>CAWFHP010000020.1:0-281067 GCA_963815675.1 uncultured Acidobacteriota bacterium | reverse complement strand
TTGACTGCGTGCTGCTCGGCACGACCGAGGTTCGGACCAGAGCAGGGTCCGAGTCTCCATCGCGCGCTCGCGTCCGTCAACTCGTCGCGCTGAGGCGACTTCTCAAAGAAGACGGCCAGCTCTTTTGGATCGCGGAGAATCGTCTGAGCCATACGGGTTGGTCCAGCCCTGCGGGCCCTCCTCTCCAAGGAGCCGGCTGCCCGAACCGACAGTCGACTCTCGGCATCCGCGTTTACGTACCTCGACTGCCGTCGCATTCTCAAGCAATCAGGATACGCCGCGCCGGAGATGTACGCGCTGTCCGGAACGGCCTCCTCTACGGGACCCGTCGTGCCGCTAACCAAGGCACCCCGCTTCTGGAAGTCCCCGCGTCCAAACACCGTCCGAGAGTGGGCCAAGTCTCACCGATGGCTCGCACCGCGATTCGGAATCCTCACTGGAATTGGAGGCCTCGCTCCCATAGCAGCCTTGCCCGGGTTCCAGACCGTCGTGGAGGCGCGCCGGCGGGAAAAGCCGGCGTGCCCTTGACGCTCACCAGTTTCGATGCAGGCCGGAAAGACAAGGTCATCCTGACCGTCGAGCTCGGACCGACCAGCCTCTATCGTCCGGTTGCCCCTCCGTCTCCATCCGCTGTCGAGTCCGATGAACGAAACGCGCATATGCTCCGCGTTCTCGAGAAGGAACAGTCCCTTTGCTCAATGCTCCCTCGCCTGCTATTGCGGGGCTCGGTCGGCCCCCTCAAATATTTCGCGGAAACCAGAGTAGCTGGGCGACCACTCTCCAGTGCCCTACTCGAGCTCGGCGCAGAGACTGCTTCGAAAAGCGTGGAATGCCCTGGTCGACCTCTCAATCCCTCGATCGATGCGAGTCCAGGAAGACTCTCGACGAAAACGGTTTCACCGGGAACTCGACTCGCTCCTATCCGCGCTGGAGCGTCTAGACCAAAGCCCCGATACCGTCGCCCGACTGGGCGACTATTTTCGACGCCAACTAGGTGGCGTTCCTCTGCCTCTGGGTATCACTCACGGCGACTTCGGAATCAGCAACATTTTCGTGGACGACCGAAACGAGATTAGCGGCCTTATTGACTGGGAGAATGGCTCCGAGAGCGCGCTCGCGATCATCGATGTCATCAACTTCGTGGAGAGCTTCGACCGTCTCGTGTCACGAAGGAGTTGGTGGAGCCCTCGATACCCAGGCTGGCGCGTCGGGGCTTCAGCACGAGCGTTGGAGAACGGTTTCTTATGCAGAGGTATGAGAAATGGGGTATCGATCCTATTTCTTCACGAACCTCTGGTCTACTTGAAGTGGCTTCGGCACGTCGCGCATCTGGCAAAATTCTGGCTTCCCTATGATGCATCCGAATCGAGAGATTCGTGTCTCCAGTTGTAAGCGATATCCGCGACGCAGTGACACCTCACCCCCTCCAGGGCACTCGAGCGCTCCCGTCGACGTTGACGTAGTCGACGAGAGGCCACTCTTGGGTGGCTCATCTCAGCACCGGCAAGAATATCTCCGTGAGACAGGAGGGCTCCCGGCATGAGTCGACTTGGGGAAAGGACCAAACTAGGAGCTTGACCTGAGGCAGCGCTACGGTTAGCCACGTCTTCACGGAGCGCCTGATTCCTCCTATTCTCGATCCCGCCCGTATTGAGACCCAAGAGATTCGACGCAGTCACCTATGGCAGGAGTCATCTATGAAGTGAAACGGGCGGTGGCCATCGAGTACAAGCGCCCCGGTGACATCAGAGCTTCAATCATAAGACTGGCACGAGATGTCCATGCGGCATGCGGCAAGCTCCGCAGGCGAGAAGAAGATCACTCATCCGCTGCAGGCGATTTGCGAGCCGCACAAATCGGATTCTGCGCGGTTCGGCCTGGAAGTACGACGAATCAAACGCCGATGTTGATGCCTACGAGAAGCAGCGATTTTGGACGACGAGTCACCATAGAGATTACGGTCGCCTTGTGTCTGGGCCGCGACCACGTCGATTACCTGCTATCGAGGGGGCTTCGTCCGGATCACCGCTTTCTGGATGTGGGTTGTGGGTCGCTCCGAACAGCGATCTGGATCATCGGCTATCTCGATGTCGGAGACTACTACCGGATCGAAGTCTCATATTAGGAGTCTGGAAGCCGGTGCCAACTACGAGTTCCTTTACATCGCTTGGAAGAGAAGAAGCCGCACCTCTTACAGAGCACCGGTTCGAACTGACCATTGGCATGTTCAGTTCGATTGGATTTTTGCGTTTGCGCTCCTTAATCATCTAACGCCCGAGTTACAAGAAGTCGCGGTGAAGAATATGGCTGGACTATTTGGCTCCCGAGGGTCGGATCGTGTTTAGTCCTCCGCCGGAGGGGCGGCAGAAGGACTTGCTCCTCGAAGAACGGCTGGTCGAAACGTATCGTGCCGTTCGATTGAGTGCGATGCTTCCAGACGAAATTCATTGGATGGAGGCCGGAAGATCCGCGCGATGTTCTAATTCACATCGTTAAGAACGATTTCGTCACACTGGGATCTCGCACGGCCACTCCCGATTACTCCTTGGATTGACCAACGGGCCCTTATCGCCGGGTGCGCAGCAGATGGAGCGACGTCGAATCGAGTGCAGGTCCAACCACCGTAGACCGCGTCGTTCGATTCGCTCGCATCGCGCAACATACGATCGTCGAAGTGATTCTTCCAGTCACCGACCTCTCCTTTGCGGAAAAACTTGTTGCCCTCGAACCGCGGTCCTTCTCGTACTCTTTGCGGAGATTGCCCAGCGATGTTTTCTCTCCTGAATGACGGCTCTCTCGTCGCTTGTCAACGCGACTCCCACAACGGCGGCGATGCGGTCCAATTCCGAATGGAAATCATTGTGAAGGCGATCGTAGGACGAAACATAGAATCGGGGATTTTCGCCTCTCCACAGAGCGTGATATCGGCTCAGGCTGGCGATGGTTTTGCGGCCGACACTCCAGTAGAACTCTTCGAACGTGCCGTCGTAGCCGTTCCGAAATCGCTCGTGATAGTAGTGAGAAACCGCTACATCCCTGGCGTCTCGTTCGATGTCGAACACATAGACGTCGGGGCGGTCCAAAAGATCCCTGTGCTCGGGCTTGTCGAGATGATTCTTCGACAGAAAGTCCTTGGTGACATAGTCCTCTGTCTCTAGAAAATCTCGCAACCGGTCGGGCCGAATACACGGATGCGGTGGGTTTTTCAACGTCAGGTACTTGTCGTCGGGCGAAGAAAAATCTCGAAGCGCAGCGAGAATGTTGTAAAGCCAGGTCGATCCGCTCTTGATCGCACCGTTACAAATGACGAGCATGATTCGCTCCTGATGGGTCGTTTTCGCTACGTTCACTCCGCGCGGGACAGTACTCGACCGCCAACGCCTAAACGGTCGACAGATTTGCGCGCGAAACGGATGAGCATGCGCTCCGCGCTTTCGGGGCTCCCGCTCAGGCGCCACAGGAGGACGTGGGCAGCGACGTAGGCTCCTGCACCTGCGAAGGAACATACGACCAGCCTTCCGAAATCGGAAGATACTAGAGTGTATCGGCTGATCCCCGTCTTGAGCAGAACGACACCCAGCGACATGGCGCCAACGGATGTCAGCGTCCGCCATGTTACGACTGCGAACCGCGACCAGGGAACCTTCAGCACGTGGACCACCGCGACCGAATCGGCGACGGTCACCACTACCGCTGCCACTGCAACGGCGGCCGCCGCGCCCACCGCTCCGCCTTGACGAACGCCGAACCAAAGCGCAGGAAGCAGCACCACCGCGTTCAACATCGTCAAAACAAAGTAGAAGATCGGGCGATTGGTGGAGTAGTAAAGAGGGTTGCTGTTCGTATTGATCGTCTTAAGCGCCTCGCTGACCGCAAGGATCTGAATGACGGGGATGGCCCCTAGCCATTTGGGACCAAGGAAAACCGGCACAAGGAATTCCGCAGTGAGGCCGATGCCCGCGGCGACTGGCATCGCGAGCATCACAATCATCGAGAAATTCTCCAGGTAGACCTTGCGGAGCGAGTCGAAGTCGGACACCAGCTTGGAATAACCGGGAAAAAGCGCGCGCTTTATGGGAGCAATGAGCTCAGTGGACGCCATCGCGCAAATCTGTGTAGAGATGGAGTAGATACCCAGTGTGCTGGAGTCCGCCACGCGGCCGATTACCAGAGACGGCGCCCGCCTCATGAACGCCATGAATACTTCCCCGCCAGAAGCCACTTCGAGAACTCGAAGATTTCCCGAAACTGTCCCAGCGTTAAACGGGGCCAGTAGGGCTTCATGATGTAGCTAATCACCACGCGGAGCGCCTCGGTGGCGAAGGCCCCATAGACCAGTGCCCAATGGTCGCGCCGGTACCACGCGAGGACGATAGTCAACACGAAACCCACGAGTCGAGACGAAATTCGGAAAATGAACTCGAGCTTGAACTCGAGCTCCTTTCGCATGTCGGTGACATAAATGCTCTGTGCCGCGGCGAACAGCAAGGTGAACGACAGCACGTAGATCACCGGCTTCAAACGCTCATCGCCAAAGAATACGGCCGCGGGCCCCGCGGCGCCGTCGAGTATGGCCATCATGAGCACAGCCTTGATCACCCTGGCGGTCCAAGCGGTGTCATAATGCTCTCGGGTCGCCTCTTGGTCTCGTATCAGTGCCAGCTCGAAGCTCATCTCGCCCATCAGGTCGAGTACGGCAATCATCGACATCGCCAGCGCCATGACTCCGAAGTCGTCGGGTGTCAGGAGACGTGCCAGCACGGCTGTGGAGACGAGCGCAATCAGCCGATCCGCGACGCGAACCGAGATCATCCAGGCGGCTCCCGATGCGATGCTGCGGCGAATCGATTTCAAATGTTCGGTCATTGTTGACTAGCCAGATCGATACCCCGCATCCACCGAACCCTGCTGCGGAGGGACTGAATTCAAGGCAGCGCCGGAGGCCTGTGATCCCTGCCACCGACCGCCGCCACAATACGTCAAGCCCCCGAGAAGCCCTCCTTGTGGCACTGCGGATTGTGCTTCGAATCGTATATCCTCGACCAGTAGAATCCGCTGTAAGTCTCCGGATTTCCCGTATCGAGCGCCGGCGCTCATCATAGGAATCGTGATGCAGACAGAAGGGAACGACTTCGGTAGACTACGGAGTGAGGGCGCCGGCGATGGCGCGCGAAAGATTACCCCATGCTGTACTTCCACGTCGGACTCCACAAGACAGGCACCACATTTCTGCAAAAGGCAGTGTTTCCGAAGTGGCAAGGAATACACGACATCCCCTGGCCGCATCTAGAAATCCTGCTTCGTCTGGAGCCAGAGCAAACCTATCCGGTCTCGCGCGAGGGGTTATCCGGCAAGAACTGGGCCCACCACGATGCTCGCGAACGCAGTCTCAAAGAGGCTCTCCGAGCTCTTTCCGGATGCTCGAATTCTGATCAGCTTTCGGAAGCACTCGGGATATATCATTTCCTCCTATCGACAGTACATCCAACGGGGCGGCGCGGTGGACTTCGAGATATACTTCGACATTGCAGCCGACCGCGGCATCATGACGCGCGATGACTTCCTGTTTCGACCCAAGATCGCTGCCATTGAGCGCTACTTCGGACACCGGCCTTTTGTCTTCCTTCACGAGGAACTCTCGAAAAATATGGACGGACTTCTGAGAGACCTCGAGGGCTACCTGGGCGGCCGGGCCCCGACCGTACCGACATCTCGACAGCGACGGTACAATGAAAGCATCGGCTACTATCCTGCGAAGCTGCTGAGACGATTGAACGCCCTGACGAAATCGGAGCTCAACCCGGAAGGAAAGTACGAGTTGAACCGGGCATCCCTTCAACGCTGGAATCTCACGCCTTCGTTGATCTGCCAGAAGCGGCTTTTGTTTCTTCCAAGCCGCCCCTTCCTCTCGGAGGAGCGCACTGAGGCGATCGACTAGTATTACCGGGCCGACTGGGACTACTTCGAGACTGCGCCCTGCACAGGAATGAGCTCTCGGGCAAACCTCCCGAATAGAACGTTTACGATACCCATGCGCCCACAACAACAGCAGCAAACTCAAACGCGTCCCCGCTCGGCAAGCACCTCCTCGATAGTGTCGCGAGAGCCCGCGTTCGGGCTCGACGCGAATGACGGCGATTTCTTCCTCACTGGCGCCTCCGGCGGTCCCCGTTCGAATTTCCTCGATGAATGCCGTCAAGCCCGATCCGCCCTTCGTTGTTGAGCGGTTCTATCGACTGAATACCCGCGCATCGAAGCGCCCGGGCGGTGTCTCCTCCGGATCGGTTAGCGCGAGTATCGGTCGTCGGGCCCGGAGATACTCGTACAGCTTCGCGGGCACCTGATTGTTGCAATTCGATGCCTGGAACAAGAGCAGCCCGTCGGCGTCCAACATTTCGCGGAGCGCTTCTCGGTAAGGCAGTGCGGCTGAAATCGTCACAATATCTTCAATGCGGGACTCCTTCAGGAGATTGTGATGATATGAATCGAAGCCCGGAGCGCGAAGGCGTATTTGCAGAGTCTCGGGCGTGATCTTGCCGGCTTTGCGCAGCCGGGCTACGGCCGAGAAGAATGATCGCGGGTCGCGCTCGCTGGGATACAGAGCTCCGCTGTGCAGGAGAACGAGTGCGCGCGCGCCCGTACTAACGGTGAAGGCAGAAGGTAGCAGCTCAGCATCGCGGAAGTTCTCGTTGTCATAACCATTGGGAATGAGAGCCATTTGTCTCGACTCGATCCCCGGATACCGAGCGGCATACAGGCGCACGGCGCCCTCCGTGGCAAATACCTGCGGGCTGCATGCTGCATTGTCCAACGCTCGACGGCGCGATCGGCGCGCCTCTGCCGCGCGTCCGGGGGTAGTCACCCTCGACCATAGGATCGCGAAAGTCCGCCACCCAGGGAAGCCCGGTCAGCTTTTGCAGCGTACGCCGATGAGGTGCGCCGTCGCGACCGGGTATGTGGACCAAATCATGTCCGGGCGATACTCGCGCATGATGCCTCGAGCTGCGCAAACTGCCCCTAACCACCAGCTAGCCCACTGATCCGGCAGTGAAATGAAGCGCGGATAGTATCCGCGGATGGCCAGATGCCGAGAGCTATCCAGAGCGAACGCCCTGTGGACGACCACGTCGTCAGGTATGTCACGCACCTGATCCTCCCTAGAGACCCGGTAGGCACGGGGTGGACCGTCAACACAATCGGCCGCCAGCCGTTGTCCCCGAGATACTGGGAGAACTTCAGCGTTCGCTGAATTCCGCTACTGTAGCCTGCCGGAGGGTAATGAAACGCGATCATAGCAGAGTCTTCACGGGGACACTCGCCGACATGAAACGCGATCAGAATTACATCTCAAGTATGAGCACCCCGGGCTCGCGCGGAGACGGAAAAATGGAAACAAGATCACGCCATGATATCGGCGGCGCCGAATCTCCATGTCGCACCCGACAGGAGCGGCGGCATGCTGTCCGATGAGTAAGCGACGACCTGTTCGGCAAGACCGCGGAGCCGATAACCAGCGCACTCGCACACTGACGAGCATCCTGAGAGGGAGTGGACGGCAAGGAGCTGGATGGTAGACGCGCCCCGGCTGCGAACGTCTTCGGCCACGGCTTCGAGCAAGGTCAATTGGACGTCGCCACTCGCCGCCGACAGGTCGAGGAGCTTCGCGTGCTCTCCGTTGCATTCGTAAATCGCGTAGCCCAGCAGATGCCTCGTCCTGCGGGCGGCTACCGCCAGGTAACTCCGGGAGGGATGAGCACGAAACCTCCAGTTCAATCGTCGGCGTGCCGCCGACTGCGCACCGATTCCGTCTAGGACACGACGAGCCGATCGTCAAACGACGAGAATTCGTCTCCGAAGGGCCCGTGCAAGGTTTCGACTGAGCTGCTCGCGTACGGTACCGAATCCGGGCAACGGCATCCAGAAAGACGATTGGCGAAGAACGCTGCCGGAGCGGCCAACGAGTGGGCCGGCCGGAAAGCGTTCTCGAAATGCGGGCCCTGCGCGCAACAAGCGAACGAACCTCCCCATCCTGCACGCCGGCAATATGCCGAGCCGGTGAAACGTCGCCATTCCTCGGTCATGCGGCGGGCAGTCGTAGCAAAAAGAAAATTCGCCGTCGTCCACTGGCTTGAGGGTCGCTCGCTGCAGCATGAGAGCAGGACCCAGACTTCGAAAGGACGACTCGACCGCGAAGTCGCCCACCTGAATGCATAGGGCGATTTGACCGCGGCTCCAGATGAAGCTCGGGAAGACGGAGGCGGCGCCGACTACGTGGTCCTCATCGCCGTTACAGACGAACCACGCTCGTCCCCGGCCAGCCGGGTTTCTCAAATAGAGCCATTCGAAGCGACGTTCATGGTTGAGGTCGGTAGATTCTGCTGGAGCAAGTCGGTCAGACGTGCTCGCTCTGATTCCAGGTCCACGGGTCGAACGAACAACGTCACGAAGAGCGATTATCCCACGGCAGTGCGAAGAGCTCTCATTCTTCGTAGCTCGAGGATGGGGACCCGGTGTCATGGGGTGAGTGTCGAATTGTGTGCTCCCGCCAGTGAAGCACGAGCCCGTTTCCGTCTCTTGCCCGGAGAGAAGGTAATTCATCGTCGCATGAGACTTCCAAGCTGGGAACCGATTTGGGGACTGTCGACCTTGATACCCATTGCCCGCCAGTCAAGAAAGCTTCCGGCAAGCCACGTCACTCCCACCGGCGTTCCCAGTCGGGTTCGTGCGCAGGCCAGGTCCCCTCGGAAAACGAGGTCCTCGTCGTGAAAATGGCCCGCCGAGGTACCGACATTGAGCAGGAGGATATCCTCGATCTCGCCGAGGCGTATTTCGAACCGGAGTCCACCGTTGCCGCTCGCATGCACTTCGATTCCGAATCTCTGTTCAACCGGCGAGGTACTCAAGAGGAAAGCTGTCGCCGCGGTATCGCGATCCACATAGAAACGAATCTGGGGGGCGGGAGTTCGGTCGCCGTATCGACGCGAGACCCAACCGCCTCGCGGCTCGAGGCTGCCGCATAGACAGTCAGCACCCGAGAAACCGGAAGACGCCGCAATTGAGAGGACGGAGCCTTGATTGCGGGCGTGAACCGACGCTCGCTGACGCGGTCCACCTGACATTCCGGATCCAATTGGAATGAAAGGGTGCGGGCGTTCCGTCGGGGACGCGGGGAGAATGTCATAGACCAAGAAGTAGTTACCGATCAGGTGGACGATCCCCCTCCGGTACGATGCGTATTCGCCGCTACCGTCGATGGCGGCCTGGACCCAGATGGTGGGCGCTCATCGAAGAATTCTCCATTGCGGCGAAGCTCTGAATCTTGGCGGGGCGAAAGTCTGCCGTCGCCGAGCCCAGCGGGTCGTGATCGCCTATGGCGAGAGCGTTATGAGCCATCGGGCCCCTGAAGTAATTACGCCATTGCCGTGTCTCATGACCAGGTCGGCCGTTTTCCGTCTGTAGGTGTAGGTACCCGCGTCGACGATCAAGGGTCGTGCGCCACGGAGACATAGACGCTCATGAGATCCGCATGCGTGTGACCAGCCGCGACATTCTCGCCTCGACTCGGCCCCGTTCGAAGCACCAGCCTCGCTCGCTGGGTCGAATCGTTCAGAACGTAGAACCCACCCCGGTGATAGGCGGCGATGCCCGAGGGCACCGCGGCGTCGCCGCCGGGCAGCAATTCCTCTCCCAAGAGCACAGCGCCCGTTCCCGCGATGGAGGATTGCCCGACGCAGGGAGGTCTGATCCGAAAATCGCCCGATGGAGCGGACACCAAGCCGCCGTGCCCCAACCATCCCCGGTGTCCAGTGGAAACAGCGGGTCCTCCGCGCAGTCGCCAATCGCGAGCGTACAGACCTCGGGGCCCGCAAGGTCCGCCTGAAACCGCAGCATGCGTCCCGTTCGTTCCAGAACCCATTGCGGCACCTCTTGGCCATTCCGTCTTTTCAAAAGCAGATATGCGACAGCCATCTCGCACGATACTCGTGATAATGCGTCGAATGCTCGAAGCTCGTCCCATCGTCGAGCGTCTGCCTCGCAAGCTCGCGAAGCCACAGGGGCTCGAAGCGACCGGTCCAGTCGCCCCGTGATGGAACTCGGCCACATCAGCCCCACGAACCAGCCGGCGAAGACGTCAGCCAAGAGATGGTTATTCGCGTAGGACCGCCCCAGCCGCCGAGCGAGGAATGAAATGTCGGAGTGCAGAACCTTCAAGACCAGGCCTTCCTGGGAAAGCTGCCGAGGTACGCAGTCCGGCCGAGCAGACAGGAACGCCCAGGCCCAGCTCAACGACAGACCCGCTGGATTTACCGCGAGGTTGCTGTCATATGCGAGATTCTTCCCAGAGGAGGCAAACGCAATCCAGTCGACCAGTACGTCATTCAGAGTATCGTCAGCATCATCACCGTAGAGAGCAGCGAGAGCTAGTCTGGGAGCGAAGGCGAAGCGATGAGGTCGCTTGCGATAGAGTTTGTCCTCGCCGGGCCCCGGCGCTAGGTCGCCCCAGGGAAAGCCCGGACGCAGGCTCGGTCCTAGTCGCGAATATATCCGTATCCCTTGGTCGCGCTCCTGAGTTACCGCGATAAGGGTTCTTTTCGCGCATTCCCGCACGTTCACGTAGAACCCATCCCGCTAGCCTTCGCAAAGTCGCAGCATCAGCGAAGAATAAAGGAGACGAGCGAATGCGGAAGTATTTCGCCACTCTCTCCAATGGATCCGAACCTCGCTGGTCCCGAGAGAATCGGGCGAACGTCTGTGAACGAGATCGAGCGACGCAAGAAAGTCTCGGTCACTCCAAACGGAACGACGCCAGGGCGGAAGCAGAAGAGATTCTTGATCACGACGCGACGATAGAGGCGCGCCTAGTTGGACCGCTGTTCCATCTCTGCTTTTTTTCTTACCAGAATCTTGGAATCAGGAGCTTGAGCAAGCCCAGCCTCCAATACCTTCTCTGCCTCCGCCCTTGTTGCCCAGATCGAGTTGGAGATCGATTAGGGCGGCATATGCGGGCGTATAGTCCGGCTTGATCTGGATGGCGTTGACAAATTCTTTCGAGGCGGCAGCATCCTCCCCCATGAGGCGGAGGGTCATTCCCTTTCTCAAAAACACCTCGGGCTTCAGCGCAAAAGTGCTGCTGACGTCTCGAATCACGTAATCAAAATTGGCGATGGCGGCCTTGTAGTTGGCGAGCCTGTTGCTCACTGATACGGATTGATTCCCACGCCCTACCAGAATCAATGCCCAACAGTAATGATGCACATGCATGAAGTCTTTCCCCATCGTCGTGTACCACTGTTGGCGCTCCGCGTCGGAAAGGACGGGGTTGGAGAGACTCCTGTTGATCAAGTTGTGGGCGAGGCAAAATCGCGGGAGCGTCAGATATTCTTGTTCCGTAAACGCCGCTCCCGGCTCGACGTCGTTCTTGTCGAGGCCTTTTGCTGCGCAAAGGGCTTAGGAACAGCAACATACAAGCAGCAAAATACACGTTCCGAATCGCCGCGACCCTTGCCATCTTCAACTCGAAACCATGTTAGCACTTCGCCCCCAATGGCGCACGCTTGACGGGAACTGAACAAACTGGTTCGCTCGTTTGTCCTGTGTTACCCTCAAATCTGTTGATTACGACACGCCTCCCGGAGGAGAGACCGCGATGGCGTGGCCTGTGACGGGCAGCAACCTCTGAAGTCCCGTCGACCTTCGTTGCAGACTGACGAGGTCGCGGCCTTGATAGGTGAGCCTCCCGGACAGGCACTTTGCTTCCCCTTGGCTTGGAGATAGTCGGTGCGTGGCATACTCGTTGTTCTTCTCGTCGCCGGCCTCGCTCCCGGTGATTTTCTTCGGCCCGTCCTGGGGCATCGTCATGTGGTGCTGGATCAGCTACATGAACCCGCACCGCTTGACGTGGGGTTTGTGTTTCATTTTCCCTTTGCGCTTGTTATTGCGATCGCCACGCTCCTGGACTGTTCAGCCGGGAGGGAACGAGCAGCTCCTCCGTGACGTGCCCTGACAGCGCTGTGGCTACTTTTTCTATCTGTGGACGGGCGTGACGACAGTGTTCGCCATCTATCCTAACCTCGCCTGGGCAGCGATTCGTCGAGTTCTCCAAGGTCCAGTTCATGACCGTCGTCACCGTCATGTTGATGTGCGACAGGCGACGGTCTGACTGGCTCGTCTGGATCATCGTGCTCTCCATTGGCTTCTATGGCGTCAAAGGTGGGCTGTTCACACTGTGACCGGCGGCGCCGAACCGAGTCTGGGGACCCCCCAATTCGGCCATCGAAGACAACAACGCCCTTCTCGGCGCTCGCTCTATATGCTCCTGCCTCTTGCTTACTATCTCCGCTCCCAGTCGAGCCGGGCGCAGATTCGGCACGGATTGCTGGCAGCCATGATCCTGATGGTGGCCGCTGCCGTCGGGTCGTACTCGCGAGGTGGGTTCCTCGCCGGGCTATCTATGGCGGGCGTTCTCTGGCTGAAGAGCCGCAGCAAGATACTGACCGGAATCGTCGTCGCCGCCCTCATCCCTTTTTTCATTTTCTTCATGCCGCAGAAGTGGCACGACCGGATGAACACCATCGAAACGTATCAAGAGGATCATTCGGCGATGAATCGGGTCGAAGCGTGGCATTTGGCGTACAACACCGCAAATCGACGCGCCTTCGGCGGCGGGTTCGATTTCTGGTCTCCAGACACCTGGGCTCGTTACGGACCCACCGACACCTTCAAAAACCCAGGCACACGCGGGGCACACAGCATCTATTTCAGCGTTCTCGGTGAGCACGGTTGGGTCGGGCTGTTCTTGTTCCTTTCGGTGTTTCTAATGGCGTGGCGCACTGGAACCTGGATCGTTCGCATGACCCGCGACATCGAGGAGCTCGCGTGGCTCGGTTTTCTCGCGCAAATGGTTCAGGTCAGCCTCGTCGCCTATGCGACCGGCGGAGCGTTTCAGAGCCTGGCGTACTTCGACTACCCCTGGCATCTGGTCGCGATCCTCGTAATCGGACGGACGATCGTAGAGCGGCACTACCAAGAGGTAGACTCAACAGAACGCGCGGACGGGGTCCCGGCACCGCAACCCCTGGTCCTGAACCACGCCCGCGCGAACAGAGCCCACATTTAGCCCAAGGACGGGTTTAATCCGGCTCCGGTTCCCCTCTCGGGTTCTCCGCACCTCTCCTTCAGTGAAATTCGACATACCCTTGACGATAGTGCGCCCCGTCGTACTGTTCGGCGCATTTGTCCAGGAGATTGCCCGCTGAATCCGTCTCGGCGGGATCCCGTAACAATAGCGTATTCGGCTCCTGGTGGGACGAGAAGGTCTCCGCCATCAATCTCGACAGCCTTGAAGCTGCACTCTGGTCCGCTGGAACCAACCGGCCCCCACCGGCAGCGGGACCTTGTTCGTAATCGTGCCCGCCAGAAACGAATCCTGGAAACCGTGGAAGTGTCACCGACGCGACCCATCTCCATTCGGGCTTCCCGTCGGGGATGCGCCTTCAACATGTCATCCCACGTCGCGAAACTGGTACGTCTTGAGCCAATCTTGCAGTTCCGCCTTCTGGTCGTCGTCCATCGTCGGGTACGAGCCTTTGACGTCCCAGCCATTGACATGGCATCGGCCCCACGCAGGTGACCAGCATTCGCTCCACCGTCGTGGCGAGCGGTGTGACCGTCTTCCACCGCTTCGCGCTGATAGAAGTCTGGGTCGCCCCACTCGAGACGAGTCCACTGGCCGTCTTTGACTTCACCGACGTCACACGTTCTGAAGGCCTCCCGCCCTCGAACGATCGCGGCGAAACGGCCGTTGTACTTGTCGTCGGCGAGGAACACCGCGGCGACGTCACGAACCTCGTTCTCGCCGCAGGTGTAGACCTCCAGCGGCTGCATCCCGATGTAGGTGCGTTTGGGCTGCAAGGGGTTGCTGCCGCCAACCGGTAAGACGGTGCCATCGAGCTGGACGTTGCTGACTTTGGTCCGTCTCGATACGGCAATGGAGCGCGATGCAACGCAACGCATGTCCCCAACCCGGCGACTCGAAAGCGCTGTCGTAGATGTACGCCATCGCGATGTGGTCGATATAGGCGAGGTGCGATTCGGCCTGCGCGAAATGGCTCCTCCCAACTTCCACATACAAGTGGTGCGCATGAGCTGTGATGAACGCATGATGTCCGCATCGCGTTACGTCGCTGTTGCGAACGATGAAAAACATCCGATCGTTCGGAACTCCCAGGCAGTCTCCGCTGCCGACGTTGATAGTCGGGTCGATCTTCATCACTTTGCCCGGGGCTCACCTCGAGGTTATCGACGATCAATCCTCCCGGGACGAACCTGACCTCGGAACGCCTTGGTTCCGTTTACTCCGGCCACGAGCGGTCGTTGTCCGTCGGGACCCGGGATTCCGACGACTTTGACGCATCGGCCGCTCTTCACTCGTATTACCGGGTAGGGCTTCGGACTCCAGTGGACCCGAACAACCAACCTGGCATCTTTCGATATGAGTCTCTTGAGGTTCTCAGCATCCGCGCTCGTCGTCACGTCCATGATTTGCCATTCGGACTCGGGCCCGCATTGCTCCAGCACGAGTTTGTCCCCCGGGGGTTCGGCATAGTAGGGCGCCGGTGTGACTGTCCCGGTGACGATGGTGCCGGTGGACGGATCGGGTGGCGGTGGACCGGTTGGGCAGGATCCGGTGTCGGCGCACGGCTCGGGTGCTCCGGTCAGATCGAGATAGAACAAGTCGGAGCCGACTCCATTCACCAGGCCACCCGGCCGCCACAATAGGAAAAGCGTCCATAGGTCCCGGTATCGAGTGGCGGGCCCGGGTCGCCAGTGGCTGGCACCTCACCCCATTGGTTTGTGTGGGGTCCAGCGTGACGACTCTCGATCCGCCGTTCCAGAGCAAGATCAAGTCCAGGTCCGGGTCGTAGGTCAGCCCAATTCCTTTTGCCGCAACGATAGCCGGAGGATTCGCGATATCGACTTCGCTTCTGGCCCCATCTCGTCTCGCTTGACGTAGAAGCGCGCTTCCATCGCCGAGTGCGTAGAACCGGTCGACCGATGGAACATAGACCGAGCCCGGTCGTCCCGCCACGTCCCGCCGCGTTGCCGGGGCGACTCCACGTTCCCTTGACCGTATCGAACACCGCAAATCCCTTGCCGGTCATGTGGTAGAGCTTTCCCGCGACGGCCACGACGCTCCCGTGCGCGCTCGCGATCGGGCTTCGCGGCAGTAACCGGTTGCCACTGACCGTGAGATAGGTCGAACTTCCACGTCGTCGGTCCTTCTCCTGATGTTCCCGACCTCCAATAGCTCCACCGACCGACCAGAGAGCAGCCGCCATCGGAGGTGATCAGAGAGTACGTGTGGCGGGCGACGGGGCGACCGTCGGGGCCCGGTGTTGCAGTTGTCGAGTTGGCACTTCCCGGTCTTGGCAGCACAAACGCCGCCGGGGCATGTCTTCTCGGTCCAAATGGGGGAAGGTTCGGTAACTCGACGCCATTTGCCCGTTTGGACGTTGACGGCGAGCAACGCGTTGTCGGCGCCGTCGGTGTGCCCCCCTCCCCATATGAACAGTTCTTCTCCAACGCATGTTGCCCCGCTCCAGGCACTCTGAATCGTCCCATGATTTCGGCGCGTTCGCGAAAGCATCGTCCGTTCCCTTCACGAAAACGCTGTCCATCGAGGAGCCAGGGATCTCCTTCCACTCGCCGGTGAGGGCCCCGCCCGCAGGGATAGTGTCCGGGATACCGTCCCCGTTCGATCGACGGTGCCTTGATCTTGCTGCGTTCCTCCCGCTCGCCTCGCTCCAGACCAACGTAGCCAGGCCCAGAGCCAGAACGAACGAGACGAGCGGACGTATCTGTGTCATGCAGTTCCTTTCTATGGGGCGCGCTTGGTCCGTGGCGCTAAGTCTCTCTGCAGAGGGCATTTCCTGCAGTGACAAATTTTGTTGGATATCTCCCTTATAGGATCGTAGGGAAACGGCCACAGGCCGACTTGAATCATGTGATTGTGGGGATTTCCCTCCCAGAGACGAGGAGCTTCTCTTCAAATTTCAAGCTCCAAACGATTCGAGTCGACCACGAACTTCGTCGCCCAGTTCAAGTACTGGAATGTTCCGTAATCTCCATCGACGGGGAAGGAGCCCTTCACAGCACCTCGTGTCTCCGGTGGCCCGTCGACGCGAATGGTCCTCCTCACGAAAGCATTCGCTCGAGCGGCAGCATCCCGGAAGACGGCTGTCTTCGTCCATTGGTCCAAGAGAAACCAGCAATGCGCCAACTGAGCATTTCCAGTCAAGCAGACCCAATCCACCGCGGGAGACCAGTCTGCTCGCAGCCTACCTGGTAAGCTGCCATCCCGCCTCAGGACATTGCGAAGACCCTCTCCGGTCTTTCGGGCGGCTTCGAGAAACCGAGGGTCGCCACTGAAGCGATAGGCCTCCAAGATACCTCGTAGCGCGTACCCGAGCGTGTGGGTCAGCGGTCGCTCCGGATCGTCGAGGCAGCACGACTCGAACCATCCGTTGGGACGCTGCTTCGTCAAGGCCCAGCGAACCTGACGGAGACCAGCATCGCCATAGCCTCGCCCTGGAACGACGCGGTCGGCCTCGAACAGTCCCCAGGCCACATGAGTCTCGTATGCCTTTTCCCCTCTCGCGGCGAAAGGAGTTGGGTGCTTTCGCCAGCAGCCGTCTTCGTCCTGGCTCGAAACCAACCAGTCGGCGGCGCGGACCAAAGCCGATTCATAATCACCAAATTCTGCCTGTCCTGCGGCTAGACCGAGGAGAATCTGGCCCGTGTTGAAGGTGACGGGCACCACCGGCTTGAATCGATTCTGCCTCCCTGGAACCCTCCCCCAGGCAATTGAATGGAGACCAGCCAATCGAGCATGCGACGGGCTCGATCTCTGACCACTCCGTGTCCGGTAGCCCTCGCGTGGTCGAGCATGGTCGTAACGATGTAACCGGTCGTTTCCGGATAGGAGGTGGCCCAACCCTTGATTAGACTGTAGTCCCGCGCAACTCCTCCGTCGGCGGAGAGGCTACAATCCTGAGCGTGCCCAAGCCAATCGATTCCAGATGCGATCACGGCAGCCGGTCCAGGATCCAGACCAGGAAGTCCGACGGAATCGCGGCGCCGTTCAGCCCTGGCGGCCGAGGGAAGACACCATTCATCTCGCAGCCGGCGTATCAGTGGGAGCAATCTAAACGACTCCTGCAGGTTCTGTCCTCGATGGCGTCGCGTCCGCTTGCCAGACGACTAGCGCTCTTTTTTCCCATCGGGTCCAACCTTGATTTCTGTGACACAGTTCTTGGAACGCGCGAGCTTCGACGCGAATCGGGCGAGGGCCGGATAGCGAGCGTTGCAGTAATACCGGGGCACGAGAGAAATCCCCAGGTACTTCGTGACGAGCTTCTTGAATCCCATTCGCAGTCCGTGCGGCGACCATCGGTCGTGGTCGAAGATGACGACACAGCCGCCGCGGGCGAGACGTCCCAGCATGGTTTGGACTGCGTCGAGCTGTGCCCGTCTCGGAAGCTGTTGTACGACGTCGAAGGCGTACATGACCTGGTACGCCTCTTTTCCACCGTCGAAGTCGTAGGAGGCAGTCGACAGGATGTCGCCCTGGTGAATGTGAGTGGAGGAAACGCGACCCTCGAGGCGTTTCCGGGCAACTTCGACCATCTCCGGTGTCAGATCGAAACCATAGTACTCGACGTTCTCCCGGGGCTTCTCCATTCGGTAGACCACGTCCATCCAGGCGCCCGGACCGCACCCGCAATCGAGCACTCGGAGACCGTTTCCGCCGTCGATTCGCTTGAACACGTCTCCCAAGCATTTCTCGAAGAAGGCTCGCATCGACGGAGCATGCTCGAAGCCCTCGTCATACGCCCCATCGCGCACCAATGTGCCGAACGCCTGCTGTTGGACGGCGCGGTAGTCGGTTGGGGGCGACGGGCCTTTCCATTCGCGCTCCAGCTTGCTGCGCCGCTTCAACCCCAGGCGCCTTTGCAGGCGACCAACGCGTCCACCGCGACCGAGAAAGCACCAGAGCTCGTAGGCATAGGCGGATAGGCTCTTCGGCATTCTCTCGTAGGTCTCGTACCCGAGCTGTTCGAGCATGGAGGCGCCAGCACCTTCGAAGACGATTCGCTTCGTCGGGCTCATCTTTTTCTTCCAACCGTACACCTTGCTGCGGTCGGGAGGTTTGTCCAGTGCCGGCCAGAGCCATCTGCGATCCTCGGGAACTTTCTCGTCGACCATCCGCGGGTACTCGAGCATCGCGGGCGAGTAGCAGGTGCCGAAGAACGAACAGATGGACTCGAGGGTCGATTCGCTTTTCTCCACGAGGTCCTCGTAGCGAATGACCTTGTATCGGTCCGGGCCCAGGATTTGGCCCATCTTGAGGTTGACGCCGAGCCGGTGCGTCCATTTTTCGGCGCACTCGAGTGTGTTCGAAGCGCCGTAGGGCATGGTCTCGTGAGAGAGTGAAACGTCCCTCCCATCGCGGACGATGTGGAGAAACCGGGCGGATGGAAACCAGCGGTTCGCCTCGTCCATTTCGTCCAGAGTCGCGATGTCGAGATTGCCCCAGTGGGGTTTGCCCTTGCTGCGAGCGTACAGCTCGTGAAAGCGTCGAACCACGGCCGGGTAACTACCGACCGGAAGGTCCTGAAGGACTTCGTCCCGAGCCAGGGTTACGTCCCAGAGCTTGATTCGCTCCTCAGCGAGAAGGTCGTCGACGAGGCGCGCGACGTCGTCGCGAGTGGCGAGCGAGCCGTAGCTTCCGAGTCGTCCCGCATAGACGTACCAGAGGCCCGTTACCGTGAGCGGCACGGCAATCTCCGGGTGAGCGCCGACCATCATCGACAAGAGCGTCGTGCCGCTGCGCTCGAAGCCGAACATGAATAGTGGCGGAACGGAGCCGCCCGGAGCGTGTGAGGTCATCTTGTCTATGCCGCGCCGACTGCCATCGCATGGGCCCGGCCGCGCGATCGTGTTTGGGAGAGGTCAGATTAGCCTCCGCAGACGGCTGTGTCAACGAAGAGGTCCCCCGGACGCCATGCATGGGCGCCGGCCCTCGCACTCATGAAATTATTTGTTGACATGGCACCCCATAGCTGGTATTAAAGTGTGTCCCTTTCCCAACCAAGGGTCAGATTCGACGCTATCGCGGCCCAACCAGCGAGAGGCGTCGTCGCTGCAATCGGGGATTGCGGCGTTCAGTGTGTTGGCTCCGGTGCCGAAGCCAACGCGGTAGAAGTTTGTCCAGTTCCCCCCCGGAACTAGGTTAGGCACTTATTTTTTCATTAGGATAGCGGTGAGCGGAGTTTTCCTATCGACGCCCTCGATCCGCGCGATGACTTGTGTCGTCGTGGACGCGGTGATCATCATGGCCACGTTCTGGCTGGCGGTTGCCCTCCGCTTCGGCGCGCTCGCGCCGACTTACGAGGGTGAATTCCTCAAGGGCGCGGTAGTGGTCGTCGCCATCCTCATCGGGTTCTACTACAACGACTTATATGGTGGGCACGCTCCCCGGGGCGTCACCACCCTTGCGCTTCGCCTCATCCAGAGCTTCGTCATGGCCGGCGTCCTGATGGCCCTCGTTTTCTACGCGTTCCCCGATTTCGAACTGGGTCGGGGCATCTTCCTGCTCCACCCGCCCCTGGCGCTCGGTGCTCTTCTCGTTTGGAGGATCACCTACTACTGGGCGCTCCAGCAGGATTCGCTCGTCGAGAACGTCCTCATTCTGGGAACCGGAAGCACCGCGGTAAGCCTCGCTCGGGAGCTCGTGGGGCACAAAAAAGAGGGCTTCCGCGTCGTCGGCTTCCTGAGCCAGGACCCGGCGGAAGTGGGAAAGAGTCTCTTCAACCCTTCCGTCGTCGGAACGTTCGACGAGCTCGTTCGGGTGTCCGAGCTTCGAAAAGTGCACTCGGTCGTCGTTGCGCTCGAAGACCAGCGCGGGAAACTTCCGCTTTCGGACCTCGTGACGTGCAAGCTCCGAGGGGTTCGGGTCGCACAAGCTGACGAGTTCTTCGAGTCCCTGACCGGGCAGATCCCGGTGCGGCAGCTCCGGCCGAGCTCGATCATCTTCTCCCAAGGATTTCGCAAACCGCGGTTTTTCAACACGACGCGTCGCTTCGTCGAATTTGTTCTGGCCTCGATCGGACTCGTGGTCTCGTTGCCGATTCTTCTTCTCGCAGCGATCGCGATCGCGCTCGAGAGCGGGTTTCCTATTTTCTACCGGCAGGAGCGCGTCGGCGAGCACGGCAAGAAGTTCATGCTCTTGAAGCTGCGTACGATGCGGAAGGATGCGGAAAAGGGCGGCGCCGTCTGGGCATCCGCCAACGGAGATCCTCGAATCACGCTCATCGGCCGGTTCCTCCGGAAGACGCGCATCGACGAGCTTCCTCAGTTCGTGAACGTGCTCCGCGGCGACATGAGCTTCGTCGGGCCGCGGCCCGAGCGGCCGGTCTTCGTCGAGGAGCTCGAGGCGCTCATCCCCTACTATGGCGAACGGCACTCGGTAAAGCCGGGCATAACGGGCTGGGCCCAGGTTCGGAACGGCTACACCGCCTCGATTGAGGAATCTGAAGCCAAATTGCGGTATGATTTGTACTACATCAAAAACATGAGCTTCTGGCTGGACCTTCAGATCGTCCTCGACACCTTCAAAGTCATCGTCTTCGGGCGGGGTGCCCGATAGGCGCTGAACGAGCGTCGTTCTATGGCCTCGACCCTTTCCCAAAAATCCACGACATTGCTGGATCCTGCTGAGTTTCTCTCGAACCTACGCTCCCGAAAGACCGCGGTCGCGGTGATCGGCCTCGGCTACGTGGGGCTTCCCCTTGCGGTCGCTCTCGGCCGGAAATTCCGGGTCATCGGTTTTGACATCGCCGCCGATCGCGTAGAGCTTCTCCGGCAGCACATCGACCCGTCCCAGGAGCTGAGCTCGGACGAGCTTCGCGGCGCCGAGATCGACTACACCAGCGACCCACAGGAGCTCGAGAACGCCCGTTTCGTCATCGTGGCGGTCCCGACGCCGGTCGACGACAACAAGAACCCCGACCTGACCCCGCTGGAGCGGGCCTCGGAGACGGTGGGTCGACAGATCTCGGCGGGGACGATTGTTTGCTTCGAGTCGACGGTGTATCCGGGTGCGACGGAGGAAGTGTGCGGTCCGGTGATCGAGCGCGCGTCGGGGCTCGTGTGCGGGCGCGACTTTTTTCTCGCCTATTCCCCCGAGCGAATCAACCCGGGAGACCGGGAGCGCTCGATCGACAAGATCATCAAGATTGTCTCGGGACAAACGCCCGAGGTGCGAGAGATCGTCGCGGGTGTCTATGGAGCGGTAGTCGAGGCGGGGCTCCATCTCGCGAGCAGCATCCGTGTGGCCGAGGCGGCCAAGGTCATCGAGAACGCGCAGCGGGACATCAACATCGCGTTCGTGAACGAGCTCGCCATCGTCTTCGACAAGATGGGTATCGACACCCGCGAGGTGCTCGAGGCGGCGGGAACGAAGTGGAACTTCCTGAATTTCCGGCCCGGGCTCGTGGGCGGACACTGTATCGGGGTCGATCCGTACTATCTCACCTACAAGGCACAGAGCCTCGGACACCTTCCCCAGACGATCCTCTCGGGACGGCGCATCAACGACGGCATGGGCCGGTGGATTGGCCGGAAGCTCGTGAAGAGCCTCATCGAGACCGATCGGCACGTGAAAGGGGCGCGGGTTCTCATTTGCGGGCTCACGTTCAAAGAGAACGTGTCCGACATCCGGAACTCCCGCGTTCAGGACATCATCGATGAGCTCCAGGACTATCAGGTGGAGGTCTCGGGCTACGACCCTCATGTCCCCACGGAAATCGGAGAGAAGCAATTCGGCATCCATATGGTGAGTGCCGAGGAGCTGCGAGGATTCGACGCCGTCGTCTTCGCCGTCGCGCACCAGGCTTTCTCGGAGCTTTCCGTCGCCGCCATCGCTTCGATGGTAAACCGACAGCCGGCGCCGCTCTTCGATCTCAAGTGGTTGTTGGACCGCGACGCGGTCAACGCTGCGGGATTTCGGTATTGGCGGCTTTAGGCTTGGGGTGAGCTTCCCCGACTAGCGTTCCTGCTGGCCAAATATTCCCGCGGGGTCGTCACTCGGACCCCTCCAATCTTCCGAGCGAAGTACCTACCAAAGTCCCTGCGGTCGCCGGTGATGAGATGCGAGGCTTCCCCAGCCATCGCTGCCAGGAGAATGGGGACGTCCTTGGCGGCAAGCTCGACGCCATCTGGAAGGTCGGACACGCTTTCCGGCACGATGCGGACGCTACCAAGGATTCTCGTCGAGCCGGCGGAGTCTGTCTTCCCCATCGAGGTTCCGGCGGGCTTCCTCGACCGCGTAACTGGAGGTCACGAGCTCGGCGTCTTCGAGCTCCCACAACCGTCGTAGTCCAGACTCCTCGCGGTAGGCCGCAGAGAAGAGAACGTTCGCATCGAGAAACAGCCGCTCCACTTTGAAGACTCAAGCGGCGGGTTTTTCATGCGGGATGGCATCCGGATCGAGACCCAATTTGCGCACTTCCTCCCTTGCCGACTCGTAGTCCTTCCAGTCGACGGCGTTCTCGAGGAGTAGGGCAGCCTTTCGCTCGCGAGAGTAAAACTCGACGGGAAGCGTGATCGCAGGCCGGAGAAGCAGCCCTTCGGAGGTTTCCTCCACGAGAACCTCCTGGCCCTCCTCCAGACCGTAGCGTTTGCGGAGCGGCGCTGGAATGACGAGAGTCCCCCGCTTACCCACTCGAGTTACTTGTGACATGCTGTCTCTGCTATTCCGATTATCTGACATTCAGAAGGCTCTATCAAGAGCCAACACTTCGATGCTAGCCGTCCCGCTTCAACCCCAACTTGTCCATCAGCTCATACAGGGTCGGGCGGCTCACCTGGAGCTCCGCTGCCGTCCGGGTCATGTTGCCGTTGTGCTTGGAGAGGATTCTCTGGATGAGCTCGCGCTCGAGCTCTTCCCGGGCCTCCTTCAGGCTCACCGAGCCGTAGCTGTCCGGTCCGGATGAGCCGAGCTCGAGGTCCTCGGACGTGAGCTTTCGTCCCTCGGCCATGATGACGCCTCGCTTCACGCGGTTTTCGAGCTCGCGCACGTTTCCCGGCCAGTTGTGGGTCTTCAACGCGCTCATCGCGTCCGCGGAGAATCCGGCGATGTTCTTGCCGTTCTCGCGGGTGAAACGATCGAGGAAGACCTTGGCGAGGATGACGATGTCCTCGCCGCGCTCGCGCAAAGGCGGGAGCGAGATTCCGACGACGGCGAGGCGATAATAGAGGTCCTCGCGGAAGCTCCCGTCCTTCATGCCGCGCTCGAGATCGGCGTTGGTCGCGGCAATGACGCGGGCGTCGACTTCGATCTCCTGGCGGCCGCCCACCCGCTCCATCTTGTGCTCCTGAAGGAAACGAAGAAGCTTGACCTGGAGGGGCGGGGGCAGCTCTCCCACCTCATCGAGAAAGAGGGTTCCGCGATGGGACGACTCGATGCGGCCCTGGCGCCGGGTGTGGGCGCCGGTGAAGCTCCCCTTCTCGTGTCCGAAGAGCTCGCTCTCGAGGAGGTTCTCGGGAATGGCGCCGCAGTTGATGGCAACGAAGGGGCCCTGGAGAGCGGTCGCTCAGACGGTGGATGGCGTGCGCGACGAGCTCTTTTCCCGTGCCGCTGTCTCCGGTGATGAGCACCTGCGCGTCGGAGCCGGCGACGCGGCGAACCGACTTGAAGACGTCCTGCATCGGTTTGCAGAACCCGACGAGGCCTTCGAACGAGTCCTCGGTGACGCTCTTCTGGTACTCCCGGTTCTCTTTTTCGAGCTGGTAGAGATGGTGCGCCCGGCGGAGCACGACCTTCAGCTCGTCGATGTGGATGGGCTTGTTGAAGTAGTCGTAAGCCCCGAGCGAGATCGCCCGCAGGGCATGCTCGCGCTGCTCCTGGCCGGTGATGACGATGACTTTCGTGTTGGGATCCCGCTGGAGAATCTCACCGAGCAGGAGAAATCCTTCTTCCACGCCGTTCGAGTCCGGAGGAAGCCCGAGGTCGAGGGTCACGACCGGCACCCGGTGATCCTCCAGCACTTTCGTCGCCGACGCTCGGTCGTCGGCCTCGGCGACTTCGTAATCGTCGGCAAGCGCCCATTTCATCTGGGTGCGGATGTCCTCCACGTCGTCGATGATGAGCAGTTTCGGCGTGTCCGTGTCCATTCACTTCCCTCGTCGGTTTGGTCGGAGCTCTCGTCCCGATGGCAAGAACACCCGGAACGTCGTCCCCTCTCCCTCTGCGCTCTCCACTTCGATCCGCCCGCCGTGCGCCTCGACGATGGTCTTGGTGTGGAACAATCCGATGCCCAGCCCCTGTTTTTTCGTCGTCTGAAACGGCCGGAACAATGACTTCGCGACGAACTCGGGGCTCATCCCGCAGCCGTTGTCAGCGACCGAGAGGAGCACCCATCCGCTCTCCCGCGAGGTGCGGACGAGCACCTCGCCCTCATTCCCCTTGTCTCCCACGGCCTCGTTCGCGTTCAGCACGAGGTTGGTGACGACTTTCTGGATTTGCTCGGGGTCGAAGCTCACCGTTGGAATCTCCTGTAAGTCGGAGCTCAGCGTCGCCCGCAGCGCGCCGTTCAAGCCGTCGAGCGTTTCTTTCACGAAGGCGTTCAAGTCGGTCTCCACGCGCTGGAGCTCCAGCCCCTTGGAGAGCGAGGAGAGTCGGCTCGTCATCGTGTCGATCTTGCGGACGCTCTTCTCCATGGCGCTCAGGAGGTCTTCGCGAAACGCCGGCTTGTCGTAGTGGGCGGGGAGGTTCTGCAATACGAGCGAAAGGCGCGACGCGAGGTTTTTCAGGTCGTGGATGAAAAACGTCGAGAGCGCCTGGAACGTTTCCATCTGTTTCGCCCGCTGGAGATCGCGGGTGAGCTGGCGGTTCGAGATCGCGGCCGCCGCCTGGTCGGCGAGCGTTTCCAGAAGAGCGAAGTCTTCCGTCGTGTAGGCCTGTCCGGTGATGCGGTCGTTCACCGTCAGGTACCCGATGGTCTCGCCGTCACTTCCCGAGAGGGCGACCGCGTAGCGCGCGTTCACGGCCCGAACGAGCTCCCGGGCGGAATCGGGCAATCGATCGCTGGCGAGGTCGAGGACGTTCTCGCGCCCGGTCTCGAGCACTTCACGCCAACCGCGTCCTTCCGCGTGCTCCTTCAGCATCGTGAAGGCCTGATCGGCCGAGATCGCGGAAGAGCCGCCGAGAGAAAGCCGGTCGTCGCCGGCAGGCGTGAGCCAGATCGTCGCCGCGGAGCAGCCGAAGGTCTCGGCGGCGATTTTCGCGATCTCGGTGCAGAGAGGCTCGACGTCGACGACGGAGCTCGTGCGGCGGGTGAAGTCGTCCCACAGACCGCGGTAGTCGTGAGTCGGGCGCTGGAGATGTCGATTGATGAAGCGCCTCGCGCGCTCGCGGAGCTCGGACGAGAGGAGGACGAGGAACAGGCCCACCATCGCGATCAGCACGAAAAACGCGACGACCCAGGCGTTCCGGAAGGTCCTCATCAGGAACACGACGGCCAGGAGGTAGATGCCGACGAAGAGAAGGGTGAGGGAGTTGTAGACGAAGCGCTCGGAGGGGTAGACGTCGAAGCTTCTCAGGGTGCGCCGGGCAAGCGAGAAGCCGATGAAGACGCTTCCGAGGAGCAGTGCCGCGGAGCCGAACGGGAGGATGTCAGGCCAGACCAACTGATACAGAAGGATCTGGCTAGAGAGAAAAATCTGGACGCCGAAGATGACGCCGACGCCAATGACCACGAGCTTGATCTGCCACCGGAACGTGGAGCTCGACGCGCGGAGGGTCCCCTCGAGGTTCGTCAGTACGACGACCGCTCCGAGCAGAATGACCGTCTGAAGCCAGATGCCGCCGTTGCCGAGGGGAACGAACCAGTTCGGGGTCGAGTAGTCCGCTCGTTGCACGAGGGAATACCGGAAGAAGCCGGCGATTCCGATCGGGAGAACGAAAGCGGTGAGGAGTACCCACCACCATCGTTTCACGAACCACGATTCGTTGGCCCGGGCGAAGGTGAGAGCGAAGAGCAGCCCGAACCCCGGGAGGAACGCTTCGGCGAAGAACCGATATTGGTGCCAGCGCAGGACGTCGTCGTCGGCAATCGCCTCGACCGCCTGTACGCCCAGGACCTCCCGGAGGGCGAGAACGAGAAGGATCGCCGCGAGGGCCCAGTAGGCGCGCTGACGGCGGTCCTGCCACAGGACGAACGCGGCGACGAGCACACTCACGGCGGCCGCCACGTACCCCAGGAGCGATTCAGTTCCCATCAGAAAATAGAAGCGCTTGTTTTCCAGTTGGTTGCGGTGATCGAGCGCCGCGCCTGGGCTTGCAGGTGGGTTGGGACCACGTTGCGGCGGCTCCGAGGAGGGGCGAGCCACCCAGTGTCAGACTTTTTTACACCTAGTGTGGTATCCGTGTCAAGCCAAGGACCTCGGCTGGAATTTGTTTAAGATAGCGGCAACTCATGCGGTCTCGCGTCGGGAAGCTCTTCGGTGTGGCTCTCGCAGGCGTGCTTTTGCTCGTGCTCGCTCGAGGGCTTCTTCTCGTCGGCTACGTGCCCGTGCGGTCGGACCGGTATCTCTGGGGGGCCTTCCACGTGCACTCGACGATGTCGGACGGCCTTCTCTCGCTCGACGCAATCGCGCGGGCAGCGAAGGCGGCTCGGGTGAGCTTCATTCTGTTGAGCGACCACGGCGCGCCCAACCCGGAGGCGGCCACGCTCGCGCGCACCGTCGATGGAGTGCGTTTCATCGGCGGATCGGAAGTCGGGATTCCCGACGGACATCTCATCGTTTCCGACGTGCGCGAGGTTCCCCGGTACCACTTGCCGCCATATCCACCCGATGCCGTTCGCGACGCGCACGATTGGGGTGGGATCGCCGTCGTGACGTATCCCGAGGACCCCGTGCAGCAGTGGCGGTATTGGGCGTCCGATTTCACGCCGGACGGAATCGAGATCATCAACGTCACCTCCTACTTTCGAGCGAGCTCGCTCCGGCAGAAGCTGAGCTGGGCCGTGTTCTCGCTCTTCAACCGCTACTATTACATTCATGGGTTCGAGCCCCCCACGTACGCGTTGAAGCGGTGGGACGAGCTTCTCGAGCGGGGACACGTCAATGCCTTCTATGCGAACAACGCTCACGGGGGTTTTCCTCTGACGGAGACGCGCACCGTGAGGGTCCCCTCTTACCAAACCGCTTTCGGCTACGTCGGTCTCGGGATCGACCCCCGCTACCGGGATCGGCCGATGGAGGCCATACGCCGCGGGGATTTCTTCGCCGTCGTTCGGGCCGCCGGCGAGCCCGAGCGCTTCGAGATCGCGGAAAGCGACGGAGAGGTGCGTGTCGATCTCGAAGCGGCACGCTATCGGGCTCGGGTGGATCTGAAACGAAACGGAGTGGTGGTGGCGTCGTCGGAGACCGGATCGATCCGCTACGCGGCGAAGGACGAAGGAATCTACCGTGCCGAGGTCTACCTCCTCGACCATCCGCTGCTCGCGGACGACGTCCCGTGGATTCTTTCGAACGCGATCTTCGTCGGGATGGAACCGACGCCCACGGCACCGAAACTCCTGGAGTGCGACGCGATCGACGAAATCCCGCTCGAGGAGATCCATGTCGAGAAGGACGACGAGTCGCAGGCGTCGCTCGAAACGGAGGCCGGCGGCGGGCTCGGCCTCTCGTATCATCTTTCCCAGTCGACTCCGGAGAAGGTCGACCGGTGGGTGGCGTTGGCGGTGCGGAAGAAGCTCGACCTCTCGGGCTACAGGGGCATCTATATGCAGGCAAGCGCGCCCGAACGAATGCGCTACTGGGTCGAGGTCCGGGCGGGCGATGACGGGCACTATGCTTCGGTCGAGCTCGACCCGGCGGGCTCGGCGAGCGCCGTCCCCTGGGAGCGGTTCTATCCGACGGTGGGAGATCGACGTGCTGTCCCTCTCGCGGACATCGACGCTTTGTTCGTCACGGTGAACACGTCGAGCTCGCGCACCGGGTTTTCTTCTCGATTGACGCTTTCGAAGCTCGGTTTCTGCCGCTGAGTCGCTGAACCGTGGTGGAAACGAAGAACCGAGCGCCGAGGCGGTCCGCGTCCGTCCTGCGCGATCCGCTCTTCCAGCTCTTCCTGCTGGTCATCGCCGTCATCATCTATGGGTCGCTTTATCCGTTCCGGTTCTTCGACACGCGGGACCTGGCCTGGCGGCTGGACGAGCTCTTCAATCCGAACATCGGAAGCAAGAGTGACGTCTCGCGAACGTGGTGCTTTTCGCTCCCCTCGGTCTGCTGGGAACGCTCCTCTACCTGCAGTACCGGCCGAAACGCCTCGTCGCATCGATATTCTCCGTGTTCGTCCTCGGCGCGTTCCTCGGGGTCGTGCTTCAAGTGGGGCAGCTGTTCGTGCGAGGCCGAGTCCCTTCGTTGAACGACGCGTTCTCGAACACGATCGGAACGCTCGTGGGCTCGGCGATCGCTTTATCGAGCCTGCGGCTTTCGCGAACGATGGCGTTCGCCCGTGACCGGCTCTGGCAGCGCGTTTCGGGGTTTCCTCTCGTCCTCATCGTGAGCTGGCTCGCCTATCGCCTCGCTCCGTTCGTTCCTTCGCTCGACTGGCAATCGATCAAGGACAGCTTGAAACCGCTTCTCCTCACGCCGCGGCTCCCGTTCGTCGACGTTCTGCGAAATTCGGGAGGGTGGCTGTTGTTCGCCGTGGCCTGGGAGGGGCTCGAGACGAACCGGTTTCGCGATCTCGCTTGGGTTCTCGCCATTCCCCTCGTGCTCGGTATGGAGGTCCTCATCGACGACAACGCGGTGACGGCGCCGAACGTGGTGGGTGCGGCCGCCTCCGTCGCGGTCTGGTGGGCGTTTCGCCGGCGCGACTCGCGGTACCTCGTGGCCACCCTCTGGGTGAGTGCCGCGATCGTCGGAGGGGAGCTCGAGGGGTTGTCCGCCTGGCACGCCCGCGGAGTCTTTCATTGGCTTCCCTTCTACGGGTTTCTCGGCGGCTCGCTCCTCACGAACGTGCAACAGCTCTTCATCAAATTCTTTTTCTACGGTGGAGAGGTCTATCTCTTCACCCGGCTCGGGTGGAGCCTCACCGCGGCCGCGGCGGTGACGGTAGCGGGTCTTTGCGGGCTCGAGTACGCGCAGATGTGGATCCCGACGCACACACCGGAGATTACCGATCCGCTCCTCGCGCTGCTGGCGGCGGGAGTGTTTCGGGCCCTGGAGGGCACTCCAGGTCACTCTGCAACGGAATAGGGTTTGGAATCACTCGCTTCCCAGAGGTGCGAGAACTCGAAGCGAGAAATCGTATTGACGCTGAATGAGCATGAAATCATCCTTGTTGTACGTGAATAAGGTGGCGCCGATCCGTCTCGCGCAGAGGGCAATCAGGATGTCGTTCAGGAGGGCTGGCAACTTAGATCGCCATTGCCGCCTGTTTTCGACGATGTCGGTGACGATTTCGGACGCCTTCAGCCAGTCGGCGAAGGCCGGGCTCACGATTCGAGCGGAGCGCTCCATGGGAGCTACGAACTCCCCGACGAGGCGACGGCTCGAGCGGTCCTTCGCGTTGACATATAGCTCATACGCGACCACCGCCGAAAGAAACGTTTGTGGAATGAGTGGAAAGAAGGTCTCGCGAAACTGAGCCCGTGTCTCGCCCGAGCGAAACGCGCCGATGTATACGCTCGTGTCTAACAGACATTTCATCGATAAACCGTCCGAAACCGCCCGTCCTTGAGCAGCCGTTCCAGCGATTCTTGAATTTCCCGGTCCTCGATCACCTTCTCCAGGGCTTTCTCGATTGCTTCCGTTTCGGTCTTCGCTTGAAGCAACCGCCGTGCCTTCTCGAGAGTCTCGATGTCGAGATTGAAGGTCTTCTTTCGAATGGTATGTTTCATCGGTCCCCCCGTCTGTACGATACGTACATTATATCTGTTCGGTCTGTATCGTTCAAAGAAGAAGGAATCGCGCGCTGAGACCCCGGACCGCCGTGAACAGCAACCCCTACGACAGCGCGTGGCGAACCGCGGCGCGAACGCTCAGCGGGAAGAATCCGATGCCAGCGCCTCGCGCATCGCTTCTACCAAATCCTTCGCCGTCTCCTTCGAGAGCTGTCCGGCGTTCCAGACGATACCCAGGCCTTCCCTCTCGAAGCGGGGGATGATGTGGAAATGCACGTGAAAGACGGCCTGGTGCGCCGCGCTTCCGTTGTTCTGGAGCACGTTGTAGTCCTTGGCTCCCGTTGCCTTCAAGACGGCGCGGCAGAGCCGGGGCAGCGCGCGGCCAATGGCGGCGGCGGACTCGTCGCTCAGCTCGTGGAGGAAGGCCTTGGGCTCTTTCGGCACGACGAGGGTGTGGCCTTTGGAGAGGGGGCTGATGTCGAGAAAGGCGAAGACGTGCTCGTCTTCGAAGATTCTTGTGGCTCGGGATGTCGCCCCGGATGATCTTGTCGAAAATCGTCGGTTCATGGCTCATAGCGGCCCAAGCATACTTCAATGCTCGTGTGATGGAGTCGTCTGAAGGCTGAGCCACGCGGCGCCAGTCAAAAACTTGCAAAAGCTTGCAGCTGGCGATATCGTATCTCCATGGCCACGATTACACATCGCATCGATGAGGAGCTGAAGGAGCTCCTGGACCGCTACTGCGAAGAGCACGGGCTGAAGGCACAGGCGGTGGTCCAGGAGGCGATCGCGCAGTGGTTGGAAGACGCGGAAGACCTGGCTCTCGTCGAAGAACGGCGACGCGGGCCGTGGCTCGAGTGGAAAGAGGTCCGGGACGACATTTAAGGTACTTCTTCACGCGGCCGTTCCCAAAGAGCTGAAGAAACTCCCCCCCAAGATTCGCGCCCGGGCAAAGTCCACGATCGATGGACTTGCCGCCGACCCAATCCCGCTCGGCGCGGGACGGCTTCGCGGCCGGGAGAACGCCTACCGTATCCGTATCGGAGACTACCGAATCGTCTACGAGGTCCACGTGACGGAGATCGTCGTTTACGTCGTAGGAGTGGCCCACCAACGTGAGGTGTATCGGAGGATTCTCGGCCGCCGAGCCACATCGTGACGAACTTCATCTCCGACCGAGGAAACACAGGCGCAGAGAAATTAGGGACTGTCCCTAATTGTTTCAGGCGTAGAGAAATTAGGGACTGTCCCTAATTGTTTTTATCTCTTCGCGGGTGATCAGGGTGTCGGGGGGGATTTCCTTCAGGAGGGGCTGGAGGCGGTCGCGGTCGGAGAGAATGGGGTCCTCGATCGGCCATTCGATGGCGAGGTTGGGGTCGTTCCAGCGAACGCCGCCTTCCTCCTCCGGGCGGTAGACGTCGGTGGTTTTGTACCAGACGTCGGCGAGCTCCGAGACGACGCAGAATCCGTGGGCGAATCCCGGGGGCACGAAGAGTTGGCGGTTGTTCTCCGCGGAGAGCGTCGTTCCGAGCCACCGGCCGAAGGTCTCCGAGTCGGGACGGATGTCCACCGCCACGTCGAAGATCTCGCCGCGGACGACGGTGATGAGCTTTCCCTGGCGTCGCTGAAAATGCAGTCCCCGCAGGACGTGTCGCCGCGAGCGAGACCAGTTGTCCTGGACGAAATCGCCGACGACGCCCGCGAGCCGGTACGGCTCCTCTTTGAACGTCTCGAGGAAGAAACCACGAGCGTCCTCGTGGCGGTCGACCTCGAGGATCACCGCACCCGGGAGAGAGCTATCTACGAGCTTCACGGGCGGCGTTCCTGCCCCACGAGGGACAAGAGATAGCGCCCGTACTCGCTCGTCTGACAGGCCTCGCCGAGCATCCGGAGTGCTTCGACATCGATGAAGCCCATGTGGAAGGCGATCTCCTCGGGACAGCAGATTTGAGCCCCTGTCTCTGCTCGACGGTCTCGATGAACTTCGCCGCCTGCAGCAGCGCCTCCTTCGTTCCCGTGTCGAGCCAGGCGAAGCCCCGGCCGAGCTTTTCGACGTGGAGCTGCCTCTCGTCGAGATACAGGCGGTTCAAGTCGGTGATCTCGAGCTCGCCCCTCGCCGACGGCTTCAGGCCCGAGGCGAGCTCCACGACCCGTTCGTCGTAGAAGTAGAGACCGGTTATGGCGTAAGGCGAATCGGGCTTCTCCGGTTTTTCCACCAGCCGCAGGGGAACGTCGTCGTCATCGAAGCTCACGACTCCGTAGCGCTCCGGGTCCTTGACCCAGTACGCGAAAATCGTGGCTCCCGACTCTCTCTCGACGGCGCGCTGCAGGTGCCGGGTGAGCTCGTGCCCGTAGAACAGGTTGTCGCCGAGGATGAGGGCGCAGCCTTCGCCCGCGAGAAAGTCCTCGCCGATGAGGAAGGCTTGGGCCAGTCCCTCCGGGCGAGGCTGGGTCGCGTAGGAGATCCGGATCCCGAAGTGGCTTCCGTCTCGCAGGAGCGTCTCGAAGAGCGGGCGATCGTGGGGAGTGGTAATGACGAGAATGTCGCGAATCCCGGCGAGCATCAGGGTGCTCATCGGGTAATAGATCATGGGCTTGTCGTAGACGGGAAGAAGCTGTTTGCTGACGGCGCTGGTAATGGGGTAGAGACGGCTCCCGGCTCCTCCCGCGAGGATGATGCCTTTCCGGATCATCGTGTCATTCTACCAGCTCGCCTTCCAACAGCTCCTCTTGAATCCCGTCATCTTCTACCAGCTGCACCTGCTCGTCGGGGAGCTGCAGCCTTCTCCGGCAGTAGAACACGGCGGCATAAAAGAAGGGGGTATCGAGAAGCGCCATGATCCATTTGAAGAAGACTCCATTTACGAACAGATCGGGGAACCGGGCCCAGGTGACTCCCGTCGTCCCGATGAGGGCGAGGAGGCCGTTCACGACCGCGGTATCGACGATCTGAGAGGTCATGGTGCTGGCGTTGTTCCGGAGCCAGAGGTGCTTTCCTTTCGTGACGCGTTTCCAGAAATGGAAGAGCCGGATGTCCAGGTACTGTGCTCCGAGGTAGGCGGCCATCGACGCGCCGACCCCGACCCATTGGAGGCCGAACACTTTTCGAAAGGTCCGTCGTCGATGGGGCTCCAATCCGCCGCGGTCGCGGAGGTAGAGACGAGGACCAACGCCATCACGAAGAAGCTCGCCACCAGGCCGCTCGTGACCACCCGATCGGCACGCTCCTTACCGTAGATCTCGGAAAGAACGTCGGTCACGAGGAAGGTGACGGGATAGGCGATGATTCCGACCGACTGCTGGAAGGTGACGGCCGAGCCGAATACGTCGAGCCTCAAGATGAAGAACTTCTGGAAGATCAGGTTGCAGGCGACGAGGGCGGCGATGAACACCGCGGCGAGCATGAGGTAGAGCTGCTCGTAGGCGGCTTCGTTCCCCGGCCGTGGCGCGCCCTCGGGGTAGGACGTCGAGCTTGCGTTCACGTTCACCGTTCACGTTCACGTTCACGTGAAGACCGCTTCCGTCTCCTTGGAGAGCAGGACCCAGAGCCCGTACGCGCCGAGGGCGGTACCGAACGGGAAGTTGAGGAGATTGAGCGCGGAGAGCACGAGGCCTCCGATGCGGCCCCAGCTCCGAAACTTGACGAGGCCGATGCCGACGATGAGACCGGGCACGGAGAGGACCACGACGAGGAAGAACAGAACGATGCCCAGAACACCGAGAATCGGTACCGCGACCGCGGCGTCAGGGTCGCTCGAGCCCACCATGCGGATGATTCCCGCGGCCCCGCCGAAGATCAGGAGAAGCGACAGCGCCGTGAGGATTCCGAGAGCCCCGAACACGATGTAGAGGATTCCCAGAATCGACACGTGCTGTTTCATCTGAGGCTCGTTCGGACTCGGACTCGGACTCGGACTCAGACTCATGACCCTGTACTCCTGACGCCCTCGCGGCGACAAATTATCAGAAATCCAACTCGGCCGTCACCGTCATTCGAGGAGCCGGTCCAGAAGGGGTTCGTAGGTATCGATGCGGCGGTCACGAAGAAAGTGGAAGAGCTCGCGAACCTCCCGGATCTTCCCGACATCGACGTCGGCGAATACCACCGCCTCCTCCCCTTCCGCCCGTCCGATAATCTCGCCGAAGGGGTCCGATACGAAGCTCTCTCCGTAGAAGGACATCTCCCCCTCGACCCCGACGCGGTTCACCGCCGCGACGAAGACTCCGTTCGCGATGGCGTGCGAGCGGATGACGCACCGCCACGCCTCGGCGGAGCTGTAGCCGGGACGATCGGGCTCGGAGCCGATCGCGGAGGGATAGAAGAGGATCTCCGCGCCTCGGAGCGCGAAGATGCGAGCCACTTCCGGATACCACTCGTCCCAGCAGATGCCGACCCCGATGGTGCCGAAGCGGGTCCGAAAGACGGGATAGCCTAGATTACCGGGCGTGAAATAGAACTTCTCGTGGTATTGGGGCCCGTCGGGAATGTGAGTCTTGCGGTACTTCCCGAGCTCTTTGCCGTCGGCGTCGAAAACGAGAGCGGTGTTGAAATAAACACCGGGCCGGGCCTCTTCGAATACCGGAACGATGAGAACGAGGCCGAGCTCGGCGGCGAGCGACGCCATGCGCTCGCTCGTCTTCGAGGGCAGCGTCTCGGCAAGGCCGTAGCGTTCGACCTCGACCCGCTGGGGGAAGTAGCGAGCGTGGAAGAGCTCCTGAAGGCAGACGATCCGAGCACCTCCCGCGGCCGCTTCGCGCACGCGCGCCTCGGTCTTCCGCACGTTCTCCTCACGGTTCTCGGAGGCCTGTAGCTGCAGCAGGGCGATCCGCCGGACGTCGACTTCGCTGTCGCTCATGAGAGGGCTCCCAAAACGAGAAACACTGCGGTCGAGATGACCGCGCCGATGACGGCATAGGGCAACTGCGTGTACGCGTGCGCGAGGATGTTGCATCCGCTCGCCGAGGCCGATAACACGGTCGCGTCTCCATAGAAGCAGGCGTGGGAGCCGAAAGCGCCCGCGGAGACGACGGCGCCGAGGGCCAGACGGAAGCGGAGACCCCCATCGAGTTGGCCAGGGGAACGATGATGGGAAGGCTCACCGCGTAGACACCCCAGAAGGATCCGGTCGCGAACGCGATGAGAGAAAGGCTCACGAAGGCGACCGCGGGAAGGAGCGCGCCGCTCATGATGGGTCGTACCGAGTCGATGACATATTGCGTGAGGCCCAGGTCCTCGTTGACGTTTCGGAGGCCGAAGGAGACGACGACGATTCCGAGCGGATAGACCATGGATTGAAATCCGAGAAAGAACGTCTCCGATATCTCCTTGAAGGTCAGGACGCGCCGGACGAGGAAGAGCCCGACGGTGAGGAAGACCGCGATGAGAACGCCCTTGAGGGCATCGTTCAGATACCAGGAGAAGCCGATGAGGGCGACGAGAGGAATGAGAAAGTTCGAGAGGCGCGGGCTCGTGTTGTCGCTCGAGGAAGAGCTCTTCGTGCCGAACGCGTCGTCGAACGAGAGCGAATCGTCCGGGGCGAGCTGGCCGCCGCGAGCTCGCTCTCCCGCCCGCTTCATCGGCCCGATATCGGGCACGATGCCGCTCGCGACGAGCGGGACGAGGAGGACCGCGACCCACGCGTAGACCACGTAGGGAATCACGCTTCGATACAGGGCGAGGCCGCCTCCCGCGGGCGCGGCGCCGACGCCTTCGAACAGCCCGGCCACGTAGAACGCCCACGTGCTCAGAGGAACGAGAACGCAGACGGGCGCCGCGGTCGAGTCCACGATGTAGGCGAGCTTCTCTCTCGCGATGCCGAACCGGTCCGTGACCGGCGCCATCGCCGCCCCCACCGCGAGAGCGTTCAAGTAGTCGTCGAGAAAGATCACGAGCCCCATGAACCAGGTCGCCATGAGAGCGCCTCTGGGACCTTTGACGAGGGCCGCGACTCGATCTCCGAAGGCGTTCGTCGCTCGGCAACGGACGAGAAGCGCGATGAGAGATCCGAAGAGCCCGACGACGAGGGTGATCCAGCCCACGGTCTCGTCCTTCATGATCGAGAGCATGGACTGAGTGAAGGCGTCGAAAAAGCCGAAGCCGCTCGTGATGAGGTAGCCAATGATCGTCCCGCCGAGGAGAGCCTCGAACGTCCGCCGGGTGACGAGCGCAAGAACCAAGACCGACAGCGCCGGAACGAGACTGACCCAACTCCCGTGATGCATCAGACCCCTCAGAAATTAGGGACAGGCACCAATTTTTCAAAAAACGTAAAATTAGTGCCTGTCCCTAATTTTTCCATTTGTTCAGGAACGGGTTACGGGAGGAACTCTTCGGCCCAGCGTTCGAAGACCATCAGCGGGAAGAGCTGGTGGGCGTGGTTCTTCTTGCCGGCGACGTGCTCGCTGATTCTCCGCTCGACTTCCGGCCATCGGAAGAGCCCTCGGCTCTCGACGCGCTCTCGACTCAGGAGCGACTCCATCAACGGACGGAGCTCGTTCTCGTTCCGCAGCCAGTTCTTCATCGGGATCGAGAAGCCTTCCTTGCGCCGGTTCAGAATCCGCGGCGGGAGCTTGTCAGCCATCGCTTTCTTGAGGATGTATTTGCGCTCCGACCCGCGGAGCTTGAGCGAGCCCGGCATCCGGAAAGCGAGCTCCACCACATTCTTGTCGAGGAACGGGGCGCGCGCCTCGAGCGAAGTCGCCATGCTCATCCGGTCCACTTTGACGAGGATGTCGTCGGCGAGGAAGAGCTCGAAGTCGGCCGCGAGCTGCCGGTTGAGGAGGTCGTCGGTCTGGCGCGAGAGCCGGCCGATCACGGGCGCGAAGGGATCGAACGATCCGAGCGAGGTACGGAGATGCTCGCTGTAGAGCTCGCGCTTGTCTTCGACCGGAAGGTGAGAAAGCCACCGGTAGTGCTGGAGCTCGGGCGGCATCCGGACGCCGGCGAGGAACCGTTTGACCTTGTTGACCAGACCCTTTTTCTTCTCGCTGGGAGGAAACCACTCGCTCGCGGCGTGGAGCCAGCCGAGCGCCGTCCGGCCGGGAAGCCGCGAGAGCGTCCTCGCGAGCCGGTCGGCGACGTACCAATCGTACCCCGCGAACAGCTCGTCCCCTCCGTCTCCCGAAAGGACGACCTTCACCTCCTTCGACGCGACCTCGGAGACGAGAAACGTCGGGAAGAGCGAGGTGTCGGCGAAAGGCTCGTCCAGATGAACGATGAGCCGGTCGAAGAGGCGGACGACGTCGAAGTCAATCGTCTCCTCGCGGTGCTCGCAGCCGAAACGTGCGGAGATCTCCCGAGCGTAGGCCGATTCGTCGTAGCTTCCCTCGCGGAAGGCGATGGAGAACGTCCGGACGGGGCGTTCCGAGGCCTCGGCCATGAGTGCCACGACGGTGCTGCTGTCGATGCCACCCGACAGGAACGCGCCGAGGGGGACGTCCGACATCATCTGGGATCGGACGGCGGCGGCGAGGGTCGTACGAAGCTCCTCCGCCCACTCCCCTTCGCTCCGACCCTCGACCACCGTCTGCGGCGCGCTCCAGTAGGGCCAGATCTCCACTTTGCCCCGCTCGACGCTCATCGCGTGAGCGGGCGGAAGCTTTTTCACGCCGCGAAAGATCGTTCGCGGGGCGATGACGAACTCGTAGGTGAGGAACAGGTCGAGCGCCTCCGGATCGAGCTCGCGGGGCACGTCGGAGCGCGAAAGGAGCGACTTGATCTCGGAGGCGAAGACGATGTCGTCTCGTCCTTCGTAGTAGTAGAGAGGCTTTTCCCCGGCGCGGTCACGGGCGGAGAGGAGGCGCTTGCGCCGCCCGTCCCACAGGGCGAACGCGAACTGTCCCCCGAGTCTCGGAACGACGTCGTCGCCCCACTCCTCGTAGCCGTGGACCACGACCTCCATGTCGGATCCGGTGCGAAAGCGATGGCCCTTCGCGAGGAGCTCTTCGCGAAGGCCGCGGTAGTTGTAGATCTCTCCGTTTCCGACGAAGGTGATGGTCCCGTCCTCGTTCTCGATTGGCTGCCGGCCTCCGGCGACGTCGATGATGGAGAGCCGTTTCAGACCGAGCGAGACCCCCGGGAGGGTGACGACACCGGTGTCGTCGGGACCGCGGTGATGGAGCTTTTCGACCATCCGGCCGATGACCGCCGGGTCCAGCGAGCGACTGGAGTCTCGAGCGACGACTCCGGCAATGCCGCACACGGCTCAGGAACCGGACTCGGAACCGTTACCGTTGAAACGGGCGCGGAGCTTTTCTCCGCCCAGCTCGAGGACGAACTTGAGGTAGGGAAACACTTGTTTCATCGCCGCGGTGTTCACGAAGCAGGGACTCGCGCAGCTGGGGCAGACCCTGTCGAGAAGCTCCTGGCGCATCGCCTGATTGCCGGCGTCGAAGTAGGCATCCCAGGCGTCGGTGTCACGGACATTTCCAAGGATGCGGCTGTTCTCGCAATAGGTGAACTCCCCGTTCGGGTTGAGCAGAATGCCCTGGTCCATGGAGGGGCAGGGCATCGCGCGCTTCATTCCGTTCTCGAACATCTTCCGGTAGGCCTGATAGAGAAGCGCGTCGCCGTCGGCGATACCGGACTCGCGCACGCGCTTGCGGAAGAAGCGGGCGAGCTGGGGGAAGTCCTCCTTCTTCAGCTCGGTCGACGCAACCAGGTCCATGTTGCCGAAGGCGAGCTCGGAGTACCGGGCGATGGCGAAGACGACGTTGAGATTCTCCTTCTTGCATAGCTGGTAAATCCGCTCGCCCTCGTCGAGGTTCTGGGCGGTAAAGGTGAAGGAGACGCCGAAGTTGAAGAACTTCTCTTTCTGGAGCTCCTGCATCGCTCGGACGGTGTCCATCGCCCGTTCGAAGGCGTGCCACACCCGGCGTATATCCTCGTGCGCGTCGCCGACTCCGTCGAGGCTCACCCGCGTCCCGAAAATGAAGCCGCGCTCGTTGGCGACGTCGATGATCTTCGAGAGCGTCGAGACGACGCGATCCTTGACGAAGCCGTTCGTGTTCAGCGTCATCTTGCGCAGGCGCGGCATGTTGTCCGCCATGATGCGCACGATGTCCACCATGTCCTTGCGGAGCGTGGGCTCTCCGCCGGTGATGCCGACGTACTCGATGGTGCGGAACAGTCGATTGGAGAACGCCTTTCGGTACTCTTCCGTCGTCAGGTCGTCGTGGTAGGGAAGCTTCCACGAGTTGCACATCACGCACTTGGAGTCGCACTTGTACGACACGTTGAAGATGAGCACCGTGGGAGGAATCGGCCGCAACCGACCCACCACCTGCGTCTTCAGGAAGTCCGCGGGGAGGGACGGAAGGCTCGATTTCAGCAGCTTCCCGACATAGGCTTTGTCACCGAACACGAAGACTTCTTTCTCTTGATTATGCCGGTTCCCGGCGGTCGCGGATGGCTTTCGCCGGAACTCCCGCCGCCACGTGATAGGCGGGCACGTTTTCGAGAACCACGGCGCCAGCGCCAATTATAGCCTGTTCTCCGATTTCGACTCCCCCCGCCACCACCGTCTGGGCCCCGATCCAGGAGCCGTCCCCCACGCGGATGGGAAGGCCGACCCTCCCCTGCTGGGATACGGGGATGTCGGTGCGATCGTGCATGTGGTCGCCCCCGACGAGATAGACGTACGCGGCCAGCATGACGTCTTTTCCCACCCGCACTTCGTCGGCGGCGAAGATCTCGCAGTTGAACCCCAGGTTCGCCCGTTCCTCCAGGTGAATGAATCCGTTCTTCGACGAGAGGATGGTGTTGCGGCCGAGAAAGACTCCGTCCTCGAGCAGGATCCCTTTGTTGTCGACTCCCTTGGCGTCGAGGAGCACGTGGTCGTCGACGACGACGTCGTTTCCGATCCGGATCTTGTGGGGATGACGCAGGACGACGTTCTGGCCGAACGTGACGTTCCGCCCGCAGGAGCCGAGAAGAAGCGGGTAGAGCTTCGAGCGCAGAAAGAGGCCGAGGGCTCCCGGGATCCAGGCCGAGAGCAGCATCACGAGCTCGTAGAGGACGATGGGCCCGAGTCCCGGCCGGCCGATGACGAGCTCACCGTACTTCTGGAGCTTCGACCTTCGCCCGTCGGCGAGCTCGTTCTGTGCAATGTGGATGCGCTGGTCGTTGGGCTGCGCGGCCTCGGTCTCGCTGGGCATGCGGAAGCTCTACTTTAAATCCACCCGTGGGCACGATACCACTCGAGCGTCCGGGCGATGCCTTCGGGAAGCTCGACGCGCGGCTCCCAACCGAGGACGCGACGCGCCTTTCCGATCTCGAAAGCGCGGTTCTTGAGGAAAAAGTCGAGTCGTCGCCGGTGGAGCGGGGGCTCGATGCCGAAGGGCCGACAGAGGTCTTCGCAGAGTGCGGAGGCGAGATAGATTGGGCCCGAAGGCCAGTGGAACCGCGGAGGCGCGACACCCGCTTTTTCCGCGATCAGCCCCACGAGCTCCGCGACGGTCGTGTAGCGGGCTCCCGCGAGGATGAAGGCCTCCCCCACGGCCTCTTTCGTCTCCGCCGCTTTCACAAATCCCCGAGCGACGTCTTCCACGTGGGTGAGATGGTAGAAGACCTTTCCGTCTCCGATCATGGGGAAACGGCGGCGGGCCACGCCGCGGAAGAGCTTCAAGAACCGGCGATCGCCGGGCCCGTAGATCCCCACTGGCCTCAGAATGACGGCGGGAAGCCCGCGCTCCCGATGGAGTCCGAGGACGATCCGTTCCGCCTCGACTTTCGTCCGCTGGTAGATGTCTCCCGGATTGTAGGGAGCGGTCTCGTCGGCGGGAGGCTCGACTTCACCGTGGACGCCGCACGTGCTGCAGTAGAGAAACCGGATCCCTCCTTCCGCGAGCGCGGCCTCGGCGAGACGCCTCGTGCCCTCGACGTTGACCTCGCGATAGATCGAGTCGGGCAGGCGCGCTTCCCGATAGACGGCGGCGATATGGAACACGCGCTCGACGCCGCGGACGGCGCTCTCGAGGCTCGTGCCCTCCCCGAGGTCTCCCTCGACGCACTCGACATCCCTCGCGACGTCGCCGAGGAGCTCGAGCGAGCTTCCCTTTCGCGTCAGGACCCGGACGCGCTCTCCGGACTCGACGAGCATCCGCGCCAGGTGGCTCCCGGTAAACCCGCTGGCTCCCGTCACGAGGACTGTCATAATCCGTGAGAATACAACATTTGGGACAGTGTGGACTTGGTGGGCACGATTTGTTAGGCTGAAGGGTTTAACCCACACGATTATGGAGGAACGATTTCGCACGATGACGACCCAATCGCGACGACTGACATGGATTGCCTTAGGAACGATGGCGACCGCTCTCGCGCTGTCCCGCTGCGGCGACGGCGGCGGCTCCAATGGAGGTAACAATGGAACCGGCTCGAGCGTTACCATCACCGCGCCCGCCGTCGTAGGGCCGAATGCAACATCCGTTTCCGACGCGCAGCCCACCCTTACCGTCTCGAACGCGACGGTGAGCAACGGCTCGACACCCACGTACTCCTTCCAGGTCGCGACCGACCAGGCGTTCGGAAGCATCGTCGCCCAGTCCTCGGGAATCGCGCAGGGCGGCTCCGAGACGAGCTGGGAAGTGAGTCAACCGCTGACCGATGGCACGTACTTCTGGAGGGCGCGGGCGGACGCCGCGGGCACGAACGGCCCTTTCTCGGGCGTGGCCCAGTTCACCCTCGTCGCGGTGGGAGGACCGGGCGAGACCGTCGTCGTCTTCGACGAGCTCACGGGAGGCTCGACGCTCGCGACCGAGCGCAACGGCGGCGAGCTCCTGCCCGAGGGCTGGAGGGTCAACAGCACCGACGATTTCCTGCGGTACGAGATTCCCACCGTCGACAACGGCTACGTCCAGTGGCAGAACCTGGGCCTGACCCCGACGGGAGCGACGGGCGATTCCGTGATGCTCTTCGGCATGTGGGACCCGAGCATCGGGGCGTACCGGCAGAATCCCTTCCGCGTTCACCTCGAGAAGCTCTGGGGCCCGACCCACAATCCGCCGTACCTTCGCTTCCGCTGGATCTCTCCAGGGTCGCCAGGAAGAAGTCGGGTACAACTTCACCGACTGGGATCCGAACCATGTCTACACCTGGCGCGTTGAGTGGGGGCCCGATGGTGGCGCGTTCACCGCGCGCGTATTCCTCGACGCCATGCAGATCATGGAGCTCGGGTACGAGCGCGCGTATCAGCCCGATACCCATTGGATCGAGTTCGGCCCCTCGGAGCGCCACGAGACCGTCGTCGGCGCCATTTATCGCAACTTCGCCGTCGTGCGCCGTTAGCAGCAGCCAGAGGAAGATTCATCATGAGACAGACAGCGACTATCGTTTCGGCGAGTTTCCTCGCTCTCGCTCTCGCGCTCGTCTCCTGCGGCGACAGCGGCCCGACGTCCACGAATTCCACCGTCACCGTGGGAGCGCCCGGGATCGTAAGCCCCGCCGACGGCACTCAGGTAACGGGCGAAGCTACGCTCACGGTTTCGAACGCTCCGGTCTCGGGCGGGACGGGACCGGCGAGCTACACGTTTCAGGTAGCAACCGATTCCGGCTTCACCGGTATCGCCGCCCAGTCGTCGAACGTACCCGAAGGAGCTTCAGGGCAGACGTCCTGGACCGTCGGCTCGGAGCTCGCGGCGGGCGAGCTCTTCTGGCGCGCGCGGGCGAGCGTCGGAGGAACCGTCGGTCCCTTCTCCACGACGAGTCGAATCGACTACCGGGGAGCGGTCTCGACCGGGGGCAAGACGGACAAGATCCTTCTGTTCGACCCGCTCACCAACGGGATGACGCTGGGCGACATCGGCGGTGGTCAGCTGACTCCCGAGGGATGGAAAGTGGAGGCGTCGTCGAACTTCATCGTCTACGACATGCCCACCATCGAGACCGGATTTCTCGAGCTCGACGTGAAGGGCCTCGACATCCGCAATCCAACGCGGGACGCGCGGCATTTGTTCTTCATGTGGGACCCGAGCCTCGGAAGCGACATGACGGAGAACCGGTATCGGGTGAGCCTCCAGAAGCTCGACGGCCGGAGCTCTGTCAACGACCGCTGGCTCCGGCTTCGGTTCATCTCTCAGGGACGGCAGGTCGACGCCTCGAGCACGTTCCGAGGCTGGGAGACGGACAAGACCTATCGCATCCGCATCGAGTGGGGTCGCGAAGGAGACGTCAACGTCTGCCGCCTCTTCATCAACGGCGACCAGCTCATGTATTTCAACTACGCGAGACCCTATAACCCGACGATCCACCGGATCGAGCTCGGCGCCGCCGGCCGGTCGGAGACTCCCGAAGGCGCGATCTACTCGAACGTAGCCATCGGCGCGCGTTAGTTAATTAGGGACAGGCACTCTTTTTTTCTCCGCTCCGATGGAGCGTGAAAATTAGTGCCTGTCCCTAATTTTTGTCCCTTGTTTTCAGTCTCTTGCGATGAAGATCTCGATGTCGTCTCGGCGGAGGGTTCCTACCGCGAACGCGGTGTAGGACGCGACGGAAGCGAGCGACACTTCGGTTGTCGACGCCACCTCTTCGTTGATGCCGTTTCGGCGGAGCGCGAAGTCGTAGAGACCGGGGACGAGTGCGCTGTAGCCGCTCGCCTGGAGGTAGCCGACATCGGTGACCACGACCTGGCCGTTTCTCACCGCGAGACTGAGCTTGGCGGGATAGTCGTCGACGGCGTTCACCAGCCGTATCCAGGATCGATCGGGAGGCGAGACGAGGTCGTTCGGAAACACGACGACCGAGAGGTCCGTCCCCACGACGGCGATCGTCATCGCCTGGTTGGCGCCGACGGTCAACGTCGTCTCGGCGATGGATGAGCGCCGATTTCCCGCGGGAAAGAACTGCACCCGGGTCTCTCCCGGCTCGACCTGGAAGTAGGAGCTCACGCCCGGGTAAGAGATTCCCTCGGCGACGACGCGGCCGTTGACGGCGACGTCGACGGTACGGGCATCCTCGGTCAGCTGCGCGGCTCGCATGAGCGCCATCGTGCTCACGGGAGCAGTGGAGGTCGTCGTCGATCCGCCCCCTGACGGCGTCGTGGGCGTGTTGTCGTGACAGCCACCGAGACCGACGGCAAGAACGAATAGGACGGCTCGCTTCATCGCCTTCATGCTCTGCTAACCTCGTTTCCCGATGGTGTCGGGATGCTGCGCGCGCGGGCCAGCCATGCTAGACAGAGCGTCGAGCGGTTTCAAGCCCCTGAGACCGCTACTTCGGCTCGGGCACGTTCGGCACCTGGTAGGTCTTTCGGAGAGCCTCCTGGTAGTCGTCGAAGAGCGCCTTGATGGTGTCGAACTCGTGCTTCACTTTCTCGCGGTACTCCGGGTGGGTGGCGAAGTCGAAGAGAAGCGCCGCCATCGCCTGGGCGTCCACCTCGAACCCCTGGTGTCCCACATCCGTCAGAGTGTCCGCTTCCATCTCGTAGGTGTGGTTGGGCGCGTTCGAGGACTTCGCGGTAAAGCCGATGCCGGGGATGACGCTCGAGACGCTTCCCGTCTCCTCGTAGCCCTGGGGCTTTCCCGGCTCCTCGCGAACGTCCTTGGCGCCGTACCGCTTCATGTACTCGAAAGCCACCTCGGAAAGGGTCGCGACGGAGATTCCGTCGCGGGCGCTCCCGTAGTGATCGATCTTGACCTTGGTGCCGGTGGCGAGCGCGGCCGCGCGCGCGGCGTTGTCGGTGAATTGCCGGACCTGCTCGAGATACACGGCGTCGGGATAGCGAATGTAGAAGTCCGCGACCGCCCGGTCGGGAACGACGTTCGGGGCGGCGCCGCCCTCGGTGATGATGCCCTGGATGCGGGCTTCGGGACGAATGTTGCTGCGAACGCTGTCGATGTTGTTGAAGAGCTTGATGACGGCGGTGAGGGCGTTCCGACCGTTCCACGACGCCAACTGATGCGCGGGAGCGCCGCCGAAGATGAACTTCACCCCGTCGATGTTCATGCAGCACGTCCCGAAGCCGGGAGCGGGCCGCGAGGTCGCGTTCACCGCGTGGCTCCGCACGAGGATGTCCATGCCGTCGAAGACACCCGCCTCGAACATGTCGGTCTTGGCGTTCGGAGGCATCATCTCCTCGCCCGGCGTCCCGAAGACGACGACGTTACCGGGGGCGCCCGTCCGCGTCAGATACTCCGCCACCGCGATGGCGGCCGCCATCCCCACCGGTCCCTGGGCGCTGTGCTGATCACCGTGAAACGCCCCCTTGGTGCCGCGCAGCGCGTCGTACTCCAGGATGACGCCGAGGTTCGGGCCCGCCGTTCCCCGCCGGTAGCGCGCGACGAAGGCCGTCTCGAGGCCTCCCACTCCCATCTCGACCTCGAAGTCCCGCTGCTTCAAATAACCGGTGAGCTTCTCGACGGCCCGGTGCTCCTGAAACCCGATCTCGGGATCGCGGGTGATGGCGTCGCTCAGGCCGAGAAGCTCTTTGTCCATGAGCTCTTTCGCTCTCGCGACGACGCGGTCGCGCTCTGGATTGGGCTTGGTCAGCTCTTGAACGAGATTCGGAACGTCGAGAGAGGCCTCGAGAATCTCCCATCTTTCTCAAGACTTCCCGCGCCGCCTGTTTCTCCGTCGGGGTCTCCTGGGCGGAGGCGAGCGAGCTCGTCATCGTCATCGTCATCGCCAACGCCAGCGTAACAACGGTGAGAATCGTGAGGTACAGGTCGCGTCTCATTTTCCGAAACCTCCATTCGCTAGAAGTTGCGCAGCACATCTTGGTATCGCGTGCCTGGGTTGTGCAAACGGCCGGCCGGTCCCGCACGAGTCTCCTTGACGCGCCGCGGCGGCGCTCTATACTGCGGGTACGTGGATCGCCCACGGCTCTCGCGCCCTCCGGTGTTCCTCGGAGGGTGGAACCTCCAGAACAAGCTCCTCTTGATGCTCGTCTCGCTCCTCGTGCTCTCCTCGAGGCTTCCCTCTTTCTTCTTCACGTCCGCAATGAAAAGCGGCTCTTGTCCCAGGTCCTCGACTACACCGGCGAGCTATCGGCGGCGATCGACATCGCCCAGGAGCAGCCCCTGACCGGGGCGGATCCGGGCGCCGCCCTCGGCGCCTATGTCCAGAGACTGCGCGCAGCTCGGGGTGAAGGACGTCTCCATCACCGACCAGTGGGAGGAAGTCCAGGTCTCGACGAACCCCGGACGGGTGGGAAAGAAGCTCGTTCACCAGAAACACAAGGAATGGGTCATCCGGGGGGTACTGGGAGACGACGGGCCCCAGGCGCGAGAATCTCGACCTTGACCATTCCCCTCGTGGTCGAAGACCGGCGGGTGGGCTACCTCGTCATCACCCGCATCCTCGATGACTTTTCCGCACTTTCCCGGCAATCGCTCGCGAGCAGCCTCGCGGCCCTCGGGATCGTGTTCGGCCTCGGAATCCCGGTCTCGCTGTTTCTCGCCCACTCGTTCGCCCGTCCCGTCGAACGTTTGAGCAAGGCGGCGCACGCCGTCGCCGCGGGCGACCTGACGGTCGAGCTTCCGGTTTCGGGCGGGCGGGAAGGGAGAAGTCTCGCCGAGAGCTTCAACGAGATGGTGCATCGCCTGCGGGATCGCAAGAAGCTCGAGGAGCGGCTCTACTTCGCCGAGCGAACCGCGGCGCTCGGGCGCATGGCGTCGGCGGTCGCGCACGAAATCCGCAATCCGCTCAACTTCATCAATCTCTCGATCGACCATTTGCGCGCGCGCATCCGCCACGGCGACTTCCGCGAGCGAGAGAGATCGAAACGACACTCCACACCATGAAAGAGGAAATCGCCCGGCTCAACCGCCTCGTCGGAGACTTTCTCACCGTGGGCCGGCCCCTGCAGCTCCATCCGAGCCTCTTGCCACCTCGAAGACATCGTGCGCCAGGTCTCGTTGCTCGTCGAGCACAAGGCGAAGGACCAGGCAGTAGCGGTCGAGCTCAGCCTTCCGGATGGCTTGCCCCCGCTCGTCGGCGACCCCGAGCTCCTCAAGACCTGTCTTCTCAACCTCACCATCAACAGCCTGGACGCGATGCCCGATGGCGGGCGACTCGCAATCGCCGTGCGGCCCCGCGATGGACGAGAATCCCTCGAGCTCCTCGTCGTCGACAACGGAAAAGGCATGACGCAGGAAGAGCTCGCCAAAGCGTTCGAGCCCTATTTTTCGACGAAGAGCACCGGTGTCGGTCTCGGACTCTCGCTCACCCGCCAATCCTCACCGAGCATGGCGGCACGATAGAAGTTTCCAGCACGCCGGGGAGCGGCACTCACATCACCGTCACGCTCCCCGCCGCGTCCGCCGAGAGCGCGCCGGAGCGTGCCGAGGAAGTGGTAGCCCCGTGAAGGCGCGGGTGCTGGTGGTCGACGACGAGCCGCCGCAGCGGCAGATCGTCAAGCTCATTCTGGAAGGCGAAGGCTACGAGACGGAGTGCGCCGCGAACGGTCCCAAGGCGCTGACCTTTCTCCGGGAGCAGCGCTTCGACGTGATTCTCGCCGACCTCAAGATGCCCGCGATGAGCGGGATCGATCTGCTCGAGCAGGCCCGTCAGCGTCAGCTCGACGCGAGCTTCATCATCGTCACCGCCCACGGCACCATCGACAGCGCGGTGGAAGCGATGCGCAAGGGCGCCTTCGATTACCTCACCAAACCTCTGGAGCCGGACCAGCTGCTCCTGGTGGTGGCCCGGGCCGCGGAACGGTCTCGTTTGCTGCAGGAGAACCGGATGCTGCACGAGCAGCTACGGGACAAATTCCGCATCGAGAACTTCATCGGAGCCCATGGAGCGGTAGCCGACGTCCTTCGCATGGTGCGCAAGGTCGCAGATTCGACCTCGACGGTCATCATCTACGGCGAGAGCGGGACGGGAAAGGAGCTCGTGGCACGGGCGTTCACCAGCACAGCTCGCTCCGCGACCAGCCGTTGTACGCAGTGAACATCGCCGCTCTTCCCGAGACGCTTCTCGAAGCGAGCTCTTCGGCTACGAGAAAGGCGCGTTCACCGGCGCCGAGTCACGCAAGGTGGGGCTCTTCGAGCAGGCCTCCAGCTCGACCCTGTTCCTCGACGAGGTGGGCGATCTCAAGAAGGACCTTCAAGTGAAGCTCCTCCGGTGCTCCAGGAGCGCGAGCTGCAACGGGTAGGCGGCGCCGAGCGTATCCATGTGGACGTCCGCATCGTGGCAGCAACGAATCAAGATCTCGGAGCGAGCAGTCCTGTAAAAAAGATCCGCGAGGATTTGTACTATCGACTGAACGTGATCCCCATCATGCTCCCGGCGCTCCGCGAGCGAAAGACCGACATCCCGCTCCTGGTCGAGCATTTCCTCGAGAAGTACAGCGGAGCGGGTCGCGAGCTCACTGCGAGCGCGAGCGAGGCGCTCACCCGCTCACCACTGGCCGGGAAACGTACGCGACGCTCGAGTCGGTAATCGAACAGGCGGTGGTTCTCGGCGAAGGTGCGTCATCGATCTCCCGGATCTTCCCGCCGCCGTCCGACACAGCGGCACTCCCGACTCGATCTCTGCGCCATCGAGATCCCCGAGAACGGATCGATCTTGAAGCGCTAGAAAGAGCCTGCTGCTCCAGGCGATCGAGAAGACCGGGGCAACGTAACGAAAGCCGCGCGTTTGCTCGGTCTCAGCCGCCGGACGATGCAGTACCAGCTCGAGAGAATCGCCCAGGAGCGCGCTCCGCCAAGCGCTCCCGGCCCTCCGCCTCTCAGCGTCTCCGCCGCGACCGCGTTCAGGCGTTTGGCCTTCGCCGTCGTTCGGCGCTGCCACCAATCATCTGCGTCACTGCACCGAATGGGTACTCCGCGCGCGGGTGCGCCATTCAGCGCCGGGCATCGAGCTCACAGATTCTGAAGGAGTTCCTCGACCACCAGCGATTCCACCATCGATGACACTCGAGTTGCAGTTATGCGAGTTCAGCATGCGCAATGAGGTAGCGACGCAATCGAGGAGACATCGCAAGATGAAGAAGCTCATGTTTCTGATCGCCTCGGCTTTTGACTCTCGTCGCTAGTGCCGCCATGGCTCAGACTATGCATCCACAGCGCACGAGTCGTCAGTTCTCAGGCGTCGAAAATAACGATGCACACGTGAATGCGGAGGTCGTTTCCTTCGACACAGCGTCGAGGAAACTGTTTCGTGAAGGGACGACAAAGGCCAGTCCCGATCGATCGCTCTCGAGTCCGCGGCTCTGAACGAGCAGTCCCTCAGCCGAGCGGAGTCACCCTTATGTCGCGACAACGCCGCGGGAGAGCACGAGGCCATCACCAAGATCAAGCCGAAGAAGTAAAACGCCTCGGACTCTCCAACTTGGCTGGTGGGGAAACGGGCGTTCAATCTTCGCGACGGTCTTCTTCCCGATCGCGGTCGAGCTTTTCCCGAATCGCGTACGGCGGGCTCTCGCGGTTCTCGTGGTAGACCCGCGCGAGGAGCTCACCGAGAAGCCCGAGGCTCACGAGCTGCAAGCCGCCGAGCATGAGCAGGCTCGCGAGGAGTAGAAGCGGTCGGCCTCCGATGGACTCACCCAGCCAGAGCTTGACCCAGGTGAGATAGCATCCGAGGACGAACCCCACGCCGCCCATGAGGAATCCCAACGAGCCGAAAATCTGGAGGGGGCGGCTCGAGTAATTGAGCAGGAACTTCACCGTCATCAGATCGAGGATGACGCGGAAGGTTCGCGAGATTCCATATTTGGAGCTCCCCACGCGCCGGGGGCGATGTCCCACCACCATCTCGTCGATCGCCACTCCGAAGCCGCTCGCGACCGCCGGGATGAAGCGATGCATTTCCCCGTAGAGATGCAGGTTCTTCACCACTTCGGAGCGGAAGGCCTTGAGCGTGCAACCGTAGTCGTGGAGGTGCACGCCGGTGGTCACGGAGATGAGCCAGTTGGCCATCTGCGACGGGAGACGGCGGGAGAAGTACGGGTCCTTGCGGTCACGTCTCCACCCGCACACGACGTCGAAGCCGGCGTCGAGACGCTCGACGAGTCGCGGGATGTCGCGAGGATCGTTCTGCAGATCGGCGTCGAGAGTCACGATGACCGGCGCCCGGGCTTCGGCGAATCCGGCGGCGAGGGCCGCGGTCTGTCCGAAGTTCTTGCGGAAGCGGATGACCCGGACGTGATCGTCTTGATGATGGATCGACTTCAGCAGCGCGAAGCTGGCGTCCCTGCTGCCGTCGTCGATGAAGAGGATCTCGTAGCTCTTTCCGTAGGCATCGAGGACCTCGGTCAGCTCCTGATGAAGCGCCGCGACGTTTCCCTCCTCGTCGAGCACGGGCACGACGACCGAGAGCTCCGGCTCTTGAGAGGGAGAAGAGTGAGACTGCCGCGATAACGGCGTCGCCGTTTCCGTTTCCGTTTCCGTTTCCGTCTCGGAGGCCATCGGCTGAAAGTATATACTACGCAATCGGCATGGCGAGAGTGGACCGCGACCAGGTACGTAAGCTCGGAGAGCTCGCCCACCTGTCGCTCACGGACGAAGAATGCGAGCGGTTCACCGCCGAGCTCGAGCGGATCCTCGCCTACGCCGAGACCATCCAGGCTCTCGACACCGAGGGCATCGAGCCCACGTCGCACGCTCTTCTCGAAAAGGGTCACGAGGGGTCTCCCCTCGACGGCTTGCGCGAGGACGAGCCGCGCCCGGGCCTCGAGCGGGAGCGCGTTCTCGAAGCGGCGCCCGACGACGGGGACGGACTCTTCAAAGTCCCAAAGGTGCTCCCGTGAGCGGAAGCGGGAGCGGGAGCGGGGGCTCATCGCTTTGGGAAGTGCCCCTCAGCGAGCTACGGAGTCTCCTCGCGAAAGGCGAGGTCTCCGCGATCGAGACCGTCGACGCGTACGTCGCGAGAATCCAGCGCCTCGACGACCGCATCGGAGCGTTCCTCGATCGCATGGTGGAACCGGCGCGGGCGCGCGCGAGAGAGCTCGACGGGCTCCCCGCGGCCGCGCGGGGAGCGCTGCACGGAGTACCGATCGCGGTCAAAGACATCATTTCCGTCGCCGGAGTCCCCTGCACCTGCGGCTCCCGCATACTGGAGCGGTATCGACCGCTCTACCACGCGACCGCCGTCGAAAAGCTCTTGAGCGCTGGCGCGGTCGTTCTCGGCAAGACCAACCTGGACGAGTTCGCGATGGGCTCCTCCACCGAGAACTCGGCGCTCGGGCAAACCCGGAACCCGTGGAATCTCGATTTCGTTCCCGGGGGCTCCAGCGGAGGCTCCGCGGCGGCGGTCGCCGCACGCCTGGTACCCGCCGGGCTCGGCACGGACACCGGCGGCTCGATCCGGCAGCCGGCGAGCTTCTGCGGCGTCGTGGGGCTCAAGCCGACCTACGGACGGGTCTCGCGCTACGGTCTCGTCGCGTTCGCCTCCTCGTTCGACCAGCTCGGGCCCCTCACCCGTACCGTCGAGGACGCGGCGTGGGTGCTCGAGGCCATCGCCGGGCCCGACCCGAGAGACTCCACCTGCGCGTCACTCCCCGCGGGGGCCTACGTCGCCGAGCTCTCGAAGAGTGTCGCCACGCTCCGAGTCGGTGTACCCCGAGCGCTCCTCGAGACCGGAGTGGACGCGAGCGTACGCTCCGCCGTGGAGAACGCCGCGGCGAAGCTCGGGGAGTGTGGGGTCGGGGTCGAGGAGGTCACGCTGCCTTCGACCGAGCACGGTGTCGCCTGCTACTACCTCCTCGCCACCGCCGAGGCGAGCTCGAATCTGGCGCGCTACGACGGCGTCCGCTACGGCCTGCGCAGTCCGAAAAAGGCTGCCCTTCACGAAATGATGGGCGAGACCCGCGATATTGGATTCGGACAAGAGGTGAAACGACGGGTCCTCCTCGGCACGTTCGTTCTCTCCGCGGGCTACTACGATGCTTATTACGAGAAGGCGCAAAAGGTCCGGAGCCTCGTCGGCCGCTCGCTGGCACGGGTCCTCGACGGCGTCGACGGCGTCGACGCCATCCTTTTGCCCACCAGCCCCACGCCGCCCTTTCGCCTGGGTGCGAAGGTGGATGACCCTCTGTCGATGTATCTTTCCGACGTCTTCACCATCACCGCCAACCTGACCGGCTCTCCCGCGCTCAGTCTTCCCGCAGGGCTTTCGGACGAGGGGCTTCCCATCGGCGTTCAGCTCATCGGCCGGCACTTCGACGAGGCGACCGTACTCCGCTTGGGACACGCCTTCCAGAACGTGACGGACTTCCACGGGAAGCTCCCGCCCATCGCGGCGGAATCAGAGCAGTTTTTCTTCTGCGTCTTTGCGCCTTGGCGTTCGTTCCTGATCTCGTCCTACGCGGTCGCACGCTCTCGCCAGCGAACCCACACGTAGAAGGGAATTCCCGCCATCAACAGGAGGAATCCCCAGTAGACGATCTCCTGGCCGGCGCCGCCGAGCGCCCATAGCGAAAAGACGAACGCGGCGCAGGAGAGCACGATCGAGCCGAGGAACCTCTCGCCGGAGAAACGACTCCGGTCCCTCACGTAAATCATGATCTCCGCCATGCTGCAGAAGAGATAGGGCACAAGGGTGTTGAGGGTCGCGAGCAGAATGATGAAAGTGAACTGCTCGACCAGGCTCCGGGTGTAGTTCATCGCGAGAAGAATGCTGGCGAGCACGCTCGAGAGGACGAGCCCGATCGCCGGAGTGTCGGACTTCGACACCCGCGAGAAAATCGGGGGAACAAACCGTCCCTCGCCGCGGCGAGCGGAATCTGCCCCTGTAGCAGAAGCCATCCGTTCAGCGCGCCGAAGCAGGACACCACCGCTCCGAGCGCCACCGCGTAGCCCGCCCAGGAGCCCCACATCGAGCGAGCGGCATCGGCGAAAGGCGCATTCGAGCGCGCGAGGGCGGCCGAGGGAATGACGCCCATCACCGCTACCGTGCCGAGAATGTAGATCACGGCCGTTCCGAGCGTTCCGAGAATCGTCGCGCGAGGAATGGTGCGCTCGGGATCGACGATGTGCTCCGCGGGAGTTGATCCCGACTCCAGCCCGAGAAAAGCCCAGAGGGTAAGGGCCACGGTGGCGGACACGGCGGAAAAGCCGGACTGCCCGCTCGCGTTGAACGGGATGAAGTTGCTGAAGTCGACATAGAAGAGACCGAGCGTCGCGATGGCGGCGAGAGGCAGGAGCTTGAGAACGGTGGTCACGAGCTGGACCATTCCGGCGGCGTGGACTCCAAACACGTTGACCCCGGTCAGAAGCCAGATGGTCGCGAGCCCGAGCCCTGCCGCGAGGAGCGGACTCGCGGAGAGCGTGGGCCAGAACACGGTGAGGTAGCTGACGAACGCGACGGCGATGGCGGCGTTGGTGGTCCAGATCGAGATCCAATAGCCCCAGGCCACGAGGAAGCCCGGAAAGTCGCCGAATCCCTCACGGGTGAAGGTGTAGGGTCCTCCCGATTTGCGGACGAGGCGGCTCAGCCGCGCGAAGACGAGCGCGAGCAACGTCGCTCCCGCGGCCGATATGCCCCACCCCACGATGCTCACACCGCCGAACGGACCGAGAGACGCGGGGAGGAGAAAGATGCCCGAGCCGACCATGTTGCCCACGACGAGAGCCGTCACCATCCAGAGGCCGAGCTTCTTCTGCATATCGGAATCCTTTCGGCGGATCGGGACGCGTGTTGCGTTCAGCTCCCGGCTTGGTTCGTCGGACCGGGCACACTACCACTTCGGTGTTTTCGGCGATACCGAATCAGCGCCGGCTTCGCGAGGAAGTACGCCAGCACTCCCAGAAGGGCACCGAGGACGAGATTCCCCAGGATGAAGGGAGTCAGGATGTGCAAGAGCTCGCCGAAGAGCTCGTGTCGGAAGTCGGCGGATAGCAGCCTCTCGCGGGTGATCCTGGGGAAGGTTCCCTCGGTCCCGAGCAGCCAGAAGCCGAGCGCGGTGCCGAGCGTCGCCGCGGGCGCCAAGGTCCAGGGCGTGTTGGTATACACGCCGGCGAGGATCGCCAGCCGGTTCACACGGAACAACACGATCAGCAGGAGCGCTATCAACGTGTGGAGACCGAAGAATGGAGAAAACCCTATGAAGACCCCGACGCTGTAGGTGAGCGCCGTCCGCTCGGGGGGCTCGTCGAGAATCAGGAGCTCACGCAGATATCGGCGAAAGCTCCTCTTTCTGGGCGAGGGGACCTTGAGATTGAGCGAGTTCGGCACCGGCGCGCTCAGAGTATCTACCTCCCCTCCCGTCGCTCCGAAGAGAAGTGATCCCAGCCCTTCGCCGGCAAGGGCTCGACGGCACCGTCGCGGCGCCGGATCTCGACCGAGGCTCCCTCGGTCAGCTCGCCGATCCGAGTCACGAGAACGTCGCTGGTCTCGCGCAAGCGATCGAGCGCCGATTCGTTTCCCGAGCTGAAGAGAAGCTCGTAATCCTCCCCGCCGGCGAGCGCCCGGGTGGTGGCATCTCTTCCGAACACGCGCTCCCACGCCAGCAGGGCAGGCGACACCGGGAGCGCCGTCTCATCGATCGCGAGCCCCGACCCCGCTCGCCCGGCAGAGTCGATGGAGATCGAGCGCGAGCCCGTCGGAGACGTCGATACAAGAGGTCGCGAGTCTCCGCCGATTGAGGACTTGGCCGAGCTCCACCCGCGGCTCGGGGTCGATGTGAGCACGGATGCAATCCTCGGCAAGGGCCATCGGCCCGAGGCGAAGGGCCTCCGGAATGATGAGCCCGCCCGAAGGGGCAATCACGACGCCTCGCCTGAGGAGCTCCAGGCCGGTGGCCGCCGCCCCCAGTCGTCCCGAGACATAGAGGCCCTGCCCGGGACGGCCTCCGGAGCGGCGGAGGGCCCTCCGGGAGCGCGTGGCGCCCACCACGGTGACGTCGACGACGATGCCCCCGGGGCAAAGCGCGAGATTCCCGCCGACTAGACTCATTCCGAGCTCGCCCGCACGCTCGTCGCAACCCTGTACGAGCCCCCGCAGGCCCGCCACGTCGGTGTCCGAGGGAACGGCGAGCGACAGGAGCATCGCGAGGGGAGTCCCCCCCATCGCGGCGATATCGCTCACGTTCACCGCAACCGCCTTGCGTCCGAGAAATCTCGGGGGGAGGAACCGGCGCTCGAAGTGAACGCCCTCGACGAGGCAGTCGGTGGTGAGAAGGATGCGCTCGCCCTCGGGTGGGATCAACGCCGCGGCGTCGTCTCCGATCCCGATCGCGACGGCGTCGCTCCGCGGCGGAAATCGCAGCGCGAGCTCGCGCAGGAAGGCCTCCTCACCGAGCTCCGCGAGCTTCATCGCGGACAGGTGGCCCCGCCGTGCCGTGTGAGGGATTCTATTTGAACCACCTTTTCAGGTGGGTGCCCCATGCCCCGTCGCCCTTCGCGAACTCCCCGAGGGAGCCATGCTCCGAAACGCCGGGGGGAACTCCCGTTCAAATAGATGTTGGCTCAATAAAATGTCCTCATCACGCGCACGGCAGGGCAAGAATCAAGGGAGCGCAGGCGACGTCGATGTCGGCTCGCGCAGTGATTCGTCGAGGGCTTTCGTGAGCTCGTCGGCCGTGGCGGCGATTCTCGGCTTCCCCCGATTTTTGTCCCTGCTCCAGCTTGAAGAACTCGTCCGCGATATTGAGTGCCGCGAGAACCGCTACTTTCAGCGAGTCCGACGTCCCGGTGGACTCCGCGAGCGTCCGCATCTTCGTATCGACGTAGCGCGCGAGCTCCTCGATGTAGGAGCCGTCCTCATCGGCTCGAACGCTGTACGTCTGGCCGAAGATCACGACCGGCACGAGACTCCCCTCTTTCTTGCCGGATCGGTCGGATTTGTCCGCCTTGCTCGGCTTGTCGGTTCTTTTGCTCGAAGCACTCATGTTTCTCCCGTCATTCTAGGCGATGCGCCCCGCCGCCTCAAGGGCTGTCGAAAGACAGGGTCGCTCCCGTCTGGGGAGCGCGTGAGTGCTTCCCGCCTCGCGCTTGCTACAGGTCGAGCTTCTCGATCCGTTCCAGCAAGTTCTGGACCTTGGCGCGGATGATCTTCCGTTCGTCCCGCAGCGTCTGGAGCTCTTCGTGCACACCGGGATCGAGTCCGGCGGAGGAGGATGGGGCGGAACGTAGACTCGCGTCCCCGCCGGAAACGTCCGAGACTTCCCGCCCCCGACCCCGGTCGTGGGCGCGCTCACCCTCGAGGCTCTCGACCTTGCGCTTGAGCGAGGCGAACTCTCCCTTGAGAGCGTAGTTCGCCTCCCGGAGATCGGCGATGAGGTGAGTTGCCCGCTCGACCCTTTCCCTCAGCTGTGCTAGACGCGTGCTGGCGGCATCGCCCCCACTTCGGTCTTTCTCGCTTTCGCTCACGTTCGCGTTCACGCTTACCGGCATGCGTCCAGCCGGAGGATCTCTCGGGTCAGGGTCAGCCCTGGGAAAGCGCCTTCCGGGACACTCCCACGAGCTCCTCGAAGGCCTTGGCGTCGTGCACCGCCAGCTCGGAGAGCTGTTTGCGGTTCAGCTCGACGCCGGCCTTGGTGAGTCCCGCCATGAAGGTGCTGTACGACATCTCATGGGTGCGGGCAGCCGCGCCGATGCGGACGATCCACAGCCGGCGGAAGTCACGTTTGCGCGCCCGGCGGTCGCGAAAGGCGTAGCCGAGCGCCTTGTCCACCGACTGCATGGCAGAGCGGTAGAGCTTGCTCTTGGTGCCGCGAAAACCCTTGGCGAGCTTCAGCACCTTGCGGCGCCGGTCGCGGCGATTCGTTCCTCTTTTGACTCTAGGCATTGGTTTCGATCTCCAGGCTCGGTCGATTCTCCGCCGAGGCTACGCGTAAGGCAGCAGCGGCGCGATGAACGACGCGTCCGCCTTGGAGACCAGGGCGGATTTCCGCAGCTTTCGTTTTCGATGACGGGTCTTCTTGGTCAGAATGTGCTTTCCGAAAGCGTGGCTGCGCTTCAGCTTGCCGGTACCGGTCTTGCGGAAGCGTTTCGCCGCGCCACGGTGAGTCTTCAATTTCTTCGGCACGTTGACATTTCTCCCAATTTCGCTCGTGATGGGCTCAGCTGCTCAGTTGACCTGCTCGGGCTCGCCGTTCTCGATCTCGTCGAGCTCCGGGGTCGGCTCCGCCGGTGACCCATCGGATTCTTCTCTCTCCAATTTCAGTCTCTCGACCACGGATTTCTTGGGCGAGAGGATCTGATACATCTGGTTGCCTTCCATCCCCGAACGCCCCTCGACGGTCGCGATCTCCTGGAGATCAGCGGCGACTCGATTCAGGATCTTGACGCCGAGCTCGCCATGGGAGCGCTCGCGGCCACGAAACATGATGGTGGTCTTGACCTTGTTGCCTTCCATCAGGAAACGCTCGACGTGATTCTTCTTGAAGTTGTAATCGTGCTCGTCGATCTTGACCCGAAACTTGATCTCCTTGACCTGGATCTGTTTCTGGTGCTTCTTCGCTTCGTGAGCTCGTTTGTTCTTCTGGTAGAGGTACTTGCCATAGTTCATGATCCGGCAAACCGGCGGATTCGCCTTGGGCACGATCTCCACCAGGTCGAGCTCTTTCTCTCGAGCCATTCGGAGAGCGTCTTCCGGCCTCACGATGCCGACTTGCTCGCCATTCTCGTCGATGAGACGTATCTCTCGCACGCGGATCCGCTCGTTTACTCGGACCGACCTATCGATGTGGCACCTCCTGGATTACAACCTGCATATCGTGAAAAACCCCCAACTTACTTCCGGTTATTATGCCTTTAGCAACCGACTCTTTTCCACCGGATCGAACGGCTGGAATCGGGACGGCGCGCCGAGTCACGACTTCGAAGGCTACTCGGCCAGCGACCGTTCGCGGATCGCACGGTGGAGCCTTCCGGCGAAAGCCTCCACCGAAGCCTCGCCCTCGTCACCCTCGCGCCGGTTTCGAACGGCGACTTTCTTCGCTTCCATCTCCTTGTCGCCCACCACCAGCATGAACGGTACCTTGCGAATCTGGGCTTCGCGGATCTTGTAGCCGATTTTCTCGCTCCGGGAATCCACCGCGACGCGGAAACCCTCCTTGCGAAGAGTCTCGGCCACGGTCTCGGCATAGGCGTGGTGCTTTTCCGATATGGGGAGCACCATCACCTGAAGGGGCGCGAGCCACGCCGGGAACGCCCCGGCGGTATGCTCGATGAGCACCGCCATGAAGCGCTCGAGCGAGCCGAGGATGGCGCGATGGATCACGACCGGGCGCTTGCGGGTGCCGTCCTCGGCGGCGTAGTAGAGATCGAAGCGCTCCGCCTGGTTGAAGTCGACCTGGATCGTGGCGCACTGATGGCTTCTCCCGAGGGCGTCCTGGACGTGAAAGTCGATCTTCGGTCCGTAGAAGGCGCCGTCGCCGGGGTTCACCTTGTAGCTGCTCCCGGTGCCGGTGAGCGCCTGCACGAGCGCCTGCTCCGCATGCTGCCAGTCTTCCTCGGTCCCCATGGAGCTCTCGGGCTTCGTCGATAGCTCGACCCGGATCCCCTCGAACCCGAAGTCGCTGTAGACCTCGCGGGTGAGATCGATGAGGTCGACGACCTCGGATTCGATTTGCTCGAGCGTGCAGTAGATGTGCGCGTCGTCCTGTACGAACGATCGGACCCGCGTCAGCCCGGAGAGCACTCCCGACCGCTCGTAGCGATGGCAATGTCCGAACTCCGAGAGACGGAGCGGAAGCTCACGGTAGGAACGGAGGGACGACTCGAAGACCATCGCCGCGCCCGGGCAGTTCATCGGCTTGATACCGTACTCCGCCTCGTCCGACTCGACGAAGAACATGTTCTCTTTGTAATGCTCGAGGTGGCCGCTCCGCTTCCAGACGTCGGTGTTCATGATGAGCGGAGTCTTGATCTCCTGATACCCGCGCCGGTCCAGCTTCTCGCGCATGTAGTCGACGAGACCGTTCACGACCCGCAGACCGTTCGGAAGCCAGAAGACCTGACCGGGGGCCTCGGGGCGGATGAGAAAGAGACTGAGCTCCTTGCCCAGCTTGCGATGGTCTCTCCGTTTCGCCTCCTCGAGCCGTTTGAGATGCTCGGTGAGGGTCTTGCTGTCGTAAAAGGTCGTCGCGTAGATGCGCTGCATCGGGGCGTTGCGCTCGTCGCCCTTCCAGTACGCGTTGGAGCTCCCCAACACCTTGATGGCCTTGATGACACCGCTGTGAGGAACGTGCGGCCCCTCGCAAAAGTCGTAGAAGGGCCCCAGGCGATAACAGGAGACGACGTCGCCTCCCTTTTCCTCCACCAGCTCCTCCTTGAAGGGTTGCTTGCGCTCGCGAAAGGCGCTGGCGGCCGTCTCTTTGGGAATCTCTTCGCGCTCGAACGGAATGTTCTTCGACGCGAGCTCCTTCATCTTCCGCTCGATCTTCTCGAGGTCCTCTGGAGTGAAGGGGCGCTCCACGGCGAAATCGTAAAAGAAGCCGTCCTCGATGGGAGGACCGACGCCGTACTTGGCGTCGGGAAACAGCTCCGTCACCGCGGCGGCCATCAGATGGGCCGAGCTGTGGCGGAAGATATGGAGCGTCTCTTCGTCACGAGGGGTGAGGATGCGGACGGTGGCGCTATGGGTGAGCGGGCGCGAGAGGTCGACTGGCTCCCCGTCGACCGTAGCGGCGATCGCCTGCCGGGCGAGTCCCGGACCGATGTCCTCGGCGATCCGTCGCGGTGTCACCCCGGCGTCGTATTCGCGTGACGTACCGTCCGGCAGCGTGACGGTGATGTTTCCTTCGCCCATTTCCTATGCGCTCACTTCCGTACTTGCCCGATGCCCCGTGGCCTTGGGTCACCGTGCGGCGGAGCGCCCCGTGATCCCGTTTCTCCTCCAAGAAAACTCGAGTCCGCAGCCAATCCGGGAGACCCGAATCCGCGCGGACAAGCGAGCCGCTCGAATGAATGGTAGGCGCGGGCGGATTTGAACCGCCGACTTCTACCGTGTCAAGGTAGCGCTCTCCCCCTGAGCTACGCGCCTATCGATATCGACTCCAATCCGCAAGAATACTAGCAACGCGCACTAACATCTGTCAAGGCAACAAATACCGCCGTCACACCGAGATACGGCGCCCAGGGAGGTTCGCTTCCGGGTTTTTCGTCCATTGACTTGAGGGAAAAACGAGCGCGATAATGATAAAAATCCGGAGAACCTCAATCCAGACGATGGCCACGACACCCAGGCGCTCGCCCTTACCCACGGCCGAATCCAGCTCCATCTCGGGCCTGCTCGGCATCCTGAAGCAGCAGGGGCTGGTCTCCCCCGAGGAGGAGGAGCAGATCCAACGTCTGATGCGCGTTCAGCAGCTCTCCGAGGAAGCCGCGATCCACCGGCTCGGAAAGCATGGAGAGGACGAGATCACGCAGGCAGTGGCACGCCACGCCAACCTGCCCTATTTGAAGATCAACCCCCTCGATCTCGACCTGGACGTCGTGACCAGCGCCCTGCCCGCGCCTTTCGCCCGCCGGCACACGATGTGCGCGGTCTCGAAGCACGGGAACACCGTGACCCTCGCCATCGCCAACCCCTTCAACCGAGCCCCACTTCGGGACCTGCAGCAGTTTGGCGGGCTCGAGGTGAAGCTCGTCGTCGCCTCGCGATCCGACATCACGATGGTGAACAAGGGGTTCTACGACCTCAAGTCCTCCCTCAAAGCCGCCGAGACGCAGCTCACCGAGGGAAGGCTCGCGTCGATCGACATCAGCAACCAGGAGTTTCTGTCGGGTCCCGCCGTCGAGATGGATCCGACGATGCAGCCCGTCATCACCGCGCTCGACAACATGCTGACTCATGCCTTCGACCAGCGCGCCTCCGACATTCACATGGAGCCCAAGCGCAACATCGCCCTGGTGCGGCTGCGCATCGACGGCGTCCTTCACGATGTCCACGTGATTCCCAAGATCGTCTATCAAGCGGTGGTGAGCCGGGTAAAGATGCTCTCCGGGCTCAACATCGCGGAGAAGAGACGTCCTCAGGACGGGCGCATCAAGAGAACCGAGGGCGGCAAAGAGATCGAGATCCGGGTCTCGACCATGCCCACGGTATTCGGCGAGAAGGCGGTCCTTCGTATCTTCGACCCGGATATCCTTCTGAAATCCATCGAGGAGCTCGGCTTTTCCGATACCGAGCTTCCCCGCTTCCTTCCCTTTCTGCAGCACCGCGAGGGGATCATCCTCGTCACCGGTCCGACGGGAAGCGGAAAGACGACCACCCTGTACTCGGTCCTCAAACAGCTCTCGCGGCCCGAGGTCAACATCGTCACCATCGAGGACCCGGTCGAGCTGGTGTACGACGATTTCAACCAGGTGCAGATCCGGCCGGAGATCGACGTCACCTTCGCCAACACCATCCGCACCGTCTTGCGCCAGGACCCGGATATCGTGATGATCGGGGAGATCCGCGACATCCAGACCGCGGAAATGGCGGTTCAGGCGGCGCTCACCGGACACCTCGTGTTCTCGACGCTGCATACCAACGACGCGCCCTCGGCCATCACCCGCTTGCTCGACCTGGAGTGCCCGCCTTTTCTCATCACCTCCACCCTCATCGGCGTTCTGGCGCAACGGTTGATGCGCCGCATCTGCTCGAAGTGCGCCGAGGAGTACCGTCCCACCGAGGACGACGCGATGGCCCTGAACGCCCCGCTCGAGAAGCTCCAGGAGTTCACCTTCCGACTCGGCAAGGGCTGCATCCATTGCCGCCAGACGGGATATCACGGCCGCAGCGGCATCTACGAGATCATGCCCGTCTCGCGCAAGATCCGGAAGCTGATCGTGAACCGGGCCGGGTCACCCGAGATCGTGCATCGTGCCCGCGAGGAGGGTATGCGAAATCTCCGCGAGTCCGCGATTCAGAAACTGGTGCGGGGCGAGACGACGGTATCGGAAGTCATCCGCGTCACCGGCCGGTAAAAGAAAAACGACGGGCTCATCCCCTTTGCGTGCTCCCCGGACCACGCGGTAGCTCGTCCTCGTCGTAGTAGTCGAGCTTGTGCAGCGGCATGACGACGCTCGACAGCACGTTCAGGACGTGACCGGAGAAGCGCTTGTAGTAGCGGGAGGCGAGAACCATCACCGTCGCGGTGCCGGCGTCGTACGGAGCCCGGGCGATGCGATCGATGAGTGAGTCCGAGCGATGGGCGTAGTCCCTTCCCTTCCGGATGAGATCGATGGCCCGTTCGGTGTCGGAGGTGCTCAATACCGCGGCGGCACCCGAGAAGGCGTTCTCCACGCCGTTGCGTATCTCCAGGAGCTCGTCCATGATGTCGTCCGCGGGCAGCGCTCCCGAATAGATGTCGTTGAGCTCGGAAAGATTCTTGGCGTAATCGCCGAGCCGCTCGACGTCTTTCACCAGACTCATGAGCTTCAGGCAGTAGGGAAGGTCGAGCTTGTTCGCCGCCACCGAGAGATGGGCCACGACCTGTTTGCGAATGACGCGCTGGAGCTTGTTGACCTCGACGTCGGTCTCGTAGATCCGGGTGCGCTCCTCGGGAAGAGACTTGCGCTCGAAGAACATGTTCCCCGCGACCAAGGCCATGTCGCGGGTGAGCGAGATCATCTGGTTGAAGTTGTCCCCCATCGGTTTCAACGGATTGTCGGCCCGAAGGATGGCGAAGAGCTCACGCAGCATTCTTGTCCCTTTCCCTTATCTTAGCCGCCGGAGCCTGACTCAGCTACCACTCAACAGCTTCTCCGCGAGGACGAGTACTCCCGGCAGCAGATAGAAGAGCCCGAAGACGTAGGCGAGCGCCACTTTCCGCGAGCGCACCGCGGCATCGGCGAGCCACCGCGCCGCCCCGAGAGGGAGGGCACGAATTCTCGCCACCGGATAGATGAGGAGCGTCCCGGCGACGTTGAACAGAAAGTGCACGAGAGCGATCTCGACTCCCGCGCCCGCGTTAGGCCCGGAGACCGCGAGCGCCGCGAGAAACCCCGTGACGGTGGTGCCGATATTGGCTCCCAGCGTGACGGGGAAGACCTGCTCCAGAGTGATGACGCTCGCGCCCGCGAGAGGCACGAGGAGCGAGGTGGTGATGGAGCTCGATTGAACCATCACGGTAATGAGCACGCCGATGCCGATGGAGAGAATCGCGCTCGAGTCGAGCGCGGCAGAAAGGACCTTCTCGACGCGAGATACGACGACCACCCGGAGTACTCGCACCAAAAGGAAGAGAGCGCCGAAAATCAGAGCTCCGCTCACCGCGACGAGAAGGACCGCCTGTCCCACGGGCGAGGCGAAGACCGCATGCGCCAGGGACTCGAAGGGAGCGAACCCCGTCTTGAGCGCGTCCTTGAGCGGGTTGTGGAGCGTCACGCCCCGATTCTCCGCGAACGAGCCCGCGAGGAAATGGGCGCTCTTCTGCAGAAAGCCGGTCATCATCTCGAGCGGAAGCAGGACGATGACGGCGATGAAGTTGAAAAAATCGTGGCAAGTCGCGGCGGCGAACGCGCGGCGGAACTCCTCCGGCCGGCCCATGTGGGCGAGCGAGACGATGGTGTTGGTGACCGTCGTCCCGATGTTCGCCCCCATCACCATCGGAATGGCGTTGGCAAGGGGCAGCGGGTTCTCGGGAGCCGCCACCAGGCCCACGATCATCGAGGTCGTCGCAGAGGAGCTCTGAACGAGAGTGGTGGCGAGAATTCCGATGACGAGCCCGGCGAAGGGATTGCTGGTGGCGTTGAAGAACGACTGCAAGAGGTCCTTGCCGAGGAGCTTGAAGCCCTCGCCGAGACCGTGCACGCCGAGAAGGAAACAGAACAAGAGCCCGAGGACGGCGAGGAGCTTCGTCAGGGGATCGGAGGCGCGCGTCGCGGGCGATCGTTTCAATGGTTCAGAGAGATTCATGCTCGCGGAGCTGGTGTCGGTGATGAGACCGCGCGGTTTGTATCTCAGAAAGGACGAACGGTCAACCCGTTGAGCCCGGGGAGTCGAAATGGACGGCCTCGAAGCGAAGAACCTTCGTTCCCTCGTCACGCCAGGCGTCGAGAGGAAGGCCGGCTTTGCGGCAGGTTTCCGAGCAGAAACGCTCGGCGTCCCACCCGTTTCTCGACGCCACCTGGGGGAGCAGGAGACCTCTCGCGAAACCACGCTCCACGATGAGCCCGTCCCGGCCGATCCGGATCTCCGAAATGTCGTTCAGGGTGACGGGTGGAGCGAGCACGGAGACGCTGACCCGGACATCTGGAACCTCTTGTTTGGTGAGAGGATGGAAACGGGGATCGTCGACCGCCGCAGCGACCACCGCGCGCCGGGTGAGGGTCGCGAGGTCCATATCGTCGCGGAGAAAACCGATGCAGCCTCGAAGCTCCTCTCCGCACTCGAGGGTTGCAAAAACGCCGGCGGCCCGTGGAAGCTCGCCGGACTCGACCTCGAGATCGACCTCGGGGTCGTCGTTTCCCAGATGGAAATACGAGCGCAGAGCCAGGTAGGCGACGTCGAGGAGCACTCGACCCTGCTCTTCCGTCGGAAGATTCGGACGGGGGGTGGGGGGCATCATCATCCCGCTCCTTCAGTTCGTTCGGTACATCGCGGCCGAGAGGTAGCCGACGACGGCGTCCGTGTCACCGCTCGCGTCGCCGGAATCGCCATAGCGAAGGAGCCGCGACCCGCCGGCCCCGAGCTCCCGCGCCGCCCGCATGACGGCGACCATCGGTCCTCCGCCGCAGGCATGCCCCCTCTCGGCGGCGAGCAAACGCTCGAGAGACTCGGGATTGAACCGCTCGACGCAGTCGACGACCTCGGCATCGAGCTCCCGTGCACGCCGACGGCTCTCGTAGTGCGAAAGGTCGGAGCTCGCCACCAGGAGCACGCGGTGTTTCGACCGCGCGACCGACGCGGCGATCGCGCTCGCCGCCGCCTCGATGGTCTCGCGCCTCTGATCTCCCATCACGATGGGAACGATGCGCGCGTCGGGCAAAACGAGCTGGAGAAAAGGCAGCTGCATTTCCAGGCAGTGCTCCTGCCGGTGAACGTCGGGCATCGCCCGCGCGAGGGGGGTTTCGGCGGCGATGGCGTCGGCGAGGTCGGAATCGACCTCGGCCAGGCCCAGCGGCGTCGCGAACGAACCTCGCGGATAGAGGGCCAGACCCTCGAAGTAGACGCGGTGCGAGGGACCGAGGAGCAGCACCGTCTCGAAGGCGCCAGGCTCTTCGCGCTCTCCCATCGACAGGAGCCGGTATCCCGCGGCCGCGACCGGACCGGAGTAGACGAGCCCCGCATGAGGTGAGATGAGAGCGACGAGCGTTTCCCCGGGCGGCAGGACGGCGCTCGAAGCCGCCCCCTGGAGCTGACCGGAGACCATCTGACGCAGCTCTTCGGGGTCCCCGGGGTACCAGGTTCCCGCGAATGGGGAACGCCGGACGGGTTGGACAGGACGTCCACGGTCTCCCGCCACGTTCACCGCTCCTCGAGAGGGCCGGGCTCGAATCCGTCCGGATCGGGGGCGCTCGCTCGCCTGCGGCGGCGCCACCCAGAGAAGAGCTCGGCCGCGACGACGGCAGCGACGACCACCACCGCTGCCGCGAAAGCGTGCTTGCTGTGAGTCTGGAGATACGCGAGCGCACCCTCACCGTAGCGCAACGCGAGCCACGCCTCGCCGAAGTACCGAAACGACCGTCCCACCAGAATCGCGACGAGGAAACGCGACTGGTGCAGTCCGAGGGCTCCCGCCGAGAGTACGAAGAATCTTGAACGGAAACGGTGGCGGGAGGAGTGCCGGCACCAGCACAGCGAGCAGACCGAAGCGGCGAACCAGTGGGAACACCTTGCTGATCCGGCCCCGGGAAAATCTCCTTTCGAGAAAGGAGTAGCCTTTCCAGCGTGCGAGGCCGTAGAGAAGGCTCCCACCGGATGCCGACCCCAGCACCGTCATCAGCGCGTAAGTGTAGGCGTTCTCGGGAAACCGGGTTCCGAAATACACGAGCAGGAGGTCGTTGATCTCGGGTAGGGAGAGAAGGGACGAATCGAAGAACGCCACCGTGAACAAACCGAGACCGGCGGTGAAGCCCGATAGCCCGCGGATCGCGGAGTCGAGGGTACCGACGAACGATTCCATGGCGTGAGAGACGCCCGGGGCACCCCGCGCCGCCGCGGGATGCCCGGCCGACACCGTTTAGTCGAGCTTGACCGGAATCCAGTTGAAGCTCGACCGGCCTCCCGCGACTCGTTCGATACGCAGGAGCAAATCCCCACCCTTGGGCACGTCGGCGATGATCCGCTGGAGGTCGTCGACGGTTCGAACCGGCTGGCGATTCGCCTCGACGATGATGTCGCCTCTCGTGAGGCCGGCATGTTCGGCGGCACCGTTGGGGTCTATCGCCACCAGAACCACTCCCGTCTTCGACGTCGCTCCCATCTCGGTCGCGATCTCGGGTGTCAGGCTCTGGCCGCTGATACCCAGCCGTCCTTTCTCCGCCTCGAGATCGGGACTCGGCGCGCTGGTGTCCTCGTCGATGGTCCGCTTCGCCACGGTCACCCGAGCGGTAGAGACCTTACCGTCGCGGAAGTATTTCAACGAGACCGTCTCTCCCGGCTTGACGTCAGCCACCAGCCGCACCAGCTGGCCGTTCGAGTCGACGGGAAACCCGTTGAACTCCACGATCACGTCTCCCGCCTTGAGTCCGGCTTGCGCCGCGGGGGAATCGTCTCCCAGGGTATCGGAGATGAGCGCGCCCTTCTTCCCTTCGAGTCCGAACCCGCGGGCGAGATCGGGAGTGAGGTTCTGGATCTGCACGCCCAGCCAGCCGCGGGTAACACTCCCCTCGGCGACCAGCTGCTGGTAGACCTTGTGGGTCAAGTTCGAAGGGATGGCGAAGCCGATGCCCATGCTGCCGCCTGAGTTCGAGATGATGTTGGAGTTGATGCCGATGATCTCGCCCTTCATGTTCACCAATGGTCCGCCCGAGTTACCCGGGTTGATGGCCGCGTCCGTCTGGATGAAATCGTCGTAGGTTCCCTGGCCGATCACGCGTCCTTTGGCGCTCACGATTCCCGCAGTGACGGTATGGCCGAACCCGAAGGGATTTCCCATGGCCAGCACCCACTCGCCCACCATCAATACGTCGGAGTCACCGAAGTCAACGTGAGAAAACGTCTCGCCCTCGGGCCCCTTGATTCGAAGCACGGCGAGGTCCGTCGGAGGGTCGGTCCCCACCACCTCGGCCTCGAAGCGGCGCTCGTCGGAGAACTGGACCTCGATCTCGTCGGCGTTCTCCACGACGTGGTTGTTGGTCACGAGATAGCCCCGGGGATCGATGATCACCCCCGAGCCGAGACTTCTGCGTCTCTGCTCCGGCTGATCGCGGAAGAAGCGATCGAAGAAATCGTCGAACGGTCCTCCCGTCCTCGGATGAACCGCCTGGCCCTTCTGCTCGGTAAAGACGTTCACCACTGCCGGCTTCAGCTTCTCGGCCACGGAGGCGAAGGTTCTCGAGAGAGCGTCGACGTCGGGAAGCGACGCCGCGCCCCTCGCGGCCGTGCTCGTGCTCGCCGACGTGGCGGGCGTCTCCGGAGTTTCCGCGGGCGCCGGCGTCGTCGCCGAGGCATGGGCCTTACCGGGCGATGTGGACTGGGACTCGATGGCGTGCCATCCCGACGTCGTGGGTACGACCGTGGCGATGGCGATGAGCACCGCCGCGATGCCGGCGCCGAGCGCGGTGAGTCGAAGGACGAGCGACAATTTCGACCGGCTCGTGGAGTCAGGGTTGGTGTTCATGGGTATCTCTCCAAAAGGACGCGAACATCTGTAGGGAAGAAAGTATCCCCGACATTATAGCAAGGGAGGCGGGCGCGGTCCGGGAATCAGGAAATGATACGGAGCATCTCCTGGTGAATTCGGGCGTTCGAGGCGACGACCTCGCCTTTCGCTGGGCGGAAGACACCTCCGTTGAGATCGGTCACGCTTCCCGATGCTTCCTCCACGATGACCGCGCCGGCGGCGACGTCCCACGCTCCTAGTTTTTCCTCCCAGAAGCCGTCGGTTCGGCCGGCGGCGACGTAGCAGAGGTCGAGGGCCGCCGAGCCGTCCCGACGAATGGCACGGCAAGACCCCATGAACCGCTTGAAGAGCTTCAAGCTTCCTTCCAGATCGTCCTTGAGGTCGTAGGGAAACCCGGTGACGAGCAGCGCCTTGTCGAGTCGGTCGGTCGACGAGACCGAGAGCCTCCGCCCGTTGAGAAATGCCCCTTTTCCCCGCTCCGCGGTGAACAGCTCCTCGCGGGTCGGGTCATAGACGACGCCCGCCACCAAAAGCCCTTCGATTTCACAGCCAATGGAGACGGCGAAAATGGGGTACCCGTGCGCGAAATTCGTCGTTCCATCCAGCGGATCCACGAGGAAGCGAAGCCCGGACGAGCCCGGGCTCTCCCCGCCTTCCTCGGCGAGAATCGAGGCGTCGGGAAAGCGCCCTTTCAGGATGGAGACGATCTCGCGCTCGGAGGCGAGATCGGCCTCGGTGACGAGGTTCAGCTCCCCTTTATAAGAGATCCCGAACTCTCCACCGAAGAACTCCCGGAGGATGGCACCACCAGCAAGCGCGGCCTCCACGGCGGCGGAAAGCGGCTTCATCGGAAATGTGCCGTCCGGGCCCGTTCGAGGCTCAGGCAGGGCCCGACTCGCCGACGCGCTTCATCATGGTGACGCGCGTACCCCGCTTGGGCACGAAGTGATAGGTCACCTCGTCCATGAAGTTCTTCATGAAAAAAATGCCGCGACCACTGGCCCGGAGGAGATTCTCCTCCGCCAGGGGATCGGGGACGGCGGCGGGGTTGAATCCTTCCCCTTCGTCCTCCACGACCACGGTGAACTCGGGCCTGCGATAGTCGAAGTAGACCATCACGCGCTTCGCCGGGATCGAGCTTGTTTCCGTGGCGCACGGCGTTGGTGACGGACTCGCGGATCGCGACGCTCATCCAGTGAGCGGAATCGGCGTCGAACCCGACTTGCGACGAGATCGACTCGAACGCGACCTGGACCAGGTCCACCATTTCGAAACTACTCTGGATGTCGATCTGGACTCTGTTTCGACTCTCGGGAGAGCCGCGCTTGGTGGCCATCGAGCCTCCGGCGATCGTAGGCTAACAAGAATCGCCATCGCAACACAAGCATCCGGGGAAAGACCTGACGCGAAAGGCGCCGGTGACGACATTCCCTCTCTGCGTCGTTGCGATCTTTGCGCCTTTGCGTTCTTTCCCCCTACTCTCCACATCCTGGTGGCACGGCTCGCCCCGTCCGGAGGTCGCGTGCTACCATTTCAACAATGGAATCCCACCCGAGAGCCCGGCTGCTTGGGCGAATGGTCCCGCCGGGCGACAAATCGGTCGGCCATCGGCTCGCCCTGCTCGGAGCCATCGCCGAAGGCCGCTCACGGATCGAGGGATTCTCACCCGGGCAGGACTGTGCCAGCACGCTCGGGCTCGTCCAGGCGCTCGGCGTCGCGACGTCGAAGGACGGGGACGTGGTCGAGATCGAGGGGCGAGGCCTCTGCGGGCTGACGGCACCCTCCGCGGACCTCGATGCGGGAAATTCCGGCTCCACCGCCCGGATGGCTTGCGGCATCCTCGCGGCCCAACCGTTCGACAGTCGGATCGTCGGAGACGAGAGTCTCTCACGGCGGCCTTTTCACAGGGTCGTGCAGCCTCTCAGCGAGATGGGAGGCTCGTTCCAGTGCACGGGAGAGGGACTTCCGCTGATGGTACGGCGCGTTTCGAGCCTTCGCGCCATCGACTACGAGCTCCCCATTCCGAGCGCTCAGGTCAAAACGGCGATCCTTCTCGCGGGTCTGTTCGCGGAAGGCACGACCCGGGTCAGGGAGTCCACCGCCTCGCGCAACCACACCGAGATCGCACTCGCCGCCTTCGGCGCGCCTGCATCGGTCGAGAAGGGGACTATCGAGGTCCGGGGTGGGAGGCACACGCGCCTTCAGGGGGGCCGCTTTCGCTTGCCGGGCGACTTTTCCTCGGCGGCATTCTTTATCGGGGCCGCCGCGTTTCTTCCCGGCTCGGAGCTGGTGGTGAGCGGCGTCGGCCTGAACCCGACGCGGGCCGGGTTCCTGCGGGTCCTCGAAGACATGGGCGCCGACATCACGGTGGAGCCGTTCTCGGAAGGCGACGGGAGCGAACCGGTGGGCGAGCTCGTCGTCCGGGGCCGGAATCTCTCGGGAACGACGGTTCCCGCGGAGCTCGTCCCCTCGCTCATCGACGAGCTTCCCGTTCTGGCCGTGGTCGCCGCCTTCGCCGACGGCATCACGCGCGTCGAGGGAGCATCGGAGCTTCGCGTCAAGGAGAGCGACCGGTTGAACGCCATCCTGAAAGGTCTTCGCGCCCTGGGAGCGGACGTGACGGAGCTTCCGGATGGATTCGATATCCGCGGCGGACGCCGCCTCCGGCCGGCGCGACTCCAGAGCTTCGGCGATCACCGCATGGTGATGGCCTGGGCCATTGCCGCACTCGCGGTAGATGGAGAGTGCGCGATCGATCATCTGGAGCAGGTCAAGATCTCCTACCCGGGGTTTTGGACCACGTTGGAACGGCTGGTGCACTGATGGTGGCCTCGAGTGTCATGACCCGTCGATTCTTCCTCGTGGGCTTCATGGGGGCCGGCAAGACCACGCTGGGGCGGCCCGTCGCCGAGCGCCTGGGATTGCCTTTCTTGGACCTCGACCTCGAAATCGAGACCCGCTCGGGAAAGAGCGTCGCCGAGATCTTCTCCCTGGAAGGAGAAGAAGGATTTCGCGAGCTCGAGTCCGCGGCGCTCGAAGAGATCGTCTCTCGCGGAGACGAGGGCGTCATCGCCACCGGTGGAGGCGCCTTCACCGTCGCGTCCAATCGACTCCTCATGAAAAACAGCGGAACGGTGGTGTGGCTGGACGTGCCGACCGAAGAGCTCCTTTCCCGTATCGGAGGGGGCGCGCGACCGCTCTGGACCACGCCGGACGAGGTTCGCCTCCTGCACCAGCAGCGGCGAAGGATGTACCAGGAAGCCGATCATCATCTCGACCTCGCGAGCGCGGAGCCAAGCGAGGGTGTCGAACGTCTCTATCGCCTGCTCCAGTCTTGTCGAACCCATTCATGAAATATCTGATTCTCAGCGACATTCACTCGAATCTGGAAGCTCTCACCGCGGTCCTGCGTCGGATCCGCCGCAAGCACTTCGACCGCGTCGTCGTCCTCGGCGACCTCGTGGGCTATGGAGCCGACCCGAACCCGATCGTCGATCGGGTGCGCGGCCTGAAACGATTCGGTCATCATCCGGGGAAACCACGACAAGGTCTGCAGCGGACTCGAGCGCGGCGAGATGTTCAACAAAGTGGCGCTGGAGTCGGCGCGCTGGACCCGAAAAAGCTGCTGCCCCGTCATCGGAGATGGCTCGCATCCCTTCCGAGGGGCCCCGTCGAGGTGGACAATCTCTTTGCCATCTCCCACGGAACGCCGCTCGACGAGGACGCCTACATCTTCGGCGAAATCGAAGCGCTGAACATGTTCCCCTTCTTCCAGACTCAGATCTGCTTTTTCGGTCACAGTCACTTCCCCGTCGTATTCGGCCTGGACGTGGAAGCCCTGACCACGTACGTCCCTTCGGCGAACGGAAAACCCGGCCCCTCGTTACGTGTCAAGCTCAAGAAGGGTACTCGCTACCTCATCAATCCCGGCTCGATCGGTCAGCCCCGGGATGGCGACAACCGGGCCAGCTTCGGAATTCTCGATAGCGACCGGATGACGATGGCCATCCATCGGGTGGCCTACGACTACGGGAAGACCCAGGCGAAGATTCGAGCCGCGGGACTTCCCTCCCCTTTGGCCGACCGCCTCGCCCTCGGCCGCTAAGCTCCCCCAAGAAACAGACGCCAAGGCGCAAAGGCGCAAAGGCGCAAGGAAGGAACTTGGCGTCCCGGCGGCGAGGTTCGATCTCCGGGCGAGAAGCCGCGGGAGCAACTGAAAATGCAAAAACCCCCGGATGCCGGCTAGATGCGGGGACCGACACCCGAGGGCTTATATGCGGCGGGACTTGCTTTTCTTTATTGTGGGGGAACTTATTCGTTGACGGCGCGGTTGATCGCTCGACGCAGTCCGTGCTCACCAGCTCCACGTCCCTCTTCCGAGGGCGTGGTGCCGAACCGCAGAACGAAGCGCCCTCCTGTAGACAGCGAGAGGCTGTCGATGAGCTTGCGCGTCAAGTCCTGCCACTGCCAGTTGTGTTTCCGTCCCAGGAGAGTGCGGAGAGACCTCCGGAGCTCCTGGTCGGCGGCAGAGTAAGTCACTTCGCCTTCGGCGGCACGAATGCCGATGTGGAAGCGGATTCTTCCAACGCGCTCCGAGCCACGGTAGATGCCGATACAGAATTCCTGCGTTTCGAGCAATGCCAACGCCATGTCGCTGACTCCTTTTTTAGGAAGCTCGGGCATTTCGAGCTCCCCTTCAGAGCTAGTGTTTGTGGTTATGCATTCTTGGAGAAAGCAAGATTCGTGCCCCCGAGCTCTGGCGAGATACTACAGGATACGCCAGTCGTTGACGGACAACCCCCAGGTGTCGTGGTGCTTGCGAGCCCCACGCGCAACGCATTGAAAAACGATATTCCCATTACACGTTTGCCGTTGGGTTCTCCCTACAACCTGTCGCGGGCTTCTGCCCCCTGGAATGGGAAACTCTTGTCTTCACAGGACTACGGCCCGTCGAAGATCTCGGTGGCTTTTTCCCACACGTCAAGTGCCGAAAAATGAAAACCCACCACGCGAACGGCACGGCCTCGGGGAGCCCAGCACACGGGATTCGTCGGACCGAAAAGCGCCACCGTAGGAGCGCCGGCGGCCGCGGCGAGATGGGTCACCCCGGAATCGTTGCCGAAGAATGCCCGGGCTTCGGCGAGCACGGAGGCGAGGAGGTCCAGGGGAAGCTCGTTCGCGACCGGCCCCGGGACGAGCCGCACGAGAGGTTGGACGATACCGGCGTCGGCCTCGCCCTGGATCCAGAGCACGGCAAGTCCCTCGTCTTTCGCTCGCTCGGCGACGCCGCGGAATCGCTCCCGGCCCCAGTTCTTGCGGGGGCTGCCGCTCGAGGGATGGATCGCCACGTAGCCGCGAGGTGAAAGGCCCTGGCTCCTCAGAAAGGCGTCCGCCGCCCGGCGGGGGCCCTCGCCGAGGGCGAGCTCGGGTAGAGGCAGAGGCACCGTGGGACCCACTCCCAGAGGCGAGAGGGATCGAAACAGATGCTCGCTCGCGTGCATTCCCGCAGGAGGTCGGGGCGAGGCCTCGATCGCGGCGATACCGAGAGGGGCGAGCTTCGCGGCCAGCAGCGGTAGCTTCGACCAGGCCACGACGAGATCGAGGCCCTCCAGCAGCGACAGGAGCTCTCGGTCGTCCGCACCCTCATGGAAGAACGCGCGAAACGCCCCGCGGTCGATCGATAGGGCGCGTGACGCGAGCCCGGGGCCGACGGTGAGCTCGACCGCCGGCGGGGTTCCCACGACCTCCAGGAGTCCCGAGCTTCCCACGATCTTTCGCAGCGCGGCGATCGCGGGAAGCGCGAGGAGGGTATCTCCCAGCGCTCCCGCCCGCAGGGCGAGGATGCGCCTCGGCTCCATCGGTGCTAAACTATGCGAAGCGCCGAGCATCTGAAAATAGAGGAGATATGCTCATGAAGTGGACGCGACGTCTCATCTTCGCGCTCTCGGCCGTTCTGGTGGTTTCCTGCCTCGCGGCTGCCCAGAGCGACGCGGACGCGTCGATGGCGCGAGCCAAGAAGCTGTATCGCTCCAGGGACTATCGAGGTGCCATCACCGAGCTCCAGAAGACGCTCGAGCTCGAGCCCGGGCGCGCCGACGCGCTCTACCTCATGGGGTACGCCCAACAGATACTGCGCCAATACTCCGATGCGGTGGATACGTTCAGCCGAGCCTTCGCGGCGGACCCAAATTTCGATCCCAGGACCATCTACCAGAAGAAGCCCGAAAAGCCCCCGGAGCCGACAGAAACGGAATAAGCGTCTTTTCGCCTCCGCCTTCGGGGGTCAGCGCCGGGCGACCAGCTCGTACTGCTCCTCGTACATGTTGCTGTCGGAGCGGACGTCCACGTCGTGCTTCAGCAGCGACTTCAGCTCATCGAGCACCGGCGCCTCCTTGCCTTTCAGCGCTCGGGCAACTTCCGGGTGGACTCGAACCGTCAGCCCATTGGGGAACTCGTTCATGGTCTTGCGTACCTGATCGACGATCTCGAACGCAACCGTCGTCGGGGACTTGACCCAGGAGCTGCCCTGGCAATGCGGGCAGGGCCGGCAGAGCACGCGCTCCAAGGAGCGCTTCACCCGCTTGCGGGTGAGCACGACGAGACCGAACTCGTTGATCTGGATGCTCTTCGTGGGTGAGCGATCCTTCCTCAGCGCGCTCTCGAGCGCGGCGGAGACTCTTTGCTGGTTCCGCCGCTCTTCCATGTCGATAAAGTCGATGACGATGATGCCTCCGAGGTCCCGGAGACGGATCTGGTGCACGATCTCCTCGACCGCCTCGATGTTGATGCGGGTGATGGTGTCTTCCAGCCGCCGGTCGCCGGTATAGCGCCCGGTATTGACGTCGATCGCCACCAGCGCCTCGGTCTGGTTGATGACGATGTAGCCTCCCGACTTGAGCCACACTTTGCTTCGGAGCGCCTTGTCGATCTCGGCCTGAACGCCGTATTCCTCCAGGATGGGATAGTTCTTGGAGTAGTACTTCACCCGGTGCAGCATCTGCGGCTGGATCTGCCGCACGTAGTTGAGCACCTGGTCGAACAGCTCCTCGGAATTGATGCGTATGGCCGAGAACTCCGGCGAGAGCACGTCACGGATGTACTTGAACACCAATCCCAGGTCGCGATGAATGAGGGCCGGCGCCCGCACCTGCTCGGCGCGTTGACCGATCTCCTGCCACTTCTGCTCCAGATACCGGAGATCCGCGACGATGCCGTCGTCCTCCTTCCCCTGGGCGGCGGTTCGCACGATGTAGCCACCGCCTCGCTGGCGCGATTTCTGGATCAACTTCCGGAGACGGCCCCGCTCCTCGGCCGAATCGATCTTCCGGGAGACTCCGACGTGGTCGACCGTCGGCATGTACACCAGGAGTCTTCCCGGCAAGCTCACGTAGGACGTGATGCGGGCCCCTTTTGTCCCGAGCGGCTCTTTGACGACCTGGACGAGGACTTCCTGGCCCTGCTTGAGGAGCTGGTCGATGGATTGGTTCGCCCCCGCCGCGGCTCGAATCTCGCGCTCGGTCTCGACGATCTTGGCCTCCTCTTCGGTGAGAAAGTCCTCGTCCTCGAGCACGTCCGACACGTAGAGAAAGGCGTCCCGTTCGAGCCCGATGTCGACGAACGCGGACTGCATTCCCGGCAGGACCCGGTTGACCCGCCCTTTGTAGATGTTGCCCACGACACCGCGGCTGCGCTCGCGCTCGAACGCGACCTCGGAGACGACGTTGTCCTCGACGATCGCCAACCGCGTCTGCAAAGGGCTGTGGCTCACGATCATTTCTTTCGTCATGAGTAGCCTCGTGACACTCCATCGAGGCGGGCGCTTCGCGACGGGCGGAAGGAAAATACAGCGGTGCCGCGAAACTCGTGAGGTTGCGGAAGCGGCGTCAGTCGGGTCGCACCGACGGCGATGCGGCGTTGCGCCGGGGCGTGGAATCGGTCCTCGGCCGCGCGCAAGCGATGGCGAGGACGACCGTCCGTCTTCCACGACGCTTCCCGAATGACAAGAGTTCCAATCGTTTCAACCTGATCGAGTCCTTAGACACTTTGCATTGGGGATTGGGTCGAAAATCGCCGACCCTCGAGCCAGGAGACCACGCGGTCCCGGAATTCGAGCGTCGCCCGAACCCGGAGCTCCCAGCCGGGGTTTTCCCGGTCGGAGCATCCCGGCGCTGCCGTATCCCCAGGGTACGCTTCGCCGTTCCCTCCAGCCTGCCCGCAACCGAACGAGCCCGGCCTCCTCGATTCAAGAGAGGGAAGAAAACCTGCCCTCCGTAAAAAAATCCCAGATCCAACAAGAAACCAAAACTTTCGAGCGACCGCCCACCGGTCCCGCTCAGGGGTCTGAGAACGTGAGCCTAGTCGAGCGGCGATCCCCTTCCTTTCAGAAGAGATCGCTTCTCCAAGAATCTATCACAAAAATGCAATCCAGCCGCGTTTCGGGTCGGCCGGACGCGTCACGGTTCCTCTTTGCGCCTTTCCGCCTTTGCGTCGTTGCGCCTTTGCGACTTTGCGTTCATTCCTTCTTTTCCAGGCCAGCCAGGTCAATTTACGAACCGGCGCATCCTGACGTTCAGGACGAGGCCGAATCCGAGCATCGTGGCGAGCATCGAGGAGCCTCCGTAGCTCATGAGCGGCAGAGGAAATCCCTTGATCGGAACGAGCCCCGCGACCATGGCCAGGTTGTAGAGCGTCTGGAATACGAACATCGAGAGCACCCCGAAAACGAGGTACACGCCGAGCCGGTCCCGCGACCTGCGGGCGGTGTCGATACACCGCAACACGATGACGAGATACAAGATGATCACCGTCGATACACCCACGAAGCCGAACTCCTCGGCGACGACGGCGAAAACGAAATCCGTATGCGGCGCGGGGAGGAATTGCAGCTGGCTCTGGGTTCCTTTCATCCAGCCCTTGCCCGCGAATCCACCGGATCCGACGGCGATGGTGGACTGGATGCTCTGATAGCCCGAGCCACGCGGATCCCGGCTGGGATCGAGGAACGCGTAGACCCGCTCTTTCTGGTAATCCTTCAGCACGAACGCCCATCCGAGGGGAAGGGTGAGGGTCACGGCGATGGCTCCAGCGAGAACGAGGCGGGCACGAACGCCCGCGAGCAGTGCCATCGACAGATACACCATCCCGATGGTGGCCGCCGTGCCGAGATCGGGCTGCAGGGCGATGAGGACGATGGGAATCCCCGCAAACAGCCCGGTGATGAAGACCTCGGTCGTGCCGAGATGGTTCTTTCGAACCGCCGCATAGTACTTGGCGAGAAGAATCACGACGCCGATCTTGGCGAGCTCACCCGGCTGGAACGTTCCCACTCCGAGCTCGATCCACCGGTTCGTGCCCGCGCGAAGACCTCCGAAGAGGACGAGATACAAGAGGAGCAGCAGGACCGAGACGTAGATGAGCTCCGCACGATCGACGATGGTGTGATAGTCGAACAGCATGACGAAGCCGAGCAGTGCCATCGCGATCACGAGCCTCGCGATTTGAGACCGATAGAGCTCGGGCGTAGGACCCGCCTGCGTGGCGCTGTAAATGACGATGAGACCGAACCCCGACACGACGACGAGGCCGAGGACGGTCAGCCAGTCAATGGAGTGCCATAGTCGTCTGTCGAGCACGGTCGTTTCTCCTGTCCTCCCGCTGAGTGTCGAAGTAGGCCTGGAGAACCTTTTGAGCGATGGGCGCAGCGGCGGCACCACCGCCTCCTCCATGCTCGACCAGGACCGCCACCGCGATCTCGGGATTCACCCGAGGCGCGTAGCCGATGAACCACGCGTGGTTGCGCAGGCGCTCGGGACGGTTCCGGTCCACCGTTTCGTTGATGCGGGTGCGGGAAGCCACCTGCGCCGTCCCCGTCTTGCCGCTGACGGTAACGCCTTCGACTCGGGCTCGTCCCGCCGTTCCATGAAAATTCACCGCGCGGAACATGCCTTCCTGCAGCGTCCGCCATGTCTCGTCACGCAAGCTCACGTGACGCGCGGGAGGCGACGGCGGGGTGTCGGGATAGGGCTCGGGCGCGGCGCCAGCGGGGAGCTCGCGCAGGAAGAGGCGAGGATGGTAGAGCGCGCCCGACGTACCGACCACCGAAGCGAGCCGGGCCATCTGCATCGTCGTTACCAGAACCGAGCCCTGACCGACGGCAACGGAAATCGTTTCCCCCGCGTACCAGGGCTCGTTGCGCGCCGACTTCTTCCATTCGGGATCGGGGATCAACCCCGTGACCTCGTGGGGAAGGTCGATTCCCGTAGGAGCGCCCAATCCGAACAGACGCCCATAGCGGGCGATGGTCTCGATGGGGAGCTTTGCCCCGACCTGGAAGAAATAGCTGTTGCAGGATTGGGCGATGGCGTCGGTCAGGTTCAAACTGCCATGGCCCGAAGCCCGACTGCAGTGGAAGATGTTGCCATACATCCGAACCCAGCCCTGGCAGTAGAACTCGGTGTCGGGGGTAATGACGTCCTGCTCGAGCGCGGCAGCGGCGACGACGAGCTTGAACGTCGAGCCCGGTGCGTAGCGGCCCTGAATCGCACGGTCCTGCAGAGGATGGTCCTCGTCGTCGACGAGGTCGAGCCACGCCTTTTTCTCGAAACGGCCGGAGAAGAAATTGGGGTCGTATTCGGGAAAGCTTCCGAGAACCAGAACCTGGCCCGACCGGGGATCGAGTGCCACGATGGCGCCGGCGTGGCCCGCAAACGCCTCCTCCGCCGTGCGCTGCAGCTCGAGGTCGATGGAAAGCTGCACCGATTCTCCCCAGACGGGCGGGACCTGGTCGAGCACGCGCTCTCTTCTCCCCGTGCTGTTCACGACCACGCGCTGGACCCCGTTTCTCCCCTGGAGCAGCTTGTTGTAGACGCGCTCGACCCCCGCCTGTCCGACGTAGTCGTTCGGCTCGACTCCTTCGAACTCCTTCTCGTTCAGCTCCTCCTCGGTCATGCGACCGACGTATCCGACGATATGCGCGGCAACCGATCCGGCGGGATAGTAACGGCGGGGAACGAACTGAATGTGGGCTCCCGGAAGCTCGAGCTGCCGCGCCTCTACCCGGGCGACATCCTCGAGCGGAATGTCCTCCTTGAGAATGGCGGTCCCCATCCGCGCCTGGCGGAGCAACTCCTCGGTGGAGACGTCGGTATCGTCGAGGCCGACGAGCCGTCGCAGCTCCTCGAGGGTGTCGGAGCGATCCTCGTCGAGGACGAGGTTGAAGGAGGGCCGATTCTCGGCGATGATCCGGCCATAACGGTCCAGGATGAGCCCGCGAGGCGCGCTCTCCGGAATCGGTCGGACGTGATTCGCGCGAGCGAGCTGCTCGTACATCGTCGAGCGGACGATCTGAAGCTGCCAGAAGCGAAGCACGAGTCCGGCGAAAAGAAGGATGACGAGGATCCGCCACCAGGCAAGCCGGGATCGCAGGGGCCTCAGGTCTTCGTAAACGTTCACGATCTCGGTCTCGGTCTCGGTCTCGGTCTCGGATCTCCGGTCTCCAGAATCCGGCCTCGGTTGTCGTCGATGGGGGCTCATGCTCGAGACGAGTCGCCGGGGTCGCGGCGCTCGAGAGCCCTCACCAGAAGGATACCAGCCAGGGCGTTTCCGAAACAGAGGTAAAGCGGCGCCAGCCCCTCGCCCATCACCCGCGGGAACTCGGCGGCGTAGCCGACGACGCCGAGAATGATGAGATCGAGAAGGGTCGCGAGCGCGAAAAAGAGTGCGCGGGTCGACCAGCCGCGGATGATCAAATGTCGCCCCGCGATTCCCGAAAGGTAGCCTACGGTGGTCTTGGAGATCCCGTTGAATCCGAGAAAGCCCCCAGAGAACGCGTCCTGGAGGAGCCCCGCGGCCGCCCCGCTCACCATGCCGGGCATCCGCCCCCGCACGAGTCCGAAGCCCGCCGCCACCACCGTGAACAGGTCGAGATGGTTGCCCAGGAAAGGCAGATAGCGGCCGAGAACGGTCTGGACGACGAAGGCCACCAGGATGGCGACGCCGACCTCGAAAAGCCTCACTCGACCCGCTCGGTGATATCGTCGGTCACGACCGGCTGTAGGATGAAGACTTCCTCGAGCCCGTCGAGTCGGGCCGCTGGCTCGACCGTCACCAGCTTGAACAACCGGGGACCGTTGCGAACCGAGGCAACGCGACCGATGGCAATCCCCTTGGGATAGATCCCGTCCATACCCGACGTGACGATGAGATCACCCTCGACCACGTCCTCCAGATTGCTCACGTAGTTGAGCGTCAGCCCGGTGGGGCTCACCTGCTCCCCGCTCCCCGCAACGACGCCCCTCGTGCGGGTTCGAGCCAGAAGCGCTCCCACGGAGCAATCGCGGTCGGTGACGAGCTGAATCTGGGCGACGTCGGGGCCGATCGAGATCACGCGGCCCACGAGACCACCGGCGGCGATCACCGGCGCGTTGAGCCGGACCCCACGGGCCTTTCCTCGGTTCACGGTGATGGTGCGGAACCAGGCGCTGGCGTCGAGACCCACGACCTCCGCCACGATGGGATTGCCGGGAATTCGCTCCGCGAGCTCCAAAACCGAGCTCAAGCGCCGGTAGCTCGCGACGACGTCATGCTCCATCCACAGGGCCTGGTCGAGCCGCGCCACCTCTTCCTTGAGCTCTCGGTTCTCCGCCCGGACTCCCCGCAGGTCCACGTATCCGTACCAAGCCGACCGAATACCCCCGAGCGTCGCGTCAGCGCCTCGCTGGATGGGCGAAAAGAGCGCGACGACGAGGGACCGGAGCGCCGAATGTCCGGTATCTGTGGTCACCTGAGAGGAAAGGAGCAGAGCCTCCGCCACGAGCACGAGGATGAAGATAATGTGTCCGCCCCGCGAGCCGAGCGGTGCGGATGTCGTCGTAGCCATTGGTCAGCGATCCATGATCAGTAGTCGTGATCAGAGATCAGCGGTTCCGGTTCTCGTTTGTGCTCAGACCAGACACACTTTTCGGAGAAGCTTGACGTCCTCGAGCATCCGTCCGGCGCCGAGGACGACCGACGAGAGCGGATCTTCGCCCATCGAGACTGGAAGACCGGTCTCCTCACGAAGTCGCTTATCGAGATTCTTCAGGAGCGCCCCACCGCCGGTCAGAACGATGCCTCGATCGACGATGTCGGCGGAGAGCTCGGGCGGAGTCCGCTCGAGCGCGACTCGGACGGCGTTGACGAGGATCGAGACCGTTTCCTCCAGCGCTTCCCGGATCTCCTCGTCGGTAATTACCAGAGTCTTGGGGATGCCCTCGATGAGGTTGCGTCCCTTGATCTCCATCGTCATCGGCTTGTCGAGCGGGTAGGCCGAACCGACTTCGATTTTCACCTGTTCGGCGGTGCGCTCCCCGATGAGCAGGTTGTACTTCTTTCGCAGGTACTTGATGATCGCCTCGTCCATCTCGTTTCCGGCGACCCGGACCGAGCTCGAATAGACGATGCCCGCCATCGAGATGACGGCGATATCGGTGGTACCGCCCCCGATGTCCACCACCATGTTGCCCGAAGGCTCGGTGACGGGCAGGCCCGCGCCGATGGCGGCAGCCATCGCCTGGTCGACGAGAAAGACCTCGCTCGCTTTGGCACGGAGAGCGCTATCCTTGACCGCGCGCTTTTCCACCTGCGTGATCTCGGAAGGAATGCCGATTACGATCCGCGGCGCCACCCAGACCTTGCGGTTATGGGCCTTCTGAATGAAGTAGGCGAGCATCTTCTCCGTCACCTCGAAGTCGGCGATGACGCCGTCCTTCATGGGGCGGATGGCGGTAATGTTGCCCGGCGTTCGGCCGAGCATCTCCTTCGCCTCTTTTCCGACCGCCTCGACCTTGGCGGTGGCGTCGTTGATGGCGACGATGGAAGGCTCGGAGACCACGATCCCCTTTCCCTTCGCGAAGACGAGAGTGTTGGCTGTGCCGAGATCGATGGCCAGCTCATTCGAGAACAGGCTGAACACAGAACGGAGATACATTCGTTTCGAGCTCGAGTCGGTGAAATTCGAAATCAACTTTTGATTCGATTTGGTTGTGAATTCGGGTGAAAACTCAGCTCGCCAGGCAAACGGCGTCTTTACCTCGCTCCTTCACACTATACATTGCCTGGTCGGCTTTTTGCATAAGATCTTGTGGATTCTGACCGTGATCGGGATAAAGACTCACTCCGAAGCTGGCGGAGAGTCGAGCCTCGAAACCGAACTCGGCAAGAAAGACATGACGCTTGAGCGAGTCTCGGACGCGCTCGGCGACCGCCAGCGCGCCTTCGGCGTCGGTATCCGGCAAAACAACGACGAACTCGTCGCCGCCGTAGCGGCTGACCACATCCTCCTCGCGCACCGCGGCGCGAATGAGGCCCCCTACCTCGTGGAGGGTGCGGCTCCCGTAGAAGTGTCCGTGGCGGTCGTTGATCGACTTGAACCCGTCCAGGTCGAGAAAGAGGACGGCGAGATTCCCGGAGTGCTTCTTCGCACGGGATATGGCGCTGTCGAGGTAGCCGTTGAGGTAGCGCGAGTTGTAGAGCTTGGTGAGGTCGTCGGTCACCGCGAGCTGCTCGGTCTTCTGGAAGAGGATGGCGTTCTCGAGAGCGATGGCGGCGGGTTCGACCAGGGTCAGGAGCAGGTTCATGTCTTTCTTGGTGAATCGGCTTCCCGCAGCCCGGTTCATGATCTCGACGACGCCGATCGTCCGCCCGCGCGACAGGAGAGGTGCGCAAAGAATCGAACGGGTCTGGAAACGGGTCAGCTGGTCGAACTTGCCCTGAAACCTCCGGTCGCGCCGGACGTCGTTCACGATCGCAGGCTCGCCAGTCTGTGCCACCCAGCCCGCCACTCCTTCGCCGAGCTTGATCCGGGTGTCGTTCAGGTCGGAGCTGTTCTCGCCCAGGGCCATCTCGAAAGCGAGCTCCCCCGTATTCTCGTCCACGAGGAGAATGGACCAGGCTTCGGAGGGAATGAGCTCCTGGATCTGGGACATGATGACGTTGATCACGCGTCGCGGCTCCAGAATCGAGTTCGCGGTCGCCACGATGCCGCCGAGCACCTGGAGGCGGCGTGAAATCTCCCGGAGACGTCGCGACAGATTCGCCGCCTTGCGGTTCGCCTGAAGGTAGCGCCGGGCGTCGGCGACGAGCGGCCGCAGGGAGCCCCGCGCCGGCATCTCTCGCAAGTGGAGGACGTAGACCGAGCGAGCACCGGGCTCGGGCGGTCCGCCGAACGAGATGAGAGGAACTTCGGGGCTCGTCTTGCGCAGCCAGCGCGTGATCCCGGGCTCGAGCTTCACGCGCTCGTCGATGATGATGGCGTCGTAGCGCTCGGTCAGACCGCGCGCCCCGCGGGCAAGCCCGGTCGGATCGAGGTGAACGATCTCCAGATCCTCCGCGGCGCCCAGGTCGACGAAATCGCGGACGAGCGCCGGGGATTGCGCCAACAGGCCGAGCTTGCTCCTCCGCTTGCGGCGCGCACCGGTGCCGCGAACCTGAGTTCTTCGTCTGCGGGTCGACTCGACCGTCTCTCGCATACGCCGTCGGCCGCGGTCATTCCCCAAGTCTGAGCGGGGCGAATCATCCTGACCGCGCGCCGCCTGTCGTTGCTCGGCGATGGGGAGCTCGCTCACATTCAGTCGGTCCCTATCTCGGCGTACACCTTCTTTTCGGTCACGCCACCACCCTCGCGCTTGCGAGCCTTGACCGTCACCTCGTGACGGCCGGCCTCTCGAACGGTGAAATAGTAGGTAAAGGTGCCGTCGCCTTTGACCTCGACCCGGTCATCTCCCATACCCCGGTCCACGGTCACCACGATTCCGGCATCGGTCCTGCCTCTCACGGTCACCAGGCCATCCAGGGTGACGGTGGGCTTGAACACGGTGAGCTCCGGCGAAGCGCCCGCATCCACCGCCCGCGACGAAACGGTGAACTTCGCGAACTCGCTCGGTGCGCCCTGGCGGTTGTCCCGGTCGATCGCCGTCACCTGCCAGTAGTAGGTTCCCGCGGGAAGCCCTTTGTGCAGAATGGAAACGTTCGGCACCGTGCTCTCGAGAATCGGATCGCGGAAGTACGGCGAACGGTCGAGCAGAACGTGGTAGCGGCGCGCACCCGAGACCGAGCGCCATCGGAACTCGGTCGTGGGCGCAACGGGGATAACGGAGAGGTTCGCGGGAGAGACGATTGCGGGAATCCCCGGCAGCTCGATGATGTTGGTGAAGGAATTGTCCGCGCGCACGTCGACCGCCTGGGACGAGGACAGGGTGACCTTGTTGTCGCCCGAACGTAGCTCGGTCTTACCGCTGAAAACCGTGAACCCGGAATTCCCCGTCGAAGTGTCGAAGCTGACGTCGGCGGTGGTGTTCTCGTCGAAGGTTGCCTCGGTGGTCGGGGTCGCCAGAATCGGAGCGAGACCCATCGACGTTTCCGGTGGGGGTTTTCAGGTTCACCTGCCCCGCGGTCAGTTTCACCTTCGACCGCTGTGCTTTGGTCTCGGGGTCTTCCGAAGCCTCTTCGATCACGAGAATCGAATCCGGTTTCACCAGATATTCGGTACCGTCGAAGAGCCGCACCCGCGCCTTCGAGTTGCCTACCGTGCGGATGGTGTCGTCGCGACTGAGCGCCATCGCGCGGGTAGCGTTGATCCATTCGTAGGTGCCGGATTTTCTCACTTTCACCGAGCCGTCGAGGTCGAGAAAGCGCGCGCTCTTGTCCGTCTCGGGAGGGGCGGCGTTCACGCTCGTATCGTCGGGCCTCGGCCCGAATATCTGGTAGTAGCCCCAGCCCGCGGCGCCCATGAAGAGGAAAACCAGAGTGATGAGCGTGTAGATAGTGCTCCGCTTGACGGTAAACCATTCGATGTGAATACCGGTATTTGTCCGGTACGGATTGTGCCTCGGCATCGTCTACACAGCTGATTTTAAAAAGTTTAGCATAGAAATTCCTACCCTTGCAATGCCTCCTGGCGGCGAGCTTGATTGCTCGAAACGCTTCGAGTAGCATGACGAGATCCGAGGAGCTGAGGGTGTTTGATGCTGAAGTACTTTCGTAACCGCAAGAGCATGGGTTGGCTGGTGGGGGCCTTCCTCCTTGGCGTGGTCATCCTCGCCTTCATTCTGCTCTATATTCCCGATTTCCTCTCACCGAACGGCGGCGCGACGGGAACGGGCAACGTGGCCTGGGTCGAAGGCAAGCCCATCTCTTCGCAGGAGTTCCTCCAGAGCTACCATGCGCAGGAGAATCGCTATCGGCAGCAGCTCGGCGGCCAATATTCGCCCGAGCTCATGAAGCAGCTCGGGTTCGACAATCTGGTGCTGCGGCAGCTGGTGCAGAACAAGATCCTGCTTCTAGAGGCCGAGCGCCAGGGAATCACGGTCACCGATGCGGAAGTCAGCAAGTACATTCTAGACCTCCCCGAGTTCCAGAACCAGGGAAGGTTCATCGGTCGCGAAGCCTACTTGAACATGTTGTCGCGATACTCGTTGAGCGCGTCGGAGTTCGAGGAGCAGCTCCGACAGGACCTCATTCGCCAGAAGCTTCAGAGTCTCGTGACCGACGGCGTCGTCGTTTCCGGGACCGACGTCGAAGAGGAATATCGCCGGCGCAACGAGAAGGTGAAGCTCGGTTACGTGACCGTGGCCAAATCCGACTTCGAGAACGAGGTCCAGGTCCCCGACGAAGAGGCACGCCGGTTCTACGACGAGAATCCCAAAACGTTCGAACGTCCGGTGCAGAGGAAGGTCCGCTTCATCACCCTTACACCTCAGCTCTTTACATCCTCGGTGAGCGTCAGCGACCGGGAGATCAAGCGGTACTACGACGAGAACAGCGACAAGTTCTCCTCTCCGGAACAGGTGAGGGCGAGCCACATTCTCTTCAAGACCGGCCCGGACAAGAACGAAGAAGCGGTGCGGAAGAAGGCGGAGGAAGTGCTCGCGCAGGTGAAGGCGGGAGGGGACTTCGCCGAGCTCGCCAAGAAGTACTCGGAAGACACCTCCGCGGACAAAGGGGGCGATCTCGGGTTCTTCTCCCGCGGCCAGATGGTCCCCGAGTTCGAAGAAGTCGCCTTCTCTCTCCCCGAGGGAGCGGTGAGCGACCTGGTGCGGACCACCTACGGCTTTCACATCATAAAGGTCACCGGGCATCAAGCCGCTTTCACCCGTCCGTTCGATTCGGTGAAAGAGGAGATCCGGACCACCATCACGCAGCAAAAGGCCCAGGACGAGATGGAAAAGGCGGTGGCGAGCGCCTCCGAGAAGCTCCGCGCTTCGGGAAGCGTCGACGCCCTGTCGGCTCAGTACCCGTTGCTCGTGCCGCAAGAGACGGGATTTTTCGGAAGGTCCGACGCGCTGCCTCAGCTGGGTAATTCCCCCGACGCCACCCGGGTCGCGTTCGAGACCGATGTCGGCAAAGTGTCCGAGCCCGTTCGACTCCAGAGCGGCTATGCCTTCCTCCAGGTTCTGGAAGAGAGGCCCGCGGGCGTTCCGGGCTTCGACGAAGTGAAGGCCGAAGCCCGCGACAAGGTGCGGGACCAGAAGCTCATGGAGATGGCGAAGAAGAAGGCGGATGAGCTTCGCGCCAAGCTCGTCGCCGAGGGCCCCGAAAAGGCGGGAATCGAGCTTCAATCCACCGAGAGCTTCTTCCGCGGGACCCAGCTTCCGGAAGCGGGCCGCTCGGCCGCGGTGCAGGCGAGGGCGTTCGAGCTGCCGGTGGGTGAGTTCTCCCAGCCGCTTCCCGCCGACAACGGCTACGTCATCATCCGGGTGGACGAGAAGTCGGGTTTCTCCCAGGAGGAGTTCGACAAGCAGAAGTCGACCTTCGGGGAGCAAGTCACCAACGAACAGCGCGTGAGGGTCTGGAACGCATTCGTCGCCAGCCTCACCGAGCGCTACCCCGTCCGCGTGGACTGGGAAGCGATTCGCTCCGTGACCGGCTGAGCGCGCGAGAGTGTATAAGCAAGGAGTTTTCGTATGAAGCTCGACCTCCGCGAGAGAGACGGCGTGAGCATCCTCGTGCTCTCGGGACAGCTTACCGGTGGAGGGGGCGACGAGGAGTTCCGGGAAGCGATCGACACGCTTCTCGCTTCCAACCGCAAACAGATTCTCGTGGACTTCTCCGACGTGACCTTCATGGATTCGACGGGCATGGGCGAGCTCGTCTCGGGACATCGAACGGTGGAGCGGTTCGGCGGCAAGCTCAAGCTACTGAACCCGTCCAAGCGAGTCCACAACTCCCTCACCATGACCAAGCTCCTCCCCATCTTCGAGATCTTCGACAACGAGGACGACGCCGTCAAAAGCTTCGCCTGAAGACCCGTAACGCAAAGACGCCAAGACGCAAAGAGGATTTGGTTTTCTTTGCGCCTTCGCGCCTTCGGGCCTTTGCGTTAGGTTTTGTTCTTTGCTACTCGTGGCGGAGCGATTCCACCGGGCTGCGGCGGGCGGCGGAGACCGCCGGGTAGAGACCACAGCTGATTCCGGTGAAGGCCGCGAGCGCGAGCGCGTAAACGAGAGCGCGGAAGCTGAGGGCCGTGGGCCAGCCGGCGTAAGTGGAGATCCCCACCGACGCGACCGCTCCGAGCAGGATCCCCGCGAGGCCGCCCACCGTGGTCAGGACCAGCGCCTCGGCGAGAAACTGCTGGGTGACGTCCTTTTGACTGGCGCCGAGCGAACGGCGGATCCCGATCTCGCGAACGCGCTCGGTCACGTTCGCCAGCATGATATTCATGATGCCAATCCCGCCGACGAGGAGCGAGATCGCCGCGACCGCGCCCACGACGACGTTGAACTGGAATCGGGCGCGCTCGTAGCCCGCGATGAGCTCCTGCGGCACCACCAGCTCGAAGTCGCGCGCACCCCGATGTCTTCGGGACACGACGCTCTCGATGAGTCGCGCGGCGTCGGGGACGGCATCGGCGGCGGTGATGCGCATCGTGATCTCGTCGACGCGCCCGCCCGGAGACGACATCGAGGAGAGGGGTACGAAGGCGACGCGATTCAGGTTGCGTCCCGAGAGCCGGCCTCCCTGCCGCGCACGCTCTCGCGGCAGGAGCGTCCCCACCACGGTAAACCATTCCTCTCCGATCTGGACCTCGGCCCCGAGAGCCTTCTCGTAGGGGAACAGCTGCGCTTCGAGGTCGTGCCCGAGCACGACGATGCGCTTTCAATCGTTCACGTCGGCGTCGGCGACGAAGCGCCCGTCGCGCAGGGTGAGCTCCTCGGTTCGCGCGAACGAGGGCGTCGTGGCGACGATGGTCGACTCGACGCGATGCTCGCCGCGGACGATCTTCTCCGAGCTCTGCCGGAGGGGCGCGAGGCTCTCAATCTTCGGACAAACTTCGGAGATGGCGCTCGCATCGGCGAGCGAGAGCCCCGGGGACTGGAGATCTTTCGCTTCGGTCTCCGTCTCACGCGAGAGCGAGCCCGCCCGAACCGTGACCCGGGTGACACCCAGACGCCCGACCTCGGCGAGGATCTCCCGCCGCGCCCCCTCCCCCACAGACAACATGGCGATGACGGCGCTCACGCCGAAGACAATCCCGAGAGCGGAGAGGAGGGAGCGGAGCCGGTGGAGGGCGAGCCCTCGCCAGGCGAGCTTCAGCAGCGGCCGGGATCTCAACGCGCGACCTCCCGGTCGCTCTCCACCCGACCGTCGGCGATGGAAACGACGCGGTGCGCCCGCTTCGCCACCGTCGAATCGTGGGTCACGAGCACGAGAGTGCGTCCCTCGGCGACGAGCTCTTCGAGGAGCTCGAGCACCTCTTCACCGGTGCGGGAGTCGAGGTTGCCCGTCGGCTCGTCGGCGAGAAGGAGTTCGGGCTCGTTGACCAGAGCTCGGGCGAGCGCCGCTCGCTGGGCCTCGCCCCCGGAGAGCTCCGACGGTCGATGGGAGGCCCGAATCCTGGAGGCCGAGGCGGCAGAGGAGGCGCTCGAATCCGATCCTTCCACTCCGCCTCGGGCACGTCTCCGTAGAGGAGGGCGGTCTCCACGTTCTCTTCGACCGACATCTGGCCGATGAGGTTGAAGGACTGAAACAGGAACCCGACGAGCCGGTTCCGAAGCCGGCTGCGGCGCTGGTCGTCGAGGCTGCGGGTGTCGGTTCCGTCGAGGAGCATCGCCCCGGCAGTGGGAAAATCGAGGCAGCCCATCAGGTTCAGGAGCGTTGACTTTCCCGACCCCGAGCGGCCCATGACGGCGACGAAGCTTCCGCGGGTGATGGTGAGGTTGATGCCATCGAGCGCCGCCAGGTCACGGCCCGCGCGATGATAGATCCGCCGGACGTCGACGGCCTGGATGAGCGGACGCCGCGGCTCGACCTTCGACGCTGGCGAATCGTGGGCGCTCATCGCAGAGAGCACGTTTCGGCCCGAGCCCGTCGAAGCGTCCCCGGCCAGCCGCGGCTCAAGGCTCCTCGTGGGACGGAGACACGTTGCCGGGCGCGACGACATCGAGAAACCCGGGAACGCTCTCACCTCCGAGAGGACGGCCTTCGTCCTTGGGATCGGCGAGCAGAACGCGATCGCCCGGCTCGAGCCCGGCCTCGATGACGATGTGGTTCTCGTTGCTCGCGCCGACGAGGACTTCTCTCGCCTCGGTCGAGCCCCCGCGAACGAGGTAGCAATAGTGCTTGCCTCCTCGCTCGAAAACAGCCTCGAGCGGGGCGTAAACGGCGTTGTCCAGACGTTCGACGAGGAGCTCGACGCGAGCCGACATCCCCGGCCTCAAACGCGGGTCGGCACGCTCCACCATTATGCTCACGGTGAAGTATTTTCCTCCCCGCCGGGCGTCGTCCGCCTGCGCCAGGGTCCCGATGAAATCCACCTCTCCCCGAAGCTTCAGCTCGGGATAGGCATCGACCGAGATCACCACCTGCTGGTTTTTCTCGACCTTGTAGATGTCGGTCTCGCGCACCTGGGTCTCCACCATCATCTTCGAGAGATCGGGCAGCATGATGAGCGGCTGGTTGGGCCAGACCTGATCGCCTACCTGGACTTTGCGCTTCTCGCTCCCGAAGAACACCTCTTTGTAGATGACGAGCCCCGAGACCGTGGCTCGGATCTCGCACTGGTCCAGGTTTTGGGTCTCGGTCTCCACCCGGGAGACGAGCTCGGAGTGCTTGCTCTGAGCGAGCTTCAGGGCGGCCTCCGCCTGCGAGAGCCGATACGTGCCCGCCCGTTCCGTCTGCCTGAGAGCTTCCTTGTTGGTGGCGAGAGCCGCCTGCGAGCTCTCAATCTCGGCGGGCCTCGTGTAGTCCATGTAGGTATGGTGCTTGATCTCGAGAAGATCGAGATCTTCCTTCGCCTTCTCAACCGCTTGACTCGCTCGGTCGAGCTCCAGCTTGGTGATGAATCCTTCCGCGAGGAGCGGCTTCAGGTCCTCGTAATTGGACTCGGCCTTCTCCAGTTCGCGCTTCGCCTGGGCGAGCTGAGCGGCCGACTCCGCTTCGGCGACCTTGCCCTTGCCTTCGGCGACCGTCTGGACCTCGAGCTCGGCGAGACGCACCTTGTCCTGCGACGCGGTCAGATCTTCTTTCGACGAGATCTGGAGGAGCTTCACTTCCTGCTCCGCCTTCACCAGCTCCGCCTCCGCCTGGGCGAGCTGGGCTTTCGATCGCTCCAGCTCCTCGGCAAAGGGTTGCCGGTCGAACTTCACCAGCGAGTCGCCGACCTCGACGTGGGTTCCTTCCGGAACGAGCTCGAGAATCTTCGCCTGGCTTCCCGGGATGGTGGAGGAGTAGGTGACGGAACGGAGCGCCTGGAGCGTTCCCGATTCCACGAATCTTGACCTCGAAGGGTCCTTGCTGCACTGCTCCCACGAGCGATCGATCATTCGAGCGCGACGAGACGAGGTTTCCTAGAACGAGGACGACGGCGACGAGACCGAGCCCGGGTACGATACCCCGCCGGGGATCGCGCCGGACGTGATCCCAGAGGGCTTCGAGACGATCTCGAACCCGCGCGGGCTCCCGCCACCACGACGACGCCGCCTCGAGCGCGGACCTGACGGCGGCGCGGGCGCCGTCGCGAAAAGCCGCCGACCGGGGTGTCGTTTCGCTCATGGGTGATGCCTCGCGCTCGGAAGAAAGTTACCCGGAGCGAACTCTTTCTCGATGTCGAGCGTGCCGGTCACCCGCTTCAGCTCCATCTGGGCGACGTGGTAGTCGGACACGAGCGAAACGTAATTGCTCCGCGCCTGGATCACGTTGTTCTCGGCGTCGATGATGTCGAAGTTGCTCGCGAGGCCTCGCTGGTAGCGAAGGCTCGCAAGCCGGAGCTGCTTCTCGGCGAAATCGATGTTGCGCTCCTGGAGAACGAGGCTTTTTCCGATCCGGTCGACGTTTCGGGCCGCCGCGCGGACTTCGTTGGCGACGTTGTACTCGACGAGACGGAGCGACCGCTGCCGGGCGTTGACGTCGATCTGGGAGAGCGCGAAAGAAGCGTTCTCCGAGGAGCGGTCGAGCGCGTAGCTCGTCGAGAGGTACACGTTCATAGCGTGGTCGAAGAAGTTGAAGCTGGAGTACAAGGAGTCACCGATGCCCCGCTGCTCGTAGCGGAGATTGAGATCGAGCTGAGGGAGGAGGTTCTGCCTGGAGACGGCGAGAGATCGTTCCGCATCGTGGATGCGATCGCGCTCTTCCTGAACCTCGATGCGGTTTTTCAGCGCAACCGCGGTGAGGGCGTCGACGTCGATGACCTGGGGCTCGTACTCCGGCTCTACCATCTCGAGATAGACTTCCTCCGACGGTGGGAGGCCGAGATTGAATTTGAACCCATCGAGGGCGAGATCGAGCGCTTCCTTGCGGAAGATGACGGAGTCCTGGGCCTGGGAGAGCTGGAGCTCGGCCCGGAACACGTCGAGCTTGGACGCGAGGCCGACTTCGAGCCGGGCGTTGGAGGCCCGCAGCAGCTCCTTGCTTCGTTCGACGGATTTCTCCGCGACCTCGACGAGCCCCGACTGGCGAACGATGTTGTAGTAGCTCGAGACGACGTCTACCGCGAGTCGCTCCCGGGACAGCTCGAGGTTCCGGTCTGCGCTCTGGAGGCCGCGTCGCGCGTTCTGAAGGTCGAATGTCGTCGTCCTCGGCCCGAAGCCTCGCAGAAGCGGCTGGGTGATGCCCACCGACAGCCCGGTGTTGTTGAAATTCCCGGCCTGGTTCGCCGTCCAGTCGGTTTGGAGGGCGCCGGTAACCGTCGTCCCCGTGGGAAGAAGCTTCGACACCTCGACTCCGAGCCGCTGATCGACGAGCGACTGTTCTCCGATACCTCTCGCGTAGGATGGCGTCACCTTGACGTTGAAACGGGACTCGGCCAGGTTCTCGGAGATTTGCGCCCCCTGCACCACGTCCACGGTGGACTGCAGGTTCAAGTTGTTGACGAGTGCGAGCTTGACCGCCTCCTCGAGACTCAGGACCTGTACGGGAGACCGAGGCGAGACGTCCGCTTTCGCCTGCGTGACCTCCGCTACCTGGGGCCCCGCCGTCGAGGTTGCCGCCGGCAAAACGAGGGCCAGGGCGACAAATCTCCCGACAAAGCCTCCCATGAAGACTATTTTAGCATCCGGCGCGCGGCGGTGCGGCTCCACTGGCGGGCGGACAGAACGACGGAACGGGTCGGAATTGGACGTAAAGGCGCGGAGACCGCCAAAGCGCCGCGCACGAGCCGCTGGCAGGATGAGGGCTCGCGATCCGGAAGCGCCGAAGTGCTCGGCCGCGACATTCCCGGTATGCCTTTCTTTGCGCTTCTGCCCCGTTGCGTCTTTGCGTTCGATTCCTACTGAGGCTCCATTCGGTACTCGATCTGCGCGCGCTCGCCCGGCTGGCCCGCGAAGCGCAGGACGACGGAGTACGCGTCGCGGCTCACCTCCTGTCCCGCGAGGGTGCGAAGGCTTCCCACGACGAAACCGCGAGTACCGCTGAAGTCGAATCTCCATAAAGTGGGCGTATCGCTCGCCATCACCGCCTGGAGCTCGTTCCGACCGCTCTTGGCGGAGTAGCGAAGCAGGACGGGAGTCTCCGACGTCACCGGGTAGCTCTGCCCCTCGCCCAGCAGCACCTGCCCCCGCGCTCGTTTCGAATCGAGCATCGCGGTCGAGACCGCTCCTTCGACGCGGCCGTTCACCGTCTTGGCGTCGCTCGTCCTGAAGGGGATGAAGAGGACGACCTTCTTCTCGATGCTGTCGCTCGCGCCCGCGGGGCCGGACACCGCGAGTCGGGCGACGAACGAGCCGTTGAAGGAGTCATCGAAGCAAGCTTGCTTCCAGTCGTAGCTCACCGACAGACCGTCGAGCCGGATCACTCCGGCTCCCAGGTCGTTGTTGACGTCGAGAGCCCACTGATAGCGGTCAATCGGGCCCGAGGACGGAGAGGCGTCGAAGCTCACGATGCAGGTGTCGCCCTTCGGCCGTGCGATGAAATCCGCGACGACGGGCTCGGGTGGGGGGGGTGGCTCCTGCACGGTGATCTCCGCGGAATAACTGTCTTCATCCAGCCCGTTGCCCGACCGCAGCGAACTCGAAGCGCGGCTCACCGTGAGGGTAAGCGTGTAGATTCCGGGCGTCGGCCAGATGGCGGTAACGAACGCCTGCCCCTCTTTGATCCGGCCGTCGCCCAGGTCGTAATGGAACTGAAGGGCGTCGCCCCCTTCGGAGCAGCGGCCGTCGATTCGCAAGGCCTCGTTCTGCTCGATCACGCCATCGGGAGGGTCCAAACGAAAACAGGCTTTGACCGACTGGACCGCGGGCACCGACGTCGTCGGGGGGATCGTCGTCGTCGGGGGGGGCGGAGACGGAATCGCCGGCGCCGTCGTCGTCGTCGTGTTCCCGCCACCGGATGCCAGGACTCCGACCCCGACGGCAGCACCACCGGCCGCGAGGCCGGCGACGAGACCCGTCGAGATCCCTCCCTCGGCGGCGGGCACGGTAGCCCCGGTGGCGGAGATGAAGCCCGCAACGCCTATGCTCTTGAAACCGGGCGCCATCGAGGGGCCGTTGATGGTCGAGCCGAGGAAGATCTTGGGATCATCGCCGGGAAACAAACCCGCGGCCGGATAACGCCTCCGGCATTCGCTCGCGCTCGTGACGTCGGCGATTCGTTCTTCCGTGCGCGTCGAGGTGAAGTCCCGGGTGAGCATCTCGACGTAATAATGTACGCGGGGACACTGCGAATCCGCCTGGGGCGCCACGCCGCGAAACGTCCCGTTCTCTTCCGCCAGGTCGACGAAGTAGTAATCGGGGTAGAGGCTGCAACGGAAGTAGAGCCGCGAGTGAACGACCTCCTCCGGAGGCGTCAGCTGGGCCCCGAGTATCGGAAACGCCGAGTCGTACCAGCATTCGATAGCAGGGTCGAGAGCGATCTCGGACGCGTCGGATGTTTGTGCCGCCCCCTGTCCCGTTCCCCCGAAACCCCAGCTGCACCAGGACATCGAGACCCCAAACAGTACACCCAGCTTCGCGGCGCGTCGAATCCCCATCATGATCGTTCCACCCTGTCGATATGAGTTTTGTTCTCGAGGTTCATGCAATAAAGACGAAAAAAATCCGTCGCGAACCTCCTCCAAGCGTCAGCGAGATCCGCTGCAAATCTGGGGGTAGCGTAGGGTTTATCGCGATTCACCCGCCGCTGTCAAGCACCCCCACGACCCAAGGGTTGGAAAGGGCTAGGGTTGGCTGCGCGCAAGCGGAGGCGTCGGCGGCTCGGGTGGAGCACTCTTCGGAAGGAGGCGATAGAGCACGTAGCGGTAGAATCCGGCACTCTCTTCCATGACCACCCGGGTTCCATAACGGGCCAACACGTTGGTGCAGAACTCGTTCTGAAGCGGGTCGGGAATGTTGCACCAGAAGTTGTAATGAAAATAGACGCCGCCGGCGAAACGGTGGAAGTACGTATCCACCACCTGCGGCGCGGTGGTCGCGATCGAGACTTGTGCCGCGCTTCTTCCCATCACCTGGAGCATTCCCGGGTTGTGGGTGAGCACGATTGCGTCCTCGGGTATTTCTGCCACCATCCGTAACGCGGCCGCATGATCTGCACGAGAGGCCCATGACTCCCTTCCCACCGCGCGGGTGAGAGGCAAATAGAGCGTGAAAGCATAGATCGCGACGGCATAGGGAGCGAAGCGCAGGGACAGGCGCTCAGGCCGCATCCGATGGAGCTTCGTCGAGAGCCACGCGAGTCCCGCTCCGGCCAGGACCGCGAGCGGCGCCGCGCTCACCAGAGAGAACCGTACGTCGGCGCCGTACCGGTAGCTCCCGGCATAGAAGGGGATGAAGATCCCGAAAAACGCGAGGAACCAGACGAGCGTCGTCGCCCCCTCCCGGTAACGCCGCGAGTCGAACAGACCGAGGAGCGCGAGCGCGGTGAAGAGAGTCGGGAAGTCTTCGCCTTTCGCGAGGTAGTCGACGTTGGGTCTCCAGTTCTCTTTCGCCGCGGAGAGCGAGAACTTGTCGCCGTCCCCGCTTCCCCACCGCTCGCCGCGAACCGCCGCCATATGAGCGAAGTGCGGAGTCAGGAGCACGAGCGTGAGGACGGCTGCCCACCAGAGCTCGCGCGTTCTCAAAATCCCCCGCGCGAGCAGGAGCGTCACTACCGCGGCAGGCAGGAGAATCAGACCGGACTCGGCACGGAACTGGCAAGCGAAGGCGAGCCCCGCCGATCCAAAGACGGCCGTCGAGGGCGCGGGTTGCCTGCAGAATAGAATCCAGGCACCGAGACCGAGGGCCGCGAACGAGGCGGCGGCCGGCTCCGCCGCGACCGTCGCCCCCCAGAGCAGATTCTGGGGAATCAAGACATAGACGAGGGCGGCTCCGGCGCCAGCCCACGCGCCGTCGAAGAGCATCGCGGCGATCCAGAAGACCGCCACCGCCCCCAGGGCGAACACGGCGTGGTTCATCGCGTGGGCCGTGCTCTCCCGTACGCCTCCGAATCGAAACGCGAGCGAGAGAAGGAAGGGAAACCCGTTCGGCTCTTTGTTGTACTCGAAGTTGTCGCACCGAAACGTCCCCTGCTCCAGGATGCCTTCGTTGCACATCTGCGCCCGTCCCACCCAGAGGATGTTCTGGGCGACGTTCTCGTAGATGTCCTCGTCGTAGTAGATCCGGTGGGTGCGGGGCGGGATCGTCGCCACCATCACGAAAGCAACGAGGCCGACGGCGAGCGGAAGCAGAAGGCTCCTGCCGGGAAATGAGCCTCGGATTGCCGAAAAGCTGGCGACGGCGCCGGATACGAGGAGCAGGAACGTGGAATCGAGGCTCCGGGGCGACAGCCACTCCAGCGTGTCCCGGAGCTCTCCCGGATGCTTCCCTGTGAGCCAGAGCGCGAGCGCGCCACCGGCGGCGAGAAACAGGATCGAGGATGACCAGAAAACTCGTCGGCTCAACGCGCGGCTCCCTCCGGTCTCTCCACGAGAAAATCCTCCATCGTCAGAGCGTCGGCTCCCGAGCGCACGAAACAATCGATGGCCTCGACGGGCGTGGCCACTATAGGCTCTCCGTGCTGGTTGAAGCTGGTGTTCAAGACCGCTCCCACGCCAATCGCGTCTCTCATCTCGACGAGCAGCCGATGGTAGTTGCCGTAGCTCTCGTCGACCATCTGGGGCCGGCACGTCCCGTCGCGGCCGACGACGCCACGAAGCGACTCCATCGCCTCGGGACGAACCCGGTAGGCCATCGTCATGTAGCGGTTCGGAACCTCGCCGCCTTCCAGCAAACGCTCCCCCTCCTCGTCGAGCAGTGACGGGCAGAACGGCTGGTACCACACGCGTCGCTTGAGCTTCAAGTTCAGCCGGTCTCGGAGCTCCACCCGATCGGGACGGCCGAGAATGCTCCGTCCGCCCAGCGCCCGCGGACCGAACTCCATCCGGCCCTGGAACCAGAAGACGATTTGCCCTTCTTTGAGGCGGCGCGCCGTTTCCTTCGCGGCGCAGGGGATCTTCTGGAACGGGAGTCCCGAGGCGCGAAGGGCGGACTCCGCTTCGCCGGCCGCGATCGTCGGACCGAGGCGGAGGTCACCGAGCGCGAAGTGAGCGCCCCCGGTGATCTCGGCGGCGCGGGCGAGCGCCGCTCCGAGCGCGAGCCCCCCGTCTCCCATGTGTGGAAACACGAAGATCTCCTCGCACTCAGGGAGGTCCCATAGCTTCCGGTTCACCTGAATGTTGCTGGCGACACCCCCGGCATAAGCGACACGCCTCAATCCCGTCCGTTGCAACGCGTTGCGCACGAGCTCGACGGCCTTGGTCTCGACGACTTGCTGGGTGAAAAAAGCGAACTGCTCCGAGGGGACGAGCGCGAGCTCGGCGGCGAGAAACGCTTCGAGACGCGAGGGCGATAGCCGGCAGCGCACGCCGACCCCGTCGACCTCGAACGAATCCATCAACGGGTTGCGCCCGTCCGGCGGCGGGTACCCGTAAGAGGCGAGGGCCATGACCTTGCCCTCGTCCTCGAGCTCCCTCATGTTGAGGAGACGAGTGACGAGCTCGTAGAAGATCCCGAACGAGTCCCGCGCACCGAGGGTGGAGACAATCTCGAGCTTGCCGTTTCCCAGCGTCGAGATCGTTCCCGAGAGCCCGTCCCCCACTCCGTCGAGGGTGACGACGAGGGCGGAGTCGTACCCGGATGTGAAGGCCGCGGTCGCGGCGTGCGCCATGTGATGCCGCACCCAACGGAGCTTGGCGCGCCCGAGGCCCAGTTTTCCGAGCTCCCGAGAAAGCGCGGCCTCGCTCAAGCTCCGCGAGAGCCGGTTGGGCCTCCAGGTCGTGAGCTCGTACTTGACGGCACGGCGCATGGAATCCAGGCGGCGTGGCCTCACCTTCCGGCGCCGAAGGAGGTAGTACTTCTCCTTCAGCGAAGGAAACCACCGGGTCAGCGTCTTGGCGGGATCGTACGTCGAGACGGCAATCTCCGTGACGGCGCTCGGCGCGAGACCGGCCTCGCGAAGCGCCACCTCGATGGAACGGCAGGGAAATCCCACTTCGAGCTTGCGCCGGGTGAGGCGCTCCTCATTGACGGCGCAGACGATGCGCTTCTCCGACTCGTCGACGAGTGCCGCGCCCGCGTCATGACCATCCCAGAGACCGAGGATCATCTCAATCGGACGCGCCAGGCGTCAGGCGTGAGTCCAGCCGATGAAGCGTTTGAAGGCGGATGTCGCTCGCCAGAGATTTCTCGGAGACAGGAGGCCGAGAGCACTCATCGCCACTTTCGGCCGGGTGTAGAACCTCCGGTACGCGGCCTGCCGGTAGCGGGCCACCTCGTCCGGCGTCAAGCCCGGAAGCTCGAGGATCGCCTCGTCCTGACGGTAGCGGGAAAAGTCATTCTCGTGGAGCCAGCCCTTCTCCCGCGCCTCGTCGTAGAGCCGCGAGCCGGGAAACGGTACGGCACAGTAGAACTGCTCGAAGTCGAGGGGAAGACGGGCGGCGAGGTCGAGCGTCTCGTCGAGGCTCTCCTTCGTCTCACCGGGAAGTCCGAGAACGAAGTGCCCGGCGACCTTGATGCCGGCAGCCTTCACCACCGCGACCGCCCGCTCGGCCTCGTCGACGGTGGCGCCTTTTCCGACGGCGTCGAGGAGCTCCTGGCTTCCGCTCTCGATTCCGAACGGAATCATCCAACAGCCCGCGCGCCGCATCGCGCTCGCGAGCTCGGCGTCGATAGTGTCGACACGGCTGTTCGACGCCCAGGAAACGCCGAGGGGTATCATCGCCTCGCAGAGGGCCATCACGTAGCGCTTGTCGAGGGTGAAGGTATCCGACCAGAAGAACAGCTCCTTGACACCGTGGACCTCCACATTTCGGCGGATCTCGTCGATGACGCGCTCGACCGAGCGGCGTCTGAGCTTGGCGCCGTAATACGTCTGGGCGGTGCAATAGCTGCAGGGATAGGGACAGCCGCGATGGGGCGTCACCATGAGAAACTGCTCGCCCTTGAGCGGCAGCCGATAGGCGTCGAGATCGAAGAGGTGCCACGCGGGCGCGGGGAGATCGTCGAGGTCGGTCAGAAACGGCCGGTCGGGATTCCGTCGGATGGTCCCATCCGGACGTCCGTCGCTTCCACCAGGCGGCTCACGAAAGCTCAAGCCGAGAATCTCCGGGAACCTCTCGGGAGTCCGAAGCTTCGAAACCCACTCCGCCGCCGTCGCTTCCGGCTCATTCCGGAAAATGGCGTCGAGCGCGGGGGTGTCGGCGAGGCAAGTCTCATCGAGCGCGGTCACGTGCGTCCCGAATACGGCGGTTCTCGTCGCCGGCGCCACCCTCTTGATCTCGGTTGCGAGCGCGAGATCGTCCACGATCGACGGCGTGCCCGTGGACCAGATGACGGCGTCGGGAGGCGCTTCCGCGATGTCGGCGAGGAGCTTCATTCTGGGATAGCCGGTAGCGGACGCGTCTTTGGCCGCGACGTCGTGCCCGTCGCGCTCGAGAACGGCGCCGATGGTGGCGAGGGAGATGGGAGGCCAGAGGGTCGTCCACACCCCGCCCTCCTGGGTGCATCGCCCTTCGCGGATGAAGCCCTTGCCTTCAACGGTGGGTGGATTCAGCAGCAGTAGTTTCACTCGACCTCTCCGTTCCGGATCCCGTAGACAGTATAGGGCGGGCGGCTCTGCGCTCTCAATCGCGGGCCCCGGCCCCGGACTTGCGCAGCGTGAGGAGCTTTCGCGCTCCCAGGCCTTCGATTTGCGGCGGGGGCGCTCCCACCTCGTGCCGCCAGAACGCCGGGTCGCCGAGGATCTCGTGGGTCGCGCGGAGCTGCCCGTCGAGGGAGAACAAGACCCCGCCCGGGCGAAGCCGGGCCCAGAGCTCCCGGACGCAGGTGCGGGTCGAGCTCGCGAGATCCACGTCGAGCACGACGACGTCGAGCGACGCGGATGGCTCGAGCCGCGGGAGAGTGTCCTCGAACGCGCCCTTCTCGAACCGGCACACCTCGAAAGCGCCCCATTCGCGGACGGTGCGCTCGACGGAAGCGAGTGTCCCGCGGAATGCCCCGGCACGAAAACGCGTGCGTCGGCCGTCCATGAGCAGGTGCTCCTCGTCGTTTTCGGGCATGCCGCGAAAAGAATCGCACGCGATGAGACGTCCGGACGCGAGTCGAACGGCGAGGGAGAGCTTGGCGGTCGAGGCGCCGTATCCGCATCCCGCTTCGAGCACGATCGGTCCTCTGCCCGGAACGTCCGATCGCGCGAGGATGGCGCCCGCGACCGTGAGGATCTCCCCGAGCGTGTGGTAGCCCCGAACCCCGTTCGTCACCGCGACGAAGCGCCGCAGAAGGGCGACGCGCTCGGCGACCGACGCCGCGCCTGGTCTGGACGCGAAGGTGAACTCCAGGACGGCGTTCCAGTCCCGGGTCGCCAGGTATTGAATCGACTTGAGCCGCCGATAGACGGTGCCGGGGCCGCGCCCGCGGCGCGCTCGCGCTCGCGCTCGCGCGATTCCTTGCGTCACCATCGCCATTGGAGCACCGACTCAAGTCTCCGTTTCGAGGCCCCGAAGACGGGTCCGTTCGCGATGGAGCCGCCGCTCCGCCGAGGGCGGCGAGGACGAGGCCTGTCGCGACTCGAGAGATTCCACGAAGCGCCGCCTCCATCGATGGATGTCGTTGCGCCGCAGGACCGCCATCATCGCCCGCCATCGCTCCTTCCGCTCGGGAAGCGACATCGATAGAGCGCGATCGATTCCGTCGGCGATGTCGTCGACGTCGTGAGGGTTCACGAAGACCGCGGCATCGAGCTCGCGCGCCGCGCCCGCGAGCTCGGACAGCACGAGCACGCCCGGACTCTCCGGGTTCTGCGAAGCCACGAACTCTTTGGCAACGAGGTTCATCCCGTCCCGAAGCGGCGTCACGAGAGCGACCTCGGCAATCGAAAGAAACCCGAGGATGGTCGACCGGGCGAATCCCTTGTTCAAGTATCGAATCGGCATCCAGTCGTAGTCGGAGAAACGACCGTTGATCTCTCCCGCCACTCCGTCGAGCGCTTTGCGCATCGTCTGGTACTCGGGTACATCGCCTCTCGACGGCTGGGCCACCTGCAGCAAAACCACCCTTCCGCGATAGGGCGGGTGGCGCTCCAGCATCCGCTCGAAGGCTCGGAAACGCTCGGTGAGTCCCTTGCTGTAATCGAGCCGATCGACCCCCACCATGAGCCGCCGGCCGTTCAAGCTCGAGATGAGCCGCCGGCCCTGGACGGAGCCTCGCGCCTTGCGCGCCTCCCGTGCCACCTCGTCCACGTCCACGCTGATGGGGAAGACATTCGCGGTCGTGGTGTGACCATCCATCTCGATTCCCGAGGCCGTGAGCCGCGCCGCGGGAAGCTCGTGACGTACGCTCGCCCGGAAGTTCAGAACGTCCAGGTCGGTCTGGAACCCGGCGCGGTCGTACGAGAGGAGCTCGCTGAGGAGGGTTCGATGGCGTGGCAGGGCCCGCAGCACGTCGAAAGGAGGAAAGGGAACGTGGAGGAAGAAGCCTATGGCGCCGCCCCAACCCGCGCGCCGGAGCTCGCGACCAAGGGGGATGAGGTGATAGTCGTGGACCCGAATCAGGTCACCTTCCTGCAGTAGAGGAAGGAGGCGCCGCGCGAACAGCTGGTTCACCCGCCGATATCCCTCTTCGAATCCGCGCCGGAACTCCATGCGGTCGAGCCGCATGTGGAACAACGGCCACAAGACGCGGTTGGAAAACCCCTTGTAATAGTCGTCGTAGTCGTTCTTCGCGAGCGGAATCGTGGCGAACTCGACGGCCCCCAGCCGCGACCGGCCGATGGGCGGATTCGTCTCGTTCGTCGTAGCCCCGCTCCAGCCGTACCAGAGTCCTCCCCGGGACTCGAGCGCGGCGAGGACAGCGGTCGCGAGACCGCCCTCGGGGGGCTTCGAGCCGCGCGGCAGCGGCACGCGATTCGAAACGACGACGAGGCGACTCAATATCCCAGCTCCCAGGGCTTGCTCAGCTTTCTGGCCGAATTGATCATTCCCACCATACTGTAAGTCTGCGGGAAATTCCCCCAGAGCTCCCCGGTCTCGGGATGGATGTCTTCGGAGAGAAGGCCGTGCCGATTGCGGCGGGCGAGAAGCTTCTCGAAGAGCTCCCGAGCCTCTTCGACGCGACCGACCGCGTGGAGCGCGTCGACGTACCAGAAGCTGCAGACGAGAAAAGCCGTCTCGGGGTAGCCGAAGTCGTCGGCGTTCGTGTAACGGAATAGGAAATCGCCCTTCAAGAGGTACTGCTCGGCCGCCTTCAATGTTCCCGCGAACCGCGGATCCGAGGGCGGGAGGAACCCGAGGCTCGGGAGCAGAAGCAGGGCCGCGTCGAGATCGGTTCCTCCGAAGCTCCCGGTGAAGCTTCCGAGATCGGAGTTGAAACCGCTCTCGGAGATCGTAGTTCGCATCCCTTCGGCAAGGCGGCTCCAATGCTGCGCTCGCTCCGTGAGACCGAGTCGGCTTCCGATCTTCGAGAGCCGATCGCAGGCCGCCCAGCACATCACCGCCGAGTAGGTATGGACGTGCCGAGCTCCGCGGAGCTCCCACGGGCCGGCATCGGGCTCGGCGAACACTTCAACGGCGAGATCGCCCAGGTGCTCGAGGCGCCGATACTGGCTCTCGTCTCCCGGTGTAGCCAGCCGGCGATCGAAGAACATGTGGGTGGCGGCGAGCACGGCGGCGCCATAGACGTCGTTCTGGACTTGCTGGTAGGCCTGGTTTCCGAAACGGACGGGGCCCATGCCGCGGTACCCGGCGAGTCCCTCCACGATATTCTCCTCGAGTCGAGTGCGCCCGTTGATGCCGTAGACCGGCTGGAGCTGGCCGTCCACGCTCCCGGCGGCGACGTTGATGATGAAGCTGAGATAGCTCTCCATCGTCTTGGTCACCCCCAGGCGGCTCAGGGCTCCGACGACGAACTGAGCGTCGCGCAACCAGCAGTAGCGATAGTCCCAGTTTCGGACGGTACCGGGTGCCTCGGGAATCGACGTCGTCATCGCGGCGACGATGGCTCCGGTATCGTCGTAGGAGTTCAGCTTGAGGGTGATTGCGGCGCGGATCACCGCATCCTGCCATTCGAAGGGAATCCCGAGATAGCGCACCCACTCGTGCCAGTAGGAGACGGTCTCCTGAAGGAAGTACCGGCCGGTCTCGGCGACCCCGCTCTGGAGCGTCTCGTCGGGTCCGAGGATCAACGTGAGCGGACGTTCGAGGATGAGGGGCGTGTCGTCGAGCAGAGTCGTGATCGACGCGTCCGTCGTGACGCGCAGCGTCACGTGAGGCAGCACGTAACGAACATGGTTGCTTCCGTGAGTCACCACCGGCTGGACGCGGCCGGCGGCGCTCGTCGGACGGAGGCGGATTCGGATTCGGGGACTGCCGGAGACGGGACGCACGAGCCTCACGAAGGTGAGCGGGCGGAAGGTACGGCCGAATTGCTTGAACCGAGGCGCGAAGTCGATGACCTCGACCGCTCCCCCGTGAGAGTCGGAGAGTAGCGTCCTCAAAACCGCCGTATTGGGAAGATACTCCTGCTCGGAGTGAGAGTGCTCGAAGAGCTCCACCCGGTAGATCCCGTCTTCGGGCTCCCGCAAGCCCCGCAGGAGCATGTCGAAAACCGGGTCGCTGTCGAAGCGGGGAAAGCAGGACCAGACGACATTGGTCTCGCCGTCGACGAGGGCGCTGAAGCTGGAGTTGCCGATGAGGGCGAGGTCGAGGGTCTGCATCAAGTTCGCACTTCCTCGAGAAAGTCCCGGTATCTTAGTAGCCAGCTCTTCACCGCCCCGACGTGCTCGAGACGGGCCCCCGCTTCCGTCGCCCCCGGCCCCACTTTGATCGAGTAACCGCCGCGCTCGTTGACCCAGCGAAAGCCGTCCTCATCGGTGGCATCGTCTCCGAGAAAGACCGGGACCCTTCCTCGAAACGGAGGCTCGGCCATGAACGCCGCGATCGCGGTTCCCTTCGTACCGCCACCCGGCTTGACTTCGAGCACCATCTTGCCCGGCTGAATGCGAAAATCGCGGGGAAGCTCGGTCGCGAGCTCGCGCCCCAGCGCCTCGGCATCCCCCGCGGCTTCGGGCGCGCGGCGGTAGTGAAGCGCGAGCGACAGGTTCTTGTCCTCCAGGAGACTCCCGGAATGCTCTGCGACGAATCGCTCGAAGCGTGCCCGGACCGGCTCGAGCGCCCCGGGGTCGATCTCGGAGCGCATCGTCCGACCGTTTCGATTCCGTCTCTCGTAACCGTGAAGACCGGCTGCTGGAAGACGCAGCGGCGCGAAGATGCGATCGAGCTGCGCGATCGATCGTCCACTCACCAGAGCGATCGCTCCACCGTTGTCCCGCTCGATGGCCGCGAGCGCTTCCAGGACCGCGGGCTCGGGCTCGACGGCGTCGGGATCGTCCACGATTGCGAGGAGGGTTCCATCGACGTCGAGAAACAAGGCCCAATCGGACCGAAAATCCGGCACTCTCATCATGCTAACAAATCACGCGGGGGATCCGAACCTCAGAGGCAGAAGCTCCGCTCGCAATACGAGGGGGATAAGGGGATAGGAGGAGACGAGGGGAGGAGAACGAGGATCCATTCCTTGATCCCCTATCCCCTCTTATCTCCACATCTCTCTTCTTACACGTATTTACATCATCAGCTCGATGAGCGAGACGACGTAGCTCGGGGCGTCGCGCCAAACCGAGATGTGCGAGACACCGGCTCGTCGCGGGTACTCGTGCGTGGGCACCTCCGCGAGCCTGTGCTTCGAGCGAAGGGTCTTCACGATCATCTCCTGCTCGATGGTGGTGTGCTTCGAGCGGAGCGGGAGAGACCTCAGCAGCTCCGTTCGGATGGCGCGAAAGCCGTTCTGACTGTCGGAGAGGCGCACCCCGTAGCGTTTGTTGATGCAGGCGGTGATGAAGGAGCTCCCGGCAAGACGAGCCCACTCGTCGAAGCCGCCGTGGAGCTCGCTCGAGCCTCCGAGAAGCCGCGAGCCCGAAACATGGTCCGCTTCGTCGGCGAAGATCGGGGCGATGAGCTTCGGAATGTCCTCGGGATCGTGCGATCCGTCGGCGTCCATCAGGACCGTCACCTCACCCTTGAGCTGCGGTAGGGCCTCCCGGATGGCGCGCCCCTTGCCCTTGCCCTCGTCCCGGCAGACGCGCGCACCGGCGGCAGCGGCGCGTGCCGCGGTCTCGTCTTTCGAGCTCCCGTCGACGACGAGGACGTCGGCGGAGTGACGGAACGCGCCCTGGACCACCTCGGCGATGGTCGCCTCTTCGTTCTTCGCCGGAATGAGAACGGTGAGGCGCGCGCGAGAACGTGACGGGTCCACCACGGTCACGCTCTCGACCGAGTGCTATTTCTTCGCGGCAACGAACTCGACGACCCCTTGCTCTTCGAACTCCTCGAGCGATTTGCCCTGCTTTTCCGCGGTGGCGTGCACGACGAGCTTCGAGACTCGTTCGGGGTCGTCATCGACGACGGGATAGGCGCAGGGCGATTTCGGCTCGAGAGAAACGCGATAGCTCCGGGTGCGGATCGACTGGAACTCGTCGTCCACCGCCCAGATGTAGTACTCGATTTGAGAAACGTCCTTCTTCGCCACCGGAAGGGTGGCGCAGAATTGGATACCGTCGAAGGCCATGTCGCTCCAGTAGTAGGCCGCCTGCTTGTCGGCACGGAAATAGACCCGGACCCGTTTCACCTCGCCGTCGTCGAGGACATACGCGCAGATGCGCGTGTTCTTCCCGGGAACGGAGCACTCGACGGGCTGATGATCGATCGTGGGCTCTTCGGATGCGGTCGGCCGGGAGAAGACGGGGACGGGCAGGGCGAAGGCGGCGAGGAGTAGAAAGACGTAATCACTGCCATCGAATCGTCTTCCTCAGCTTCGCGTCTCCGATGAGCGTCACGATCGCCTCGATGCTCCCCTGGTTCTGAGCCTCCGTCCAGGTACCTCTCGTCTCCCAGATGACGCTGGTGTCTCGCGGATTGACGCGCTGCACCAGAGGCGTCAGCTGCTGGCCCTTCCCTGTGGTCTTCGGGCCGTAGGTCGATACCAGCTCGATGGTCTTGACCCCGATCGGTTTGTTTCCCTGATTGTGGACCCGTACGCGCAGCAGGTACGGGTCGCCGGGCTGCACCGTTTCGGGCTGGATTTGCACGATGAGCTCGCCGGGATTCTCGGGCGCCTTGGTGGCCTGGTGGACCTCGACTCCCCCGGTGTCGAATCCCTTGGGTCCCTCGTTGGCACTTCCCGGCGACAGGTACTCGGTGGCGGTCTCGCTAATCTGGAGCGCCCGGACCGAGGCGGCCGCTTTCTGCTGCTCCATCGCGACGAGGACGTTGTTCTTCCCGGTGAGAAGTTGAACGTTGGTCGGATCCTGTTCGAGCGCCTTGTCGTAGGCGGCGATGGCACCCTCGTAGTCCCGGTTCTTCACCGCCTGCGCTGCCTGACTCACGAAACCGTCGATGACCGACTGTCGTTGGCGCATCGCCTCCGCCTGCGCGGCGTCCTTGCGCACGCGGTCCATCTGCTGGCTGAGCTGCTGCCATACGGCACTGGCCGGGTCGAGCTGGCGGCCCTGACGAATGAGATTGTCCGCCTCGTCGAGCCTGCCGTTTCCCATCGCGACGGAAGCCTGGACGGCGAGCTGCGAGGCCTCCTCGCTCTTCGACGGTCCCTTGGGTTGAATCGGCGCGGTCGTCGTGGGGACCGTTTGCGCGTGAGTCGTTTGCGTGTTGTTCGTCTGAGCCTGACGTTGCGCCTGCTCGATCCGAGCTTTCAGCTCGAGCGCCTGAGCATTCTGTGGATCCGCGAGCAGGATCTGCTCCACGTCATTGGAGGCCGCGGTGAGATAGCCCTGATCGAGAGCGCTTTGCACCTTGGCCAGACGCTCCTCGATGGTGGGTGCGGGCGTCCCCGCGGTCTGCACGATGTCCGTCCCCGCTTTGACGTCGGGGCGGTTCCGGAGCTGGGTGAACCAGTAGACTCCCCCGCCGAGGCCGAGAAGCAGCACCACCGCGACGACGTACTTGAGAGCGCCGCCCGCCTCCTGGATGGGGATCCCTACCGAAGAGGCGGAGACGGAAGTGCCACCCATCTGCGCTCTCGGCATCATCCGGGTCGGCCCCGCCACCGTGCGTCCGGCGACGGTGCGCTGGACCACGGAGCGGCCCGACGCGGTGCGACCGGGGGTGGTCGAAGGAAAGGCGGTCCCCGGCCGATGGGTCCGAGAGAGCCCGGCCCCGGCTCTCGAGCCCGACGTGCCGAGCACCCGACCGGTCGTCGTCGTGCGTCGCCGTCCGCTTCCGTCCAATCCATGGTCCATCTCGGGAACCGTCGAGGGATCGAAGAGCGTGTCAAAGACGGTGTCCTCGTTGAGCGTGTCCCGGTAGAGGCTCATCAAGTCCTTGATGTCTTCCGCCAAATCTTCGGCGGTCGCGTAGCGCTCATCGAGGCTCTTGGAAAGGGCCTTGTCGACAATCGCCTGGAGCTCGGGCATCTCGCTGCCTTCGGGGAGAACGAGCTCCGGCGACTCCTGGTTCAGGATTTTGAAGAAGACCGATTGAATGTTCTCTCCGGCAAACGGCTTCTTGTTGGTCAAGAGCCGATAGAGGATGACACCGACGCTGAAAATATCGGATCGCCCGTCGAGAATCCTTCTGGCCGCGAATCTGTTCCGGCGACATGTAGTCGGCGGTACCGAGGACGGCGCCCGTTTGGGTGTGAGAAGCGTCCTTCCAGCGGGCGACGCCGAAGTCCATGATCTTCGCCTCACCGCTGTCGCTGATGAAGACGTTCGCCGGCTTGACGTCGCGATGGACGATGCCGTTCTTGTGCGCGTGCGCGAGCCCGCGGCAGGTCTGGGCGACGACGTCGAGCTTCTCCCGGAAGGTCAACGGATCGCGCCGAATGCGATTCTCGAGATCCTGCCCCTTCAGATACTCCATCGCGATGAAGGGAGCTCCCTGCTCGTCGTAGCCGAGGTCGTAGACGGTGACGATGTTCGGGTGCTGGAGTCTCGCCACCGATTTCGCTTCGCGCTCGAAGCGCTCCTTGAGCTCGCTGTCCGAGACGATGGCGCTCGCCATCACCTTCAGCGCGACCTCACGCTCGAGTCCAGGGTCGAAGCCGAGGTAGACGACACCCATGGCTCCTTTGCCGAGCTCTCTCTTGATCTGATATTTGCCTAAGGTTTTCAACGGAGTCTCAGACATCGAAGCTTTTCCACACTAGCCGCACCGGCAACCCGGGCCAGATTCTGGCCTGACGTTTCGCGATGTTTACCGTCAGTTGGCCAACGTTTTGCCGAGCTCAGCGAACGAGACGACTCGATTGGGCACGCTAATCCAGTTTACCAAAAGGGTCGGAGTCGGTCACGGGAGAGCGAACCCGCGGCGATAGCCGATGACCTATCCCCCCAACCTCATATTGTCCCACGGAAACATTTGGAACGGCAATCACTTCTGACATATCCTAATCGTTGTCGCGGTTACGCGCCGAGCCCGTAAACCCATGGAACATCGAAGCCTCTGGGCCCTCTTTTGAGCTCTGGTCAATCGTTCGACGTCGAAACTCTCGCCCGGCGCCTCGGCGCGAGGCTCGTCGGAGACGGCTCGTCACGCATCACCGGACTCGCCTCTCTGGGAGACGCGGGGCCTTCGGACGTGAGTCTCTATGCCGACCAGCGCTACCGCGCCGAGCTCGCCGCGTCCCGCGCCGGCGCGCTCGTGACCCGCGAGCCACTCGACGGGATCTCCGTCCCCCAGCTGGTCCACCCCGACCCGTTTCTGGCGCTCATCGACCTCGTCGAGATGTTCTACCCGAAACCCTCCGCTCGAAAGGGCGTCGACCCTCTCGCGTCGGTCTCGCCCGACGCTCGTCTCGCCGAAGACGTCGCCATTCTCCCATTCGCCACGCTCGAAGCGGGCGTGACCCTCGGAGCGCGGAGCGTCGTGCATCCCGGCGTCTTCCTCGGGAAAGACGTCTCCATCGGCGAGGACTGCGTCCTCTGGCCCAACGTCGTCATCCGGGAGAGTTGTCGCATCGGCAACCGCGTCATTCTCCATCCGGGAGCGGTCGTGGGGGCCGATGGATTCGGCTTCGCGCGTCGCGAGGGAAAGTTCCTCAAGATCCGGCACGTGGGGACGGTCGTCATCGAGGACGACGTGGAGATCGGGGCCAACGCCACCATCGACCGCGGGACCCTCGGCCGCACGCTCATCCGGAGCGGTGTCAAGATCGACAACCTGGTACATATCGCGCACAACGTCGAGATCGGCAGGGACTCGGCGATGGCGGCCCAGGTCGGGATTTCCGGCAGCACGATCGTGGGCGAGCGGGTGCTGATGGGAGGCCAGGTGGGCCTCGTGGATCATCTCACCATCGGTGACGACGCGGTTCTGATCGCGCAGTCGGGAGTCATCGGCAACGTTTCCGAAAAGGCCGTCGTCTCGGGTTATCCGGCACGGCCGCATCGGGAAGTGCTCAAGACTCGCGGCCGAGCTTCGCGGGCTCGCCCGGTTGCGGAAGCAAATCGGCGAGCTCGAGCGAGAGCTCCGGTCCCGAGCGCGCGGGACATCGGACCGAGACGAGAAGCCCGAGAAGCCCGACCCATGATTCCGGTCGAAGAGGCCGTCGCAATCGTCCTCTCCCACGCGAGACCTCTCCCGAGCGAGGAGGTCGACTTCGCCGAGGCCGAAGGACGGCTGCTGCGAGAAGACGTCGTCTCCGACATCGACATGCCTCCCTTTCCGCGCTCGGCCGTCGACGGCTATGCCGTCCGTGCTTGCGATACCCGCGCCGTTCCTTCGACTCTCCGGGTCGTGGGCGTCGTACCCGCGGGCTCCTACCCCGAGTTTCGCGTCGAGGCTGGGGAGGCGGCTTCCATCATGACCGGTGCCCCCGTTCCCGACGGCGCCGACGCGGTCCAGATGGTGGAGCATTCCCACGAGGCCCGACCGGCTCACGAGAGCGACGTGGTCTCGATTTCGATTCTCGAGTCGGTCGCGCCCGGCGAGAACATCGCGCCGAGGGGAAGCGAGACGAAGGCGGCGGACGTGGTGCTCCGAGCGGGCACGCGACTCGACGCCGCCGCGATCGCGGTCGCGGCCACCGTGGGAAAGACCCGGCTCTCGGTTGGGCGCCGCCCCCGGGCAGCGATCATCGCCACGGGCGACGAGCTCGTCCATCCGTCGGTCCGGCCCGGCCCGGGGCAGATTCGCAACAGCAACGGGTTCTCTCTCCAGGCGCAGTGCCGAGAAGTGGGGATCGAGGCGAGCTACCTGGGAGTCGCCGAGGACAACGAGCCTTCGATTCGCAGACTCGTCGAGACCGGCTTTCGAGCCGACGTGCTCTTGCTCTCCGGCGGGGTCTCGATGGGACGCTTCGACCTCGTCGAGAAAGTCCTCGCCGAGCTCGGCGTTCGGATTCTCGTCGACGCCGTCGCGCTCAAACCGGGAAAACCGCTCGTATTCGGCGTGAGAGGCGATGGTAAGCTGGTATTTGGACTCCCGGGAAATCCGGTATCGACGATGGTGACATTCGAGCTCTTCGTGAGGACGGCCTTCGCCCGCCTCGAGGGAGCGGACAATCCGTCGCCTCCCCTTCTCCGCGCACGGCTCTCGAATGGCCTCTCGAATCGAGGTCCGCGAAGAGCGTATCTTCCGGGCTGGGTCGCGCCCGGCGAGGACGGAGAGCTCGTCGCGCGGCCCATTCCCTCCAGAGGCTCGGGAGACATCGTCGCGTTCGCGAAATCGAACGCGCTGCTCATCGTTCCCGCGGAGCGGGACCGGCTCGAAGCGGGCGACACCGTTCGCGTCCATCCACTCGATTCGTTCTTGAACAAAGAGGACCGATGGCCCGGAAAGTGAAACCGACGCTGAGCCACGTTTCGGCGAAAGGCTCGGCGCGGATGGTGGACGTCGGCGGAAAGGCCGAGACCCTCCGAGAGGCGGTGGCGCGGGGGTTCGTCGAGATTTCCCGGCCGGCGATGGAGCTCGTGCGGGGCGGGCGCAACAAGAAAGGCAACGTCGTCGAAACGGCACGCCTCGCCGGAATCCTCGCCGCCAAGCGCACCGCGGATTCTCGTCCCCCTCTGCCACCCCCTGGCCCTCGACCACGTCGACGTCACCCTCGAGGATCGAGGCGCGGGCTTCGAGATCGAGGCCCGGGTCCGGTCGTTCGGGAGAACGGGCGTCGAGATGGAGGCCCTGACCGCCGTCTCCATTGCCGCACTTACCGTTTATGACATGGTGAAATCTGCCGATAAGACCATGGTGATCGGGGACATCCGCCTCATCGAGAAGAAAGGCGGGCGCTCCGGTCATTACGTACGCAAGACCTAGAGAGACTTTTCTCCAAGTGGCAGTCAAGAAACTACCGAGACGTCCCGGTGGACCCAAGCCTCTTCCGCCACCGCCCCGACCGCCGGGAAAAACCCCCAAGCGGCCGGGAGAGGCGGGAGCGAAGTCCCCGCCCCCCAGACCGACGGGTCCGCGTCCGGCGCCGCCCGCGGGTCGGGGTCGATCGGCACCCCCATCCGTCCGTCCACCCGCGCGCCCCACCCGTCACAGCTCGGGCTCGGGCCAATCCTGGCTCAAGCTGTTGCTTCTCGCCGTCCTCGCCGTCGTACTCGTTCTCGGCGGGCTCGGCGGATATCTGTTGTACGACGTTCGGAAATCGCTTCCTCAGGTAGACGGCGTCATCCACGTCGCGGGGCTCACGGCACCGGTCGAAGTGCTGCGCGATCGCGACGGCGTTGCTCATCTGTACGGGGCGGACATCCGGGACCTCGCGCGGGCGATGGGCTACGTGCATGCGCAGGATCGATTCTTCCAGATGGAGCTCTCGCGCCGGCTCGGTTCGGGACGGCTCGCCGAGATCTTCGGCCGCGACGCCGTAGACCAGGATCGGGTGGCGCGCCGCATGGGCCTCGCGCAGGCGGCCCGCTCCGAGCTCGACCGGATGGCACCCGAAGCCCGCGAGGTCCTCGAGGCCTATGCCTCGGGAGTGAACGCCTACCGCACCGCTCATGCCGACACCCTTCCTCCCGAGTTCCGCCTCCTCGGTCTCACGCCCGCTCCATGGGAAGCGGTCGATAGCCTCGTCATCGAAAAGTGGATGGCCTACGTTCTGTCGTACAACGGTCGCGTGGAGATGCTGCGTCAGAACCTGACCGCGGCGGTGGGACGAGACGCCGCGTACACCCTCACCGGTGTGGCGCCGCCGCCCGCCGAGACGGAGAAATCGGAACCTCCGGGACCGACCTCCACGTACCGCGTGGCGTCTCTCGACCACGGTGACGCCGCAAGGAATTTTGCCTATCCGGGAGCGAGCAACGCCTGGGTGGTATCGAGCGAGCGTTCGTCGACCGGCCGACCGCTCCTCGCCTCCGATCCTCACCTCGTCCTCTCGATGCCCTCCGTCTGGTACGAGATCCACCTCTCGGGAGGCGGTTTTGACGTCGCGGGCGCGAGTCTCGCGGGACTGCCCCTCGTCGTGATCGGGCAGAACCGCCGCATCGCCTGGGGCATCACGGCTCTGTTCGCCGACGTGCAGGACATCTACGTCGAGACGCTGAATCCCGACAACCCGAAGCAGTACGCGACTCCGGAAGGTTTCCGTGATCTCGATGTCGTAACCGAGACCATCACCGTAAAAGACGCGAGCCCGGTTGCCGAGCAGGTCCGCTTGACCCGGCACGGTGTCGTCGTCGGCGAGACGTCAGACGGCAGGTTGCTCGCCCAGCGCTGGGATGCGCTGTGGTCGGGGGATCTCATCCTCGCGGCGCTCCAGCTCGATCGTGCCGGGTCGTGGGAGGAGTTCACAGAAGCGCTTCGAACCTGGTCGAGCCCGCCGCTCTCTTTCCTGTACGCGGACGTCGAAGGAAACATCGGCTTTTTCCCCGCGGGAGAGATCCCCGTGCGCGTCGGAAGCGACGGCACCGCTCCGGTAGACGGGGCTTCCGGCGCTTTCGAATGGCAGGGCAGCATCCCTCACGAGCTCAAGCCGATGATCTTCAATCCCGAAGAGGGAATGATCGTGAGCGCCAATCAACAGATGCTCGCGCCCGAGACCCCCTACCCGCTCGGAGCCGATACGCTCGCGCCGTTCCGCGCGAACCGCATCCGGGACTTGTTGAAGACGATTCCCAAATCGAGCCTGGACGATTTCGCCAGATTTCAAGGGGACCGCTACGACGCCTCGACTGAAGCGGTGCTGCGGCACGCGGTCGCGCTCAAGCCCGTGGACGAGAAGAGCGCCCGTGCCGTCGAAGTGCTCCGAAACTGGAACGGCCAGATGACTTCGGGTCCCGCACCCGCCATCTACGAGGCGCTCTACCGGCGTCTCGTCGAGAACACGTTCAAGGACGAGCTCGGTGACGCGCTCTTCGCCGACTACCTGGATTTCCTCGAGCTCGGCCACGCGGGTGGCCTCCACGCCGTCGTCGATGACGACGCGTCGGCGTTCTGGGACGTCCGCGGTACCCCCGCCGTCGAGACCCGCGAGCAGATCTTCCTGAAGAGCCTCGACGAGGCGGTCGCGCTCCTTTCGAGTCGGCAGGGAAACGATGTCGACGGCTGGGATTGGGGACGGCTGCACGGTGTCACCTTCCGGCATCCCCTGGGCGCGAAAGGGCCGTTGAGCTGGCTCTTCAGCCGGGGTCCCATACCTTTCGGTGGGTCGACCTTCACCGTCGCCAATGCCGTCGTCTCCCTCCGCGAGCCCTTCCGGACGACGGTGGGAACGTCCTTTCGACTCCTCGCCGACCTCTCCAATCCCGATGCTTCCCGCTCGATCGTCCCTACGGGAGCTTCGGGCCATCCGTTGAGCCCGCACTACTTCGACGAGAACCCGGGGTGGCTCGCGGGCCAAAGCCATCCGCTGCGCCTCGAGCGGTCCACCGTCGAAGCCGCCCTGGAATCGAAGCTCCTGCTCCAGCCCTGATGAGCGGCTTTTCACGGGCGCGGCGGGCTTGGCCTATAATCCCGGCCTCGGACCATGAACGCCGACTATCCCGTTTGCCCCGCCTGCGAGAGCGAGATCGAGATCGACGAGCTCGACGTCGATTCTCGGCCAGAGCATCGGTTGTCCCGAATGCGGCGTGACTCTCCAGGTGGTGAATGTTTCTCCCATCGAGCTCGACATCGCCGACGAAGAGATCGTCGAGTGGAAAGACCAGTGACATGAGCTCCTCCCATCCCGACGACGCCGCCCGGGCCGCGAAAGCCTTCGAGAAAGAATGCAAGCTCCAACGAATTCTTTCGGAGATGGAGTCGGTCATCGTAGCCTTCAGCGGCGGCGTCGACAGCGCCTATCTCGCGGTCGTCGCTCACGAGACCCTCGGCGAGCGCGCCCTGGCCGTAACCGGCGAAAGCCCGAGCTACCCCGATTACCAGCGCCGACTGGCGCTCGAGGTCGTGGAACGGTTCGGCCTCTCTCATCGCTTCGTCCCCACGGGCGAGATCGAGAGCGATGCCTACACCGCGAACCATCCCGACCGGTGCTTCCACTGCAAGAGCGAGCTGTACGACCGGCTCTCCTCGCTTCCCGAAAGGAAGAGCTTCCGTTTCCTCGCCGACGGCGCGAACACCGATGACCGGGGCGATTTCCGCCCCGGCCGAAGAGCGGCGCAGCTCCACGGAGTCAGGAGCCCTCTCGAAGAGGCCGAGCTCACGAAAGCCGAGATTCGGTTCCTGTCGGGAAAGCGGAACCTTCCCACCGCGAACGAGCCCGCCTCCGCCTGTCTATCCTCCCGCATTCCCTACGAAACGCCCATCACCATCGAGAAGCTTTCGATGGTGGAGCGCGGCGAGGAAGCTCTCCGCCGGATGGGCTTTCGCCACATGCGCGTGCGGCATCACGATGCGCTCGCCCGGCTGGAGTTCGGACCGGACGAGATTGAAAGAGCGCTCTCACCGGAGATGCGTCTCCGGCTGGTCGAGGAGCTCAAGCGCGTCGGCTACCGTTTCGTCGCCATCGACCTGGAGGGGTATCGTACCGGAAGCCTGAACGAGGTGCTTCAATGGCCATCGAGATTCGAATCGAAAGCACCTGGGACACCGACGACGGAGAAGGGCGCCGGGTCGAAGTAACGATCTCGGAGAGAAATCATCCCGCGGAGGATCCGCTCGAGGACACGCGCTATTTCGCCTCGGGCGACGGCGAGAGGCTGAAGCGGTACCTCTCCGATCTCATCGACAGCAAACGCTCCTCGTTCATGAAGCCGCTCAGCCGGGAATGCGACCGTTGCGGCCGGGTGGTGGAGACGAGCGAGCGCGAAACGGGTTTCCTCTGCGGGCCTTGCCGCGATTTGTCGGGACCGACCCCGCCTCGGTAGAATGATGTTCTCCGGCGAAAACCGATGGAAGTTCTGTTTCTCGGAACCGGCAACGCGTTCGCGAGTGGCGGGAGAAACGCCATGGCGATCCTCGTGCGGACTGCCGCGTTCGGCGTTCTTCTCGATTGCGGCCCCACGACCCTCGTCGCGCTGAAGAAGGAATCACTGGACCCGGCGGACGTCGACCTCGTTCTCCTCTCGCACCACCACGGCGACCACTTCGCCGGCGTGCCGTTTCTCTTGTGCCACGCGGGATACCATTCGCACCGCACGAAGCCTTTGACCGTGGCAGGACCGAGAGGAACGGCCCGCATCGTTCACGAGGCAACGCAGGACTTCTTCCCGGGGCTGTCGGTCGACTTTCCTCTCGATCTTCGCGATCTCGAGGGCGGGCGCGACGTCGCCGTCGGCCCCGCGACCGTCCGTCCATTCGAGGTCGATCATTTCTCGCGAGGCGTCGCGTTCGGTTTTCGGCTCGAGATCGAAGGCCGGGTCATCGTCTATTCCGGCGACACCGCCTGGACCGAGGTCCTCGTGCAGGAGACGGGAGGCGCCGACCTGTTCATTTGCGAATGCTCCAGCTTCGAGACCCCGCTCGAGAAGCACATGAACAACCGTGACCTCACGAGCCATCGGGACCGAATCGGGGCCCGCCGGACCCTTCTCGTCCACCCGGGCGAGGACGTCATCGCGCGACGACAAGAGCTCACCTTCGAGCTCGCGGAAGACGGAATGAGGTTGACGCTATGATGACCGCCCTTCTCACCTTCATGCTGCTCTCGACCCAGGCCCAGCCCAGACTCAGACTCAGAACCAGACGCAGACAACGCAGACGCAGACGCAGACGCCGACCAGCGCATCCCGTTCGGGAGGACAAGGAGGCGCTCATCGACATCGACGTGAAAGAGGCCGACGTGCTCGACGTGCTGAGGCTCCTCGCCGAGGTGGGTGGCCTCAACCTCGCGGCCGATCCCGAAGTGTCCTGCAACGCGACCTTGAAGCTCAAGCAGCTCCCCTGGACTCAGGTGCTCGATTCTCGTGCTGCGCACCTGCGGTCTCGCCAAAGACGAGCTAGGCCCGAATCTGGTGCGCGTGGCCACTTCGGAAAGGCTCCGAAAGGAGTACGAGGAGCGGCGCAAGTACGAGGACGAGAAAGCCCTCTCCGGCCCGCTCACGACCACCTACGTGAAGCTCGCCTACGCGCGCGCGCAAGATATCGCGCCGATGCTCGCCCGGTTCGTGTCGCCGCGCGGCTCGGTCGTCTTTGACGAGCGCACGAATACGCTCATCATCACGGACATTCGAAAAAAATAGCTGTGGCGCGAGTTGGGGGAGGCGGGAAAAGGGCGTTCGAAGAGCGGCTACTTGCTCTTGCCCTCTTCGGTCTTCTCGTCGTCGCCAGCGCCCTTGATCGACTTCTTGAAGTTCTTGATGCCCTCGCCCAGCCCGGCGCCGAGCTGCGGGAGTTTGTTCGCTCCGAAGATCAGGAACACGATGGCGAGAATGACGAGAAGCTCGGGCAAGCCTACCGGACCGATCAGAAGCGGGTACATCGACATGGAATTCTCCTCGCGAAGGTCCCGCGAGGGCCCCTCGATAGGCGTACTATACCACGGCACGGGATCCCGACCAACGAGGCTTTGCTTGACGCTGGAAGCGTCGAAAGAGACGATGGAGCGGAACGATGGCGATTTCCGACGAGATCCTCTCCTCGGGCGACAAGCTCGCGCGCGTCCGCTCCCGTCTGGAATCCTTAATATCCGAGATCGGGGCCTCGGCTGGATTCCTCGTCGACGAGCACGGCAATCCCTTCGCCACCGTCGGGCACGTCGAGTTCCGACTTCCCCACCCTCTTGCGGGACTGATGGACTCCGGCGCCGATCCCATCCTGGGGGCGCTCATCGGCGAGCCGCCGCCCGGCGACGACCCTCGTTTTCTCGTGGAGCGCATCGACGAGCGTGCTCTCGTCGTGCTCGTGCTCGAAGCTCCCCTCGCGCCCGAGAGGCGCCGAGTCGTCCGCTCCCGACTCGCCGAGGTCGCCCGCGACCTCTGAGCGACGCCCTTCACGCTTCCGGTTTTCCATTCGCCCGCGGATGGAGCTAGGATGACGGTGTCATGGTCGAGCGGTCGAGCGTCGAGACGGCGGAAGCCGAAACCCGAATACGACGTCACCGTCATCGAGAAGCGCGAGCTCATCCGACGCTCCGCGCCCGAGGTTTTCGCCTTCATGGACCGCCCGGCGAATTGGAAGAGCGCGTTTCCGGACTCCCTGGCGGTCCGGCTGGAGCAGCATCCATCCGATCTCCGCCCGGGAACGATCTTTCGTTATCGACTCCATCGTTGGCCCGTCGACGTCAGCTGGGACGTCGTCGTATCCGAGTATCGACCACCCACGCGCTTCACCAACGTGAAGGCGAGAGGGTACTTTCCGCGCTGGGTCCTGGAGCACGAGATTCGTGCCCCGGGAAGAGGGCGCGGAGCTCGTGATGCGACTCTCCTACGAGGTCCCCGACGGACTCTACGCCACCCTCTCGAACAACTATGTAATCCGGGAAGCGATGGAAGAGCTCGTCACCGCGAACGTACGGGCGGTGCGAGACGCCATCGAGCAAGAACAGGTAGCGCCAGCAGGGTGCTGAAAAAATCATGTGAACCCTGCGCGAGCGGAGCGAGCACGGCCCGCACGGGCCGACGACACAAGAAGCCGTGGGTGTGCCGTCAGCCGTCGCGCAGTGCGAAGCACGTAGCGACACGCCGCGGAGGTGGGGTCCCCGCGGCCCTGATGGATGCTGGCCCCACGGCATCAATGCACTAGAATGACGCTCCGGGTGAAGCTGGCGGCGCTCCTCATCGCGAGCCATCTTCTGTGCCTCGAGTCCCTCGCCGGCATCGCCTCGGGTCTCAACGCTCTCAATTCGCATTGCCGGCCCGGCGCCTGTTTCTGCGCCCGGATGACACGGAGCCATCACGGCGATCTCGCTGAGGACTCCTGTCATCGAGAGATCTCCAGCTCTCGCATCGACGGCGGTCCCCTGCGGCACGCATTCATCCCACGCGACTCCCCCTTCTTCCCTCCGGATCGTCGCGCCCCTCCCTCGTTTCGAGGTCACTCCCGGGCTGCAAATAATGGCCCGCCTGCAGCCGTCTCGCGATCGAGTCTGGGACGGATACGGCGAGATTGAGATTCCCCCTCCCCGCTAACCCTTCTTACGAGATTCTGTCGTCTTTGTGTCAGGAGGCTACGGCTTTCCCTGACAGGAAATCTTTTCGTGAGGAGGATGCCCATGCTTTCGAGATCCCTCGGGATCGTTCCTGTTTTCTTGCTCGCCTTCGGAGGGTTGGCCGCCGCGCAGTCGACCGACGCCAAGATTGTCGGAGTGACCGCGGACCAAAAGAGCGGAAAGCCGCTCGACGGGACCACCATCGAAGTCAGAAGCAAAGGCTCGCTCGTCGCCGACGGACGCTCGCGGCAGGACGGATCGTTCTCTCTGCCGCCCGTCCCCCCCGGCGTATACCAACTCTTCGCGATCCGCGACGGTTACTATCCGCTGAACCATCCACTGGAGCTCAAGCCGCGGGACGCGCTCCGGATCACGTTGAGCCTCGTTCCGGTGGAAAGCGTGCAAGAGAGCGTGGAGGTGAGCGCGGCCGCCCCCGTCATCGACCCGCAGCGCACGGGAAGCTCGACCTATGTGACCCGTGCCACCATGGACTCGATGCCGTCCCACGTGACCCGGGACGTCCCCACGATGGCGCAATACACGATGCCGGGCGCCATCGGCGGGCACGACAACTTCGTCCACGTTCGTGGCAACGAACTTTCGCTTCACCAGTTCATCAACGGGGTGTCGTTTCTCGACAACCCCCACCAGAACTTCTTTCCCGGCCTCAGCCCGGAGATCTTCGAGAGCGTGAACATGGTGACCGGCGGGTTCCCTGCCGAGTTCGGCAATCGCTTCGGCGGCGTACTGGATATCACCACGCGCTCGGGCGCCTCGATGAACGGCAGCGGCAGCGCGAATCTCCGGATGGGCAGCATCGGCCAGCAGAGCGCCTCCGTCGATTACGGCGGCTCCAAGGGAAGCTTCGGGTACTTCGTGTACGGGGGAGGGTTCCAGACCGACCGGTATCTCAATCCGCCCCAGCCCGACGAGCTCCACGACCACGGCTCGGGCGGCCGGGGAGACGTTCAGCTCGACTACCGCCGCGAAAAGGATTTCTTCCGGCTGCTCGTCTCCGGCGGGGAAACGAACTTCAATCTTCCCAACACCTCGGACGAACAGGACGTCGGGCGGAACGCCCACCGCGATCTCGGGTCGGTGACGAGCATTCTCAGCTGGCAGCGTGCGCCGTCCGAGAGCACGTTGTTCTCGGCGGCGTTGTATCAACGGCATGTTTCCGACCGCGTCCTGCCGACGAGCGACCCGGTGACTTCGTTCGCCGATGGTTCGCGAAAGACCTCGACTCTCGGAGGGAAGCTCGACTGGTACCGCGCCTCCGGGATCCATCAATGGAAGGCGGGAATCGACTTTACCCACCTCGGATTCGACGAAACCCTCTCGTACGATGCTCGTGAGGCAGGCACGGGGGAAGAGCTCGATCAGATCTCTTTCGACGGTCAGGATACAGGATCGGTCGTGGGGCTGTACCTCCAGGACCGCCTTTCGCTTTTCTCAAACCTCACTCTCGACCTCGGTCTTCGTTTCGACCACTTCAACATCTTGCGCCGGGAGCACCAGGCGAGCCCGCGTCTCGGCATGGCCTATCACTTCCCCGATTCCGGCACGGTGATTCGAGCGTCCTACAGCCGATTGTTCACTCCGCCGCCCATCGAGTACGTTCTTCTCGCGAACTATCTGGGAGACCAGGTCGAAGGAGACACGGAGCCCGTCGGCCCGCCGCACGCGTACCGGCAGAATCTATTCGAGGCCGGGCTCAGCCAGCGGATTCGGAGCGGACTCTTCCTCGATATTGGAGCCTACCATCACAACGGCCACAACTCGTTCGAGAACACGGAAATCGGCAACACCCGGATCTTCGTGCCCACCAACTTCTCCGAGGCGATCGCGAGCGGGCTCGAGATCGCGCTCGAGCTCCGGCCGCGACGAGAAAACGGGCTCAGCGCCCGAATTCAGTACGCGCTCGCGAAGGTACAGTTCGTCGGTCCGGTCAGTGGCGGATTCTCCGACGAGGTGCTCGAGCCTGGAGAGAGGGTCGTCCCGGCATTCGACCAGCGCAACACGGTGGTGGCGAGCGGTACCTATCGGAGCTCGTGGCGTGCGCTCGAAGCCAACGGCTTTTTCCGCTATGGAAGCGGCACACCGGTCGAGCAAGATGGAGCCTTCGAGTACCTGCCCCAGCACGGAGCTCTCGATCTGATGGCCAGGGTCGACCTATGGAGCTCGGGGGATCAGAAACTGCAGCTTCAGGTCGACGCCACCAACGTGACCAACAACATCTACGCCATCGCGAAGGAGAGCCAGCTCACGCCGATCCAGTACGCCCCCCGGCGCAGTGTCGCGGCCCAGCTGCTCTTCCAGTTCTGATTCTCTCGAATGGGAACGATGCAAGGCGGAGTTGAACCGGAATCCGCGTTACGACTGCCAGGGCAACATCGCCCGAGCGGACCGCCTCAGGTCGTGGAGCCAGGTGCTGGAATAGACGTAGCTCACCATGACCCCGCAGGAGTCCTTCAGGCCGCGCTCGGTGCGGTTGGCGGCGAAGTGCACGTTTTTCGCGCTCAGGCGCGCTCCGTTCCCGATGTGAAAGGACGCGACGGGGTTGATCGGTTTTCCTCGCGGGTCCGTCTCCTCGGTCAAGTAGAAGTACGCGATTTGAGTCAACGGCCTTTCTAGCTCTCTTCGCAGAGCGTCGTCCTCGATCCAGCTCGGCTGCGAAAGAATGTCGACGAGAGTCGCGACGAAATCCGCGTCGGGTGTTTCCCGCCGCGCGAGGATTCTCCGGCGCGCGCTCTCGGAGAACTTCGCTACCAGCCCGGTCTTCTTGAGCCGGAAGGGTTCGTCTCTTCCTTCGAGGATCGGCTGTAAGTAGCGCCGCCAGAACCCGGTGACCGGGCTGAGCGTGGCGAAGGTCTGGATCGCCGGGCGATCCTTCCGGATGGCCTCGACCACCTGGAAGATGAGGAGCTTTCCCAAACCGAGTCCCACGAGCCCGTTCTGTGCGTTGTTGATGGAGTAGAAGATGGCGGTGTCGGGTTGGGTCTCGATCGTCTGTCCGGGATGGTCCAGGATCTCGTGAATCGAGCTCGGGATGCGCCGGGTGAGGGCCGCCTCGATGAACACGATGGGCTCTTCGGGCATCGCGCGGTGATAGAGGGCGAAGGAGCGCCGGTCCTCTCCCAGACGATTTCCCATCTCTTCCAGGCTCGCCATGGGATGAACCATGTCGTGCTCCTTGAGAAAACGAATCTGGCGATAGGACGACTCCTGCGTAATCTCGTGGAGGAAGAGGAAGCCGAACTGGAACCAGGAGGTGAACAAATAAGCGATCTCCTCGTCCAGGGGGCCCAGATCGAGTCCCGACTGCCGCTCGGCGGCGAGGATGTCGGCCCTCAAGTCCAGAAGAAATTTGAGCCCGCCGGAAGCGTTCAGAAACCGGCGAAAGGCACGCATCCGCGGCGACTCGAGCGCGCGGCGCAGATCGGTCAGTCTCGAGGTCCAACCGAGCGCGTCGTCCGCCGGTGCGTCGAGAACCGCGCGAGCCGGCTCCGCGATTGACTCGCGCGCAACCTCCATCCCCGCGAGGAGCGCGGTGAAGAACAGCTCGCGGACCTCTCGCGGGCTCTGCCGATAGAGCGTACGGAGCTCGTCGAGAGCGCCGAGCGGGCGCTCTGCGCTCGACTGGATCCTGTCGAGGAGTTGAACGAGCTTGTTTGCGGTCACGTTCGCACGAGCCACGTTGGTCTCCGAAGAGAACGGAGAAAGAGACCGGAGCGACTAACGAGATCTTATGTCAGTTCCCGGCTGCTCGCCGAGTTATTCGCGGTGAGCCAGTTCCACACGTCGTCGGGAGGCATGGGCCGTGCGAACAGGAATCCCTGGATCAGGTGGCAACCCTGCTCCCGTAGAATTCCCACCTGCGCCTCGGTCTCGACTCCCTCGGCCATGACCTGAAGGTTCAGCGCACGGCCGAGGCTCACGATGGCGGAGCAGATCGCTCGGTCCTCGTCGTCCTCACCGATGTCGCGGATGAAGCTCCGATCGATCTTCAACGTGTCGACGGGGAATGCCTTCAAAACCCCCAGCGATGAATAGCCCATCCCGAAATCGTCGAGCGCGATGAACGAGCCCAGATCCTTGAGCTCGTCGAGGATCCTTCCGCTGTGTTTCTGATCGTCCATGAGAACGCTCTCCGTGAGCTCGAGCACGAGCTTGTCGGGAGCGAGGCCGGTCTCTTTCAGAGATCGTCTCGACCCGACGGGAGAGATGCTCCTGCCGGAACTGCTTCGGCGAGAGATTCACCGAGATACGGAGGTTCTCGAGCCCGGCGTACTGCCAGGCCCGCGCCTGGGTGCAAGCCTTGCGAAGCACCCATTCCCCCACGGGCAGAATGAGACCCGTCTCTTCGAGGACGGGGATGAAGTCGGCGGGAGAGCAGAAGCCCTGGACGGAGTCGTTCCACCGAATGAGCGCTTCGAGCCCGATGACGCGGCCGTCGCGGACGTCGAGCTGAGGCTGGTAGTGCAGAACGAACTCGTCCTTCTTCACCGCTCCTCGGAGGCGGTTGGCGAGCGCGATCTGGTCGGAGAGGTTGACATTCATCTGGTCGGAGTAGGCCTGGTAGTTGTTTCCGCCCAGACGCTTGACCCGGTACATCGCCGCGTCGGCGTGCTGGGTCAACGTCGCAACGTCGACCCCGTCTTCAGGATGGAGCGCGATCCCGATGCTCGCGCTCAGATAGAAGTCCTGGCCGCGGTACGCGAAGGGGCGGCCGAGGGCGTAGAGAATTCGCTTCGCCACGAACGCGGCGTCCTCCGGCCGGGACATCGATTCGAGGAGGCCGGCGAACTCGTCGCCTCCCCATCTCGCAACCGAGTCGGCGTTGCGTACGCAGTGGCGCAGTCGGCCGGCAATCATCCGGAGGAGCTGGTCGCCCACTTCGTAGCCGAAGCTGCTGTTGATCGCTTTGAACCCGTCGATGCCGATGAGCACCACTCCCGTCGCTCTTCGCTCCCGGTCCCCGGATAGCGCATGAGCGAGACGCTCGCAGAACGAGCCGCGGCTGGGAAGCGAGGTGACGGGATCCTCCTCGTATCCCAGCCCGCGCTGGAGTGTCCGCCGCATACGGGACGCTTCGAGCGCGTTTCGAACGGTGACGAAGGGCACCATTCCACCCACCCGTTCCCGACCGAGGACGTCGTAGGCGCCGGTGTCGATTGCCGCGGCAACCGCTTCGTCCTCGTCCGTCTCGGCGACCATCACCACTGGTACCGACGACCCGTCGCGGGTCTTCGCCAGTTTCGCCAGCACGGCGCGGTCGCAAGAGAGTGCGCGGTCTTCGATGAGAATGCAATCGGGACGAGCGGAAGCGAGCAGACTCGCGTCCGCCTCGTCGAGAGACGAGACTTCCACGATCTCGAGCTCCTCGCCGAACAGGCGGCGCAGCTCAAAGACGAGTCGCTGGCGCTTCTGCCGCTGCGAGTCGACGATCAAGACCGCGTTTCGAGACGTCATCAGAGCCCCCGGTCCCTTCGGATCCGTGCGAAGTGGCGGTAAAAAACCGGAATGCGCCGGCATTTTCCCCACACCCCCACGAGTCCGATGGACTCGTCCCCAAAAGGTATTCAAAGATCGTGCCGCCCGCTGACGGGACTGCCCCCTGTGAATTCCTTGGAGATCGGGCGAGCGCGGCACGCGCACATTACGTTTTTGCCACGAGATCCGCTTCCAAGACGGGTGGGAAAACCCTCGGCTTGCGCTGGCATGGGAATTGCTCCTTCGTCTCACGTGCAGTCCGAGCCCGTCTCCCGGGAGAGAGATACCGATGCTCACGAGCTTCTGTTGCTCTCGACCGAACAAGCGGTCCATGCGTACGACCTGAGCCGGATCGAGCGAATCCGGATCGGGCGCCACCGGTCCAACGAGCTCCGGCTTTCGTCTCGCACGGTGTCGAACTTCCACGCCGAGATCATCAAAGAGGATGGCTTTCTGCTATTGAGAGATCTCGGGAGCACCAACGGAACCCAGCTCAACGGGCAGCCTGTCGAGCAGAGAGGACTCTCGACGGGCGACCGCATCTTGATCGGAAACCACGTCGTTCGGCTGGAGCTGAAGGCGCGCTCCGATGCGGCCGGCAGCCGTTCGGGGCTCAAGTCTCTGGAGGCGTGGATACCCGGGCGTCGTGGTCGCGTCCTGAGCCCGTACGCGGCCGGACTCGACAAGCTCAAGACCATTCGGGTAGGAGATCACGACGACGTCTGCCTCGTCGATCTGATCGAGGGTCTCGCGCTTCGCCCCGGCTCGGCCAGGGCGGTCCTCGAGCACGCCGGGGCCCGGGCGGCGATCTATTTTCACGAAGGCAACGTCTTCCACGTCGAGTACGGGAGCACCGTCGGCGAGAAGGCGCTCTACCGAATCTTTCGGTGGCAGGAAGCTTCCTACGTCGTCGAGGCATTGACCGAGCCCGACAATCTGCCCTGCACCATTGCTCTGCCCGTCGAGACTCTGCTGAGCGACGGAACCGCACAGGCGCTGGAGCTCGGGAAGCTCGCCGCGCGGCTTCCTCCTCTCGCGGCACGTCTCGTTCTCAACCCCGATTGTCCGCTTCCCCTCACGAGCCATACCCCCGCGGAGATCGAGATCTTTCAGGCGATCGTTCGTCACGAAACGATCGAGCACGTTCTCGATATCTCACCTTTCACCGACGTTCGTATCCTGCGCCTGGTCGAGTCCCTACTTCGGAAGAGGGTGTTCGAAGTGGGAGCGGAAGCAAGCTCCGATTCGGGAATGGAAGAGACCTTTCGGTCGAATCTCGGAGGATAGGCGGCGTTCTGAGCCCCTGAGGACGACTCCCTTCGTCAGGACGGATCGGACAGGCCGCCGGGGACGCGATCGCGGCCGCAGGCGACGCGATCGTTCCAGGTCTCGACTTCGGGAGCACGCCTTCTTTCCACCATGGTGATGCACTCCTCGACGGGACAGACGAGCTCGCAGAGATTGCAACCCACGCATTCGGGCTCATCCACCAGGGGAACGTGACCCTCCCGTGGAAGATGGATGCATTGGTGAGCGCCGTCCCAGCAGGCGACATGGCAGAGATTGCAGCCGATGCACTTGTCCCCGTCGATCGCGGCGACGACGTGGTAGTTCAGGTCCAGATCACCCCACTCGTGGAACGCGGGAACCGCCGCTCCCGAGAGCTCCGTGACCGAGCGCATGCCCTTGCTCGCGAGGTAGTCGCCCAGACCTTCGATCATTTCTTCGACGATGCGATAGCCGTAGTGCATCACCGCGGTGCAGACTTGAACGGAGCTCGCCCCCAGGGCGAGAAACTCCGCGGCGTCTCGCCAGCTCGAGATGCCGCCGATTCCCGATATCGGAAGGCCGAGCTCGGGGGCCCGCGCGAGCCGCGCGACCAGGTGGAGCGCGATCGGTCTCACCGCCGGGCCGCAATAGCCGCCGTGGGACGACCGGTCGCCCACCGATGGATAGGGGACGAGACGATCGAGGTCGACCCCGACGATGCTCTTGATGGTGTTGATGAGGGATAGGGCGTTCGCGCCGCCTTCCCGGGCGGCCATCGCCGGCTCGAGGACGTCGGTCACGTTGGGGGAAAGCTTCGCGATGACCGGGAGGGCCGTTTCCTCCATGACCCACTGGACGAGCTCCTTCAACACCCGCGGCTCTTCCCCCACGGCGGAGCCCATCCCACGCTCGCACATTCCATGCGGGCAGCCGAAGTTCAGCTCGACTCCGTCGGCGCCGCTGTCCTCCGAGCGCTTCAGCATCGTACGCCACTCGTCGCGGCTCTCCACCATCAAGGAGACGATGACTGCGTGGTCGGGGAAGCGCTTCTTCACCTCGGCGATCTCGCGGAAGTTCAGGTCGAGGGGGCGATCGGTGATGAGCTCGATGTTGTTGAGCCCCATCATCCGCTGGCCGTTCAGGTCGACGGCCCCGAGACGGCTCGACACGTTTACGATGGGGTTTCCCAGGGTCTTCCACACGGCGCCGCCCCAGCCGGCGTCGAAGGCGCGAAGGACCTGCTCACCGGAGTTCGTGGGAGGCCCCGAGGCGAGCCAGAAAGGGTTGGGACTCTTGATCCCGGCGAAGTCAATCGAGAGGTCAGGCATGGGCTTCTTCTCGCAGGAGTCGATCGATGGCGCGGGCAGCGCGCTGTCCGTCCGCGGCCGCGTTCACCACTTCTTTGCCGCCGTTGTAGGCATCGCCACCGGTGAAGACCCGCGGGTTTCCCGTCACGAGGCGGTCCGGATCGGCGATGACCCTCCCTTTCTCGTCGCAGCGCACGCCTTCGAACGACTCCACGAGCTCCTGGAGACGTTCCTGCCCCGTCGCGACCAGCACCAGATCACAGGGGATCTCGTAGAGACGTTCACCCGTCGACTTCCCGTCCCGTGCGCGGTCGAGCGCGACGCTCGAAACCGAGCCGTCTTCGCCGACGCGGATCGCGCCCGGGATGGCCTCCTCCGCGAGCCTCACCCCGAGCTTTCTCGCCGCTTCCCATTCGTGCCGATAGCCCGGCATCCGGCGCTCCTCCCGGCGATACACGAGCGTCACCGTGGGGACGCCGAGGGCGGCGAGCTCCTGAACCGCATCGAGGGCGGTATTGCCTCCTCCCACGACGACGGCGTCCGACACGCCCTCGAGCAGAGCTCGCGAGTCGAGCTTCATCTGCCGGATCCACTCGAGCGCTCCGAGCACGCGGCCGCTGTCGCTTCCTTCCACCCCGCGGAGCGAGTCGTCTCCGAGCCCGATCCCCAGAAACACGGCGTCGAAGCCGGCGAGAAGCTCCTCGGGAGTGATGCCGTCCGCGCCCACCGTTACCCCGGTGCGGATCTCGACGCCGAGATCGCGAATGAACTCGACTTCGGAAAGGCATCCCTCGGCACGGAGCTTGTAAGGGGCGACGCCGGTCATATTGAGCCCGCCGGCGAAGAGCTCCTTCTCGAAGAGAACCGCCGTATGTCCGGCGAGCGCGAGCGCACCTCCGCACGCGAGGCTCGCGGGCCCGGCCCCCACGAGGGCGACCTTCTTCCCCGTGGGGGGCTTCTTTTCCAGAAGGCTCGCCGAGCGAGCACGATCCATGGCGTAACGCTGGAGCCGTCCGATCTCGATCGGGCGAGAGCCGAGATCGTTCTCGACGCAGGCGCCTTCGCAGAGCACCTCGACGGGACAAACGACGGCGCAGCTCGCCCCGAGAAGGTTCGACTTGAGAATCGTGCGCGCCGACCCTTTCAGGTTTCCCGTAGCGATTTTGCGGATGAACGACGGGATGTCTATGGCGGTTGGGCAGGCGGCGACGCAAGGCGCGTGGTAGCAGTACAAACAGCGATTGGCTTCCGCGAGCGCTTCGCTCGCGCCGAACGCAGGTTTCTTGTCGGCGAAACGCTTCTCGAGGCGATCCGCGGGAAGCGGCCAGACGGCCTTCGCGCCCATAGCGTTCGTCCCTGACTCAAGGAAGAAGGGCGGTCATGTCGCCGTAGGTCTCGGGCCTTCGGTCTCGATAGAACTGCCACACGCGCCGCACTTCCTCGATGACGTCGAGGTTCATCTCGGCGGTGACGAGCTCGTCCCCGTCCTCGCTCCCCTCGGCGAGGAACTGGCCCCGCGGGTCGACGAAGTAGCTATGCCCGTAAAACTTCCCGATCTTCCACGGCGGCTCCTCGCCCACCCGGTTGAGGCAGCCCATGAAGTATCCGTTCGCGACCGCATGCGCCGGCTGCTCGAGCTTCCACAGATACTGGGAGAGGCCGGCGACCGTCGCCGAAGGATTGAACACCACTTCGGCTCCCTTGAGGCCGAGAAGCCGCGCTCCCTCGGGGAAGTGGCGGTCGTAGCAAATGTAAATCCCGACGCGCGCGTAGGCGGTATCGAAGACCGGATAGCCGAGGTTTCCCGGCTTGAAGAAGTACTTCTCCCAGAATCCCGCGGTGTGAGGAAGGTGATTCTTGCGATACTTCCCGAGGTAGCTCCCGTCGGCGTCGAGGATGGCGGCGCTGTTGTAGTACACGCCGGCCTGCTCCCGCTCGTAGACCGGTATGACCATCACCATCTGGTGCTTTCGCGCGTATGGCGCGAGCGCTTCCGTCGTCGGGCCGGGGACCGGCTCGGCGGCGTCGTACCAGCGAGCGTCCTGCGAGGGACAGAAATAAGGCCCGTTGAAGATCTCCTGGAGGCAGAGGAGCTGAACCTTCTCGCGTCCCGCCTGCTCGATGAAGGGGAGGTGCTTTTCGAGCGCCGCCGCCTGGATCTCTTTCACGGGCCGGCCCTCGTCGTTGATGGGGTTCCGACACTGGATGAGTCCGCCCTTGACGATTCTAGCCATGAGATGAAACTATCACTCGCCGATCCCCCCGACAACTGCGCCGTGTTGTAACATCGACTGTAGCCCGTCCTTTCGAGGAGCAGCCAATGTCGAAAAAATCTCCGACCCCAGTCGCCCCCGTGACCCCCATGGAGGCAGCCGCGCGCCGAGCTCTGCGCGTCGACGGAAAGAGGCTTTCGAAACGCCTCGAAGAGCTCGCCAGTAAGGGCGCGCGGGACGACGGGGGGTGCAATCGTCTCGCCTTCACCGCCGCCGACAAGGAGGGCCGCGACCTCGTCACCGCGTGGATGCGAAAGCTGGGACTCACCGTCACCATCGACGCCATCGGAAACGCCGTCGGGTTTCGGCCCGGCCTCGAGGACCTGCCTCCCGTCCTCTGCGGCTCCCATATCGACACCGTCCGCACCGGCGGCCGCTACGACGGTAACCTCGGTGTGCTCGCGGGCCTCGAGATCGTCGAGACGCTGAACGACCGCAAGCTCACCACGCGGCGTCCGCTGGCGGTGGCGTTCTTCTCCAACGAGGAAGGAAGCCGCGTCGCCCCCGACATGATGGGAAGTCTCGTGTACGTGGGCGGGCTGTCTCTCGAAGAGGCGCACGACGCCGTCACCATCGACGGCAAGCGCGTCGTCGACGAGCTGGACTCGATCGGCTACCGCGGACAAGCCCCTTCTCCCGGCCCCGCCCCCTACGCCTACGTCGAGCTCCACATCGAGCAGGGGCCGGTGCTCGAGGCGGAGTCAATCCGTATCGGCGCCGTCACCGGCGTTCAGGGCATCTCCTGGACCGAGGTCACGGTGAAGGGCCAGGCGAACCACGCCGGTACGACGCCCATGTCCTATCGTCACGACGCCGGCTATGTCGCGGGCGAGACCGCGGCGTTCGTGCGGAGGCTGACGAAAGAAATGGGCGGGGCGCAGGTCGGGACCGTCGGCGCCATCAACCTCGAGCCGAATCTCGTCAACGTCGTGGCGCAGAAGGCGGTCTTCACCGTCGATCTGAGGAACACCAACGAGAAGCTTCTCCAGGGGGCCGAGGCCAGTCTCGACGAATTTCTCGGTCAGATGGCGGACGCGGAGGGTGTAGAGATCGCGACCCGCAGGCTCGCGCGCTTCGAGCCGGTCCAGTTCGACCCTCGCGTCATCGATCTCGTGGAGGAAACGGCTCGATCGCTGGGAGCGAGCGTTCGGCGTCTTCCCGCAGGCGCCGGCCACGACGCGCAGATGCTCGCGCGCGTCTGCCCCACCGGCATGGTCTTCACCCCGAGCGTCAAGGGGGTGAGCCATAACCCGCGCGAGCACACCGACGCGGCCGACCTCGAGCTCGGCGCCAACGTTTTTCTCCAGACGATCCTGACCCTCACCGAGACCGATCCCGTTCCCGGTCCGCCCCGCGTATGAGCCGGGAGCGAGTCGTCGGCGCGGCGCAGCTCGGTCCGGTGGCGAGGAGCGAGTCACGGGTCGAGATCGTGGAAAGACTCCTCGCCCTCCTCCATCGCGCCGCCGAGCAAGGCACCGAGCTCGTGGTCTATCCCGAGCTCGCGCTCACCACCTTCTTCCCCCGCTGGTTTCTCGAGTCGCAGTCCGAAGTCGACGCCTTCTTCGAGACGGAGATGCCGAATGCCGCGACGCGGCCTCTCTTCGACGAGGCGAAGAGGCTGCGCATCGGCCTTTCTCTCGGCTACGCCGAGCTCACGCCGGACGGGCATCACTACAACACCCAGATCCTCGTCGAGCGCGACGGCTCGATCGTGGGGAAATACCGCAAGGTCCACATTCCCGGACACGCGGAGCACGAGCCCTGGAGGCGGTTCCAGCACCTCGAGCGGCGTTACTTCGAGCCGGGCCCCGAGGGGTTTCGAGCCTGGCGCGCTTTCGGCGGCGTCGTGGGAATGGCGATCTGCAACGACCGGAGGTGGCCGGAGACCTATCGCGTCCTCGGTCTCCAGGGAGTCGAGATCATCCTCATCGGTTACAACACGCCTCTCCATTACGCCCCGGACCCGACGCAGGACGCGCTCGCCGGTTTCCACAATCATCTCGTGATGCAGGCCGGGGCATACCAGAACGGGACGTGGGTGGTGGGAGTCGCCAAAGGGGGTCTCGAGGAGGGCGTGGACTCGCTCGCGCAGAGTGCCATCATCGCGCCCTCGGGCCAAATCGTGGCACAATGTCAGACGAACGGCGACGAGCTCGCCGTGGCGCGCTGCGATCTCGGATCTCTGCAAGAACTACAAGGAGACCCTGTTCGACTTCGCCCGCTACCGGATGCCCGAGCACTACCGGCTCATCACCGAGCGCCGTGGAGCCATGCCGCCGAAGTCTTGACGTTTTCGAGCCGAGGACCGATCCACGATGACGCGGATGCAAACGACGACGACGACCTTCACCCTCAACGGCCGCGGCGTCGAAGTCGAGGGCCGGCATCCTCATCTCCTCGCCGCCCTTCGCGAAGAGCTCGGCATCATCTCTCCCAAGGACGGTTGCTCACCCTCGGGACAATGCGGCTGCTGCACCCTACTCGTCGACGGCCGCGCGGTGACGAGCTGTACCCAATCGCTCGAGTCGGTGGAGGGAAAAGAGGTCGTCACTCTCGAAGGGCTCGACGCGGACGAGATCGAGCGCTACGCCACGGCGTTCGCCGCGAAGGGCGCACTTCAATGCGGCTTCTGTACGCCGGGAATCGTCATGCGCACCAAGGCCCTCCTCGACGCGAAGGGATCGTCGCTGGGCCGGAAGGAAGCCGCGCGGTTTCTCGGAGCGCACGTCTGCCGTTGCACCGGCTACGTGAAGATACTCGATGCCATCGACCTCCTCGCTTCCGGAGAGAGCGTGACGCTCGAGTCCCCGCGCGGTATCGGGACCTCCGGCACCAAGTACGAGGGGTGTGAGCTCGCCGTCGGCCGGCGGCCTTACATCGACGACATGCGCGTTCCGGGCATGCTTCACGCGGCGCTGCGGCTCACCGATCACGCCCGAGCCGAGATCCTGCGCGTCGACACCGCGCGCGCCGCCGCCGAGCCGGGAGTCGAAGCCATCTTCACCGCGAAGGACGTTCCCGGGGAACTGCGCGTCGGCCTCATCCACAAGGACTGGCCCATCTTCATTCCCGAGGGCGGACTCACATCGTATCTCGGCGACGTACTCGCCATCGTCGTCGCAAGGGATCGCGAGACGGCGCGGCGCGCCGCCGCGAGCGTCGATGTCGAGTATCGCGTCCTTCGTCCCCTCACCGACGCCGTCTCCGCCATCGACGATCCGGAGATCGCGGTCTGGGGTACATCCGACAACGTCTTGTCCCGCTCGACCTACCGGCGGGGGGACGTGGATGCCGCGCTCGCCTCGTCGGCGCACCAGGTGCACGAGACCTTCCAGACGCAGCGAGTGGAGCACGCGTTTCTCGAGCCGGAGTCGACGCTCGCCGTTGCACGCGAGAACGGCCGGCTGGAGGTGTACTCGGGCGGCCAGGGGATCTGGGACGACCGAAACCAGATCGCGTCGGTTCTGGGCGTCGCGCCCGAGCGCATCCGGGTCGAGCTCGTCTCCAACGGCGGCGCTTTCGGTGGAAAGGAAGATCTCTCGAACCAGGCTCAGACCGCGCTCGCCGCCCATCTGCTCGGAAAGCCGGTGAAGTGCACGCTGAGCCGGGAGGAATCGCTTCTCCTTCACCCCAAGCGCCACCCGATCCGGATGGAATACTGGGCGGGGTGCGACGCCCAGGGAAAGCTCACCGCGATTCGCGCCCGGATGATCGGCGACTCGGGCGCGTACGCCTCGGTCGGCATGAAAGTCCTCGAGCGCGCCGCGGGCCACGCGACTGGACCCTTTCAGGTGCCGGCGGTCGACGTGGAAGCGATTGCGGTTCGAACCAACAACCCCATTTGCGGCGCGTTCCGGGGATTCGGCGCCAACCAGGCGCACTTCGCTCTCGACGGCGTTCTCGATCGGCTCGCGGAAAAGGCGGGCACGAGCGGCTTCGAGATCCGGGCTCGAAACGTCGTCACACCCGGCGCGGTCTGGGGCCCGGGACAGATCATGGACGAAGGCTCGCTGGGGGCGAGGGCCTGCCTCGACGCGGTGAAGCCCGCTTATGACGAAGCGGTCGCGGCCGGCAAGGCCGTCGGTCTCGGCCTCGGCCTCAAGAACTCGGGGCTCGGAAACGGCTTCAAAGAGATCGCGAAAGCGGTCGTGCGCTTCGAGAAAGACGGTACCGTCGAAGTACGGCACTGCTGGACCGAGATGGGTCAGGGCGTGCACACCGTGGCCCTCCAGATCGCCGTCGAGGAGCTGGGCGTCGACCCGGAGCGGGTGCGGGTCGTCGTCGACACGAGCCGGGAGCTCGGCGCTGGACAGACGACGGGCTCGCGAGCGACGCTGATGACCGCGGGGTCCGTGCGCGAGGCCTGCCGCGCCGCGGAGTCCGACGGACGCCAACAGGGCGTCGACTACCTCGGCGAGTATCGGGTCGATTGGACGCACTCGCTCTACGAGGGGCTGGAGCATCCGATCATCCACTCGACGTTCGGTTATGCGGCGCAGCTCGTCATCGCCGATCGGGCGACGGGAAGAATCGAGAAGGTCGTCGCGGCGCACGACGTGGGCCGTGCCGTCAACCCCCTGCTCTGCGAAGGACAGGTGGAGGGCGCGGTGCACATGGGACTCGGATTCGCACTGAGCGAGGAGTTTCCGGCCGACGAGAACGCACGGCCCCGCAACATGACGTTCCGGAGCCTCGGGATCCTTCGTCCCTCGGAGATGCCCGACGTTCAGGTAATCCTCGTCGAGAGCCCGGAGCCCCGCTCCCCCTACGGGATCAAAGGAGTCGGGGAGATCGGCCTCGTGCCGACCGCCGGCGCCGTCGCCGCCTGCCTGCACGAAGTCGACGGTGTGTGGCGCGACACGCTGCCGATGAAACGCCGCGCCCGCCGCTGAAAAAATTAGGGACAGGCACTCATTTTTCTCCGCTCCGACGCGAGCGACGGTCGCGGAAATTAGTGCCTGTCCCTAATTTAACTAGCCGCCGGACCAGGCGTAGACGCCGAGGGCGAAGAGCAGAATCGCGGATGCCACCAGCACTATGCCCGCGATGGATACTCCTCCCGGAGAGGACTCCGGCAGGGCGACGGTGGGAAGCTTCCCGTCTGGCTTGGGGGGCGAGCGGCGAACGATTCTATCTTCGGGGAGCGGGGCGGCATGTCCGCCGTCGCGCTCGGCCACGTCTTTCTGACGTGCCGACTCGAGAAGCAGGCCGATCCCGTCGTGACCCATGGTCTTTCGCGCCGACGCTACGTTGGGCTCGAAACGGAAATGGCCCCGCGACGAGAAGCACAGCTCGCGAAACGCGGCGAGCCCCGACGCCTGGCCTGCCTCCGCATGGACGACCTGCCCGTCCTCCAGAAATATCGCGCCTTCGCGGCACGCTTCACGAACGGAGATTCTTCCCGTCTTGGAGGTCGCGAACAGGAACTGGAGCACTTCGGGAAACGTGTCGCGGTCGAGATCGCCCTCGAGCGGAGCGGCGTTGCCGCTGCTCCGGCCTCCGAACCGGACCCGCGAGGAGCGCACGGTGAGCATCCGCATCGTTTTCACGATCTGCTCGTCGTCCGCGTCATCGGCCACCTGGGCCTCCGTGGGGTAGGCGAAGCGCGATAGCTCGTCGTATCGACGGCTATCGATCACGTGGATGATGGGAATCGAGCGGGTCTCGGGATCTTCTTTGATCCCCCGCGCAATCTCCGACGGGCCGGGCGGACCGGTGACGGAGCTCAGAAGAATCAAATCGGGCGCGCTCTTCCGAGTAGCCGACCTGAGGAGCGGGCCGGCGCTCGCCGACGTGACCGCGAATCCCGCGCGCATCGCGAGCTCGCGCAGACGCAGAGCGGGATAGGCAGGGTTTTCGATGAGGAGGACGCGACGCTTCGGCGCGCTCGTTGGGAATCCCGTGGCACTCGTCGAGCTTGTGCGAATTCGTGTATAGGCGTGGCGCGCCATTGTCTCCGGCTCTCTCAAATACGAAAGAATCAGCCCATACGTCACTTAGCAAAACGCGAGCCAGTCACGGCATCAGTGCCTAACCGACTGAGACTGAAGTCTTTGTCTCATCAGCCCTCGTCACGAGGCGCTTTCCAGATGTCAGGAATCTCGACAGAGAGGTCACGGACGACCCGAGCTCCGATCCGTTAAGGTGCTCGCCGACAAAGAGTTATCGTCCACCATCGGCCTGTAAAGAGCACCGACATTTCTGCCGACGGAGAGTCGGATAGAATGACGCCTCATGAAGGGCTCGAGCGCGGAGATGGAAGCTACGACACCCGGGCTCGTCTGCGGCCATCATCATCTCTATTCCTCTCTCGCCCGAGGCATGCCGGCGCCTCCGAGCACGCCGAAGACGTTTGGCGAGATTCTCGAGCTCATCTGGTGGAGACTCGACAAGGCGCTCGATCTGGACATGGTCCGCTGGTCCGCGATGCTGGGCGCCCTCGAGGCGCTCGAGCGTGGCACGACGGCGATCATCGACCACCATGCGTCACCGAACGCCATTGACGGCTCGCTCACGGTCGTGGCCGAGGCCTGCGCCGAGGTCGGAGTGAGGGTCTCGACGTGTTACGAGGTGACCGATCGTAACGGTCTCGACGACGCGAGAGCGGGCCTTCGGGAGAACGAACGGTACCTGCGCACGAAACCAGCCCCGACCGCCCCGAGATACGTCGGGGCACACGCTTCGTTCACGCTCTCTGACGATACGCTCGACGCCGTCTGCGCTCTGGCGAAGGATCTCGGACGCCGGCGTTCACATCCACGTCGCGGAGGCACCGGAGGACGTCGACGCCGGACGGCGGCTCGAGCATCGCTCTCGAGAGAACTGGCTCCTGGCTCACGCGGTCCACCTCGATCGCGATCTTCCGGGGACGATCGCTCACAATCCCCTCTCCAATATGAACAACTCCGTCGGCTACGCCGCCCCCGCGACGCGACCCAACCGGATCGTGCTCGGCTCGGACGGAATCGGAGGCGACATGATCGAGGCGTTTCGCATCGCCTACCTGCGCCAGCGCGAGAACGATGTGACCGCGTCTCCGGAAACGGCGTGGAACTGGCTCGAAGCGGGCTGGGAGATCTTCCCCCAGGCGCGCGAAGATCGGGTCACGTGGTCGTACGCGCCGATGAGCCCGTGGCATCTCGCGTATACCGCCGGCGTCAGACCGCTCGAAGTGCGCGTCGGAAACGAGGTCGTCCTTCGTGACGGCATCCCGACTCGCGTGGACGCGGAGGAGATCCGCGCCCGCGCGGCCGAGCAGAAGAAACGACTCTTCGAGAGACTCGCGTGACGGTCGTTCTCCGCAATCCCCGGGCGGGCACGATACCCGCTCCCGGGTCGGAATCGAGGTCGCCCGATCCCTTCGCCTTCCACCGCAAGCTCCCGCAATACCGGCCGACGCCTCTGACCTCCGCGCCGTCGATCGCGGCGCGGGTGGGGGTCGGTCGGGTCCTCGTCAAGGACGAGTCGAGCCGATTCGGGCTGCCCTCGTTCAAGCTTCTCGGGGCATCCTGGGCCACGTATCGCGCGCTCCAGACTCACACCGGTTTGCCCTTCGATGGCTGGTCGACGCTGGACGAGCTCGCGAGGCAGACATCCTTCTTGAGGCCTTTCACTCTCGCGGCCGCAACCGACGGGAACCACGGGCGTGCGGTTGCCCATATGGCGAGGCTCCTCGGCTTCGAGGCCCGCATCTTCGTCCCCCGAGGAACGGCGCGCGCTCGAATCGACGCGATTGAGGGCGAAGGGGCGGAAGTCGCGGTCGTCGACGGCGACTACGACGACACCATCGCTCGTTCCGCGGAAGAGATGAACGAGCGGTGCCTCGTCGTCGACGACACCTCCTGGCCCGGGTATGAAGAGATCCCCCGATGGGTGATCGAGGGCTACGGAACGATCTTCCGGGAAGTCGCGGAACAAATGGAGGGACGTCCCACCTTCACCTTCGTTCCCATCGGAGTCGGCGCACTCGGCGCCGCGGCCGTCGATTTCTACAAGAGGATGCCGGGCACGCGGGTCGCCGGCGTCGAGCCCGCGCGGGCCGCCTGCCTTCTCGCCTCGATCGAAGCGGGACGGATCGTGACTCTTCCAGGCCCTCAGGATTCGATCATGGCCGGGCTCAATTGCGGAACGCCCTCCTCGATCGCCTTCCCCACGCTCGACGCCGGGCTCGATTGGTGCGTCGCGGTCGAGGATGCTTTCGCGGAGGACGCGATGCGGGTACTCGCGCAAAACGGCATCGTTTCGGGCGAGACGGGAGCGGCGGCGCTCGCCGGCTTGATGGCGGTGGCGTCTTCGGAAGCCTACCGCGCGGAGCTGGGGCTCGACGGGAACTCGACGGTACTCCTCCTCTGCACCGAAGGCGCTACCGACCCCGAGAGCTACGAGCGCATCGTCGGCTAGCGTCCCCGTGGAGCCTAGCTTCGCTGCCCGATCCATCGGCGGCGGCGACAAGAAGGGATGCGATATATTCTCGCGATGAATCTCGGTCCTACCCTCTCCGAAATGCGTCAGCCCTGGACGATCGATCCCACCGTGCGGGCGAAAGCGAGCGCGGCCCGGGATAGAGACCCGCTCGATCCGGTGAACCTCTACAACATCACCTGGTACGGAGACGACGACGAGATCCGGCACTTCGTCGTGCCCAGGGAGGTTACGGGCGTCGAGGCACCCATCGTCGTCATCTACAGCCGCAACTTCCCCACGGGAAGCCACAAGGTCGGAGCCGCGTATTCGGTGCTCGCCGAGCTCATCGGCGAAGGTGAGGTCGATCCCCACAAGCATCGCCTCGTCTGGCCGAGCACGGGAAACTACGGCGTCGGAGGGGCCTGGGTCGGCGGGCGCGTCGGCTGTCGGAGCGTCGTCGTCCTTCCCGAGGGAATGAGCCGCGAGAGGTTCGAGCTCATCGAGAGCTTCGGCGCCGATGTCATCAAGACGCCGGGGAGCGAGTCCAACGTCAAGGAGATTCTACGACAAAACGTGGGAGCTCCGGAAGGACCCCGACGTACGCATCCTCAATCAGTTCGAGGTGATGGGGAATTACCGCTTCCACTACGAGGTCACCGGCAATACCGTCGCCTCTCTCGCCGAGCGTCTCGCCGAAGACGGCGTAGGAGCGGGACGCATCGCCGCCTTCGTTTCCGCCATGGGGAGCGGCGGCACTATCGCCGCCGGCGACCGCCTGAAGCAAATCTGGCCCGAGCACAAGATCGTCGGGCTCGAGCCCATCCAGTGCCGGACGCTGTACGAGAACGGGTACGGCGCCCACGAGATCCAGGGTATCGGCGACAAGCACGTGACCTGGATCCATCACGTTTCGAACATGGACGCGCTCATCTGCGTCGACGACCTGTCGTGCGTCCGCGGCCTCCAGCTCTTCACCGAAGATACCGGACGGCGTGTGATGGAGAGCCGCTTCGGCGTTCCCGGCACCGCGACCGACATGCTCTCCTCGATATTCGGGATCAGCGGCATCTGCAATCTCGTGGGCGCGATCAAGACGGCAAAGCACTACGGCCTCGGGCGAAAGGACGTCGTCGTCACCGTCTGCACCGACGACATCGGCCGCTACCGGAGTGTCATGGACTGGCTGACGAAAGAAGAAGGCCCGATGGACGAGGCGGTGGCCACCGCGCGGATGGAGCGGATCTTCCACGGGGCGGGCGTCGACTGGATTCAGGAAGGCACCGTCCACAACCGCAACCGGTGGCACAACCTGAAGTACTACACCTGGGTCGAGCAGCAGAAAAAGACGGTCGGAGAGCTCGACGCCCAGCGCGATCCCGCCTGGTGGCTCGCGCACCAGGCGAAGGTGAAAGAGCTCGACGAGAGGATCAAAACTCTGAGAAAGGAGCACTCCGCCGCATGAAGCGAGTCGCCCTCTACCTCCAAGACGCCCATCCGCTCGCCGACGGCATCCGATACGCGCGGTACGCGGAAGAAAAGGGATTCGAGGCAGTCTGGCAAGCGGAGAGCCGCCTCGTGCGGGACGCCATCGTACCCATGGCCGCCTTCGCCGCGATGACATCGCGCATCAAAGTAGGCTCGGGTGTCATCAACAACTGGACGCGGAACATCGGGCTTCTCGCCGCGACGTTTCTCACCCTCGACGATCTCGCGCCCAACCGGATTCTCTGCGGTATCGGCGCGTGGTGGGATCCCCTGGCGGCGAATGTCGGAATCGAGCGGAGGAATCCGCTCCTCGCCATGCGGGAGACCATCGACGTCTTCCGTCGCCTGCTACGAATGGAGAACGTGACGTTCGCGGGAGAGTTTCACCGGGTTTCGGGCATCGAGCTCGACGTGGTGCATGGCCGGCGGGAGCCCCGGAACGTCCCCGTTCTCATCGGTGCGACGGGAAACAAGATGCTCGAGCTCACCGGGGAGATCGCCGACGGGTGCCTTCTCAACTACTGCGTTCCGCCCGCGTACAACGACCGCGCGATGGAGCTCCTGGAAAAAGGAGCGAAGCGCGCCGGTCGCCGCATCGAGGACATCGATCGTCCCCAGCTCATCGTCTGCTCCGTCGACAACGATCGGAAAAAGGCGATCGAGGGCGCGAAGGGTCTCATCACCCAGTACCTCGCACAGCAACCCCACATCGCCAAAGCATCGGGTGTCGGCGACGAGACGGTGAAGAAGGTCCAGTCGATCCTGGGCTGGCCCGCGACGAAGGAGCAGGTTCACGAAGCGATGCAGTACGTTCCCGACGAGCTCGTCCTCGGAATCACCGCCACCGGGACCCCGGAGGAGGCCAGGGCGCGAGTGGCTGAATACACGAAGCGTGGCTGCACCTGCCCCGTGCTCTACCCTCTCGGCGACCCGTTCCTGATGATGGACACCTTCGCCCCGTCCGCGGAGTAGACGGAGTTGATGGAGGAGGGGCAGCGAGCCGAGGGAAATCGCCCCCTCGTGGAACGAATCTTCGCGGACGCGCGGTTCCTCCGCGAGCTCGGCGTCGAGCTCACGTCGTTCGGCTCCGGGTGGTGCGAAACGAGAATCGTCCTTTCGCCCGGGCTGCGGCAACAGCACGGCTTCGTCCACGCCGGAGTACTGATGACGCTCGCGGATCACACCTGCGGGGGAGCCGCGGCATCGACCGTTCCTCGGGATCGCGACGTCATCACCGTCGAGAACAAGACTTCGTTCCTGCGCCCCGCCGCCGGTCGGGTCCTCACCTGTCGGGCCGAAGTCCTTCGATCGGGACGCAATCTCGTCTTCGTCGAGGCGGACGTGATGGTGGAGACACAGGGAGATGGAGAGCTCGTGAGGGTGGCGAGGGCGAGCAGCACCCTCGCCGTCATTCCTCTCGACTCGAAACGCGCAGAAGATTCGCGGGCTTGAAAAGAAATCGCCGAACGTCCACGGTACAGCTCCGCGAACACGTGTTCGTTCTCAAGTAATACTTTAAGCTTCGGCCCGAAGCACCTGTTGTCTTGGATCTATCTGGCGGCGACCGGAGCGCGCCGGAGCGCGGCGAGGGCGAGCGCGATTCCTCCGAACAACGCTCCCACGACGACGGTGAACGCCATCCAGAACGTGAGCTGGGGCATGACGCCGATGAGAAACCATTTGGCGATGGGGCTCATCTCGGGTACCCCGGGAGGAGCGAGATCGTAGTGGGTACCCCAGCTTCCCAGCATGGCCACGAGCATCACCAGGAGAACGGGGATGCGAGCGGTCAGACCATAGGCGACGAGCACCTTGGCGAGAACCGGGGTACCGAGATACCACGACGGCCAGGGCGACGACGGACGCCGCGATGGTAATCCAGAGTGTCGCCAACGACGGCTGGTTCGGGTCGACGCCGAGGGCCATCGTGGCACCGAAGGACACGGCCACGAATGCCACGGCGCCCAGAGCGCCGTAGCCGAGCGTGCGCCAGGACGCGTTGATCGCGCCGGAACGAAAGAGCTTCCAGGCAAAATAGATTCCGAAAAGGGGTACGAGCCAGGTGATTCCGATGACCGCTCCCCCGCCGCCAGCCTCGGAACTGAACAGTGTGGGCGACCACCCGTTCAGCTCCCCTACGAGCCTCAGAAGCGTTACCGCGAGGGTAATGAGCCCTGGAACGAGAACGAGACGAAACGTCGACATGATTCCCCCTCCTGCGTGGAGCGGTATTCTACTCGATGAGCTATCGCGGTACAGCAGGAAGACGGTGAGTCGCTCCTACCGCTCGGCGCCAGCCGCCTGCACCCGGTTGTGTCCTCCCTGCTTGGACTGTAGAGAGCGGCGTCGGCTCGCTCGAGAAGGCTCTTCGCATCCGGCGCCTGATCGGGTACGGATGCGACCCCGAAGCTCGCCGTGACTCGCAGGTTGCGGCTCGAGAGCGTTCGTCCTTCGAGGTCTTTCCGGATTCTCTCCGCGAGCCCGAAGGCCTCCTCGGAGGAATAGGTGGGGAGCAGAAGCGCGAATCTCTTCTCCGCCGTAGCGGTAGGCACGACCCTTGTGAGCCAGGCGCTCCACGACGAGGGAAGCGACCTCTACGAGCACTTCGTCTCCCACCGGATGGCCGTGAGCGTCGTGGATCTTCTTGAAGTGGTCGATGTCCATCATCACCAGGGACAAAGCCTGGTTTTCCCGGCGGGCGTCCTCGACCGCATCCACGAGGTCGCGATCGAACACGCCCCTCCGAGCAAGAGGGAGTCGATCGTCGAGCTCTTCCGACTTCGCCATTTCGTTCGACGCCGCGCTCCGCGCGCGCATCCATCTCGAGACTTGCTCCCGCAGGATCTCCCGGGCTTCCGCTTTCACGGAGGCGACCAGGTTCGAAGCGCGGTTGCAATCGGAGCGCGCGACGCTCCCGACGGAATCGAGGAGAGGTTCCCAATTGTGTCGGCGTGCGCGTCGTGCGATCTCTTCGATCTCCTCGCCGGGAGCATGTGCGCCGAACAGAGCGATAAGGGCGATGTAGTCCTTCAGCGCCCGGCGGGAATGGGCGCGGAGCCACTCCTGGCAAGCGCTCCAGCGCGCCCCTTTGTCAACGGTGTCGTCGCCTTTCCCCGCCGGCGATCCCAGCGCGACGCGGAAATCCTGGAGCTTCTTTCCCAGAAGAAGCTCCGCCGCCTCCCGGACGTTCGGCTCCATGATTCTGTTTTTTTAGTCTCACTTACCGTTCGGTTCCCGTCGAGATGGAGCCGTCGGGACCCAACGGTTTACCGAGCGCTTGTAGTCGACGTAGCTCGCCCCGAAGAGCCTTTGGAGCCTCGGCTCCTCGTGCCACACGACGACGGTATGGGCCAGAGCCCCGAAGAGAACCGAGAGAAGGACAATCGTCGGGGAGCGCAGCACGAGACCGGTACCGGAGAGGACGGCGAGTCCGCCGATATACATCGGATTCCGCACGTACCGGTACGGACCGCTCGCGACGAACTCTCGTGGGGAATCGAAGATCGCGGGCGTACCCCTTCCCTCGATGACGAAGAGCACGATGCAGCCCGCGGCGACGAGCGCGCCGGCCGCACCGAGACCCCACCCCACCGGAACGACCCACGCCGGAAGCTGGATACCCAGACGCGGATCGAGCCTGCGCGATGAGAGAGCCACCCAGGCCCAGAGCGCGACGAACGCGGCCGCGTACAAGCCCGTCCGGACGGCGATCCAGAGCGTCGCCGCTCTCCAACGGTCTTGCTCGGGCATCACGTCAGGCAGAGACGGTCTCGACAGCGGCGAGACGCACGAGCTCTTCCGCGAAACGCGACACCTCGTGCCAGTCGGTGTACTCGTAGTCCCGCGACGTGTCGGTAGCCCCGCCGTGCTTTCCCGCGATCGACTTCATGATCCACTTCTTGACGAAGCCGTATTTCGTATAGGCGAGCGAGCCGGCGAAGACCGCGGTGCGGTCGGGTCTGAGCCCGGTTGACTCCTCGAAAGACGAGAGCATTCTGTCGATCTCTTTTTTCGCCTCTTCCGTCCGATCCGCGGCCGTCAGACAGAGGAAAAAAAACGCCGAGCGGCAGCGCTCGAGATCCGACCGCCGGTTCTTCGCGAACCGAATGAGCTCCTCCTGGAAGCGGCCCATATGAATCGACCCGGCGAGGACGACGAGATGGAAACGCGCCAGGTCCATCCGGGGATCAGCGCTGGCGAGAGGGAGTAGCTCCACCTCGCAGCCGCCCTGCCTGAGGATGTCCCCGATACGGCTCGATACCCGGCCCGTCTGGCCCTCTCCGGTCGCATACGCGATGAGAACGTTTCGATTGCTCATACCGGTGGCTTTTGCACAAGCCGTTCCAACGCGGAGACGCGCCGGAGCGCGGACTCAGGCCAGGCGAGCGCCAGGACCTGCGGGTTCTCACCCAGCGGCGGGGAGGATTTCGCCGAACGTCAGCGGAACATCTGGCGACCCGACTCGCCGGAGTAGTTGATGAAGACGGTCTTGAGCTCGGTGAAGAAGTTCAAGCCTTCCTCCGACATCTCCCGCTCGCCCACGCCCGTGGCCTTGACCCCGCCGAAGGGCAGCTGCGCCTCGCCTCCGATGGTCGGCTCGTTCACGTGCACCATTCCGGTCTCGACGTCGTCGATGAAGCGCATCACCTGGTCGATGTCCCGGGTGAAGATCGACGTCGTGAGACCGAAATCGACCGAGTTCGCCATATGGAGCGCCTCTTCGAGGCTCGACGCCTTCGAGACCGCGAGCACCGGGCCGAAGACCTCTTCACGAAAGATGCGCATCTCCGGGCTCACCGCGTCGAAGATGGTCGGCTCGACGAAGTACCCGTTCTCGAGGCCCTTGGGTGCCTTGCCTCCCGTCAGAAGCTTCGCCCCCTCGCCCTTGGCGATCTCGATGTACTCGAGGTCGGTCTTCCACTGACTCTCGTCGACCGCGGGTCCCATGTCCACGTTCTCGTCGAGGCCGTTGCCGACGCGGAGCTTCCGGGCGTGCTCGACGAGCCTCTCAACGAGCGCGTCTTTCTGGTCTCCGACCGCGATGACGCGTGAAGTCGCCGTGCACCGCTGTCCCGTCGATCCGAACGCACCGTCCCGGATCGCGACCGCCGCCTTGTCGAGGTCGGCATCCGACATCACGATGACGGCGTTCTTGCCGCCCATCTCGCACGTGACCTTGGCGCCGCGCGAAGCGGCCTTGACGTAGAGCTCGCTTCCGATGGCGTTCGATCCCGTGAAGGAGACGATGGGGATATGAGGGGAGTTGACGATGGTCTCCCCTACCTGCGAGCCCGATCCCACCAGCACGTTGAAGACGCCAGCGGGAAGACCGGCCTCGGTATAAATCTCCGCGAGAAGCGCCGCCGTCGACGGAGTCAGGGAAGCGGGTTTGAAGACGACGGCGTTTCCCGCCACCAGGGCGGGTGCCGACTTCCAGACCGGAATCGCCCACGGGAAATTCCACGGGGAGATGAGACCCACGACGCCCACCGGCTGACGAAGCGTGTAGGTAAAGGTGTTGCGGGCTTCCGAAGGAAGAGTTTTTCCCCCCATCCGGAATCCGGCGCCGGCGTAGTACTCGATGAGAGAGATGCCCTTCATCACCTCTCCCTTCGCTTCGCGAAGAATCTTCCCTTCCTCGCGCGTCATCAGACTGGCGATCTCGTCGGCACGCCGTCGCGCGATGTCGGCGGCTCGCCAGAGAACGCGGCCGCGCTCGGGTCCGGGGACCCTTCCCAATCCGGAAAGCCCTTCGCGCCGCCTCGATGGCCCGCTCGGCATCCTGCGCCGTCGCCATGGGAAACTCGGCGATGACGTCGTTCGCATCCGCGGGGTTTATATTCTTGGCGACCTTGCCCGAGGTCCCCTCGAGCCACTCGCCGTCGATGAACGAACCGGTTCTCATCGATACCTCCAGTTGGCTACGTTATCACTTTTGAGCCGCGGTCCGCGCCCCTCACCGACAAGTCGGCTCACCTCTGCCTTTTCGTAGAGGGCAAACCTCCGAGCCTCGACGCCGGGTTGATTTCTCGTCCCCGGCCACATATCCTCGTTTTCTCTTCGGAGGACGAACGATGCATCTCGACAAGATCATCCGGGGCGGAACCATCGTCACCGCCGACGACACCTACACGGCGGACATCGGCATCGCGGGCGAGAAGATCGCGGCGATCGGCGTCGGGCTGGAGGGCGCGGAGACCCTCGACGCCACCGGAAGGCTCGTCATGCCGGGCGGCATCGACGTCCACACTCACCTCGACATGCCCTTCGGAGGGACGGTGACCGCCGACGACTGGACGAGCGGCACGACCGCCGCCGCCTGCGGGGGGACGACGACGGTCGTCGACTTCGCTATCCAGGACTTCGGAAGCTCGCTGCGCAAGGGAGTGGACGCGTGGTTCGCCCGCGCCGAAGGCAAGGCCGCCATCGACTACGCCTTTCACTGCATCGTCCGCGAGCTCCACGACTCTCATCTGAAGGAAATGGACGGTCTGGTAAAGGACGGCATCACGAGCTTCAAGCTCTTCATGGCCTATCCCGGGGTCTTCATGGTGGACGACGCCACCATCTTCGAAGCGATGCTGCGGACGCGCGAGAACGGCGGCCTCATCTGCATGCACGCGGAGAACGGCGGCGTCATCGACACCCTGGTGAAGCGAGCCCTCGCAGAAGGCCACACCGAGCCGAAGTGGCACGCCCTCACCCGGCCGATGAGCGCCGAGGCCGAGGCCACGCGCCGGGCCATCGCCCTCGCCGAGATGGCGGGGGTTCCCGTCTACATCGTCCACCTCTCCGCCGGGGACGCCATGGTGGAGGTCCAGCGCGCCCGCGAGCGCGGTTCTCCCGTCTTCGCCGAGACCTGCCCCCAGTACCTCTTTCTCTCCTACGAGGATTACGAGAAGCCCGGGTTCGAGGGGGCGAAATACGTCATGTCCCCTCCCCTGCGCCCGAAGGGAAACGAGGAGAGGCTCTGGAGCGGACTCCGCACCGACGCGCTCCAGGCGGTCTCGACGGACCACTGCAGCTTCTGTATGAAGGAACAGAAGGAGCTGGGAAAGTCGGACTTCAGCAAGATTCCGAACGGCGCACCCGGGATCGAGAACCGACTCATGCTCCTGTACGAGGGCGGGGTCAACGGCGGCCGGATCACCCCAACCGCTTCGTGGAGCTCGTCTCGACGCGGCCGGCGAAGATCTTCGGCCTCTATCCCCGCAAAGGCTCGATCACGGTCGGCGCCGATGCCGACCTCCTCTTCTGGGACCCGAAGCGGAAGTGGACCATCAGCGCCAGGACCCACCGCATGAAAGTCGACTACAGCGCCTACGAGGGAAAGCAAGTGACCGGCCTCCCCGATACCGTCCTTCTTCGAGGCAAGGTCATCGTCCGCGACCAGAAGCACGTGGGCACGGTCAAAGACGGCGGGTTCGTCGCGCGGGAGGCGGGAACGGCACGAACGCCCGAAGGCGCGGCGAGGTGAACCGATGAAGAAGAGACGCTGGCTTCGAACCGCCCTCATCGTCCTCGCGGTCGCGGCCCTCGGTGCCCTCGGGTACTACGAAGGCCTCAAGAGGGCCTGGATTCGCTACAACGAGTTCGACGTCCGCTCCGAAGGCTCGCTCGAGGTCGGGGATTCTCGCGCCCGACCTGGAGCTTCAAGCCGTGGACGGAAGCGGGGCGAAGAAGATCTCCGACTTCTATCGGGAGAAGCCCCTCGTTCTGATCCTTCGGAAGCTACACCTGACCGCCCTTTCGAGCCAGGTTGGCCGAAATCCAGAAAATCAGGAAAGAGTTCTCGGGAAAGGCGGAGTTCCTCATGGTCTACATCAAGGAGGCCCATCCCGAGGACGAGTGGCAGATGGAGTCGAACGTGAAGGGAAACGTCGTCTTCGAGCAGCCCAAGACCTTCGAGGCGCGCCTCGACCTCGCGAAGACTTTCGTCGACCGGATGGAGGTGGACGCTCCGACGCTGGTGGACGACATCCGTAACACCGCCATGGCCTGCTACGCGGCCTGGCCCGAGAGGATCTACGTCATCGACCGGGACGGCCGAATTCAGTTCAAAGGCGGCGTCGGCCCGTTCTATTTCGATCCCGAGGGTCTGCACCGGTTCCTCGAGACCATGACCGCGGGCGATTCCTGAGCTTGCGACCTCACTGGGGGCGCCTTCTCACCGAGACCGTTCGCGATTTCTTCGGCCTGAACGGAACGTTCCTCGGGGCCGGTCTCGCGTTCTACGTCCTCTTGTACTGCTTTCCCCTGCTCCTGCTCTTGGTGACCGCGCTCGGCTACGTGCTCGAAGAGTCAGACCGCGCCATGAGCGGCGTCGAGAATCTCGTGTCCCGGCTCTTTCCCACCTCGGAAGACGCCGTGCGCGGCGCCCTCGAGAGCTTCGCGGCCCATCGGGGACTGCTCGGGATCGTGACCGTCGTCGCCTTCCTCCTCTTCGGCACGTTTCTTTTCGGCGCGGTACGACACGTATTGAACGTCGTGTTCGAAGTCGAGCAGCGCCGCACCTTCTTGAGGGGGTTCGGCGCGGACGTCCTCGCCATGCTCGGAACCGGAGGGCTTCTCGCCGTCGCGGGAGGAATTACCTCCGCACTCGCCCTCGCGATCGAGATCTGCGTCGCGGCTTCCCGTCCTCCACGGGTGGGTCGAGCCCGGCTGGGTCGTCCTCGGCCACGTCTTGACCTTCACCTTCGCCGCAACCCTTCTCTATCTCCTGTTCCGTGTCGCTCCCGCGAAGACGCTGAGTCGACCGAGCCTCGTCACGGCCTCGCTGACCGGCGCCGTTCTCTTCGAGATCTCGAAGTGGCTCTTCGCCTGGTACGTGGGCCACGCGCGCGGCTTTGCCGCGTTCTATGGCACTCTCGGAGGGCTCGTCTTCTTCGTCGTCTGGATCTATTACGCTTCGGTGGTGTTCGTTCTCGCCGCCACGCTCGGCCGGGTCGTCGAGCGTCATCGGGTAACGCCATCCAGTCTCCGCGAGCGAGCTCGGGGCTAGAGATCGACCTCCCGCCCCAACCCTTCCGCTCGCCCGGCCTCGTAGACCGCCTTCGCCGCGGCGATGTCCTCGATGGCCAGACCCTGCGATTCGAAGAGGGTGACATCGTCCGCCTTGCGCCGGAACGAGAGCTTTCCGGCGACGATTCCCGATAGCTCCTGTACGCGATCCCAGGAGAGCTTTCCCGACTGAACGACGGCGTCGAGGTCGCCGCACTCGATCTTCGCTTGCTCGACCGAGTCGGTGGCGATAAAGCTGGCCCGGGTTACGACGGTCTCGTCGACCTCCCGCCGCGCGAGAGAGTTCGAGCCGACGGCGTTGACGTGCTGTCCGGGACGGAGCCAGGCTCCCTGCAGAACCGGCTGCCGCGCGTTGGTCGCGGTGACGAGAATCTCGGCGCTCTCCGCGACTTGTTCCGGCGCCTTTCGCCGGCTCCACGGGAATGCCGAGGGTTTCCGACATCTCGCGGCAGAACGAGCGTCGCCTTTCCTCGTCGCGGCCGAACGCGATGGCGGAGACGAGCGGCCTCACGCACGCGATCGCCTCGAGCTGGGAGCGAGCCTGCCACCCCGTCCCGTAGATCCCCACACGCGACGCATCCTTCGGGGCGAGGTAGCGAGTGGCGACGCCGCTCGCCGCCCCCGTTCGGATCTGACCCAGGCGATCGGCAGCGATGACCGAGACCAGCCGCCCGTCCTCAGCGCTGAAGAGCAGAACGTAGAACCGGGCGCCGGCGGGCCCGGTGGTGTAGGCCTTGAGGCCTAGATAGCCGAGCTCTCCGCTTCCGCCCGACATGACGTGGAGCATGACCTTCCCCGCCCGCGAACGAGCCCTCGATCGGTTCTCCGCCTCGCCTTCGCCCAGGAGTCGGAATGATTCCTCAACCCGGGAGACCGCCACCTTCATCGGCAGGAGCCTCCCGACGTCCTCTTCGTCGAAATAGAGCGTCATGGCGTCAGGAATCATAGACCAAAGGCCCCGCTCTTGACGGCCCGAGTCGGCTCATCCAGAATGCCATTCATGCGAACGAAGAAGATGCAGGAGATCGCCGATCGCATCGCGCAAGATCGCGCGGAGCTGTTGCGAGCGGTCGACGGACTCGACGAGGACCAGCTCGCCTACCGCACGGAGCCCGAGGCCTGGTCCGTCACCGACATCCTCCACCACCTCTCGCTCGCCGACGACGGCTCGGGACGGCTGATGAAGCGGATGCTGCAGCAGGCGCGGGACGAGGGCTTTCCCCCCGACCCGACGCCCGAGCGTTCCGTGCTCGATGCCCTCGACGAGGTGGCGGCGGCGGCGGAGAACACGAAGGCGGTCGCCCCCAATCGCGTGACGCCCCGCTCTCACGTTCCCGCCGCAGAGTGTATCGCGCGGCTCCAGAGCTCGCGGGAGAGGCTCCTGAGCGCGATGGAAGAGCTCTCGTCCTTCGAATCTTTCTTCCGCGACCTTCCCCCATCCCTTCTTCGGCGTGCTGGGCGCCTATCAATGGCTGCTCCTGGCCGGCTGGCACGAGCAGCGCCATCGGAAGCAGATCGAGCGCATCAAGTCGAGCCCATCCTTCCCGCGGCGCTAGGTCACGATGAGCTCGGCCGCGGACGAATATCGTTTCTGTCCGAAGTGCGGCGGGGAGCTCGAGCTCAAGCGACTCCGCGAGAACGAGCCCGAGCGGCTCGTCTGCCGGCGATGCGATTTCGTCTTCTTCCTGAACCCCAAGATCGCCGCGGGAACGATCTTCCACATCGACGGAAACCTCGTGCTCTTGAAGCGCGCCATCGAGCCGGGCTATGGAAAATGGGTATTCCCGGGCGGTTTCGTGGACCGCGGAGAGAGGGTCGTGGACGCGGCAATCCGCGAGACGCGCGAGGAGGCGAACGTGGAGGTACGCGTTCACGAGCTCCTCGACGTCTTCTCCTATTCGGGTGCGCCCGTGGTCGTCGTGGTCTACGCCGCCGAGATCGTATCGGGCGAGCCATCCGCCCGCGACGAGAGCCTCGAGCTCGGAGCCTTCGCTCCTTCGGAGATTCCCTGGGACGAGCTCGCCTTTCCCAGCACGAGGGACGCGGTTCAGCTCTACCTCGAGCGATTTCTGGGGGCCAGGGGGAGCAGGCGTTGAATCGATTCGCGGGGAAAGTGGCGCTCGTCACCGGAGCGAGCCGCGGCATCGGGCGCGCCATTGCCGAGGCGTTTCTCGAGGAGGGCGCCAAGGTCGCGCTCCTTTCGAGAAGCCTGGACGCGCTCGAGAGTCTCGCCGAATCCTGGAACGCCGGCGGCCGGCGCGCGCTCGCCATCCCCTGCGACGTCACGTCCAAACCGAGCGTCGCCGCGGCGATCGATGAGCTCGACCGGAGCTGGGGCAAGCTCCACATCCTGGTGAACAACGCCGGCGTATCGGGCCGGGCGCCCCTGGGGAAGGCTCGGACGAGCTCTGGGAGCGGATCCTGATGACGAACCTGACGGGAAGCTACCTCGTTACCCGCAAAGCGATCGAACTGATGAGCTCCGGTGACGGGCGCATCGTGAATCTTTCCTCCGTGCTTGGCCGGCTCGGAGCTCCCGGCTACACGGCGTACTGCACGTCGAAGCACGGCATCCTCGGGTTCACCCGCGCCCTCGCCCTCGAGCTCGCGCCGCGCGGCATTACCGTCAACGCCGTCTCGCCCGGCTGGGTAGGGACCGACATGGCGGAGCGGGGCATTCGCGAGACGGCGGAAGCCCTCGGGATCACACCCGAGGAGTTCCGTGAACGGGCGATCGCTGCCGTTCCCTTGAAGCGATTCATCGCGCCCGGGGAAGTCGCGAAGCTCGTCCTCTACCTCGCTTCGGACGATGCCTCCGCGATCACCGGGCAGACCTACAACATCTGTGGCGGCGAGGTCATGAGCTGAAACTCGCGTGATAGGATGAAGAGATGGCTGAGAAAGTGAAGATCTACGGAAAACAAGGCTGACCCTACACCGCAGCGGCCCGTGAGGCCTACGCGGATCGCGACGTCGAGTACTTCGACGTGAAATCCAACGCCGCATTTCATGAAGGAGATGCTGTCGGTCAGTGACGGCCGGAAATCGGTGCCGGTCATCGTCGACGGTGACGAGGTGACCATCGGCTACGGAGGCACGTGAGGGGTCTAGCGACCGGCGGTCCGCCGGTCTCGCGAGTATGAGCTCGAACACCGACCGCCCGACGTGGAAGCACGTCATCGGGATCGTGGGTGGGCTCGGTCCTCACGCCCATGTGGAGCTCGAGACCCTTCTCCTTAGCGCCACCGAGAGCGCGCTCGGGCGCCCGGCGCGCGATCAGGATTACCCGCCGTGGGTGCTTTCCTCCATTCCCGCGACGCCCGATCGCACCCGCGCCCTTCTCGAAGGAACGGAATCGCCCGTGGACGCTCTCGTCCGGAGCGCGGAGAGGCTCGAAGGCGCCGACTTCGCCGTCATACCGTGCAATACCGCCCACGCGTTCCTCGACGAGGTCCGCCCCAGAGTGTCGATTCCCTTCCTCGACATGATTCAAGTGACCGCCGAGCGCGCGGTCGAGCGCGTCGGCCCGACGGGCGGCATCGGCATCCTCGCGGCATCCGGCACCCTTCGCTGCGGGATCTTTACGACGAGGATCCGCGCGGTCGCGCCTGAAGCCCGCATCCTCACGCCATTCGATCTCGAGGACGGGGAAGCGCTCCAGGAACGCCTCGTGATGGTGCCGATCTACGGTCCACCGGCGGCGGGCGGGCTGCGAGCCGGAGGCGGGATCAAGTCTGGAAGCTTCCGCGACCCACAGAAGAAAGAAGCGTTGGCCGAGCCGATGCGCGAGGCCGCCAGACGTCTCGCCGCTGCCGGAGCCGAGATCGTCTTGACCGCCTGCACCGAGATCCCGCTCGTTCTCGGGCGCGATCGTGTGGGAGAGGTTCCGCTCCTCGATCCGATGGCGGTCGCCGCCGAAGCGGCGATCGAGATCGCGCTCGGGAAACGGCCGCTTCCGTCATAAGCTCTCTCGCCGTCGTATACTTTCCCTATGCAAGTCCTCACGGGCGCATCGATGCGCGAGGCCGACCGGCGCACCATCGAGGAGATCGGCATCGCGAGCCTGGTCTTGATGGAGAGCGCGGGGCGCGCCGTCGTTCGGGTCATGGAAGAGCGCATCGAGGAGCTCGAGGATCTGTCGATCGCCGTCGTCTGCGGCAAGGGAAACAACGGCGGCGACGGCCTCGTCGTCCTGAGAACGCTGCTCTTGATGGGCTACGACGCCACGGCGTTCGTACTGGCGCCTTTTGACGGTCTTTCAGCCGATGCCGCGACCAACCTTCGAGCGGCGCGCGAGCTCGGGTTGCCGATGGAGTCCGTGCCCACGGAACAAAGCTGGCTCGACGCTCTTTCCCGAATCGCCACAGCCGACGTGATCGTCGACGCCATTCTCGGGACCGGCCTGAGCGCGGCGCCGCACGGACTCTACCGGAGGGCGATCGAGGACCTCAACGGGCTCGATTCGTACCGGGTCGCCCTCGACGTTCCTTCGGGGCTGTCCTCCGATTCCGGCGTCGTCCCGGGCGAGGCCTTCGAAGCCGATCTCACCGTCGCCCTCGCGGCGCCCAAAGTCTGTCACTTCATTCCTCCCGCCTGCGATCATTGCGGCGACGTCGAAGTCGTCGAGATCGGAATCCCTCCTCGCTTTCTCGTGGGACCCGAGCCCCGGATCGAAACGCTGGAGCCCGAAGAGCTCGTGCTCGCTCTTTACGCCACGGCAGCCGGGAAGCCACAAAGGGACCTATGGGCACCTGCTGGTCGTGGCAGGCTCGGTGGGAAAGACGGGAGCGGCGATCATGGCCGCCGAGGCGGCGCTGCGCTCGGGGGCAGGTCTCGTGACCGTCGCCTCGGCGAAAAGCGCCATCCCGATGATGGCGCCACGACTGCCGGAAGCGATGTGGGTGCCTCTTCCGGAGACGGATTCCGGCGCGATCGCGCGCGACGCGCGGCCCCGTCTCGAGGAGCTTTTACGCGAGCGCTCCGCTCTCGCCATCGGCCCCGGGCTCGGGCTCCACGAGGAGACGGTGCGACTCGTTCAGGAGGTGGTTTCGGGCCTTTCGATCCCCGCGGTGGTGGATGCCGACGCGGTCAACGCTCTCGCAAAGTCGCGCGAGCGGACTCCTCCGGGCGGCCGGATTTGTCTCACACCCCATCCGGGTGAAGCGGGAAGGCTGCTGGGACAAAGCGCCGCGGAGGTGGAGCGCGACCGCGTCCGGTCCGCCCGCAAGCTGGCCGCGGAACGAGGGGCTCACGTCGTCCTCAAGGGATACCGCAGCCTCGTGTCCGACCTCGCGGGCAACCTGAAAGTGAACCTGACGGGGAACCCGGGAATGGCCACCGGCGGAACGGGCGACGTTCTCACCGGCATTCTCGGAGGGCTGCTCGCGCAGGGAATCGCGATCGAGGACGCCCTCGGACTGGGAGTCTATCTCCATGGCTATGCCGGGGACCTCGCGGCCGCGGATCTCGGCGAGACGTCGCTCATCGCGACGGACGTCATCGAGAAGCTAGCTCGAGCGTTTCGCGATCTGGAGGCTTTTCGGCCTTGACCGGAAACTCCGCGCCCCGGGTCGAGAATGTCCTCGAGAGCGTTCACGAAAGCGCGAGCGCGGAGCAGACGAGTGCTCTCGCGATGAAGCTCGCTTCCTCGAATCCCTCGTGCTCCGCGTACTATCTCGTCGGCGACCTCGGCGCGGGAAAGACCGTTTTCGCGAAGGGGCTCGCGTCGTTTTTCGGCATCGAGCCGAGCACCGTCACCAGCCCGACGTTCTCCCTCGTCAATCGCTACAGCGGGGGCAAGCGCCTGCTGTACCACGTCGATCTCTATCGCATCGAGACCGAGCGGGAGCTCGAAGAGCTCGGACTGGAAGAGCTCGAGGAGGAAGGAGCGGTCCTGGTGGTAGAGTGGGCCGAGAAGCTCGGCCGCCATCGAAGCCCCGACGCGACCGAGGTCTCTTTCGAGGTCGAGGAAGAGAGCAAGCGACGGATCACCATTCGAGAGCCCGTCAGGCGCGAGAGGCATTAGAAGAGAGAGACGACCGCGGATGAGCCGACCTGCACTCGAAGGAATCATCGCGGCGATCCCGACGCCTTTCGACGCGAGCGAGAATCTGGACCTCGACGCTCTCGAGAGCAACCTCAAGCGTTGGAACGAGACGGCGCTTTCCGGCTATACCGTGCTGGGGACGACAGGCGAGTTCGTCTCCCTCACGACCGAGGAGAAGAAACGGGTCCTGGAGAGGGCTCGAGCCATCGTCCCCGAAGACAAGGTTTTTCTCGCGGGAACGGGAGCGGAGTCGACGCGGGAGACGATCGAGCTCACGCGATGGGCGGGAACCCTCGGCGCGGACTATGCCATCCTGATCACGCCGCACTATAACCGCCGCTCCGTCACCCCGGGAATGCTCGTCGATCACTACCGCAGGGTCGCGGAGGAGAGCTCGATTCCGATCGTCGTCTATCACATCCCCGCCTGCACCGGACTCACTCTCGAGCCCTCCACGGTGGCTCGGATTGCCGAGCACGAGAACGTGGCCGGGATCAAAGACAGCTCGGGGGACGTTTTCGCGCTCCAGGAAGTCCGCCGGCTCTGCCGCCGGGAGTTCTCGGTTTTGACCGGGGCGGTTCCGATTCTCTTCGCCGCTCACGTCGTGGGCGCCCGGGGAGCAATTCTGGCCGATGCCTGCGTCGTGGGCGATCTCTGCGTCGAGCTCCGGCGCGCCTTCCTGACGGGAAACTTCGATCGGGCCCGAATCCTCCAGTCGCGACTCGCTCCCTTCAGCCAGGTCGTCATCGGCCGTTTCGGAATTCCCGGTGTGAAGGCGCTCCTCGATCGGATGGGATACTACGGCGGCCCGCCGCGCCGGCCGCTCCGGCGCGTCGGAGACGAGGACCTGGGCGCCCTGGAGCGCGCCCTCGAAGAGGTGACGGCCGCGTGAAGGGTCAGCGTCACTTTGTCGGCGTCCTTCTCCTCGCGGCCGTCTTCGGCGCCGGTTGCGGGCCGGGATCGGGCACGACCGAACGCCAGGGGCACAACGCCGGCATCAACGTCGTCCTCCTCACCATCGATACCCTCCGCCCCGATCACTTGAGTCTCTACGGCTATCCGAGAAAGACGAGCCCTTCGATCGACGCGCTGGCCGCGAAAGGGGTTACGTTCGATCTCGCGTTCACCTATTGGCCGAAGACGCGGGGAAGTTTCGCGGCGATGTTCACCAGCCTCTACGCCTCTCAGCACGGCCTCACCGTGCGCGATCGAGACCTCCCCGAGTTCAACCACACGCTGGCCGAGACCCTCAAGGACGCGGGCTACCGTACCGCGGCTGCCATCGACAATGGCAACCTGGATGCCTCGCTCGGATACTCCCAGGGGTTCGACGAGTACGAGCAGACGTGGCTCGACGCGAGCTCGACAGAGCTCGAGCGGACCGAGCGCATCACCCGCTTCGGCGAAGAGTTTCTCGCCCGCCCGCCTGAACGCGACGACGGTCGCCCCTTCTTTCTCTGGCTCCACTATGTAAACCCCCACGCCCCGTACGATCCACCCGCGGAGATGCTCGGCCGATTCCGGGGTGACGGCATCGTCCCCCGCGGCGCCGAGCTCGACAAAGTCATCGGGTTCGAGGGCGGCGTCAATCGAAAGCTCGCCGTCGAGGGCGAGCGGTACTGGGGCGACTACGTCGACCGCTACGACGCCGAGATCCTGACGGCCGACCGCGAGATCGGACGCATCGTGGCCGACCTCGAAAAGAGCCCGTACGCGGGGAGGACGATTGTAGTGCTCGCGGCGGATCACGGCGAGAGCCTGGGAGAGCACGAATACTTCTTCGACCACGGCAACGATTCTCTTCAATCCCTCTCTTCGCATCCCGCTCGTCGTTTCCTTCCCCGGTTTCCTCCCCGCAGGAGAGCGGGTCTCGGGAGCGGTCTCCACCCTCGACATCTTTCCAACCATCCTCGATTCTCGCGCAGATCTCGTTTCCCCACGGGCTCCAGGGGCTCTCTGTCCTGCCGCTGGTTCGGGGAACGAAGTCGAAGCTCCACGACGAGCTCTTTTTCGAGAACGACCGGCATCTCATGGGAATCTCGAACGGCCGCTTGAAGCTCATACACTACCCGGAGACCGAGGGCCGCCCCGAGCACAAGGAGCTCTACGACATGGTTCGGGATCCGGGCGAGACCGACGATTGTTACCAGGGCTCGGAGTCGAGCGTGGGGCCCCTCGAGGCCGAGCTATCGAGCTTTCACACCCGAACCGTCGCCTGGCAGCAGGAGACGTCGGCGAAACGAGCGGGGGTGAAGGCCAAGGACGACCAGGAGCTGTCCGAAGCCGCCCGCCGGAGCCTCGAGAACCTCGGCTACATCAACGTGCCCAAGAAGAAGACGCCTCCCCCGGAGAAGAAGCCATGAGACGAGCCGCACTCGCCGCGGTCGCATGCGTCGTCGCGGCCGCGCTGGGTTTCACCGCCGGCCTGATGGTCGCCCACGCAAGAGAAGAGACGCGGAGGACGACCCACGTCGACGAGTCGCGTCTCGCCTGGGAAGGCAACGACGAGCTCCCCGTCGTTCGATGGAGGACTCTCGTGGGGGGCGACGGAATCCCGCAGCCGGACGTGCAGTTCGGAACATTCGAGCTGGCGCCGAAAGCGATCTATCCCGGGCACCTCCATCCAGCCCCCGAGGTCTACTTCGTGCTCGAAGGTCACGTCCGCTGGACGGTGGGGGCCGAGACCTTCGAGGCCGGGCCCGGCACGGCCGTCTACACGCCGCCCGACACGCCGCACCGCATGGAGAACCTCGGCGGTGAGACGGTGCGCGCCGTCTGGTCCTGGTGGGCGCCGGGCGGAGATCGGGCGGTCTTCCAAAGCGGGTACCGCTTCGTGGAGCCGCTTCCTCAGCAGTCGCCGGACGCGCGGTTCCCTGCCGCGTCTCGGCCCGGCTCACCCTGATACCAGGCCGTCAGCGCAAACCCACCCTCACGCGTCCTGCTCCTTGATTCCGGTGATGATCCACCGCGACATCGGCGTGAGGTTCCGCTCGGCGTCGGACAGATTGAAGCGCTGAATGGTGAACGAATAGATCTTGTCCTCGGTACCATCGTTGACCTTCACGCGCACCTTCGTCCCGACGACGTCACCCTTGAAATTTTCGTTCACAACGGTGTTGAGAGACAGTGCGGCGGCATCGCGAAGCTCGTCGACCTCGTGGCGCGCTTCCTCGAGCTTCGCCTCGAGCTGTTTCTGGTCGTCGACGCGCGTCTTCCACTCGGCCTGGAAGTCCGCCATGTCTCCCTTGAACTCGTAGTCGGGATCGGTGGCGATGCGCTTCTGGTACTCCTCCGCCTTCTTGGCGTTCTCCTGGATAAACGCGTCGTTCTCTTCCCTTTTCTTCTCCACTGATTTTTCGAGATCGAGGAACTCCGCGCGCTTCGCCGCAAGAGTGAAGGGATCTTTCGACTCCGGGCCGACTTCCAGAATCTCCCAGGAGGTGACTTTGCCGGGGAACTTCACCACCGAGACCCCCGAGAGGGTCGCGGAGTCTTTCCCCTGGACCGCGATGAAGAACGTCTTCAGAATCTGCTGCTCGCCGCCGCCCGAGCAAGAGACCATGATTGCGAGAATCGAAACGATGAAGAGTAAACGGATCCGCCCCATCTCCTACCTCCTTGGCTCGTAACGAGCTCTCGGCGACAATTCAGACGCGGGCACGTTCGTCCGTTGTTGTCGCTCGAGCTTCCGATGTCGCGTGCGCGGGAGAATGAGAAGTCGCGAGAGCCCGACTACATCTGGCCGGCATCCTACGATCCCGGGCCAGTGAGCGCAACAGGTAACGGTTTCCAGTTTCAGCTGCGGGCAGGATCCGCCGTCGGCCGCCCGCCCGCAACGGATCGCCGCCCTTATGCTAATCTTCTCCTAGCTTCTTGGGCGGGACTCGCTTCATGGGAGATGAAGAGCGTGCAGGAAAAGCGGATCGCCGTCATACCCGGTGACGGCATTGGCATCGACGTGACCCGGGAAGCCCTCAAGATCCTCGCCGTCATCGAAGACGTCACGGATGTGAGTCTTTCCATTCAGGAGTTCGACTTCGGCGCCGAGCGCTACCTCGCAACCGGCGTGGCGCTGCCCGAAGGTACGTACGAGATGTTCCAGCGGGAGTTCGACGCCATCTACATCGGTGCGCTCGGCGATCCGCGCGTACCCGACATGGCCCACGCGAGAGACATCCTCCTGGGTACCCGATTCGTCCTCGACCTCTACGCCAACCACCGACCGGTGAAGCTCCTCCATGACGACCTCTGCCCACTGAAGGGGCGGGGGCGAAAGGACGTCGACTTCGTCGTGTTTCGCGAGAACACGGAAGGGGCCTACGTGGGAATGGGCGGGATCTTCAAGAAAGGCACCGCCGACGAGATCGCGACGCAGGAGGACATCAATACCCGAAAGGGAGTCGAGCGCATCATCGAGCACGCCTTCCGCTACGCAAAAGCGAACGGTCACACCAAGGTGACGATGAGCGACAAGTCGAACGCCCTGCGGTTCGGCCACGACCTGTGGCAGCGCGTCTTCGCCCTCGTCTCCGCCCGGTACCCCGATATCGAGGCGAACCACCTCTACATCGACGCCCTCTCACTCCAGATGGTGAAGAACCCGGCGCAGTTTCAGGTGGTCGTCACCTGCAACATGTTCGGGGACATCGTGACCGATCTCGGAGCGGCACTCCAAGGCGGGCTCGGGATGGCCGCGTCGGGAAACATCAACCCCGAGGGCGTCTCGATGTTCGAGCCCGTCCATGGATCCGCTCCGAAATATGCGGGCAAGAACATCGCCAACCCCTTCGGCGCCATTCTCTCCGCCCAGATGATGATCGAGCATCTCGGCTTCCGAGAAGAGGGAGCCCTCATCGAGAAAGCCGTCGTCGACTGCATCGCGAACGGAGAAACGCCGAAAGAGCTCGGCGGCGCTCTGGGGACCCGCGAGGTCGGCGACGCCGTCGCCCGCCGCATTCGCGAGTCGAAGAAGTGAACGCCCGAGACGGAGCGCTCGGTGCCGCAATCGTTCCTCTCGTCACACCCTTCGCGAGCTCGGGCGGCGTCGATCGCGGTGCCCTCGCGCGTCTGGTCGACCACTTTCTGGAGCAAGGCGTCGACGCCGTCATGCCCACCGCGCTCACCGGCGAAGGGCCGCTGCTCTCCGAAGCCGAGACCCTCCTCGTATGGGAGACGACGTTCGAGACCGTGAGAGGCCGTGTACCCGTCCATCCCGCCATCCTCTCGTTTACGACCAGTGCCGCCGTTCGCCTGGCGCACCGGGCGGAGGAGCTCGGCGCCTCCACCATCCTTCTCGCTCCCCTCGTTCCCGAGCTCTACGCCGGCCGCTCCGAGCGGGACGTCGTGGGTTTCTACGAGGAGGTCGGGGCGCGCGACCGGGCTTTCGATCATCCTCTTCAACTACCCTTCGCTCACCGGAGTCGATTTGACCCCAGGTCTGGTGGAGAAGCTCGCGGCGACCGAGACGGTGCGCTATATCAAGGAGAGCACCGGCGACAGCAAACGGATCTCCGCGCTGAAACGACGTCGGGGAGAGCGCATCGAGGTCGTCTGCGGCGCCCCTACGAACGCTCTCGAATCGTTCGCGCTCGGCTGCACGTCCTGGATTACCGGTCTTCTGAACGTCGTTCCCCGTTCGGGCCTGCAGCTGCTCAGGGCAGTGCACGAGCTCTCCGACCTCGAGCTCGCCCGCTGGATCTATTTCGAGCAGATCCTTCCCGTCGTAGACGTCATGGAAAGAACGAGCAACCCCACCGGCACCATAAAGGCGGGCCTCGCGGCGCGCGGTCTCGATGTCGGCGCACCGCGCCTGCCGGGGCAAGCTCTTCTACCGGCGGAGCAGACGGCGCTCGAGGGAATCATCGAGACCATCGCCGGTCTCGAGCAACGACACGAGGATCTCCTCGCGAAGACGACGGAATAGTCTCCGAGAGGTCGGGAGCGAGAAAGACCGCGCGCGCCCCCCCTCATGGAGTCGCGTCTTCCAGACGTCGACGTCCTGATCCACCTGGATACTCTCTTTTCGACCGTCCCTGGACGCGAGCAGCACGAAGGACCGTGCCGCCCTCTTGGTATCGAAAGCCAGTTGCCCGTAGGTCGGCGGGAGGCCCTGCGTCGCGGGCACGATCCGGGAATGCAGGGAGTGAACGGGCTGATCCGGGAATGGTTCCTTCAGCGTCGCGCCCTTCACGAGATTCGACGAGAGCACGGCCGAGGCCTCGATGGGCACGATCTGCACAAGGCCACGTTGGTGCGACAACCTTGCCTTTCCAGGTGGTTGAGCCTAGAGACGGGGTCGAGGACCGTTACCCGGAGGAGGAATACGGGCCGCTCGTGCTGGCGTCTGCGCCAGGCGACGTTCTAGTGGGCTGTAACAGCTATTTCGCGCCAAAATCGCGGGCCCTTTTGCGCGCTGGCGGCGTTGCGATTCCTCGAAATATCCAGATATGTCGTCGTCATCCCGCCTTGCCACCACACAAAATGACCTCGCGATTTGCGCACCAAATAGCTGTTACCGCCCACTAGTCTTGATCCAGATACTCGCCAGGGACGTCGTCGACGGGAACTTCACGGGTGTGGACCTCCCTCTCATCGGAGTCGTCCGCGTCCTCCACCCCCTCCACGACGCTGGCCTCGAACGCGTTTCCTTCCTCGAGCAGCTCGTCGACGCTCTCCGAATCCGCACCTTCGAAGCTCGACAGTCCCTGGAGATCTCCCGATTGCAGACCCGGAGGCGCTTTTCGTCGCTCGTCTGGCAGCGACGTCGTGTCCGGACTCGAGCTTCCCTCTCGAACCCGTCGTCTGCGGGAGGCGGCCTTTTTCGTTCCGGTTCTCTTCTTCCGGACGGCTTTCGTTCTGGACGACTTTTTCCGAGCTCCCGTCTTCGGCGGTTTCTTCCTGGGAGCTCGCTTTCGGACGGTCAGCTTCTTTTTGCGGCTCTTCTTCGTCGCCGTTCTCTTGCGGCCAGCCGCTTTCTTCGCCTTCGTCGGCTTACGCTTCGTGCTTTTTCTGGAGGGCATGCGCTCCAGTCTACCATCGGAAAGTCTTGAAACCGAGACGTTCTCGTCGCGCCCGCGGTGCGGCTTTGCAATCGAGGCGCCTCGTCGTAACATCTACCATCTTCTGCTTGCGTGGTGAACTCATGAAGAAGCTCGTTCTCGTTCTCATCCTTGCAGCTACTTACACGAGCGGCGCGCCTCGATTCGTCCGGGCTCAGGATGTGGCCCGCTGGGAGCGCCAGGCACAAAACGTCACTATCATCCGCGACGACTGGGGTATCGCCCACGTCTACGGCAAGACCGATGCCGATGCTGTTTTCGGCATGGAGTACGCGCAGGCCGAGGACGACTTCAATCGGGTGGAGACGAACTATCTCGATGCGATAGGCCGCCTCGCGGAGGCGGAGGGTGAGGGAGAGATCTACCGCGATCTGCGGATGAAGCTGTTCATCGACCCCGACTCCATGAAGGCGAGATACGCGGCGAGCCCCGACTGGTTGAAGCGGCTCATGGACGCGTTCGCCGATGGTCTCAATTTCTATCTGTACAAACATCCCGACGTTAGACCCAGAGTCATCGAGCATTTCGAGCCGTGGATGGCACTGACGTTCAGCGAGGGTAGCATCGGCGGGGACATCGAGCGCGTGGACCTTGGCGGGCTCGAAGCGTTCTATGGAGGCGAGCCGTCGAGCACGGCGCCCGGTAAAGCCCGGTCAGGAGGACGACGCACCGCTGCCGCGGGAGGACCCGCTATGGGCGGAGCCCTCGGGCTCCAATGGCATCGCCATTGCGCCCTCCCATACGCTGGATCACCACGCTCTCTTGTGGATCAACCCGCACACCTCGTTCTACTTCCGCTCCGAGCTCCAGATGGTGAGCGACGAGGGCCTCGACGCGTACGGTGCGGTGACGTGGGGCCAGTTCTTCATCTATCAGGGCTTCAACCCCACCGCCGGGTGGATGCATACGTCGAGCGGCGTCGACAACATCGACGAGTTTCTAGAAACGGTGGTGAAGAAGGCGAATCGTTACTACTACCGCCACGGTAAAGAGGTCCTGCCCATGAGGGTCGCCACCATTACCGTGCCTTACAAGGCCGGCGCCGGGATGGCTTCCAGGAAGTTCACCGTGTACTACACCCAGCACGGGCCCGTCGTGCGTAAGGCGGGAGACCGATGGGTGAGCGTGAGCCTGATGCAGGAGCCCATGAACGCTCTGATTCAGTCCTATACGCGCACCAAGGCGAAAGACTACGCCGAGTTCATGAAGATCATGGAGCTGCACACGAACTCGTCCAACAACACCGTGTTCGCGGACGCGGAGGGCAACATCGCGTACTTCCACTCCAACTACATTCCGCGGCGCGACGCGTCGTTCGACTGGACCAAACCCGTCGACGGCAGCGACCCCAAAACCGACTACCGCGGCGTGCTCTCCGTTGACGAGACGCCGAACGTCTTGAACCCGCCCGGCGGATGGCTCTACAACGCGAACAACTGGCCGTGGTCCGCCGCGGGTCCGGACAGCCCCAAACGCGAGGACTTTCCCCCTTACGTGGAGCGCGGCGCGAACGAGACCCCGCGCGGGTATCACGCGCTCCGGGTCCTTCCGGGCAGGACGGATTTCACCATGAGCTCGCTGACCGCGGCGGCGTTCGACAGCTATCTGCCCGCCTTCGCGACGATGATCCCGGCGCTCGTCGAGGCGTATGACGCAGCGCCGGCATCGAATCCCCTGCGGTCAAAGCTCGCCAAGCAGATCGCGGTACTCCGCGCCTGGGACTTCCGCTGGGGCGTCAATTCGCTGGCGACGTCGCTCGCCGTGTTCTGGGGAGAAGAGATGGGGCGGCGGGTCGGGGAGGATGTACGGGGCTCGACGCTGTCCTTCGAGGAGTATGTCGCGCAGCGCGCCACGGCGGACGAGTTGCTCCCGGCGCTGGACGCCGCCTCCGACCGTCTTACCGCCGACTTCGGCGACTGGCAGACGCCGTGGGGTGACATCAATCGGTTCCAGCGCTTCAACGACGACATCGAACCGCGTTTCGACGATTCGAAGCCGAGCATCGCCGTGCCGTTCACCTCCGCACGATGGGGCTCACTCGCCTCGTTCGGCGCGCGGCCGTATACCAACACCAAGAAGTGGTACGGCACGAGCGGCAACAGCTTCGTGGCGGTCGTGGAGTTCGGCGACACCGTGCGGGCCCGGGCGGTGACCGCTGGCGGCGAGAGCGGCGATCCGAGCTCGCCCCACTTCAACGACGAGGCGGTGCGCTACGCGCAGGGCAACCTGCGGGAGGTGTACTTCTACCGTTCGCAGCTCGAGGGACATACCGAACGGGAATACCACCCGGGAAACTGACGACCCTCTCATCTCATCCCGCATCAGGAGCATCGTGAAAACACTCACCGTCGGTTCCGTCACTTCGCGGCGCGGCGAGAAAGCCTCCGGGCTCATCCAGGTGCCGGACGGGGTCGATCCCGGGACGATGATTCCCGTGACCCTCGTTCAGGGTCGCCGGGACGGCCCGGTCCTCGCACTCGTCGCGGGCACGCACGGCTCGGAGGCGTCGCCGATCGTGGCGTTGCAGCGGGTACGCGCCGAGCTGAAGCCTGAGGACCTGAGCGGTACCGTCATCCTCGTGCACATCGCGAACTTGCCGTCGTTCACGCACCGTACCATCTATCGTGGGCCTTCGGACCAGAAGAACCTGAACCGCGTGTACCCCGGCAACCCGGAAGGCACGGTGTCGGAGCGGATCGCTCACGCAATCACGACGCAGGTGATCGACCCATGCGACCATCTCGTGGACATGCACTCCGGCGACGGTAACGAGGCCCTGCGCCCATACTCTTACTGGAACCACCTGGGCGTCGACGAGCGTGTGGACGACGTGGCTCGCGGGATGGCGCTCGCATTCGGCATCGATCACATCGTGATCGATCGTGGGCGGCCCCGCGACGTGAAAGCTTCGGTCTACTGCTCCAACACCGCCCACGTGCGCGGTAAGCCGGCTCTTACCACGGAGGCGGGAGGCGTCGGCGTCCCCACCGAGGACATGGTCGCGCTCAACGCCCGCGGGGCGTTTCGGGTGATGCGTTATCTCGGCATGCTGCCCGGCAAGCAAGAGATGGTCGATGCTCCCCGCTGGATCGAGCCGTCCGTCGTGCTCACCAGTCCGGAGACGGGGCTCTGGTATCCCGCGGTTCGGCCGGATCAGCAGGTGGAGCGTGGCGCCCCATTCGGCCGTCTGACCGGCTATTTCGGCGAGCCCATCGCCGACGTCACCTCACCGCTGGACGGAGTCGTGTTGTATGTCGTCGTGTCGCCCGCGATGGGTAAAGGAGAGCCGCTGGGGATGGTAGGCAGCCTATCCGACCCGAATAGCCGTCCGGCGGCCCTGCTATGATCTCTTGCGGATTTTTCGGGTGGTGCGCGACAGGCCGAGAAAGCCGAAGGCGAGGAGCAAGAGTGCGGAAGGCTCGGGAGCTCCAACCCGAACCGGAGTGAACTCCAGGTCGTCGATGGCGTAGAAGCCGGAGGCCGAATCGGTATAGTTGAACGCGACATATCGCGTGTTCGGAAAGCTGATCGTCCCGGGCGTTTGGTCATAGATCCCAGCCAGGTTGACCGCACTGAATGACTGACCGATGAGGCTTCCCAGTGCATCGTACGCCGTCAGAGTGACGGACTCATCGTCCGTCCCATTAGAGAAGCCGAGATCGTTGCCTACCAGGGAGACACTCGAGACGTCGAACGCGAAGCTGATGAGGATCCCGCCATTTCCTGCCTGACCCGTCTCGGCTGTTGCCGCGGCAACGGCTACCTGCGGCGCCGACGTCGCGGACGCAAATCCCTGGGTCCAGGTTGTCACTCCACCCAGGATCCCGGGGACGGTGGGAGGCGCGGGAAAAATCCCCGCGATTGGAAAGGGATTGTCGATCGCGTTGAGGGTTACGCCCAGGCCCGCATAGTGATTCGTAATGTCGACGTTACTGCCGACGACATCGTCGAAGTTGATCGTAACCGCCATTGCGCTCGTCGAAAGCAGCAGCAACACTGACGCGGTGGAAAGAACTTTCTTGAAGTTCATCATCGGCGAACGCCTCCACTCCTCGTGTCTGATTCGAGAAGGCAATACGATGCAAGAACCATTCCTTGACGGACCAGGGCTAAGTTCTTTATCAAGCACTCGTTCGACGAGCCGCCGAAGACTCGCCGCCACACCCTGTAAACCATTCCGACGGCAGATCGGGGCAGCGTAAGCACTTAAACTCCTGTAAGCACTGGAGCTTCCAGCGCCCGGCCCCATACCGTCGGAAACCCGAACAATCGTCGGCGCGAGATCTCCTCGCGACGAGCACACCGAATCCATGTTCGCACCCACCTCTAATCCGTTCTCGTGGCGAGCTCCCGCTTTTCCATCGCCAGCATCGAAAGGGCGCGGGCGAGCACGTCGCCCGGTTCGATGATCTTCAAGCACTGGTTGTCGCCGTCGCAGGGTGAGCTCCGGTGGTTGTACGCGGTGAGGCAAGGCGAGCAGGAGATATTGGAGTAGAAGGCGATCGAGCTCGGATCGAGACTGCCATAGAGAGCGGGCGTTTCCGGGCCGTACAGAACGATGCTCCGTATCGGGGTCATCGAAGCGAAGTGGCAGGGCCCGCCGTCGTTCGTCACGAGGAGCTCGGCGAGGTGGAAGAGAACGACGAGCTCCCGCACCGTTCTCGTGTATCCCGTGAGATCGACGGTCCTCGCCTCTCCGCAAACCTCGCGGATGCCGCGGGCGAGCGGCCGGTCCTCGGCGAGGCCGATGAGGCCTACCCCGAAGCCTTCCTTCAGGAGCCCGGTGACGAGCTCCTGGTACGAGCCGAGCGGCCAGGCGCGGATGGGGAGGAGCCCGCCCCCCGGATAGACGAGAACGAGACGTGATTCCGCGATCGAAGGAAAATCGCGGGAAATCCGAGAGCGCATGGCGTCGAGCTCGCCGGGGCGAAGGCGGATCCGCGAGATCGCCGGGAGCCTCGTCGAGACCGGGCGTTTCACCGTCGGCGTCCCCCGCCCCTCGATCGCCTCGGCGAGCGTCACGAACTGCTGGGCGATGTGCTGGTAGGGGTTGTAGAGCACCGGACGGTTGATGAAGCGCCCCCGGTAGAGCCCTTCCTGGGTGTGCCGCTCGAACCCGACGCGCCTCGAAGCTCCGATCAGAAACGACAGGATGGCGCTCGCCCGCGAAAAGAGCTCACAATCGATGACGGTGTCGATTCCCGCGCGGCGGAGCGCGCGGATCGCGGCGAGAGCGTCTCGCGCGAAAACAGTGAGAGACCCGTCGCGCAGAGTGAAGATGTTCTCTTCGGGAACGGCCTCGAGAAGGTCGAGGACCTCTTTGTTCCGGCAGAAAACGAGCGCGTGGAGCGCCGCCGCGGGATACTTCGCGTGGAGTCGGGAGAACATCGGCTGAGCGAGAACGAGACTCCCCATCTCCGAAAGCAGAATCACGACGATTTTGCGCGGCGGCGGGGCATCCTCGTTTCGGACGCGCCCGGCGGGCCAGAGGGAAAAGAGCCGGCAGAGCGGGACGCCCAGGTAGCGGTCGATGCGACGCAGGGTCTCGACTCTCACCGTTACGGTTCCCCCGGATCTGCGGGCCGTCCCGTCAGGCGGTCCGTTCGGTAGCGACGGAGGATGACCTCCTCACGCACCAGCAGATCGAGATCGTGGTCGAAGAAGATTCTCCACATCTCCTCTTTCGTCTGGCGCGAGCGCAGATCGAAACGGCGCGCGAGCACGCGGAAAGGACCGTCCGGCTCCCACCCAACGGAACGCTGGACGATGACGATCCGTCCCGAATCGAGGAGTCGACTCGTTGCATTCGCGTCCGCGGGATCATAACCCCGGACGAGGGCGCCCGGTAGGAGGAAGCGGTGACGCTCGTAGTGAGAAACGAATTCCGAAGGCACGAACACGCTCCGGCCCTTCAAGAGCTCGAGCCGGTCGGGAGGGTAGCGGCCGAGCGCACCCTCGAAGGGCGCCACCGCCAGCGCGATCGCGCCGAGCGACGCCAGCGCGAGGATATGAAACGAGAATCGCGCGTAGGAGGGCATCACGACCGAACCGACCCACGACGAGAGAAGCACCAGCATTAGGCCGACCTGCCATCCGGAGTAGCTTCCCGGAGGAAGCGCCGCGCGCTGAATCGCCCAGATCATCGACAGGAGGGCGGCGGCGTAGAGTGCCCCGGGGATCGAGAACCACCGGAACCAGCCGACGGGGAAGCGTCTCCATCGGAGGGTGAGGAGAATCGCGAGAGCGGGAACGGTGGGTAGAAGGTAGTTCTCCTGCCTCTGCCGCGGGATGCTGTAGACGAAGAGAAACGAGAGCACGAAAATCCACAGCGCTTTCTCGTCGCGGGAAAGGCTCTTCCGATCCCGGAGGGTCAGCACCACGAGGAACAGAAGCGGCAGGGCGAACAGCCCTGCGTTGCCGAAGTTTCCGAGCCACAACCATTGGAGAGCATAAGGCCCTTCGAAGAGCCCCGACCAATAGCCCGCCCCCTGAAGCTTTCCGAGGTTCTGCTGGACGACGAAGTGGTGGAGGACCGCCATCGGGTCGGGGTCGAAGAGGGGCCAGAGTCCGAAGAGTGCGAGCGCGATGCTCGATGTCAGCGCGACCCGCCAGAGAATCGCGCTTCAACAGGTCCCGTACGTCCCAACCCCGCTCGCTCGCGATGAGCCAGAGAAGTGCGAGCCCGGCGGGAGCGACGAGGGCAAAGGACTTGAAGAGGCAGCCGATACCGAGCGCGACCCCCGAGGCGGCCCAGCAGGCCCAGCTCTCCGCGTGGTCGCGAAATCCGAGCACGAGCGCGAAAGAGAGAAAGACGAAGAGAGTCTCGGGCGAGTTGGTCAGAAAAGGGCGACCGTACTGGTAGCTCGAGTAAAATCCGAGGAAGGTCAGACTTCCCAGATAAGCCGTTTCTCGATCCTCGCCAAGCCTACGAGCGAGCCAGAACACCGCAAGCGCGGTGGCGAAGGTCGAAAGAACGATAGGGATGCGGAGCCTCAGGAGAGTCCACTGCTTACCCCAATCGGTGGCGAAGATGCCGAGCCAGAAAAGGAGAGGAGGTTTGGTATCCTCGAGACCGGGCGCGGTCGCAAGTGGAAGCAGCCGACCGCTCTCCGCCGTCAGGCGCGCGATCTCGATGTAGGGGGCTTCGTCACCGATGTGGGGGATATAGAAGCCACCGAGAGAGTGAACGTACACGAGGACCGCGAACAAAGACACCAAGGGCCACAGGAAACGCTCTCTCGATCGCTCGGTCCCGAAGCTCACTCGACGCGCAGAGCTTCGATGGGATCCACCCGGGTGGCGCGTCGGGCCGGGAGATAGCTGGCCGTGAGCGCGGCGAGACCGAGGACGATCACCACGGCGAGATACACGCGCGGGTCGAGAGGGCTCACGCCGAAGAGCTGACCCGACAGGAGTCGCCCGAAGCCGAACGAGCCCACGAGCCCCACTCCCATGCCGACAACGACGGACGCCATGCTGTTGCGCACCACCAGCCCTACGAGATCGGGCGTGCCGGCGCCGAGAGCCATGCGGAGCCCCATTTCCGTCGTTCGCTGCGAGACCGAATACGCTATGACGCCGTAGATGCCGACGCCCGCGAGAAGAAGAGCGGCGAGGGCGAACGCCACGAGCAGGTTCACGCTCAGCCGAGGGAGAAAGACCCATCTCGCGATCGCGCTCGAGAGAGTGCTCATGTCGTAGATCGCCTGGTCGCGGTCCACGGCCCAGATGGCCTGTCTCAGATCGGCGGCGAACCGCTCGGGCTCGCTCGTCGTGCGCACGACGATGGCCATCCCGGGAAAGACGTTCTGACTGAAGGGCATGAAGAGCTCGGGTCGCGGCTGAGCATCGAGCCCGTAGTGGTGCACGTCGCCCACGACCCCGATGATTCTCGCCTTTGCCATGCGGATTGACGATGACCTTCCCGAGCGGATCCTCGTCTCCGAAGTAGCGCTTCGCGAGCGTCTGGTTTATTAGAACGACCCGGGGCGCGTCGTTCCGGTCATGCGCGTCGAGAAGACGTCCCTCGACGAGGGGAATCTTCATCGTCTCGAAGTAGCGGTCGGTGGCGGCACGGATGTCGGCGCGGGGCTCTTCTCCCGAGGCGGGAGGGTTTCTTCCCTCTACGCTGAAGGGCAATGCGAAGTCGATTCCTACCGGATTCATCGGAAGCGAGCTGACCGCACCGGCCAACTGGACGCCCGGTAGCGCCCGTACGCGTTCGAGAACGGCATCGAAGAAACGCCGTCGGGTGTCGCTGTCGGGATACTTCGCCTGGGGCAGATAGATCTGGGCGGCGAGCACGGAGTCCGGGCGAAACCCCGGATCGACTCGCATCATTTCCTGGAAGCTCCGGATGGTGAGCCCCGCTCCAACCAGCAGCACCAGCGCCACCGCCACCTCGAACGCCACGATGAATCCCAAAATGCGCCGGGTACGGATGCTTCCCCCTCGCGAGTTCTCCGCCAGGCTCGCGCGGAGATCGGGCCGCGAGGCGTGGAGCGCGGGAAGAAGTCCGAAGGCGATGGCGACGAGCAGGGAGACGCCCGCGGTGAAGACGAGCACGCCGGAGTCGATCCCGATCTGGTCGAGCCGCGGTACTTTGACGATGGAGAGCCCCCGTGCGAAGCGCACCCCGATGAAGGCCACGACGACGCCGAGGAGGCCGCCTCCTCCCGCGAGGAGGAGACTCTCGGCAAGGACCTGTCGCACCAGCTGGACGCGACTCGCCCCGAGTGCAGCGCGCAGAGCGATTCTCGCGGCGGCGGGTCGTGAGGCGCGCCAGCATCAAGCTCGCCACGTTGGCGCAGACGATGAGCAAGAGAAAGGAGACCGTGGCGAGGAGAAGCAGGAGCGCAGGCCGTGCCGATTGCACCAGTTGCTCGTGCACCGATTCCACCTCGGCGCCCCACCCTTTGTTGCTATCGGGATACTCCGAGGAGAGCCCGGCGGCGATGCCCGACATCTCCTGCCGGGCTTTTTCCAGCGTCACGCCCGGAGCGAGCCTGCCGACGACGCTCAATGCCCGCGCCCGACGAGAACGACCGTGCGCATCGTTGGGGTCGAACGAGAGCGGGGTCCAGAGGTGGATCTCGTTTCCCGGAGGGAAGGCGAAGCCTTCACCCATGACGCCCACGACGGTATAGCTCTCGGAGTCGAGAAGAATCTGGCGGCCGAGGACGCCAGGGTCCGATCCGAACTGACGCTGCCAGAATCCATGGCTCAGGAGCACCACCTTGTCGCTTCCCGGCTGTCCCTCCTCGACGGTGAACGTGCGGCCGAGCGCGGCCTCCGCGCCGAGAAGGGGAAAGAGCTCGGGTACGGCCCGGATGGCGGCGAGCTCCAACGGCTCCGCTTCCGCCCGGAATCCGTACTTCACCGGGCGATAGGCGGCCATCTCCGCCATCGTATGCGCCTGCTCGCGCCAGTCGAGGTAGGTCGGCGGCGCGACGAAATCGAGGCCGCCCTCGGGCTTCCGCTCCGAGAGCACGACGAGCCGGTCGGATTCCCGGTACGGAAGGGAGTTCAGGAGGACGCCCTTCACGAGGCTGAAGATCGCGGTGTTCGCCCCGATCCCGAGGACGAGAGTCAGGAGGGCCACGAGAGACAGGACCGGCTGGCCCGCGAGGGCACGGAAGGCGAAGCGGAGCTCTTTCCAGAGATTCATCTCAAACTCACGACGGCCCGAAGGATACCACGCGGAAAGGTGTGAGAAGGAGGTTGGGGGACCGGAAGAGTCACGGAGTCAGGTCGCGAAGCGACAAGCTCGGTCCAGCACCCTATGTCATCGTCCGGTCGGAAACGCCTGGGCGAGATTCCTGGTCCGACCGTTCCCCCTGTTTCGAGACCTTCTTGCCGTATCGAGCGAGCTCATCGCGAACAACCCTCCGGCAGGGTCGACCAAAAGGGGGCCTTGATAGGAGTTAGGCGCCGCCGGCGTGAATCCAGCGCAGATAGTCGGTCGATACAGCGGTCTTCCCGAGCTGCCGCAGGAGCGTCGCGATCTGGCCGCGGTGGTACGTGCCGTGGTTAGCGACATGGAGGAGCGTCTCGCCGAGCGGGAAAGTCCACGTCTGCCCGGCGAAGTTGAAGGTCAGAGGCTCGTCTATGCGCGCCGGCGTGACCGTCTCGACGAACGTGCGCTGAGCTTCCTGGACCTCGTTGCAGCTGTTCCGGAGAGCGTCGAAACGTTCGAGCTCCCCGGCCTTCGGCGGCACCTGCGGCAAATGCCCGTGCCAGCGCTCAAGCCACATCCAGTCGGCGCCGTACAGATGCGCCAGCGTCGCCTGCACCGAGCCGAAGCTACCGCCGATCGAGCGGAGGAACTCCTGTTGGGAAAGGGACACGGCCGATTCGAGCGTCCTCTGAGACGCCCAGCGCGTGTAGGCAAAGAGGGTCGCGATGTCTTCGGGGGACCACTTCATCGAGAATCACCTCCGTGCGGGGATTCATTATCGGTCGGGTCAGCCGGCTCGCGAAGAGCCGAGGGCGATGAGACCACAGTGGGGACGCCGCAATCTGCGCATCGCGCTGCGCCGGCGGCTCACGAAGTAGTCCTCGCTGGCTTCAGGCATTAACGACCTCTTCAGCGCCCATACGCTGGCGTTGCGCGGCGTGGCGTGGCGTGGCCACCGTTGGGCAAGTCACCGGACTCAACGAAGGCGACATCGATCATTGGAACTCTGATGCTGACGAAGAGGGCTACGTCCATGCCAACGCCTCGCTGGGCGGCGCCTTGCAGGATCTGTTCGGCACCCAGGCTAGCCCAACTCATGGTTCAGAGTCAGAGGATGCTCAGTCCCGTGCCCCACGGCCGACGTGCCCTCGCCGCGCAGGCTCCGAAGCTCGCCCGTACCGGAGCCGGGGATTACGGAATAGGACTCCCTCGCCACGCCGTTCTCGAACATCCCGGTGCGTTGGAGCACGAAGCTGCCCGCTTTCCCTGCAACGTGCCCGACGACTCGCTCGAGGCCGACGAACGTGGCCGGCCCGTCGCTCCGATACATCATCATGAACGTAGACCATCGTGTTTTCAGGTTCTTCGCACGAGGAGCTCCTCACCGAGCGAGCGTCTTGGCCGCTCTCGATGAGATCCGTGACCCAGGTGGCGCCGTCGTGATCAAACGCCAGCATGGGGCGTCGGCCGAGGGAAGGTCATCTCCCTGTCCCCTTCCTACACTTGGATCTGAACGAGGGACGGGGCTTCGACTCCCTTGCAGACGCGGCAGGTCTTCGACTCGAGGACGTTCTCCCACATCTTGCTGCGCATTCGCTTCCATTTGGGGCCGGTCCAGATCTCCTCGATCGACTGCTGGTGGACGTTCCCCATGGCGAGCGTTCCTTCGTAGTCCGTGCAGCAAACGGTGACGGTGCCGTCCCAGAGAATCACGAACTGCTCGTTGGGTGCGGGACAGTACCCGTCGACCGTCCCCGGGACCGTCTCTCCCTGGATCACGTTGCCCCAGCTGTGAAGTGCCTTCCAGAGGATCTCGACTCCCTCCAGAATCTCGTAGCGGCCGGAATCGGCGTCGTGATCGAGAAAGCGGAATCCTCCGTCGACGAAGTTGAGGTCGTGCTTCCTGGGAGCGAGGCCGTACTTCCGCTCGAGGGAGCGCGCGAAGGAGATCCAGTCGAGCATCACACGATCCGCCTGGCTGTTCGTTCCCACGATGCGAATCCCGCTCGAGCCGAGTGTGTTCATCACGTCGATCTCGAGATGGGTCGACGCTCGTTTCGCCACCTTCCGCTCGACCGCCATCTTCACCTTGTCGAAATAGATGTCGAAGGTGAGCTTCTTGTTCTTGGCCTTGCGAGTCTCGAACGACTCCGCGTCGGGAGTCTGGTAGCTCAAGATGAGGTTGGTGAGCCCGGCGTCGTAGAGTCCGTCGACGAGCTCCTCGGTGAGCAGGCTGCAGTTGGTGTTGAGCTCGATCTGGATTCCCTTTTCCTTCTCGGCGTAGCCCACGATGTCGACGAGACGAGGATGGATGGTGGGCTCGCCCATCTGATGGAGCTTCACCGGATAGAGGGGACCGAGGCGATTCTTCTCCCGCGCGACCTCGTCGAAGATCTTGCAGGCGTCCTCGAAGGGCATCATGCCGCGCTTGCGCTCCATGATCTCGTCGGGACAGAAGGTGCAGTGGAAGTTGCACAGGTTCGTGATCTCGACGAAGAGCCACCAGATGGGATATACGCGGTCCGGTGACTTCCGGATCGAGGGAAGCGGGGCGACTTCGGGAAACGCGGCCTCGTCGCGTGGGAGATCGGCTGAGACCGCGACCCGCGCGATTTGGAAGTCCTGCCGGATCTCCATCCGAAAGCTCGCCCCCAGATTCTGGAACCGTTCGGCGTCGAAGTCCTCGATGACGAAGAGCGCCCGCTTCCACCGCGGGGCCTCCTCGCGAACCCCGTCCCAGCGCTGGGTCGCCTCCTTGTAGAGCCCGTCGTAGGGCGCGTCGCGATCGGCCGACACGTACTGGAGCCGGAAGGTGGCGAACTCGGTGCCGAAGTAGTCGACTTCGATGACCGCTCGGCCCGAAATCTTTCGCCGGAGCTCCTCACCGCAAGCGAAGTAGAGGTATTGCGACCATGCATCCGGGGTCACCGCCGCGCGGCCGTCTCTTTCCACGATCTCGATGCGTCCGTCCCCCTCGTTCGCGAGGCGCAGGAGGCCGTCGGAGCTCGCCTCGCCCGGGAGCTCGACGACCGAGCACTCGCTCGGGGTCGGTCGACGGAAAACGCGGTCGATGAGGGTAGCCATGCTCTCTCCTCAGGTAGGCTCGAAGAAGCCTTTCACGATCTCGTCGGTCCAGGGCTCGATCGCCCGGTAGATCTTGTTCCGGCAGTTGAACTTGTAGATGAAGCTCTTTCCATCGCGAACCGCGTAGACGGTGCGCTCCAGATACTCCGCGAGCTGTGTCTCGACGTGGTACAGGGCGGAGATCGCCCTGTCCTCCTTCATCTCCTTGTGCTCGAGCAGCCGGTAGGTGTCCCCCAGCTCTTCGGTGCGCTCGTCGTAGAAACGCTCGACCGTCATGTCCGATCCTACGCTTTGAACCGTCACCTCGAGAGTGGCATGCACCGTAGTGCCATCCTTCTCGACGGCGAGGGGAGGGCTGCGGAACGCGACGAAGAGGGACTTTCCCTGGTCGGAGAGGGTCTGAGTCCTCTCCCAGCTCTGCGGATGACGAATGACCACGTCGCCGCCGGGCGCTTCGAAGATGATGAAGTACTTCGCCTTCTCCAGAGAAAATTCCCGGAACATGCGGTCGAGCGCGTCCCGGTACGAGTCGACGGTGTGAGCCTCGCCCCGCACGAAGAGACCGTAGAGCCTCCCGTCGACGTCGGCGAGCGCGAGCCGCGATCGCTCGTCACCGTCCTTCGAGACAAAGGTCCAGATTTTTCCCCGTCCCACCCCACCGGCGAGGGAATACTTCCCCTCGCTCTCGACGTCGAGCTCCTTCCGGAAACGAAGCGCCACGTCGTCGAGCGGTCCCTCCGGCATCGGACCCGCCAGCGCCTGCACGCGGATTCCCGGCCGTTCGGGCACGTCGATAGAGCGCCCGGTGAAGGTTTGCATGTGAAACCCGGCCTGCTCGATGGCAGCGTCCGCCGTCCACCCCTGCGAGAGAGGAAAGGAGACTTCGAGGCTCGGACTGTAGACGGTGATGAGCGCCCGTTTCGATCGGAGCTCGCAGCTCGAGAGAAGCAGGAGCGAGAGGGAAACGAGGACGAAGCTCGAGAGCGGGCGCCTGACGTGGGGCATGGGCTCAGTCGAGCTGATAGTTCGGAGCTTCCTTGGTGATGATGACGTCGTGGACGTGGCTTTCGCGGTGGCCCGCGGCAGTGACCCGGAGGAAACGAGCCTTCGATTGGAGCTCTTCGATGCTCGCCGCGCCGCAGTATCCCATTCCCGACCGAACACCGCCGACGAGCTGCTCGACCACGCCGCCCAGACTCCCCTTGTAGGGAACCCGGCCCTCGATGCCTTCCGGAACGAGCTTCGAAGCCTCGACCTCCTGCTGGAAGTATCGGTCCCTCGTGGCATCGCTCATCGCTCCGAGCGATCCCATACCGCGGTAAGTCTTGAACGTGCGGCCCTGATAGAGGATCGTCTCCCCCGGACTCTCCGCCGTCCCGGCGAAGAGTCCCCCGATCATGACCGACTGCGCGCCGCAGGCGAGCGCTTTCGCCACGTCGCCCGAGAACTTGATGCCGCCGTCGGCGATGATGGGAATGCCCTCTTTTGCCGCCACCTCGGCGCAGTCGAGGATGGCCGTGATCTGGGGCACTCCAGCGCCGGAGATGACGCGCGTGGTGCAGATGGAGCCCGGGCCCATACCCACCTTCACCGCGTCGACACCGGCCCGGACGAGATCCCGGGTCGCTTCGGCGGTGGCGACGTTTCCCGCGACGACGTCGATTCCCGTCACGAGCTTTCTCAACCGTTCGACGGTCTCGAGCACGCCCCGGCTGTGCCCGTGGGCGGTATCGACGACGATCACGTCGACTTTGGCGTCGATGAGGAGCTTCGCCCTCTCGATCGCGGTATCGCCCACTCCGATCGCCGCCCCGCAGCGGAGCCGGCCGAGGTCGTCCTTGGCGGAGCTCGGATACTTCATCGCCTTCTGGATGTCCTTGACGGTGATGAGTCCCTTCAAGGTATAGCCTTCGTCCACGACCAGGAGCTTCTCCACCCGGTGTTTGTGAAGGATGGCGCGGGCCTCGTCGAGCGTCGTCCCTACGGGCACGGTGATGAGCTCTTCCTTGGTCATCACCGCGGAAATGGGGAGATCGGTGCGGGTCTCGAACCGCAGATCGCGGTTGGTGAGAATCCCCACCAACCGGCCGTTCTCGGTGACGGGCACGCCGGAGATCCGGTACTTCGCCATCAAGGCGAGAGCGTCCTTCACCGGTCGATCGGGCGACATCGTGATCGGGTCCACGATCATCCCGCTCTCGGAGCGCTTCACCTTGTCGATCTCGTCCGCCTGCACCTCGGGAGGCATGTTGCGATGGATGATTCCGATTCCTCCGAGCTGCGCGATGGCGATGGCGAGGCGAGACTCGGTCACGGTATCCATGCTCGCGCTCACGATGGGGATCTTCAGCGGTACGTTGCGGCTGAATTTCGTCGAAGTATCCACGTCGGAGGGGAGAACGTCCGATTTCTGGGGAACGAGGAGAACGTCGTCGAAGGTGAGTGCTTCTTTGAAATCCGATTCCCTCATGCTCCGGCCGCCCCGCAGCACTTCTTGTACTTCTTCCCGCTGCCACAAGGACATGGATCGTTCCTGCCCACTTTCTCCGTCGCTCGGCGGACGGTCTTGACGGCGGCGTCGACGCCTCCCTGGGACTCACGTCTCGGACCGACGTTCACCGGACGCTCCCGCGGCTCGAAGGCCGCTGGAGCTTCGCTCGGATCGTTGAAGGTGAGCCGCAGCGGCCTTCCCTGCGGCCGCATCTCGAGAGCGGAGGGCTCCCGCACCGGCTGGAGCAGGTAGAGGACCCGAACGATCTCTTCTTCAATCCGGTCCCACATCGCCTCGAACATGTCGAAGCTTTCTTTCTTGTACTCGATGAGAGGGTCCCTCTGCCCGTAGCCCCGGAGCCCGATCCCCTCTTTCAGGTGGTCCATCGCGTAGAGGTGGTCTTTCCACTGCGAGTCCACGACCTGGAGCATGATGATGCGCTCGTGCGTTCGCATCAGATCGGGGCCGATGTAGGACTCCTTCTTCGCGTACTTGTCGAGGATTCGCTTCCGGAGCTCGTCCTTGATGTCGTCCCGGCCGAGATCCTCCCAGTCGATGCCGGAGAGCCCGGCGTTGTCCAGACCGTACTGTCGGCTCAAGGCCTGCCGGAACACATCGACGTCCCATTCCTCGGGGTCGACGTCCGCCGGCAGATGCTGGTCGACGAGGAAATCGAGGACGTTACCGGCCAGCTCCAGGATGTAATCCCGCTGCTCTTTCCCTTCCAGAATCTCCCGGCGCAAGCGGTAGATGGCGACGCGCTGCTTGTTCATCACGTCGTCGTACTCGAGGAGGTGCTTGCGCATCGAGAAGTTTTGCGACTCGACCTGCTTTTGCGCCCGCTCGATGGCGCGGGTGACCATCCCGTGCTCGATGGGAACTCCTTCCTCCATACCCATCTTCTGCATCAGCCCGCTGATGCAATCGCTTCCGAAGATGCGCATCAGGTCGTCTTCGAGAGAGAGGTAGAACCGCGAGCTGCCGGGATCGCCCTGCCGCCCGGCGCGGCCGCGCAGCTGGTTGTCGATGCGCCGAGATTCGTGCCGCTCGGTGCCGAGGATGTGGAGCCCGCCCGCGCGAATGACCTCCTCGTGCTCGCTCGTGACTTCCCGCTTCGCCTTGGCGAGCTCCTTTTCCCAGAGGTCGTCGGGAACCTCCCCGTCCTCGCTCTTTCTCTTGACCGCGACCTTGGCGAGATAGTCGGCATTGCCTCCGAGAAGGATGTCGGTTCCCCGACCCGCCATGTTCGTCGCGATGGTCACCGCGCCCTTGCGGCCCGCCTGGGCGACAATCTCGGCCTCCATCTCGTGGTACTTGGCGTTCAGGACGACGTGTTTCACCCCGCCGCGCTTCAGCATCTGCGAGAGCTTCTCGCTTTTGCCGATCGAGGTGGTCCCCACCAGCACCGGGCGGCCTTGCTGGTTCATGTCCCGGATCTCCTCGACGACCGCGTTGAGCTTCTCCCGCTCGGTGCGGTAGACCATGTCGGGATACTCATCCCGGATGAGAACCCGGTTCGTCGGGACGGGAATCACTTCCAATTCGTAGATCTTCTCGAACTCCGCCGCCTCGGTCTCGGCGGTACCCGTCATTCCCGCGAGCTTCGCGTACATGCGGAAGTAGTTCTGGAAGGTGATGGTGGCGAGGGTCTGGTTCTCCCGCTCGATCTTGACGTGCTCTTTCGCCTCCACCGCCTGGTGGAGTCCGTCGGACCAGCGCCGGCCGGGCATGAGACGACCGGTGAACTCGTCGACGATGATCACCTGCCCATCCTTCACCATGTAGTCCACGTCTCGCTTGTAGAGAGTGTGGGCCCGCAGCGCCTGGTAGACGTGATGGAGGATGTGCATCTGTCCCGGGTCGTAGACGTTCTCGACCCCGAGGAGCTTCTCGACACTCGGCACTCCCTCCTCGGTCAGCGTCACGGTACGGGTCTTCTCGTCGACGGTGAAGTCGAGGTCGCGTCGGAGGCGAGGGATGATCTTGTCGATTCGGTAGTAGAGGTCGGTCGACTCTTCCGCCGGGCCGCTGATGATGAGGGGCGTCCGGGCCTCGTCGATGAGGATCGAGTCCACCTCGTCGACGATGGCGTAGTGGAAGAGCTTCTCCACTTCCTTGCCGTCGGAGTCCTTGGTGAGCAGCGGGTACAGCTGGTGCACGAAGAGCGACGGATCGAACTTCATGTTGTCCCGGAGGTAGTCGAACCCGAACTCGTTGTTGGTGCCGTAGGTGACGTCGGCCCGGTAGGCATCCTGCCGTTCCTGGTCCCGCAAATCGTGCTGGATGATTCCCACCGAGAGCCCGAGCGCGCGGTAGAGCTTTCCCATCCACTCGGCGTCGCGCCGCGCGAGGTAGTCGTTCACGGTCACGACGTGAACGCCCCGACCCGCGAGGGCGTTCAGATACACCGGGAGGGTCGCGACCAGGGTCTTCCCCTCGCCGGTCTTCATCTCGGCAATCTTTCCCTGGTGCAGCACCATTCCGCCGATGAGCTGCACGTCGAAGTGGCGCATTTCCAGAATGCGCCAGCTCGCTTCGCGGCAGACGGCGAAGACCTCGGGCAGGAGCTCGTCGAGGCTCTGTCCCTGCTCCAAGCGGGTGCGGAACTCGGCGGTCTTCTGGCGGATCTCGTCGTCGGACAGCGCTTTCATCGCCGGTTCCATCTGGTTGATGGACTCGACCACCGGCCGCATCCGCTTGATATCCCGGTCGGACTTTTTCCCGACGATCTTGGTGAGAACGTTATCGACTATCGACATAAAGCGCTTGATCTACCCCAGCAAAAGTAACCTAGTGTAGCAGCGTGGTTTGAAGCGGGCAAACCCCGCCGTCGCCTTTCCAGCTTTGGCGGACCCGCCGAAGCTTTAGTGAAGGCGGGTCGGGCTACGGCGCGGCTTCGCCACGCTCCCATTTTAGGGCGAAGGCGGTTTCGACGCGGAGCCTTGGCGAAGTCGAACGCCCTTCCCACACGCAGGGTGGCCGCCCCCTGCTGGTCTTCCTGAGCGGACCGCGCCTCAGGGCGAGGTTGCGCTCGAGAGCGGGCGGTTCGCGGGATCGAAGGACCGATAGTACTCGAGGATATAGTCGAGCGGCATCACCGGCCGGTCGTTGACCCAAACCTCGTAGTGAAGGTGAGGTGCCTTGCTTCTCCCGGTGCTGCCGACGAAGGCGACCACGTCGCCTCGTTTGACCTGCTGGCCCGCGCGGACGTTGAACCCGGAAAGGTGCGCGTAGCGGGTCATCACTCCGAACTTGTGGTCGATGACGACGACGTTCCCGTACGTACCCCGCCGGGCGGCATAGAGGACGATTCCATCCGCGGTGGCGACGACGGGCCGGCCCACGGGGGTCGAGATGTCGATGCCGTAGTGCATCTCCCGCTCTCCCGTGAAGGGGTCCTTCCGCTCGCCGAATATCGAAGAATAGTAGCCCCGAACGGGCCAGATGGACGGCGTCGAAGCGAGCATCAACGTGTTCTTCTGATAGAAACGCTCCAGGACCCGGCTCTTCTCTTCGAGATCGGAGAGATCGCCGCGCATGCGATCCAGCTCGTCTTTTACCTCGGCGAAAGCGCTCGACGTCGTGGTGTAGTCGAGGTCGTGCGGCCCACCGACTCCCCCTTCGCGGGAGGTGAGGTCGTTGTCGAGACCCGCCATTACCGACAGCTTCCGGACGAAGTCCTGGAGCGAGGAGACCCGCTCGTTCAGGTGCTCGACGGAAAGCTCGTAGTCGAGATTCTGGCGTTTCAGCTCGGCGTTCGCGAGTCGGAGCTCCCTGAGGTCACCGAGCTCATGATAAAAGGCCACGTAGTGCGCGACCAGAAAGGCCGCAGCCAGGCCGACTACGGCAGCGAGGATCGTCAGCGCCTTCAACCCCCCCGACGAAAGGCGCAACTTGCGAAACCGCTCCCCGGTGTGCGGAACGATCATTATCGTAAACGAACGTTTCATCATTCCCGACCCGTTTGGATCAATTCGCGTAAGCGTTGGATGTCATTAGGATTACGGACGTGAGATGAACGAGACGACGACTTGCGGCTAGTAACAAAACCCGGTATGTCTACTACAGCCGGAGGGGATATGTCAATGATAGGATAGCATACCCACTACGGATGGCAACCTCTTGTGTGGCTTCCTTTTGACCTCCAGGACGAGCGTTGGACGGGGGGTTTTTCCCGTGGGGATTAAGGGATATACCCGAGGGCTCGGAGCTCCCGTAGTACCTGGTCGTCGACGGGGCTTTCCCGGACGCCCCCTGTACGGGACCCATCGTCGTACGTCGACACCCACGCGACGGACCTCGCCGAAAGGAGCTCGGGCCGGAGGACCTCGGTCAGGACGCGACCGTCCATATCCCTGCCGACGGGGAGGCCCAGAAGGTACAACGCGGTGGGAGCCACATCGAAGAGGGTCGGCAGCTCGGGCCGGGAGCCCGGACGGATCGGGGGACCCCACAGAAAAAGAATCCCGGAAGGCGCCTTGACCCCTCCCCGGCCGTCGTCGTAGTGGTTGAAGCCGTAGCTCCGGAATTGGAACCCGTGGTCGGATACGACGATGAGGATGGTATCCGGGCCGACTTCGTCCATGATCCTCCCGAGCCGGCGATCTTCATAGAGGTACACCGGCTCCAGGACCCGGGCGTAGGCTTCGTTCATCGTCTTGACAATCTGGGCGGTGATGGGCTTTCCCTCTTCCAGGACCTCATGGTAGACGGGCTCGGCGACCCGCCGGTCGATGAAGCGCCACAAAAAGTGGGTGTAGACGTCGGTCGTACGGAAGAGCGTCGCCACCGAGATCCGCCTGCCCTCTCGTTTCCAGGAGGTGGTCGAGGCTCTTTTCGGTGATGAGGTCGTCGTTGAACACTCCGGCGGCGGTCTGGAACCGGGCCCGAAATTGCGTCGTGGGCCGAAAGCCGCTGAGAGCGAGCTCCCGCGAATACACGGGGATGCCGTTCTCGCGAAGGACCTCCTCCGAAGCGGCTCGAATCGGGTAGACCGAGCGCTTCGAGCTCGGAGGCCAGATCGGCGGGATAGGTCGCGTCTTTGAGCGGCTCGTGGAGCGAGCGGGGAAAATGATTGGAGACAATCTCCCCGTTCACGGACTCGGCCGGCCACGTCGCCCACCAGTTCAGGACCTGGGCCGTCTTGCCCCCTTTGGTCACGATATTCCACAGCGCCTCGGTCTTCCGCGACTGTCCCGACGCGAGGATCTTGCGCCCGTCCTCGGAGAGGAGCTGCCAGTCCACGATGCCGTGCTTTTCCATCGTTTTGCCGGTGGCGACCGACGTCCAGAGCACGACCGACTTCGTCGGTTTGAAGGTTTGACAGGGAGCGTACGCGCCTTCGCGAACGAGCCGCTGGAAATGCGGGAGCTTTCCCTGCGCCAGGAAATACCCGAGAAAATCGGGGTCCATGCCGTCGAAGCCGACGATGAGCACGCGGTAGGAGCGCGCCTTCGTTTCCGGCCTCGACGCACCTTCCGCCGCCACGTTCCGGTAGATGATGACCGCGAGCAGGCAGCAGCCTACCCCGAGCGCGAGCGCTTTCTTCATGAACGATTCAGTCTAGCGCAACCTGCATCGTGGGAACGTCTTCCGCCTTCCACTCGATCGCCTCTCCCGCCAGCGCACGGCGGGTCTTGTCCAGACAGACGCGCGCCTTCGCCGACAACGAAGCGACGTCGAGGCCCGATCGCTCGGGGAGGAACGGCTCGAGCCCCAGAACGCCGCTCGCGAGAAGATTGGCCGCTCCCTGGTGATTTCCCGCCGCCACGTGGTAGAGACCCACCGAGAGGTGGATGAGCGCTTGAAGAAATGCCCGCTCGTCCCCCCTTTCCCCCACCCAGGCGTCCTCGAGGAGATCGTGGCACTCGAAGTAGAGCTTCTTGTTGAAGAGCTCGGCGGCATCGAGGAGAAGCGCGCGCGCCGTCACCCGCGGATGTTCTCACGAACGAGCCTCCCATCGGAAATGGACGGCTTCCTGCACGTGGGCGACCTCGACGCGCTCCGAGCCTGCGAGGTCGGCGATGGTCCGCGCCACTTTCAGGACGCGGTGGAACCCTCTCGCCGAGAGCCCAAGCTTCTCGATCGCCAGCTCGACCAGCTCCCTTCCTCGAGAGTCGAGCTCGCAGTGGCGCGCGATTCTGAGCCGGGCTCATCGACGCGTTGAGCCGACGAGTCCGGAAGCGCCGGGACTGCGAGCGGCGGGCTTCGACGACGCGCCGTCGGACGGCGGCGGAGGCGTTCTCCTGACACTCGGGGGACGGAGATGACGCGGATCCCGACGACATGAGCTCCTCGGAGCGCAAGGCCCGAACCGGAACCCGCAGATTGATGCGGTCGAGGAGCGGCCCCGAGATTCTTGCGCTGGTAACGATTGACGAGTCCGGGAGTGCATTCGCACGGCCGGCGGGACGAGCCGCGGTATCCACAAGGGCAGGGGTTCATCGCCGCGACGAGGGTGAATCGCGCGGGAAAACTGGCCATGACGTTCACTCGACGCAAGCGCATCCTTCCCTCTTCCATCGGCTGGCGCAGAGACTCGAGCGCGGGCCGCTGGAACTCGGGAAGCTCGTCGAGGAAGAGAACGCCGCGGTGGGCGAGACTCACCTCGCCGGGAAGGTTCCGCGAGCCGCCGCCGACCATCGCCGCGGTCGAGATCGTATGGTGCGGCGCGCGAAACGGAGGCCGGGAGACGAGACCGCCGTCGTCGAGAAGCCCGGCGACGGAGTAGATCCTGGTGACCTCGAGGGCCTCTTCGAAGCCCAGAGGGGGAAGGATGGACGGGAGCCGCAGCGCGAGCAGGCTCTTCCCCGCTCCCGGCGGCCCGACGAGGAGGACGTTGTGGCCCCCCGCCGCCGCGATCTCGAGGGCGCGCTTCGCTTCCCGCTGGCCTTTGACTTCGGAGATATCGAGCCCACAGGATGGCGGCTCCGCCCGCCGGCCGAGCGCGAGGGGTTTCCCCCAATCCTTGTCCAGAAGATCCACCGCCTCTCGAAGCGAGGCGACGGCGTGGGCGGATATCTCCTTGATGAGAGACGCTTCCGGACCGTTCTCCGCCGGAACAACGACGCGCGCGATCCCCTGCTTCGAGGCTTCCGCCACGATGGGAAGCGCGCCCCGGATTGGTCGTGCGCTTCCATCCAGAGCGAGCTCGCCGAGAAACAGCGTCGAGCGCAGTCGGGGCTCCGGCTGCTCGCGCATCGCCGTCACGAGCCCGACCGCCACCGCGAGATTGTAGGCCGTACCCTGCTTTCTCACCCCGGCGGGGGCGAGGTTTACCGTCACGCTTCCGTCCGGAAACCCGAAGCCCGAGTTCTTCATCGCGGATCGAACGCGGACCTCCGCCTCACGCACCGCGGTGTCGGGAAGCCCCACGATACGAAACGACTGAATCCCCTTCGTGATGTCCACCTCGACCCGCACCAGGAGCCCATCGACCCCCTGGATCGAGCCCGTGAACGTCTTGGCCAGCATCGTCCATGAGAGGACGAAATTTCCGGAGCCGAAGCTCCTTCTGAAGAAAAAGCCAAACGGAAGGCGAAAAGAATTTCTTCCTTTGCGTCTTTGCGAGCCTTTGCGCCTTTGTGTTTTGTTTTTGGTGTCTAGTGGGCTGTAACAGCCATTTCGCGCCAAAATCGCGGGCCCTTTTGCGCGCTGGCGGCGTTGCGATTCCTCGAAATATCCGGATATGTCGTCGTCATCGCGCCTTGCCAGCACACAAAATGACCTCGCGATTTGCGCACCAAATAGCTGTTACAGCCCACTAGCGGGTTCCGCCGGCGGCGTAGATCGTCAGGGACTGGCCGATGACGATGTTGTCGGAGTCGATCTGATTCCAGCGCCGGAGCTCGTTGACGCTCACGCCGAACCGCCTCGCGATCGTCGAGAGCGTGTCGCCCCGCCGAATGCGGTAGCTAGTCGAGCTCGAGTTGGATTCCGCATCCGAAGAAGCGCTCAGGAGCTCCGCATCGTTTCCTTCGCGGACCACGAGCCTTTGCCCCGGGTAGATCCGGGTCGCGCGGGAGGACATGCCGTTGAGCTCGCGGAGCCGCGACACGGTGATTCCGTGGGCATCCGCGATTGCCCCGAGAGTGTCTCCCGAGCGTACCAGGTAGGAGCCGCCCGGACCCGCGGCGACGGCCGGCTTCGCCTTGCGAGCCGGACGAGGCGAGGATGCCGAGACCACCAGTCTCTCTCCAGGATGAATGCGGCTCGAGCCGGGCGGAAGATCGTTCAGCGACCGCAACCGGTCGAGCGACATATGGAACGACTTCGCGATCGCGCCGAGCGTATCGCCTCGCGCGACGACATAGACCTCATGGTCACCGTCGGCAATGCTGTCCCGCGACGACGAGAAGAGGCTCGTCTTGGAGAGAGCACCCGGTGGAACGGGAACGACGAGCTCCTGTCCGGGATGAAGGATGGATTGAATGCTCAAGCGGTTCGCTGCGGTGAGCGCCTCGATCGTCGTTCCGTATCGACGAGCAATCCCGGAGAGCGTGTCACCGCGCTGGACGACGTGGGCCCCAAAGCGTACACGCTCGTCCTCGGGGATGGCCGCGAGCGCCTCGCGGAACGTCGCCAGAGTACCCTTGGGAATCTTGAGCGCATGATGGACCTCGTTGAGAGGCGTCACCCAGTGCCGGAGCTCGGGGTTGAGAAGCTTCATCACCTCGACGGACGTGCCCGCCGAGGCGGCCGCGGTCTCGAGGTCGACGGGATGATCGAGCTCGACGACCTCGTAATCCAGCGGGGATGCGTTCGGAGGCGTGAACCCGTAGGTCTCGGGATTCTTGGCGATGACGGTGGCGGCGAGGATCAACGGCACGTAGCTCCTCGTCTCCCGCGGCAGGTATCTTTTCTGCGCCAGCGTCCAGAAGTCCCGAATCCCGCTGCGCTTGATGGCTCGCTCGATTCGATTCGGTCCGCAGTTGTAGGCCGCCATCGCCAGATACCAGTCGCCGAACTCGTTGTAGAGATCGAGCAGATGCCGCGCCGCCGCGCGGGTCGCCTTCTCCGGATCGAAACGCTCGTCGACCCAATAGTCGTGGTGGAGGCCGTAGAGCCGCCCGGTGCCGCTGATGAACTGCCACATACCCCGCGCGCCCGCGCGGGAGACTGCGCGGGTCTTGAAAGCGCTCTCCACCATCGCCAGGTAGACGAGATCGGTGGGAACGCCTTCCTCCTCGAGAATGCTTCGGAACAGCGGCATGAACGGAGCGCCGCGATCGAGTGCCTCCTGGAACCACTCCGCCTTCTGGTTCTGGAACATCTCGATGATCGAGGCCACTCGCGCGTTGACCTCGATGGGGATGTCGTAGGTAGCGGATTCCGGAAGCTCCACTCCGGTCTCGGGTAGATCGGAGCTCTCTCCCGTGGACTCCATCAGAGAGGCGTCGTTCGTGAGCTCGTCGACCGCCGCGGCGTCTTCCTGCTCGGGCTCCTCGGCGCTGTCGGCGAGTCGGGCGATGTAGTCCCGCTCGGTCTCGTGAATCGTGGAGACGACCTCGTCATAGAGGCTCTTCGCCTCCGAGCTCTCTTCGACCCCTCCGGGAATCTCGAGCAGGAGGTCTACGGCCCGATCGAAAGCGAGGCGCGCTTCCGTCCAATTCCCGTCCTGGGCGAGAGCTTCCCCGCGCTCGAGCTCCTGGCGTGCCTGGCGAATCGAGTCTTGCTGGATGGAGGCGACGACGCCGCGTACGTCCTCTTTCGGGGGCTCGGTGGCCGCGGTCGACCCCGGTCCCGGCCCGGCGGAATGATGCGAACAAGCCGCAACGAGCGAAGCGAGCGCAACGAGGATGAATGTTCGTGTGAAAACCGGCACGCTATCTCGTCCTTTCCGGTGAGAATGAAACGCAGAGGCGCAAAGACGCAAAGGCGCGGAGCAACGCGCCTCTCGGAGGCTCGAGCTTCCCGCAGGAGTGACGGGCCCTTCGCCCTCCGCGTCTCTGCGATTCTTTTTCTCGAGCTCTCCTGCATCAGGTCGATTCCCGTCAAACGCGCAAGAAAATGTTGTTCTCGTTGCCGAGGTCCCGGGCCGACGGCGTGATCGAGCGTGGCCGGCCCCACGGGGAGCTTGCGCCCCTGGCTCAATGCGGAGCGCACGTCCTCCTCGGAAACGAATTCGAGGGGGGAGACGGAAGGCGGAGGCACGAGCTTTGCCTTTCCCGTCCCCGGCATCCAATCGCCTTCGAAATCCGCGGCAGTTGGACGCGAGGGCGCCGCCACGCCCTGTCTCGAGAGCCGGCGGCCGCGGGAAACCCGCGGGAGTCCAGATACCGCGAGATGCTTTGCTCGAGCCGTCCCGACGCGGGGGCCGGAGTTGAGTGCGCTGACGAAACCGAAACCGGGTGCGTGCGGGCGGGCTCGGACGCGGTCCGCGCTCCGGGATAGCCATATTCCTCGAGCGTCTTTCCGATGTCCACCGGTCTGATTCCGTACGCGAGCCGCTTCACGTTCAGCAGATGCATCGGCGTAATGTTGTCCGACGTGATATTGCCGCCGTAGGCGCCGCAGCCGAGCGTCATTGCCGGACTCAGGCCGGTGCTGAAGCCGACGGCGCCGTGGGTCGCGGGAGAGTTCGCCACGATGCGGAACGCCGGCTTCTGGAGCGCGAACTCGCGAATGATTTCGTCGTTTTTCGAATGAATGGAGAGCGTGTGCCCCATCCCGCCGTAGGCGAGGATCGATTTCGCTCGCTCGCAGCCCTCTTTCCAATCGCGAACGACGTAGAAGGCGAGAATCGGGGAAAGCTTCTCGATCGAGAGCGGGTAGTCGCGACCGACGCCGCCGAGCTCCGCCACGAGCACGCGCGTACCGTCGGGAACGACGAAGCCCGCCTTCTCCGCGATGAACCGGGCGCTCTTGCCTACAATCTCGGGGTTCGCGAGCCGCGAAGGCAGAACGGCGACGCGGGAGAGCAGTTCGATCTGCTCGCTCGACAGGAAGTAGCCACCCTCGCGAACGACCGCCTCCCGAACGCTGGACTCGATGGCGGCGTCGCAAATCAGCGCCTGCTCCGAGCAGCAGAGCGTGCCGTTGTCGTAGCTCTTGCCGGTAATGACGTCTCGGACGGCCTGCGCCACGTCCGCCGACGACTCGATGTAGGCGGGGACGTTGCCTGGCCCGACGCCGAAGGCAGGCTTGCCCGAGCTGTAGGCGGCGCGCACGAGGCCCATGCCACCGGTCGCCAGGATGACCGACGTGCGGCGGTGGCTCATGAGCTCCTGCGTGCCCTCGATGCTGACCTCGGTCATGCAGTCGATGAGCCCTTCGGGCGCGCCCGCGCCGAGCGCGGCCTGCTTCATGATCTCGGTCGCTCGCAGGATGCAGCGCGCGGCCGATGGGTGAGGAGAAAGAACACGATCGCGTTTCTCGACTTGAGCGGATCAGGATCTTGTAGATGGCCGTCGACGTGGGATTGGTCGACGGTATGACGGCGGCGACCACACCAACCGGCTCGGCAATCTCGACGACGCTTCGCTCGGGAATCTCACGGATGATCCCGACGGTCTTCATGCCGCGGATGAAGCGGTAGACCTCATCCGACGCGAACTTGTTCTTGATGAACTTGTGCTCGAGGACTCCGAAGCCCGTCTCTTCCACCGCGAGCTTCGCGAGCTCGTACGCGGCGCTCGATGCCGCCCGGGCGCAGGCGCCCACGATTCGGTCGACTTGTTCCTGGGTGAAGTGGCTGTAGACGTCCCACGCCTTCCGCGCCGCGAGAACCATGTCACGGGCTTGCTGAACCGAAAGCAGGTCTTTGTCGCTCGACATGACCGTTCGCCGCCCGGAGCTCCGCTACCTCAAGTCTCTCGAGCGTCCCGAGAGCTGTCGACGGGCCGGGGAAGAATCGCCTCTACGTCGTCGAAAGGCCGGGGAATGACGTGAACCGACATCAGCTCTCCCACCCGACCGGCGGCGGCCGCGCCCGCCTCGACTGCGGCTCGGACCGCCCCCACCTCGCCGCGCACCATCACGGTGACGAGACCCGCCTCCACGTACTCACGGCCGAGAAACTCGACTTGCGCGGCCTTCACCATGGCGTCCGCTGCCTCGATGGCACTGACCAGACCGCGGGTCTCGACGAGACCCAGAGCATCACCATCGGTTCTCATTGGCTCTCGTTTTGAAATGCTTTCGCGAGGAATCGCGTCGATCGCCCCAAATCATTCTCTTGATTGGGCTCGACCACGACTTGGGACGACTATAACAGAGCGCGGAAGACGAGGTCAAGGAATCCTCCATCCTCCATCCCGCATCGTCGGACATGACGCGTTGCCGGCCGCGTTGACGGTGCGGATCGGCTGTGACATACTCCCGGTTTTGCCCGCGCGAAAGGCGAGCATCGGGAGCACGCCCCGCATCCTTCGAGAGGAGATTGAAGGAAATGGACCGACAGCTTCGAAAACTGGATACGCTTCGAGCCACGACGTTGCCCAACCCGCGTCGTCTCCACCGTCTGATGGTGGCCGGACTCCTGACGGGCCTCGTGGGCCTCGCTGGCTGCGGCAAGAAAGAAGCGGCCGAGAGCCGGCCCATCACGCCGAACGTATCCTTCAACAAGCAAAGCGCCCCCATCGGCAGCCCCATCGAGATCACCTATCGTTTCGAGGTGGGACAGGACTCGAAACCGATCCCCAAGGACTACCACGTCTTCGTGCATTTCCTCGATTCTCACGACGCGTTGTTGTTCAATGACGACCACGAGCCGCCGGAAGCAACGAGCTCGTGGAAGCCGGGATCGACCGTCGAGTACAAGCGGACGCTCTTCATCCCTTTGTACCCTTACCTCGGAACGGCGACGGTGAAGGTCGGACTCTACGTTCCCGGAACCAAGGAACGACTCGGACTCGCGGGGGCGGGTGACGGCAACTACGCCTATCCGGTGGCCCAGCTGCAGCTTCTCGACCAGAAAGAGAACATCTTCCTCGTCTATAAGGAGGGCTGGCACCAGCTGGAATCCCAGCCCGAGAACCGTAACATCGAGTGGCAGTGGACGAAGAAAGAAGCGGTCTGCTCCTTCCGCAATCCCAAGAAAGACAGCCTGCTCTACCTCCAGGCCGATACGAACGTGAAGGCTTTCCAACAACCCCTCGAGGTCGCGATCTGGATCGGAAACAACCAGATTGAATCCTTCACCGTCGACAGCAAGGATACTTTTCTGAAGAAGATCCCGATTCCTGCCTCCGCGCTCGGCGACGAGGACTGGGTGGACCTGCGCATCGTGAACAGCGAGTCGTTCGTCCCCTCGCAAGCGGGCATCGGGACCGACGACCGCGAGCTGGGGCTACGCGTTTACCATCTCTACGTCGACACCCTTTCCGGCACGTGAGGCCGGTTCAGACATCGTCGTCTTCCTGAAGCTCGACTTCGAGGCGTAGACGGGCGCGGCGCTCACCGGCCTCGTGCGGAGGCATCTCGCAGCGGATGACTCCCGTCGACACGTGGCTCATCCCCTCGCCCACGAGCTTGACGTCCACGACGAGGCCATTCGCCCGCGTGATGGCGCCTTTCGGAACGGCCGCAGTTCCCTTCGCGGCCACGATGAACGTGGGCGGAGGCTCCGCGGCCTTCTTTACCCGCCCCCTGCCCATTGCCATCGCCCGAAGCGCCTCGAGCTCGCGCTCGACATCGAGCCGCGATTTGGTGGCGACTCTGCGCGGCGCGCCGGCGGGAGGATCGGATCGCTCCTTCGCTCCGCCCCGCGAGCGAAGGGTTCTCCGCAAACTCCACCTTCACTTCTCCGGTTTTCGCCTCGTCGGCGAGACGCGTCGCGAGATCCGGCTGCTCCTCCTCGTCCAGCTCCTCTACGGTGCTCGCCAGAACGATCGTCTCGGGCTCCGCCGTCTCTTCTTCGGGAGGGACCGTCCCGCGCTCCGGAATGGCGACGGCATTCGGATCGAGCTCCTCTTCGACCTCCGCGAACAAAGGATTCTGTCTCGTCTTGGGGGGCGAGGGGCTGATCACGACGGTCTCGGCGGCGACGGCGGCGTCCACCACCGGCACCGACTCTTCCTGGAACGGAGCGACGGGCACGGACTCGACGGCGCGCCGTGGCGGATCCTGCTCTCCCGTGATCTTGCGGTGAACGGCGGCGAGCGTTTTCCGGGAGATGGCCTTCAGTGTCTCGAAGACCCCGACGCCATGAAGAGCCGCGCCTTCATAGACATCGTACCCTTCCCGGTTCAGATGCCGGTTCATCGTTTCGACCGCCAGGATGTTTCTCAGGTCCCGCTTGTTGAACTGGAAAAGGAACGGGATCTTCTCGAGGGGCTGGTTGAGCTCGGCGAGGTTCCGCTTCAGGTTCGAGAGGCTCTCTACGTTGGCGTCGAGCATCGGCTCCTGCGAGTCGGCGACGAAGACGATCCCGTCGACGCCTTTGAGCACGAGCTTCCGCGTGGTGTTGTAGAAAACCTGACCAGGAACGGTATAGAGCTGGAGGCGGACCCGCATCCCCCCGATGGTCCCGACTTCGAGGGGCAGGAGGTCGAAGAACAACGTCCGGTCGGCTTCCGTCTCCAGACTGACCATTTCTCCCCTGGAGCTCGGGTCGGTGCGGCCATGTATCTGCTGCAGGTTCGTCGTTTTGCCACAGAGGCCGGGACCGTAATACACGATCTTCGCCGACACCTGCATCGTCGTGTAGTTGAAGAAAACCACGCGAGCTGTCCTCTTAGTTTTTGAGTATCAGTCAGATACAGCTAATTTGCATCTTACCGAGAGAACCCCGGGCCCGTCAAGGCGGGCTTCGTCGAACGTCTGCCTCCATCGGGAAACTTGTTGGCAGCAGCCGCTCGTTGTCGCGTTAAAATAGCGGCCGTGGAGAACGTAACCTTGTTGACTGCTCTTCTCGCCGGGGTACTGTCCTTCGTGTCCCCGTGCGTGCTTCCCATCGTCCCGGGCTACATTTCGTTCGTATCGGGCGCCTCCCTTCAGGAGCTGAAGAACGAGCTCGACCTCGACGGGCCGCGCAAGCGCGAGCTCTTCTGGCGAGTCGCCGGCAACAGCATCTTTTTCGTCCTGGGCTTCTCCGTCGTCTTCGTCGCTCTCGGCGCCTCGGCCACCTACGTGGGACAGTGGTTCGCGGCCAACCGGGTGATTCTCGCCCGTATCGCGGGAGCGGTCATCATCGTTCTCGGGCTCCATACCATGGGACTCACCCCGATCAAATGGCTGAACTACGAGAAGCGAATCCACGCGGAGACCAAGCCCGTGGGCATCTTCGGCTCCTTCCTCATCGGACTCGCGTTCGCCTTCGGCTGGTCGCCATGCATAGGCCCCATCCTCGCTGGGGTCCTGGTGCTCGCCGCCCAGCAGGATACGGTGGGCAAGGGCATTCTTCTGTTGAGCGCCTACAGCCTCGGCCTCGGGATTCCGTTCATCATCACCGGTCTCGCCATCAATCGTTTCCTCGGTTTCTTCGGGCGGGTGAAGAAACACATGAAGCTCGTCGAGATCGTCGCCGGAGTCCTCCTCGTCGCGGTCGGAATCCTCGTCTTCACCGATAGCCTGCAGATGCTGTCCCGCTATTTCACATTTCTACCCGTTCTCGGTTAGCCTATTCCGTCGGACGAGTCGAATTCGCCCTTGCCAAGGGGTCCTTGTTCACGATAGGTTCGCCGATTCGATGCAGCGACGCGACCCACGACGAACGTTTCTCCTCCTCGTCTCGCTCGTCCTGAGCGCGGCCGGGGTTGGAACCGCTTGCCGCGACGCGGGAGCCTCGGCGATCCAGCCGATCGCGTTTCCCCACGCGCGGCACACCGAGAACCAGATCGATTGCGCTTTCTGTCACGAGTACGCCGATCGGCAGGCGAGCGCGGGAATCCCCCGGACCGAGCTCTGCGGAAGCTGTCACTCCGCGATGGCGCAGGACAGCCCCGAGACCCAGAAGCTGATGGAGTACGTGGACAAGGGAGAGCAGAATCCCCTGGGTGAGACTCTACAAGCTTCCCCAGTACAGCTATTTTCCTCACAAGTGGCACGTTCGCGCCGGGCTCGAGTGCAAGGAATGCCACGGAGACATCGGCGAGTCGACGGTGGCGGTGCGCCACGTCGATCTCCAGATGAGCTGGTGCATCTCGTGCCACGAGAAAAAGGGAGCTCCGGTGGACTGCGTCGTCTGCCACAAATAGAGGGACGAAGGGAAATGGATCGACGCGACTTTCTGAGAGGGAGCGTGTTCGCGGCCACCGCCGGACTCGCGCTCGACGCCTGCACTCCGGGCTCATCGGTCCTCATCCCCATCCTCGTCCCCGAGGAGTCCTTCGTCCCCGGAGAGGAGAGCTTCGCCGCCTCGACCTGCTTCGAGTGTTCCGCCGCCTGCGGGCTTTCGGTGCGGAGATTCGACGGCCGGCTGGTCAAAGTCGAGGGACTTCCCGCGCATCCGCTGAGCCGCGGCGGGGTCTGCGCCCGCGGTCAGGCGCAGCCGCAAGCGATGTACCACCCCGACCGGATCCCGGGACCGCTCGTTCGAGACGGCGAGCGCGGTGGCGCGGGCTCGTGGAAGAGCGTTTCGTGGGACGAGGCGCTCGATTGGGTGGCGAAAGAGCTCCGCGAGCTCCAATCTCCGCCCGCCGGGTCCGCGACGGAACAGGCGCCCGCCTTCGGCTTCGTGACAGGCGAGATGAGCGGCCACCGTGCCGCCTTCGTCCGACGATTTCTCACCGCCGCCGGTCGCGGGCTTCATTATCTCCACGAGCCCCTCACGACGGGATCCATCCGCCGGGCCCACGGGCTCGCCACCGGACACGCGAGCGCGTTCGGATGCGCGATGGAGGAAGCGGCCTACGTCGTCTCTTTCGGCGCCGAGCTTCTCGAGTCCCACCTCTCGCCCGTGGGATTCGCCCGCGGGCTAGCCGAGATGCGGCGCGGTCGGCCCGGGCGCCGCGGAAAGCTGGTGATGGTCGGGCCGAGGCTCTCCCTCACCGCAGCCAACGCCGACGAGTGGCTCCCGCTGCGACCCGGGACCGAGATCGATGTCGCCCTCGGCGTCGCCTCGGTGCTCTCGAGAGACAACCTGCAGGAGCCGAGCCTCGCTTCGACGTCGAACGGACTCGCCGCGTTCCAGGAGCTTCTGGCCTCCCGCGCAACCCCGGCGCAGGTCGAAGAGAGGACGGGAATCTCCGCGAGGCGCATCGAGAGACTCGCGAGAGAGCTCGCGGAGCACCGTCCCGCGCTCGTTCTCGCCGGAGGCTCGGCCGTACGCCTGCGACACGGCATGGCGCTCGCCCTCGCGGTCTCTCATTTGAACGCCCTCCTCGGTGGCTACGGAGAGCAGGGTGTCCTTCGCGTCGGCGTCGGCAGTCCTCCGTTCGGGGATTGGCCCGCGCCCGGTGGGCCGATGGCCCCCGAGCCGCGACCGCTCGCGACCGCGCTCGCGGAAGGCTCTCCGCTCCCGCCCGCTCTTTTCTTTTGCGACACGAACCCGATGCACAGCCTTCCAGCGGGCTTCTCGCTCGGAGAGCGACTGCGATTGAGCTCCCTCGTCGTGAGCTTCGCCTCTTATCCCGATGAGACGATCCGCTGGGCCGACGTCGTGCTTCCGGAGTCGATGTCGTTCGAACGGTTCGAGGACGAGGTACCGGATTTCGCGACGGCGCCGATGGCGAACCTCAGCGGCCCGCTGCTGCAGCGCCCGCTCTACGACACCCGTTCCATGCCCGACGCTCTGCTCGCCCTGGCTCAGAGACTCGGGTTGAGCGAAGCCTTTCCCTGGCAGAGCTACGAGGGGGCCCTCCGGGAGGCGTGGAAGCCGCTGCCCCTCTCCTGGGACGACGCGATCGCGAAGGGCGGGTTCTTTTCGAGCGAGCGCGCGATCTCGACGCCGGCCTTCGCCACGTCCGACCGCCAGTATCATTTCGCGACCGAGCCCCTGGAAGCGGCGCTCGCGGCGCCGGCCGCGGCGGAGCTCACTCTCCACCTTTATCCCTCGACAGCGCACGGAGACGGCCGCAGCGCCCACCTCCCGTTCCTGCAGGATTTGGCCGACCCCATCACCGGGGTGCGGTGGGGAACGGTCGTCGAGATCTCCTCGTCGGTTGCCGAGAAGATGGGCCTCGGGAGCGGCGACCTGGTGCGGGTGCGCGCGGGCGAGCGTTCGCTCACGGCACCGGTTCATGCGAGCCCGGGGATCCACCCGGGAGTGGTCGCGATCTCGCTAGGTCAGGGACACAGCGCCTACGGCCGCTACGCCAGCGGCCGCGGACAAAACGCATACGGTCTTCTCGACGCGGCGGCGGACGAGGATGGATTTCTCATGAGCGCGGGAGACATCGACCTCCAGAAAGTGACAGCCCCATGACCGAATGGGCGATGGCCATCGATCTCGATCGCTGCACCGGATGCGAAGCCTGCGTCGTCGCGTGCCGCGAAGAGAACAACGTACCCGTGTCGGGACCGCTCGCGGCGACCGAGGGACGGGTCACGGAGTGGCTCCGGGTGGAGCGCGTCCTCGAAGGCGAGTTCCCCCACGTGCGGATGCGGTTCAAGCCGGTGCTCTGCGTCCAGTGCGACGACGCCCCCTGCATCAAGGTCTGCCCGGTCTCCGCGACCTATGAGACTTCCGAGGGGTTGAACGCGCAGATTCACCCGCGGTGCATCGGTACCCGGGCCTGCGCCCACGCCTGTCCCTACACCGTGCGATTTTTCAACTGGACGCAACCGAGCTGGGAGGCCCCGCTGGAGCAGACCATCAACCCGGACGTCGCGGTGCGATGGCGCGGGATCATGGAGAAATGCACCTTCTGCCTGCAGCGCATCCGGCGGGGGAAGGACCGTGCGCGGGAGGAGAACCGCGCCGTTTTTGATCGGGAGATCCAGCCCGCCTGCGCCCAGTCCTGTCCTACTCAGGCGATCACGTTCGGCGATCGTTCCGACCCGGAATCGACGGTGGCGCGGCTGTTTCGAAGCCCGCGGGCGGAGCTTCCGCTCGAAGATCTGGGTACGGGGCCCAGGGTGGCCTACCTCAAGGAAGGTGAGTGGAGTGATCGAGGAGAGTCGGGATCAGCAGATTGAAGACCACCTGCTGCTGCCGGTGGTGTCGACGAGTTGGCGTTTCTTCGCCATCGTCCTCGCCCTTCTGGCGGTGATCGGAAACGGGCTCTTCCACTGGTCTCGCCAGCTGCGCTACGGCCTCTCGGTGGCCGGCATGAACGAGCCGGTCTACTGGGGCCTCTACATCACGAACTACATCTTCTTCATCGGCATCAGCCACGCCGGCACGCTCATCTCCGCGATCCTCCGGATTACCGGTGCCGAGTGGCGGAGGCCCATTACCCGGATCGCCGAAGTCATTACCGTCGTCGCCCTCATCATGGGCTCGAGCAACATTCTCTTCCACCTCGGTCGGCCGGAAAAGATAATCGATCCCCTGCTCCACCCGCATTTTCTATCGCCGCTCATCTGGGACGTCTGCGCCATCTCCCTCTATCTCACTGGAAGCATCGTCTATCTCTACCTTCCCCTCATTCCAGACCTCGCGCTACTCGCCGAGAGAAGCCCTCGGTTTCGCGGCCTGTATCGTCTGCTCTCACTCGGCTGGACGGGGAGCGAAAGCCAGCACGCTCTGCTCGAGAGAGGGATCTCGATCATGGCGGTCGCCATCATTCCCATTGCGGTCTCGGTCCATACCGTGGTCTCGTGGACTCTCTCGATGACCCTCGTCCCCATGTGGCACACCGCGATCTTCGGTCCCTATTTCGTCGTGGGCGCGATCTTCAGCGGCATCGCCGCGCTCATGATCGTGATGGCGATCTTGCGAAAGGTCTTCCGCCTTGAGCAGTTCTTCACCCCGCTCGTCTTCGGACATCTCGGGCTCCTGCTCCTCACCATGTGCTGCCTCTGGGGCTATTTCACTCTCGCCGAGCATCTGACGAGCTGGTACGGTCACGAGAACGCGGAGATGGCGGTGCTCTCGAGCCGCTTCACGGGCTCGTTCGCCCTTCCGTTCTGGAGCATGGTCGTCGCCTGTTTCGTGATTCCGATGGCGATTCTCCCCTTTCGGCGACTGCGGACCATCACCGGATGCATCGTCGCCTCGGCGTCGGTGATCGTGGGGATGTGGCTCGAGCGGTTCGTGATCGTGGTGAGCTCGGCGTCTCACCCGCGCTCGCTCGCCATGTGGGACCGCGGGGCCTACGCTCCCTCCACGGTTGAGATCTCGATGACCGCGGCCGAGGTCGCCGCCTTCGTCCTCCTCTACGTCATCTTCTCGAAGCTCTTCCCCCTCGTTTCGGTATGGGAGGTGAAGGAGGGCCCGAAAGACATCGCCAAGCACGCTCAGGCCGCGGTGGCCGAAGTGACTTGACGATTCGCTTGCAACGTCCGTGCTAGTATGGGTTGGTTTTTTTTCGTCGGAAGACGATCAGTCGGCAGGAGGCAAGAACATCATGCGGTTGAGCTCTCTCGTCATGGTTGGCCTGGTTGCGCTGGGCTCGGGTCTCGTTCTCGCAGCGACCCAGGACGCCCCGGCGCCGTGGGACGTTCCCCCGGAAGCAAAAGCAGTCCCCAATCCCGTGGAGAAGACGCCAGAGGCCCTCGCCGCGGGAGCGGAGCTGTTCAAGAAGCATTGCGTGATGTGCCACGGTGACGCGGGCAAAGGCGACGGCCCCGCCACCAAGTTCATGAAGCCCACTCCTCCCGACATCAGCACCCCCGAGGCGAAGGCACGACTCACCGACGGAGAGATCTTCTACAAGATCACCCACGGCAAGCGGCCGATGCCCCCCATGGACAAGAAGCTCAACGAGACCGAGCGCTGGGAAGTGGTCCTGCACGTCCGCGAGCTTCAGGGAAGCTGAACCTTAGTCGGCGCCGGTCCAACCCGTCGGCCCGGCCGGATCTTATCGAGACGCAAATCTACTCAAGACAGCCCGCGCGGAGACGCCAATGACGAGGAGACGCCAATGACGACGATGGCATCGAGGTCGATGAAGTCGCTCTTCGGTATCGTGTTGATCTCGAGTCTCGGCCTCTCGCTTTCCTGCACCGCTCCCCAGAGCGGCGCGGCGAAGTCCGGAGGATCGAGCGAGCTCAAAGCGGCGCCGGAGCTCGTGCTCAGCAAAGTGGATGGGAGCGGGACGCTTTCCCTCGCGGACCAGAAGGGTAAGGTGGTGCTCGTCGACCTGTGGGCCACGTGGTGCGCTCCCTGCATCTCGGAGCTTCCTCATCTCCAGGCCCTTTCGGAGAAATTCGGCCCCGACGACTTCCTCATGCTGGGTATCGTGCTCGAGTCGGGCGACCCGAAAGAAGTGCAGACTTTCCTGACGGAGAAGAACGTCCATTACACGCAAGTCATGGGAGAGGACGGGACCAAAGAGGCCTTCGGACCCTTTCTCGGATACCCGACGAAATATCTCATCGACCGGGAAGGTCGCGTGGTGAAGCGCTACTTCGGCGTGCGCGGCGAAGAGATCACGACGGATGTCGAGAAGCTCGTCGAGACCGGCTCGCTCGAACAGACGACGAGCTGATTCTCGACGGCAAGTCGCGCTCTCCTCCGAATCCGGTAGCGATTCCTCTCTCCAGAAGGTATATTCATTGAATAGGCCGCTCGTCTTCTCGGCGGCCAGCCCGTGAACCTTTCATTCGAAAAACCATCAGTGTCGTGTCGAGAACCATCAGTCGCGAGATCTTCCGGGTCCTCGAGTCCGAGCGGCCCGCGCTCGCGCTATCCGGCGTGCCGAGGAGCTTCGATCGGTGGCAAGTGATCAGGAAACGATAATAGCGGTCAAGGCGAGCGTTGACGGAAGGCTCGAAGGCGTCAACATCACTCTGCAGGGACGATTCCGCGGAGATTTGAAAGCCTCGGGGCTGGTGCGAATCGCGGAAGGCTCGGACGTGGACGCCAAGGTAGAAGCGCCCCAGGTCGAGATTGGCGGCAAATTCCACGGCGACGTGAAAGCCGAGACTCTGCGCTTGCTGAGGCCCGCCCGAGCGTCGGGAACCTTTCGGGCGAAGAAGCTCAGCGTGGAGGAGGGTGGACAGATCGAAGGCGATTTCGAGATTGGCGACGGCTCGTCGCTCTCGAAACAGTCGGCGGTGCGTTAAACGTTGGTCGAAATCTGCGGCTGAGTGGGCTGTAACAGCTATTTCGCGCCAAAATCGCGGGCCCTTTTGCGCGCTGGCGGCGTTGCGATTCCTCGAAATATCCGGATATGTCGTCGTCATCGCGCCTTGCCAGCACACAAAATGACCTCGCGATTTGCGCACCAAATAGCTGTTACAGCCCACTAGGAGACGAAAAACGACATGAGTGAAGACATAGTACGAACCCCGGCAGCGATGATCATACTCCCCTGTCCCACCTGTGGACGCGCGGTGAAGGTCCTGGGCCGGGTGCGGCGCGTCCTCTGCGCTTGTGGCCAGATACTGATGGAGATAGGCCGGGACAACTCGTCGGTCGTCAAAGACCCGGTCGCGAAGGTGGGCTAGCTCGCCGAAAAAGCAGGATTGACTCCGTGGTGAAGAAGAAGACCAAGAAGGCGAAGAAGACCAAGTCGGCAGCGACGCCGGCACGCAAGAAGACGACGAAAGCACCCGCGAAGGTGCCGGAGCAGTCGACCGAGATCGTATTCTCCTACGGCGAGATTGATTTCCTCCGGAAGATCACCAAGAGGGACTTCGAAGGGACGACTCCCAAAGAGAGAAGAGCGCGACTCTCGCTACGAGACAAGCTCCTCGAGATCAACTTCAACGCCCCCGCCGCCGGCGCTGGCGGGCTGATCGTGCTCGGCCTCGGCCGCGGAGAAGTGGATTTCCTCCAGCGCATCACGAAAGAGGTCTACAGCTTCATCACCGCCGAAGAGCGTCGGGCCCGCCTCATCCTGCGCGAGAAGATCCTGATCGCCGTCGAAAAGATGACGGGCAAGAAGGTCCACCCCGAAGACGTCTCCGATTGATTTTCCCGATCCAACGAAGCTCAGCGGAGCTCGAGAGTGATCGGCTCGTCGAGACGCACGTTCATCTGGACTCCGACGGGGAGACGAATCTCCTCACCCTTCGTGCTCAGGACGACTCCCGCTCCCCCGGCGCCGCCCACCGTGGCGCCGATCGCCGCCCCCTTCTTGCCTCCGATGATGGCTCCCACGATGGCTCCGACGCCGGCGGCGCCGCCGATGACGGCGGTGTCCTTCTTCTTTCCGCTCTCGGCCTCGCGCTCCACGTAGCTGGTGTGGATCTTGACGATTCCGGTAGGAGTCTTCAGCCGATCGAAGGTGAAGGCGAGGCGGGCGCGGCCCTTGACGCGCCCGGACGCCTGCGCGTCGGTCACCCGCCCTTCGACGTAGGCGCCGGCATCGAGGACCTCCCTTCCGTCGACGTATAGCGGCGAGAGCGTCTTCGCCTGAATCTCGTCTCCGGCACGGTTCACCGACGAGTCGATGGGAGTGAGAAGCTCGAGCTCCAGTACCGTTCCCGACGGGACCTCCACCTGCACGATTTGGGGAACCGGCTCCGGTTCCGGCTGGCGTGCCGGGACCTCCGGCTCGGGGCGCGGCGACGCGGGCGCCGATCCGGGAGCTCGCGGCCGGGGCGCGGTGGTGGCAGCCCCGGGCGCCGACGACGCGGGAGCCGTTCGTTCCGACCCCTCGGGCACAGGCGCGGTCTGCTCCGCCGGCTGATCTTCCGCGGGTTGCTGTGGAGCGTTACAGCCGATACCCGCGAGGACGAGGACGAGGACGATCAACGTCACTGACGAGCGAGATCCGATACTGGCCGTCTCCATCATGGTTCGTCTCCTGAACGAGTTTGCGCAGCGCGCGGCGATTCTATCCTCCGTCAAAGCCCGGCGCCATCCTATGATCCAGATCAACGTTGGAACCTCGGGCGACGGATCGATTGCCACTAGATTTCCCCGAAGCGGCAGAGCTCGCACTCGTAGCGAAAGCGAGCGATGATCGAGCTGTCTTTTCCCGACCGAAGGATCTCGAGCTCCACCGCGCCTTGCGGGCTCTGCCGGAAAACCCCGGCATAGTCGGCATCTCTCGAAGCCAGGAGCGTGGGATCGGTCGTAGCGGCCAGAATCAGGATGTCGAGCGACTGGGCGAGACTCTTGAGCTGAGAGACGATGCCCGTCGTCGTTCCGCCGCGATTCGAGACTTTCTCCAATGCGTCGAGCACGACGAGACAACTGCCTTCCTCCGAGGAATCGAGGAGCTTCTTCGTGAGCTCTCGTGCCAGTTGAATCTCGATCGCGTCCTCGACCTCGTAAACGAACACGCGACGAAGCCAGTCAGCCGCGCCGCGCCCGGCGCCGTCGACTCTCCGCCACTCGGGCGAGTCCTTCTTCAATCGACCCTTTTCGAGATCCTCGACGGAGACGCCCGCGAGCCGCGCAAGCGTCCGCAGCCGAAGCTCGGACTTCGAGTTGTCGCAGGCGAGGAACAGACAACGCATCGGACCGGCGGCCGCGACCTGGTCGGTCACCTGTTTGAGGAAGCTCGTAATCCGATCCCGGTCCTCGTCAACGAGCACCAACAGCCCCGCGCTCAAACCTCCGAGCTCGTCGTCGAGTCGTGGAAACCCCGTTTCGAAGCGGTTGCCTTGCTTCTTGGCGAGATCCTCGAGGTAGCTCGACCAGTCGTCTCCCTCGGAAGAAAGGATCGCCTTCTGCTTCGGCTTCGCTTGCGTCGCGGAGACGGCGGGCGAGGATTTTTCCTTCGGCGGAGGTGTCAGCGGCTGCTTGATTTTCGTCACGGAGCTGATGGGGCCGGCAGCGACGGACGAAATCGGTCCCGACGGCGGCGGAGTCAGCGCGGGCGTCGATTTCTCGCGAGAGACGTGGGGAGAGCTCTTGACGCCGGGAGAAGAGGTCGAGAGCAACGAAGCCTGCGGACGTTCCCGGGGCACGGCAGGGGGCACGCCCGGGCTCGACTTCCGCTGCTCCTCGGCAATCTTCCGTTTGACCTCGGCGACAGACTTCACGACGGTTGCATCCGCCCGAGGCGGTATGGGAGTCGGCTCCCTCACCGCCGGCTGAACGGAAGGAATGATTCCGCTGCGCGAGCGCTCCTTCAGACGCCCGACCCAGACGTTGAGGTCGGTGAGAGCCGGCAAGCTGCCGTCGAAGAGCTGCTCGATGACGAAGCCGGTGGGTATTTCGGCATCGGTCCCTTTCTCGAGCTCTTCCTCCAGATTCGCCGAGATGACGTAATCGCCGCGCAAATGCATTGCGGCGAGGGTATGGAACACGGCACGAAAAACGGGAAAGTAGAAATCGTCGTCGGACAAACTGTCGAGGATTTTGTACTTGAGCTCCGAGCCAGCGGTGTTGATGGTGAGGCAAAGAGTCTTGAGCACCGACGTTTCGAGGGTGCGCAGCTCGCCGACCCCGATGGTCCCCGCCCCTTCCGGATTCACAGCCATTCCCGAATAGCCTTCCTCGACTGGAATGCTCCGGCACGTCTCGAATCGACGGCCTGTTTTTGGTTACTTTTGTTTACTTTATCAACACTCGCCGAGGCCAGCAAGCGAGGCCCCGCTCGGGCGCTCGACCTGCGAGGTTCCAGTGCGGTATACTTATTGTTAGTTAAGTCCAACAAAATCAGCGCATAGCCATGGAGCTCCATAAGAAGAGCGAGTTGAGTGTAGGCCGCGCCTCGTTCGTGATCTCGACCCAGCTCGCGGGCGAAGCCGCACCTTCCATCGAGACCGTAGTTACCGGAAGCGACGGTGGAGTCGTTTTCGAGACTTCACAGGACATCTCCGCGCTGAAGCCCATTTTCCAGAACGGCCAGAAAGTTTTCGCGAGACTCGAAGCGCAGCATCACTCCGTCGTCAAAGAGCTGCAGCAAGGCCGAATCCCGAACGGGATTCAGCCGTCGGTAGGCTCGAGCTTCGAGGACAAAGAATCGGACGCGCTCGCACACGCCGTCGACCTGTTGGGAAAAAAGAGCTACGAGAAGGCGACGGCGGCTCTGCGTGCGGTGCTGGAGACCTACCCGAATTGCAGCGAGGCTCGAGAGATCCTGGAGGTGGCCTACAAAGCCCAGTCCGAAGGGCGGTTTCCCGTCGACGTGGAGCTCTGCCTGAGGCGCGGCACGGAGGCGTTCGCCGGCGGCCGCCAGCGCGATGCGATCGAGTCGTGGAAACAATGCCTCACCGAGGAGCCCGACAATCGTCACCTGCAGCTGCTCCTGCTCATCACCACCACGTGGTCTCGATCCCGCCGCGAGAAGTATGCGGCCGAGGTACTGAGCCCGGACCACGGCTTCCTGAGTAGTGGAAGGCCCGACGAAGCGCAGGCGCTTCTCCTCGTTACGCAGACGGTCGAGGGAGCGGCGGCGGCACAGCCGAGCGCGGCCGAGCCCCGCTCGATCGCGGCGGAGGAGACCGTGGTTACCGGCCCGCCCTTCGACGGAGCTTTGATCGACGGCCTCATCGAGGCAGAGACGTCCGTTCTCTCTCCCTCGCCGGCTCCACCAACCACCTCACTTCCTCCGAGCCCCGTTGCGGCTACACCCGTGCCCGCTGATCGGAATGAGCCAACCGAGCCGATCCGAGTTGCCACACCGTCCGTCGTCGAGCCACCGGAGCGTGAGCAGGCGCCGGACCCAGACCTCGACGAGACGGTGTTGACCGGGCTCCCGTTGCCGGAGCCGGAGCCACAGCCGGAGCCGGATCCGGACCTCAACGAGACGGTACTGACCGGCCTCTCGATATCGCCTCGGGCAGCCGAGCCTGAGCCCGCATCCCCCACACCGCCGGAGCCGCCGAAACCGATGGACCCGACGATGCCGACTCCCATCTCACGCGCTCCCGCCGAGACGCCGAGAGCGCAACCTCGGCCCGAGACGAAACGTCCGGCGCCGGCCCCGGCCGCCCCGAGGCCCGTGGCAGCCTCCCCCGCTCGGACCGCGGCATTACCTTCGACGAGCTCGACTTCCACAGCCGCTCCGGTACCGGGGTCGGCGCCGTCACCTTCATCGTCGTCGCCTGCGGCGACGACGCATGACCACCGGGTCGCGACCGACCATGGGAAGACGTCCACAGCCCCGCGCGCAGCGCTCCAACCCCTGGCCGCTCGTGGGAGCAGCCGCGGCGGCGGTCCTCGTTCTGGGAGCTGGATTGTACTGGTTCGTTTCCCGCGACAAATCCGTACCGCCCGCAAGGTTGGAGCAGGCGGCGAGCCTCGTGAGCGCCGGCCAGTACCCTCAAGCTATCGCGGCCTACGATACGTTACTCCGTGATTTCGGGGACGACGCCACCATTCTGCTCGGACGCGGCCGGGCGAAGCTCGCGTCGGGAGACACCGACGGAGGCCTCACCGACCTCAAACGGGCACAGAGCCTGGACTCGCAATCCGCGGCCATCGCGGAGGAGATCGGCGACGTCCTCTATTCCCAGGGTAGCTACCCCGACGCGATCGACTACTACGGGAAAGCGTTCGCGGGAGGACAGGGAACGGCGGAAGGAAGATATCGTCTCGCCGTAAGTCTCGTCCGCGAAGGACGGGCCGACGAGGCCATGGAGCATTTGAAGCAGGCGATCGTCAAGGACCCGGCGCACGGAGAAGCGCAGTTCCTCTACGGCCAGCTCCTCAACGAGCGCGGGCGCTTCGCGGAGGCCGAAAAGGCGCTACGCGCGGCGGAGCCCAAGGTCCAGGCGGGCGGCGATTACCTGTCGCAGCTCGGAATCGCGCTCCTGGAGCAGCAGAAGCTCGACGAAGCCGAGGAGGTCGCGCGGGAGTTCACTCGCGGCTATCCGAACGACGCGCGCGGTCGCTCGCTTCTCGGAGAGGTATATCTGAGCCGGAAGCAGTATGAGCCCGCGCGAGCGCAGCTCATTAGGGCGCTTCGAACCGACTCGCGCGAGCCCCGCGCCCAGCTCGCGCTCGGACGGACCTGGCTCGCGATCGGGAAGGCCCGCAACGACGCCCAGGACCTGGCCAAAGCCCAGCAGGTGCTCACGACCGCGCAGGGAGTCGACGAGGGAAAACGTCTGCTCGCTCTCGGCCAGGTCGCCCTCGCCCAAGGAAAACTCGACGTCGCGCGCCAGAAGCTCGAGGAATCGCTCCAGAACCGAGCTCCCGAGCTGCCGGTGCACCTCTCCCTTGCCGAGGTCAAGTGGAGGGGAAACGACGTCACCGGCGCGGCCGAAGAGCTGCAACGGGCTTCCGATCTCGCGCCGGGGGATCCCGCGATCGCCCTGTCTCTGGGAATCGCCTACTACCAGATGAAAGACGTCACTCGTGCCGGCGACGAATTCCTCAAGGCGATCCAGGGCATCGGTCTCATGACCCCGCCGGGAGAGGGAGCGGGTCCCGTCGTGCTCCCCGTGCCCTACGTCCCGGTACCCGACCGCTTCAACCTCAATCGCGCGATCAAGGACTCGTACCAGACGGTTCTCAAACAGACCGAGGACGACCCTACCGCGACCGAGCTTCGCACGCTTTCCGAATCCACGACGTTCATGATCGGCGGACCGAGCTGAGATCCCGCGCGGGTCAACGCGCGCGCGGTCTGCAGATACCGCGTTCGCTCTCTCGAGCGAACGCGGCGAGGCGCCGGGTGAGCTCGCTTCCCAGCGCCTCGATTTCCCGAATCGCCTCCGTCAATGGGAGCTTCGAGAGATAGAGCAGCCGGTAGGCTCTCTTCAGGATCCGCACGTCCTCGCCGTCGATCCCGGCTCGCTTCAGTCCGACCCGGTTCAGACCCACCGCCCCCGCTGGAACGCCGTCGACGGTGAAGAAAGGCGGCACGTCCAGATTCACCTTGGAGCCGCCTCCGATCATGGCCAGCTCGCCGATGCGCGAGAATTGATGGATGACGACGCCGCCGGAAACGAAGGCCCTGCGTCCGATGTGAATGTGCCCCGCGAGCGCCGCGTAGCTGGCGATGGTCACGCCGTCTTCGATGTCGCAGTCGTGGGCCACGTGGCCGTAGCCCATGAGAAAGCAGCGACGCCCGACCCGCGTCGTCCCGTTGGGGCGCGCGCTGCGGTGGATGGTCGCAAACTCGCGGATTACGGAATCGTCGCCCACTTCGGCGTAGCTCTCCGCGCCGTCGTACTTCAGATCCTGAGGCGGGCCGCCGAGAACGGCGCCTTCGTGAACCCGCACCCGGCATCCGAGCTTCAGTCCCCGCTTGAGCACCACGTGCGCCCCGATGCGACAGCCCGACCCGATCCCCACCCCGGGCTCGACCACCGAGAGGGGACCGATCTCGACGTCCTCGTCGATGAGAGCGCCCCGGTCGACGAGGGCGGTGGGATGGATACGCGGCATGGCGGGCAGGTGGAATCCGTCGTTCGAAGGATCGTCCGGTTCAGCTGCGACTCGAGCTCGATGACTCGCGAACGAGCGCCTCGATCTCCTCGTCCTCCAACACTCGGCTCGAAGCCTTTGCCTTCTCGAAGATGGCGCGGACGAGATCGGGGTCCACGGGTCGTCCGTGAGACGAGAGCCAGTACTGCACGTTGGAGAGACCGCTCATCGGACCCACTTCGATTTTCTGCTTCAAACCGAACTCCCCCGCCGGCACCCCGGAGTAGACGCGATCGGCGAGCCAGAGGTCGTCTTTATTGAGAGCCTTGACCACCGCGGCGGCATGGACGCCCGTCCCCGTACGGAACGCGTCGTCGCCCACGATGGGATAGTTGGCAGGGATGGGAACGCCCACAGCCTCCGAGACGGTGCGGCAGTACTGCGCGAGCCCGCTCAGGTCGTTCGGGATCCGTCCCGAGAGCTTCAAGTTCACCAGCAGAATGTCCATGGGCGTGTTCCCGCAGCGCTCTCCGATGCCGAGAGCACAGGCGTGGACCCGGTCGACGCCCGCCTCGATCGCCGCGAGGCTGTTCGGAACCGAGAGGCCTCGATCCCGATGCCCGTGCCAGTCGAGCTTCACTTCCTCGCCGGTGTCGGCGATGACGTTCTTCATGAACGAAACGAGCGCGTGCACACCCTGGGGGGTCGCGTGTCCCACGGTGTCGGTGACGACGACGCGGCGCGCCCCGCACTCGATCGCAGTCGTATAGAGCTTGCGGATCGTCTCGGGGCGGGCCCTCGTCGTGTCCTCGGTGACGTACATGTTGGGAAGACCCTCGGCGACGGTATATCGCACCGCCTCCTCCGTGTACTTCAGCAGGCGGTCGAGATCCCAGCCCTCGGCGAACTGGCGAATCGGGCTCGAACCGATGAAGGTCGCGGCCTCGATCTGGATTCCCGCTTTCTGCGATATTTCCACGATGGGCACGATGTCGGCCTTGAGCGTCCGGGCCGCGCAGTTCGGCCGGATGTTCATCTTCCCGTCCACGATTTCCTGAGCGAGCCGGAGGACCTGCCTCTGCACGTGGGGTCCAGCGCCCGGAAGACCGATGTTTACCGAATGGATTCCGAGGTTCTCCATCAGATGGAGAATCTCGAGCTTCTTCTCGACGGGAGGCGAGATGACGGACGGGCTCTGGAGTCCGTCGCGAAGCGTCTCGTCGTCGAGCTCGATCGGCTTCGCCGGAGCTTCCGCTTGCTCTCCCACCCGGTTCCAGTCGTAGATGAGATTCCTGCTCACGCTCACGCGCCGCCACCGCTTGTCTCGTCATTTCAGAAGCTCCCGTAATCCGTTCTCGAGCTGGCGCTCCGAGAGCTCCAGCGCAGGATCCTCTTCCGGCCTCTGGTGGAGCCATCGCCGAGGCGTCGGCGGCACGGTCCCGTTCCAGTGCGCATCGGAATCGAACAGGAGATAAACGTCCCACGCCATGCGGGCTCTTAGTCCGAGACCGGAGGAGAACGCCTCGCCCAGGGCCTGGGACCCGTCCCAGTAATGACGGGCTCGCAAGTCGGGAACGACGCTCGTCGATTTCATCGCTTCCTCGTAGTCGTCGCCAGAGATCGCCGGTATCCACACGATGAACACGTCGACCGGCGCCTCCGGGACCTTCTCGAGCACGTTCTGCACCACCCGGGCGCCATATCTACACCGGGGTCACGTCGGGGAGAGGATCGCCACCAGACGCGCCCGCCGGTGGCTGTTCTCGAAATCTCGGCGGAAGGGCTGATGGTCCACGTCCAGCCTTTCGACGAACGTCGAAGACAGAGTCGCGAAAGCCACTCCCAGAGCGACCAGAATCCTCATGGCTATCCCTAAATTACACGATTCGGGATCTCGGTCGCCAGCCACCAGGCGACAACGGAGGAAGGCCGAGGCTAGACGGGGGTAAGGAGTGGTGATTCGTGGCTCAACGCCGAGAGCTCCATGAAGAGGCTATCCATGGATTCGGGGCGGTCTTGCTTCTTCTTCGCGAGCATCCGCAGGACGAGATCTTCGATCCCGGGAGAAATCCGGATGAGGGGATTCGTCTCCGAGAGCGGTCTCGGGGCCTCCGTCAGGTGCTTCACCAGGTATGCCTTCGACGTCTTGGCCTCGAAGGGCTTGGAGCCGGTGAGCAGCTCGTAGAACGTCACGCCGAGAGAGTACATGTCGGCCCGGCTGATCCACGGCTTCTTTGGCGTCCTCACCGACGGGCAGGCAGATTTGCTCGGGTGCCACGTACTCCGCCTTTCCCACGAGCTTCATCGTCTGCGTGATTTTCCCCCCCACGGCGATGAAGCTCTTCGCGATGCCGAAGTCGATCACCTTGGCGATCTCCTCCCCGTTCTCGTACACCATGAGGATGTTGTCGGGCGAGATATCGCGGTGCACGACCCCGTGCTTGTGCGCCTCGGAGAGCCCCAACGCCACCTGCTGCACGATGCGAACCGCCTCCGGCACCGGTAACCAACTGGCGCGGCGGAGGCGTTTTCTCAAGGTCTCCCCCTCGAGATACTCCATCACCAGGAACAAGAGCTCGTTGCCCACGGTGCCGAACTCGTGCAGCATCACCAGATGCTTGCTCTTCAGGTGGACCATGACCTGCGCCTCGCGGTAGAAGCGGGCGATACATTCCTGTCGGTCGCGAAGCTCCGGTCGGAGGAACTTAACGGCCCGTATCTCGTTGAGGAGGACGTGGCGGGCTTTGTAGACCTTCGCCATCCCACCTTTCCCGACGAGCTCCAGAATGACGTACTCGCGGAGGCGCTTCCCGATCAGGGGATCCGTCAACGTCGTTCGACAAGGGTCTTCCATAGACTCGATCCGAGACAAGCAATAATCGTTCCTCATTTGCCGAGCGCGACGAGGAAGCTCGTAACTGCTCCCTCCTGACGCGTTATGCGAACGTCTCGACGGATACGAAGGTCCGGTGGCGAAGATCCGCCTCGCGTTCGGGGCAGAAACCCCACGCCACCGGGGCTTTTCGACACAGGTCCGATGAGGCACGGACCGCGAGAGAGCGTTGACGGGAACGACAGGCGATGAGTATGCTGAGCCCGCGAACAAAAAACAAAAGCTTGATTCGATCTCGAGCCTTCGCGCCTTTCGAACAAGCAACTCGAAAGAACAAGGAGTCCACAATGGCCGCGCCGGTCCAGCAAGGGTTCTCGAAGAAGTCACTCCAGGATTACGCCACTTCACAGCGCTCCAGCTTCGAAAAATCGCTCCGTGAGCTCGTGGAGATTCCGAGCGTGTCGGCTGACCCTCAACGGCAGACGGACGTACTCGCTGTCGTTTCCCAGGCCGCGGACCTCATGCGTCGAATCGGGGGCGAAGCCAAAGTGCTCGACACCGGTGGGCACCCCCTCCTCCACGGCTGGTTCCACCAGAACGGCGATTACCCGACGGTCACCGTGTACAACCATCTCGACGTGCAGCCGGCGGAAAAGGCGGACGGCTGGACCACCGAGCCCTTTCGTTTCGTGATGAACGGTGACCGCTACTGGGGACGAGGGACGACCGACGACAAGGGTCCGGCCCTCACCGCGCTGTGGGGCGCGAAATACGGACTCGCTCACGGCGCCCGCGTCAACATTCACTTTCTCTGGGAGGCGGAAGAGGAGATTGGAAGCCCCCACTTCGAGTCCACCATTCGCCAGCACAAAGACCGGCTCAAGACCAACTCCGTCGTCGTCTCCGACACCGTCTGGGTCTCGCGGAGCCGTCCCGCCTGCCCCGCGGGTCTTCGGGGGCTCCAGGGGTTCCGATTCTCGCTCGAGACGGGCGAGACCGATCAACATTCGGGAACGGCCGGGGGCGCCGCTCGCAATCCCGTTGCCGAGCTCTGTCAGCTCATCGCGGACTGCTTCGACGCCAAGACCGGTCACGTCAAAATCCCGGGCTTCTATGACGACGTCGTCGAGCCTACCGAGAGCGAGATTGAGGATTTGAAGAACTCGGGGTTCACCACCGCGTCGTTCAAGAAAGACCACCAGTTCAAATCGATGCGCGTGACCGATCCGGTCGAGATCATGAAGCGCATCTGGTGCATGCCCACCTTCGAGGTGCACGGAATCGCGGGCGGTTACCAGGGTCCCGGGGTCAAAACCGTCGTTCCACCGCGCGCGACGGCGATCGTTTCCTGCCGGCTCGTGCCCGACATGGACGGGAAGAAGATCGCCCGCCTCGTCAAGGACTTCGTGAAAGAGAGAAACCCGGACGTGCGGGTCGAGGCGGAGCACGGTCTTCCCGCCTACCAGGGACACACTCAGGGCCCGCACCCTGACGCCATCCGCGCCGCGATGAAGTTCGCCTTCGGAAAGGACCCGGTGTTCGTGCGCGAGGGCGGCTCCATCGGCGCGGTGGTCTCGATGGAGCGCGTGTTGAAGGCTCCGGTCTTCTTTCTCGGGCTCTCGCTTCCGGAGCACGGATACCACGCGCCCAACGAGAACTACGACTGGGAGCAGGCGGAAGGAGGCATGATTGCCTTCGCCGACTATTTCCGGCGCGTAGGGGAGATGGGCCGCTGAGGCCGCGATCGAGAGGCTAGAAGACTCGATCCCTTCGCTCGATTCTCGTCAAGCGTCCGGCCCGGCGCGACCCTTCATACCCGCCGGCGGGCGTGCTATATTGTTCCGTAACCAAACAACCCGAACGAGATCCGAGTAATTCGCGTCCCGTCGTGAGCACGGACGGTCCTTTCGATCGTCCGTCGAGACATTTCCGCTTCACACGCGAGGGCTCTAGAAACGGTGCGTACCTCTTCGCGAACGCTCCCCATTCCGTTGCTCGCCCTGTTCTTCGTCGGATCCGGCTTCAGCGCCCTCGCTTACCAGGTCATTCTGAGCCGCTACGCGCAGCTCATCGTCGGCGCCACCGCCTATGCCGTCAGTGCCATCCTCGTCGCGTTCATGCTCGGGATGTCGGCAGGCTCCGCGCTCGGCGGCCGTCTCGCGGACCGCACCGAGCACCCGCTGCGGCTCTATGCCTACGCCGAAGCGGCAATCGGCGTCTACTGTGTGAGCTTTCCCCTGCTCTACCCACAACTCTCGATGCTCTATCTCTCGGTCGTTCCGACGATCGGGGTGAGCTCGCTTCTCGCTCGCAACCTCGTTCGGTTCCTGTTCGGCGTCGCCGCCTTTCTGTTGCCCACCTTTTTCATGGGCATTACCACCCCGGCTTTCGCGCGGGCGGTGGCGGCGGGACGGACGGACAGCGGCGCCTGGCTCGCTCGTCTCTACGGTTGGAACACCCTCGGCGCCGCCCTCGGTGCGCTCGCGACCGCTTACATTCTGGTGCCCGAGCTCGGTCTCGTCGGGAGCATGTTCCTCGCGGCCAGCATCAACTTCGCCATCGCTCTCGCCGCGTTCCGACGCTCGCAGCCGGTGCCGCTTGGCGCACGGGCCGCACCCGCGGCATCCGAGAGCATCGAGCCCACCACTGCCACGGCGAGCCCGCTCGCGGTCGAGGGCAGGGACGTTCTCTCCTCTCCCATCTCACTCAAGTGGGTCGGGATCGCGGCCGCGCTCGCCGCCTGTCTCGGAATCGCCGATTGGAGCTTCGAGGGGATCGACCTCCTCGGAACGTTTCTCGTTTTCGTCCATCAGCGCTTCGTCGCCATCATTTTCGTCCTCGTGGCGCTCGTCGTCAGCGTCACTTCCAGCCGCCCCGGAGGAGTGGCCTCGCGCCTCATTCGCTCGACCTCGACGGTGTTTCTTCTCGTCGCCTTCGCGAGTGGTTTTCTCTCCTTCGCCCTCGAGGTCATCTGGACGCATCTGCTCGCCGTCCTGCTGGGAAACTCGGTGTACGCCTTCGGACTCATGCTCGGCTCGCTCCTGCTGGGACTCTCGATCGGCACGCTCTTCGCGAGAAGGCTCGCGGGATCCGAGAAAAGCGCCCGCAACTGGATCGGCCTGTCTCTCGCCATCGCCGGCATATCGGTCCTGGGAACACTCCAGATCTGGGACGAGATTCCGGGAGTGTTCCTGTTTCTTGCCGATCGATCTCCGAGCTTCGCCCTGCTCGAGGGCGTGCGATTCTTCGTCGCGCTCGGCTTGATGCTACTCCCCACCGCCGCCTTCGGGACGACCTTTCCTCTCATTCTCCACTGCGCTTCGTGGAGGGGCGCCGCGTTCGGCCGGCACGTGGGACAGGTCTACGCGGTGAACACCATCGGAGCGGTTTTGGGAGCGATCTCCGGCCCCTATGTCCTGCTGCCCAGACTGGGAAGCCTCCGCTCTCTCGAGACCTTAGGCGCGCTTCTACTCGCCGCCGGCGGTCTCGCCCTCCTCGCGCTCTCGGACTTCCCTCGCCGGCGGGCGATCGCCTTTGCCGCGCTTTCCGCGGTCGTCTGGGCGCCCTTGCTCCCCGTGAGCTGGGACTTCAACCGTCTCAACATGGCGGCCGCCGTCTACCTCGGCGACTCGGCGAGCGCCAAGGGCAGGATTCTCTATCGCCGGGAGGATGCGACCGGTGGCCTCACCAGCGTCGTCGAGGAGCGCGGGGTTCGGACTCTCCTCACCAACGGAAAGTTCCAGGGTGACAACGCCGAAGAGATCCCGATCCAGCACCGCGCCGCCAACATCCCCACTCTCTTCACCGCGGGGCGCGACCGGGCGCTCGTCATCGGTCTCGGAACCGGCGTCACCCTCGCCTCCCTCGCCGCTCACGGGTTCCACGAGGTCGTCTGCGCCGAGCTGAGCAAACCCATCATCGAAGCCGCATCCGGCTATTTCTCTGACGTCAACCACGGGATCCTCGACTCGAAGCAAGTGAGGCTCATCGAGGAAGACGGGCGGAGCGTTCTCCTCGAGAGTCCCGAGCGCTATGACGTCGTTACCGTCGAGGTCTCGAGCATCTGGTTCGCCGGTGTGGGATTGATCTACAGTCAGGAGTTCTACCGCCTCGCCGCCGCGAAGCTCAGGCGGCAGGGCGTACTCCTCCAGTGGTTTCCCATCCATCACCTCTCGGCGCGGAACCTCTACCTGGTGGTGAACACCGTGCGGTCGGTATTTCCCCACGTGAGCCTGTGGACTCACCGGCATCAGGCCTTCGTCGTCGCGAGCAACGAGCCGCTGCGGCTCGACCTCGACTCCATCCGCTCCGACATGAGAAGAGAATCGATGGCGCCGTATCTGCGCGAGCTCCCCTCCGGCTCGCCTCTCGAGCTCCTGAGCGACCTCGTCGTTACCGATTCCGACGTCGACCGATTTCTCGATTCGATGGCGGTGCTCCTGCGCGTCCGGAGAAGCGTGGTCTCGACCGACACCTGGCCCACGCTCGAGTACGAGACTCCCAAGGACGTACTCGAGAACTTTTCCTATTTCCAGAACCGGGCCACCTTCCGTCGATTCCGCAGCGTCGTTCCCTTCGAGTACCGGGGCGTTGCATCCCCCGGAGAGAAGAGCCTCGGCCTCGCCGCCTTTTCCCGGGGATGGAACGATCCCCGCGCGATTCCCCGGCTCGCACGAGCCTGGCGAGAGAGACCGGATATCTCCGACGCGTTGAGTCAGTGGCTCTACGACGAGCTCACGGGGGAGGACGCGTTCGGGACCAACTTTCCCTTCGACCCGGCGCGGGAGCTCGGCTCGGAGCTCGACAGCGTCGCGGCGATGTTGAAGAGCTCCGAATCGGAGAGCTCCTGCAAGCCCATCCCTCGCTTCGTCTCGCGCGTGGGCTCGATTCCGCTCCAGGTGAAAGCCTATGCGGGCGAAAGTCTCGAGGGCTCATCTCCCGAAGACGCCATCGACGGCATCTATGATCCCGAGCTCGACAAAGGCTGGCGGGCTCGCCCCGAGGGAAGGCCGGTGCTACTCGAGCTCGGCCTTCTCCAGCCGACGCGGATCGACCGGATCCACCTCGTCGTTCGCGCCATCGACGGGGCCATCGCCCGCACCCGGCTCCTGGGCCGCGACGAGAACGGAGTCTGGCACCCGATTGCGAGCGGGAGCGGGCATGGTGAGATCGCCTGCGACCAGAGCCGTGAGTTCCGATTGAGCGGCCGGACTCCGAAGCTCGACCGAATCCGCGTCGAGATCCAGGGAGAGGGCGCCTCGTTCCGGCTCGCGCTCCACGAGATCTGGGCCGAGGCCAGTGGAGAGCCGGCATCGTGAGATACCGGGGAGCTCCGTCGGTCGCGGCCGGGGTCGGGGTCTCACTCGCCCTCTGGCTCTCCGACCTCGCGCGTCTCTCGGGCCATGCGTTCGCCGGTGTCACCGACACCCGGGCGGCGTCGCAGGTTCTCGCCGTGACCCAGCCCGCGCTCTTCTCTCTGGAGCTTCGTCTCTTCCTTCTTCATCTGACGCTGGGAGCGGTCGCGGGGCTCCTGTTCGCGCTCGCCTGGCACGCCTCGCGCAGGAAGAAGAGATCCTCTGTCGCCGAGCTTCTCGCTTCCGCTGGTTTCAGTTTCTGCCTGTTCGGTCTCGCTCTTCTCGCCATGGTCGGGCGGTATCCACAGCTGTTCGCCGATCGGTGGTGGCTCGGCGGCGGCCCGCTCGCGCTCCTCCAGCACGTCGTGACCCACGGGATCGGTCCCACCTGGCTCGACGGGGCGTTCCTGGCGCTGCTTGTCGGTGCCTCGGGAATCGCCGCTCTCGGACTCGCCCGGCGGGCGGTCCGCCGAGTCCGGGGCTTCGCCCTCCGGAAGCCCGTGGTCGTTGCCGTGGTCCTCGCGGTAGCAGTCCTCGCCTTCCGCGCGGGGAGCCATTCCGCGAGGGCCACGGACCGGTCGACACCGAATCTCCTGATACTCGCGTCGGACTCCCTCCGCACCGATCGCATCGAGAACGACGCGGTGATGCCTTTTACCGCCCACCGGATCGCGCAGGGGTCGCTCTATCGCTACGCGATCACTTCCATCGCTCGAACCTATCCTTCCTGGGTATCGACGCTGACGGGAACCGAGCCGCGGACGAACGACGTCCGTCACATGTTTCCCACTCTCTCCAGTCGGCAGGACGTGGGACCGACGCTCTTCACCGAATTGCGCGACCGCGATTACTTCACCTTCGCCGTCTCCGATTTCGCGGGAGACGTCTTCTCGGGATTCAACGGGGGCTTCGAGAGTCTCGACGCGCCCCATCTCACCGTCGACACCCTCGCTCAATCGACGACACTGACCGGCCACACCTGGAGCCTGCCGCTGCTGCGGATCGGGCTCGTGAGGCGCCTTCTGCCCTACTGGCGAGACGTACCCTCGCTCGCGGACCCGGAGTGGGTAGCGGACGGTGTCCTTCGCCAGATCGATGCGGCGAACGGACGCCCATTCGCCGGGCTCGTATTCTTCAGCACCGCACACTTTCCTTACGTCGCCCCCTATCCCGACTATCTCGTGGGCTCGGGAGACTATCGCGGTCGCTACCTCTACCACGTACCGCCGGTACAGCCGGACGAGGCTCCCGACAAGGAGGACGTGGCACAAATCCGCGCGCGATACGACGCGGCTCTGACCGCGATCGATCGAGCGATGGAGCGGCTCATGAGCGTTCTCCGCAGCCGGGGGCTCGATCGCAATACCATCCTCGTCGTCACCGGTGACCACGGCGAAGAGCTCTACGAGCAGGAAGGTATCGCCGGCCACGGAGACACGCTCTCCCACCTCCGCTCCCAGGCGGTCCCCATCTTTCTCGAGGGACCGGGCGTCCCACGGGGAGTGAGGTCGAGCGCTCAGGTCCGACACTACGATCTAGCGGCGACGCTTCTGCCGCTTCTCGAGCCTGGAGAAACCGGCGGATTCGGGGAAGGTATATCGCTCCTCGACGCCGGGGCGGAGCGGCCCATCTGCCTCGAGACCGGAATCTGGTTCTGGCCGAGCCGGCCGCTGGGCCTCGTGGGCCGGAGGCTCGAATATCCGGCGATTCTCGGAGCTTCTCGAGCTCGAGCCGCAAACGAGGGAGATGGTCCTCCGCGCCAACATGGAGGACCTCGTGGAAAGCGCCAAGGAGCGCGCCGTCGTGCTCGGCAACCGCCTCTACCGCGAGCAGATGACCCCCCACGGGCTCGAAAAGGAGATTGTCCCGCTTGCGGGAATCGAGCCCTCGAAAGCAACGGAGAGCGTCGACCTCGAAAAGCTCTTCGAGGAGCGCTGTGTCGACGGAGACCCCAACCTGCGCCGCCTCTACGGAGCCGTCGTGTTCGAGCGGCGGGCAAAGTGAGGGATTCTCGAGAACCGAGCCGTGTATGAAGGCTAGAGAAAGACGAAACGCAAAGACGCAAAGGAGCAAAGCCCCAAAGGACTCCTCTCTTTGCGTCTTCGCGCCTTGGCGTCTTGGCATTCGAATCCTTGTTCCCCGTCGTTTGTGCGGCGCTGCTCATCTCCTTCCGCGCGGATGCCGAGAGCACCTCCGAGTGCGGGAGTCCCGTCGACGTTCCCGTTCCCGCGATTGAGTTCTCTCCTCCGTCCCGCTCCGTACCCCTGCGCGAGCTCGATTCGCTCCTGCGGCGCTTTTCCGAAGGCGACGGTACCTTCGTGCCGTCGGATGAACCGACTATACCCGCCGAGATCCTCGAGGGACTCGAGAGCGATGTCGTCCCCTGGAACGTCGACGACGCACGGGCCGACCACCTTCGACTTCTCGCGTGGCAGGATCACGATCGGGGCAACGACGAGAACATGCCAGCGATTCTGCTCCAAGCGGGCGAGTCCTGGTGCACCTCGCCGCTCGAGCTCTCGGGAAACGAACGCCTCCGCTTCGAAGCCGTTTCCATCGGCCGCGGGGCCGAGGCGACGCTCGCCGTCACCATCGGCGGCAACCGGTCGATTCTTTCGGAACGACTTCGGCGACCCGGAAGCTTCGACGCATCCCGACAGACGGATCTTGCGCTCGAACGGGGCCGGAGCTCCCTCTGCTTCCGCGCCTCCGCCGGGACCATCGCCATCGGAGAACCGCGCGTCGTCGCGCCGGAAGAGAGCGGCGCGGACGAGCGACCCCGATGGCTGGTTCTCACCATCGTGGACGCTCTTCGCGGCGACATCCTGAGGCGCGACGACCGGAGCCGCATCGTTCCCGCGATGAGCCGGCTCGCGGAGCAGGGCCAGCAGTACGAAAGGGCAATCTCTCCCGGATGCCACACCCGCGCCTCCGTCTGGCCGATCCTCATGGGTCGGGACCTCATGCGCATCGACCCGCTGCATCGCCGCCAATCGATGCCGATCCAATCCCCTCTCGAGGCCGTCTACTCCCGCGCGAATCTCTTCGTCGGCCACTTCGCCGAATCGGCCGGCTACCACGCCGTGTTTCTCGGAAACAACGCCTACTTCCGGGACATACCGGCGTTCTCCCGCTATTCGAGCTGGGGTCGCACCGACCGCGGCACCTTGGACACCATCAACGAGCTTCCCGCGCTCTTCGCACGCTATGCCGACGAGAGAATTCTTCTCGTCTATTACGTCTCGACTCCGCACCGGCAATCGCAGACCCCGCGGCGCCTGTATGACGAGCTCGGCTGCCCGGCGCTCTCCGGCCTCGATCAGTGCCGTTGCGCCTACGAGGCCCGGGCGCGCCACGCCGACGAAGCCATCGAAGCGCTCCAGAAAGGCCTCCGCGCCTACGGCCTCGAGTCGACGACCGTGCAGTTCTTGACCGCGGATCACGGAGAGCTCTTCGGCGACGGGATGGACCTCGAGGGTGAGATTCCCACCTTCGCCACCGGCGAGAGGCGCGGCGCGTTCGCGAGCTTCAACCTGGGGCACGGAAACGCCTGCAGCGCGGCCGAGACCGACGTTCCGCTCCTCGTCGAGGGCAAGGGCATCGCGCCGCGGAAGTGGAACGAGCCCGTCTCGGGGCTCGACATTCTCCCCACGCTCCTCGAAGAGATGAAGCTTCCGCCTCCGGAAAGGCTCGACGGAAGGCCGCTTCCCCTCTCCGGCGCCAACCCGGCGCACGCCGATGGATCGCGACCCTTCGTCTCCTACGGCTTCTGCTCCGATTCCCGCTTTCAGGGCCAAGAGCAGCTCGTCTGGTGGGTCGAGGGCTGCCGCATCCGTGAGCCGAACGGGGCGCCCCTCGATCATCGAGCGGAGATCTGGAGCGGAGGCCGGCGGGTCGCGACGGAGAAGACCGAGCCCGAGCGCCTTCGTCGCCTCATGAGCCGCCACGAGGAGTGGCTCCGGGAGCGGCTTCCGGGAGAGGCCTTCGTTTTCGGCTCGTCGGGGATGGAAGACGCCACCGTCGTCGTGAGCGTCGAGGACGGACGAATCGTCGACTACGGCCCTTCGAGCTCCGTGTTCGACCTCGACGAGCTCGACGTGTCGAGCGTCACCGAGAACGGCTCGGCGTTAACCGTACGATTTCACGGCTACCACGGGCTCTACTACGTCTCCACGGTGCCGCAACGTGCGAAGATCCGCATCGAGGTCGAGGGACGCCCCGACGTCCTCACCTTCGTGGGCCCGATGCAGCTGCCGCTTCGCGTCGCGGGGGAGAGTATCGACCCGAGTCGTGACCGGAAGTTCCTCTTCTCCGAGCGGCCGCCCGCTCCGCGCGAATCTTCCGTCCCCGCTCTCCGGCTCTGGTGGGAAGGCTTCCGAACGAGCGACGAGGGTGAGACCGCCAGCCAGCTCACGGACTTCGACCGGGTGCTGCGCGAGTGGGGATACATCCGCTGAGCTTCCGCGCTCCAACTCATCTCCTTAACGAAGGAAGCTCGCTTCAGCCAAGCTCCAGCAAATACCATTAGGCATGGAAGCCTTCGGCTCCCAGGAGCCTTCTCCCGACATTGACGTGAATCTTGGGCGGACGGTGGAGAGCCCCACGTGTCTTTTCGCAGGAATCCGGTATAATCCGTCTGGGTGCGGCGGTGAGGGTCGAGCGCACGTCGCAGGGGGGGAGCTTGGTTCAGGGGGAAATCGCTTCCGGCGTACTGCCCGCCTCGGTGGGGGGCCAGACCGCAGAGATGTGGCGATTTGTGCGCCGGGCCGGTATCTCCGCGGAACTGAAGGCGCTCCACCTTCCTCGTCCCGCGCGTACGCTGGCGGCGGCCGCCTTCGATTGGGGCCTCATACTGCTCGCCACGGTCTCCGTGTCAGCGTTCGGATGGGTCGCCGTGCCGTTCGCGATCTTCGCCGTCGGGAACCGCCAGCGTGCCCTCGGAAACCTATTGCACGACGCTTCGCACTGGAGCTTCGACTCCGATCGCGTGCGGGCTGCCGCGCTCGCGAACGTCCTGTTCTGCTACCCGTTGTGGGTGTCGATGCAGACCTATCGCGTCGAGCACAAACGTCACCATCGCTTTCTGGGCGACGCTGCGCGCGACCCCGATTTCATCCGCGACGAGTCGCGCTCGTCACCAGGATGGCCCTCCGTCTGGCTCGACCAGGTCCTCTCACCGCGCGCTATTCGCGCCGCAGTGCTCGGCAACGTCGAGACGATGGAGGCGTCGGGTCTCGTCGGTGTCGCGTGCTGGTGGGGTGTGGTGCTCGGCACGATCGCGCTCACCGCGGGCGGCTCGGCCGCGTTGCTGTTTCTCGCGCTTTGGCTGGTGGCGAAAGCGACCGTGTTTCACGCCATCACCGCGTTTCGTGAGATTTCGGATCACGTCGGCCTCATCCCTGGCAGCTTGATCGGCTTCAGTCGCAACCATCCGTTCGGCGGCGCCGCCAGCCAGCTCATCCATCCCCACAACAACGGCTACCATCTGTTGCACCACCTCGCACCCGGCATTCCGTTCCACGCGTTGCCGCAGGCACACGCACTCCTTCTCCGGTGGCCTCCCTACGCATCCGCGGAACAGTGCCCTTCGTACTTCTCGGGCCCGATGAGCGCGGTGCGCTCGTGGGTGGAGCGCCGCACTCCGTCCCGCAGCTAGCTTCACCCCCTCGCCTCGTCCACAATCGAAACGAGCTCTTCGACGCTGTCGAAGCGCTGCGGGTCGAACTCGATTTCTGCGAAGTCGACGTCGAACTCCGATTCCAGGAAGGTGACGAGCTTCGTCACGGCGAGCGAGTCGAGCCGACCGCTCTCGACGAGGGACTCCGCGTCGCCGAACGGCGCACGATCGTCTCTCTCGGCGAGCAGTTTTTCGACGAAAGCCCTGATGTCTAGCCGATCGCTCTCAGCCATGAGTCCACCCCGAGGACGCGGAACAAGTAATCGAAGTGCTTCACCAATGGTACATACACATCGGGCCCGTCGAAAAACGACAGAAACCCATAGAACGTCGCTACCACCAGCGAAGGAACGAGCTGACGGCGCCACCAGCTCGCGTTCGGGTCCGGTCGACGCGCTCGAAGCTGGGAGACGGCGATGCCCGCGCTGAGGACGAAACAGTAGAACGCATAGGTCTGCATGACGCCGGCGGTCTCAATCGGTCCCAACTTGACGATCAACTCATCTTGGAGCATGAAATGGAAGAAGAAGTTTCCCACTCCGGCGGCCATGAACGTGGCAAACACGATGCGAAGGCGCGGGTGAGCTTTGAACCAGCGCACGTAGGTCGGGTAAAAGTAGAACGTGACCAGGAGCTCTTTGAAGTAATAGAAGTAGCGGTTCCAAAACTCGGCGACGGTGCGCGAGCGCAGTGGTCGACAGCTGTTGCGCAACAACCGGAATCCCGCGAGCCGGCCGATGGCAATCGCGACATGACCCCAGATCGCGAGGTCGAGCAGTTGGTCCGGGAAGTGGACGACGATGCTCAGTAGTGGAAAGGTTCCTGGAATGACCCCCTGCTTGAGGTAGGTGTCGAACGCCGATGCCAGAGGCACGATGCCGATTACGTCGAAGGAGATCCGGCGGAGCGCCCATTGCACCACCTTGAGCACAGATGCCCAGACGAGCAACTTGACGGCTTTGAGCTGGCAGGAGGCGAGCTCGTCGTCGTTGGTCGTCTCGACCTTGCGCCAGTTCGCGACGCTCTTTCCCATTGGAACCGTGGTGTTGTGCGCAAAGAACGGATGAAAGGTGGCGAACTGCGCAAAGAGCGGTTCCGGCTGCCGGTGACGTTGGTCGAGCAGCGCGTATGCCAGATACCAGAAGTAAGCCATCAAAGTGACGGTCACGCTCCACAGCACCGCCTGGGGAAGCCCGGACAGCCAGCGCGAGGAAGCCGTGATCAACAAGATGACGCAGAGCACGTGCTCGGCGAGAACCGGCCTTCTCGCCAAACGACGATGTTTGAAGCGCCGCGCCAGACCGATGGCAGCGGCCGCGAGCACGATGCAAAGCGCCAGAGTCCCCGCGCGCAGATATCGGTTGTCGACCCACCCGAGACCTTCCTGTTCGAGGATGAACCTGTCTAGAGCTCGCGACCCGTACCAGTAGGGGTTCGCCAGGAGCAGCGCCCCGGCGACCGCAAAGGCGAAGTGGAAGCGATACGGGCCCGCAGCGGAAACGAGAGCCGCGGCTACCGTGAACTCGAGCCAGTGACCCTGGTGCGGCACGAGCAGCAGGGCGAAGACGGCGAAAAGCCCCCATTTCCCGGGAGTCGTCTTGACCCAGGCAACGAGTGCCGGATAGGTCTCGATGGGAGGAAGCCGCCACTCGTGTGGATGCGCTCCGACGCCCCACTCGCGCAGGAACCGCTGGAGACGTTCCACCGACGGAGCGCTCACACTTTCGCTTCGCCCTCGAGCCGTGCCAACAGGGCCTTTCGATCCAGCTTGCCGCTCGGGTTCACGGGAAGCGCAGCGACGACTTGGATGGTGGCTGGCACCATGTAGGCAGGCAGCCGGCGTCGCAGCGCTTCACGGATACGCTCGGGCGGAAGATCGCATCCGGCAACGAAGGCGGTGATGTCACGGGCGACGCCATCTTCGACCGGCCACGCCATGGCGGCAACTTGATCGCTTCCGCTGGCGGCGCGCAGGTGAGCTTCGATGTCCTCGAGCTCGACCCGGTGGCCATGGATTTTGATTTGATTGTCCATCCGGCCCAGGTGATGGAAGATCCCGTTGTTGTCCCGCATCGCGAGATCGCCAGTGAGATACCAGCGCTTTCCATCGATCACCGGAAAGCGCGCTGCAGTCACTTCCGGTTGGCCGAGATAGCCGAGCGAGAGCTGCTTGCCGGCGATGGCGAGCTCGCCCGCCTCACCCGTTCGCACGGGACGGCGATCCGGGCCGAACACCTCGAGCTCGGTGCCAGGGTGCGGAACGCCGATCGCCAGGATGCCGCGCCCAGGAGTGACGATGGGATCGGCACCCGGCCCCACCCGCTGCCCCACACAGTCTACCGTTGCCTCGGTCGGGCCATAGAGGTTGTCGACGACACTGTTCGGAGCCGCTGCCTGCCACGCCTTCACCGATGCCAGCGGCAGCGGCTCCCCGCCAAACGAAGAGTAACGAAGTCCGGACAACGAGCCTGGCATGAGCGAGCGTGTCGCGCGCATCCAGGAGATGGCGGCGGGAGCGGAGCCCCATATCGTGAGACACCGATCGCGCACGTACTTTGCGGGCGACACCCGGGACACGGCCGGCACGACGTGAAGCGATGCACCACTCCTCCACGGGACGAAGATCTCGCCGAGCGCGGGATCGAAGGTCAGCTCGGTGAACTGGGAGGCGCGATCGGAAGACGACATCCCCTTGCGAAGAGCCAACGCCACAAGATAGGCGGAGACGGACCCAGTCCCTACCATCACGCCTTTGGGGACCCCGGTCGTGCCCGATGTAAAGATGATGTACGCCAGATCATCGGCCGTCATCGAGACGGGCTCGGCGGGCGTATCGAGCCCAGGGAGATCTCGAAGGGGGATGGTGCCGGCGGGACCACCGTCGCCAGGAACCCACACGTGCTCGACCGACCCGATGACGGAAGGAGTCAAATGCGCCAGCCCGCGCTCGTCGGCGATGATCGCGTCGAGGTCGACGCGATCGAGGACCGTCTGCAACCTCTCCCCCGGCCAGTTCAAACCGAGAGGCACGTAGGCCGCACCCGCCCAGCTCACGCCGAGCACGGCTTCGACCGCGACCCGGCTCCGTGAGCCCAGAATCCCGATGCGGCTGCCGCGAGCGAGCTCTCGCTGGTTGAGCGCTGCCGCGAGCCGGCTGGCCGAGATCGCTAGCTCCGCGTAGCTCGTTTCCGTTTCGTCCGCGAAGAGCGCTAGGCGGTCTGGTGTTCGATGGCACTGCTCGAACACGGGTGACGCGAGGTTCCAGTTCATCGCTCGGGGTAGACCCCGAGAACGTCGCTCGAGCGCACCAAGTGACAGCTCCTCACCTCGGCGTCCTCCTGGCGAAACCTCAACGACACGGCTTGACGACGACCCCGACCTGGCGCGCCACTCCGCACGAGTCAACCCGCGCGCTTCGAGAGTCCTGACGTGAACCACCTATCTAACGATCTACTAGCAGTTTAGGGCTCTACCGGGACTGCTGTCCAGTCTGCTTGGAACAGCGACGGCGATTCCGCTCTCCGTCTTCTCCACGGGCTTCGGGAGCGTCGCGACGGAGGAAGAAGCGCCCTCTTCCGAACTTCGCTCCGGCCCGAGAGCCTTCGCGAGCCCGAAGTCGAGGACCTTGTCGCCACCATCGGGGGTGAGCATGACATTCGAAGGCTTGAGATCGCGGTGGAGAACACCTCGCTCGTGCGCCGCTTCGAGCGCTTCGGCGATCGCAAGCGCGAGCTCGAGAGCGGACTTCAGCGAGAGGGGGCCGCGGGAGAGGCGCTCGGCGAGAGTCTCGCCCTCGACCACCTCCATGACGAGGACCGGGCTCCCCTCGAAGGCATCCAGACAAATCCCGTACACGAGAGGTGCTGCGGCTCCCGAATGATGCGTCCGACGGGGACGAGATATCCCCGCACGTAGGGGGGCTACGTCTGCTCCAAGTCGAGATCCGGCCGGAGGGGATCCAGTAGTGTCACGGTCGAGTCACCGCCACAGCTCTCGTGCAAGCGGCGGGAAGATTCGGCCGCCGCCGCCTCGAGCTCTTCCCTCGAGATTCGGCGGAATCGCCTCGATGACGAGGACTACGTTCGTCGCGTCTTCGGTGAGCTTCGTTCGGTCCGCCTCTTTCCAGTTCCAGCGGCGGCAGATCGCACCCAGCTCGTCCTTATAGATCACCTCGCCCGGCTTGGGGGCACGCTCCTCGCTCTCACCGAGGAGTCGTACCTTCCGCTCGTCGGCGGCGGCGCGGGTGAGAAGGATATCGCCCTCGAATCCGGTCGAGGTCTTCGCCTCCGACGGGGAGGAAGTGGGTCAGAGATACGAAGTTGTAGATGTCGACGATCTTGTTGATGTGCCGGAGCGGCTCGCCTTTCCGCGCCCGGCGCGCCAGGTTCTCGATGGAGGATGGATTGTCCTTCGGCTTGGCGCCGAAAGCGCGGTAGGCGTCCCTCCAGCAGCGGATCCGCGGCTCCTCGGTCAAGTTTTCCCCGAGGCGGTCGCTCAGCGACTTCTGCGCCGACGCGAGAAGCCGGGACAGGGAATCGACGTCCTCCGGCCGAGTGTGGTTATCGACTCCCCACGCGGCGACAACGCCGAGGATCGCGTCGGGAAACAGAGCGAAGAAATCCTCTGAGATACGAAATCTCATCGTTGTCTACAAAATTGGAGTGACTCACAAGACCGCCTCAAGGGAAGGAACGCAAAGGCGCAAGGCGCAAAGGTGCAAAGACGTGAAGAAATTCCATGCTCGACCGGACAGGCGACGAGCCTCCGGAGTTGTCCGGAAGCGTGAGAGACGCGAACGGGAGCAAGGGCGCAGTGCAGTCTCCCTTGGCGCCTTTGCTTGCTCGGCGCCTCTGCGTCTTCCCCTGCATTTTCATGGTTTTCGGGTGAGGCCTTTGGCCTCATGAACGCTGCTGCAGAGCGGAAAGGCGCTCCCGATGACGTGATATCCGCCGTCGACGTGGACTATTTCACCGGTGACGCCCCGGGCGAGGTCGGAGACGAGAAACGCGGCGGCGTCTCCCACTTCTCCCTGCTCGGTGTTCCGCCTCAAGGGAGCGTTGGTTCGGTGGTGCTCCAGCATCTTGGAGATCCCGTGCACTCCCGACGCGGCGAGAGTCTTCACCGGTCCGGCCGAGATGGCGTTCACCCGGATTCCCCGCGGGCCCAGATCGGCGGCGAGATAACGCACCGACATTTCGAGCGCCGCCTTGGCGACCCCCATCACGTTGTAGTGCGGCACGACGCGCTCGCCACCGAGATAGGTCAGGGTCACGATCGAGCCTCCGCCGCTCATGAGCGGAACGGTGCGCTGCGCGAGGGCGGTCAGGGAATAGGAAGAGATGTCCTGAGCGATGCGATAGCCCTCGCGCGAGGTCTGGACGAACTCGCCGTCGAGCTCCTCTCTCAGCGCGTAGGCGACGGCGTGGATCACGAAGTCCAGTCCGCCGAGCTCGTTCTCGATCGCCGGACGGAGGGCATCGAGCTCTTCGTCTTTGGTCACGTCCAGAGGGAGAATCACGGGATCGGTGAGCTCCGCCGCGAGCTTGCGGACGTTCTCCTCGAGGCGCTCGCCCTGGTAGGTGACCGCGAGCCTCGCGCCCTCCCGAGCCACCGACTGGGCAATTCCCCACGCAAGGGATCGCTTGTTGGCGATCCCGACCACGAGTCCACGTTTTCCTTCCAGCAGCATTCGACGAACCTCCCGATCGCAAAGAACGGTGGACTATACAGCAGGACGGCGATTCGACCAATCCGCCCCGGACTGACTCTCTTGATAGGCCAGCGCCACCGCGAGAAGACGGGCCTCGTTTCCCGGAGACGCGGCGAGCTGGAGACCGATGGGCCGGCCATCGGCGGTGAAGCCGCAAGGCAGCGATATCGCGGGAAACCCGGTGGTGTTGAACGGGCTCGCGAGCCGGAGGAGTCCGGCGCGGAGATCCTCGCCGTTGTCGAGCACCGTAGCGCCGATCTCGGGGGCACCCGCCGGAGTCATCGGCGCCACGAGAACGTCGATGGCATCGAACGCCTTCTGAAAGGAGACGACGATGCGACGCCGCGCGCGGAGCGCCGCGAGGTAGTCCGTCGCCGGTATCAGGAGCCCGAGCCGCAAGAGCTCGCGGGTATCGTCCCCGTATTCCTGGGCACGATTCCGCAAATCCTCCTCGTGGTAGGAAGCGGCCTCGGCGAATGCGATGGTGTTCCGGCAGGCGCCCTGGAGATCGATTTCGGGAACGTCGATCTCGACCAGCTCCCCTCCCAGGCGCACCAGCTTCTCCACCGCGCGCTCGACGGCGGATTTCACCTCGTCGATCAGGTTCTCGAAGAAGTAGCGACGGTGGATCCCCACTCTCGTTTTCGACAACGGCGCGGCGGTCGGCGTCTGGCCCGCCATCGCCTTCCCGCTCATGACCTCGAAGAGCAACGCCACATCCTCCACCCGGCGTGCCATCGGTCCGACGTGATCGAGACTCCACGAGAGCGGCGTCACGCCTTCGCGCGAGATCGCGCCATAGGTCGGCTTCAGCCCAACGATACCGCAGAGAGCCGACGGGATTCGGATCGAGCCGCCGGTATCCGTGCCGATCGAGCCGTAGCCTACTCCCGCGGCGAGCGACACCGCCGAACCGCCGCTCGAGCCACCGCTGATGCGGCGTCGATCCCACGGGTTTCGAGCGGGACCGTAATGAGGGTTCACGTTCGACACACCGTACGCGAACTCGTGAAGGTTCGTCTTTCCCAGAAGCACGGCACCGGCCGCGCGGAGGCTCGCGAGCACGGGAGCGTCGCGATCGGGGACGAAGCCTTGCGCAATCTTCGAGCCCGAAGTCGTCGGAACACCCTTCGACCAGACGAGGTCCTTCGCGCTCACCGGTATTCCGTGGAGCGCACCCAGAGCTCCGCCTTTTCTCCGAAGCTCGTCGCAACGACGCGCTTCATCGAGGGCGCTTTCGGCGAGAAGCGAGATGAACGCGTTCAGCTCCGTCTGCGAACGGGCACGCTCGAGATGGAGCCCGACGAGCTCCTCGGAGCTCATTTCGCGGCGCTCGAGCAGAGACCGGACGGTCCCGATGGAGGCGTACGCGATCTCGTCGGGGCTCACGGCTCCCCCCGCCGGGACTCGAGCTCGGGGGCGAACAGTGGCTCCTCTCCCGACGCCGCCGTTCTCAACGGCTTCATCGCGCTCCGAAAGGAAGCGAGCCGGGCCGCCAGCCGCTTCTTCTCCGCTGGAGACAGGCCGCGAATGCTCTCTTGAGCCGTCTCGCCAATCCAATCTTCGCCCTCGAACCCCATCATCGTCCTCCATTGTATTCCGGGATGCCTGACCAACCGGTCGGTCAGCCCTGGGTGTCGTTCATCTAAGTTGCCAACCGGCAATAGATTATGGGATTGATTTGCAATATGAACTGTAAGATATTCTTATAGATAACCCCATGCTTGGTCTCCCACTCGTCATTCTGGTATAGTAGGGCCTTCACTAGGAGCGCCATCAACCGCGCCGGGCCATGCGCGCTCCCTCATCATCGCGTTCGCGCCTCTTAGAGTCTTATCGAGAATTTCGTGGACGGCGATCTTGTATCGATCGCCGCTCCCCGGCAGGGCGTATCGACGAGAGCCCGGAGCAAAGGAGGTGGAATGGCCAGTTTCGACATGATGGAACCTGCAACGACGGAGTTCGCGAGCTCTTCGAAGTTCAAGGTCTTCACTCGATCCGATATCGACCGCCTCCCGCAGCTCCTCGCTCTCCCCGAAGAAGTCCGCCTGAGCATGAAGGCGGTTGCGGCGGTTCTACCCTTCCGCGTCAACAACTACGTCGTCGACGAGCTGATCGACTGGGACAATATACCGGACGATCCGATCTATCAGCTTACCTTTCCCGCAGCCCGGGATGCTCGAGAGAAGAGACTTCGAGCGGATGCGAGAGCTCGTTCGGAGCGACGCGTCCCCGGAGACTATCGCGGCTCGCGGCGCGAACGATCCAGGACACGCTGAACCCGCATCCCGCGGGACAGGTCCAAATGAACGTCCCCATGCTGGACTCCGAGCCTCTGCCCGGCATGCAGCACAAGTACCGGGAAACGGTTCTCTTCTTCCCCGCCGCGGGTCAGACCTGCCACGCTTACTGCACCTACTGCTTCCGCTGGGCGCAGTTCGTCGGGATCGACGAGCTGAAGTTCGCCGCGCGTCAGGCGGACAAGCTGTACGATTACGTGCGCGCCCACAAAGAAGTGCGTAGCGTTCTTTTCACCGGCGGCGATCCGCTGGTGATGAAGACCAAGGTCCTCCGCCGCTATGTCGAGCCTCTGCTCGACCCCGAGCTCGCGCACGTCGAGAGCATTCGCATCGGCAGCAAGGCGCTCGCCTACTGGCCCTACAAGTTCGTCACCGACGACGACGCCGACGAGCTCATGCGCGCTCTTCGAGGAAGTCGTCGCCAGCGGCCGGCAATCTGGCGCTCATGGCCCACTTCACCCATCCGCGCGAGCTCGAAACGATGATCGCGCGCGAGGCGCTCTCGCGGCGTGCGCGAGACCGGCGCCGTCGTTCGCTGTCAGGCGCCGCTGGTACGCCACGTCAACGACTCCGCGGACGCCTGGGCCGCTCTCTGGAAGACCGCAGGTCAAGCTCGGCGCCGTTCCCTACTACATGTTCGTGGAGCGCAACACGGGCGCGAAGGAGTACTTCGAGATTCCCGCTCGCCCGGGCGCTCGAGATCTTCAACGACGCCTACCGACAGGTCTCCGGCCTCGGTCGAACGGTTCGGGGTCCCTCCATGTCCGCTTTGCCGGGAAAGGTCCTGGTGGACGGAGTGCTGGAAATCGGAGGGGAAAAGCTCTTCGCGCTCAAATTGCTGCAGGCCCGCGACCCATCGTGGGTCGGCCGGGTCTTCCTGGCGAAGTACGATCCCGATGCCACCTGGCTCACCCAGCTGAAGCCTGCGCTCGGCGCGAGCGAGTTCTTCTACGAGGGAAAGCTCCGGGAGATGATGGCGTCGCGGTCCGCCTTGCCCCAAGGTCTGGGCGCGGCCGACGCCCGCTCGATCTAGGGCTCTCGCAGGCGAGAGCTGGAAACGACGGAGCGGTTCGCGTTCGCCGAGCTGTCACCGCTCCATCGGACGAGATTCCCGGCAATGAGACCGAGGAATCCGAGCAGCGTGAACAAGACCGCGACGCCGTCGCCCGGAGCGTCGCGTCGCTCTTCCGATTCCGTCACCATCGGAGTCGCTGGAATCGGCTCGGCGCCGCCGTCCAGCGTGACCGCGGAAACGACGGACGGGACCATCGAGCCCTCCTTGGAGGAGGCTGCCGCGCGAGCCGTTCCCCGATAGGCGAAGGCGATCGAAAACGATCCGACGGCGACGAGCGCCCCGATGGTCAGTCTCATTCTCATGCTCATGCGCATCCTCATTCCTCATGGCGGCACCAACTTTCCTATATCTTCTTGTATCGAAAAGATGTGTCGGCCGCGGGGAAATATTGTGGCGACATTGTGGCGAGGGAAACGCGGCTAGCCCGGCGGGATGCGATGAGTTACATTGTCAGTAACCCCTCATGAGCACGAGAGGATCCGGTCGCGTCGCCGTCGTGGACGACGAGGAGAACATCCGGGAGACGGTCGGCTACGCCCTCCGACGCGAGGGCTATCAGGTGGAGATTTACCCGGATGGTCACGCGGCGTGGGAAACGTTCAGTCGTGAGCTCCCCGACCTCGTCGTGCTCGACATCGTCATGCCACGGATGGACGGCCTCGAGCTCTGTCGCAGGCTCAGGAGCGTGACCGAGGTCCTCCCCATCATCTTTCTCACGTCCCGGGACGAGGAATTCGATCGCGTCCTCGGCCTCGAGCTCGGAGGAGACGACTATCTCGTCAAGCCCTTCGCCGTTCGCGAGCTCGTCGCCCGGGTCAAGGTATTGTTCCGTCGACTCGCGCTCCTGGACAAGTCAGCGAGCACCGCCGACGAGAAGCTGACGCTGGGTGAGCTCTGCCTCGACCTCGCGCGGTACCAGGCGAGCTGGAAGAGCACTCTGCTCCCGCTCACGGTGACGGAGTTCATGCTCCTCCGCGCGCTCGCCCGCCGGCCTGGCCACGTCAAATCGAGAAGCCAGCTCATGGAGGAGTGCTACCCGCACGACGCCTACGTGAGCGAGCGCACCATCGACAGCCACGTGAAGCGCCTCAGGAAGAAGTTCATCCAGATCGATCCCGGCTTCGACGACATCGATACCGTGTACGGTCTCGGATATCGGTACCGTGAGGGTTAGCGCGGCGCAGGCATGACTCTTTCTGCCGCGCGGCGGTTCTTTTCTCGAATCTGGATCCGCCTGCTGGCTTTCAACGTTCTCGTCGTCTTCCTTCCGGTGGCGGGCGTGTCCTACCTCCAAATCTACGAGCGAAAGCTCTTGCAGACACAGGAGCAGTCTATGGTGCAGCAGGGCCGACTGCTCGCCGCCGCGCTGTCGGAAAGGGGCCGGATCGATCAGGCAGTCGCGGAGCCCATCCTCGCCCGCCTCGAGCAGCGGAGCCCCTCGAGGATTCGAGTTCTCGATCGCGAAGGCTGGCTCGTCTGCGACACCAGCCGACTCGGCCCCCGTCGAGAGCTCGATGCCGAGGAAGACGGCGCCGACAGCGCGCCCGACCCGCGCTCGGGATGGCTCTATCGCGTGGGAAGTTCGCTGTTTCGACTGCTCGCCCCACTGCTCTCCGAGCCGCGCGCGAGCTCGAGCCCGGCGAACGAAGAATACTACTCGGCGGACGCCCCTCTCGACGGGGCCGAGATCCGTCAAGCGCTCTCGGGCCAGTACGGCGCCGCCACCCGCATTACGCCTGGCGGCCAGCGGTCGGTGACCCTCTACAGCGCCTTGCCGGTGGCCAACGAAGGCGAAGTGGTGGGCGCGGTACTCGTATCGCAGTCGACGTACCACATCCTGCAGGACCTCTACGAGGTCCGACTCGCGGTCTTCCGCTACGTCCTCTGGGCGGTGGCCGCCGCCGCGGTGCTGAGTCTGATGCTTTCCACCACGATCTCGACGCCGCTTCAGAAGCTCCGGTCCCAGGCCCAGGCGATCGTCGACGGCCGGGTGCGGCTCATCGGAGCCTTCCGCGGCTCCGAGCGCCTCGACGAGATCGGCGACCTGAGCCGCGCGCTCTCGGAGCTGTCTTCCCGGCTCGACGAGAGGATGCGCTTCATCGAGTCCTTCGCCGCCGACGTCTCGCACGAGTTCAAAAACCCGCTCACCTCCATTCGTGCCGCCGCCGAGATGCTGAAGGAAGTGGACGACCCCGCCGAGAGGGCGAGGTTCGCGGGGATGGTGGAACGAGACATCGCGCGGTTGGAACGGCTGCTCTCGACCGTTCGCGAGATCACTCTCGTCGATGCCGGCATCGACGAGGCGCCCAACGCTTCCGTCGACCTCGTGGAGCTCGTCCGCGGTCTTCTCGGCATCGAACGGTACCGCGAGAGCGGAAGGCGCTTCGAGCTCCGCGCGCCCGACAAGCCCGTTCCGGTCGCGATTGAAGGCCACCGCCTGGCACAGGTTCTCGAGAACCTGCTCGATAACGCGCTCGGATTCACTCCCGCCGCGGGAAGGGTACGAGTCGGCGTTCGCTCGGAGCGCGACCGCGCCATCCTGACCGTGGAGGACGAAGGGCCAGGCGTGCCGCCGCAGCACCGGGAGCGCATCTTCGACCGGTTCTTCAGCTACCGCCCCGATGAACCAAAGGCCAAGGAGCACACCGGGCTCGGGCTCGCGATCGTGAAAACCATTCTGGAGCGCTACGGCGGCGAGATTCTCGCTCGTCGACTCCTCCTTCGGGGGTGCCGCCTTCGAGGTCCGGCTACGACGCCTTTAGCGCCCGGGGTCCTCGCAGGATACGAGCGGGCAGGAGCAGAATCGCCGCCAGTAGCTCGAAGACCCCGCTCACGGCGATTCCCACCAATCGAAAGGGCAGCAAGAGGAGCCAGACGAACGGATAGAGGATGAGTGCCATGAGGGCCAGCGGCCAACAGAGCACGAAAAGAATCAGCCAGAGAAAAAACTTCGTCACCTGATTTCTCCACACTCGTATACGCCGGCGCCGTTCGAAAGGTTCATAGCGCTCGCTCCAGGAGGGCGAGGAACTCCTCCTCCGAGAGGATCTCGACCCCGAGCTCTTTCGCCTTTTCCGCCTTCGAGCCCGGATCCTCGCCGACGACGACGAAGCTCGTGCTCTTGCTCACTGCGGAGGTCACGCGGCCCCCGCGCTCCTCCACCCGGCGCTTCGCCTCGTCCCGGTGGAGCTTCGAGAGAGCGCCGGTGAAGACGATTTTCTTGCCTTCGAGCGTTCTCGCCACCTGGCTTCGTTGCCAGACGAGATCGAGTCCGCGCTGACGCATGCGCTCGATGACGTTGCGGTTCTTCCTGTCGCCGAAATACTCCACCACCGAGCGGGCGACCTCCTCTCCAATCTCGTGAACCGAGAGAAGCTCGTCTTCATTCGCCGCCATGAGATCGTCGAGCTCGCCGAAATGAGTAGCGAGCACGCGCGCGACGTGCTGGCCGACGTTGGGAATTCCGAGAGCGTAAATGAACCGATCCAGGGGCGCTCGCTTGGACGCCTCGATGGCGTCGACGAGGTTCTGCGCGGACTTGTCGGCGAAGCCCTCCAGCCCGACGAGATCCTTTTTTTCGAGCCGGTACAAATCGGCGAGATCGCTCACCAGGCCCCGTTCCACGAGCTGGGCCACGGTCTTTTCCCCGAGGAAATCGATCTCCATCGCTCCCCGGCTCGCGAAATGCTGGATGCGCCCCGTCTGCTGCGCGCGGCAGGACCAGCCGCCGGTGCAGACGTGGTAGGCGCCCTTGATCGCCACGGCAAAGTCGCATACCGGACAGCGGGAGGGCATATGGAACTCCGGCGGATTGCCTTTCCGTTGATCGTGGAGGACCTCGACCACCTCCGGAATCACGTCCCCGGCCCTCTGGATGCGGACGCGATCCCCCACCCGTACGTCTTTTCGCCGGACTTCGTCCTCGTTGTGGAGAGTGGCTCGGCTCACCGTCACACCCGAAACGTCCACGGGCCGGAGGAGCGCCACGGGCGTGAGCTTTCCCGTGCGTCCCACCTGCACGGCGATGTCCATGACCTCGGTGATTTCCTGGCGCGGACGAAACTTGAATGCGACCGCCCAGCGCGGGCTCCGCGATCTCGAGCCGAGCTCCGCCTGCTGGTCCCGGCGGTTGACTTTGACCACGATGCCATCGATCTCGTAGTCGAGCTCGTCGCGTTTCGCCTCCATCTCATCGTGATAGGCGACGACCTCGGCGAGCCCCTTCGAGAGCCGCGAGCTCTTGTCGACCTTGAACCCCCAGTCGGCAAGCGCGTCGAGAACCTCTCTTTGAGAGCGAAGGGTGACGGCGTCGGCATACATGAGCTCGTAGGCGAAGAGATCGAGCGGCCGGCTCGCGGTGACGGAGGTATCGAGCTGCCGCAGCGAGCCCGAGGCGGCGTTTCGAGGGTTCGCGAAAGGCTCCTTTCCCAGCTCCGTCATTCGCCGATTCAGCGATTCGAACTCTCCGAGCCTCATGATGGCCTCGGCACGGATCGCGAGGGTGCCGGGCGCCGACCGCTCGTCGGTGAACAGAGCGAGCGGCAGCGACCGGATGGTCTTCAGGTTCTCGGTTACGTCCTCACCGACGGTACCATCCCCGCGGGTGGAGCCTCGCTCGAACCGGCCGTCCAGATAAACGAGCTCGACCGACAGGCCGTCGAACTTGGGCTCGGCCATGTACGGCACTTCGCTCTCACCCAATCCCTTTTCCACTCTCTTTCCGAACTCGCGGACCTCCTCTTCTGCCATCAACGACTCGAGCGAGAGCATGGGCGCCAAGTGACGCACCTCGTTGAAGGCTTCGTGGATCTTGCCTCCGACTCGCTGGGAAGGCGAGTCGGGAGCGAGGAGATCGGGATACTCTTCTTCGATCTCGATGAGCTCTCGCAGGAGCCGGTCGTACGTGGCATCGGAGATCTCAGGCCGTCCTTTGACGTAATAGAGGTAGTCATGACGGCGGATCTGCGCCCGAAGCTTCTCGACGCGCTCCGGGGCCTCGGACTTCGTCACTTTCGTGAATCTCCGTTTCCGAACCGGTCTCGAAACCAGCACGTGAGCCGCTCGCCGAGCCGGTCCGCACGGTCGAACGGTTCAGGATAGCGCTCGCGCAACCGGTCGCGAAGGCGCGCAACGAACGGCAGCTCGCTGGCAAGCAGCACGAACGCGAGCACGAGAAACAGGATCCCCTGGAGAACGGGAACGAAGAGACCGACGATCCCGAGAGGTATCAGAAGGATGCCGATGACGATCTTGACCACCCGAACGACCTTGATGCGAGCGCCTCCACCACTCTGATCCGGATTCCGATTCGTCACCACGATCTGTCGGCGAGCTCCCGCGCGACGGGCTCGACTCGGGACGGGGCGGGCCTCAGCCGGCGTGAAAGTGGGGTACGGGCGCATCGATCATGGTGCGCAGGCCACGCTCGAGCTTCCCCATCGCCGGGATCATCGCGATGAGAATCGCCACCGTCGCCTCGTCACCCGCCACGCCGTTCTCGAAGAGCAGGTTCACGTCCGGCCTTCCCTTTACCGCGATGCGATCGTAGGGTTTCTTCGCGCCCACGTACATCTGGAGGTCGAGACTCACCATTTCCTTGCGGTCGCGGAACCCGCGGCAGACGTGATGGATACCGGCGACCTGTCCGGCGGACACCGTGACGTGAGGAGTTTTCACGCGGCTCTTGGCCAGAACCGGCGTGATTTTTTCGTCGACCCGATCGAGGGCGAGTCCCAGCCCTTCGGCCACGAGATGAGTGGACTCGAGCAGACCCACGTGCCCGAGCTCGTTCTTTTTCACTCCCTTGCGAAACTGGGCAGACGTCATCCCCGCGCCGACCTTCTTTTGCAGATTTGCCCTGCGGGTCGAGGCGTTTACCACCCGCTCGATGCGCACCGACTTCACCTCGAGGCAGGGTGCCGTCGCGGCGAGCGCCATCGTATCCATGACGAAGCCGGGGTTGACCCCGGTCCCGAGCACCGACACGTCGCAGGTCTTGGCGTGGCGGTCGAGGTCCTTCGCTTGCGCGGCGTAGCGCACACTGGGGAAGAGGAGCTCTTCGCAGGAGCTCACGACGTTGCAGCGAGCATCCACACACTCTTTCAGCTGAGGGAGCACGTTCTTGAAACGGGAGCTCGTCGTCAAGACCACGACGTGAGGACGCGTGACCTGGAGGACCTCAACGGCGCGATCGGAGACCCGGACGCCCGATGGCCTGGACAAGCCAGAGAGGTCGGCCACGTCCCGCTGCTGCTTCTGCGGATCGACGTCGATGGCGCCGACGAGCTCGATATCGCGTCGAGCGAGAATGACCTTTGCCGTTTCCAAGCCGATTTGACCGAGCCCGTAGAGCACGACCCGCAGTCGCTCCGGAGCCTTCATCGAACTCACCTCCGAGGGATGACAATGGGACCCAAATGGCGAACATTATCTCAATCCGTTGAAGGGGGCAATACCAGCCATGGGTGTTTCTGGAAGCGGGGCGCTGAAACTCATATAGTGGGTGGCTCTCGCTTGGCGACCGACAACGACATCGAAGTTCGAAACCATGACATCCACCGAGCCGCGCACGGTTCCACCACCTCGTGCCGCGATCCTCTTGTTCGTCGCGGTTCTCTTCTCCATCTTCCTTCTCGGCTGGTCTCTGACCCGGGCGGAGGTCGACCAGAACTGGATTCTGGTCGCCACACCCCTGGTGGTGCTGTTGTGGACCGCCCTCGCGGTCCGATATTCGCGCGTCGACGTGAGGGAGACCCTGCTGCTCCGACTTCCCTCCCGGGGCGACCTGCTCATGGCGCTCCCTCTCGCCATCTCCTTCGTGATCTTGAGCGATCAGCTCTCGAACCTCACGGCGCCCCTGATCCGGGAGGACATTCGGGCACAGCTCACCGAGATGGTGCGGGTCCGGGGGCCCGTCGATTGGATCGTGAAAGTGGCCACCATCGGTCTCGGAGCCGCCATATCCGAAGAGCTGATGTTACGCGGCTTCATCCTGAGCGTCTTTCGCCGCGGGATGAGCCGCTCCTCGGCCATCCTCTTCACCGCCCTGCTGTTCACGGCGCTCCACGGTCTCCCCTTGCCTTCGATCGCCCTCGCGGGCGTCATCCTGGGATTCACCGCACTCGCGACCCGGAGCATCGTCGTCCCCATACTCATCCATTTCATCAACAATCTGTACGTCCTCGCTCTCGTGAACCTCGCCCGGCTCGACACCCTGGGCGATCCGGTATGGATTCCTCCGGAGATTCTCGTCCCCGCGATCGCCATCTTCGTCCTGACCACGGCCTACTTCGGACGGCACCTCTTGTCCCTGCCCGCGGCCGCGCCCGGATCGACGCCGGCGAACGACGCGAGCCGAGGGGGAGACGGTGGAGGTGGAGGTAGAGTGGAGGTGGCGACCTCGATTCGGCGCCCGGTCCCGCAATCCGTCACGAGCTCACGCTCTCCGAGGAGCTCTCCACAATCGATCCCGCACGGCGAAGGCTGGGCTGGCTCGTCGTGCTTCTCGCCGTTCTCGTCGGTACCTCCGTGCTCCTCGGGCTGTTCGTCTACACCGTCCACATGATCCGACCGCAGTCGATTCACAAAGCCCTGATCGAGGCCATGTCTCAAGACGCCCGAGAGCGCCTCGCGCCGGAGGCCCGCCAGAGAGAGAACGACCTCGCCACTTCGTTCCAGGCACTCGAAGCCGTGAACGACACGGGAAACCTCGACGAGGCTCATCTCTGGGCCGTGCTGCGTGTCTACTTCGAGGTCGTCATGGACGGAAGCGTCGATTCCGGCGAGGCGGACACGCTGCTCGCGTCGCTTCGTCAGGCGGTGGCGGGAGCGACATCTCCCCGCCGTCTCTGATCCCTGCCATCAATCGAGAGGAAGGCTCCGGAAGCGCGCTTCCAGATCGACGCCCATTCGCCGAAGACGACGCCAGCGCACGGCGAAGATCGCGCTTGCGACCGCCAGGACGAACAGATAGGTGAGAAACGCGTGATAGTACCAGTGCGCCATTGGGGTCGAAAGGTCCTTCACGATTTGGATCGCCGCGAGCACGGCGAGGAGGACGCTTCCCAGGCCGCCGACGAGGAGCTGCTGCCAGCGCCGGCCAAGGAATCGAATCTCCTTCGCCAGGTCGGGATTGCGGCGGGGAAGCAGTAGCACCGACAGCGACATCAGGAAGAAATTGACCAGCATCGAGGTTACGAGGAGATCGACTCCGACGAAGAAATCACCTGCAGCGTGATTGAGAACGATGCCCGCCGAAGCCATCGTCGCGCTCAGGACAATGGCCCAGTGGGGCGTATGGTACGCTCGGTTGACGGCCGCGAGGGAGGAAGGAAAGATCTCGTCCTCCGACCACGCGAACACGAGCCGGGACACCGAGAGAATCATGGCCGGGAGGTCGTTCGCGAGCGCCACCGTCGCCGCTCCGACGATGACGAGGGCCCACCCCGACGGAAGAAGGTAGCCGAGCAGGCCGGGAGCGGTGAGAATCCGTCGTCGCCGCGCGCTCGGCAATGAAGTTCCAGGGAACGGCGTGGTAGACGGCGGCGGTGAAGAGCATGTAGTACGAGCCCACTCCCAGAATCGGAGATCACGATGGCGAGCGGCAGGTTGCGACCCGGGTTTTGTGCCTCTCCTCCGGCCTGAGCCACGGCGTCGAACCCAACGAAGCTCGAGAACAAGAGCACCGACGCCGTCAGTACCACGCTCCAGCGGAGCTCCACCGCTTGCGGGAGGCTCACCGAGATACCTTCGCGCGCCGCGACCGCTGCGACGAAATCCTGATGGTCGAACGCGAACCCCGCGGGAATCGCCACCAGGCCCCCGAGGAACATGAGCAACATCAAAGGGACGAGGGTGCGCTCGTAGATCTTCGTCCCCAGGAGGTTGACGAGGGTGAAGAGCCAGAGAAACGCGAGCGGAAGGGCGAGGCGGGAAGGACCCGCTTCGAGAAATCTCACCGCCCCCGCCATCGAGAGCGACTCGGCGATGTCCCGGAGAAACGGCACGAGAACGTAGGAGACGACGCCGATCGCCATCGAGAGTCCGAACCACTGGGAGAAGCTCGCGACGAAACCGAGGTAGGGACTGATGGCTCGGCTCGCGAACACGTAGCTTCCGCCCGCGCGGGGCATGGCCGAGGCGAGAATGGCGTAGGAGAACGCGGCAAGGAGAGCCGGTACGACGCCTAGGGCGTAGGCGAGCAGGACGTAGGGGCCTATGCCGGGTACGTTCCGCTGGATCATGAAGGGAACGACGTTCACCCCGGCACCGAGCATCGCGCAGACGCCCGTTGCGACGAGTCCGAGAAGCCCCAGCTCCCGCGTCAGCCCGGTTCTGGATTCCATCGACGACGGCGACATTCAGAGCGACGGCACGCTCTCGTAAAGGTCGGCGGACCACGCCGACGACGGGGACGACAGCCGCTCACGAATCATCCCGAGCGCTCGGTTCACGCGTTCGGCGAGGGCGAGCTCATCCACGTGTCCGGATACAGCGTGGGAAGGTGGAACAAGAGGATACCGGCCAGGATAAAGGGAACGCCGAGGGTGAGGCTTCGCTGGGACGCGAACCAGCCGGCCGTAATCAGGTGAACGACGAAGCTGGCGTAGAGCCCGAGAAAGAGACATCTCTTCGGCCGGCTCGCCGTACCCATGGCCACGAGCGCGAGGGTCTCGAGGACGGCAGAGACGAGGAAGCTCACTCCAATCTTGGGCCAGAAAGAGAGCGGGAGGTGGAACGGGAGGCCGGCGACGAGAGAAGAGGCGTTGGCGGCAAGCGCGCTCGAATAGGGCCTGAGCCCCCCCAACCGGCGATAGAGGGCTCCTTTGACGGGCGTCCAGACGACGATGAGGAAGACTGCCATCAGGAGGCTCGACGCCGAGGGGCCTTGGTAGACGAACGCGGCAAGGGCACCGACGACGATGAGAAGGAGCAGCACGAAGACCAGCTGACGTACGAGGACGCTCACGAGGCGGTTCCCAGCTCTCTCGCCACGAGATAGGCCTCCGTTTCCGCCGCCCGCACGACGCGGAAGCTCCCGTTCTCCACCACCACTTCCGCGGGACGCGGGCGCAAGTTGTAGTTCGAGCTCATCGCGAAACCATATGCCCCGGCATCGAGGATCGCGACGTACTCACCCCGCTCGGGGACCTCGAGATCCCGATCGCGGGCGAACACGTCCGAGCTCTCGCATACCGCGCCGGCGACGTCCACGCGCCTCACCGGACGTCCCCGGCGTCGAAGCGGTACGACCCGATGGTAAGCGCCATAGAGGGCGGGGCGGAGCAAATCGTTGAGCCCGGCGTCGATCACGACGAACTCCTTCCCGTGGACTTTTTTTACGTAGAGAACCCGGGCGACGAAGGCCCCGACGGGACCGAGGAGAACGCGGCCCGGCTCGGTAACGATGACGACGCCGAGCCCGCGGAGGGGGGGGAGCACGTTGTCGGCATATGCCTCGAAGCTCGGAGAGTCTTCTCCCCGGTAAGAGATTCCGATCCCACCACCCACGTCGACGAACTTCAACGTCACTCCGAGCTCGGTGAGGGAGCTCACCCAGGACGCCAGCATGCGGGCGTTCTCTCCCAATGGTCCGACGTCGGTGATCTGTGAACCAATGTGGGAGTGCACTCCGACCATATCCAGGTTCGGGAAGCGGCCGTGCTCCCCGAACAATCTTCGCGCCTCGGGCGGATCGATACCGAACTTGGCCGTCGAGACACCGGTCGCGATGTGCGGGTGGGTTTTGGCGTCGATATCGGGATTGAGTCGAAGCGCCACCCGCGCCTGCCGCCCCGATTCCGCCGCAATCCGATCGAGCACGACGAGCTCGGTCTCCGATTCAACGAGGAACAGCAGGATATCGGCGGCGAGGCCGGCCTGAAGCTCCCGCTCCGTTTTCCCCACCCCGGAGAACACGATCCGCGCGGGGGGGACGCCGAGCGCGAGCGCGAGCGCGAGCTCCGCCCCCGAGACCACCTCGGTGCCCGCGCCCTCCGCGACGAGCGGCCTCAACAGGGCGGGCTGACTGTTCGCCTTGAGCGCGATGCAATGGAGATGAGCAACCCCCGCGAAGGCGCTCTCGAGCGCGTGAAAACGCTCGACAGACCGGCGGGGCGCATAAACGTAGAAGGGGGTGGTAACCGACTCTGCGATCGAGGAAAGCGCCACGCCTTCGGCCGAGAGCTCGTCCCGTTCATAGCGAAACACGTCTGCAGTCATGGAACCTCATCGAAAAGAGGGGCATTATACGTCGCTTCACGAAGTCACTTGGGCGTGAGCCGCGGACACATTGTATAGTCCCGCTGTTCGCACCCGACGCTCATTTCCGGCGAATCTCAAGGAGCAAACGAAATGCCTCGACGCTCGGTTCCCGCCCTTCTATTCGTGCTCTCGGCCGCCCTCGGCGCCGGGGAAGCGGCAGCGGAAAAAAAAGTCATCGCCCCGCCTGGAACCGACGTGGGACTGCCCTTCAGCCCCGGCGTCTTGTCGGGCGATTTCCTCTATCTGGCGGGTGCGATCGGAAACGAGCAGGGGACGCTCCAGGTGGCGGCGGGAATCGAGGCGCAGGTGAAACGCGCGATCGACAACCAGCGCGCGATTCTCGAGGCCGCGGGGATGGATCTCTCGCGCGTCGTCAGCGTCAACGTGTTCCTCTCCGATGCCCGGAATTTCCCGGCCATGAACGACGTGTACAAGACCTACTTCCCCGTCGACCCGCCCGTTCGTGCCACGGTGCAGGCGGACATCGCGATTCCCGACGCCCTGGTGGAGATATCGATGATCGCGGCCCGTCCCGGCGTCGACAAGAAAGTGGTGAGACCGACGACGATGATGAGCCCCGAGCTTCCCTATAGCTGGGGCATACAGGCGGGCTCGACTCTGTTCGTCGCCGGCGCCGCGGCACGCGATCCCAAGACCTACCAGCCGATGGGCGCGGGAGACATGAAGGCCCAGACCCGCCGGGTGCTCGAGAACGTCGGGCTCGTTCTCGACGCGGCCGGGATGAGCTACCGCGACGTCGTCCAGTGCAAGGTGTTCCTCGACGATGCCCGGTATTTTCAGGAGATGAACGAGGTCTATCGGACGTTTTTTCCCGAAGCGCCGCCGAGCCGCGCGACGGTGCGCGCCAGGCTCATGAACCCCGCGTTTCTCACCGAGATCCAGTGCACCGCGGTGAAGGATTCGTCGCGGAGAATCGTTTCCGCTTCGGGCGCGAGCTCCTCGTCGAGCCCGCTCTCTCCCGCGATCGAGGCCGGCGGGCGGCTGTTTTTGTCGGGAATGACCGGCCGCGGGCCGGACGGCTACGTCAAGGGCGACGCCAAAGCCCAGACCCGACAGTCTCTCGAGAACCTCCTCGCCACCCTGAAAGCGGGAGGACTGAGCGTCGACGACGTCGTCGACGTTCTCGTCTTCGTCTCCGACATCCGCGCCTTCCAGCAGATGAACGAGGTCTACCGGGAGATTCTGGGAAGCCCGCCTCCCGCGAGGGCGACGGTGGGCACCGACCTCATGTCGCCCGACGCTCTGGTCGAGATCATGATGCTCGCCACAAGGTGAGGAAGGACGGGAATTTCGGTGCGCCTTTGCGCCTCGCCTTTGCGTTTGGTTTCTTCTCTAGGGTTTGATGAACTTGCGCAAGAGCGTCTGACCGCCTCGAACGATGACGAGCGCGCCGTCCTTGAGATCTTCGTCGAAGAGCTTGAGCAGATTGAAGAGCGTCGAGGTCATCGTATGGGCCTCGAGCGAATCCTGACGAAAAAAGATCACCGAAGGCCAGGACGTGCCGCCCGCGTCGGACTCGACGAGACGCGCGAGGCTCCGATTTCGGGTCACGACCACCCGGTTCTCGAAGGCCGCGAGCCGAAGAAACTCGCGGACGGGAAGGTCGCCCGCTCCGATCTCGAGGGCGTGCACCGCGTCGTAGCCCGCATCATTCAAATCCTGGACGACTCCCTCCGGGAAGAAAGGATCGGCTAGAAGTTTCACGTCTTCTCCTTGGGGTCGTGGGAACGAAAAGGCCGTTCGCTCAACCGCGGAGCGCGATGTCGTGGAGCGTGTCGGCGAAACGCTCGACTTCCGCCTCGGTGTTGTAATGGGCCAGCGAGGCACATACCGCTCCCTCATTCTCGGGAATACCGAGTGACCGCAATGCCCGCGGACACCCGCAGGAACCGTGCTCGACGTGGATTTGCGCCTCTCTCAGCGCCGCGGCGACATGACGCGTGCTCTGGTTCGCGAGGCGGAAGAACAAGTGGGGCATCCGTCGCGCCGACTGGTCGGGATCGTCGATGCCGTAGACGGTGGCGCCGGGAACGCGTTTGAGACGTCTCAGCGCGAGCGACGTCAACGTCCGCTCGTAGTGACGAATCGCCTGCATACCGCGCCGCATGTGCCGCCGCCGGCCGTAGTCCTCCGACGGTTGAATCTGCATATCCTGCGCCAGGAGCCCGAGCTCCTCCACATAGCGAAGTACGGCGCCGAGCGCGGCCACGTCCCGCGGGTCGAGGGCGAAGCCCTCGAAGAGCTCCGGCGCCTGCTCTCTCAGATTTCTCATCCTCTCGCGGCGACCCCATAGAAAGCCGAGCTTCGAGCCGAAGAAGGACCCCGTGGAGCAGAGAACGAAATCCGAACGAAGAAACCGCACGTCGATGGCCCCGTGCGCGAGAAAAGGGCTCCAGTTCACGAGGAGGGAGCTCTGGTGATCGCGAATGCGGAGCGCCAGGGGCAAGAGCTCGACGATGGTTCCGAGCGCCGATGAGGCCTTCGATGAGATGACGAGCTTCGTCCTCTCGGTCAGAAGCTCCTCGAGCTGGCCGGCGTCGAGTCCGGTCCCCGGACGCTTCAGCGGCCAGAAACGCAGCTTCAGTCCCCGCGCCTCGAGATCGAGCCAGGGCGCGATACTCCATTCGTCGTCGAGGTCGGTTACGACGACCTCCGAACCCGGCTCGAACGACTTCGCAACGGCGAGGCTGAAGCGTTTCGCCAGCTCTCCGACGTCGGGGGCGAGCACGATCTCCTCCTCGGCCCACGCGTCGTTGCTGTTGAGGAAAAAGGCGAGGCTCTCCCGGGTCTCGGCAAGAAGCTCCTCGGGATCGTCCGCGAGCGAGCTCGCCTGCCGAATCGCCTGGACGCTCGCCAGCACGCGGGGAGACGAGGCATTCTCGAAGAATATCGTTCGCGGATCGTCCCGGGCGGAAAAACACCCTCGAACATAATCGAAAGGAAACTCCATGCTGTTACTCCTTGGTGCAGGCTCCGCCGGCCCCACGACCAGGGGCCCCATGGCACCGATTCGCGCTCGCTAGTATATCGGGTTCGGGCGGTCGCGCCGAGAGCCGCCGCAAGACTAGCGCGCCCGGGAGGCCGGGCGCCACACGGGACCGATGAGAACAGGCGGAAGTGTCGGAAGAGGATTGGTATAGTGTGCCTGCGATGATCGGGAGCCCATTCGAGCCCGTCTACCGGCGCCAGGGCGCCGGACCCGGAGAGGATGGCCGCATGCCGGAGGCGGTGACGAGCTTCGAAAAGGAGTATGAGGCCGCCACCCGGGGTGCTCTGGCGCTCGACCGCATGCACCTCGGACGCATTCGAGTCTCCGGACGCGACCGGGAATCCTTTCTCCACAACATGCTGTCGAACGACGTCCGCGCGCTTCCGCTCTCGGCGGGCATGCCGGCGGTCTTTCTTACCAACAAGGGAAAGCTCGTTGCCGACCTCCTTGCGTTCAAGTCGGAGGGGGACATCATTGCCGAGCTCGAGCGCGAGCGCGTCGAGCCATTTCGCCGGGCACTCGACCGCTACATCATTTCGGAGGACGTCGTTCTCGAGGACCTCGAGGGAAAGGACGCGTCGTTCTCCGTCGAGGGCCCCGAGGCGGGCTCGATCCTGGGCAGACTTCTGGATCGTCCCGAGTCGGAGCTCTCCCGACTGCCCCATCTCGGCTTCACCGGCGGGGAGATTTCGAGCGCGCCGGTGAGAATCACCGCTCACCGGCGCGAGCTGACGCCGCGATACGACGTAACCCTCCCGTTCGAGCGGGCGCCCGAAATCCTCGACGCCGTCCTCGACGGTGGGGCTCGGCTCGGAGGCGAGCTCGTCGCGGAGACGAGGCGGATAGAAGCAGGGCGGCCGCGGTTCGGGATCGATATGGACGAATCCAACCTCCCTCTCGAAGCCGGGCTCGACGAAGCCGTCAGTTTCCAGAAGGGATGCTACATCGGCCAGGAGTACGTCGTTCGGCTGGCCCACCGCGGGCATTTGAATCGGAAGCTGGTCGGAATTCGCGTCGCGGGAATGACGGCTCCCCTCCCGGCAAGCGCGGTCCAGTGGCAAGGCGCCGAAGTCGGCGCGGTGACGAGCGCGGCCTCCTCGCCCGGTTTCGGATGCGCCCTCGCTCTCGCTTATCTCAAGCGCGAAGCGTTCGAGCCCGGAACCCGCGTCCGTCTGTCGGGCGACGTCGATGGCGAGGTCTCGGCCCTCCCCTTCCTCCCGCCGGGCGTGCCAGACCGTCCTTCGTAGCCCGTTAGCGGGCTCCCGTGAGGAGATCCTTCCACGCGTTCCAGTAGCGATCGCCTCCCGTGAGATAGGAGTCGGCATGGCCACCGCCTTCCACGGCGAGAAACCTCTTCGGCTCGGGAGCGGCCGCGAAGAGCTCCTCTCCTTGCTCGAACGGCACGGTATCGTCCCTCGTACCATGGACGACCAGTAGAGGCAGGCGTACTCGGGAGATTTTGGAGAGATTGTCGTATCGCGTGCGCACCCAGCTCGCCGGAAGGAAGGGATATACGACTTTCGCCATGGCGGCGAGCGACGCGAACGGCGCCTCGAGAACGAGCGCCGCCGCGGGGACCCGTACCGCGAGCTCCAGAGCCACGGCGGCCCCGAGCGATTCTCCCAGCAGAAAGAGCTTCTCGGGAGCCACGCGGCGCTCGTCGGTGAGATAACGATAGGCAGCGAGCGCGTCACGATAAGTCCCTTCCTCACTCGGGCTTCCCTCGCTCCGGCCGAACCCCCGGTAGTCGAACAGCAGCAGGTCGACCCTCAGCCGTTTCTGCATGAGGACGGCGCGATCCAGTCGATGGGAAATGTTGCCGGAGTTCCCGTGGCACATGAGAACCGTGTCTACCGGAGCCCGCCCACGGGGAGCCGGGAGGTACCAGCCGTGGAGCGAAACGCCGTCGGACGCGACGAGAGCTCGCTCCTCGTGGGTGATACCGAGCATTCCGGGACTCCGCTCGAAGTCGTTGGACGGGAAGTAGATGAGCTTTTCTTCGAAGAGCAACGTCACCACCAGGGGACAATCGGGGAGCCGCGCGAGCCGCCCGTGACGGTCCGGAAGTCCCTGCACAAATCATTATCCCAAATGCCCGTCCGAGGCTCGATGTCTTCGCCTGATTCGCGGTCACGGGACGGGAGATTCGGCGGAAGTCGTGATATGTTCTAGAGCTCAAAGGGAGGTGTACGGTTGGGCGGAGACGAAGCCACCGTCGCGGGGCTGCCCGAGCCTGGCGAATCCATTTTCTACCCCAAGGTGGGGCACTGTATCTTTCGCGGCGTGATCGAAGATCGCGTGGCGCCGGGAACGAAGCTGGCGGAGCTAGAGGATATGGAGGAGGGCAGCCGTATCCTCATTCCGCTCGCGCGCGTACCGGAGCTGAACCTGCGCCCGGCGGGAGGCGGTCTCGATGCGATCAAGGAGGAGCTCTCTGCCCAGTTCGAAGAGCCCTTCTCCGACGAGGAGGATCGCCACCAGCTGATCGAGCAGCTCATTACCGAAGGATCCCCGCGCAGCCTCGCCCGCGCTCTCAAGCGACTGCACTTCCTCCGGCAGACGACCGGCCTGAGCCGTGAGGAGGAGCAGACGCGGAAGAAGGTCCGGAGCTGGCTCGCGGCGGAGGTCGCTCTATCGAAGGAGTGCACCCGCGCCGAAGCGCAGGCGTTCATGACCCGGCTCCTCCAGGACGCGATGTCGGCCCATCGGCTCAAGGAAAAGGAAGAGGCGAAAGAAAGGAGACGCGCCGCGAAGGAGCAAAAGAAGGCGGAGAGCGCGGCGGCGAAAGCCGAGAGCGCAGCCGCTGCGGCACCGGAGGCAGAGTCGACCGAGTCCATCCCTGAGGAAGAAACCTTCGAGACGAAAGGACCCGACGAGAGACCGAGCCCGAGCCACCGAGGAAATGGAGGCTCTCGGTACCGGGGCGGACGGAAGCGACGAGGAGACCGAAGCCCCCAGGTCCTGAAGACAGGGTCTCGATCGAGCAGTCGTGTAACGACACCATGGCACGCCATCCGGAGCTTCACGTGAAGCCGCTTCACGGAGAGCCCTATCGCTTTCCGGTGGAAAAAGAGATCATCACCATCGGGCGCTCGAAGAAGAACGACCTGGTCCTCCCCGACCAGTGGCTTTCCCGCCACCACGCCGAGATCCGGAGAGAAGACTCGGGCTATTACATCTGCGATTCTCGACAGCCGCAACGGAACCTACGTGAACGGGATGAGGATCTCGCAGAAGGTTCCGCTCCAGAATGCGGACGTCGTCACCCTCGGGGATCAGCGGATTCGCTTCGACGACAACGCCTCGGGGAGCGTCGTGCTCACCGATGGCGGTCTCGACCTCGAGGGTACGGTCGTGGTGTCGACCGAGGAGCTGCTCGCCGCGGCGAAGGCCCAGGAAGACACCTGGGACAACATGGAAGAGAAGGCGGTCGCTCGCCGACCTTCGCCGCGTCTCGACGAATCGGGCCGGATTCTCAAGCAGAATCAGATCCTCGCCGCGTTGAGCCAGGCCTCGATGGCCCTCATCTCCAACCGCCCTCTGAGGGAGCTACTGGAGTTCATTCTCGAGCTGGCGTTCAAGGTCATCCGCGCCGAGCGCGGGGTCCTGATGCTCACGACCTCGGCAGGCGGTCTCGAGGTCGAGGCCGTCCGCACCACTCAGGGGTCGAGCTCGACCGAAGAGATTGCTTTCAGCCGTACCATCGCCGACAAGGTGGTGACGGAGAAAGTTTCGATCCTCACCAACAACGCGCTCTCCGACCCGAGGTTCCAGGCGCAGCACTCCATCATCTCTCTCGGGATCCGCTCGGCGATGTGCGTTCCGCTCTGGCACGACGATACCGTCACCGGACTCATCTACGTCGACAGCCTTCGCCGCGAGAACTCGTTCACCCAGGACGACCTCACTCTTCTCACGTCGCTCGCCAACGTGGCGGCGATCAAGCTCGAGAACGCCAAGCTCCTCGAGGAGATGATTGAGAAGAAGCGGATGGAGCGGGAGCTAGAGCTCGCCGGCGAGATTCAGCAGGGCCTGCTTCCCAGCGACGCCCCCCGTATTTCCGGCTGGGATTCTGGTGGGAACCAACACGCCCTGCTACACCATCGGCGGCGACTACTTCGATTTCATCGAGCGCCCCAACGGCCTGGCGCTGGCGCTGGGCGACGTCTCGGGAAAGGGGACGGGGGCGGCCTTGATGATGATGGTGCTGAGGGCGACGGTTCACTTCGCGAGCGGCAGTGAATCATCGGTGGGCACCATTCTCTCCCAGACCAACCGCGTCATGTTCGACAACTCCCCCGCGCAGTTCTACGTCACCTTCTTCTTCGGCGACCTCGATATCGGTACGGGAAAGATGCGCTACATCAACGCGGGACACATACCGCCCATCTTCTATCGCGCCCAGGACCGTTCTATCGAGCGCCTCGAGACCGGGGGGACGGTGCTCGGTTTGTTTCCCGACGCGGCCTTCGAGGTGGGCGAGGTCCAGTTCGAGAAGGGCGACATCCTCGTCGTTTTCACCGACGGCTTGAGCGAGTCCTGGGGCGACAACGAGCTGGAGTTCGGAGAAGAGCGGCTGGGGGAGATTGTCCGTGTAGAAGGCTCGCTGTCGGCGGCCGATTCTCGAACGGAAGCTCCAGAACGAAGTGGAGAACTTCACCCACGGAAGCCGCGCCACCGACGACCGAACGGTGCTGATAGTCAAACGGGTTTGAAATCCCGCCGCCCGCGGCTGCCGCGGGTCCCGTCGACCTCGCGTTGACGCCCACTGAGCGTTGTGCTAACTTCGCTCTTATCTCGTTCAGAGGTCAGATGGTTCAGCGTCGCGGAGTACTTCCCGAAGTTACGAGTCTACAAAAAGAGGTCGGCAAGATCTTCGATCAGCTGGCGCAGCTCGAGTCGAGCGAGCCCGGCGGCATCGGACTCGGGGAGTGGTTTCCGAGAGTGGACGTGTTCGAGACTTCGAAGGAAGTCGTCGTGAAGGTGGAGGCGCCGGGATTGACGAAGAGCGAGATCTCGGTCGCATTCCAGGGCCCCAAGATGATTCTGTCGGGCGAGAAGAGGCAGTCGAAGACGGACCGTTCGATCCAGGGTTATCTCTGTATCGAGCGGAGCTTCGGAAAGTTCAGCCGTTCGCTCTACATCGATCGCGCGGTGGACCTGACCAAGGCGAAGGCGGATTCTCTCGGCAGGCGTTCTCACCGTGACGATGCCCAAGCTCAAGGACCGGAGAGGAAGCGAGTTCCGGCTCAACATCGAAGACCTGGAGTCGAAGACCAAGTGAGTGCGCCCGAGGCCGTGGCGCGCACTACCCGAGCATAAGTTCGATGGAATTGGACCCCAAAGACACCCAGGAGTCTCCGCAGATCCCCGATTCGCTGCCGGTGCTCCCTCTCCGCGACATCGTCATCTTTCCGTTCATGATCGTGCCGCTCTACGTGAGCCGGGATCGGTCGGTGAAAGCCGTGGACTCGGCGCTCTCCGAGAACCGCATGATCCGCCTGGTGGCGCAAAAGGAACAGGACCGGGAGAGCCCCGACGCCGACGATCTGCACCGCATGGGTACGGTCGCGGCCATCATGCGGATGCTCAAGCTTCCCGACGGCCGCATCCGGGTCCTGGTGCAGGGGATGAACCGGGCCCAGGTCGATGGCTTCACCCAGAGCGACCCCTATTTTCTCGCCAGCCTGACCCCGGTGGAGGAAGAGACCTGGGACGAGGAGTCGCTCGAGCTCCAGGCGCTCCGGAGAAACGTCAAGGAGGCGCTGGAAAAGTCGGTCAACCTGGGAAAGTCCATCTCCCCCGAAGTCATGGTGATCGCCGCCAATCTCGACGATCCCGGGCGCCTGGCCGATCTCGCCGTCTCCAACCTCGATCTCAAAGTGAACGAGGCGCAGGACATCCTCGAGACCATCGACCCCATCGAGCGTTTGAAGAAGGTCCACGAGCTGATCACCAAAGAGCTCGAGGTGCTGACCATGCAGCAGCAGATCAGCTCTCAAGCCCGGGGGGAAATGGACCGTTCGCAGCGCGAGTTCTTCCTTCGGCAGCAGTTGAAGGCGATCCAGTCGGAGCTGGGCGAGGGAAACGAGCTGGCGGAAGAAGTGCGCCAGTTCCGAGCGAAAGCCCACAAGGCGCGCATGCCCAAGGACGTGCTCAAAGAGGTGAACCGCCAGCTCACCAAGCTAGAGAGGATGCACCCCGACGCAGCCGAGACCGCTACCCTCCGGAACTACCTCGAGTGCATGGTGAACCTCCCCTGGGCCAGGTACAGCCGGGACAATCTCGACCTCACCGAGGCACGGGTCATCCTCGACGAGGACCACTACGGACTCGAGCGCATCAAAGAGCGCATTCTCGAGTACCTCGCCGTGCGCAAGCTGAAGAAGAAGATGCGCGGCCCGATCCTCTGTTTCGTCGGACCTCCCGGCGTGGGCAAGACGTCGCTCGGAAGGTCGATCGCCCGGGCCATCGGAAGAAAATTCCACCGGATCTCGCTAGGAGGCGTGCGCGACGAGGCCGAGATCCGGGGACACCGGCGGACGTACGTGGGCTCGATGCCGGGCCGCGTCATCCAGGGAATTCAGCAAGCGGGAACGTCGAACCCGGTGTTCATGCTCGACGAGGTCGACAAGATAGGCGCCGACTACCGGGGCGATCCGAGCTCCGCCCTCCTGGAAGTGCTCGACCCGGAGCAGAACCACACCTTCCGCGACAACTACCTCGGCGTCCCGTTCGATTTGTCGAACGTCCTCTTCATCGCTACCGCGAACCAGCTCGACCCCATCCAACCGGCGTTTCTCGATCGGATGGAGCTGATCGAGCTGGGTGGATATACCGAGGAGGAAAAGCTCGAGATCGCGAAACGGCATCTCATCCCCAAACAACTGGCGGAGAACGGGCTGGACGACAAGCGCCTGGCGTTCAGCGAGGAAGCCCTGCGACTCATCATCGCCCAGTACACGCGGGAAGCGGGACTGCGGAGCCTCGAGCGCCAGATCTCCCGCATCGGCCGCAAAGTCGCGAAGAGAGTCGCCGAAGGACGAGAAAAGCTCATCCGGATCACCGCCGCGAACCTCTCTCATTTCCTCGGGGCGCCGAGGTTCCTGGGAGAGGACGCCCTCCAGCAGGATCAAGTGGGCGTCGCCACCGGGCTCGCCTGGACTCCGACCGGCGGCGACGTTCTCTTCGTCGAGGCGACGGTGATGAAGGGCAAGGGGGAGCTCATTCTGACAGGCACTCTGGGAGACGTCATGCGGGAATCCGCGCGGGCCGCGCTCTCCTACGCGCGCTCGCGGGCGGCCGAGTTCCGCATCGACGAGACTCTGTTCGCGACCCGCGACATCCACATCCACATCCCCGAAGGAGCCATTCCCAAGGACGGTCCTTCGGCGGGCATCACCATGGCGCTCGCGATGATCTCGGCCCTCACCGAGACCCCCATCCGTCACAACGTAGCCCTCACCGGGGAAATCACCCTCCGGGGCTACGTCCTGCCGGTCGGCGGACTCAAAGAGAAGATACTCGCCGCCCGCAGGGCCAAGCTCAAGACCGTCGTTGTTCCCAAGTCCAACGCGAAAGATCTGGACGAGCTCCCGAGCTACGTCCGGCGCGATCTCGATTTCAAGCTCGTGGAGCACGTCGAGGAAGCGCTGAAGGCGGCTCTCGTCGACGACGGAAAGGTCCTGCGCCTGCGCTCGTCCGAGACTCGGATGCCGCGTCGGGCGGCGTCCTCGCGCAGCACGAGAACGGCGCTGAAGTGAGGATTCTCGCCGCGGGCGACGTCGTAGGAAAAGCGGGAAGAAACATTCTCAAGGCGGGCATCGCCCGCATGAAGTCCAGGGACGACTTCGACCTCGTTGTGGTCAACGTCGAGAACGCCGCTGCCGGTTTCGGAATCACGCCCGACATCGCGGACAAGTTCTTCGACATGGGCGTCGATGTCCTCACGACGGGAAACCACATCTGGGACAAGCGCGACATTCTGGACTACCTGGAGCGCGAGCCCAGATTGCTCCGGCCGGTGAACTATCCGCCCGGCTGCCCCGGAACGGGGGCCTACGTCGCGACCACCTCTTCCGGTGCCCGGGCGGCGGTGGTCAATCTGCAGGGCCGTGTCTTCATGCCGCTCACCGACTGCCCGTTCCAGGCCGCCGATCGCGTTCTGTCCTCCCTCAAAGGGAAGACGCCCGTCGTGATCGTGGACATGCACGCCGAGACGACGTCGGAGAAGATGGCGATGGCCGCTTACCTCGACGGCCGGGTCTCGTTCGTCTTCGGAACACACACTCACGTGCCCACCGCGGACGAGCGCGTTCTCCCCAAGGGCACCGCCTACGTCACCGACCTGGGGATGTGCGGAGCGTACGACTCGGTGATCGGGATCGAGCCTTCGACGTCGCTGCCCCGATTTCTCACCGCGATGCCGACCAAATTCGAGACCGCGTCGTCGAACCCGTGGATGTGCGGCGCCGTCGTGGACGTCGACGAGTCCACCGGGCTCGCGCAGTCCATCACCCGCTTCAAGCTCACCGAGGCAGACGTCGGCTGAGACCGTGACCAGCGGAGCGAGCCCCGCATCGGACCGCGATCGCGAGCGGCAGGTCTATTCGGTCACCGAGCTCACGCGCGACATCAAGCGCAGGCTCGAGGGGACGTTCGCCAACCTCTGGGTCTCCGGTGAGGTGTCGAACCTGAAGCAGCACACCTCCGGACACTACTATTTCACGCTCAAGGACGACCGGTCGCAGATTCCCGCGGTGATGTTCCGGGGATCGACCCGTTTCCTCCGGTTCCGTCCCAAAGACGGCATGGCGGTGCTCGCCTGGGGCCACGTCACCGTTTACGAGCCGCGGGGCGCCTACCAAATCCAGGTCGAGCGCATGGAGCCTCGGGGAAAGGGCTCGCTGCAGCTCGCTTTCGAGCAGCTCAAAGAGAAGCTGGGACGAGAAGGCCTCTTCGAAGCCTCTCGCAAGAGACCCCTTCCTCTGCTTCCGCAGCGCCTGGGAATCGTCACTTCTCCCACGGGGGCAGCCATTCGCGACATCTGTCACGTCCTCCGCCGACGGTTCGAGAACCTCTCGGTGCTCGTCTATCCCGCCCAGGTTCAGGGTGACCTCGCCGCCGCGGAGATCGCGAAAGGAATCCAGGTTCTCAATCGTCTCGGTGGACTCGACGTCCTCGTCGTCGCCCGGGGCGGAGGATCCTGGGAAGATCTGTGGCCCTTCAACGAGGAATCGGTCGCACGCGCGATCGCCGCCTCCGCCATCCCCGTCATGAGCGCGGTCGGGCACGAGACGGACTACACCATCGCCGATTTCGTCTCCGACCTGCGGGCAGCGACGCCCTCCGCCGCCGCGGAGCTGGTCGTTCGCAGCAAGGAGGAGCTCCTCGACCGGGTCGGAAGCGCGACGAAACGTCTCGAGAGTCTGACGCGCAGCCGGGTGCGTGAGCTCTCCGGACAGGTGAAGCAAGTCTCGACCCACCAGGCTTTTGCCGCCGTTCGGCACGCCGTCGAGATGAGAGGTCAGCGGGTGGACGAGTCGACGTATCGCCTCCGTTCGTACCTGGAGCGAGGGCTTTCCCGGTCACGGCTCGAGCTCCAGCGTCTCGTCCGACGATTGGAGGAGCGGCGCGTCGACCGGCGGTTGGTCGTCGCCAGGATGCGCCTCGCGGCTCTCCGCACTCGGCTCGAGATCCGTGGAACCGCCCCGCTGGAGCAGGGACGACGAGCGCTCGCCGAGCGCGTCGCCAAGCTCGACGCGCTCTCCCCTCTCGAGGTGCTCGGTCGCGGCTATAGCCTCGCCTGGTCGCCTCAGGGTAAGCTTCTGCGACGGGCTGAAGACGTTGCCGTGGGCGACGAGGTTCGCCTGGACCTCCATCGCGGCCGGTTGCGCTGCACGGTGAGGAAAGTCGAGCCTGGAGACGAAAATGGGAAGCCCCAGAGAAGTTGAGCGCGAAAAAGGCAAGCCTGCCGAGCCGACGGAACCGAAGGACTTCGAGGAGGCACTCTCGAGTCTCGAAGGTATCGTGAAGGAGCTCGAAGAAGGAGAGCTGAGCCTCGAGAGCTCTCTCGCACGGTACGAGCAGGGAGTGCGGCTCGCGATGTACTGCAGCCGCAAGCTCGAGGAGGCGGAGAAGCGAATCGAGCTCCTCCAGGTCACGGAGTCGGGCGAGCCGAAACGGGACGCGAGCGGCGCCCTCAGAACGACTCCACTCGATCTCGACGACGATTCGGTCGACTAGCGCCTGCACTCGTGACCATCGAGAACCGAACGCTGGGAAGAGAAAAGAGCGTCGAGCGCTACCGCGCCGAGCGGGCGGCGCTCGTGGACGCCTACCTCGACCGCTACCTTCCGCCCGAGCAAACCCCGCCCGAGACCCTCTCGCGCGCGGTGCGCTACAGCCTGTTCGCGGGTGGAAAACGCCTGAGACCGGTGCTGGTCATGGCGTCGGCGGAAGCGGTCGGCGGCACCGCGGAAGATGCGCTTCCGGCAGCGGCGGCCTTCGAGATGATTCATACCTACTCCCTCATTCACGACGACCTGCCCGCCATGGACGACGATACTCTGCGGCGTGGGCGACCGACGTCCCACGTGGTCTTCGGGGATGCGATCGCGATCCTCGCGGGCGACGCTCTCCAGACTCACGCCTTCGCGGTTCTCGCCGAGCCGCTCTCCCCTTGTCCGGTCCCAACCGAGCGCCGGCTCCGCTCGATCGCCGTACTCGCGACAGCCTCGGGCGCCCCCGGCATGGTGGGGGGACAGGTACTGGATCTGGAGTCCGAGAACCAGGAAGTCGATGCCCGTACCCTCGAGCAGATCCATCGCCACAAGACCGGCGCTCTCATCCGGGCGTCGGCGGAAGTGGGTGCCATCATGGGAGGCGGAAGCGGGGAGGAGATCTCCAGACTGCGCCTCTTCGGCGAGGAAGCGGGGCTCGCCTTCCAGATCGTGGACGACATCCTCGACGTCGAGGGAAACGCCTCCACTCTGGGAAAGTCCGCGGGCAAAGACGCCAGGGCGGGAAAAGCCACCTACCCCGCGGTCCACGGGATCGACGAGGCGCGCCGACGCGCGAAAGAGCTCATCGACTCCGCCCTGGAGAGGATGGAACCTCTGAAAGATCGCGGACGCCCCCTCGCGCTTCTCGCCGAGCACATGCTTCGACGGACGTCCTGATCCGGAGAACATGGGAAGGAGGCGCGTGGACAAGCTCGTGGTCGAAAGAGGGCTTTCTCCGACGCGCGAAAAGGCGCGGCGCATGATCCTCGCGGGAGACCTGCTCGTCGACGAACGACCGGTCGACAAGCCCGGTGCCCTGGTTCGCGAGGAGGCGACGCTCCGGCTGCGCAATCCTCCGAAACGTTTCGTCGGGCGCGGCGGCGAGAAGCTCGCCGGCGCCCTCGACGCCTTCGCCCTCGATCCGACCGGCCTTCGCGCCCTCGACGTGGGCGCTTCGACCGGGGGCTTTACCGATTGCCTTCTCCAACGCGGTGCCGCCGCGGTGACCGCGCTCGACGTGGGAAGAGGCCAGCTCGATTGGAAGCTCTACTCCGATCCCCGCGTCCGGGTGATCGAGGACGTGAACGCACGTTACCTGAAGCCCACCGATTTTCCCGAGTCATTCGATGTCGTGACCGTGGACGTCTCTTTCATTTCGCTCGCCAAGATCCTGCCCGCGCTCGCTCCTCTCGTCCGGAACGAGGGGCTGCTGCTCGCGCTCGTGAAGCCTCAGTTCGAGCTCGGGCCGCACGCGGTGGAGCGGGGCGGTATCGTGCGGAGCTCGGCTCGGCACCTCGAGGCCATCGAGAGCGTGGCCACTGCCGCGCGAATGGAGCATCTCGAGCTCCTCGACCTCGTCGCGTCCCCCATCACCGGCGCGAGCGGAAACCAGGAATATTTCGTCCTCGCCCGCAATGGCGGCGAACCGGGCCGCGACCCGGCCGAGTGGACCCGTCGAGCTCGACGGGCGTCGGGATTGGAGGAGTTTTGAAGAACGAGGGTCTCGTTCTCGCGAAGGTCGGCATCGTGGCCAAGCTCCACGCGAGAGAGGCGCTCGCCGTCGTTCGCACCCTGGTGAAGTGGCTCAAGAGCCGGGGCATCGAGTCTCGTCTCGAGGCGTCGCTCGCGGCGAAGGTCCCCTCCTGTACCAGCCCCAACTTCACCCTGGAGAAGTTTCCACGAGAGCTCTCGATGGTCGTGGTCCTGGGCGGCGACGGAACTCTTCTCTCCGTCGCACGCGCCATGGGATCGAAGCAGATCCCCATTCTCGGCGTGAATCTCGGAAGCCTCGGTTTTCTCACCGACGTCGCCCTGAAGAACATCTATTCCGCGCTCGAGGCCATCGCGCGGGGTGAAGCGACGATCGATACCCGCATGATGCTTGCGGCGAGCCTCGAGCGAAAGGGCGATGTCGTCGTGAGCGAGACGGTGCTGAACGACGTCGTGATCACCAAGGGCGCCATCGCCCGCATCATCGAGATCGGCGTCGAGATCGACCGTCAGTTCGTCGCGAACATGCGGGCCGACGGCCTCATCGTCTCGACCCCCACCGGCTCGACCGCCTACTCTCTCGCCGCCGGTGGACCCATTCTCCATCCGATGCTGGACGCGATGATTCTCACGCCGATCTGCCCTCATACCCTGACCTATCGCCCGGTCGTGGTCGCTGACGACGTCCAGATCGAGCTCACCCTCCGCGGCGACTCGGGCGAGGTCTACGCCACCTTCGACGGGCAGACGAGCCAGCAGATGGAGCCGGGAGACGTCGTTCGGGTCAAGAAGAGCCGCAGCGGAGTGAAGCTGGTGAGCCTGCCCGAGAAGAACTATTTCCAGATTCTCCGGCACAAGCTACGGTGGGCGGAGCGCCCGCGGAGCCGACGCCACACCACCCCGCCCAAACCCTGACCCGGAAGAATCGAACGCAAAGGCGCAAAGCGGGCTCCGCTAATCGAATTCCTCTCTTCAGGATCTCTTTCTCTTTGCGTCTTTGCGTTTTGTTTTGTGTTTTGTTTTGTTTTTTTTCAGCGGGTCGGGCCGAAGGAGCGATCGAAGAGTTCCCGGATCGCCTGCCGCCCGGTGTCGGAGAGCATGCGGGTGCCGGTTCCGGTGAAGCGGGTGCGCTGGATCCGCGGGGGAGCCACCTGCACCCAAGCGGTGCCGTTCCACTGGAACCACACCGCTTTGGTCTGGTCGAAGACGTGGAGACGCTTGTGGAAATGCCGGGCGAGCTCCGCACCCCAACCGGTACCGCCTTTGACGGTATCGTCGGGCAGTATCTCCCCCACCACGAAGACCTCGCCTGCCGTTGCCACCTGGTGCCATATCGAGCGCAACAGTCGCTGGAACTTATCCGTCTTGGGAAAGGTCCGGTGGAGTTGGGCCTTCACATAGGTCTCGCTCACCGCCCCGCGGTCGAGCTCTTCGTCGCTCAGCTCCACGACGCCGCGTTTTCGCGCCATCTCGTGGCCCGGGAAGGAGAAGTGGATCTCGTGGACGCCAAAACGTTCCGCCGCCTCACCGAACGCGGCTTCGGCCCCCGTTCCTCCGCCCGACAACAGGGTGAAAGATCCCGGGCCGAGCCTGGTGGCGATGCTCGCCCCTTCCTCGGAGATCAGCCGCATGGTATCGGCGTCGAGCTGAAGGTGGGTGTCCGCTGGCTTGGGATTGTCGTGATCCTTCAGCAGCCGTACCGAGACATGCGTCCCCTCGGGCTCGAGAAACACCGCGAGGTTGATGAGATCCTCATACGCGTCGCACGGCGCGATCAGCTTGGTGGGATGCTGCGTGGTGCCGACCCGGTGGGTCTGCGCCGACATCCAGAGCTCGGCGCCGAGACGCCGGGCGATGATCTTGAACGCACCGAGCTCGCCCGCCCGCGCCACGACCTTGCCGCTCTCCCAGTCGAATCCGTCGATGAGGATCGCTTTGGGCGCGAACTGGATCTTGTCCTTGTAGAGCTGGAGGATCTCGTCGAGACGCTCGTGAGGGAGCCGGTGGTCGGGATAGGCCTGGATCAAACGGTGCTTCGACACCAGGGCCCGTACCTCGTCGCGATTGCGGAGTCCGGCGACCAGCGCCAGGTCCTCGAAGAGAGCGTCGTACCAGGATCTTCACGTGGTCGAGCTCCTGGCCGAGCGCGACGTGGAGCACGCTCCGCTCGCGCATGGCGTCGTCGAGGCCGATCTGCACCAGGAAGGCGGTCTTCCCGACGCCGGCTCGCGCCATCACCACCCCCAGATTGCCCGGACCCAGCCCGCCCTTCGTGGAGCCTTCGAGAATCCGAAGGGGGCTCTTTTCGTTGATCTCTTTGCGAAACATGGACGTCGCCTTTCTTTCTTAAAGCTCGCCATGCTCTTCGCATGGCTCGCTCCCCGCGCTCCTCGCGCGGGGAGGACGGCCGGATTTATCGCACTTCGTGCTCACATCTCATTCCTTCGAAGCAGCCCGAGTGCGGACGATTCCTCCCGGCCGGGCTCGCTCCGCTCGCTCACGGTGCTCATGACTCTTCAGCACCCCGTTAGTGACTCTGGCTGAGCCTCGAATCGCGCTTCGAAACTGCTATTTCTTCGCGGCCTTCTCGGCCGCCTTCGCGACCAGCTCTTCCTCGATCGCCTCGGGTACCGGCAGATAGCGGGAGAACTCCATCGTGAAGTCGGCCTTGCCCTGAGTGGCTGAACGAAGCGTCGTCGCGTATCCGAACATCTCCGCCAGCGGCACTTCCGACTCGGTGATGGTCATGCCGCCGCTCTCCTGCTGTCCGATGATCATTCCCCGGCGTTGCATCAACGTGGTCAGGACTCCGCCGGCGAAGTCTGACGGTCCCTCGACCGCCACCCGCATGATCGGCTCGAGTACCCTGGGCTTGCCCCGACCGTAGACCTCGCGCCAGGCGCCTCGCGCCGCCTCTTGAAAGGCGATGTCCGAGGAGTCGACGGTATGGCTTTTCCCGTCGTTGACGACGACACGGACATCGACCACCGGAGCTCCGATCTTCCGCCCCACCGCGATCATGGACCGGAAGCCCTTCTCCACGGAAGAGATGAACTGCCGGGGGATCGCGCCTCCCTTGATGTCGTCGACGAACTCGAAGCCGGCATCCACGTTGGGCTCGATGTAGCCCGCGACTCGTCCGAACTGGCCCGAACCGCCCGTCTGCTTCTTGTGGGTGTAGTCGAAATCCGCGCGTACGCTGACGGTCTCCCGATAGGCCACCTGCGGGGGCGAGACCTCGACCTCGACGCCGTACTCGCGCTTCATGCGCTCGAGATACACCTCGAGCTGCAGCTCGCCCATACCGTGAATCACCGTTTCCCCCGAGTCCGGATCGGCACCGGCGCGGAACGTGGGGTCTTCCTTGGTGAAACGGCCGAGCGCCTTGGTGAGGTTGATCTGCGATTTGTTGTCCACCGGTTTCACCGAAAGCGAGATGACCGGCGCCGGCACGTGGATCGAGGTCATCGCCGCGTTCAGCTTTCCATCGGAGAACGTGTCTCCCGAGTGGCATTCGAGCCCGAAGATGGCGACGATGTCGCCGGGACCGGCGGAGTCGATGTCCTCCATCTCGTCGGCGTGCATCCGCACCAGGCGACCCACCTTGCTCGACTTTCCGCTGCGAGTGTTGGTGATGAAGGTGTCGCGATCGAGACGCCCCTGATAGATGCGCAGGTAGGTCAACTGACCGTAGCGTCCTTCCTCGAGCTTGAAGGCGAGGGCGACGGTCCCCTTCTCGGGATCGTTCACGAGAGGGAAAGTCTTCTCGTTCTCGTCATCGAGATCGATGGCCTCGTTCTCGACGTCGGTCGGATTGGGAAGATATTGGATGACGGCATCGAGGAGGGGCTGCACCGCCTTGTTCTTGTACGCCGATCCCACGAACACCGGGGTCAGCTGCCTCGAGATCGTCGCCTGGCGAATCGCCTGGTGGACGAGCTCTTCCGTCACCCGGTCCTCCAGCATCGCTTCCATGAGCCCGTCGGAGAACATGGAGACGGTGTCGAGCATCTCCTCCCGCAACGCCTCCGCCTCTTTCCGGAGCTCCGAAGGGACCTCACCTTCCACGACGGTCTCACCGAACTCCCCGTCGAAGGTTAGAGCCTTCATCCGCACGAGGTCGACGACGCCCTTGAAATCGTTCTCGAGGCCGATGGGCATCTGGAGGAGGGCCGGGTTGTGCCCGAGCTTCTCACGGAGCTGGTCCCGCACCCGCATCGGATTGGCACCCACCCGGTCGCATTTGTTGACGAAGGCGATCCGGGGCACCTTGTACCGGTTCATCTGGCGATCGACGGTGAAGGACTGGCTCTGTACCCCCGCCACCGCGCAGAGCACGAGGACGGCCCCGTCGAGGACCCGCAAACTCCTCTCGACTTCGATGGTGAAATCCACGTGCCCGGGCGTGTCGATGATGTTGACGTGGTGATTGCGCCAGGAGCAATGCGTCGCCGCGCTCGCGATGGTGATTCCACGCTCGCGCTCCAATTCCATCGAGTCCATTTTCGCCCCCACGCCGTCCTTGCCTTTGACGTCGTGAATCGCGTGGACGCGGTTGGTGTAGTACAGCACCCGCTCGGTCAGGGTCGTCTTGCCGCTATCGATGTGGGCCGAGATCCCGATGTTTCGGATGGTGCTCAGGTTCTTGATCACAGGTACCTCTCTCAACTCCGCAAAAAAGAGACAAACGCTCCATCATACACACGAAGTGGCGCGAAACGGTAATCCGTTTGTGAAAAGGCCGGCGAGAAGGACCTTCCTCAGAACGTCCGGAGAAAAAACGGTGCGCCATCAATCACATAGAGGGCCGCGGCCGGCCGCCGAATGCCGATCCTGGGCGTGTCTCATCACTAACCCTGCGTGTTCTCCGGTCTCGACCCCATACCCAGCCGCCGGCGGGCGCGCGAGCATGGGCGTGAATCGATCTTCAAGAAGGAGGTTCCATGACCCGTAAACTATGGATTCTCGGCCTCGGCCTGATGGTCGCGGGTACGTTGGGAACGGCCGCGGCGGCACAGGAACATTTCTTCTCCGGCATCGTGCTCGCGGTGGCGCCCGGACAGCGTCTCGTCAGCGTGGAAGAGGCGAGCGTCGCCGGAGCTCACCGGGCGTTCACCATTCCAAGAGACGTTCCCGTACGCAAGGCAGGCAGCACTATCGATCTGTCTCGAGTGAAGGTCGGCGACCCGGTGGCCATCGAGTATGAGACGAACGGGAGCCGTGCGCTCGCGAAATCGGTCGAGGTGCTCACCAATCCGGTGAACCCGGGAACGACCGGAGGGCACCTGCCCTAGAGCTTCGAGGATACTCCCCCGAGCTTGCAGATGGTGCTCCACTCGTCCACGGTGACGGGCTGGACGGAGAGCCGCTGCCCTTTCTTGAGCAGGGCCATGCCCTCGAGCTCCGAGACCCCCCTGAGCATCTCGAGGCTCAACGGCGCGTCGAGCTTCCGCACGAACTCGACCTCGACCATGAACCAGTAGGGCTTCTCCTTCGTCGCCCTGGGCTCGTAGTAGTGGCTCTTCTTGTCGTACTGGGTGTGGTCGGGATAGGCCTCCTTCGAGACCCGCGCGATACCGACGATCGCTTTGGGGTCGGCGTTGGAGTGATAAAAGAAGACGCCGTCACCGAGCTTCATCGAGCGCATGTAGTTGCGTGCTTTGAAATTCCGGACCCCATCCCAGTGATGTCGTCTTGTCCCGCGCCAGATCATCGATGCTGAACACGTCGGGCTCGCTCTTCATGAGCCAGTAGCTCTTGGTGGATCCCATCGCTCGTTCACTCCTTCGAATGCTGGAGGCCGCACCGATCCGCGCCCCGAAGAATCGTCACGATAGCTCCCTCACTCGCTGGAGGCAACCGAAGGGACAGGCCCCGCTTGAGATAGAATTGGAGCATGAGGAGGTGGTCGAGATCTGCCGGGGCTCGGCTCGCCCTCGGAGTGAGCGCCATCGTCGTCGTCGCTTCGCTCGCCTACTCGTTTCAGGACGAGGATCGGAAAAAACTCGAAGACGCGGTTTGGGCGAAGCTGAAGAAGGAAAAGCTCGACGACGCCGTCGCCGAAGTCAGCGTCGTGGACCGCGTCGTGACCCTGAAGGGCAAACCCAAGAACGCCTACCTCAAGATGAAGGCCATCGAAGCGACTCTCAGCGTCGAGGGCGTGGCGGCGGTGGAGCCTGACCTCGAAGTGGCCTCCCCCGAGAGGAACAAGGACTTCACCGGCGATCTGGTGAAGAAGGTCCTGACCTATCCCCACTACACCGTTTTCGACGACGTCAATTTCGCCCTCGAGGATGACGGGGTCGTTACCCTGGGAGGCTATGTGACCATGCCTTTCAAGAAGGACGATCTCGAGGAGCGCGTCGGTCAAGTGGCGGGAGTCAAGGAGCTCAAGAGCCAGATCCAGGTATTACCGGCCTCTCCTTCCGACGATCACCTCCGCGAGAACCTCTTCCAGCGCATCTACGGAAACGATCTCTTCGCGGGCTATGCCAGCCAGGCGCACCCTCCCATCCACATCATCGTGTCGGGAGGAAACGTGATCCTCACCGGGGCGGTCCGGAGCAACGTCGAGAAACGCCAGGCCGAGTCCATCGTTCGCAGCACCTTCGGGGTCTTTCGCGTCACCAACCGCCTCGCGGTGAATCCTTAGCTCGAAGGCTGGGCCTCGCCTCTGGCGTCTCCCACGACACGCACCCGCACCCGCAGAGCATCCCCCGGAAGGTAGGCAAGGGGCAGATCCTCCACCTCCACCACCGTGAGTCCCTCTTCCGCCGCGCCCGCCTCCATCGCCCTCGCTCTCGCCATCCAGGTCGCTCGATCGATGGCTTCGTTGCGGGACAGACCGCTGAACACCTGGTCGACCTCGCCGCTCACCTGCGCGATGGCCGCTCCCACGGCGTTCGCCACTTCATGGTGGTCGACCTTTCGGACTTCCGAGATTCCAGCGACGACGGCGGGGACGAGAAACGCGCCTCCGCCGACGGCGACGAGGGGCGCGGGAGCCGCGTCGGTCTTCATTCGATCGACGCCTTCGTCGATTCTCGCCGCCATGACCGCCCGCGCGCGCCTTACGAGCCCGGCAGGAAGAGAAGCGACGAGGCTTCGGTCCCCGATATCGACGAGCCCGGCGGCGACCGCGACATCCGTCGTAGTGAGGGTGTCGCCTCCGAACACCAGCGCCTTTTCCACGATCCGAAAGCCCACGCTCTTCGGTCCTACCCGGACTTCCCCGCCATCGGCCTCCTCGACCAGGCTTCCGCCACCGAGTCCCATGGAGTACAGATCGGGCATTCGAAACAACGTGCGAACGCCGCCGACCTCGACCACGCTCGCCGCCTCGCGGGGGAATCCCGATTTGAGGCATCCCATGTCGCTCGTCGTTCCTCCGACGTCCACCACCAGCGCGTCTTCGAGCCCGGAGAGGAATCGCGCGCCGCGCATGCTGTTCGTCGGACCCGACGCGAAGCTGAAGACGGGAAAACGTTGGGCGAGCTCCGCCCGCGTCACGGTGCCGTCGTTCTGGGTGAGGAACAGCGGCGCCGCGATCCCGCTCTGCCGCAGCGCCTCGATGAACCCGGCGGTCGTCTTCCGGGCCAGCTCGATGATGGCGGCGTTCAAGAGCGTCGCGCTCTCGCGACCGAGGAGTCCGATGCGCCCCACGTCTTTCGAGAGGGTCACGTCGAGCCCATCGCACTCCCCTTCCAGGATCTCTCGCGCCCGTTCCTCGCAGGCGGGTGCCAGAGGAGAAAAGACGCTGGTCACCGCGGCGGATCGGAGCCCGAGCGCGCGGATACGGCGCGCCGCCTGGAGCATCGCCCGCTCGTCGAGGGGCACGAGAGGGCGGCCGTCGACTTCGTGCCCTCCCTCCACGAGGAAGATTTCTCCTCGCACGAGCTCCGCGAGGTCTTCCGGCCAGTCGACGAACGGAGGAAGCGAGGCCCCCGAAGGAAGACCGATGCGTACCGCCGCGACCCGAGACAGATTGCGTCGCTCGACGACGGCGTTGGTGAAGTGGGTGGTCCCGATCATCACCGCGTCGAGCCCGGCGGGTGTCGGCACTCGTTCGAGGAGGGCTCGAAGCGCGTCCACTATCCCCGAGGTCACGTCCTCAGTAGTGGGTCTCTTGACCGAGGCGGTGACGTCGTCGTCCTCGATGAGGACGGCATCGGTGTTCGTGCCGCCGACATCGATCCCGATTCTCCTCATTCTCCCGCTCTCGACCCGAAGACCGAGCGAAACTCCAGGTCGTAGCCGAAGGCGCGCGGGCCGACGTGCTCGAGGCCTTTCTCGCTCAGGAGGAGGGGCGGGGCCGGCAACACCACTACTGTCACTCTCTGCCCGTAGCGAAGCGTCTCCGTTCCGATCGCCTCGCCGGAAAGCGTATCGATGACGCAAAGGATCTCGGGCACCATGGCGCAGACCTCGCCGTCCCGGGCGCCGATGGTGAACTCGTTCTGAAACTCGAGACGAAAGAGATGACCCCGATCGGAATCGAGGCCCTCGATCTCGGCCGCACCCCTCAGAAACCCCTCGGTGGTCCGCCGCTTCACGTCCCGCACCTTCCCTCGGAAGAGACTCTTCCCGTCTTCGGCCGAAAGAAGCGCCGCGACCGGATCCTGATGCCGCCGACGCGCGCTTCGAACGACCTCTCCCAGACCGATGGCTCGCGAAGTGCTATGAAGAATTCCCCACGTCTTGACTTCGAGTCCGGTGCGCGGCGCCTTGCAGGTTGCGGCGACCGAGCCCACCTCGGTGCAGATTTTCCGGCTCAGTCGCTCCATCCATTTCCAGCTCGCCGCGCGGGAGATGATGACGGCGTTGTCGCGGACGTCGGCGAGCGCAAGCGGGTAGCACCGAAGATCGCCGATGGCAAAGCTCGTCATCTGCGCTTCGGGAAACGCGCGGCCCATACAATCGGCATCCACGACCGGACGGTTCATCACCGCCGCCGCGAGAAAGGGCTGGAGCGCGTTCGACCCTCCGATCTCGAGCGACATGATGGCGCGAAAGGTAACGCCCAGATGTTCCTCCATCATCCGCACCGGCTTCGCCGCGGTCGCCGGGTCCTGAAGGCGTTCCTCACCCACGAGCGGCGCTCCCATGCTGGAGACGACCGCGACCCAGTCGTCGTCGGCGAGCTCATCGGGATCGAGCAGCTCGACGCGAGTCCCCGAGCGATAGAGCTCCCGAAGGTTGAGCCAGGAGTGGTAGGGATTCCCGCCCCCGCCGGCACCGAGAATCCAGGCGCCGGTTGCGAGCGACGTCAACTCTTCGGGCTCGACTCTTCGAAGTTCCGTCATCGTCTGGTGCGAGGCGGGATCCTATCCGCTCCGGAATCGCCGTGCTACCCTCTGGGAGACATGGCCTTGAGACGTGCCGCTTTCGTCACCATCGGCCAGTCGCCGCGCAACGACATCCTGTCCGAAATGAAGCCCTGGTGGACTTCCGCCGCGAGCTCGGTCCAGATCGAGCAGGTGGGCGTTCTCGACGGCGTCGAGCCGCGCGATCTCGAGAGCCTGACGGCATCCGAGGGCGAGGAGTGCCTCATTTCCCGCCTCCGGGACGGCACGGAAGTCGTTCTTCGCGCGAAGTGGGTGAAGCAACGGGTGCAGGAGATCGTGAGCCGGCTCGACGCCGAGGCCTTCGACTTTCTCGTTCTTCTGTGCACCGGGCACTTCCCCGAGCTCGCCTCGAAGCGGCTCCTGTTGGAAGCGCAGAGCGTCGTCGACCACGCGGTCGCGGCACTCGCCCGCGGAGCTTCGCGGGTGGGCGTTCTCCTCCCTCACGAGGAGCAGACGCATACGTTTCGAAGCGACCTCAAAGGAGACCACCATATCGTCGCCGCCCATGCGTCTCCCTACTCCGGGAATCGCTTCGCCCAAGCGGCGCGGGAGATCGAGGATTGCGACGTGATCGTAATGCACTGCATGGGCTACAGCGAGTCCATGCGTCACGAAATCGAGGAGCGCACGAACAAGCCCGTGCTCCTCGCCCGTCGGATGGTCGCATCGGCGGTCGCGCAGCTGCTCTAGTGGGCTGTAACAGCTTTTTCGCGCCCTCCAGGCTCATTCGATCCAGAGGTCGCGCTCGAGATCCTGCCAGAACTCCACGGTCATGCGGTCGTGGATGAAGATCCCCTTGTAGTACGGATCGTTCTTCTTGTACTCCGCGTAGGGACCTTCGTAGTTCGCCCGTTTCTTCTTGTAAGCCTCGAAGTCGGCGAGACTCTCATACTCCCACATCACGAAATTGCGCCCCGACTGCTCTCCCGCGACGTACTTGGTGAAGTAGCGGACACTCTTCCACTCCTTGAAGAGCGAGCGATGCTCGCGGATCCAGGAAAGCCACTGACGCATCGCCTGTTGATGCTCTTCTTCCTTCCCGTCCACCACCAGCCAGCTCTCCACTTCGAAGACCGCCATGACTAGCTCTCCCCCACGACGCGGCGAAGGCCGCCGATCTCGCTTCCGTACTCTTTCAACAGCCGCTCCAGGCGCTCTCGATCCGGGCTGGCGACGTCGGCACGAGCCGGCGTTCGACCCCCGACCGCGGTCGTGCCCGCCGCGGCGATCGCGGTCTGGAGAAATACCCGCCGGGAAGTCTGCAATTCAGTGCGTTTCATCTATGAGCTCGTCCTTTCTCTTCTTAGTGCTCGCCTCGCTCTTCGCTTCGGCTTCGTCCGCGTTTTCGGGTAGTCTACGCCTCATGCCGCGTCCGGGAGAAGCAGCGAATGAGCGCGCGGCGCACCCCACCATCTTCGAGCCGCTGAACTTCGTGTTCGGAATCCTCTTCGCCGTCCTCGGCACCATCATCGGTCTCGAGCTCCTCACTCGCGTCGGAATCGCCCCCAACAGCTCGATCATCGCCGCCGTCGCCACCATCGCGCTCGCGCGCGTTCCGATGAGCCTCTTCCGCCGCTTTCGCGACCTCGCGCGGCAGAACCTCATGCAGACGGTCATCTCCGCCGCGACGTTCGGCGGCGCGAACGGCATCCTCCTGCCCGTGGGGGTGCTCTGGCTCATGGGGAGGAGAGAGCTCGTCCCGGCGATGATGCTGGGCGCGGTCGCGGGCGTTCTCATCGACGCGACCATCCTCTACCGGCTCTTCGATACCAGGCTGTTTCCCGCATCGGGTCTCTGGCCGTCGGGAGTCGCGACCGCGGAGTGTCTGCTCGCGGGAGATCGAGGCGGCGGCCGCGCGGCTCTTCTCGTCGCCGGCGGGCTCGCTGGAATCCTCGGACATTTCGCGGGCGCGCCGATGGACGTCTTCGGCGTCTGCTGGATCGGAAACATCTGGGCGCTTCTCATGTTCGGCCTGGGCCTCCTGGCGCGGGGCTACGCCGGGCCGCTGGTCCATGTGGACGTCGAGGGTCTCTACCTTCCTCACGGATTCATGATCGGAGCGGGGATCGTGGCACTGGCCCAGATCGTGGTGTCCGTCCGCCGAACGAAGACGGCGCCGAACGAGAGAGGCCTCGGCAACCGCGAAGGCCCGATTCTCGTTCGCGGTTTTGCCGTCTACGCTCTCGCGGCCCTCGTCATGGCGCTCGTCGCGGGGATCGCGTTCGACATGTCGCTCGCGAGTCTCGTGGGATTCGTCCTCTTCGCCGCGACCGCCGCCCTCGTCTCGGAGCTCATCGTCGGAATCGCGGCGATGCACTCCGGGTGGTTTCCCGCTTTCGCCACGGCGCTCATCTTTCTTCTCCTCGGGATGGCCCTCGGGTTCCCCGCGCTTCCTCTCGCCTTTCTCGTGGGATTCACCGCTTCGACCGGACCGGCCTTCGCCGACATGGGCTACGACCTGAAGGCGGGCTGGATCCTCAGGGGCAACGGCGCCGATCCCGCCTTCGAGCGCGAAGGCCGACGCGCTCAATACCAGGCTGAGCTCCTCGGCATCGCGGTATCCGCGCTCGCGGTGCTCTTTTTCTACCGAAGCTACTTCGAAAGGGATCTCGTTTCCACCCTGGGACCGGGTCGCCTCGGCCACCATCGCCGCGGGCGCGAGTCCGTCCCTGGCGAAGGCGCTGGCCCTGTGGGCGATCCCCGGTGGCGTCCTCCAGGCCCTCGGCGGGCCGGTGAGACAGCTCGGTGTCCTGTTCGCGACCGGGCTCCTCATCGACTACCCGGCCGCCGGGTGGACGGCCATGGTCTCGCTCGCCATCCGGTTCGTGTTGATGCGTCGCTACGGGACGGCGGCCGAAGCGCCGATGTACGTTCTCGCCGGCGGCTTCATCGCCGGGAGCGCGATCGCGAGCTTCGCCGCCGCGACCTGGCGCCTGGGTTGAAAGAATCAGCGATCCGAACCGGCGGGGAACCGTTCCTTGAACGTGAACGCGGCGGGTGTGGGCCCTTCGTCTCTCACGAGATCGAGCTTCCGCCTCGCGTCCGCAACGGTAGGGAGCTCGCCCGCTCGCACCCACCAGAGGGCGAGGTGACGCCGGGCCCAACCGACCGAGCGTCTCGTTGCCTGCGATAGAGCGCTCCAGCCGCCCGAAGTACTTTCTCAGGCTGTCGGTTCGACCCGCCGCGATCTCTCTCTGGATCTTCCGGGAGAGCTCGCTGAAGGGCTTCGCCTGTCCGACCCCGGTGCAGGCGAGCTGATGGAGTGGAAGGTTGATCCCGACCACTTCGCGCAGGGTCAGCTCCAATCCCTGCTCGAGCTCGAGGTCGAGCTCGAGCTCGAGGTCGAGGTCATCGAGCGCGAGCAAAGAAGTCCATTCCGCCGCCACCGACCAGAACGCTTCGAAGTAGTGACCGTGAGTGAGCTGCAGCGACTCTCCTTCGTCGGTGACCAGATAGAGATTGGGATAGGCAAAATTGAAAGTGAGCCTTTCGCCCCGGAGCCTCCCGTTCCGCCGCTCGCGGGTGATGTCGTCGAAGAACAGGTTCCCGTAGTGCGCTTCCGGCTCTCGGAGATCGCGCTTGGGAACGACGTCGGGCAGCAGGAACTTGTCCGTCTTCCGGCGGTCGTCGATGACGCCGGGGACCGAGCGCTTGAACGCCCTCGGCAGCTGGCCTTGCTGCAACCGGTTGATGACGTTCACCTGATGCTCGACCGTATGCCAGACGTCGAAATCGTGGTTTCCAGGGAGGTAGACGATTTCTCTCGCCAGACCCTCGTCGCGCAAACGGCGAAAGAAGCACCGCGCCTGACGGTAAGCATCGGCATAGCTCGCGACGGAGAAATCGATGATGTCCCCGAGCAGAACGAGATAGTCCACCTGCCCGACCGCCCGCGCCAGAGCCTCGAACGCGGGTCCGATCACGGGAGATCCGGTCGTGGTGCTCGACTCGACGAGAGTGCAAAGGGGATCGCCGAAATGAGTATCGGAAATGACGGCAATACGCACGCTGTTCTACCGATTCGAGGTTAGACGATGCAGGTGATCGTCACATGAACGAAAGGTTGCTCCTCGATGAATTCTCGCGTGGAGGCGTCGAACGGGTCGTTCTTTGATTTATCCTGACGTTTCGGAAAGAATCGGGACTTGCGCATTCTCTACGGCGTCGTGGGCGAAGGGATGGGCCATGCCACCCGGAGCGCGGTGGTCCTCGAGCATCTGCTCGCTTCGGGCCACGAGATCAAGGTCGTCGTATCGGGCAAAGCGCACGAATTTCTCCGGGAGCGCTTCGCCGGGCGCGGTCCCATCGTCGTCGAGGAGATCCAGGGGCTCACGCTCAAATACTTCGGAAACAAGCTGAGCCGTTCCCGGAGCTTGTTCTGGAACCTCGAGAATGCGCCCAAAGCGGTAGTCAAGAACGTGGAGGTCTATCGGAGAGTCGCGGAAGAGCACTTTCGCCCCGATCTCGTGATCAGCGACTTCGAGTCCTGGGCCGCCCTCTACGGGTTGCGTCACCGGGTTCCCGTTATCAGCATCGACAACATCCAGGCGCTGAACCGACTGAAGCACGACAAAGCCATCCGGAAAGGAAAGGGGCTCGACTTTCGCCTCGCCCGCATGGCGGTGAAGATGAAAGTGCCGGGCGCCTACCACTACTTGATCACGAGCTTCTTTTTTCCCCCGGTGCGCAAGAAGTACACGACGCTCGTGCCGCCGATTTTGCGTCCCGAAATCCTGCAGGCCAAACGCGAGCCCGGAGACCACGTCGTCGTCTATCAACGGGCGGTCACCGAAAAGGAAGTCGTCGCCATGCTCCGCGAGCTCCCGTTCGCGTTCCGGCTCTACGGAGCGGAGCGGGAGGCGGTGGAGGGCAACGTCTGGCTCCGTCCCTTCTCCTCGACGAGCTTTCTCGACGACCTGCGAACCGCGAAGGCGGCCATCTCCGGCGGAGGATTCTCCCTCATGAGCGAAGCGGTGAGCCTGCAGGTTCCGCTCCTCTCCGTTCCCATCGAGGGCCAGTACGAGCAACAGCTCAACGCACGCTACCTCGAGCGGCTGGGCTACGGCGCGTGGGCCGAGAAGCTCCGCCCCGAGTCCATATCCGATTTTCTCGGGCGGACGGGACAGATCACCGAGGCCCTCTCTGGCTATCCGAGACGAGACAATGAAATCCTCTTCGCCTGCCTGGACGAGCTGTTGGAGCGCGTCGCCCGTGGCAAGAAACGGCCCCAACGACTCTCCACTCAGGCGATGGGCTCGTGGGAAGACCGCCGCGAGCGAAAGAAAGGAAAGGAGAAAAGCAGTTGAGCGTCGCTTTTCTCGGGTTCACTCTCGTCGCGGCTTTGCTGTTCGCAAAACTCGAGATCGAGATCGAGGGAGAGCACGGCTGGGCGGAGAAGCTACCCACCTGGCGCGTCGAGAAGCACGTTCTTCTCGACGTCTTCTTCGGCGGCCGGCCGCTCACCGGCTATCACGTCTGGGCCTTCCTCTTCGTCTTGTTCACCTTTCACATGCCCTTCTTCTGGAGCGTCGGTACCTGGTCGGTAAGAGGCGAGCTCCATGCCGTGGGTGCGTACACCTTGTTCTGGATCGTCGAGGACGCTCTGTGGTTCCTGCTCAACCCTCACTACGGCTGGAGCAAGTTCACCCGAGACCACGTCTGGTGGCACAAGCGCTGGCTCCTGGGCCTGCCCGTCGATTACTGGGTCCTCGGCGGTCTCGCGGGCGCCCTCCTCTATCTTCCCTGACCCTTGCCCGGGAGCGGGCAGGGGTCTAGATTTGAGCCATGAAAGACATCGCGTCCCTTCTGGACGAGCCCGAGACGACCGTGGCCGTCGTGGGTGCGACGGATAACCCCGCGAAATACGGCTATGTCATCTATCGCGATCTGAAGCGAAAAGGTATCCCCGTATATCCCGTCAATCCGCGTCGCGACACCGTCGACGGCGATATCGCCTATCCCTCCCTGGGCGAGCTTCCCCTGAAGCCCACGATCGTGAACATCGTCGTTCCGCCCGCGATCACCGCCTCCGTGCTCGAGGACTGCCTCGCGCTCGGCCTCGAGAACGTATGGCTCCAGCCCGGTGCCGAAAGCCCCGAGGCTCTGACCTTTCTCCAGGAGCACGGATTCAACTACCTCGCCAACGCCTGCATCATGGTCATGAGTCGGACCGCGAGGCACTGACTGGCTCTCGCTTCCCCGAGCGTGATGCTCACGTCACACGCTTGATTTCCCTGTCTCGCTTGCTACCATTTTAGATAGACCCCGAAAAGTCTCCACTCTTTCGAGCGAGGCCTCTCCATGTCGAGAGCAAGGACCCTTCTCGTCTTCGCCGCCATCGGCGCCGTGGCCGTCGTCGGTACGATGGGCGTCGGCCTGTTTCGGCAGAATCGAGTGAACGTCTATTTCGACAACGGTCTCGCGACCGCAGTGACGATGTCGGTCGACGGCGAGAGCTTCGGCCTCGGAAACGGCGCCCCGGTCAAACGACAGCTTCCGCCCGGATCCCATGAGGTGGTGGTCTCGGGACCGTCGGGAGAGATCGAGAGAGACCAGATCGCCATCGACAGGAAGAACCTGATCACGGCGCTGACCGATCCCGAGTTCTACGTCTACAACGTGGCCCAGGCCCACATTTACCGGAGGGTGACGCACGTCTACGCCGCGGAAGAATCGAAGCGCGGTTACTCCGAGCACCTCTACTCGTTTCAGCAATTCTTTTCTCAGCCCGAAGCCGACTACGTTTTCGTGCCCGCTCCCGACGAGATTACGACCGATTCGTCTACGGCAACGAGAGATGAGTTCGTCGTCGCCCGGGACGTCGACTACAACACCCTCGCGAACCGGAAGTACGACGAGGGAAATCTCGCTGAGGCGACGCGAGCCGTCGACAAAGCTCTCGCCCTCGCGCCGTGCCACGTGGATGCCTTCCGCAACCGGATCTCGCTCGCCACCCTCGACGGGCCCTCGACGGAAGCTCTGGAGATGGCTCGATCCTGGATCGGCGAGTGCGCAGGCGTCGGGGTCGAGGCCCATCGCGCCTATCAGGACGCGGGACTCGCTCTGGGAGACAGGAATGCGCTCTTCTCCGAGTACCGCGCGCGACGCGAGCGCGACGCGAGCGCGGAGAACGACTACTTGCTCGCGCGCCTGGTCGCGGGCGGGGACGCGCTGGACCTCTACCGCGAGGCGCTCTCCAAAGATCCATCCTTCGCGCGCGCGAAGCTCGCGCTCGCGTACGAGCTTCTCGGTCTCGAGCGTTACGACGACGCCGTAGCCGCAGTCGACCCGAGCCTGGACGCGACCCCGTTCGCCGCCGACGCCGCCTATCTCTACGCCTACGCGGCGGCCGGCGCCGGGCGCGCTTCCGAAACAGCTCAACGGCTTCAGGCGCTTTCGGCCAGGGATCCGTACAACGCCACGTTGTGGCAGGCACGCTGGACGTCGGCGCTCGCGGCGGAGGATTGGAAGCGAGCCGAGCGCCTCCTCCAGGAGTACCAGCGAAACGCCGCGGGTCAGGATCCCTGGAAGTATCGTGTGCAGCTACTCGAGCTCGAGGGCGGCTCCCACTCCGATGAAGCGCACAAGCGCCTTCAGGTCGCGCTCAAGCAGGCGGACAGGTCGGCCGAAGCGGCGCTGCTCCACTTCCAGTCTCTGTTCGCGGCGGGAGAGTACGCGCAAGCCGCCGAGTGTCTCGACGAGATCCCCGGAGGGACGAATGACCTTTACCGGCTCTACGCCGCCGCCGGGCTCGTCATGGCCGGAGAACGCGCAGAGGCGGCGGTCCGGCTGCAGGCGCTGGAACGAGAGCTCGCGGCGGCCGGAGGGACGAACGAGACGGAGTTCTACCGCGTCGCCGTGCGTCTTCTTCAGGGAGACGCGTCGGCCGAGCGTGCGATCGCTCGCGCGCGGGAAGCGGGCTTTCTCATGCTGCCCCACGCTTACTTTCTCGTGGCGGCACGAGAGCGGGCCTCCGGACGGACCGCTCCCGCCACGAAGCTGTTTGAGAGGAGTGCCAGGACAGCGCTCACGCGGGACTTCCCCTACCTGGCGGCGAGAGCACTCTCGGGTCCCTGAGCTCTTGCGAGGGCAAAACCCCACGCTCCTCGTAACCATCTCCATTTCAAAAAGATACGTTTGGGTCCGACGGACCCGAGCCGTTTTCACGTTAGTTGTTCATTACTAGCAACTTAACCAGTTGGCCCGGCATTTGGCGCGCGGTTTGCTTACTAGCAGGACGACCGTCCATTTCCACTAGCGAACGAGGTGACACGATGATCGAAGCCACTGCCGTCGTCGATGCACCGAGTCTCGAGCGTGCCGTGTTCGTCGCAGCCTGCGAGCCGGGCTGGGACCCCCGAACCGTCGTTCGTCAACTCGTCTGGCACGAAGGGCACGTTCACGAGGAGCTTCAGGTCTTCCCCACGCTCCGTGACGCCCTCAAGTACGCGCACGAAGCCTTCGCGACGACCAACGGTCCGCTGGTCTCGATCTGAGCCGCCTGCGCCCGTATCGGCGGGCAAGATCGACGAGACGATCGAGCGAGCTGCGGCTAGACTCAGCTCCCGTACCCGGCTCTCGGCATGGGCAGACGGGCAGCGCTTCTGACTCTCACCACGTTTCCCCCTTGACGCCGAACTGCTTCGCGAGCGCCCATTCAGGCACGGGGTGTCGTGCGGGCTCCGCCGCTGCCGGCTTTTCCCGGGCGACGAACTCGCCGCTGCCGGGCTCGACCGAGAGCTTCCCATCCGCGATCACGACGCGGCCACGACTCAGGACGGTGACGGGCCAGCCGCGGACCTTCCGTCCCTCGTACGGCGTGTAGCCCACGTTGTCGTGGAGCGCGGAGGCTTCGATCGTCACCTCTTTATCCCCGTCCCAGATGACGAGATCGGCGTCGGCACCGATCGAGATGCTTCCCTTCTGGGGAAACATCCCGTAGAGCTTGGCCGCGCGGGTCGAGGTGAGATCGACGAACCGGTGGAGATCGATCCGCCCCCCGAGAACTCCTTCCGAGAAGAGAAGAGGCATTCTCACTTCGAGACCGGGAACGCCGTTCGCGATCTTGGGAAACGGAGCGTCCGGACCCTGGGAGAGCTTGCCGGTCTCGTCCATCCGGTAGGGCGCGTGATCGGAGGAGAAGACGTCGAAGGTACCATCGCTCAGGCCGCGCCACATCGCCTGCTGCGACGCCCGGTCTCGGGGGGGCGGGCTGCAGCAGCACATCGCTCCATCCATGCCTTCGCGATCCAGATCGTCCGCGGTGAGAAACAAATACTGAGGACAGGTCTCGGCGAATACCTTGAGCCCGCGCTTCTGCGCCCGCTGGATCGCTTCCATCGCCTCTTCCGATGAAACGTGCACGATCACGAGGGGCGTGTCGAGGAGCGAAGCGAGGGAGATGGCGCGGGAGGTGGCTTCGGCCTCTGCCACCCGGGAATGGGCGACGGCGTGAAATTTCGGCGCGCGCGCTCCCTTCAAGGTCAGCCGCTCGGTGAGCCAGTGGATCATGTCGTGGTTCTCGGCATGAACCATCGTGATGGCCCCTTCCCGGCGCGCGAGGGCGAGCACCTCGAGCATCTTGTAGTCGTCGAGTCGGAGCCGATCGTAAGTCATGTAGACCTTGAACGACGTATAGCCGTTGCGAATGAGCTCGGGAAGCTCCTCCTTCATTACCGTGTCGGAGGGATCGGAAAGGATCAAATGAAAGGAGTAATCGATTACCGCCTTGGTGCGGGCCCGCCCGTGATAGTCGGTGACGACCTGCCGGAGCGTGTCGCCGCGGTGTTGGGCGGCGAAGGGAACGATAGTGGTGGTACCGCCGAACGCCGCGGAGACCGTCCCGGTATGGAAGTCGTCGGCACACATGAGCCCGGAGGAAGAGACCTGCTCGATGTGGCAGTGAGCGTCGATGCCCCCGGGAAAGACGTAGTTGCCGTCGGCGTCGATGGAGCGGGCACCGCCCTCGAGCTTCTTGGCGAGGACCGCGATCTTTCCATTCGCAATCCCGATGTCGCAGAACACTTCCTCGGTCGCGGAGACGACGTTTCCGTTGCGGATGACGAGGTCGAGATCGAAATCCATCCTTTGTCCTTTCGGGCCTTTCGGATACGGGCGGCGGGTATGGTAGCATCCCCCGCCGTCCCATGCCCCTCTCTCCCATCGACTGGGCCCTCGTGGTGGGCTACTTCGCCGTCGCCCTGGGAGTCGGTCTCGCCTACCGGAAGCGTGCGGGGACGAGCATGGAGGAGTACTTCCTCTCCGGGCGGTCTCTTCCCTGGTGGATCGCGGGGACCTCGATGGTGGCGACGACCTTCGCCGCTGATACGCCGCTCGCCGTCACCGGGCTCGTCGCCCGCTACGGCATCGCCGGTAACTGGTTCTGGTGGTCGTTCGCTCTCGGAGGAATGGTCATCGTATTCGTCTACGCACGGCTCTGGCGTCGGGCGAACGTGATGACCGACGTAGAGCTCGTCGAAATGCGCTACGGGGGAAAGACGGCGGCGTTTCTACGCGGTTTTCGATCGCTCTATATCGCGTTCCTCGTCAACTCGATCATCGTCGGTTGGGTCACCGCGGCAATGCTGAACGTTCTGAAATACACCGTCTTCTCGGGAACGGCGGCGGCGAGCGGTGGGAGCGATCTCCTGATCATCGTCGTCCTCTTCTCCGTTGTCGGCGTCTACAGCACGCTTTCCGGACTCTGGGGCGTAGTGGTGACCGACTTCATTCAGTTCATTCTCGCCATGACCGGTTGCGTCGCCCTCGCGATCTTCGGCGTCCATCACGTCGGCGGGCTCGCGGCCCTCCGCGATCGCCTCGTCACCGGCCACCCTGGCGGCGAGCAGGTGCTGAGCTTCCTCCCCGACTTCCACGCCACCAATCCGTGGATGCCTCTCGACATCTTCTTCATCATGCTCTTCATCCAGTGGTGGGCATCATGGTATCCGGGCTCAGAGCCCGGCGGCGGGGGGTTCGTCGTGCAGCGGATGGCGTCCTGCCGCGACGAGAGGAACGCCGTACTCGCCACTCTCTGGTTCCAGCTCGCGCACTACTGCTTGCGCCCCTGGCCGTGGCTTCTCGTCGCGCTCGTCGCGCTCGCGACCTATCCCGAGCTCCGCGGCCTCCCCGATCCCGGCGTCGGCTATCCGATGTTGATCCGGGACATCGCCCCCGCCGGTCTCCGCGGTCTGATGCTCGTCACCTTCTTCGCCGCGTTCATGTCCACCATCAGCACCCAGATCAACTGGGCCGCATCGTATCTCGTGGGCGACTTCTATCGCAGGTTTCTGCGACCGGACGCCGACGAGAAGCACCTGGCACGGGTGTCGCGGGTGACGTCCTTCCTCGTTCTCGTCGTTTGCGTCGCCTCCGGCTGGCTCATGCGGAACCTCGCCGTCGACGAAGCGTGGAAGCTTCTCGCCGCTCTCGGCGCGGGAACGGGAGCGGTCTTCATGCTGCGCTGGTTCTGGTGGCGCATCAACGCCTGGTCGGAGCTCTCCGCGATGATCTCGTCTCTCGTCTACTTTCTTCTAGTGAGCCGGTTCGTCGAGGCGAACGAGCGAAGGCTCGCGGTCGTCGCCCTTCTCACCATCGTCACCTGGCTCGCCGTCACCTTTCTGACTCGCCCCGAAAAGCGAGACGTCCTCGAGGCGTTCTACGCGCGCATCCGCCCCGGTGGCGGCGGGTGGGGTCCGATTGCGGCCGCGCGGCCGGACGTCGAGACCGACCGCCATCTCATCGCTTCCATTGTCGCGGCGTTTCTCGCGACCGGGGTCGTCTATTTCACGCTCCCCGCGACGGGATTCTTCCTCTTCGGAAACACCGCCGCCGGCGTCCTTTGTTCCGGGGGCGCGATCGCCTGCGGCGGTCTCATGTACGCCCTGGTGCGGCGCATCGGCTGGGAGCGCCTCGCCCGGTAGGAATCGCCGAATTGGGTTTCCTGCGATCGGAGCGCGCTCAATCTCGCCGGCCAATGTTCGACCGATCCGTCGGGATCCCTTATTCTGGTCGCGTGGTCAAGACCGCCCTCGTTTTGCTCGCGACCTTCCTATCGGGCACGGCTTGTCTCGACGGGCCCCCTCCGACGGTGTCAGAGACGGAGGTCGCGCCCCGAGCCTCGTTCGAGCTCACCGGGAGGATCATCGGACCGGATGACGACGACAGCGACATCGAGCTGACCCTCAAAGAGTCGAACGGAGTCGCCACGACGCTCAACTTCGTGCGCCTGACCTGCAACAACCGCTCGTCGCAGGAGTGGGGAGCGGACGGCTTCGTCTCCGAGCTCGGAACGAACCGCATCGAGGGCGGTAGCACTCTCGTGGTGAGGCGTCACTACCGATGCGCCGCTTCCGGCCGCCCGCAGAGCCTCCTGGCCGACTTGACCGACGGCAACGGCGTGCATTACCGGGTCGACGGTTCGCCGTACTTCCCCGGTTGGCCCGGCTCCCCGCCGATGTAGCCGCCCCGGAGTCGTGGCGTTTTCGTTCGACGCCCTGATCGGATAGGCTCTTGTCAAGGAGTGCGGCCCATGAGCGAGAACCCCCTGCCGAAGACCCTCCATGTCTTCCTCGTCAAGCCGTCGAAATATGACGACGACGGTTATGTGGTGCGCCACTGGCGAGGTGTCCTCCCGAGCAACACTCTGGCCTGCCTCGCCGGCCTCACCGCGGACGTGAAGGATCGCCGGCTCCTGGGAGAGGTCGATATCGAGGTCCACCTCGTCGACGAGGCCGTCGCCAAGGTTCCGGTCGCCCGCATCGCGCGCATGGACCGTCGGGCCGGCGAAAAGGCGGTCGTGGCATTGGTCGGGGTGCAGACGAACCAGTTTTGCCGCGCCTCCGATCTGGCTCTCGATCTGCGCCGGCGAGGAGTGACCGTGCTCTTCGGAGGCTTCCATGTGAGCGGGATGCTGTCGCTCTTCGCGAAGACGTCGCCGGAGATCCGAGGCGCTCATCGACGCCGGGGTGACGGTGGTCGCGGGAGAGGTCGAGGAGCACTGGGCGGATCTTCTCGACTCCGCGTACCGCGGAACGCTGGCATCGGTCGTATCGCTTTCTCGATGACCTTCCCGACCTCTCTGAGGCCCCTCGTCCCCTCGTCGACGAGGAGTATTTGAAGAGGTTCGTCTCGTCGAACTTTGGAACGGTCGACACGAGCCGTGGCTGCCCCTTCAACTGCTCGTTTTGTACCATCATCAACGTTCAGGGCCGCAAGAGTCGCCACCGCTCGCCCGAGTGCGTCGCCCAGACGCTGCGCCAGAACTACCGGGAGCGAGGGGTCGATTTCTATTTCTTCACCGACGACGACTTCGCGCGAAACCCTGCCTGGGACGGAATCCTGGACGCGCTCATCGAGCTCCGGGAAAAAGAAGGGATCCCCGTCGAGTTCATGATCCAGGTGGACGTCGCATCCTACAAATCCCGGGCTTCGTCGAGAAGGCGGCTCGGGCAGGCTGCAGCAACGTCTTCATCGGGATGGAGAGCATCAATCCCGAGAGCATCAAGGATGCCGGCAAGGCCCAGAACAAAGTCTCCGATTACCGAAACCTCATCGAGGCCTGGCATCGGGTACGGGTGAGCACCCACGTGGGCTACATCATCGGCTTCCCCCACGACAGCGAGGAGAGCGTGATGCGCGACGTCGAGCGCCTCATGAAGGAGGTCCAGCCTCATCGAGCCTCGTTCTTCATGTTGACGCCGCTTCCGGGCTCGCGCGACCACCAGCGGATGGTGGAGGCGGGAGAGCCGATGGACTCGGACTACAACACATTCGATTCCTTTCATGAGAGCATGCCTCATCCCTTGATGAAGGATGGCGCCTGGGGCCGTGCCTACCGGCGGGCCTGGGCCACGTTCTACAGCTTCGAGAACATGAAGCAGGTCCTGGAGAACGTTCATCCTGATAACTACTGGGACGTCCTCAGGAACTTTTACTGGTACAAGAGCTCGGCTCTCAACGAGGGCGCCCATCCCATGATCACCGGGTTTTTCCGTCTCAAGGACCGCAAGACGCGCCGGCCGGGGTTTCCGCTCGAAGGGCGGCTCGCTCACGCGCGGCGCCGAATCCCCGAAATCTACCAGTACGTCCGCAGCGCGATTCGGCTCACGCTCGAGTTCGAAGAGCTCTGGCTCCAGACGAGAACACGAAGCGAGACGGAGCAAAAGGTTCACGAGGAGCTGGCTCGGATGCGCCAGGAGCTCTCCCGAAGCCTTCGGGTCTCGGAGCTCCGGACCGCCTATCTCCGGGCCAAGGCCGCCATTCCGACGCTCGAAGTGCCCTCCCGGTTCCGGCTTCTCGAGGGAAAGCTCTCGGTGCTCCAGGTGAGTCGCCTTCGGGAAACGCGCAGCGACCTCACGCGATACTGGGCGCGACTGAGAGGCCGACTCCGACAGGGACGAGTCGACGCTCTTCTCAGAATGGACCGAATCGCTTTGAACGCGTTGCGCGAGGTCCGTTTGACGGCGGGATTCTTCGTGGCCCTTGCCGCGGGGAACAGTGAGTCGTGGGAGACGTCCGACAACTCCGGCCGCCGAGCGTTCCCGACATAGCTCGCTGTTGCTCGCCACCGAAAATGCGAAAGCCCCGGTCTCACCGTTTCGGTAAGACCGGGGCCCGGTAGCTTCGCTTCGGTGGCGTTGGGTTCCCCCTATCCTCGAACGAGGATGGGAGCACCTCACCCGCCTTCGTGCTCCGCGCTTCGGCGCGACAAACCATTCACCGGGGCACGGTCACGAGGCGGAACGCTCGCGAAGTGCGTTTCCCATGCGTTGCTCTGAGAGCAACGCCTAAGGGGACGCCACCTCCGCGGAAACTGAATTGAAACTCAATGGACCACCTCCTTTCTGGGCGTTCCCATGAACGACGGGCCCAACCGTCCGGCTCGCCGAGGCCGCCCAGACCCGGCATGGAGCCGCCACACGAAGCTCGTTCGCGTGGAGAACAGGATCAACTCAACGTTCGCGCACCTCGCCGTCGATGTCAATAGTTTTTTGTATCAAAAGGCTCGTGTTTACTTCCGCTTCGCTTCCGCGGACGCGAGCTCGTCGAGAAGCCTCTCGCGCACCCAACGGTAGTCGGGCTCCAGCTCGAGCGCCTTGTCGTAGAGCTCTCTCGCCTCCGCGAGGTCGACCCGACGCAGGATCCGTTCGCTTTCCGTGTGCTCCTGGCGAACGGCGTCGAGCTGACCCGGATCGTGGGCCATCCCTCGGGCATGAGGGGAGCGGCCTTTACCGTCGAACGCGACGGCACCGTTCGTCCCTCGAGCGGTTTTGCCGCTCCCAACGTCATCGGGTACGATCATCAACGAGGACCCTCATGAAAACTCGACTGCCCGACCTTTTCGTTCTCGTTCTCGTTCTCGCTCTCGTTCCCGCGACCCTCGCTCTCACCGTTGGCTGCGGCGGAGGCGGGGGTGGAGGCGGTGACATCGGTTCGGCGACGGCGAAGACGATCTCCGACACCGGGGTCATGAAGAGGCGGAAGCGGCCGCGAACGAGGTCATCCGGAGCGTCGGTGACTGCGACGCGGTGAAGGCGGCCTACGCCGACGCCATCGCCAAGCTCGACGAGGTGGAGTCCCGCGTCCAGACTCAGGCGGGGCGCACCAGCCTCCAGACGCTGCGGAAACAAGTGACGACCGCCGGCGAGGCCTGCGGAGTCCGCTGACCCAGTATCGCCGCCCACTTGCGAGCGCCTTTTTTTCGATCCATATTAGAATCCGAATTCTGATTCTATGAACGAGGTCGAGCTCACTCCCCCGCGACAACGGCGCAGCCGGAAGACTCTCGACCGTCTCGTCGAGGCTTGTGAAGGGCTACTCCAGGAAAAGCCCTTCGAGGAGATCTCGGTAGCCGACATCGCGCGCCGCGGGCGGTCGTCAGTGGGAGCGTTCTACGGAAGGTTCAAAGGCAAAGACGCCCTCCTCCACTTTCTCGACGCGAAGCGGGAGCGGCTGATCGTCTCCTCATGGGAGAGTTACTTCTCGAAGGCCAAGTGGGAAGGCGTGAGCACCGAAGAGATCCTGCGACAGTTCGTCACGCTCTCCGTTCGCGCTCAAAGGGAGAAAAAGGGCTGCTCCGTGCTCTCTTCCTGCGCCTCCGGGGACAGCCGACGAAAGAAATGCTCGTTCGCACCCGGAGGATCAACGGTACCGTGGTCGAGGCTCTTCGAGACCTTCTCGTGAAGCGACGCTCGGAGATCTCGCATTCGAATCCGGATCTAGCGATCGTCCAGGGTCTGGTAATGGTGACCGCGGCCATCCGCGAGTGGATCCTGTTCGAAGACCTCCATCTGTACCCTTCACCCGCGAACGATGAGGTCCTGGCGGAAAGCTCTCCCGGGCCTTCATCGCCTATCTCGGCGCTTCAGCACCGCCCGGATTCAGAAAAGGAGCAAGAAGAAATGACCGAGAGTCTCGTCGAGCTCAACGGTATGCGCCTCTACTACGAGGTCGATGGTGAAGGCTCCCCTGTCGTTCTCGTCAATCCCGGAGCGCTCGACTGCCGCATCTGGGAGCCCCAGTGGCGAGCCTTTTCCCGAGCTCACCGGGTGCTGCGCTACGACCCCCGAGGCTGGGGAAAATCCTGGAAAGCGGAGTCTTCCTTCTCCCATTGCCGCGACCTCGAGGCGCTCCTGGATCGGACGGGGATTGCTCGCGCGGATCTCGTCGGTTCTTCGTTTGGAGGCTCGCTCGCCCTCGATTTCGCCGCCGCCTTTTCCGATCGGGTCGCTTCGGCGGTTCTCGTGGGAGCAGGAGGCCCTCAGAACGGATTTCCCTTTCCCGCGGATTGGCGCAGGCCTTCGCCCCGATCGGCGCGGCGATGAAAGAAGACTTCGCCCGCGGGATCGACGTCTGGCTCGAAAGCGACTCCCGGATGCCGCGAGCGCCCGAGCTTCGGGCGCTGGTTCGCGCGAACGCGCTCGACAACGCGTCCTATTGGGAGATCCCGCCGAGCTGGGCGGAGACACTGAAACCGCCCGTGAGCGAGCGACTCGGCGAGGTGGACGTCCCCATACTCCTCGTCGTGGGGGAGTACGAGTATCCGTACACCCGTCAGATCGCGGAGACCCTCGAGCGAGGCCTGCCTCGGGCGCGACGGGTCATCGCCCGGGGCGCGGGCCACCTGGTGCACGTCGACCAGGCCGAGTCATTCAACGAGCTGGTGCTTCGTTTCTTGAAGGAAGTCGATTCGACTCCGCTAGTGGGCTTCATTCGACGATTCCCCTCGCGCGCGGGCTCGAGCGACGGGCCCGCCTTCGAGGAGCGAATCGAGCACCTCTCCCGCCTCGGCGGAGGTGACCACGGCACGCGGAAGGTAGACGACGAGCGTCGCCCGCGTCGTCTCATCGCGGACTTTCACGCGCTCGCTTCCCGTGATGGGGGCGTCGCAGGGTCCGATTGCGTCGAGGAGCAGAGGCTTGCCGGCGAGCTGGAACGGGCCTTTGAGCGAATCGTAGCTCTCCCCCTCCCTGCCGGCGCGAAAGAGAAACGGCGGCTCGAGGCTGCCCTCCGCCATCACGCAGCAGGGGACGGCGAGACTCGCCGAGAGGCAGTTGTTCACGTCGACGAGCGGGTGGATCGCCGGGATGTCCTCGCCTTTGAGAATTCGGCGGAGGAGCGCTTCCGAGGCGGGACGATAGCGCGACGGATT
>CAWFHP010000019.1:0-909599 GCA_963815675.1 uncultured Acidobacteriota bacterium | reverse complement strand
TCCGCGATCAGTATGACGACGGCGGCATCTCGGGCGGCACGCTGGAACGGCCCGGCCTGAAGCGGCTGCTGGAGGACATCGAGGATGGGCTGGTCGATGTGGTGGTGGTCTACAAGATCGACCGGCTCAGCCGCTCGCTGGCCGACTTCGCCAAGCTGGTCGAGGTGTTCGACCGCAACGGCGTGACCTTCGTCTCGGTCACGCAGTCGTTCAACACGACGACGTCGATGGGGCGGCTGACGCTGAACATCCTGCTGTCCTTCGCCCAGTTCGAGCGCGAGGTGACGGCCGAGCGCATCCGCGACAAGGTCGCCGCCAGCCGCAAGAAGGGCATGTGGATGGGCGGGGTACCGCCCTACGGCTATCGGGTAGAGAACAGGAAGCTCGTCGTCGACGACGAACGCTGCGCATGTCCGCTGGATCTTCGCCCGCTTCCTCGAGATCGGCTCCGGCACGGAACTGGCACGCGAGGTGACGAAACGCGGCATCCGCACGCCGCGCGGCAACCGGATCGACAAGAAGTACCTCTACCGGATGCTGAACAACCGCGCCTACATCGGCGAGGCGGTCCACAGGGGCGACGGCTACCCCGGCGAGCACGACGCCATCATCGACCGCGCGACATGGGACCGCGTCCACGCCATCCTTCAGGAGAGCCCCCGCAAGCGCGCCGCCCGCACCCGCGCCGACACGCCCGCGCTGCTGAAGGGGCTGCTCTTCGGCCCCGACGGCGCCGCGTTCTCGCCGACGCACACCCGCAAGGGCGACCGACTCTACCGCTACTATGTGAGCCAGACGGTGCTGAAGCACGGGGCCGGATCATGCCCGGTCGGCCGCGTTCCGGCAGGGGAGATAGAGGCCGCCGTTATCGACCAGCTGCGCGCCGTGTTCCGCCAGCCCGAGATCGTGGCGGGGACGTGGAAGGCGGCGCGCGCCCATGCCGAAGACATCACCGAGGCCGACGCCCGCGCGGCCCTGCAACAGCTCGACCCGCTATGGGACGCGCTGTTCCCTGCCGAACATGCCCGCATCGTGGCGCTGTTGGTGGAGCGGGTCGACATCGGCGTGGACGGGCTCAACGTCCGCCTGCGCGTCGACGGCCTCGGCGGTCTGGCTCGCGATATGCTGGCCGGTGGCATCGAGGCCGCAGCATGACCCGCGGGGCACCGATACCGGACACCGTGACGCTCCACGTGCCGTTCCGCGTCGTGAAGCGCGGCGGGCGGAAGGAGATGCGGATGCCGGACGGTGCCGTGCAGCCGCGCCGGACAGATAGCACTCTCGTCAAGGCGCTGGCCCGCGCCTTCCGATGGAAGCGCATGCTGGAGTCGGGCGAATTCGCCACCATCGCCGAACTGGCCGAGCGCGAGGGCATCGCGGCCTCCTACATGACGCGCGTCATGCGGCTGACGCTGCTGGCGCCGGACATCGTCGAAGCGATCCTGGACGGTAAGCATCGACCGGAGGTGACGCTGGCGCGAGTGCTGGAGCCGAACCCGATAGAGTGGAAAGCTCAGCCGACTTGCTTTGACGAGCACCCTTTGCATTGCCTTTGACAAGCATCGTGTACCGAGGTGCAGCGCGCCGAAGCGGCTACTAGACCGTGGATGCAGAAAAAGGGATCGGACAGATAGGCGGAGACGGTGCGGGCCCCAAGGTCAAGGCGGCGGGCTGCCTCTGCAACCGCGTGAGTTGACAGGCCAACTACCGCGCTCGGTTTGGCAGGGCGCGCCTGAGTTTTGAAATCGAGGTCAAGTTCACGTCCTTCCTAAGAGTGCTGCCAGACGTCCTGTAGAACCAGGAACAGGAACGCCGTCGAACAGCCAAACATCAATACACCGGATATCGCGATCATAGTGCCGAGATGTCTCCAGGGATATTTCAGCAGAATGTCGCCGTAACCCAGAGTTGTGACCGATGCGCCGGAAAAGTAGGCGCCTTCGGTTATGCTGGACAGAAGCCGCGTTCGGTACAAGAAAATGCCCCACAGGGCGGCTTGGCCCGCATGCACCGCCATAAGTGCAAAGAAGCAACCGAGGACCATCAGCTTGCCAGCATTCTTGGGCCCCAGGGTTTCCCGCAGCCAAGTCTTGTAGTGCAGCACCTCGCCGGCCACATCAAAGATCATCACCAGTTGGAACAAAAACAACACGATGGTCAGCAACACGCCCAGGCCATAGACCTTGACAATTCTCTTGCGCGAAGGCGGGAGAAATTGGTCCATTCCTGTTCCGTCGCACGCGTTTTTACGCGCGCCTCGATTTTCGGACAGTGTTTCCAGTGACTTGTTGTTCATGCGCTTGTCCGGCCTACAGAGTTCCAGCCGCACCCCTCAATGGATCAGCGCACTGACTTCGCTGCGCGCGCCTTCAGGGCAGCATAGATCGGGAGATCTTGCATGGCTTCGGCCACCAGCATCGACCCGAAGCACCCGGCAAGCAATGGCAATAAGAGGGTCGAACTGCCCGTCATCTCGATGACCAACACCATCCCGGTGAGCGGTGCGCGGACGGAACCAGCAAGAAAGGCGCCCATGCCGACGACCGCGAATGCTTCCGGCCGGACCGTAAGGCCGGGGATCGCCGCATCGACGACATAGCCGAAGGCGAGACCGGAAACCGCGCCCAGAACCAACAATGGGGCGAACAGGCCGCCCGGCGTCCCGGCAGCGTAGGACGCGGTCCCCAGAACCAAGCGGAACAGAAACAGCGCCGGAAGGGCGACAAGAAGCAACTCCCCGTTCAACGCGCTCTGGGTAAGACCGTCGCCGCCGCCCACAAGGTGTGGCGTGCTCCACGCCAGCAGCCCCACGACAGCGCCAACCCCGGCGGCCCGGAGCTCGATCGGCCCGCCGATCCGTTCGGCCAGCGTCAGGGTGGCAAGGAGCCCGCGGTTATGGCCCACGGACAGCAGGCCGGCGAACAGACCCAGAATGAGAAACAACACCAGCTCGATCCCACCACCGGAGGCAAGATCCGCCACATTGAAATCCAGCGAATTGCCCAGCAAGCTGCGCGAGACCGAAATTGCCCCTGCCGACGCGCCAAGGGCCACCAACGCGATCCGCGGGTCGAAGCGCCCCACCAGTTCTTCGAGCACGAAGATCGCGCCAGCGCCGGGCGAGTTGAAGGCCGTCGCAAGACCGGCCCCGGCCCCGCCCGCGATCAGCGCGTTGCGGTCCTTCGTGTCGCGGCGAAAGAACCCTCCGATGACATGCGCGGCTGTGACCCCCATCTGCACGCTCGGCCCCTCGCGGCCCAAGGCGAGACCGCTGCCGATGGCCAGGACGCCGCCTGCAAACTTGACCGGGATCAGCCGCGCCGGCGCCGGAGCGAGCGAGCCCTGGAGCACCGCCTCGACGTGAGGGATACCGCTCCCTGCGGCATCGGGCGAGAAGCGGCGAACAAGCCACGCCGCCAGTCCGGTGGCCAGCGCGGCGCCGGCCATCATCATCACCGGGCCAAGATTAGGATAGGCGCTGGTCTCCGTGACTATCATCGCCCGGAACGCATCGGCGCGCTCGAGCGAATAGCGGAAGGCGGCGCCAATCAACCCGGCCGCCATGCCGACAAGGACCGAGAGCAATGCCAGGGCCGCCATCGCGCGGGTTTCGGAAACGGACCTTCTCGCCAGAAAAGTCAACTTCTGCGTCAATCGTTTGCCCTCTCGAACTTGAGCGACGGCGCCGCCCCGGTCTGCGTATACTGACCGAGGACTTCTCCAGCGGGATGCCCGACTTTGGCAGGTCGGTTTGAGCCGCGGCCACGGAAGTCGACCGCGCGACCACCACGACGGCCGTCGGTGAAACCGCAGCCGATCTCGATGCCCGGATCATCTCTTTTCCTTGTGCCCCGCCGCATCCTTCATCTTGCCTTCGTCGCCTCCCGGGCGAAAACGGTTCTCCAGTCGTTCTTCATGCTGATCACCGTCCAGCCGCTCGCCTTGGCCGTGTCCATCAGCGCCTGGGTGAAGGTGCCGACCGATGTGTCCGGCAACCCGTCAGCCGGGCCATAGGCGAACTCGCGCGCCGCATCGTCGTGCAGCACCAGAAAGCCGAGCCGCGCGCCCTCCCCGGCGGTGGCCCATTGCAGCATCTCCTTGTCGCCCTCGGTGTTGCCGAACGCGATCTGCGGGCGCTTGCCGATGAAGAGGTTGATGCCGATGGCCTTGACGTCATCGTTGTCGTTGAAGAACAGCTTCGGTTCGCGCATCAGCACTGGTTCGCCCGCCTGCATCTCGTACTTGGTGACGATGCTGGAGCCGATCACCTGCTCGGGCGGGATGCCGTAGACGTCCTTCGAGTAGACCCGCACGAATTCCTGCCCGCCCCCGGTGACGATGTAGGTGCGGTAGCCGTTGGTGCGCAGCAGCTCCATCACCTCGAGCATCGGTTGATAGATAAGTTCCGTCACCGGGACGCCGAACACCGGGTTCTTCGACTTCGGTAGCCAGTCGGCGACGATGGCCTCGAAGTCGGCGGTGCTCATGCCGGCATGGGTGACGGCGACGATCTCCATCCAGTCCCTTTCGGAGAACTTCTCCATCGCCTCCTGGTCACCGGACAGGACCGCCTTGAACGGCTCGGTGTCCTTCCATTCCGGGTGATCGGGCGCCATCTCGGCCAGCCGGTCGAGCGCGAACAGGCCCTGTCCGTAGAGCGGATGCTCGACCCAGGTCGTGCCGTCCTGGTCGAAGGTGGCGATGCGGTCTTCCGGGGCGACGAAGTCCGCGCCGCCCTCGGTCGTGGTGACGGTGACGAAGTCGAGGATCGCCAGCTTGGCCGCCCCGTCATTCCAGGATGGCAGCGGATCATCCTGCGCGTGGGCGGGCCATGGCGAGGCTAAGAGCGCCAAGGCCGCGACAGCGCAACGGATCAGGCCGCGCCGGTGGATCGGGAAACGTTGGTTCAGCATGTTGGCCCCTTTCCTACTGGTTGCCCGACGAGCCTGCCAGGACCGCTTCCATGACACGATCGAGGTTGAAGCTCCCAGGTTTCTGCCGGGGTGGAAACTCGTTGAAGCTCTGGAGCCAGCGGCCGACATAGGCGCCGGCCGGAGCGATGACGAACATGTGCTCGATCCACCACCGCTGATATCCCATGGCGTCCTCGGCTTCGGCGCGCTCGAACGGGTCCATAACCAAATTGGTGATGGATGGCGCGCGCAAGACTTCGAAGGGCGTGGTCCAAACCTTGTAGCCTTCGGCGTTCTGGCGCAGGAACGTCATCTTCCAAGCATTGTAACGCAACGCCGCAACCGACCCGTCGTCTGTCCAGTAGATAAATTCCTCACGAGGCCAGTCCGCCTCGCCCCTGAGGGCCGGAGTCAGATCATAGCCGTCGAGATGCACATTGTAGCTCCGCCCAATGGCCTCGACGCCGCCTTCCAGAAGACGCTCCTTGATATCCGGCTCTCCGGCCGCGGCCAGAAGGGTCGGAAACATGTCCTCATGGGAAACAATCTCGTTGATAACAGTGCCCGGCTCGATCGTTCCCGGCCAGCGGATCGCTGTTGGAACACGGAAGCCGCCTTCCCACTGGGTGTTCTTCTCGCCCTTGAACATCGTCGTTCCACCGTCAGGCCATGTGAAGGTCTCGGCACCGTTGTCCGTCGAGTACATGACGATGGTATTGTCGGCGATACCCAGTTCTTCGAGCTTGTCGAGAAGTTGGCCGACCATGGCATCATGCTCGACCATGCCGTCGGCATAGATGCCGAGGCCGGTCACGCCCCGCGATTCCGGCTTCAGATGCGTAAAGATGTGCATCCGCGTGGAGTTCCACCACAGGAAGAATGGCTTCTCCGCCGCATGCGCCTTCTCCATGAACGCGAGCGCGCCTTCCGTCACTTCTTCGTCAACCGTCTCCATCCGCTCGCGTGTCAAGGGGCCGGTATCCACGATATCCTGTCCGATGAGTGCGCCGTCGTCGTCGTAAATCGCAGTCGATTTGATGACGCCACGCGGGCCGAACTGTTCCTTGAACTCCAGGTTCCGGGGATAATCGGGACTCTGCGGCTCTTCTTCAGCGTTCAGGTGATAGAGGTTGCCGAAGAACTCGTCGAAGCCGTTGTTGGTCGGAAACATCTCATCAAGATCACCGAGATGGTTCTTGCCGTACTGGCCGGTCATGTAACCTAGCGGCTTGAGCAGACCTGCGATGGTCGGGTCGAGAATATTCATACCCTCCGGCGCGCCTGGCAGACCGACCTTGGTCAGGCCGGTTCGGATGGGAGATTGCCCGGTTATGAAGGCGGCCCGCCCGGCGGTACAGCTCTGCTGCCCGTACCAGTCCGTGAACATGGCGCCCTCAGCGTAGATCCGGTCAATGTTCGGTGTGCGGTAGCCCATCATGCCGAAATTGTTGGCACTGATGTTGAATTGGCCGATATCGTCACCCCAGATCACAAGGATATTGGGCTTGGCATCGGTGTCCTGCGCTAGGACAGGTGAAGCGAGCGGAAGAAAAAGCGCGGCAAGCGCGGCGGTGAGCAGTCCTGAGCGTGGTGTCATCATGGCCTTCTTGTCCGGGTCTGATTGAGGGACGGTCCTCGCGAACCGTCCCGGAACGCGTCAGCGCAGTTCGAACTCCTCAATGTCCAGCGCGGCGCCGGTCCCGATGATCCCCGAGGCGCTGATGGGCTGCAGGGCGACGGTGTGCTTGCTGCCGCCGATCAGGACGTTGGCGGCGGCGCCTGCGCCGAGCGCAACAGACGCGGTTCCCCCGAAATAGTGGCCAGCGAGCGAGCCAGGCTCGGCCGCGTCCGCCGATGGCGCGAGCACGCCCCAGACCAGCGTCACGTCCTTGGTGACCGACAGATTGACGCCGAGCGCCTTGATCTCGCCGGTATAAGTCTGCGTGTCGCCGGTCTTCGGCTTGAATTCGCAGGTGAACTCCTCGTTGGTATAGACGATGTCGTTCTGAACGCTCGTCAGCTTGCACGTCAGAACGCCGAGGTCGGCGCGGGCATAGACGGCGGAAGCCGACACGGTCAGCGCGATCGCGGCTGCCATTCCAAGTGGGGCGTATTTCATTTCTGTGTTCTCTCGTTCTGCTCTGGTTTTTGAGACGACTACTGTTGCGCAGACTTGCCCGCCGCGGCGGGCTGCGATGGACGCGGCATTGGGTTCGTCTGGTGCAGGCGCCGGTTCTCGGGCGCCTGAACCTGGTTCAGCTCAAACGGTCCGTCAGTGACCGGCGTGGCTGGAGGTGTTCATGTTCTTCACCTGCTGGATGACGTCTTCCAGGTTGTAGCTGGCCGGATCCTGCATCGGCGGGAAGTCGCGATAGCTCTCAAGCTCCCGGAGCCACAGCTGCTGGCCGATCGGCAGAATGTTCCAGTCATAGACGTACGCCGTCATGGGCGCGGCAATGGCACCACCCATGCCGAACAACGTCTTCGTATGCGCCCCGACCGACGCCTCGAACGGATCGCGCTTGATGTTCACGACCTGGGTCCAGTGGTAGGGCTGAACACCCGCAGTAAAGCCTTCGGGCGACTGAGAAACCATGGCGAAGTACATCTTCCAGTTCTTGTACCGGACGGCCGACGGGTCCTTGCCCGAATAGTACATGAAGTAGTCCCGCGCCGGCTCGTCGGCCTCGCCCGTCAGATACGCCATCTGGTTGACCCCATCGAGCGTCGTCTTGACGATACCGGGATACTCGCCTTTTTCGATTGTGGCCTTCAGATCGTTGTCTTTGGGGCCACCGGCGGCTTCGACCAGCGTCGGCAGCCAATCGAGCGACGCGAAGGTGCCGTTCAGAATTGTGCCGGGGTCGATCTTGCCGGGCCAACGAACGACCATCGGTGCGCGCATGCCGCCTTCCCAGGTGGTCAGCTTGCCGCCCGCGAACGGGGTCACGCCACCATCGGGGTAGGTGATCACTTCGGCGCCATTGTCGGTGGTGAAGGCGATGATCGTATTGTCGAGTTCGCCCATCTCCTCGAGCTTGTCGAGCACATAGCCGATGTTGTCGTCCATCTGCTTCATGCCGGCTTCGTTGACGCCCCAGTCCTTGCCGCCCTTCGTGCCGACCTGGTCAAGGTACTCATCCGACAGGACGGTGGTGATGTGCATGCGGGCCGGGTTGTACCAGACGAAGAATGGCTTGCCGGTCTCCTCGGGGTCGTTGCGGTCGAGAAAATCGATGACCTGGGCAGAGATCTCCTCGTCGATGGTCTTGGAGCGTTCCAGCGTCAGCGGGCCTTCGTCCGTGCAGGTCATGTTCGCCGCGGTGCCATCGCTCGACGTGCAATGCATGACCGGACGCGGCGGCGTCAGGCAGATGGTTGTCGCCGGGTCGACGGCGCCCGGGACTTCGGCCAGGCCGGGAACCGGCGTGTTCTTGCACGGTGGCGCGATGGTCTGCTCGGTGGGGCTCGTGTTGATGTCGGGGAAGCTGACCCCCTGCATCGCATCGAGATGATAGAGATAGCCCCAGAATTCCTGAAACCCGTGGGCGGTCGGCAGTGCGTCGGTATGGTCGCCCAGGTGGTTCTTGCCGAACTCGCCGGTGTTGTAGCCAAGATCGAGCAGGAACTTGGACAGCATCGGCGTGCCGGGCTGCAGATAGCTGGGGCTGCCCGGAAGCTGCGGCATGATCATGCCGGTCCGCAGCGGCTGCATGCCGGTGATGAAGGCGTTGCGGCCCGCCGTGCAGCTCTGCTCGGCGTAGTAGTCGGTGAACATCGCGCCTTCTTGCGCGATGCGGTCGATGTTGGGCGTCTCGCCGACCATAAGGCCACGATGATAGACCGACGGCTGCATCCAGCCGATGTCGTCGCCCATGATGAACAGGATGTTGGGTTTCTCGGCGGCGGCCGCCGTCGCATCCTGCGCATGGGCGGTACCCCCGAACGCCGCGGCACCCAGCGCGATCGCGCTCGAGAAGAGCGCTCCAGCTCCGCGCACGAAAGGTCCGGCTCGTTTTCTCAGTCTCATCATTTTTGCTCCTGTTGCAATTCGGCTTGTCTCGAACTTTTCGGGGCGGTCGGTGCGGCTATCCGGATCGGGCGCGCTCGGGCGCCCCTACGGACGCCGATGCGGCGTCCAGACGGGCCGCGATCTCATCGGCGAGCTCGCCCGCGAGCTGGCGGTATTCGTCCGCGCGAACAGCGTCTTGCGCGACGCTTTCCCAATGTTGGAGCGCTTTCAACGCGACTTCATGATCTTCGCAAACGGTGCGGAACTCTGCGTCCCGGGCACAAAGCCTGTGGATTTCGAGCTCCCGCGCCGGGAACTGTTCCAGCAAGCCGGACAGACTTTGCATCGGTCTCTCCCGTGCGCAGTGACGAATGAACGCTAGCCCCGGGAACGCGGGAGACGGGAGGTGCGAACATGTTCGTACCCTCGGGATTGTTCCGAAATGCCGGCAGCGGCGCGATTGGGACCGGATGCCACGGGCGCATGGATGAATATTTGACGGCCAAGCTTCGCGAGCCGGCCATTTCTGTTCGTTCTTGTTGCGCTCCTGCTCTCGCAGCGGGTCCGACTGTGCGCGCGCCCGGTGTCAGCCCAGACGCGACCAATTGAGCGTTTCTTTGTGCCGGGACAGCAAGTAAGATAGAATTTGGGGAAGTTTGGGGGAATGCCGATGGAACGAGCGAGCGGCGCCAACCAAGCCGCTACGAAGTCGTCGCAGCCCCCACCGTCTGAAGTCGACGTCCGCGCTCAGCTGGAGCGGATTCTGAACGGCGAGTCGTTCCGCGCCAGCCAGCGCCGGCGGGAAATGCTGAGATTCATTGTTGAGGAGACCCTGGCCGGTCGCGGCGACCGGATGAAAGGCGTCGCGGTGGCCATGTCCGTGTTCGGGCGGGACGAAACCTTCGATCAGCAATCCGATCCGGTCGTGCGTCTCGAGGCGCGGCGGCTACGGAGCGACCTCGACAGCTACTATGTCGACGCGGGCAGCGACGACCCCGTCCGCATCACCATCCCCAAGGGTGGCTACGTCCCGCACTTCGCCTGGCAGAACCGGGAGGCGCACGCCCCGACGCTCGCGCCCGACCCGGTGCCGGAGGGCGCGCCGCCCGGTGATGTGGACCCTGGCGCGACGCTCTCGGGCGAGGCTGGAACCATGGTCGAGCGCCTCCGCGGGCGCCTGATGCCGGCCGCGATCCTTCTCGCAATTTGCGGCGTGGCGGCGATCGCCGCCGCCGTTTTCGGCCAGCGCGACACGGCGCCGGATGCGGCGCAGCCCCGGAATCCCGCGATCGTCGTGCTGCCGTTCGAGGCGTTCGGAGACACCGATGACATCGGGCTGATCGCGTCCAGCGTGACCGAGGAACTGATCGCGAACCTCATGCTCTTCAAGGATTTCCGGGTCTACTCGGCGGCGTCAAGCTTTCGGCTTGATGCGGGTGCTGATCCCGCCAGCCTCGGGCGCGACCTTGGTGTTTCCTTCGTAGTGTCGGGCGTCATGCAAGCGCAGGACGGCCAGGCGCGCATTCTTGCCAAGCTGGTCGAACTCGATGACGGGCGAGGTCCGCTGGAGCGGCAGTTTCGAAGAACCGCTCGCGCCGAGCGACCTTTTCGGGGCGCAACACGATCTGGCGGTGGCGATCTCGACCGCACTGGGCGAGCCCTTCGGCGCCGTGAACGAGGCCATCGGTCGGCGCATGGCCCAAGACAGCGTCCCCAGCATGCCAAGCTACGCCTGCATCCTGCGTGCTTATGAGTACCGGCGAACCTTCGAGGATGCGCTTCATGCGCCCGCAATTGCCTGTCTCAAAGAGACGGTCGTGCGCGATCCCGAATACGCAGATGCCTGGGCGATGCTCGGCTGGCTGCATCTTGATGCGGTGCGCAATGACCTCGCACCGACGGCCGAGCATCCGGCAGAGATGGCGGCAGCGTTCGAGGCGGCCTCGCATGCCGTGGCGCTCGAGCCGAAGAGCCCGCGGACGCTCGCGGCGCTCTCCGTCGTCACGTTCTACCAAGGCGACTACGCGACAGCGGAGGATCTGCAACGGCAGGTCCTCGCACTCAATCCGTACGATCCCGAAGCGCTTGCCCAACTCGGCTGGCGGATCGCGGTGCGCGGCAATCGCGAAGGTCTCGACTATCTCGATCAGGCCATCGCACGCAGCGCCAATCCGCCGGGCTGGTACTCGCACCTGATCGCGGTCTACGCCTATCTGGATGGCGACTATGCGCGCGCCCTTGAAGCGGCCGAGAAATCCGCGGTCTTCGGATCGGCCATGGGCCTCTCGTTCGCCGCGATGAGTCACGCAAAGCTCGGCGACACGGAGGCGGCGCAAGATGCACTGGCCGCGATGGCCGCGGCGTGGCCGCTGATGGGGCGCGATCCCGCCACTGCCTACAGAATGCATCAGGCAAACGACGACATCGTCGAGGCTTTGGTCGAGGGGTTGCGTTTCGCCGGCTGGACCGAGCCGGACGCGGCGTCTCGATAGCTATACCACGACAGATCGAGATTTCTCCCGGGGAGCCGATAACTAAGGACGACGCAGCAAAGGTCTGCGTCCGGGCGGCGACGCGCCGGATTCCCGGCGGGATGTTCCGCATGGGGTCGGACCGAGGGGATCGACGTCGCGATCCGCATCGGGATGCTGGCGGACAGCGAGCACAGGACGCGCCGGCTGGGCGAAATCCCCTACGCACTACACGCGCGGAACGAGGATGCCCCCAGACGGTCGCAGACCTCGCGGATCACTCGCTGGTGCATTTCAGCCGCTAAGGGGCATCGCGCTGGGAACTCACCCACGGTTCGGTCACGCGCCACCTGACGATTACGCTGCGCCTCGTCGTGAACAACAATCTTTCGGCGCGCGAGGCGGTTGCGGCCGGCCTCGGCGTCGGGCTCCTGCCGGTGTTCCAGGCCGAGATGCCCTACCTGCCGCCGCTCCGCCGCATCCTGCCCATGGTCGCGCCCACCTGTGCCCGTCCATGCCGTCTTCACCTCGACCCCCTACATGACGCCCAAGGTGCGCGCATTCGTCGACATCTGCCGGGAAAGATTCTAAGAGCGAGGGCGGCCCTCATCGGACATTCGGCACGTTCCATGGCCGCCGCGCGACAGCAGCGATTGCAGCCATCGATGCATGGTGCAGCGAGAGCCGAAGGCCGAACTCACACTGTGCGGACTCAAAAGGGGACATTCACGTAGGGTGATGGCTGAACCGCAGGTGCGAAACCCGCTAGATTGCCAGCAATATCGGAGCCGGCGACAAGGACGGTGTGCGAGCAGGAGAGGCGCATGATCTGGGTTGCATTGCACTACATCGCGGTACTGGCTTGCGCGGCGCGTGTCCTCTTGCGCCCGCACCGCGATCCGACGGCACGGGTGGCGTGGCTTGCTGTGCTGTTCGCCCTGCCTGTCGTCGGCATCGTCGCCTACCTGCTCCTCGGCGAGACGAGCATCGGCCGCAGGCGGGTAGAACGGTCGAACCGGATCACCGCCGCGCTGCCCCGCCCGGAGGCGACACCGGGCTGGAACGAGCTGGAGCCGACAGGGCCTGACGCCTATGCGCACTTGTTCAAGGTAGGGCAATCCATCAGCGGATATGCCCCGATCGGCGGCAACCGCGCCCGGCTCATGCACGACTCCGACAGTGCGATCGACGAGATGGTCGCGGATATCGATGCGGCCAGCGACCACGTCCACCTGATGTTCTACATCTGGCTGCCCGACAGCAACGGCCGCAAGATGGTCGAGGCGCTGAAACGGGCAGCGGCGCGGGGGGTGGTCTGCCGCGCCATGGTCGACGACCTCGGCTCACGCGACCTCATCAAGAGCGCCCACTGGAAGGACATGGGCGAGGCCGGCATCCGGCTGGCACGTGCGCTGAAGATCGGCAACCCGCTTCTCCGGACGGTCAATGGCCGGGTCGATCTGCGCAATCACCGCAAGATCCTCGTGATCGACAATCGCGTCACCTATTGCGGCAGCCAGAATTGCGCCGATCCAGCCTTCCTGCCCAAGACAAAATACGCGCCCTGGGTCGACGCGGTGATGCGCTTCGAAGGTCCGGTGGTACGCCAAAACCAGCATCTGTTCGCCAGCGACTGGATGGCGAATTACGACGAGGACATCAGCGATGTCCTGCGCGAGCCGCTCGGAGCCCTCGGCCCCGGCTTCACGGCGCAAGTCGTGGCGAGCGGCCCGACGTTCAGGCATTCGGCAATGCCGGAGATGTTCGAAAGCGTGATGTACGCGGCGCGCAGAGAACTGGTGATCACGACACCATACTACGTGCCGGACGCATCGATCCAGGCCGCGCTTTGCGCCGCCGCTAATCGCGGGGTTGAAGTCACCATCGTCTTCCCGGCGCGCAACGATGACTTCGCCGTCGGCGCGACGAGCCGGTCCCACTACGAGGATCTGCTGACAGCCGGTGTGAGGATCCACGAGTACCAGCCGGGACTTCTGCACACCAAGTCGATGGCCGTGGACGGGGATCTCACGCTGATCGGATCGGCAAACATGGACCGGCGCAGCTTCGATCTGAACTACGAGAACAATATCCTGCTGCACGATCCCGCACTGACTGCCGACATGCGCGCCCGCCAGGACACCTACATCGCCGCCAGCAAGCCCGTGACCCTGGCCGAGGTGCGCGCATGGTCACGGAGCACGCGCCTCTGGAACAACGCGCTGGCCACTCTCGGACCAATCCTCTGACGAAGCGCCAGCCGAGCTATCTCAGAGAAACTTACCGAAGCGTCGGCCAATGCCACAGCATTAACAGGCGCGCGGATGACTCGTGCCTACGCAATGTGTTTTCTGGTCTGCCGATGAAACATTGGCCGCGGAGAACCCCGGAGCATCCGTTCTCACCAGAAACGCCGTCACACCGCCGTGGTAGCCTTTTGCCTCGTCGGTGAGGGCGTAGACGACGGCGAGATCGGCTACCGGGCCGTTGGAGCTGAAGGTCTTGGTTCCGTTCAGCCGAAACCCGCTTCCGTCCCGGACGCCCCGTGTGCTCATCGCGAAGGCATCGGAGCCGGTACCGGGCTCGGTCATGCCGTTCACGGCGATGGTGGTTCCGTTGCAAAGGTCGGGGAGGTGGCGCTTTTTCTGCTCCTCGGTTCCGTGCTTCCAGATGGGCACGACGCAGGCGAGCAGGTGGGCGCAGATCGCGAAGGCGAGGCCCCCGTCCTGGCAGCCATATCCGAGTGCCTCCAGCACCACCACCATCGAGAGCGGGTCGAGGCTCGAGCCTCCATAGGATTCGGGGACGGCGAGCCCTTGTAGTCCCATCTCGCCGCACTTGAGCCATAGATCGCGGGGAAACTCCTGGGCTCGGTCCCGTTCGCGCACGCCGTTATTGAGCTCTTCGCGGGCGAACCGAACGATGTTCTCCCGGAGAAGCCGCTGCTCTTCGCTCAGGTTGAAATCCATCAGTCGAGCCTCGAGAGGGTCTGGTAATCGATCTTGTCGGTGGACGTTTTCGGAAGCGCCGGGAGCACCTTGAAGCGGTCCGGCACCATGTAGAGAGGCAGATTGGACGCGCAGAACTGCTTGAGCTCGATCAGGGACGGTGCGCCGTCTCCCGACCAGCTCAGAAAGGCCTTGATGAGAACGCCGCTCTCCGGATCGGGGCAAGCGATTGCCGCGGCTTCGGTCACCTTCGGGTGCCGGTAGAGCGCCGATTCGATTTCTCCCAACTCCACGCGATATCCGCGCCGCTTGACCATGCGGTCTCGTCTGCCGAGGAAACGAAGCACTCCGTCGCCCGGGTCGAGGACGACGTCTCCTGTCCGGTACCAGCTCACACCGTCGGCGTCGGTGACGAATACCCGGCCCGTTTGTTCGGGTCGATTCCAATAGCCCTTCATGACCGAGCCACCTGACACGAGAAGCTCGCCTTCGCTCCCCTTCGCCACCTCACTTCCATCGAGATCGACGATTCTCAGCTCGTCATCGGAGCTCGCGCTTCCGATGGGGAGACTCTCGGAGTCATCCGCTGGAAGCTGCGTCGGGACTTCGTAGAACGTGCAAACGTTGGTCTCCGTGGGACCGTAGAGGTTGTAGTAGCGCGGATGCGGCCAGAGCTCTTTCAGCGCCCTGAGGTGCTTCATCGGAAAGACCTCACCAGCAAAGAGGACGAGCCTCAACGACGAGCAGTCTTCGCGGTCGATCTTTCCGTATTCCATCAGGAGCCTGAGGATAGACGGCGTCGAGTACCAGACCGATAGACGATGCTCGGAGAACAGGCGAGCCAGATTGAGCGGCTGCTTGCCCAGCTCCTCCCCAATCAGGACCAACGTGGCGCCCTCTTGCAGTGGGACGTAGAGGTCAAGGATGGAAAGATCGAAATGGAACGGAGCGTGCGAGGAGAAGATGTCGTTACTCGTCGGTGCGAGCTCTCGCCGGCACCACTCGACGAAGCTCAGGGCGCTCGCGTGACTGTGCATCACGCCCTTCGGTTTTCCCGTTGAACCGGAAGTGTAGAGGATGTAGGCAAGATCGCGTACGGGCGCTGGCTGCTTCTCTGCGACGGGACCTTCGAGGATGGAAAGTCCTGGTGTCCAGGGGGTGAGCTCGTCGAGCTCCGCGAGAGACTTCAGTTCCAGGCCCGACTCTTCACGGAGGCGGTCCCGGCGTGTCGTGTCGGTGATGATCGCGCTGACGGAACAGTCGGTAACGATATCGAGATTCCGGCGAGCCGGCGCCAGGGGATCGACGGGAACGTAGGTAGCGCCGGTCTTCAAGATCCCAAAGAGAGACGCGACGACTCCGATGGACTTCGGAGCGTGCAGCCCGACGCGGTCTCCCGGCCCCACACCGAGTCCGCGCAGCCTGGCGGAGACTTGCGAGGCCTGCTCCTCCAGGTCGTGGTATCGGATCGTGGCGCCGCCCGGGTCGACCACTGCGGTGCGATCACCGTGCAAGGCCGCCGAAGCGGCAAGAAGGTCTTCGAGCCTTCTGGTTCGATCCATCTTATCCTCCAGGTACGTCGCTTGGGGGCTAGCGGAGCGACCGAGCTGTCGAATTTCTTACGCGTGGTTGGGTGTTATCGTGTCTTTTTAACCCGACTGGCGCGGGGAGTCAAGATGTTCGCATGCGAAACGGCGTAAAGTATCGTCACGCAGAATACATTTCTCCTGCGCACGTCTGCCTCGCGATCTCCAGGATTCGTGCCGAGACGGGGGCCGCCAGTTCCTCTCTCCATTTGTTCGCTGAGCGGCGAGGGTCCTTGAAAACGCCGTAGTACGATCCCTCGTCGCGGGACGTGCTCGCAGACACGAATCGTTCCGTTTGCGGGTGCCAAGGCAGCGCGGCGAACTCGAATAATTCTCTGGAAACCTCCTCGGGGCGCTCGCACAGGTCTTCATACCGCACCACCCGGCAACGAGACGATCCCGAAACGTCGTCGAGGGTCTTCTCGTTGAGTAGCGCCCACCGCCACGCCACGCGGTCGACGGCAGACATGGCCCGAAAGCGGTCCGAGGTGAGACCGCGCGAGCGCGCCTGCGGTGTTGCCGCCAGAAGGTCGAAAAATCCGTAGTCCTCACTCGCGGGTCCGGCAGTGAACTTCGTGCCGCTCTCGCCCCGAAGGAGGGAGGCGGCGACTCCGCACGGGTGGCGGACGATGAAGATCGCCCTGGACTCCGGAAACGCGTTCAGCAGGGCGCCGAGTCGACCACTCGACTCGATCGACTTCCAGACCCAGGCTGAGGCCCTCTCGCAATCGCCCGAGACGTGTCCAGGGACCGACAGATCGCCGAAGACGCGGGACAGGCTCTTCAGAGCAGTGAGCTCGTGAGCCGCGAGCCACAGCGGAGTCCGGGAGTAGCTCTTCGGGAACAGCGGCATCTTTCCCCGAACCCGGACAGTTCTCACGCGGCGCAATCGATCCACGTGAGCGGAGACGAGATTGCGAAGCCGCTCGTCGTCCTCGTCGGAGATGAGGAGAGGAACGTCGCGAAAGGGCAGAGACGTGTCCGGTTCGTGGCTATAAAAGGTATCGGGGTGGCTGTCGAAGATCTTTCCGAGCCAGGTCGTCCCCGAGCGGGGGAGACCCATGATCATGATCATTCGAGAAGAGGAGTCAGAGGTCGCCAACGAAGTGATGCCTTCTATTCCAGAGAAACGGTGGGGAGCAGAAAGTATCCGTCGGACGGCACGCGACGCAAGCGAAATCTCGGCAACTCTGGATCACGACATCTCGAGGTTGGCGGTATAGGGTACCTGTGCTATGGTTTTCTTCTCCAACTTTCAATGAGCACGTCACGGTCAATGGCGCGGACATTGCATCGAAGCCTTTATTCGGGAGTTTGTTGTGGTTGAGTGGGATCGAAGAAATACTGACATGAGGGCGAGATAGGACAGCGTCTCTTCCAATGGGGTTATTCCTCCCTCTGTTGAATCGTTACGGCAACGGTGACGCGACGGTGCTCCATTCGAATGGGGCTAACAGCGTGAGTCATTCGGTCGCTCTCCGTCACGGGCTCGGGAGAAAGGGGTTGACTCCATCGTCCGCGACTCGCATTCCCTTCGGAGACGTCTTCGATAGAGGATCGGAGTCCCGACACGTGCGGTGCGCGGAAATTCACGGGCGAAAATGTTGACGGTTCCGCCCAAACTGAAGGAACCTTGATGGTTCACCACACCTTGCGCGCAACCTTTTTCGAAGTTCGTTAGAGAACACTGCCGTGGCTCCTCCGCGTGATGGACCAATAATCCGCATTTTGTCACCCTCGCGGAAATCATGATCCAAAGATTCTTAGCTCTTCGCAAACGGTATAAACCAGATTGGCGCGACAAAGCTCTTCTTGCTACCTTGCGCGCGAACTCGCGTCCATTCCTGCAATTTTGTGAGACCCATCCGCATACCGATCCCCTAGAGGCAGTCGGGAGTTACTTCCGAACGCGAACGAATCCCAGGTTCTTCGTCGACCCCGCACAACTCAAGGCGCTCGCCCGCGGAGTACCTCAGGTCTGGCGAGAGAGGCTGCTTCGGCTCGTGAATGACGAGTGCTCAGTGGGTCTACGAATCTACGGGCGCCGAGGGCCGGTCTTGATGAAAGAGTTCCCTTGGGGGCGACTCGAGCCGGGGCCGGGAGGTGACAAGCTGTATCGAAAGAGGCCTCACCGGTTCGCCTTTGCTCCAAGATTGGCATTGGCGGCACTCTATGGCCAACCAACGGACAGGATTCTCAGCGACCTGATGCTGGACTGGATGGGGTTTGCGGCGACGCGCAACAATGATCTCGCTTACGACAGCAACCTCACGGTGATTCAACGCGTGTTGGCGTTGAGCTGGACGTGGGCGTTTCTGGCTGGCCGAGAACGATGCCAGCCGGAGCACCTCTCACACGAAGGGCTGGTCCTAAAGATCCTCCGTGAGGATATTCGCTTTCTCGCGCCGCGATTGGGGCAGTCCTACGCGAATAATCATTTGTTGGCCGACGTTTTCGCGGGATGGTTCGTAGGGCTCGTGTGGCCTGAATTATTACCCGAGAGGGATATGGCTGAGCGTTTCGAACCACTCTGGCTCGGTGAGCTAGGCAGGCAGGTTCTCGACGATGGGACGAACTTCGAGCATTCGACTCATTACCACGAGTATGCGTGGGGAATGGCGGCCGCATACGTAATCCTCAAACGACGAAACGGCCAGCAAGTGCCGGAGTGGGTGCTGGAACGGACTAGCCAAATGTGGAAGTTCCAAGCGGACCTCGCGGGTGTCGAGGCCTCGACTCTCTCTATCGGGAGACGCTGCGGAAGATCCACTTTTCCCGTTGGACGCCGGGGACGGCTGGGGGACCGCGGCATGGCGTGAACTCCATCGTGCAATCTTTGGAGCCGAGTTGGAGGCGACCCTGGACGATCCGCCCGCTAAAGAACGTGCTTACTGGCTCGTCGAAGGAAAACTGCGTCCTGATACGGCGACCACGGAGACGACTCGTTCCTCCCTCGCCGCATATCCGCAGGGCGGATTCTACGTTCTCCGGGAAAATGCGCAACGTTCGCAGGTAGTCTTTCGAACGGGACCAAGCAAGGGCGAGAGAATTTGCGCAGGCCACTCCCACGCTGATCTCATGAGCGTCTACGCGACGATTGAAGGTCGGCCGTTTATTGTCGACCCTGGAACTTACACGTATCGCGCAGACCGAGATCCCAGCCCTGGGACGCCAAATTGGCGCCAGTACTTCCGCGGGCCATCAGCTCACAACGGCCTTTCAATTGGCCAACGTGACCCTTTTGGCGTTGCCAAAGGAGACTTCCGCGCGTCCGGTATCGATTGCTTTGCTGTAACGGAGAGGGTTTTCAACGAGTCCGTTGCCATGTCGGTGGATGCCGTAGTCATCGGAGGTGGCGTTTACTCCTCTTACCGCAGAGGAGTCGTGCTGATTCCAGGAGAGTATTGGGTAATCTACGACGTGCTTCCCCCGTTCGACGAGGACAATCAATTTGACCTTGGCTTCCAATTGGCACCCGGATGCAAGGTGACGGAGATGGCCCACGCTCCGTCGCAGTCGGGAATGAGAACGGCGCTCGACAACGCAATGTAGGGAGTTCTGGCTCTCCCAGTGCGTACCTGGAGGTAGCTGCCATTAGGCGCTGGATCTCCCCTCGTACGCGAGATGGTGCCTGCCCCTCAGTCCGTTCGTGTGCCGAACAGCCGTTGACTGCATTCTTCTCTTGTCGCCGAGTGAAGCCGCAGAAATCGAAGCGAAAGAATGGCAGACCAGGCGTTCAACTGAACATCCGGAGTCACGATTTCGAAGACACACTACTGCTCAACCTCGGTCCTGCCGAGTGTGACGTGCGCACTGACGACGTCGTTTTTCGCGGGGACCTAGCGTGGCTACATCCTTTCGGGGACAGGGGACTCATCTGCGTTGGCTTCGAGGGTCGGCCCTTGATGTTCCATCGATGGGAATTAGTGTGAAAACTGCGACCCGTACCGCAACACTGGATCTCCTGTGAACCGGGCAACCCGATTCGAGTCAGCGAACCCGCCGTCGTGGACCTCCAGTGGCGGCGTTAGCCGAGGACGCCGTGAGCCCGTTTTTCCAACGGAAACGACCTGCCGTTGGCGAGTGGACAGGCAGCATGGTATCGTTTTGCAAAGGTGTCAAAGAGAGCGTCAACCGCGCGCGACGGTTCACTCGCGCGCGTAGCCGATCTTGCAGTTCATCTTATTTCATAACGGTTCTCTGCTTGTTAGCGAGACGCGCGCGGAACGTTTCAAGAGCGGATCGTGTCAAGAAATGTAGAGCCACGACCGAGGGTTTGACTGGCAATTAGGGAAGGCAATGCCTCCGGTTCATGTATCCCTCTAGCCACCACGACGTGGCATCACAGTGGGCTGACTATGTTGGTCATTTGCAATGGGGCCATCAAGAGCGGGTCGACCTGGCTTTACAATATTCTTGCGAGCCTGCGTGACTTTTCGGTGCCTGACGAGAAGTACCTCACGTTGAAGAATCCTCGGCACCCGTGTATCCGACCTGATCGGCTCAAGGAATTCCTGGAAACAGAGGACTATGTTCAGAAGGACTATCTGTCCAAGAACCATCTTGATAAGCCAGGCCATAAAGCGTTGGTTCAGGGCAAAGAGCACGTCTACGTGTTTGATATCGAACGCGATCCGCGAGACGTGGCCGTTTCTCACTACTACCACGAGCAATTTCGCAACGCTTATTCAGGAACGTTCGAGCAGTTCTACTGGACGATCGGCCGCCGGACCGTCGCGAGCTTGAGTCGATATCACTCTCTTTGGAAGAACGGCGATCCCCGGTTTTACGTTTCTTCTTATGAACGCCTTCACGGTGACTTCCACGTTGAGCTGTGCAATATCGCCGCCGTTCTTGGAGTCTCATTGAGTGCTCACGATGTCGAGGCTGTCAGGCAGAAGACATCCCTTGGTAGCTTACGTAAAGAGTATGAGAAGGAACCGCGTTTCGAGGGAAGTAAGTTCTTTCGCAAAGGAGAGGTCGGCGACTGGAAGAATCATTTCGACGAAAAAATGCTCCGCGACGTTGAGCGAATTGAAACACGCGGTCTGGGCTGGCTAGACCTTCCCTGGATTCGCTATCGACTCGACCTGATGCGCTCGCGCAGATAATGCAGTTGAATCGACCTATCGGTAGTACGCGCCTTCTTCACCTCCCCTCTAAGATCGCACTCACTACAGGCGAAACGAACGTCTCGATTCCAGATGCGTCGTATGGGAGCCAGAAGTCGGCTAGGTACGCGACGTGACGGAGCCACTTCAAGTAAACGAGCGGCTCGTGGAAGGCGGGATCAATTCCCCATTTTTCATACCTTTGCATTAGAAATGTTCGCTGGCTGTCGACATTGAAATGTCCGCCCGCGAGTCTCGGTATAGAGGCTCCAACTTTTTCTTTGGTCAGGAGCCGGTCAAGACTCTCTATGAAATTGATGACATCAAGGATTGGAAGGCCGTTCTCAGAAGCGCTCTCCCAATCGATGAGACCGCTGATGTTATTCTTGCTGTCGACGAGGACGTTGCTCATTCCGAAATCGCCGTGAGTTATTCCAACAGGCAAGCGAGCCCCCGTTAGTCGTTCACGGAAGTAATGGCCTAGCTGAGCCACGGTGTGAGAAGTCTGATTCAGGCGCTTCAGCGCGGGGAGCAGCGAGTCGAGTTCACTATGGAATTGATTGTCGTTGAGCATCCGCGCAGGGTCGGAGCCGAGAGAGGGATTGAGCTCATCGACGACGACGTCTACGGCTTGAAGCATCTCTTCGAATTCGAGCTCGGGGAGGGCTCAGGCTAGGGGTCGTCCTCGAACCCGAGTTTCCGCGAAGTATTGTAGCTTTCCGCACAACCCGCGCAGGAGTGACCTGGGAACGATTGATCGAACCCGATTCCACCGAGCTGAGAAAGCTCAGCATATCGGCGTTTCGTTCGTCGGAGTCGATGGCTGGCTGCGTGAGAGGGACCCTGACGACGATCTCTCGCTCTCCAAATTCGACGATCAGAACTACCTTGCCCTTTCGGCTGACGCCGAAGTGGCGGAGCAGGAATCGGCGAGTTTCTCCCGGGGCCAAGCGCTCCTCGATGTGCTGCAAGATCTCAGTGATTCCGCTACTCGGGTGATTAGGTGAAGCTCCTGCCAAAATGCCAAATCGCGAGACGACGAACCGGTGAGTCCGAAGCCGCGAACGATAGGTGTTCGTCGGGGGCGGCTTCCAGAACTTGGGTACCATGGTCAGCGGGGCAACGGGCCCAATGAAAGATGCCGTTCCGGGAAGCGAAAACATTTGGGGCTTCGAGTACCCGGCTTTCTTGAGAATTCGACGGCAACCGAAGTAGGTAAGTTCAGTCGACGCGGAGCGTTGGTTGGGAGCATCGTCGGGGCGCCGTCCAACGAGATGTTGGAGCGCTCGCCACCAACGACGGTTTTGCAGAGAATTCTCCGTAACCCAGAAGACCTGCCCGTTCTGTTTAAGAAACCCTTTAATCGCAACCAGCTCTCGCCGTCGAGCATTCCAGCGCGCCTCGCCGGTGACTCTGGGGCCCCAGCCAGTTTTGCAGAGGACCACGCAATCGAAGACGGCGTCTGCAAAAGGAAGCCTGTCACCGGTGGTCGCGCGGATCGTTGTAATATTATCGTCCGGGTTGAAAAGCGCGAAGCGCTCACGTGCGATAAGGAGTGGTGGGTTCCGGAAGTCCACGGCTACGACTTGGGACACTATCGGGGCTATAGCGGAAGCGACTAGCCCCGTCCCGCAACCGATGTTAAGTACCGTGGTTTCTGCGTGCAGGTCCAAGAGTAGTTTCCAGGCGGTCCGGCCCGTCGCTGCGCATTCGTACAACGTCTCCGCAGGATCCTCCTCCGCGGCAACATAGCCACGAATGATTGTGGGCCAGGTCTCTAGATTCACTGCGTTGGCGTCCACAATCGGCCTGTCTGACGCAAGAGAAGGCGACTTCCCGAGACGGAGATCTGAGGATACCACCTGACATTGGGAACACGCCTTCGCATTTCGAGCAGTAAAGAACCCGTGCCCGGTCCTGCAGTCGCGAACCGCAATCGGGGCAACGAATCAGATCTGACAACGGTCTCATTTCTCTAGGGAATCGAACTCGGCCCACTTCGCTGATTCTACGCTAAGAGGATAAAACAGCGCGGACGACATCGCGCAAGCCGATCTATCGCGGCTCTCTAGTGAGATCGCAAACACGGCGAGCTTCTGTGAGAGCGTGAGGTGTAGGACGATGTTTAGGCGGCCCCGGACTGGTGCGAGGTGTTCGGGACCAGCTCACCGCTCGGATCGTACCACTCTCTCGAAGGAACCATTTCGATGTCGGAGCCATGACGTGTATTCGCCTGGAGATGCTGGCATGGCCGGTTGCCAGGTGACCGGTGCCCGTCGATACCGAAAGCGTCGAAGGCAGAGGACTTTCGTCGAAAGCGGTCACGGCAACTTGGTATGGAAACAAGGGTGTGCTATCTTGTTTTCTCCCAACCTCAGACGCAGCTCAAGAGTCATGGAGCGGCAACGTTAGTGAAACCCTTGTTCGGAAGAGTGTGGTCACGACCGAATGGGAGTGCGGGAGATTCGACGACGTTGACGGCGGTTCGGGACGCAAATCCTACCTCCGATGGGGAGAGGCTCGTCGATCTGCTGAATCGGTACTTCGAGGGTTGGGGCGACGAGTACCAAGTTCGAATGGCTGTACCGACGCAATCCGTTTGGATCGTCCTCGAGCCTGGGCACTCGAGGCCGGGGTCGACTCCATCGGCGGTTTCTCCGCGGCATTTCCGCGGCGGCTCCGATACCGGGATCGCAATCTCGACGCATGGGTGCTGGGGGACTTCTGGGTCGCGAGAGAGCAGCGGAGTTTGGGGCCGGCGATCGCTCTTCAGCGCGCGGCCTGCGAAGGGGTCGATCGCGGAGAGGTGGATCTGTGGTACGACTTTCCCAGCTCTTCGATGCTCGCCGTCTATCGACGCATGGGATTGCGGATTGTGGGCGAGATGGGTCGTTGGGTCCTTCCGCTGAGAGTCGACGGAGTCGTCGAGGAAAAGATCGGTCGTCACCTGGTGGGCAAGGGCGTGAGCGCGGTAGGTAACGCGATGCTGGGCTCGAGGAATGCTTTGCGCCGGAGAGACGCCTCGGTCGAAGTTCAGGTGTACGAGGGAAATCTCCCGGATTGCACGGGAGTCGACCCAGACGTCGCCGAGGGGCGTGACGCTCGAGCACACCGCGGACTACCTTCGTTGGCGGTATCGCGAGGATCCTCGCGGGAGCGCTGACGATTCTGCGCGCCCGCCGAAAGGGTGCCGATTGCGGGTACCTCGCCGTCCTGAGTGGATGGCGCGAAACACAGAATCCTCGATGCGTTCGGAATTCGAGATCCCGGTATCTTGCGGGAGTTGATCCTGGACCGCAATCGATGATGGCGCGCGAACGCACGGCAGCGTCGGTCGTGGCGGGACTCTCCGACCGCCATCCCTGGGTAAACACGTTCCAGGAATTGGGATTTCGCCTACGGGACGCGGCGCCTCTCGTTTGCTACGCGAGAGCTGGATTGTTGGGCGAAGATACGCCATGGTTTCTCATGACCGGAGATCGCGATCTCTGAATCGGTGCCAGACTGGGAGCAGTAGGAATGCAGAAAGAGCAGATCCGCAGATTTATCTTCGAGAAGTTTCCCATCGCCAAGTCCCGAGGATTGAAGGACTCGAGCCTTCTTCTCGAGGAGGGTGTATTGGACTCTCTCGGGGTGCTCGAGCTCGTGAACTACCTTCAAGACGACCACGGGATCCCGATCGAAGATGATGAGCTCGTTCCCGAGAACTTCGCCAGCATCGATGCGATCGCGGCCTTCGTGGACGGGAAGGTGACGACGAAGGGGACGTAGACTGTCATGGACTTTCTCGTTCACCACATGCTTCGATCGAGCTCCCAGCGCTCGCCCGACAAGGAGGCGATGGTCTCGGGGAAGATGCGGCTTTCCTATCGCGACGCCTGGCAGAAGGTCTGCGGCCTCGGGGCTGGGCTCCGAGAGCTAGGGATGGAGCGGGGAGACCGCATTGGCGTCTACATGGAGCCGTCGGTCGCCCAGGCCCTATCGATTCTGGGGATCAACCGCGCCGGTGGGGTGTTCGTGCCCGTCAACGAAGTGTTGTTCCCCGAGCAGGTGGCGCACATCGCGAACGACTGCCGGATGCGGGGAATCATCACTTCCCGCGTGCGGCTCGAGCGTACACTCGAGGCGTTGAAGGCGACTCCGACGGTGAAGTTCGTCGTCGTTGCGACCGAGGACGCTCTACCGGAGGCGACGGTCGAGACGCGGCGCTTCGAGGACCTCGTCTCCGAATCCGTGCCTTCGGACTGGAGAGATTGGAGCATCAGCAAGGACCTCGCCGCGCTCATCTACACCTCGGGGTCGACGGGGCGGGCGAAGGGAGTGATGCTGAATCACGCCCAGCTCATGGCGGGAAGCGCCATCGTCTCGAACTATCTGGGGATCACCGCCGAGCACCGGACGCTCGCCGCCCTACCGTTCAGCTTCGACGCCGGATTGAATCAGCTCATGACGGCGATGCAGCATGGAGCGACGGTCGTCATCCAACCCTTTGTCTTTGCCCGGGAGCTCGTGAAAGCGCTCGTCGAGGAAGAGATTACGGGCATGGGAGCGGTTCCGCCTCTCTGGAGCCTGATGGCGCAGCCGAGCTCGGGGCTTCACAAGCACCAGTACCCGCACCTCCGTTACATTTCGAATACCGGGGGAGCGATGCCGCTCACGGTTCTGGAAGCGCTCCGGAAGCATCTTCCGACGACGCGCGTCTTCCTGATGTACGGGCTCACCGAGGCATTTCGCTCGACCTACCTTCCGCCGGAGGAGCTCGATTGCCGGCCCACGTCGATGGGCAAGGCCATCCCCAATACCGAGATCCTCGTGGTAGACGACGATGGAAAACCGGTACAGCCCGGCGAGATCGGAGAGCTCGTTCATCGGGGGCCGACCGTATCGATGGGGTACTGGGGCCAGCCGGAGCTCACCCACAAAGTGCTGCGTCCCCACCCGTACCTGGAGGCCGAGCTCGGCCAGGAGGAAAAGGTCGTCTACTCGGGCGATCTGGTCAAGACCGATGAAGACGGCTTTCTCTACTTCGTCGCCCGGCGCGATGCGATGATCAAGTCTTCGGGATTCCGCATCAGCCCGACCGAAGTCGAATCGGTGTTGTTTCAAAGCGGTCGCTTGCGCGAGGCGGGGGTCATCGGCGTTCCCGACGAGCTTCTCGGTCAGACGATCAAAGCCTTCGTCGTTCCGCGCGACGGGGACTCGGTGGACGCGGACGAGCTCATCACGTTTTGCGCCGAGCGGATGCCGCGGCACATGGTACCGCGCAGTGTCGAGGCCCTTCCGAGCCTTCCGAAGACCGGAAGCGGGAAGATCGACTACCCCGCCCTTCGACGGCTGCAGGGACTCCAGCGGTGAGTCTCGTCGATCGGCTCGTCTCACGCCTGTTCTCCGTGTCCGAGGGCGAGCTCGTCGTCGGTGGCGTTTCGATCTCGACCCTCGCGGAGCGATATGGAACCCCGCTCTTCGTCTATGACGCGGCGGCGCTCGAAAGCGCGTGGAAACGACTTCGCCAAGCCCTTCCGGAACGAGTCGAGATCTACTACTCGGTCAAAGCGAATCCCAATCCCGCGATCGTGAAGACGTTTCTTTCGCTTGGATGCGGGCTCGAGATCGCTTCCGGGGGGGAGCTCTTCCAGGCGCTCGCCGCGGGGGGAGCGCCGGAGCGCATCGTGTTTGCCGGGCCCGGAAAGAGGGACTCGGAGCTTCGGGAGTTCGTCGAGGCGGGTGGGGGAGAGATCCACGTCGAGTCGTTGAACGAAGCGCGGCGCCTTTCGGCGCTCGCGGAAGAGCTCGACCGGGACGTCTTCGCGGCGGTGCGCATCAATCCCAGCTCCGAAGTTCAGGGCGGCGCCATGCGCATGGGCGGGAAGTCGGCGCCGTTCGGAGTCGACGAGGAAGAAATGGGTGCCGTTGTCTCGGCGCTCGAGGCGTCGCCTCGCATCCACGTGAGCGGGGTCCACATCTTCGCTGGGACGCAGAATCCTCGATGCCGAGGTTCTCGGCGCTCAGTACGGGAAGTGTCTCGAGCTCGCGAGGCAGGTGGCGGTGCAGCTGAAGCGCCCGCTCGGAACGGTGGATTTTGGAGGTGGGCTCGGAATTCCGTACTTCGACAGTGACGGCGACCTCGATATGGACCGGTACGCTCATGTGGTGCGGGGCCTCGTGGAAGGGCTCGAGTCGGACGTCTTCGGGAAAGCGCGCCTCATGGTGGAGCCGGGACGCTATCTCGTCGGCGAGGCGGGACTCTATGTCACCCGGGTCACCGACGTGAAGTCGTCGCGCGGCAAAACCTATGCCGTTCTGGACGGCGGGATGAACCACCACCTGGCGGCGTCGGGGAACCTGGGGCAGGTGATCAAGCGCAACTTCCCCGTTGCCGTTCTGAATCGGATGGGCGCTCCGACGAACGCAGCGCCGGTCGATCTCGTCGGTCCTTTATGCACTCCACTCGATGTTCTCGCAAGAAACGTGGTCTTGCCGCCTCTCGAGCCAGGCGATTGGGTCGGGGTTTTCCAGTCTGGAGCGTACGCCCGGACGGCCAGCCCTCTCGGATTTCTGAGCCATCCGAGCCCGCCGGAGGTCCTCGTAACCGACGGTAAAACCAGTGAGATCCGGCACCGCGGAAGCTACTCCGACCTGATTCGGGATTGCGACCCCGAGCCGGGCTCCTGAGCTTGCTTGCTGAGGCCGGGTATGGTAACGTAATAACTCCCAACCACTCGGATTTATCGGGTTCGTACCGTCGCGGGCACCCACCCCACCCGCCCGGAACGAGCCAAACATATAATTTCGTACCCCCTTATTTGGGCGCGGACATTTAATTTTGAGCTCGATCTTGGCGGTCGTGGGAGCACGGCCGAACTTCATGAAGATCGCTCCGGTCATGGACCGGATGCGACTGGCGGGGATTCCCGTCCATCTCGTCCATACCGGACAGCACTACGACGAGTCGATGAAAGACTCGTTTTTCCGCCAGCTCCGCATTCCCGAGCCCGATTTCGACCTCGAGGTGGGCTCCGGCACCCATGCCGCGCAGACCGGGGAGATCATGCAGCGCTTCGAGCCCGTGCTCGATCGCCTTCGGCCCGACGGAGTCCTCGTCGTGGGGGATGTGAACTCCACCATCGCCTGCGCGCTCGTGGCGGCCAAGAAGAACGTTCCGGTGATGCATGTCGAGGCTGGACTCCGGAGCTTCGATCGGACGATGCCGGAGGAGATCAACCGCATCCTCACCGATCAACTTTCGGCTCTTCTGTTCACCACCGAGCGCGACGCTCGAGCCAATCTCATGCGAGAAGGGATCGCGGACGAGCGCATCCACTTCGTGGGAAACGTGATGATCGATAGCCTTCTCGGTCATCTCGACGAAGCCGTTCCGCCTGCGATCACCCTCACGAGCCTCGGGAGGCGGCCCCTTGCCGCGGGCTCTGCGTATGCGGTCGTAACCCTCCACCGGCCTTCGAACGTGGACGATCCCCGCGTGCTCCGAGAGCTCATGGCGACTCTCGAGCGGATCAGCGAGCGTCTCGACGTCGTGTTTCCCGTCCATCCGCGGACCGCGTCGAGGCTCGCGGCCATCGGACTCGACGTCTCCGACAATCCCTCGATGATCCTGACGCCACCTCTGGGCTATCTGGAGATGCTCGGTCTCATGAAAGACGCGACCTGCGTTCTGACGGATTCGGGCGGGATGCAGGAGGAGACGACGGCACTCGGAGTGCCTTGCCTCACGCTCCGGGAGAATACCGAGCGACCGATAACGGTCGTCGAGGGCACGAACACCATCGTGGGCCGTGACCCGGTGCGGATCGAGCGCGAAGTGGAGACGATTCTCCTGACGGGAGGAAAGTCCGGTCGAAGACCCGCTCTTTGGGACGGGAAAGCCTCGGAGCGCATTCGCGACGTCCTCCAGGCCTGGCTCTCGAAACGAGAGCCGGTGGACGCGATCACGGAGGATGCCGAGCGTGGTTGAGACGGGCGCCGGTGTCGTGAACGCGATGAGCGTCGACGTCGAGGATTACTTTCAAGTCTCGGCCTTCGAAGGGAACGTCTCCCGTGGAGACTGGGATCGTCTTCCGGCGCGGGTCGAGGCGAACACCGAACGGGTCTTGTCTCTCATGGAACGACACGGGGTGAAGATGACCTTCTTCACGCTCGGCTGGGTGGCGGAGCGATTTCCCGGCGTCGTGCGGCGGATCGCGGCGGCCGGTCACGAGGTCGCGAGTCACGGCTATTCCCACATGCGGATCCACCAGCAGAGTCCGGAAGAGTTCCGGGAGGACGTGAGCCGGGCGAAAAAGATTCTGGAGGACATCACCGGTACGCCCGTTCTCGGCTATCGAGCTCCGAGCTATTCCATTGGACGGGACACGCTCTGGGCTGCGGACGAGCTCGAGGGCGCGGGCTATCTCTACTCGTCGAGCATCTATCCCATCTATCACGATCTGTACGGCATGCCGGAAGCGCCGCGCTTCCCGTTCCGCCACCGCGGAGGCGACGGGATTCTGGAGATCCCGATCTCGACGGCGCGTCTTTTCCGTTTCAACTGGCCGAGCGGGGGAGGGGGCTATTTCCGTCTTCTGCCCTATCGTCTCTTCCGTTCGGCGATTCGACACATCAACGAGCGCGAATCGAAGCCCTGCGTCTTCTACTTCCACCCCTGGGAGCTCGACCCGGAGCAGCCCCGACCCCGGAACTTGAGCGCGAAGACGCGATTCCGCCACTACCTCAACCTGGACCGAATGGAGGCACGAATCTCACGGCTTCTCGACGACTTTCGCTGGAGCCGGGTCGATCGCGTATTCCTCGATGAAGGAAACGGTTTCCCTCGTGGCTAGTCTTTCGTACATTCATCCTGTGGAGAAGCCAGCCTCGCCTTTGCGCGTCTGGACTCTCAATCCATCCGATCGGGGACGCTGGGACGCATTCGTTCGCTCTTGTCCCCAGGCGACGTTCTTCCATCTCTCGGGCTGGAAGGACATTCTCGAGAAGGTTCTCGGCCACCCCACGTTCTATCTCTATGCGGAATCCGCGGACGGCATCGAGGGGGTCCTCCCGCTCGGGCACGTCCGGAGCTGGCTCTTCGGAAATGCTCTCATCTCGATTCCGTTCCTCGTCTATGGCGGCGTCGCCGCCCGCACCGAGCAGGCGCGGCTCGCGCTCGAGGACGAGGCGGAGCGCATCGCTCTCAGCCTCGGCGTCGACTACCTCGAGATGCGAAACAATTCTCGCCAGCGGAGCGACTGGCTCACCAAGGATCTTTACTTCACGTTCCAAAAGGCCCTCCATTCGGACCCCGACGAGAACTTCAAGGCGATTCCGCGCAAGCAGCGGGCGGTGGTGAGAAAAGGGATCGCGAGCGGGCTCGTGAGCGTCATCGATCCCGACGTCGATCGGTTCTTCGAAGCGTATGCGGCGAGCGTGCATAACCTGGGAACTCCGGTTCTTCCCAAACGGTTATTTCGCCGCCGTCAAGGAGACGTTCGGGGAAGCCTGCGAAGTTCTGACGGTTACGACGCCCCACGGACAGCCGGCTTCGAGCGTTCTGAGCTTTTACTTCCGGGATGAAGTTCTTCCGTACTACGGAGGCGGTCCGGCTGCCTCACGAGAGCTCCATGCCAATGACTTCATGTACTGGGAGCTCATGAGGCGCGCGACGGAGCGCGGGATCCGGATGTTCGACTACGGCCGCAGCAAGGTTGGCACGGGATCCTACAGCTTCAAGAAGAACTGGGGCTTCGAGCCCGAGCCGCTTCCGTATCAGTACCGGCTCGTGAAGGCGGCGACGGTTCCGAACGTGAGCCCGGCCAATAAGAAGTACCGGCTCATGGTGGAGACCTGGAAGCGGCTTCCGTTCGGCGTGACGAAAAAGTTGGGCCCTCTGGTCGCGAGGTATCTGGCGTGACGGAGCGCGACTCGCTGCTCTTGCTCGTGCACCGGATACCCTATCCGCCGAACAAGGGAGACAAGATCCGCTCTTACCACTTGCTGCGATTTCTCGCGGAGCGCTACCGGGTCCACCTGGGAACGTTCGTGGACGATCCATCGGACGAGGTACACATCCCAGCCCTCCGGGAGCTATGCGCCGACGTATGCGCCGTACCGCTCAGCCCACGACGCCAGCGACTCTTGAGCCTCACCGCCGTCTTTCGCGGAGAGCCCATGAGCCTCCCGTATTATCGAAGCCGGAAGCTCGCGCGCTGGGTTCGAACGAAGATCTACGAGGAAGGAGTCCGCCGCTTCGTCGCCTTTTCGTCGCCGATGGCGCAGTACGCGCCGGCGAACGGAGTCGAGGTTCATCCCGTCGTGGACTTCGTGGATGTCGACTCGGAGAAGTGGCGTCAATACGCTGAGCGTCACCGCTGGCCCCTGCGCTGGGTCTACGGGCGCGAAGGGGACCGGCTTCTCGACTTCGAGAAAAAGGTAGCGAGTCAGGCGGCGGCAAGTCTTTTCGTCACACGGGAGGAAGCCAATCTCTTCCGCCGTCGGGCGCAAGGAGTCGATGCGAACATTTGGTCCGTCGTCAACGGCGTCGACACGCGCTACTTCACGCCCGACGCGTCCTATCCGGACCCCTACGGCGCCGGCGGGCCGGTCATCGTCTTCACCGGAATGATGGACTACTGGGCGAACGTGGACGCCGTGACCTGGTTCGTTCGGGAGAGCTTTCCGCTCGTACGACAGCAAGTCCCGAACGCGCGGTTTTTCATCGTCGGGGCTCGGCCCTCGCGCACGGTATCGCGGCTCGCTTCCAGTGCGGTTCACGTTACCGGAGCCGTTCCTGACATCAGGCCCTACCTCGCGCATGCCCAACTCTCCGTTGCGCCGCTCCGCATCGCCCGCGGCATCCAGAACAAAGTCCTCGAGGCGATCGCTATGGCGAAGCCCGTGGTAGCCTCTCCCGAGGCGGTCGAAGGGCTCGCTCTTCCTGCGGCGCTGCACAGCCACGTCAACGCCGAGCCCAAGGCGATGGCGATGTCGGTGCTGCGTTTACTGGGCTCCCGTTCCGAGCGGATGAGTCTCGGGGAGACGGGACGGAGTTGGGTACGGTCGCAACACGACTGGTCCCGAACCCTCGAGCCCATTGAAGACCTCATCGAGCGTGTGAGATACCGGGTGGCGGCATCGTGAAGACGGGCCAATTGGAAACGGTACGAGCGGCCGCCCCGACCGTGGAAACCAGGGCCGTCCCGTCGGTATGGCGGCCGGCGCTCACGATCGCGGCGCTGTCCGCTCTCGCGCTCATCCTCGTCTATGCCGGTACCTACTGGTCCATGGTCTCGATCTGGTGGCGCTCCGATACGTTCGCACACGGATTCTTCATCCTTCCGATCAGTCTCTACCTTGTTTGGACCGAGAAAGAAGAGCTCCGAGAGCTGAAGCCCATGCCGGACTGGAAGGGAATCGTGGCAGTCGCCGCTCTGGGTTTCGGATGGCTCCTGGCGAGGCTGGCGAACGTGCTCGTGGTGGAACAGTACCTCGCCGTCGCGAGTCTGATCGCCGTGCTCTATACGGTGCTGGGCCCGACGGTCTCGCGCCGCATCGCGTTCCCCCTCGGGTTCCTGCTATTCGCGGTTCCGATTGGTGAAGCGCTCATTCCCACGCTCATCGATCACACCACCGCCTTCGTGGTCTGGGCGTTGCAGCTCGCAGGGATTCCTGTCCTTCGGAACGGAAATGTGCTCACGCTTCCAAACGGCGTTTGGTCCGTCGTGGAAGCCTGCAGCGGCCTGCGGTATCTCATCGCTTGTATTACTATCGGTCTTCCTTTCGCCTATTTGATGTACTCGAGCTGGAAGCGCCGGGCCGCTTTCGTGGCACTCTCGGTCGTCGTTCCCATCGTCGCGAACTGGGTGCGCGCCTTCATGATCATTTGGCTCGGCTACGTGAGCGACATGAGACTCGCGAAGGGAGTCGATCACCTGATCTACGGGTGGGTCTTGTACGCCGTTATCATGTTTCTCCTTCTTTGGGTTGGCTCTCTGTTTCGGGATGACATGTCGTCGAGGGAATCGCAGGGATCCGTTCCTTCCGCATCAGTCTGGCCTCGCGAGTCGAATGATCTCGGTCGGCACCGGCGCTGTGGTTTGCGCGCTCCTCTTTCCGATCTGGGCGGTCCACGCGCAGAGGGGGGAGGCCGTTCCCAGCCCGTCGTCGGCCGTTCTCGAGCTTCCGGATCGGTTTGCAGATTACGCTGCCGTAGATGGAGGCGACGTGCTGGGGTGGGAACCCGAGTACGTGGGAGCGGACTCGATTCTGACGCGCACCTACCAAGCTGCCGGGGGGCGGGTCGCCCTACAACTCGCGCTCTATCGACATCAGCGACAGGGCGCGGAGCTGGTGAGCTCGGCGAAACCTGATCGTCCATCCCGGGGATGACGCTTGGAAACAAATCGACGCGCACTCGGAACGGGCCAGCCGGCCCGGGAACCGTTGACGAGCGTGTACTCCGCTCCGATAACGGGAATCTCCTCGTCTGGAGATGGTACTGGGTCGGCGGCCATCTCACCGACGAGCGCGTCAGGGCCAAAATGATCGAAGGCTGGCCGGAAACTATGGGCGAGCCGACACCGGAGGCCGGGAATCGTTCGTATGACCGCGTCGGACCGACCTGCGTGCCCGCTCGTCGACTCCTGGAGCGATTTTTCCTCGCCTTATGGCTCGGAGCTCGACAGCCCGGCTGGAGGAGGCGCGACGGATGACGGACTCGAGTCGTCCTCTCATCGCCCACGTCATTCACCGGATGGACCTCGGTGGGATGGAGAACGGACTCGTCAACCTCATCAACGGGCTGCCGCGGGAACGGTTCCGGCACGCGATCGTGAGCCTCACCGACAGCACCGACTTTGCGGAGCGACTCGAGCGCGACGACGTCGAGATCGTGAGCCTGGGGAAGAGAGAAGGGAACGACCCGCGGCTTTACGTTCGTCTGTATCAAACGTTTCGTCGCCTGCGGCCCGCCATCGTGCACACTCGCAACCTGGCCGCCATCGAGGCGGTCGCGCCGGCGGCACTGGCCGGAGTGCCCCATCGCATCCATGGAGAACATGGACGCGACGTGCAGGACCCGGACGGAACGAAACGGAAATACCGCTGGCTCCGGCGAGGACTCTCTCCGTGGGTCGATTGTTTCATCGCCCTGTCTCGCGAGCTACACTCCTATCTCGTTGAAGGCGTGGGGGTTTCGGCGTCGAAAGTGGTTCGCATCTGCAACGGAGTCGACGCCCGCCGGTTTCATCCCGGTCCTCATGGCCGTCAGAGTCTTCCTCCGGGGGCGAACGTCGACACGAACGGGTTCGTCATCATCGGCTCGGTGACGAGGATGCAGGAGGTGAAGGATCCGGTGACGCTCGCCCGCGCCTTCGTGCTCCTCGTGCATCGGGGACTCGCTCCGAAGGCGCGTCTCGTTCTCGTCGGGGACGGGCCTCTCAAGGCCAGGGTCGAGGACGTTCTTCGCGAAGGAGATGCCTATCGCTATGCCTGGCTCGCCGGAAGCCGCGACGACGTCCCGAGCCTGCTGCGCTCGTTCGACGTGTTCGCTCTCTCGTCCCGCGTCGAAGGGATCTCGAATACGATTCTCGAGGCGATGGCGACCGGCCTTCCTGTCGTCGCGACGCAGGTCGGAGGTAACGACGAGCTCGTCGTCGAGGGCGAGACGGGGTCGCTCGTTCCTCCGGGGGATCCGGTGGCGCTCGCGAACGGACTGGCGCGTCTCATCGAGGATCCCGCGCTGCGGACGACTCAGGGCCGAGCCGCCCGGGCCCGGGTCGAGAGCGAGTTCACGCTCGACGGCATGCTGTATCGCTATCAAGACGTCTACGAGGAGGTCTTGACGGGAGCGAGTGCCGCGCACTGGGAGAAGACCGAAGGGGAGACGAAGCTTCGATGTGCGGAATAGCGGGAATCCTGGATCTGGAGGCGAAACGTCCGATCGACGAGGCCGTGCTCGCGAGGATGCGCGACCAGATTCGCCATCGTGGTCCCGACGGCGACGGTTCGCACGTGGAGCCGGGTGTCGGATTCGCTCACCGAAGGCTCTCGATCATCGACGTGTCTGGAGGGCGCCAGCCTATCTACAACGAGGACGGCTCCGTCGTCCTCGTGTACAACGGCGAGATTTATAACTATCGCAAACTCGTGGGGGAGCTCGTCGACCGAGGGCATGTCTTTCGGACCCACTGCGATACCGAAGTCGTCGTTCACGCCTGGGAAGAGTGGGGCGAGGCGTCCGTCGAGCGGTTCAACGGGATGTTCGCCTTCGCGCTCTACGATCGGAAGCGCAACCAGGCGCTTCTCGCTCGCGACCGGCTCGGGATCAAGCCCCTCTATTACGCCGAGCTCGCCGACGGGCGGATCTTGTTCGGCTCTGAGCTCAAGGCCCTTCTCGTCCATCCCGACCTCGGTCGGGAAATCGACCCCGCGGCGGTGGAAGAGTTTTTTGCTTATGGCTACATTCCCGAGCCGCGCAGCATCTTTCGAAACACGTACAAGCTCGAGCCGGGGCATACGCTCCTCGTCGATGGTGGAAACGCGCGGCGGATTCGACGGTACTGGGATGTCACGTTCACGGGCGACAATCGTATCTCCGGGGCCGATCTCGAGAAGGAGCTCATCGAACGGCTTCGCGACGCGGTGTCGAAACGGCTCATGGCGGAAGTACCGCTTGGGGCGTTTCTTTCGGGCGGAGTGGACTCGAGTGCCGTCGTGGCGATGATGGCCGGGGTCTCTCCCGATCCGGTGAACACCTGCTCGATCAAGTTTGGAGAGAGGGGATTCGACGAATCCTCCTACGCCGCTCGTGTGGCGGAGCGATACGGAACCAATCATCAAGTACAGCTCGTCGATCCGGGCGACTTCGGCCTCGTCGATCAGCTGGCCGATCTCTATGACGAGCCGTATGCCGATAGCTCCGCGATGCCGACGTATCGAGTGTGCGAGCTCGCGCGCAAACGAGTCACGGTGGCGCTCTCCGGAGACGGGGGCGACGAGAACTGGGCGGGATACCGGCGTTATCGCTGGCACGTCTACGAAGAGCGGTTTCGCCGTGCCTTGCCCGCGGGACTCCGTCGGCCCTTGTTCGGTGCCCTCGGACGCGTTTACCCGAAGGCGGATTGGGCTCCGAAAGTTCTTCGCGCGAAGAGCACGTTCGAGGCTCTGGCCCGGGACTCCGTCGAGGGCTACTTTCACGGGGTGTCCATTCTGGGGGATGACCTCAGGAGGCGCCTGTTCAGCGACGGGTTTCGCAAACGGCTTTCGGGCTATGAAGCGATCGACGTCCTGAGGCGCCATGCCGAGCGGGCTCCCGAGCATCCGCTCTCGCGCGTTCAGTACCTGGACCTCAAGACCTATCTCGTGGGGGACATCCTGACCAAGGTCGATCGCGCCAGCATGGCGCACTCCCTCGAGGTCCGGGTGCCGATTCTCGATCACGAGCTCGTGGAGTGGGTGGCGAGTCTTCCGCCAGAGACGAAGCTCCGCGGTCGCGAGGGCAAGTACTCGTTCAAGAAAGCGCTCGAGCCCTATCTGCCGGAGGACCTCCTCTACCGTCCCAAGATGGGTTTCGCCGTACCGCTCACCAGCTGGTTCCGGGGACCGCTTCGCGAGCGAGTACGTCAGGTGGCGGTTAGCGAGGCGCTCCTGGACACGGGCATTTTCGAGCCCGGTTTTTTGCGGCGGATGGTCGACGAGCATCAGTCCGGAGTCCGCGATTTCAGCGCGGCGCTCTGGTCGGTCTTGATGTTCGAAGCGTTCTGCCGGCGGAACGCGGGCGAGCGGCGCGAAGTTTCCGTTGGGGAGCCGGCGCTGGCATCGGGTTCGGGTCGTTAGTTTCCAGTTCTTGGTTCGTAGTTCGGTCAAAAAAAACAACGCCAGGCGCGATCGCGCGATCGCGCGATGGCGCAGAGAAGAAAATGACGAGTGTGATCTGTTCCGTAAAGTCTGCCCGCAGGGCGAGGGTCGTGGGCGGATTGCTTCGACGAGAGTAACGCGATGCACGTTCTTCACGTTCTCGATCACTCGGTGCCGCTTCAGAGCGGATACGCCTACCGGACGCTCTCGATCGTGCGTGAGCAACGGCGTCGCGGCTGGGAGACGAGTCACCTCACGAGTGCGAAACACCCGTCGAAGCATCTGGAGGAAGAAGCGGAAGGGCTCCTCTTTTACCGTACGATGCCGACGGCGGCGCTCTGGGCGGAGTTTCCGGTGTTGCGACAGATGGCGGTCGTGCGGTCGCTCGAGAAGCGGCTGGAGGAGCTGGTGCTCCGGCTCCGGCCCGACATCATTCACGCTCACTCGCCGGCTCTGAACGGTCTCGCCGCGATTCGAGTCGGGCGAAAGCTCAACGTCCCCGTCGTCTATGAGCTTCGCGCGTTCTGGGAAGATGCCGCCGTCGATCATGGAACGAGTTGGCAACACGGACCTCGCTATCGCCTGACTCGAGCTCTCGAAACGTACGTGGTGCGGCGCGCCGACGCGGTAACGGCCATCTGCCAGGGAATCCGTGCGGACATCGTCGGGCGAGGCATTCCCGATGAAAAAGTTACGGTGATCCCGAACGCGGTAGACGTCGACAATTTCAATACGGAACGTTCTCCCGACCCTCGGCTCGCGCAAGTGCTCGGTCTCAACGGTGGAGATATCGTCGGCTTTCTCGGCTCGTTCTACTCGTACGAGGGGCTCTCGCTTCTCATCGATGCGATGCCGCTCGTTCAACGGAAGCGGCCGTCGATACGGGCTCTGCTCGTCGGGGGCGGCTACGACGAGACGAGACTCTGGGCCCACGCGCGGGAGCTCGAGCTCGAAGGGACGGTCATCTTTGCCGGTCGGGTCCCCTTCCGCGAAGTCCGCTCCTACTACGATCTCGTGGATGTCCTCGTGTATCCCCGTATCTCTATGAGACTTACGGACACGGTGACTCCGCTCAAGCCGCTCGAAGCGATGGCGATGGGGAAGCTCGTTCTGGCCTCCGACGTAGGCGGACACCGCGAGCTCATTCGCGATGGCCAGACGGGCTTCTTGTTTCAAGCCGGGAGCAAAGAAGACCTGGCGGCGAAGCTCCTGTCGATTCTCGAGAAAAAAGAGAGCGGCGATCGGGTTCGAAAGCAGGCGCGTCGCTTCGTGGAGGAAGAGCGCACCTGGGCTCGGTCGGTAGCCCGCTACGCAGCGGTCTACGAGAGGCTGCTGAAGGCGAAGGGCGGTGTTTGACTTCTCTCGCGCCCGAATCGTTCTCGTCGGCCCGATGCCGCCGCCTCCGGGAGGAATGGCGAACCAGACGGAACAGTTGGCGCGGCTTCTCCGGAGCGAGGGTGCCGTGGTCGACGTCGTTCCAACCAATGCGCCCTATCGACCCGCCTTCATCGGTCATCTCCGAGGACTCCGTGCGGCATTCCGGTTGCTTCCGTATACGGCTTCGCTTCGACGAGCGGCGCGCCGCGCAACGCTCTTCCACGTCATGGCGAACTCGGGATGGTCGTGGCACCTTTTCGCGGCGCCGGCTCTTCGGGCGGCTCGACGCCATCGAGTGCCGAGCGTCCTGAACTACCGGGGTGGAGAAGCGGAGTCCTTCTTTTCCCGTTCTTTCGGAAGGGTCGAAGGCCCTCTTCGCCGCGCGAGTGTCGTGGCGGTCCCGTCGAGCTTTCTCGCGGGAGTGTTCGAGAGGTTCGGGGTCCACACCGACATCGTGCCGAACATCGTCGATCTCGAAAGATTCCATCCGGCGGCTCTTCACGAGAACGGAAACGGTGCCGGGCCTCGCGTTCTCATCGCGCGCCACCTCGAGTCCATCTATGACGTCGGTACCGGGATCCGCGCCTTCGGTCTTCTACGGGAACGATTTCCCGGCGCGGTGCTCGACATCGCTGGAACCGGCCCGGAAGCAGGAAAGCTCGCAAGTCTCACGGCGGAGCTCGGAGTCGAGGGCTCGGTGCGATTCCTGGGAAGAGTACCGAACGAGGAGATGCCCGCGCTCTACCGAGCTTCCGATTCTCGCGCTCAACACGAGCCTGGTGGACAACATGCCCATCTCGATTCTCGAAGCGCTCGCGAGCGGCGTTCCCGTCGTCTCGACTCGGGTCGGCGGCGTTCCCGCGCTCGTCGAGGACGGAAAAGAAGCGGCTCTCGTCGCTCCGCGGGATCCGGTGGAGATGGCGGGTGCTCTCGGCCGGCTCTGGAGCGATCCGAAGCAGAGAGAGAGTCTGCGGGAAGCGGGATTGAAGCGGGCGCGCGCATATGGATGGGAGTCGGTTCGCGAACAGTGGGGCCGCGTGTACGAGAAAGCCGTGACCCCGGAGCGGCAGAGCGGCTGATGTACACCCGGCTGGTCTCAGCAATCCTGTTCCCGCTTCACGAGCGGATGAAAGGGCACGAGACGGTCTCGGTGCGGCGCTGTCTCGAGCGGAGTCAATGGTGGTCTCCCGATGAGCTGGCGCGGTTTCGGCTCGAGCGGCTCAGGGAGCTTCTGGCGCGGGCGGGAGCTCGAGTGCCCTACTATCGCCAGCTCTTCGCGGGAGCTCGTTTCGACCCTGCGAGCGTCCGCTCGATGGCGGATCTCGCCCCCCTTCCGTTTCTCACCAAGCCTTTGATTCGGGAGAACCTCGAGACGCTGAAGGCCGAGGACGCGCGCGGCCTGAGTCTCTTCAACACCGGGGGCTCCACCGGGGAGCCGCTCCAGTTCTACATCGGAAGTGAAAGGGTGAGTCACGACGTCGCGGCCAAATGGCGTGCCACCCGCTGGTGGGGCGTCGACATCGGAGATCCGGAGATCGTGATTTGGGGCTCGCCCATCGAGCTCTCGGCTCAGGACCGATTCCGCGAGCTCAGGGACCGACTGTTTCGAACGCGGCTTCTACCGGCTTTCGAGATGTCGGAGAGCCGTCTCGACGAGTTCGTCGACGAGATCGTGCAGACGAGACCGCGCATGCTCTTCGGCTACCCGTCGTCGCTCGCGCTCGTCGCCCGCCATGCGCGGGAACGAGGTCGGGACCTGACGAAGCTCGGCATCCGAGTCGCTTTCGTCACCGCCGAGCAGCTCTACGACTACCAGCGCGAGGCGCTGGCCGAGGGCTATGGATGCCGCGTCGCGAACGGCTACGGAGGTCGCGATCTCGGCTTCGTGGCTCACGAATGTCCCGAGGGAGGCCTCCACATCACCGCCGAGGACGTTCTCGTCGAGATTGTGGCCTCGGACGGCCAGGTCCTTCCCGTGGGGGAGCAAGGGGAGATCGTGGTGACCCATTTCGCCACGGGCGAGTTTCCCTTCATCCGGTACCGTTCCGGAGACGTCGGCGCGTTGAGTTCAGAGAGATGCCGGTGCGGCCGCGGGCTTCCGCTCCTGGAAAAGGTCTCCGGACGAACCACCGACTTCATCGTAGCCAAAGACGGTACGGTGATGCATGCTCTCGCCCTCATCTACGCGATCCGTGACGTTCCCGGGGTTCGCAATTTCAAAATCGTCCAGGAAGACCTCGACCACACGCGCGTCCTGCTGGTGACGGAGAGCGGCTTCCCGAAGGAGCGAGAGGACGGGATCCGAAAACGGCTGGGCGAGCGGCTGGGAGCGAGCGTCCGTATCTCGATGGAACGGGTCGAGGAGATCCCGAAGACGCCGTCGGGAAAGCACCGCTACGTGGAAAGCCGGGTGTCAGCGACGAGAAATTAGGGACAGGCACCAATTTCGCGAAATTGGAAAAATTAGTGCCTGTCCCTAGTTTCTCTATTTCTTGCTAGCAGCGTGGTTCTGGTGCCAGAGCTCCAGCATCAGGAGCACCCGAGATCATCACTCCGTAGTAGTCGACGTGCTCTCCCTGGTGGAGCTCGATGAGGCGGTCGGCGTAGGTCTTCTTGAGATAGCCGCGGCGGGCCAGCGCATGCAGGCTTTCGTAAGCCAGCTCCCGCAGGGGAACGTGGTCGCGGATCCACCGGCCGCAGGGAACGCCGAACCCGTGCTTTTGTTTCGCCAGAATCTCGTCGGGGAGGAATCCGCGGCTCGCCTTCTTGAAGAAATAGCGGAGCTGGCCGTTCTTGAGCTTGAGTGAGGGCGGAATCCGGTTCGCGAAATCCACGAGGTCCGGGTCGAGGAACGGGTAGTCGACGTCGACTCCCGCGAGGGCGCAGGTGTCGCCGACCTTCCGGAGGTCGTTGTCGGCGAGCGTGAACTTGATGTCGAGGTACAAGAGGCGGTTCAGCACAGACGAGGTTGGCGCTGCCGCATAGGTCTTTCGAAGGAGCTCGAGAGGCTCTTCGACACGGACGGCCGAAAGAAAGTCGTCGGTGAAGATTTCGCGCGGAGCCGTCCGATTGAGGAAGTTGTAGCTTCCGAGCCGATCGGGGAGCGGAACGTTGGCCTGTTGGACGTAGCTTCGGGCTTTCCGAAGAAGTGAGGGCGCGCGATCGCCGGACCGCTCGAGGATGGGCTCTACGAGATGATGACGGAGGGGAGCGGGTAGGAGAGCGTACCGCTCGAAGACCCGCTGTTTCAGATAGCGCTCGTTTCCGGCGAAGATCTCGTCGCCGCCATCGCCTCCGAGCATCGTGTGGACCCCATCTTGTTTGGCGAGCCGGGCGCAGTAGTACGACGCGATCGCCGACGCGTTCCCGAACGGCTCGTCATACGCAACGGCCAGACGGGGTATCGCGTCCACGAGGTCTTCGGGGGTGACGACGTACTCGTGATGATTCGCATGGAAACGCTCGGCCGCGATGTGGGCATAGCTCGTCTCGTCGTAGCCCTGTACCTGGAACCCGATGGAATAGGTGTTGGGTGGCTGTCCGGTCAGCTCTCCGAGGACGCCGGTCACGGTGGAGCTGTCGGTGCCTCCGCTGAGGAAGGCTCCGACCTTACCTTCTGCACGATCGAGGCAGGACCGCACGGCATTCCGCACGGAGCTCCGAAACTCCCCGATGAGCTCGCTCTCGGTGGCATCGGCCTGCTCCCCATAGCTCGGCGTCCAGTATCGCCCCCGCTCCACCCGACCGGAGGCGGCTCGCAGATATTCAGCAGGCTCGAGCCGCTCGATACCTCGAAAAATGCCTCGAGGGCCGGGGACCGCGTGGAAATAGACATAGTTGAAAACCGACTGGAGGTCGACATCGGATTCCACCTCGGAGTGTCGCCTGAGGCTCGAGACCGTCGTCGCGAACGCGATGCCCGACGGCCCGCGCCGAAAGTAGAGCGTCTGAATTCCGAAGCGATCCACGGCGAGCCATAGCTCCCGCTCTTCGAGGTCCAGAACGGCGAGAGACGCCTGGCCGGCGAGACGAGTGAGAGTCTGGACCCCGTGCTCTCGGAATGAACGCAAAAGCGAAGGGCCGTCGAGAGAACCGAGCCAGGACACTACCAGACGTCCCTCCCGGTAGAGCTTGGACTCGCCTCCCGCAGCGACCGCCCCTTCGGCATCGACCTCCCGGGAGGAGGAAGCTCCGCCAAACTCTTCGGCCATTCGAGCGAGGCCCGCCGCGGCGGATGAGAGCGGCGTCTGTCCGAGCCAGCCGCAGAAGCCGCTTTTCATCGAAGAGATGCGAGACAAGAAACTCGAGGTACCGTGTGCCGTTCGCCGATGGGGGCCGCGACGCTCAGTGAATCTCGCTCAGAACCACCCGCGCCTGCTTGGCCAGATCGGAGTCGGAGTCTGGTTCAAGACTCATGGCCTGGTTCAGCACCTTCGTGGCAGCGTCGAACTGTCCCACCTTGTTTTGGGTGAATCCCAGGTGGAACAGAACCTCGGCGCTGTTGGGTTTCTTGGATGCGGCCTCTTTCAAGAGTAACAACGCACGATCGTAGGTGCCGCGCTTATAGAGGATCCATCCCAGCGTGTCGGCGATGTCCGCGTTGTCGGGTGCTTCCTGGCGAGCGATCTCCGCCAGCCGTAGCGCTTCATCGAGTCTGCCATCCTTCTGATAGATGTACGCGAGATTGTTTGCTGCGGGAGCGAATTTGGGGTTGATCCCCAGAAGCTCCTCGTACGTCACCTGCGCGTCCGCGACCGCACCTTCCCGCTGCTGGAGCATTCCTTTGTACATTTTGACCTGAACGTTCTTGGGATTGGTTTCGAGCGCTTTGTCGAGCTCCTCGATCGCCTCCGAGGCGTGACCGTTGCGCACAGAAATGTCCGCGAGGTTCGCATAGGCGGCGCTCAGGGTCGGATCGATCTCGACGGCCTTCTTGAATGCTGTCACCGCGTTTTCGGTCTGGTTCGACGCCAGGTAAATCCGACCGAGGAGAAACTGGTGTCGGCCGCTAGGTGGGATCTTCGCGATCTGGCTCTGAACCCGAGCGAGCGCCACCCCGGCCCCCTGGTCGTGGATGTCGATCGCAGCTATCAGCGTGAGGGGTTCGTAGTACGTCGGATCGATCCGAAGCGCCTCTTCCAAATGGGCGATCGCCTCCTTGGCCTTACCTTCCGCCGCCAGCGACGTTCCCAGTAAGTGGTGGGCTTCACGGTCCTGCGGCGTTGCATCCACGAGTTTCGAAAATGCCGCCGTCGCCTTCGCGGGGCTGCGATCCTGAAGGTAAGCCTCACCGAGAAACTTGAATGCCAAGGGGTACGTTTGTTCCTTTCTCCCCACGAGCTCTTCGAGGGCTGCGATGGCAGACTTCGGATCTCCAGTCTCGATATTGAGCTCGGCCAGGTTGAGTATCGTTTCTGGGGAGTTGGGCGCGAGGTCGATGACTTTTTGCAGCTCGCCCTTGGCCTGAACCGTTTCCCCGAGGCGCCTGTGCATCTCAGCTAACCGCAAATGAAGGTACGGCACCTTGGGCCGCCGGTTGATCATCTCCTGATATCGCGTCGCGGCCTCGCGGAAGCTCTTTCGGGCTTCCGCGGTCTCACCCTTTGCGAGGAGCACCTCACCCATCATTCTCATTGCCTCGGGATCCCTGGGATTCCCTTGTCTCAGGTGCGTCAAGGCCTCCAGGGCGCGATCGTAATTCTTGTCGGCGAGCGCGTACTGGGCGATTCGGCCCCAGGCGGGGAAGAAATCCGGGGCTTCCTTGACGATCTCGTCGAGACGGCGGTCGCCTACATCGGGTTGGCCCATGGAACGATAGAGGTCGACGACCCGGATCTGGATCATGGAGCGTGTCGGGGCTACTTCTGCGGCTTTGTCGAATTCCTCTTTCGCTAGCGCGGGCTGCCTGGTCACCAGGTAGAACATACCCAGCCCGAGGTGGGCTCCAGGGGAGTTCGGCTCCACGCGCGCCGCTTCTTGATAGCTCTTCTCCGCGTTCTGGATGTCGTTTTTCTTGGCATAGAGTAAACCGAGGGCCAGCTGGTACTTTGCCTCGTTCTCGTGCACTTCCCGGACGTTATCCAGCCGCTGAAGCGCACCGTCTATTTGACTTTGATCCTCTTCTTCCGTCTGACTTTGGTCCTTGTCGTCTATTTGACTTCGGTCTTTCACGCCGGCGGTACTCGCCACGATCACGAGCGCGTCGAGGTTCTCCGGGTCTTTGTCGGCGACGGCCGTCGCTTCGTCCCGCGCTTCCTTGACGCGCCCTGCGGCGGCATAGACTTCCGCGAGCTTCACCCGCAGGTCGAGGTTGTCGGGCTCGATCTCCACGCCTTTCTGGAGATAGCCGAAAGCGGCGGGAATCTGGCCCGCGTCGTAGAGCAACGGGCCGAGCCGGACCGTGGCCGGTCGGTTCTCGGGGTCCAGCTTGATGGCGTTCAGGTACTCGATGATCGCCTCGCGCTGCTTGCCTTCATCCCGGTATTTGTCTCCGCGCGCGATGTGTTTTTCGGGAGTGTCGGTGCAGGCCACGCTCGAAGTGAGCAATCCAATAGCGAAGATGAGAGACCTTCCTGTGCGGAAATGCCTCAAGGAAGTCGTTAGCATGATAAGTCCTCCGATCGGGAAGGAACGTAGGAACCTGATGACACGAGCTAACCGCGACCCCGGCGGCTCCTCTTGGGTTTTTTCGTGTAACTTTTCGTGTAACGGGAATACCGATACTGCTTGAGGCGCTCGTGCGCCTGCACCTCGCCGTTGAAGAGCACTCCGAGGATCTTCTCCTCCTGAAGGTGCTCGACGGTGGACAGAATCGCCTCGCGCGGAGCCGTCCGGGCGCGGACGACGAGAAGGAGCGCGTCGAGGTGCTCCTGAATGCGAGACGAATCCGCCACCGGCCCTTCCGCGGGACAGTCGACGATGACGTATCGGAACTGCTGTCCCGCCACGTCGAGGAGTGTCGCGAGATGGGGCGACGAGACCAGCTCCCAGGGACGCGAGAAAGGCCGCCCCGCGCTCAGCAAGAACGGTCCGCTCGGACTGAGGCGGCGCACGACGAGCTCGGGAGAGGGTTGTTTCAGCCAATCGGTCAGGCCGGGTGACGGGGCCACACCCAGCGAGAACTCCACTTCCCGATGGCGGAGGTCGCCGTCGACGAGAAGAACGCGCTCGCCCTGCTCTTCGGCGAGCACGAAGCTCAAGGCGATGGCGAGTGTCGTCTTGCCTTCGCCGCCCACGGCACTCATGAATCCGAGGCGTCGCACACGCTCCGATCCCTCCATGGCGCGCAGTCGCGTCGCCAGCGTTCGAAGCTGCTCGACCCAGGGCTCGTCCTCGCGCAAGAGCTCGACGAGGCATTCCGAAAGTTTAGGAGACACGGTGGCGCCCTCGATGAAGCTCAGGCCCGATCGAACCCCGGGCGGTACCGTCGGGTCCTCGAAGGACCTCTCCGCGGTTCTTCCTTCTCGCCGCGCTTTTTCGATGGCTTCGTATAAATGGCTCATGCCGTCCTCGAACGTTTCATGCGGACAGGTCCTGTCTGACCTTCTCCGCAGCCGATGCCGGTGTTGGAGGGGGAGGAGGTGCAACCGGCTCCGACCGCCGTCGACGGAGAAGACCCTTCTTCAACTTTATTTCCGGAAGAGTGATGAGGACCGGATACGGGAGAAGGCCCTCCAGCTCATGCATGTTCTTGACCGCCGGGTCCATGACCTCCAGCAAGAACGCGAGAACGACGCCCACGCCGATTCCGGCGAGCGATCCGAACAGCAGGAACAGAGACGGCTTGGGGTATTCCGGGGTTATCGGAACCTGTGCCGGGTCCATGACGGAGAATTGGTCGGATTGCCATTCCTGCTCGACGGCACTCGCGGTCTCCGCTTCCAGCTTGCGGCTCAGAAGCTCGGCATAATACTTGCTGATCAAGTTGTAGTCTTGCTGAAGAGACTGAAGGTTCTGCTCCACCTCGGGAATCTTCTCTACCCGGGCCTGGTAGCGCGCGATGTCGTTCTGGGTCTGTTCTCGACGCGCCTCCATTGCGTCGAGGTCGCGAGTAATCGAGGCTAGCTGTGCCTGGAGCTCCGAGACGAGGAACGTCGCGTGGTCGAGCGGCGGCGGAGGTGCTCCCGGCGAGGGCGCCGTCGGTGTCGCCTCGTCGGTCGGACTCGCCGCTCCCGCGGATCCATCCGGCGCCGGTGCTTGCGCCGCGTCGGAAGGAGGCGTGACAGACGCGGATACAGGCGCCTTCGTTCCCGCGTTCGCCATTTCCTTTTCCAGTCTCGCGATCTTGGCTCGTGTCGCGATGACCTCCGGATGGGCATCGGTGTAACGGTTCAAAAGCTGGGCGAGCTGGGCTTTCAGTGCGGCGAGTGAGCTCTGGTCGGGCGAGGCGGACCCTCCGGCCTGGGCGACCAAAGGGCCCTCTGGCACTAACTGTGCCTCGGGCTCGTTCATCTGGGACTGCAAAGCGAGCTGTCTTTCGATCAGCCCCTTCCGTTCCTTGGTGGAGCGAATTTGCTCCTCGATGGACTGACGCTGCATTTCGAGGCGCTGAAGCGTGCTGAGGTTGGCCTCGAGCTGATTGGGCAGCATGCCCATGTAGCGCTGTTTGATCTGTTTGAGCGCCGATTCCTTTTCGTCCATTTGCGCTCGTGTCTCTTCGAGCTGCTTTGTGATGAAATCGCTCGCCTCCGTGACCTGATTCTTTCGGCTGTTCCTGGCTCGCTCCATGAAGGCAGAAGCCAATTGGGTGACGATCAGCTGGGCCCGCTTCGGATCCGTGTCGTGGTACTCCACGACGAAGGCGTCTTTGCCTTTGAGTCCAATGGCGGTCCGGCTGCGGATCAGGTCGACGACGTCGGACCTCGGCGCGTCGATGTACTCCGGGTAGGGATTCAGCTCCGTGATGATCTTTTGTTCGATCGTGGGGCGCGCCAGAATCTCTTCGTTGATCGTGCGGAGGCGATCGCGGGACTCGTCGGTCGTGAGCTGAGGAATGAAATTCTTCGGGATCTTGGCCGATTCCGCGAGAACGACGGTTCGGGAAACGTATTGCTTGGGAACGTATCGAACGGCAATCTGAGACGCGACCGAGCCGAGCACGAGACCGATGACCAACCAGTACCAGCGGAAACGGAAAATGTCGAGGTAGTCGGAAGGGCTCTGGGGAAGGCTGATCCCGAGGAGATCCGAAGCCCCCGTTTTCTTGCCGTTTGGACCTGTTGCCGCACGCTTTAATGTCATTTCTGCAACCTCAGTCGAATTGTGACGAGAACGTAATGAAGATGGTCCACAGCAAACGGGATGTATCTTGAGACGGGCCCAGGTTCGAGTGCCTGGACTCGGCCTGGAAAAGCGTCGTCCCGACCCGCAAGGCTTCGAGGATGTGGTACGTGAAGCTTCCGCCATAGCGTCTGGCGTCATGCGAGAGACCTTCATCCGCCGGACTGGTGGCGAGCGACGCGCCCGCGATCAGCGATACGTCCGCTTTCGACCCGAAATTCTGCGTCAGCGTCACGTTGCCGTAGTCCACTAGGAGGCTGCGCCCGAAGCCCGTCGACATTGAATACTGCCGGCGGTACTGGGCTCCGATTGTCATGCTCCGGGTGAGCCCGGCGGAGAAGGAGGCCTCACCAACGGGCGAGACCCGCGACTGTGTGACGTCTGTCTGATAGAGGCTCACTCCTCCGAACAGGCGATAGCTGAGATCCCGCCGCTGATCGGTATGGTTCACGCCCGCGACCAGTGTCTGTACGGTCGTGTTGGGCACGATGGCGAGAGAGCGCTCGAACTGGTAGGCGGTGCCCAGCTCGTTGGTCGTTCCCACCCTTCGCCGCGCCTGGAAGCGAATCGCCCCCTGAGCGCCGTCTCGGGTCCCCACGGTTCCGTGGTAGTCGATCTGGCGATATCCTCCCAGCAGGTCGACTCCGATCGAGCTGTTTTCGGAGAGTTGCTGCGTCACGTTCGCAGACAGGGAGGCATACTGCGTGCTCGTATCTCTGGAAAGGAGACCCTGGGTCGCGAGGATGTTCAAAACGTCGGTCTCGGCGTCCGCCAATGTGTTCCGCGTGGCGGACGTAATGCTGTCGAGCGGCCTCGAGAATTCGTCCACGAAGGGTTGCGTATCCAGAACGATTTCGGATCCGTCGATCGACTGGCTGTTCTGCAGGTGCGTACGGATATAGCCGAGTGACGTCGATACCGTCGTTCTGGGTCCCGATTGGTACGACATTTGCCATCGGGCATTCCCGGACATCGACTGGATATCCGGTGCGAACACGCCCAGGTTCGACTGGGTTTCCAACCGGATACCCCGACTGAAGGCGGCCGAGAGTTGAGTCTGGAAACGTTCCGACGCCGCATGGCTCCAGCCGAATCCGCCCCCGTACGTATACCGTTTCCGGTTGTCGCTTTCACGAAAGAGGTTGGCGCCGACGCGGCCGAACAGATTCAGCGTCGATTGAGGCTTGTTCGAGGAAAAGGACAGCGAGGAGTTGAAATTGTCCGCAATGCGCGTGCTTTCATCGACCCCGTTCACGGTACGCGAGATCTCGTTGGCTTCCCGGGCCCCGAGCATGAAATTCCACTGCTGCGGGCGACTCTGAGACCTCGCCACGGCTGGTGTAAGGAGCGAAAGAAGAATCATGATCGGCCCAGCGCTACCTACCGCTCCTGATGGTCTCCGCATACTCAAGGGACGACGATGGTGTCGCCGGGAAGAAGGACCATATTTCCACCGAGCTGCCTCTTGTTGACGAGATCGTCGTAGCTGAACGGAAGGTAGAGGAGCTTTCCGTTCACATCACGGATGACGAAGACCTGGTCCAGCTTGGCGAAATCCTGGAAGCCGCCGGCAAGCGCGAGCGCTTGAACGACGCGGAGAGGCCCGGTGTAGGGGAAGGCCCCTTGTTGGGCTACCTTTCCGATCACGAAGAATTTGGCGCTGTTCGGCTGGTCCACGGCGACCGTAACGCGCGCGGACTCTACGAACTTGCCGATCTGCGTCTCGAGAACCTTCCCGAGCTCCACCGGCGTTTTTCCCTCGACGTCGACGTCGCCCACGAACGGAATGGTGATTTTCCCGTCGTAGCGGACCGCGAACTGACCGCTGAAGTCGGCCTCTTTCCAGGTCATGACCTTGAGAACGTCGCCCGGACCGATGTGGTAGTCGTCCGGACCCCGATTCCGATCGAGGGCCGCCGCTGCTGTCCGCTGGGCGGCTGAGGAGGACGCTGGGGCGACGGCTGCGAGGGTCAGCTGGCCGAGAACGACGATGATGGCGGTGGTATAGCGACGCATGATCCGATGAAACCGCTCCCTAATAAGGATGATGAAAACAATCCCGCTTAGCCGAGCTGGGGAGCGCCACCACCGAGTGGACGAAGCCCCCGCGCTGGGCTTCTACTAACAACGGTCAGCCGGATTCACGGGCTCTTGGGGGGAGAATCCCGCAACCGTCTAATAGAACTCCACTAACAATCCCCGGTTGGGTATGGGGTGATGGAGAATTTATAGCAGGAAACGACGTGGCGCGCAAGCCTTATTCGTTTCGAAGTTTCCGTGTGAAATGCGCCAATCCCCAGTATCCTGCGTACTTGACGATCTCGCCGAGACGCGAGGAGCGGAGCTCGAAGCTTCTCCGCTCGGTCTCTTCGCAGGGCATGGGAACGAGAACGACGCGCGAGGAAACGGGGAGGAACGCTTCGAGAGAGAGCAGGCAGCGAGGAAGATGCTCCGGATGCGAGACGACGAGCAGCTTCGAGATGCGCTCGCGCCCGATGACGCCGGCGAGGGCGCGCGCCTCGCTCCAGGTTCCGAGTCGGCCGCAGACGACCCGCTCGCAGGTGATCCGATCGCGCTCGACGTGAACGAAGAAGTGTCGCTTCGGTGGATCGGTGGCCTCGACGAGCTCGACCAGTCCTCCGTCTCCGGGGAGCCCGAGCTTCGGGAACCGTCTCCACTCGAACCGGCCGACGCTCAGGATGAGTCTGGGCGCGAGGCCTTCACGAAAGAGGCGAACCCCGAGCCGCTTTCTCGACTCGCGTCCCGCGAACACGAAAATGGCGTCCGCCTTCTCGAGCTCGGTCATGTAGGATGATAACTTGGAAACCATGCGGGAATCGGCCAAACGGATCGTCGGTCGTCTGTCGGACGCGCCCGTCGTCTCTCGCGCCTTTTTCGGCCTGACCCGCCCGCGCCGCTTCCTCGTTCTCTGTTTCCACCGGGTGAACGACGACGGTCATTCCATGTTCGGTGGAGCTCCCCTGGCGCTCTTTCGCCGGCAGATGGAGGCGCTTCGACGCCACTTCACCGTCCTTCCGCTCGCGGAGCTCGTCGCCCTCGCCCGCGCCGGCAAGCTCCCCCCGAATGCGGTCTCGATTACCTTCGACGACGGCTACCGCGACAACTACACCCATGCCTTTCCCATCCTCGTCGAGCTCGGTCTTCCGGCGACGATCTTTCTCGTCACCGACGCCGTCGATGCGAACCACCTCATCTGGCACGACCGGGTCTTCGACGCCCTCCACCGAACGAGGGAGCGTGGACTCGCGTTCGACGGTGCGTCGCTCTCGCTGGAAACTCCCGGGGATCGACAGCGTGCGCTCGCTTTGGTCCTCGCCGTCGTTCGGAGCTCGACGCCCTACCGAGCGCGATCGGAAGATCGAGAGTCTGGCGGCGGAGCTCCGCGTCGGTCCTCCGGAAGTGGGCGTGTGGGACAAGCTTCGCTGGGACGAAGTACGGGAGATGGCGCGCGGGGGCATCGACTTCGGTGCCCACACGCTCGACCATCCGATTCTCAAATACGTGAGCGCCGAGGAAGCCCGGCGGCAGATCCGGGGCTCCCGGGAACGGATCGAGCAGGAGCTCGGAACGCGCGTCACGACGTTCGCCTACCCGAACGGCCGCGCCGAGGACTTCGACGAGTCCACGAAGCGGATCCTGAAGGAGGAAGGTTTCACCTGCGCGGTGACGACCGTGGGAGGCGCGAACGACGCGAGCACGGATCCGTTCGCGCTGCGGAGAGTGGGGATGTGGGACGAGGACCCCGGTCTTTCCGTCCTGCGTCTCGCGTGGAGCCGTCGTTCCTGAACCACTCCACCGGCGAGAATGTTTCTTTGACATTCTTGGTGAAATCCCATAGCATCCCCCCGCTGTGAGACCGGGCTGACCGGTTCCCCCAATCTCAGCGCTCAGTCTTTTTCCTAAATTCGAATCGCAAGCCGTTCCCAGCGGAGGGCGCCATGGGATCGATCTCATATTTCCGCACTCGCACTCGTCCACGTTCTCTCGTTCCAGTCTCAGCCCGCCACGACCGCCAAGCCGCGCTTTCTCGAAGAGATCCGCGTCGTCTCGGCGCGCGTCGACGAAGGTGTCGTCACCTTCACCACCTCCGACGGCGTGCTCCGCAGCCTCAACGAAGGCGACGTTCTCGAGGAGGAGAAAGGCGCGAAGCTGGTCGAGGTTACCTCCTCGACGCTCGTCTTCACCCTGCCGGTGAAAGGAGGCGACGGCGAGGAGGGGCAAGCCCGCATCGTCGTCCGGTACGACGCGTCGGGAAAGACGAAAGTCCGGGAATATCGCAGCGTCGGCGACGTGGCCCAGCCTGGACCGCGTCGTTAGCACACGGTCGCCGTCGAGGTCTCGACTCTCTTGAGCGCACGGACTCTATCCGGAATCGCGATCGCACTCGCGATCTCGCCCGGAGTCTTTGCGCAGGGCGGGCCTCGATTCGTCGACGACGAAGGTCACATCGCCGTCTTCGAGCACGACGGCTCCAACTACGACACCAAAGACGTGAACGGCGAGCTGAACACCGCGCCCCGCCATGCCATCGCCCGCGAGTTCATCGAGACCCACGGGGATTTCTACGATTTCCTCGTCGTCTTCACCAACTTCGATTTCGATCGTCTGGGTGCGAACGGCGTCTACCACGGCGTTCGCAACGACACCACCGGCATTGGCGGCCCCACCTTCGATAACGGTGCGAGCTACGGGAGCGCCCGGCGCCTCCAGGGCTTCATCGACATGGGACCCGTCTCGCAGTACCGGACGCGGGGATTCAGCCTGGAGCCTTCGAGTCCCGGCTTTCGCGCGACCCTCGGTGTGCTCGCGCATGAAGTGGGCCACCGCTGGCTCGCGCGGGTGCGCTTCCTCGACGGAACGGAGTTACGGAGCGACCTCCTGGGGAAGGACGGGAGCCACTGGAACTATCTCTTCTCGAGCGACGCATCCTTCTTATATGGATCCCAGTGGGAGCCCGCCGGTGGCGGTCTCTATCGCGCGACCGGGATTCAGGATCGCTACGGCCCTCTCGATCTCTACCTCATGGGAATGCTGCGGCCGGACGAGGTCCCGCCGCTCGTTCTGCTGCGAAGCTCCGACGTCGATGGATTGAAGACCCCGGAGCTCGGCGCAACGGTCACCGCCACGGAGGAGATCGTCACCCTCGACCAAATCACGGCCGCCGAGGGTGAGCGCGCTCCGTCCTTCGCCTCCTCCCAGAAGGAGCTACGGCTCGGCTTCGTCTTCCTCTCCGACAAGGACGTCGTCGCCTCACCTCTCGACATCGAAGCCGCGGATCGCGTGCGCACGGCATTCGTCACGACGTTCTTCTCCCTCACCCGCGGCCGCGGCCTCGCCGACACCGATCTTCTGAACGTCATCCCGCCGGCTCCGACGGCGGTTCCCGACACGACGCTCGCGTTGGACTGGCTCTTGTCCCGCCAGCAGGCGGACGGTCGCTTCGAGGACGACCCGCGCACGAACGTTCGCGACACGGGCCGCGTCGTCGAGACGCTGGACCTCCTCGGCGTACGCGGCGAGCCTCTGACGGCTGCGGAAGCGTGGCTCGCCGCCCGTACTCCCCCGAGCATCGATACCCTTTCTCGCGCCGTCGCGGCGGGAAGCCCGCAGGCGATCGAGCCCTTGGTCTTCGCGCAGAACGCCGACGGCGGCTTCGGTCTCGCGGCCGGCTATCGCAGCGAGCCTCTCGATACCGCTCTCGCGCTTCTCGCCCTGACGCGACGCGGTGAGCAGGAAGTCGCGCGCGCTGCGGCTGCGAGCTACCTCGCCGCACATCCCTCCCCCGAAGGCGGCTGGTCGTCGATCGAGGCAGCGCCGCCCGATCTCCTCGCGACCTGCGCGGCGGCGTCGGCGTTGCGCGAGGGAGGTGCGGGGACGGGGGCGGTTCAAGCGGCGCTCGCGTGGCTCGTCGCGGCGCAGCAGCCGGACGGCGGATTCGGAGACGGTCCTTCCACACCGTACGCGACGGCGTGCGCCGCCGAGCTTCTCCTCGACGGCGCGGCTCCGGGTGCAGCCGTCGACCGCGCGCTCGACTATCTCGGGAAGACCCAGCGAAGCGACGGCAGCTGGGAGGGAAGCGTCTTTCAAACGGCGGAAGTGCTGCATGCGCTCGTTCCCGCGAGCTTCGCGAACCTCGAAATTCGCGCGACGGACGTCGTCCTGGAGCCTGCCGTTCCCGAAGTGGGGGAGACGGCCGGAGATCGACGTCACGGTGCGAAACCGCTCCCGCGTTCCCGCGGGGAGCTTCCGGCTCAATCTGTTCGACGGCGACCCCGAGCTCGGAGGGGTTGCGATCGGCTCGACGGAGATCGCGTCACTCGTCCCCGGCGGCATGGAGACGGCCGCGTTCTCGTGGAGCACCGACGGTCTCGAGGGCGAGCACGTTCTCGTCGCCGTGGCCGACATGGCCGGCGATGTGCCCGAGATGAACAAAGACGACAACCGCGCCGCCCGCGACGTCGAAGTTCTTCCTCCACTTCCCAACCTCGCGGTCGAGTCGGTCACATCCGTTCCGAAGAGCCCGGCGGAGGGCGCTCTCGCGGAGATTCGCGTTCGCGTCCAAAACGGAGGCACGCTCGCCGCTCCCGCTTCTTCGATTCGCCTCTACGAAGGCCACCCTTCGCTCGGGGTCGTCGTCTCCGAGTCGCCCATTCCACCGCTCGCGAGCGGCGAAGCGTTCGAAGTGTCGTTCTCCTGGGAGACCGCAGGAAAGGTCGGCCGGCGCCGGCTCACCGCGGTTGCCGACCCCGACCGGAGCCTTCGCGAGCGTTTCGAGACCGACAACGAGGCATCGCTCGACGTCGACGTTCGTCCGCCGCCTCCGCCCGAGCCGGACCTCGTCGTCACGAAGAAGGACCTCACGCTCGCCCCTGCGCGGCTCTCGACCCTGCCGCAAGAGGTGATGCTCACCGCCTTCGTCCGGAACACCGGAGCGAGTCCGGTGCCGGGGACGGGCGTGTCTCTGTATCGAGGGAGTCCCGAGACGGGAGGACTTCTCGTCGAGAGCCGGTCGGTCGACGTTCCCGGAGACGGCGGTGTCGGCGCCGTCTTCAGCCTTTCGGTGACAACGGGGGGAACCCGGACCTACTGGGTCGTCGTCGACGCGGCGAACGACGTCGTCGAACGAGACGAGGCGAACAACCGAGCCTCGATCGATCTCGTCGACCCGATGGATACCGTCGACCTTGCTCTCGAGCCCTCGTCGCTGAGCCTCTCGTCCACCGCTCTGACCGCGGGGGAGACGCTGCTCGTCGGCGTCGACGTTCAAAACCGCGGGACCCGGCGGCTCTCCGCCGCTCCCGTGACGCTCTTCGTCCAGGGAGTGGAGATCTCGACGGCGAGTCTCGACCTGAATCCGGGAGCAACGACCCGCATCGAGCTCTCGTGGAAGGCGAATCGACTCGGCGCGATTCCGGTCGAATTGCGTGCTGATCCCGACGGCCGGTTCTCGGAGCTCGACGAAGACAACAACCGGGTCTCGTCGAGCGTCGACGTCGTGGGGTCCGGTCTTCCGAACCTCACCGTGGCGAGCTCCGAGATCGAGGCGAGCCCGGCGGTGCCGGTCGAAGGGAAGTCTGCCATCGTCTCGGCCCGCATCCGGAACGTCGGCGACGTCGACGCGGCAGGCTTCACGGTGTCGTTTTACGCCGGCGATCCTGGGAGTGGTGGCCTTCCCATCGGGAGCGCCAGCGTTCCACCCCTCGCCGCGTCTTCCGATTTCGTGGCGACCGCGGCCTGGACGGAAGTGAACGTCCGTGGGACGACCCTTCTCTATGCGGTGGTCGACGACGGCGCCACTGTCGCCGAGCTCGACGAGGACGACAACCGCGCGTTTCGTGTGCTCGACGTTACGGGTCTTCCCGACCTCTCCGTGAGCTCGGCGGCGCTCCAGCTCGAATCCACCCTTCGCCCGGACGGGGGAGAGTCTTTCGATCGAGGCGGTCTTCACGAACTCCGGCGAGCAGGACGCGGCGAACGTCGGCGCGGAGATCCGTCTCGACGACCCGACGAGCGGACCCCTCCTCGCGAGCGAGACCTTCTCCCTCGTCAGTCCCGGCGAGAATCGCTTCGTTCACCGCTTCCTGGGACACTTCCGGGGTCGAAGGCGAGCACGCACTCTATCTCGTGCTCGACGTTCTCGGCGCCGTCCGCGAGCAGCGCGAGGACAACAACGTCGCCCACGTCCCCGTGGCGCTCCAGGACTCGGACCTCTACGTCTCGCCGCCGTACTTCTCGCCCGATGGCAATGGCGTCCAGGACGAGTCGACGTTCTTTTACCGCGTCGCCGCGAGCCCGATCTCGATCTGCGATCGTCGACTCGGACCAGGAAATCGTCCGCCACCTCGTCTCGGGTGCCGCCGGTACGGGGAGCGCGACGTGGGACGGACGTAACGACGACGGCGTTCTCGCCCGCGACGGCGACTATTCCTTCGTCCTCTCGAGCGGCGATGGCGCGGAGCTCTCAAGCCGCCGCGTCGTTCTCGATACCAACCGATCGAGCGTCGCGGAGGCCCTCGGGAGCGCGTACGTCGGCATTGCCAATCTCACCTGCCCTCTCCCGGACACGTACCAGGTTTCGGGTCCGGCCTTTCTGCCCGACGACTCGGCGGCCTACTTCCTTTCGAGGAGCGAAGGCCTTCCCGACTATCCCGCGGGTCTCTACCGGGCGTCCGTCGATGGGAGTCTTCTGGAGCCCATCCTCACGGGAGGAGAGCTTTCGTCGGTCCGTTTCTTCGAGCGTTCGCTTCCTTTCCAGGCGCAGCGGATCGTCTCTCCCGACGGGGAGAAGGCGCTCGTGACGAGCGACGCAGACGGTCTCGCGCTCCTCTTTCTTCCGACCGGTGCGCTCAATCCTCTCGGACGTTTCGCCTCGGACGCTCGGTGGTCGCCGGACGGGGCGCGCGTCGTCGTGAGCGACCGCGACGGCGTCTATCTCTACTCGACGGCGGGCGCGTTGGTCTCCCAGATCTCGGCACGAGGCGCCGAGCTCGTGGAATGGTCTCCCGACGGCTCCCGCATCGCGTATCGACCGTGGGAGGAGACGGTGATCCGCGTGATGAACGCGGACGGAAGCGGGAATCGCGCTCTCGCCGGGAGCGACGCGAGGACGCTTCTCGTCGTCGACGATCCCGTGACTCCCCAGAACGTCACCGTGCTGCAGCTCCTCTTCAGCCACGGGGGTGACTCGGTCTCGTTCAGCTGGTTCCAGTTCAGCCGGGAAGTCTACGCGGGCCCCTTCGAGCTCGATCTCGACACGGAAGCCCTGACCGAGGTCGAGCCCTTCAGCGAGATCTCCGCCGACCAGCGTTGGGTCGCGGACTACTATCCACCCCGCGTCCGGCGCTTCCGGGGACGCGAAATCCGGCCCGTCGGCGTCCCCTCCTTGATCGAAGGACCTCACCTGGTCCTACCGCGACACCTACCTGAGCTACGAGGCGCCTCCGCAGCCCGGATGCGAGGGCGACAACCGGTACCTCCTCCGCTCGCTCCTGAACGGAGAAGCCCAATTCCGCCTGACTGCGCTCCCGTCGGGGTTCGGCGTCCGCATCGCGGGAACCGTTGCGGATTCGAAACCTCGACCGGTACCGCCTGGAGTACGCTCCGCTCGCGTCGCCCACGGCGCTCGTTCCTATCCAACCCCCGTCGTCGACGCCGGTCGTGAACGACACCCTCACGACGTGGCTGCCGCCCGCTCCTGGTGATTACGTCGTGCGGCTCACGCTTCGGGATCGAGCGGGGAACGAGGTCGTTCGGCTCGACCGCGTGTCGTGGACGAAGACGCTACCCATCGCCGGGCTCAGGCGTGCTCCATCCGCGATCTCTCCCAACGGCGATGGAATCCAGGACGAGTCGGTCGTCGAGTACAACGTGCTCGAGCCAGTGATCTCGTCTTCCACGTGCGGGACGAAGTCGGAGCCATCGTGAGGACGATTGTCCGCGACGAGGCCGCGCTCGGTCCCGTCTCCTTCTCCTGGGATGGAACGGATGACGCGGGGAGCCGGGTGGAGGATGGCCGTTACGTTCTCGAAGTCTCGGGCGCGGAATTTCCCGTCCTCGTCGACGGCACGCCGCCCGCGGTCGAGGCCGAGCACTCGGACCTCTATACCCGTGGCCTATCGCTCGTCGTGGACCTCGTGGGAAGCGTCGCGGACGACAACCTCGCGTCCTGGAGTCTCGTGGACGCGAACGGGGAGTCGCTCGTCGACTCGGTGCGGCCGGTCGGAAGCGCGACGGCCCCGGCGCTCCTCCTCGAATCGGGGATACCCCGCCAGGGTCTCGAGCTGCGTGCGACGGACGTCGCCGGGAACGTCACCGCGATCCCCCTCACCGGGCCCAGCAGGGAAGTGCGCATCGTCTCCCGGCGGTTCCGTGACGAGGACGTACCTGTCGGACCGTTCACGCCGGGACTCGGCCGCGACCGTTCCGCTGTCGAGCCTTCTTCCGAACGCGACCTTTGGTTGGAACGCGGCTTCTTCTTTCCCCTCGAATGATTTCCGTTTCCTCTACCACGAGGAGGGACAGAGCGAAGAAACGGAGATTCCCACGACGAGGAGCCCTCGGCTTTCGGCAAAGGACTTTCCCGTCGGAAAACGCTTCGTCGGTCACTTCGAGTCCGAGGGCGTCTCTTCGCAAGACGTCTCCTTCACCGTAGGCCCCGACGCGATCTTCCTCGACCTCGATTCGTTCGGCCTCTTCCTCCGTATCGTGAGCACCGTCGACGAGGAGCTCGTCGAGGGAACGCTGTACATGACGGTCGGCACCGAGCGAACCGCTCTTCGCACCTATCGTCCCGTGCCGAGCTCGGACACCGTGGCGCGTCCGGCGCTGCCCTGCGGTACGACCGCTTCGTTCCATGTGGAAGCGACGGGGTCGAGCGGGAAAACATACTTCTCGACGACGACGATCGCTTATCCGCGTCCGGCGTCGGTGATGACGCCGCTCTCGCGATGCCTCGGCGTCGCCGACGGTTCCATCGAATCGCAGAGCGAACCGGGGGCCGCGCTCCCGACGACCGCCGCGGCCACGCTCTTCCAGTCGCTTCCCGAAACGCCCGATGCCGTCGCGCTCCTCCTCTCGGACGGCACGAGCGTTTCCGAGGTCGCCCGAGTCGTCCCCGAGAGCGAGCAGCTCGCGATTCCGTTCGACGTGTCCGGACTCACCGAAGGCCGCTACACGCTGCAGGCGCGCGCCGAGCTTTCCGGCGGAACGGAGCGCGACGGAGACTTCCCGCTCACGTTCGATCTCGACCAGTCGCCCCCTCTCGCTGGCATCCTCTCGCCGATCGAAGGCGGGAGCGCCTGCGTCGTGGAGGAAGGCGGCTCGGAATGGATCGAGATGGAGATCCACGGCGAGGACCGCCGACTTTCGGGATTCCGGCTCGAGCGCGCGACGTCGTTCGGATGGGCGCCCGTGCGAACCCAGCCGCTCGGTGCTCCGCCGGTTCTTCCTTCGACGTCGTACGAGGGCCGGCTTCTCGCCGAGATTCCGCGTGGGCTCGAGGGAAGCCAGAGCTTCCGGGTCACCTTCGCCTCCGATCGAATCGTGGGGGAGAGCTCTGGCATCCCCTCGCCCCCGGGAATTCCGCCCACTCTGGCCGAACCCGCGCAATAACGGCTCCATCCTCGGCGCGACGGTGAGAAGCGTCGTCATCCTCCGACAACAAACGCTCGAGGACGTGGGGGCGAGCCCCGTTCTCTTTTCGCCGAACGGAGACGGCACCCTCGACGAGACCCAAATCGCCATCGACCTCGCCGAGCCCGCAACGGTAACCGTCCGCGCCCTCCGCGCGGCAGCCGCCGTCCCCGTCCGCACCCTCGCCTCCGCCCTGAAATTAGGGACAGGCACCAATTCTTTTTCCTGGGACGGGCGCGACGACGCTGGAAACGTCGTGACGGACGGCGAGTATCGCATCGAGGTCGTGGCGGTGAACGGATGCGGAGCCACCTCGAAGCAGGACGTGCGGGTGGACGTCGACGGGACTCCGCCGACCGTCGAGATCGTCCAACCCGCTTCGCTCCAGCCCGTCGCCATCGGCGTCGAGGTTCGCGGAACGGCGACGGACGAGCATTTCCTCTCGTATCGGCTCGAGGTGGGAGAAGGGGAGAGCCCGGCTGCGTTCGAGCTCATCGGCGCTCCCGGAGACGCGGCGCGGCGCGACACGCTGCTCGGTTCCTGGAGCGTCGGCAAGCTTCCGCCGGCGCTCTACACCCTTCGCTTGTCGGCCACCGACCGGGCGGGAAATTCCACGGCGACCTCCGTCGTCGTCGACGTGCGCTCACCCGACCTCATCGCGAGCCTCTCCGCGGACGAGCCCCTCTTCTCGCCCAACGGCGACGGGGTCAAGGACGCGGTGGCGCTCGCGTTCCGCTTGAAGCGAGACGTGACGGTGACCCTCACCATCCGGCGGCCAGACGAATCGCCGGTCGCGACCCTCCTATCGGGAGAGAGCCTTTCCACCGGCGACCACACCGCGTCCTGGGATGGCGGAGCGCCCGACGGGGAGTATCTCGTCGATCTCGTCGCCGAGGACGCGCTTCTCCCTGGGGTGAGTGAAACGTCACGGGTCACCGTCGGCGTCGACACGACTCCACCTTCGGTTTCGGTGACGGCGCCCACCTCCGACGGCGCCGTCGCTCTTCCCTCGAGTCTTCTGGGCGCGGTCGCCGACGAGAACCTGGAGCGCTACACCATCGAGCTCGGACCGGACGCCGGCGCGCTCTCGACGTTGGCCGAAGACAGCGTTCCGCGGAGCGGAGCGCTCTCGAGCCTCGTGGGCCTCGACGACGGCGGCTATCGAATGCGAGATCCACGCGTTGGATCGCGCGGGAAACGCGGCCGAGTCCTCGTTGCACTTCTTCGTCGACTCCACCGCGCCCGTCGTCTCTCTCCTGTCACCGGCGGCGGGCAGCTTCCTTCCGACGTCCGCCGGCACCGTCGCTGTCGAAGGAAGGCTCGTCGAGACGAACCTCGACTCCTATGCGCTCGAGCTCGGCGCGGGCACCGCTCCGTCGGTCTTCATCCCCCTCGCGTCCGGCGCCAGCCTCGACTCGCCTGACATCGCGCTCGATTGGGACGTCTCGGCGCTTCCCGACGGCGTGTACACGCTCCGGCTACGGGCGACGGACAAAGCGGGAACGACAGCGGAGACGAGCCGTTCCCTCGTGCTCGACGGGACACCGCCCACCGTCGCTTTCGAAGAACCTCTCGACGGCGCGTTCGTCGACCGGAGCGCGCGCGTCGTCGGCACCGCCACCGACGAGAACTTCGCCGAAGCCGTCCTCGGTATCTCCGGAAGCGGCGCCCCCGCGCAGAATCTCGTGCGGTTCGAGTCGCCGGTTCTCGACGGGATTCTCCACGAAGGATTGCCGCTCCAGGACGGCTCGTACCGGCTGTCTCTCGTCGCCCGCGACCGCGCGGGAAACGAGACGACGGTGGAGCGCTCGATCATCATCGACACCGTGCCGCCGGAGGCGCCCCGGGAGTTGCGCGCCGCCGTCGAAGACAAGGCGGACGTTCGACTCACGTGGCTTTCGAACGGAGAAAGTGACCTCGCGGGCTATCTCGTGTATCGCGACGGTACTCTTCTCACGGAAGAGCCCATCCCGACGCCCGGCTACCTCGATGGGAGCCGCCCCGAAGGCCGGTTCCGCTACACCGTCGTCGCCGTCGACCACGCCGGTCACGCGAGCGATCCCTCGCCGGCGGTCGAGGCTCGCGTCGACCTGACGCCGCCGACCGTCGTCCTCCGTTCTCCCGACGACGGCGCGCGGGTTCGAGGACTCGTGGACATCGTCGGCACCGCTTTTGCCGAGACGGATTTCAAGGAGTACCGGGTCAGCGTCGCGCCCGAGGCGACTCCTCTGAGCCCGACCCGACTGAAGACGTCGCCGCTTCCCGTCACGTTCGCGACGCTCGTCCAATGGGAAGCGGTAGCGCTCGACGGCGCCTACGTCTTGACCCTCGAAGGGGAGGACACGTCCGGAAACGTCGCGACCGATCGCGTGCGCGTCGTCGTCGACAACGACGCGCCCGAGCCTCCCACCCTCACGAGCGTCGCCGCGACCGCCGCACCGGAAGACGTCGCCATCGAGTGGCAACCCTCGCCCTCGACGGATGTCACCGGCTATCTCGTCTATCGCAACGGGACGATTGCGAACGCACCCGGAAGCGTCTCGGGCGACCTCCGTCCCTTCCTCGTTCCCGGACCGAGCACGATTCGACGCCCAGCTTCCCGATGGGCGCTTCTGCTACCGGATTGTCGCGATGGACGTCGCGGGAAATCTCGGGATCCGAATCGAACGAGCTCTGTATCGTTCTCGACAATCACACGCCAGCGGCGGTCATCGTCGAGCCCGAGGCCGGCGCCCGCTTCGACTCTCCTCGATCCGTACGCGCCGCCGCTTCGGACGACGACGTCGCATCCGTCCTCTTTCAGTATCAGGCGTCGGGTACCCCGGGGTGGATTGATATCGGTCTCGACGCCGACGTCCCCTTCGAGCTCACATGGGACGTCACCGGTCTTTCGTTCGGCGACTACCTCCTGCGTGCCGTCGCGACCGATGCCGGCGGGCGCACGGACCCGGGGCCCGCTGCGATCGCCGTCGTTCTCGGCGACTCGACGGGGCCTTCTTCGCCGTCGAATCTGCGAGCGTCCGTGGACGGGGACGCCGTCACTCTCACGTGGGACGCCGTGAGCGCCTCGGATCTCGCGGGCTATCGGATTTATCGGGACGGCGGCGTCGCTGTCACCGTCGGGCTCCAAACGACGGCCGTCGACGCCGGTCGTTCCGATGGCCTCTATCACTACGAGGTCCGCGGCCTTCGATGCCGACGACAACGAGAGTACGGCGAACGGCACCGTCGACGTGCGCGTCTACTCTCCGGACCTCGTTCCCGCGTTCCCCATCTTCGAGGAGGACACCGTCGATCTCCCGGGAGAAGGCGCCGATTCGGACGCACGGGTCGAGCTCCTCTTGCAGGGCACGTCGAGCCTCGTCGCCGAGACGACGGCTGATGCCGACGGACGCTTCGTCTTCTCCTCGCTCTCGCTCCCCGTAGGAGAGAGTCTCCTCGAAGCGCGCGCAACCGACGTCGAAGGCAACCGAAGTCGCCCGTCCGAGGTCGTCCTTCTCGTCCGGAACGAGCCCCCGTCGCCTCCAGCCGATTCTCGTCGGCACCGTCAACGGAGACACGGCCGAGCTCTCGTGGAGCGCGAGCGCCGAGCCGGACGCGTCGGGCTATGTCATCACGCGTGATGGCGTGAGCCTGAGTGCGAGCCCCGACGGCCGCATTCTTCCCGCGGGACCATCGAGCGACGTCCCGACGACGCTCACCGCCAGCGCCTCTTCGGGGTATGCCCCGTACGCATTCGACGGCAACGCGTACACCTCCTGGAGCACGAGCTACGAGGAGTACCTTCAGCTCCGCTTGGCTCGAGGTGCAGCTCTCCGCTCGGCGCCACGTTCGCGAGATGCTCGCTGCGCTGGGGCCTCGTCGCCGGCCCGCGATTTCCGGGTCCTCGGCGAGATCTCGGGACGGATGGTTCCGCTCGCGACCGATCCGAGGAAACACCGATGCAGAAACGCGTCTGGTCTTTCCGTTCGCTGTTTCGACGGCGAAGCTCCGCATCGAGGTGACGGCCGTGGCCTCCGACGCGCACCGGGTGGATCTCTCCGATGTCGAGCTCTACGGAACGGCACCGCTCGCCGATGTATCCGTAACCGACATGCCCCCGCATTCCGGGCTGTACCGCGTATGAGGTCGTTGCCATCGACGTCTATGGCGGAAGGAGTGCTCCTTCCCATGTCGATCTCACGGTGGGAGATGTTACGGCCCCGGAGCCGCCGAGCGGCCTCGTGGCGTCGGTGAGTCTCGCCGATGTCTCGCTCTCCTGGGGCTCGAGTCCGTCGGCGGACGCGGAGTCGACCCGCGTTTACCGCGACGGCGTTCCCATCGCCGTCGTCGCCGGCTCGAGCATGACCGACGCGAACTTGCCCGACGGCAGCTACCACTACCAGGTTGCCGCTCTCGACGCGGAGGAGAACGAGAGCGCGCTTTCGAACGAGGCGCTCGCCGAGGTTTCGGTGGAGGCGCCGAGCCCGCCGCAGCTCGCGGTGAGCCAGGTTCCCGAAGGCGGCGCGCTCTCGCTCGACTGGATCCCGTCGACGGGACCTCTGGGCGTCGCCGAGTACGCCGTCTCCCGCGCCGCGGTTTCTGGCGGGCCCTACGTCGAGATCGCACGGGTCTTCGCCAGCGGGTTCCAAGACAAAGGCCTCGTGAACGGAGTCGCATACTTCTATGTCGTGCGCGCCCTCGATCCGAGGGGTGTGGCGTCTCTCGACTCGAACGAGGCGAGTGGGACGCCTTCGGATGACGCACCACCGAGTGCCCCCGTCCTGCTGCGGCCGACGAGGGCCGGCGCTCCGCTTACGGTCGAGACACGTCGAACGAGGATCTCGGGCCGCGCCGAACCGTCGACGCGGATCGCCCTGTACCGGGGCTCGGAGCTCGTGCGCGAGCTCGACGCCGCATCTTCTCTTGTCGATACCGGCAGCGTGACCCTCACCGTCGCCGGCGCGGAAAGAATCCTCTCGGCGGACCGCATGCACTTCGCGGAGGTCGGGCTCGATCGAATCCGCCTTACGGACCTGGCGACGGGTGCCGTGCGCACGCTCGGCTTCGACTCGGCGGGAGAGCTCCCCGACGGCGCGTCGTTCTCGCCTGCCGGTGACCGCATCGCGGTCGCGACGCACTCGGGGCTCTCCGGTGCGCTCCGCATCGTCGACCTCGCTTCAGGTGCGGCCGAAGTCATCCCGCGTGGGGGCGGTGTCGGCTTCCCGCAGTGGCTCGACGAGGACCGCGTCGTGCTCGGGGAAGACAACCTCCTGGAGATCGTGACGCTTTCCACGGAGGAGACCGAGCTCGTCTACACCGCGCTCCCGTACTATGTGAGGACGCAGTTCCTGCTCTCGTCGCCCGACCGATTGAAGGTTGCGTTCCTCGAATCTTCGCGCTTGAGCGTTCTCGACGTCGCGACGCTCACGGTGACGCCGGCGGTGTTCAACTTCTTCGGCCAGTTCGAGTGGATGTCCGACCACGAGCTGGCGCTCGCGGATTATCCGGGCATCCGCGTCGTCGACCTCGACGCGGGAACGACCGAGCTCGTTTCCGGCACGACGGGAGCCGTCGTTTCGAGCCGCGTCTCGAGCGGCGAGCTCCTCGTCTATCTCTACACGGGTGAGCTCCTTCTCGTTTCTTCCGATGGCGCCGCCGCGACGCTCGGCGCCGTTCCCGACCGCGAGCTGTTCGCCGCGACCGGCGACTTCCGCGCGCTCGAGCTCGAGTCGAGCGGCCGCGGCCATCTCGTCGCCATCCCCGGGTGGTTCGAAGCGCGGGACGTCGCGCTCGAGCCGGGCACCAACGTCTTCAGCGCCGTGTCGTCCGATGCCGACGGCAACGCGAGCGCGCCCTCTCCGCCGATTGAAGTCACGTTCGACGACACGGAGCTCCCGGACCTCGCGCTCGAGGGGCCCATGCTCGTCGTTCCCGCCGTGCCCGCGCCGGGCGACGTGGTTAGCGTCTCGTTCAACGCTCGCAACGGCGGATTGTCGCCGTCGCCGGAGACCGTCGTTCAGCTGTCGCTCGATGGCCCGTTCGGAGACCTCACCAGCATCGGAACCGCTCCTCTTCCCGCGATCCCCGCGGGAGGCGCGTCCGTCGTTACCCTGTCGTGGAGTCCCGGTGCGCTCTCCGGAAGCTTCGACCTCCTCGCGACCGTCAATCCGTTCGCGCAGGTGGACGAGGCGGACGAGACCAACAACATCCTCTCGCAGCGCGTCACCGTCGTCGGGGAGCGCGGCGTCGGGCTCCGGGTTGCCACCGGCCTTTCCTCTTACTCTTCCGGTCAGGACGTCGAGATTCGGGTCGAGGGGGTGAACGGAGGTCCCTCGTCCGACGTCGCCCTCGAGACTGTCGTCGAGGACGCGCTCGGAAATCGTCTCGCGTCCGTGGACCACCGCACGGTAACGCTGAGCTACGGAGGCGACACCGCGTACACCGTCTTCTGGAATACGGGGTCGAGGCCGGCCGGAAGCTATCGCGCGCGCGTTCTGTCCGCGGATTCCAGCGCGAGTGCGTCTTTCGAGAATCCGCCGCTTGCTCGATGTCCACGCGACCACCGGGACCACTCGGCCTTCCTATGTCCAGAGCTCTCCGGTGACGATTCTCGCGATGGTTGCGAACGGGGCGAGCAACGCGCCCCTCCGCGACGCGAGCCTCGCTCTCTCCGTCTCGGACGGGTCGTCGCAGCTCGTCTTCCAGACCGACAACGCGCTCTCCTACCTCGCCATCGGCGGAACGGTCAAGACGTCGGCCGTCTGGCCGAGAGCGGACGTGCCCCCGGGCGCGTACACGGTGGCGCTCCGCGTCGTCCAGGCGGGCGAGACCCTCGCCGCTGCCGCGGGCACGTTCGAGGTCGTTGCCGCCACCGAGATCGAGCTCACCGGAACCCTCGCGATCGAAAAAGAGAGCGTTCCCGTCGGCGCGGACATCGTGGCGACGTTCACGGTGACGAACGCGGGCGTTCTCGCCGTCGCCGGGGGTGAAGTCCACGTGGATCTTCTCGACCCGGTGAGCGGTCTCGTCACGCCCTCTGCCTCTGCTCCGCTCGATCTCCTACCGAGCGAATCGTCCACGGGCGAGATCCGGCTCCCGAGCGGAGGACAGGCGCTCGGACGTCGTTTCGTCCTCCTGGAGGCGAACGGGACGACGCTCGCGAGCGCGCCCGTGCAACTCTTCGACATTCCCGCGCCCCCGTCGCTGAATTTCCCCGCGGAGGCGGCGTCCGCGTCCCAGCCGATGCGCCTCTCGGTCAATAACGCCACCAACCCGAACGGGCAGCACCTCGTCTACGAGTTCGAGATCTACCTCGACGACTCGCTTCGATTCCTCGTTGGCTCGGGGTCGGGGATCGCCGAGGGGCTCAACACGACGACGTGGGACTCGCCTCTAGCGCTCGAGGAGAACCACCGCTACGTGTGGCGAGCGCGGGCCCGGGACCGATTCGCCGCGAGCGACTGGATGCCGCCGGCATCTTTCTTCAGCGACAGCGCCAACGATGCGCCGCGCGCGCCGAGTCTCTCCTCGCCCGCGGACGAGAGCGAGGTCGACACTCGAACGCCGCTACTCACCGTGGTGAACGGAGTCGACCCCGAAGGAGCGGCTCTCGCGTACACGTTCGAGGTCTACGCCGACCCGGGTCTCTCGGAGCTCGTCGTCACCCTGGCCCCCATTCCCGAGGGTGACGGCGCGACGTCAGCTCCTCTCGTGGCTCCGCTCGACGAAGACCGGACGTATTTCTGGCGCGCGCGGGCGACCGACGGAGAGCTGGACTCCGACTGGATGCCGCCGGCGAGCTTCCGGGTGAACACGGAGAACCATCCGCCGACGCGACCCGAGCCGATCGCGCCGGCTGGCAGCGACGCGGTGACGCTCACTCCGGAGCTGTCGGCGAAGGCCGGTCTGGACCCCGAGGGCGACGCCGTTACCCATCGGTTCGAAATCGATGTGAGTCCGGACTTCGATACCGCGGCACTTCAGGCGGCCGACGGTCTCTTCGCGGCCGGCGAGCAGGTGAGTTTCACCCCGCCCGTCGCCCTTATCGAGAACGCCGTCTACTTCTGGCGGGTGCGCGCTTCCGATGGTGTCGCGTCGAGCGAGTGGTCGGAAGTGGCATCGTTCCGCGTCGACGCCGCCAACGAGCCTCCGTCGGTGCCGCGAGCTTCGAGTCCCATCGGAGGCGCCATCGTGGCCACGACGACGCCGGCGCTCGTGATTGTGAACTCCGCCGACCCCGAGGGCGATGCGCTTCGCTACGACGTCGAGGTCTACGACGAAACGACGACGAGCCTTACCGCGAGCATCGGAGGCCTCCGGGAAGGCCAGGGTCAAACGTCGTGGGTCGTCTCTCCGCGCCTCGCCGAAGATCGCTCCTACCAGTGGCGGGTGCGGGCGACGGACGGCGAGCTCGCGAGCGATTGGTCGCAAGCGGAGTCGTTCCTGGTGAACGCGATGAACGCGAAGCCGGAAGCGCCGTCTCTCGTCTCGCCGGGCGAAGCGAGCCTGGTGTCGTCGCTTCCGGTGACGCTCCACGTCACGAACGGTACCGACCCGGACGGCGATGCCCTCACGTATCGCTTCGAGCTCTATGGCGATGAGAACCTGAGCGAGCTCGTCGAGGCCTCGTCCGAGATTCCCGAGGCGACGGACGGGACCTCCTGGGAGATGAGCGCTGCTCTCGAGGAGAACCACGTGTATTTCTGGCGCGCTCGCGCGTTCGACGGGAGCCTCGAGAGCTCGTGGATGCCGACGGCGAGGTTCCGGCTGTCTCTCGTGAACGAAGCTCCCACGCCACCCGCCCTCGTCTCTCCCGAAGATGGAGCCGTCGTGGGAGAGACTCGGCCTCTTCTAGAGGTCGACAACGCCATCGATCCAGACGGGGATCCGCTCCACTACGTATTCGAAGTCTATGCCGACGCGGAGCAATCGACGCTCGTCGCCGCGAGCCCGCCGTTAGAGACCGTCGAGCCACGAACGAGCTGGCGCGTGAGCCAGGACCTGGTCGAGAACGAGACGTATTACTGGCGCGCGCGAGCGACGGACGGCGCTCTCGAGACCGTCTCCGCCGACGTCTTCGAGCTCGACGTGAACGCGGTGGACGAAGCGCCGACCGCTCCCATTCCACTCGAGCCCGCGAACGGCGCCACCGTGACCACGCGAGCTCCCGGTCTCGTCGTCGAGAACGGAGCCAGTCCCGACGGACGACCGCTCGTCTATCGGTTCGAGCTCTACGACGGGAACACGCTCGTCGCCTCGCAAGACGTACCCGAGGGCTCCTCCGAGACGCGATGGGACGTTCCCCTCGATCTCGACCCTGGCTCGACGTACTCCTGGCGTTCGCGGGCCGTCGATGACCGCGGCCTCTCCTCCGAATGGACCGAGCTCTCGAGCTTCACCGTCGAGCTCCCGTCGACAGGATGTCCTCCGGAGTGGAGCGAGGACTTCCACCGCTTCACCAACGGAGACGTTCCGGCGGGCTGGCGGCTTCGCCCCGAGTCCGGGGACCCGGTGTTCGAGGTCCGCTCCAAACGGCTCGTGAATCGTTCCCCGTCCCGCGCCGCGTTCGTCTTCGAGGGCAGCGGAGAAGCCTACGGCTGGCGGAACTACCGGCTCGAGGGCGTTCTGATCCCGGAGGAGAACGGCCGGCGGAGCACCGGAGAGTGCGGGCTTTCTGCTGGAGTCGTCTTCTATTCCAGCGCCCAGGGTGAATATCGGCTCGAGGTGGAAGGCCCGCGCTGCCATCATCCCAAGGCGCGACTCGTCGCCGCGTCCGCGGCAGGAGAACGCGTTCTCGCCGAGCGTGAGCTCGAAGAGGTGGAGGACGACCCGATCTCGTTCGGCGTCGAGCTCACGAACGACGTGGGCCTGACGAGTATCGTCGCCGAGCTGCGCTCGGAAGAAGAATCCGTGTCTCTTTCTGCCGAGGACAGCACGGAGCCTCTGCGCGCGGGGACCATCGGCGCCTGGTCCGACTACGTGATCGCCTCCTGGGACGACTTCCACGTGCGCGCGATTCCGGGCTACGAGAGCGGCATTTCGGGAGACGAGAACGGAGACGGCGTCTGCGACGTCGAAAGTCCTGCCTGCGTCGATCCCGTGGACGTCTGCCTCGATGCCGGTGTCGTGCCCGTCAGTTGCTCCGGCGACTGCGGACACTCCGGTCCGACCGCCTGTGGGGCGAAGCATTCCTACTTCGTGAAAAAGAAGACGGGGGTCCTCTTCGTCGAGACGCCTTCCGTCGAGGCGGGGACGTACCGGTTCCGCGTTCTTCTTCATCCCGGCGAGCGTGCCAAGGAGCCGGTGATTCGTGTCGAGCTCGATTCCGGAACCAGCTTCGACGTCGCCGCGGACCGCGACGGTGAGGACGACGTTCACGGCGATCGCGATCACGGCGATCGCGGCGATGACAACGATGACAACGATGACAACGGGCCGTTCTCCTGGTCTCACGGTTTCGACGTCGAGCTCCCCTCCGGCGTCACGACGTTTCGCATTCGCTCTCTGGTGAAGTCCACCGTCTTCATCGAAGCGTTCCGTCTCGAGCCCAGCTGCAAGTAAGCCATGAGGAAAACGTTCGTCTCGCTCGCGCTCATCGCCGCCGCGCTCGCGGCCGCGTCGAGGATGGAGGCCGCGTCCCGGCGAGATCTGCATCGGCTCATCGAGCGGGTCGAGCGTGCCCGAGAGGGTCTCGAGGCCGACCGGCGAGCCGAGCTCGATTCTGTGAGAGCCGAGCTCGAGACGCGGAGCTCCCGGCTCGAAGCGAAGCTGAAGGAAACGGAGTCGCGACTTCGCGCCCTCGGCCTCGACCGCGCGCTCGAACGGCTCGACGCGGCCCGAGCCGCGCTCGAGTCGAGTCAACGGCGCGCGCTCGAAGCGCTCGACGCCGACGATCTCGACGAATGCCTGCGCGTGCTGCGGCCCCTCGCCGAATTCGAGAACGAGGATTCTCTGGGGGTGGATACACTGCCGCTGAGCGCGCGCGCGCTCGCGGCGCCGCCTCTCGACAAGTCGGGCGCAGTCGACCTCATCGCGCTCGCGGACGCACCGCCTCCCGATGCTCCCGTCATCGGCGCCGTTCCCGAAGCGATACGGGAGCTCGCGGACACCGTCGACGGCCCGGTTGCCGCCTACGAGCTCGTGAAGAATCTCACGCGATTCGAGCTCTATTTCGGCTCGATGAAGGGTCCGGAGCAGGCGCTTCGAGAGGGAAGCGGGAACGACGCCGACGTCAACCGGCTCCTCGCCGAGATCCTGCGCGCGAAAGGCGTACCTTCCCGCTACGTGCGGGGCGTCATCCGCATCTCCATCGACCAGGCGATGAATCTTCTCGGCGTCGAGCGGCCGGATCGGGTGGAGCAGGCGCTCGTCGCGGCGGGCGTTCCTTACGAGCCCGTCATCACCGGAGCGGGCCTGAGCGCGATTGAGCTCGAGCACGTGTGGGTCGAAGCGTACGTTTCCTGGTCGAACTATCGCGGCGTCGCGCTCGACGACCGCGGCAAGCGCTGGGTGCCTCTCGACGCGAGCTTCGAGCGGCACAGGATCTCGGAGGGCGAGCGGGTGCTGGAGGCCATGGGCTTCGACGCCGAAGCCTTCGTGCGCGACGAGGTCGGAACGGGAATCCAGGACGACCCGTTCGCCGCTCTTCGCTCGCGGGTGACGGGCTATCTCGACGAGAACTTTCCCGGGACATCGTTCGACGGGGCCCTTCGAACGGTGGAGGAGATTCCGGAAGCGTTCGGGCTGCTGCCAGCGAGCCTCCCGTACGAAGTGGTGTCCGTCGCCGACGTATCGTTCGATTTCCCGGACGAGCGCGAGCATCGCGTGCGATTTCTCGCGAGGACGGACGCGGGGGAGATCGTCCTCGGTAATTCCTATGCGCTTCCGAGCCTTCTCGGAAAGCGCCTGACGCTCTCCTATGTGGCCGCCGAGCTCGAAGACGAAGAGACGTCAAACGCCTTCGGCGGGATCTACCAGACGCCCCCGTACCTCATTGACGTGCGCCCCGTTCTTCGCTCCGGCGGTCTCGTCATCGAGACCGGAAATCCCATCCCCATGGGTTCCCGGTTCACGCTCACGACGGAGCTCTCCACTCCGAGCGGCGTCGTCACCGTGGACAATCGGATGATGGCGGGAGCCTACGCGGCGCTCGGTCTCTCGGGAACGGCACCGGGTTATGAAGAATCGTCGGAGTCGCGAGCGGGAGAGCTTCTGAACCAGAGGGCTCTGAACTATCTGCGGCGGTGGGACGAGACGGATGCCGCGCTCGCCGGTCTCACTCGCTCGCTCGTGTTTCGGCCGGTCGCGAACCACGTGATGGTGAAGAACCACGTCGAAGTCGAGTACGCCGGGGACGGCGTTCCGGTTACTTTCGAGTGGAAAGGGGTGGACGTCGACGCCGATCTTCGCCCGACCGTCGCCGTGCCCGCGGATGACAACGAGGGAGCGCGGCGTGACTTCTACCTTCTCTCCGGACTCGTCGGTTCGGAGCTCGAAAGCCGGGTCCTGGAAGACGATCTCGGGATCCGCTCGATCTCGACCGTCACCCTCCTGCGGCTCGCGCCGAACGTGAGGGAGATCGACAGCGCGAACGCGGACGTCGAGCTTCCGGCTCTCGGCATCGAGCGCGACCTGATCTCTCAGATCGAAGAGCACGTCCACCAGGGACGGATCGTACGGGTGCCGGCATCGGACGTGACCTATCTTGCGTGGACGGGCGCGGGCTTTTCCGCCTGGGACCCGGTGAGCGGTGAAAGCGCGTACGTTCTCTCGGGATCCATCGCGGGAGGCTCGACCGCGGAGCCTCCGGACCAGCACCCGCAGGGCCCCGTTCTCGCGAATCCCGAAGAGTCAGCGGCCGAGCCGAGTCGGGTCGTCGCCGCGATCGTGAAGCGGTCCGAGAGCGACAACCAGGAGGCGCTCGTCGACCAGGAGCTTCCGCTCCCCATCAGCGTCTACGTGACGGATAACGACGGGAACCCGGTGGCCGACGGGGTCCCCGTGACCTTTCGCGTCGTCCATCCCGGAAGCCTCCTCCTGAGCATGGACCGCTTGCAGAAGGGAGAGGTGCTGACGGTTCCCACCGTGAACGGAGTCGCGCGGCTGCGTTTTCGCCTGGGTACCTCGACGCGCTTGCAGCCGAGGTTCGTGCGGGAGAACGCGGACGACCGATATCTCACCCAGGTCGGGCTCTATCACGTGACGGCGGAGGCGGGCGGAGTGGCGCTCGACGAGCCCTTCTTCGCCTACGCCTATCCCGACGCTCAGGAAGATTTCGTCGGTCGTCACGGTCGCTTGATCTATGTCACGGGCAAACATGCGACGAGCTTCGTCCTCAACGTGCCGCCTCAGGCGATGTGGGTCTCGATCGTCGATCGGTTCGGAAACCCGCTGTCGAACCTGGAGACGACGTTCCAGGTCCTCGATCCGGAGCGCAGCGCACCTCTCCCCGACGACTATCTCAACGCGAAGATTCTGGACGAGGCCGGACGCGAGGTGGACTCGGCCAGGTTCGTGACGTCGTATCTCGGAGCGACGGTGTTCGCGCGGACTCGGAAACGTGGATGGAACGCGCTACAAATTTGCCGCGAGTCGTGACGATTCACTCTACGCCGTCGAGCCGATCGAGTTCCTGCGGGACTCCGCCGACTACGGCTCCGCCGCCACCAAGAGTCCCATCGGCGAATATCTCGCGGTCGTCTTCGAACAGAAGGGCGTCCACCTGGGAGAAGGTGGCGAGCTCTGGATGGGACGCGTCGGCGAGAAGCTCCGTGACAAAGTCGAATGGACGCTCGTGGCCCTGCAGGAAGACTACGAAGTCGTGCAAGACGACCGCGGTAGATACGTTCTCGAGGGCCTCGGGACGTTCACGCGGCGGGAAATCACTGACGCGACGCTGACGCCCGTGCTCCTCGAAGGTGATGGACGGTTCGATCCTCCTTCGCTCGATCGCGCGTCCGGCGGTTCGTACGCGTTCGACCTCATGTTGGGAAAATCGCCGGGAGCGAGAGCGGTCTCGGAAGTGGCCGACGTCGTGCTGCGCCGGCCGACGGTAAATCCAACCGATGGCACCGTCAGCCAGGTCGAGAGGACCGACCACTGGTCCAGCGACAAATCCTTCCCTATCTGGGGAGTCGACGTCCAGATTACGGAACAGGGTCCCAAGCCGTTCGTCCTCGACGGAAACGGACACTTGTCGCCCGGCTCTTTTCTCGACTACCGGATCCTTCCTCTCGAAGTCGACCGGATGCTGTTGAACGGACCTCAACGCCGCCTCCTCGAGGTTCGCGAGGAGGGGAAGCTCGTTGCGGAAGGACCGCTTCCGCTCGGGGCCATTCTGCTGAGCGATGTGAACCCGTACGATCCGGACAAAGTCTATAAAGCGCAGATCGTTCTTCTGAAGGGGCACCGTGGCCGAGCTGCGCTCGGTGCCGAGGCAGCTCGACTTCTTCGACGCTTTTCTCACCGAGAGCAAGCCGGCGCCCATTCTCGTGGCAGAGATCCCGGACGGGGAGAATCCTCCGGGCACGAAGCTCGTGACGACGAAGGACGCCGATCTGCGGTACTTCGTGCGCCCGACGAGCCTTCCGTTGAGCACGGCCCGGGTCGACCTCTTCGAGGTCGATCGCAAGACGGGTGCGAAGGCGTATCTCGGTGCCCTCGAGGGCGACAGCCTCCAGGGGGACGGGAAGGCCGTGCTCCCCCAGGGGTTCGTGCCCGACACCGAGACGAAGGAGTACGGCTCGGAGCTCGTTCTCGAGCAGGGAACGCCGGGACAGGGTGAGCCGACGGGTCCGGAGATCCGGTCGACGCCTAGGGCGGTCTTGTTCTCACGCCTTCTGTACGACGTGTCGAATTCCGTGACGGTGAGCTTCGTGCAGGATGCCGCGGGCGGGCCCCCGTGTTTCCGGGCGGGGGCCATCACCTATCGGCTCGCGCGCGACGCGGACATCATTATCTTCGTCCAGCGGTTCGAGCCGGGCGCGAATCCCGCGGCGGAAGGTGCCGTTCCCGTCGTCGAGCGCAAGATCTACGAGGGGCGTCAGTTCGCGACCGTCGGCGTCGAGCGAATCGCGTTCACTCCCGGCCCAGACGACTTCACTGACTTCGATGGCGTATACGCGTTCCGCATCGAGGCGAAGGCGGCCGACACTTCCGGACTCGCCGACGACGCGACGGGCGCGATCTTCGTGGACTCGACGGGGAACAACGTCCTTCCGGTGGGCCATACGTTCGTGAAGGGAGTCGACCTCTCCGACGGTCATCTCGTGAGCTCGTCGACCGACGTTTCCATTCCGGGCCGGGGACCCGCGCTCGAGATGGTGAGGACGTATGGGAGCTCGGGGAGAGACCCGTCCGGTCCTCTGGGTGCGGGCTGGTCGATGAACTACACGTCGACCCTCCTGGTGACCGACTGCGGATTCGTCGTGTTCGGAGGCGATGGCTCGGGCCAGAGGTTCGTCGACGTGAACGGGCGCTTCGTTCCCCAGCGCGGCTACCACACCGAGCTGGTCCGAAACGGGGACGGAAGCTTCGACTTCTACACGAAGGGACGGGTCCGGTATCACTATCACGACGTCGCCCTATTCGAGGGCGAGCCTCTGTACGGAGGCCGTCCCACGCTCGAGTTCATCGAGGACCCGAACGGAAACCGCGTCGAGATCCTCTACGACGGCGAGCGGAACATCGTCGAGACAAGTGAAGTCTTCGGAGGTAGTTGCCGGCCGCTCGCTCCATTTCTCCTACGTGACGGTTCGGGGCGAGCCGCGCGTCTCGCAGTCGAGGGGCCGCTCGGGCTCGTCGTCACCTACGAGTACGACGAGTGGGGGAACCTTGTAAGGCCGTCGCGCGGCGAGCGAGTGGAGCTCTACGAGTACAGCGTCGACAACCCGCAGGACCGGCACAATCTCGTAGCCTACACCGATCCGAATGGCAACGTGACGCGTACGAGTACTATCAGGGGGTCGACGTTCTGCCCGGGGAGGATGCGACGTTAACGCTCGTCACGGGGAAATTCGAGCGGGTGAATCGGTGGTGGAGCCGGAGGCGGCGACGACGGAGTTTGCCTACGACCTTACCGAGGTGAACGCTGGCTTCTTCCACACGACGGTCACTGACGCCCGGGGAAACCAGACTCTGTACAAGCTGAACCCGACAGGATCTCCGGTCCGTATCGAGGAGCCCCTTGGAGTCGTGACGGAGATGGAGTGGAGTCCGACGGACATCTTCAAGACGAAGGAGACGGACGCGAACGGACGGGTGACGGATTTCGAGTACGACGGCAATGGAAACCTGACGAAAGAGACGGTACACGCGGGCGGCACGATGGGCGACGTCGTGACGGAGTTCACGTACCATGCGCTCTTCAACAAGATGACATCGAAGACGGTGCACAACCGTGACGCGGCCGGAAACGAGGTCGTGGAAGAGACGCAGTTCGATATCGACGACACGAACGGGAACCTGGAACGAGTGACGGACGCCGAAGGAAATGTCACCGAGTACGACTACTACGACAACGGCGACCTCCGGGCGGTCAGGGGACCGCGATCCGGTCAGTCGACGTCGTTCACCTATGACGATTTCGGAAACCCGTTCGAGACGACGGACGGCGAAGGGAACCAGACGAGGACGGTGTACGACGAGAGGAGCCGTCTGCTCACGTCGGACGATACGTTGGGCCGGAGCCTCTCGCAGGACTACGACGAGCTCGACCGTGTCGTTGCCGTAACGCGCACCGATTCCTCGGGAGCGTCGGATACCGAAGTGGTGTCACGGAAGTACTACCCCGGAGGCCAGCTCCGGCAGGAGACGAACGGTCTGGCGCTCGCGACGCGGTTCGAGCTCGACGGTCTGAACCGTGTGGTGCGCACCGAGGACGACCTGGGGAACGTGGCCTCGATGGCATACGACGGAAACGGAAACGTCGTCGAGAAGATGGATCGGAGAGGTGTTTCCACGTCGAGCCGCTACGACGAGCTCAACCGACTGGTGCAGGTGGAGGTGTCGGGGAACTTCGGCGTGCCGCAGGTGGTGTCGCGGTTCGAGTACGACCCCGTGGGCAACAAGCTCGCGGAGGTGGACCTCCACGGAGACCGGACGGACTTCGAGTACGACGGCCTGTATCGGGTGACGAAGCGCCTCCTGGCGACGACGGACTCGGTGACGGAGCTCGCCACGAGGAGTCGTTCACCTACGACACGGCGGGGAACAAGCTTTCGGAGACGGACGCGAACGGGCACACGGCAACGTTTATGTACGACCGTCTGAACCGTCTGGTCCATCAGACGGACGCGGCCGGGAACGAGGCTCGTTTCGCGTACGACGAGTCGGGAAACCGCAGGGAAGAGGAAGACGTGACGCGAAGTCTTCTGACGACGGCGACCTACGACTTCCTGAACCGGCCTCGGCTGCGTGTGGTGGAGGGACGAGAGCCAAACGGATTCCGTTACGAGACGAGCTGGGAGTATCTCGATTCGCAGCACGAGGTCGTGGAGACGGACCCGAGGGGCTTCCGGAAGACGACGCTCCTGGACGGCTTCGACCGTGTCCGGGAGGCGCGTCAAGAACCGGGGAGTGAGATTCTCGTAACGCAGAGCTTCTACGACGGAAACGGGAATATGAAGCGGAGCGTGGATGCGGAGAACCGGGCGACGAGGTTCGAGTACGACGGGTTGAACCGACTGCGGAAAGTGACGGACGCCCTCGGCCGGGAGAGCGCCTTCGCCTACGACGGGGAGGGGAACAAGACGGAGCAGGTGGACCGCCGCGGCGTCTCGACGCGGTTCGTCTACGACAACCTGGGCCGCATGGTCCGGACGACGGTGGACCGGACGCTCACGGGAAGAGCGGCTCAGACGACGTCCCGCATCGAGTACCGCGACCTTGCCCACCAGAGAGTGGAATACGACGCCCGGAACGCGGCGACGACGTTCACGATGGACGGCCGGGAGCGGGTGATCTCCATCCGGGATTCTCTGGGGAAAGAGCAAAGGTTCGACTACGACGGGGTGAACAAGATCTCGGAGGTGGACCGTCGAGGAAACCGGACGCGGTTCGAGTACGACGGGTTGAACCGGGTGACGAGCGTGACGGATGCCCTCGGAAAGAGCCTCGAGACCGTGTACCAGGATTCCGCCGCGTCGGGTCGTCGAAACGGACAAGAGAGGAATCGGAAAGACCACGCAGCTCGACGCTCTGGGCCGCCTGGTGTCGGTGACGAGAGCGGGCGTGCTCCTGGAATCCCACGAGTACGACGCAAACGGAAACCGCGTGCTCTCGACGGACGCGAACGGCAACCAGACCCGATTCACGTACGACGGAGCCAACCGGCTGACCGAGCGAACGGACGGGCTCGGCTCCGACGTGGAAGCGAAGACGACATTCGCCTATGACGGGGTGGGAAACCTCCTGGAGTCGAAAGACGGACGGGCGACGGGAAAGACGTACGACGTGAAGAACGTGTACGACGAGCTAAACCGTCTCGTCGCCGCGGAAGACGGCGAAGGAAACGTCACCCGGTACGAGTACGACGAGGAGGGCAACCGCATTGCGGTGGTCGAGCCCAAGGGCCCGGAGTACCGAACCGGGTACGCGTACGGAGAGCGAAACGAGCTTCTCGAGGTGGACATGCCCGACGGAGGCGTCTACCGCTACGAGTACGACCCGAACCTGAACCGGACGAAGCAGCAAGACGCGGAAGGCCACGTCGTGAGCTTCACCTACGATGTCCTGAACCGTGTGGAGCTGATGATCCAGGACCCCACGGGCTTGGTATACCGAACGGCCCATTCCTACGACGCGAACGGCAACGAGGTGAAGCTCGTGGACCCCAAGAACCAGGTGGTGCATTTCGAGTACGACGAGCTCAACAGGCTGAAGAACAAGGTCTACGACCTGACCGCGGCTGACCTCGCCCTCTACACCCGGACCCACCGAATCGACTACGAGTACGACGCGAACGACAACCTGGTGCGAGTGGACGAGACGAAGTCGAGCGGCACCGACCCGCCGTCCGCGGTGAGCTCGTTCAAGACCTACGACCCCCTCGACCGCCTGAAGAGCGAAACGGATGCCTGGGGCCGAACACTCCAGTACGACTACGACCCCCAGGGCAACCGGACGTCCTTGATCGACCCCGACGGCAAGCACACGACCTACCAGTACGACGAGAGAAACCGCCTCGAGACCCTGACCCTGGACGACAACCAGATCGTCCACTACGAGTACTTCCCGGACGGCCTGAAAAAGCAGGTCACGAACCCGAACGGGACGACGTCCACGTACACGTACGACGCCGCCGATCGGATGAAGACGATCTCCCACGAGGCCCCGACCGGCACGATCGCGGCGTACCAATACGAGTACGACGAGACCGGCAACCGCAAGAGCCAGGTCGAGACCAACGCCGGCCGCACGGAAACGACGAGCTACGACTACGACCTCGTCAACCGGTTGAAGACGGTGACGTACGAGCTCGGCACGGCAAACGCGAAGCAGACGACGTACGTGTACGACAAGGTCGGAAACCGCAAGACAGAACAAGACGTCCTGCTGGATTCGAGCACCCTGACGAAACACCTGGAGTACGAGTACGACGCCATCAACCGGTTGGATTCGATAGACGACGTCCTCGGCGCGGAGGACGTCGCGTACGAGTACGACGCCAACGGCAACACGTTGTCCAAGACCCGGAACGGCGTCACGACGACATTCCTCTATGACATCCGGGACCAGCTCGGCGAGGTGCACCAGTCGACGAACGTCCTGGGCCGGTACGGATATGACTATGAGGGCCGCCGAATCCTGAAAATCGGCGACGACGGAAGACGCCAGTACACGTACGACCAGCTGAGCGTGATCACGGAGGCCGACCAGCTCAACGCCACGGTCAGCAAGTACGACTACGGCATGGACCAGCTGGTACGGCTGGACAACCGGAGAGAGGGAAGGAGCTTCTTCCACCTGGATGTCCTGCGCTCGACGGTGAGTTTGACCGATGCCGCCGGCGCCTCGCGCCAGTCGATCTTCTACGACGCGTGGGGGAATGAGCGGGACCGCGTCGGCGCGAGCGCGAACAACTTCACGTTTACGGGTCATGAGCTCGACGGGGAGACGGGCCTCATCTACGCTAATGCGCGTTTCTACGACGCGGAAGTCGGGAGATTCCTCAATCAAGATTCCTTCCTCGGAGACACCAATGCTCCGCCCTCGCTGCACCGCTACTTCTACGCTCACGCCAACCCACTGAGATTCGTCGACCCGACCGGAAATCAAGCAGAGGAGACCGACTGGGACAAGTTGCAGCAGGTAAGCGACCAGTACTTTCGGGAAGGGCCAGCGTCCATCGAAATCAAGAGCCCTGAGGAATACGAAGAGCCTGTCGACTCCAAGTTCCTCCGGCGAGCCAAATTCTGGGCCGGAGCGACATGGTTCGTCGTCACGGAAACAGCCGTTCACACCGGGAGAGCGGTGGGGCAAGAAGTCCAAGGAGCTCTCGAGCGCCTGTGGGGAGTGCACGACGAGAGAGAGTTCAGCGGAATCGAACGTGAGAACCGCACCGCCATCGAGCAGATTGCCGAGAAGCAGCCGGACTACCTTCGTGAGGACACGCTTAGGAGTGTTCGCCTTTCGGACCAGACCACCGGCCAGCGCGTAAGCGGGGAGTTTGCTGAGATTGGAGGCAAGGGCGCGGAGATTGCGACGAGGGAAACGCTGTTATCTGTCGAACTCGAAGGCGTCGCTCGAGCAGCGGGCACGCTGCCAGTGTTGGCGAAGGCAGCACGCACCGGGGAACGTGAGGCGGACGTCGTTCGTCTGGGAGAACGGCGTCTACCGCAGACCGGCAATCCGTGGGTCAAGTACCAGCAGCACGTCACCGGACGGCCCTTCGAAGAGATGTGGGCACTGAACGCTAGGAAGGTTGGGGTCGACGCCAGCCGAGCTGGTTACACAGTCGAGGTTAAGTGGACTGGGAGAAACAGTGCCGCATGGCGGAGTTCGCCCTACAATCCTGTCTCCGAGTTTTACAATGAGTCCGCCATCCTTCAGCAAGCCGAGAATCTGATCAAGGTGAACAAAGGGAGTGGTGGCAGAGGTGTAAGATATGCTGTATCCAACGACGCGGCTCGAGCGCACTTCGAAAATCTGTTTAGAGCCCATTTCCCGGGCGAGAACATACAGGTTTTTCATGTTCCAGGAACTGGAATGAAATGACGCGCATCAAACGTCTTGTAGGTGAGATTCGAGGATGGGCATGGTCTTGGACTCTCGAGTCAGGCCATTCACTCGCATTGGCTCTCCATGGCCGGCTTCGCGAAGAGTGTGCAGGGAGACGCACTTACGAGATGCCAGAAGGCGTCACCATGAGCCTTTACCATGACGAAAACTGTGTGCAGTTTATTGAATTCACGTTGGATGTTATTGCGAACCTTCATCTTCTCTCCCCCGCGGATTATGAGGATACAAAGGACAAGTTTTTTCAAAAGTTCGAAGATGCAGTAGCGGAGGCCGCGACAGTACTAGGTCCCCCGGTCTTCAGCGATGGGGCTGCAGCATCTGAATTTCCCGCGGACCAGGATGCCGAGTGGTTAGCCCTGTGGAATCTCACTGGCGGTAGGATTATGCTTGAGCAGAAGCACGAAGATAAAGAGTTGCCCCTACGATTGTCTTTCGTTCTGGCGCCTCGCGTGCATTTTGCGTTGAGCCATTGATGTTCCTACTTTGGAGTGATGCCCTCCGGCTCTATCTGATGGCGCTTCGAAAGGAGGTTCCGCGCAAAGGCTCCGTCCTGCTCTCGCGCGGTGGTGTAGATGGGCGGGAGCCGTGCTCCGCGACTACAGGGCGCCCGTGAAAATCAACGGTCTCGGCTGCGACGGGTGCCAATAACGGGATCAATGCCCGGAATTGCCCTGACCGGTGTCTCGACTTCCCTTTCTTGATGTCGTTTTCGCACTCACCATAGAAAACGACGCCCTCCGACACGCGGTCGTCTTTTCTTCGGTACTTCTCCATCACCTCCTATCCGTAATCGCGTTCGGCGAGTAGGGTGTTGTGCGTGCGGCACATCAGGCGGACGTTCTCCGGGCTGTGGTCGCCTCCTCGGGCGAATGGGCGGCAGTGGTGGAGCTCGAGGCTCCGGCGCTCGGTGCAGCGCTTGCCTCGTTCATCTACGAAGGTGCAGCGGTTTCCGTCGCGTTTTCGAACGGCGCGCTTCACCGGGGCCGGGATGTGGCGCGTCTTCGGCGATGTATCGGCCTTCTCGAGGCCCTTTCGGGGAGATTGGGTCTCGGCAAACCGCTTGGCTTCGAGACGCTCCAGTTTCTCGGTCACCGCCACCTCCAGGAGTGTCGCGAGGTCGCCGTCGGGGACGGTGTTGCGCATGAGCGCTTGAAGGCGCTGGAGTTTCTCGCGCAAGGCCGCGCTGGCGGTGAACTGAACCTTGTAGCGTGTGGGTGCGAGGGGTTCGACCACCGCGGGCGGCGTGGGCGTTGGACGCGTTTCATTTTTAACTGCGTCCGGACGGAGTTGGGTCGGGCGGCTGCGACGGACCCGGACCGGAGTTGGTCGGCGCGAAGTCGGAGTCGGAGTCCGGAGCTGAGCGGACAGGGAGCTTCCGAATCACCGGCGCCACATCGGGCTTCGGCGACAGCTCGGCCACGAGCTCCTCGATTTCGCGCTTGGACTTGTGGGTCGCGCGTGCGAGCACGCTCTCACAGTTGGCTTCCGTCAGGTGGGGCACGAGCTTCGCGATGCCGCTCAGGTGGAGGCGTCCGTCTCCGAGCATCTCGAGAAGCAGCGGGTGTTTTCGCGAGGCTCTCGCGGCGGCGATACGGAGGTAGGCCTCGGACTCGGACAGGTGGAGCACCTCGGTGCAATAGGCGAACATCGAAGAGCAGGCCTTGCGTGCGAAGAGGCGGCGCTCGTCTACCTCTCCGATATGGGCGACGATCTCGGCGTCGAGGCGACGCGACTGTTGCGTGAGTCTGGACAGACGGCGGAGTAGCTCGTCGTCGGGAATGGATTTGAGCTCGTGTGCGTGGGGCATATTCTTTGTATAGCACGGGTGTTTTTTTGCCCCTTGACGGGCCCGACGGTTCGCTCGATGCGGGGCGAGTCGGCTTTCGAAGTGTCGGAGTCGTTTCGCGGCCGTCGTGGGCGTCTCAGCGCGTGATGGCCGTATGCGACGGGAAACCATCGATGGCTTTCAACGGTGCCTCCGGAATCTGTCAAGAAAAATATCTGCCCAATGGAAAGTATCATACTCGCGGGCCAGAGCGACCAGCAACGGGAGCGCCACGCCCCATACGAGCGCAAGGGCCGCGAGGGCGCACACGGGGTCGACGAGCACGAGGGCGCCCAGGCGCGCGCCTCCGAGGTAGGCGGCTGGGCCGGCGATGGCGCCCAGGGCGGCGCTCAGGGCGAGTCGCGGCCTCAGCCACGAGAGGGAGTGGTTGAGTGCGATGGCGAAGTTGGGCCAGAGTCCGACAATCCACAGGGGCACGTGCGCGTGCACGTGGCTTTGGGGTCCGTAGGCGACGAGCCCCGCGGCGAGCAACGCCGATTCGGCGAGAAGCCCGATGAGGGTGCTCGCGGCGACGACGAGTCCGTCGCCCGGAGCGCGGAACCAGAGGAAGTGCACCGCGAGGACGAGTGCGACCACTGGCGGACCGAGCAGGGGGTGTCCGTGAGCGGCGCCGAGGACCGAGGCGAACCAGCCGAGCTGAACGAGCGCGACGTTGGCGGCGGTTCTCACCTCACCGAGTCGCGATCGGGGCCGGGCGAAAGCCGGGCTTCACCATCATCATGTGCACGTCCCCGAGGTAGCGCTCGGCGAAGCCGCCCTCGCAGTAGCCGAGATAGAAATCCCACATCCGCACGAAGCGTTGGGGGAATCCGAGGGAGTGAACCTCGTCGAGTCTCTCGTGGAAGGCCTCGCGCCACTTCTGGAGCGTCATCGCGTAGTGCTGGGTGATGTCTTCGAGGTGGAAGAGGCGGAGATCGCTCGCTCTCGTGGCGGAATCGATGAGGGCGGTTACTGAGGGAATGCAGCAGCCCGGGAAGACATAGCGCTTGATGAAGTCGACGTCTTTCCGGTGTCGCTCGAAATCCTGGTCGGCGATGGTGATGGCCTGGAGGAGCATCGTTCCGTTCGGGCGGAGGAGGCGGGCGCAGGTTCGAAAAAAAGTATCGAAATAATGATGCCCGACGGCCTCGATCATCTCGATGGAGACGAGCTTGTCGTATTCGCCTCCAGGTCGCGGTAGTCCCGCCGCAGGACCTCGACCCGGTGGGAGAGTCCCGCTTCGGCGACGCGGGCGCTCGCGAGCCGGCCTCTGATTCGCGACTAGGCCGCCCGCGGGAAACGTCGTATCCTTCTTGGGATCCGTCGTCCCGTCATGCAGCTTCAAGGTTGGATAACTCTCGGTGTCCTCGTCGCGACCGTGGCGGCGCTCGCGCGGGAGCTCCTTCCTCCGCCGGCGACCATCCTGAGCGCGGTGATCCTGCTCATGGTCGTGGGCGTAATCTCCCCCAGGAAGCGTTCGGGGGCTTCAGCAACCCCGCTCCCATCGCGGTCGCGGCACTGTACGTGCTCGCACGCGCCGTCGAGAGGACGGGAGCGCTCCAGCCGATCGTGGGGGCGACGCTCGGAGACGGCGAAGGCCGGCTGCGCGCGCTCCTTCGTCTCGTCCTTCCGGCGGCGGCGGCTTCGGCTTTTCTCAACAACACTCCGATCGTGGCGATGCTCGCGCCGCAGGTCTCCGACTGGGCGACACGCCGCGGCCAGTCGCCGTCGCGCTACCTGATGCCGCTGTCATTCGCCGCGATTCTGGGTGGAGTCGTGACGACCATCGGGACGTCCACGAACCTCGTGATCTCGGGGCTTCTGGAGGCTTTGGGGGAAGCGCCGCTCGGGATGTTCGAAATTTCCTCCGTCGGCTTACCCGCCGCTCTCGTGGGGCTCGGGGCGGTGGTGTTGTTCGCCCCACTTCTGCTTCCCGATCGCCGCGGTGCGCGGCGCGAGCTGGACGAGGATTTCCGCGAGTTCGTCGTGCACATGCTCGTCAAGAGAGGCGGTGCGTTCGACGGCAAGACCGTCGAAGAGGCCGGTCTCCGCCACCTGCAGGGCGTGTTCCTCGTCGAGATCGAGCGCGGCTCCGAGCTCATCGCACCCGTCAATCCTGCGACCCGTCTTCACGGAAGCGACCGCCTCACCTTCATCGGCAAGGCCGACCTCATCGTGGACCTTCAAGGGATGCGAGGCCTGGTCCTCGCGGAGCACGAGCACACCGGGGGGCTCGACAGCTCTCGGCACACCTTCTTCGAAGCGGTCGTGGGAGAAGCCTCGCCGCTCGTCGGCCGGACGATGAAGGAAGCGTCGTTCCGCTCGAGGTATCAGGCGGCGGTCGTCGCCCTCCACCGCGCTGGAAAACGGGTCAAGGCCAAGCTCGGCGAAGTCCGGCTGCGGGTGGGGGATACGCTTCTCATCCTCGCCGATCCGGGATTTCTCGCCCGCTTTCGCGACCGCAACGACTTCCTCCTCGTCTCGAGGCTCGGAGGCGCGCCTCCCGTCACCACCAAACGCGCGTGGATCGTGGCGGCGGTGGCGGTCCTGATCGTCGTGGGCTCCGCGCTCGGCCTTCTTCCCATCCTTCACCTTTCGCTTCTGGGCGCGATCATCCTCGTCCTCTCCGGAGTCCTCGACCCGTGGGAAGCGCGGCAGTCGGTCGATCTCAACGTCATCGTCGTCATCGCGGGAGCGTTCGGTCTCGGAGCGGCAATGGACCGCTCGGGGCTCGCCGCCTTTCTCGCCGCTGGAATCATCGACGTCTTCGGAGGCTTAGGAACGTCGGGGGTGCTCCTCGGTCTCTTGCTCTCGACGGTTCTGCTCACCTGCATCATCACCAACAACGCCGCCGCGGTCCTGATGTTTCCCATTGCCGTCTCGGCGGCGGGCGCGACCGGCCTCGCCACGCGCTCGGTCGCGATCGCGATCGCGGTCGCCTCCTCGGTGTCGTTCCTGACGCCGATCGCGTACCAGACGAACCTCATGGTCTACGGTCCCGGCGGGTATCGCTTCTCCGACTACCTCCGACTCGGAGGGGTGGTGACCCTCGTGGTCGTGCCGACGATTCTGCTCTCCGCGCGGATGCTATAGAATTCCATCCAACTAGAGGAGACGACGATGCGACTCTTGGCCACCGTGCTCGTTCTGCTTTCGCCCTTCGCGGGCTACTCACAGGAAATCGACGCGAAGCTCTACCAGTCGATGGAGTGGCGGAACATCGGTCCGTTCCGTGGGGGCCGATCGGTCACATCGACCGGTGTTGCCTCCGAGCCCCGGACGTTCTACTTCGGCGGCGTCGGCGGCGGCGTCTGGAAGACGACCGACGCGGGCGAGACCTGGACCAACATCACCGACGGGCAGCTCGCGACCTCTTCGGTTGGCGCGATCGCGGTCGCGCCCTCGGATCCCAACGTGATCTATTTGGGAATGGGAGAGCACGCGGTGCGGGGCGTCATGACCTCGCACGGCGACGGCGTCTACAAGTCGACCGACGCGGGAAAGACGTGGAAGCACATGGGGCTTGCCCTGTCGCGCGCGATCTCGCGCATCCGCATTCACCCGACGAACCCGGGTCTCGTCTACGTCGCCGCCCAGGGGGCGCCCTACGGTCCGAGCGAGGACCGCGGCGTCTATCGATCGAAGGACGGCGGAGCGACCTTCGAGAAAATCCTGTACGTCTCGCCGGACGCGGGACCATCCGACCTCGACATGGACCCCTCGAACCCACGGATTCTCTATGCGGCGTTCTGGGATCACCGCCGCACGCCCTGGGAAGTGCGGAGTGGGGGACCGGGAAGCGGCATCCAGAAGTCGACCGACGGCGGGGACACCTGGGAGAAGCTCGGGGAGGATCCCAAGACGGGATTTCCCGAGCTCAAAGGGAAGATGTCGGTCGCGGTCTCCGCCGATCCCGAGCGCGTCTATGCCCTGGTGGAGGCAGACCCGAAGGGAGGTCTCTATCGCTCCGAGGACGCGGGAAAGACGTGGAAGCTCGTGAACGAGACGTGGGGGATTCGCTCCCGCGCCTGGTACTACATCAACGTGTTCGCCGATCCGAAAAACGCCGACGTCGTCTGGGTCACCAACGCGGGCCTCCTGAAGTCCATCGACGCGGGAAAGACGTTCGAGCGAGTGCAGGTGCCGCACGGAGACAACCACCAGGTCTGGATCAATCCCGAGAACACCGACATCATGATCAACTCCAACGACGGTGGCGCCAACATCAGCTTCAACGGCGGAAAAACCTGGTCCACGCAGGAGAACCAGCCGACAGCGCAGTTCTATCGGGTCAATACCGATAACCGCTTCCCTTACTGGGTCTACGGCGGTCAGCAGGACAACTCGTCCGTCGCCATCGCGAGTCAGGATTTCAACGGGGGAATCGACTGGAAGGACTGGCACTCCGTCGGCGGCTGCGAGAGCGCCTACGTCGCTTTCGACCCCGACCATCCCGATCTCATCTACGCCGGGTGCTACATGGGGCAGATCACCGAGTGGAACGCGCGCACCCAGCAGGAGCGGAGCGTCATGGCCTACCCGGAGCTTCCCGCCGCCATGGAAGCGAGGCAGATGAAATACCGCTTCAACTGGAACGCTCCCATCGTCGCTTCGCAGCACGACCCGAAGGTCATCTACCACGCGGGAAACAAGCTCCTGCGCACGACGAACCGCGGCGTGACCTGGCAGGAGGCGAGCCCCGACCTGACGACGAACGACGACGAGAAGCAGGGAAAGGGCGGAGGGCCCATTACCAACGAGGGAGCGGGGGGCGAGATTCTACGAGACGATCTACTACGTGGCCGAATCGCCCCACGACAAGAACACCATCTGGACGGGAAGCGACGACGGGCTCGTCCACGTCACCCGCGACTACGGCGCCCACTGGGATCTCGTCACGCCTCCCGGCGTGGGCGAGGCGATGGTGAACGCCATCGAAGTCTCGCCCCACGAGCCGGCCAAGGCCTACGTGGCGATGACCCGGTACAAGTTCAACGACTTCACACCGCTCGCTTTCGTCACCCGGGACTACGGGAAGACGTGGAAGAAGATCGTGACCGGGATTCCCGACGGCGCTTGGGTCCACGTGGTCCGCGAGGATCCCAAGCGCCCCGGACTCCTCTATATGGGGACGGAGCTCGGGGTGTACGTCTCGTTTGACGACGGCACCGACTGGCAGTCGCTCCAGCTCAACCTTCCCGGAACGCCCGTAACCGACCTGCAGGTACAGCGGCGTGACAACGACCTCGTGGCGGCGACGGCGGGTCGGGCCTTCTGGATCCTCGACGATCTCGGCCCGTTGCAGCAGCTGACCGACGAGGTGAAAAAAGCGAAGGCGTATCTATTCGCGCCGCGGCCTGCCATCCGCGTCGAGCGCGGTTTCAGTTTCGGCGGGGCCGGTCGGGCGGGGAAGAATCCGCCCCCGGGCGCCATCATCGACTTCGAGCTCGACGCGGTCGACGAAAATACCAAAGTGAGTCTCGACATCCTGGACGAGAGCGGCGCCGTCGTCCGTCACTATCCGGAGAAGCCCGTGGAGGGCGCTGGCGCGGCGCCGTTCGGGCCACGTCCCGTTCCGTGGAATCCGAAGGCGGGGATGAATCGCGTGACGTGGGACCTGCGGCACGAAACCCCGGAGCGCGTTCCCGGTGTGTTCATTTTCGGGGCGCTGCGGGGGCGGAAAGTCGTGCCCGGCACCTATCAGGTGAAGCTCACCGTGGGCGAAGAGACGAGGACGCAGTCGATCGTCGTCCAGAAGGACCCGAGACTCGACACGCCCCTTTCCGCCTACCAGGAGCAGGACGACTTCCTACGAGAGGTCGAAGCGGACATCTCCGAGATCCATGGTGGGGTCAACCGGCTCCGGAAGGTGCGCGACCAGGTGGACGACTTCGTGAAGCGCGCTGAGAATCAACCGAACGCCGAAGCGGTCCGCGACGCGGGAAAGGCCCTGGTGGACAAGATGAACCAGATGGAGGACGTCCTCATCCAGAAGCGCACCGTCGACGGGCAGACGGTCATCAACTTCCCCGTCAAGCTCAACCACCACTTCATCATTCTCGACGGGGCGGTGGATAGCTCCGAGGAAGGACTCATCGACGGCGCGCGCGACCGGCTGAGCGATCTCTCCGCCGAATGGCAGAAGGACAAGGCGGCGCTCGACGATCTGCTCGGACCCGAGCTCGATACCTTCAACGCTCTCGTTCGGGACAGCGGTCTTCCCACCGTGCTCAGTCCCGTGTCGAAATGACGAGGACCGCGGGGAAGCAGGAGCGGGCGCCGATCCGGCTCTTCGTCACCGGCGGTACCTTCGACAAGGAGTACGACGAGATCCGGGGAGAGCTCTACTTCAAGGACACGCATCTCAACGAGATGCTCGCCCTCGGCCGCTCGAAGCTCGACGTCGAGGTGCGCACGCTGATGATGATCGACTCGCTCGAGATGACGGAGGAAGATCGGAAGCTCATCGTCGAGCAGTGCCGCAAGGCGAAAGAGCGCTACATCGTCATCACCCACGGGACCGATACCATGGAGGTGACGGCGCGGGCCCTGGGAGAAGCGGCGCTCGCCGACAAGACCATCGTGCTCACCGGGGCGATGATCCCGTTCGCGTTCGGAAGCTCCGACGGGCTCTTCAACCTCGGGAGCGCCCTCGCCTTCGTCCAGGCGCTCCCCACCGGGGTCTACGTCGCGATGAACGGCCGCTATTTCACATGGGACCGCGTGCACAAGAATCGAGAGCGCGGCGAGTTCGAAAATCGAGCTCCGTGAGCTACAGCATGAACAGGGTGCCGAGAAAAGGCACACGCACCCTGTGCGAGCGGAGCGAGCCCGGCCCGCATGGGCCGACGACACAAGAAGCCGTGGGGGTGGGGCCCCACGGCACTAATGCATTTTAATGAAACGCCGCGTACTGGAAGTCCGAGAACTTCCAGACGCCGTAGCTCTTGAACCAGAGCCGCACGTAGACCGTCTGGACTCCGACCGGTAGCGTTCCCACCGTCACCGTACGGTTCAAGCCGAGCGAGCCGCTGTCGAAGTAGGTCTTCGACCCTGGAGCGGGCCCGACGTAGATCCACCATTCGGTGACCGGCTGCGCGCCCGGATACGGCTCCCAGGTGAAGGTGGCGGACGTACCCGGTAGCATCGTGCCCGGAACGGGGCTCGTAATCGCCGGGTTCGGAAGCGTCGCGGCGGTGTACTGCACGTCGAGCGGCGTCCAGGTCGCTCCGATACGGTAGAAGAGGCGGACGTAGAGACGACGGCCGTCGGTGGGAAGACCGGGGACGTCGACGAACGTCGAAAGACCGAGCGAGCCGCTGTTGAAGAGATTGTACGCGCCCGGGCCGGTCCCGACGTAGAGCACCCATTCCGCGACGGAACCGCCTTGGGACGGAGCGGTCCAGGAGAATCGCACGGTCGACTGCGTCAAGGTCGAGCCGGGAACCGGGCTCGTGATCGTGGGTCTCAAGTCGAGCGTCTGGTACTCGTACGTCGAGTACGACCAGGTGCTCCCGATCAGATACCAGAGCTGAAGATAGACCTTCGCCCCGTTGGTTGGGATCCCGGACACCGTTTTCGTCGTGGCGAGGCCGAGGCTTCCGCTGTTGTAGAGGTCTCTCGCGGTGGGCGTCGTGCCGAGATAAATCCAGAACTGGGTGACCGGGTTTCCGTTGGCGGTCCAGGAGAACGCCACCGTGGAGCCGGGGAGGGTCGATCCCGGCGCCGGGCTCGTGACTTCCGGTTGACCCGTGGGTTGGACCGTCGTCGCCTTGTAGGTGAAGTCGCTCGCCGCCCACTGCTTTCCGGCCGCCCGGTACCAGAGACGCGCGTAGAGCGTTCGGCCGTCCGTCGGAAGACCGTTCACGGTGACGGACGTTGCGAGAGCGAGGCTCCCGCTATCGTACAGGTCGTGCGCGCCCAGGGCGGAGCCGAGGTACAGCCACCACTCGAGGACGGGTATCCCGTCCGCCGTCCATCCGAACGTCGCCTGAGTGCCGGAGAGAGTCGAGCCCGGCGGCGGGGCCACCATGTGAGGAACGCCCGTCCCCGCGGTGTAGGAATAGTCCCGGAAGCTCCACACGCCGCCGATCTGGAATCGAAGGCGGACGTAAACGGCGCTTCCGTCCTTCGGTAGTCCCGTGGCCGTCTCCGACGTCGTCACGGGAGCGCTCGAAAAGTACTCCTGGCCGCCCGGCGTCTTTCCGACCCAGAGTTGCCACAGGTCGACGGTCGCTCCATGGTCGGTCCAGGTGAAGAGCACTTCGGAGCCGGTGAGAGTCGAGCCCGGAGCGGGCGAGACCATGTCGGGAAAGGGCGTCGACGAGGCGGTATAGGTGTAGTCGGTCCACTGCCAGCCTCCGTCGAGCACGAACCAGTAGAGGCGAACGTAGAGCGTTCGGCCGTCGGTGGGAAGGCCGGTCACGGTGTACGTGAGCGTGTCCTTGCTCAGTGAGCCCGTGTCGAGGATCTCCTTGCCGCCCGCGGTCGTCCCCACGTACATCCAGTAGAAATAGACGGGGCTCCCGTTCGAGACCCAATCGAAGGTGACGTCGGGTCCCGCGAACGTCGAGCCGGGCTCGGGGGAGACCATCTTCGGAGGAAGCACGGCGGCTTTGTAGGTGAAGTCCTTGAAGTCCCAGGAGCCGCCGATGAGGAACCGCAGGCGGACGTAGAGCGTGGCACCGTTCTCGGGAATGTCGGTCACGAGCTGGGACACCGTGGTGCCGGGTAGCGTCTGGGAGTAGACATCGCTCGCCCCGGTCGTCGTCCCGACCCAGAGCTCGTACGAGTCGACGGTCTCGCCGTTCGGATCCCATTCGAAGGTGACGTCGGAACCGGGGAGCGTCGAGCCGGGCTCGGGAGAGTTCATTCGCGGGCCGGCGTCGCAGGCGGCCGGAACGGAGAACCCGTTCGTCGGCGTCGTGCTCGATGAGCCGCCGCTCACCGCGTCGACACCCAATCCGAAACCGGCGAACGCGTGCCACAGTGGGCAGACGTCCTCGCCTCCATGAAGGTTCATTGCCGCCTGGATGATGCCGTCGCGCACGTCGGTGAAGGTGGGCGAGCAGGCGGTCGCCTTGAGACCTTCGTTCACGTATAGCATCATTCGCTGGTTCCCGGCGTCTCCCGTAGCATTGGCCAGATCGGGATCGAACCCGTGGAGGTCGACGAGTGCCCAATAGGCTTCCCACGCCGCCTGAGCCCACACCTCGCCGACGCCGTGAGGCACGGCCATTCCGTTGATGCTCTCGTACGTATGGGTGTTGACCGCGGGGTCGGTGCTGTACGGTTGCGTCCGGATTCCGACGCCGTCCGCGGGCTGGCCCACGACGTAGGTTCCGATGCCGCGCGCCATCGGGCCGGTGTCGCCTAGTTTCGCGGTGTAGGCGAGCGCCCACCAGTCGCTCAGGCCTTCACCGGGCTGCTGCGCGTTCGTGAGACAGGTGACGCTCGAAGGTCCACCGACGAGACGGTTCGAGATCCCGTGACCGTACTCGTGGACGACGACTCCCGCGTCGAGGGCTCCGTCGACCCGGGGACTCGTCTGGTTCCAGAGGTACATTTGCATCCGCGGCCGCGTGCCGTCGGGAGGAGTGTACATGTTCGCGTTGTTCGTCCCGCCGCCGTCCTGCACTTCCGCGAGGAGCTCGTCATTGCCGGCGCCACCTTTGCCGGAGTTGTTGACCTCGAAGTTCCCCGCGAGCTCGTCGAATCCGTAGTGGTACTGAACGTCGTGCACCAGGTTCGTCCAGTAGAAGACGTTCGCGATCGCGGCCGCGGTATAGGCCGTGGGGTCGCTCGTGAGGTCGAGGGGGAAGCTGCAGTCACCCGAGACACAGGTCGGCTCGCTCGACGGAGGCTGGTTGTTCGCGTCCTGGTCCTGATACGCGTGGACGTTGTTTCCCTGGAGCGTGGTGTAGCTCTGAGCTCCCGTGCTCTGCCACCCATAGGGGGAGGCCAGAGGATCGGCGGGATCGACGACGACGACGCGGGCATCGGCCGGCGGCAGGGGTGTCGTGTGGCTCGGGCTTTCGACCGGTCGCGGATAGACCTGATACTGGGCGTCGGAGACGAGATCGAACCGGGTCAACACTCGCGCCGGATCCGAGGCGTCGCGTCCACGCGTCGCGTCGACGTTCATTTCGTAGACGTGGCTTCCATCGAGGCTGTGGACCTGCAGTCTCCACACGAGCCTCAAGCTCCGTCCCACCGGGAGCCACTGGAGCTCGGCGGGAATGGGTTCCCGCGACACGTCCTCGGCGCGGAGCCGGGTCGCGCGTTCCGCCCCCCGGGCACTCGAGATTCCGAGCGGCTCTCGCGCGAAGCGGGAGTCTCAGATGGCGGCGGGCGGCGTCGACGGCATCCTCCGCGTCGATTCCCGTCGCGATCCCGTCTCCCGGCTCGATTCCCACGGCTTCCGCTTCCTCGGAATCGAGTCGGAGGGCTTCCGCGGTATGGGCGAGGCTCGCGAGAAAGGGCACGAACGAGTTCGATACGCCGGTGACGGATCCGTCCGAGCCGACGTTGACCTGGAGCTGCGCATTGAACACCGGAATGCCCCGGAAGGTCTGACAGAAGTGCACGTAGGTGGCGCCGCTCACCGCGGAAGGGACGACGTCGCAAACGCGCATCTCGGACAGGTCGAATGCCTCGAGGCCGAGAAGCGTAAGGTGGTCCTGGAGAAACGCCATCGCGACCTGAACCGGCGGCAGACCGGGGCGAGGCTCGGTGAGGCCCCCCATCGGGTTCATGAGCGCGCGGGTGACGCCGGTGGACGCGTCGAACGACGAGAGGAGCGTTCCCCCGAGCTCACGGTCGAAATCGGAGATCGCGCGACGTTGATCGTCGCGGGGTGACGCGCCGCGAAGAATCACGCGCCTGCGCCGGTCGAAGGTCCTGTCCTGAGCTTGCGTGGACACCGAGGTGAGGAGCGTTGCCACGGCGAGTCCAATGGCAACGGCGGCGGCGTGGATTCTCGAAATCGGTCGGTGCCGAACGACTTTCATGGGCTGGCTCCTCTCGTGCGCACGCAGTCGCACTGCGCGTCGTCCGATTCAGGACGCCATCCGAAGTTGCCCGTCGATGAAGTCGGGACCTGATCGGTTGATTGGGAACGAGACCAGCGTACCAGAAATGGCCTGCTGAAAGCCACGGCGAAGCTCAATTCGACCGCCGAGGGGCCCCGGCCCCAATGAGCCGAGGGGGACGCCCCACGGCCCGAGACAATCCGCTAGGAGCTCTGGACGGGAAGAGGGACGCGATTGACGTCCGAGAGTCGCCCGAGATCGATTCCGATGATGCTCTCCTTCTCGTCCCGGATGAAGATGTCGGTGAACTTGGCGCCCCAGACGATCTCCTCGCCCTTGTACGACGATCGGGCGTGGACCGTCTGAGAGAACACCTCGTCGATCCCCTTCAGAAGCACGAGGACTTCGGCGTCCGCGCCGATACACTCGTCCGCGGTCGAGTTCTTGAACGGACTCTCGTCGTCGATGGGGTGAACGATCGTCCAGGCGAGAGGGAAGAACGCGACCTTGTCCCGCTCGAGCGGAAGGCGGTAGAAGCGGCGGACGCTGCGGCCGTCGCCTTTCTCCATCCTGCTGAACATCACCTGGGCGTCGAGCTCGATGAGCTGGGTGCTCTTCTGATTGGCGATGCGGAACATGAAGCCCAATCCGTCTCGATAGGGCGCGATCACGGCCTTGTCGCTGTAGAGGATCTTGGCGGTGGGACGTGAAAAGCGGGCGAAGACGAGGCCGGTCGTCAGAGCGATGCCGATGACGCCCACGACCGACTCCAGGGTCATGACGAGGTTGGCCCCGAGCGAAGCGGGGACGATGTTCCCGTAGCCGACCGTCGAGAGGGTGTGGACGCTGAAGAAGAACGCGCTCTCGAACGCCGCGAGGCTCGTGCCGTCGACGTCCCCGGCGAGCGCTCCCGAGCCCAGGCTCCGGTACACGACGGCGAAGACGACGTTGACGAAGAGATAGAAGACCATGACCAGACCGAGGAACCGGGGCCAGGTCGTGCCGAGGAGGGCGTCGTAGAGGTGGATGGCCTCGAAGAAAGAGAGTCCCTCGCGGCGGTTGTTGAAGCTTCCGTCCCGATTCAGGAGGCGCCCGGCGGCGCGAGAGGCTACGACCGAGCCGAAGCCCAGGTCTCGGTCTCGGTCTCGGTCTCGGTCGAGATCCCTTCTCTCCCGCGGTGTGGCCGACCGGAATCCGAACATTTCCCTCACCTCCCCGTGACGCTCGATTCTAGCCCGATTCGAGACCGTGAGACGGAGTGGACTTGCGCTCTCCGTCTCAAACGGCGTAAACTATGCGTTTGCTGCAGGACGCAGCGTCAAACAGGAAGCAGGAGTCGAACGATGGCCCGCAAGTGCAAGCTGACCGGTAAAGCACCTCTTTCCGGGAACAATGTCTCCCACGCCCACAACAAGACGCGGCGTTTTCAGCTTCCGAACCTCCAGTGGAAGAGGATCTACGTTCCCGAGCTCGGCCGGAGCGTCCGCATTCGAATGACGACGCGCGCCATCCGCACCATCGACAAGAAAGGTCTGATGGCGTTCTTGAAAGCCGAGGGTCTCAAGCTGAAGGACGTCCTCTAGCAGGCTGCTGAAATAGCCCTCTGCACCGAGGCGGATGACCGGACGTAGAACGAATCCCCTCGCGTTTCTCGCAGTTCTCTCCAGCCTCACGCTCACCTTTGCACTCGCCTCCGCCTGCGGCGGCAAGGGGCCGGCCACCGCTCCTACGTCGAAGATTCTTCGGATCAACATCGAGGCCGATCCGGCGATGCTCAATCCCATCACGTACTCCGAGCTTCTCGCGGGGGACGTCATCGGCAACATGTACGAGAGCTTCACCGGACTCGACGCGGATGGGAACGTCGTTCCCGCGCTCGCCACCTCCTGGGAAGCCGATGACGACAACAAGGGCTTTCGAATCCACTTGCGGGAGGGCGTCCGGTTCCACAGCGGACGCGAGCTCACCGCGGACGACGTGAAATGGTCGCTCGAGGCGCTCCTGATTCCGGGAAACCGCGGCGGGCTCAACGCCAAGTACGCCGGGGCCATCGAGGGAGCGGAGGATGTGGAGAGCGGAAAAACGAAAGAGCTCCGCGGAGTGACGGTGGTCGACGCCCACACGCTCGACGTGCGCTTTCGTGAGCCCGAGGTCCTCTTTCCCATCTATCCCATCTACATCATGGATCGGCGGGCGGTGGAGCAGGGAGGGGACGGCTGGGCAACCAGCGGTTCTCCGCGGGCACCGGGCCGTTCTCGTTCGTCGAGTGGAAGCGGGGACAGGTGGTTCGGTTGAAGGCGAACGCCGATTATTGGGGCGGCGCTCCCGAGATTGAAGGCGTCGACTATGTCATCGTACCGAGCGACGAAACGGCGATCTCCGATGTACGAGGCGGGCGAGCTCGACGTCGCGTCGGTGAAGCCTCCGGCGACGAGGCGCGCGCTCGAGGACGAGCGCTTCCGCGGCGAGCTTCTCACGAAGCCCGCGGCGCAAATCCAGTATCTCGGGATGAACCAGAAGCTCTACGCGCCGTTTCGGGACATCCGGGTGCGGGAAGCGATCTGCCTCTCGCTCGATCTCGAAGGCATGTCGAAGGGACTCTTCGACGGGGCGTCGAAGCCCCTGGCGGGGCAGGTGACGGAAGGCGTGGCGGGGTACAATCCCGCGCTGAAGCCCGTTCCCTTCGACCCCGAGCGCGCGAAGAGCCTCCTCGCCGAGGCCGGCTATCCCGGCGGCAAAGGACTTCCTCCGGTCGCGATCTCCGGTACCGAGCCCTACCGGATGGAGCTCGCGTACTTCGCGAACCAGCTGAAGAGCGTTCTCGGAATGCCGGTCGAGGTACAGGTCGTCGAGCGAGGAACCCACCTCCAGGCGATGAACGCCGGGCAGGAGGCGCTCTTCCCGTGGGCCTGGTCGGCGGCGTATCCCGACGGGCTCTACTTCCTGAGAGATGTCTGGTACGGGCCGAGCATCTACAACCGCAGCCGCTGGCAGAACGACGACTACGATCGCCTCATCGAAAAGGCCGCGGAGACCGCCGACAACGGGGCTCGCTACCAGATCTACCACCAGGCGGAAAAGATTCTCCTCGGTGATTGGGGAACCTGCCCACTCGTCGTCAGGCTTCAGGTCGCTCTAGTGAAGCCCTACGTCGAAGGCGTGACCCTCACCGCGTTTCGCTTCCTCCCTTTCGCCAAGGTCCGCTTCGTCGAGTCGAGCTGACTCGTTTCGGATTGACGGCGCCCGCGCCCCGTGTTACTCCTAGGGCCCCCTCGTATGGCCGAGCTCGTCGGCGCTGGAGGATCCAGATGCCCACGCGGAATGGCTTCGCTGCCTGTCTCGCCGTCGTCGCTTGCCTGCTCGCCGGCACGTCCGCGGCGTCGGACGCAGGACCGTCTCTCGGGTTTCCGTACGAGATCGCGGCCGACGCGTCGGGCACCGTGTTCGTGGCGGACCGAGGCAAGGCCTTCGAGCCCTGCTGCACGGGCACGCCGGTAGAGCCGGCGATTCTACGGATTGACCCGGACGGTACCGTCACCCTCGTTGCGGACGCGTGGCGCGGCAGCGGTCCGCGCCTGATTGGCCCGAGCCTCTTCCTCGAGCCGGACGGTCAATTGCTTTTCGGGCTCGTACGCGTCGACCCGGTAACGGGAGACCGCACGGCCCTTCCATCCCCTCATTTCGATACGCGGAGCCTCGTACCGGAGTCGGCGAGCTCGCTGCTATTGGGCGGCTTGCGCGGGCTCGTCCGCTACGACCGTGGCTCGGGCAGCACCACCCTCGTCTCGGGATGTGCGTCCGGCACCGGCGCTTGCGTGCCGGTCGGCGACGGCCCCGTGTTCGGCGAGATCAAAGCGCTCGCGCCGTGGATGGAAGGCTCGGTCCTGGCTGCTGCGAGCGGTCTGCTCTCCGTCGACCTGACTACCGGCGACCGCACACTCGTGTCGGGACGCGGACGAGGCATCGGACCGAACGTGGACATGGGACAGCTGGTCGCCATAGCGCTCGAGCCGTCGGGGCTCATCCTCGGGTCGAACGGGACCTCGGTGTTTCGTATCGATCCGGAGTCGGGCGACCGCACGATCGTCTCGGGTGAGAGCACGGGTGCCGGCCCCTCTTTCCGCAAGGTCGACGCCATGGTCCTGGAGGCGGCGGGCACACTGGCGGTCGCGGACGAAGACCTCGGCGGGGTCGTCCGGGTCGACCTTGCGACCGGCGAGCGGACCCTCGTCGCCGGCGGTCCCGTCGGCTCGGGGCCGCGTCCAACCTGCGCGGCAGGGGCCGATTGGGAGAGCGGCGGCAGCATCGTTCTGGCGGATTGCGAAGCAGGCATTTTGCGCGTCGATCTGGAGACGGGAGACCGGCGCGTGGTCAGCGACAGCGTCACCGGCGCGGGACCGTTGCTGAAGTCCGTGCGGGACATCGCCGTGGAGCCGTCGGGCATGCTGCTCGTGGTCGACGGCGGCTCACTGAAACGCGTGCATCCGGTGAGGGGAGACCTGGACCACGATCTCGAACCGCCGTCGAGGCGGCTTTCTCGACGCGCAGACTCTGGCGCTCGAGTCCCCGAATCATGCGCTTCGTGGGAGATGATGGCGTGGAGATACGCATCCCGAGCGGCGGCCTTCTCATCCACTTCCAGGCGTACAGCGCCCTGCGGCGAGTCGACCTCGCGACTGGCCGGTCCGAAGTCGTAGCCGGAGGCGGACTACTGAGCGGAAAGCACGGTCGAGGTCCCGGGTTGCTGTGGGCCGGATTGCCGTTCCTTACCCTGGTGCCACCAAACGCGGTGGCGACCGCGTCGCTATTCAACGGACTCTTCGGCGGGGTCAGCCTCTCCCTCATCGACTTGGGCACCGGCGACCGCACGCTCGTCTCCGGCCCGGACCGCGGAGACGGCCCGAGCATCCAGCCGCAAGACGTCGCGGTGGACGAATCGGGCCGCTGGTGGGTCATCGACTGGAGGCAGCGCGGCGTCTACCAGGTGGATCCCGATACGGGAGACCGCACGCTCGTGTCGGGCCCCGAACGGGGCCATGGACCACTGCTCGATCACCCGCGCGCCGTGCTCGTGGATTCGGACGGAACGGTGATCGTGGTGAATCTGGGGTCCTCGGAAAACTCCGAGCCATACCCGTTCGTCGCGGTCATGGGCGTCGATCCCGTCACCGGCGACCGGACGGTACTATCCCGCTTCTGAAAGGCGAGCTGCGGGTGATGCGGCTAGTGCGACCTCGTTCCGGTCCTCGTTGTAGAGGAGCTCGTAAGGATGCGACGTTGACACGCTCGATTGTCTTCCTCCATAATGGAGGACAAATGGAGGACGCGTGGCGACTCTGAATATCAAGAACGTTCCCGAGAAGCTCTACTCGAGGCTGAAGGCAAGAGCGCGGCGGGAACGACGGTCCCTATCTCAGGAAGTTCTTCGTATTCTCGATGAGGCGACGACGCCGAGCGAAATGGTGTCCATTCTCGAGCTGCGTGGTCTCGGCAAGGAAGTCTGGCAGGGTATCGATCCGGCAGCTCACGTCGACGAGGAACGCCGCTCTTGGGACTGATGGACGATGTGGGGCGAGGCCCGGTCGCCATCGACACCGCCATCTTCATCTATTACATCGAAGAGCACCCGACATACTTCGGTCTCGTCAGCTCACTATTCGAGGCGCTCGACGAGAGCCGATGCCGAGGCGTTACTTCAGCTCTGACTCTGCTCGAGACGCTCGTCGTTCCCTACCGGGCCGGGGATGCTGCGCTTGCCGATCGCTATGAGCTTCTACTCAGTCGGAGTCGTGGGCTCCGTCTGATCGATCTCGATCGAGGGCTACTGCGCGCCGCCGCGCGACTCCGCGCCGCTTATCGGGTGAAGACCCCGGACTCCATTCAGCTCGCGGCGGCGATCGTAGGGGCCAGCACATCCTTCCTGACGCACGACCGAAAGCTGCCCACAGTTCAAGGGATCCGGATTCTTCAAGTTGGGCGATACCTCTAGCCCTCCAGGTATTTGACGAACACGACCTCGTTCTGGGCCTCGTTGTAGAGGAGCTCGTCGGCGAGCGTCTGGGACATGAGGATGCCGAAGCCTCCGGGCCGGAGTCCTTTCTTCTCTCTCGCGTCGACGTGGCCCATGGGAGTGTCGTCGGTATTGGCCACCGCCGCATGGTCGATCTCCTCGAAGCGGAACCCTTCACCGGGGTCGGCGATGCGGTAGAGGATCATCCTCTTCGCCCGGAGGTAGGTGACGCGGACTTCGCGGCTCGGGTCGAGCTTTCCGCCCCACTCCACCGCGTTCAGGAGCATCTCGCGGAAGACCCGTCCGACGGCTTCGCGCACGGCGGGATCGAGATCGGCATCGAGACGCGAGAGGAAGCTCTGGATTCTCTCGGCGGACTCCCGATCGCAAGGCACCGCGAGCTCGACCCAGTTGGGCTTCGCCGAGATTACGCGGATGGGCGGTGTGCGCCGCGAGCCCCGTAGCGCTCGTTCGACGGTTGCGAGGAGCTCCTCGGGCTCGATTCGGCTTTCTCACCAGCTCGTAGGCGTCGGCGCGCACGGCTTCGAGGAGCGTCTGGGACGTATCGTCGGCGGTGATGACGATGACTCGCGGGCGGGCCTCGCTACCGAGCCTGGAAAGAAGCTCGAGACCGTTCATCTCGGGAAGCCAGACGTCGAGGACCATCAGATCCACCGTCGTCTGCTCGAGCGCCTCCAAGGCGTCGGTGGCGTTCGACACCGACGTCACGCGGTGGCCGGCATTGGCGAGGACCTTCTCGATGCGGTGGCGGGTGACTCTCTCGTCCTCGACGAGGAGAATCGTTTTCACCGAGTCTGCGTCTGCCATTCCGTCCTATCTATCCTTTGGGTCGATGTCGCGGGCGATTTTGTCGAGGGCCTGTTCCAGACGCGCGGTCTCGTCCACGAGATCCGCGAACAGGGGCGGGGCGGAGTCGAGGTCTCCCTGCCGGGCCGCCCGTTCGAGGGCGCGAGCTCTGGAGTAAGCGCGGCGCGAGGCGAAGTTCCCGAGGGAGCCGATGAGAGCGTGGGCAGATGACGCGACCCCCGCCGCGTCTCCGGTAGCCATCGCTCGCTCGATGTCGTCGAGCATGACCTGCGAGTCTTCCTTGAACAGAGCGATGAGCTCGAGAAGGAGCTTGAGGTCGCCGCGAACGCCGGCCAAGAGCGCCGGCTCGTCCAGTACCGGGGCGGAGGCATCTTCCGGAGGCTCGGGACGGGGCTCGATCGAGAAGCGGGAGCGGACCTTCTCGATGGTGCCGAGGAGCTCCGTCGCCCGAACCGGCTTGGAAACGTAATCGTCCATTCCCGCCTGGAGACAACGATCGCGATCTTCCTTCATCGCGTGGGCGGTGAGCGCGATGATGGGTATGTGGGCACCGGTCTGCTTCTCCCGCTCCCTCATCGCGGTGGTCGCTTCGATGCCGTTCATCTCCGGCATGCGCACGTCCATGAGGACGAGGTCGAAGGCTCCCGGAGTCTCCAGCCGTTCTAGCGCTTCACGGCCGGTTCGCACCACCTCCACGCGATGCCCCGCGCTCGCGAGGAAGTGGCGAACGAGCTCCTGGTTCACCGCGTTGTCCTCCGCGAGGAGAACCTGCAAACCGCCCCGCCGCGAGTGCGTGAAGGCGGGCGCGGGAGCGGGAGTGGGCTCGATGCGATCGGGCGTCGTGCGGCCGAATCGCGCGGTGAAATGAAAGGTGCTGCCTTGACCGAACGCGCTCTCGAGCCAGATGTTTCCTCCCATCATCGACACGAGCTGTGCCGAGATCGCCAGTCCCAGACCGGTCCCGCCGTACGTCTGTGCCACTCCCGGTCCGGCCTGGGAGAAGGCCTCGAACACGATCTCGCGCTTGTCCTCGGGAATCCCGACGCCCGAGTCGATGACGGAGAAATGGAGGGTGGCGGTCTCCGCGCTCGGCGCCGGCGAATCCGATTCCTTCTCCGGCTCCGGAGTCACCTGCAGCAGAATGGCTCCTCGTTCGGTGAACTTCACCGCGTTTCCGATGAGGTTGATCAGGATCTGGCGGAGGCGCTTCGGATCGCCGACGAGGGCGTCGGGGACCTCGTTTCCGATATCCGCCTGGAGCTCCAGGCCCTTTTCGTGGGCGCGCATCTCCAGGATTCGTACGGTCGCGTTTATCGTGCGCCGGAGCGAGAACGGGATCGCGTCCACGTCCAGTTTTCGTGCCTCTATCTTCGAGATATCGAGGATGTCGTTCAAAAGCTCCAGGAGCTCTTCCGCGGCGCCCTTCGCCCGCTCCAGGTAGTCCCGCTGCCGGGAATTCATGTCGGTCGTCAACGTGAGCTCGGTCATGCCGATGACGGCATTCAGAGGCGTTCGGATCTCGTGGCTCATGTTCGCGAGAAACTCGCTCTTCGCGCGGGTCGCGTCCTCCGCCTGGCGTTTCGCGAGGTCGAGCTCGTCGACGAGCTGCTTCAGGCGGGAGGCGTTCTCTTCTTCCGCTTCCTTCGCCGATTCCAGCTCCTTCGCGTAGACGCGCAGCGCTTGTTCCGCCTCCTTCCTGTCGGTGATGTCGCGCGCGGCGGCGTAGATGCGCTTTTCATCCGCGGACCCGGTGGCGGTCCACGACATCCACTTGTAGGCTCCGTTCTTGCAGCGGTACCGGTTCTCGAACGAGAACAGCGCCGTGCCCTTGGTGAGGGTCGACGCCGCCTGCAGCGTGGCCCCCAGGTCGTCGGGGTGCACGAAATCCAGGTAGGGCTTCTGAAGGAGCTCGGCGCGGCTGTACCCCGTGATCCGTTCCCAGGACGGGTTCAGCCTCGTGAAGTGATATTCGAAGTCCGCGACGCAGAGCATGTCGATCGAGAGGTCGAAAAAACGGTCCAGCTCCTCGCGGGCAATGTCCAGCTCGGCCATGGCGCGGGCGAGGGCGGCGAGCTTGCGGCGCTCCTCGAGCCGGCGGACGACCTGCCGCGCCAGCGCCTCGAGAAGATCGATCTGTTCGACGGTGAGCTCCCGCGGGCGGCGGTCGGCGAGACAGAGGGTTCCGAGCACGAACCCGTCTTCGGTGACGAGCGGAGCTCCCGCGTAGAATCGAATGCTCGGACCCGACGTCACCAGGGGATTGTTGCGGAAACGATCGTCGTCGAGGGTGTTGGGGACGATCATCACCCCGGTGCCGAGTATCGCATGCGCGCAGAACGCGTACTCGCGCGGCGTCTCGCTGGACTCGATACCGACCTTCGACTTGAACCACTGGCGCGCTTCATCGACGAGGCTCACCACGGCGATGGGCACGTCGGCGAGATGGGCGGCGAGCAGAGTGAGGTCGTCGAAGGCCTGCTCCGGAGCGGTGTCGAGAATCTCGTAACGCGCGAGCGCTTCGAGCCTGGCGGATTCGTTCGGAGGAACGGGTGCCTTCATTCGGCCCTGGGTCCCTGGCCCTTCGGGCTCGATTTCGACCTTTCACTCGGGCTGGTGTCCGCTGCCTTGCTCGAACGGGAATCCGCGAGCCATCGCTGGGCTTCGCCGAGCTCCGACGCCCATCCGAAACGGTCGTCGACCCGCGCGAGCTTCATGAGCGCCCGAATCTTGTCGTTCGCCCCCAGCAGCGCCACGCTCCCGCCGCGGTTGGTGCATGAAGCGTAGTGCGCGACGAGAATGCCGAGTGCGAGACTGTCGAACCAGGAGACCTCTTCGAGGTCGATGATGGTGTCGCGCGTGCCTTCGCGGACGAGCTTCTGGAGCGCTGCCTTGAACTCATCGGCCGGCTTGCCGTCGACGATCCGCCCCTTCACGCGCACGCGGGCGACGTCGCCGTGACGGGAAACGTCGATTTTCATGACGAACACTCCCGGAGCTCGAAGCCGAGCCCCGCCGTACGTGCCTAATTTACTTTTTGTAAATCCTGCCTTCAACTGACTTGCCGATCGGACCCGGGGCCGAGTCTCGGGATAAGCTAGCGGTCCGATGCTGGGCTACGCCGTTCGCCGCTTGCTCGGGCTCGTTCCCGTGATGGCCGTCGCCGTCGTCGTCACCTTCGTTGCTCTTCAGTTCGTTCCCGGCGACCCCATCCTCATCATGCTCGGAGACCAGTCCGGTGATCCCGCTCTCGAGGGACGGCTGCGACAAGAGTACGGGCTCGACCGTCCGCTCCCCGAGCGCTTCGTGAAGTACGTGGGCGGGCTCCTGCGGGGCGACCTCGGCCTCTCGTTCCGTTTCGCGGAGACCCCCGTCTCGGACGTCATCTCGTCCGGGCTCGCGGTCAGTCCGGTCCTCGCCGTGGGCGCCTTGCTGCTATCGCTACCGCTCGGCATCGGGCTCGGGACCTTCTCGGCGCGTCGCAAGGGCCGATGGTCCGACTCGCTCGCGATGCTCCTCGTCGTCGTCGGCATCTCGATCCCGAACTTCGCGATGGCGTCCTTCCTCGTCTATCTGCTGTCGGTCCGATGGAGGGCTCTGCCCGTCGCGGGTTGGGGAACGCCGTCGCAGGCCGTGCTCCCGATGGTCCTTCTCGTCATTCCGCCCGCGGTCTACATCGCCCGGCTGACGCGCACCTACATGGTTGAGGTGCTCGCGCAGGACTATATCCGTACCGCGCGCGCCAAGGGGCTCCGCGAGGGCCTGGTGGTGTACCGCCATGCGCTCCGCAACGCGTTCGTTCCGCTTCTCACCTCCATCGGGGTCATTTTCGGAGGCCTTCTGAGTGGAACGTTCGTCATCGAGACTCTCTTCAACATTCCCGGCCTCGGTCAGCTCGCGATCCAGTCGATCTTCGCGCGGGACTATCCCGTCGTGATGGCCATCGTTCTCCTCTATACCCTGTTCTACAGCGTGGTGAATCTCCTGGTGGATCTGGCCTATGGCCTCATCGACCCGCGGATTCGTCTCGAAGCGAGCGCGCGGGAGATTTGATGTCGAGCTCCGTTCTCTCCCGACTCTTCCGGAACCGGCACGCACGCATCGGCGGCTCACTCGTTCTGCTCGTCGCCGCGCTCGGTCTCGTCGGGCCGGCGCTCGCGCCCTATCCCTACGATGCCGTCGACATGACTGCGGTCTGGGCCCGTCCCGACGCGCAGCACCTTTTCGGGACCGATGCGCTGGGGAGAGACATTCTGAGCCGGTTTCTCGTCGGCGCGCGGGTCTCGCTCGTCGTGGCTCTCGCGGTGATTGCGGTGACCCTCGTGGTGGGAGTGACGGTGGGGCTCCTCGCCGGATACCGAGGCGGCCTCGTCGACACCCTCGCGATGAGGGGGTGCGATATCGTTTTCGCCTTTCCCGAGCTCATCCTCGCGATCATCGTCGCGTCGGTGCTCGGGCCGGGAAAGCTCACCGTCGTGGTGTCGCTGTCGCTCGTATGGTGGCCCGGCATCGCCCGGCTCACGCGCTCACTCGTGCTGTCGATGAAGCGCGAGCCGTTCGTCGATGCCGCGAAGGTCAGCGGCACGAGCGCCTCTTCGATTCTCCTCCGCCACATTCTTCCGAACGTCGCCGCGCCCATCCTCGTCCGCGCCTCGGTGGGCGTCGGATTCATCATCATCGCCGAAGCTACGCTCTCGTTTCTCGGTCTCGGCGTTCAGGAGCCCGAGCCGACGTGGGGCGGCATGATCCGCGACGGCATCGAGGCGCTGCGCACCGACCCCCATCTCGCTCTGATCGCCAGCCTGGGTCTCGCCGTCACCATCGTGGGGTTCAACTTTCTCGGGGACGGCATCCGCGATCTGCTCGATCCGAGAGAGGAGGCACGGTGAGCCGCGTCGAGCCCCTGCTCGAAGTGCGTGGGCTTTCGGTGGCCTTCGACACCCGTCGAGGGAACGTGACGGTGGTGGAGGACGTCGAGCTCGACGTCGCCCCCGGGGAGGTCCTGGGCGTCGTCGGTGAGAGCGGCTCGGGAAAGTCGGCGACGGCGCTCGCTCTCATGCGCCTGCTCCCTCCCTCGGCTCGGGCGAGGGGAAGCGTGAAGCTCTCGGGACGCGAGCTCACGACGCTCCCGGAAAAGGAGATGCGCCTCGTGCGCGGTCGCGAGATCGGCATGATCTTCCAGGAGCCGATGTCTTCGTTGAATCCCGTCTATCCCGTGGGGTTCCAGGTCGCCGAAGTCCTCGAAGAGCACCTCGGTCTCGGTAGAAAGGAGTCCAACGAGCGGGCGGTCGAGATTCTCGATCTCGTGGGTATCCCCGGCGCCCGCGAGCGCGCTCGAAGCTACCCCCACGAGATCTCGGGCGGAATGCGGCAGCGGGTCATGATCGCGATCGCGATGGCTTGCCGCCCCCAGATCCTCATCGCCGACGAGCCCACGACCGCGCTCGACGTCACCATCCAGGCGCAGATCCTGTCGTTGATGCGCGATCTCGGCGCGAGGTTCGGCACCGCGATTCTTCTGGTGAGCCACGACATGGGAGTCATCGCGTCGATGGCCGACCGGGTGGTGGTGATGTATGCCGGCCGTATCGTGGAACAGGGCGAGGTGGCGCGGATCTTCTCGACGCCTCGACATCCTTATACGCGTCTGCTCCTGAGCTCGGTGCCTCGGGTGGGAGAGCGACAAGAGCGGCTCGATGCCATTCCCGGAACGGCGCCTTCACCCTGGGACTATCCTTCCGGCTGCCGGTTCCACCCGCGGTGCCCCGAGCGGTTCGACCGATGCGACGTCGAGGCCCCTCCGCTCGTGGACGGCTCCCGCTGTTTCCTCGGTATGGAATCCAATCACGCGGCGACTACGGAAGAACACAGCCGCAGCGAGCGAGCGGAGCGAGCCCGGCCGGAGGAAGCGGTCGCGCCGAAGGCGTGGACCGGGAATCCGGCCGTCCTCACCGCGCGAGGAGCGCGGGGAGCGAGCCGAGCGAAGAGCGAGGCGAGCACTAAGTGATGCCGCTTCTCCAGCTCGTCGACGTCGAGAAGGAGTTCGTGGTGAGGCGCTCGTTTTTCGGAGTCGCGCGGGCGACGCTCCGGGCGCTTCGCGGCGTCTCGCTCTCGCTCGAGCCCGGCGAGAGCCTGGGAATCGTCGGCGAGAGCGGCTGCGGGAAGACGACGCTCGCGCGGCTCGTGCTTCGGCTCTCCGAGCCTTCCTCCGGGTCGATTCACTTCGACGGTGTCGACGTTTCGCACCTCGCGGAAGGGAAACTTCGCCCGATAAGAAGGCATCTGCAGGCCGTCTTCCAGGATCCCTACGGGTCTCTCGACCCGCGCATGAGAGTGGGGGATATCGTGGCCGAGCCGCTGAGAAGCTTCGGCGTCCCGGTGGGCGAGCGGGAACGACGAGTCGCCGAGGTGCTCGGGACCGTCGGGTTGTCTCCCGAGGCGGCCGAGAGCTTCCCTCATGCGTTCAGCGGAGGCCAGAGGCAGCGGATCGGAATCGCCCGGGCGCTCGCGCTGCGGCCGAAGCTTCTCGTCTGCGATGAAGCGGTCTCCGCGCTCGACGTTTCGATCCAGGCACAGATCCTGAACCTGCTCGGGGACATCCAGAAGCGGACGGGGCTCTCGCTTCTGTTCATCTCCCACAACCTGGCGGTCGTCCGTCATCTCTGTCACCGCATCGCCGTGATGTATCTCGGCCAGGTCGTTGAGCTAGCGTCCGAGGCCGATCTCTTCGAGCGTCCCGCCCACCCCTATACCCGCGCTCTTCTCTCCGCCGTTCCCGAGCTGCGGTTCGACCCCGAATCGAGACGCATGGCGCGGGAGATGGCGGCGCTCCCGGGCGAGATCCCGAGCCCGCTCGATCCGCCGGAAGGCTGCGGTTTTCGGACGCGCTGTCCCATCGCGCGAGAAGACTGCCGGAGACCGCCCGCGCTCGTTCCCTGGTCTCATCCGGGGCATGAGGTGCGGTGTCCCTATGCCGGCGAATCGGGGTGAGGATGTAGAATCAGCCGCGACATGTTCGTCGAGCGAACGCATTACTACGCGAGGAAAGGGCAAGCGGAGACGGTGCTTTCCGTGAGGCAGCGCGCCTCCGCCATCCGCCGGGAAATCGGACTGCCCGCGGGGACGATCTTCGTGAAGGAAGGAAACGGTGAGGGGCCCGACGTCCAGTGGGAGTGCTCGTTCGCCTCGATCGCGGAACATGGCCTCGATCTCGAGGCGAGGGCGGCGAGCGCGGCCTTTCGGGCCGTCCGGGAGGAGATGAGCTCCCACCTCGAGCGTTTCGAGAGACACTTCTTCCGCCGGGAAGGGCCGGAGAAGAACGAGACCGCGCTCGAAGACCTCTCCCTCCGGCCCGAAGAGCACCGGTTCCTTCTCCGGGAGCGAAGAGCTCTTCGGTTACCTCTACATGCCTCCGGGGCGAAGACCGGTGCCGGCCGTCATCCTGAACCACGGAAGCGGCGTGACGCGGGAGAGCACCGACGTTTCCAAGCCGTCGGTGGCCTCGGCTCTCTTGAGCTGGGGTATCGCCTGTTTTTTCCCCCACCGGTGGGGATACGGGCGTTCCCCGGGCCGGTACTGGCGCGAAGAGGTCACTTCGGAGTTCGGGACGGACGCCTACGATTGCGAGCTCGTCCGCCGGCTCCACCGGGAGTCGAACGACGTGGTCGCGGCACTCGGCTATCTCGAAACCCTCGACGGCATCGACCCGGGCCGCGTGGGCGTCATGGGAAGCTCTTTCGGAGGCGTCGTGAGTCTTCTCGCCGCGGCGAAGTGCGACCGGTTTCGCTGCGGCGTGGACTTCGCCGGAGCGGCGATGAACTGGGAGAAGACGCCGCGCCTGCGCGAGCTCATGAAGCAGGCGGCCCGAGCCGCCACCGTTCCTCTTTGCCTGATCCAGGCGGAGAACGACTACAGCACGAGGCCCACGGTGGAGATTGCTCGCGTTCTCGCGCGAGAGAACAAACCGTTCCGCGCCCGCGTGTTCCCGCCGTTCGGAGTGACCCGGGACGAGGGACACTTCTTCGAGCGGGGGGGCGTCCTCGTGTGGGGTCGCGAGGTCCGCTCGTTCCTGGAGAAGTACTTGTGAGCGAAGCAAAGGGCGTGTGGCTGTCCGATCTGACGTGGCCAGAAGCGAAGAGGCGTTTCGACGACGGGGCGGTGGTGCTCGTGCCGATCGGGGCCGCGGCGAAGGAGCACGGTCATCATCTTCCCTTGAAGACCGACTACCTCGTCGCCCGCGATCTCTCCGAGCGCGTCATGAGAGAGCTCCCGGTGGTGGTGGCCCCCATCGTACCCTTCGGCTACTTTCCCGCGTTCGTCGACTATCCCGGGAGCCAGCACCTCCGCTCCGAGACGTTCGTCGCTCTGTTGAAAGACATCTTGTCGAAATTCGTCCGCGACGGCGCGCGCAAGATTGCCGTCCTCAACACCGGGGTATCCACCGAGCCCGCGCTGCGCATCGCCGTGCGCGACCTCTACGAGGAAACGGGAACGCGCATTGCGACGGCCGACATCCGCACCCTGGGACGAGCGCTCGATGCGAAGCTCGAGCAGAAGCTCGGAGGGCACGGCGACGAAGCCGAGACCTCGATGATTCTCGCCATCGAGCCGGATTCCGTGCACATGGAAGAGGCGGTGGAGGACTACGGGAACAGGGTCGAGGAGGAGGAGGAGGAGGAAACGGTCTTCTACCAACCGACGATCTTCAGCGGCGATCCCGCGTCGGGAATCGATTTCTCCCGCACGGGCGTCCGCGGCGACCCGACGCTCGCGTCGGTGGAAAAGGGCGAGGCGATTCTCGCCGAGATGGCGCGTGAGCTCATCCACGGGCTCCGCCTGACCTTCCGGCTCTGAACCCTTGGAAGCCTGGGACGTCGTCGTCGTCGGCTTCGGCTACGCCGGGGGTGTCGCCGCCCTGGAAGCACACGATGCGGGCGCCCGGGTGCTTCTCCTCGAGAAGAATCCCGACCCCGGCGGAATCTCCGTTTGCTCCGCGGGGGGAGTGCGGATCGCGTTCGACGCCGAGAAAGCCTTCACTTACCTTCAGGCAACGAATGGGGGGACCGCCCCCGATGCCCTCTTGCGGAAGCTCGCGCAAGGGATGGTCGAGCTTCCCGACTACCTCGGAACGATCGCCGGGGCGGCCGGTGCCCGGCTCGTCGTCCGGCGCGCCTTCGCGAACTATCCCTTTCCGGGGCACGACGGCTTCGGCTTCGCCACCATCGAGGACATCGAGGCCGAGTTTCCCCAGGTGAAGGGCTCGCCGGCGGGCGCGCGCCTCTTCAAAGTGGTGGAGGAGAACGTCCGACGTCGAGGGATCGACGTTCGCCTGGGATCGCGCGCGCGCCGCCTGCTGAGGACCGGGACCGGGACCGGGGCTGGCGCGATCGAGGCGGTCGAGCTCGACACCGGCGAGCGTCTTCGCGTGGGGCGCGGCGTCGTTCTCGCCGCCGGAGGCTTCGAGGCCGACGAGGAGATGAAGCGGCAGTTCTGGCAGGGCAAGCCCGTCCTCACCGCGGCGTATCGGGGCAACACCGGCGACGGCATTCGCATGGCGCAGTCTCTGGGCGCGGCGCTCTGGCACATGTGGCACTATCACGGCTCCTACGGGTTTCGGCACCCGGACCCCTCGTACCCTTTCGGCATCCGGACGAAGCGCGTTCCCGACTGGCTCCCCGGCGAAGGGCCGGCGGAAGACGTCAAGTTGCCCTGGATTCTCCTCGACCGAGAGGGGAAGCGATTCATGAACGAGTACGAGCCCTACCTCCAGGACACGGGTCACCGGCCCTTCGAGAGATTCCGCCCCGAGACCCAGGACTACCCACGCATTCCCGCGTTTCTCGTCGCCGACGAGGAAGGCCGGAAGCTGTATCCTTTCGGCCGGCCCACGTACAATGAGCGGGGCCAGAGCTTCGATTGGAGTCGGGACAACCTGAGAGAAGTCGAGCTTGGAATCGTTCGGCGGGCGGAAGACGTTGCCTCCCTGGCGCGCGATTCTCGGAGTCGAGGTCTCTCGCCTCGAGGAAACGCTTCTTCGGTGGAACGAGGGATGCCAGGCCGGGACCGACCCCGCGTACGGGCGTCCGCCCACGAGCATGATGCCGATTCGAACCGCACCTTTTTATAGCGCTCCCGTCTGGCCGATCGTCTCCAACACCCAGGGTGGTCCCGTCCATGACGAGCGCCAGCGCATCGTGGACGTGTACGGAGAGCCCATCCCGGGCCTCTACGCGGCAGGGGAGATGGGAAGCTTGTTCGGACACCTGTATCTATCGGGAGGAAATCTGGCCGAGTGCTTCGTGGGGGGGCGGATTGCCGGACGAGAGGCGGCGTCGCGATGACCGATCGCTTCGAAGGCAATCTGGGTTATTGGTGCGCTCGGCCCGTTGCCGAGCTCCCCGGGCGCACGGCGCTCATCGACCTTTCCCGCAATCCGGCGCGCGAAGTGACGTACGAGGAGCTCGACGAGAGGATGAATCGTGTGGCGAGCCTGCTCGTCGCCCGCGGGCTCGAGCCGGGCGACCGGATGGCGATGGCGATTGGAAACCGCTTCGAGTTCGTCGAGATCATGTACGGAGCGATGCGGGCGGGGATTGTTCCCGTTCCGCTCAATACCAAGCTCGGCGCCGAGACGCTCGAATACATTCTGCGTGACTCCGAATCCGTGGCCGCCTTCGTCGAGCCTTTTTCGAATCGCTTCGTCGAGGACGTCGTCGAGAAGCTCGCGATCGGCCATCGGTTCTCGTTCGATCCCGTTCGTCGCGGCTGGACGCGATACGAAGAAGCCATAGGGACGTCGTCGCCCGAGTTTCATCCGCCCGAGCTCCCGCGGGACCATCCCTCCTTTCAGCCCTATACGTCGGGCTCGACGGGGAATCCCAAGGGAGTCGTTCTCACCCATGCGGGACAGCTCTGGTGGGTGCGCTGCCTCGAGAAGTACTGGCCCGAGAAGTCGAATGCCCGCGCTCTCGCGGCCGTGCCCCTTTACCACAAGAACGCGATGGCGGGTGCCATCAAGCCGCTCCTTCAAGTCGGGGGTACGGTCGTGATCCTCCCGGACTTCGAGCCGCGAAGGTTTCTGCGAACGCTCGCGGAGTACCGTTGCACCCAGGCGGGGGCGGTGCCCGCCGTCTTCACCAGGCTCCTGCAGCAGCGAGATTCTGATCGAGAGCCTCGACTTCTCCAGTCTCGAGTCGCTGAGCATGGGCTCGGCGCCGGTTCAGCGCGAGTTGATGGTCGCCGTGCGTGAGGCATTCGGGGTCAAGGTGAGCGAGAGCTACGGGCTCACCGAAGGCGGGCCGGTGATGATCGGGCCACCCATCGATGGCCGGGAAGTGCCATTCGGAAGCTGCGGAGTCGCCTGGCCCGAGGGCGAGGTGAAGCTCGTGGACGAGAAGGGGAACGAGAACCCACGCGAAGGCGAGCTCTGGGTGCGCAACCCCGGCGTCACCCCGGGTTATCATCGCCTGCCCGAAGTGAACGACAAGCGACTGAAAGACGGCTGGCTCGCCACCGGCGATCTGTTCTCTTGCGACGCCGACGGCTTCTATACCTTCCGCGGACGCACCGACGACATGTTCAACTGCGGGGGAGAGAACGTCTACCCCAAGGAAGTGGAGAACCTCCTCCTCTCTCATCCCGACGTGTACGATGCGGCGGTCGTTCCCGTCGAGCATCCGGTGAAGGGGCACGTGCCGGTGGCGATGGTCATGCGCCACGCCGAGGCGGAGGGCCTCGACGAGGAGACGCTCAAGAAGTATTGTCTCGACAAGGGCCCGGCCTACGCGCACCCGAGGCGCCTGCTCGTCGTCGATAGCCTTCCCCTCAACGGGGCGGGCAAAGTGGATCGCGCCGTGATAAAAGAGGCCCTTCAAGAGAAGTTCGGACCGAAGATCGCGAACCGGGGGAGGAATTCATGAGCGGAGACGGCTCGCTCACTCTCGATCACGTCGCGCTGGTGTCGCCCGACCTGAGCGCCTCGAAAGAAGACTACGAAACCCTGGGGTTTCGGCTCACCGAGGAGAGCTCGCACAAGGGGCAGCTCACCGCCGACGGGCCGGTCGAGCTCTGGGGCTCGGGCAACCGCTGCGCCATGTTCCGTCAGGGCTATTTCGAGATCCTGGGGGTCACCGATCCCAGCCGGCCGCTCGAGCATTTCCGCGCGCTGTCGGAGAAGTTCCACGGCGTCCAGATCGTCGCCCTCGGCTGCGAACGGGCGGCCGATTTCTACAAGTCGCGCAAGGACCGGGTGAAGGGGTTGAAGGAGCCGGTCGAGATCGGGAGGGACGTGCCCCACGGCAAAGGGACGAAGCCGGGTCTGTTTCGCATCGTGCACGTCGAGCCCGAGGTCTTTCCCGAGGCCGAGATCCTCTTCATCGAGCACGCGACGCCCGACGTCCTCTGGCAGAAGAGCCTTCTCGATCATCCCAACGGAGTCCGGGCGCTCGAGGGAATCACCCTTTGCTCCGACGAGCCCGAGCGAACCGCCGACCGGTTCGGAAAGCTCACCCTGCGCGAGCCGGACGAAAGCGGTCTTCGCTTCGTTCTCGACGAGGGCGAAGTGGCGATCGCGGGACCCGACGAGATCGGTGAGCGCTTCGAGGAAGCGGTTCTCCCCGCGATTCCCTGCGTCGCCGTGGTCAAGCTGCGCATCTCGAGCCTGGACGGGACCCGCAATCTTCTGAAGGAGAATGGAATCACGCCCCATCCAACGGAGGACGGAATCTGGGTCCGACCCGAGCGCGCCGGTGGTGTCGTGCATCCACTTCGTCGGCGGGGAGCGGTGATGCGGGAAGCGGCACGGCTCCTGCTGGACGGAAGCATCGGACGACGGGAGTTCCTCTCCCGCTTCGCCGGGCTCGGAGTCGCGGGAGCTTCGGCGTCGAAGCTCGCCGGTTCTCTCGCCCTCTCCTCGATCCCTGCGGAGTCCCCGGACGATGCTTCGGGGCGTACGATCGACAACCTCACCGGCGGCGAGGTGATGGCGGAGCTTCTCCTCGAATGGAAGATCCCGTACGTCTTCGGTCTCGGCGGCTCGGAGGAGGTCGCGTTTCTCGACGCGCTCGTCGACCGCATTGGCCTGCAGTACGTTCAGGGACTCCACGAGGGGTCGGTCATGTCCATGGCCGACGGCTACGCCCGCGCGTCGGGCACGACCCCGATCGTGAATCTCCATTCGGTGGCGGGCTCGGGAAACGCCTTCGGGCCCATGGTCAACGCTTTCAAGGATCGGATCCCGATCGTCGTGACGGTGGGGCGACAGGGGACGGACGTGCGCGGGTCCGGTGCCTTTCTCGAGGCGGAGAACCTGCATCACTTTCCCAGAGACTTCACGCAGTGGACGTGGGACGTGGTGAACGCCGGGACCATCCCCGACACGCTCCGGAGGGCCTTCCTTCTCGCGAGCGTTCCGCCCGGAGGTCCCACCTTCGTCACTTTCTCGAAAGACATGTGGGCGGAGACGATTCCCCGGGCGGAGATTCTTCCCCGGTCCCGCTCGGAGCTCGACCTCGACGTCGCTCCCAGCGAGGAGGCGGTGAAGCGTGCCGCGGATTCTTCTCGTCGGCGCGAGCTTCCCCGTCATCGCCGTGGGGAAGGAGGTCAACCGTTTCGGCGGAACCGACGAGATCGCGAAAATCGCCGAGCTTCTCGGAGCTCCCGTTTTCAAGGAGATCTACGCCGCCCACAGCCCGATGTCCTTCCCTTCGACCCACCCTCAGTACGCGGGGATGTTCACCGAGGATCCGCACTACCCCGAGACGCTCGATCTCTACTGGAGCGTCGGGGGAACGATGTTCTCCCTGTTCGGAACTTCACCGAAGCCCCTCGTTCCCCGCTCGGCGAAGGTGTTGCACTCGGGACTCGACGCCTCCGAGATTGGGCGAAGCTACCCCACGGACGTGGCGATGGTGGCCAATCCCCGCGTCGCGGCGGCGGCGATCGCGTCGGAGCTGGGCAAACGCCAGCTTCCCCGAAGCGTCATCGAGCAAAGAAAGCGTGCCGTCGTCTCGTACCACGAGTCGAGGCGGCGAAGGCTCGACGCCGCGGCGGAGAAGAAGTGGAGCGATACTCCGATCTCCATCGAGCGCTTGATGGTGGAGGTCAACGGCGCGCTCGAGCCCGATGCGATCGCGGTCACCGAGCTCGTCACCGCGGAGTTCTTCCTTTCCGCCTATTTCGACATCGACCACAGGCGGAGCGAGCGCGAGCGCCGCCGGAACCTCACCACCTGCGGCGGCGTTCTGGGGTGGGGGCTCCCGGCGGCGGTGGGGGCGAAGATCGCGAAGCCGGACAAGCAGGTCGTCGCTCTCATCGGGGACGGAAGCTTCCAGTTCGGAGTGCAGGCGCTGTGGACCGCGGCGCGCTACGAGGTCCCGGTCGGGGTCGTGATCTGGAACAACGGCCAGTACCAGGCGAACCGGCGGTTTCTTCACGCCTATGGGAAGCGCGCGGCGGCGACGGGAAAGTACATCGGCTGCAGCCTGGGCGCGCCCGAGATCGACAACGTGGCCATCGCCAAGGGGTACGGTGTGGACGGAGAGAGAGTGGACGATCCCGAGAAGGCTCGAGACGGCGCTCGCGCGTTGCCTTCGCGCGGTCGAGGAGGGCCGGCCCTACGTCCTGGATGTAAAGGTCGAGCGAATCTACGGAGGCGCCGACTCCGAATGGTATGATTTCTTCTCCGTCGCCCGGAAAGAACCACGAAGGAGCTGACCCTGACCGGAAATTAGGGACAGGCACTAATTTCGCAAAATAGGTGCCTGTCCCTAATTTTCCGCTCTTGATCTCGAGGAAGCGATGAAACGACTAGCCATTCTGTTTTGTCTGGTGGGGCTCGCGAGCTGCAAGCCCAAGGCTGCGGACGATGCCTACCTCGACCCCGCTACCGCGGATCCCGAGCACTACAAGGTCGAGCTCCAGAACGACTTCGTTCGAGTCCTCCGCGAGAACCTCGCTGCCGGAGTCCAGGGGAAGATGCATTCGCACCCCTCGCGTGTGTCCGTGTACCTGCGCGACACTGAGGTTCTTCTGACTCCTCGTGACGGTGCTCCCGTCGAGGTCACGGAAAAGGCCGGCACCGCGGCCTGGGGAGATCCGGTCACCCACGCCGGGTTCGCGAAGAGCGACGTCGAGAACATCTCGAATCGAGCTCGAGGACCTGAGCGGAGACCCGATCCCGCTTCCCGCCGACGATGCCACCCTCGTCGATCCCGAGCACCACGTCGTCGAGCTCGAGAACGACCGGGTGCGGGTGCTGAGGCTGACCTATCCAGCGGGCTCGACCTCGCCGCTGCACGAGCACCTTCCCGGTGTCAGCGTCCTTCTCACGAGCTCGCGCCTGCGGAACACCGACTCGAACGGCAACTCCCAGGAGATGGAGGAGAGCGCGGGCGCCGTTCTCTGGTCGGACGGAGCTCCCGCCCATACGACGGAGAATCCGACGGATCAGGACGTCGTCATGATCCGGGTCGAGATGAAGCGAAAGCCGGCCGGCAAATAGCTCACCGTTTCACGTAGTACGTGCCGCGGCCGATGGCGATGAGTCGTCCCTCACCGTCGGTGACCTCGACGTTCACGACGCCGAGCGTCCTTCCTTTCTTCACGACGCTCGCGGTGGCGGTGAGGTCCGTCGCCTCCGCCATGCGAAGAAAGTCGACGCGCAGATCGACGGTGGGAACGCCGTCACCGAGCAGGATCGCGAGCGCGTAGTCGCCGGCGACATCGATGAGCGCCGCCGTCACCCCGCCGTGGATCTCCGGACGCGTCGAGGATCGGCAGAGCTCGTTCTTGAACGGTAAGAGAATCTCGACCCGTCCCGTGTCCCGGTCGAAGGAAACGGCGCGGAGCCCCAGAAACTTCTGGTACGGCGGCTCGTCGAGCACGTGCTGCAGCCGCTCGAGAGTGAGCTCGCGGTCGCCGTCCGGAACCGTCACGGCCGCACCAGGACTTTCCCGAAGACGGCGCGCTCCTCGAGAAGCCTCTCCGCCTCGCGCGCCTCGGCCAAAGGAAAGACGCGGTTCACGACCGGGCGAATGCGCCCCGACTCCACCTCGGCCAGCAGCGCGCGGATGTCTTCCGTCGTCCAGCCATCGGAGCCGATGATCTCGAGCTCCCGCACCCAGACGTAGCGGAGGTCGGTCCGTGGGGCGAAGCCCGCGGTCGCCCCGCAGACGACGAGCCGGCCCTGCTTGCGAAGACAGCGCAGCGACGGGACCCAGGTGTCACCGCCGGTGTAGTTCACGACCATGTCGACGCCCTTCTTTTCGGTGAGCCGCCACGTCTCGGCGCTGAAGTCGGTCTCGGAGGCGTTGACGACGACGTCCGCTCCGATATCTTTCAACTTCTCCGCTTTCTCCTCGGAGCTCGTGACGGCGAAGACGCGCGCCTCCAGATTTTTCGCGATCTGAATCGTCGCCGTGCCGACACCTCCGCTCGCTCCGAGGACGAGGATCGTCTCGCCCGAACGAAGCGGCGCCCGATGATACAGCATGCGCCAAGCCGTGCCGTAGGCCACCGGAAGGCAGGCGGCGTCCTCGAAGCCCACCCCCGCGGGGATGGGGATGGCGTGAGTCGCCCGAGTGCGCACGAGCTCCGCCATCCCGCCGGGAAGCGACTCGCCGAGCATGCCCTCGTCCGAGGAGGGGTTGAGGAGAACCCGATCGCCGACACGGAAGCCGCGGACGTTCTCGCCGACCGCTTCGACGGTGCCGGCGATGTCTCCTCCCGAGATGAACGGAGTGGGGACGGGAAAACCGGGCATGCCCCTGCGGACGAAGATGTCGAGGTGGTTCAGCCCGCAGACCCGCACCCGGACGAGCAGATCGTCAGGCCGCGTCACGGGATCCGGCCAATCCCGATAAACGAGGTTCTCGATCGACCCCTGCGCTTCGATCACCGCTGCCTTCACCGGCGCCTATCCTATCCCAGTCCGATCAGGGTAGACCCGCGGCCGCCAGGACCTCGGCCTCGATCGCGTCGAGTCTGCGGGACGCACGTTTTGCCGCCGCCGCCGGCTCGTCATAGGGCTCGACGACTTCGAGATAGAACTTGATCTTGGGCTCGGTTCCGCTCGGGCGTACGGCGACGCGGCCACCGTCCTCGAGGTCATAGAGGAGGACGTCGCTCGGTGCCGGCTTCGTTGCCTCACTCAAATCCTGAATGACCGCGATCCGTTCCTCGCCGAGCATCGACGGGCGCGCTCGTCGGAGGCGCGCCATCGCCCGTTCGATTCCGGCCGGCACCTTCGCTTCCGATGAGCGTCACGTTCTTTTGTCGGCTCGCGAAGAGCCCGTGGCGACGTCTCAGCTCGGATAGGGCATCGAGAAGCGACTTCCCCTTCGTCCGGAGATGGGCCGCCATTTCGCCGAGAACGAGTCCCGCGCCGATCCCGTCCTTGTCCCGCACCACGCGCCCGACGGTGTAGCCGAGCGCCTCCTCGTATCCGAAGACGAACGTCACCCCTTCCTCGGCCTCGATCCGCATCGCCTCGTTGGCGATCCACTTGAACCCGGTGAGCGTGTCCTGGTACCGGACGCCTTCGGCGGCCGCCATCCGCGAAAGCATGCGCGAGGAAACGACCGTCGACACGAGCAGGGGCCTCGTCTCGGGAGTGTGGGTCAAGATGTGGGCTCCCAGCAGCACTCCGATCTCGTTTCCGTTCAGGACCACGTAATCCCCCGAGGCGCCCCGCACGGCGGCACCGAGACGGTCCCCGTCCGGGTCGTTCACGAGTACGAGCTCGCAGCCGTTCTCGCGCGCGACCTCGAGGACGCGATCCAGGGTGCCAGCCTCTTCGGGGTTGGGAAAGGCAAGGGTCGGAAAGTCGGGATCCGGCTCGGCCTGCTCGGCGACGGGATGGAGATTCTCGAGCCCCCGCGCCTTCATCGCGCGAAGGAAGAGTCGCTGGCCGCAACCGTGGAGCGCCGAATAGGCGATTCCGAGGTCGGTCGCGAGCGCGAGCGGCGTTTCGAGAGAATGCAGGGCGTCGAGATAGTGCTCGGCGACGTCGTCGACCGTGTGGATCCGGCTCGTCGCCAGGGAAACGTCAGAGGCCTCCGGAGCCTCGTCGATCCGGGCCGCGATACCGGAATCGACGGGTGGGATGATCTGCGCGCCGTTCTCCCAATAGACCTTGTAGCCGTTGTAGGCCTTCGGATTGTGAGACGCGGTGATCATCACTCCCGCGCTCGCCCCGAGATGTCGCACCGCGAACGCGAGAAGCGGCGTCGGGTTGGCGCCGGGCACGAGATGGACGGGGACACCGAGGGCGGACACGACCGACGCCGCGTCCCGCTGGAAGACGTCCGAGAGTCTTCGGCCGTCACGGGCGATCACGATGCCCCTCTCTCGGGCGCGGGGAACGGTCTCGAGGAGGTAGCGGGTGAGTCCGTACGTCACCCGGAGCACGAGAGCGCGGTTCATCCGACTCTCGCCCGCGCCCAGGAGTCCACGGATACCCGCGGTTCCGAATCGAGGCGTCCCGGAAAAGCGCTCTACGAGCTCGCTCTCGGCGCGAGAATCGCCGGAGCGGGCGAGCTCCAGGAGTGAGGCGAGCTCCAGGCGATCGGATTCATCGACCTCGTGGGCGAGGTATCGCTCGACGCGAGAGAGGAGGTTCGAGATCAAGCGGTGGAATCCAGCTCCCGGACGGCGCGGTAGAGGACGTCGGCTCCCCGGGCACAATCCTCCCAGTCGGTCCACTCCGTCGGGTTGTGGCTCACGCCGTTCTTGCTGCGGACGAAGATCATTCCCGTGGGAATCCCGTGCCGGGCGACGTTCTGCGCGTCGTGGCCCGCCCCGCTCGGAAGTCGCAAGGTCTCGAGATCGAGCGAGCGGGCGGCGCGCTCGATGTGATCCTGGAGCGCGACGTCGGTAGGAGCGGGGCCCTCGGAAGCGAACGGCTCGATGCGAATCGTGGTGCCGTCCAGTCGAGCGATGGCCTGGCCGCGGCCCCGGATCCTCTCGAGGACGTCGAGGACGACGCCTTCCTCCAGGTCGCGGAGCTCGATGGGGAAGAGGACCTTCCCAGGCACGACGTTGGGTGCGCCGGGAAAGGCTCGTAGGAGTCCGACGTTTCCCACCTGACCGCCCGGTCTCGCCATCACTTCTTCGCGCACGGCCTGGGTGAGCCTGGCGGCCGATACCATGGCGTCTTTCCGCTCCGCCATCGGCGTCGTTCCCGCGTGGTTCGCGAACCCTTCGACGCACGCCTCGAAACGATAGATGCCCACGATTCCCTCGACGACGCCGATGGGCACTCCTTCTCGATCGAGGTGAGGTCCCTGCTCGATGTGGAGCTCGAAGTACGCGGCGACGCGGCGCGCGTCCAGGATGGCGGAGTCGAGCTCCGACGGGCGTTGGCCGTACGTCTCGAGCCACTCGGAGAGACTTCGGCCGTCGTCGCCCGAAAGATCGAGCTCGCCGCGCTTCGCGCCTGACGTCGCCGCCCGGCTTCCGAAGAGTCCTTGCCCGAAGTGCACACCCTCCTCATCGACCCAGATGACCATTTCGAGCGGGTGGCGGGTCTCGACCCCCCGTTCCGCGAGCGTCTCGAGAACCTCGAAAGCGCCGAGGCTTCCGAGCGTGCCGTCGAAGATTCCGCCTTCGGGGACGGAGTCGATGTGGGAGCCGAAGAGGATGACGGGAAGTCCGGGCTCGGCGCCCGGCCGCCTACCGTGGATGTTGGCGGCGGAATCGACGGAGACCTCGAGGCCGGCCTCCCGCATGAGCGACATCACCCATTCCCGAGCCCGGCGCTCGGTCTCGGAGAAGCCTAGCCGCGTTACCCCGCCCTCGGGGAGGCGGCCGAATCGCGCCAGCTCGACGAGCCGCTGCCGTAGGCGATCCGAGTTGATGGTCATGGGCCGGTACCCTTCTACCAGAACGAGAGCAACGGTGCCAGCGCGCACGCTGGCTCGTCCCGTTGCAGCGTAGAAACTTCACTGATTCGGAAAAAGGATCTTGACAGGATGGGGGGACGTGAGTAAGCTGGCGACCTCAGTCGAAAGGCGATCCCGAACGGCCAAGGCTGATCCAGGTGCCCAAGCTTATGGAGTGAGGGTGGAGCTGGATATGAGAATCTTGGACTCCCGAAGATATTATCCGAGGGGGAAAAATCGGAGCGACAAATCTCGTATCCTGGTTGGGATCTCCGCCCTCACCCGTCACTCTCCTCTTGACGCGGCTCTCAGCTGACCACGGCGAGAACGCGGCGTTTGTTCTGCGACCAATCCTCATCCGCTAGGATCTCGGGCCCGAACTCGATGATCCGCGGCAGCAGCTGAAAAATCTTCAGCTGCGTCCAATCCGATCCGGCGCGGGTGCGGAAGCCCCGCTGGTTGAGCTCTTGCGCGATCCGGGAAAGCGGGTGATCCCCCGCAATCATCGCCACGATGAGGCGCATCGCCTCCTTTTCCGTCGGGTCGATTTCCAGATGCCGGCAGTCCGACGAAATGCGAAGCCCATAGGGAATAGGGCGCTTTTCGACCTCGGCGGGACGCGCCGGCCGCTCCCACTCGATCGCGGCGAGGCGCCAGCCCTCTTCCTCTCTCCGCTTCCAGGAGTCGGGGCTCGGTATCGTCGATAAAGGCTCGCGCCAGCGTTCGGTTTCGGTCATCGGTCTCCCTCCTGAATGAGATTCGAGTCCTTCGCAACGCGGAGCAAACTCCATGCCGCAAGCCGAAGCTTCGAAACGCGGGTTTTGGCCGGTGCGGGAGGCCGGCACCGTTCGAGAGTGGGCGGTCGCCGCCCGTTTTCGAAAAACCGCGTCAAAGATTCAGGTGCTCTTTGAGGCGCCGGGTCTGGGAGCGGGAGACGGGAATCTCGGTTCCGGCGCGGTCGGCCATCTTGAGCTGAATGGTGCGGTTGAACCAGGGGATGACCTCCTGGATCCGCTCGAGGTTCACGATATAGGCGCGGTGAACCCGCCAGAACACTTCGGGGTCGAGCCCGCTCGAGAGCTCGTCGAGGGTCTTGAGGTTCGACGTTCCCGTCACTCGGTCGGTGACGATGGTGACGACACCGTCCTCGGTGCTCGCGTAGACGATGTCGGAGGCATCCACGAGCATGAAGCGCTCTCCCACCCGCACCACCACCCGCTTCTGGCGCGAGCCTCGCTCGAGCGCGCCGAGCAGGCGCTCGAGCTGGTTCTCGATGGGCTCGCCCTCGCGCTTCCGCTTGAGCGCGCGGGATACCGCCTGACGAAGCCGGTTCTTGTCGACGGGCTTCAGCAGGTAGTCGATGGCATTGACCTCGAAGGCCCGGATGGCGTACTGGTCGAAGGCGGTCACGAAAACGACCTGGGGAACCTCGGCGTCCGTCATGAGCTCGCGCATCACGTGGAATCCGTCGAGGCCCGGCATCTGGATGTCGAGAAACAGCAAGTCGGGAGTGAGCTTGCGGGCGAGCTCGACCGCCTCGAGACCGTTGGATGCCTGGCCCACGACCTCGAGCTCGGTAAACGAGGCGAGCAGGAACACGAGCTCATCCCTCGCGAGCTGCTCGTCATCGGCGACGAGGGCGCGGACCGACATCGCCTCAGCTCGCTCTCAGGAACGAGATGTCCACGTCGGGTATCTCCACCCGGGCCACGGTGCCCCGGTCCGGTTCGCTGTCCAGTTGAAGCTGATACTGCGCACCGTAGATCACCATCAGCCGCTCGTTCACGTTGCTGAGCCCGATCCCCAATCCGTTCTCGGGGCGATCGTTCACGGGAAAGCCCTTGCCGTTGTCCTCGATCTCGATGATGGCGCTTCCGAGGCCGCGCCGCGCGCGGATGACGATCCGGCCGCCCTCGATTCTCGAGCCGATGCCGTGCTTCACCGCGTTCTCCACCAGAGGCTGGATGATCATCGAGGGAACGTAGGAGTCGAGGGCGTCGTCCTCGACGATCTTCTCCACCACCAGCTTGCCGCTGCCGAAGCGGACCCTCTCGATGTCGAGGTAGGAGTCGATGAACTCGAGCTCTTCCTTCAAGGGGATGAAATGTTCCTGGTCCTGGAGGAGCTTTCTCAAGATGCTCGAGAGCTTCCGGATGAGCATCCGCGCGACCTCGGGATCGGTGCGGGTCGCCGAGGCGATGGAGTTGAGCGTGTTGAAGAGGAAGTGGGGATTGATCTGGCTCGAGAGCGCCTGGAGCCGCGCGCGCACCACCAGCACCTCCTGCTCCGCGAGCTTTCTCTCGAGTCGAACGTTGTTCCAGATCTTCAACGGGATTCCGAGGGCGGCGAGAGTGCTGATGTAGATGGCGAGCATGACCCAGGGATTGTTCGAGCGGAGATGGAAGACGAGTTTCGGGGCCTCGGATCCGATGAAGATGCGGAGCGACTCGAGCCCGACGGTGACGGTGAAGATCACGATCTGCCAGTCGAAGACCCGGTCGCGGATCGCCGTCTTGCCGATTCGATAGAGGTTCAAGAAGATCAGGGGCGAAAAGCTCCAGATGTCCTCTTTGCGGCAGAGGCGCCGCACGATTCCTCCGCTCACCCCGTAGAGGACGCCGAGCGGAAGAGCGAGGAGCTCGCCTTTGATCGCCGCCGGCGCTCCCACCATGAGCCCCACGCCCGCCCCCGAGAGAGGGCCGGTGAGGAGTCCCACGAGAAGCGTGCCGGAGAGAGACAGGTCCGCGGCGGCGTAGTTGACGAGCAACCGCGCCATCACTCCGAAGGAAAGGAGCATTCCCGACAAGAGGGCGAAGATGAGCTTTTCCTTGAGGGAGAGCTCGTTCTTGTAGAGAAGGCGCTTGAAGGCTCCGAAGCGGCTCAAGAGGCTCGCGATCGAGGCCATCACCCCGAGCTTGACCAGCACGGTGACCATGACCAGCTGGTCGGGTGAAAGCGTTTTTTCCATGGGGTCTTACAAAGAAAATATCACGCGCGCTTCGGGCTGCAAAGTGGCGCTCAAGGCGTGGCGTGAAGATCGAGCGCGAGGCGAGCCTTCTTTCCGCCGGCCTCGGGAAAGCGCCAGCTCGAGGACTCGCTCAGGACGAAGAGATTGAGCTCGGGGACGGAGGAGCGTACGACCCGGGCGTCGATGGGGGTGCCGACCGCGTCGAGCGTGAGCTCGACCTGGACTTCTCCCTCGACGGGAACTCCGAGCGGGCTTTCGAGCTTGCCGAGCGAAACGCTCTCGTTCGGGGTGACGACCAGGGCCTCGGGTGGTACCGGGTCGGCGAGGCGGGGCGTCACCGCGAGAACGAGAAAGAACGTGTAGCTCCGAAGGATCTCGTAGAGCTTGCCGCGATCGCCGGTATCCTCGAAATCGCGGAAGTGGGAGAGGTAGTCGCTCGCGGAGATCTCCAGATTGCGGCTGCCCCAGACGTAGGTTTGTCCGAGACGAAGCTCGATCTTCCTGTCGAACTTTCGAAGCACCTCGTTCCCGCGAACGAGAGCGATCTCGGAGGTTGCCGGGAAACTGCCCTTGTCGCTGAACTCGTTCACATCGAGGGTCACGTCGAACGCGCGCGTCCGTTTCGACAGAGACAAAGTTGCCTTGCCCCGCTCGACCGGTAGGCGCTCGTAAGCGAGGGTCGCGAGAATCGAATCGGGCGTCTTGCGCAGGATGGTCGCGAGCCACTGCTGGTCGGTCACTCCGCTCCCGTCGGTGTCGATGAAGAACGAGAGGTTGTCCATCGCCTCGAAATCCGGCCGGCTGCTGCGCGCCTCGTAGAGGCGCACGTCGAGCACGAGATTGGAGGGAACTTTCGTATCGGCGGCATCCGCTCTGCTACCGCCGGCGAGGGGCACGACGAGAGCGAAGGAGAAGAGGTGGAGACCGAGGCGGCGCAAGCGTGTTTCTCCTTTCGTCTCAGGACAAGATCACAGGCTCACAGGCGCGGTTTGATCTGCTCCGTTTGAAGAAGTCGGGTGATGATGAGCGCCGTGTGGTAGCCGCAGCTGTGAGCGCGCTCGAAGATCGCTTCCACGCTCAGCGGAGTATGCAGACAGCCCCAGATGTGGCGGGCATCGGCCTGCGCCTCGTCGTCGGTCCAGCTGAGAGACGCGGCGTTTCTTTCGATGATGGTGTTGAGCGACGGGAGCTCCTCGAGGAGCATCTTCAGCTCGTCCTGGAGCCGCACCGAGTCCATCATCAGAGCCATCGCGGGAACGGTGATTCCGGGGTCGGGGCCGTCGACGACCGTCTCGACGCCCCGGCTCTCGAAGAGGAACTCGCCGTTGAGCTCCGTCTGGAACAGGTGGTGGACCGCCTCGTCGCCACGCCGTTGTCCGAAGTTGGCGCGGTAGATGTTGCCGTTCTGGAAGTAGAGCTTCGCGACAACGTCCTCCTGGGACGAGAGCGTCATCACTCCCGTCTGCGCCGAGCTGATGAGGGTCTGGACCACGGTCGCGAGGTCGAAGTATTGCAGATCGCCCTGGAGCTCCTTTTTCGTCTTCCGTCCGGGAAGGTCCTCCAGCACCCCCACGAGCCGCTGCGCGAGAATGATCGCGAGCTGGCTCCCGAAGCCCGGGTGGTTGAGCATGAGGTCTTCGAACAGGGAACGATCGATGACGATGAGGTCCGCCTGCTGAGGGACGCGCACGTCGGCGTTGCGCTCCGAGCCGGTGAGCAGTGCGAGCTCCCCGAAGCAATCTCCTCGGCCGAGATAGGCGAGAGGCGGTCCTTCCGCGGGGTTGGTCACCTCGACGACCCCTGCCTTCACGACGAAGAGACTGTCGCCCGGATCTCCTTTTCGGACCACCAGGTCGTCGGCGCTGAAATGCGCCGTCGCCGCCTGGCTCACGATCGTGCGGATGACCGAGTCGGGCATCTCCCGGAACAACTCGGCATCCCGCAGGAATCCGATGTCGTCGAGCTCTCCGAAGTCTTCACTCGTCATAACCACGCCTTGCCGTTCATGGCCCCAGTCGTGCCGATGCCGCCCTGCTCGTTCCGCGCTTCCGCCTCCGACGCGGGCGGCGCGGCGGACGAGGTACACGCCACTTTGCCGGCACGTCTTAGGGGGAGAAGAGCCGATCGAGTCTCCCGCGCACGAGATTCGAAGGGTGGCAGATTATAAGGGGCGGTGACGGGGGCGTCAAGGCTAAGGAGTTTGGGGCCAGTGTTTTAGCAGTGGTAGAATAGTAGGGTCATGGTGAAGCAGCGGCACCTCGTGCTCTTCGCGATCTACATGTACGGCGCTACCTAGCGCCTCGCCGCGCGACTTCCTTCTTCTTCGAACGAAACCGATATCCCGGTCGTTTTGCGCGAAAGGGTTTCGCGCATCTACGGGACCAGCTGTGAGGTGAGACGATGTTGACGACGATGAAACCGGCCGACGTGCACGACACCCTTCGAAAGCACATGCTGGTGGACGGCATGGACCTGGTGTTCGACTTGAAGCGCAGCCAGGGCGCCTATATCTACGACAGCCGGAACGGCCGGCGTTTTCTCGACTTTTTTTCGTTCTTCGCAACCCAACCGGTGGGGTTCAACCATCCCATGATGCACGAGCCCGCCTTCGTGGAAAAGATTACGGAAGTCGCGCTCCAGAACCCGAGCAACTCCGACATCTATACGGTGGAGATGGCGGAGTTCGTCGACACCTTCGACCGCGTCGGCATTCCTCCCGAGCTCCCGCACCTGTTTCTCGTTGCCGGGGGATCGGTCGCGGTCGAGAACGCCCTCAAGGTCGCCTTCGACTGGAAGGTTCGGAAGAACCTGGCGGCGGGCAAGGCGGAGAAACAACAGAAGGTCCTCCACTTTCGCGAGGCGTTCCACGGCCGGACGGGCTACACGCTGTCGTTGACCAACACCGCCGACTCGCGAAAAATCATGTACTTTCCCAAGTTCGACTGGCCCCGCATCGACAATCCCAAGCTCCGGTTTCCCGTCGAAGCGCACGTCGAGGAGGTGATCGCCGCGGAGAAGCGGGCGGTCTCTCAGATCGAAAAAGCGATCCACGACCATCCCGACGAGATCGCGGCGCTCATCATCGAGCCGATTCAGGGGGAGGGGGGCGACAACCACTTCCGGCCCGAGTTCCTCCGAAAGCTCAGGGAGCTCGCCGACGAGCACGACTTTCTCTACATCGTGGACGAGGTCCAGACCGGCGTCGGGCTCACGGGCAAGATGTGGGCCTATCAGAATTTCGGATTCACCCCCGATGTCCTCGCCTTCGGAAAAAAGACGCAGGTCTGCGGCATCCTGGCGGGAAGGCGGATCGACGAGGTCGAAAACAACGTGTTCCGGGAGTCGACCCGGATCAACTCCACCTGGGGCGGAAACCTGGTCGACATGGTCCGCTTCGGGCGCTACCTGGAGATCATCGAGAAGGAAAAGCTCGTCCACAACGCGGCGGAAGTGGGGAGCTACCTCCTGCGGCAGCTCGAGGCGGTGCAGGCGGACAACCCCGACCGGATCTCGAACGCCCGGGGCCGCGGCCTGATGTGCGCCTTCGATCTTGAAGATACCGACACGCGGAATCGTTTCCGGGAGCTCGCATTCGACAACGGGATGCTCGTTCTCGGCTGCGGTACCCGCTCGATTCGCTTCCGCCCGACCCTCACCGCGTCTCAAGAGGACGTGGACCAGGGAATCGGCATCGCGAAGAAGGTCCTCGCGTCGTTGTAAGGAGCTCCAGAGCAGCGGGGCCGGGAAGGGTCGGTTCGTCACCGCACTTGCGCCCCGCTCGCTCGGTTTCCTACAATTGAAAAGATAAAGCCCGCGGACTTCCAAAATCGACGAAAGGCAAAGCATGGACCTCCAGAGTCAGGTACGGGTTTATAACGACGCGCTCGGCGTCAAAGGAGCCAAGGGAAAGCTCCTGCAGATCCATCCCGAGGGCTTCTACGAGATCGCGCTCGAGGTGAAGGACCGATACCACCAGGCTCTTCTGCCCATCAACTCGACCGTGCTTCTCGCCGCTGAGCCCCTCGTCGAAACGGAGAGCATCACCGTCGAGCGTTACTGAGACCACTCCTCTCACCGCTTCGTCGCGTTCGTCGTCAACTGCTCGCGTGGATGAGAACGACGAGGGTCCCCGCGACTCCCATCGGCAAGGTGAAGTTGTCCGCCCCGTGGGGAGAGATCGTTTCCACCGAGGCCGCCACCGTCCCCGCGATGAGCGAGAAGGCAACGGCCTGGTGCCAGTCGAGTCCGCCCGTCAGCGCCAGCACCGGCGCCCCCGCGATGCTCGCCCCTAGAAAGAGGGCGAGCGAGCCCTCCATCGTTCTCGCGTGACCCGCGATTCGATACTTGCGGGTCCCGAGACGCCGTCCTACGAGGGCGGCGGCGGCGTCGCCGAACGAGGCGGCGAGGATTGCCGCCACGGCGATGTGAGCCATACCGTCTCCCAGAAGCCGAAAGAGAAGCGAGGCGGACAGCGGCGCCGCAACCGAGCCCAGGCTCGCTCCATCGTCCTCGACGGCCGCGAGAAGCTCGAAGCGGAACGAAAAGTAGAGCACGATGGCGAGCAAGAAGAAGGGGACGGCCGCCGCGCGCGCATCGGCGAAGAGGTAGACGGCGGGAACGGACCAGCAGGAGGCGAGAACGAGAACGGCCTTCCGGGTCACGTCGGGAGCGACGTGAAGGCCGCGGCGCAGAATCTCTCCCAGCCCCAGGACGAGGGCGAAATAGACGGCGCTGAGAGCGCGCGGATCGATCGCGTTCATGATTCTCGAGACGCTATCACAGGCTATAATGACCTCACGCCGGAAAAGACCGATCTGGGGTGCACGGAATCATGAGACAAGCGGCATTTGTGTGTTTGGGATTCATCGGGACGATGCTCGTCGCCGGACTCGCGGCGGCCGAGATCGTCTACCTCACGAATGGTGACGTCGTGCACGGCACTCTGGTCGCGGCCAACAACACCGAGGTCACGTTGAAGACGCCGTTCGGCCAGCTCGTGATCGCCAAAAAGGAGATCGCCCGCATCGACTACCAGGCGACGGCAGACAAAAGAGGCGCCCGCTGCCAAGGAGAAGCCGGCGGCGGCCCGGCCCCCGACCCCCGCGCCGCCACCGCCGAGCGGCGGGCGTGGATCCCTCGATATCCAGGTCGCGGGGCGCTCGTTCTGGTACGCGTTCGATTCGCCGCCCGAAGCCCCCGCCGACACCAGCATTCGCTTCCGGCTCTACGTCGGGGACGCCCGAGCCTGCACGTTCGTCGACGAGAAGCCCGATACCGTCGACGGTCAGACCCTCTACAACTCGTTCACCTTCTCACCCACCGACGCGCAGCTTCTCGAGACTCTCGAAGGCTACGAGTGCAGTGTGGAAAAAGCCGGGGATGGCGACGTGCTGCTGAAGGTGGGGCTCCCGGCCGGGGCCTCGACGGGGCGACAGGTCATCCGCATGCTCTACGAGGTGAACGAGGGCGACCGGAGCTCGCCGCGGTGGGTCGACGTCGTTTCCCGCTCGTTCTCGATCGAGGTCGCGCCCGGAAAAGAGGCGCTCGCGGTTCTCGAGCAGAATGCCGATGCGCTGGAGTATACGGGCTTCTTCAAGAAGAAGATGAAGAACCTCGAGCTCTTTCAGCTCGAAGTCCGCAAGACGGGATGGAAGGACTGAGCTCGGGAGCAACGGTCAAATCAGGCCTCGTCCTCCGAGGCGCGCTCACCGTCACCCGTCACGCTCACGCTCGTAGCGGCTACGGGTCTCGCTTCAGCTCTTCCGGCTCGACTCGCGACGCGAGGAACGCTCGCGTTTCAATCCGACCGCGGGGGCAACTGGGACATCTACACCGTCGAGGCCGACGGCTCCCACATCGTGCGGTTGACCGATTCACCCGCGGCCGATCGGAGCCCCGCCTGGTCCCCCGACGGGCGCTTCATCGCGTTTTCCTCCGATCGAACGGGTGGGGGCGACGTCTATCTCATGGACGCCGATGGTCGCCGCCTTCGTCGTCTGACCGATCACCCCGCCTACGAGGGCGCTCCTCGCTTCAGTCCCGATGGAAAGTTCCTCGCGTTCGAAGGGGAGCGCGACGGCAGGGCCGAGATCTACCGATTGACGCTCGCGAGCGGCGTCGTCGAACGTCTCACCGATTCGTTCTGGCGAAAACTGGGCCCCGCCTACTCTCCCGATGGGACGGCAGTCGCGTTCATGGAAAAAGGACTCATCCGGTGGCACCTGAGCCTTCTCGCGCTCGCGAGCGGCAACGTCGAGGAGCTCGAGGACGGCAGCGGCGGTCTCTGCCGGCCGGTATTCTCACCGGATGGCAGCCTCCTCGCTTACGTCGGGACCCGGGAAACGGAAAAGGCCGATATCTGGATTCGTGAGATGCGGGGACCTCGTGAAGGACGATCGTGGCGCGTCCCGACGCTCGAAAACGCCTACAACTACAATCCCGCGTTCTCGCCCGACGGGACGACGCTGGCGTTCTCCTCCACCCGAGTCCGGGGGGAGGCCGAGCACTGGAGCCTCTTCGTCGTCGGGCTCGACGGCCGGCGCCCGGTGCCGGTCACGAGCGGCGCGGGAAACGACCGCTTCCCCGAATGGCGGCCCGCCGTTGCGCCGCGGGAGAGAAACGTTTTGAGCGAGCGTTTCGAGCTGGTTTGTGTCCGGCACGGTCTCACCGACTGGAACGAGGACGGCCGGCTTCTCGGTCGTATCGACGTGGGGCTCAACGATCGAGGTCGAGCTCAGGCCGAGGCTGCCGCCGAGGTGCTCGGAGCGCTGCCGGTCGCGGCGGTGTACTCGAGCCCGCAGAGGCGCACGCGCGAGACCGCCGAGCCCATCGCGGCGCGCCTGAATCTCGACGTCACCGTCGACGAGGGCCTCGACGAGGTTTGGCTCTGCGAGGCGTGGCAAGGCAAGACGGTGGCGGAGCTCCGGGGTGACGAGGATCTCGAGCGCACCCTCGACGATCCCATGCATCGCGGTGGGTCAATCGAGCCCGTCGCGGACGTGGCGGAGCGCGCGGTGGCGGCGGTGGAGCGAATCCGGGAGCTGCATCCCGGAGAGACCGTCGTCGCCGTCTCCCATGGAGATCCGCTGCGCACGATCCTGGCGCACTATCTGGGTATGCCCCTCGCGGGATTCCGCCGGCTCGCGGTCGACAACGGCTCCGTCAGCATTCTTCGGTTCGGACGTCGGCGAGCGCGGCTCGTCCATCTGAACTGGACGAGATCGCTGCGCTGACCTATTCCGGCAGCGGCCGCCGCGCCGCTTTCCAGAGCTCGAAGAACTTCTCCACGGGAAACCCCACGACGTTCGAGAACGAGCCCTCGATGCGCTCGACGAGAAGACCGCCCTTTCCCTGGATGCCGTAGGCGCCCGCCTTGTCCATCGGCTCTCCCGTCGCGACGTACCACGAGATGTCGTTCCGGCTGAGGGAGCGGAAGAAGACTCGAGTGCTCGACACCGCCGAACGGTAGTAGCCCTCCTCGTCGCGGGCGAGCGCGATGCCGCTCACCACCCGGTGGCTTCGGCCCGAGAGACGTCGCAGCATCCTGCGGGCGTCGGCGGCATCGACGGGTTTTCCGAGGAAGACCCCGTCCACCACCACGGTGGTATCGGCCCCGACCACCCAGTGGCGCGGAAACCGCTCCGCCACCTTTCGGGTTTTCGAGAGCGCGAGCCTCCGGACGTAGCTTCGCTCCGGCTCGCCGCGGTGCCTCGTTTCGTCGACTTCGGGGGAGAGACGGCGAAAGGAGAAGCCGAGATCGCGCAGATACGAGGCGCGGCGCGGCGAGGAAGAGGCGAGGATGAGGGTCGGTCGTCGGGGTCGGGCCATGGCCGACGATCCTAACCCGCCGCGCGCCTCTCCTGGGTGAACCTTCGAAAGAGCGCTTCTTTGGCGCTTTCCGTCGACTCGCGGATCTCGACCACCCGGCGGTCGTAGGCCTCCTGTGCCGACCGGGCTTCGGGATACGCGGCGAGGTCGGATCGCATACGGGTTTCTTCGACCGCCATCGCGCGCTCGTAGTCGATGGCGGCGCCGGTGATGAGACGCTCGGCTTTGCGGCGGGCGGCCTCCACCGCGAGACGCTCGTCGACGAGGCGGTCCTGGATCGCCGACTGGTGGGCGAGCCGTCCATCTTGAATCGCCAGGTTATAGCTCTCCCGCGCCTCCTCGTTCGCCTGCTCGAGGGCTTCGTCGGCGGCGCGGCGGAGTCGGCGTTGCTCGGAGAGCGGTTGTTCCCTCAGCTTGTCGACCGCCTGCTTCCACTTCGCCCGTGCCTTGCGAAGGGTCTCGTTCTTCTTCGTGAGCGCCTTCTCGCGGGCGGCGCGGTAGTCGAGCTCTTCCCTCGAGAGGGCGTTGCTCCTCTTGTCCTCGGCGGCGCGGATCTCACGGTCCCGCGCGTCGTCCGCGTCCTGCACCGACTGCATCTGCAGCTCCTTCGCCTTCTCCAGAGCCTTGTGATAGCGGGTCAGGACCGCGCGTGCCGGTGCGATGGCGGAGAGCCGAGTGTCTCTTTCTCTCTCGGCGTCCTCGATCTCCCGGCGAGCGAGCGCGTCGATCTCGGAGATCTCACGCGATAGCCGGAGTGTCAGGTCGGCGAGCGTCTTGGGCATGGGGGCCTCCCTCAGCTGCGTCTCTTCTGGAAGCGGCGATAGTCCTGCGGCGTATCCACATCGCGGTGGATACCCGGGTCCCGGACTTCGACTTCCAAGAGATCGCCTTCATGATCCCACACCACCCGTCTCGCGCCAACCGCGTCGGGAGCCCGCCGGATCTCCTCGAAGACCTCGCGGGAGAAGAGAACCGGGTGTCCCCGCCTCCCCTCATGGACCGGGAGCACGATGGGGCGCTTCGTTGCCTCGAATCTCGCGATGACGAGGTCCACCACCTCCGCGCTCACCGAAGGGATGTCGACGGGATGAACGAGCGCTCCCTCGATGCCGGGCTCGTTCGCGCTTCGATCTCATCGAGTCCCGCGCGGATGGAGGAGAGCATGCCTTCTCGGTAGCGGTCGTTGAGAAGAATGCGGGCGCCGCCCCACACGACGCTCTCGCGGATGCGAGCAGCGTCGTGGCCGACGACGACGAGAACGGGAGCCGCCTTCGAGCGTGCGAACACGTCGAGAAGGTGCTCGAGAAACGTCGTCTGGGCGCCGCCTTCGAGGGGATAGGGAAGAAGTGCCTTGGGAGAGCCCATGCGACGCGACTCTCCGGCAGCGAGGATGAGAGCGGTGATCATGCTCGTGTCATAATAGCCGCGTGCCCCGAGAACGCGAACGGCCCAATCTCGTTGTTTCCGAGATCTTGAAACGGGCGCTCCCTCAGGAGGCGCGGCGGCGCATCTATTCCATCAAGCTCGTGGAGCGGCGGTGGGCGAGCGTCGTGGGGGAGGAGATCGCGCGACGCTCGGAGCCGGAGGCTCTCGTCGACGGGGTCCTCACGGTGAGAGTCACCGACCCCGTCTGGGGCAAGACGATAATGAGGCTCTCGAGCCGTATCGTCCCCGAGCTCAATCGCGCCGTAGGGATGAAACTGGTGAAGCGCATCAACTTCACCCGGAGGGAGCGGCTCGAGAGCGAGGCCGCCAACACTCCTCCCGCGCGGCGGCCACGACCACCGGCGACGGCGCCCGAAGGCGTCGTCCAGGCGGCTTCCACGATCGAGGACCCCGAGCTTCGAGCCCTGGTCACGACGAGCGCCGCTCGATACTTGCAAGCGCAGCTAGGGCGCAAAAGGAGATAAAGCGATGCAGGACGTTTTCATCGTGAGCGCGGTTCGAACTCCCACCGGGAAGTTTTTGGGCGCGCTCAAGGGTTTCAAAGCGACGGAGCTCGGCGCCAAGGTGGTGCAGGAAGCGGTCGCGCGGGCGGGCGTTCGCCCCGAAGCCGTCGACGAAGTGATTCTGGGCAACGTCGTGTCGGCGGGCCTGGGGCAAAACCCGGCGCGTCAGGCGGCCCTCGGGGCGTCGCTTCCGCCGTCGGTAGCCGCTCTCACGATCAACAAGGTTTGCGGCTCGGGGCTCAAGGCGGTGATGCTCGCGCGGCAGGCGATCCTCGCCGGGGACGCTCGGGTCATCGTCGCGGGCGGCATGGAGTCGATGTCGAACGGGCCGTATCTGATTCCCAGGCTCCGGGAGGGGCTGAGACTCGGCAACGGAGAGCTCATCGATGCCGTCGTGCACGACGGGCTCTGGGACATCTACAACGACTTTCACATGGGCATCACCGGCGAGAAGGTCGCGGAGAAGTACGGGGTGACGCGCGGCGAGATGGATGCCTATGCCGCCGAGAGCCATCGGCGCGCCGCCGCCGCGACCGAAGCGGGGAAGTTTCGCGACGAGATCCTCCCCATCGAGATTCCTCAGAGAAAAGGACCCGCGGTCGTCGTCGATCGCGACGAGCCCATTCGGCCCGACACCACCGCCGAGGCCCTCGCGAAGCTGAAGCCCGTCTTCAAGGACGACGGAACGGTGACGGCGGGAAACGCCCCCGGGATGAACGACGGGGCGGCGGCGCTCGTCGTCGCCTCGGAAAAGGCGGTCGCGGAGCTGGGGCTGAAGCCGATGGCCCGCATCGTGGCGCAGGCGATTCCGGGGCTCGAGCCGGAGTGGGTCATGATGACGCCCGTTCCCGCCATCCAGAAGCTCCTCTCGAAGACGGGCTGGACCAACGACGACGTCGACCTCGTCGAGCTCAACGAGGCGTTCTCGGTGCAGGCCTGCGCCGTGACCCGGGAGCTGAAGCTCGATCGCGGCAAGACGAACGTCAATGGGGGAGCGGTGGCGCTCGGTCACCCCATCGGCGCGAGCGGCGCGCGCATCTTGACGACGCTTCTCTACGCACTCCGGGACCGAGGCGGACGAAAGGGCATCGCGTCTCTGTGCCTCGGCGGCGGAAACGGCGTCGCCCTCGCGGTGGAGCTCGTGTAGGAAGGGAGCTTAAGATTGCAAGATGGATATCAAACGAGTCGCCGTCATCGGCGCGGGAACGATGGGGAACGGGATCGCTCAGGTGTTCGCGCAGTGCGGCTTCGATGTCTACCTGCGCGACGTGAAGACGGAGCTCGTCGAGCGCGGTCTGGCGGCGATCGAGTCGAGCCTCGCGCGTCTGGTGAAGAAGGAGAAGATCCGCGAGAGCGAGAGCCGCGCGGCGCGCGAGCGCATCCGCTCCGGAGTCGAGCTCGAAGGAGCCGCTGACGCCGATTTCGTCGTGGAGGCCATCCTCGAGGACGCGGACGCGAAGCGAGCCGTCTTCCGCGAGCTCGACGGGCTCACCCGGCCCGAGGTGATCCTGGCGAGCAACACGTCGTCGATCTCCGATCACCAAGCTCGCCGCCACGACGAAACGTCCCGACCGCTTCATCGGGATGCACTTCATGAACCCCGTTCCGGTGATGGAGCTCGTCGAGATCATCCGCGGTCTCCAGACGTCGGATGAGACCTATCGAGCGACGGAATCGCTCGCGAAAAAGCTCGGAAAGACTCCCGTAGAGGTGAACGACTCTCCCGGGTTCGTTTCGAACCGGGTCCTGATGCCCATGATCAACGAAGCCATCTTCGCCTCATGGAAGGCGTGGGGCGCCCCGAGGCGATCGACACGGTGATGAAGCTCGGCATGAACCATCCCATGGGCCCGCTCACCCTCGCCGACTTCATCGGTCTCGACGTCTGTCTCAGCATCATGGAAGTGCTCCATCGAGGGCTTCGGAGATCCCAAGTATCGGCCCTGCCCGCTCCTCGTGAAGATGGTGGATGCCGGTTATCTCGGGCGAAAGAGCGGCAAGGGCTTCTACGACTACTCTCGCTGAAGCGCGGCGCGACGCTGCCCCCGCCATCGCCATAGCAAGAGAAGCGCGACGGGCGGTCCCACGATCGCAATTTCCCGCGCGACCGCAAGCCAGTTGTGGAGGCCGAAGAGCTTCGGAAGCGTGCCCCGCCAGATGTCGTCGAAGAGCGGCACGGGCGAGATGACGAACCGATCCGAGAACGGCCAGAGAAGCTCCAGCCCGTACGGAGCGGCAGTGTCCTTCGCCGTAAGGTCGAGAAGCACGTGCGAGAGATACGAGAGACCGAGGACGAACGTGTCGAAGGCGGGCCGAGCTCGTTTGGCGAGACGGAGCAGGACGTAAGCCGCCGCGGTGAACAGCGCGGTGAACCCCAGGCTGTGGGTGAAATAATGGTGTAAATTGCGGCCCGCGAGATATCCCAGCCCGAAGTCGATGTCGGCGAAACAGGCGGCTCCGATCGAAGCGACGGCGAGCGTTCGATCCACGGGGCGGCCGTTGTTGCACAGAACGTACACTCCGATCCCGGCGAGCGTATGGCCGACCGGTGTGGGCATAGTGCGGCGAGCCTACCATATATGGGCCAATTGGCGGGTCGGCTCGATATGTGGTAGTCTCGCGCTCACCGGGAGGTTCGGGGTCTCGGATTTCGTCTATACGTGATCAGGATGGCATTCGAGCCTCCTGAAAGGAGAGACATGGCGGAAGACAAGGAAGGTCGGTCCAAAGCAATCGACATCGCTTTGAGCCAGATCGAAAAGCAGTTCGGCAAGGGATCGATCATGCGGCTCGGCTCGCGCGAGGCGCTCGACGTGCCGACGATCTCGTCGGGCTCGATCTCGGTGGACACCGCCCTCGGGGTGGGCGGGTTTCCCCGCGGAAGGGTGATCGAGATTTTCGGGCCGGAGTCGTCGGGGAAGACGACTCTCGCGCTTCACGTGATCGCGAACGCGCAGAAGCGGGGCGGGATGGCGGCCTTCGTCGACGCCGAGCACGCGCTCGACGCCACCTACGCGAAAGCCCTCGGCGTCAACACCGACGATCTGCTCGTCTCGCAGCCCGACAGCGGTGAGCAGGCGCTCGAGATCGCGGAGGTCCTCATCCGCAGCGGCGCGGTGGACGTGCTCGTGATCGACTCCGTAGCGGCCCTCGTTCCCCGGGCGGAGCTCGACGGCGAGATGGGCGACGCGCAGATGGGGCTTCAGGCGCGGCTCATGTCGCAGGCGATGCGGAAGCTCACGGCGATCACGTCGAAGTCGAAGACGTGCCTCATCTTCATCAATCAGATCCGCGAAAAGATCGGAGTCATGTTCGGAAACCCCGAGACGACGACCGGCGGCCGCGCGCTCAAGTTCTACTCGTCGATCCGCGTCGATATCCGCCGCATCTCTTCCATCAAGGAGGGAGACGCGATAGTCGGAAACCGCACCCGGGTCAAGATCGTGAAGAACAAGGTCGCGGCGCCGTTCCGCGACGCCGAGGTCGACATTCTCTACGGGAAAGGCATCTCGAGAGAAGGAGACCTGCTCGATCTAGGGGTTGCGAAGAACATCGTGGAGAAGAGCGGGGCCTGGTACTCCTACGGCAACGAACGGATCGGTCAGGGCCGTGAGAACGCCCGGCGCTTCCTCATCGAGAACCAGGAGATCGCGGCGAAGCTCGAGACCCAGCTCCGGAAAGAGCTCGGCATGGACGTCGTGGCCGTCCCGCCCTCGAATGGCGAGAGCCCGGCCCATGGCGTGGGCGCCGTCGCCGACACCGACGACGGGGAAGGGGACTCGAAATCATCGTCCCGCGGCACGAAGCCGACCGGAAGAAGCCGAGCCGCCGAAGCCCGCACGCACTGAGTATCGAGAACGGCGCCTCGTGATCCGCGGGGCGCCGTTCGTGTATTCCGACTAATCCCGTGAGTCTCCGCGTCTTGACTTTTCGCGACCCTCCGCTAGAATAGCCCGCTCACCTCGTGCCGGGGTAGCTCAGTCGGTAGAGCGAAGGACTGAAAATCCTTGCGTCGGCGGTTCAATTCCGTCCCCCGGCACCACAAAAACGAGGGCCATCCCGGGGACCTGGGTGACTACTTTTGCCAGAGACAGTGGACCATTCTGGCGCGATTCAAAACGCTACTGAGTTGTCGGCGGAGCATTTGTTCATATATCCTTACTCCACGAAAAGGGGGGTGGGGCATGAAGCATCGAGTAGGCTTGGGGGGCTCGGCTGTCAAACTCTTTGTTGGCGTGGTGCTTGCCGTCAGCGTCGCCATGAGCGCAAGTGCGGATTCGATCCAGCTAACCGTCAACCCGAACCCGTTCCAGTTTGTTTGGACGATCGAGCCGTTCAACACCGGATTGACGGCAGCAGAGTTTTATTCGTACAACGACCCTTCTACCTCTAGCTACAACGGCGACGTCAACGGAGGGCCAGCCGCGGTCTCCGATGAAGCATTGATCTTCCTGGTCAACGCCTCCGACGGACTGGCTCTTTTCGTTGTTTACGACCGGCCCGACGATCTTACGGGTGGACGCTCGACCATACAGTGGAACCTGACCGGCGACACGGCGGACGAAGTGTTCGTCGACGATCCTGGCGAACAGTTGACGGTGTCGCCGGATGGTACCGAGTTTAGCTTCGCGGCGCACTGGTCCCCCTGTTGCACGGATGGGTATGTCATCGGCATGCTCAATGGCGACTGGTCCATGGTGGCTAGCTTTATGGGACCAATCGAGAACCTTGACCGGTGGAACGTGGTTTCGTCTGATGGTTTGGTGGTGAGTTTCCCTACGAGCCTGGTGAGCGGCATTCAGTTGAGTGCCGTCTCCGCCCCTGCGCCTGAGCCTGAGACCTTCGTCCTGCTGAGCACAGGGTTGTTGCTGGGGCTCGGATTCCTCACATTCGGGCGATCGGCGCTCAGAGTGCCGATGCCGCTCTCTTCCACGCCTGTGCGCCCGCCAGAGCGCACATGAGGTAATTCCCGCCCGCAGGATTGCAGCTCGTCGGTCCCGCACCGCCACCAGCAATTTCCACCCACGGGAGCGAATAGAATCCAGAGCATTTGAGCACGCAAAACCCGTACGTGCCGCCTTCGGGGTCGTCCTCGCCGCCGCCAGGCCAGCGGCCTCCGGCCCTCGGTCCGTCCATCGACTTCGGGCGCTCCCCCGAGCTCTTCTTTCAGGATCGGAACTGGGTGACGAGGCTTCTCACGGGCTCGCTCTTTTCCATCCTTTCGGTCTTCGTCATCGGGGGGGTCTTCATCGCCGGCATGTTCATGGAGGGACTCTGGGCCATAGGGGCCTAGCTGGACTGCCTCGTGCCCACCGCGGCGGCTGTCGTCATCCTGATCGTTCGGTTGCGATTCCTGGGACAGCGCAACGGCGATTCGCCCGCCGCCGCGCTCCTCATGATCCCGATGGGGCTCATCGAAGCAGCATCGTGAATTATCTGCTGGCCCTCGTGATCTTCATTGCCGCGAGCTTCATCTCGCAGTTCGGCATTCTGCTCTTCTGCATCGGAATCATCCCTGCGACGTTCTGGAGCCAGTGTGTCGGCGCCTACGCTCTTGGAGACGTCGCATTTCGCGACAATCGCAACCGGGAGGTGGTCGAGCGTCGCGTCCCGCGTCGTTGCTCTCGCAGCGCCGAGGCGGGGTCGATCGCCAATGACGAGGACCGGTCCGGAGACGGCGACGAAGCTCGAGCACGATTTGCTCTTCGCTCGCAAACTCTGGTATGAGGAGTCTCTTCTCGTTGCATCCAAGATCAGGGGGGACTGCGATGCCAACCACGAACGACTTCCACGTCCAGGCCTTTACTGGCTCACGACGTCGCGTCTTCGAGCTGACGCTCGTTCTCCTCCTCGCCAGTTTAGTCGCGCTCGCGCAGGAGGAGGAGCCACGGATCGACCCGGTGGCGCCCGTTCCGGAGGCCCTCGCGTCCGGGGACGCCGTCTTGTACCCCACGAAGGTCCTTGCCCGATTCGCCCGCCGGGCCGAGCGCAAGCGCGTCGACCGGGCGCCCCGGCGCGAGCCGGCCCCACCCGAGGAGCACGAAGACCACAGCGATTTTCCCGATTGCGTCGGCGTCCCGTGCTACGACCTGCGGTTCCCTCCCGAGGCGGGGGACGCCTCGCGCACACCGGCGACCGTGGACGAGCCATGGGAGATCAACGTCAACAAAAACGACCCTCAGATCGCGGTGAGCCGTACCCATGTCGTCGTCATCGCGAACACGCTCGTGCGCGCCTACGGCAAGGACGGCGGACTGCAGCTCGAGCTGACGATCAAGGATCTGTTCAAGCCCCTCTGGGACCCCGCGAATCCAGACAACATCAATACCCATCTGAAGCTCCCGCCGCAGCTCGAGTGCGACGCCACCGAGCAGTATCCGTTCGTCTCCGAGACGTTCTGCCTCGATTCCTATTACGACGCCCGGGTCATCTACGATCCCTATCGTGACCGGTTCTGGATCGGAGCCCTTGCGCGGAACGAGCGCACCCGCGACGCCGTGCTCGAGGTCACCACCACGGACCATTCCATCGCGGACGAGGTTGCGGGCCGGAGGTCGAAGGCCCTCCTCGCCGTCTCCGTGAGCGACGACCCCAGGGACGGGTTCTATCTCTACTGGTGGGATGCGGTCGCCGACGAAGGAGCGTGCCACAACGACACGTTCACTCCTTGTCCGAACTCGCTGTACTGGCCGGGCGACGGAGGCGACTATCCGTCGCTGGGAATCAACAAGTTCTACTTCGCCATGTCGAACGGCGTCGCCCAGCGATACCTCGATTCGCCCACCACTACTGCCGTGAATGCCCGATACGGCCGGGTCGTCATCTGGGACGCCGACGGCCTCGCGAGCGGGGGCGGTTCCGGTTGGGTCTTCCAGGGCGGGCAGGAACCGGGCGGTCTGAAGAACGCCGACGGCTCGACGGTGATCGAGGGCCTCCAGCCCGCGGTGCAGCACAGCGTCAGCGCATACGGAGCGATCTACCTGACGAGCCTTCACGTGAAGTCCAAGGAGCTCGTCGTCTGGGCGTTCAGCTCGCAGCTCGGCATGTATCGCAGAGAGGTCACGCTGTCGGACGAGATGCTCGGAGTGAACAACCCCCCCCAACCGCCCGTGCTCCCCTTTCTCGACAAGCCCAAGCCCGTCAGCTACAAGAACATCGAGCGGCTCTCAATGAAGACCATCTACCGGAACTTCCGACTCTACACCATCTGGTCGGACTGCCGGACGTGGGAGGCCGCCCAGAGCGAGTGCAGCGCCTCGAACCGGGTGGTGCGCGCCGACATGGGCTCCTACTTCCAGGGGAGCATCCCCACAACCCCCGCTTCGGGCTTCATCGACCGGACTTTCGGCCTGCGAAACGGCCTGGACGACGGTCCGACGGACGTCGTGTACTACGGCAACCCCGCCATGGAGGTCAACGTGAACGACACCATGGTGTTCGTCTACTCGCGCGCCGGTAAGACCGTCTTCCCGGAAGCCCGCTACAGCGCGTACTTCGCCGCCGAGCCCGACCTCCGCCCGAGCGCCGTTCTCCACGCCGGAAATTTCCCCTATGGCGACAACTTCAATCCATCGACCGATGCCGTCGACGCCGATGGGAATCCCGCTCCCATCGGCAACCTCGATACCGGAGGAGCGGCCGTGGATCCCTACGACGATACCGCGGTCTGGATGGTGCAGGCCTACTCGGAGTCGAACGGCCTCCTGCCGCGGAACCAGGAGGGCCTGTGGAAGCTTGCCGTGGCCAAGGTCTTCGGGCGCCGAACCGCCGACCTTACCGTGCCCGAGCTCGCCGCCAAGCCGAGCGTCGTCTCTCCCGGAGGCGCCATCGACGTGACCTTGAAGGTGACGAATCAGGGAGACGGCGATGCGGGGGCGACGGAGACGTCGCTCTTTCTCTCTACCGACGGCGCCCTCTCCGGTGACGACACGCTTCTCGGCACTCTTACGACCGGTGCGCTCGCCTCGGGGAGCGTCCTGTTGCTGGCATTGAACGACGTTCCGATCCCGAGCCTGCCATCCGGGACCTACCAGCTACTCGCCAAGGCCGACGCGGGCGGAGTCGTCGTCGAGTACAGCGAGGCCAACAACGTTGCTTCCAAGAACCTGCGCGTGCGGCGCCGGTTCCGCGCTCCTTGAGGCGGCGCCCCGCGTGAAGCCGGTCGTGGTCTCCGGCCGCGGCCGGTTTGATCCCGATAGAGCGACCCCACGCTCGAATGGCTATCTGACGCTCGGCTCGAACTCTCCCGAGGTAGTCTCCCTTGCTCAAGTCTTCTACAGAGTGGAATGAATGCCCGGCCGACATCAAAAGGAACGCTCTTCAATAACTCCAACTTCGGGGCAGGCTTCACGAACGACGAAGCGCTCTCCTCAGGGCGGTAGTTTCGATCTACGGGAACGACTAGAATCCAGAGCCTATGAGCACCCAAAACCCGTACGTGCCGCCTTCGGGATCTTCCTCGCCACCGCCAGGCCAGCGGCCTCCGGCCCTTCCGCCGGCCCCCGGTCCGTCCATCGATTTCGGGCGGGCCCTCGGGTTCTTCTTTCAGGATCCGAATTGGGTCACGAAGCTTCTCATGGGATCGCTGTTTTCCATCCTTTCGGTTTTCGTCGTCGGGGGGATTTTCATCGCCGGGTACGCGGTGCGGCTCGTTCGGCGTTCGGCGCGCGGCGAGCCGTACCCCCTTCCCGAGTGGGACGACCTCGGCGGGATGTTCATGGAAGGGCTCTGGGCAATCGGGGCCTACCTCGCCTATCTCCTTCCCATCGCGGCCGCGGTCGTCATCCTGATCGTTCCAATCGCGATCCTGGGCCAGCGCAACGGCGAGCCGTCGCCAGCGGTGGCGCTCCTGTTGATCCCAATGGGGCTCATCGCGGCGCTTCTCGTGCTCGCCGTTTTGTTCTACTTCCCGGCCGCCTTCACCCGTATGGCGGTAGGGGAGCGCTTCGGGGCGGCGTTCGAGGTCGCGGACAACCTCGCTTATATCCGGCGGAACATGATGAACTATCTGCTGGCCATCGTGATCTTTCTCGCCGCGAACTTCATCTCGCAGTTCGGTATTCTGCTCTTCTGCATCGGAATCATCCCTGCGACGTTCTGGAGCCAGTGCGTAGGGGCGTACGCCCTCGGCGAGGTGGCATACCGCGATCCGAACCGCAGCGCTCCCTAGGCGGGAGCGTCCGCTCGTCCCGCTTGAATTTGAAACGGGACCGGGGGTCGGACTATCCTCTCACACCCAATCGAGCTGGGGCGTCATCGAGACGTGCCCGGGCTTGCTGGCCCGTTTCATCCCCGTTTTCGTAGGACCGCAAGACCGTGATTCGCCGGAAGTGCCCGCCATGAACCTATCCCGATTTTTCTTCACCGATGGCCCGGAGAAGCGCTCGGTCCGGAGGTGCGTGCCGCCTCAGCTCGTCACGACGTCGCTTCTCGACGAACGGGGTCTTCGGTTCGGAACGCTCCTCAACATCTGCAACTTCGGAGCATGCTTCACGAGCGACGAGGCGGTCCCCGCGGGGAAGGAGGTCGGCATCGTCATCGGCTTCGAGTTCCTCCCCGAATCGTTCGAGACTCGCGGTCGGGTCATGTGGAGCGGTTCGATGGCCGGGGCGGTGAAAGGCGCCTACTGTCTGCAGGGAGTACGCTTCACCAACCTCGGCGACGGTGAGCGGGAGACTCTCCGACGCATTCTCGGCTCCCGGGCCTTTCAGGACGGTCCGCGGGCAGTGACCGCCAACCGCCACTTCGAGGATGTCCTGCGCGAGCTCGGGCCGGAGATCGATGCCCTGGGACGGAATCTGTTCGCGGGCTCCGCATCCACTTGATCGGTATCGTTCTGGCGTGCGCCGCCGATCTTTGGGAAGATGGGTGCGGTGAGAGTCTCGACGAGGGGGAAACGCTGGAGAATCTGATCAGCATCGCCATCGGCTTGGGCCTCGCTGCCGCATGCGGATTTCGCGTGTTCGTGCCGCTCCTGGTGATGAGCGCCGCTGCCTACAGCGGCCATCTCGACCTTGCCAAGGGGTTCGAGTGGCTCGGTACGCTTCCGGCGCTCGTGGCCTTCGCCACCGCGACCGCGGTCGAGATCATCGCGTACTACGTTCCCTGGGTGGACAATCTCCTCGACTCGATCTCGGGACCGGCCGCGATCGTCGCCGGTGCCATGGTCATGGCGTCGGCGCTCACCAACGTCGACCCGTTCCTCAAATGGAGTCTCGCCATCATCGGCGGCGGCGGAGTGGCGGGAATCGTGAGCGGCTCGACCGCGGTCGTGCGCGGCTTCTCCTCGGTCACGACGGCGGGTTTCGGCAACTTCATCGTCTCCACCGTCGAGGCCGCGGCCTCTCTCGTTCTCTCGGTTCTCGCGCTGGTGCTTCCTCTAATCGCCCTCGCGGCGGTTTTCGTGCTCGTGCTTCTACTGGTCAAGAAGCTACTGGGTGGCGCGACCCGGCGCCAGGCTGCCTGATTTCGGCTTGCGCCGATCTAGCGTGCGTCTCGTATGTACTCGGCGAGCTTCATCTCGATGGCGCTGCAAGGGACGAAAAAAGGCTTGTCCGCGACCTCCAGAAAGATCGTCTGGCCCGAGACCGTGTAGGTACCTCGGAAGATTCCGACCGGTGTCGACAGGACGAACGACCCCTCGCGGGACGAGCCGGTAAAGCTTCCCCCCGCCCGGGATACGTGCGACCGAATCGCTGCGACGAGGGCGTCGGCTTTGCCGGGAAAGTCGAACTGGAATCGGCATGGCGACATTCGTGGTCCTTTCGTCTCGATTCAAAAACCGGCGGCCTGTCCGTCCTTGCGGGACTCTGAGGCGCCGGTGTAGACGCGGCTCCGCGCGTCGAACGCGATGGCCTGGTAGCCTCCGAAGGCGCCGAGCGCGAGAGAAACGCGGTGGCCCAGACGGGCCAGGTCGCGCACCGTCTCGAAATCGAAGCCACTCTCGAGGTGGACTTCTCCACCGTCCTTCATCCGCTCCCCCGTCGGCTCGGACGAGCCGGAGTGAAGCATCCGGGGGGCATCGCCCGCTTCCTGGAGTCCCATGCCGAAATCGACGAGGTCGACGACGATCTGCGCGTGCATCTGCGGCTGAGTGTCTCCGCCCATCACCCCGAAGCTCGCGTAGGGCGCGCCCTCTCTGGTGATGAACGCCGGAATGATGGTGTGGAACGGGCGTTTTCCCGGAGCGTAGACGTTGGCGTGACCCTCCTCGAGGGAGAAGAGCTCTCCCCGGTCCTGGAGGCCGAAGCCCAATCCTTCCGGACAGATCCCCGAGCCCATGCCGCGGAAGTTGCTCTGGATGAGGGACACCATGTTGCCCCTCTCGTCGGCAGTGGTGAGGTAGACGGTATCACCCTGCGCGAGCGCGGGTGTTCCCGCTTCGAATCCTGCGGGCCGCCCGCGTCGGGTCGATGAGGGCGCGTCTTTCGTCCGCGTAGGGTTTCGAGACGAGCTCTCTCACGGGAATCTCGGAGAACGCGGGGTCGGCGTAGAACTTCGCGCGATCCTCGAACGCGAGCTTCTTCGACTCGATGAAGTGGTGTGCGTACGCGGCGCTCGCGAAGCCCATCGACCGAACGTCGAATCCCTCGAGGAGGTTCAGTATCTGAAGGGCGGCGATCCCCTGGCCGTTCGGAGGAAGCTCCCAGACGTCGAGGCCGCGGTAATTCGAGGATATGGGCTCGACCCAATCCGAGTGATGCTCGGCGAGGTCGGTCTCCGACAGGAAGCCCCCGGCGCGCTTCACGAACGAGGCGATGCGCTCGGCAATCTCTCCCCGGTAGAACGCGTCGCGACCGCCCTCGCCGATCTTCTGGAGAGTGGTGGCGAGATTCGGGTTGCGGAAAATCTCCCCCTTCGCGGGCGCGCGGCCGTCGACGAGGAACGTCGCGGCGAAGCCCGGGAAGCCCCCGAGCGCGCGGCCGTTGTGCGCCCACTGCTCGGCAATGATCTCGGTGACGGGAAATCCCTCTCGTGCGTAGGTGATGGCTGGCTCCAGGAGCTCTCTCATGGACAGCTTGCCGAACCTTTCGTGGAGCGCGAACCATCCGTCGACGGCGCCGGGGACGGAGATCGGAGAGGGGACCGAATGCGGGGATTCTCGAAAGCCCGAGCTCGCGGAAGTGCTCCAGGGTGAGTTGCCGGGGAGAGCGCCCGCTCCCGTTGAGGCCGTGAAGCCTCTCTCCCTCCGCATCCCAGACGAGGGCGAAGAAATCCCCGCCGACCCCGCAGCCGGTGGGCTCGACCAGTCCGAGAAGCGCGTTCGCGGCGATCGCGGCGTCGACCGCCGTTCCGCCTTTTTTCAGGATGTCGAGCGCGACGCCCGTCGCGAGGGGCTGGCTGGTTGCGGCCATACCCTTTCGAGCGAGGACTTCCGAACGGGTGGCGAAGCTCCGTCCGGTGATGCGGTCGGACACTTCAGCGTTTCTTTCGCTCGTTCTCTTCCGCCACGGCGAGAAGCTCGGCGATATCGGTGGCCGGCATCGTGCGGGAGCCGACCTCGCTCAAGAGCTCCTCGTTGCTCAGCTGGCTCAAGCGTACGCGGCGCTTTTCGAGGAGGCTTATCATGCGGCGCACGCGGCGCTTCAAACGGTCCAGCTCGCGCTCGATGTCTTTGAGCTCGTCCAGCATGGGATCGAGGTCATTCTACCGGGGCGTGCCCGCCGACGCTACAACGAGCAGGAGCGCCTTCTGCACGTCGCGGAAGCCGTCCTTGTTGGACCACCACTCGTGGAGAGCGTGCGCGCCCTCGCCCTCGCCGCCGCGGCCGATGGTGGTTGCGGGAATGCCGAGGGAAATGGGAACGTTGGAGTCGGTCGAGCTCGACTCGAGCTCGGGCTTGGCGCCGACGAAGCGAGTCGCGGCGAACGCACGCCGTATGAGGGGACTCTCGGGGTCGACCTTCCCCGAAGGCCGATCTCCGAGGGGCTTCACCTCCACCGTCAAGGCAGGTCCATCCCGGCGCAGCTTGTTCTGTTCGTCGAGAGCGCGGTTCACCGTCTCGTGGAGGATGGCGTCGATCTTCTCCAGGCGTCCCGGGTCCTCGGAGCGCATGTCCACTTCCGCCCAGTTCTCGAACGGAATCGCGTTCACCGACGTCCCGCCGCCGATGCGGCCGATGTTGTAGGTCGTCTTCGGGCCGCTGATGACGAGCTCCGAGGCCTCGTCGTCGAAGTAGGTAATCGCGCGGGCGAGCGCGTGGGCCGGATTTCCGAGGCCGAAGGCACCCCAGGAGTGGCCGCCCGGACCCTTGAAGGTTACGCGATAACGATGGGAGCCGATGGCCTCGTTCAGCACCCGTTCGGTGCTGCCGCCGTCGATGGCGATGAACTCGTCGATCCGGGGACCGCCCTTCGCGAACAGGTGCTTCACGCCGCGGAGGTCGCCGAGGCCCTCTTCGCCCACGGAGGCCACGAAGAGGACGTCGTCGCGGGTCTTCACCCCGGCCTGGACCATCGCCCGCACCACCTCGAGGAGAAGTACCAGACCACGGGTGTCGTCGCCGATTCCCGGAGCGACGAGACGAGTGCCCTCGCGGCGAACGGTGACATCGGTGCCTTCGGGAAAGACCGTGTCCAGGTGAGCGACGAGCGCCACCGTCCGTCCGCCAGCGGTACCGGAAAAGCGGGTCAGGACGTTTCCGACTTCGTCGATCGTGACGTCTTTCATTCCCGCATCCCGGAGCTTCTCGGCGAAACGGGTGGCGCGTTTCGCTTCTTTGAACGGAGGGGCCGCGATCTCGGTGAGCTCGATGAGCTCCGGCTCGCTCTTGGAATCGAGCTCACGAATGAGGTCGAGGGCTTTCTGCATCTCGGGCCGGGCGGCGATCTCCTGGATCTCCCGGTCGTAGTCGACGCCCTGAGCGAAAGCGGGACCCGTCGACAGAACGACGCCGAGCACGGCGAACAAGCATCGATTCATGTGTCCCTCACTCCAGCGACGAAAATACTATCTCGGAAATTAGGGACAGGCACTAATTTTCGATGAACGGAAGTGAAGGAAATTAGTGCCTGTCCCTAATTTCTCATCAGCGGTGGAAGGTCTTCGGAGCGGACGACGAGGAGTGTTCCCACGAGGTCACCCATGCAGTTGATGGTGGTGATTCCCACGTCGATCAGCCGGTAGATGCCGCCCACGATGACCGCGACCGAGAGCGGGAGGCCGAAGGCTTTCACGAAAACGAGCGAGGTCACGAAGCCGCCGCCCGGAATCCCCGCGGAACCTTCGGAGAGGATGAGTCCCACGAGGAGGACGCTCGCGAGCGTTCCCGCGTCGAGAGGGATGCCCGAGGCCTGCGCGGTGAAGACGAGGACCGACCCGAGAAACAAGGCGGTGCCGTCCTTGTTGATCTGCGCGCCGAGGGGGAGAGTGAACGCGTAGATCGCGCGGGGAATGTGGAGCCTTTCTTCGGCGAGCTCGAGCGATACCGCGAGGCTCGCGAGGCTGCTGCAGGTGGCGGCGGTCGTCGCGTAAAGGGGCCCCGTCTTTTTCAAGAACTCGAGGGGGGCGACGCGTGCGCCGAAGCGAAGAAGCGCGAGGTACGAAACGAACACCAGGAGCTGGCCGAGGGAGTTCGCTCCGATGAACCGGGCGAGAGGCCCGAAGAGCCCGGGGCCGTAGCGGCCGACGGTGGTGGCGGCGAGAGCGCCGATGCCGATTGGAGCGAACCGGAGGACGAGAGCGACGAGCGCCCGGAAAAGCTCCGCCGCGCTCTGGAAGAGCGAGTCGAGGCGCGCCCGGTGGCCGCCGGGAAGAAACAGGCACGCGATCCCGAGAAGGACGGCAAAGACCACGATCTGGCCGACGTTTCCCTCGACGAAGCTCGCCACGACGTTCGAGGGAACGAGATCCAGGAGCACGTCGGAGATCTTCGGGATCTCGGCCACGCTCTGGGGCGCGGATTCTTCGAGCGTGACCCCCACACCCGGCCGGAGCCAGAGGGTGAGTGCGATGCCGAGTGCGAGCGCCAACGCACTGGTCACGGTGTAGTAGACGAAGATTTTGACGCCGAGCCTTCCGAGAAGGCGGACGTCGGTCATCCCGGTGATGGCGGCGAGGAGGTTGAAAAAGACGAGCGGGATCGCCGACATCATGAGGAGGCGAATGAAGAGGTTGCCGAGCGGCTCGACGACGGTGGCGCGCTCGCCGAGGAGGAGTCCGAAGACGATGCCGGCGACGAGGAAGACGAGGATGCGGACGCCGAGCGACAGGCGGCGGTAGCGCTCGAGGAGGCTTTTCGAACCCGGGCTCAATAGAGCGCTATCTTATGGCATCCCGGTAGTTCAGCCGAAGCTCCCATTCGAGGTTTCGAATCCGGTCCGAGGGGCGGGAGTGGCTTCCGAAGAAGAAGTTGGAGAATGTGCTCTCTTCGCCGTACTTCTTGCGAAACTTCTGCCAGAGCTCGGGTCCTTTCGAGACGTCGAAACCTCCCTCGTACGCATAACGAAGTCCGACCCGGTCGGCCTGGTCCTCCATGTCCCGGCTGTAGCCGCTTTGCCAGGCGGCGAGCGAGAGAAGGGCGCCCATCGATACGGCGGTGCGGCCGGCGTTGCTGTCAATCGACTGGGCGCCGACCATTCCCGCGATCCCCGCGAGCTGCCCCCACATTGCCTTCTTGGCGCCGCGGCGCGAGTGCTCGTGGGTGTAGTGCGCGAGCTCGTGACCGAGGATGATCGCGAGCTCGTCGTCGCTCATGTCCTGGAGCAGGCCGCCGTAAACCCAGATGGCACCATTCCCCATGGCCGAAGCGTTCCACTCCCTGGTATCGACTACCCGCACTCGCAAGCTCTCCGCGTTCATGTAAGGAGGCACGAGCTTCTCCATGATTCTCTGGACGCGCGCTACCTCGGGACCGTCCTCTTCGATCTTGCCCACCACCTGCTTTTTGCCACGGGGTCCTTCCTCGTAGACCTCGCCGGCGTCGACCCACGTCCGCTCGACTTGATTGGTCGCGGCGAGGACGTCCGCCTCGAACATGGCCATCCCGTTGGGCTTCGCCTCGACCTTGCTCGCGAGGACGGTGCCGTCCTTCTGGCGTTGTCCTTTCACCTTGACCTCGAATCCGAGCGGGATCGCGTCGAGAGAAGGAACCTTCCCCTTCGGGCGGACTTCGATCCGAGTCTTCTCGTTCGCGACCACACGCTGGCCGTCGACGATGAGGAGTTCCGGATGATGGTATTCGGCGTAGCCCTGGAGCTCGAGGCCATTCGAGCCGTTCGCGGCCGAAGCATTCGCCGATGGCGGAACCGATAGTGTCGCTGCGATGATCGTGACTACGAGCGAAAGAATCATGTCTTCTCTCCTCGAACGGCGGTATGCCTATGGTAGCGCAGGCCGACAAGTGGTAGAAATCTCCAGCCGGGACAGGGGACGTCCGACGTCCGTCGGCTCTTCGAGGAGGTCATGGTGCGAAGAATGCTGTGGATCGTCGTCACGCTTGGGTTCGTGCTTCTTTCGCCACCCGCGAAGGCTACGAGCGGCGAGGATGCGAAGCAGTTCCTCGGCACGTGGAGATTGGTCTCGATCGAGTCGGCGTTGACCTGGTGCGACACTACGAGCTCGCCCCTGAGGACAGGCTGATCTTGACCCCGGTCGAGAATCCCTCGACCCACCTGACGTGGGAGCGGGTGCGGTGAGCGGAGAGGTCTCGAGCTCAGCTCAGTCGGTCGAACGACCGAGCGCTGAGCTCAACCGGGCCAGGCCTTTTTCGAGCTCGTCGTCGTCGCGGGCGCAGGTGACGCGGAGATACCCTTCGCCGCTCGGCCCGAAAGCGGAACCGGGGACGACGGCGACGTGGTGCTCGTGGAGGAGCCGGGAAGCGAGCGCTTGGGAGGACTCGCCGGACTCGCCGACCTGGCGGACGTCGACCCAGGCGTAGAACGCGCCCTCCGGCATGGGGCAGGAGATGCGGGGCAGGGCGTCCAACGTCGCGGTCACGTGGCGCGCCCGTCTCTCCCATGCGCGCCAGAGCGCTTTCACCTCGTCCCTAGCCTCTTCTCGATAGGCGGCGGCTCCCGCGGTCTGCCCGAACGAGCTGGCGCAGGTCACGAGATGCTGCTGCGCCTTGAGCATGGCTTCGAGGATCGGGGGCGGCGCGAGGGCAAAACCGACGCGCCAGCCTCCCATGCAGAAGCTCTTCGTCAGTCCCATGAGAGTCACCGTACGATCCCTCATTCCGTCGAGAGTCGCGATGGAACGATGCCGCCGTTCCCCCCAGGTGAGACGCTCGTAGGTCTCGTCGGCGTACACGAGGAGCCCCTCCGAGCGCGCGACGGATGCCACCGCCTCGAGGTCCTCGCCCGTATGAACGACGCCGGTCGGGTTGTGAGGGGAGCAGAGGATGATCCCCTTCGTTCTCGCGGTGACCCGTCCCGCCAGCGACTCCTTTCCGAATCGAAAGCGATTCGCGGCCGTCAAGGGAACGGGAACGGCAACACCTCCGCAATAACGGATCGCGGGCTCGTAGCTCACGAAACCGGGGTCCTCGACGAGAACTTCATCGCCGGCGTCGAGAGTCGCGAGAAGAGCGAGAAAGAGTCCCTGCTTGCACCCGAGCGTCGCGAGGATCTCGGTCTCGGGGTCGGCCTCGACCCCGTTGTCCCGGCGGAGCTTGATCGCGCAGGCTTCGCGAAACGCGAGCTTTCCGCGCGCCTGGGTTTGATGGGTGTCGCCGGCGAGCATGGCCTCGGTCGCGGGCCGAACCACGTACGAAGGGGTCGGCTCCGAGGCTCTGCCGGCAGAGAGATCGACGACGTCGACGCCGGCCCGCTCCATCTCCGTCACCTGGTCGGCGATGGCGATGGTGGGGGAAGACGGAACGAGTGAGTCTCGGGCCGCGACGGGTGGTCTAGTCACGAATCGAATTGTATACGGCGGAGGGGAGGGTGATACAACCCGCCTCTTTTGCTGGGCTTGTGGTATTCTTCGGTGACATGTAGCCTCGACTATTGACAGCCTGACGTGGGTCGATGTTTCTGAATCTGAAGATCGTCGTCCGAAAGCTTCTGAAGCGCCCCGTCTTTTCCGTGACGACCGTTCTGTGTCTCGCCCTCGGAATCGGTGCGACGACGGCGATCGGAAGCGTCATCCTGACGCTGTTTTTCCAGTCGGCCTCGGTCCGAGAGCTCGACCGCCTCGTGTTCTTTCTCGCGCTCCGGGAAGGGGTCGAGCCCTTCGGCGTTTCCCCCATCGAGATCGAGGCGTATCCCGCTCGCTCGCACTCGTTCCGGAATCTCGGATTCGCCCGGACGCTCGACGGCAACTCCGTCAACTTGACGGGCGGCGACCGCGCCGAGCGGGTGCGCGCGGCGCAGGCGTCGACAGTTTATTTCCAGACTCTCGGGGTCGCGCCGGAAGCGGGCCGGCTCTTCTCCTCCGAGGAAGAGCGCTCCGGAGGTCCGGGAGCGCTCTTGCTGAGTCACGCCGTCTGGAGCCGGCGCTTCGGCGCCGATCCGGAGATTCTGGGACGGACGCTCCGGGTGAACGGCGTGAGCCGGACGGTGGTGGGCATCCTCCCCCCGCGCTTCGACCTGCCGTCGAAGACCGATCTCTGGATTCCACTGGAGCTCGACTTCGAGAGGTTGTCCGAAACGGAGCGCGGTTCGCACTCCTACATGATGGTCGGCCGCCTCGACGACGAGGCGACGCTCGAGAGCGCTACCGCGGACCTGGTTCAGATTGCGCGACAGCTCGAGACGGAGTTCCCCCGAACCAACCGCGGCTGGAGCGTCACCCTCACTCCGCTGCGGAACCTGCTCCTCGGCGACGTACAGGGAAGCCTCCGGGTGATGGTCGAAGCTCTCGCCGGCGCGGTGGCCCTTCTGCTCCTCATCGCCTGCGTCAACGCCGCCCATCTGTTTCTTGCCCGCTGCATCGAACAGGAGCGCGAGATCGCGCTTTCCGCCGCCCTCGGCGCGAGCCGCGGCGTCCTTTTCCGCCAGCTCTTCCTGGAGAATCTCGTCCTGGCGCTCCTCGCCGGCTTCCTCGGCTCGGCGGTGGCCCTCGGCATCGTTCCCCTGTTCCTGGCCTCGAGCTCGATTCACGAGGGGGCCTACACCAACTTCTTCCGCACCGTCGTGATCGATTCCCGCATCCTGCTGTTCGCTCTGGCGGCGAGCGTTCTGACCGCGTTTCTCTTCGGAAGCCTGCCGCTCATCGGCGTCATCACCCGCGACTTGAATCAGGCGCTTCGCAGCGGCGGCCGCGAAGGCACGGGCCGCGTCCGTGCCCGTTGGTCGAGAGCACTCGTCGGAGCCGAGGTCGCGATCTCCGCGGCACTTCTCGTTGGCGCCGGGCTTCTCGTTCGCAGCCTCGACCGGTTGACGCGGCTCGACCTGGGGTTCCGGCCGGAATCCCTGGTGAGCGTCGACTTCACGCTCTCCGACAGCGAGTTTCCCGAGCGCCGCGATTGGGTGCAGTTCTCCCAGAGGATTCTCGATCGGGTACGGGCTCTTTCGGACGTGAGCGCGGCCGGCACCACCACCGACGTCCCGCTACGACTCGGCACCTGGGATTCCCGTTACATCATCGAAGGAGCGCCGCCCCCTCGCGAGGGGGAAGTTCCCTGGACGGCATTTCGCGCCGTGAGCGGCGGATATCTGGAGACCCTCGGGGTGACGCTCTTGCGGGGACGCACGTTCACGCCCGAGGATCGTGCGGGCGCCGAGAAGGTCGCCGTGGTGTCGGAGGAGCTCGCGCGGCGCGTGCTGGGAAACGAGGATGCCATCGGGCGGAGGATTGGCCATCCGGACGAAGTCGCGACCGAGAACGGTTGGTGGAGGATCGTCGGCGTGGTGAAGGACGTCAAGGAGGATCGGCACGCGTTCCGCATCGATCGGCCCGTCTGGTACGTGTCCTACGAGCAGCTCGAAGCGCCCGGAAGCCTCTTGAACCTGGTCGTGCGGGCGGAAGGAAGAACGGCCGACGTCGGGGCGGAAGTGCGCAAGATCGTCGCGGATCTCTATCCCGCAATCGCACCGGGAGAGGTTCTGGAGCTCGGCCCTCACGTCGAGAGCGTCGTGGCGGCGGAGCGAACCGGCACGCTGGTGGCGCTCGTCCTCGCCGCGCTCGGTACGCTTCTCGCCTCCATCGGGCTCTACGGCGTTCTCGCCTATGGCGTCCGTCGGCGGGGTCGGGAAATGGGACTGCGGATGGCGGTCGGAGCGAGCCCAGGAAGCCTCTCGCGGCTGGTCGTCCGCGAGGGTCTCCAATGGACCGCGCTCGGTCTCGTTGCGGGATTCACGGGCGCGCTTCTGCTCGGACGGCTCCTCAGCAATATTCTCTTCGAGACCAGCCCCTGGGATCCAGCCACGTTCGCCTTCGTGGCGGTGGTCTTCATCGCGGTCTCGGCTGCCGCCTGCTGGCTGCCGGCGCGACGCGCGGCCGCGACGAATCCCGTCGACGCTTTGCGGATGGATTGATCTCGATGGACGTCGCCCCTCTCAAGCCCGCGATCGCAATCGAGGACCTGGAAAAGATCGACGTTCGCGTCGGAACGATCCGCTCGGTCGAGCCGATCGAAGGTGCCGACGAGCTCGTGAAGCTGACGGTGGATTTCGGCGACCGGGAGTGCACCGTCGTCGCCGGCCTCAAGAAAGAGCGTGAGAATCCGAAAGAGATCGAGGGCCGGCAGGCACTCTTCGTCGTGAACTTGAAACCTAGGCGGATGAGAGGCGTTCTCTCGGAAGCGATGCTCTTCGACATCGGCTACGCCGATGGTATCGTACCCCGCCTCGCCGTTCCCGAGGAGCCGGTGCCGAACGGCGCCCGCGCCGGCTGAAGGAACGAAATACGGCAACGGGAGAGAGGAAACGCGATGAGAATGGAACCGTTCGAGATGGAGCGGATGCAGTCCACCTGGGAGAACGTCGTCGAGCTCGACATGAGCGAGTCGGGCGTTGCCCCCGTCACCCTGCGCGAGCTCGTCGAGATGGGGTTCGACCTCGAGAGCTTCCTCGACGTCCCCCTCGGCTACAGCCAGTCGAACGGGACGGTGGAGCTTCGAGAGCTTCTCTCCAACCACTACCCGGGCTCGACGACGGACCACCTCGAGGTGACGAACGGAACGTCGGAGGCGAACTACCTCGTGGCGCTCTCGCTTCTCCGTCCCGGCGATATCTTCGCCCTCCAGCAGCCGAACTACATGCAGCTGTGGGGTGTTCCCCGCTCCGTCGGGGCGGAGGTCCGAACCTTTCGGATGGTCCGGGCCGGTGGGCGATGGCGGCTCGATCTCGAGCAGCTACCGGAAGCCATCCCGCCGGGGACGCGCCTCGTCTACGTTTCCAATCCCCACAACCCGACGGGCGCCGTCCTCACCCGCGAAGAGATGGGGTGCCTCCTGGAGCGGTGCGACGAAGTGGGAGCGTACCTCCTCGCTGACGAGGTCTACCGGGGCGCGGAGATCGAGGTCGAACGGACGCCGAGCTTCTGGGGCATGAGCGAGAGGGTCATCGTCACCAGCGGGCTGTCGAAGGCCTACGGAATTCCGGGAGTGCGCATCGGCTGGATTGCGGGGCCGCCCGACGTCGTACGTCAGTGTTGGACCCAGCACGACTACTTGACAATCGGCCCCAACAAGCTCTCGGATGCCCTCGCGCGCACGGCGGTACGGCTCGACACTCGGGAAAAGCTCTACGAAAGGACGCGCGCTCTCCTGAAGGCCAACCTGCCCTTGTTGCGCGAGTTCGCGAAAGGCCTCGGAGATTCCTTCGAGCTGTACGAGCCGGAGGCAGGCGCCATCTGTCTCGTGAAGTACCCCGGGAACGTTCCGAGCCTCGCTCTCGCCGAACGAATCCGTACTCGCCAGAGCACGCTGGTGGTGCCCGGAAGCCAGATGGGACTCGAAGGGCACCTCCGTATCTGGATGGGAGGACGAAAGCCTTTCCTCGAGGAGGGTCTCCGGCGCATCGCTCGGGAGCTGCAGGAACAGGCGGTCGCGGCACGCTGACTTGCGCGGCCTGCGCGGCCTGCGCGGCCTGCGGCGGAAAGACTCACTCCGGGGAGGAGGTGGGGCATTCCGCGCCTGCCCGCCCTTGACAACGGCATCCTCCAAGCCGCGCTATGCTGGCACGTTCTTTGAATGGAACCGGGTAGCGGGAGGATACTTTGGAATACCCAGTGCAGATTACCTTTCGGGGCCTCGACCCCACTGATGCCATCAAGAGCGCCGTTCAGGAGCGAGCGGAGAAGCTCGAGCGGTACTACGACAAGATCGAGTCCTGCAAGGTCGTGATCGAGTCGCCCCACAAGCACTCGCAAAAGGGGCGTGTCTACGAAGTGAAGATTCGCCTCGGCGTGCCGGGCGAGGACATCGTGATCACGCGAGAGCCGGCGGAGAATTCCGCCCACGAAGACGACCTCTATCTGACCATCAACGATGCCTTCAAAGAGGCCGCGCGTCGCCTCGAGGAGCACGTTCGCAAACGCCGGGGATTGGTCAAGTCGCACGAGGGGCCGAGCATCGGGCGGGTCGCGCGTGTGTTCCACGAGGAGGGATACGGGTTCATCCGGACTTCCGATGGACGGGAGTTCTACTTTCACCGCAACTCGGTTCTCGACGAGGGCTTCTCCAGGCTGGCCGAAGGGACGGAAGTTCGGTTCGCCGAGGAGCCGGGAGACAAGGGACCGCAGGCGAGCACGGTAGCGATTCGAGGCTGAGTCGAGACCAGGCTCGATGAAACGAACCCTGCGGTTAGTCGCGATTCTGCTGTCGCTCGGCCTCGTCGCCGTCGCCGTACGCTTCACCTTGCTTGCGCCCAAGTCCGTTGCCGTCGTGGTCGCGAGCGTCGTCCGTGGACCGGTGGAGAAAACGGTAACGAATACGCGCGCCGGAAGCGTGCGCGCGAGACGTCGTGCCAAGCTCTCTCCCGAAGTCGGCGGTAGGGTTGCCGCTCTTCCGTTTCGGAATGGAGACCGAGTGAAGAAGGGCGACATCCTCGTGCGCCTGGACGATTCCTTGCAGCAGGCCAACCTCGAGCTCGCCCGGAGGGATCTCGCGTCGGCGACGGCGCATCAAAGCGAAGCTTGTCTCGCCGCCGAGCGCGCCGCGCGCGAGCGCGATCGAACGGACTCGCTCACCCGTGACGGAATCGTGAGCCGCGATCTTCTCGATCAAACGGAGACGGCCGCTCGCAGGGCGAGCGCGACCTGCGATGCCGCCGCGGCGACGGTGGAGCGTGCGCGCGCCGCCGTGGACCTTACCCAGACGCAGCTCGGCAAGATGGTCCTGCGGGCGCCCTTCGATGCCGTGATCGCCGAGCTCGATACCGAAGTGGGAGAGTGGATCACCCCGTCGCCCCCGGCGCTTCCCGTGCCGCCGGTGGTCGACCTCCTCGACCCGCGATCGATCTACATCAGCGCTCCGATGGACGAAGTGGACTCGGCCAAGATCGCGCTCGGACAGGCCGTCCGGGTGAGCGTCGACTCGTTTCCCGGCGACCATTTCCCCGGCAAGGTCACTCGAATCGCGCCTTACGTTCTCGACGTCGAGGCCCAGAACCGCACCATCGAGATCGAGGTCACGCTCGAGGACTCCGAGGCGGCATCGAAGCTCCTCCCCGGAACCTCCGCGGACGTAGAAGTCATTCTGGAGCGCCGCGAGAACGTCGAGAGGATACCGACGCAGTGTCTCCTCGAGGGAAACCACGTCCTCGTCGTCGGGCCCGATGCCCGGCTCGTCGATCGCAAGGTCGCCGTCGGTCTCTCCAACTGGGACTTCACCGAGATTACCGGGGGCCTCGAGCCGGGCGACCGCGTCGTCGTCTCCCTCGACCGGCCCGAGGTCCAGGCCGGGGCTCTGGTGAAGGTGGAGAAGGTGGAGGGGGAAGAGGACGCCTCTTGATCCGGCTTTCAAAGCTCTGCCGCACCTTCGAGGTTGGAGGTCAGCTGGTTCGGGCGCTGGTGGACGTCGACGAGGAGATCGGTAGCGGCGAGCACCTGGCCGTGATGGGGCCGTCGGGCTCGGGGAAATCCACCCTCCTCAACATTCTCGGTTGTCTCGATTCACCTACCTCGGGCTCGTACGAGCTCGACGGGCATGAAGTGGCGACGCTCGGCGAGGAAGAGCTCACCCGCGTTCGCCGATTTCAAATCGGATTCGTCTTCCAGTTCTTTCATCTCGTGCCGCGGCTCACCGCCATCGAGAACGTCGAGCTTCCCATGGTCTTCGCTGGTCTTTCTCCCTCGGAAAGGCGCGAGCGCGCCGCTCGAGCGATCGAAGAGGTTGGCCTCGCCGATCGAGCGTCGCATCGGCCGGAGCAGCTCTCGGGGGGCGAGCGACAACGAGTCGCCCTCGCTCGCGCCACCGTTATGGGGCCGCGGCTGCTTCTTGCCGACGAGCCCACGGGAAACCTGGATTCGGCGTCGGGCCGGCAGGTGCTCGAGCTTCTCGATCGGTTGAACGAGCAGGGCCTGACCCTCATCGTCGTTACCCACGATCCGGCGGTGGCTCGGCGCGCCGACCGCGCCCTCCTCTTGACGGATGGGCGCATCGTTCGCCGGGTCTCGAAAGGAGAGCTCGCCACGTTCCAGGGGCTCGGAAGTCCGACGGCGGAAGTGGAAGAATCGCCATGAGCGCCGCCGATCTCGCTCGCTTCGCCTGGCGCGCGCTTCTCGGCCACCGGCTGCGGAGCGGCCTGAGCCTCATCGGCATGGCGGTGGGCGTCGCCGCGGTAATCATCCTCACCGCGCTCGGCGAGGGCGCCCGGGGCTACGTGGCGGGACAGTTCGCGACCCTGGGGTCCAACGTCCTCGTCGTCGTTCCGGGCAAGACGGAGACGACCGGTGGTTTTCCCGGAATGGGAAGAGCTCCGAACGATCTGACGCTCGCCGACTTCGAAGCGGTCCTGCGCCGGCTCCGCGAGATCGCGCGGGGCGCGCCCATCGCGACCGCGACCGGCACCGTCTCTCACGAGGAGCGAAGGCGTCAGGTGGCGGTTCTGGGAACGACATCTGACTTCCTCGAGGTACGAAAGCTCCACATAGGCCGGGGCAGTTTTCTCCCCCCGCTCGAGCTCGGTCGGGGAGCGTCGGTAGCGGTGCTGGGGGACAAGACCGCTCGCGAGCTCTTTCCGGGACGAAACCCGCTCGGTCAGATCGTGCGCGTCGACGAGTGGCGGATGCGCGTCATCGGTGTGCTCGCGCCCCGCGGTACGCAGATGGGGCTCGACATCGATGACGTCATCATCATCCCGGTGGCGACGGCGATGCGCCTGTTCAACCGGTCGTCACTCTTTCGCGTGATTCTCGAAGTGACCTCGTACGCCGATCTCGCCCGCACGGCACGCTCGGTGACGGAGATCCTGAAAGAGCGCCACGGTGAGGAGGACGTGACGGTGATCACCCAGGATTCCGTCGTCTCGACCCTCGGTGACATCCTCGGGACTCTGACTCTGGTGCTCGCCGCGATCGCCTCGATCTCTCTGAGCGTCGCCGGTATCGGCATCATGAACGTGATGCTGGTCTCGGTTTCGGAGCGCACGAGCGAGGTCGGCCTGCTGAAAGCGCTCGGGGTCGCGCGCGGACAGATCGTGGCGGCGTTCCTGACCGAGGCGGTGCTCCTCTCGGTGGCGGGAGGGCTGGTGGGACTCGCCACGGGCTGGTTCGGAGTTCGTGTGGTCGTGGGCCTCTACCCCGACTTTCCCGCATCCCCTCCCCTCTGGGCGGTGGCGGCGGCCATCGGCGTCGCGCTCGTCGTCGGGGTCCTGTTCGGCGTCCTTCCGGCACGGCGGGCCGCCGAGCTCGACCCGATCGCGGCGCTGTCCCGGCGGTAGGCTCGATGATCGGGGCGCTAGTTCGCTTCGCGCTCAGCGCGGTCGCGAGTCATCGCCTCCGGTCTCTGCTCTCGACTCTCGGCATCGCCATCGGGATCGGCTCGGTCATCGTCCTCACGTCGATCGGTGAAGGCACGAGGGTCTACATTCTGAGGCAGTTCACTCAGTTCGGAACGAACCTCGTGAGCATCAACCCGGGGAAGTCCGAGACCCTCGGGATCCCGGGAGTTCTCGGAGGCACGACCCACAAGCTCACCCTCGACGACGCCGAGTCCATCGGAAGACTCTCCATCGTGGAGACCGTCGTGCCCGTGACCTTCGGCCTGGCCCGGGTCGAAGCGCGCGAGCTCGGGAGGAGCGTCTACGTCTACGGGGTGACTCCTGACATCCCGCTCGTCTGGAAATTCCAGGTGCGCCAGGGCGGCTTCTGGGCGAAAGGCGATCCTCGTCGCGGTCAGGCGATGGCGGTCATCGGCCCCAAGCTCAAGAGGGAGCTCTTCGGATCGGACAACGCTCTCGGCCAGTTCGTACGGATCGCCGGCTCCCGTTTCCGCGTCGTCGGCGTCATGGAGCCCAAGGGACAGTTCCTCGGGTTCGACATCGACGATTCCGTCTATGTCCCCGTGGCCTCCGCCATGCGCATGTTCAACATGGACGAGGTCTCCGAGATCGACTTTCTCTATCGCCGCTCGGTGGCCCTCGAGACGGCGGTGAGCCGGGTGAAGAGCCTTCTCACCGAACGACACTCCGGAAACGAGGACTTCACCATCACGACGCAGGCGGCGATGCTCGATGTCATGGGCAACGTCATGAACATCATTACCGTCGCCGTCGGCGCCATCGCGGGGATCTCGCTCGTCGTCGGCGCCATCGGGATCCTGACGATGATGTGGATCGCGGTGGGGGAGAGGACCTCCGAGATCGGTCTCATCCGCGCTCTCGGCGCCTCCCGCCGGCAGGTGTGGGCAATCTTCCTCGTCGAAGCGGTGGCGCTCGCGACCGCGGGCGGCGCGCTTGGTCTCGCGGGAGGCCTCTCGCTCGCCGCGATCCTCCGCGTCGCCGTTCCCGGCCTTCCGGTCACCACCCCGGTCGTCTTCGTCGTTCTCGCGCTCGGGGTGAGCTTCGTCACCGGAATTCTGTCCGGAGTCTTGCCCGCGTCCCGCGCCAGCCGCCTCGACCCCATCGAAGCACTGCGGGCGGAGTAGGCTCGGCCAGCTCAGGAGTGCTCACCCGCGCCGTACAATCCCGAAGGCTGCGAGTTCGGCCCCGAACAAAACTCTCACTTCTTTTTCGGCTTCGCCGTTCTTCCTTCGGAGCCGCCGCGGCTGTAGCCTTCCGGGCTCGCCGTTCCGCCGCTCGAGCTCGAGCCGCTTTCGGAGCCGCTGGACCAGCTTCCGTCCCCACGCCGCTTCGCCCGGCGGCCTCCTTCCGAGGGCCCGGTACGGGTTATCCGCGTATAGCCCCGCCCCTCGATGACGCGGCCCACGGTCGCACCGGACGACTCGACGGGCGGAACGACGTAGATCGGGTTCCACGGCGCGTACCAGTAGTAGTAGCCGAACGGTGCCGCGTAGTAAGGGTAGCGAAGAGAGTAGAAGAACGGATCGTAGAAGCCGGGATCGTAGAAACCCGGCTCACCGAAGTACCCGCCGCCCTGGCCCTCGCCCTCGACCGGCTGGCGCTCCACCTGGAACCGCTCGGGGAAGGAGAGCGCGACCATGAGATCGATGATGCGCGGGGGAACGGAAGCGTCGGCGAGCCGAAGCAGGCTCTTCTTGTCGAGAGCGAAGCGGTCCTGCCTTTCGAGGAGCACGGCCTCGAGTGCCGCGGGGTCGAGGAACGAAGACGCCTCGGCGACGTCCTCGATTGACAACGGCGCGATTCCCGCCGCGGCGCGGGCGGAGACACCTTCCCGAAGCAGCTCTTCGGTCAGCTCCGGCAAGCGCAGGAGGCTCTCATCGTCGTTCACCGGGCGGTACCGGCGGACCATGACCGCCCTCGCTTCCCCCGTTCCCACGGACTGGATCTCGACCCAGGTGTCGAGGTTCGTGAGCATGCTGACCCCGGAGACCGAGCGCTTCGGTCCTTCCTCGCAGGTGAGCTCCGATGTGGTGAACAGGCGTCGGCCGTCTTGAGACCAGTCGAGCTTCTGCCAGCCCTGGCAGCCTCCTTTCTCTATCTCATGACGCTTGCCGTCGGCGATGAGACTCTCCTCGAGGAAAGCTTCGTCGCCCGAGAACGTGCGCATCTCGGCTCCGCCGCTCCCATCAGGCGAGATGCAGAGAAGTGCTTTCTGCGGCGGGTCCTTCTCGCCCGGTGCATCCTCGGACGGCGCTCCGGGGTCGAGGAAGGGCTGCCGCATTTCGTCTTCCATGAGGCCCCAGCAACCCAGCCAGGGGAGCCAGCGCGAATCCGAATTCGCACCGGAGGACAGAACGAGCGCGATGAACAACGCCGATGATGAGATCATCTCGAGCCTCCCTCCTGAGATCTAGAATACGAAGTTGATCCCCGCCGAGATCCTCGTGCCGGAAAGATCGATGGGTGCGAAGCTCACGAAATCCTCGCCGAGGTCCGACTTGGACCAGAGATACTTCCCTTCGAACGAGAGAAACCACTTCGTGCCGAGGCCCACCTCGAATCCGCCGAACGCCTGAGCGCCGAAGCTCACGCCGGAAGAGCGTAGCGTGGAGGTGAAGATCGACAGGTCGACGACGTCGACGAAGTCTCCCGTCTGAACGAGCTCGTACCAGACGAGCCCGCCGCCGCCTCCGGCGTAGACCCGTAGCTTCGCGGGCACGAATGCGAACCGGCTGATCTGGCGGCCGCGCGGGGTCAAATAGAAACGGACGTTTCCGGTGATGGGGACGATTCTGAGCCTGGTGTCCTGAGTGATCGGGAGATCGTCCGTATCCACATAGTCGCGGTACTCGGAGGCGCCGCCGCCTTGGCTGAGCTCGAAGCCAAACGTCACGTCGATCCGGGGGTGGACGGCGAGCCCGACGTCCACTCCCAGAAGAGCGCCGTCGAAGTCGCCCTTGTTCAGAGTGAGCAGACCGGTGAAGAAGTCGTAAATGTCGCTTCCTGCGGCCGCGAGCTCCACGCCTCCACGGACGCCCACGAAGCCGCGTGGCGAGCCGAAGAGGAAGTCCGCCTTCGGTTGCGCCCTACCCGTCTGGGCCGATTCGGCGCCGTTGTCGGCCGCCCGCACCGGAGAGCTTGCGATGGCGAACAGGACGAGAAGAGCGGACGAAACGGACGAGACGCGCCTCATGGTCCCATTGTCCGCGATCGGGATCGGTGATGCCAGCGAAGCTCGTGAAAAACGGCCTCGGCCTTCAGCTCGTGGCGCGCTCGGCGGCGGCGCCGGGGAGGACGTTCTCGATGGCGTCGGGCTTCCCGATGAAGAAACCCTGCGCGAAGTCGACCCCCGAGTCGCGCACCACCTTGAGGATCTCCGCACTCGAAACGAACTCCGCCACGGTGCGTTTGCGCAGCGCCCGCGCCACTTCCACCATCGCTCGCACCAAGTGCTGGTCGACCTTGCTGCTGGGGAGATCGCGGATGAAGATCCCGTCGATCTTCAGGTAGTCGACGGGCAAGATGTTTTAGCCCGTTCATGTTGTTGAAGCCCACACCGAAGTCGTCGAGCGCGAGGCGGCAGCCGATCTGCTTGAGGGCGATGGCGAAGATCTTGGACCGCTGGGCGTCGTTGTATCAAGGTGGTCTCGGTGATCTCGAAGGTTAGCTGGCCCGGGTCGACGCCGCTCTCGGCGAGCTCTTTTTCGATGAGTGCCGTGAGCTCCAGGTCGCCGAATGATTTTGCCGAGAGGTTGACCGACAGCCGGACGTAGTTGCCCTGCGCGCGCTGCTGGGCGATGAGCTGGATCGCCTGGCGCACCACCCAGCGGTCGATCGATCGGACGAGGCCGAACCGCTCGGCGGTATCGAGAAAGAACGCCGGGGGGAGAAGCTGGTTATGGTCGTCGAGCATTCGGATCAGGAGCTCGTACTGCACGATCTCGTTGGTCTTCAGATCCAGGATCGGCTGGGCGTGGAGGACGAAGCGTCCCCGGGCGAGCGCCTCACGGATGAGTTTTTCGCCCGAGAGCCGGGAATCGACGCGGGCCTGCCAGTCCTGGTCGGGCTTGAACACGACAAACTGGTCGCGGCCCTGCCGCTTCGCTCGAGCGAGCGCCTGATCGGCGCGGGCAAGCAGTTCCTCGGCGCTCGCTCCCTGCTCCGGGAAGAAGGCGATCCCGGCACTCGCAGTGACCCCGATGGGCTGCTCGCCAACGTGAACGAAGTGGTTCCGAACGCCCTTCAGCAAGCGCTCAACCACGAAGTCGACTCGGCTCGGCTGGGTCTCGGTCACGAGCACCGCGAACTCGTCGCCGTCGAGTCGGGCGAGAAGGTCCGCGGCGCGCACCGTTTGCCGCAACAGGTGCGAGAGGCTCGTCAGGAGCCGGTCCCCGTTGCGGTGGCCCTGGGTGTCGTTCACGTACTTGAAGTCGTCGAGGTCCACGAGAACGACTGCTCCGCCCGCGCCCGAGCGCTGAGAACGGGCGATCTCCCTCCCGAGCTCCTCCACGAAGCGCTTGCGGGTGTAGAGGGAGGTGAGCGGATCGTGGTCCGCGAGAAAAGAGAGGTGGTCGTCGAAGCGCTTCCGCTCCGACTGATCGCGGGCGATAAACGAGATGAGCTCGACTGCGCCGTCGTCATTGGGATGCGGGACGGCGGTGATGCTGATCGGGATCTCGATCTCGTTTGCGGTGAGCAGGGCCGATTCCCCCTGCCAAGAGCCTTCTTCGACCGCCGTCGGGATCGCGGTGCGGAAGACCTGCTGTTGAGCCCACTCGGGGAGGAAGTCGGAGAAGCAGAGCCCGAAACGTCCGGGCTCCTTGATCTCGAGAAGCTGGCGGCCGGCGGGATTGATGTACCGGATCTCACCCTCGGGGGTGACGGTGACCACCGGGTCGAGGGTGGCGTCGAGAATGGTATGCAGTCGTTGGCGCGAGCTCGTGGATTTCTTGATTCGCGTCATGTCGCGAACGATGGCGAGAACCTCGTTCTGACTCGCCCGGGCGAACCGCGCCTGGTAGCTCCTCGTCGCGTCCTCGACCTCGAGGTGGAAATCGAACTGCTGAGGCGTCTCGCTCACGAAGACGTTCGCGAGGGCGTCGACGCAGCGGTCGGTGACGCTCGGGGGGAAGATCTCGCTGAGCTTCCGGCCGAGGCGGAGACGCCTGTTCGTCGAGGAAGAACGGAACGTCCTTGGGGCGCTGATGGGCGACGATGATGCCGTCGCGATCGATTTGAAAGATGGCGTCGGAAATGACGTCGGTGAGCGCCGCGATCTTGGACTCGCTCTCCATACGAAGCAGCTCGGACGCATTGCGCTCACCGGCGAGCAGCGCGACTTCGCGCGCTAGACGGCCGATCTCGTCGGCCCGATGAATGGGAAGCTCTTTGGGCAGAGGACCGTTCTCGGCGCGAAAGCGCTCGACGATCGTGGACACGATGCCGATGGGGGAGAGCAGCACCCGACGAACGGCATACAGCGACAGGGCGAGGCTCGAGAGCGCCGCACCTGTGAGTAACGCGTACCTCGCGGGGCCGTCGACGGGAGCGGCGAGAATGGCCATGGGCGTGACGACGGTGGCGGCGAGGAGCCAGAGACCCAATCGTAGGATTAGCGCTTTCGACATGGATGCGATCCGTTCGGTTCTCGCACGAAAGGGAGGCGTCGAGGAAGCCCGGCCTTTGGGCGCTTTGTATCCCTTTGCAACGATCACGCCAGGCAGAGCGGCGGGAGTACGCGATTAAGTTCCTGTGGGTTGAGTCGGTTGGACGGAGAGCGATGAAGAAGGGACCGAAGGCCGTCGGAGTTTCCCTACGGCGCTCGGGGGCTCGTATCTCAAATTGAAATCAAGCCGCTCACTTCATCGTCAGGATGCACTCCGGACGGGACGGCGGTTCTCCCGCAACGATCCAGTACACCGCCGAGGCGACGATGGCGGCGACGAGAATGCTTCCGGCGTTGAATGCACCCTTGGACCCGTACCACACGATGAGGTAGCCGAGCGAGCCCGGAAGCAGCGCGTAGTACACGAAGGGGAGAAGCGTCATCCGAATGACGGCGCCTTCCCTTCCGAGCAGGCCGACGACGGCCGAAGCGGCGACCACGTTGTGCACGCAAATCATGTTGCCCGCGGCGCCTCCCACTGCCTGGAGGGCGACGATCCAGGTCGGATCGACCCCGATTCTTTCGCCCACGCCGAACTGGAACAAAGAGAACATCATGTTGCTGACGGTATTGCTCCCGGCAACGAACGCCCCGAGGCCCCCGATGAATGGGGCGAAAATCGGCCACGCGCTTCCGGCGACGGAGGCGACGCCGTCGGCGAGTGCTATCGGCATGCGCTCGAAGCCCGCCGCTCCGCCACCGGTATTGATGAAAACCTGAACCATGGGAACGGTGAAGACGAGTGCGACGGAAGCGGCGGCGGTGGTGCGGAGCGAGGACGTCAGGACGCCGAGGTACTTTCGTAGCTCGAGTCGATGGAGGAGCGAGGCGGCGATGGAGACGACGATGAAGACCGAACCGGGCGAGAAGAGTGGCTGGAATCGGGCGGTGATGCTCGAGCCGAAGATCTGGTTCCAGTCGAGCGACCAGGCGTTGAGCCACCCGTAGAACGGAAGATTCCTGAGCCGGGTGAGAACGAGGAGGATGCCGACGAGCGCGTAGGGCGTCCAGGCCATCGCCACGCTCATGCTCCCCCGCGAGGATTTCACGTCCTCGATCTCGATGGTTCCCGACCACGAGGGATCCCATTTCTCCCTGGGCTCGAAATCCCAGATGTCGGAGGCGTCGGGCATGAAGAGTCCCCGTTTGGCGGCGGTGACGACGATGGCGAGGCCGGTGAGACCACCGATGAGCGAAGGAAACTCGGGCCCGAGAACGTTGGCGACGATTACATAGGGAACCGTCATCGCAAAGGCGGCGAACAAAGCAAAGCGCCAGACGCGCAGTCCGTCGGCGAAGCTCTTGTTCTTCCCGAAGAAGCGAGTCATGAAAGCCACGACTATCAGCGGGACCAGGGTTCCCGCGACGGAATGGAGAAGAGCGACCTTGACCCCGATCATGCTCAGGAAGTCGTTCCACTGCGCGTAGCCGTGGGCGGCGGCGAACGCCTGGACGGATTCGGCGCCGCTCAATCCGGTGTTGACTCCGACGAGGATGGGAGTTCCGGCGGCGCCGAAGGAGACGGGTGTGCTCTGGATGAGCATTCCCGAGACGACCGCCGCCATCGCCGGGAATCCGAGGCCGACGAGGAGCGGGACCGCGACCGCCGCCGGAGTTCCGAATCCCGCCGAGCCCTCGATGAAGGAGCCGAAAAGCCAGGCGATGATGATCACCTGGATGCGACGATCGGGGGTGATGTCGGTGAAGCCCTTGCGGATGGCGCTGAGGGCGCCGGTCTGCTGGAGCGTGTTCAAGAGCAAAATCGCGCCGAAAATGATGTAAAGAAGGGTACCGGCGACGACGAGGCCGTTGGCGGTAGCGGCCGCCACCTGGACCCCGGGCACTCTCCACACCGCGAGCGCGAGCGCCGCCGCGACCACGTACGAAAGCGGCATGGCGCGGCTCGCCGGCCATCTCAGACCGACGAGAAAAACGGCGACCGCGAGCACGGGAAGAAGAGAAAGAAACGCCAGCATCGCCAAAGCTCCTTACGCGGGTTGGACCAGGGGAATGAACGCGAAGACGCAAAGGCCCGAAGGTGCGAAGAGCGCAACGAACGCGCGCTTTTCCTTTGCGTCTTTGCGCCTATGTGTTGAGCTCTCTCTCATGCCCTGCGGCTCGGCCAAGTCGGTGAGACTAGCACAGTTCGCCCGCGCCCGGGGCCCCGGGCGTTTTCCTTGGGGCTGCCCTCCCGATCTGGCTGGAATGACCAAATCGCGGAGGCGAAATCCGCAATGCCGAAGGCGCAATCGGTCGTGGGCTCCCTGCTGCTCCCGCTCGCTCTCGGGCCCCGGACTCTCGCGACCAACACGCAGGTGGGCTCGTCCTGAGCTTCAACAGCGGCCTTCCGTTCAACATTCGCTCCAACAAGGATGTGAACGTGAACGGCGACGGGACGTCCAACAACGATCGCCCCGTGGGTGTCGCCCGAAACGACCGAAATCTCGGCTGATACAAACTGGTCGACGCCTAATCCGATCCCGGTATTCTCCTACATCCAGCGTATTTCCTCGTTCGCGAGGTCTCGTGGCGAGCGCGCGTCTATAATGGGCTCATGGGAAGGCTCCTGCTGTTGTTCATTCTCGTGCCCGCGATCGAGCTCGCCATTCTCATCGAGATCGGAAGCCATCTGGGCACGATTCCGACGCTGGCGTTGATCGTCTCGACAGGAATGCTGGGCGCGTTTCTCGCCCGGATGCAGGGACTCAGCGTGCTGAGGACCGCGCAGGAGCAGATGCAGCGCGGCGAGCTTCCCGCGGGGTCCCTGGCGGACGGTGTCCTCATCCTCGTCGCCGCCGCGCTTCTAGTCACGCCGGGTGTGCTCACCGACGCCACCGGGTTTCTCCTCCTCGTTCCCCGGGTTCGGCATGCGGTCAAGGGGTTGCTCCTGAGCCGCTTTCGTCGCGCGATCGACGAAAGGAAGATCCAGGTGCAGGTGGAGGGCTTCGGCGAGTTTACGCCAAGCGGTCCCACCTACGACATGCACCCGGAGCCTTTCGAGTCCGATCCGAAGGGACCGGAAATCCCCCCGGACGATACGCGCAAGTACACCGTCCACTGAGCGCGGTGCTGCGGTGCTGCGGTGCTGAGGTGCTGAGGTGCTGAGGACCGGAAGGTGACGGTCTTCTGGCGTTACTGGCTCCTGCAGGTTCCTGGCTGGGGAGTGCTGGTGGCCCTGCTCGCACTCGCCCATCACTACGTCGCGCTCCCCCGTGTCTGGGCCTTCGCCATCTTCGGAGCGTGGCTTCTCAAGGACTGGGCGATCTACCCCGTCCTGAAGAAGCACTACGAGCTCCGTGCCGAGGCGCCCACCGATACGTTGCTCGGCAAGCACGGTGTCGCGGAACAGCCCCTCCGTCCGCGAGGGTACGTGCGGCTGCGCGGTGAGCTCTGGCTCGCGGACGTGGGGGACGGGTCTCCGGTCGAGCCGGAAGAGGAGGTGGTCGTGGAAGCCGTCGAAGGCCTGACGCTGAGAGTGAAACGAGTCGAGTGATCGGTCGCGAGCCGTTCCAAGTGCCGAGGGGTTGCTACGAAGATTTCACTCGGAGGCTGAAAAAGAAGGAACGAACGCCAAGGCCCGAAAGCGGCCCGGGAATTTCTTTGCGCCTTTGCGCACTTGGCGTTGTTTGCGTTTTGGTTTCTCTGAGGAAACGCTAAGGGCTGGCCTGCGCCACCGAAGGCTCGTTCAGCTTCTGGATCAGCTCCTCGATGATCTCGTCGGCGTTCTCGGTCGAGATCGGCGTCGCGCCCGCGCCCCGGTGACCACCGCCGCCGTACTTGGCGAGGAGGCCTCCCACGTGGACGGGACTGGTCCGGTTGAAGATGCTGTGACCGATGGTCGCCACCACGTACTCTTTCCCCGGCCCCCAGGCGATGCGGAGCCATACGTTGGCCTCGGGATAGAGGGTGTAGACGAGAAAGCGGTTGCCCGCGGGCATGGGCTCGGCGTTGCGAAGGTCGGTCACCAGAACTCGGTCGACGAGCCGGGAGTACTTCCTCGTTGCCACGAGATACTGGTCGTGACCCTGCTCCATCCGGGTCACCCGCTCCTTCACTTCCGCGAGCTCCATGACTTCCTCGATGGTGCCATCGCGAAACACGTCGAGGAGCTTCATGAAGTAGTCCTGAAACGGGCCGAGGCCGGTGCGCGGGTCGAGCGTGAATCCGAGCAGAATGTAATCCTTGGGGTTGGTGACGTCGTTCATGGTGAGATTCGCGCTGTCGTACCGATCGGTCTCGCGGACCAGGTCTTCGTAAGCGTTGAATCCCGGGTTGTCCCACAGGTAGTAGTCGTAGACGAGCCGCGCCGTGCTCGGAGCGAGCCCGTACCGTCCCTCGAACGTGGCCGGGGGTCGCTCGTACGTACGGGTATGGGAGTGATGGTCGAACCACTTGTGGCAGCTCGGGTGGTAGGGGAGATTCGCGAGAATGTCACCTGCCTCGACGCGAAACTTGTCGTCGGTGATGTCCTGAGGATGGATGAGGACGATCTCGTCAATCCGCTCGGCGTGATCGATCAGTACCGAGCACGAGAGTCCGTCCAGGTTTCCACGCGTAATGACCCGCATTCGCCAGTACTCCTGATGAGGGTGGGGCTGAATCCAGGGTAACAACTGGATCGAAGCCCGACAACCGAAGAAGAAAGGGACTTTTCCGCCGCTCGTGAATGGTTTACGCTCGTCGGAATGACCGTGATGAGAGAGACGGGACGCGGGACCCACCGACGTTACAACCCACTCCTCGACGAGTGGGTTCTTTGCTCGCCCGGCCGGTTGAAGCGACCCTGGCTCGGTGCCCGCGAATCGGTATCGAGGCTCGGCGTGCCCGACTACGATCCCGGCTGTTACATGTGCCCTGGAAACGAGCGGGCTTCCGGCACGCGCAACCCCGACTACGAGAGCGTGTACGTTTTCGACAACGACTATCCGGCTCTGCGGCCCGTCGACCTCTCCGCGCCGGGCGGCGCGGCGCATCCATTGCTCGTGTCCGCCCCCGAGCGCGGCCATTGCCGCGTCGTGTGTTTTTCCCCGAGACACGATCGGCATCTCGGTGCGATGAGCCCGGAAGAGGTGAGGCTCGTCGTCGATTGCTGGGCGTCGGAGTCGGACCGGCTCGCCGCCACGGGGGATTGCGGTTACGTGCAGATCTTCGAGAACCGCGGAGAGATGATGGGCGCGAGCAATCCTCATCCCCACGGGCAGATCTGGGCCGTCGAGCACCTTCCCTCGATCCCGGCGCGAATGGCGGAGCGTCTGGAAGCGTTCCGCGAGGCGAGCGGGCGGGATCTCCTGGGAGACTACCTCGAAGAGGAGCTCCACCGCGGAGAGCGCGTCGTCGAATCGAGCGACCACTGGGTTCAAGTCGTGCCGTTCTGGGCGGTGTGGCCCTTCGAGACGCTTCTGATCCCGCGGCGTCTCGTCGGAGCGTTGAGCGAGCTCGGTGTACGAAGAACGGACGGATCTGGCGTCGTTCATGGGAAGGGTGATCCGTCGCTACGACGAGCTCTTCGACGCACCCTTCCCGTATTCCATGGGCTGGTACGAGAAGCCGCGAAAAGGTGGAGCGCATGCGGGATTCCGGCTCCATGCGCGATATCTCCCTCCACTCCTCCGGTCGGCCTCGGTGCGAAAGTTTCTCGTGGGCTACGAGCTCACCGCCGAGCCTCAACGCGACCTCACGGCCGAAGAGGCGGCGGAACGCCTCCGCGAGGCCTCCGGTTCGCCGACGTGACGTCGATCGTCGAGGAGGTCGAAGGCGAGCTCCGGAAGCGCTACCGGCGCGACGGGCAGGTTGCGATCGCGCCCGGGCGTGTGAACCTCATCGGAGAGCATACCGACTACAACGACGGCTTCGTGCTACCCGCGGCTATCGACCGATTCTGCGCTCTTGCCTTCGCTCGCAACGAGGACGGTGTCGTTCGCGGCTACTCCCTGACCGAGCGAGAGGAGCGCTCGGCGAAGCTCGACGAGCTCTCGCCTCCCGGGCGGGGCTCCTGGTTCGACTACGCCGCCGGTGTCCTGTGGGTCCATCAGGCCCGGTCGATCCCGGTCGCGGGAATGGATTTCGTCGTCGGGGGAGACGTCCCCATAGGAGCCGGCCTTTCCTCCTCCGCCGCATTCGAGCTCGCGGTGGCACGCGCGGTCATCGAGCTCGGTTCGGCACCCTGGAACGGACGGGAGGAAGCACTCCTCGCCCAGCGGGCCGAGAACGAGTTCGTGGGCATGCCTTGCGGGATCATGGATCAGATGGCCGCCGCGCTCTCCCGTGAAGGCTCGGCCATGCTGCTCGACTGCCGAAGTCTCGAAATCGAGCCGGTGCCGCTTCCACGTACGCTCCTCATCGCCGTTCTCGACACCGGCACGAGGCGCAGTCTGACCGAAAGCGGGTACGAGGAGAGGAGACGAAGCTGCGAGGAAGCGGCGTCGGCGCTCGGCGTTTCTTCCCTGCGGGACGCGAGTGTCGAGCTCCTGGAACGAGCGCGCCACGACCTTCCGGACACGAGCTATCGCCGCGCGCTCCACGTCGTCACCGAGAACGAACGGGCTCGGGAGATGGCAGTCGCTCTCCGCGACTTCGACCGGGAGCGCGTCGGCCGACTGATGCGCGATTCCCACGAGAGTTTGCGCAATCTCTTCGAAGTCTCGAGCCCGGCACTCGACCGCATCGTCGAGATCGCGTGGCGCCATCCAGCGACGGTGGGCGCGCGGATGACGGGAGCGGGCTTCGGAGGCTCGGCGGTGGCGCTCGTCGAGGCCCGCGCGGCCGAGGGCTTCGTTCGAGAGGTCGAAGCTTCCTATCGCGACGAGACCCGGCTTCCCGGACGGCTCATGCTCTGCCGTGCCGTTTCCGGCGCGAGAATCGTGGAAGGACGAGGACCCGTCAGAACGCGAGACGCCCCGTGAGGATCTCGTAGAACATGCGGAAGTCGCCCATCAAGCTGTAGAGGGGGTACTGAAAGGTCGCGGGACGGTTCTTTTCGAAAAAGAAGTGGCCGGCCCAGGCGAAACCGTAGCCCACGACGGGCAAGAGCCAGAGGTGCGACCAGGAGCGCGTGCCAATCACGGAGACGAGCGTAAGAAGAACGAGGAAAGTGCCCGCGAAATGCAATCTCCGGCAGGCCGAGCTCCGGTGCTCGGAGAGATAATAGGGATAGAAGCTTCCGAAGCTCTGGTAGCGTTCCGCCATCTCATTTCTCCTCGAGGTCATTTCTTCCTCAGGGCGAAGACCCAGAGAACGCCGCCCTGCGGCACGAACGTCTTTCGCCCCAGGACGCCGTCGAGCGAGACCTGCATCTTCTGCGCGTCGACTCCGAAGCCCGACTGTACCGCGACGTACTGAACGCCGTCGACGGCGAACGAGGTCGGGATGCCGGTGATGCCCGAGTTGGTGCGCTGCTTCCAGAGGATCTCGCCGGTCTCGGCATCGAAGGCGCGGAAGTAGCGGTCGTTGGTGCCTCCCATGAAGACCAGGCCGCCCGCGGTCGTGAGCACCGGTCCCCAGTTGGGAGAGTCGAACGTCTGTTCCCAGACTTTCTTCCCGGTATCGACGTTCCAGGCCTGGAGAGCGCCGACGTGGTCCGCCCCTTCGGCGAGAAACATTCCCCGGTTGCGTTTCAGAACCTCTCCCGTGTACCGCTCGCCGGCAACGTAGCCCGGCTGCTTCGCTCGGCCTTCCATCGTCATGCAGAGGTTGTCGTTCGCGGGCACATAGAGAAGCTTCGTCTTCGGATTGTAAGCGGCGGGAGGCCAGTTCTTTCCTCCCCAGAAAGAAGGACAGAACGACGCTTGCCGGCCGACGCCTGGTTTCCGCGCGGGGTCGACGTCGGGACGGCCGGTCGAAGGGTCGATGCGGGTAAAGACGTTTTGCTTCACGAACGGCCAGGCGTCGACGAAACGGATCGAAGAGGCGGTCCGTTCGAGAAGCCACAGATACCCGTCGCGGGCGGGATGAACGAGCCCGTGGATCGTGCGCCCCTCTCTCTCGAAGTCGATGAGAAGCGGCGCCGAGACCTCGTCCCAGTCCCAGGAGTCGTTCCAGTGATACTGGTGGTAGGCGGCGAGGGCGCCGTCGTCCGCTCGAAGGGCGATGACCGAGCTCGCGTAGAGGTTGTCGCCGGGGCGCGCCTCGCCGATCCAGGGAGACGGCATTTCCCGTGCCCCAATAGGTGAGTCCGAGCTCGGGGTCGAAGCTTCCCGTGAGCCAGACGGGAGCTCCGCCCGGTGCGCCAGGTGTCGCCGGGCCAGGTCTCGTGGCCTGGCTCGCCGGGAGCGGGGACGGTGAACGTCTTCCAGACCGGCTCTCCCGTCACGGCGTCGAGCGCCTGTACGAAACCGCGAATGCCGAGCTCGCCTCCGGAGACGCCGACCATCACCTTGCCGTCGGCGACGAGAGGCGCGAGCGTCATGTAATAGCCCGACCGGTAGTCCTCGACCGCCCTTTCCCACGCCGGCTCTCCCGTCCGGCGGTCGAGCGCGACGACGACGGCATCGACGGTCGCGAGGAAGACCTTGTCCTGGTAAAGAGCGACACCGCGGTTCGAGGGATGGAGCCCGCGAACGTCGTCGGGCAGCTCCCTCTCGTACCGCCACAAGAGATCGCCGGTGCGGACGTCGATGGCGAGCACGTGATCCCAGGGAGTGGTAATGAAGAGCACTCCGTCGTTTACGATGGGGGGAGACTGATGTCCGTCGCCGACGCCGGTCGAGAAGGTCCATACGGGCACCAGATCTTTCACGTTGTCGGAACGGATTTGCTCGAGCGCGCTATAGCCCCAGGAGGCGTAGTTGCCGCGATACTGGAGCCAGTTCTCGGGCTCGGGATTTCGAAGTCTTTCGTCGGTCACCGGTCTCTGCGACGCTCCCACCGCTCGGGAAACGAACGCCAGCGTGACGAGGGTGATGAGTGAGAGGGATTTCCCGTTCATGTTTCCTCGCTCGCCTTCAATCGTTCCTCGAGCTTCGCGACGAGCTCGGCCTGGGCCGGGTTGAGCTTTCGCAGCGCGAGCTCGAGCGAAAAAAACGCGGCGCGATCGACCTCGGGGAACGACTGCTTTTGCCCCGAGCGAGGCGGCCACTCCATCTCGAAGAGGTTGCTTCGCGCGCGACCGGGATCGCAGTCGCCTTCGACCGCCCAGGCGACGACACGCTTTCCGCCCTTCTGTCGGACTTCTCCGAGAGGCAGAAGGTCGCCCGACGGTGGCTCGAAGCTCGTCTCCTCCGAGAACTCGCGAAGCGCCGTCGCGAGAGGCTCGTCGCCCTCTTCGACCTCCCCTTTGGGGAGGCTCCAGGCTCCGTCGTCCTTGTTGCGGAAGAAGGGTCCTCCTGGATGCACGAGGAAGACCTCGAGCCCGTTCCGGCGCCGGTAGAGGAGTAGACCCGCGGAGAGACGGGCACGGGGCACGGCTTCAGTTCTCCAGGCTTTCCATCACCGGCAGCCACTGGGAATCACGTGGAGATCACTGGAAGCCGTGCTGTTCCTGGTGATACGTCGAGTCGTAGCGCTGCGTCGATTTGAATCGCTCGAGCGCGCCCGCAGCCGCGAACGGCGCGACTTTCTCGAGGAGTGCCGCTCTCGCCTCGGCGGTGAGCGGCCGGAATCGTTTCGCGAAATCCACGTTCTCTCCGACCTGAGCCACGCTCGTCATGCCGGAGAGGCATACCGGGACGTTCATGCTCATCGAGTAGTGGAGGCAGTCGTGCGGTGTAACCGGGGCTCTCTGCGGGATCATCCCGCCCGCCTGGGTCTTCATCGCGATGACGGCGATCCCGCGCGCGAGTGCGACCGGCAGCACCTGCCGCGAGAAGCTCCGATAGTGGGCGTCACACACGTTCACCGGCATCTGGAGCGAGTCCCAATCGAAGCCCTGCTCGAGCATCTTCAGGTGGATCTGAGGCGACTTGTGGCCGGTGAAACCGATGAAGCGGATCTTTCCCTGTTCTCGCGCGCGCACCGCCGCGTGGATCGCGCCGTCCTTGGCGAAGAGCAGGTCGGGGTCGTTGTCGTAGTTGCACTCGTGGAACTGCCAGAGGTCGAGGTGATCGGTCTCGAACCGGCGCAAGCTCTCCTCGAGCTGGGCGGCGGCGCCTTTCCCGTCGCGCGCACAGACCTTGGTCATGAGAAATACCTTGTCGCGATATCCGTCCCGGAGAGCTTTGCCCATCCGGATCTCGCTCACGCCCCCGTTGTACTCCCAGGCGTTGTCCATGAAGCTCACGCCTTCGTCGATGGCGGTCCGCACCATCCGAATGGCCTCCGCCTCTTCCGGGACGCCAACGTGGAAGCCGCCGACGCCGAGAAGGGACACCTTTTCACCCGTTTTGCCGAAGGCGCGATAGGGCATCCCGTTTCGCGTTTCGACGGTGGGCGGTGTCGCGAAGATGTCGGCCTCGGCGGGGGTCGCGGCCGACTCGAGCCGATGGGGGAGTAGCGACGCCGAGCCCAGCGCGGTAGCCGCGCCCGTCAGAAAGCCCCGACGTGAGATGCCGGAAGTGGAACCGGAGCGTCGTTTCATGACCGGACCTCCCGCCCGGAGCATATCAGAAACGAGATTGTATAAGATGCGTACTCATGAAGTACGCCGCCATGCTCGCAGCGCTCGTCCTGTTCGTCTCGGCCGGGGCTCGTTCGGAGACCCATCGGCTCCCGCTCGCACCCGAGAACGTTCACTGGGGGTACTTCGACGCGAGCCTCCGTCCCGTGCTCCGCGTCGCTTCCGGGGACGTCGTCGAAGTGGAGACCCTCGTCGCACGTGGTCTCGGGCGGATGATCCTCGCGGGCGCGACCGAGAGCGATTTCTCGGAGGCGATGCGCCGGGTAGAGTCCGACGTCAAGGAACGAGGCCCCGGGGCCCATCCTCTGACGGGGCCGATTTTCGTCGAGGGCGCGGAGCCAGGCGACGTCCTCGAAATCCGCATCGAGCGGGTCGAGCTGGGTAGCCCGCTCGGTGTATGCGGATTCCTTCCCGGCGGCGGAACGCTTCCCGAGGAGTTTCCCTATGCGGGCCTGAAGCTCTTCCATCTCGACGCGAAGACGATGACCACCGAGCTCCGTCCGGGAGTCCGGATCCCGCTCGCCCCGTTTTTCGGAACCATCGGCGTCGCTCCGCCCGTTCTGAGCGGACGGATCTCGAGCGGCCCTCCCGGTCACCACGGCGGCAATCTCGACATGAAAGAGCTCGTCGCCGGGACGACCCTGTTTCTTCCCGTGCAAGTCGAGGGTGCGCTCCTGTCGATTGGCGACGGGCACGCGGCGCAAGGTGATGGAGAGGCGAGTGGGACGGCGATCGAGACCTCTCTCGTCGGAACGTTTCGTCTGATCCTCCACCACGGCGGGCGTCGGCTGTTGTGGCCCCGGGTCGAGACCCCCACCCACTACCTGACCGTCGGCCTCGACCCCGACCTCGACGAGGCTGCGCGTCTCGCGACGTCGGAGATGGTGCGGTTTCTCCGGGAGGAGAAAGGTCTCTCGCCCGAGGACGCCTATATCTTGACGTCGATTGCGATGGATCTCGCCGTCACCCAGAATGTGGACGGCACCAAAGGCGTCCACGCATCCCTCGCGAAGTCTTTGTTCCAGGTATCGGGGAGCTCCCAATGAAGAAACTCGTCGTTCTCGTCGTCCTCGCTCTCGCGTCCGGGGTTTCTGCCGCGATGGCTCAGCAGCCGCACCTCGACTCCTCGTCTTTCGACGGCCTCGAGCTTCGCGCCATCGGGCCCGCTCTGATGTCGGGTCGTATCGCGGACATCGCCATCGACCCCCGCCGTCAAAGTACCTGGTATGTCGCCGTTGGATCCGGCGGCGTGTGGAAGACGGTAAACGCGGGAACGACCTGGACCCCGATCTTCGAGCACGAAGGCTCCTACTCCATCGGCACTGTCACCCTGGATCCGACGAACCCCGACATCGTCTGGGTGGGAACGGGCGAGAACGTGAGCGGCCGCCACGTTGGATATGGCGACGGCGTCTACAAGAGCCTCGATGGAGGCGAGAGCTGGTCCAACATGGGTCTCCGGTCCTCGGAGCACATTGCCAGGATCCTCGTGGACCCGCGGGATTCGAACGTCGTCTACGTCGCGTCCGAGGGACCGCTCTGGTCGTCCGGGGGCGAGCGCGGTGTCTACAAGACGACGGACGGCGGCGGGAGCTGGGAGCCGTCACTCCGGATCAGTGACGATACCGGGGTGACCGATCTGGAGCTCGACCCGCGCAACCCCGACGTCCTCTACGCCGCCGCCTATCAGCGACGGCGCCGCATCTGGTCGTTCATGGGCGGAGGACCGGAGTCGGGGATCTACAAGACGACGAACGGCGGCGGGCGCTGGAGACGGCTCTCGAACGGTCTGCCCGCGGTGGATATGGGAAAGATCGGTCTCGCGGTCTCTCCCCTCGCGCCCGATTTCGTGTACGCCACCATCGAGGCCTCGGAGAAAAAAGGAGGCTTCTACCGGTCGAAGGATGCGGGAGAGCACTGGGAGAAGCGGAACGACTACCTGAGCTCGGCAACGGGGCCTCACTACTACCAGGAGATTTACGCCTCGCCTCACGACCGCGACCAGGTCTACCAGATGGACGCCTGGATTCACGTGACCGGGGACGGAGGCAAGAGCTTCTCTCTTCTCGGCGAGCCGTACAAGCACAGCGACAATCATGCGCTCGCGTTCGACCCCGAGGACCCGGACTATCTTCTCGCCGGCTGCGACGGCGGCCTCTACGAGACCTGGGACCACGGGAAGAGCTGGAAATTCGTTTCGAATCTTCCGGTGACGCAGGTCTACAAGCTCTCGCTCGACAATGACGAGCCTTTTTACAACATCTACGGCGGCATGCAGGACAACAATGCTCAGGTCGGGCCGTCGCGAACGCGGAACGTCCACGGAATCCGCAACAGCGACTGGTACAACACCGTAACCGGTGACGGGTACGCGGGCCAGATCGATCCCGAGGACCCGAACCTGATCTATTCCGAGTCGCAGTACGGCTACCTCACGCGATTCGATCGCAGGACGGGAGAGCAGGTCGACGTCCAGCCCCAGCCGGCGAAAGGAGATCCCCCGGAGCGCTGGAACTGGGACGCTCCAATCCTCATCAGTCCTCATTCCCACACGCGGCTGTACTTCGGCTCGCAGCGGCTGTGGCGCAGCGACGATCGGGGAGATTCCTGGACTCCGGTGAGCCCCGACCTCTCGCGCGGACAGAACCGCTACGAGATGAAGCTCATGGGACGGGTCTGGAGCGTGGACGATCTCTATGACGTGAATGCGATGTCCTGGTACGGAAACACCACGTCGATCTCCGAGTCTCCGCTGGTCGAGGGGCTGATCTATGTCGGGACCGACGATGGGCTCGTCCAGGTTACGGAAGACGCCGGCCAGAACTGGCGCCGGGTGGATCGGTTTCCCGGCGTCCCCGAGCTCGCCTTCGTGAACGAGGTCAAGGCGTCGGTGAACGATGCCGATACCGTTTATGCCGTGCTCGACAACCATAAATCCGGCGACTTCACGCCTTACCTTCTCCGAAGCCGCGACCGCGGTCGAACCTGGACCTCGATTCGCGGAGATCTTCCCGACCGGCACCTCGTCTGGTCGATCGTCGAGGACGAGGTGAATCCCAATCTCCTGTTCCTCGGTTCCGAGCTCGGAGTCTTCTTCACCCTCGACGGGTCCACGCACTGGATGAAGCTCTCGGGTGGGGTTCCGACGATCGCCTTTCGAGATCTCGAGATCCAGCGGCGGGAGCACGACCTCGTCGGGGCCTCGTTCGGAAGAGGATTCTTCATCCTCGACGATTACACGCCTCTGCGCACGGTGACCGCCGAGGCTCTAGCGGAAGCCGCCGTTTTGTTTCCCGTGAGAAAGGCACTTCTCTACGAGCCGGAGGTTCCGCTCGGCCTCCGGGAGAAGGCGAACCAGGGAGGGGCCTATTTCACCGCCCCCAACCCTCCTTTCGGCGCGGTTTTCACGTATCACCTCGGCGAGGAGCCGAAGACCACCGAGGAAACGAGGAGACAGAGGGAAAAAGCGTTGGAGAAGGAAGGCAAGGACGTGCCCTTTCCCGGCTTCGAAGCTCTGGAGAAGGAGAGCCGCGAGGACGAGCCGAAGATTCTGCTCGAGGTTCGCGACGGGACGGGGTCGACCGTGCGCCGGATCGAGGGCCCGAAGAGCGTGGGTTTCCATCGAGTCGCCTGGGATTTGCGATATCCGCCGCCGGACCCGGCACGGTTGAAGCCGCTCGAGCTGACCTCTCTTTTCGACAGCGCTCCCATCGGGCCCTATGCCGCTCCGGGCACCTATCGCGTTCGACTCCTGAAGCTCGCGAACGGTGAGACGACCGAGCTCGGTGACGAGCAGACGTTCGAGCTGTCGGCACTCGACGGGTCGACCCTTCCCGCCCAGGATCCGACCGAGGTGCTTCGCTTCCGGAAGCGGACGTGGGAGCTTCAGCGCAAGGCGCTCGCGGCCTCGTCGGCCGTCGACGAGGCTCTCGAGAAGCTGCAGTACATGGAAAAGGCGCTGTTGGACGCGGCCGGTGCGACCCCGGATCTGTGGGAGCGATTGAGGAGCACCGAGCTCGAGTTGAAAGACGTTCGGACGCGGCTCACCGGTGATCCGGTGCGAGCGCATCTCTCCGAGCCACGAGTCCCGGGCGTTCTCGATCGACTGAGTCAGATCGCGGGAACCGACTGGCGAACGACCACGGGCCCGACCCAGACCCAGCGCGACAGTCTCGCCGTCGCCGAGGGCGAGCTCACCGAGGCGACGACGGCGCTGGACGGTCTCCTCACGACCACGATTCCGGAGCTCGAGCAAGCGCTGAATCGAGCGGGGGCCCCGTGGACTCCGGGACGCAAACCCCCTCTTGCTATAATCCCCTGATGGATCCTCTACAGGTCGACCAGGCGCGGGATAGTCTGAGCCGCTGCGTCAAGGACCCCCGGTTCCTCGACCGGTTCTACGAGCTGCTCATGGCATCCTCGGACGATATACGGGAGAAGTTCGAGACCACGGACTTCGAGCGCCAGATGAAGGTTCTCCAGGACTCTCTCTTCGTGATGATGGTGGCGGCGGGCACGACGAGCGGCATGGCTCACAAGGAGCTCGCGAAGCTCGCCGAACGGCATAGTCGAAACAATCTAAACATCAAGCCCGAATGGTACGTCAACTGGCTCGATTGCCTGATGAAGGCCGTCTCCGAGGTCGACCCCCAGTGCACTCCCGAGCTCGAGCTCGCGTGGCGCGAATCGCTGAAGGGCGGCATCGACCTGCTGAAGTCGAAGTACTAATGGGCTGTTACAGCCCACTAGCCTGCAAGCGCGCAACCCGGCCTCGGGACTGACCCGGTACGACCCGCCTCAGCTCTTCGCGGTGATCGGCGTGATCGACTTCGGTGCGAGCACGGCGAGGACCACACCCACGAGAATCAGAGCGGGGATGTCTCCGAGCAAGTGGCCGTGCTCGGAAGGATCCATGACGGCTTGGACGGCCATGATCCCGCCGTGGACGAAACTGGACCACGCGGTGAACCAGATCAAGCTGAGATGCTCGAGAGGGTGCTTGGACGCGAGGAGCAGGAACACGCCCAGGGTGGCGTAGACACCCAGAATCATCTGCTCGTATTCGGACTGGTTGGGTGTCCACTGCCAGCCGGAAGGCCAGAACTTCATCAAAACGTAGACGAGAACGAAGATGATCCCGAAGACCCGAAGCGCCAACCGAAGGTAGGTTTCCCGAGCGGAAAGTTCCATATGTTCCTCCTAACCAGGAGGGAGGATATGGCGGCGGCGGCGCGGTATCAACCGGAGCGATAACCGCTGCCGGCCAGAAAGGCTTCGAGCTCGGTGTTGCTGGGCTGGGCCGCCGTGCCTCCGAGGGCCCGGGTCGAGAGGGCGCCCGCGGCGGCGCCGTAGTGGAGACAGATCTCGAGGGGCTCGCTCCGGAGCCACGCATGGAGAAAGCCGGCGTCGAACGAATCGCCGGCGCCGGTGGTGTCGACGGCCGTGACGGGCGGAGCCGGGACGGCGAGGAGCGACCCGTCGTCGACGCTCACCGCTCCCCTGGCGCCGAGCTTCGCGACGACGCGAACCGACGGGAGGCTGGCGAGAGCTTCCCCGATGTCATCACGGCCGCTCGCGCCGCGAAGCTCTTCTTCGTTGGGGAAGAACAGGTCGGTTTCCTTCAACGTCGATTCCAGATCGCGAAGCCACTGTTCTTCCGGATCGTGGCCCGGATCGAGCGAGGTGGTGAGGCCGCTTTCGTGGGCGCGCTCGAAGAGCCCGGCGAGACCGGGCCGGAGCTGCGTCTGGAGGTAGAACGAGGCGACGTGAAGGTGGTCGGCACCCTCGAAGACGTCTTCGGGAATGTCGCCCGCGGTGAACGATGCCGCTGCCCCGGCAAAGGTGACGAGGGCGCGATCGCGCTCGGACGAGATGGCCACGGTGATTCCGGTCTTCGCCCCCCGGTCGACGACGACGCGGGAGACATCGATCCCGACCTTCCTCATCTCGTCGAGACAGAACGAGCCGAAGAGGTCGTCTCCCACCTTGCCGAGGAAGGTCACCCGATTTCCGAGCCGGGCGAGCCCCGAGGCGCAGATGGCGGACGCGCTCCCGAGAACGAGCCGTGATTCCGCGGCGGTCACTTCGCGACCGAGGGCGGGAAACGCGGAGAAGTCGCGGAGAACGAGATCGGCGTTGATCTCTCCGGCGACGAGCACGTGCGGTACGGTCGCGGTCGGACTCACGATTGCCTTCCGCGCCTTCAGCGGTGGATCTCGAATCCGCGGACTACGCGGGAGATGACGCCCTCGGCCGAGGGGGAGTCCGGTTGCAAGCCGAGGGACACCGACTGCATGAGGCCGAGCAACTGGGAGACGACGACGGCGAGGACGGCGGAGTCGTCGTCATCCAGGGCGAAGGACACGTCGCCGCCCGGGCCGGCGAGGATTCGCCTCGGGAGGAGCCCCTTGTCCTCGATCTCGCCGAGGAGGTCGAGCTCGTAGGAGCGAGAGGGCTCGGACGAGGAGAGAAACCCGACGAGCAGGGTCTCGTCGCGAACGGCGCACATCGGTCCGTGGCGAAGGCCGAGGAAAGTATCGGCGAAGGTGGGGATGCGCCCGTCGGTCATCTCCAGCATCTTCAGAGCGCCCTCCCGGGCGGCACCGGCACGCGCTCCCGTTCCGAGATACACGGCGTTGTCGAACCTCGCGTCGATCGTCTCCGAGAAGAGCGCGTCGCTCTCCTCGAAGAGGCGCGACGCCGCCGTGGCGAGCGCGCCGACGTCGGGCGAGCCCCCGCCGAGAATTCTCCCCGCGAGCCACAGGTTGGTGAAGCTCGACGTCATGACCAGCGAGCGATCGTTGGTGCGATCGGCGAGGACGACGACCGCGACATTCTCGTGCTCGCGATAGCGGGTCGCGAGCGCGCCGTCCCGGTTGCAGGTCAGCACTACGTGGCGCCAGTGAGGCGCGATCTTCGAGAAATAGATCGACGACTCCGCAGCTCTCGGGGCTGTCCCCCGAGCGCGCGAAGGAAACGACGGTCCCTCCACGAGACGAGCTCGCGGGGAGATAGCTGTGGGCGTCGGTCAGGAGCGATCCCGCGGGCACGGCCCGCACCGGCCGGTGAAGCGTCCGAGCGAGAATCGGCTCCAGAGACTCACCGATGTAATGCGAGCTTCCGGAGCCGGTGAGAAGGACGGGCCCCTCGCCTGCCTGGAGGCCGACTTCGCTTCTGCTGGCGCGGTTGGCGGTCTCGAGCCAGGTCGAGGGCTGCTGCAGGATCTCCCGGAGCGAATGGTAATAACCGCGCTCTCGCTGCTCGTCGTCCGCGGCGGCTCGGAGTGCGGAGAGAGAAACGCTCGTCACCGCTCCCCCCGGATGAGCCACAGCGCTTCCTGGGGGCCGGAGAAGTATCGCACCACTCCTTTCGCATCGATCCAGGCATCCTCCTCGCGCAACATCGAGATCCGCTGGCCGTCCCACTCGGGCAGATCGAGGGAGGATGAATACTCGATGGACCAGATCTCTCTCGCGCGCACCGGCTCTCTCGGGTGCTCACCGTAACGCTCCGGCCAGTCCGAGCTCACCCAGGCGCCGGCGTCGTGGACCCAGTTACCCTGGGCATGACAGTACACGGAATCGAGGATCCCCTCGCCGATGGCACGTTCCTCGGCCCTCTCCTTGACGACGTGGCCGAGAACGCCCGGCTTCAGCTCCTCCAGAATGATCTCACCCACGCGCCCGGACTGCCCGAACGCCTTGAGGAGGCCCTGGGGCGCCTTCGTCTCGCCCGGTCGAAGCACGTACGCCATCTTCTGCTGGTCGGTGACCAGGCCCATGAGCCGGATGCCGAAGTCCACGTGGAGCAGATCTCCCGGCTGGATCACGGGATCGAGCGCGTCGTCGAGTCGCTCCTCGTGTCCGCGCCGTTGAATGTCGAGTCCGGGAGGAAAATTGAACTCCAGGTCCTGGGCCTTCCACTCGTCCACGATCCACCAGTAAACGTCCATGAGAGTCGTCTTGCCCGGAGTGATGACCTCGTTGGAAAAAGCGCGCCTGAGGATGTTGTAGGTGATGTTGCTCGCCTCGCGCTCGATCGCGAGCTCTTCGTCGGTGCGATAACTGATGTAGTCGATGGCGAGGGGCTCGGAGGAAACGATTCGAGAGGCGTAGGTGGGGGTGATGGCTTCGACGAGGTATTGCTCGAGAGAGGCGCTCAGTCCGTCCGCCATGGAAATCGTTCGAGATCGATCGACTGCGATCGTCTTGGGGTCTCTCTCCCGCACGTACTGCGCCAGGTGGGGAGCGAGTCCCTCCTCCCCATAGGGCACGAGGACGCTGTAAAAGCGCTTCAAGTGGTCGCTCAGGTGAGTGCCGATGACGGCGGCCTCGAGTCCGTTTCCTTCGCCAGGATCGGAAAAGATGTAGGCGTTGCGGTGCCCATACCAGCCCGAAATGCCGTAGGCCCCGAAGAGATCGAGCAAGGGGTCCGGATGGTTCTCGTGGCTCATGATGATCCACATGGAGACGGCGTGCTTGCGCATGAGCGGGAGCAGAGTACGGTCCATCTTCTTCGCCTTCACCTCCCACTCACGCTCGTACCGCGCTCGGGCGCTTCGGGTCTGAGCCGCGAAATCGGCTCGGGGAACGAGCAACAGGAACGAGAGCGCAGACAGGGCGAGTCGCATCCATTTTCCTCCCGCGTTTGCGAGAGCATAATAGAATCACCGGACCCGAGAAGGAAAGGACCCCCGGCATGTCGATCTTTCTTACCGCTTGCGTCCTCGTCGGACTGATCGTCGTGTACGATCTCTTCCAGCGCCAGCACGCGATTCTGCGTAACTTCCCCATCGTGGGGCATTTTCGGTATCTCTTCGAGATGGTGGGGCCCGAGCTTCGGCAGTACATCGTCACCAGCAACAACGAAGAGAGGCCTTTCAGCCGGGACGAAAGACGCTGGGTCTATTCGTCGGCGAAGAAGCAGAACAACTACTTCGGATTCGGCACCGACAACGATCTCGAGACGACTCCCAACTACCTCATCATCCGGCATTCGGCGTTTCCCCATCCGAGTCCGGAACCGGGGGAGCCCGGCTACTCGTCCGCCTATCGCATTCCGGCGGCCAAGGTGCTGGGCGGACATCGGAAACGCGCGAAAGCCTTCCGTCCGGACTCGGTGGTGAACGTGTCGGGGATGAGCTTCGGCTCTCTCTCGGCGGCCGCGGTGGAAGCGATGAATCACGGCGCCATGCTCGCCGGCTGCCTCCAGAACACTGGCGAGGGCGGAGTGTCGCCCTACCACCGGAAAGGCGGGGGAGAGCTCATCTACCAATTCGGAACCGGTTATTTCGGCTGTCGCGACCCCCAGGGGGGCTTCAGCAAGGAGCGGTTTCTCGATACCGTCTCCTCGAGCCCCGTGCGGGCGATCGAGGTGAAGTTGAGCCAGGGGGCAAAACCCGGCCTCGGAGGTGTGCTGCCGAAAGCGAAGGTCACCCCCGAGATCTCGGCGATCCGCGGAGTGCCGCTCGGAAAGGACTGCATCAGCCCGTCTCGTCACACGGCGTTCTCGGACGCCGACAGCCTTCTCGATTTCGTGGAACGGCTCGCGGAGGAGACGGGACTTCCCGTCGGCATCAAGTCCGCGGTCGGAGATCTCGGGTTCTTCCGCGATATCGCCCGGCTCATGGCAACCACCGGGCGCGGTGTCGACTTCATCACCATCGACGGGGGAGAGGGCGGAACGGGCGCCGCGCCTCTGGTATTCAGCGACCACGTGGCGCTGCCTTTCAAAGTCGGGATGAGCGAGGTCTATCGGATCTTTACGGAGGCCGGCGTCCACGAGAAGGTCGTCTTCATCGGGTCGGGACGCCTCGGTTTTCCCGAACGCGCGCTCTTCGCGTTCGCCCTCGGCTGCGACATGGTGAACGTGGGGAGGGAGTCGATGCTCGCCGTCGGCTGCATCCAGGCACAGCGCTGTCATACGGGAAAGTGCCCCACCGGTGTCGCGACGCAATCTCCGTGGCTCATGCGCGGGCTGGACGTCACTTTGAAATCGGCCCGGCTCGCGAACTACATCCTCACTCTGCGAAAAGAGATTCTGCTCCTCTCTCGCGCGTGCGGCTGCCCGCACCCCGCGCTCGTGACCGCCGATCAAATGGATATCCTCGACGACCGGCTGCGAACACGGAGCGTGCGGGATCACTTCGGGTACGGTGAGGGTTGGGGGCTTCCGTCGTCGCACGATCTGAACGAGATTCGCGCGATCATGCAAGGCGAAGGGCTCGCCGCGCCGTAGCCCGAAGGGCGAAGGCGGGCGGGTCAGCCTCCGTCGGAGAGTCGCTCGACGCTGCGAAGGTCGTTTGGGAAGTGCTCCTGGCGGCAGTCTTCACAAAGAGAGTGGCTGAACAGGGCTTCGGAGTTTCGTTCGATGTACGTCTCGAGCCGATGCCAGGTGTCGGAGTCGTCCCGGATCTTCTTACAGAACATGCAGATTGGCAGGAGACCCTGGAGCTGCTTGAGGTGGGAGAGCGCGTCCTGGAGCTCTCCAATCTTGCGCGCGAGCGCGCCTTCGAGCCGCAGGAGCCTCTCGCCCGTCTTGACCCGGCAGCGTAGCTCGTTGGGGTCGTAGGGTTTGGTCAAGTAGTCGTCCGCCCCCGCCTCGAGCCCGGCGACGATGTCCTCGGTCTTGGTGCGGGTGGTGACCAGGATTACGTAAACGTAGTGCGGGTGGTCTTCGTTCCGGAGTTGGCGGCAGACCTCGATTCCGTCCCGCCCGGGCATCATCCAGTCGATGATGGCGAGGCGTGGACCGTCCTTCTCTCGAAGGATCCCCCAGGCTTCGTCTCCGTCCGACGCGCAGACGACGTCGTAGCCCGATCGGCCGAGGGTATTTTCCAGCAGCCGCCGGGACGTGGTGTCGTCTTCCGCAACGAGGATTCGCATTGGTCTTCGATCTTCATCGGCCGCAGCTTCCGATTCCATTAGCACTCCCTGCCCGCGGCTCCGAGCCTTTTGCTATACTTTGCGTTTCAAGGAGATAGAGGGTTGCTCACCGCTTCGTTCCATTCGCTTGGCTGTCGGCTGAACCAGACCGAGGCCGCGCTCTGGGCGGGCGCCTTCCAGAAGAAGGGCTACGCCATCGTGGAGTGGGGGCAACCGGCGGACCTGGTCGTCATCAACACCTGCTCGGTGACCGAGCGGGGAGAGGCGAACTGCCGCAACGCCATCCGCCAGGCCTTGCGACGGCGCTCCGAGGCCTTCGTCGTCGTCACCGGCTGCTACGCGCAGGTCGGTCTCGAGGCCCTCCGGGCCATCCACGGCATCGACATGATCGTCGGCACGGAGTACAAGGACAAATTTCCCGCTTTCATCGAGGAGCCCCGAAAGCTCGACGATCCGGTCGTCCTCCACTCGAGCCTCATCGATGATGCCGACTTCGAGATCCCGGTGACGGGGCACTACCATACGACGCGGGCCAATCTGAAGGTCCAGGACGGCTGCGATTTCTTCTGCTCCTTCTGCATCATTCCCTTCACTCGGGGACGGGAGCGGAGCCGCAAGCTTCCCGATCTGCTCCGCGAGGCGGGGGAGCTCGCCCGCGGGGGATATCGCGAGCTCGTGCTCACCGGGGTCAACATCGGCCGCTATCGATACGAAGAAACGACGTTCGACGGAATGGTGGGACGGCTCGAGGAAATCGATGGACTCGATCGCATCCGGATCACGTCGATCGAGCCAACGACCATCGAAACCTCATTGGTCGAGCGTATGGCGCGCTCCCCAAAGCTCTGCCCCTACTTCCACATTCCGATACAGAGCGGCGACACCGACGTACTCCAGTCGATGAGCCGCCGGTATTCGCCCGAAGCCTACCGCGATTTCGTGGAGGGAGTGCTCGAGAGCGTGCCGGGAGTCGGGATCGGGACGGACGTCATCGTCGGGTTTCCGGGGGAGACCGATTGCTCGTTCGAGAGAACGTACCGATTTCTAGAGAGCCTGCCCTTCGCCTACTTTCACGTGTTCAGCTATTCCAAGCGGTATGGAACGAAGGCAGGGAAGCTCCCCGGCCACGTCCACAGCGAGACCATCAAGGAGCGCAGCCAGCGACTTCGGGAGCTGTCGGCAACGAAACGGCTCCGGTTCGCTCGTCGCTATCTGGACCGCGACGTGGACGTGCTCTTCGAGCAGCAGGATGAGAACGGTCTCTGGACCGGCCTCACCGGAAACTACCTGCGAGTGGGGGTAGTCTCGGCCGAGCCGCTCCGGAACCAGATTCGGACCGTCACCCTTCGAGAAGCCTCGAGCGAGCTGTCTATCGGCGCGCTCAGCGAGGAGCGAACAGCCGCTCGGTGACGGACTCGGGCCGCGGGTAGGGAAGCGATTCGGCGTAGCGCACCGCTTCATCGACGACCACCGTCGTCTCGACATCGATGGCATCGAGCTTTTCCGGGCCGATCCCCGCTTTGCCGTGGAGGTAGTCCACATAGAGCTTCAACGGGTCGCGGGCCTGCCAGTAATGACGCGCTTCGTCGGGCACGTAGGCCGCGTCGTCGTGCTCGCCGTGGCCCCTCACGCGGAAGGTGAGGTACTCGACCAGCACCGGACCTCCGCCGCTCCGCGCGTGCTCGAAGGCCTTTCTCGCCGTGCGGATGACCTCGAAGACGTCGTTTCCGAACGCCATGTCGCTGTACACCTGGAAGGCGGGCGCGCGGTCCGAGACTCTTTTTACCGGCATCTGCTTCGAGATCGGCGTCGAGTAGGCGAACTGGTTGTTCTCCACGATGACCACGAGAGGCAGCTTGTGAATCGATGCCAGATTGAGTCCCTCGTAGAAGTCCCCGGGGCTCGTCGCGCCATCTCCGGTGAAGGCGACGTACACGTTCGGCTGACGCTTCATCTTGAACGCGAGGGCAAAGCCCGCCCCCGAGGGGATCCAGGACGCCATGGAGCCGTTGTGAAACGGCGCGATCCCGTAGTTCTGCAGGTCGGCGAGGAAGAGACCCAGATCGCGTCCATGAGAGGGCGGCACGTCTTTTCCCAGCCAGCGTGCGAGCACGTCCTTCGGCTCCACTCCTCGGTAGAACCACGCCGCCAGGTCCCTGGAGACGGTGCTGAAGATGTCCCCTTTCGCCATCACGCTCGCGACACCGGCAGCGATCGCTTCCTGTCCCGTACCCAGATAGACGGCGCCGATGATCTTTCCCTGGCGGTACAGGGCCGCGAGACGGTTCTCGAACGTCCGTGTCAGCCGCATGACGCGGTAGAGGTGGAGGAGCTCGTTCTCGCTGAAGAGGAGCTCGCCGGGGTCGATCTCGACCCGGTCTAGTTCCGGCGGAAGAGGCTCGAAGGCGTATGGGCTCACGTCAAGCCGGATTATACCCGACATGAGTGCGGGAGCCTCAGGCGCGATACGAGGGGGCGCGGGAGCGCCCCCTCGAAATCAGCGGGGCCGAGGAGATGAAGTCTTCAAGAGCAGCCGCTCGTGCTCCCGCAATTGAGACACTTGTAGCAGCTGCCGTTTCTCACCATGATCGAGCCGCAGGTCGAGCACGGCGGAGCATCCTCGAACAGGCGAGGGATCGACTCCGGCATGCTCCCTTCGGCGCTCGCGCTCTGGCGCGATCCCGGTTTGGCGGTGGCAGCGGTGGCGGTGCGCGGTCCCGGTCGCCTCGGACGACGAGCCGCGCGCTTCCAGGGAAGAAGTTTCGATCTCCGTTCCCAGCACTCCCGCGAGCGCACGCTTCTCCGGCGAGAGGAACTTCAACGCGAGCCAGCGGAAAATGTAGTCCGTGATCGACTTCGCGTAGGGGATTTGCTCGTTGCCGGTGAAGCCCGACGGCTCGAAGCGTGTGTGGGCGAACTTGTCCACGAGGACCTCGAGCGGCACTCCGTACTGCAGAGCGTAGGAGATGGCGCGTGCGAACGCGTCCATGAGTCCCGACACCGCCGAGCCTTCTTTCGACATGTTGATGAAGATCTCGCCCGGTGAGCCGTCGTGGTACATCCCCACGGTGATATAGCCTTCGTGCCCCGCGATGTTGAACTTGTGGGTGATGGCGGCGCGCTCCACCGGGAGCTTGTGCTGCACCGGCCGGGCTTCGGTCTTCTTCGCCGCCTCGGTACCGGAGCTGGTGTTGAGCGGCTGGGTCCCCTTGGATCCGTCGCGATAGATGGCGACGGCCTTGAGCCCGAGCTCCAGGCCTCCAGGTAGGTCTGCACGATCTCGTCGATGGTGGTTTCCGTGGGCATGTTGACGGTCTTGGAGATGGCGCCGGAGAGGAAGGGCTGAGCGGCGGCCATCATCTTGATGTGGCCCATGTAGTGGATGGAGCGGGTCCCTCGGCGGACTGAAGGCGCAGTCGAAGACGGGCAGATGCTCCGTCGCGAATGCCGGGCGCGCCTTCGATGGTGCCGGTGGCGTCGATGTAGTTGACGATGGCGTTGACCTCGTCGGTCTGGTAGCCGAGCCGAAGAGCGCGGGGAACGGTGTTGTTGACGATTTTGATCATGCCGCCGCCGACGAGCTTCTTGTACTTGACGAGGGCGAGGTCGGGCTCGATGCCGGTGGTGTCGCAGTCCATCATGAAGCCGATGGTGCCGGTGGGGGCCAGCACCGTGGTCTGCGAGTTGCGATAGCCGTGCTCCTCGCCGAGATCCACCGTTTCATCCCAGCACTCCTTGCGCCGTGAGGTCGTCGAGCTGCGGAAGGGAACGTGGCGTCGGGTCGATCGCGCTCGACCGCAGCGCGGTGCATGCGGATGACATCGAGGAACGGCTCGCGATTCTGCTCGAATGCCCGCGAAGGGACCGAGCGATGCGGCCGCGATCCGTCGGCTGACTGCGCGTATGCCTCGCCGCACATGATGGCGGTGAGGCGGCGGCGAGGTCGCGGCCCGCGGTCGGAGTCGTAGGGCAGGCCCATGGTACATGAGCAGCGCGCCCAGGTTGGCGTAGCCGAGGCCCAGAGGGCGGTAGTCATGGGAGTTGCGGGCGATGTTCTCGGTGGGATAGCCGGAGTTGTCGACGAGGATCTCCATGGCCGTGATGACGACGTCGATGGCATGGCGGTAGGCGGGGATGTCGAACTCCGCCGCCGGGGTGACGAACTTCATCAAGTTGAAGCTGCGCCAGGTTGCAGGCCGAGTTGTCGAGGAACATGTACTCGGAGCAGGGATTCGAGGCGTTGATGCGCGCGGTGTTCTTGGAGGTGTGCCAGCGGTTGATGGTGGCGTCAAACTGCATGCCGGGGTCGCCGCACTGACGTGGGTGGACTCGGCGATTTTGTGCATGATGTCCCGCGCGCCTTATAAGTCTTGACGGGCTTGCGTCCTTGACGTGTCGAGGGGGTGAATTCGCCGTCCTTCTCGTACGGCGCGCATGAACTCGTCGCTGACGCGGACGGAGTTGTTGGCGTTCTGGAAGAAGATGGAGGAGTAGGCCTCGGCATCCGGACGAGCCGTCGTAGCCGGCGTTGATGAGGGTCCAGGCCTTCGCTCTTCCTTGAGCCTTGCACTCGATGAACTCGATGATGTCGGGGTGGTCGACGTTGAGGATGACCATCTTGGCCGCGCGGCGGGTTTTGCCGCCGGACTTGATGACGCCGGCGAAGGCGTCGAATCCGCTCATGAACGAGAGCGGGCCGGAGGCGTTGCCGCCGCCGAGAGCAGCTCCTTGGAGCCGCGGATGGCTGGAGAGGTTGCGTGCCGGTGCCCGAGCCCCACTTGAAGAGCATGCCCTCGGTCTTGGCGAGGGTCAGGATGGACTCCAGCGAGTCGTCGACGGCGTTGATGAAGCAGGCGGAGCACTGCGGCTTCTTCTCGATCCCGCAATTGAACCATACGGGAGAGTTGAACGACGCGTGCTGGTTCAGCAGGAGGAAGGTGAGCTCGTCGCGAAAGGTGACCGCGTCCTCGGTGCTGGCGAAGTAATGTCCGTCGACGCCCCAGCGAGTCATCGTATCGACGACCCGGCCGATGAGCTGCCGGGCGCTTCGCTCCCGTGCTCCGGTCTCGAGCGAGCCGTGGAAATATTTCGAGGCAACGATGTTCGTCGCCATCTGCGACCAGCCTTTCGGGACCTCGACCGCTTTCTGCTCGAAGATCTTCGCGCCTTTTTCGTCAGTGATTATCGCGTCCCGAGTCTCCCACTCGATCGTGTCGTAGGGGGAGACACCCTTCTGAGTGAAGTAACGTTCGAAGTGAAGTCCAGAGCCACTGGCGGCCCGTGCCGCGTCGCCCGTGCCCGACGGTTCCGATTCAACTGCCAGCGAAATGTCTTTTTTCGTCGTGGCCATCCCTATTGCCTCCGCAGAGGAGAAAGCACCCCTCCGGCTGTCACCGTATTTTCTGCCAATTCAAGAACGATTCAGATGAAACTCGCTCAAAACCTCGAAAGAAAAGCCTGCCCACCCGTCAACGCAAGGCCGACAGTGCCGACGCGACCGTTGTTCTCGATGAGCTAGCCTTGGATTTGTTTTTATAAGCGGACTGTCAATGGGGTGTCAAGGAAAAAAATACCAGATTTTGCGTTATGGCGACTCCCATCATACTAAATATTGGGGTCTGCGCGTGGAAGATACTGAAGGGTCTTCATTTAGGGTTGATCTCTCGAGGAGTGAAAAAGTTCGAAAAGACGAGATTGGAGCTGGTCGTATTGACCGCGCACGGGGTCGAGAGCGGCCCCTCCGAATTTCAGTTAGTGCTCAAATCCTAAAGTGCTTCTTGAACTGTGGGTTGCCGGCATCGCCCGGAGCGGCGTGCTCGTTTTGCGAAGAAAACAAGAGAAATTCATCGAACGTGACGCGAATGTCACCCGAAAATCTTCTTGAACATGTCGCGCAGGGGATCTTTCGCGTTTTTTCCAAGTGTGCTCATGTGTTTCTTCGCGTCCTCGTGACGGGGGTTGATGCGGATGGCGATACGGAACTCGTGCTGCGCGCGCGAGTGCATTCCGAACGACTTGTAGTACAAGCCGAGTGAATAGTGCAGATCGGCGTCCTGAGGCGCGAGCCGCAGGGCTTCGATGAAGTGACGCTCGGCGTCCTTCCGCATCACCGGGTGCCGGGCCATGGCTCGCGCCAACATGCCGTGGTGCTTCGCATCCTCGGGATCGAGCTCGACGAGCTCATAGAGCAGAGAGACGGCATGCTCCCAATCCCGCACTTGAAAATGGAGCTTCACATCACGAAGGAGCTGGCGCACTCTCTCGACGCGTGCCGCGCCGTAGAGCTGTGGCGTTTGTCTGTGGGGCCTGTCCGCGGCGCTGTCCGATTCGTCGGCGGGACCGCTCTCCGCCGGCTCGCCGAACGCTTCCGCTAGCGAATCGGGCTCCTCGCCGATCTCCGGCGGGCCCGACTCCTCGAGCTCGGTGAAGGCGGCCGAGCTGTCCTCGATCTGAATCTCGGGCGAAGCGCCGGTGTCGATGCCGATCTCCTCGAAGAGATCTTCGTTCAGTGGCGGCAGAGCTTGATCGGTAGGAGTCTCCAGGAGCTCCGGTATCCCTTCGGATTCCGTCTCATCCCGGGGCTCCTGAGTGTCCTCCGCGGCGCGCATGTGCTCGTAGGCCTGCCGCAGCCGTTCCTGGATGACGTCGATCTTCGCGACCAGCGTCTGCTCGTTGGACACCATCGATCGCTTCTGTTCCCACTCCGAACGGCGTTTCGCGTAGGCGCTATCGAGACCCTCGTCGAGAGCCGTCGTCCGGTCTGTGGAGAGGAGCTCGCTCTCCGGGATCCGATCGAGCTTGTCGAACTCCATCAGGATTTCCTGGCGGGCGTTCGTCGCGCGGATCTTCGCGAACTTCCTCTGGATCTCGGAGAGCACGAAGACGCCGGTCTCCTCCTGCACCTTCAAGTGACGCGCGTTGCCGTCGCCCGCCTGGTCGATGAGGCCTGCGGCGTAGAGCCCGTAACAGGCCCGCAGAACGACGCCTCGATCTTTGGCGGAGCCCTGGATCACGGTCGCGAGCGACTTCGGTGTTCGCAGGTCTTTCAGGATCTCGAGCTCCAGCCGCCTCAGCTTGCGCGGCTCGAGGGTGAAAGGCGGTCGTTCGGCCAGTCCTACCTTCGTTCCGAGCGGAGGAAGGCCCGCGAGAATGAGCTTCCCGTCGGTCATGTAGCGAACGCCCTCGAGGAGTATCCGATAGATGGACAGGCTCACCATCAGGTCGACGGGAATCGGCGTGCCACGCTCGTCGAAGCTATAGACTCCCTCTTTGCTCTTGAAGAGGGAGAGCACGATGCGGTTGACCTGCGCCGCGACCTCGCGCCCGAGATCCTCTTCGGACATGACGCCCGCCTGGACGAGCGCCTCGCCGAACTTTCGCTTGCTCCCCTTCATGAGCATGCTCGCTATGGCGAACTCGTGGCGGGAAATGCGTCCGGCGTCGATCATGCTCTCGCCCAGCCGGTCTCGCTTGAGGTTACTCGCGGCGAACACGACGAATCCGTGGTCGAAGTAGACGGACTTGATGGCGGTGCCCAAATGGACCTGCAGGTCTCCGCTGAGCTCCTCCGCGGCGATCCGTCGAAACACCTCCGCCAGGGGAACACTCGCGATCGAGCCTACCCATCCGACGCCCTGTCCGGCCGTCTGCGCCTCGCTCCAGATTCGACGTCGCCATTTGCCCTGCTGTCGTCGCCTCCACGCTTTGACCGGGCTCCCGTCCGAGTTGTTGACTGAGGAGACCTATTCTCTACGATTTCCGAGAAATCCACAAGATGGTGGGTGCAAAGGCGTTACAATGACCCGCCATGGTGCGAAGCGCTCCCCGGGTGCTCGAGGTCGATCTCGGTCAAGAGCCGGCGGAGACTTCCTCCGGAATCGGACCGTTCCGCGGCGATGTGACGACGCTGGCGGGGATCGAGGACGCGATCGGACGCGCCGCCCGCGATCCGAAGATGGCGGGGCTCGTGGTTCATCTCGAGGCCCCCCAGATCGGCTGGTCGAAAGCGCAGAGCCTGCACCGCCGCATCGGAGCTTTTCGGAGCGCGGGCAAGCCCACCATGGCGGTCGTCTCGGGCGCGGGTAACGCGGCGTATCTGATCGCCGCGGCGGCCGAGCGTGTGATTCTGGATCCGAGCGCGACTCTCGACATCCAGTCGCTCGCGAGCAACAGCTTCTTCTTCACCGATTCTGCTCGGCGAGCTCGGGATCGAGGCCGAGCTCGACCACGTCGGCGAGTTCAAGAGCGCCGCGGAGATGTTCGAGAGAAGGGAATCGTCTCCGGCCCACCGTCTGCAGATGGACTCGACGCTCGCGGATCTGAGCGAGCAGATGGTATCGATGGTAGCCGCGGCGAGGTCTCTCGACCGCGAGCGAGTCGTCGAGAGCTTCCAGCTCGGACCGTTTCTTCCCTCCGAAGCGCTTGCCCGCGGGCTCGTGGACGAGGTTGCCGATTCGTTTCGCGCCAAGGAGCTCCTCGGCGAATGGCTAGGCCAGAAACCCCTCGTGGTAGCGCACGGTCGATACCTGTCCAAGGGAGGGCTGCGCCGACGCCTGTTGTCGTTCCGGCGGCCGAGGATTGCCATCGTCCATGCCGTCGGGGTCATTACCGGCGGAGACGGCCGCGGGTCGGTTCGAGGATCGCTCTCCGTGGGCGCGCGTGCTCTCTCGGAGCTCCTCGCCGGACTTCGCGAACATCGCCGGGTGAAAGCCGTCGTCGTTCGCGTGGACAGCCCCGGCGGGGGTGCGCTGGCCTCCGACAAGATTCGTTTGGAGTTGAGGGAGACCGCGCGGGAGAAGCCGGTCGTCGTGTCCATGGGGGACGTGGCCGCGTCGGGAGGCTACTACGTTTCGACGGCGGCGAGCCACGTCGTGGCAGAAGGAGCGACTCTCACAGGCTCCATCGGAGTGATCGGGGGAAAATTCGTCGTGAAGCGCCTCCTCGACCGGCTCGGCATCCATCACGAGACGAGAACGACGGGCGTCAACGCGGGGCTCTTCTCGTCGCTTCGCTCCTTTTCCGACGACGAGCGTTCCCGTCATCAGGAGTTTCTGCGCCACTTCTACGAAAAGAGGTTCCTGCCGGCCGTCGCCGACGCGAGAGGAATCGACCTCGATTGGGCGGACGCGCTCGGCAGAGGCCGGGTCTGGACGGGGCGGCAGGCACAAGAGAACGGACTCGTCGACTCCCTCGGGGGCCTCGACGAGGCGATTCGACCGGGCTTGCGCTCTCGCGGGCTTCGAGAGAGACCGCGCTCGGATCGTGACCGTCGCGCCCAAGAAACGCTGGCGAGATCTCTTCCGTTTCGGCCCGAGCGCGCGTGCATCCTCGCTCTCGGGACCTCTTGCCGCCTGGGGGGACGCGCTCTCGCTCCTGGATGAGCTCGCGCGGGAGGAGCTCCTGCTCTTCATGCCGCGCGGATTCTGGATTCGCTAGCCTTCCACGAGAGAAGAAAACCAAAACGCAAAGAGCGCGAAGAGCGCCAAGGAATTCCGTTCGCGTTTCTACGTTCTTGCTACGGGTATTGTCTCTATCCCTGCTTTCGGGTCAGGGTTGGCTCAGTTCTTCCGTCTCGATCGTGACGAGCTTCTGCTGCTCGTGCTCCGGGCGTGGGCGTTCGATCGGTTGGAGCTCGTTCCTCGTGGGCTTGCCGTGCTTCCGGACGGAGAGGCCGTTCGGGAAGAGCTCCGCTCGGCGCGCGACGGTGCGCGGGCCGCATCGTTGCGGGGACTTCTCGTGTAGCGCGAGCTCGGAGGGGTGCGTGAGGAGGCAGCGCTCTCGCCCCTCGACCGTGTCTCGCGGCGCCCCAAAGAGCTCGTGAATGGGGAAGAGCGTGCCCGCGTCCCGGGGCGGGGCATCGTCGAGATTCCGCTCCTCGGAGCGGTCGTCCCTGTCGTTTCGCTCGTCGTCCCGGACGGGCTAGTCGAACGATCGCGACTGCCGAGCTCGTTTCCCGACCGGTTGCGCTCGAATGCCGAGGGCAGGTTGCGGCGACCCGATGAGCGACGGGGGCGACGTGCGGGTCCCCGATGGCGACGATTGCGGCGTCGACGTCGAACTCGGCGGGCCGCCACGGTTTCCGGAAGCGGACTCTCCGTAACGCGGTGAGGTCCTGCCCCTGTCGAATGCACGTGAGCCCTGCGAAGTCCGCGAGCGCGACCAGGTTCTGTCCTGTGTCGTGGCTCTCGGCGCGAACGTGCGAGCATTGCCCGCGCGCGGAACCGTCGTGGGGGCACGATCCTGCGACCGCTTGGTCGTCTGCCCTTCCCATCGACCCCGGGGATTCAGCTCGCGATCGAGCAGCGCACCGGACTCGAGGAGTCGGGCGTTCGAGGATGCCGACTCCACCACGCGCGGATCGAGCCGGTGGGCTCCTCTCCCGTGGCGGAAATCGTCGTGGGTCGTGAAGTTCCACCCGTCTCTACGGGCGTAGTTCCAGGGCCTTCCATCACGGTCGTGTCCGTGGGAGTTGAACATGAAAACGGGGTGATCGTGATAGCCGAGCGGACTCCAGCCAACCCAGAACGAGCCCACGGCGAACGACACCCACGCCGGGCCCCACGTTCCTCCGGGAATCCAGTACCAGCCGCGGTTGCCGAACCCCCATCGGCCGTAGTGGTAGGGAGCCCAACCCCAGGGCTCGGCGGAGACCCAGGTGTAGCCATACCGCGTATGGCACCAGCGACCGCTCTGGTAGGGGGCCCATCCGGCGTTCACTTGCGGATACCAGACGCTCCCGTAGGCCGAGTCCTCGCTCCAGCTGCCGTACTGGTCGAGAGTCGAGGCGTAGCTGGTGACCTCGTGCGGAAGGCTCCGGACCACGACGTCGCGGCTCGACGACGCCCATCTATCGAGCCCGTCGCTCCAAGCATCGAACGCGTCGAAGCTCGCGGTGTTGTATCCCACGACGGCTCCCGGCGCCTCGCCCACCACTCCGAAGGTCGACTGGCCGCTCTGGACGAGGACCGAGCCCTGACTCGCGACGAAGTCGGCGGTTCCGCGGCTCACCGAAAGGATCGTCTGATCTCCGTCGATGTCCATTCGATAGCTCCCGGCCGTCGATGGCACGACGCTGCCGCCGGGCGAATCGATCCGTACGTCCCCGACGAGGTCGTCGATCCTCAAAATGACGCTTCCGCTCCAGACTCGAAGGAGGATCCCCGCGTCGAGCTCGACGAAATCGACTTTCGTGCCCGCGTCGAGACGGACGCGAGTCCCGCTGGTAAAACGCACCTCCGCTCGCGAGGCGGCATTGGTCCAGAGGCGATCTCCGGGAAGGATGGGGAGGTTGACGGCACTGGGCTCGGGCTCGGGCTCCGAGGCCCGCTGGAGGCTGACGTCGCCTTCCACCCGATTCAGATAGGCATAGGGATAAGAGTACGATTCCGTCCCGCCACTCGCTGGCAGTGTCAGGAACGTCACCGGTAGGAAGCTGGCAAAGATGGCGAACAGCTTGGGCATCCCGACCCCCTTGGCTCATCCCCATCATAGTCCGTAACCCCCAGGGAATAAAGCCAAAATCCCTGCGAGGATTCGGGCACCAAACTTGACATATTTACGCTCACATCATATCCTTGTGGGTGACTAAGGATTTGTCAGGCTGACGCGCCAGATGGGGTATTTGGAGGAAGCTTCGAAATGAGCAAGATCATCGGGATCGACCTGGGAACGACGAACTCGGTCGTGGCGGTCATGGAGGGGGGGAGCCCGGCCGTGATCACGAATCCGGAGGGCGGGCGAACGACGCCGTCCGTGGTCGCTTTCGCCAAAGGAAACGAGAGGCTCGTGGGACAGGTAGCCAAACGACAGGCGATCACGAACCCCGAGAACACCGTGTTTTCCATCAAACGGTTCATGGGACGCCGCTCCGACGAGGTCACCGAGGAGATGAAGATGGTGCCCTACAAAGTCGTGAAGGCGGAGAACGGGGACGCACGGGTCGACATCAAGGGACGCAAGTACTCGCCTCCCGAGCTCTCCGCCATGATCCTCCAGAAGCTCAAGCAGGCCGCGGAGGACTACCTCGGCCAGAAGGTGGACAAGGCGGTCATCACTGTCCCCGCCTATTTCAACGACAGCCAGCGCCAGGCGACGAAGGACGCGGGAGAGATCGCGGGCCTCGAGGTCATGCGGCTCGTGAACGAGCCCACCGCTGCCGCCCTCGCTTATGGGCTCGACAAGAAGCGGGACGAGAAAATCGCCGTCTTCGATTTCGGCGGAGGCACGTTCGACATCTCCATTCTGGAAGTGGGGGAAGGCGTCGTCGAGGTGAAGTCGACGAACGGCGATACCCACCTTGGCGGCGACAACATCGACCAGCGCATCATCGACTGGATCATCGACCAGTTCGCGAAAACGGATGGCGTCGATCTGTCCGAGGATCGCATGGCGCTCCAGAGGCTCAAGGAAGCCGCGGAAAAGGCGAAGATCGAGCTCTCCTCGACCATCGAGACCGAGATCAACCTGCCATTCATCACCGCCGACTCCAGCGGTCCGAAGCACCTCTCGCTCAAGCTGACCCGAGCCAAGCTCGAGCAGCTCATCGACGACATCCTCCAGAGAACAATCCCCCCTTGCAAGCAGGCGATCGAGGACGCGGCGCTGAGGGGCTCCGAGATCGACGAGGTCGTTCTCGTCGGCGGGTCCACGCGTATTCCCAAAGTCCAGGCGATGGTGCGCGAGTTCTTCGGCAAGGAGCCGCACAAGGGAGTCAACCCCGATGAGGTGGTCGCTCTCGGAGCCGCCGTTCAGGCGGGCGTGCTCGGCGGGGAGGTCAAGGATTCTCCTCCTTCTGGATGTCACGCCGCTCTCTCTGGGCATCGAGACCCTCGGAGGCGTCTTCACCAAGCTCATCGAGCGCAACACCACCATTCCTCACAAGAAGAGCGAGATTTTCTCCACCGCCTCCGACAACCAGACGCAGGTCGAGGTGCACGTGCTCCAGGGCGAGCGCACGATGGCGGGCGACAACCGGACGCTCGGGCGGTTCCATCTCGTGGGCGTCCCTCCCGCGCCTCGCGGCGTGCCTCAGATCGAGGTGACGTTCGATATCGACGCCAACGGAATCTTGAACGTCTCGGCGAAGGACATGGCCACCGGCAAGCACACCGCCATCACCATCACGGCTTCGAGCGGGCTCTCCGATTTGGAGATCGACCAGAGGCGAAAGCAGGGCGAGCTCCACGTCGAGGAAGACAAGAGGCGCCGCGAGGAAGTCGAGGAGAAGAATCAGACCGACAACTTGATCTACCAGACGGAGAAGCTTCTCGGCGACCATCGGGACAAGATCCCGGCGGACGACGCCAAGCAGATCGAGATGGCGATCGAGAGCGCGAAAAAGGTGCTCAAGGAGTCGGACATTCAGGCGGTACGCAACGCGCGCGAGGTGCTGCAAAAGGCGAGCTATCGTCTCGCGGAGTTCATGTATCAAGAGGGATCGGGCGCATCTCCATCGGGCGGAGGAGCGGGAAACGCTTCCGCGGGCGAAGGTCGCTCGAAAGACGACGACGTCATCGACGCCGAGATTGTCGACTCCGATGAGAGGAAGTAAGCGAGCTTCGAGGTCATGAACCGGAACGACTACTACGCTTTGCTCGGTGTCTCGCCGAACGCGACACCGGCGGCGATCCGCCGCGCGTTCCGGAAGCTCGCGCGGAAGTTTCATCCCGATCTCAACCCCGGCGACAACGTCGCCGCCGTCCGCTATCAACGCATCTACGAAGCGTTCGAGGTTCTGACCGATCCCGGCAAGCGCGAGAGCTACGATACCCAGGGCCATTCGCCCTCGGAGTCGGAAGGGGAAGAGCCGGTTCGTTACGGCTTCGAGGGGTTCGACTTTTCTCTCGAGGGGGAAAAGAGGACCGATATCTTTCCCGAGCTGTTTCGGCAGCTCTCGCCCAGAGAGAATCGTCGCGAGCGCGGCGACGACATCCACCACCGGGTCGCCCTCCGTTTCGAGGAATCGCTCAAAGGTCTGACGGCGAGCTTTCAGCTCGCCCGGTCGCTCACCTGCGAGACCTGTCAGGGATTCGGCGAGATTCCATCGTCGGATCCTCGTCCCTGCGTCACCTGCGGCGGGAGGGGACGGTCGATGCAGGCGCATGGGTTCATGCTCTTCGCCAAACCCTGCTCCGCCTGTCGCGGCGCGGGGCATCTGACCACCGAGCGTTGCCCCGACTGTCGGGGCGCGGGACGGCGGACCCAGAGCGAGACCATCGGCGTCGACATCCCTGCGGGAGTATCCGACGGGGACAAGCTCGTCGTACCCGGGAAGGGACACGAGGGGCGAGGCAGGGGAAGCCCAGGCGACCTCTACGTTCACGTTCACGTCCATCCTCATCCGTTGTTCTCCCGCATGGGGGACAACCTCTTCTGCTCGTTGCCGGTGAGCTTCACCGAGGCCGCCCTCGGCGCCCGCATCGAGGTGCCCACGCCCGAAGGACCGGTCATGCTTCGCGTTCCCGCGGGAGTCCAGTCGGGTCAGAAGCTGAGACTCTCGGGCCGCGGGGCTCCATCGCGATTCGCGGGCGTGCGCGGGGACCTCTTCATCGTGGTCAAGGTGGTAACGCCGAACGTGTACGACGACCGTTCGCGAGAGCTGCTTCGCGAGCTCGATCGCCTGAACCCCATGGGCGTCCGCAAGCTCCATTCGAGCAAGGGCGAGGAGGTCACGTCGTGAGAAAGAAGGGTGGCGCGGGAGCGCATCCCGGCTCGGACGGGCCGAGGAGTCGAGGCAAAGGCAAGGGGTTCTATATGATCAGCGCCGTAGCCGAGACCTATGGTATCCATCCCCAGACGCTCCGGTTGTACGAACGGGAGGGACTCCTGATGCCGTCCCGCACCGAGGGGAACACCCGTCTTTACTCGGATGAGGATCTGCAACAGCTCGAGACCATCCTCAATTTGACCCGCGACCTCGGCGTGAACCTCGCCGGGGTCGAGATCATTCTGAACATGCGCAAGAAGATGGAGCGGATGCAGGACGAGGTCAGCGAGTTCATCGACTACGTACAGCGCGAGATGATGAAACAAGAGGACGGCTGGCGCGATCGGGTCCAGAATGCTCTGGTGAAGCTCCCCCCGCGCCACCTCGTCAAGAAGGAATCCTAGGCTGAGCACCACGACCCCCTGCAGCGAATGCGACGGCACGACCTGGAAACGGGTGGTGCGCGAGGGCATCGAGTCCGTGACGCGATGCGACTGTTTCCTCGGTGAGCGGCGGGACAGCGCCATGGCGAAGGCGGGAGTCCCGCGACGCTATCAGGAGTGCGCTTTCGACGCGCGCAGCGGCGGCAAACCATACGACCGGCTCCTGCCCAGCTTGGTGCAAGCCCACAAGATCGCGGAAGACTGGGCGGAGCGCTTCCCCGACATGGAGGCCGGCCTTTTGTTGACCGGCCCTCCGGGCGTGGGAAAGACCCACCTCTCGGTCGCGATCCTGCGCCGCATTCTCGTCGAGCGCCGCATCGCGGTGCCGGGGCTCTTCGTCGACTTTCGCGCCCTCCTCCGGGAGATCAAGAGCTCCTATCACCCCGACGCGCCCGCGACGGAGACGGAAGTGCTCCGTCCCGTCCTCGATGCCGAGCCTCTCGTTCTCGACGACCTCGGGGGAGAAAGCTCCACGCTCTGGGTGTTCGACACGCTGTTCTACATTCTCAACCAGCGTTACAACGAGAGAAAGTTGACCATCATCACCACCAACTTCAGCGACCGCCCGTCGGGCGGGGGAGGAGGAGGGCCGGTCGGCCGTTCCACCTCCGGGGCGAGGATGGGGGCGGGCGACGAGACTCTCTCCGACCGGATCACCGTTCGCCTGCGCTCCCGGTTGTACGAGATGTGCCGGGACGTGCGCATCGACGCTGACGACTACCGCCAGAGAGTCGTCCAGGCCAACTTCACCATTTAAAGCGGGTTCCCGCTTCGGTCGCGCCGCGGCCGGCCCTTTTTTCGGCTCGCCGGCCCGTCGGCCAACGAGCCGCTACCCCGGAGGCCAGCTTGACAGGCGATCTCGCTCTGGGGTAAGAAGGGATTGTCATTCCATTCATTAGTCCGATTTCATAACGGCTCGGTTTCGGGGAGCGCCGGCACGCCATACCCTGTAGCCGGATAGTTGTGGCCATGGTGTCTTTCGAGTACCGCGACCTGCTCGTCGCTTTGTGGAACGATGAGACTCCCGGGCTTTTCCGCGCCCGGGCGGAGGAAGAGTTCGGCCGCGCGACCCCTCCCACCCGCGTGTATCTCCCTTTCGACGACCGATGGTTCGTTCAGTACGCGGACCGCCTCGAGGAGCTGAACTCCCGGGAGCTCCACTACGTCGGAGCGCGGTTGTTCGACAGCTTGTTTCAGGACGAGATCCTGCGTCTCTATGTCCACCTGCTCCAGCAGATTCGGAACACCGGCGCGAAGCTGCGGGTGCGGCTCGCCATAGACCCGCCCATCGTCGCTCGGCTTCCGTGGGAGTGTCTCTACGACACCAGGACCGGCTCGTTCCTGAGCGCATCGAGCGACGTGACCCTCGTTCGCTACGTTCGTCCGGCCAGCCAGGAGCCCCCGGCGGTCTCGGTACGGCCTCCGCTTCGGGTGTTGCTGGTAGCCGAGCCGGGAAAGCGCGAAGAGCCGACCGCGGCGCACCGCTCGCGCGTTGCTCGTGAGGCCGCCACGGTACGGAAAGCTCTCGCGCAGCTCGAGGCCGAAGGTACGGTGAGCCTCTTCGAGGCCGGGAGCGCGCTCGGGGGGCCGGTTCTCGGCTCGGGAAGCCTCGCGTCCGTTTTGTCGCGCGCCTTCGACGTCCTCCACGTGATCGCCGATACGCTGCCCGCGGACGCCGACAGCGACTTGCATCTCGCTCTCGAAGACGAGACGTTTCCGCTTTCCGCTCTCGCGCGCATGCTGAAAAAACATCCTCCCGGGCTCGTCATCTGGAGCGGTGGGCGGGGATCGGCAGCGGTGGGACAGGCGCTCGCGGGCTCGATCTTGAGCTCGGTCCCCGCTCTTCTGGCTCAGCGACACGTCGCCGCGGAAGAGCTTCTCGCGCCCTACACCACGGCGCTCTACGGCGCGATCGGAGCGATGAAGCCGGTGGATACCGCGCTCGCGGATGCGCGCGGCGCCGTGCTCGCGCAGTTTCCGACGGACACGGAGTGGCTCTCACCCGCTCTGTTTCTCTCCCGCAAGGACGCGACGGTGGTCGTGCATCCATCCCGCAGCTCGGTGCAGGACGTCTATCAGCTCTCGGAAGGGCGCTATCGCCGGCGCCTTCGGGAGACGCTGAACCGGTTCTGGCCCAAGCCCGAGCGTTACTTCCCCCAGGTTCTCCAGTGGCTTCCGCGCGACGAGCCCCTCGCGAGCTATCTTCACGCCGCCGAGTTTCTCGGACAGCCCCGCAGCGCGTCCGAGCTCAATCAGCGCTTCCAGCGCTTGCTCGTCTTCGGTGACGCGGGGTCGGGAAAGACGATGGCCCTCTATCGTCTCTTCTACGAGGCGGCCCAGCCCGTTCTTTCCTACGAGGCCAAATCTCCTCTGCCCGTTTACGTCTCGCTTCCCGATCTAGACTATGGTCCGGACCTCTTCGCTCTTCTCGCCGCGGATCTCGACCGGGACCTCTTCAAGAGCGATCTCGAAGAGGGACGATTCTTGTTCCTTCTGGACGCTCTCGAGGGTTTGAGCTCCCGGAGCGCGGTCACTCAGACCGAAGCGCTCAACCAGTTCATGCGCCGATACCCTCTCAATCGGTTCGTGGTCGCCGCCCGCTTGCCACCGCCGAAACCGATCGATATTCCCAACTGGGCGGAAGTTCTACCTCTCGCGGAGTGGGAAGCGCTCGATTTCCTGATTGCGGGCTCGGCGATCCGTCCCGAAGCGGCCCGGATCCTCTATTCCCAGCTGGCCCGTTCTCTCGGGGCGCGGGTCGGCAACCCCCAGATTCTCGCTCTCGCCCGTCGCCTCTGGCGCGAAGGAGCCCGCGTGCCGTCGACGACGACCGAGATCTTCCTGTCTTTTTTTCGGATCGCGGGTGGCTCGATCGGCGCCGAGACCCGGGACGCAATCCTGCCGCAGCTCGCCTTTTTCATGACCAGGGAGGGACGGCTCTCGCTGCTCAAAGAGCATCTAGAGGAGGACCGGCGACCCCGGGGACTGGCCGAGCTGGCTCAGGAAGTCGCGTTCCAGAGCACCGGTGCCGCGTCGATCGACGATCTCCTCGCCGAGGTGGAAAAGACGCGCCTCCTGCGTGGCCCGCGCGCGTTCTCATTCCCGAACGTCGCGTTTCAGGAGTTTCTCGCCGCCTTCGCTCTCCGTTTCGCCGCTCCCAACACCATTTTGAGTCTCGTCGCCTCCGCGGACTGGCGCGAGCTGTCCGAGTCGAACGGCCGTCCGCTGAATCTGAGCCGCGGGCCGTTCCACGGCGTTCTCCCGTTCCTCTGCGGCCTGCGGGAGGATGGCCCCCGGCTCGTCGAGCGGCTCGTGGACCGCGACCTCGTTCTCGCTTCCGTGTGCTACCGGGAGTGCCGGCCCTCGATGACCGTGGATCTCGCCCTGCGCGCCGGAGTCGAGCGAGGGCTCTCTTCGGTGTCCGAGCTCGACCAGCGAGTGGCCTGTCTGAGCCTCGAGGCGCGTGCGGACCGCTGGGCCATCGACTGGCTGGAAGACATCGCGAGCCGTTCCGAGAGCCTCGCCCGAGCCGTCGCTCTCGAAGCGCTCGGAAATCTCCGCTCTCGCCGAAGCGTCTCGGTTCTGGAGTCTGCCGCGGAGGATCGAGACCCCGCCGTCGCCAAGGCCGCGTTCGACGCGCTGACGCGCATCAAGACGAGCTGAGCGAGACCCGCGCTTCGCCCCTGACATTTGCCCGGTGGGGGGGACCTATGGCATAAGAAGATCCCATCGACGCGGATTTCCCCCCCTGTCGCCAAGCACTCAGGTGCAATCTTGAATGAAAAGGTACGAATCGAAATCGTGGAGAGCGTGCGCTCTCCGCTCTTCCGGGCTTCCTACTCCCTGTATCGTCGGGTCTTCCCCAAGGACGAGCAGATGCCGAAACGTTATTTCTACGAGCATCTGACGGAGGCCAAGCTCGGCATATCCCGACCCTTCAATTTTCACTATCTCGTTGCTCTGATTGGAGATCGAGTCGTCGGCTTCGGTTGCTGCACCTACCTGGCCCTGGTGAACATGGGCTTCGTCGATTATCTCGCCGTGGACTCCGGCGCCAAAGGGCAGGGTGTAGGGACGCAACTGAGGCAGACGCTCGTCGAAGCGCTCCGCCGGGACGCCCGGAATCTCGGTCTCGACGATCTCGTCGCCGTGCTCGGTGAGACGCGGGAACAGAGCCCCTGGCTGCGGCGTCTTCTCGCGCAGGGTGCTTTCGCGCTCGACATCGACTACCTCCAACCTCCGCTCGAAGACCACAAGAACCCCGTTCCGCTGGTGCTCTACGTTCAGCCGATCGCGCGGGAATTCGACAGTCTCGCTTCCGACGAGCTGCAGCAGGTTCTCTACACTCTCTACCGCCGGCTCTATCGCATGCAATACCCGCTGCAGGATCCGAACTTCCGCTACATGCTCAAGCAGCTGAAGAAACGGGATCGCGTCGGCGGAAAACGGATCGATCCGGACGCGATCCTCGAAGCGAGTTAGAAGCTGGGACCAGGGCGAAACGAGCCCGGACTCATCGAGGCTCGGGCTCCGGGAAGAGCTTCTTCAGGAAGCTCTCGTCGAGAGGGGCATGTCCGGTGAACCCGAGCATCCCTTCGAGCTGGCCCCGAAAACGGGGATTGAGTGATTTCGCCTCGAGGAAAGCCGCGAGAGCTCCGGCCTCGTCTCCCGAGTCGTAACGAATGAGCCCGAGGTTCAGGAAGGTATCCGCGGACTCGGGCCAGAGCTCGGCGGCGCGCTCGGCATCCTGCAGGGCCTCGCGGACTCGTCCCACGCGTGCTTTGGCGCGGCTCGTCCGCATCGCCGCGAGTGACAGCTGGATGTGCAGCAGGCGCTCGAGCTCGTGAATCGGCTCGGGGGAATCGTCGACGTGCAGGCGCACGGCGACGTCGTTGTTGATGTTGCGCCCCGCGCCCTTCTGGACGACGAGCACCGCCGCCGACTGTCGTCCACGGCTGTCGCCCCCGGCCGCTTGCCCGCCCTCGAGAGCGGCGACGAGCCTCTCGGCGAGCGTGCCCTTCGCCTTCTCGAAGGAGGATGCCATGGCGTCGACGACCTCGGGGCCGGTGAGGATGTTGCCCTGGACGGAGTAATTCTTCCCCTGCTTGTCTCCCGCCCAGTAGTTGGCGGTGGGGCCGGTGTAGACAGCGAGCCCCCCGTCGCGATCCATGACGGCGACCTGACGGCCTTGCTTGTCCGGGAAGGTGTCTTCGTCCAGGAGCTTCTTGAGGACCTCTTTCGCCGACAGACCCTGTCGCAGGAGCTCGATTCCCCGCGGTCCATAGCCGACGTTCACGTTCGCTTGCGTCGCGATCACCCCGACGCCAGCCTCCGCCCAGGGGACGACGGCGCCCACGGCGAAGTAGCGAGACTCTACGGCGCAGCCGAGGGCTCCGGTCTCGGGATCGCTCGCGATGATGGAGAATGTCGCCACGATCTCGTCTTTCGTGGCACCTCCCTCCGATGGGGCCGCGAGAGCGAGCGCCAGCGCGGGAACGGGAACGGGAACGGGAACGAGAGCGAGAGCGAGAGCGAGAGCGAGAGCGAGAGCGAGAGCGAGAGCGAGAATTTGAACGATGGCGGGTGCGAGGGACCATCGAAGGCGTTTCATGTCCTCGCAGCCTCAGGGCGAGCGCCGAAACACAATCTTGCCGCCCACCATGGTGAGGTCGACCTCCATGTCCCGGATCCGCTTGGGCTCGCAGGTGAGGATGTCCTCGGGGAGGACGACGAGGTCCGCGAGCTTGCCCGGCTCGAGGCTTCCTTTGACGTCTTCCTCGAAAGTGAGCTCGGCGCCGCCGATGGTCATGGCGCGCAGGGCCTCTTCGCGCGTGAGCTTCTGATCCTCTCCCATGACGCCGGCGCTGATGGTGTCGCGGGTGATGAAATGGTAAAGGACCCACAGCGGAGGGTAGGGTACGACGGGCGTGTCGGTGCCGAGAGATATGGGGATTCCGGCGTCGAGATAAGCGCGAAGCGGCGTCACCCACTCCGCCCGCATCTTCCCCCAATACTTCACCAGGCTCGGCGCGGCCAGGTAGAGATGGTCCTGCGCCGATAGATGGAGCCCGAGCGACTTCATCCGGGAAACTGGTCTTCCCGCGGGATGAAGCCGTGCTCGATCGTCCAGCGTTTTCCGACGATGCTGTGATCCTCGTTCGCCTTTTCGTAGGCGTCGAGCACGAGATCGATTGCCGCGTCGCCCACGGCGTGGGTGGCGACGCGCCATCCACGTTCGTTGAGCTTGCTCACGATGGCGATGTACCGCTCGGTGGAAAGGTCTGAAGCCCGAAATAGGTTCCCTTCTGTCCCCAGGGCTCTTCATAGGGCTCGCGCATGAGCCCACCCTCGAAGCCGCCGTCGACCCCGAGCTTGATGCCCCCGACTCGAACCCACTCGTCGCCGTCGTTCGGTCCCACGCCGAAACCCGCGAGCGCATCGTCGAGCTTTTCCGGGGCCACGTCGGCATTGACGCGCAGAAGGACGCTCACCCGGACGGGTAAGTCTCCTCGTTTCTCGAGAGCGAGGTAGTCGCGGTAGCTCTGGCCACCGGCGCTCGCGTTGCGAATCGACGTGAGACCCGCCTCGTTGAGACGGTGGAGCTCCTTCGAGAGAGCCTCGATCCGCTCCTCGTCGGTCATCGGCGGTCGTGGTGGAAGCGACACCAGCCGCTTCGCGGTATCGACGAGCTCGCCGTTGAGCCGGCCGTCGGGATAGCGCCCGATGCTTCCGCCTTCGGGAACGGGCGTCGAATCGGTGACGTGCCATTTCTCGAGAGCGGCGCTGTTCAGGACGTACTCGTGGCCGCCGCGCACCACGACGACCGGGTGCCGGGTGGTCGCTCGATCGAGATCGTCTCGATAAGGGAGTCTCTGTTCCGCGAGCTGTCCCTCGTGCCAATCGCTGTTGGTGACGAGGACCGCGCCGTCTGCGGTATCGGCCGCCCGGGCGGCGACGGCATCGACGACATCCTGCAGCGATCGCGTACGCGAGAGGTCGACGCCGGGTCCGCCTCCGATGCTGTGGTAGTGGTTGTCGGCGAGACCGGGGACGACGGTCTTTCCTCCGAGGTCGATGGTCTCGGTGTGCGGTCCGACCAGGGCCGTTATCTCTTCATCGCGTCCCACGGCGAGGATGCGGCCGTCTCGAACGGCGAGCGCTTCCGCGATCGCTCCATCGGGAGCGAGAGTCACGACCTTGCCATGCATCAGCACGGTGTCGGCCGTCTCTTGCGTTTGGCTCGGGCCGCAAGACACGAGGGCCAGGGCGAGAGAGAGAACGAGAACGAGAACAAGAACGAGAACAAGAACCGGAGTGTGTCGTTTCATTTGGAGATCATCGCTCTCCGGCGCTCCACCACCTCGGGGGAGAACCAGGTCTCGAGGAACAGGCGCCGCGCCTCATCACGGGTTTTTTCGATGCGCTCGAGCATCGGTGCACGAAGCGCGAGCTTGGAGTGCTGGAAGGCGAGACTCGGCTTCGACCCGAGCGCGCGAGCGACGGCGACGGCTTCGTCGAGGAGGTGCTCCGGGGGAACGAGCCGATGGAGGATTCCCGCTTCCACCGCCTCGGAAGGAGTCAGGAGCTTTCCGCCGAGGAGCACCTCCGGCGTAAAGCGCCGATCGAGGGTGTGACGCATGATCTCGAAGGCGCTCGCGGGAAAGACGATTCCGAGGCTCACCTCGGAAACGCCGACCTTGTAGCTCGCTTCCGCTCCCAGCCGCACGTCTCCCGTGGCTGCCAGGATGCAGCCCCCCGCGATGGCGTGGCCGTTCACCGCGGTTACGAGCGGCAGCGGGAGCTCGAGCAGTTTGCGATTGCAGGCCTCGAACCGATCGAGAAACGCCGCCATCTCGGCCTGGTCGTCCGGGAGTCCCTTGAGGTCGAGCCCCGCGGAGAAAAATCCGTCCCGTCCCGTGAGAACGACGGCTTTCGTTCCTCCGGCGAGCGCGCGATCGAGCTCGTCGAGCAGGAAGGAGGCGAGCCGATCGTCGATGGCGTTCGCCTTCCCGTTGTCGATCCGGATGATGCGAACGGATTCCGGGCCACTCATCGGCGCGAGATTATAGCACCCGGATGGGGTCGAAAATCTCGACGAGGTTGCCGTCTCGATCCCGGAAGAACGCCACCCGGTGACCCCAGGGCATGGTGCGCGGCGTCGCGACGGGATCCGCACCCCTCGCGACCAGCTCCTCGAAAGCGCCGTCGACGTCGGTCGTGGCGAACGACAGGTCGATCGGTCCGAGCTCCGAAGGGTCCACCTGGAGAAGCTTGGCGAGGGCGGACCGGGAATAGAGCGCGAGCCGAGCGCCCCCGCTATCGAGCTCGACGTACCCAGAGGCGTCCCGGATCACGGGCAGACGCAGCACGTCGCAGTAGAACGCCTTCGCCGCTTCCAGATCCTCGACGAGAAGCGTCAGCAGTTCGAGCCGTGTGAGCATGCCCGACGGAGCGCCGCCACGACGGCTCAGGATTTCCCGGGAATCAGCCCACCGAGGGACCAGCCGATGAGCGCCGCGATCGAGTTGAGGATGACGTTCACGACGAGACCGCCCGCGCGGATCACGACGGCCTGTCCGAGCGCGACCGCCGCCGCCGTGTTCAGAGCGATGGGATTGTTGAAATAGGTCTCCGCTCCGACGAGATAGGAGATGACGGTAGCGAGGAAGATGATGATTTGCGCGCTGAGCCCGATGGTCGTGCCCATCAGCATCCCCTGAAGGAGGCGGAAGCCCCACAGTTTTCGAGAAAAGCCGCCGTAGAGGATCGACGCGAAGACGCTGAAGGTCACCAGCGTGAAGATGCGGGTCCCCGACTCGTAGGGAACGTTCATGATGCCCATGGCGAGACGGCCGACGAGGAAGATGAGAAGAAAGACGATGGCGAAGCGCGCTTTGTGGAAATAAGAACCCATTGGAGCCTCCGTTTCAGTTGGCGGAGAGCTTATCTCTGGTGCCGCCCGATTGACAACGGGTCCAAGTCGATGGCGCTCGGTGCCCGCCGTCAGCCTTTCTCGGAGAGTTGCCGTTTCGTGCGCTCGATCTCTTCGAGGCGGGACTTCATTCGTTTCTCGAACCCTTCCTCGGTGGGCTCGTAATAGCGGCGTCCGCGGAGAGGCTCGGGAAGGCACTCCATCGCGGTCGTCTTTTCTTCACGGTCGTGGGCGTACTCGTACCCCTTGCCGTAGCCCCAGGACTTCATCGGGCGGGTGACGGCGTTTCTCAGATGAAGGGGCACCGGCGCGGTCACGTCCTCGAGCGCGTCCTTGGCGGCTTTCGCGTAGCCCCGGTAGAGGGCGTTCGATTTGGGAGCCGCCGCGAGGTAGACGACCGCCTGGGCGAGCGCGAGCTTTCCCTCGGGGACGCCGATGAAGTGGAAGGCGTCCTTGGCGGCGAGCGCCAGAGCGAGTGCTCCGGGCTCGGCGAGCCCCACGTCCTCGGACGCGAACCGCACCAGGCGCCGCGCGATATAGAGTGGGTCCTCACCCGCCTCGAGCATGCGGGCGAGCCAGTAGAGGCTCGCGTTCGCGTCGGAATTTCGCATCGACTTGTGGAGAGCGGAGATGAGGTTGAAGTGCTCCTCGCCCGACTTGTCGTAGAGGAGCGACTTTCTCTGCAGCGCTTTCTGAAGCATCTCGACTCCCACGCTCTCACCGGCAGCGGCGAGCGACGTCATCGCCTCGAGCACGTTCAGGACGAACCGCGCGTCGCCGTTGGCCTGACGAGCGAGCCATGAAAGGGCGTCGTCTTCGACCTCGAGCCTTCCTCCGAGTCCTCGGCCCTCGTCGGCGAGTGCGCGCTTCATGAGCGTCACCAGCTCGTCGCGATCGAGCTGCCTCAAGATGACGACCCGGCAGCGCGAAAGAAGCGCGGCCACCACCTCGAACGAGGGATTCTCGGTAGTCGCGCCGATGAGGATCACGTTCCCCGATTCCACGTGAGGGAGGAACGCGTCCTGCTGGGCCTTGTTGAAGCGATGGATCTCGTCGACGAACAGAAGCGTGCGCCGCTGGTAGAGCTTTCGTTCGTCCTCGGCCTGGCGCATGACCTCCTTGATCTCTTTGATTCCGGAGACGACGGCGCTGAACGGCAGGAAGCGAGAGCGCGTGCGCCTGGCGATGATGCGCGCGAGCGTCGTCTTGCCCGACCCGGGCGGTCCCCAGAGGATGAGCGAGCCGACTTCGTCCTTCTCGATCGCGGCACGAAGCGCGGTTCCGGGTCCGACGACCTCCTCCTGCCCGAGGACCTCGTCGAGGTCCTCGGGGCGCATCCGTTCGGCCAGCGGCGAGCGGGCCCCGTCGGCTTCCGCCGGAGCAGAGGAGAACAGGTCTTCTTGTCTCATTCGCCCAGAATATTGCGCATCACGGCACCGGTCGAGTGCCGTTCCAACTCCCCCCGTCGCAGTCGGGGAGCGTCATGGTTGCGGCGTAGCGTTGTCAGCCTCCTGCCGCCGGTTGGTTGGAACGGGAACGGTACGGGTCGCCTCGTAGAGGACGAGCGCGGCGGCGGTCGCCACGTTCAGGGATTCGACGTTTCCCGCCATGGGGATGGTCACGCGCAGATCGGCCGCGGCGACGGCGTCGCCGGAGAGTCCCCGACCCTCTCCTCCGAGAAGAATCGCGAGCGGCTGCGACCAGTCGGCGCGACGAAAATCGACGCCGCCCCGCGGGACGAGGGCGGCGATACGAAACCCCCTTTTCCGTAGAAAATCCGCATTCTCGATTCTCGAAGACGGGCAGGCGAAGGAGACTCCCCATCGATCCGCGAACCGCCTTGGGTCCGAAGGGATTGGCGGAGCCCTTGACGACCGCGAGCGCCCGGGCACCGCCAGCTTCGGCTACTCGCGCGATGGCGCCGAGGTTGCCCGGGTCCTGGATTCCCGCGGAGACGAGCACGAATCCCTCGGCAGGGAGGTCATCGAGCGATCGAGCCGGCCGGCGCGCCACCGCGAGCACCCCCTCGGGGGACTCGACGCTCGAGACGCGTCGAAACAGCGTCGCGCTCACCTCGGTGACGTCGGCCCCGGCCGCTTCGAACTCGACGAGCTCGGACGGGCTCGGCGGCCGATCCAGGACAAGCGTCTCGATCACCAGCCCGCTTTCGAGGGCGGCGCGGACGAGCTTCTCGCCTTCGAGGAGAATTCGGGCCTCCCGCCGTCTCGGGTGGGCGAGACGGCGCATGGTCTTGATGAGCGGGTTCGACGGGCTCGCGATGCGTTTCACGAATCTCTTGAAAGGAGTGAAGGGCCTCGCTATCATGCCAGAAAACGATGGCCCAAGGAATCCTCAAGAAGCTCAAAGACGAGATCAAGAAGCTCGAAGAGGAGCTTCACGTCGAGCTGCCCCGCGCGCTCAAGGTCGCGAGAGAGCACGGAGATTGTCGGAGAATGCCGAGTACGACGCCGCCAAGGAGCGGCAGGGCTACGTCAACGCCCGGTTGGGGCAGCTGAGAAAGCGACTCGCCGATCTCTCGATGGTGAACTTCGACCGGATTCCCAAAGGGAAAGTATCGTTCGGATCCGAGGTCACGCTCTACGACCAGAACAAAGAGGAGGAAGTCGTCTACAAGCTCGTCATGAGCGAGGAGACCGACGTCACCAAGGGCCACATCTCCACCACTTCGCCCATCGGCCGCGCCCTCCTCGGCAAAGAAGAAGGCGACGAGGTCAACGTTCAGACACCGGGCGGACCGAAGAGCTTCGAGATTCGTAAAGCTCCTGACGATGCACGACCTCGTGGATTCTGGAGTGATCGTTCTCCTGCGCAGGAGCTCGTAGACTCTTCCCTCGTCGAACTCCGCCGCCAGCGACAGCCGATCGGGAGCGGATTGGAGCCGCTCCAGGAGAGTCTGCCACCCTCGCTCGTCGTAACCGTCGCGGTGGAACACCGCGTAGCGAACCCCTAGCTGTTCGAGCCGCCCGAGACCGTCGCCCTCGGGAAAAGCCGCGAGCGCGCGAAACAGCGCGTCGTGAAACGGCGGGGTGAAGCCGCTGTATCCGTTTACCAACGGAAGGAAGTGCACCGTCGACTCCAGCATGTAAAGTGAATTCCGGCGTGCGGAGCGGACCGGGTCGCGAGGATCGGGGACGGGAAAGGCGGCCACCGGCCCCGGGCTCGCTCCCGCGAGAAACCGGTCCATGGGCGAGATGAGGACGGGATAGGGCGTCGTCGGAAGCGGAAAGGCGGCGAGCTCGACAAGAGTGATGCCGAGGAGCGGAATGGCGAGACGACCGAACGGCGAGGCGAGCAAGGCAATCCGCTCGGCTCCCATGCCGGCGAGTACGGCGAGGGCGAGAACGGTCAAGAGCGTGAATCGCGACGGTACGCGGATGAAATCGAATCCGGGGAGGAGTCGGTAGAGGCCGGAGTAGAGCACCGCTTGCGGACCGAGACTGACCCATAGGGAGAAGACGGCGAGAAACAGGTAGAAGCCTCCCGGCATTCCGAACCGCGGCTCGAGGAACGCGCGGAGTCTGTCGCGCAGCCGGACGAGGGGGGGCGCGAGCGCGAATGGCGCGGTGCCGAACTTCCCGATGCGGACCGCGACGAGGACGAGAGCGAGTAGCGCCGCTCGTTCTCCGCCGCTCGCGGAGAGTCGAATGCCGCCGAACGACCAGCTGACGCCCCCACTCGCCGCGATTCCGAGTCCCGCGAGGACGATGAGGGCGATGGCTCCATCGAGGAGCCGGAGGGAAAGAGGGAGCTTCGGCGCGCGCCCGTCGGGCGACGATTCCTTCCCGGCCATCCCGTTTTTCCGCCTCTTCCCCGGGACGAGAACGGAGACGAGCGCGAGGAGCAGCGGAAGGATTCCGGGAAAGAGGTAGGCTTTCGCCTCCCGTTCGATGCGACGCTCGAGCCCCGCGGCTCGCGCGAGCCATCGGTCGACGTGAGTGGGCGAGGCGAGAAAGCTCGCGGCATTCGGCGACCAGAAGACGGCTTCGTCCAGCTTGCGCTCGAGACCGAGCTCGCGCTTCACCGCGAAGTAGGGGAGCGCGAACGGGACGTTCAGCGCGGCGGCGAGCAGAAGCCCGAGGACGGTGTCGCGGGCGAGAGAGCTCCTGGGCCGGAGCTCGGAGAATATCGCGAGGTAGACGAGGAGCCCGGTGGCGGCGAGCGCGAGAAACAGCGCGCTCTGGCCTCCCGAGAGCGCCTGGAGCGAGAACGCGAGGACCGCCCCCATCAAGTGGCGGCGCGACCCACCGCGCGCGTAGCGATGAAGAAACGCGAGGCAAAACGGAATCCACTGGACCGTCGCGAGATGGAGCTGTCCCAGGCGGAAGAACCGGGGCGGAGTGAAGGCAAAGACGACGCCGCAGGTGAGCGCGCCGAGGGGGCCCAGCCCGATCTCGCGCCCCAGGTAGTACGCGCCGAGTCCCGACAGAAAGCAGGAAAAAAGTGCGACGGCGTTCATCGCGAGCACGAGGTTGCCCGACGTCCAGATGATGGGAGCGGCGATGAGAGCGCTTCCGATCTGATGCTCGGAATAGGCGAGGGTGAGCCGTTCGGGATAGAAGATGTTCGCGTCGAAGATTCCCAGGGGCTCGTGCGCGATCGCGTGCGCGTCCCAACCGAGAGTCCAGAGGAAGAGCCTCGTGTCGGCGCCGAGGTCGAGCGCGTCCGTCCCCATCCGCGTCCCCAGCGGGTAGGTGAAGATCGCCGTCGCTGCGAAAAAAAAACCGGCGATGGCGAGGCGTCGCATCTTCGTGAAAGCTAACACGACTCTGGCCCATCTGCCATGCCGGGAGCCGGGTGTATAAGCGGCGACCAGTCATACACTTAAAGGCGTCGTATCTTGACACCCGTTCCGGCCGAGGGCTATAATCGAAAAACCACAATGCGATTATCTCGCGTCTTATCAGTTGTTTGGATAGGTCTCACTATCGGTCTCGTTTCGGCGGGTAAGCTCGGGGCCGCGCCAATCTATAAAGTCCAGCTCGACGACATCATTCATGGCGTGAGTGCGCGGTTCGTCATCCGCACCATCGAGCAGGCGGGAAACGACGGGGCGGAGCTCGTTCTCATCGAGCTCAACACTCCCGGCGGCCTGTACGACTCGACCCGGCAGATCATCGAAGCGATGCTCTCGAGCAAGAGACCGGTGGTGGTCTACGTCGCTCCCTCCGGGGCGCACGCCGCCTCCGCCGGCTTCCTCATCACGATCGCGGCGGACTACGCCGCCATGGCACCGGGAACGAACACGGGAGCCTCGACTCCCATCTCCGGGTCCGGACAGGAGATGGAAGAGACGCTGGCGAAGAAGGTCAAGAACGACGCCGCCGCGTATACCCGGTCGCTCGCCGAGCGTCGCGGCCGAAACCCCGAGGTCGCCGAGCAGGCGGTTACCGAGGCCCGAGCCTGGACGGCACAGGAAGCGCTCGATGCCGGGCTCGTCGATCTCGTCGCGACCAACGAGAGCGAGCTTCTGAGCAAGCTCGACGGGGTCACGATCAAGAGAGTCGACGGAACGGAAGTCACACTGCATACGGCGAACGCCACCGTGGAGCTGAAGGAGATGTCGACGAAGGAGCGCTTGCTCTCGGTCATCGCGAACCCGAACATCGCCGTGCTCCTCGGCCTCATCGGACTCGCAGGCCTGTATCTGGAGTTCACCCATCCCGGTACGTTCGTGCCCGGTGTCGTGGGGGGGATCGCTCTTCTTCTCGCCGCTTTCGCGTTCGAGATTCTCCCCGTCAATATCGTCGGTGTTCTGCTCCTCGTCGTCGGATTCGGGCTCCTCATCGCCGAGGCGCTGACCCCGTCGTTCGGTGCTCTCGGAGCCGGAGGTATCGTGGGTATCCTTCTCGGCGCGTTGATGCTCTTTCAGGAGCAACCTCTCCCTTCACCGGCGCTCCACGTCGACTGGCAGGTCATCCTGCCCGTCGTCGTCTTCTTCGGGCTCCTGGTAATGTTCCTGAGCCGACTCGTCGTCCAGGCCCATCGCCGCGTCCCGGTGACGGGAAGCGAAGGGCTCGTGGGAAAGCTCGCGACGGCGAGAACGCCGATCGAGGGACGGGGAAAAGTGTTCGTTCACGGCGAGTACTGGGACGCACGATCCAAGGAACGCATTCCCGAGGGTGCAACCGTCAAAATCATACGCGTCGATGGACTCCTCCTCGACGTCGAAAAAGCTCAACCCGAGACCTGAGCGAAAGGAGCAGTCATGTTTGGTGGTTTGTCGATAGGTACGCTCGCGGTCCTCGTCATCATTGCCATCTTTCTTCTCAACTGGCTCAAGATCTTGAACGAGTACGAGCGAGGTGTGGTATTTCGTTTGGGGAACCTTCTTCCCAAGCCGAAGGGACCCGGTCTCGTGCTCGTCTTTTCTCCCATCGACCGAATGGTGAAGGTCAGCCTTCGGTTGGTGGCGCTCGACGTTCCCCCCCAGGACGTCATCACCCGCGACAACGTATCGGTGAAGGTCAACGCCGTCGTCTTCTTCCGCGTGGTCGAGCCCATCAAAGCGATCGTCGAGGTGGAGAACTTCCTCTATGCCACCTCCCAGCTCGCCCAGACCACGCTCCGGAGCGTTCTCGGCCAGGCGGAGCTCGACGATCTCCTCTCCGCTCGGGATCGGCTCAACATGCAGCTCCAGGATATTCTCGACAGGCACACCGATCCCTGGGGTATCAAAGTCACGTCGGTCGAGGTGAAGCACGTCGATCTTCCGAGCGAGATGCAGCGTGCCATCGCGAAGCAGGCGGAAGCGGAGCGCGAGAAACGAGCCAAGGTGATCCACGCCGACGGCGAGTTCCAGGCGGCCCAGATGCTGGCGAACGCGGCTAAAATCGTGGGCCAGCATCCGCTGGGGATGACGCTCCGGTATCTGCAGACCCTCACCGAGATCGCCACCGAGAAGAACTCGACCATCGTCTTCCCGCTGCCGATCGATCTCATCGAGCCTCTCTTCAATCGACTGCTGGACGTGAAGACCGGGAGCGAGGACAAGGGCGAAAACTCCTAGCCACTCCGAAATCGGGCGGTGTAGGTCCCGCAAGGAGCTTCCATGAGCATGGAAAGTGAAGAGCTGAGCATCCGTGGCTCTCTCTCCGAGTCGAGCCTCCCCGAGCTTCTGGCCTCCATCGCCCGGAGCAAGGAGACGGGGATCCTGAACTTCCACGACGCCGGCCGATGGAAGGCGATCTACTTCAAAGACGGTCGCATCATCTACGCCATGTCCAACGCCCAGGACGATCGTCTCGGAGAGTTTCTCCTGAAGACGGGAAAGATCACGGTGCGTCAGTTCCTCGAGGCGAGCAAGCTCATCCAGCCCGACAAGAAGCTCGGCGCGGTCCTCGTCGAGCAGGGCATCATCACGCCCGACGACCTCTTCGTCGCCATCCATCGACACGCGGAAGCGATCGTTTACAGCCTCTTCGACTGGATTCGGGGCGAGTACGAGTTCGTCATCAAGGACCTCTCGGCGGAAGGACCGATGGTGCTCGACCTCGATTCGGGCAACGTGATCCTCGAGGGAATCCGAAGGCTCAAGGACTACACCCGCATCTACGCCGGGGTGGGTCCGCTCGAGACCATCCTTCGAGCGACCGACCATGCCGAGGGGCTGGTGCACAAGCTCAATCTGGACGAGGACGAATCGCAGGTCCTGTCGCTGGTGAACGGCCGGCTCAACGTCGAGCAAATCCTCGCCATGAGCTACTTGCCCAACTTCGAGACGCTGCGCATTCTCTTCGCGCTCCTCGCGGCGGGAGTGCTGGAGCGGGGCGGCACGGGTGACGCCGAGCGGCGCGGCATCGAGCTCGAGTACGAGCTCCAGGAGATCGTGGAGCACTACAATCGGAGCTTCGAGGCGGTCTGCGGGTTTCTGCGTGCCAAGGTGGAGGACGACGAGGCGGTCGTGTTTACCGAGGGCGTCATGCAGGAGGTCGCCAAGCAGTTTCCGCTCCTTTTCGAGGGCGTCGAGCTCGGAACCGCGGGACGCGTCGACTTCGACCAGCTTCTCCAGAATCTGGGGGACAAGCCCCACGAGGCGAAAAAGGCGGTTCTCGTCGACGGTCTCAACGAGCTCACGTACGCGCTTCTGCTCGAGATCGGCCACCGGTTCGGAAAGCTCGAGCAGGAGGTTGTGGCGACCAGTATCTTGAGCCAATCTCAGCCCAGTATTCCGGGCACATAAAGCTGTTAACTTCAAGCAAAACTTGAGGTAGAATAACTTCCTCCGGAACAAACAGCAGTCAAGGAGTGAGGTGGAAATGGCCGAATACGACGATGGGGCTTACTACGAAGTCCAGCTGAACAACAAGCAGCTGGTGTTCTTCTTCATGGCGGCCCTGGCCATCGCCGTGGTCGTGTTTCTCTGCGGAGTCATGGTGGGGAGGGGAGTCCGGGACGCGACGCTCGCGGTCGCCCAGAACGACATCACCGCCGGACCCCAGGTCAAGACGGCGCCGGCGGCACGGGTGGCGGTGCCACCCCGGCCGGAGCTCGATTACGCCCGTCGTCTCGAGAGCGACGACGTACAAAGCCACCTCGAAGTCCCCGCGACGGTGAAGTCCACGAGCCCCGAAACGGTCGTTCGCGACGGCGGTCGGTCCTCCACGAATTCCGCGCCCAGCGCGACCTCCTCGACCCCCCGCCCGGCACCCGCTGAAGGTCGACCGGCGGCGGCTTCCGCAGGCGGGATTCCTCCCGTCGGCGCCGGCAACAAGCTCGGCGCCGACAGCGGCCCGTTCACGATTCAGGTCGTGGCCCTCAAGACAGAGGACGCCGCGCAATCCCTGCTCTCCCGCCTGAGGGGCAAGAACTATCGCGCGTATCTCGAGAGCGAGAGCGATGCCGGGCTTCATCGGGTCCGGGTCGGCCGGTTCGCTACCCGCGCGGAGGCCGAGAAAGTCGCGGCGAGGCTCCGCGACGAGGAAAAATTCAAGCCTTACATCACCCAATAGAAAAAAGAAGAGGAGCTGATGATCGAAGAGCTTTTTGACCGTTACGAGGACCTCGGCCGTCGCGCCCGCGACGTTCGGGGTTATCTTTGACCAAGCTGCCCTTCGAAAATCCCTCTCCGAAGTAGAGCAAAAGCTCGCCGATCCCGGGGTGTGGTCCGATCCCTCCCGTGGCGAGAAGCTCTCGCGCGAGCGCAGCCAGCTTCAGGGAGAGCTCGACCTGATCCAGAAGCTCTCCGACTGCGAGGAGGAGGCGGGTACGCTGGTGGAATGGGCGCGGCAGGGAGAAAACGTTTCCGATGATCTCGCCCTCCATCTCGACAAGTGGCAGGAGGAGGTCGAGCAGGCCGAGATTCAGAAGCTGCTTTCCGGCGAGCACGACGCCACCAACGCCATCGTCAGCATCCATCCCGGAGCGGGTGGCACCGAATCCCAGGACTGGGCGGAGATGCTCCTGCGTATGTACCTGCGCTGGGCGGAGCGACGGGGCTTCAAAGCGGAGATGATCGACTATCAGGAAGGGGAAGAGGCGGGTATCAAGAGCGCGACCTTCGGCGTGAACGGCCCCTACGCGTACGGGTACCTCTCTTCCGAAGTGGGGGTGCACCGGCTGGTGCGCATCTCTCCCTTCGATGCCGCCAAGCGGCGCCACACCTCGTTCGCCTCGGTGTTCGTGTTCCCCGAGATCGACGACGACGTGAAGGTCGAGATCAACGACAAGGACCTTCGCATCGATACCTATCGCTCGAGCGGAAAGGGCGGCCAGCACGTGAACGTAACCGACTCCGCCGTTCGCATCACTCACCTCCCCACCGGCATCGTCGTGCAATGCCAGAACGAGCGTTCGCAGCACCGGAACAAGGACGTGGCGATGAAGGTGCTCCGATCCCGCCTCTACGATCTCAAGCTGAGGGAGCAGCAGGAGCGGGTCGACGCGATGCACGATACCAAGAAGGAGATCGGATTCGGAAGCCAGATCCGCTCCTACGTGTTCCAGCCCTATCGGCTCGTCAAGGACCACCGGACCAAGGTCGAGGTGGGCGACGTCGATCGGGTGATGAACGGCGACATCGATCCGTTCATCGCCGCTTTCCTCCTCAGCCGCCGCAAACAGAGTTCGTAGATCGTTTGGTAGACTGAGATGTCGGAGTTTCGACGACTTCGATCCAGTCGACCCAGATTCGAACTCGAATGAGCTACGCTTTTCTCGTGGCCTCGGCCACCGTGTTCCTGTGGGCCGCGCTCGCCGGTCTCGTGTGGAGGTGTCGTCCCGCCCGCCCTCTCAGGCCGTTCGGCCTGTGGTTCGCTCTCTCGGGTCTCTTGTGGTCGGGCGGCGAGCTCGGGTCGTCCTTCCTGGCCCAGACCGCCGAGACGCACTGGATCTTCATCCTGGTGCTCTACACCGGCGTCCTGTTCAACACTCCTCTCTGGTGGGCGATGTCCATCGCGATCGCCTCGCACTACGGCGTGCGGCCCCGCTGGGCGAAGCCCGCGGTCCAGTACGCTCCCTTCGCCCTCGCCTTCGTGTGCTGGGCGGCGCTTCTGACCAACCCCTGGCACGGAGCGTTCCTCGAGCCCGTTCGGGGCGGCCGCAACGTCTATCGTTTCTTCTGGTACCTGCAGGCGTTCTACGGATACGCGCTGATGCTCGCATCGCTGGGCCTCATGGGATGGGCCTGGCGGAAGCAAAGAAAAACGGGCGGCAAGACCCAGCTCGCGATTCTGTTCTGGGCGTCTGTCGCCCCTCTCGTCGCGAACTTCCTCTACGTCTCCCACGTCCTCAGTTTCGGATACGACCCCACCCTCATCGGATTCGCGGTGGCCCTGACGCTCGGCTTTTTCGGAATCTTCCACAAACGCCTCTTCTCCGTCAGTGGTCTCACGCTCGATCACTGGATGGACCATGATCGCGACGGAGTCGCCATCCTCGACGGCGAGGGGCGTCTGGTTCGAGCCAACCCCGCGACCCCGGTCCTGGTCGGAGTGGAGGAGCTCCCCCCCGGTTCGGACTTCCTCGCGCTTCTGGCGGAGAGGATGCCGGAGGGCGCCGAGGGCGACGCCGAGCTTCGGGCGTTACGCGAGCTGCTTCGCGCGAGATTCTTCGGCGCCGAGCAGACTCCCGAGGGATGGGTCGTCCAGCTTGCGGGAGAGAAGGGCGCGCGGCGATGGCTACGAATCCACGCCACCCCGATTCCCGGCCGCTGGCCGAGCGCCAACGGACTGGGCTTGAGGCTTCGCGACGACACCCAGCTCGAAGAGACGAGCGAGCGTGCGGCCCGTCAAGCGGCGAGCATCGAGGCCATACTCGGCTCGATCCGCGACGGGCTCTTCGTCGTCAACGAGTCGGGACGGCTCCTCTACGCCAACGAACGCTTCTGGGAGATGTGGCATCTTCCGGAAGTCGTGGACCGTTCCGTCGACGAGGGTGGGCTGCTGGAGGCCCTCTCGGCACGGACCGAAAGGGGACGTCGGCTCGATACCGAAGAAGGGTCCGACGTCGTGCTGAAGTCGGGCCAGGTTTTTTCCTTCGTCACCGCGCCGTTGATGCGGCGCGAGCGCCGGGTCGGACGGGTCTGGACCTTTCGTGACGTGACCGAGCGCAGAAAGTCGGAGCTCGACAAGCTCCAGCTCGAAGAGCGGATCCGTGAGAGCCAGAAGCTCGAGAGCCTCGGTGTGCTTGCCGGCGGGGTCGCGCACGACTTCAACAACATCCTCGTGGGGATTCTCGGCAACGTCGATCTGGCCACCGCCGCTCTCGACTCGACCTCTCCCGCATATCGCTATCTCAAAGGCGTCCGGAGCTCCGCGGACCGCGCGGCGGAGCTCATTCAACAACTCCTCGCATATGCCGGAAGGGGGCGGGTCGCGATCGTCGCCCTCGACCTGTCGACGCTCGTGGAAGAGACGCGGGATTTGGTGCGGAGCGCCATCTCGAAAAAGGCCGATCTGAAGATCGATCTCGTGCCGAACGTCTTCGTCGAGGGCGACCCGGTGCAGCTCCGGCAAATCGTGATGAATCTCCTCACCAACGCTTCCGACGCGCTCGGCGACGCCGAAGGCGTCATCAAGGTGCGGACGGGCATACGGAAGATCGAGCCGCGCGAGCTCGACGACGCCTTGCCGCCCTCGGAGAGCCTGGAGGACGAGTACGTGTTTCTCGAGATCTCCGACACGGGCTGCGGGATGGACGCCCAGACGCTAGCGCGCATTTTCGAGCCCTTCTTCAGCACCAAGTTCACCGGGCGAGGTCTGGGGCTCTCCGCCGCGCTCGGGATCATGCGGACTCATCGGGGACTGGTGAAGGTCAACAGTGCCCGGGGCCGGGGCTCGAGCTTCTTGCTCCTGTTTCCGCGCGCCCAGAATCCGGCGACCATCGGCGAGCCGCAGCGGTTGGCGGCGCCGGCGCGACTCCGGTCGACTCCCGGGATGGTGCTCGTCGTGGACGACGAGCAGGTGGTGCGGGACGTGGCTCGTTCGGCGCTGGAGCTCGATGGGTACGGGGTTCTCCTGGCGAAGGACGGCCAGGAGTGCGTGGCGCTGTTCCGCGAGAACGCTACGGGTATCGACGCTATCGTCCTCGACATGGCGATGCCGCGCATGGACGGAGCGGAGGCGCTGTTCGCCGTTCGCCAGCTCTCGAGGGACGTGCCCGTGGTCCTGTCCAGCGGTTACAGCGAACACGATACGATGGAGCGCTGCTCCGGCCTCTCCGGGGTCACCTTCATCCAGAAGCCCTACTCGTCCGAACAGCTTCTCAACAAGGTGAGCGCGGCCGTCCGCTCGCGCTCCATCGTCGTCGCCGGCGCCGGCGCGGGCGGAGCGGGGCGCTCGGGGCGGTCGTGACGTAGCTTGGGCTCCCGGCACCCTTATCTTTTGCCGCACCGAATTTTCGCCATGGCATAATGACGGCGGAGGACGAGAATCAACGATGATCAGCGCTTCCGATCCGGTCCATCAATTCATGACGAGAACACCCCGGACGGTCACACCCGATACCGCGCTCTCCGACGCGCGCGACATCATGGCCGAAGACCAGATCCGGCACCTTCCCGTGGTCAAGGGGGAGCGGGTCGTCGGAATCGTGAGTGCCCGGGACGTTCTCGTGGTGGAGGATTCTACGGGTTTTCGCCTCCTTCGACACCACGGTGGCCGCGGCGATGGCGGCCGAGCCCATCTCGGTGCCGTCGGACACGGCGATCGGTCACGTAGTGAAGACCATGGCGAAGGCGGCCATCGGCGCCGTTCTCGTAGTGGATGACGGAAAGCTCGTCGGGATCTTTACCGACGTCGATGCCGTGAAGCTGCTCGCTCACGTCCTGGGCTAGAGAGCCCCGAGATGTCAGCGCGCGCGCGGCGGAGCCGGTGGGCCCGGCCCCGCCGCCGGTAGGCTATTTCGCCAGTGCCTCGTGGACCTTGCCCACGAGAGCAGGACCGGGGGTCAGCGTCTTGTCCCCGTCGTCCTTCCACTGGGCCGGACAGGCCTCGGCCGTCTTGCGGGCGAGGTAGAGGTTCGCTTTGAACTTCCGCATGAGCTCGTCGATGTTGCGGCCCATGTTGAAGAAGTTCACCTCGGAGTTCATGAGCTTGCCTTCGGGACTGATGATGAACGTCCCGCGAAGGGCGAGTCCTGCGTCCTCCACATAGACCCCGAAGAGGCGGGAGACTTTCCCGGAGGGGTCGGCCCCCATCAGGTAGCTCACCTTCTCGAGGCTCTTCTCGTGCTCTTTCCAGGCGAGATGCACGAACTGGGTGTCCGTGCTTACGGTGATGAGCTCGGCGCCCATCTTCTTCAACCGATCTTGCTGCTCTGCCAGAGCAGCGAATTCGGTCGCTCAGACGAAGGTGAAATCGGCGGGATAGAAGAAGAGAATGGTCCACTTTCCCGCGGCCTTGATGTTGTCGAGGCTCGTTGTTCCAAAGTCGTTCTTGACCGGGTCGTAGTAGGCCAGGTCGAAGTTGGGAACGTCCCCTCCGAGCTGGAGCGGACGCGATTCGCTGCTCATAGACTGCGTTTCCTTTCGATAGGAGCCCGACCATCGGGCTTCGAAACAGGGATTGTGACTCCGGAACGCGCGATCCGCAACCCTCAGCGTCCTCTCGCCGCCGTTGCGGCTGTTTGGACAGTCCCGGGCAGGGATCGATGGACGGTGCTAGCATCGAGCGGTGCGTGTCCACCACCTCGCTCTCCGGGTGAAGGACCTGGAGGCCTGTCGGCATTTCTACGCCGCTACCCTCGGGCTCGAGCTCATTTCGCGTCAGGAGCACGCGGTCTGGCTCCGAATGGGAGACGCGGTCCTCATGCTGGAGCGCTCCCTGCGAGGCAAAGGATCCGAGGAGGGGTCGGGCCACGTGCTCGCGCTCGAGGTGTCCGACCTCGCGTCCTGGGAGGCACGTCTCGCCGCCGCGGGAGTCGAGGTCGATGATCGGACCGCCGCGACCCTGTTCTTTCGCGATCCGGAAGGCCACCGCGTCGCGGTGAGCGTCTATCGCTTTGCCGCGAGCTCCTCCACCAGCCGCGACACCCGTTCGTGAAGGTCGGGCGGAGCGCCGTAGTAGACGGCCTCGTATGCAGACGATATCGGGCGGAGGCTCGCCCGGCGCGTCCGCTACGACGAAGAGCTCGAGCGAAGCCGCTCTTCCGCGATCTCGATCTGGCGTTCGAGGAAATGGAGCATGTCGATGCCGGAGGCCGCGAGCTGTTGAGGGATGAACGACGCGCGGGTGAGTCCTGGAAGGGTGTTGATCTCGAGAAAGCAGGGCCCGTCCTTTCCCAGGATCACGTCGGTGCGGGAATAGCCGCGGCATCCGACGGCTTCGTGCGCGGTCAGCGCGACCGACTGCGCCGTCCGGGCCAGCTCCTCCGGGATCTCGGCTGGCGTCACTTCGCGCACTCCCTTGCCGAGGTACTTCCCGTCGTAGTCGAACGTTCTTCCCTCCTGGAGCACGACCTCGGAGCAGGGGAGGGCGACGAGCCCGTCTTTCTCCTCGATGACGCCCACGGTAATCTCTCGCCCTTCGATGAATTCCTCCGCGAGATAGGGGAGCGAGGGCTCCGCCACCACCTGGGAGATGGCGGCGGCGAGCTCGGCCTCGTTCGCGACGATGCGCATTCCATGGCTCGAGCCGTCGGCGACGGGCTTCACCACGAGCTTGTCGTGGAGCTCGAACAAACGCGCGCACCTCTCGTGGGTCGCGGTGTCGGCGGTCAACGTCTCCGCGTCGGCGACGCGGATCCCGCGTGCTGAGAGCCGGTCGCGCGCGCGCACCTTGTCGAAGGCAACGCGGCTCGCTTCCGCTCCCGAGCCCGAGAACGCCAACCGTTTGCCTTCGAGCTGAGACTGAAGCCATCCGTTCTCGCCCGAACCGCCGTGGAGGGCGAGGAAGAAGCTCCGGTGGGACTCATGGGCAGCATCGAGGGCGGCGGTGACGTCGGTCCATCGGCGCCGGGGCTCGGGCGCGAAGTCCTCCTCGAAGGGGCGCTCGAACGCGAGGAGATAGGCGCGCTCGACCTCCACGATGGAGCCATCGCGTCTCCAGTACCAGAGAAAAGCCTCCTCGAGGAGGTGGGAGACGTTCTGCGCGGAAGCAACCGAAACGCGGTGCTCGCTTCCATCGCCCCCGAAGAGGATGACGACCGGACCGTGAGCCATGGCAGAGAGACGGCTCAGGCGCAACCGAGGTGGGCTCTGGGGTTCTCGCCGCGAAGCGAGCCCAGCTCCTTCACCAGCTCGAGCTCTCGCTCGTTGAGCTCCTTGGGAACGACGACGACGAGCTTCGCGAACAAATCACCCGCTGCGTCCCCTTTGAGCCGGGGCATACCCTTGCCCTTCAGCCGCATCGCGCGGCCGGACTGCGAGCCGGCGGGAACCTTGATGCGCGCCTTTCCCGAAAGCGTCGGGACTTCGATCTCCGCACCGAGCGCCGCCTCGGCGAAGGTGACGGGAACGTCCACGTACAGGTCGTCGCCGTCGCGCCGATACACGGAATGAGGAACCATCTTGACCTCGAGGTAGAGGTCGCCTGCCTCCGCCCCGAGGCCCTGCTCGCCTTTTCCCTGGACGCGAATCCTCGACCCGTCCTTGACCCCCTTGGGGATGCGAACGTCGATGGTCTCGCCTCCCGTTGCGCCGTCGAGGGCGAGTCGCCGGGTTGTCCCGTTGTACGCCTCTTCGAGGGTCACGTCGATGTTGGCGGAGACGTCCCGGCCCGGCGTCGGTACCGGAGAACCGCCGAAACCTCGTGGCGCCCCTCGCTCTCGCCGGCCGCCTCTGCCCTGGCCGCGAGCGCCGCGAACGCCTCCACCTCCCTGACCGAAGAGATCCTCGACGTCGATGCCGCCTCCGAAGAAGGTCCGAAAGAAGTCGGAGAAGCCTCCGGCACCGGCTCCTTCGAAGTCGACGCGGAATCCTCCGAATCCGGGAGCGCCCTCTCGCCCGGCCGCGCCCCCGGGTCGCGCGTACTGTTCGTACTGTTTCCAGTTCGCGCCGAGCTGATCGTACTTGCGGCGCTTCTCCGGGTCGGAGAGGACCTCGTTGGCCTCGTTGATCTCCTTGAATTTCGCCTCGGCTCCCCGGTCGCCGGGATTCACGTCGGGATGATATTTGCGCGCGAGCTTGCGGAACGCCTGCTTGATCTCTTTTTCCGAGGCGTTCTTGGCTACGCCGAGGACCTGATAGTAGTCCTTGTAGTCCACGGATTACGTTTCCGCCTCATTGCACGCGCATCACGGACGAGGACTTGCCCGCCGGAGGCTGAGGCGGCACGACCTTGAACACCAGCGTGGGGAAGACCAGAGACAGGACCTCGTCGAGGGTGGCCGCGAGATCGATCTTCATCTCGTTTCGAATCTCCGGCGGAAGGTCCTCGATCATCGCCTTCTCGTTCAGCTTGGGGATGATCACTTCCTTGATGCCGTAGCGGTGCGCGGCCAGGAGCTTCTCTTTGACCCCGCCAACCGGGAGCACGTGTCCCGAGAGCGTAATCTCACCCGTCATCGCCATGTCGGGACGCGCCGGCGTGTCGGTCAAGATGGAGACCAGCGCCGCAACCATCGTCACGCCCGCGGAGGGCCCGTCCTTGGGAGTCGAACCTTCGGGAACGTGCAGATGGAGATCCATCTTGCGATAGAAATCCGAATCGAGCCCGAGCGACATGCACTGGGAGCGGACCCAGGTCAAGGCGGCGGTGGCAGATTCCTTCATCACGTCGCCGAGCTGGCCGGTGAGAGTCAGATTCTTGCCGCCCCGAAGCTTCGACGCTTCCACGAACAGGATGTCCCCGCCGACGGGAGTCCAGGCGAGACCGATGACGACGCCCGGCACCTTCACCCGTTCGTCGATCTCTCGCGAGAGAGACGTGGGGGCTCCGAGGAGCTGTTCCAGCGCCGCGGGAGTCGCGTGGAGCGGCGTGGTCTCGCCCTCCGCGATCTTGCGAGCCGCCTTGCGGCAGACGCTCGCGATGCCCCGTTCGAGGTTCCGGAGTCCGGCTTCGCGGGTGTAGTAGCGAATCATGTGCGCGATGGTCTCCCGCTCGAACCGCGGTGCGATTTTCTCGTCGGCGAGCCCGTGGTTCGCGAGCTGCCGGGGAATCAGGTGCCGCAACGCGATCTGGATCTTCTCCTCTTCGGTGTAGCCCGCCAGGTTGATGACTTCCATGCGGTCCTTCAGAGCCGGAGGAATGGGGTCCATCATGTTGGCGGTGGCGATGAACAGCACTTCGGACAGGTCGAAGGCCAGGTCGATGTAGTGATCGCGGAACGTGTCGTTCTGCTCCGGATCGAGGACTTCGAGAAGCGCCGCGCTCGGATCGCCGCGAAAGTCCATACCCAGCTTGTCGACTTCGTCGAGCATGAACACCGGGTTCTTGGTGCCGGCGCGGCAGAGACTCTGGATGATCTGACCCGGGAGCGCGCCGATGTATGTGCGCCGATGGCCGCGGATCTCGGCCTCGTCGCGGATTCCGCCGAGGCTCAGGCGGACGAACTCGCGCCCCAGAGACTTGGCGATCGATTTGCCCAGGCTCGTCTTGCCCACGCCCGGGGGGCCCACGAAGCAAAGGATGGGACCCTTGATGTCGGGCTTCATCTTGCGTACCGCGAGGAACTCGAGAATACGATCCTTGACCTTGACCAGATCGTAGTGATCCGCCTCGAGGATCTCCTTCGCTTTGGGAATGTCGTAGACGTCCTCGGTCCTCTTCGACCAGGGGACGCGCACCAGCCAGTCGAGATAGGTCCTCCCGACGGTGTACTCCGCCGAGACCGGCGGAATCTTGGAGAGGCGATTGAGCTCGCGGAGAGCTTCCTTCTCCGCTTCCTCGGGCATCTTCGCCTCCTGGATCTTGGCGCGGAGGTCCTCGATCTCCTTGGCGCTGTCGTCGTTCTCGCCCAGCTCCTTCTGGATCGCCTTCATCTGCTCGCGCAGGTAGTACTCGCGCTGAGTCCGGCCCACTTCGTTCTTCACCGTGGACTCGATCTTGCTCCCGACCTCGAGCACCTCCTGCTCGCGCAGCAGCGCCTCGTGAACCATCTTCAGCCGTTCTTTCACCCGCGCCGTCTCGAGGACCTTCTGTCGGGTGTCGGTATCCACGTTGGGAAGATTCTGCGCGACGAAGTCCCCGAGGCGGCCGGGATCGTTCAACGTCGCCGCGAGCGAGCCGACTTCATCCGCCAGCTGCGGAGACATCTCCACCACTTTGGCGAAGACGGAATGGACGTTCCGGGTGAGAGCGTCGACCTCGATCTCGTCCTCGGCGGGGAGAACGCTATCGAGAACCTCGATGTCGGCCCGGATGTAAGGGCTCACCTGAACGATTCGGAGAATCTTGAAGCGGAATCCTCCCTGGACTACGAGCCGAATCGAGCCGTCCGGCATGCGGACGGACTTGTGGATTCGTACGCTCGCACCCACACCGTGGAGATCTTCAGGGTTGGGAGCTTCAACGGCAGCGTCCTTCTGGGTCACGACGCCGATGAAATCCGTCCGGTCGGCGTTCTCGTTCAGCAAGCGCACCGTGCTCTCACGGCCGACCGCGAGCGGCAGAATCGACTGGGGAAAGATCACCGTGTCCCGCAGCGGGAGAATCGGTACGCCCCGATGAATCTCGCCCTGGTTTCCTGTCTGCTGCAATTTGTCCATGACTTGAACCTCGAACGCCCCTCGTACCCTTTAGGTTACCAGTGAGACCGGTCTGTCTCAACCCAAGACCCGTCTATCTCAACCCAAAGAGAAGACGGGGCGAACGATTTCATTATGGATATTTAGTGAATGTTTGTCAAATAGGTGCTAAGTGATTATAACAACTATGGTTCGTATCTCTCGTGTTCGGGCTATATCTTAGTGTGTGTGGCTAATATTATCAGGGGCTGGGGTATCCGGTCGGCTCGGTGCCGGAAATGAACGCCTCGAGGATGACGTTCCCGCTATCTCCCGAAGCCGGATAGCCGGTCTTCTTGTCGACGGGAACGAAGACGATGTTCGACGGCACGGGGAAGTCCTCGACCGGCTTGTCCTTCAGCACCGTCCCCATGAAGTCCATCCAGGGCCCGAGGGCGGTCCGGGTCCCCGTCTCCCGGTTGCCGAGCGTCACTTTCTGGTCGAAGCCGAACCAGGTTCCGGCCACGAGCGTCGGGTCGTAGCCGATGAACCAGGCGTCGGTATAGTCGTTCGTCGTTCCCGTCTTGCCGGCGAGAGGCCGTCCGAGCCGCGAGGCCGCGGCGCCCGTGCCGCGCTGGACGACACCCCTCATCAGATTGGCGATGATGAACGCGGCGTCCGCTCGTATCGCCGAGACCGCTTTGGGGTAGTTCTCTTCGAGCACGTTGCCGTCCCAATCGACCACCTTGGTGACCATCATCGGCTGCATCCGGATCCCCTGATTGGCGAATGCGGAATAGCCCGAGACCATTTCCTCGAGGGTTGCCTCGGCCGCACCGAGAGTGATGCTCAAATAGGGTGGGATTGGCCCGGCGAGCCCGAGACGCTGCGCGTAGGCTGCCACCTTCTCCGGCCCGAGCTGCTGCGTCAGGCGGACGAAAGGAACGTTCCGCGACGCTTCGAGCATGTGGCGGAGCGTGACCCATCCTTCGTACTTGAGGTCGTAGTTTCTGGGCTCGTACGCCTGTTCGACATGCGGGTCCACGTAGCGCACCGGCTCGTCGAGAACGAGCGACGTCGCGGTATAGCCTTCCTCGATGGCGGCGCCCACCGCGAAGGGTTTGAACGCCGAGCCCGGCTGGCGCCGAGCCTGGGTCGCGCGGTTGAACTTGCTTCTCTCGAAGTCGAACCCGCCGACCATCGCCTTGATCTGACCGGTTCTGCTTTCGAGCGCGAGAAGCGCTCCCTCGGCGAGAGGCTCCTGGTCGACTTTGACCACCATCGTCGCCTTCTCGGAATTGATCGAGGCGATCTCGAACTGGCTCACGTCGCCGACCTTGAAGAGCTCCGCGAGGGGCTTTTTCGTCCACGCGGCGGACTCGGGGTCGATGGAAGCGGCAAACCGCCCGATGCGCACCACCGGCTTGGGGCCCTGCACCGACACGACGCCGGTGACCACCTCACCGGTTGAGAAAGGCTCGACCCAGTCGTCCGAGCGGTACTCTTCGATGGAAAGCTTGGTGTCGCGAAGAACGTTGGTCGCGACCCCGCGCCACCCCTCACGCTTGTCGAGGTTACGCAAACCCGTCTGGACGGCGTGATTGGCGGCGACCTGCATCGCCCGGTTGAGGGTGGTATGGACCTGCAGGCCGCCGCGATAGATGCGGGTGGCCCCGTACTTCTTCTCCAGGTACTGGCGAACCTCTTCCACGAAATAGGGAGCGATGTCGTTGCTCGGTCCTCGATGCCGGAGCTGAAGGGGTGACTGTCGAGCGCGGTCCGCTTCTTCCTTGGTGAGAAAGCCTTCCTCCTCCATCCTTCCGAGGACGATGTCACGGCGCTTCAGGGCGAGCTGCGGGTTGACGAACGGGCTGTAGTTGCCCGGCGACGGGGCGAGGCCGACGATGAGCGCGGACTCCTCGACCAGGAGGTCCTTCGCATTCTTGCCGAAGTAGAACTCGGAAGCCGCCTCGACTCCGTAGAGTCCATGGCCGAAGTGGAGCAGGTTGCAGTAAAAGGTCAGGATCTCCTGCTTGGTGTAGGCGCGCTCGATCTTGAAGGCGAGGATGGCCTCCTTGATCTTGCGGCCCACCGTCTCCTCCCGGGTGAGAAACAGCATCCGCGAGACCTGCTGGGTAATCGTGCTCGCCCCCGAGACGATCTCTCCCGCCCACAAATCCATCACTGCGGCGCGAAAGATACCGATGGGATCGACCCCGTGATGGGTCCAAAAGCGCTTGTCCTCCGAAGCGACGAAGGCGTTTCTCAAGTTCACCGGGATCTGATCGTAGGTGATGACCACCCTCTTTTCGACGGCGAACTCGGCGATGATCTGACCGTCGTCGGCGAAGACCTGGGTGATGACGCTCGGCTCGTAGTTCTCGAGCTCCTGGATGAGCGGCAGATCTCTCTGATAGGCGAGAACGAGGCCGGTAAGGGCGCCCCCGAACGCGGAGAGCGCGAACAGGATGGCGATGACGATGAGCCGGAGGAGCTTTCGGCCTCGGTGAACCGGCGCTTCACCGGTCTCTCGGGGAGAGCTCGTCGAGGGTGTTTGATTATCCATGACGGTTTCGACGGCGCGCGAAACACTCATTATAGGGCGGGCCGCCCTTCGACGCGTCGCTGATTGGCCTCATCGACGCCGGGCGAGGAGGTCCGAGAGCGCCGGGCCGAGCTCGGCGAAGCGGAATCGGTATCCGGTCTCGAGAAGCTTTTTCGGTAGAACGCGCTGGCCCTCGAGAAGGATCGAAGCCATCTCTCCGAAAACGAGCTTCAGCGCGAAAGCGGGTGCCGGCATGAAGGCGGGCCGGGAGAGCGCCGCACCCAGCGCTTTGCCAAAGTCCAGATTCCGCACGGGGTTCGGGGCGGTGGCGTTCACCGCGGCCATCAGGTCGTCCTGGTCGATGATGAAGCGCATGGCACCGATGTGATCGTCGATGTGGATCCAGGACATCCATTGGGTGCCACTTCCGACCGGTCCTCCCGCGCCGAGGCGGAACGGGAGCAGCATCTTCTTCAACGCTCCCCCGCGCGTGGAAAGAACGACCCCGGTCCGGAGCACCGCGGTTCGTACGCCGAGCCCCATCGCCTCCATCGCGGCGTGCTCCCACGCGAGGCAGGTCTCGGGAAGAAAACCCTTGCCGGGAGGGGACGTCTCGACTGAGCTCCTCGTCTCCCCGGTCGCCGTAGAATCCGATTGCCGACGCGCAAACGAACACGCGCGGCTTCGCCTTGAGGCTCTTCAACCCCTCGACGAGAAGCCGGGTGCTCTTGACGCGGCTTTCCCGGATCGCGGTCTTTCTGTCTTCGTTCCATCTCTGGGCGATCGGCTCGCCGGCGAGATGTACCACCGCGTCGACTCCCTCGAGGGCGCTGGCGTCGAACCGGCCGTTCTCCACGTCCCAGGAGATGGTCTCGAGGGGCGGAACCTTGGCCTGCCGGGTCAAGGCGAGGACGTGGTGTCCGTCCGCGACCAAGCTCTCCCGCAGCGCCGTGCCGATGAGGCCGGTGGCGCCGCTCACCGCGACTTTCATTCCCGCACCTCCGCGGCAAAGTATACTCGCAAGCATCGTCTTTCCGCCCCTTTGAGCCTTCGAATCTCTGGAAGCAACGGAAGGCTCTGTGGTATCTATGCCCCTCGGAACCCAAGGAGGGACGGATGTCGGGAAATCGGCTCCGAGTGATGGGTGTCGCTCTATGTCTCGTCCTGCCGGCGGTGGTCGCAACCGGGCAATCCAGAAGAGCGATGTCCATCGTCGATCTCATCGAAGTCCCCCAGATTCGAGACCCGCAGCTCGCTCCCGACGGCTCGCGGCTGTTGTACGTCCGAGCGGATGCCGACTGGAGAGAGAACAAACGGATGAGACACATTTACCGTGTCGCTCTCGACGGGTCGGGCTCGGTCCAGCTCACCAATGGCAAGAAAGGAGAAGAGAGTCCACGCTGGTCACCCGACGGAAACACCATTGTGTTCGTGGCGGAGCGGGGAGACGACACCGTGGCCCAGCTCTATCGTCTTTCGGATCACGGAGGCGAGGCGATCCCGTTGACACGGCACGCCTCGGAAGTGAGCGCGCCCAGCTTCTCGCCCGACGGGAGGTACGTTTACTTCATCGCGCCCGAGCCCGAGAGTGACGAACAGAAGAAGAAGGAAAAGCTCGGAGACGACGTCTTTTCTTTCGACGAGAACTTCGAGCAGAAACACCTCTGGAGGGTGTCGGTCGCGGACGGGGTCGAGGAGCGCATCACCGAAGGGGACTTCACCGTCGCCGGATACTCCTTCTCCGGGGACGGGACGACGATCGTGCATCATCGAGCGCCGTCTCCGCTCTACGACGATTCCGACGAGGGCGAGGTCTGGGTGATGCAAGCGGACGGCAAGGCTTCGCGGCAGCTCACCCGCAACAGCGTGGCCGAGTCGGGAGCGACCCTCTCTCCCGACGGCCAGTGGGTCCTTTTCACTTCCGACGCCAACGAGACGTTCGATAGCTACTACAACGCGAATCTTTTTCTCGTGCCGGTCTCGGGAGGCGAGTCCCGCATGCTGCTCTCCCGGATGCCCTACGAGGTCGAGAGGGCCCAGTGGTCGGCGGACGGTGGCTCCATCTTCTTCACCGCCAATACCGGAGTCCGGAGCGAGCTCTTCCGGGTCGACGTCGCTTCCGAAAAGCTCACCCAGCTCACCCGCGGCGATCACGCCGTCGAGAACTGGATCTATTCTCCCGCGGCGGGGAAGCACGTTTTCGGAATCGACGATCGCGACGACGCGGGAGACCTGTACTGGCTCCCCGCCGCCGGAGGAAAAAAGGCCCGCATCACCCGCGTCTACGAGAACCTCGCGAACGATTTCCGCCTTCCGCGCCAGGAGGCGATCCAATGGAAAGGCGAGGATGGTGCCACCGTCGAGGGACTCTTGTTCTATCCTCTCGACTTCCAGGAGGGCACGCGCTATCCCCTCGCGGTCCAGACCCATGGCGGGCCCGCGGCATCCGACAAGTTCGGATTCGGCCGATGGGCGGACTACGTGCAGGTCCTCACCGCCAAGGGGTACTTCGTGCTCAAGCCCAACTACCGGGGAAGCACGGGCTACGGTGACGACGTGCTGCGGGACATGGTGGGGCACTATTTTCACGAGTCCCACCTCGACGTCATGGCCGGAGTCGATTACTTGATCGGCCGCGGACTGGTGGACGGAAGCCGCATGGTCAAGATGGGCTGGAGCGGCGGCGGACACATGACGAACAAGATCATCACCTTCACCGACCGGTTCAAGGCCGCTTCGTCGGGCGCGGGAGCGGTGGACTGGGTCGCGATGTACGCCCAGAGCGACGTCCGCATCTATCGCACGCCGTGGTTCGGCGGGACCCCGTGGCAGGAGGACGCTCCCATCGATCTGTACTGGGGGAATTCTCCGCTCAAGGACATCTACAAAGTCACGACGCCCACTCTCGTGCTGGTGGGAGAGAAGGACGTGCGGGTGCCGCCTCCTCAGTCGATCGAGCTCTATCGGGCGCTGAAGTCGAACGGAGTTCCGACCCACCTCTATATGGCCCCTCGGGAGCCGCACGGCTGGCAGGAGCTTCGTCACGAGCTCTTCAAGGCCAATGTCGAGCTAGATTGGTTCGAGAAATATTGCATGAACCGCCTCTATGTCTGGGAGAAAGCGCCCGAGACCGACACCGAGATCGACACCAAGGCGAAAGCAACGAAACCGACGGAGAACCCATGACACAAACCTGGCCGGCTCTTCCCTACGACGATTGGCGAGACACCTGCGCCACGCTCCATCGATGGACCCAGATCGTGGGCAAGGTGCGTCTCGTCCAGTCACCCTGGACCAACCACTCGTGGCACACGACCCTCTACGTGACGTCGAGAGGCCTCACGACCTCGCCGATTCCTCACGGCGAGCGAACGTTCGAGATCGCCTTCGATTTCATCGACCATCGCCTCGAGATTCGATCCAGTGACGGCGCGGAGAAGCGACTCGCCCTCGAGCCGCGGTCGGTCGCGGATTTCTATCACGACGTTCTGGGGAGCCTCGCCGACATGGGGCTCGACGTTCGGATTCACGCCATGCCCAACGAGATCGAGGGCGCTCTCCGACTCGACGAGGATCGCGAGCACGCTTCGTACGACCGCGACGCCGCCAACCGTTTCTTCCGGACGCTGGTTCAGGTGGACCGGGTCTTCAAGATCTTTCGGAGTCGATTCCTCGGCAAGGTGAGCCCGATCCACTTCTTCTGGGGAAGCTTCGACCTCGCCGTCACCCGTTTCTCGGGGCGGCGTGCGCCGCGACACCCCGGGGGCATTCCGAACCTTCCGGACTGGATCACCCGTGAGGCCTATTCGCACGAGGTCTCGAGCTGCGGGTTTTGGCCGGGAGGGGACCGAGCGCCTCAACCCGTCTTCTATTCGTATGCCTATCCCACGCCCGAGGGCTTCTCCAAGGAGGCGATCCGCCCGGCGTCGGCCTTCTACAGCGACGAGATGGGCGAGTTCTTTCTGCCTTATGACGCCGTTCGGACGGCGTCCGACCCCGACGCCCTGCTCCTCGACTTTGTGCAGACGACGTACGAGGCGGGGGCGAATCGGGGCGAGTGGAATCGGGGCGAGCTGGAAGTGCCGACTCCCTGGCCGCCACGCGACTGAGGGCTCATCAGACGGATGGACGGCGGGGTTGCGTCACCGGCTCGCCTTCCTCGAGGTCGGACGAGAAGCAGCCCCGTCGATACCCGTCACTTCGCGGGCTCCGGGAGTCGAACCACGCCGATGCCGTCCACGTAGTCGACCTCGGTCCCGAAGGCTTCCGAGAGACTCTTCAGGTCCCCGATAATCCGCCGTGAGAGCTCCTCGTCGGCGAGCATCGGTCGCCCTCGGACGTAACTGGGTTTTCCGAATCCGAGCGAGATCGGATGGAGCTTCAGCTCCGTGAGGCGCTCTCCGGAAAACACCGGCATCGCCACCACCGACTGCCAGATCTTCGGATTCGCGGGAAAGCCGGTGGTGTCGTTCTTGGAGCGGGCATCGTTGAAATCGGAGAGCCCTTTGTCCTCTCCCAGACCCGCCGTCTTGTAGTTCTCGTAAGGGTAGCGCTGCAGCGTCTCGTTCTCGAAAATGAAGTCCCCGAGACTGTAGAAAATGGGTTTTCCCTTGTAGATCTCGATTCCCCGCAGTACGTGAGGCCCGTGTCCCACGAAGACGTCCGCGCCCTCGTCGATCATGCGCCGCGCGAACGCCATCAGGAACGCGGGGGGCGTCGAGTTGTCCTTGCCGCTTTCGTGGCAATGGATGGAAACGATGGTGTAGTCGGCGAGCCTCGCGGCGTTTCGGACGACCGAGGCGATCTCCTCGAGGTCCTCGGGATCGGGCTCGGTCACGACGCCGGGACGCGCGGCGGCCTCGAACCGCTCGCCGCGGAACGTGAGGCTGTTGCTGCCCGCGGGCGCGTCCATCCCGAGCTCGCGCATGATGCCGCGAAGCGCCTCGAGCTCTTCTGCCGTGACGCGGTACGTGACCCGGTGGTGTAGAGGATTCAACCCCGGCCGCGGCGGCATGTCGTCGCGAGACTTGCTCGCGTAGGCGTGGTCGGGAAACGTCGACGCGAGCGAGACGAACGCAATGCGAGCTTTCCCGGTCTCGACGAACTTCGCCTCCCGGGCTTCGGCCAGGCTCTTTCCCACGCCTGCTCCCACGATGCCCGCCTCCCGGACGTATCGTTCCGTGAGCAGCATCGCGCTCGGCCCGAAGTCGCCCGAGTGATTGTTCGCGAGGCCGCCGATGTCGAACCCCGCCCAGGCGAGGTCCTTCACGAGCGTGGGGTCGGCGCGCATGTACGTCCCTCCGCTCGACGCCATCGGATAGGACTCGTAGTCGTGGAACAGCATCTCGATGTTGGTAAACGCGGAGATCGGCCCCCCGAATCATGTCGATGAGCGAGAGGAACTCGGGCTCGACGTACACGGAAAGCTTTCTCGTGAGTATCGAATCGCCGGTCAAGGCGAAGGAGTAGCGCCCGTCGCTCTCGGCTCCGGCGCGCGACGACGCCGCGACGAGCGCGATCCACGAGATGACGAGCGCGGCGGCTCGGCGATGCGACATCGGTACGTTCCCCTCCAGGGCGCAATATATCGTCTGCGTCGGGAACGCGTCCACAACCGCCGAGTCGACGCCTGCCGGCGCGGCTACATTCCTGACCCGATACCATCTCCTCCGGGGCGTGCTACGCTCCAACCAGCCCATGACCCACCCCCTCGCGTCGAAAGGCCAAGAAACGCTCGACGAGGGCGTCGCGGAAACGATTTCCTGAATGCTCCTCGCGGGGGACATCGGCGGAACGAATAGCCGGCTCGCCTTGTGCGAGGTGTCCGGGGCCCGGGTGGCGGTGAAGCGGTTTCGCTCCTATCCGAGTCGCGAGCACGACTCGCTCGACAGCATCGTGAAGGAGTTCGTGGCCGAAGACGGGGGCGCTCTCGAAGGTGCGGCGTTTGGCGTCGCCGGTCCCGTACAGGACGGCCGCGCCCGGATCTCGAACCTGACGTGGGAAGTCGACGTCGAGGCGTTGAAGGAGCTACTCGGCCTCGGGGCAGTGAGGGTGGTGAACGATTCCGAGGCCACGGCGTACGGCATTGCCTCTCTTTCGCCTTCCGACTTCGCCCTCCTCCGTGAGGGCGAGCCCGCCCCCGATGGCAACGAGGCGCTCATCGCCGCCGGAACCGGGCTCGGCGAAGCCGGTCTCCACTGGGAGGGGGACGCCCATCGCCCTTTCCCCTCGGAAGGCGGGCATTGCGAGTTCGCGCCTCGGAACGAGCGCGAGCGGGAACTTCTCGCCTATCTTTGGAGAGAGCACGATCACGTGAGCTACGAGCGGGTCGTTTCCGGCCCGGGGCTCTACGGCATCTACTGCTTTCTCAGGGACACGGGACGTGGGGACGAGCCCGACTGGCTCTCGAAGGCCCTTTCGGTCGAGGATCCCTCACCCGTCATCTCCGAGCACGGCCTGTCGCGCCGGTCGGAGCTGTGTGCCGATGCGCTCGACCTGTTCGTTTCCATTTACGGAGCCGAGGCCGGAAACCTGGCGCTCAAGCTGATGGCGACCGCGGGTGTGTTCGTGGGCGGGGGCATCGCTCCCAAGATTCTCCCCCGGCTCGAGGAGGGAGGATTTCTCGCGAGCTTTACCGCGAAGGGCAGGATGTCGAGCCTGCTCGAGCGGATTCCGGTTCGGGTCGTCCTCAACGATTGGTGCGCGCTTCTGGGCGCGGCGCGTCTCGCTCGACGGGGCTTTCAGAAACAGAGCGGAGGTTGAACATGGAGCTGGGTATGGTTGGTCTCGGAAAGATGGGAGCCAACATGACGGCGCGCCTCGTTCGCGCGGGCCACCGGGTCGTGGTGAGCGACCGTGAGCCGAAGGTGGTGCAATCCGTGGCGGAGAACGGAGCGGTCTCGTCCGAGTCGCTCGAAGAGCTCGTGTCGCTGCTGAAGCCGCCGCGAGCCGTCTGGATGATGGTTCCCGCGGGTGGACCGACGGAGAGCGTCACGACGTCGCTCGTCGGGCTGCTCGCGCAAGGCGACATTCTCGTCGACGGGGGCAACAGCAACTACAAGGACTCCCTGAGACGAGCGGCGAGCTCGAGGAAGAAGGGCATCTTCTTCGTCGACGTCGGTACCAGCGGCGGAATCTGGGGACTCGAGGAAGGCTACAGCATGATGGTCGGAGGAGACGAGGATGCCGTCTCGCGCCTCACGCCCGTTCTCGAAACGCTCGCCCCGGGACCGGATCGTGGCTGGGGTCGAGTCGGTCCCGCGGGAGCGGGCCACTTCGTGAAGATGGTCCATAACGGAATCGAGTACGGTCTGATGGAGGCGTATGCCGAAGGGTTCGAGGTGATGAAGAAGAAGTCGGAGTTCGATCTCGATCTTCATCGCATCGCCGAGATCTGGCGCTACGGAAGCGTCGTACGCTCGTGGCTGCTGGACCTGACGGCGAGGGCACTCGAGCCCGACCCGAATCTGTCGAACATCGAAGGTTACGTCGCCGACAGCGGAGAGGGACGCTGGACGGTGGCAGAGGCCATCGATCTCGACGTTCCCGCCCCCGTCATCACCCTCGCGCTCATGATGCGCTTCGTGAGCCGGCAGGACGAGAGCTATGCCGCGAAGCTCCTCGCCGCCATGCGCAATCAATTCGGTGGGCACGCGGTCAAGAGGAAGACGAAGTGAGAACGAGCATCGTCATTTTCGGCGCGTCGGGCGACTTGACGGCGCGCAAGCTGATTCCCGCGCTCTACAACCTCCACGTGAAAAAAAGGCTTCCCGACGGAGTCCAGGTCGTCGGGTTCTCCCGGACCGGGTTTACCGACGAGGCCTTTCGCGATCGGATGAAAGACGCCATTCGGGAGCATGCCGCGGAACGCTTCGAGGAGACCGAGTGGAACGATTTCGCTGAATCGCTCCACTACCAGCGCGGAGACATCGATCGTCACGAGGACTTCACTCTGCTCGACGAGAGGCTGAGAAAGCTCGAAGAGGGCCCGGGCAATCGTCTCTATTATCTCGCCGTCGCTCCCCGCTTTTACGATGAGGCCATCACGCACCTGGGCCAGGCGAACATGGCAGGGGAGAGCGACGGCTACCGGCGCGTCGTCATCGAGAAGCCTTTCGGGACCGATCTCGACTCCGCCGTAGCGCTGAACCGGGCTGTAGAGGCGGTGTTCCACGAGCGCCAGGTCTATCGTATCGATCACTACCTCGGGAAAGAAACCGCCCAGAGCATCCTCTTCTTCCGCTTCGCCAATACCGTCTTCGAGCCGTTGTGGAACCGCAACTTCGTCGACAACATCCAGCTCACCGTGGCCGAGTCGGTGGACGTGGGGCATCGCGCCGCCTTTTACGATCAGACCGGCGTCGTCCGCGACATGTTCCAGAACCATCTGCTCCAGCTGCTGGCGCTCGTCGCCATGGAGCCCCCCTCGTCGTTCGATGCCGACGCCCTGCGCAACGAAAAAGCGAAGGTGCTCGCCGCCATACGACCCATCAGTCCCGGTCACCTGCCGCGCGACACCGTGAGGGGCCAGTACCAGGGCTACGCCGAGACCGAGGGCGTCGCCCCCGGTTCCCGGACGGCTACCTTCGCCGCCATCCAGCTCCAGATCGACAACTGGCGATGGCAGGGCGTTCCGATCTATCTGCGGTCGGGGAAGGCGTTGAAACAGAAGGTGTCCGAGATCTTGATCGAGTTTCGCTGCCCGCCCCACGTGATGTTCCCGCTGCCCCGCGGCGCTCACTTGAAGAACAACTATCTCGCGATCTGCGTCCAGCCCGACGAGGGAATGCACCTCCGCTTCGAGGCCAAAGTGCCCGACACCATGGCGGAGCTGCGCTCGGTGGACATGGAGTTCCACTACGCCGAGGACTTCGACGGCATCGCCATCCCCGAGGCCTACGAACGGCTTCTCCTGGACGCGATCCACGGCGACCCATCTCTGTTCACCCGCAGCGACGGGATCGAGCTCTCCTGGAAGATCATCGACCCCATCCTGAAGGGATGGGCCGGAGGGCACGCTCCGCCGCTGGAGATCTACCCGCGCGGCGAGTGGGGACCGAAAGCCGCGGACGAGCTCCTGAGGCACGCGGGACGAAGCTGGCAGCGTGGCTGCGGCCACGATTGAGAGAAGGTCCTATCCCCTTGTCTCCTCTCCGCCAGGAATCCTCCGTATGACGAGGTCATAAGCGACCGGTATCGAGAGCACGAGGAAGAAGTACGCGGGCATGACGAAGCGGGGCATCTCGCCCGAGGGGAAGTTCTGGATGTAGGCGAAGGGCAGGAGGTGCCCGAGGTAGGCCACGGGCAGGTAACGCGTCCGTCCGCGCAGGGCCAGAAGCAGGCCGGGTACTCCCAGTACCAGCGTCGCCCCGCCGAGAAGGGGAAACAACCGGAGACCGTTCCAGAACGTGCGAAGGGGGAGCACCGTCATTCCCGAGTAGCGTTCCCCTTGAGGACTTCCGCCGTTCGTCCGAAGCCGGTGAGATAGCGCGAGAGGCTCACCGGGCCCTCGTCGCCGCCGATGCCCTCCGCCCGGAGCCAGAACTGGGTGTGGAAGCTCACGCTGTAGAACGGATCGCCGTGCGCTCGAAAGTTGGACCAGAGAAACGGCGCCACGACGAGCGCGATGGCGGCGGCGAAGGTCGACACATAGAGGACGAGCTCCCGTCGCGGAACGACCAGCGTGCGAAGGGCGAGAAGAGGTGCGACGACGGAGAGGGCGCTCAGTCGAATGAGGCAGAGAAGGCCGCCTACGACCCCACCCAGCCCGGGGTATCCGCGACGCGGCCTCGTCGTTTCGACGGTCGCGGGAAGGGCGACGAGGGCGACGAACGCGACGAGAAAAAAACCGTAGACGCTCATGCGGTATCCGGTCGGCGCTTCCAGGATGAGCCACTCGTGGAGGCTTATGGGCACGAGGAGCGCCGTCGCCCACCAGTCGCCGTGGAGCTTCCTCGCGACGAAGTAGAACAGCGGCAGAGTGAGAACGGAGAAAACGAAGCTCAAAACGAGGATTCCGATCTCTCCTCCCGCGAGCGAAACGAACGCCCTCACCAGCAGCGGATAGAAGGGCTCGCGGAACGAAGGCGCATAGAACCTGCCAAGGCTCATCGTCTCCGCGCGATCGAGGTAGCTCCGGACGTCCGCTCGATAGGGATCTTCGGGAGCGTTCTCCGGGTTGAAGATGCCGTAACCCGGAAGATACGGGGCAAGAGCTTCGTGAATCTCTTCGGCACGGTCGCTGTCGCGGGCGAGTCCGGAGTGAGCGAGGAGCGCCTCGAAGCGCAGCAGGCTACCGTATACGATCAGCAGCCCGCCAAGAGTCAGCGGAACGAAGCGTCGGGACATCCACTGTCCCCGGGCTCGGCCGAGCTTCGAGAGGTAGAGCGAGAATCCAGCCCACCAGAGGACGAGGGCCCCGAGGCAGAGGTGGGCGGCCCATCGGTTGCGCTTCGCCCCATCGGGCGAGCGGACGAAATAGTCGATGGGCAGCGGCTCGAAGATCGAGGGCGTTTGCCACCGCACGACGAGCCGGGCGGGACCGGCCCGCTGGCGGTAACGAAGAAAGAAGGGAATCTCGCCCGCTTCGAGCGGCACCGTTTCGGTTCGCTCGCCACGGACCTGGAGCATCCGCGAGCCGATCTCGAGCTCGCAGGAATCGTCGCAGGCGAGTTCGAAGCGGTAGACGCCGCGTCGGGGGACCTCGAGCCATCCGCGGGTCTCGAGCTCGACGTTGTGACGAGCTCCGGTGAGACGCCGTAGCTCGCTGCGGCGCTCGATCTGGAGCGACCTTCCACGTCGTGGGGCGCCGGCTCGGCTGACGACGAAGTCGAGGGACGCCTTCGGATGGAGCGTCTCGTGCCGCCAGAACGAGAGGACAAGGAACGAGACGAGGAAGAGACCTCCCGCGAGAGCGATGCGGCGTCCCACTTCGCTCCCGGCGCCGATCGATCGATCTCGCGGCGTCACCAGGAGAACGAGCGCGGCGGCGCCCACCACCCACCAAGGGGAGAGGGACGGGATCCGGGTCGCGCCCAGCTGCGCCCCCTGGTCACCCAGGAGAGTCATCGTCGCGATGGCGACGAGAATCGCGGCGGCGGCTGCGGCTATTCGGTCCACTGCGGCTCACCGTCCGGAAGGAGCTTCACGAAGTCCTCGAGCGCGCGCTCGACGTCTCCCGAATCCTTGCTGTCGAAGGTGATCTTCGTCTCGTACTCCGGATCGTTCCAGCGGGGGTAGGAGCCGACCTCCACCCGCGGATGGCGCGACACGACCGCGTCCAGAAGAGGTTTGAGTAGAGCCTCGTCCATCCTGGTGAAGACGGCCCGACTCACGAATCCTCGTGCCTCGCCTCCCAGATGCGCCTGGACGATCTCGAGCTTCAGGCGAAAAATCTCGGGTACTCCGGGAAGCATGTAGACGTTGTCGATTACCGTGAGGGGCCAGGGCGAGCGCTCGATGTAGAGCCCTCTCGAGCCTCGCGGGACGTTGGCCAGCGCCAGGTGGTTCTCGTGAAGGTCTTTTCCGTAATGACGGCGGATGAGCGCCTCGAGCTCGGGGTCGCGCACGACGGGGACGTCGAAGGCGCGCGCGATGGCGGCGATGGTCAGATCGTCATGGGTGGGGCCGATGCCTCCGCTCGTGAACAGATGCTCGTAGCGGCTCTTCAGCTCGCGGACTTCCGCCTCGATGATGCCGGCGTCGTCGGGAACGACGAGGACTCGGCCGAGCAGGATGCCGAGCGAGCGCAGCACCCGGGCGAGCTCGTAGACGTTCGCCTCACGGATCTTTCCGCTGAGGATTTCGTTTCCCACGACGAGCGCCGCCGCCGTCGGAGAACCGGAATCGTTCATTGCCTCCTCTATCGAACCGCGAGCTCGGGGATGGGCGCGAGGATGATCTCTTTTTCCTCCGCCGTCACCTGATCGGCTTTTCGCCAGGTCGTCGTAGGCCGGATGTCCGTTTGATATCGCTGCCAATCCTCGAGGTGGTCGATTCCGATCGCCCGAACGATCCGGAAGCCGTTCGAGAGGAGGTAAACCCCGGTCTCGCTCCCCGACAGGAGTCCGGACTTTTGTTCCCAGGGGAGCAACTCTTCCCGGAGCAGCGTCCGGTAGCCCTCGAGGCCGCCGGGGGTGAGACGGATCGACACCAGTACGAGAAGCTTCGCTTTGTCGACCTCTCCCCAGGAGAGCGACGGATTGAATTCCGCGATCTCGTCTCGATGGGCCCGGGTCAGGTCTCCGATGCGGCCGTAAATCTGGCCAACGGTCGTGCCCTTGCTCCGCGCCAGCTCCGCCAGATTCCGGTTCGAGTCGTCCATACCCGCCATCCCCTGGAAGGTCGAGACGACGACCAGGTCGAGGGGATCAGGGCTCTCCACCTCGCGATAGGCGCGAAAGCGGCGCAACGGGCGGTCGGACTGATAGAGAGCAACGGCCTCTTCCTCGAAGATGCGAATCGCCTCCGCGCTCTTGCCCGGAAGAAAGTCGAAGGTCACGAGCTGACGCACTTCCGGCTCCGCTTCCGTCCGCGACCGTTTGCAGCCGCCGAGAAGAAGGGATCCCACGAGCGATACGACCAGCAGAGCGGTTCTCATTCCCACCTCGTGCGATACAGCGTTGGAGGACCGCATTCGATGCACCGATTCTGCCTCGTGGCAGGGTGATCGAATCGCAGGCGGTAGGCGTGCAATCGATAACCGATCTCGCCCGGGAGGACTTCCGAGGAAGGCGCCGGGACACCCCCTTCGCGATAGAGGGGATCTCCTGTCAGCGGGTGGCCCGCCGCGGCGAGGTGAATCCGAATCTGGTGGGTTCGGCCCGTCTCGATTGCGACGTCGACGAGAGAGAGCGCTTCCTCCTCCCGCCATTCGAGGAGGGCGACGCGCGTTCGCGCCGGTTTTCCCTCCCGACTCACCCCCGCGACGGAACCGAGAACTCGATGAGGCACCGGTCCGATGGGATCGTCGATCACCACCTCTTGCTCGGGAAAGCGCCCGGAGACGAGCGCTCGGTAGCGTCGTTCGACTTCTCCTCGAGCCCAGGCGGTCGAGAGCACCTTTCGCGCCGCGCCGTTTCGAGTGAACAGGACGATACCCGACGTACCCCGTCCCAACCGGTGAAGGGGAGAGGCGCTCGGGTCGAAGCTCCGCACTCTCGCGAGAAGGGTGCGCTCGAGAAAGCCCGCGCCGGGCATGGTCGGAAGGCCCGCCGGTTTCGCGACGGCGAGGAGGTCGCGGTCGCGATAAACAACGGCAAAGCTCGTGGGGGCCTCGGGCTCCTCCCACGGTGGCCGCCTCCAGACGAGGCGCTCGCCGGGGACGAGCTCGCGCGACGGCTCCGCCGGGCGACCTTCGACGAGAACGAGACCGCTCTCGATGCGGCGCCGCCATTCCTCCTCCGTCGAGTGCCGGTACCTCGCGCTCAAGTAAGAGATCACCGTTCGCCCCGTGGACGAAGCGCCGAGGCGCTCGCGGTAGACGAAGCCACGATTCCGCGCACCCGACATCCCTCAACGCTCGGGGCGCCGTCCGACGACGTAGGCGACCCAGGCTTCCTCCTCTCCGCCGCGCTCGACGCGCCGGAAGACTCCGTTTCCCTTGCCGGTCTTGCGATTCGTTCCCTCCCACAGCACGTGGACGTCGTCGAATCCCGCATCCTCCATGAGCTCGCGAATCTCGGGAAGGGTCCACAGGCGCCAGTCGTAGACGAACGCGTTTCTCATGCGGGTGCCGTCGCGAAACTCGAAGTGGATCTTGCAGAGGATGTGGTTGGTGATGGGATCGAACTCGGCCTGGTCCCAGACGTAGGTGAAGCCGTGGAGCCGTCTCTTCTCTTTCATGATGAACTGGGTCTGTCCACCGCCCCAGGCGTCGATGAAGAAGATGCCTCCGGGTCTCAATCCCGCGTACACGTTCCGGATATAGCGGGCCAGATCGCGCCGTTTCTTGAAGACCGAGTAGCTGAAGTTGAGAGCGGCGGTGGCGTCGGCCTTGGGCCGCTTCACGTCGAGGACGTTTCCGCGGACGAGCTGCACCCGACTCCGCTCCTCTGGGGAGAGCCGGCTCAGGTTGTGCGCCCGGGCCCAGGCGAGAGTCGGGGCATGGAGGTCGACGCCGAGGGCACGATTTCCGTCGCGCAGCCGAACGAACTCGCAGGACAGCAGAGCGGTCCCGCAAAAATCCTCGCGGAACAGACGGAGGCGCTCGCCCGTCGTCTTCTCGTAGTAGCGGGAGAAGAACCGGGCGTCGTCGTCGGGTGACTGGACGCTGTCCTGGTAGAGGACGTGGCGGTCCGCCGTTCTCGCGGTGAGCTTCGGCTTCGAGGATTTCGACAAGTTGATCCGGGTGCTCGCGGTCGCGCTCAATGCACGGTGTAAGGCTCGCTGAGAGTGAAGGGTGCGATGGAGGCGTCGAACCGGGCCCCGTCCTTGGTCACCATCTGATACGTTCCCCGCATCGAGCCGAAGGGAGTAGTCAAAGGACAGCCCGAGGTGTACTCGAACGCCTCGCCCGGCGCGAGAACGGGCTGCTGGCCGACGACGCCGGGACCGCGGACCTCTTCCACTTTATGGTCGGCGTTCTCCACGATCCAGTGGCGGCTGAGCAGTTGCACCGTGTTCTCTCCTTCGTTCGAGATCTCGACGGTGTAGAGAAAGAACCAGCGGTTCTGCTCAGGGTGCGAGTGCTCCGGAGAGTACCGTGAGACGACCTTGATGCGCACACCACGGGTGAGCGCTTCCGATGTGAACACGTCCTGCCGTCCGTCCAATTCCTTTATGCGACGCGGCCATCGTATCATGAGACCCTTTCGAGGAGTACCATGACGGCACGAACGATCACCATCGCCGGGCTCGAGGCTCAGCCCGGACGGCTGGTCTCGCGCATGATTCCCATCGCTCCCGGGAGCGACGCCGGCACCGAGATTCCGGTGACCATCGCCCACGGCGAGGAGGAAGGGCCGGTCGTGGCCCTCATCGCCGGAAACCACGGCTATGAGTACCCGCCGATTCTCGCCCTCCAGCGCCTCGTCCCGCTGCTCGCCGCCGGGAAGATGCGCGGGACGGCCGTGCTCGTGCACGTCGCCGCCATGCCCTCCTTCCAGAAGAGAACGGTTTACGTGAGCCCGGTCGACGGAAAGAACCTGAACCGGGTCTATCCGGGAAACAAGAAGGGTACCTCGAGCGAGCGCATCGCCTACTTCATCACCCATGAAGTCATCGAGAAGGCGGACGTCGTGCTCGATCTCCATGGCGGCGACGGGAACGAATCGCTCCGCCCCTTCGTCTACTGGCCGGTCACCGGCTATGCACCTCTCGACGAGAAGATCCAGGAGCTGGTTCTCGCCTTCGGAATCGATCACATCGTCGTCGACGGGAGCCGGCCGAAGGATCCCGATTTCTCGCTCTACTGCGACGCCACCGCCATCACCCGCGGCATTCCGGCCATGACCGTCGAATCGGGCGGCCTGGGCCAGGCCGACGAACCTTCGGTGGATCGCATCCTTCGAGGGGTCGCGAGCGTCCTCCGGCACTACGGAGTTCTCGAGGGAGATCCCACTCCCGTCGAGGCTCCGATCTACTTCGAGCCTTCAGAGGTTCTTCGAAGCCCGGCGACGGGAGTTCTGACGCCACTGGTCGGGCCTGGCCAGGCGGTGGCGAAGGGAACGGGACTCGCCACCGTCGCCGACTTCTTCGGAAACGAGATCGCGCGTATCCACGCGCCTTTCGCGGGCATCGTGCTCTACGTCGTCGCGACGCCACCGATTGCGCAGGGCGAGCCAGTGGCGATGATCGCGTCGCCCCGACGGTGAGCGCGAGCCAGACTCACAGTTTGTGTTGAAAAACCTGTGGAAAAACTGTGGTGGGGAACCCTCGCAGGCGCTCTAGTCAAGGTCCTGTAACAGTATGCACAGATGTTGAGCAGCGATTCGTTCGGCGGGTGCGAGTGCGGTTCCGTGCTTCATTCGGTACTGTTGCGGTCGGGTGTAGAAATGGAAGAGGCCCCGGATGGACGTCAAAGCGAGGTTACAAACGCGTTCTCTTGTGCAAAAAAGCGCGCAAGTCCAACGTTCGTTCGGGGGCGAGGCTCAGGGATCCCCGTCGGCCGTTTGCTGCTCGTGGCGAGAGCGTACCGCCTGACTCAGCTGGAAGACGGCCATGGCGTAATAGACGCTCTGGTTGTAGCGAGTAATGACGTAGAAGTTGTCGAACCCCAGCCAGTACTCGGCCCCCCCTCGATTCTTCAATGTGAGGGGGATCGCGCGATCGGCTCCGGGACGCGCGCCCGTCGTGGTGATGCCGACGCTGCGCAATTCTTCGAGCCGGAGTCGGCTTCCGAGCTTCGCCGAGCGAAACGTCTCCTCTCCCTCACCGACCACCGTGGCGGGCGCCGCCACCGGTCCGTTTCTCTGCCATCCGTGAGCGGTGAGGTAGTTCGCCACGCTCCCGATGGCGTCGGCGGCATCGTCGAAGAGGTCACGTTTGCCGTCTCCGTCGAAGTCGATGGCGTACCGGCGGTAGCTCCCCGGCATGAATTGGGCGATGCCCATGGCGCCCGCGTAGGATCCGAGGGGGCTCGCGAGCGGCAAGGACTCTTCGCGGGAGAGGAGAAGAAAATGCTCCAGCTCGACGCGAAACTGACGGGCCCGGCGCGGATAGTCGAAGGCGAGCGTCGAGAGCGCTTCGAGGACCTTGTACCGACCCGTGTGCGCTCCATAGTTGGTCTCGATCCCGATGACCGCGGTCACGATTTCTTCGGGGACCCCGTAGCGCTCGTGCGCGAGCTTCAGCGCCGCGCCGTTGTCGCGCCAGAATCGCGCCCCGCCCTCGATCTTTTCCGGGGTGACAAACAGGCCCCGGTAGTCTTCCCAGGGCTTCGGCTCCGCCGCGCGCTCCATGAGCTCCACGATCTGAGGGCGCGGCCGCGTCGTTCCGAAAGCCTCTTCGAGGCGGGCGCGATCGAACCCGTGTCTCGCGCTCATCTCCTCGATGAACGCTTCGACGGCGCGCTCCCGGCTGGCCTCCGCCTTGGATTTGGATTCGGCGGACGCCACCGCGCAGGAGACTACCAACGCGAGAATGACTGTGAAGAAACCCATACTGACACTCGTTCGGAGACTGTAAGCCCTTGTTCCCTGGACTTTTGCGTATTATAACCTACTTCCATGGAGATCGTCCCCACAGGTTCGGTTCTGGGCGCGGAAATTCGCGGCCTCGATGTTTCACGACCCCTCGACGAGGCTACCGTCGACGCAATTCGACGAGCGGTTCAGGAGCACCTCCTCGTTTTCTTTCGCGGGCAAGAGCTCACGGAGGAAGAGCAGGTCCGCTTCACCCGTTACTTCGGCGAGCCGAGAGTGCACGTTCGCGAGCAGCGTGAGCGGCGCGTGCCCGAGATCTTTCTCGTCTCCAACGTCCTCGAGAACGGCGAGCCCATCGGGGCCCTCGGTTACGGCGAGCTGACGTTTCACTCCGACCTTTCGTATCTCGACCGCCCGGGCTCGTATTCCATCGTGTACGCCGTCGAGGTTCCCGAGCGGGGCGGCGATACCCAGTGGGCCAACTGCTACGCCGCGTATGAAGCGCTCCCCGAGGACCTGCGCGCGCGCCTGGTTCCGCTCCGCGCCCTACATCGACATGGCGAGGACAAGCAGAATCCCGAAGTGCCCGCCGTTCACCCGGTGGTCCGAACGCACCCCGACACCGGACGCCGGGCCCTGTACGTGAGCCACCAGTTCACGCGAAGAATCGAGGGGCTGCCCGAAGACAAGGGCCGCGAGCTCCTCGACACGCTTCTCGCGCACGTTTCGCGGCCCGAGTTCGTCTGGACGCACAAATGGAAAGCTGGCGACGTCGTTCTCTGGGACAATCGCTGCACGCTCCATCGGCGAGAGCCATTCGACGAGCGCGAGCGGCGGATTCTGAAGCGAACGCAGATATTTGGAGAGGTACCTTGCACATGAGACGTCTGGAACGAGCCTCACTGCCGTTGTTGCTGCTCTCGGGATTGCTGGCCGGCGAGAGAGCGGCTCACGCAAGGGAGAACGCGCCGCGGGCGCGGCTCGAGGTCGAGGATTACTATCGGGTGGAGAGCGCCGACGAGCCGGCGATCTCTCCCGACGGAAGATTCGTCGCCTTCACCCGGCACCGCGTGGACGAGGAGCGCAATCGAAGACGGACCGAGCTCTGGCTCGTGCCCGTCGATCCGGTGAACGACGCCGCGAGACGCCTGTCGCTTCCGGAATTCGACGCGTCGAGCCCGAGGTATTCGCCCGACGGTAAGTGGCTCGCCTTCGTCTCACGACGAGAAGCGGAAGAATCCTCGATACGGTTCTTGCGCACCGACCGGTATGGCGAAGCGTTCTCCGTCGACGGAGTGGACGCTATGCCGGTCTTCAGTCCCGACGGCACGCACGTCGCGTACACGCGCAAGACCCCTCCCGCGACACCCCGGGTTTCCCCTTCGGAGCGCGAGAAGAAGATCGAGGATCGTTTCGAGGGCAGGATCTACGACTGGATGCAGGTCCGGTACGACCGCAGAGGATATCTTCCCGATCCCACGGATCCGGTCGAGACTCCGCCGCGCGAGCTCTACGTCCGCTCTCTAGAGAACGTCGACGGCGCACAAACCCGCGAGTCCCAGGCGCCGGTCCAGGTGACCGCGCTCGGCGTCGACGTGACCGAGAGCGTTTGGAGTCCGGATGGACGGAGCCTGGTGGTGGTCGCCGACGCCTTCCAGCGCGATGAGTACACCTACGAGCGATCCAATCTCTGGCTCGTCCGATTGACCGAGACGGGAAGCGAGGTCGAGCGGCTCACCGACGACGGCTACGACCATGCCGCGCCGGTGTTCTCACCCGACGGAAAAAAGCTCGCGTTCCTGCGGGAGGAGGGGCTTTCCCGGCTCATCGCGAGAAAGGCGAGAGCGGGCGCCCCGGTCGACCTCTTCCTGATGGATCTGGAGACGCGGAAGACGACCAACCTCACCGAAGGCTGGGATCTGAGGCCGAGCGCCCCGACGTTCTCCGCGGACGGCGCGAGTCTCACCGTGGACGCCGAAGCGTCGGGAGGCAACCATCTCTTTCGCGTGCCGGCGGATGGAAAGGGAACGCTCGCCCAGCTGACCCGGGGTCCGCGCCAGCTGAGCGGCTTTTCCTTCTCCCGGGACCGCCTCTCTATGGCCTATGCCGGGGAAAGCTCGGATCTTCCCGCGACGTCTTCGTCGCCCGCGCCGACGGAACGGACGAAAGGAAGCTTTCCCGCTTCGGCGAGGAATCGGTGGAACGTTTCTCGCTTGCCGCCGCCAGGAGCATCCGCTACCCGAGTCAGGATGGAACCGAGATTGAAGGATTCGTGCTCCTTCCCGACGGGTACGATGCGGCGAAGGGTCCCTATCCGCTCATCCTCGCGATCCACGGCGGACCTCACGGCGCCTACGGCTACGACTTCGATTTCGAGCTCCAGCTCTTCGCTCAGCAGGGGTACGTCGTCGTGTTCACGAACCCGCGAGGCTCCACCGGCTACGGCGAGAGCTTTCTCTGGGCGACGTGGGGAGGCGGATGGGGGAATCTCGATTCCGAGGACGTCCTCGCCGCGGTGGATTTCGTCCGCTCACACTACGCGATCGACTCCAAACGCATGGGGGTCACGGGCTACTCCTACGGGGGTTTCTTGACGAACTGGATCGTGACCCACGACCCGCGTTTCGCCGCGGCCATTACCGGCGCCGGAATCTCGAACTGGATGAGCGACTACGGCACCGCTGACATTCCGCGTACCAAGGAGAGCGAGTTCTTCGGCCCGCCGTGGGAGGACGAGTCCGGGTCTCTCCTCCAGCGACAATCGCCCATTCAGTACGTTCAGAACGTGAGAACCCCGGTCCTCTTCGTGCACGGGGAAAGCGACCTCCGGGTTCCTATCGAGCAGGGAGAGCAGATGTACACCGCCCTCCGGAAGCGGCGCGTTCCCGCGACCTTCATCCGCTATCCCGGCTCGTATCACGGTGGCTGGACTGCATGGAACATGGTCCACCGGTATTTCCACGAGCTCTCGTGGTGGTCGAAGTATCTGCGGGCCTCGGAGACGAGTTGAGATTCCTGTTCACCCTCCCGTTTGCGCTGGCACTGTCCTCTCCCTTCGTAGAGAAGCCCGATGCCGATCGCCCGCCGCGGGTGATCGTCGTCTCCTTCGACGGCGCCGGCTATGCCATGACGTCGAGGCTTCTGGCCCAGGGCAAGCTCCCGAGCTTCCAGCGTCTCCTGCGCGAGGGAACGTGGTCCGACGGGATGATGTCGAGCTTTCCCACGAAGACCGCCGCCGCCCACGCGATGCTCTTCACCGGCCGGTACGGCCACGAAAGCGGCATCACGGGAAACTCCTTGTTGAAGGTGCCTCCGAGCGCTGGGTCTCGACTCGAGACGCTCAACGGCTATTTTTCGGACGCCCTGAGAGTCGATCCCGTCTGGGCGATCACCGCGCGAGCGGGTCTGGACGCCTATGTTCTTCACGCGCCTCAGCTCTATCCGTTCCGTCCCCTCGAGCATCTCTACGGGGCACACGGGTACACGGAAGCGCAGTCCGAAGGCGAGGCGCTCGACCCGCGAAACGCGACGCCTCACGCTCCCGACCCTTCCTGGGACATACCGGAAGCGCGTGGAGCGGAGGCGAGGGAGATTCGTTTCGACGTGGGAGAGTCGCGCTTCCGCGGACTCTTCTTCGACGATCCCATCGATCCCACCTTCGGTTGCGACACGCTCGGCGTGGCCGACGACTCCAACCCGTCGGATTTCGTCGCCCGGGTAAAAGCGGGAGCGAGCGAACGATTCTCGGTGCCGGTGGCCGCGCGAATCTCCGGAAAGACCGCCTGGTTCGAGCTCCGCCTGTTCCTGCTCTCGGCTGATGGGTCGCGCTTTCTCATCTACCGCACGGGAGCGGACGAGATGGCCCATACGCCGGCGGATTTTCCCGGAGCGGGGACGACGGCACTCGACGCGTACTCGGGCAACGGGGGAACGAAGGCCTACTCGTCCGGAGCGGCTCGGCCCGACCCTCGCCTCAGGCGGCAACGGGGAGGCGGAGCGACGCTTTCTCGAGACCGAGTCCCAGCTTCTCGACGAGCTCATCTCGCAGGCCCAGCTCGTTCTCTCCCGCGACTACCGTCTCGTCGTTCTCTACAGTCCGATTACCGACAATGTGGAGCACGAGCTCGCGGGATATCTCGACCCCGAGCTCGAAGGCTACGATCCCGCCCTCGCGGAGAAGCTCTGGCCGGTGGTCGAAGAAGCCTTCGCGCTCCAGGACCGATTTCTCGGCGTCCTCTTCGACGCCGCCAAGCGGGACGACGCGGATCTCCTCGTGGTGAGCGACCACGGCATGGCGGCAACCGATCGCATCGTGCGCCTGAATGTCGCGCTGAGACAGGCAGGTCTTCTCGAGCTCGATGCCGACCGAAACATCGACCTCTCGCGAACCCGGGCGCTGGCTCCGCCGTTGTCCGATGGGTCGGTAGCCGTCAACACCGTCGACCGTCCGGGAGGGATCGTGTCTATCGAGGAGCGCGATACCGTTCTCGAGCAAGTGCGTCACGCACTCGCGGCTCTCGTCGATCCCGCGACCGGCGAGCGCATCCTCCCCGCTTTTTTCGAGCCCGCGACGACGGGACTCCTTCAGCCCGGTGGCGCCTCGACCGGCGATCTCTTCGTCGATTTCGCGCCCGGCTACTACCCTTCGACGGATACCGGTTCCGATACCGTCGTCGAAAAAACGAAGCCGCGGGGTCAGCACATCTTCGTTCCCACCCGTCGCGACATGCTCGCGATTTTCGCTGCCTGGGGTCCGCGCTTCCGCCCCGGCGCCAACGCGGGACGCGTCCATGCCATCGACGTGACCCCGACCATCCTGGACCTTCTTGGCATCCCGGCTCCCTCTGACCTTCCTGGCCATAGCCTCGTGCTTCGGAGCGGAATCCTCAACTGATCGCGGCAAACGATCCAAAACTTAATTCCCTTCCGGATCGTATTGGAGCCAAGAAATGCCTTCTAATGATGTTGATCCCGCGGTCGGCCAGGGGACTGTTCATAATCGGACACCTCCAGGCAAGCTTCGGCGAGACGTGGGTATTACGTCCGCCGACTCAAATACATACACAGACGAGCCGAACTGGCACGCAACTTGCGCCCCTGCTAACATGGCAACGAGGGTACTCGGGTACGGAGGAGCTGAAGCGAACATGGACGTCAAACGAGAGGGAGTGGCCGAGGCCCGGAAGAAAAAGCAGAAGCTCTTGTATGTCGCCGGCGGGGTGGTCTTCATCGTGCTGGCGATCTGGGTCGCGAGGCTCGAGCCCGCCGCACCGAGCGTCGATCGATCCACGGTGTGGATGGACAAGGTGGTGCGCGGCTCCATGCTCCGGCAGGTGCGCGGGCCGGGCACACTGGTGCCGGTAGAGATTCGCTGGGTGGCGGCGAGGACGGAGGGTCGCGTCGAGCGCATCGTCGTTCTGCCCGGTACCGACGTCGAGCCCGACACCGTGATTCTGGAGATGAGCAACCCCGAGCTCGTGCAGTCGCTCGATGACGCGCGACTGCAGCTCCGTGCCGCCGAAGCTCGCTACGCCGACTTGGATGTCCAGCTCGAGAGCCAGCTCCTGAACCAGAAAGCGCAGGCAGCCTCGGTGCAGGCGGAGTACCGGACGGCCCTGCTCCAGCTCGAAGCCGACCAGGAGACGCACGACCAGGGCATCATCGGAGACCTGGCGTTGAAGCTCTCTCAGGAGAAATCGAAGGAGCTCGAGCACCGCAACAAGCTCGAGCAGGAAAGGCTCGGCATCGCGGCGGAGTCGAAGGACGCTCAGCTGGCCGCCGAGTCCACGAGAGTCGATCAGCTCCGCGCGCTCTATCGGCTTCGCGAGAATCAGGTCGATGCGTTGAAGGTTCGCCCGGGGATTCGGGGCGTGCTCCAGCAGGTCCCGGTGGAAGTGGGACAGCAGGTGACCCCGGGCGTGAACCTCGCCCGAGTCGCTCAGCCCGAGCACTTGAAAGCGGAGCTTCGGATCGCGGAGACGCAGGCGAAGGACGTCGAGATCGGCCAGAGCGCCAGCATCGACACCCGCAACGGTATCGTCGCGGGAAAGGTGATGCGGATCGATCCCGCGGTCCAGGAGGGAACGGTGACGGTGGACGTCGAGCTCACCGGGGATCTCCCTCGAGGGGCGAGACCGGATCTGAGCGTGGACGGAACGATCGAGATCGAGCGGCTGGAGAACGTGCTCTACGTCGGAAGGCCCGCCTACGGGCAGTCGGGGACGACGGTCTCGTTGTTCAAGATGCTCGACGACGGGAGCACCGCGGAGAGGGTGGACGTCACCCTGGGCAAGAGCTCGGTGAACACCATCGAGGTCGTCGCCGGACTCCACGAAGGCGATGAGGTGATTCTCTCGGATACCTCAGCCTGGGACAACTACCGCAAGATTCGGCTGAACTGAGCGTCGCGCGCCGGACGCCAACAGGAATTGATCGAGGAGCTCGTGAGCGAAAACGGACAACCACTGATCAAGCTGACCAATCTGGAAAAGTATTACGAGTCCCGAGCCGGGCGTACCTACGTGCTGCGGCAGATCAGTCTCGATATCGGCGAAGGGGAGTTCGTCACCATCATGGGTCCTTCGGGGGCGGGGAAGTCGACTCTTCTCCACATCCTCGGAATGCTCGATGGGGAGTGGGGGGGCGACTATCACTTCCTCGACCACGCGGTGCACGAGATGAAGATCAAGCACCGCAACGAGCTCCACAAACAGTACATCGGGTTCGTGTTCCAGGCCTACCACCTCCTCGACAATCTCACCGTCTACGAGAACCTCGAGATCCCGCTCTCGTACCGCAACATTCGACGCTCGGAGCGCCAGGCGATGGTGGCCGACATCCTCGATCGGTTCAACATCGTAGGGAAAAAAGACCTCTATCCCAATCAGCTCTCCGGCGGCCAGCAACAGCTCGTCGGCGTCGCCCGGGCGGTGGTGATGGAGCCGAAAGTGATCCTCGCCGACGAGCCCACGGGAAACCTCCACACCGAGCAGGGTCGCGAGATCATGGAGCTGTTCAAGACGCTCAACGAGGAAGGCACGACCATCGTTCAGGTGACCCATTCGGAGACGAACGCCGCCTACGGAAACCGCATCGTGCGTCTGAAGGACGGCTGGCTCGAGAACCGATGACGATGACGAGCGCGAGCGCTCGGCCCACGCCGCGCATCCTGGTCGCCGACGACCAGCCCGACGTGCTCGCCGCTCTGAAGCTGCTGTTGAAAGCGGAAGGCTACAGCACCGAGACGGTGGACTCGCCGAACGCGATCTTGAATGCGGCGGCGAACGAGGAGTTCGATCTCCTCCTGATGGACCTCAACTACGCTCGCGACACCACCTCCGGGCGCGAAGGGCTCGACCTCCTGCGCCGACTGAAGGAAGTCGACGAGACCCTTCCGGTCGTCGTCATGACCGCCTGGGGAAGCGTCGAGCTCACCGTCGAAGCGATGCGGGCCGGCGCCCGCGACTTCGTTCAGAAGCCCTGGGACAATGCCCGGCTGCTGAGCATCGCGCGTACTCAGATCGAGCTCGGCCGCGCTCTTCGGCGGAGCGACCGCCTCGAGCGCGAGAACGAGCTCTTGCAACAGGACATTCCCACGCTGGTGGCGGAGTCGGAAGCGATGAGGCCGGTCGTCGAGATTCTTCACCGCGTCGGCCCTTCCGACGCGAATGTTCTGCTCACCGGTGAGAACGGGACGGGCAAGGGCGTTGTCGCCCGCACCCTGCACTCGCTCTCGCGGCGCTCCTCGAGGCCGATGGTGACGGTGAACGTGGGCGGACTCTCCGAGGGCGTTTTCGAAAGCGAGCTCTTCGGGCACGTCAAAGGCGCTTATACCGACGCCAAGAACGATCGGGTAGGACGGTTCGAGCTCGCCGACGGAGGGACGCTGTTTCTCGACGAGATCGCGAACGTGCCCCACGGACAGCAACGAAAGCTGCTCCGGGTCCTCGAGACGGGCGAGTTCGAGAGGGTGGGCTCTTCGAAGACGAAGCGCGCCGACGTACGCATCCTCTCCGCGACCAACGCCGATCTCGGGACCGAGGTCTCCGAGGGCAGGTTCCGACAGGATCTCCTGTTCCGCTTGAACACCATCGAGATTCAGCTCCCTCCGCTGCGCGAGCGCCGGGCGGACGTCGAGCCACTCGCCCGGTACTTTCTCGGGATCCATGCGCGCCACTACCGAAAGCCCCTGCGGGGGTTCGAAGAGCCCTCGGTTCGGGCGTTGCGAGATTACCCCTGGCCGGGGAACATCCGAGAGCTCGATCACGCGATCGAGCGCGCGGTCCTCATGGCCCAGAGTGAGACCATCAAAGTGAGCGATCTCGGGTTGAGACCCGTCTCCGACAACGGCTCCGGGTCGATCGAGGATCTGAACCTGGAGGAAGTCGAACGCCTCCTGATCCAGAAAGCTCTCGCCCGCTACAATGGCAACGTGAGCCAGGCGGCGAAAGCCCTTGGACTTTCTCGCAGCGCCCTCTACCGCCGGCTCGAGAGATACCGACTCTAGTGGGCTGTAACAGCTATTTCACGCCAAATCGCGGGCCCTTTTGCGCGCCGGCGGCGTTGCGATTCCTCGAAATATCCAGATATGTCGTCGTCATCGCGCCTTGCCAGCACACAAAATGACCTCGCGATTTGCGCACCAAGTAGCTGCTACAGCCCACTAGCCTCAGGACGCTCGAGCCGAAGCCGCGGGACGTTCCCGCCATCGTGAGGCATGAGGCATGAGTCAGGAGGCACGAGCGGATTGACCTCACCGGCTCGCTCTCTGCCTTCGTCGCGCCGCCGACTGACGTACGATCGGCGCATCCTTCTTCTCGTTCTCGGTGCCGGCCTTCCCGCCGTCGTGGTATCGATGATCCTCGTCTGGGGAGGCGACCATACCCCGAAGGTCCAGTGGACGCTGTCGCTTCTCATCCTCGGCTGCTGGCTGGGGTTGTCGTTCTCGGTACGAGAGCGGGTGGTCACTCCTCTCCAGACGCTTTCCAATCTTCTCGCCGCGCTCCGGGAGGGCGATTACTCGATTCGTGCGCGGGGAGCCAGTATCGAAGAGCCGCTGGGGCAGGTGATGTTCGAGGCCAACGTTCTCGGTCAGACGTTGTACGGTCAACGTCTGGGGGCGCTCGAAGCGACGAACCTCCTGCGCACGGTGATGGCGGAGATCGACGTCGCCGTGTTCGCCTTCAACGAGGTGGAAGAGCTGAAGCTCGTGAACCGCGCGGGAGAAAGGCTCCTGGCGCGGCCAGCGGAGCGGCTGCTCGGGCGGATGGCGTCGGAGCTCGGGCTCGCCGAATGCCTCTCCGGTCCGAGCGAGCGCACGTTCCAGAAATCGTTTCCCGGAAAGAGCGGGCGCTGGGGGATGAGGCGGGGAAGCTTCCGCGAGGAAGGCCGACCGCACTCGATCGTCGTGCTCTCGGATTTGAGCCAGGCGCTTCGCGAGGAGGAGAGGCAGGCCTGGCAGCGGCTGATACGGGTCATCGGGCACGAGCTCAACAACTCCCTCGCGCCGATCAAATCGATGGCGGGAACGCTCGCCCACCTGCTGGAGCGCGGGACCGAGCGCGCCGATTGGAAGGACGACATGAAGCGCGGGCTCGACGTCATCGGAGAGCGCAGCGAAGCCTTGAGCCGTTTCATGAGCGCTTATGCGCGCCTCGCCCGACTACCTCCCCCCACGTTTCAGACCGTCGACCTCGACGCCCTCGTGCGCCGGGTGGTGGCGCTTCACACCAACTATCCCGTCGCCATTCTCGCCGGCCCGCCGATCAGCGTCCGGGCCGACGCCGATCAAATCGAGCAGCTGCTCATCAACCTGCTCAGGAACGCCGCCGACGCGTGCCAGGAGAAGGGCGGGAGCATCCAGGTGAGATGGGGAGTCGCGGAAGGGCGCCTCCGGCTTCTCGTCGAGGACGAAGGACCCGGCCTGCCGCAGACGGGGAACTTGTTCGTACCTTTCTTCACCACCAAGCCGGGCGGCAGCGGAATCGGCCTCGTCCTCGGCCGGCAAATCGCCGAAGCCCACGGCGGAGCTCTCGAGCTCGAGAATCGCGAGGACGGCCCGGGCTGCCGCGCGAGCCTCACCTTGCCTGTTTAGAGCCTGCAACAGCCGGAAGGAACGCAAAGACGCAAAGACGCGAAGACGCAAAGACGCAAAGAAATTCCTTCGCATCGCACCTCCTTTCGCCGAGCAGGCCTTCAGCGGTCGCTGCGGTGAAATCGGGCGCCGATGTTGATAAAATCCGCGTGAGGATACTTATGAAGCTAAACCGTATTCTGCTTCCTACCGATCTCTCGGAGTCGGCCGATCATGCGATGAAGCAAGCCGTCGAGCTCGCGGCCCAGCGTCGAGCGACGATCGATGTGTTTCACGTGATCACCATCGACAAGGATGATCCAGCTCATCTCGAGGAAAAACTCGAAGACTACCTCGACAAGATCGAGGCGGAAGTCTTCGCGGATCTTTCGACGAGGACCGAGGCCATCCGTTCGCGCGGCGTTCTTGTCGAGATCTCCGTGGGGCGCAGTTTCATGCCTCACGAGGCGATCCTCGACCGTGCCGAAGAGACGCGGCCCGACATGATCGTGATGGGGACCCATGGGCGCTCGGGCGTGAAGAGGCTGTTTCTCGGGAGCGTGGCGGCGAATGTCGTTCGACGCGCCTCCTGCGAAGTCATGACCGTCAGGCCCGATGCCGCGATCGCCGAGGGCGAGAACGGATTCGCACGCATCCTCGTGCCCGTCGATTTCACCGACTACTCGAAAAAAGCGATTGGAGCGGCAAAAAGCTTTCTCTCTTCCGAGGGCGAGCTCGTCCTCGAGCACGTCGTGTCGACCCCAGTCCACCCGTCGTTCTACGCCGGAGGGATCACACGGATGTTCCAACTCGACCCCGAGCTTCCGAACCGCATTCGCGAGAAGCTCGCCGCGCTCTACGATGGTGCGGGCGAGCTCGTGGTGAGCGAGGGGGATGTCGTCCACGACATCCTCGATACCGCGGAAGCGAAAAGAGCCCAGCTCATCATAATGGGTACTCGAGGCCTCAGCGGCCTCGACCACGTTCTCCTGGGAAGTGTTACCGAGCGGGTCATCCAGAAAGCGCCGGTCCCGGTTCTCGCGATCAAGTAGTCGCGGGGCCGCGGGACGATCGAAATCCGTGCCGCTGCGGCTTTTTGCACAGTTATGGGTGACTCCACCCGCGTCGGCGCTCTCGGAAATGACCAAGCCCAGGCACACACAATGAGAATTCTCGTCTGTATCGATGACGATCCGGTTCTCGACGAGGTGCTCTATGCCCTGGAGTGGAGCGTCCATTTGCCCCGCTGCCGCGAGATTGTCGCGCTCCACGTGACCTCCGCGAATGCGCTCTTTTCGACCGTCGACCTCCGTCCCGGCCGGCGAGGGGAAGCTCTCGTGGAGCGTGTCGATAAACGCCTGTCCCACCTGGGGATTCCGGTGAGAACGCTCGTTTCGAACGGGGATCCGGCGCCGGAGATCGTCCGGGTCGCGGAGGAATGCGAAGCGGACCTGATCGTCATGGGCGCTTGCGGGCAACGGCGGGACTTCTTGATGGGCTCGGTGTCGCAGAGGGTAGTTTCCACGGCCCCGACGGACGTTCTCGTCGTGCGGGAGACGGATCTCTCGCAGCACGCCGAGGATCGGAGCCAGTCTTTTCGGACGCTTCTCGCCGTCGACGGCTCCCTTGGGAGCGAGGCTGGAATCGAGGCCTTCATCGGAAAGCTGCGGGCGAGAGACGCGTCGATTCACGTCGTGCACGTCGTGGAAGCGATTCCCGCGCTCTGGAACGTCGGGCGGGAGCGGGACGGCGCTTTCTTCCAGTCGATGGAGTCGAGGGCGCGGGAAGTGTTGACGCGGGCGAAAAGGCTTCTCGAGTGCCATGGGCTCGCGGCCGACTGCCAGTGGCGGACGGGCTCGCCCGCGGCTCAGATCCTGGCCATGGCCCTGCAAATCCGCGCGGATCTCGTCGTCGTCGGCTCGAGGGGGCACTCGGCGATTCGGGACATGGTCCTCGGCAGTATCACCCATCGTGTTTTGCGGCACGCTCCTTGCACGGTTCTTTGTGCCCGGGGATGGGCCTCCGAGTCGGCCAAGCGGTCACAATGGTCCTCGGAAAGCTGGGAGCCGGAAGTCGGAACGGCCTGACCCGAAGAAACGAGAAGGAGCCATGATTCGATTCGAACGGATTCTCTCTCCCACGGATTTCTCCAAGTTCTCGTTCCGGGCGGCGGATTACGCCGTGGCGGTGGCGCGCAATTACGATGGAGAGGTCCATTTTCTTCACGTGGTCCCGGCGAGCTTGATGCATCCCGACCAGTACCCTTATATCGCTCAGCCGGTGCGGGTCGACCCCGAGCTCCGCCAGCGCGCCCTCGACCGGCTCGACGCGTTCGTCGCCCTTTCCCGGGCCGAGGGAGTGCGTACGCGCTTCAGCGTCAGCGAAGGCGCGCCGGTTTCCGAGATCCTCGATGTGGCGGAATCCGATCGGTCGAGCCTCATCTGCCTCGGCACGCACGGACGGGAAGGCTTCGAGAGGCTCGTGCTCGGCTCGGTGGCGGAGAAAGTGCTGCGCAAGGCGAAATGCCCGGTGCTCACGGTGTCGGAGCCCGGGGAGGAGCAGACGGCGAAACCGGCGGAGTTCAAGAACATCCTTTGCGCCGTCGACTTCGCCACCCCCTCCTTGAAGGCAGTCGAGTATTCTCTTTCCCTCGCCCAGGAGGCGGCAGGCCGACTCACGTTGTTCAACGCCGTCGAGTGGTTCTCCGAAGAGCCGGGGTGGGAAACGACGGTGGAGGTTCCCGATTACCGCGAAGAGATGGAGGCCCAGGTCCGAAAGCGCCTCCAGGAGAATCGTACCGCGCGAGGTCCGGGACTGGTGTGAAGTCGACGTCGTCGTCCGCTCGGGCAAAGCCTACCGAGAGCTCCTCGCGCTCACCGCGGAAAAGGAGAATCGACCTCATCGTCATGGGGGTGCGTGGCAGAAACCCGTTGGACATCATGTTGTTCGGATCGACCACCCAGCACGTGGTGCGGCATGCCCGATGCCCGGTGTTGACGATACCAGGCCACTAGTGGACTGTAACAGCTATTTCGCGCCAAAATCTCGGGCCCGTGCCCTTTTGCACGGCGTTGCGATTCCTCTCGAAATATCCGGATATGTCGTCGTCATCGCGCCTTGCCAGCACACAAAATGACCTCGCGATTTGCGCACCAAATAGCTGTTACAGCCCACTAGAGAGGGAAATCCGAGAGAAGGGGAAAAGATGGTGAAGTTCGAGAAGATACTCTGCCCGGTGGATTTCTCGGTGTCATCGGATCGTGCTCTCGACTACGCACTCGCTCTCGCTCGGTTCCACTCGAGCGAAGTCACCGTGATGCACGTGCTTCCCCGGGTTCTCGCCGATCCCGACGTGTATCCTTATCTCGCGGAGCCGGTGCTCACCAGCGGCGAGACGCGTGAGCGCGCCCTGGGGGAGCTCGGCGGTTTCGTCCACCGCGCCCTCGAGCGCGGCATCACCGCCGACGTCGTCCTCGACGACGGTGACGTCCTGAACGCGGTCGTCAAGAAGGCGGAGAGGATGTCGGCCGACCTCATCGTCATGGGTACCCACGGGCGGCGCGGCTTCCAGCGGCTACTCCTCGGCTCGGTCACCGAGCGCCTCCTGCGCCAGTCGACCGTGCCCGTGCTCTCCGTCGCGCCGAACGCGAGCGTTCCGCCCAAAAAGGCCGCTCCGTTCCGGAAAATTCTCTGCCCCATCGATTTTTCCCCCTCATCGATGGCGGGTCTCGACGTCGCTCGCGGGCTCCTGGCAGAGGATGGGGAGCTAACCGTGCTCCATGTCGTGGAGTTCTACTTCGATCCCTCGCTCGGCGAAGCCATCGCTTACGATCTGACCGACGTTCGGGATCGCCACCGGGCCCAGGCGGAAAAGAAGCTCCAGGAGTCGGTTCCGGAATCCCAGGACTCTCGGGTCCGACTCGAGACGATGGTGCTCGAATCGGGAGCGCCGTACAAAGAGATTCTCCGGGTGGCGGAGAGCGACAAGAGCGACGTCATCGTCATGGGCGTTGCCGGTCGAGGAGCCGCCAATCTCCTCTTCTTCGGCTCGACGACGAATCAGGTGGTGCGGGCGTCCTCGTGCCCGGTGCTCACCGTACGCCCGAAGGGTTGATGCGATGAGCGGATCGAGTGGACCGAGTGGACTCCATGGAGCGTTCGAGATCATCGTCGTGCCCGCGGATCTGACCGAGCGGAACATGGCCGCGGTCGAGATGGCGTCGCGGCTCGCAAGCCCCTCGGGAGGAAAGGTCTTCCTTCTGCACGTGATCGAGACCATTCCCGGCTTTACCGTCGAGGAGGAGAGCGACTTCTATCGGCGTCTGGAGAAGGCCGCGTCGAAGCATCTGAACGAGCTCGCGAAACCGCTCCGGGACAAGAAGATCGAATACGAGGCCGACGTCGTGTACGGTACGAGGGCGAGGACCATCGTCGAAGAAGCGGCGAGGCTCGATGCCGACCTCATCGTCATCCAGTCTCATCGCATCGAGGGCGAAGGCCGCCGGGAAGGGTTCGGGACTCTGAGCTACCAGGTGGGTATCTTCGCGAACTGCCCGGTTTTGCTGGTGAAATAGCGAAGGAGGAGATCCATGACCGGAATGAGCCAGTTCCTCCTGCACACAATGACGGGACGTATCCTGCTGGTCGCCCTATTCCTCGTGCTGTCGCTGCTGTTCGCGTCGATGATGGGATGGCTTCCGGCGCTCCATTAGCGAGAGACATGGACGAGCGGTCGCAGCCTCGAATCGCGCGGATTCTCTGCCCGACCGATTTTTCCGATTTTTCTCGAAACGCCCTCGAGCATTCTCTCGCCATTGCTTCGGCCTACGGCGCCGCGGTGACCGCGCTTCACGTCATGCCACAGACCCTGATGCATCCCGAGCTGTTCCCCTACCTCAAAGACCCCATTTTGGTTCCCGTGGAGATCCGCGAGCGCGCGCGGGAGCGTCTCGATCAGATCGAGAGCGAAGTCGAGGCCCATGGAGTTCCTTTCGAGGCGGTGCTCGAGTCGGGAGAGGCGGCTCATCGGATCCTGGCTCAGGCAGAATCGCTTCCGGCCGATCTCGTCGTCGTCGGGACCCGGGGGCGAGGTGGACTCGAGCGTGTCGTCCTGGGCTCGGTGACGGAGCGTCTACTCTGGAACGCGCGCACGCCGACGCTCGTCGTCGAAGAGCCCCCGCGGCGACGCCCGTCCGAAGGCTTTCCCTATGGAAGGATCCTGGCGGTGAGCACCGACGCGCCGGAGGGCGGGGACGCGGAGAACGCTCTGGAGTGGGCGAGGTCGTTCTGCCGGAAAGCCGGGGGCTCCCTCCTCGTGTTGGAGGTCCGGCCCGGGGCGGCGGGGCCACGGCGGAATCCTCCAGAGGAGTGCACCGTGGAATTCGCCGTCCTCGACCCGGTGAGACCCCGGGAGGCCATCCTCGGGATCGCCTCGGAGCGCGACGCGGACCTGATCGTCTTCGAAAACTACGACCAAACCGCGCGAGAGCTGGTACGCTCTGCGGTGCAACCCGTACTCGTCATGAGAAAGTGAGGAGGAAAATTGATTCGCACGTTCGTACTTTCGTTGTTCCTGGGTCTCATCTCCATTTCATGGGCGTCGGCGCAGCAACAGAGCAGCTGCGCTGACTGTCACTTCGCGAACCCCCAGGCGGATCCCGCTCCCGACCACACGGCGGACTGGGAGATGTCCCCCCACGGGCGTGCGTCCGTCGGCTGCGAAAAATGTCACGGAGGCGACGCCACCAAGTTCGAGCCCTTCCTCGCTCACCGCGGTATCCTCGCGAGCCGCAACCCCGCGAGCCCCGTGTATCGAACCAATCTCCCTCGCACCTGTGGGGTCTGCCATACGGGGCCGTTCGTGGCATTTCAGAGGAGCCGCCACTTTCAGTTGCTCGAGGAGGGGAAGCGTGACGGGCCCACCTGTTCGACCTGCCACGGAGCGGTTGCCGCCCGCCTTCTCTCGTCGCGCGCTCTCGAAAAGGAATGCGAGAGCTGCCACGGAGAGAAAGCCGCCTTCCCCAAGCCGGAGTTCCCCGTGCAGGCGCGTATCCTGCACGACCAGGTGCAGGCCATTCGGGAGCTCCTGTCTCCCGTGCCCCGGCTGCTCCGTCGCATCGACGACGAGGCGCGCCGCAAGCAGCTGCAGGACGCCTATGAGCAGGCCCAGGTGCCCTTGACCGAGGCGGTGCAATCGGCCCATGCTTTCGTCTTCGATCAGATGGAAGAACGTCTCGCGACCGCGAAGACGCGCAGCGAAGCGCTGCTAGACGAGCTCGCGAACCCGAAGTAGAGAATCGAGATTGCGAAGGGGGACGGGGGGCTCTCCTCTCGTCCCCTCATATCCCGTCCGCGGCATCACCTCGCCGACCAGAAGACCGCGGGGCCAGAAGCGCAACACTCCACCTGATTTCCAAGGAAGAACCATGCCACTCCACTGTTCCGAGTTTCACGAAGCGTTGACAACCGGCGAGACGGGAGGCCTGGGTGTTTTGACCCGGCCCGGTCGAATTTTTCCTCAAGGTTGCAACCGCCCTTGCCCGGAAAGGACGATCCGCTCTCGTGACGGGGCAATGGCACGCTCCGTGCAATCCCTCGAGTGAGACAGTTGAAGGTTATCGAGAGAGGACGATCTCGATGGAGTCAAAGGACTGATGAAGAGTGCTCGTCGACCGCCACTACACGCATGTTCCCGTCGTCGACGAGGCAGGGCACGTCGCGGGATTGATCTCGTTGCGCGATCTGCTCGAGCACGAGATCGATCACCTTGCCCAGGAGGCCGACGCGGTGACACAGTACCTCTCCGTGGATGGGAGCGGCGGGGATTGACTCGGAGGTTACGTCCATGAAAGTGCTCCTGGCAATCGACGACGACGAACGTTACGAAGGTCTTCTCTCCTCCCTCTGGAACGTTCTATCCCTCGGGGAGAATGACGAGGTCATCGTTGCGCACGTCGTGGCGACGCTGCGCTGGACGCTTCCTCCTCCCGAAGTGTTCGGACGGGTAGACGAGTTTCTCGATTCGACCGCGGGTCGAATTCGCGAGCGTGGAATTGCGGCAGGCCCGCTCCGTCTGGACGGCGACGTGGGCGAAGAGCTGATGCTCGCTGCTCGGAAGCACGACGTCGACCTCATGGTGCTCGGCGCGTTCGGACAGGCGCGCACCCAGGATTTTCTCGTGGGCTCGGTCGCGGAGAAGGTGGAGTCGCTCACCGACCGTGACTTGCTCATGGTGCGGGACCCGCTTTCGGAAAACGGCGTTCGAGCTCTCCTCGCGGTGGATGGCTCGAAAGCGAGCCTGGGCACCGTCCGTTCGTTCGCTTCCCTCGTCCCGTCCGCGGGGACACGGGTTCGTCTCCTGCACGTCGTCGAGGTTCCCCCGGCGCTCGCCATCCCGCCGCCTTATCAGGAGCGTGCGGACGAGGCGCTGTCCTCCGCTTCGAGTCTTCTGGCGAGCAAGGGATTCCGGGTCGAGCCGCTCCTCAGCCGGGGCAGCGCCGCCGCGTCGATTCTCGACGAGGCGAAGTCGTTTCGGGCTACTCTCATCGGCGTCGGCGCTCACGGGATGGGACGGCCCGCGCTTCCCAGCGTTTGGCGCGGCACGGTAGCGAAACGCATCGCCCGCCACGCTCCCTGCTCCGTTCTCATCGCCGATTCCGAGTCGAAGCGCCTTCGGGAGGAAACGTGACGCCGTATCGTCATTTGCTGTGTCCCGTCGACTTCTCCGACATTTCCCGGATAGCGCTCGAGTGGTCGCTCCGCTTCGCGAAGGACGTGGGCGGACGGGTCACTGCCCTCCACGTCATGGACACCGCCATCTTCGCGGTGGGAAATCTGGCGGCGGTACCCGGCGTCGTACCGCAGCTCCGGCAGGTGGCGGAAGAGCAGCTCGCCCGGTGGAAGGAGGAGATGGATTTGTCCCACGTACAGGTGGAGCTCCAGGAAGGGGCTCCCGACGAGGCCATCGTGGCGGCTTCCGCCAGACCCGGTGTCGACCTGGTCGTGATGGGGACACACGGGATCGCCGGTTTTCAGAAGTTCCTCCTCGGCTCGGTGACGGAAAGGGTCCTGCACCGCATTCGCGTCCCGCTTCTGACCCTCTCGCCCAAAGTGGAAGAGGCGGGTGGCGGAAACTTCGTCCCGCCGAAGACGATCGTGATGGGAATCGACTTCGGGGACGAGGCAGGAGGCGTCGTCCGACACGGCGTCTGGCTCGCCGAGCACTATCAGGCGAAGCTCATCGCGGTCCACGCGGTCCCGGTGCCCTACGTCGTGCTCAATGACAAGACGCTGGAGCGGTTGGGCGCACGCGAGCTCGAGCGGCTCCAGGAAATCCTCACCGCCGACCGCCGCAAGGAGCTATCCGAGCTTCTTCCAGAAACGATGTCGACCGAAGCGCAGATCGTCGTCCGGGTCGGCTCGCCGTTCGAGACCCTCGTCGAGCAGGTTCAGGAGCATGGCGCCAATCTCGTGGTACTGGGTGCGGGCGGGCACGGCGAATCCGGCTTCCGCTGGCTCGGGTCGACCTGTCACAAGATGGTACGCTCGGCCGCCCGCCCGGTGCTCGTCGTACGGTGAGTCGTCAGCGCGTCAGCGCGCGGGAAGAGTGACGGTGATCTCGGTTCCGGTTCCCGGCGAGGAGTTCAGCCCCACCGAGCCTCCTTGCGCCTCCAGCAGCTGACGCGCGATAGCGAGGCCGAGGCCGAGGCCGCGTGTCTTTCTCGAATAGAAGGGCTCGAAGACGACGGCGATCTCCTCGCCGCGGATTCCCGGGCCGCTGTCGCGAATCGTGATCCGGATGTGCTCGTCGTCCGCGGTCGTGACAATCTCGAGAGTGCCCCCCGACGGCATCGCCTGTTTCGCGTTCAGGAACAGACGGGACAAGGCCTCGCCGAGGAGCTTCTCGTCGATCCGGGCCGGGCGGACGGCCTCCCCATATTTCCGGGCGACGCGGGTGGTGGCGAGAAGTTCTGCCCGGAGGAGAGCCCTGTCGATGACGTCGTGAACGTTTCTCTTCTTGAGGACGGGGACCGCGGGCTCGGCGAACATCGCAAGCTCGATAACCCACCCCTCGATGCGGGAGACCTCGGAACGGATACGGCCGAGCACCTCCTCTACCTCCACCGCCGGCGGTATCCGGTCTTCCAGCACGTCGATGGCGCCGGCGACTCCGGCGAGAGAGTTCCGGATCTCATGCGACAACCGCGCCGCCGCCATTGCCAGCATCGATTGCGAGGGGGAGCCTACCATGGGAGCTGAACGCTCAATGGCCCGACTCCTGCAGGTTGAACTTCTTCATCTTGTAGCGGAGCGCGTCACGGCTGATGTCGAGGAGCTTGGCCGCCCGGGTTTGATTGCCGCCGGTGCGCGCGAGCGCCTGGCGCACGAGCTCTTCCTCGACTTTTTCCAGAGAGGTTCCTTTGTCGGGAATGGAAAAATCGGGGAGGGTGACATCGCTCGCGGGCACCGACGGCTCGGTCACGTCGATGGGAAGCGCGGCGGCGTCGACGAAAGGTCCGTCTTCCAGAATCATGGCCCGTTCGATGAGGTTCCGGAGCTCGCGGACATTGCCCGGCCAGTGGTACTTCTCGAGCAGGCGCTCGGCTTCGGGGGTGAGCCCTTTGATGCGCTTTCCGAACCGCGTGTTGTACTCGTCGATGAAGTGACGGCAGAGCAGCTTCACGTCTCCGGAGCGCTCGCGAAGGGCGGGAAGGGTGATGGTGATGACGTTCAGGCGGTAGAAGAGATCCTGGCGGAACTTTCCCTCCTCCACCATCTTCTTGAGCTCGCGGTTGGACGACGCGATGATCCGGACGTCGACTCGGACGTCCTGGACTCCTCCCACGCGCTTGAAGCTTTGTTCTTCGAGTACCCGCAAGAGTTTCGCCTGCAGCCCGAGCGGCATCTCTCCGATCTCGTCGAGCAGGATAGTTCCCCCGTCGGCGAGCTCGAGGAGCCCTTTCTTCTGTTGCCTCGCGTCGGTAAACGCCCCCTTTTCGTAGCCGAGGAGCTCGCTCTCGACGAGGTTCTCGGGGAGCGCCGCGCAGTTCACCGCGAGGAACGGTCGCTCGGCCCGGGAGCTGTGGTAGTGGATGGCCTTCGCAATCAGATCCTTGCCCGTTCCGCTCTCCCCCTGAAGCAAAATGGTGGTCGCGGGGCTGATCGACACCTTCTTGGTGAGAAGAAGGGCGGTCTTGAGCGCTTCCGACTCCCCCACGATGTTGTCGAAGTCGAAACGCTTTCGATCGCGCTCGCGGAAATGGCGCACTTCCTGGCGAAGCTTCACCGCTTCGAGGGCGTTGGCGATCGTGGCTCGGAGCTCTTCGAAGTTGAGCGGCTTGGAGACGAAATCGTAGGCACCGAGGCGGAGGGCGGCGACGGCATCCTCGAGGACGCCGTAGGCCGTCATGATGATGACGACCGTCCGCGAGTTGGACTCGCGCATCGCCTTCAGGACCTCGAGACCGTTGCGATCGGGGAGGTGGATGTCGAGGAGGACGACGTCGGGGCTCTCCTTTTCGACGAGCGCTATCGCGGTCTCGCCGTCGGGCGCCTCGAGAGAACGGTATCCCCAGTTCGACAGCTTCTGCTGGAGCGACCAGCGGATCAGGTCTTCGTCGTCTACGATGAGGATCCGGTCGAGGGCCATGAGCGCAAATCGTCTCTCTCGGGTGCTCGTCAATCGTTGCTGACCAGCGCCCCTCCGTCCGGAGGCCCAAACTCAGCGACTTCGGGGCGTCTGGTCAGCTCCGACTCGATTCCAAGCAGGAATGTTGCCAAGTTTGCGGGCCATCCATAAGTTGTACTGAAATAGGCGCGAACCAGATACGGTCGAGGATCAAGCCTACCGCGAGTGGGTGAAAACGCGCAATCATAGCGTGCCTTCCGCGCAACGTCTCGGTGGCACGTGTTTTGAAGCGCCTACGTTGGAGGTGAGAGATGAAATTCACGCGGATCCTCGTTCCGACGGACTTCTCGGAGACCGCGAACCATGCCGTCGAGCAAGCGGTCGAGCTCGCCCTCCGTACACGGGCCCGGCTCCATCTTTTTCACGTCGTCGAGCCCCGCGCCGCGGCACGGGAGGTGGAGGCCGTGGCGACGCTCAGCGATTACCTCGGGATGTTGGAATCGGAGGCGGAGCACTCTCTCGCTCTCAAGGTAGATGTGCTCCGGGGCAACGCGATCGACATACAGTACTCGACGGCCCGCGGGGTGTCACCCTTCGAGGGCATCGCGGCCAAGGTCGAAGAGCTCGACCCGGATCTCCTCGTCATGGGCACGCACGGAAGGACGGGGCTCGAGCGACTGGTTCTGGGAAGCGTCGCCGAAAAAGTCCTCCGCCACGTGCGCGTGAACGTTCTGACCGTCGGCACCCGCGCTCATGTCGTGAGAAGTCAGAACACGTTCGAGCGCATTCTCGTTCCCTCGGATTTCTCCGAATGCTCCCGCAGAGCCGTCGACCTCGCCGTTTCCCTCCTTACCTCGGAAGGCACGCTCGACGTCGTTCATGTCGTCGCGAGCCCGATCCACCCCTCGTTTTACGCGGTGAACCGTCTCTTCGACATGGATCCGGAAATGCCGGGACGAATTCGGAAGAGCCTCGTCGAATGGCTGGGGCGTACCGACGTCGAGGTCGAGGTCGAGGTTCGGGAAGGGGATGTGTTCGCCGAGATCATGGACGTCGCCCGCGATCGAAACGCACAGCTCGTCGTCATTGGGACCCGAGGGCTCACCGGTCTCGATCGCCTCTTGATGGGGAGCGTGACCGAGCGCGTGGTACGACACTCGGAGGTTCCCGTTCTCACCGTACACTGACCTCCGCGCGGCGGAACGGGGCCGGCTCGGAAAATCAACCGGTGTCGGAGCGGAAGCTTCGATGGCAGGCGCCGCACTTCCACCGCGGGCTATCGCGCTTCATCGAAAGGCCGCCCCAGAACACGTCTCCTCGCTCCCGATCCTCCATGAGCGAATCGGGTAGCGGTCCGTACAGGATGGGAACGAGGGCCTTCTCCGCGCACACGGGACACAAGCCTCTCCTGCTCGTTTGAATCCTCCACCCGGTCATGTCGTCGTAAACAGCCAACCTGGCCCTGGTCCTTGTCGTGCCACTTGATCCTCTTGTGCAAGCGGTATGAAGCAAGGACCGTTCCATCGCGTCTTTTACCCCGGCCGTGAGTCATTAGTCCCGGGCGGTACGGACTTTGCATTCTCGGAGGTTGATGCGAAAGTTGGTCGTGGGGACGATTCTGAGTGCCGCGCTCGGCGGAGTCGCGCTGTTGGCGGCGCCTCAGAAAGAGCAGGAGTTGAAACCGTCTCAGGAGATCATGTGGCGGAAGCTCGATCTATCTCACGAGACGCTCGATGCCCTCGCGCTCGATGATTTCGAGGCGATTGCCGCGTACGCCGACGACCTGGAGGCGATGAGCCGGGTGGAACAGTGGACCATCTCCGAGTCGCAAGAGTACTTGTCGGAAAGCGCCCAGTTCCGGAGCGCCGCGCGTGAGCTCGGGAGAGCCGCGCGGGCGCGTGACTCGGAAGCGGCCGCCCTCGCCTATGTCGATCTCACGATCCGCTGCGTGCGTTGCCACCGTTTGCTGGGAGCTTTGCCGCACCGATGACAGCCATACTCGTTCTGGTCGATTTTTCCGCGGCGTCGGACCGTGCTTTGTCTCAGGCCGAGGTTCTGGCGCGGGCGTTCAAAGGCCACGTCCACCTGTTTCACAAGGTGGTCTACCCGCCGCCTGTGCCGCCGACGGAGCTTCTGGACCGGCTCGACGACGCCGCCAGGTTCGATTTCGTGCTCACCGACGTCATCGAGCGCCCCGAGCGCGAGGCCAAAGAGGAGCTCGACCGACGCGCCTCCACGCTGAGAGCGCGAGGGCTTTCCGTAACCACTCATCTCCAGCGGAGCGGGGACGTGTACGAAGGCGTCGAAAAGGCGATCTCTGCGCTCAAGCCCGATCTCGTCGTGGTGGGAACCCATGGCCGTTCCGGCGTCCAGAAGTGGTTAATGGGAAGTCTCGCGGAGAAAGTGCTCCGGCACGCGGCGGTGGATGTGCTCACCCTGCACGTAGACTCTCCCGTCGCGGGCGGCGAGGGCGGACTCGGTGAGATCCTCGTCCCGACCGATTTCAGTGATTGCTCGCGCAGAGCGGCCGACGCCGCCTTTCGGTTGACGAAACAAGCAGGTGGTACCGTTTGCCTCGTTCACGTGCTGGAGCCGCAGCCCCTTCCGTGGGCCGAGGGGCAAGACACCCTTCTCGTCGAAGAGGATGGCGAGCTGCGGAAACGCTTCGAGGAAGCGCTGTCGGAAGAGCGGCGAGGCCGGAAGGCCGACGTCGTTCTGGCTGCGGGGAACGTGTCGCGAGAGATTGACCGGGTCGCGAGGGAACGGGGATCGAGCATGGTCGTTCTGGGAACGCACGGGCGCGGCGGACTCGCTCACGTCCTCATCGGAAGCGTTGCCGAGAAGGTGACCCGCTTCTGCCGTCTGCCGGTCCTGACCGTTCGGTAGAACGAAAAACCAAGAAAAACGCAAAGAACGAAAAGAACGCAAAGACGCAAACCATTCGTATGAACGCGAAATCGAGACTACGGGATGCCTTTCTCGACGACCATCAGAAGCTCACGAAAGGCCTCTCCGCCCTCGTTCGGCTCGTGGAGAGCGGTGAGTGGCAGCAGGCGGTGCAGAAGGCGGAAGAGCTCGACCGGATCGCGGGGCCCCACATCGAGTTCGAGGAGGAACGCTTCTATCCCCAGGTCTCCCGGTCGCGAGGAAAGGACTACGTCGACAATCTGTACGACGAGCATCGTTCCGGTCGCGAAGCGATCGAGGCCCTTCGAGCGTCCGCGGGGCGCACGGAGGTGACCGACGAGGAGCGGGACCGCGTGCTCTTTCATCTCCGTCGGGCCCTCGACCACGTGGTGAGCTGCGGGACTCTGTTGAGCCACGTCACCAGCCTGGAAGACGAGGAGCAGGAGAAGCTTCTCTCCGATTTAGAGGGCTATCGCAAAGCCGGCCACCGCTGGACCGAGCTGAGCAGGTGAAAAAGTCCCGTGCGAGCGGAGCGAGCACCGGCCGGGAGGAATGGGCGCCGCGAAGCCGGCAGCCCAGAGGATCCGGCCGTCCTCCCCGCGCGAGGAGCGCGGGGGAGCGAGCCGAGCGAAGAGCGAGGTGAGCATTAATCTATGTGCCGGCTCTACGGGTTTCGCGCCAACGAGCCTACGAAAGTCGAGTGCAGTCTCGTCCACGCGCAGAACGCGCTTTTGCTTCAGAGCCGGAAGGACAGCCTCGGTCGTTCTCACGCCGACGGCTGGGGATTGGCGTCATTTCATGACAGCGAGATCACGCTTGAGAAACGGGATGCCGCTGCGTTCGAGGACCTTCATTTCGGCTCCGCCGCGGAGCGCATCTACGGAACGACCGTCGTGGCTCACGTGCGCCGGGCGACGGTAGGTGGGCCGTCAGCTCGCAACACCCATCCCTTTCGCTACCGCCGGTGGGTCTTCGCCCACAACGGAACGGTCGCCGACTTCGACAACGTCGGACCGCGGTTGGCGAGCGAGACCGAGCCCCGTCTCGAGCAGCGGCGCGAGGGCACCACGGATAGCGAGCAGGCGTTTCTCTGGCTTCTCTCGCGCCTGGATCGATCCGGAGCCGACATCGATGGCGACAGCGCGGCCGTCGACGTGTGGAAGGTCGCGGGAGTCACCGCCGAGGCCGTCCGTCTCCTAGGAGGCGAACGCTCGAAGCTGAACTTTCTCCTCACCAACGGAAGCGTTCTGGTGGCGACCCGGTACCACAATTCGCTCTATTTGCTGGAGCGCGATGGTGTGCGTGACTGCGAGATCTGCGGCATTCCGCACGTCCATCACGACCGGGAAACGTCGTATCGCGCCGTCGTCGTCGCCTCGGAGCCGATCACTCAGGAAGCCTGGCGGGAAGTGCCCGACGAGCACGTGGTGAGCGTGGACTCGAGCCTCGGGGTCGAGGTCAAACCTCTCGCCTGAGAGGTGGAATGAACAAGAGCGCGGACTCGATGCGCCGCATCGAATCGTCCGGACTGCCGTCCATCACCACGATGTCCGGCTGGTTCTCGCGAATCGAGTTGCGGAGCTCTACTTCGTCCGGGCGTTGGAGCACGTGGAGCTCGGCCGAGAAGGCGTTGGCCAGTTCCTTCGCATAGCCCTGGGCGGCAGTGGAGGACGGCGTCGCGGTGACGGCGCAGAGGAGGCGGCGCAAGGTGTCCGGTGCCGGCCTTCGGGTCACGAGCACCGGGGAAGGTGAGGCGTGCAGGACGCGCTCCGCCACGGACCCGAGAAAGAAGCGACTCACTCCGCGTCGCCCGTGGGTCCCAAGGACGATGAGATCGTGGCCGTCGCGCGCCGCGACCTCGGCGATCACCGTCGCGGGATAGCCTTCCACGACGCGCACGGTGGGCTCGAAGCCGAGAACGGGTGTCACGACCCGGGTCACCTCGTCTACCGCCTGGCGTCTCGCTTCGCGCGCGGCTCGCAGGAGGGTGTCCGCTTGTGACGCGGTGAAATAGGGTGGGATGTCGATCTCCTCGGCGTGGAGGACGGTGACGGCACTCCCGAGCGTCTCGTGGAAGAGGCGGACGTAGCCGAGGGCGTTGAGCGATAGCTCGCTCAGATCGGTGGGGGCGAGGATCGATTTCGGCGGAAAGAGCTTCATGACCTGTTCTTCAAGAGGAAATAGCCCACGGGCACGGTGGCGCGCGACAGAAGAAGCGAGGCCACTTCACCGGCCATGAGCGAGATGGCCAGACCCTGGAAGATCGGGTCGAACAGAATCACCGCCGCGGCGACAATGACCGCGGCCGCGGTGAGGAGCATCGGGCGAAAGCGAACGGCACCGGCGTCGATGACCGCTTCCGCGAGAGGCATACCCTGGGCGAGGCGGAGCTCGACGAAATCCACGAGGATGATCGAGTTCCGGACGACGATTCCGGCGCCCGCGATGAAGCCGATCATCGATGTCGCGGTGAAGAACGCTCCACCGAGCCCGTGAGCGGGAAGGATGCCCACGAGCGAGAAGGGAATGGCCATCATGATGACGAGGGGGACCGAGAACGACTGGAACCAGGCCACCACGAGGATGTAGATCAGAATCAACACCGCGGCGAAAGCGAGGCCCAGGTCGCGGAAGACTTCATAGGTAATGTGCCACTCGCCGTCCCATTTGATGGCGTAGCGGTTGGTCGAGGAGGGGAGCGCCGCCGTGTATTGTTCGATCCGGTATCCCTCGGGAATCTCGAGATTACGAACCCAGGGCGACAGGCGGGTCATGGCGTAGACGGGGCTTTCGATGGCTCCGGCGACGTCGGCGGTGACATAGACGACGGGCATCAGGTTCTTGCGGTAGAGGCTCCGCTCTTCCACGCTTTCTTCGACCCGGGTGAGCTCCCGGATGGGGACGAGTACCCCCCCGGCTCCCGCGACCCGGAGTCCGCGAAGCCTCTCGACGTCGGATTGCGTCTTCCGGTCCAGGCGGAGGACGATGGGGACGTCTTCTTTTTCGCTCTCCAGGTGGAGCAGGCCCGCCGGCGTTCCTTCCGTCGCGAGCTTCAACGTCTGGACGATTGTATCGACTCCGACCCCGCTCAACGCGGCCTTCTCCGGGTCGACGACGAGCCGGACCTTGGGCTGAGGGTCCTCCACGTACCAGTCCACGTCGACCACGCCGGGCATCTCCTTCATGTGGTCGCGCAACTGTCGAGCGATCTCGACCTGGCGATCACCGTCGGGTCCATAAACCTCCGCGACGAGGGTCTGGAGCACGGGTGGTCCGGGAGGGACTTCCGCGACTTTGATCGCGGCCCCGTAACGCTGGGCCACGGGCAGGAGCTCGGAGCGAAGCGACTTCGCGATCTCGTGACTGACCCGCGACCGCTCGCCCTTGGGCTTCAAGTTCACCTGGATGTCGGCGACGTTGTCTCCGCGTCGCAGGAAGTAGTGCCGCACCAGGCCGTTGAAATTGTAGGGACCGGAGGTACCGGCGTAGATCTGGTAGCTCACGACCTCGTCGTGGGTCAGGACCGCCTCGGCGAGCGACTGGCTGACTCGAGTCGTCTGCTCGAGTGTCGTCCCTTCGGGCATGTCCACGATCACTTGAAGCTCGCTCTTGTTGTCGAAGGGAAGCATCTTGACCTGAACGAAGCCCACCGCGACGAGGCTGAGCGAGCCCAGGAGAAGGACGACGACGCTCGTGAGGAAGATTCGTCGCTGGCGAGCGCTCCCGATGAGGCCCGACATGAAGCGCCGGTAGAGCCTCGTCGTCGCGCTCTCCCCCTGATGGCCGTGGTCGGAATCGCCTTTCAGGAGCCGGATCGTCGCCCACGGCGTCACGACGAAAGCCACGATGAGGGAGAACACCATCGCCGCCGAGGCGCCGACGGGAATGGGCCGCATGTAGGGGCCCATGAGTCCCCGCACGAACGCCATGGGGAGAATCGCGGCGATGACCGCGAGGGTGGCGAGGATGGTCGGGTTTCCGACCTCGTCGACCGCCCGCACCGCGACCTCGGCGACGGAGAGGTGCTTGCTCTCGGGGAGGCGCCGGTGACGGGCGATGTTCTCGACCACGACGATGGCGTCGTCGACGAGGATGCCGATCGAGAAGATGAGGGCGAAGAGCGTGATCCGGTTCAGCGTGAAGCCGTAGAAGTAGAAGACGGCGAGGGTCAGCGCGAGCGTCGCCGGAATGGCGAGAAGGACGATGACGGCCTCACGTTTTCCGAGGGCGAACCAGATGAGGGCGGCGACGCTCACGACGGCAAGGAACATGTGGAACAGGAGCTCGTTGCTCTTTTCCTTCGCGGTCTCGCCGTAGTCCCGGGTGATCTCGATGGAGACGTCCGGGGGGACGAGGCTTCCCTTGAGCGCGTCGACGGTCTCGAGAACGTGATGGTTCACGTCGACCGCGTTTTTTCCCTTGCGTTTCGCCACGGAGATAGTCACCGCGGGCCACTCGTCACGCTCGTCACCGGTTCCGGACTTCGCGCTGCCGAAGAAGACGTACGAGCTCGGCTCCTCGCCCCCGACGACGACGCTCGCGACGTCCCCGAGGTAGACGGGCCGTCCACCCTGCGCTCCCACGACCACACGCTCGACGTCCGCGCGGTCGCGCAGGAGATGGCCGATCTCGAGCTTCAACGAGCGGTTGTCCGACGCGAAGGATCCCGCGTCCATCTCCTGGTTCACGGCTTCGAGGGCCCTCTGGACGGCGAGAGGCGACAGGGAACGCGCGGCGAGTGCCGACGGATCGAGGTGGACCTGAACTTGTTTGCGCTCCCCGCCGATGAGCGTGACTTCGCTCACGTCGGGAACCTGCTTGATGGCGTCGGCCAGCTCCGCCGCCACCCGCCGTAGCTCGTAGTGACCATAGCGGCGGCTCCAGAGGGTGAGCGCCAGAATGGGGACGTCGTCGATCGAGCGCCGCTTGATGAGCGGCAGGCTTACTCCGGGGGGAATGCGGTCGTAGTTCGCCCGGAGCTTGTCCTCGAGCTTGACCGCGGCGTCCTCCTCGTTCTCGCCGACATAGAACCGGACGACGACCATGCTCGTGCCCGGGCTCGATGTCGAGTAGAGATACTCGACGCCGGGAATCTCCCAGATGAGCTTCTCCATGGGCGCCGTCACCCGTCGCTCGATCTCTTTCGGGGATGCGCCCGGCATGGCGACGAAGACGTCGAACATAGGCACGATGATTCTGAGGTTCCTCCTCCCGGGGAAGCTGCCAAAGGGTGAACACTCCGAGGAGAAGCGACCCCAGGAGGAAGAGGGGCGTGAGCTTCGAGTCGATGAAGGCTTTGGCGAGCGTTCCCGCGGGACCGAGGTGGTCGTTCATCGACGGGCTCATACCAATAGGCTCTTTAGGTTCACCACGCTCACCGGACAACGATCCGGTCGCCGGCCGACAGGCCGGAAAGGACCTCGACGTCGTCGCCGTGCTCGGAGCCGAGGGTCACGAGACGCATGCGGGACTCGTCGTTCTCCACGACGTAGACCATATGGAGCTGACCCTTGTCGGTCACGGCCGATTCGAGGAACGAGGAGCCTCGAAGTGGCTCCGACGTCGAAGGTGACGCGGGCGAAGCTTCCCGGCACCAGGCTCTCCGAAGAGGAGGCGGGAAAGTCGACTTTGACGAGGAAGGCGCGAGAGAGCGAGTCTATCGAGGGGACGACCTCGGCTACCTTGCCGTCAATGGGCAGGCTCTTGGTACCGATGAAAACGCGAGCGGCGTCCCCCGGCCGAATCTTGCCCGCGAGCGACTCACCGACGGAGACCTCGGCGCGGAGCGCGCCTTCTTTTTCCACGATGAAGAGAGGCGCTCCGGGCGCCGCCATACTTCCGAGGTCGACGCGCCGTTCGAGGACGCGACCGGCGAAGGGCGCCTGAATGCGGGTGTAGTCGTCGAATGCCTGTGCGGACGCGACACCGGCTTCGGCGCGCGTCTTGGCGGAACGGCTTCGGTCGATTCGAGCCTCCGCCATCGCCACCTGGGCTTCGGCTGCCTTTTGCCGCGCTTCCACCTCGTCGAACTCCTGTCGGGTCACGGCGCGCTGGTCGCGGAGAGCGAGGAACCGGTTGTAGGTCGTGGAGGCGAGAGCGAGGTCGGCCTTGGCGGCGGAAAGAGCGGCTTCCGCCTCCGCCTGTCCGGTCTCGGACTCGAGGGAGGCGCTCTTGGCGGCGCGAAGCTGGGCCGTGAGCTCGGGCGCATCGAGGACGGCGAGAACCGCTCCTGCCACGACCCGGTCGCCGGCTTCCACCCGAATCTCACGAACATATCCCGGGACCCGGCTGGTCAGAACCGCGGTCTCGCGGCCGCGGAGGGTCCCCATGGCTTCGTAGCTATCGCCCACGGGGACGGACCGCACTTCCATCGTGTCGCCCGCAGCGACGGTTGCTCGACTCGCCTCCGGTTTCTCGGCCCCGCCGCAAGCGGCCAGAAGGAGCGGCAGAAGGACGGTACTTCGTTTCCCTATTCCGATCACGGCTTCAAGACCTCCGCGTCTCGATGGAGCGTTCCCGATACGAGAGCGAGCTTCACCTCCGCGAGCCGGACTTCGTAGATGGCGCCCAGATTCTCTAGCTTCCGCGGTGAGGAGCGCGTTTTGGCTTCGGAGTAAATCGGTCATGGTGGCGAGGCCGCCTTCGTGGCGAGCCCGGATGATGCGGTGGCTCTCCCGGGCTTGGGCGACCGACTCGCGGGTCACGACGATGCGCTCGCGGGCGGCGTCTAGAGCTAGAGCGGCCTGACGCACTTCGAGAAGAAGCCCTTGCTCCACGTTCCTCCGCTCGGCCCTGGCGCGCCTCAGCGCGGCTTCGGCCTCCTTCACTTTCGCGACGCTCGCGAGACCGTCGAAGAGGTTGATGCGTAGTCCAATTCCGAGGATCCAGTTCGTGCCCCCGGCTCCGGTGAAGCTCACCCAATCCGACTCCCAGCCGGCATCGAAGACGAGAGAAGGGAGGAATGCGGCACGCGCGATCTTCTTTTCCCTATCGGCGACCTCCTCGCCGATGGCGACCCGCCGAGCCTCGGGTCGGTTCGAGACCGCGGAGGTCTCGAGCGTCGCGACGTCGCTTGGACTTGCTTCCGAGCCGCTCCGCTCCAGGGTGGAGGTGAGACGGTACTTCGCGTCGAGGGGCGCTCCCATCACGCGATTGAGCTCTCCCTGGATCAGCTCGAGATTGTTTCGCGCCCCGATACGGTTCTCGCGGAGAGAGGCGAGCTGCACCTGGAGAGCGAGGAGGTCCGCCTCGGTGATCTGACCCCCTTCGAAGAGGGCTTTCGTACGCGCCAAATCCTCTTCGGCGGACTCGACCGCCTGCTCCGCGACTTCCAGATTCCGGGCGCTCACGAGGGCGCCGTAGTAGCTCCTCACGGTATCGAAGAGGACCGCCATCTCGGCGCGCTTTCGTTCTTCCGACGCCGAATCTGCCGCGAGCCCGGCCTCGTCGAGACGCAGCCATGCTCCGCGGTCGAAGAGGACCTGCCGCAGGCGGAACTGCGATTGAAAGAAATTCAAGGGGTCCGGATGGTTGAGAGCGTCCACGGCGAAGTTCTCTTCGCCGAAGCGGCCCTGCCGGAGGAGCGTCCCGAAAACGTAGACCGGGTCGTTGCTGCGGGCGAACGACTCCGTGTAATCGATTCGTGGGAGGAGCTGACCCCGGGCCTGATCGCGCCGTGCCGCGCCTTCCTCCTCCGCCGCCGTCGCCGCGGAGAGCGCGGGGTTTCCTGCGAGAGCCCGGTCCAGAGCCTCCTCCAGAGAAAGCGGCTCGAGTGCAACGGCAGCCGCAGCCGCCATGGCCAGAAAGAAGCCCGCGCTCATCACGATTCGCGGTCCATCATACGCCAGATGAGAGGCACGAGACCACGGATGGGTTCCCGGCTTTTTTCGGGCTAACATGACCGCCCTGGTGACCGACACAAAGCGAGCAAAAACCACCGCCATCGTCCTCAGCGGAGGCGGTGCTCGAGGGGCCTATCAGGCGGGGGTCCTCGCGGGAATCGCGGAGCGCTTGGGAGGAGACCTCCCGTTTCCAATCGTGACGGGAGTGTCCGCGGGCGGCATCAACGCCACGTCGCTGGCCTCCGCTCGGAGCTCCTTTCGCCAGGTCACGCGCGACATGGTCGCCGCCTGGCTTCGGCTGTCGGTCGAGAACGTTTTCTCGACGGAATTCCAGTCGCTGACGACGAGCCTCGTCCGTTGGGCGGGGAAGATATTGAGCGGGGGCCGGGCTCCCGGCTTCGAGCTGCGCGGAATTCTCGATACCCGGCCGCTCTACCGGCATCTTTCGCAGATCCTCGACTTCGACGGAATCACCCCCAACCTAGCCTCGGGACGATTGCGGGCGCTGGCCCTCAGCGCGACGAGCTACTCGACGGGCATGGTCACGACGTTCGTCGACGGCGTCGACGACCTGTCCATGTGGGAGCGATCGCGGCGGCGCGGGGTGCGCGCGAAGATCAATCTGGATCACGTCATGGCTTCCGCCGCGCTTCCCATCGTGTTCCCCGCGATCCGGGTAGGGGACGATTACTTCGGCGACGGCGCCATCCGGCAATCCTCTCCACTTTCCCCTGCGGTCCACCTGGGAGCCGATCGCATCCTCGCCGTCTCTGTCCGTTTCCCGAGCCCGTCGCCGAAGTCGAACGGGAACTATCCACCCCCGGCGCGCATCCTGTCCATGCTGATGCATGGAATCTTTCTCGACGCGCTCGAGAACGACGCGGAGAGGTTGATGCGGATCAACCGTACCCTCACGCTTCTGCCCGAAGGCCTCGTCCATCCGGAAGGTCTGCGCCCGATCGAGCTTCTCGTCCTCCGGCCTTCTCGAGACCTCGGAGCGCTCTCGGCGGGAATGGCGCGTCATCTTCCACGCTCGCTCCGCATCCTCACTCGAGGCCTGGGCGCCTCGTCGGATGCCTCGTCCGATTTCTTGAGCTATCTGCTCTTCGAGAGACCGTACCTGGAGAAAATCATCGACGTCGGACTCGAGGACGCGAAGACGGAGTGGGAGGCGATCGAGCGGTTCTTGGCGAGGTGAGGCTCCAGCCAAGGATGCAGACCGGGTCGAGTAGCGAATCGGACGTGCTTCATTTTCACTACTGCAGAACGGTCGTGAACTCCGTCCGGACCGAGGAACGAATCTACACATGTCCGCGCGGGCTGGCACGTGTCGCCCTACGAGATAAGATGTGCTTGAAGGTGACGGTGATGGTACGAGCGGCGCGATTCGCTTCGATCTGCTGCGCGCTCCTATGTGCGTCGGCGAGTGTTTCGAGCGGGAAGCCAGCGGTGACGACCATCCCCTGCAGCGACACGGTCCTTCTTCGCGTCTCCGACATGTCTCCGAAGCAGGGAAGTATCCTCGTCGTCGAGGTGCGGAGTGACGCGCCGCTTCGCGCGGTCGAGGCGTTCTCGGAGGGCCAGGAGCTCTCGTTCTGGCAGGGGGCCGATTCCCGCGTCTTTCAGGCGCTTTACGGCGTCGATTTCGTGAAGCGGCCCGGGACGAGCTCGCTCCGAGCCCGCGCCATTCCCGAGACGGGTCCGGCGGTCGAATGCCGCGCGGAGCTCCACATCACCGACGGAGAGTTCCCGGTTCAGGAGCTCAAAGTCGCGCCCAAGTATGTCGAGCTGAGCCCCAAGGATCTGGCCCGAGCGCAGCGCGAGACACGAGAGCTTGGGGACATCTTTTCTTCCTCGACCGAAGAGCGGCTCTGGCAGCGAGGCTTCGTCGAGCCGGTGCAAGGCTATGAGCCTTCGGGGAGCTTCGGGAAGAGGCGGATCTTCAACGGCGAGCCCCGGAGCCCGCACAGTGGCGAAGACTTTCCCGCTCCCGCGGGAACTCCCGTCCTCGCGACGGCACGGGGCCGGGTCGCGCTGGCCAAGGGACTGTTTTTTCTGGGAAACACCGTGATTCTCGACCACGGCTTTGGGTTGTTCTCGTTCTATGGCCACCTGAGCTCGATCGAAGTCGAGCGCGGCGCGGTGGTCGAAAGCGGCGTCGTCATCGGCAAGGTCGGAGCGACGGGCAGGGTCACGGGAGCCCACCTGCACTGGGGTGTCCGCCTCGGAGACGCCAGGGTGAACCCGCTGGCACTACTCGCAATGGGCAAATAGACCGCCGTCGGTCTGCGAAGTATCTTGGCGAGAACGTTTCCGCGGATCCCCCGTTCGTTCTATCCCGCGGCATAAGTCCCGCGACCTGTGCCATCCACCTCACCATTCCATCTTCGTCAGCCGCAAAGTCGCACAGGGAAAGAAGCGCCCAGGTGGCATGGGGATTGCAGGGTGTAGGTGACCACACGAAAGCAAATCTCCGCTCCGGACTTCGCCGGACGGGCGAACATTCTTCCTGGAGCCGGAGTGCTCCCGGAAAACGTTTCTCTACAAGGAGAGAAGATGCAACGCGAGTCATACTCGACGTTTGTTTCTGTCTGCGGCCGCGCTCGTGATCATGGGGCTCTACGCGGGCTGTTCCGCCGATGGGCCGACGGCTCCGAGCCCCGTGGATGGCTCGGGCGCGCCTCAAAGCCTCGCGCTCTCCGGGGCCAGCGCGCAGGAAGACTTCAACTGTACCAATATTGGTGAGGTCAATGTCCGCTTCGGCGACCCGGGCTGGGTGAACGACAACGTCGTCGGCCTCTATGTCGACTTCAGCGGAGTGCCGGACCTACCGATGACGCTTCAGGTGGCGTGGGACTACGAGAGCGCTTGGGGCGAGTTCGAGAAGATTCCAGTGGAAGATGGAGACGTCTCGCGTGATGGCGACCGCCTCGAGATCGAGAAAGTTATCGAGCATACGTACCAGGACCTCAATGAAGCGACGAAGCGCCGCGTTCGCGCGGAATTGGTGCTCGACGGCCAGACCGGCAACTGCGCGCGGGTTCGCGAAGTCACCGTTGAGCCTCCCGCCACGATCGTCTGCAGTGTCCTCACCAGCAGCCCCACCTTGAGGGGAACAAAGCCCGTGGTCCTATCGTCCCGGCGAGTTCCTCTTCCCCTTCGCACCCGGCAGTACCGTTCCCGATGGATCGAGTCCCACCAAAATCCTGTCGAATCCGGTGCCGGGCTCGGCGCCCGGCGACTGGGCCTATCAAGCTGGTAAAAACTACATGAGCTACGCGGGTTAGGCATGGCGTACCATCCGGTGACACCTCGTGTCTGGGGGTAGCTGCGGACTGCCGGATGGGAGAAAGTACGCTGAGCTCGAGCTGATTTCGAAGTTTCCGACGACTCTCGCGGCCTAAGGGGTCCGACGGACACCGCCAGCGAGCGAATCACTGCCGGGACTGTGCTCTTCGACGGCGTGGCAAGCGCGAGTCTATCAACTGACCCAGTTCTCGAGCGTAACCGGATACGTTTCGAAGTCCTTGACGTTGTTGGTCACCAATATCGCAGAGAAATAATGCGCATGAAAAGCGATCAGAAGATCGGCGTCCTTTGGTTGGCGTCCCGCGAGAGACGCTTCCACCCATCCCTGGGCCGCTCTATGCCAGATCTCTTTCCGGAAATCGAGCCATCTGAGATTCGAAACAATGGACTTCAGTGCTGCGAGCTGTGCCGTGGCTTCCTTTTTCAATAGTCCGCGCCGGAGTTCGTAGTAGACGACAGGACAAATCACGAACTCATGGTCTTCCTTTAGGAGCTGTTCGAGCTTGTCGGATACTGGACGATTCCTTTTGAGGACGTAGCTAATGATGTTGGTGTCCAGCGAATAACGGCTCATCCGGACCTAGGGTAGTTCCCGCTCGCGAAAGTCGAGCCGCTGTTCCGCCAACTCCCGTTCGAAATCGGCCCACCAGTCCTCGCCCATCTGATCCGGGTCTTCCCTCCACTCTTGAAGGAACTTCAGAAGTGCTCGATTCTGAGAACGAGAAGGGACGGCGATCTCTGGCGGACCGCCGGCTCTCGACACCAGTGTCGCCAGCGGGACTAGCGGCTGGGGTGGGATACGTGGAGGCACCGGATGATCGATCCATTGGGACGCAAGCCCCACGCGACCTTGCCCGTTCACGGGCTGAGTGGGAAATGGCGAGGACGCCACATGCTGCGGGGGGCCGCCACCAAGTTCCTGCGCTGTCGCCCGAACATTCACGTTCAATTCGTGCCTCCAAGAACCTCTATGAGCTTCCGTACGTAAGACGTGAAATGGGTAGCCATCGTCTCGAGGTCGAAGGTGCCAGCATCAAATCCGCATCGGGTCTGAACATACAATCCATCCTCGATCAATATCGACTTCTCGAGCACCACGCTCGCTTCATCGCTAAATAGGGGATTCCGAAGGTAGAAACCCACACCTTGGCCGGACAGTTCGCCGAGCCCGTCGGGGGATGGTCCCCAATACCGCTGCGTGATGGTGCGATAACCGCCGTCGGGGATCTCGAAATGGGCATGTAAAACCAGGTCTCGCCTGACTACTCTGGTCTCCCGTAGTGCGGAAGCGAAAGCAGATTCGGCCCGCTTCCATACATCCTTGATGATGGCGGCATCGTTCATTTGAGGGTTGAGAAACGTCAACTCGAATCCGTCCACCTTTACCCGCACGCTTGCTCGGAACGAGAGGAAAGACATGTATAGCTGCCAATTCGCGGGAGTCGGAACCGCCGCCGTCTCCTGTATGTTTTCTAACTTCAGGTCAAACTCGCGGAAAGACTCGAACAGTTCCCCCTGGAGGCTGTGACTATTACTCGTGAGCTCGAAGACCGGGTCCCGAAATAGGGAAGTGCCCATCAACGAACCCGACCGATAGGACACCATCTTTACCTCTCAAATTCAATGATAGCCATTTTCTCGTCGCTAGTGAAAAGGGATGGGGAGAGGATCCCGCTAGCTCGGTGGATGTCCCGCCAAATCTCAGGCCATTGGCGATCTTTCTAAAGTTTCTTAGCGAAACGTTTCCGCGGAAACGTTTCGCAGAAGCTGCCTTCTCCCGAGCGGGCTGGCGCTTGCGCGACGAGCCTGAAGTTTTCTACTCTCTTCCCTCATGAGCCTCGGTCCCGGGCAGCGCTTGGGTCCGTACGAAGTTGTCGGTGTGCTCGGGGCCGGTGGACAAGGAGAGGTCTGACGAGCTCGCGACTCCCGTCTCGAGCGCGACGTCGCGCTCAAAGTCCTTCCCGGTGACCTCGTGGCGAGTGCGGAGAGGCGCTCGCGCCTCGAGCACGAAGCCAAGCTCCTCGCTTCCGTCCAACACGCGGGAATCGCCGCTCTCTATGACATCCTCGACTTCGAGGGAAGTCCCGTTCTCGTCATGGAGGTCGTCGAGGGAGAGACTCTTGCCGCCTCGAAGTGAGCTCGTAGCTCGGTTCGGACCGAGCTCGCCCCTTCAAGTCAGAAGCGTGCCCGCCGCGAAGAACGCGACCGCCGAGAGCAGCGCCGCGAGCACTCCATACGGAAGCTGGGTTATCGCGTGCTCGAAGTTGTCGCAGCCGGAGGCGGCCGAGGAGAGGATGGTCGCATCCGAGTAGAAGCAGATGTGCGCCCCCCAGACTCCCGCGGAGAGGACGGCGGCGACGACGAGGGTGGGGTTGGCGCCGATCTGCTGCGCGAGAGGGATCACGATGGGGAAGGCGATGATGTACATGCCCCAGTTGGTTCCGGTGATGAACTCGGTGATGCCGAGGACGACGAAGACGACGACGGGCATGAGCGCCGGAGACATGATCGGCGCGGCGCTCCGGATCACGTACGCGGTGAACCCGATTTGCTCGTTGGCCTCGGCGAAGGTGAAAGCGAGGACCATCATGACGAGGGGAAAGAGCATGTTCTTTACGCCGCGGACGCTCAGGTCGGCGAACTCGCTCGCGGTCACGAGCCTCTGTCCCAGGTAGAGAAGAAAGAGGAAGCCCATCGTCGAGACGACACCCTTCGCCATATCGATGTCGAACCAGAGCGTCGCGGCGACGAGGAAGATCATCGGAAGGAAGAAATTCGCAATCCTGGGCCGCTCGGGGATCTCGAAAGTCTCTCCCGCTTTCATGTCGATTTTTTCCGAGCCCGGCGGTGCGAGGACGCCCGTCTCCCGGGCGCGCTGTTCCGCCTTTTTCATCGGGCCGAAGACGGGGACGATGCCGAGGATCACGAGGGGTACGACGAAAGCCGCGAACCAGCCGTAGAAGTTGTAGGGGATGGTTTTGGCGAAGGCGACGAGACCCTGTCCCTCGTCGGCGAGGCCGTTCGCTTCCAGGAGCCTTCCCACGAAAACGCCCCACGTCGAGATCGGGATGAGGACGCAGACCGGGGCCGCCGTCGAGTCCACGACGTACGCGAGCATCTCCCGGCTCACCTTGTGGCGATCGGTGATAGGCGCCATGCAGGAGCCGACGGTGAGCGAGTTCAAGTAGTCGTCGATGAAGATCGCCATCCCCAGGACCCACGTCCAGAGAAGCGTGCTCGTCCGTGTCTTGGCGCGTTTCTGCACCCACTCGCCGAAGGCGAAAGAGCCACCCGCTCGCTCGATGAGAGCGATCAGGCTTCCCATGAGACCGCAGACGAGGAACAGCCACGCCATATCCTCGCTCCGCAGCACCTTCATGAGGGCGTCGTTGAACGCCCCGAAGAAATCGCCGCGGTGGGCGAGGACGAATCCGAGGAGCGAGGCGAAGACGAGGGACTCGAGGATACGCTTGGTGGCGAAGATGTAGGCGATGAGAAAAGCCGCGGGGATCACCGAGTAGGCGCCGAAGTCACCTCCCACGGGCGGGAGGCGGCTTGCCCCGATGGCGGCGATGGCGATGAGAGCGAGAGCCGCCGTGAGGATCCGTCTCATCGGGACGTCAGCTGTCCCGCCGGTACATGGTCTTTCCTCCCACGACGGTGCGCACGATCTCGATGTCCTTCAGGTGGTCGGGATCGACATCGTGCGGATCCTCCGCGAGGATCACGAAGTCGCCGAGCTTGCCACCCTCGATCGACCCTTTCTTGTCCTCTTCGAACGAAGCGTAGGCGGCGTTGCGGGTGCAGACGGTGAGCGCCTGGTCGACGGTGATGCGCTGGTTCGCTCCCCAGGTCCGCCCTTCGAAGTCTTTCCGGGTCACCATGCTCTGGAGCCCCATCAGAGGCTCATAGGGGCCCGGGGTATAGTCGGAGGCTGCCGCCACCGGAATTCCGTAGTCGAGGAACGATTTGTGGGCGAACATCCACTGCATCTTGTCCTCGCCATAATTGTCCCACTTCTCTCCGTGGTAGTAGACGTAGGTGTAGAACGGCGTGGGGATCGCGCCAATGGCTTTGATGCGCCGAAGGATCTCGGGGTTGACGAGTGAGCAATGCTCGATCCGGGGTCTCGGGTCGGGACGGCGTGCGAGCTTTGCGTACTTCTCGTAGGCGTCGAGCACCATCTTGATGGTGACGTCGCCGTTCGCGTGGATTCCGATCTGGAAATCGTGCTCGTAGGCGTCCTTGACCGCGGCGTCGATCTCTTCCGCCGTCATGGTGAGGATGCCGAAGTCGTTGGGCCGTCCCTCGTAGGGAGTCGACATCCGCATGGTGCGCTCGGACGCTGACCCGTCGGCGACGTACTTCACCGCACCGATCTGGAGCCAGTCGTCCCCGTATCCGGTGCGGAGGCCCGCCATCTTCAGGCCCTTGTAGAAATCAGTCGGACCCATGGGAAAGGCGTACATGCGAAAGCGCATCTCTCCCGCTCGATATGCGTCCTGGTAGGCGATGAAGTTGTCGGTGCCGATTCCCGTTTCGTGCACCGTCGTGAGGCCCGCTTTCGTCATGAGCGCGGAGATGAGCTTCACCCCCGCCTGTCTCTGCTCTCTCGTGCTTCCCTGGGGAATGAGGTTCTGGAAGAGATCGTTGGCGTGCTCGGCGGCGAGGCCGGTGAGCTCACCGTTCTCCCGATAGAACTTGCCTCCCTCGGGGTCGGGTGTGCTCGCGGTGATCCCCGCTTTGGCGAACGCCTGGCTGTTGTAGACCGACGTGTGACCACCGCGATGGGTCACGATGACGGGATTGTTCGGGGCCGCCTCGTCCAGGTCTCTGCGGTTCAGGGGCCGTCCTTCGCGGAGCTTCGTATCGTCGTATTTGAATCCTTTGATCCACTCCCCGGGCGGGGTCTTCGCCGCGCGCTGCGAGATGACGTCTTTGATGGCGGCGATGCTCCGGAGGTCGCAGTTGACGTCGAGAAGCTCCGAGATGCCCGCCTCGGAGGGGTGGGAGTGAGCGTCGATGAATCCGGGCACGACGGTCATGCCTCCGCCATCGACCATCTCGGTCGCCGCGGTCTTCAGGTTCTTGACGTCGTCGTTCGACCCCACCGCGACGAAGCGGCCGTTCTTTACGGCGATGGCCTCGGCGCGAGGGAGGGCGGGGTCCATGGTGTAGACCCGTGCGTTCGAGACGATGACGTCGGGTCCCGGACCGGAGCGAGCGGTGGAAGTCGACTGGGCCTCGCCGAATCGAGGCCACCCGAAGGCGGCGGCAGTGGCGGCGGCGGTGCTAGCTCCGAGGAAGCGGCGGCGAGAATAATTCTTCATAGATACCTCCAGAAGACTTTACTTCACCCTCTCCTGGAAATGCGATGGCATGGACCACGCCCCGGGCGGCGATGCTCGCCGGATTGTAGAGGACGAACCGGCCTCTCGACGTTCGCGCGTCGAAGAGAGCGTCGCGAACGGATTCGAAAAAATCACCGAAGCTCGTGTGCTCGGTCGCGATCGCGCTCTCGACGTAAGGCCTATCCCACCATTTCCCGATGAGACGGTTCACGAGGGTCATGGGGGTCGACGTGCCGCCCCAGCGCCCGTTCGCCTCGATGAACTCGATGCGGCAGCTCTCGAGGCTGCGGCCGGCGAGGACCAGATCGAAAGAACAGCGGCCGATGTAGCCGAGGCGCTGGAACGCGAGCGCGAGGAGAACGCTCCGGAGGGCGATCTCGAGAGCGAGTGCGTGCGGCAGCTCCGCTCGGTGGCTTCCCACGAAACGCGTCGTTCCCGACTCGATCTTCTGCTCGAAGAGCCCTTCGACGACGGGATCGCCGCGGCCTTCCGGTGGGATCCAGAGCTGCGCCGACGGTGCCTGGAGAACGCCTTCGGTCCAGGCGCCCACGAGAACGTGTTTGTCGCCCTGCCAGGAGAGCGTCTCCATGAGAGGTTTCAGTTTCTCGTGAATCTCCGAAAGCGGCTTGGCGGCATATTCCACGGCATCGAGGACGAGGTTTCCCGACCCCGCGGCCGAGTCGGGTAGCTTGACGACGAGCGTGCCGTGACGGTCGGCGAGCTCGCGGGCGCGCTGGCACAGCAGAGAGAGGCTCGCGACCGAATGACTTTCCGGGATCAGCCGGTGCCCGAAGAGTCTCGTCACGATCTCGGAGAATTGGACCTTGTCGTTCACCAGCGCGGTCACTCCGGGCGGTGGGGCTACGACCTTGACCGGTCTTCGGGCGGTGCGGTGGAGACCGAGCGCGAGCTCCCAGACGTCGTCGTGTCCCATGTAGGGATGGACGTAGAGGAGCTTCTCCTGGCGGACGGCACGAATGAGCTCTTGTCTCACCGCGCGGTCGCGCATCGCGTGGCTCGCGACCCGTCGCGGATCCCCTTCGGCCTGCGCGACGAGCCACGTCGCCGGGCCAAGACCGAGCCGCTCTTCGCAATAGCGCTCGTAGGACAGGTCGGGGGAAAGCGACGTGACGACGTAGTCTCCCGCGACGGCGCGCGCCCGGGCGCGATCTTGAAGATAGCTCGAGCTGTCCCGGGGTTGCGGGGAAGTGAGAGCGCTCTGGTCGTCGATGTGGAGCGACGGCGCTTCCTCGAGCACCGTGGGGACAAGGGGACAGTACGCGGACGCGATCTCCAGCGAGGGATGCTCATCCCGGAGAGCCCGGGCGAGCATTTCCGCGCGGCGCCGCTGCGAGGGGGCCACCTCCGGCTCCAGGTAGGGGACGATCGGGATCATGTTCAGGGAGACTATACATGCACGGCTTGAATCGTGTGGATCGTTGGCGCTATCGTGAGAGCACCATGAAGATCCACAAGATTCTTTTCCCGACGGATCTCTCTTCTCACGCCGAGCCGGCGAAACGCTATGCCAAGACTCTGGCCAAGCAGCACGGGGCCGAGCTCCTCCTGCTGCATTCCGTACTCACTCACGACCACGATTTCCGGCAACTGGGGGAGTTTCTCAACGACTTTCTCGACAAGCTCGAGAAAGAAGGGGAGAAGAAGCTCCAAAAAGAGTGCGCGCAACTGAAAAAGGAAGGTCTGGTGGCATCGTTCGTCGTCGAGCGGAAGACGACGGCCTACGAGGCGATCATGGACAAGGTCAAATCGTGGCAGCCGGATCTCGTCGTCATGGGGACGCAAGGACGCGCCGGTGTGGCACGGTGGTTCATCGGAAGCGTCGCGGAGAAAGTCGTGCGCCACGCTCCCGTTCCCGTCATCACTGTCCGGCCCGATTCGGAGCCTTCGACGGACGTCTGCGAAGATCCTCGTTCCCGTCGATTTCTCCGACAACTCACGGCGGGCCGTGGGAGCGGCGGCGAGCATGAAGGGAGCGAAGAGCTCGCTCATCCTCTTGCACGTGGTCTTGAACCCGTCGTTTGCCGGAGTCTATCCAGGGGAGTACGTGCAGCTTTTCGGAGTGGATCCGGATCTTCCCGAGCGTTTGCGGTCGAGGATGAAGGTCTGGATGGAGGGCGAGCCTTTCGAGGCCGAAGTGAGAGAAGCGGAGGACGTGGCCGAGTGCATTCTCGATACCGCGAAAGAGCTTTCCTGCGACCTCATCGTGATCGGAACGCGCGGCCTCACCGGATTCGATTACTTTCTCATGGGAAGCGTCGCGGAAAAAGTCGTCCGGTTCTCCCCGGTACCGGTGCTGAGCGTGAAATAGCGTTTCGACGCGGCCGGCGAGTCGTCACCGGTTGCGCGAAACCGAAGATGACGATCGAGTACGAGGAGACCGGACGCCCCTTCCTCTTGGCGGGCTGGAAGCGGAACTTGCTCGCGGCCTCCAGTGCCGCCGCCTCGAAGCCCGCAACCGAGCTCAATATCTCCGCGTGGGCGACGCTGCCTTCCGTGTCGACCTCGACCTCGACCGCGACGACCCCTTCGAACAGGGCGTTCGGGGGATACGCGGGCGTGACGGTTTCCGTCGGATAGGGAACCTCCCCCGATGCACTCGAAACGTGGTCGGGAGAAGGGGGCTCGGCTTCCAGCAGAATCGGTGCTCGGTAGAGGGCGACGACCGACGCTCGGGAAGCGACGGGATTGCCGTCGAGCGTCGCGGGGTGGAACTTCCACAGGCGAGCCACCTTCTCGATTCCCTCCGTGAAGGGAGGAGAGTCGTCGACGACCGAGGCATCGGTAACGATTCCCGAAGCGGCGACCTGGAGCTCGATGACGACGAGTCCGCCGTTCTGCGCCATGGGATGAGTCGCGGGAAACTGACCGCTCTGGAAGCGAGACGGAACGTACCCTTCGACGAGGAGCGCGGAAAGGGCCGACGGACATCCACAAGCCTCGCATGCTCATGCTCCTCCTCCGCTCTTCTCGGCGCAACGGATGCAGTATTCCGCGGTAGGGAGCGCCCGCAAACGGATGGGAGCAATCGGCTCGCCGCAGGCGGCGCAGATTCCGTACTCGCCCGAGTCCATTCGCTCGAGGGCTCTTCCGATGCTCTCGAGCTCCTCTCGACTCGACTCGTCGAGCGCGCCGAGCACCTCGTCGTTCTCGATCTGGAGCGACTGATCGTCGGGATCTCTTTCCAGGGGGTCGTCCTCGTGGCGGACGTCGCGCTCGATCTCGTGGACCTGGGCGAGGAGCTCTTGACGGCGGGAGAGCAGGAGTGGGCGAAGGTCTTCGGGCTTCAGCATAGGTCCAGAGTCTGGCAACAATCGTGCCGGCTCGTCAAACCCTTGCAGTCGGGTTAGACTCCCGCTTTCCGAACCATGAAGATTGGCGTTCCTCGCGAGACGTTTCCCGGAGAAAGACGGGTCGCCCTCGTTCCTTCCGTCCTTCCGTCCTTGACCGGCCTTCCGGCGGAGGTCTGGATCGAGTCCGGCGCGGGAACGGAAGCAGGATTCGGCGACGACGCATACGAGGCCCAGGGCGCGAGGGTCACGCCATCGCGCGCCGAGGTGCTCGGCTGCGACCTCGTCCTCCAGGTCCGGACGCTCGGAGCGAACCCGACCGAAGGGAAGGCCGACCTCGAGCATTTCCGTCCAGGGACGGTTCTCGTCGGGCTCGCCGACCCGCTCGTCGCTGCCGGAGCGATCGAGGCCCTCGCCCGAAAGCGCGTCTCGCTCTTCGCTCTCGAGCTCCTTCCCCGAACGTCGAGGGCCCAGGCCATGGACGCGCTCACGTCGATGGCCACGCTCGCGGGTTACAAGGCCGTCCTGCTCGCCGCCGACGCACTGCCCCGGATCTTTCCCATGATGGTGACGGCGGCGGGAACGCTCACCCCGGCTCGCGTGCTCGTGGTGGGTGCCGGAGTCGCGGGGCTCCAGGCCATCGCTACCGCCCGCCGTCTGGGTGCCCTCGTCAAGGCCTACGATGTCCGACCCGGAGTTCGAGAGGAGATCGAGAGCCTGGGAGCCACCTTCGCCGAGATGCCCCTGGACACTTTGGACGACGTCCAGGCCGGTGACGAGCGAGGCTACGCCCGCGCGATGGGAGAAGACTTCTATCGCGGGCAGCGGGACCATCTCGCGTCCATCGTCCAGGGCTCCGACGTCGTAATCACCACGGCAGCGGTGCCGGGCAGAAGCGCGCCCCGACTCTTGACCGCTTCCATGGTCGAGTCGATGACGCCGGGATCGGTCGTCGTGGACCTCGCCGCCGCATCCGGAGGAAACTGCGAGCTCACTCGACCCGACGAGAGGGTCGTTCACCATCGCGTGGTCGTCCTCGGTCCCACCAACCTTCCTTCGACCCTCCCGTTCCACGCGAGCCAGATGTACGCGAAGAACGTCACCGCCTTCGTGCTGAACCTCTATCGCGGAAACGCGCTCGATCTGGGCGCGGACGACGACATCGTCCGACAGACGCTCGTTCTCAAGGACGGCGAGATGGCGGGGAAGGTCCCAGGATGATGGACCCGCTCGTTCTCGCCGTCAGTCTCTTCGTGCTCTCGCTCGTCCTCGGTCACGAGGTGATCACCCGAGTTCCGCCGACCCTCCACACCCCGCTCATGTCGGGGTCGAACGCGATCTCGGGGGTTACCCTCGTGGGGGCGGTGATTGCCGCTGGATCCGATTACTCGGCGCTCGCCTCGGTGCTCGGGTTTCTCGCTGTCGTGCTCGCCACCGTCAACGTGGTCGGCGGATTTGCCGTCACCCACCGCATGCTCTCGAAATTCCGCGTCAGGAAGGACCGGTGAGCCCGGCCCTCGTAGACGTCGCCTACCTTGCGGCGGCGGTGCTCTTCGTCGTAGCGCTGAAGGGACTGAGCCACCCGAGAAATGCCGTTCGGGGCAACGGGCTCGGCGCTCTCGGAATGGCGATCGCCGTCGTGGCGACGCTCGTCGACCAGCGCATCGTGCGCTTCGATCTGATCCTTGCCGGCATCCTAGTCGGGGGCGCCGTCGGGCTCCTGCTCGCCTCGCGGATTCGCATGACGGCGATGCCGGAGCTCGTGGCGCTCTTCAACGGCCTCGGCGGCGGCGCCTCCGCGCTCGTCGCCGGCTCGGCGCTCGTCGCGTCGCCACCGTCCGCGCTCGAGCTCGCCTCCGCCACCGTCGTCTCCGGGTTCGTCGGTACCGTGACGTTCAGCGGAAGCCTGATGGCGATGGCGAAGCTCTGGGGCGTCGTGGGAGACCGGCGGTTTGGCCCCGTTCTCGACAAGCTTCCGGTGGTTGTCTTCGGGCTCGTCGCCGTCGTTCTCGGCGTCCTCGTCGTCGCCGGGAAGAGCGCGACTCTCTACTTCGGGTGGCTCGTCATCACGTCGACCCTTCTCGGGATCTTTCTCGTGGCCCCCATCGGGGGAGCGGACATGCCGGTCGTCATCTCGTTTCTCAATGCGTGCTCGGGCCTCGCCGCTGCCGCGACCGGATTCGTGCTCATGAACCAGGCGTTGATTGTCTCCGGCTCGCTCGTCGGAGCGTCGGGGCTCATTCTCACGCGGATCATGTGCCGGGCGATGAATCGCGGGCTCGGGAGCGTCCTGTTCTCGCCGGTCGGCGAACGCGGTCCGGGAAGAGAAGGGGGGTACGCCGGCTCGGAGCGGCCGGTGAAGTCGGCGTCGGCGGAGGAAGTGGCCATGGTTCTGGAGGCCGCGCGCCGGGTGGTGATTGTGCCCGGATACGGTATGGCGGTGGCCCAGGCCCAGCGTGCCGTCTCGGATCTGGCGCGCAAGCTCGAACGGCGCGGTCTGAAGGTCGAGTTCGCGATTCACCCGGTGGCGGGTCGAATGCCGGGCCACATGAACGTTCTTCTGGCGGAGGCGGATGTCCCTTATGACCAATTGAAGGATATCGACGCCATCAATCCAGAGCTCGCGGACTGCGACGTCGCGCTCGTGATCGGAGCCAACGACGTCGTGAACCCGAGCGCGCGCACGGACCGCGGAAGTCCTCTCTATGGAATGCCGATCCTCGACGTAGATCGGGCCTCGACGGTCGTGGTCCTGAAGCGCAGCCTCCGTGCGGGATTCGCGGGAGTCGACAACCCGCTCTTTACCGCGCCCAACACCGTCATGCTCTTCGGTGACGCGAAGCAGACCGTGCTCGCGCTCATCGATGCGCTGGAGCAGGGTGCTTGAGCGGTTCGTGTGCACCCTGCGCGACGGCCCGCATGGCCCCACCGCATCAATGCACTGGATGCACGACATGATCCTCCGCGCAGAATTCCCCCATCGAGCGGCTTTTCGCTCAACGTGAGGAGAGGAGCACCGACCCCACCGCGTCCGGTCGTTGGTACGCGGGTTGCACCGCTGTTAGCATGGCGTTCACTATCGAGGAGGCAAGAGTCCTATGAAAGTGGAAGAGCTTATGACGACGGAGGTCGGAAGGTGCCGTGCCTACGACGCCGCCGACCAGGCGGCCAAAATCATGTGGGAACAGGATTGCGGCGCCGTCCCGGTAGTGGACCAGGACGGCCGCGTCGTGGCGGTGCTGACCGACCGTGACATCTGTATCGCCGCGTTCACTCAGGGGCGGGCCCTCTCCGACATCCGCGTCTCGAGCGCGATGAGCCGGAGGCTCTGGAGCTGCCGGCCCGACGACGACGTGAAGGACGCGGAGAAGGCGATGCGGACGAATCAGGTGAGACGACTTCCGGTCGTGGACGTGGAGGGACGGCTCATCGGGATCCTGTCGCTGAGCGACCTGGCGCGACAGGCGATGGCGCCAACGAGATCGCGGTCGAAGAAGAAGGACGTCGCGGTCTCGGACGTAGGGGAAACTCTGGGCGCGATCAGTACTCCCGTGGTGGCAAAGTAGCTCTGGCTCAGTCGCCGAGCGAGACGCCGAGGTCCCGCGCCGTCGCGATGGTGTCGCAATCGAGGGGAACGGTCTTCATGCGGCGGGTGGCCGCTTCGAGAGGCACGTGTCGCACCCGCGGTGGATCGAGAGCGACCATCACGCCCGAGGTTCCGGAAGCGAGGGTCCGGACCGCGGCGGCGCCGAACCGGAGCGAGATCGATCGATCGAACGCGGTGGGCGTGCCGCCTCGGAGAAGATGTCCCAGAACGACGTAGCGGGCTTCCTTGCCCGTCAGATCCTGGAGCTCCGCCGCCAGTTTTTGACCGACCCCGCCGAGACGCTCGAGGGCTCCGACGCGCTTTTCGACAAGGGTGTAGGTTCCGCCCTTGGGCCGAGCTCCCTCGGCGACGACCACGATGGAGAAGTCCGCTCCTTGCCGATCCCGCTCCCGGATCTTCTCGACGACGCGTTCGATATCGTAGGGAATCTCGGGCAAGAGGATGACGTCCGCGGTTCCCGACACGCCGCAGTTCAAGGCAATCCATCCCGCGTAGCGCCCCATGACTTCCACCACCATCACGCGCCGGTGCGATGCCGCCGTGCTGTGGAGCCGGTCGATGCACTCGGTAGCGAACGAGACTGCGGTATCGAATCCGAACGTGATGACCGTGCCCTCGAGGTCGTTGTCGATCGTCTTGGGGACGCCGACGACGCAGAGACCCTTCTCATGAAGCGCCTTGGCGATGGTGAGCGAGCCGTCTCCACCGACGGCCACGAGAGCGTCGAGGTCTTTTTCGCGGAAGGCCTGGACGAGCTCATCGGAGCGATCGACTTCGACCGTGGTTCCGTCGGGCATGAGAGTGGGATAGCTGAGCGGGTTTCCCACATTGGTGGTCCCGAGGATGGTGCCACCGAGCGGGGTGATGCCGCGCACCGACCGCGGCGTCAGCGGGATGACGCCTCCCTGTGGGTACTGCTGCGGCAACATCAAGCCGTTGTAGCCATCGCGGATGCCGAAGACCTCCCATCCGAGCCGATGCGCGGACAACACGACGGCGCGAATGACCGCGTTCAATCCGGGAGCGTCTCCGCCTCCGGTGTTGATCGCGATGCGGCGGATGGGCGAAGGTGCTGGCAGAGGTGCGGGATCGGGATTCGTCGATTTCCGAGCCATGCGCTAATCTACACTTTCGAAAGACGGGTTTGAATCGTGAAGTTTTTCTATGACGAGCCCTTCGGAGCGCTCCGGAGCGGCTTGTGGTCGCCTCGAGCCGACATCTACCGTACGCCGCGAGGTTGGGTCGTCAAGTTCGACCTCGCCGGCGTCCGTCCCGATGAAGTGAGGGTCGATGCCGAGCCCTCCCAGATCCGGGTCTCGGGCGTCCGGCGCGACCGCTTCGTCGAGCGGGGGTTTCGCCACCATTCGATGGAGATATCCTACTCCCGCTTCGAACGGACGGTTCGACTGCCCTGTCGGGCCGACGTGGCGAAGATCGAGACCCAGTACGAAGAGGGGATGCTGATCGTCATCCTCGAAATCGATGGAGACTAGATGGCTTCTGAACCTGAACCTGAACCGGAACCGGAACCGAAACCAGGGCTCGTTCTTCCCGTTTTTCCCCTGAAAAACGCCGTACTCTTCCCCTACATCGGCATGCCCCTCAGCGCCGGCCGCCCGGTATCCGTCTCAGCCATCGAGTCGGCGGTCGCGAGCGAAGAGAAAGAGATCCTCGTCGTCGCCCAGCGGGACGCGGCGGTGCAGGAGCCGGGCCAGGCGGATCTCTTCGAGATCGGAACCAAGGCGGTCATCCGCCGGCTGGCTCCCGCCCCGCAGGGGGGAGTCCAGGTTTTCGTCCAGGGGATCCAGCGCGTGCGCATCGTCGCGATGGTTTCGACCGAGCCGTTTCTCAAAGCCGGTTTCGAGCCCGCACCCGTTGCTCTCGACGTCGGAGCCGATGTCGAGGCGCTCGAGCGCGAGGTGAAGGATTCTCGGGACGCGAGTGCTCGCCCTCGCGAGGCCCGACGCCGAAGTCGACCTCTCTCAGCTCGCGGGCGGGGAAGAGGACCGACTACGATGGCTCTACGTACTCGCCTCGCTCATGGGGCTGGAGCTCTCCAAGGCTCAGGAGATTCTCGCGTGTAACGATCTCCAAAAAGGGCTCTCTCTGATGCACCAGTATTTGCAGCACGAGGTGCAGGTTCTCGAGCTGCGGCGCGACATCGCGAGCAAGGTGCAGACCGAGCTCACCAAACAGCAGCGCGAGATGCTGCTGCGCCAGCAGATGCGCGCCATCCAGACGGAGCTCGGTGAGGGTGACGAAGAAGGCGCCGAGGCGAAGCTCCTCCGCGAGCGCGTCGAGAAAGCAGAGCTTCCCGAAGAGGTGCGAAAGGAAGCGGACCGGGAGCTGAAACGATTCGAAAAGCTCCCCGCCGCGTCGCCCGAGTCGGGTGTCATCCGCACCTACATCGAGCTCGTTCTCGAGCTTCCCTGGAACGATAGCTCGGAGACGGTGCTCGACCTCGGCCACGCCCGAAAGGTCCTCGACGAGGATCACCTCGACCTCGCGGACGTGAAGGACCGCATTCTGGAGCACCTCGCCGTTTTGAAGCTGAACCCCGACGCGAAGGCGCCGATCCTCTGCTTCGTGGGGCCACCGGGTGTCGGGAAGACCTCGCTCGGGAAATCGATCGCCCGGGCGCAGAAGCGGAAGTTCGAGCGTCTGAGCCTCGGCGGGTTGCACGATGAAGCGGAGCTCCGAGGCCACCGGAGAACGTACATCGGAGCCATGCCCGGACGCATTCTCCAGGCCCTCCGCCGGGCGAAGGTGAACAACCCCGTCCTCATGCTCGACGAGATCGACAAGCTCGGGCGCGATTTCCGGGGATATCCCGCATCGGCCATGCTCGAAATCCTCGACCCCGAGCAGAACAACAGCTTTCGCGACAACTATCTCGACCTTTCGTTCGATCTGTCGAAGGTGTTTTTCATCACCACTGCCAATACTCTCGACACCATCCCCTGGCCGCTGCTCGATCGCATGGAGATTTTGCGGCTCACCGGGTACAGCGAGGACGAGAAGCTCGCCATCGCGAGAAAGTATCTTCTTCCGCGCCAGCTCGCGCAGAGCGGCGTCGATCCCGCGATGTGTCGCATCCCCGACGAGACGTTGATGTACTGCATCGAGCGCTATACGCGCGAGGCGGGCCTGCGGCAGCTCGAGAGGGTCATCGGCCGCGTCGTACGCAAGACCGCCGTCTCCTTCGCCCAGGGCTCGACCGAGCCGGTGACGGTGAAGCCCTCCGATCTCCCCGAGATGCTCGGGCCGGAGTCGTTTCGGCTCGAAAAGATCCGGCGAGATTCACAGCCGGGAGTCGCGGCCGGGCTCGCCTGGACCGAGTCGGGCGGCGACGTCCTCTACATCGAGGCGACTCTTCTTCCCGGTGGAAGCGGGCTCACGCTGACCGGACAGCTCGGGAGCGTGATGCAGGAATCGGCCCGCGCCGCCCACAGCTATCTCTGGTCGAACGCCAAGGAGCTCGGAATCGACCCCGAGCGAATGAAAGAGGGGGTCCATATCCACGTTCCCGCCGGCGCCATTCCCAAGGACGGACCCTCCGCGGGAATCACCATCGCGACCGCGCTTGCCTCGCTCTACTGCGGTAAACCCGTTCGGTCCGATACGACGATGACCGGTGAGATCACGCTCAAGGGACTGGTGCTCCCCATCGGCGGGGTCAAAGAGAAGGTGCTCGCCGCGCGCCGAGCGGATTTCAAGCGAGTCATTCTTCCGCGGGACAACGAAGCCAACCTGAAGGATCTGCCCGAGGACGTTCGAGCGGGAACCGAGTTCATCTTCGTCGAGCGCATCGAGGAGGTCCTCGAACAGGCCATCGGTCTGTGCAAGGAAGAGCCCGAGACCGCCCAGACCGTCCAGACCGCCCAGAAAAGCTAGGCCCGTTCCCGGATGGCGATTGCGAGGCATCCGCTCAACCCCGCCCAGCAGAGAGCGGCCGACATCCTCGAAGGCCCGCTCCTCGTCATCGCGGGAGCGGGAACGGGAAAGACCCATACCCTCGTCCATCGCCTCGTTCGTCTGGTAGAGTCCGGCGTGGAGGCGGAATCGATCCTGCTTTTGACCTTCACCCGCCGGGCGGCGGAAGAGATGATTCCACGCGCCGCCGAGATCCTCGGGCGGCGTGAGCCGGTCTCCGGGGGTACGTTCCACTCCTTCGCCAACCTCATCCTGCGGCGGTACGGAACGGCCGTCGGTCTCGGCCCGCGGTTCAGCATCCTCGATCAGTCGGACAGCTTCGAGATTCTCGGCGGCATTCGGACCGATCTGCGCACGACGCTCGATGCCGGTGAAGCTCAGCTTCCGCGGCGCGAGACCATCGGCGCCATCCTGAGCAAGGCGGTGAACAAGCAGGCGCCGATCGAGGACATCGTCTCCGAGGAGTATCCGCAGTTTTTCGCGCACATCTCGACCCTCGCGGTGATCGCGAATCGATACGAACAGTACAAGCAGGAACGGAACCTCGTCGATTTCGACAACCTCTTGGTGCTTCTCGTCCGCTTGCTCGAGGAGCATTCCGAGATCGCCGAGAAGATACGCGACACCTACCGCTACGTGATGGTCGATGAGTATCAGGACACGAACGTGCTCCAGGCGCGGATCGCGCTTCTGCTCGCGGGCGAGTCCGGGAATGTCATGGTCGTGGGCGACGACGCCCAGAGCATCTACGCCTTCCGTGGCGCTCGGCCCCGAAACCTCTTCGAGTTCAAAGGGCGCTTCGAGACGGTGAAGGAAGTCACCCTCGAAGAGAACTATCGGAGCACGCAGGGAATCCTCGACCTCGCCAACGGCCTTCTGAGCGAGATGTCGGAGGCGTTCCAGAAACACCTCCGCACGACGCGCGAGGAAGGGAAGAAGCCCGTTCTGGTGGAGGCTTCCGACGAGACCGAGCAAGCCCGCTTCGTCGCGTCCGAAGTGCAGCTTCTCCAGAGTGAAGGCATTCCTCTCCGGGAAATCGGTGTGCTGTTTCGGGCTAGCCGCCATGCATTCGCGCTCGAGGTCGAGCTCGGGAGCCTGGACATACCCTATGTGAAGTACGGCGGATTCCGATTCATGGAGTCGGCCCATATCAAAGACGTCCTCGCGCATCTGAGGCTGGTCGCCTTTCCCGGCGACGACCTGTCGCTCTCCCGCGCGCTCACCATGCGGCGCGGCATCGGTAAGAGCGGAGCCCGAACGATTCAGCAGCATCTGGTGGGAAAGCCGCTCGTTGCCGGTTTGCGCTCCTATCGAGCGAAGGGCAAGGTGAGGGAGAGCCTCGATCACCTCGCGACGATGCTCGAGGGTCTCGAGCGCTCCGAAGCGAACCCTCCGAGCTGTCTCGCCGAAGCCGTCACTGGCTATCAGCCAATCCTGAAGGAGCGTTACGACGACTGGCCGCGACGAATGCGCGACCTCGAAGCGCTGGTCGACTTGTGCCAGCGATACCGGAGCATGACGTCGATGCTCGCCGATCTCGCCCTCGAGCCGCCGTCGACGTCGAGACGAGGTGGCCTTGCGAGAGGGGCGGAACGTGCGAGCGACGAGCTCGTGCTCTCCACCATCCACTCGGCAAAGGGACTGGAGTGGAAGGCGGTGTTCCTGCTCCAGGTACGGGACGGCTATCTCCCGATGGTCTCCGCGTTCGACGACGAGCCGGAGGCGGAGGAGCTCGACGAGGAGCTGCGGCTCCTCTATGTCGCCGTCACTCGGGCGAAAGACGCTCTCTATCTCGTGTGGCCCAAGGACACCGCTCGCAACCCCTACACCTGGCCGATGCCCTCACGTTTTCTCACCGCGCTTCCACAGGAGCTCTTCGAGCATCGCGTGGCACATGCCCCCTTCGAGTGACGGTGACCGTCCCCGCCGGCTGCCGCGTCTGGCGCTCGGAGCGATTCTCGCCCTCGGCCTCCTCGTGCGGCTCCTCTACCTTGCGCAGGTGACCTCGCGTCCCGGGTTCGTCTGGGACGATCCCGACAGCTACATGAGCCACGGACTCGAGATGGCCTCGGGAGAACGAGGCTGGCACTTCGATTTCGATGTCGTCGAGCATCGAGTAGAGGGTGGGCGGTACGTTCTTCCCCCGCTCTACCCCGTGTTCCTTTCGTTCTTCGCCCTCTTTCCCGGATATCCCCTGAACGCGCAGGTGGGGGAGGCGATTCTCGCGACGTTCGCGATTCTTGTTCGTCTTCCTTCTCGGAAGGGAGATCCACTCCGACCGGACGGGACTGGTGGCGGCGCTCGCCATGGCCCTTTGGTTTCCGAACGTCATCGCCGTCTGGTCCACGATGCAGGAAGCGCTCTACATACCGCTCGTGCTTCTCGCGTTCGTGGTTCTCCTGCGCGCGCGATCCGTCGCCGCCTTCCTCGTCTCGGGACTGATCTTTGGACTCGCGGCCCTGACTCGCTCGATGCCTCTCTATTACCTTCCCGTAGCGGCACTTCTGCTTCTGTGGTCTCACGGGGTGAAGCGCGGTGCGCTCCTCACCGGCGGACTCGCTCTTGGATTCTGCGCGCTCACCGTTCCTTACAGCATCGCGCTTTCCCGGCACATGGGGACGCCGACCTTCATCGAGAACCACGGAGGACTCCGAGTGGCGTCCGAGCAGGGAGGACCGGTCTCGGGGCGGCCTCCGGGAATCCTCACGACCGGCGTCGCTTTGGTACGCGGCTTCGCCACTGCGCCCCGTCGCACGATGGCGGAATGGCGTGAGACCGCGCGCTCGATCCTGCACGTCAACGGGGGAAGGCTTCTTCAGATTTACCTCGGCGCGAGAACGAAGGCGGGCTCGCTCGCCTGGAAGGTCGGCAGTCCACGTCTTCGGCGACCTGGCGTTCGTTGCCGTTCTGCTTCTCGCCCCTTTTGGTTTCGTGTGGTGCCGCGATCGGGACGGAGCCTGGTTTCTCGGAGGATGGATTCTTCTCAACCTGGCGCTCACCGTGCTCTCGGGGTTCGGCGGGCCACGTCTTCGTGCGCCGGTGGAGCCGTTCCTCATGGTGCTGGCCGGGATTGCGGTCAGTGGCGGCCGTAGATGGGCGCCGCCCCTTGCGCTCGTTGCCGCCGCGCTCGTGTCCGCGGCGTTCGGTCTCCTCGTGATCCCGCAGCTTCCGCGGAAGCTTCGCCGCGTGGGGGGACTACGGGGTCGACTGGCCCCTCGACCCTCCCCCCAAGCGCGCGCCGATGGTGGGTGAGGCTGGATTCAACGTTCTCTCGGTGGACGGATCCGTGGAGTTCGCGCTCCGCCCGCGAAACGAGAGACCGGACGGGGCGACGAGGGTAACCGTCGCGTTGGAAGGGAAGCCGGCGGAAGAGATCGTCGTCGGAGCCGACGAGGTCGAGCACTGGTTCCGTCTGCCCTGGCCCGTGGTAGACCTCGTCGAGGTCGAGATCGAGGCACGCGACGCGGCCAGCGGCGCTCCGGTGAAAATGCTCGTCGTCGTCCCCGCGCGCTGAGGGGCGCAACCGAGAAGGACGAGGATCGGCAATTATCCCTGCGAAAGAACTTTCCGCGCCGTGTCTTTCGAACGTTCCTGTTCCTCGAGCGCTCCGTCCGAGCGAGGGCGTGAGGTGAAGCCGAGGGAGGAAAGAACCCCTAGCTCCTTTTTATGGACACTCCTAGCGCTTCGTTCACGAGGCGCGGCGACGGCCGCCCCTGGCCAAGCGGCTCGATCCCACCGGACCAAGAGATTTTCACAGGTTCGGATGGTCGAACGCCTCATGGAACTCCCACGATCTCGAGTCCCTGCCCCAGGCCGGCCGTTCTGGTAAAATGCAAGCGGTCCGCGCCTGTAGCCTCAGGGTCCTCGACCCGAGCCGTTCATCATGAAGTCCATCGATTTCAAGTCTTTCGAAAAGAGGCTCAAGCTCCGTCCCATCACTCCCAAGGACTTCGACGGCATCCTCGAGCTCCACGAAAAGCTGCTTTCCAGGCATGGCGAACTGGACGAAAGACCAGCTCCAGAGCCAGCTCGAGCTCTTTCCCGAGGGGCAGCTCGTGCATCGAGCACGAGGGCAAGATCGTCGCTTCCAGCGGGAGCCTGATCGTGGACTTCTCCGAGTACTCCGACTGGCACAACTGGAAGGAGATCTCGGACAACGGCTACATCCGAAACCACGACCCCGAGGGCGACACGCTCTACGGGATGGAGATCATGGTCCATCCCGACTACCGGGGCATGAAGCTCGCCCGGCGGCTCTACGACGCCCGCAAGGAGCTCGTCGCCGAGAACAACCTGTATCGCATCATCATCGGTGGACGGATCCCGGGCTACGGCGAGCACGCGAACGAGATGACCGCCCGGGAGTACGTCGAGGCGGTCGTCGAGAAGACGTCTCTTCGACCCCGTGCTCACCGTCGCAGATCGCGAACGGCTTCGAGCTGATGCAGCTCATTCCCGACTACCTTCCCGACGACGACGCGTCTCGCGGCTACGCGACGTTCCTCGAATGGGTCAACCTCGACTACGTGGAGGACCGGAAGCAGCACTTTCTTCAGGTCTCTTCGGTCCGGATCAGCGTCGTGCAGTACGAGCTGCGGCCCGTCGAGAGCTTCGACGACTTCGCGCGACAGTGCGAGTTCTTCGTCGACGTCGCCTCCGATTACAAGTCCGACTTCGTCGTCTTCCGAGAGCTCATCACCGCGCAGCTCTTTTCGCTCGTCGAAGCGCGGCGGCCCGGGCAGGCGGCGCGGGAGCTCGCCGAGTTCACGCCGCAGTACCTGGAGCTGTTCACCGAAGCTCGCGATCAGCTACGACGTCAACATCATCGGCGGCTCGCAGCTTCTCGTCGAGGACGACGACCTCTACAACGTCGCCTACCTGTTCCGGCGCGACGGCACCCTGGAGCGAGCAGTACAAGATCCACATCACCCCCGACGAGAAGCGCTGGTGGGGCGTCCAGCAGGGACAGCAAGATGCCGGGTCTTCGACACCGACTGCGGCAAGATCGCGATCTTCGTCGGCTACGACATCCAGTTCCCCGAGCTGGCACGCATCGCGGTCGAAAAGGGCGCCCAGATCCTCTTCGTCCCCTTCAACACCGACTCCCGCGAGGACTACCTGAGAATGCGCCTCTGCGCCCAGGCCCGCTGCATCGAGAACCACGTCTACGCCGCCATCGCCGGTTGCGTCGGCAACCTGCCTCTAGTCGGCCAGGGCGACGTCCACTACGGCCAGTCCGCCATCCTCACCCCCGTCGACTTCGGTTTCAGTCGCGACGGCGTCGCCGCCGAGTCCATGGCCAACATCGAGACGGTCGTCACCCACGACGTCGATACGGAGCTTCTCACCCGCCACCGCCTCCGGGGCCGGGTCCAGAACTGGAACGACCGCCGCCAGGATATCTACCGGCTCGAGTACAAGGACGTTTCGACCGAGAGAGCCCCCGAGGCCGCACCGCCCAAGACGAAGACGAGCTGAGCGCCGGCCACTCAAATGGAAACAAGCCGGTGGAACACGGTGGCCGATGAGCAGGGGTTCATCGTCGTCTACCCATCGGGAAGGGCGCTCGGTGGCAGCGGCACCGGTGTACGGCCCAAGGTGTGGGGCATGACTGCGGAAGTCGGTCAGATGCGGGATGTGAGATTCATCGCAGACCTGATCGACACGCTGGAGGCGAACTACAACATAGACCGAAGGAGGATCTACGCGAATGGGTTCTCGCTTGGTGGAGGCATGGTTTTCGCGCTTTCCTGCACCCTTTCGGACCGGATCGCCGCCGTCGGGACGGTGGCAGCTGCTCAAACGCTGCCCTGGGAGTGGTGTGAAGACCCCGCCGCGGTGCCGGTGATCGCGTTTCATGGAACGGCCGACCCAATGTCTCTTATGAAGGCGGACCATCGGGCGATCCGTTCAACCCGGTAACGTTTCCGGACGTCCGGGACTGGACGGCCAAGTGGGCTCGGAGAAACCGGCGCGGACCGAACGCCGTCGAATCCGTGGTGGCGGCGCATGTCGCCCGCCTCGAATACAGAGACTGTGCTGACGGCGCGGCCGTCGTGCTCTATACCATCCAGGGAGGAGGCCACTGTTGGCCTGGTGGCAAACCGTTGCCAGAATGGATTGTCGGGTCCACGAGCAGCAGCATCGACGCATCGCGTGAGATGTGGACGTTCTTTCGTGCGCATCCGCTTCGGATGCAGTAGCAATGTCGCGTGGGCGATGGACGCACGGCTGACTCGACGAATAGTCCGCGAGAAGACGCATGAAAGCAATCACATACACGGAATACGGCCCCCCGGATGTTCTTCGGCTCACGGAGGTAGCAAAGCCTGTCTCCAAGGACGATGAGGTTTTGATACGAATTCGCGCGGCATCCGCGAATCCGCTGGACTGGCACCTCATGAGGGGTGAGCCCATGATTGCCCGACTCATGTTTGGCGGGCTTCGCAAACCAAAGCTCACTCGACCCGGTCGAGACGTGGCCGGGGAGGTCGAAGCGGTTGGCAGGAACGTGACGCAGTTCAAACCAGGCGACGAGGTTTTCGGCGTTTGTCATGGGGCCTTCGCCGAGTATGACTGTGCCAAGGAAGATCAACTGGTATCGAAGCCGGCCAACATCTCGTTCGAGGATGCCGCTGCCGCGCCGGTGGCGGCGATCACTGCCCTTCAGGGTCTCCGGGATAAGGGACACATCCAGCGAGGCCAAAAGGTTCTCGTCGACGGCGCGTCAGGTGGTGTGGGTACGTTTGCGGTCCAGATCGCCAAGTCGTTCGGGACGGAAGTCACCGCCGTGTGCAGCACGCGGAATGTGGATAGGCTGCGGTCGCTTGGCGCAGACCACGTGATTGATTACACACGTGAAGATTTTACCCGGAATGGGCTGGCTTACGACCTGATTCTTGGTGCCAACGCCTATCATTCGATTTTCGATTACAGGCATGCGCTGGGTCGGAACGGAATCTACGTCATGGTGGGAGGTGGTTCGGCTCAAAGTCTCCAAGCCATGCTGCTGGGGTCCTTACTTTCCACGATCGGCACGAAGAAAATGCGTTTCTTCATAACGAAGCTGAACAAGACGGATCTGGTTCTTCTGAGAGATCTTCTCGCAGCGGGGACGATTGTATCCGTCATCGATAGACGCTATCCGTTGAGCGACGCCGCTGAAGCAATCCGCTACCTCGAAGAAGGACACGCTCGAGGAAAGATAGTATTAACGATGCAGCATCAGACGGAGGCATGAGTAATGAAACGGACATTCCAGGCTCGCGCGCTCAGGCCCACGGCCTGGTTGCTTGCGCTGTGTTATGGAATCGGCGCCCCGCTTGCCGCTTTTCTCGAAGTTCGCGGACACGCGTTATCGCAGCGCTTCGATCTGCCTCAGGCTCTCATCTTCGGCGTTTGCGTTCTTCAGCTGGGCTGCGCGGTCGCGGTGCTGGTCCGCCGGCTCGCGCCGTGGGCAGCAGCAGCCCTCACTCCAACGACCGTGGGCGCGATAGCGTCCCACATCAGGATCGGATCCCCGGTCACGGCCTTGCCCGCCCTGTTCTTCACGGTCGTGCAGGTGTGGTTCGGCGTCATGAGTCACAAAGCCTCGCGGACCTCGTGAGTCAATCGCGACCTTCAGAGGTCCACTGGAGTACGGAACGTGGCCTCAGAGTATGAAGAACGGACGCTGCTCGTAGCCTTCGCGGATTTGGCAAACTACGCGACACTCTCGGCTTCATTTTCGAACGGGGACATGTTTGCCACGATTGCCGAGTTCGCCGAAATCGTCGGCGACGTGGTTGGCGATGCTGGAGGCAGGGTCATAAAAATCATGGGTGACGCCGCGCTGATTACATTCGAGGGATCTGAAGTGGTCGAGGGCGTGGCCGCTCTTCGATCGCTGAAGGCGGACATCGATCGGTGGCTGGAGTCGCGCGGATTCGAAACCGAGCTGCTGATTCGGGCGCACGTTGGGCGCGTCGCCGTCGGAAATGTCGGCCCGAGGAACGACAAACGTCTGGATGTCATAGGCCGAGTCGTGAACGAGACGGCGAAGCTGAAAAGGGGCCCGTTCGTCACGACCTCGGCGCTCGACGAGCTCCTCGCCTCCTAGCCAGTCAATCAGACGCAGAGCGGGTGGTTTCTACCGCCTCCCTCGACGTGGCCCGGTGTCTCTCGCGAGCTCCGTACCGGCAATGCCGCCCCTGTTTATGGCAGGGCTCTCTTCCGATAGTATCGATACCGAGCGTCGTCGCTCCGGAGCCAGTCGGCAAAGAGCCGAAAACCCTCTTCGAATCCCGTCGTCGCTTTCCACCCGAGCTCCCGTTCGATCTTGCGCGCGTCCGAGATCCAGACGGACGTATCCCAGCTTCGATTCGGCATCGTTCCCCAGCGCGGTTCGGCGCCGATCGAGAGCACGTTCCGGGCGGTCTCGACGGCCTGGGCGACGGTCACCTGGGCACCCGTCCCGACGTTGTAGATAGCCCCGGGCTCTCCCGTTTTCGAGGAAGCCGCTGCGACGTAGGCGTCCACGACGTCTTCGACGAAGACGAAGTCCCGGGCGACGTCGGGGGAGACGAGGGGCGGCAGAGCGCCGGCGAGACCGTGCACCGCCAATGCGGGAACGAGGCGGGTCGGGTCTTCGTAGGGGCCGTACACCGAATAAAGACGCAATGTTGGGATTCGAGCGCCGCGCTGCTCGGCGGTGGCGCGACAGTAGAGGGTCGCGGAAAGCTTGGTGACGGCGTAGTCGCTGTTCGGATGCGGCGGCTCGCTTTCGCTCGGCGCGTGGTCGGTGAACCCGTACTCCGACGAGCTTCCGGTGTTCACCAGGGTCTCGAAACCGCTCTCGAGGCAGGCATCGACGAGGTAGATCGTACCGAGGAGGTTGCTCTCGACCATCTGCCTCAGGTCTTTCTGCGAGGCGTAGGCGCCGTGGGCGGCGAGGTGGAAGATCCATTCGGGGCGGACCGCGGCAACGGTATCGGTGACCGCAGCGCCGTCCGCGAGGTCGACCTCGACGAGGGGAACGTCGAGCCCATCGAGACGCCAGCGCTCGCTCCCGGGACGAACGAGCGCGTGAACCGCGTGGCCGTCGCTCAGAAGACGCCGGACGAGGACCGATCCCACGAAGCCCGACGCTCCCGTGACGAGGACTCGTCGGGCCATGTCAGAGGAAGCTCTCGTAGTCGAGGAGCTCGAGAAACGGACGGGCTCGTCGATGGACCTCGCCGCGCTCCACGTCGTCGAGCTCGAGGGCGGTTTTTCGGTTGGCCTCCGGCGTCGGGGCGCGGATCGTTCCCCAGGGGTAGACCTCCTCGAGCCGCTTTCCGTTGAAGCTCGGTTTCTCGAGCGATGGGCCGGCTTCGACTCCCACGGCCTCGCAGATCGCTCCGAGGCTCTTGCGCGGACTCTCGACGAGGTCCTCGAAACGAAGCACGTGCATCCGCTTCGGGTATCGCTCGCGGATCGAGAGCGCGTGATACTGATTGATGACCCACCCCAGAATGTAGCTCGCGAGCGAGAGCGGCACCGGGCGCTTCTTGGTGTCGGCGTAGGCCGACCAGGGGTTGCGCACGACGTGGAGGACGTGGGCGCCGGCGAGCTCCTCGAGGATCTTCTCGGCATCGACGACGAGAATCGGGCTGTAGCCGACGTAGGTGGTCTCCGAGCCCGAGCGGCGGTAGTCCTTCCAGACCTCGAACGTAGAGCGAAAGAACGCCTCCACGTTCGCCGCACGCGACCGCCCGCTCTTCGCGATGTGGCGAAGATACGCTTCCTTCCTGTCGTCGTCGGAGAGCTCGAACGGGGTGTCGCGAAACTTGCTGACCCGGGGCGTCCGTGCCCGCACCTTGCACTCTTCGTCGATGATCGCGTGATAGTCGGATTCTGGCGTCGCCGCGAGGTCGAAGACGGGCCAGCGGTACTTGACGGGGAACATCGACGTCAAAGGGTCGTTCACCATTCGCGTGCCCAGCTGAGACTCGAAGGGATAGACGAACATGCCGGGTGCCCGTCGAGGAAGCGATGGGTCGTGTTGCCGCCGTTCTCGTACATGGCGCAGAGGAGCAGAGATCCGGAATCCGTCGGTCATGAGCCTGCCTTTCGGTCGAGTTGATACGAGTAGAAGAGCTGCCTCGATGCCTCGGCGTCTCCTCGACGCCGGAGGCTGAAGGGAAATCCGGAGACCACGTTCCGCCGAGACCAGTCGATGGCGAAAATCTGGTTGCCGGTGGGCCAGGTGAGGCTGCCGAGACTGTTTCCGCTCACACTGTCGAGCGCGTGGACGGCGCAGCGACTCTTGGCCAGGTCGAGGCCCGGCGCGTACGAGGAGAACCGCGGAATGACGCGGGAGGTGCCGACGAAAGCGACGTCTCCAGAGAATGCGAGGCCGCGCGTCCATCCGTCGAAGCGGCGAACGACGCGAAATCGGCCCTCCCCGACGAGCCCGAGCTCCCCGTACCCGCTGTTGGCGACCCAGAGCCGCCGGCGGTGGAGACGGGCGGAGTGGGGGCGGGTGAGACCGCGTACGACAGGCTCGCGCGTTTTTCCGGAGAACACGACCCCGTTTCCATCGACGGGAAAGTTCCGGTGTCCGGGACGGCGCGGGCCGATCGCATCCGCGGAGGCGGAGAAGAAAGACTCCGGGACGCTCGTTCCCGCGGCGATGGAGTTGAGCTGGAGGTAGTTCTCGTCGAAGCGCGGTCCTTTCGAAGTCTCGATGGCGCGAGGCCACCAGACACGCTTGAGGGTCCCGTCCGGATCGACGCGCACCACCGCGTTGTCTCCGACCGCGTTCGCGTGGAGCGAGTCTCCGACGAGCGCCAGGTCGTGGAGGTAGGTCGAGCCGGGATAGAAGCGCGCCGAGACGGGGACGAGAGGGCGCCTTTCGTCGAGGACGGGCCGTACGGGTCGGAGCTCCAGGATCTGGTTCGGGTTTCGCGTCGAGGCGACGTAAACGACGTGGCGTTTCCGGTCGACGACGAGACCGGAGGGATGGGGGAGGCGAAGGAAGGTGACGCGGGGCCTCCCTCGTTCGACGGTGAGGGCGAGGACGAGGTGCTCGTACTCGCGCGTCACCAGAAGAGTGATTTCCAATCGATCGAGCGTCTCCCAGAAAGCCCCGTGTGCGCGAAACCGAAGGAGTGCGGGATCGATCGATCGCGCCTCTTCCCACTGACTCGCGATCTGACCGGTATCCCGCCACTCGGCGTCGTGACGCGCCCAGAGGGCGTCGAGTCTTCTCACCGGGAGCCTCTTCGGTGGGCGCGCCACATCGAAAACGCACCCCAGTAGAGCTTCGCCGCGGACCGGTGACTCGTCGTCGATTGGCCTCCGTGGCGGACGCTCGACAGAATGGGAACTTCCAGAACCGGATAGCCCTCGTCGCGGCACACGATGTTGAACTCGACGTCGATCAAATCGTCGGTCCGGGTGAGCTCGAGCAGCTTCGAGAGCGACCGTGGAAACACTTTCGGGGTGCCGTTGATGTCCCAGTACGAGAGGTCGAACAGGGCCCGGCACTCGAGGTTATACAGAAGCGAGCCCAGGCGCCGGTAGAGGGAGTCGCGGATTTTTCGGTTGGCCTTGACCACCACGTCGGGATGAACGATCGCGTAGAGGAGCAGCAGCGTCAAGTCCTCGGCGCGGGTCCGGGCCAGGTTGGTATAGCAGAGCAGATCGCCGCGGCTCTCCGAGAGACCGAGAAGAACCGCCCGTCCCCAGCCTCCTTTCTCGCTCTCGAGAACCCGTATCGCGGACGACTCGCCTGCGAGCGCGCGACAGACGTCGAGCGAGGAGTCCGTGCACTGGTTGACGACGAGAAGGATCTCGTGGGGAACGGGAAGCCGGGCGAGCTGGCTCTCGTACTGCCGGGTCACCTGGCCGACGTGATCGGCCTGATTGTGCACCGGGAGCACGATGGAGACGAGGGTTGAGGTCATGAGTCCGAGGGAGGGCGAGCGCCGAGCGCCATGCGCGCCGCGGCGACGATCGCCTCCTTCGAGAGCCCGTGCCGCTTCATGAGATACCCGAGGCTCCCCGAGATACCGCCGCGGGCGTCCTTGACGCCGAGACGAACGAGCCGGCAGGAGATCCCGTTCTCGGCAATCACCTCCGCGACGATCGAGCCGAGTCCGCCCTCCAGATAGTGGGCTTCGATCGTCAGAGCCATTCGGAACCGCTCCAGATGCTCCCGGAGATCGTCGACGGGCGGAGGACTCAACGTCGAGACGACGGCCACCGTCGGATCGATGCCCGTCTTGCGGAGCTCGTCCGCTGCCTCCACCGTCCCCGCCGCGAGGCTTCCCGAGACGAGGAGGAGGAGGTCGCGGCCGCGCCCCTCACGAACGAGCTCGGCGCGACCGAAACGGAAACGACCGTCTAGACCGGGAACGATCGTTCGATCGTCCTTGCCGATCCGGTAATAAACGGGTCCGGGCCGGTCCCAGGTGTCGAGGAGCATCGCTCTCGTCTGCTCGGGATCGGAGGGTGCGAGCACGGTGAGACCCGGCTGGATCCGGAGTATCCCCACGTCCTCGAGCCCGTGATGCGTCGCTCCGGCGGAGCCGTACTCGAAGCCGCCTCCCACCCCGACGATGCGAACGGGAAGATCATGCGCCACCGGTCCGTTTCGAATGAACTCGTACGCCCGGAGCGAGGCGAACGTGGCGATGGAATAGACGAAAGGGAGATAGCCGCTCTCGGCGAGCCCGGTGGCGATTCCGACCATGTTCTGCTCGGCCACGCCGACATTGAAGAACCTCTTCGTAAAGCGATCGGAAAAGGGCTCGAGAGCCCGGTATCCGAGATCTCCCGTGAGGAGAAGGATCCGCTCGTCGCTTTCGGCCAGCTCGGCGAGCGTCGTCGCGAAAGCTGCCCTCAACTGCCCGCTTCTCCCGCCTCGACCTCGTCGACGGCCCGCCGGTACTCCTCATCGGACATCGGCCAGTAGTGCCAGTGGATCCGGCTCTCCATGAACGAAACACCCTTTCCGAACGTCGTGCGCGCGACGAGAACGTGAGGGGCGCCGGCAGAGCGGCAATCGAGCGAGGCGACGGTCTCGGCAATCGCTTTCGGGTCGTGGCCGTCGACCTCCCGAACGTCGCATCCGAAAGAGTGGAATCGCTCGGCAAGCGGCTCGAGAGAGAGGACGTCCGCCGTATATCCGAGGGCCTGCTGGCCGTTTACGTCCACGATCGCGACGAGGTTCGACAATCCGTGGTGGGAGGCGAACATCAAGGCCTCCCAGGACGAGCCCTCGTTCAGCTCGGCGTCGCTCGCGAGGACGAACACCCGCCGCTCGGAATCCTGCAACCTTGCGGCCAGCGCCGCTCCCGCTCCCATGGAGAGGCCGTGCCCGAGCGAGCCGGTCGAGAAATCGACAGCGGTGAGCTCGTTCTCAGGGTGGACTCCAAGGAGTGTTCCGTCGGCGCAATAAGTATCGAGAACCTCTGCCTCGAGAAATCCAGCCAGGTGGAGCGCGGCGTAGAGAGCGAGCGCCGCGTGCCCCTTCGAGAGAATGAACCGATCCCGATCGGCGTCGTCGGGGGCGGGAATGCGGAGGATGCTTCCGTAGAGCGCGGCGAGGATGTCGGCTACCGAGAGTGCCGAGCCGATGTGCCCCACGTGGGCGCGTTTGGATTGATCGAGGATGATCCGGCGTAATCGGCGGGGAGAGAGCTGACCTTCCGGAAGGGTGATCCGCGGGGGTTGGGGCACTGGATCCAGCAAATTTTCGCGCTCGTGGCGCTAGATACTAGTCCTCAGTCCCCCGTGGATCAAGCACGGCAGGCCGTTCGCTCCGTCAGCCGCGCTCGATCGCGGCCATCGCTTGGCGCAGGCGGGAGTCCGCCTCCTCGGCCACCTTCTTGAGGTCTTCGTTCCCCGGAACGACGGACATCGCCGCCATGGGGGCCATCGCCGCCACCACCGAGCCCCCGCTCGCCATCTCGTAGACGATGACGTTGCAGGGGAGAAGCACGCCAATATCGAGCTCCGACTGGAGCGCGCGGTGGGCGAGGGGCGGGTTGCAGGCGCCCAGAATCAAGTAACGCCGAAAGTCAGCGCCGATCTTCTCCTGGAGCTTGGCTTTGATGTCGATCTCGGTGAGGATGCCGAAGCCCTGCTCCTTGAGCTCCTTGGTCGTGCGCTCCACGGCCTTCTCAAAGGGAAGATCGAGCTCGACCCGGTGTGCGTACGCCGTCGTTTCCATGAATAGACTCCTTCCATTGCTTGGAGGCACGGCGGAGCCCCGCCGTTCCCTGTTTTTATGGTAAAGATGGGTATGGATCTCAAACGCTATCTCGTTCCCACCGACTTCTCGGACGCCGCCAATCGTGCCTTCGAGCAAGCGCTCGCGCTCGCGGGCTCGGGTACGGGGAAGATCCTTCTCCTTCATCGCCTGCCTTCGCCCGTTCCCGTCTTCGCGCCGCCGAGCTCTCTCGGGGCGGGAGGCTTTCAAGAGATGGGACGAATGCTCGACGAGTACACCACCGGGCTTCGCGACGAAGCGAGCCAAAAGCTCGAAGAGCTTCGGACGAGAGCTCCGAACGGGATCTCGATCGAAGTGGCCATCGAAGAGAGCCTCGAGCCGTACGAGGCGATTCTGCAGAAGGCTTCCGAGTGGAAAGCGGACCTCATCGTGATGGGGACCCACGGCCGAAGGGGTCTCGACAAGCTCCTCATGGGAAGCGTCGCCTCCGCGGTGCTCCACCGGACGGAGCATAACGTGATGCTGCTCCGCGCCGAATCGGAAATCTTCGCGCTGGGCGCGGATCCGGGGCTGATTCTCGTCCCGGTCGATTTCAGCGACTACTCGCATCGAGCGCTCCATCTCGCGCGTCTCGTGGCGACGCGGTTCGGCGCGTCCGTTCACCTCGTGCACGTGGTCGAGCTTCTCCACACGCCTCTCAAACCCGGCGGTCTTACCAGCCGCTTCGACGAGCAGCCCGACCTCAAGGACAAGTACCGGACGGCCCTAAAGGACATGCTCGGCGACACGCCGGGTGACGTCACCGTGGCGGAAGGAACGACGGTGGCGGGAGAAATTCTCTGGTGGCGGGAAAAGCTCGGCGCCCGGCTCGTCGTCACGGGAAGCCGCGGTGAGGCCGGGCTCAAGCACCTTCTCGTCGGGAGCGTGACCGACCAGGTCGCGCGGTTCTGCGAAGTGCCCGTCGTCGTCGTCAGGTAAGGGGTCTCCATCCTCAGGGCCCCGAGAGAGACTCCACGGACGAGATCGAGCGGGCGACCTCCTCGGCGTACGCCTCCAGCTCTCGGCTGAGCTCGACCGGGTAGGGGGGATCGGCGGGCTCGAGCGCGTGGATCCGCGCCGGCAAGCGCGCGATCTCGCGCCGTGCCCCGTCACGGATCTCCTCGAGGTTTCTTACCTGCGATGGAATCCTCCGGCCCTTTTCCATCACCTGTCTCAGCAACGGCCTGCCCGCATGCGATTCGCCTTCCCGGGCCAGCACGTCGCCGATCGCCTGACCAGCGTTCTCGAGGCGAAAGATCTGTTTCCGGCCGGGAAGCGTACGCTTGTCGGCGGAGAGCTTCAGACGGCCCTTCCCACCATAAGCTGTGACTTTGTAGGCCATGTCGAGCGCGGGAGCGTCTTTCGAGACGCCCATGCGGGTTCCCACTCCGAAGCCGTCGATCTCGGGAGCTTCTCGTACGAGCCGGGCGACCTCGTACTCGTCGAGGCTGCCGCTGGCGAAGAGCGTGACATCGTCGAGGCCCGCGTCGTCGAGCATTTTGCGGCTCTCGCGGGCCAGCGTTGCCAGGTCCCCCGAGTCCAGTCGCACCCCTCGGACCGCGAAACGGTCGCCGAGCTCTCGCGCGAGACGGATCACGTTACGAACGCCCTCGGCGGTGTCGTAGGTATCGACGAGCAGGATGGTCTCGGGATAGAGCGATGCGAATCTCCGGAACGCTTCCATCTCGCTGTCATGCGTCTGGATGTAGCTGTGGGCCATCGTCCCGGCGACGGGAATCCCGTAGAGACTTCCGGCGAGAACGTTGCTCGTCGCCGTCACGCCCGCGATATAGAACGCCCGAGCGGATTTGATGCCGGCGTCGGCTCCGTGAATCCGGCGAAGGCCGAAGTCGACGACGGCGCGTCCACCGGCCGCCGCCACGACGCGGCTCGCTTTCGAGGCCACGACCGTCTGGTAGTGAATCGCGTTCATCAGGAACGTCTCGGCGAGCTGAGCCTCGGCAATCGGCGCTACGACTTCCACCAGAGGCTCGTTCGCGAATATCGGCGTGCCCTCGGGGACGGCGTAGACGCTTCCGGTGAACCGGAGTCCGGAGAGCCAGTCGAGAAACTCTCGAGTCAAGTAGGGGAGCGAGGCGAGATACGCCAGCGACTCTTCGGAGAAACGGAGGGTCTCGAGGTACTCCAGGGCGTCGTCCAGGCCGCAGGAGAGCAGGAAGTTCCGCTCGGATGGCAGCGCCCGGGTGAAGAGGCTGAAGACCGCCTCGTCGTTCATCCCCTCCCGCCAGTAGGCCTGGAGCATGGTGATCTCGTAGAGATCGGTGAGAAGGGCGACGTTGTCGTCGTTTACCCAGGGCATCTCGTTCCTGCGACTCCCGGTGAAGACGTTATTTCTCGTCCAGGATCTCGCGCACCCGTCTCGTGAGCTCGTCGCGAGTGAAGGGCTTCTCGAGAAACGCGGCTCCGCCCTCGAGCACGCCATGATGGAGCAAGGCGTCATCGGCGTGACCCGACATGAAGAGCACGCGAATACCGGGGCGCTCTTTGGTAATCTTCGATACCAGTGCGGGACCGTTCATCTTCGGCATGAGCACGTCGGTCAGGACGAGATGGATCGGCTCCGCGTGAGCCTGCGCGATCTCGAGCGCTTCGCCGGCGTTCGCCGCCGCGAGCACGCGGTAGCCGGCCCTTCGCAGGCTTCCCACCGCGACCATCCGGACGGTATTCTCGTCCTCGACGACGAGCACCGTCTCCGAGCCTTTTCGATCGGTCGCCGCCGCCGCCACCGCGCCGTCCCGCCGTCCCTCCCGGCTGATCCGGGGCAGATAAATCTTGAACGTCGTCCCCCGTCCCGGCTCACTGTAGGCCCAGATATGCCCGTCGCTCTGGTTCACGATGCCGTACACCGTGGCGAGGCCCAGTCCGGTGCCCTTCCCCTTTTCCTTGGTGGTAAAGAACGGCTCGAAGATGTGCTCCAGGGTCTCGCTGTCCATTCCATGGCCGGTGTCGGAAACGGTGATGAGCACGTAGGGTGCCGGATGGATCCCGATGTGCTGGTCGAGCAACGCTTCGTCGATGTCCACGTTCGCCGTGGTGATCGCTAGACGCCCCCCGGTCGGCATGGCATCTCTCGCGTTGACGACGAGGTTCAAGATGACCTGCTCGATCTGGCTGTGATCGAGCTTGGCGAAGCCGAGATGCGGATCGAGCCGGACCACCAGATCGATATCCTCACCGAGGACGCTTCTCAGCATCTTCTCGATTTCCGAGATCTTCGAGTTGAGGTCGAGCACCTCCGGCTGGAGCACCTGCCGCCGGCTCATGGCAAGGAGTCGCCGTACCAGAGAGGTAGACCGCTGGCACGTCTTGAAGGTCTCTCTAGCCCCTTCGTAGAGCGGGTGTGTCTCGGGAACCTCGTCGAGGACGATCTCCGCGAAGCCCGAGAGAGCGGTCAGCAGGTTGTTGAAGTCGTGGGCGATGCCGCCCGCGAGACGGCCCACCGCTTCCATCTTGGTGGCGTGCTCGAGCCGATGCTCCAGGCGTGCCTTCTCGTTCTGCGCCCGCTTGCGCTCGGTGATGTCGTTCACGAACGCGACCGCGACCGGCCCACTCTTGGTGGATATGTGGCTGAGGCTGACCTCCACCGGGAGCTCCGTCCCATCGTTTCGCCTCGCGACGAGATTGATCCCGAGACCCATGGCCCGGCTGTGGGGATGGTCGAAGTAGTCTCGCCGGTGGTTGCGGTGCTTTTCCGCGATGGTCTCGGGAAGGAGCATCTCGATCGGCTTGCCGATGAGCTCCTGTCTTCCATACCCGAAGAGTCTTTCCGCCATGCGGTTCACGGAGAGTACGCGCCCTGACGTATCCACGGAAATGATTCCCTGCGCCGCGTTCTCGAACAAAGCCTGGACCGTCTGCTCGCTCTCCCTGAGCGCCTCTTCCATGACCCGCCGCTCGGTGACGTCTCTTGCCGTGGAAAGAGCGCCAACGACCTGGCCGGCTTCGTCTTTGAGAGCGCGGCACCACCAGGCAAGAAGCCGCTTTTGTCCGTCCTTCCGACGTTGCCAGGTCTCGACGCGGATCGTTTCCTCCGAGCCCTCGAAGATGGGCTGGACGGCATCGGACACGCTTTGCGTATCCCCCTCGATGAAGGAGATGGCCTTCTTGCCGACCGCGTCTTCTCCGAAGAACTCGTTGCCCGCCGGGTTCATCCAGACATAGGTCTTCTCGGCGTTTACCTCGGCGACGATGTCTGGCACCGCGGCGAGAATCGCCTGGTGGCGCGAGCTGAGATCGTGGAGCGTTCTCTTTGCGCGCTGCTGCCCGCTCACGTCGGTCCCCATCAGATAAAGGAGGCCGGAGCTCGGATGGGACTGGACGCGCCAATCGACCAGGAGATACGTCCCGTCTCGAGAGCGACAGCGGTTCGTAAAGCGCAGGTGAGTCGCGCCGGGACGTAGCGACTCGAGCGCTTTCTCGGTCCGCTTCCGGTCTTCCTCGTGAACCAGATCGAGGAAGCTGATGGACTCGAGATTGTCTCGTGGTGCGTCGAGGGTCTCACCGAAGGCCGCGTTCGTGAGGACGAAGATGAGGTCGGGCCGGACGACGGCGAGCATGTCGACACACAGGGCGAAGAACTCCTGGATGTCGATGTCCTCGACTTGCTTCTGGCTCAACCCGGGTCCTTGGTGGGACTCGCCGCTCGCGAGGTAGCTCGTTGGAAGAGCCCTTTCACCAGCCAGGGAGCGGTCATTCCTACGAGTCGCGACAGACTGCGCACGACGAGTACCGGTTTCCGGACGACGATCACTCCCAGGAGCACGCCGGCGACGGTGACGAGCGCGGGATGGCGCATGGCGAGATGACGAGGACTCAGGCTGTCTTCCATGCGAAGCTCGAGCTCCTCCAGGTCCTCATCCAGACGTAGTCGGCTCGCCGCGAGCGATTGGCGGATTTCGCGAGTCGAGCGCCGCCTGGTTTTCATTTCGAGCCGTCCTCCCGGTCCGGCTTGCGGGAGCCTTTCTCTCTCTGGAGAACGAGGCCGACGCCGAGATAGAGGACGCCGAACAGGACGAGAGTTAGAGGCCAGCTCCCGATGAGCTCGCTCAAGAACATCGCGAGCCCCGCCGTGAGGAGTGATGCACCCACCACGACCGCGGCGAGCGACAGCGTATTCCGCGTCATCGCGACGCGGAAGTGCTCGAACTCCTCTCGAATGGACGCTCCGACGAGGTCGGTCGAGTCCTCGACGATGTGGGTTAGCGAAAGGAGCGCATCGCGTACCAACCCCAACGACGAGGGACGTCTTTCTCGAGGTACGGTTGCCATCAGCTGGAGAGGGCTTCTTTGACCCCCCGCGCCGCTTTTTTGGCGCTTTCCGCCGTCTCCTGGATGCCCTCGCGTCCCTTCTGGTACGCCGCCTGTCCCCGATCGCGGACGTCCGAGATGACCTCATCCGAGCGCTCGGCAAGACGCCGTCCCTCTTCCGTCGCGCGGGTCCGAAGCCGCTTGCCTTCGTCAACGATCCGCTCCCTCAGCTCCTTGCCGGACTTCGGAGCGAGAAGCAATGCCGCCATCGCGCCGATGGCCGTGCCGACGAAAAAGCCCACGAGAAAATTTGCGCCACTATTGTCACTTGCCATGCTTTCCTCCTTCGAACGCACCCATTCTATGAGGTCGCATGCTTGGTGCCAAGTCCCGGACTGCCGGAGAGAGAGCTTTCGAGCCAGGGAGCGACCAACTCGAGGAGATTGAAGTCGTGGGTGATGACGCAGATGTGACCGTACCCCGGGAGCACTCGTATGGTCGCGTTCGGCATCCGCGCGGTCATGAACCGGGCCTCCTCGACCGAGGGGACGAGGTGATCTTCGTCGGCGGCGAGAAAGAGCGTCGGCGTCTCGATCTCGTGAAGGCGATCGCGGAGATCGTAGCTTCGCAGGATCTCGAGCCGGCGGATGTAGCCGTGCCTCCCGATGGCCCGCGCCAGTCGATGAAACTCGTCGAGGTCTTGCGGCAGAGTATGGGACGTATGAAGACGGGATTCGGTGAAGCGTCTCACGATGGGCATCGCGCCCCAGGGTACGACCTTGAGGAGCGAGGGGCCGAGACGAAGCGAGAGGCGGTTGCGGAGGTACGGAAAGGAGTTCAGGATGACGAGGCCACGGAGCGACTGCGGGTGGGCGAGGGCGTAGCTCAGGCTCAAGGCGCCCCCGAACGACTCGCCGCAGAGGATCACCCTCTCCCGGCCCCTCTCATCCGCGAGGCGGTCGACAAGGGCTCTCAGGTCAGAGACGAGGCTTTCCATCGTGCAGGTCGGATCGTCGGGAAGGGGGAAGGTCACGACGTGAAAGGCGCGGCTGAGAAGCGCCACCTGCCGGTAGAAGAAGAGAGCGGTTCCGTCGAGGCCCGGCACGAGAATCAACGTCTCGCCCTCGCCGCGTTCCCGGTACGGGAGTGCTCCCCTCAAGGCTGCTCCATTTTCTTTGCCGGGATCCCGAAATAGACCGCATTCGCCTCGAGTCGAGCGAATTTTGGAACGAAGCTGAGAGCTCCAACCTGGCAACCGTCTCCCGCCTCGACGCCGATCCCGACGACGCTTCCGACGCCCACCGTCACCCCGCGGCCGAGCCGTGCCCGCGCGGTCTTCACCACGCCGTTCTCCACCGTGTGCCCCGAGAGATGGACATCGCCGCCGATGACGACGTCGTCACCGAACTCCAACAGATTGTGATCGGTGACGCCGAGGCTGTTGACGAAGACGTGCTTTCCGAGGATCGCTCCGTTGCACCGCATGTAGAACGTCCAGATCGGTGTCGCACGGAAGAGCGATCCCGCAAAGATCCGGACGAGTTGGATCGAGATCGTGTAGCGGACCCAGTCCAGGAGCGGCCAGGAGAGCTCCCGGATCGGAAGCTCGGCATCCGGCGGCGTCCGCCACCCGGTGAGACGGGTGGCGACTCCGGAGAGAAGGATGAGGGCGAACGCGAAGAGCAGATAGGCAGGGATGAAAGCCATGCTGAGCAGGATCACCCGCAACCAGGGCGTGTGGACGGCCCAACCGAGATGCCACTCCCAGAAGAGGACGCCCGGAAGCACGGCGAGGCCGAAAACGAGGCTTTCGACGACGAAAGCGGAGCAGAGCGCCCAGACGACGCGTGCTACGGGAAGGACTTTCATGCTCGGTCGATAGAATATCCCGTCCTGCTCGACGATGGCTCCGCACGCCCTCGTGCCCGTCAGTGGGAGGTCTCGAGCGTTCCGCGGTGAGAGACGTAGGTCCACCGGTCGTCCTTTTTCACCAGAACGTCGGTGGCGTGACCGACATAAGCGAATCGATGCCCCGCCCGCTCGCCCGCGATCCGAAATCCGTAGCTGCAGACCACGGTGCGCTCGAACAACCTGGTGACCGGGTCGAAGAGCTCCCAGTCGCGGATCGATACGTCCCGGGCGTAATGCCCCGCTTCTTTCATGACCTCGCCGATCTCCATGGGTTCCATGGAGCGGAGAAGCCTCATGGCGGTGAGCTCCGCATAGTCGGGATCGAGCATCCCCTTCACCGTGCCGAGGTCCTTGTCGACCCAAGCACGCCACCACTTGCGTACGTTCTCGAATGCCTCCTCGTGAAGGTCCACACAAAACAAGCGATACAATCCGCGTGCCAGCAGTATCGCATGGCCTGGCGCCTTCTCGACGTCATGTCTGGGCTTTTTCGCTCACTTCCCCGCGAAATTTTCGCTGTTCGAATGCATCCGAAAGGAATCTCGCTCTGTTAGACTGCTCCCGCTCAGCAAGCGGGTGCGTGCACTCGAGGAGGCTTTCCAATGAAAGTGCGAGATCTCATGTCGACGGACGTGGCCACCGTGGGCCGGAACGATACTCTCACGCTGGCCGATGACCTCATGACGTCGAAGCGGATTCGCCACCTGCCGGTCGTGGAAGAAGGGCGTCTGGTGGGTATCGTCAGCCAGCGCGACCTGTTCCACGCCGGGCTTTCGACCGCCATGGGCTTTGGTCAGAAGGCGCAGAAGGAATTCCTGGTGACGGTGCCGGTGAAGGAAGTGATGGTCGATGAGGTGGTTACGATCGGTCCCGACGACGACGCGAAAGCAGCGGCGGGCAAGATGCTGGACCTCAAGATCGGCTGCCTTCCCGTGGTGGAGAACGGAAAGCTCATCGGCCTTCTGAGCGAGAGCGACCTGCTGCGCGTCATCGCCGGTTGATCGGGCGCCCCGCCCGTCTGCCGGGAACGAAGCTTGCATGCGAGATTCCTGGGATATCGAGAGAGGGGAGGCGAACGTGAGGAACATGGCATTCGTGATGACGGCCCTCTTGCCGGTTTTCCTGCTGGGAACGGTCGCTCTCTCCCGAGAGCAGGAACCGAACCTGAAGTTCATCATGCAGCGAAAGCTTGACAACGCCCATGCGATTCTGGAAGCCTTGGTTACGGAGGACTACGAGTCGATGGAGGACAGCGCGGGCGCGATCCTAAAACTGAGCGAGGAGTCGGGATGGTTCGTGATCCAGTCGCCTGAGTACACGGAGAGAAGCACCAGCTTTCGTCGATCGGTATCGGAGATCCAGGCCGCGGCGAAAGAGAGGAACCTCGACCGCGCCGCCCTCGGCTACGTGGACATGACGCTGAAATGCGTGCAGTGCCACCGTTACATGCGCGGTACGGCCAACGCCGATCTGGGGAACCAGGATATCGAGCGATATCTCGCTCGGCTGAGCCAAAAGACACACAATTGATGCAGGCGGGCGCCCTGAGGCGCAGAAACGAGCATCCTCGGAAGCCACTGTAAATCAATCGGTTCTCTTGATTTTGGCGAGGCGCGGTCATTTCGGCATCACAATTGCGAAGGGCCAACCCCGGTTTTTTTTGGCAGAAAGGAGCTGCGTTGGCGTGACGGAAGAACGAGACGAGGGGACGCCGCAACAAAGGACGCTGGGCTTCGCGGTCGCGGTGATGATCTGGGCACTCGGTATCGGGGTTTTCGTTCTCGGGGCGAGGCGGTACCTGCCGCCGGTCGCGTCGCGACACGGCGAAGGTATCGACGTCATGCTCATCTACCTGCTGGTGACGACCGGCTCGATGATCGTGATCGGGCACTTGATCCTGGGCTACTTCATCCTTCGATCGAGTCGCGCAGCCGCCGTCAGTCCGGAGCTTCCCGGCGCACGGGCCCAGCGGTTCTGGTCGGTGGCACCGGCGCTCGTGATGACGTTCGTCGCCGAAGGAGGAGTGCTGGTTCTGGGAATCCCGGTCTTCGACCAGATCACTCAGGCGCCGCCGGCGGACTCTCTCGTGATCGAGGTCACCGGCGAGCAGTTCACCTGGAACGTTCGCTACCCCGGGCCGGACGGTAAGTTCGGAAGGACGGACCCCACCCTCATCGACGTGGACAATCCGCTCGGGATCGACCCCAGCGACCCGGCATCCGCCGATGACATCCACCAGCTCGCCCTCATGTACGTGCCGGTGAACCGACCGGTTCACATCCGTCTCCGCTCCAAAGACGTGCTCCATAGCTTCTTTCTTCCCTATCACCGCATCAAGCAGGACGCCGTTCCCGGCATGACGATCGATCTCTGGTTCGTTCCCACGCGGGAAGGGGAGTTCGACATCGCCTGCGCGGAGCTCTGCGGGTTCGGCCACTATCAGATGCGCGGATTTCTCCACGTCGTGTCCGACGACGAGTTCCAGCAGTGGCTCTCGGAGAACGGGAAGATCTGAACGGGCAAAGCCAGGTCAGACGTCAGCAGGTAACCCAGGTAAAGAAAGGAAGGCACGATTCCATGGCACATGAAGCCACGGCCAATGCGGTCGCGCACCAGCACGGGGAACTGGGATTTCTCCGCAAGTACGTGTTCAGCACGGATCACAAGGTCATCGGAATCCAGTACTACTTGACCGGCGGCCTCATGGGAGTGCTCGGCGCCTTCCTGGCAGCCTTGATTCGGCTTCAGCTCACCTGGCCCACGCATCAGTGGACCTTTCTCGCGAAGATCTTCCCGACCGGGATGGAAGGCGGGTTCATGAAGCCCGAGTTCTATATCTCGCTCGTCACCATGCACGGGACGATCATGATCTTCTTTTTCGTCTCCCTCACCCTGGTCAGCGGATTCGGGAACTACCTCATTCCGCTTCAGGTCGGCGCCCGGGACATGGCGTTCCCGTTGCTCAACATGCTTTCCTACTGGACGGTCGTCCCCGGTATCCTCATCGCCGCGGCATCGTTCTTCGTCGAAGGGGGAGCGGCAGGCTCGGGCTGGACCGCCTATCCGCCTCTCTCCGCGGTTCCGGACGCGGCGCCGGGCTCGGGCTTCGGGCAGACGCTGTGGATACTCGCGGTGGCGCTTTTTATCGTCTCCTTCACGATGGGAGGTCTCAACTACGTCGCCACCATCTTCAACCTCCGGGCGAAGGGGATGTCGATGATGCGATTGCCCCTCACGGCGTGGAGTTTTCTCATCGCCGCGGCCATCGGGATCCTCGCGTTCCCGGCGCTCACCTCGGCCGCGGTCATGCTCCTCTTCGATCGTCATCTCGGAACGAGCTTCTACCTCCCCTCGGGTCTGTACATCGCCGGAAGAGTTCTTCCCAATGGGGGAGGCAGCCCCCTTCTGTGGCAGCACCTCTTCTGGTTCCTGGGCCATCCAGAGGTCTACGTGCTGATTCTCCCCGCTCTCGGCATCACATTTGACGTTCTGGTCTCGTCCGCCAGGAGACCCGCCTTCGGCTACAAGGTCACCGTCTACTGCCTGCTGAGCATCGCCTTTCTCAGCATGATCGTCTGGGGCCACCACATGTTCGTGAGCGGGATGAATCCCATCGTCGGCGAGTTCTTCTCCATCGGGACGCTTCTCATTACCATTCCCTCGACGGTCATCGGGGTGAACATGATCGCGACTCTGTGGGGTGGGAAGCTCCGTCTCACCACCGCGGCGCTCTTCGCTTTCGGGAGCATCTGTTTCTTCGGCGTGGGAGGGCTCGGAGGAGTTTTCCTCGGGAACGCCACCGCCGACATCCAGCTGCACGACACCGCCTTCGTGGTCGGACACTTTCACTTCATGATCGGAGGAGTGACGCTTCTCTCCATCTTTTCCGGGTCGTACTTCTGGTTCCCCAAGATGTTCGGGCGAAAGCTCAACGAGATGATGGGAAAGATCCATTTCTGGATGACGCTGGTACCCTTCTACGGCATCTTCGTGACCATGCACTTCTACGGTCTCTCTGGAGCTCCGCGGCGGTACTACAATCTTTCGAATTACACCTTTCTCGACCACGTCCACTGGATGCCTCTCGTCATGACCGTTTTCGCTTTCACTCTGATGGCGGGGCAGGTCGTCTTCCTCGCCAATCTCGTCCTCACGCTCTGGAAAGGAGACCGGGCAGAGAACAATCCCTGGGAGGCGACGACTCTGGAGTGGACGGCGGCGTCGCCCCCCCCGCACGGAAACTGGGGTGAGACCGCGCCGGTGGTGTACCGGGGTCCCTACGAATATGGCAACCGGGACGCGAAGCAGGACTACGTGCCCCAGACGGTGCCAGCGAGCCAGGTCCCGGCTCACAGCTGAGCTCGCGGTCAACGAATCTCGAAAGGAGAGAGCCCTTGTCGGAAAGCTCGGTTGAAGATACTGCCGCGGCTTGGTCCGGGGACGTCCGGTTCCTGGGGATGAGCTGGAAGAAAGTGATGATGTGGCTCTTCATCATCAGCGACGGTCTGCTTTTCGCCGGTTTTCTGGCGAGCTACGGGTTCGCTCGCATCGGCGCCGCGAGCTGGCCCGACCAGCAGGAAGTCTTTCATCTCTGGTTCATCTCTCTGATGACCTTCGTCCTGATATCCTCGAGCGCCACGATGGCGACGGCGGTCGCGGCGGCGCGCCATTCGCACTGGAGCGTGGTGAGAAAGATGGTCCTGGCGACGCTCGTGGGCGGTCTCTGCTTTCTCGGCATGCAGGCCTTCGAGTGGACGGGACTCATTCGGGAAGGGGTGGGTCTGGGCCATAATCCCTGGAACGTCCCCGCGTTCGGGAACTTCTTCTTTCTGATTACGGGTTTTCACGGCACTCACGTGCTCATCGGAGCGATCGTGCTCGCGACCACGTTTCTGCGCGCTCGCGCGGGAGAGACGACGGCGGAGGGGGTGGAGCTCGCCGGGCTCTACTGGCACTTCGTCGATCTGGTCTGGGTATTCATCTTCACGCTGTTCTATCTGCTTTGAGAGGGGGCCAGATGGCGAGTTCTGCATCCAACCTGTATCAGGTGTTCTGGAAGACCTGGGGAGTGCTTCTCGCCTTGACCGCGATCATGGTGTTCGTGGACATCATGCATCTGCCCCGTATCATTCTCTTGTTCATCCTGCTCGGGGCGATGCTCACGAAGGCATTCCTCATCGCCTCCCGCTTCATGGACCTCGCCCACGAGAAGCTCGTGGTCTTCCTCAGCGTCGCATTCTCCCTGCTTTTTCTCGGTGGTATACTCTATGCCCTGATGGTTCCCGACGGGCTCGCGGTGCTCCACGGAGGGCGATGATGTCGAACAAACGGCTTCTCATCGGTCTCGTAGCGGCGCTGGCGCTGTTCGTCGTCGTGCCTCAGGCCGGTGCTCAGTGCGCGATGTGCCGCACCGCGCTCGAGAGCTCGGCCGACGCACGTGCGCTCATCGAAAAGCTCAACCTCGGGATCATCCTGTTGCTCGCCGCCCCCTTCGGTATTGCCGTGGCCGTCGGCGTCGCTATGGCAAAGAGCCGCCGTCGCCTCATGGCCGCGGAGGCCCCTCATCTTCCTTTAACGGCTCCGTTCTCATAGAATGCTCCTGGTCGGGAGGGGGTGTTTCTCGCCCGCCTTCCCGAAGGGGGTAGCCTGTGGGGGAACAGCAAGTCCAGGAAGGCATTACCGGGGAACAGCTCCGGCTGTTCATGAGAAACCTTCTGGACGACCTGCGCGTCCTCGAGATGATGATCGAGGATGGCCGCATCGAGGCCGGCGTCCGCCGCGTGGGGGCAGAGCAGGAGATGTTCCTCGTCGGCTCCGGATACCGTCCCGCTCCTCTGGTGATGGAGATGCTGGAGGTGCTCGACGATCGGCACTTCACCACCGAGCTTGCTCGCTTCAACCTCGAGACCAATCTGGAGCCGCTCCTGTTCGGCGACGACTGCCTCTCGGTGATGGAGCGGCAGCTGGAAGAGCTCGTGGGAAAAGCGCGCGACGCGGCGCGCAAGCTCGGAGCCGAGATTGCGCTCGTCGGCATCCTGCCGACGTTGAGGAAATCGGACCTGGGCCTCGAGAACATGACGCCGGTACCGCGCTACTTCGCCTTGAACCAGGCGATGAACCGTCTCCGGGGCGGCGCCTACGAGTTCCAGATGAAGGGCATCGACGAGCTCATCGTAAAGCACGACTCGGTGATGGTCGAGTCCTGCAACACGAGCTTTCAGGTCCATTTCCAGGTCGAGGCGCCGGAGTTCGCGAAGCTCTATAACATCGCTCAGGCGGTGGCGGGACCGGTTCTGGCGGCTGTGACGAACTCGCCCCTTCTCTTCGGACGGCGCCTCTGGCGCGAGACCCGCATCGCGCTGTTCCAACAAGCGGTGGATACGCGCAGCTCCAGCCACCATTTGCGAGAGCGGCAGCCCCGGGTCAGCTTCGGCAGCAACTGGGTCAAGGAGTCGGCGGTCGAGCTCTTCCAGGAGGACATCGCGCGGTTCAAGATTCTCCTCGGCGGAGATCTCGGAAGAAGACCCCTTCGCCTTGCTGCGCCAGGGGAAAGTCCCGCAGCTCAAAGCCCTCCGGCTCCACAACGGCACCGTCTATCGGTGGAATCGGCCGTGCTACGGCATCACCGAAGGCAAGCCTCATCTCCGCATCGAGAACCGCTACATTCCCTCGGGACCCACGATTCGAGACGAGATCGCCAACGCCGCCCTCTGGTTCGGGGTCATCTGCGGCCTTTCCCGCGACGTCGAGGACATCACCCGGCACATGCAGTTCGAGGACACGCAGCAGAACTTCACCGCGGCGGCGCGCAACGGACTGGCTTCCGAGCTCACCTGGCTCGAGGGCAAAGAGCTCCCCGCGCGGGAGCTGCTGCTGCAAGAGCTCATTCCCCTCGCGCGGAGCGGGCTCGAAAGCGGAGGGATTGACTCCGCCGACGCTGAGCTCTACCTGGGTGTCATCGAGGAGCGTGTTCGCTGGAAACAGACGGGCTCCCAGTGGTTCCATCTGTCGCTCGCGGCGATGAAGCGGAAGGGCACCGAGGCGGAGCGGATGAGCGCTCTGACCGGGTCTCTGATCCGCCAGCAGATCGAGGGCAAACCGGTCGCCCAATGGACTCTCGCCGGCATCGAGGAAGCCGGTGGGTGGAAGGCCCACTACATGAAGGTCGAGCAGTTCATGTCCACCGATCTCTTCACCGTGCAGCAGGAGGAGCCCATCGATTTCGTGGCCAGCCTGATGGATTGGGAGAAGATTCGCCACGTCCCCGTCGAGGACAACGAGCATCACCTCGTCGGTCTCGTTTCCTACCGCGCGCTCATCCATCTCCTCGCGCAGGGCGCGTTCTGGAACCGGGGAGCCCCCATGCCGGTCAGCGAGGTGATGAAAAAGGACTTGATCACCGTAGCTCCCGAGACCACGACCCACGACGCGATCACGCTGATGAAGGACAAGCGCATCGGCTCGCTCCCGGTGGTGAAGGACGGCCGACTCATCGGCATCGTCACCGAGCGCGACTTCATGGATATCGCGAGCGAGCTCCTCGAAGAGAAGCTGAACGAGTAATCCTCATCGCCTTCTTATCCCCTTGTCCCTTGTCCCTTGTCCCCCTTTGTTCTTCCTCTCTGGCAGCTCCTTCGGGCGGAAGACGTGGGTGAGGCGCGTGTCGACCCCGAGCTCGAGGTTCTTCCAGTCGTCGATCTCGACTTCGAAGACCGCGAGGGCGGCGGTCGGAAAGCGCTCTTTCCGCCCCGAGAGAATGGCCACCAGGTCTTCCATACCCGGATTATGGGCGACGAGGAGGAGCCGATTCACGGAAAGGGGCGCGAGCGTCTGGGCTTCGCCGATGAGCTTTCCCGCGGTGGCGAGGTAGAGGCTGTCGAAGAGCCCGACCTTGGCGCCGTACCCGCAGGCTTTCGCGGCCGCCTCCGCCGTCTTTCGCGCCCGGACCGCCGTCGAGGACAGAATCAGGTCGGGTACGAGCCCCTCTTTCTCCATGAGACGGCCCATACTCAGGGCCGCGTTCTTTCCCCGCTTGGTGAGCGGACGCTCGTGGTCGGCGAGGTCCGCATCGTCCCAGCTGGATTTCCCGTGACGAAGGAGCATCAGTGTTTTCATATGTCACCGTCCTTATAGTCCTTCACGAGAGCCACGATGCGCGGTACCAGGAAGCTCACCCAGAGCCCGATCGCGGCAAAACGCAGAAAGAGGTAGAGAAAATAGACTGACGAGTCCGCATCCGGCGAGAGTCGGCCCAGGCCGAGATAGAGGAGGGGAAGCCCGACGAGACCGAGGATGAGCCTGGCCCTCCGGCTCCAGGGCGGGTCGCCTTCTCCATAGAGCCGTTCGCTGCGCGCGACGGCAAGACCGCCGAGTGCACCCGCGAGTCCTCCGAGCGCCATCGCCGTATTGCGCGTTTCGTGAGCGAGCGTGAGGAGCGATGGGAGTCCCAGGGCGAGAGCGAGCTGGATCGGAAGGCCGCGGCGGCTCGCCCACGCCGCCGTCGGCATCGATGCCCGCGAGTACGCCCAAGCCAGAAGCCCTCCGATCAACCAGCCGGCGATGACATCGGTCGGAAAGTGGACGCCGAGGTAGACGCGGGAGAAACCGATGACGAGCACAACGGCCGCGGACAGATAGGAAAACCATCGCTTGCGGAAGTGGAGTGCGAGAAGCCCCCAGACGAGGGCGGCGTCCTGGGCATGCCCGCTCGGAAAGCTGTATTCGTCGGGAGTCGTGATGTTCTCGACGTGAGCGTAGAGGAACGGTCTTTCGAGCGCGATCCAGTCCTTCAAGAGGGCGTTCAGATAGACGCTCAGTACCAGCGCCGCGAAGAGCCGCGCACCGAGCTTCCAGGAAAATCCCCACCAAAGAATGGGAAACATCACCAGATACCCGATGGTGGAGCCCAATCCGCTGGCGGCGAGAAAAAAGACGGTGGCGGCGGGCGTACGATGTGCGGTGAGCCACCGGATGACGTCGATCCCGGCGTCTAGAATTTCGTGGGGCACGGGTTATGGGGCTTGTCGGGCTATTCAGCGAGCAATCGCCGATAGACCTCGGCGTCGACATTGCCCCCGGTCACGACCGCGCACACCTTCCGGTCTCGAAAACGATCGGGATCGGTCAGAAGCGCGCCGATCCCGAGAGCGCCGGTCGGCTCGGCCTTCAAGTTCGCGCGGGCGAAAAGAATCCGGACCCCGCCGGCGATGTTCTCCTCGGGAACTTCGACGATGGTCTCGATGCCGTCTTTGAGGATGGCCCAGTTGTGCTCGCCCAGACTCACGGTGCGGGCGCCGTCCGCCAGGGTCTGGGGCTCGTGCTCGTTGCGCACGATGTGGCCGGCGCGAAGCGAGCGAGCCGCGTCGTTTCCCAGCAGCGGCTCAGCCCCGACGACCCGGGTGGTGACGTTTCCCGCGGAGCGGAGTCCTTCGATGAGCCCCGAGCTCAGCCCTCCGCCTCCCACCGCGACGACGACCAGGTCGAAGCCGAGCGGGGCCAGCTCTTCGCCCAGGGTCGCGTTGCCGCCGATCACCAGCGGGTGATCGTAGGCGCTGGCGACGAACGCCTCCGGGTGCTCCCGGTGAAGCTCGGCGACGCGCTCGGCGCGGCTCTTGACGTTGACGTCGACCGGCTCGACGATGCCGCCGAACTCCCGGACGGCGTCGATCTTCACTTTGGCCGACGTCTCGGGCATCACGATGATGGCGCGCTTGTTCAGCAGGCTGCAGGCGTAGGCGAGCGCCTGACCGAAGTTCCCCGACGAGGCGGTCAGAATCACCTCGTTGTCCACGTGGGCCGCCAGGTTGTAGGCGGCCCGGAACTTGAAGCTTCCGGTGTGCTGGAAGGTCTCGCTCGCGATGGTGACATCGAGCCCGAGCGCTTGGGAGAGCCGACGCGCCTCGATGAGGGTCGTCGGCCGGCAAACCTGGCGAACGTCTTTCGGTTGCTCCGTCATGGTGCCGGTAATCTTATAATACGCGCGACATGCGGTTGGACTCCCATCAGCACTTCTGGGTCTACGGCGAGGCAGGACTACGGCTGGATCGACGAGCGCATGGGGAAGATCCGCCGCGACTTCGCCCCGAAGGACCTGGCGCCGCTCCTGAAGGGGGCCGGCTTCGACGGGTCGGTCGCGGTGCAGGCCCGACAGAGTCTCGAGGAGACGGAATTCCTGCTGGGCCTCGCTGAATCGAGCGAATCCGGCTCCGTGATCCAGGGGGTCGTCGGCTGGGTCGATCTGCGCTCGCCGCGGGTGCGCGAAGATCTCGAACGATTCAAGGATCGTCCGCGTTTTGTGGGAGTCCGGCACGTCGTGCAGGACGAGCCCGACGATCGATTCCTCCTGCGGGAGGATTTCCTCGCCGGGGTGTCGCTTCTCTCCGAGCTCGACCTCGCGTACGACATCCTCGTCTACCACCGCCAGCTTCCCGCCGTCGTCGAGTTCGTGGCGAAGTTTCCCGATCACCGGCTCGTCCTCGACCACATCGCGAAGCCCGCCATCGCCCGGCGTGAGCTCGAGCCCTGGGCTACCTACATGCGGAAGCTCGGGCGCTTCGAGAACCTCTATTGCAAGCTCTCCGGCATGGTGACGGAGGCGGATTGGAAGAGCTGGAAGAAAGAAGATCTCCGACCTTATCTCGACGTCGTTCTCGAGTCGTTCGGTCCCGGCCGCCTCCTCATCGGCTCCGACTGGCCGGTCGCGACCCTCGCCGCGAGCTACGAGCAGGTCATCGAGATCGTGACCGATTTCATCGAGCCCCTATCCTCGACCGAGAAAGGATCGCATCCTGGGTGCGAACGCGGTCGAGCTCTATCGCCTGGAGGTCCCGCGCCCATGAAAGCCGCATGTCTCCTTCTTGGACTCACCCTCGCCGCCGCCGGCTGCGGGGGAGCCGGTGCCCCGCAGAAGGCTTCCGACGAGAAGATCGTCATCGCCGTGATTCCCAAAGGTACGAGCCACTCCTTCTGGAAGTCGATCCACGCCGGGGCGGTCAAAGCGGCCCGCGAGCTCGGTGTCGAAGTGCTGTGGCAGGGGCCGGCGCGCGAGGACGACCGTGAAGCCCAGGTCGCGGAGGTCGAGACCTTCGTGAGCCGGGGGGTCTCGGGCATCGTCCTTGCTCCCACCGATGACAAAGCGCTCCGGGTCCCGGTCTCCGAGGCGATGCGCGCGGGCATCCCCGTCGTGATCATCGACTCCGCTCTCGCGAGCGACGACTACGTGAGCTTCGTCGCCACCGACAACTACAAGGGCGGACGCATGGCGGGCGAGCGCATGGTCGCGACCCTCGGGGGAAAAGGGCGCGTGATCCTTCTCCGCTACATGGAAGGCTCGGCGAGCACGATGGAGCGCGAGCGGGGTTTCCTCGACGTCATGGGGGAGAGCTCGGGCATCGAGATGGTGAGCTCGAACCAGTACGCGGGCGCCACCGCGGAGACCGCGTATCAAGCGAGCGAGAACCTTCTCGCGCGGTTCAAGTCGGAGGACGGGTCCCTCGGAGTCGACGGCATCTACTGCCCGAACGAGAGCTCGTCGTTCGGCATGCTGCGCGCGCTCCAGGACATCGGGCTCGCGGGCAAGCTCACCCTCATCGGATTCGACGCGTCGGAGCAGATGGTGCGCGCTCTCGAGGAAGGACAGTTCGACTCGCTCGTAGTGCAGGACCCGGTCAAGATGGCCTACCTGGGAGTGAAGACCATGGTCTCCCATCTTCGCGGTGAGAAGGTCGAGCGGCGCATCGATACCGGAGTCACCCTCGTCACCCGGGAGAACATGAACGAGCCGGGCGTCGCGGAGCTTTTGCGGCCCGACCTCGATCGGTGGCTCAACTGATTGCTTCGGACGCGGTCGCGTCACCCTCCCGCGCGCGCCTCATCACGCGCGGCGTGGTGAAGCGTTTCGGCTCCACCCTCGCCGTCGACGGTGTGGACTTTGCCGTCGCGCCCGGGGAAGTGCGGGCTCTCGTCGGAGAGAACGGGGCGGGCAAGTCCACGCTCATGCGCCTCCTGTCGGGAGCGCTGCAACCCGACGCGGGCGAGATCCTTCTGGACGGGCGCCCCTTCCGTCCGAGGAGTCCGTTCGACGCCCGCGAGCAGGGGGTGGTGATGGTGTATCAAGAGCTCTCGCTCGCCCCCCACCTCACCGTGGCCGAGAACTTGTTTCTCGGTATGGAGCCCGCGCGACTGGGAGTCCTTCGCCGGCCCGAGGCAAGAGATCGCGCGGCCCGGGCCCTCGAGTCGCTCGAGCACCCCGAGATCCGTCCCGACGCGCGGGTCCAATCGCTGTCGATCGCCGAACGTCAGATCGTCGAGATTGCCCGGGCGCTCATCCTCGATGCCCGGGTGCTCATTCTCGACGAGCCGACGAGCAGCCTCGCCCGACCGGACGTGGAGAAGCTCTTCCGTCTGATCGTTCGGCTCAAGGACCGCGACCTTGCGATTATCTATATCTCGCACTTTCTCGAAGAGGTCCAGGAGATCGCCGACACCTACAGCGTTCTGCGGGACGGCCGGTCGGTGGGAGAGGGCGTCATCGCCGGGACGCCGCTCGAGGGGATCGTGCGGCTCATGGTCGGGAGAGAGATTCGCGAGCTCTTCCCTCGCTCGCGACGAAATCCCGGCGACGTCGTTCTGAGTGTCGCAGGCATTCGCGGCGGCTCTCTTCCTCGCTCGGCCAGCTTCGAGCTTCGCCGCGGCGAGGTCCTCGGGATCGCCGGGCTCATGGGCGGCGGTCGAACCGAGATGGTCCGCGCTATCTTCGGTCTCGATCCGGTGCGCGCGGGAACGATCCGGGTGGGCGCTCACGTCGGTTGGGCCTCTCCGCGCGCGCGGCTTCGGCAGGGCGTGGGGCTTCTCAGCGAAGATCGGAAGCACGAGGGACTGGCGGCGGTCCGGTCCATCGGGGAGAATCTCACTCTTTCTTGCCTCGAGGGGCTCGGTCCCGGGGGACTCGTCTTTCCGAGCCGCAGGGAGCGGGCCGCCCAGCGTTTCATCGACGAGCTCGAGATCCAGTGCCGCGGTCCCAGACAGCGCGTCTCGGATCTGTCCGGGGGCAATCAGCAGAAGGTCGCGCTCGCGCGTTTGCTCTATCACGATCTCGATGTCCTTCTCCTCGACGAGCCCACGCGCGGTATCGACGTCGGGAGCAAAGCGGCCATCTACCGGCTGATCGACGAGCTCGCGATGCGCGGGAAGGCCGTCGTCCTCATCAGCAGCTATCTTCCCGAGCTCCTGGGTATGGCGGATCGGATCGCGGTCATGGCGCGGGGAGAGCTCGGTCCGGCACGGCCCGTCGGAGAATGGGACGAGGAAGGCATCATGTCGGCCTGTACCGGTCAGGAAGCGAGCGCTCCGTCGTGAGCGGCTCACTGAAACGCCCCGCCTGGGTCGGCTCTCTCGGTCCGCTCCTCGGGCTCGTCGTCGTTTATCTGTTCTTCGCCGCGGTGGGGCCTTCGGCGTTCGCCACGGTGCGCACGCTCGAGACCATCGCGCGGCAGACGGCCATCGTCGGCACCGCTTCCCTGGGAATGACGATGGTGATCATTGCCGGCGGGATCGATCTCTCCGTCGGATCGATCGTGGCGATGACGTCCGTCGTCGTGGCGCTCGTGCTCGCCGGCGGAACGGGGGGACCTCTCGTGGCGGCGGCGGCGGCGACGCTCGTGGGCGCTCTTTGCGGATGGGTGAGCGGGACGCTCATCACCCGTCTCCGGGTCGCGCCCTTCATCGTGACGCTGGGAATGCTCCTCCTCGTCCGAGGCCTCGCGAAGGGATTCGCGAAGGAGCAGAAGGTCGATGCTCCCCTGACCTGGCTCGTGGACCTCCTGTCGTCGCTTCCGCCGAACCGGAGCTTTCTCATCGTGCCGCCGGGCGTCTGGCTCCTCCTGTTTCTCTCGCTCGCCACCGCCTTCGTCCTGCGCTACACCAAGCTCGGTGCGCATATCTTCGCCATCGGCTCGAACGAAGAGACCGCCCGTCTCTGCGGCGTCGCGGTGGAGCGGGTCAAGGTGATCGTGTACACGCTCTCCGGTGCCTTCGCCGGTATCACCGGCGTGCTCCAGTTCTCCCGGCTCACGGTGGGGGACCCGACGGTTGCCGTCGGGCTCGAGCTCGACGTCATCGCCGCCGTCGTCATCGGAGGCGGTAGTCTCGCCGGCGGCGAGGGCACCGTCCTGGGAACGCTCGTCGGGGCCTTCATCATGACCGTCATCCGTACGGGAACGGCGCAGATGGGGCTCCCCAACTGGGTACAGGGAATCGTGACCGGAACCATCATCGTCGCCGCCGTCGCCATCGACCGATGGCGTCACCGCCGGCTCGAGGAAAGCTGAATGACGAACGAGAGAGACATCCGCATCACACGCTTCGAGACCCGCGACGTACGGTTTCCCACCTCCACCGACCGCGACGGCTCCGACGCCATGAATCCCGACCCCGACTACTCCGCCGCTTACGTCGTCTTCGAGACCGACCATCCGGAAGGGCTCGAGGGGCACGGGCTCACCTTTACCATCGGAAGAGGAAACGACCTCTGCGTCGCCGCGATCGAGCCTCTCGCCGCGCGCGTCGTCGGGAGGAGCCTGTCCTCGATCACCGAGAACTGGGGGGCCTTCTGGCGCGAGATCACGTCGGACAGCCAGCTGCGCTGGCTCGGTCCCGAAAAGGGCGTCGTGCACCTCGCTACCGCGGCGGTGGTGAACGCTCTCTGGGATCTCTTCGCCAAAGTGGAGAAGAAACCGCTCTGGCGGCTTCTGGCCGACATGTCCCCGGCGGACGTCGTGCGCGCCGTGGACTTCCGTTACATCACCGATGCCCTTCGTCCCGAGGAGGCGCGCGAGCTGCTGGAGGCGCTCGCGGCCACGAAGCGGCGGCGTATCGAGGAGGTTCTCGCGAACGGCTATCCCGCGTACAACACGTCGGTGGGTTGGCTCGGCTACAGCGACGAGAAGATCCGGAAACTCTGCCGCGAGGCGCTCTCACAGGGCTGGAGCGCGTTCAAGATGAAGGTGGGTCGAAACCTCGAGGACGACCTCCGGCGAGCCGCCCTCATTCGAGACGAGATCGGAGAGGACCGGGTCTTGATGATGGACGCGAACCAGGTATGGGACGTGGACGAGGCCATCCGTTATATGGAGCCGCTCGCGCGGTTCCATCCCCTGTGGATCGAAGAGCCCACCAATCCCGACGACGTTCTCGGACACGCGAGAATCGCGAAGGCGGTGGCGCCGATAGGTGTCGCCACCGGAGAGCATTGCCACAACCGGGTCATGTTCAAACAACTTCTTCAAGCGAACGCGATCCGCTTCTGTCAGATCGACTCCTGCCGTCTCGGAGGCGTGAACGAAGTCATCGCCGTGCTTCTACTGGCCGCGAAGTTCGGCGTGCCCGTCTGTCCTCACGCGGGCGGTGTCGGTCTTTGCGAGCACGTGCAGCATCTATCTCTGTTCGATTACGTTTCCGTGAGCGGAACGATGGAAGATCGGCGCGTGGAGTACGTCGATCATCTCCACGAGCACTTCGAAGATCCGGTTCGCGTTCGAAACGGACGCTACCTCGCTCCGCAACGACCGGGATACAGCATCGAGATCAAGAAAGCGTCTCGCGATCGCTTCGCATATCCCGACGGAGCGGCGTGGAAGAGATCGTAGATTCGAGCAGAAAGTGCTTGACATCGTAGGTTCGACATCTTTACCCTACATCTAGTGTTGAAGAACATTTCCAACCACAATCTATCTCGGGTCTGTCTTCATCGGAGCGGACTTCCGCTCGAATCCATGAACGAGAGGAGGTGAGAAGCATGGCGAAGAAGAAAAAGGCTGCCAAGAAATCGACGAAGAAAGCCGCCAAGAAGAAAGGCGGAAAGAAGAAGTAAGAACTTCCTCAGGGGTATCGAGAGGGGGTGAGCTGCTCACCCCCTTATTTTTTTGTCTGCCGCGTTTCTTTCGTCGATCGATCGACACCATCAGCGCGCGGGCGCGCGCGCGTGGAGATAGTCGAACGGCCCTCGTCCTTCCGGAAGCGGAGACTGGTAGCGCTCTCCTTTCGTTGCTCGCTGAAATTCCGCGCGAGCTCGTTCGAGCAAGTCGTGATCGAGGAGAAGATCGATCCCGGTCGCGACCAGTGTTCTCGCGGCGCGCATCATCGCATGGTGCGCGAGACCGGACGTTGCCGACGCCGTCCACTGCCAGGTGTGGGAGGGCACTCCCGCGGGGAAGGCGGCCACGAGAAACCCTCCGCGCGGAGACACCCAGCTCGCCTCGGCGGTATCGTCGCTGATGGGCACGGGCTCGTCGCTGAAGCTGAGCGGCAGGACACCGCGAAAGACGGGCTCGCCGCCGCCCGCGCTCGCCGCGAAGGGCCGTCGGAGCGAGGCGGCGAGAGCGGCGTCGTCGGGGCTGAGCTCATCCGCTTGCTCCTCCTCGAGGTATTGCTGCAGCCGTTCGGCGAGCGCATGGTTGATGAGCCATTTGTGCGTCGAGGAGAGGATCTGCATCTCGACCCCGGTCCCGGTCTTGCGGGCCGCCTCTTCCGCCAACGCCGCGATCTCGCGCCGAATCGCCGTGACTTCTTCGCGGTCGCGTCCGTGGACGAAATACCATCCGAGAGCGTGCTCGGGAACGATAGAGGGGATCTCGCCACCGTCGAGGAGCACTTGATTGACCACCGCCGTCGGCGACCAGGATCCATGGTCGCTCACCGCGACGGAGAGACGAACCGCCGCGGAAAGGGCGTTCCGGCCTTTGTCCGCCGCATCGGTGGCATCGGAAGGGCGGCCGAGGAACGAGAAGCGCACCGAATCCATCGCGAGCCCGCTCCTCCCCATGACGGTCGTGATCGAAGATGGATGCCAGAAGAGAAGCGCATCGACGTCGTCGAACGCGCCCGCGCGAACCATGTAGACGCCGCCGTGATAAATCTCTTCCGCAGGCGCCCCATAGAGGCGAATGGTTCCCGCTAGATGGTTCTCGGCGAGCGCGCGCCGAATCGCGATGACCGCTCCGAGGTCGGCGGCGGCGATGAGATTGTGCCCGCAGCCATGGCCGGCGTCGTGTCCCTCGAGCGGTCGTCTCTCGGTCGCGAGCTTCTCCTGGGAGAGTCCGGGGAGCGCGTCGAGTAAGGCCACGATGCCGATGACGGGTCGCGAGCTTCCCCAGCTGGCGACGAAGGACGTCGGGAGACCGGCGACACCACTCTCGACGGTGAAGCCCTCGCTCTCGAGCTCCTTCCGCAACAGCGCCGAGGTCCGGAGCTCGTGGTGTGCGGGCTCGGCGATCTCCCAGATATCGTCGGCGGTTCGCACGAGATGACTCTCGTTGCGGGAGAGCCAGTCGAGTGCCATCTGTCTAGGAGAGGCGGGAACGCCGGAGGCGAGGAAAAGGACGGCGAGCGAAAGCGAGCTAATTCTGCTTCTCATAGTAGTAGCCTCGGCGGGCGCGCACGTCCACACCCTTTCGTTTCACCTTCACGTCGAGCTCGTGCCAACCCTCGCGCAGCGGCTCGGGGGGACTGTAGGTCAGAACGTATCGGGTCTTCATCTCGCTGAGGATCTCGAGGAAGAGCGATTGCAGTCGCTCGTAGGAATCGGTCTCGACGAGCCGGCCGGAGCTCTCGTCGGTGACCTCGTGGAGGACCCGGGTCCGGAGCGCGTGCTCTTGCCTGACCTGGCGCCCGCGGGCACGCTCGGCGCTCGTGCGCCGGTCGGCAACGGTGGTCGGCTCTCCCCGGGTGACGGCGTAGACGATCGCGTTCGATTCTCTCACCATCGGGAGCAGCTGCTCTTCGGTGAGCCAGCTGTAGGTATCCGCGCCGTCGGTGAAGAGCAGCACCATTGGTCGCTCACGCTCCGACTCCAGGAGCTCGAGCGCGGCGAACAGCGCGTCGTACCAACAGGTGGCACCGTCGGCCTCGACGTCTTCGAGGGTCCGCTTCAAGATCGCGCCATCGGCGGTGAGTGGAGAGCGGAGGCTCAGGCGATCGGAAAAGGTGAGGAGGGCGGCGCGGTCGCCTTCCGCGAGATGGTCCGCGAACGACGACGCGGCGTCGCGCAGGAGCTCGAGGGTTCTGCCCGCGACGCTCGTGCTCGTGTCGAGCGTGAGGACGACGTTCAACGGGACGGCCTCGACGCTCACGCTCTCGAGCGACTGCGGTTTCCCATCGTCGTACAGCTGGAAGTCCTCGGCGGTGAGTCCCGCGATGGCGCGTCCGCCATGGCCGACGAAGACGTCCACGCGGACCGCTTGCGTCACCACCCGGAAGACGGCTCGGTCCGGCTCCTGCGGTGTCTGGAGCAGCGCTCCCGCAAGAGCCATCGCAGCAGCGATCACTTCGTGACCTCCGCCCTCATTCGGTCGAGGAGCGGGTCGAGACGGCCGGCGAAGCCGAGCTCGTACTCCCACCACCCGTCATGTCGCGCTTCGGATGGGCTCATGTACAGCGCCCGGTCGAGGACCTCTCTCGCTCGGGCGTGGGCACCGGTACGGTGAAGGGCCTCGCTCCAGGCGATGTAGGCGACTTGCCAGCTCGGCTCCGCCCCGGCCGCGGCCTCGTAGTCGTCGAGCGCCTCGTCCAGCCGGCCCGACGATTCCGCCAGGGCTCCGAGGGCCATCCGGCTTCTATATATAAGGTTGTTATCCGGGGCGAGAGCGAGGGCCCGCCGAAGCGGATTCTCGGCTTCCTTCGTTTTTCCCAGCTTTTTCAGGGCCCATCCGTGGCGGAGCAGCGCTTCGGGATCGTCGGGGTCGACGCGAAGGGCTTGAGCGTAGAGGGCTTCCGCCCGCTTCAGGTCCGATGGCGGCCCCTCGCGCAGCGAGCCCGACCATTCGAGGACCGCGCCGGCGGCGATGAGAACCTCGGCGTCGTCGGGATAACGTCGGGCCGCCTCTTGCAGGTACTCCGCGGCCCGGGAGTAGCTGCGAGACGGCGAGGTGACGAAGATGCGATCCTGGAAGAAAAGTCCGGCGACGAGAAGCCAGTCTCGCCGGAACCGATTCCCGAGCGCTGGCGCTGAGACGACGTTGGAGAAGCCCCACCCCGTTCGGAAACGTACGTCCGCTCTGTCCCACTCCTGACCGCCTCACCCTTTCCATTCCGGCCTCGGTCTCGAGGAGGCTCGCCGCTCGAAGGCAGTCGTCGTCGGGGGCGTAGCTGTCGATCGCCTGCCGGAGCTCGCACGATTCCGATCCGATCAGCGCGTTGCCTTCGGTGGGATCGCGCTCCAGGAGATCGTGCACCGCCTTCTCGCGATCGCCGGCGCGGTAGACGCTCGACGAGCTCGAAGTAGGGGGACGGCTGCTCCTCGCCTGCTACGACGAACCGGCACTCGCCCGGTGTGGCGACGAGACCGGCGAGAAGCGTCAAGGAAAGGCCAAGCGCCATATCTCATCCTCGGACGCAAGCGGAGCTCGGCCCGTCATCCCCAGGCATTTGAGGGCGGCCGCGACGTTCGCGACTCGGGCCGACTTCCGGACGGAGCCGGTCTTCAGATACGCATGGACGAAAGCGCCGTGAAACACGTCGCCCGCTCCCGTGCTGTCGATCGCCTCGACCGGGTGGGCGTCGAGTCGAAAGAATCCTTCGCCCGCGTCGAGGAAGGCGCACCCGCCGGCTCCGAGGGTTATGCCGGCGATGGCGGGACCGGAGGAGGGAAGTCGACCCTGGACGTCGCGGAGAAATGTTTCGACGTCCAGCTCCTCATCCTCTCCGTAGAGAGCCGCGGGATAAGTGTGAGAGAGGATGGCGACGTCGCTCGCCGCCAGGAGCTCGTCGACGCCGTCCCGCGGGTGTCCGCAATCGAGAACGACGAGACCGCCGGATTCTCTCACGACCCTCGCGGCGTCGAGCTGGACTTCGACCGTCCGCGCATCCACGAGGAGCGACGCCGCTTCCTCGAGAGGGAGCTTGCGGACCGACTCCCATTTCAAGGGAAAACCCACCTCGTGTGGCGCTTCCAGAATCGTGCGCCGGCCGTTCTCGACGAGGATGATGCTGGTCGGCGAGGAGAAGTCGGATGAGATCTCGACCGCGCCCGCGTCTACCTTCTCCCGGCTCAGGCCGTCGAGGATGAAGCGGCCGACGTCGTCGTCGCCCACGAGTGCCGAGATTGCGGTTTTTCGTCCGAGTCGGGAGAGGGTGACGAGAGCGGTGGGTACCGGGCCGCCGCCCGATTCGTGGATCGCTCGCGCGCGGATTTTCTCGTCCGCGCGCGGGTAACGATCCAGGAGAACGCTCACGTCCCGCACCACCAGGCCGACGCCGATGGCATCCCAGGCTTTCACTGCGCTAGTTTAGCAGGGTGCCCATGAAACGGCGGGGGCGGGGAGCGCAGACGAACCGAAGCGGGAGGTTCGAGCACCAGGTGTACGTTCCCCTCGAGGAGCGGGACTCCGTCGAGACCACCGTCACTCCCGACGCCACTCGCAGCATCATCGCCCGGAACGACTCTCCCGACGTTCCCTTCGACGCCTCCATCAACCCCTATCGAGGCTGCGAGCACGGGTGCATCTATTGCTTCGCCCGGCCGACGCACGCCTATCTGGGCTTGTCGCCGGGGCTCGATTTCGAGACGCGCATCTTCTCGAAGCCGAAAGCCGCCGAGCTGCTTCGCGAGGAGCTTTCGCGGCCCTCCTACCGGTGCGAGGTCCTGGCGCTCGGCGCGAACACCGATCCCTATCAGCCGGTGGAGCGCGAGCAACGCATCACCCGGAGCATTCTCGAGGTTCTCTCCGAGCACGACCACCCGGTGAGCGTCGTGACCAAGTCCCAGCTCGTTCTGCGCGACCTGGATCTTCTCGCGCCGATGGCGGCGAAGAGGCTTGCGAGCGTCTTCGTCTCGATCACGACGCTCGATTCCGAGCTCGCGCGGAGGATGGAGCCGAGAGCATCGACTCCGGAAAAACGGCTCGATACCCTTCGCGACCTTCGGGAGGCCGGGGTTCCCTGCGGCGTGCTCGCCTCGCCGATGATTCCGGCCTTGAACGACTCGGAGCTCGAGCGGATTCTCAAAACGGCCGCCGAGGCCGGCGCGGAGAGTGCCAACTACATCCTGCTGCGGCTTCCGCTCGAGTTGAAAGAGCTCTTCGCCGAGTGGCTCGACGCGCACTATCCGGACAAAGCGCAGCACGTGCAGAATCTCGTCCGCGAGACGAGGGGGGAGAGCTCTACCGGTCCGGTTTCGGTGAGAGGATGCGTGGAACCGGCGTCTACGCCGATCTGCTCGAGAAGCGCTTCCGCGCCGCCGCCCACAAGTACGGTCTCGATCGCGCGCGGCCTCCGCTCGACACCACTGGCTTCCGTCCTCCGCGCCGCGCCGCCGGCGCCCAGATGTCGCTCTTCGACTGAGCTCTCATCGGGTCTCGTGCCATCCTTAGCCGATCTGCGTTATATTCTGGCGCCATGACGTCCAGCGAGAGAATGCACAAGAGAAACCTCGTCGCCCAATGGTCCTTCGATACGCGTCCCATCCTGGGACGCTTTCACCTCTGGCTCGAGGACGTGGACGTCGAGATCGAGCGCCACGGCGACGCCGCGACGCGGTTCTCCTTTCTGCCCCGGGGAATCGAGAACCTCATCGCGATGACCGCCGCGGTCACGGCACTCGGGACGAGGCTCTACGGACGATACGGCGAGGGGAAGGGTGCGCAGAAGTCGGAGCTGAATCAGATCAAGAAAGACGCGGACGCCATCTCCGCATACGCGATGAGCGAGTCGCTCTGGTACGCGACCCGGCTCCTCCCCGAGAACCACGCGATCATGGTCTCGCTCGGCGAGGGATTGATGCCGAAGCTGGGGGAAACCCCGGAGATGGGCTCGAACCCTCAGCTCGGGTTCGGTCGCGTCTACGCTCGGCCTCAGGTCGCCCGGTGGATTCGATACGAGGGTCGCTCGTCTCATCAACGAGCGCGGCTACAGCTTCGAGCAGTTCTATGACGAGACCAAATCCGCCGGGGTCACGATCTGGGGCGCGGCCATCGACACGCTCGAGAACACTTCCCGCTTCGCCAAGGGAGAGGAGACGGGGCCTCTTACCGTGCTCCATCTGTTCGACCAGCCCCTCCAGGTGAGCCGCCCCTACGAGGGCTACGTCGGAAGCCTCTTCCTTCCCAAAGAAGTCGTGCGGACCGCCGCCGAGCGCTCCGTCCTCATCGATTTCCGAGCGCCGCGGGCCAGAGTGGCGGAGGCCATCGAGTGGACCTATCCCGGCATCCGGCGCGAGAACATCCACGTATGGACGCTGGGAGGACCGAACCGGGAGAAGCGTCTGGGAGCGCTCTGGAACGAGTGGCGAGCCGCCGGTGTCCATCTCGTCGAGAGCGGGTGGACCCTCCCTACGGGAATGAAGGCATTCAACGACTCGGGAAGCTATGCCCCGACCTATCAAGTACGATCGTGGACGGACGAGAGCGGCGAACGTCACGTCTTCGTCTGCGACGGCTACGCGGGCTCTGCCGAGGCGATGCAGGCGGCGAGCCTGGCACCGGTGCTCGACCTGGACGCTTCGCTCTCGGTGCTCACTTCGAAATTCTCTCTCCCCCTGGAAAAAGAAAGGGAGGTGATGCGGCTCGCCCCGGATTCGCCGGATTTCGCCTCGGAGCTCCAGCGCATCGCGGGGGAGGGAGCGCTCGATGACGCCCTCGTCTCCGAGTATCGCGGCGCCCTCGTCGCCGCCCGCGACGCGGGCATGCCCATCGTCGAGCCCGTCGTCTCCGCCGACGATTTCTTTCCCGAACGACGCTGGCGGGTGCTCGCCGCCTGCGGCTACATGTGCCCCGATCCCTACACCCGGGCGAGCGGCGTCGAAGAGCTCTCCGAGGGGCGTTATCGGGCCTCGGTCGCTCTCGCGACCCGCAAGGGGAGAAAGTCGATTCACTTCACCTTCCGCATGATGGAAGGTCCGGAGCGATCCCGGCTCGTCTTCAACCCGCTTCTCAACCGCTTCTTCTACGGTGAGGACCACCGCGAGCGCCCGGTGCGCATCTCGGACTCGGGGCGCATCCGCAACGAGCTCCAGACGCTCTGTTCCGAAGCGCTCGACCACGTCGGAGACCAGATCCGGGTCGACTTTGCTCGCATCCCACCGGAAGTGATCTCGAGAGAGCATCAGAAGAAGCTCCTGGAGATCCTGCAGTGGTACAAGAAGGAGCACCCCGTTTGGTTTCACTGGCTCGAGATCGTCTAGCGCCACGTCCCCCCTCTTGCACCCGCACGAGCAAACGGAGGAGCTCGGGGTTTTCGGCCCTGTTCAGCCTTGCGCTCGCGGCGCCCTTCCCCGTCGTCGTCGAGAGGAATGTCGAGGCGCCGATGCAAGACGGCGTCGTGCTCCGCGCCGACATTTATCGACCCGACGCGCCCGGGCGCTTTCCCGCGCTGCTGAAGCGGACCCCTTACTCCAAGGGCGCGGCCTATGAGATCCCCTTCTTTCGGCGGCTCGCCGCCGATGGTTTCGTCGTGGCCGTCCAGGACACACGCGGACGCTACATGTCGGATGGCGTCGCGCGGCCCCATGACGAGGCCGAGGACGGGCGCGACACCGTCGAGTGGCTCGCGGGGCTCGCCTACGTCGACGGCCAGGTCGGGATGTTCGGCGGAAGCTACGCGGCCACCACGCAGCTCACCGCCGCTTCGCTTCGACCCCGCGCTCTCGTCGCGCTCTTTCCCAGCGCTTCGTACGCGAGCCGCTACGACATGGTCTATCAGGGAGGAGCCTTCTATCTCCTCGACGGTCTGCGCTGGAACCTCGGACAGGCGGTGGACGTGGCGACGAGGCGCTCGACCGGCCATCCGCGCGACGCCCCGATCGGACTCTCCGACGAAGAGGACGATCTGGCGCGCGAGAACTGGGTGTGGCACCTTCCTTTGAAGGCGGCCAACATCCACGAGCTACGGCGCGACGCACCGGGATACTTCGAGATGCTGGCTCATCCGAGCTACGACTCGTATTGGGAAACGTTCGACATCTCGAGACGGCATTCCAACTTCGACACCCCCGCGCTCCACCTGACGGGCTGGTACGACAGCCTCCTCGTGGGTACGTTGAGAAACTTCGAAGGCTTGCGGGCAAAGGCGGCGACGGAGAAGGCGCGCTCCGGTCAGAGGCTCGTCGTCGGTCCCTGGACCCACGCCCGGCCGAATACCTCGAGCACCCGTATCGGGGACGTCGACTTCGGCCCCGACGCAGGACTCGACTCCCAGGCGTTGATGGAGAGGTGGTTCCGGCAGTGGCTCCAGGGAGAGGACACGGGGATTCTGCGCGAGGCTCCGGTGAAGATCTTCGTGATGGGTACCGACCGGTGGCGTGACGAGAAGGAGTGGCCTCTCGCGCGCGCCGTCGACACGTCGTTCTATCTTCGCGAAAAGGGAGCTCTCTCGAGGGAGATGCCCGGAAGCGAGGAGCCCGATCGCTATGTCTACGATCCCTGGAACCCGGTGCCGACGCCGACGTGGCAGGGGTATTCGCGCGCACCCGTGGATACGACGTTTCTCGAAGGAAGAAGCGACGTGCTCGTGTTCACGTCTCCGCCGATGGACGAGCCGCTCGAGGTCACGGGGTACGTGGGTCTGATCCTCACCATCGCCTCCTCCGCTCCCGATACGGATTTCACCGGCAGGCTCCTCGACGTCTTCCCCGACGGCTCGGCGCGGACTCTAACCGAAGGGATTCTGCGGGCCCGCTACCGAAACGGATTCGAGCGTCCCGCCCTCCTCGTACCGGGAGAGCCGACGGAGCTCGCGGTCGAGCTCGGTGCGACGTCGAACGTCTTTCTGCGCGGCCATCGCATCCGCCTGGAAGTGTCGAGCAGCAACTTTCCCCGCTGGGACCGGAACCCGAATACCGCCTCTCCCTTCGGGGAAGAGAGCGAGCCGAGGTCCGCCGAGCAGACGGTCTTCCACGACCGCGCTCGAGTCTCGAAGCTCGTTCTTCCCGTCGTGCCGCCCGAACCGGCGCCGGTCCCGACGGGATTCACCGCCGAGGCTTACCGCTCCGTGCGGGCGAGCGAAGACGCGCTCGTGTCGCGGATCTCGAAGGCGAGGATCTTCGAGTTTCACCGGCGGTTGACGGCGCGGCCCCATCGTGCCGGAACGGATGGTGGGCGTGCCGTGGCGGACTACCTCGCGAAGACGCTCGCAGAGAGCGGTCTCGACGTCGAGGTGAAGGAGTACTACCCGTACCTGTCGCAGCCGAAGCGGGTGAGCGTTGCCATCACGGCGCCTTTCGAGGAGGCACTGTCCGTCTCCGAGCCTGCCGATCCGCGGGACCCGGACAGCGCCGACCCCGAGCTCCAGCAAGGCTTCATCGCGTACTCCGGCTCGGGGCAGGTCGCGGGAGATGTCGTTTACGCGGGATACGGCCTTCCCCCCGATTACCAGGGCATCGACGTTCGCGGCAAGGTCGCGCTCGTCCGTTACGGGAAGAGCCACCGCGCGGTCAAGGTGGCGACCGCCGAGGAGCGCGGCGCGATCGGAATTCTCATCTACAGCGATCCCGAAGACGACGGCTCCGGCAAGGGGACGGTGTGGCCCGACGGACCGTATCGCGCTCCCGATCAGTTGCAACGGGGAAACGCGAAGCTCAGCTGGTTCTGGCACGGCGACCCGTTGACGCCGGGAGTGGCCGCGACCGAGGACGCCGAGCGCCTGGATCCGAAGACGGCTCCGACTCTGCCCCACATTCCCGCGGTTCCGCTCTCGGCCCGCGAGGCGGGAAAGATTCTCGAAGCGCTTCCCCGCGGAGTCCAGGTGCGTATCGACGTAGAGATGGAGGACGGGCTCCAGCCCGTGAGGGACGTCATCGCGCGCGTTCCGGGTCGAACGCTACCCGACCGTTATGTCCTGCTGGGGACGCACCACGACGCCTGGACCTTCGGAGGCATCGACCCCGGCTCCGCCACGGCGGTGCTCATGGAGGTGGCGTACGACCTCGCCTCGCTCGCGCGGGAGGGTCTCGGACCCGATCGCTCGGTGGTCTTCTGCTTCTGGGACGCGGAGGAGTACGGCCTCGTCGGCTCGACGGAGTTCGCCGAGGATCGCCTGAAAGAGCTCCGGGAGAAGGCCGTCGTCTATGTCAACACGGACATGTACAACGGCGACCGTCTCTCCGCCGGTGGCACTCCCACGCTGCGGGACTTCGTGAGAGAGCTGGCGACGGACATTCCCGGTATCGAGCCCCCCGCGGATTTGAACGCTCTGGGAAGCGGCGCGGACTTCGTTCCCTTTCAGGACTTCGTCGGGCTTCCTACACTGTCTCTCGAGCTCCTCTTCCAGGGCGGCTGGGGCTTCGGGACCTATCACTCGAACTACGACGATCGATACTGGATGATGCGCCACGGAGACGACGACTTCCGGCGAGGCGCCCTTCTCACGCGGATTCTGGGAACGACGGCGCTGCGTATGGCCGATGCTCCGGTGCTGCCCTATCGCTTCTCTTACTACGGGAAGAAGCTCGAAGATTTCGTCGACCTGGCGGAGAGTTGGGGCCAGGGGGGCCATCGCTTCGAGAACCTGAAGAAGCTCGCCGCCGAGATTCGCGGAAAAGCCGCGGCGCTCGAGGCCCGTGTCGACGGGGAGCTCGCCGCGGGGCGACTCCCGCCTAATACCGCGGCACTCAACGACGGCCTCATGAGGCTCGAGCAGACGCTCGTCGACGAGACGGAACCGGCGCGAGAGCGCTGGTACCGGCACGTCGTCTACGGCTGGAACATCTACTCTCTCTATGCCGGCCAGCCGTTTCCCGGCCTCGCCGCGGCGATGACTCGGGGTGTGTCCGGCGACATAGACCGCGAAGCCGCTCGCATCGAGCGCGCCCTCGAGAGGCTGTCGAAAGGACTCGACGAGATCCCAGCCGGGAAATGAGCTGGAGAGCTCCGATCGTTTGTCTGGCCGTGGCGCATTCCATCGCCGGGTGAAAGCCGGCTCGATTACGTTTGCGCACGACGACACGACGGGTCCGCCTTGCCGGTCCTGTGTTACTGTGTTATCGTGATAATGTGAAGAATATCACGGTATCGCTCCCGGATGACGTCTATCGCCAGGCTCGAGTCAAAGCTGCGGAGCAGGACACTTCGGTCAGTGCCCTCGTTCGCGAGTTCCTCACCGAGCTCGGTCAAGGGGGCTCGGACTTCGGGCGTCGCAAGAGGCTTCAAGACGAGGTGTTGCGCACCATCAAGACGTTTCGCGCTCGCGATCGCCTGAGCCGGGGGGAGGCACACGATCGCAACGCGATTCGTTGACACCAACGTCCTTCTCTACGCGGCCAGCACGGTCCGTGAAGAGAGACCCAAGAAGAGAGTCGCCCTGGCTCTACTGGATAGTGACGATCTCGCCCTTTCGGTCCAGGTGCTTCAGGAGTTCTACGTTCAAGCTACGCGCTCCAGCAAAGCCGACCGCATGACTCACGAGCAAGCGACCGTTTTGATTGAGGCGTTCAGTCGCTTTCCTGTTCAAGAGATGACCTTGCACCTGTTGCGCGCCTCGCTGGACGCGAAACAACGGTACGGGATCTCCTACTGGGACGCCGCCATCCTGGAGGCCGCGAGGAACCTCAGCTGCCACACGGTCCTCTCCGAAGACTTGAGCGACGGCCAGGATTACGACGGCGTAAGAGTCGAGAACCCCTTTCGGCGTTGAGTCGCGACGCCATCGGCGCCGCGGCGGAGTATCTGCTTCTTTTTCGAGGAGGCTCTCCTTCGGCCGTGATCCCTTACTTCACGAGGCCCTCCAGGTCGGCGGCGACGGACTCGACGAGTGCGGCCTCGTCGTCGAGGGCCCGCGCGACCTTCGTGATCTCGACGTCGGCCTCCGGGTAGCGTTTCTGCTCGATCGCCTCACGCACGCCGGGTATGGTCTTGACGCCGTAGCCCGTGTAGACGCCAGGCGCGTAGAGGAGGTGCTTGTACCAGGGCCGGCGGGGCAAGCCCTCCTCGCTCGTCAAGCGCCGTTCGCTCTGCATCAACTTCTCGTTCACCGCTCGAAGGGATTCCGCGGGCACGGGAGTGTCCGCGGAGAGGACGTGGTCGAGCGCCGTCTCGTACCGCTCGGCGCTGCGGCGCAGCCGATCGGCGGCGTTATCGAGCGGAGCGAAGTTCAGATGCGGCGGGACCTCTTCTTCGCCAGGCACGACCGTGGGGCGCCTGGGGTCGGCCGTCGCCCGGAACAGACCTTCCTTGATCTCCTGATTGCGCTCGAGGATCTCCGTTCTTCGGCTCTCCAGAAGCTCCTTGAGATCCTTGACGTAACCGCCGACGGTGTCGGAGAGGTCCTGGAAGTCGAAGGGAAGGATGTCGGCGTCGGCGAGCCGAACGACCGCTGTCGAGACCGTTTGAGCCAGAGCGCGGCCGTAGACGAAATCGGTATCGGAAAAATGCGTGTACCAGTAGAAGTCGTCGTAGATGGAGTGGTAGATGCCGCCCTCGTCCTCGCCACCGAAGGCGAGGTCCAGGCTCGCGATCCCCAGGTGGTCGAGGAAGACGGTGAAATCCGTCCCGCTCCCGAGCGCGTCGATCTTGAGATTGGAGCGGCGTCGCAGATTGTCACGGTCGTCCTGCTTCGTCGCGCTCGAGATGCGGCGGAACTGCTCGCGGCTCAGCACGGAGACCTCGCTCTCCGGGTCCGTCACTCCCCGCGCGACGCCGTTGATGAAGCTCTGGAGAGTGTGCGAGCCCCCCATGTTGAGGTAGCCCCGGCCGTTGCCGTCGCTGTTGACGTAGGCGACGGCGTGCTGGCGCAGCTCGTCCGCGTGGGCCTCGGCCCATTCGGTCGAGCCGAGGAGCATCGGCTCCTCCCCGTCCCAGGCGCAATAAATGATGGTGCGGTCCGGCCGCCAGCCTTGCTTCAACAGCTCTCCCAGCCCCCGTGCCTCCTCGAGCATGACGACCATCGCCGACGTCGGGTCCTCGGCGCCGTTGACCCATGCGTCGTGGTGGTTTCCGCGAACGATCCACTCGTCGGGGTGGACGGCGCCGGGAATGCGGACGATGACGTCGTTGACCGGCTTGAGATCCCAGTTGGCTTCCACTTTTAGATGGACCTTCGCCGGTCCCGGCCCGACGTGATAGGTAATGGGAAGAGCGCCCCGCCACTCCTCGGGAGCGATGGGGCCTTCGATCGCTTCGAGCAGCGGCTGGGCGTCTCCATACGAGATCGGCAGGGTGGGGATCTTCGTGAGAGTGGGCGCCTCCTCGACCGTCAAACGGTGGGCGTCCTTGGTGGCGCCCTCACCGGGAGTCAACGGATCACCCGGATAGAGCGGAGAGTCCATGACGCTGCCTCGCTGCACGCCGTCTTTCGGGCGCATCGGGCCCTCGGGGAACACCTTGCCGCCGAAGTAGCCGTCGTCGCGGGGATCGGAGTAGATGAGGCAGCCCACGGCCCCGTGCTCGGCGGCCACTTTCGGCTTGATGCCGCGCCAGGACATGCCGTACTTCGCGATCACGATTGCCCCCTTGACCGAAACGCCGAGTCGCTCGAGCTGCTCGTAGTCGGAAGGCAGACCATAGTTGACGTAAACGAGGGGAGCGGTCACGTCGCCGTCGCGGGAGTACGCGTTGTAGGTCGGAAGCTGTTCCGATTTCTGGTTCGTCGTGGGGTCGATATCCAGGACCGGCTCATCGAGCCTCGCCTTGAACGACGTCGGCGCCACCAGCTCCACCACCCGCACCTTGGGGGTGGGGAAAAGGACGTCGAAGGTCTCCATATGAGCGTCGAGTCCCCACTCCTTGAACTTCGAGAGGATCCAATCGGCGTTCTCTTTATCGTAGGGCGAGCCCACGTGGTGGGGCCGGGCCGAGAGGCGCTTCATGTACTCGCGGAGGTTGTCGGGGTTGGGAATGGCCTGGAGCTTCGCTTCCCAGTCGCGCTGCGCCTGTTCGTTGGAGTGGAAATACCCCTGGATGTGCGCGTCCTCGGCGAATGAAGGCGCGGCCGGGGTGAGCCCGATGAGGATCAGAAGGGAAACGAGTCTCATGGCGAATCTCCTTGCTTCGAATTCGATGGCACGATGCGAATTGAGATGGGAGGTGGGAATCTTCAATAGTGGCTCCTCTTCGGTCCTAATTCTCCGTTGCGGGACGCGGCTCATAGCTCCGTCCTCGCAATACCCGACCCGCGGTGACGCCCGTCGGCCGACCCTCGGCCAGCTCGAGCTTTCCGTTCACGAGCACCGTGTCGACGCCGGTCGAGAGCTGGTCGGGTTTCTCGTAGGTGGCGTGGTCGAGGATGGTCGCCGCGTCGAACACGGTGATATCCGCGTAGTACCCCGCCCGAAGGAGCCCCCGGTCCGTCAAACGAACGCGCTGGGCGGGGAGAGACGTGATCTTTCGAATGGCGGTCTCGAGCGGCATGAGGTGCTGGTCGCGAACGTAGCGGCCCAGAAAGCGCGGCATCGATCCGAACGCGCGCGGATGGGTATGGGGCTCGTGGGTCGGCCCGTCGAGCTGCATCGCGTTCGCGTCGAGGCCGATGCTCGTGAAGCTTTGCCGGAGGCCCGTCATCAAATCCTCTTCGCTCGCCATGAAGTAGATGGCGGCAGTCTGGGCGCGATCCTGGAGGACGAAGTCCATCAAGGTATCTTCGGGCGACTTCTTCCATGCCGCCGCCACCTCGGCGAGTCGTTTGCCTTCGAATTTCTTCAGGTCGGGGCTGGCGACGGAAGAGAGGAGCACGCCTCCGGCCCCTCCGACGTCGAAAAAAAGGTTCTCCCAGTCGGGATGATCGCCTTGAAGGTCCTGTTTGACCCGCCGGCGTGCCGCGGGATCCGTCAACCGCTCGAGCAGCTTGTCTATGCCTCCGTCGGCGATCCACGGTGGCAGCGCCGAGACGAGCATCGTCGCACCCGCGGTGTAGGGATACATGTCGGCGGCGATGTCGAGGCCGGAATCGCGGGCCGCCTGGAGAACGGCGACCACCTTTTTCATGTTGCCCCAGCGCGGCTTTCCGCTGACTTTCAAATGAAAGATCTCGACGGGGAGCGAGGCTTCGCGGCCAATGCGAATGGCCTCGTCGATGGCCTCCATCTCCGTGGCGCCTTCACTGCGCATGTGGGTCGCGTAGAGGCCTCCGTAGTGTGAGGCCACGCGGGCGAGCGCGATGAGCTCCGCAGTCTCCGCGTAGCTGTTCGGGGGATAGATGAGAGCGCTGCTGACACCGAGGGCGCCGTCCTTCATCGCCGCCTCCACCAGCGCTTTCATTCGTTCGAGCTCTTCCGGCGTCGGCGGCCGATCGTCGTCTCCGATTACCGCCTCGCGTACCTGCGCGGAGCCCACGTAGGTGCCGAGGTTCAAGGCGGTGCCTTGCTTCTCGAGCCGTTGAAAGTAGCCGTCGAGCGTCGTCCAGTCGACGGTGAGGCCCAGTCGCGTGAGAAACGGCTGAGCGGGGCGAGCGTCCTCTCGTTCTGGGGCGCCGCCGACGCACCCTCGCCGGTGATCTCCGTGGTGATCCCCTGGGTGAGCTTGCTGACGGCGCGAGGGTCGACGAGAAGCGAAATCTCGGATTGCCCCAGCATGTCGATGAATCCGGGAGCGACGACCTTGCCGGTGGCGTCGATCTCCTTCGTCGCGCTCTTGTCTCGGAGGTCCCCGATGGCGACGATGCGGTCGTTGCTGACGCCGACGTCGGCCGCGTACCACGGATTTCCCGTCCCATCGATCACTCTTCCATTGCGGATGAGGACGTCGTAGTCGGTCGACGTCGACGTCGGTGAGGGGAGCGGGGAGTCGTACGCCGCGGCGGCGATCTCGCCGAGAGCCTGCCCGGCGATGACGGAAGGCGCGGGATCCGTCGGAAGGTGCACGTGGTTCACGTAGGCGGCAAACGCGAGACGAGTTCCGCTCGCGGTGAGGACGTAGCCGGCCAATCCCTTGCCGTTCAACATCGCCTTGCCGCCGAGCTTGTCTTCGGAGCCGTAGGTACCCGTCTTGGCGAAGACGTGACCGGCAGCGGGCGAATCCTGCTGGATTTCCGCGAGGGTGCCGTCCTTGCCGAGGACGGGGAGCGAGTGGAACAAGACGTCGAACTCCGGTCGCGTCGTCCAGTAGGAGAGATACCGACACATGAAATCCGGGCTGAACAGATCGGCCCAATCGCCGCCTTCGCCATCGCCCTGGGAGGCTTCCGTCAGATCGAGCTTCGCCGCCGCGAGAAACTCTCGCTCGACCTCGAACCCGGCTCGCAGATGGTCCGGGGAGTCCTTGCGGAGGAGCGCTCCGAGAAGATAGGGCCCGAGACCCGCGTGGAGATTCTGCGAGACCTTCAGCGTGACCTTCACTTCTTCGGAGAGAGGAGCGGAGACGTGCTCGGCGAGCTCGTTCTCCGAGACGTAGAGCCGGCGATAGGCCGCCCAATCGGGAGGTGTTGCTTTCGAAGGCGGCCGGAGCCGAATCCCGGCGTCGGCGAGCGCTTCGCGCAGGACGGTTTCCGCGAACATCGTCGGCGAGGGCACCGGGTAGGCGGCGGTCACGGCCGGCGCTCCCTGGGGAATTTTTCCCCGAAGGGTTACCGCGACGGTTCCATCGGGATGAATCTCCTCGACGGGCTCTTCGAGCGCCTGTTTTTCGCCCGCGCCGATCGTCACCACCTCGCTGGCGAAACGGATATAAGAAGTCCGCGGCGATGTCTCGAGAACCGCCGGAGCCCCGACTGTCGCCGCGGGCCGCACCACCAGATCGATCACGTTGTCGTTCACGACGATCGAGGAGATCACGACGTTGGTGCCGCCGTCTCGGGGTCCGTCGGGGACGAGGCTCGCATCCACGAGCACGCGCCCCTCGATGAAATGAGCTCGGAGAGCGACGTCCGCCGCGAGCTTCCGAATCACCGCGAGCGGGTCTCCCGCCACTGCGGGACCGCCGTACGCATGATCCTCGTCCACGAACGCGAGCGTGCCGTCGGGGAGAATGCGGTTCGAGAGGTTGGGATCACCGCTCGCTACCAGGACGAGGTCGCCTTTCAGGCGTCCTTTGGTATCCACCGGACCCATCCGGTAGATTTTCGTGTGGAACCGATAGCTCGCGCCGAGAGAGGTGAGAAGCGTCCCCTCGGTGAGGAGCTTGGTCGTCGAAGCGGGGGTGAAGAGCTCGTGCTCGTTCCGCGCGTAGACGACGTCGCCAGTAGCGGGAGAACAAAACTCGACGCCGAATCGGGCATGAGCGAACTCCGGACGTTGCATCACGCTCCGGATCCGCTCGGCGAGTCCTCCTTGCGGAGAAGCGGGGCTCGTGATGAAGAGTGCGATTGCCGTGAGGAGAAGAGGGTAGAAACGAGATCGCAGGGTCGATGAAGAGCTCACGGGTTCGTTACCTCCGGTTGCGACGACCGGATTCTAACGGCCGTTTCCGGTCATGGCGAGCGAAATCCCCCGGCGGCTCGGGCAACCCGGCTCGACCGTCCAAACGCTCAGCGCGTGCTGCACAGAAAATTAGGGACAGTCCCTAATTTCGGGCTCAGTCCGGGTGGAGCTCGACGACTCTCGCGCGGAGGCCTGTCTTTCCCGCGCGGACGTGGGCTACCGCGACGGGAAGGCGGAAGCGGCGCGGGCCGGCGCTCCCGGGATTGAGATACAGGACGCCGTCTCTTCTCTCGATACGGGGTTGGTGCGAGTGACCCGTCACCACCGCGTCGATGCCCCTCTCCTTGGGGTCGACGTCGAGCTCCTTCAAGTCGTGCAGCACGTAGATTCGGTATCCACCGATCTCGACGAAGCGCGACATCGGGAGCCGATTCGCCCAGGAGCCGCGGTCGTTGTTGCCGCGGACGGCGTAAACGGGCGCGATCTCCGAGAACGCTCGAAGGACTTCCGGGCGGCAGACGTCTCCCGCATGGATGATGTGCTGGCACCGCCTGAGAGCGCCCACCGCCTCGGGCCGGACTTTGTCGTGGGTGTCCGAGACCACCCCGATGAGCAGGCTCACTCCAGGGGGACTTCCCGGAGCGGTACGTCCCAGTGACCGTCGAGGATCTCGAATCGGCGCGCTTCCTCTTTGGTGAACGTCGCATAGTCGGAGTAGAGCCTTCGGGTGATCGCCTCCTCGCCCGAGGGGCCCATGAATTTCTCGTCGTTCTTGAAAACCAGCTCGGTGGCGAAGGTCCAGTCGGCGCGACCGTCCCCGTGGAACTGAGGAACATAGGCTTTCACCCGAACGAGCCGATCGCCGAGCTGCTGTTTGAGGACGGGATAGTGGTTCTTCTTGAAGAGCTCGAGGAACTCGTCCTGGTGTCCCCACTTGACGGTGTAAAAGTACCAGACGGTTCGCTCGCCGGACGTGGACTGGGCGCGCACCTGGGGAAGCACCGCACCGATGGCGACGCCGACCAGGAGCGCGAGTACGACCGAGATCGATTTTCTCATGACGTTCCTCCGGGGAAGGCTTGTGTTAGCATCCTGCCTATTATGAGGATCTTCCGCGTCTTGTCCATCGTTGTCGCCGGGCTCGCCGCTTCGGCGTCCTCTTTCGCCGCCGTCGACATCCCGACCCCGGAAGCTCACTTCGGTTATCGAGTCGGCACCGATCGAAAGCTCATCGAGTGGGCGGGTATCGTGGAGTATCTACGGCTGGTCGGGGAGCGCTCCCCGCGAGTGAACGTCCGGGAGCTCGGTCCGACGACCGACGGCCGTCCGTTTCTCCTCCTCGAGATCTCGAGCGAAGAGACGATGCGCAATCTCGATAGCTACAAGAAGCTCCAGCAGGAGCTCTATTTCCAGGATCACCGGCCGGGGGAGGATCCCGACTCGGCTCACTTGGCCGCGGAGAGAGAAGAAATCCTGTCTCGAGGCAAAGCGGTCGTGCTCATCACCTGCTCCATCCACGCTACCGAGGTCGGAGCGGCGCAGATGAGCGTCGAGCTCGTGCACGAGCTCGCCACGAGCGACAGCCCCGAGGTCCGTAACATCCTGGACAACGTGATCTTTCTTCTCGTTCCCAGCATGAACCCGGACGGCCAGTCGATGATCGCGAGCTGGTACCAGGCTACCGTGGGCACGAAAAACGAGGGCGCGCCCATTCCGTGGCTCTACCACCCCTACGTCGGCCATGACAACAACCGCGATATGTACATGTTTACCCAGGCGGAGACGCGCCTCCTCGGCCAGGTGGTCTACCACGAGTGGTTTCCCTCGATTTGGCTCGACGAGCATCAAATGGGCTCGAACGGACCTCGCATCTTCACCATGCCGGCGACCGACCCCATCAATCTCAACGTCCATCCGCTCGTCTACCGGTTGAACGGCTTCTACGGTCAGGCGCAGGCGGCGGCGCTCGAGGCCGCGGGAAAGACGGGCATCGTCTACGACGAGACCTACACCAACTTCTGGGAGGGTGCTCTCGCCTGGAGCGGCTGGTGGCACAACCAGGTGGGGATGTTGACCGAGGTCGCGAGCGTGCGCATCGCGACGCCGACCGAGCAGCGCCTCGCGAGACTCGGCGAGACTCGGCGCGGCCCGGAGCCCGATTTCCGCGAGCAACAGCGCTTGATGATGGAGAATCCCGGGGCGCCGCTCCCGCCGCCTCGTGACGTCCAGCCTCGAACGAACTACCCCAGACCCTGGCTCGGGGGCGAATGGCATCTACGCGACATCGTCGACTACGAGCTCGTCGCCACCCACGCGCTTCTCGAGACCGCGGCCGGCACCAGGCGCCGTCTGAACGAACAGATCTACGACGTCAACCGGACCACCATCGCTCAGTTCTCGAAGGGGCAGAAGGAGACGAGCTCCGACCGAGGCTATGGGAGCCTGCCCGAGGCGATTGCGTCGAAGCGGGACACCGGCCGGGTGATGGAGGGCTTCTACGGCCCGCTCGCTACACCTTATGCCGTCGTCGTCCGCGCCAATCAGCACGACCCGCCCACGGTCACGAAAATGCTCGGCCTCCTCGAAGAGGGCGGAGTGCGCATCGAGCGGGCTACCGCTCCGTTCGAAGCGGGAGGGGCGTCGTATCCCTCCGGCACGTACGTCATTCGACTGGCCCAGGTATTCGGACGCTATGCGAAGGACATGCTCGAGCCGCAGACCTACCCCGAGGTGCGGAGAGCGCCGTCGCTTCCCGCCGAGCCGCCCTACGACGTGACCGCGTGGTCTCTGGGAATGCAAATGGGCGTCGAGACGACATTCGTCGACGAGCCCTTCGAGGCCTCGCTCGAGCTCCTCGACGGCGTCGCGCCGCCCGCGGGCGCAATCGAAGGAAGCGGCGACACGTATGTCGTGAGCGCGGCCTATAACGATGGCTTCACGCTCGCGCTCCGTATGCTGGATCTCGGAGTGCGCGTGCGCCGCGCGACGCACGAGCTCAACGTTTCCGGCCGGCGCCTGCCCGCGGGGAGCTGGATCTTCGAAAGCGTTCCCCGCGACGCGCAGGCTCGCTTCGAGAGCTCGGTGCGGGAGCTCGGCCTCGTGGCTCAGGCCGCGAGCCGGGTCCCCACGGCGGGGACCCTCTCCGTCTCGAAGCCCCGCATCGCGCTCTACCAACCGTGGGGGTCCAACATGGACGAGGGTTGGACTCGCTGGGTCCTGGATCGGTTCGGCTTCGACTACGTCACCCTCCACCCACAGGATTTTCGCGGCGTCGAGATCCCTGACGATGTGCGCGCGTCCTGGCCGCCTCACGTGGCGAGCCACGCTCCCCGAAAGGTGGAGAAAGGCCCGCTCGCGGAGCGTTTCGATGTCGTCGTCTTCACCCATCAGGAGGGAAAGGACATCCTCGACGGACAGAATTACGACGTCATTCCCGCGCCCTATCGCGGGGGTATCGGGAAGGAGGGCCTCGAGGCGGTACGGGAGTTCCTCGACGACGGCGGCACCGTCATCGCCCTGGGCGATGCCACCGGTCTATTCATCGAGAAGTGGCCGATTCCGGTGCGCAACGTCGTGGCTGACCTGTCGCGGGCGGACTTCCTCATTCCTGGCTCCATTCTGAAGATCCAATCCGACCCCTCCCATCCGCTCTCCTGGGGGATGCCGCGGGACAGCTACGGATACTTCATTCGAAGCCCCGCCTTCGCCCTCACCGACTCGTTCCAGAGCCAGATCCGCGAGCATCGCCGTACGCTACCCGAACGAGGAGTTGACGGCGTCGGGCTGGACGCGGGGCGAAGAGCGCATCGCGGGGCAGGCGGCCGCCGTCGAGATCGACTTCGCCGGCCGAGGGAGGCTGATTCTGCTCGGCTTGAGGCCGCAGCATCGGGCTCAGACGCACGCCACGTTCAAGCTTCTTTTCAACGCCCTGATGATGCCGAAACCGTCCGAAACGAAAGGACCGGAAGCGACGAGTCCCTAGGAGCGTTCCCTGCACCCATCGACCGTGGCCGTGGCCGTGGCCGTGGCTGTGGCCGTGGCCGTGATTGTGATCGTGATACCATCGCGCCATTCGAACAATGTGGAGTGCCCGACCTCGAAGGCCTGAGGACGTTCCCGTGGGACGGACGAGGAGACCCGTGACGCGGATCTGCCTCTACCTCGCCTGGAGCGCCGTTTCTCCTGTTGGGCGCTTGCGGTTGGGATCCCGCGTCCTCGCCTCCGCCGGCGGATGTCTACCGTCTCGGCATCAAGATCTCCTCGGAGACGACGCGGCTCACCGAGCCCCTCCTGCCGAACGGGGCTCCCGACTATGCCGCGGCGATGAACGTGGCGACCGGTATGGGAGTCACTCCCGTGAACAACGCCGTTCAGGGATTGACGCCGGTTCTCGGAACGAGCTTCTCCGATAAGATCCGCGATCGTTTGGATCTCGGCCCGGACGGGTCGCCCTCCTCGAAACGCTTCGTCGGTGGATTCTCCCGAGAGGCGTTCGAGCAGTACCTTCAACTGCGGCCCGATCTGCCGCCTCCCGTGGATCTCGACGCGGCATGGAACGCGTTCGTTTCGGAGCAACAGGTTCTCCGCGACGGGTACTGCTCGACCCAGGCCTGTCCCCGAATCGCGGAATGGCTGCGCGCGAACGAAGGAGCACTCGCCGCCGTTGCCGAGGCGGCCCGCAAGCCGAGGTATTGGGTTCCTCTCGAAGACGGCCAGAATCTCTATCGGACGCGAGCGTCGGACGGTAGCCGCGTTCGCAACCTGTGCTCGGCGCTCGCCGCGCGCGCGGAGCTGAGGCTCGGCGACGAGAATGCCGTGGGCGCCTCGGATGACATTCTCACCGTGCATCGACTGGGTGTGTTGCTGGGGCAGTCTCCGCTCATGACCGATCAGCTCATCGCGGCCAGCTGCATCGTCCTGGGCAACGAGGCGCTTCGGAGGGCGGCGACCGGACCCGTCCGCGACGTGGCGTCCGCGAAGTCGCTTCTGAAAGCTCTCGATCCTCTCCCTCAGATCGGGAATTACGAGCTGGTGTTGCAGCAGCAGCGTTTCGTCTCGCTCGCCGGAATCTTTCTGCTGCGCGAGCTCGTGGACCGGAAGGGAACGGCCGCCTGGAAGGAAGTCCTCGAGTCCGGGGGCGGGCTCGGCGCGCGCCCGCGCCCGGAAGGTTTCTATCGCTTGAACGTTTCGTCCATCGACTGGAACCTGGCCGTGAGCCTCGTCAACCGCTCCTGGGACCTGGTGCGCGAGCTCGTCTGGAGCCCCGACGCGAGTCGGGAAGAGGCGCGAAAGGCGCTCCAGGACGGAATGCGCTGGACGGAGGAGACGAAGGCGACTCTCGAAGACCCTCTCCTATCGCAATTGATCGAGAACGTCGATCGCGACGCGCAGGCGCGTCCTAAGCTCACGCGCGCTTTCGTCGATGCCGCGGGGTTCTTGCCGCGAGACGTGTCGACCTTTCTCCGCGCCATCAACGAGCCCCTCGCCGGACGCGAGCTCGGTCTTCTCGCTCTCGCTCTTGCCGTTCACCGGGCAGAGACGGGAAAGCTTCCCGATACCGTCGAATCGCTGGTACCGGGATATCTCGAGCGGATTCCTCCCGCCCGGCAGCTCGGCCACGTGCTGCGCGTCACGAGAGGCGAGACTTCGGAGCTGGCGCTGACTCTGGTCCCCGAAATCGTGAACGTGACGGGTACGGCTTCCTATTGCGTCGACACCGAGGGACGCAACTTCGTCCTGCCGGACGGCAGCGAGCCGAAGATCGTCGAGGGTCGGTGCCAGCCTCCCCCGAGCGCTGCGGCGGACAAACCCGCCAACTAGAGTGAAGCGAGCCGCGACCGGGGGACGTGCCGCTGTCGTGATCAACCCGCTTGCGAAAGCCGGGTTCGCGAAGCTCTACGACATCATCAATGGCTTGAAAGGAGACATCGTCGATGATCCGGAAGTCCCTACGACGGCAAGCACATGAGGAGTGGCTGGAAGAACGGCGGACCTCCCCGGACCTACGATTCGATACCGATCTGTCGAGGCGTCCTCATTAGAAGGTCCTGGGCGGCCCGGAAATGGTCCGACGCCAGCTCTCGGCCGTGCTGCTGGACGAGCCCGAACCATTCGAAACGAGAACTCACGCCAATAGATAGAGTAAAATAATCGGGTGAGCACACCGCCCGTTCCCCCGCAGCCTCCCTATCCGCCGCCGCCCCCGTCGCCGTACCAGCCGCCCTCATCGGGGGGAGGTCCGCTCCCGCCCGGGGTCGGAGGCCCGCGGCTCCCGTGGGAAGAGCGGGACCGGCTCGGGATCGTCGAAGCTCTCGTTCAGACGGTTCGCCTCCTGGTGACGGACCCTTCGGATGGGTTCTCGCGGCTCCGACCGGACGGCGATATCACGAGCCCGATTCTCTTCGGCTTGATCCTGAGCTGGGTGAGCGTGCTCCTGTCGCAGTTCTGGCAGATCCTGTTCGGGGGCGCGATCCGGAGCATCCTCCACGGAATCCGGGGGTTCGGCAACGTCTATTCCTCACCGGGAGTCTTCGGTATCGTGGGCCTGCTCGTCATCTGGCCCGTGATCTTCATCGTCGGGCTCTTCATCGGCGCGGGCATCGTTCATCTGTGTCTCATGCTGGTGGGCGCCACCAACGACTCCCCGAACGGTTTCGAGGGAACCCTCAAGGTCTACGCGTACTCACAAGTCGCCGGTCTCGCGAGCGTCGTTCCGCTCGTCGGGAGCCTCGTTTTCTTCGTCTGGGCGATCGTTCTGGAGGTGATCGGGTTCACCCTCGTCCATCGAACGACGCAGGGCCGCGCTCTCCTTGGAGTCCTCATCCCGCTCTTCGTCTGCTGCGCTTGCGCCATCTTCGCGGTGGCGGTGCTCGGAGCCACGCTCGCCGCGTTCTTCGCCTCTCTCGCGGGACACGGAGGTACATGAACCGGTCGGTCGCCTTTCTGTGGGCGGGGACGGTGCTCATTCTCGTGGCCCTATCCCCATGGGCGCCGCTCGTCGGTGATTCGCTCTGGGCATGCTCGTTCAAGTCGCTCACCGGTCTTCCTTGTCCTACCTGCGGTACAACGCGAGCCGCCATCGCTCTCGCGCGGCTCGACGTCCTCGGCGCCCTCGAGCACTATCCGCTTCCCGCCGTTTGCTGGATCCTGTTCATCGGTGGGGGAGTCGTCGCCGGGGCCATGGCCCTCGCGGGGCGAACTCCGCCCCCGATCCCGAGCCGTCTTCCCGTTTGGGCTCGATGGACGGTGGCCGCGGTTCTTCTGCTCAACTGGGTGTATTCGATCGCAACCGGCGTCTAGCTCCCGCCGTTCTTCGTCTTTCTGCATCGGTCGCCACGGACTTGACACTCCGCCATTCCGCTCGTACGATTCTGTCTCCCCCAAGTTCAGACGGACGAGAGTGTGCCGTCCCGGCGCGAGCGCCGGAGGAGGTCGCGATGAGCAACAGCAGACGCGGTTTTCTTCAGGGAGTCGGCGGAGCCGCCGCTGCGCTCGCGCTCGGCGCGGAATCGGCGCAGGCGGCGGCACCGAACGCCAAGGTCCCGTTCTCTCCGACGAGGAGCATTCTGGAGCTCGAAGGCCACGTGGCCGGGTTCGTGCCGTCGGTGGCGGGCGGCGAGGCCTCGGGTATTCTCGCATCGTTCCTGGACCAGAACTTCGTCGTTCGCAAGCAAGTCGCCAACATCGACTACGCCCCCATCGTCCTGCAGGCGGGACCGAGCCTCGACGCGTCTTTCTTCTCCTGGGTCAAGGCAACGCTCGAGCGGAACTTCCAGACCCGAAACGGAGCCATCATCGCCGCTGACCTTCTGAACCGGGAGCAGTCCCGCCTCGAGTTCTACGACGCGTTGATCACCGAGGTCTCGTTTCCGAAGCTCGATGCCAGCGACAAATCGGCGGCCTATGTGACCGTCGCGCTGCAGCCGCAGAGGTCGGAATCGACGCCGGGCTCCGGGGGAAAGGTGCAGGTGCCGCTCGGTTCCAAAAAGAAGCTGTGGCAGGCGAGTAATTTTCGTGTCGAGATCTCGGGCCTCGACAACGCCACCTCACGGGTATCGAAGGTTTCCGCGCTCACCGTGAAGCGGAAAACGGTCGGCGACGAGCGCGCTCCGATTCCCTATCTCGATCTCTCCAACATCACGCTCACCATTCCCGCCAGCGACGCGGAGCCGTTTCAAGACTGGTTCAAGAGTTTCGTGATCGACGGCAACAACGGTCAGGAAGCGGAGCGCCAGGGCACGATTACGCTGTTGGCCCCGGATCTCCAGAGCGAGCTCTTGACGATCGAGTTGAGCCAGGTCGGTATTCTCTCGGTGGCGGCCGCCGCGCCCGAGGGAAGCCGCGACACGATTCAACGCGTCGAAATCGAGCTCTACATGGAAGAGATGACGGTCTCGGGCGCCGCGTTATCGGACTAGCGCCCGCGCGGTCGTTGCGGGAGATCGATCACCTGAGCTCTTCCTGGGGCGCGAGGTACCGATATCTCGATGCCGTCCACCCGCAGGGTGACCGGCTCCTCGCGCCCGTCGAAATCCGTCCGCCGCACGAGGAGCTTCGATCCGAGCTTCAACGCTGACACGACGGGGCCGGGGCTTTCGGGGACGTCGAAAGCTACGGGAACGCCGTGCAGCAGGAACTCCCGATAGGCGTGGGATTCCCGATAGACCTGGTAGACGAGCTGAGCTTCCTCCAGAGCTTCTTCCTTCGGGCTCCAGAGGAAGAGCGCGTCGTGGCCCCGGAGGAGAAGATGCCATAGGAGCTCCCGGTAGGCTTCCTTGCTGAGCTGCTTCACCGCCGGGTCGGGATGCTCCGGAGGCTCGGTCGAATGCCAGTGGACGAACGTCACGATCGGGATCGATGAGGGCGTCGCCTTCGCCGCATTCGTGCCAACGAGCAGCATGTTGTAGAACCACCGATAGTCCGAGCTCGCGAAGTCGTACCACGCATATCCCCGATACCAGGGGTAGGTCACGGGCATCGCGAAGGTGAACCCGGTCTCCTCGAACTCCGGGTACCACTTGCGATAATTCGGCCTTCCGTCCTGCTCCTCGAAATAGTCATACCAGTAGCGATGGCCGTCGTGGGGATAGACACCGTAGTTTCCCACCAGCGCCTCGGGAAAGGCGTCGAGCACGGGCTTCGCCAGCATCGCCTTTTCGAGCTCGGCACGCTTGCGGCGGATCGCCGCCTGAAAGGAATCGAACTCGTCGATATTCGGTATGTGGCGGCGGCATCGCGCGCAGCGCTTCGAGCTCTCCCACGCTCCGTTCCATTCGATGGGCCCGTCGATCTCCCAGTCGGCATAGACGAAGTCGATGGGAATGTTCTCCCGCCGATAGGCCGCGACCGCCTCGCGGACCCTTCCCGCCATCTCGGGGATACGGTCGTCGAGCGCGAAAGGGCAGCCCATCTTGCGCTCGGTGGGAAACGAGGTGTCGAAAAACGGCCGCCCGTCGGCGTCGACGTGAGCGGTCGAAGGATCTCCGTCGAAAAAACCGTACGTCGCTGCGGTGGCGTTGATGGAGACAGGGACCCCGAGCCGCTTCTCAATCCGGCCGAGACGGAGCGCCTCCTCGAGGGCGGCCTCGTCGTGCGGCTTCCAGCTCGCGATCGCGACCATACCCCGTTGGTCGAGCTCGTGGACGAGCCGCTCGATCTCCTTTGGATCCGTCGTCCCCAGCGACTGGGCCGGCCAGAGATACAGGGGCAGTCTCTCGCCGCGGGGCGCTTCGAGAGGCGCCGTCGTCTCGAGGATCTTGACGAGGAGAGCGTGGTCGCTCGGAGCCGCGAGGACGAGCGACAAGAGCAGAGCGGGTAGGCCCACGGTGTTACTTCAGGTTCGTTGTGATGCGGAAGAGCTCGCCGTCCGCGGCTCCGAGGACGAAGGTGAAGCCGACGAACGACGTGCTGCTGAGCGTCTGCCACGTTCCCGAGAACTTGTCGAGCCGCTCGATGGCGTAGCTGTAGCTCTTCTGTTTTTGCCACGGCGCGATCCCGAGCCACTTCGACTGGAGGCGCACGGTGACGCTCTGGGCATCGTCGAGGTCCCGATTGGCGACGAGCAGGTAATCGACGTTTTCTTTCCCTTCCTCGTCGAACATTCCGTAGACGAGGCCGGCGCGGTCCTCCTGGCCGATGAGCTGGACCCAGTGCTCCTTGGGCGCCTCACGTGTGCCGCGGGGGAGGGGAGGGGTCTGAAAGACGTCGACCGTTCGAAGCCGGGCTAGCTCGTTCCCCAGGTGGGCGATCTCGTGGTTGATGGCGGCGACGTCCTCGCCCCAGGGAGCGAGCTTCGTCGTTCCCGGCTCGAAGAGAATGCGCGCCGAGAACCACTCGATCACCTTCACTCCATACGCGAGGTTGGTATAGACGCTCTCGCGAAGCTTCGCCCGGTTGTCTTCGAGGTAGGTTCGGTCACTCCACTCGATTCCCGGGTTGGCATCCACTTCGATGCAGCTGCCGAGCGGAGCGTCGGCGAGCATCGCCTGGTGGCGGAACTCCTCGAGCTTCTCGAAATACCGGTCGCTGCCCCACCACCATTGGTAGTAGTCGTAGCTCAGGATCTCGGGCTCGACGACCTTCATGTACGTTCGGAGAAACTGTCCGGTCGTCGACTGCATGTTGACGAAGTACACGGGGTTCGGGTCGATCTCTCGGAGTTGGCGGCGTTTTTCCACGATCGGAGGAAAGGCGTCCTCGGGATACGGCTCGTCGCCGAGGTGATATCCCCAGAGCGCGGGGTGCGACTTCAGCCGAGCCACCGTAGCGGCCTCGGGGTCGCGAACCATAGCCTTCAGTCCATGGGCGGCGAGGACGTCAATCGTTCCCACGTCACCATCGACGACGGTGAAGCCCGACTCGGCCAGGGCGCGGGCCGTGGCTTCGGGATCCTGTCCTTCGGGAAGCCCCCAGAGATAAATGGCGAACGCGAGGGTCTTGCGGGCGAGAAAGAGCGTCGAGGGCATTTATGGCATCAATAGCGTGGAGCGCTGGGATTCGACTGGGAGAGGGCCGCAGCAGGAAAAGCAACGCAAAGACGCCAACGTGCAGAGAAGCAAAGATACCTGGGGACAGGCACGAGCTTGCTTGGAAAGGCGTGCCGGTCGCAACATAATCCCGGGGTCAAACGTCCTGGCTTCTTTGCGCCTTTGCGCCTTTGCGTTCCTTCCCCATTCCTTGGGTCCAAGTCGCTGGAAGCCCACTAGTCGCCGCTCTCGAGCGCTTCGAGCGTTTGCTCGAGGGTCTGTCGAATCTGGGGCTCCATCTCGGTGAACTCGATCCCCATGCCCGCTCCCTCGGTCCCGTCGGAGAGCGAGCGCACCGAGCCTTGCCAGCGCACGACCCCGTCCAGCATCAGCTCTTTTTCCATGCCCGCGAAGTTTAGGAGCAGGCTCACGGGGGTGCCGGCCTTCGGACCGGGCCGATTGGTCTTCACGAAGAGGCCCTCGGGGCTGATGTTCTGGCAGTCGGCGTCGACGGCGCGAGGCATGCCGTTGCTGACGTACAGCACCCGCACTCGGGCCAGCTGACGGGGCGCGCGCCTTTGATCGAAGTAATGCTCCGACATCGACATCGGACTCGGGCCATCAATATAGCGCGAGGACGACGATGGTGTCGATGGGGTGCCGGCCGGCGCGCGGCAATCGGATGGCGACGTCGGAGTCCTTCGAGAACGGGATCTCCCGTTCCGTCCCGAAGACGAGCGCTTGCCGCACGCGGAGACCCGACGTTGCCGGGAGAACGAGCGTCTCGGGGGCATTCGCGTCGAGCACGTGGACATAAGCACTCGAGCCGCGTTTCGTCATGACGCCCCAGCTCTGCGGAGGCATGGGGCCGCCGCGGGTCCCGTAGACGCTCTCTCCAAACTCCCGGGTCCAGGCGCCGACGGCGGCGAGGCGCTCCACGACCTCGGGCTGGAGAGATCCTCGGGGCGTCGGACCCACGTTGAGAAGAAGGTTCGCGTCGTAGCCCGCCGCCCGGACGAGGTAGTGGATGAGCTCCGCCGGGCTCTTGAAGTCCCGGTCCGAGGCGTTGTAGCCCCAGGAGTGGTTGATGGTGTCGCAGCTCTCGAGTGGAAGGTCGCCAACTTCCGTGGTGTTGTAACCGAAGCTGTTCTCACCCGGCAGATCCCGCTCGAACATCTGGAACCCTTCGCCGGGGAAAGGCGCGACGTGATGGTTATTGCCGATGAGCGCCTGGGGCTGGAGACGATGAATGAGGTCGTACGTCTTCTGGAGCTTCCAGTCGACGTGGGTCGAGCGGTCCGATTTGTCGGCTTCGTTCACCTGCTGGTCCCACCAGCCGTCGAACCAGAAGCCACCGAGCTCTCCGTAGTCCCCACCCGCGAGCTCGGCGATCTGCGCGTTCATGTAGTCGAGATAGGCGTTGAAGTCGCCCCGCTCGGGACGCCCGGTATGACGCCCCGTCTTCCCACGGGGGTAGTAGTCGGGGTGATGCCAATCGAGCTGCGAGTGATAGAAGAAGAGCTTCAGCCCCGCCTTGCGGCATTCCTCGGCGAGCTGTTTCAATATGTCTTTCCCGTAGGGCGTCCTCTCGACGATGTCGTAGTCGCTCACTTTCGAGTCCCACATGGCGAAGCCGTCGTGATGCTTCGAGGTGATGGTGATGTAGCGCATCCCTGCGTCCTTGGCGATCCGGACCCATTCCGCCGGATCGTAGTCGACGGGATCGAATCGCGGCGGGAGCTTCTCGTACTCGGAGACGGACATCCCGTCGTTCTCCATCACCCATTCACCCTTGCCCAGAAGGCTGTAGACCCCCCAGTGAATGAACATGCCGAAGCGCGCTTCGCGAAACCACTCTTTCGCGGCGCTCTCGCGATCCTGAGCGGAGGCGGCGTTGGCTCCCAGGAGCAGGAGAGCCGTGAGGGTCAGCGCGCGTTTTCCCATTTCGCCTCCGTTTCTCGGACCTTCGTCCGGAATCGCTCGACGTTCGCGAGCTTGACTTCCTCGTAGCCGCGGATTCCGTCCGGAAGCTCGGCGAGCGCGACCGCCTCGTCGTAGTGCTCGGACGTGAGCGTCTCCGTCGCTCTCTCGACGAGAGCTCGGTATTCCGCGATGAGAGCTCTTTCCAGGCGCCGCATCGACGCGTAGCCGAACGGGTCGAGGGCGGTCCCGCGCAGGAATTTGAGTCTCGCGAGAGCTCGGAGCGCAGGGCGGAACCAGGCTCCGAGCGCGAGTTTTCGACGGAGCCCGAGAGCGCGCAGGAAAGGCGGGTGGAGACGATAGCGGAAACGCGCTCCTTCGCCGAACGAACGGGTCATTGCCTCCGAGAGCTCCGGACTCGTGTGGAGCCGCGCCACCTCGTACTCGTCCTTGTACGCCATGAGCTTGAAGAGCTGCCGCGCGACCGCTTCGGTGAAGCGCGAGTCCGTTCCGATGTGCTCGCGCTCGCGAGCGCGGGTCCGCGTGACGAAATCCAGATAGCGTCGCGCGTAGGACGGACCCTGGTAACGGATGAGCTCGGAAACGCGAATCTGCAGGAGTCGGCGGAGCTCCCCCTCCGCCCCCGACGCCTCGATCCAGGCCCGCGCCTCGTCGCTCGGCGACGGCGAGGTCCGCATCGCTGCCTTCCGCTCGATTCCGAGCGTTTCGAGAAACGCGGGCTCGGCGGCAATCCGGCGCCCCAATCGGAACGCGCGCAGGTTGGTCTCGACCGAGGCACGATTGAGCCCGATCGCTTTTTCCAGGCTCCATTTGGAGAGAGGAAGGAGACCTTTCTGATAGGCCGCGCCGAGCAGAAGCGTGTTGGCGGGAAGATGGTCGCCGAAGAAATGCTCGGAGAGCGCCATCGCGTCGAAGTAGAGGTTGTCGGCGGAGCGGGTGTGGGTATCGATGCGATCTCGCAGCAGCGACGGGTCGGGATAGGCGTCGTCGACGTGAGTCACCATGTGCCCGGTGGGAACGGCGCTCGTCGAGACGATCGCCACCGTCCGGTCGGAGCGCGTGCGAGTCAGGTGCTGCGATTGGGCGGCGGTGAGGACGTCGAAGGCGAGGTAGAGGTCCGCTTCGCCCGCCGCGATCTGGTTCGAGACGAGAGGCTCCTCGGTCAGTATCTTGAGATGGGAGACGACGGGGCCGCCCTTCTGGCTGAGACCGGTCTGATTGAGGCTGACGACGTGCTTGTCCTCGAGGGCGGCGGCGGTCGCAAGGATCTGGCTCGCGGTGACGACACCGGTGCCGCCGATCCCCATGAGGTAGATGCGGGATTCCCGGCGGCGGTTCTCGGGTGTCGGGAGCGGGACGTCGGGGAGAAGCGGCCGTTGGGACTGCCGGCCGGGCACGACCTCGAGAAAGGACGGACAGTCCCCTTCGAGACAGGAGTAGTCCTCGTTGCACGAGGATTGATGGACCTGTGTTTTTCGCCCGAGCTCCGTCTCCACTGGAAAGAGGCTCGCGCAGCTCGACTTCCGGCCGCAGTCGCCGCAGCCTTCGCAGACGGCTTCATTAATAAAGATGCGCGTCTCGGGTGTCGGGATCTCACCGCGTCGCCGTTTGCGCCGGAGCTCCGCGGCGCAGTGCTGGTCGTAGACGAGGACCGTCGTTCCGGCAGTGTCACGAAGGAGTCTCTGTGCTTCGTCGAGGCGCACGCGAGGCCAGACCTCACCGAGGGAGCGGTCGTCACTCACGACGAGCACCCGCTTCACTCCTTCCGCTTCGAGCGCGCGAACGAGTGCGGGAATGGGCATGGCGCCGTCGACGTCCTGGCCTCCCGTCATCGCCACGGTGCCGTTGTAGAGAATCTTGTAGGTAATGTTCGCCCCCGAGGCCACCGCTTGGCGAATCGCGAGGGTTCCCGAGTGAAAGAGCGTTCCGTCACCGAGGTTCTGGAAGAGATGTCGGGTCTCGGTGAAAGGGGCCATGCCCACCCACTGGATGCCTTCGCCACCCATGTGGGTGATGCCGATGGTGGATCGGTCCATCATCATCGCCATCGCGTGACAGCCGATGCCGGCGCCCGCGAGAGAGCCTTCGGGGACGGTGGTCGACCGGTTGTGGGGACAGCCGGAGCAGAAGTGAAACGAGCGCGAGACGGGAAGTGGCTCCGCCATCCGCTCACGGAGAAAACCGAGGATGCCACGCCGGGTCTCGAGCCGCTCCGCGGGAACGACGCCCGCGAGACGCGCGACGAGGATCGCGGAGATGGAATCGGCATCGAGGGCGCCGTCGGGGGGTACGAGCGGCCGATCCGCTTCGTCCGTCTTTCCGACGATCCGCGGCCGCGGCGACTCGTGGTACAGCGCCTCCTTGAGGAGGAGCTCGAGAAACGGACGCTTTTCCTCGAAGACGAGAATCTCTTCGAGTCCGCGGGCGAACGCGCGGGTCGATTCGGTTTCCAGAGGAAAGGGCATGCGAACGTGGAGGATGCGGATTCCGAAACGGCGGAGCTCGTCCGCGGAGAGTCGGAGCGAGGAGAGCGCTTCGCGGAGGTCGTAGTACGTCTTTCCCGATGCCGCGATTCCGATGCGGTCGCGTGGGGTGGAGACGACGATCTCGTTGAGACGGTGGGCGCGGGAAAAGGCTCTGGCCGCCTCCATACGTCCGCGGTGGATCTCGCGCTCGAGAGCGAGGCTGACGGGCGCGGCGAGAAAGCCGCTCTGGGTAGCGCGCCAGGGTTTGCCGTCGAGCGAGAGACCCGGATCGACGATCCGCACGCGGTCGGGGGCGACGTCCGCGGTGGCGAAGGCGTCGGCCACCTCGGTCGCGATCTTGAAGCCCACCCACAGACCGCAGTAGCGGGAGAGCGCGAACCCGTACCGGCCGAGATCCAGGATCTCCTGGATGGTTCCCGGAGCGAGCACGGGCATGAGCGCGTCGAAGAACGCCGTTTCCGAGCCGGACGGGAGGGTGGAGGATTTGGCGGTAGCGTCGTCGCCCGCGACCGCGAGGACTCCACCCGTCCGAGAGACGCCGGCGAAGTTCGCGTGCTTGAAAGCGTCTCCCGAGCGGTCGACCCCGGGGGCCTTCCCGTACCACATCCCGAGAACGCCGTCGTATTTCGGGCCAGGGAGAAGTCCGGTGAGCTGGCTTCCGAAGACGGCGGTGGCACCAAGGTCCTCGTTCACTCCCGGCAGAAACCGGATCTCGTACTCCGCGAGAAGAGACGACGCGCGCTCGAGCTGAATGTCGAGCCCGCCCAGAGGAGACCCACGATAGCCGGAGACGAGCGCGGCCGTGTGGAGTCCGGCCCTTCGGTCGGCACGGCGTTGATCGATGAGGACCCGCACCAGCGCCTGGGTGCCCGAAAGAAGAACCCTGCCCTCCTCGAGGGTGTATTTGGAGTCGAGGGAAAAGTCCACGCCGGTACTCTACGGTATCCTATTTCCCCGTACCATGCCCTCGGGCGGAGGAATACCGGCAGCCTCCAGCGCTGCGGTAGACTAATCGCGTCCATGGACTTTCGTCTCACTGTCGAGCAGGAACAGATCCGCCAGGCGGTACGGGAAGTCTGCAAGAGCTTCCCGTCGGCCTACTGGCAGAAGCTCGACCGAGAGCTCGGCTACCCCACGGAGTTCGTTTCGGCGCTCACCGAAGGAGGCTGGCTCGCCGCTCTGATTCCCGAGGCGTACGGGGGCATCGGTCTCGGGGTTCTCGACGCGAGCTTGATCCTGGAAGAGATCAACCGAACCCCGGGAAACTCCGCCGTCTGTCACGCCCAGATGTACGTCATGGGAACGCTCCTGCGGCACGGCTCCGAGGAACAGAAGAGGGACTTCCTGCCGGGGATCGCGAAAGGCGAGATTCGCCTCCAGGCGTTCGGCGTCACCGAGCCCGGCGCAGGGTCGGATACGACGCAGCTGAAGACGTTCGCCCGGCGTGAGAAGGACCGCTACGTCGTGAGCGGCCAGAAAGTCTGGATCTCCCGAACCGAGCACTCCGATCTGATGCTGCTCCTCGTCCGCACGACTCCGGCCGAGAAGGTTGCGAAGAAGACCGAGGGGCTTTCCGTCCTTCTCGTCGACCTCCGGACGGCCATCGGAAACGGGCTCAGCGTTCGCCCCATCCGGACGATGATGAACCACCATTCATGCGAGCTGTTCCTCGACGAGCTCGAGGTCCCCGTCGAGAACCTGATCGGCGAGGAGGGAAAAGGGTTCCACTACATCCTCGACGGGATGAACGCGGAGCGGGTTTTGATCGCGGCGGAGTGCATCGGCGACGCGCGTTTTTTTCTCGACCGGGCTACGGGCGTATGCCAAGGAACGGGTCGTCTTCGGTAGAGCCATCGGGGCCAACCAGGGCATCCAGTTTCCTCTGGCCCTTGCTCACGCTCATACCGAAGCGGCCGACCTCGTTCGGTTCCGCGCCGCGGACCGGTTCGACCGGGGCGAGTCGGCCGGCGCCGACGCCAACCTGGCGAAGCTTCTCGCCGCCGACGCGTCCTGGGAGGCGGGCAACGCCGCCGTTCAGACGTACGGCGGGTTCGGCTTCGCGGCTGAGTACGACATCGAGCGGAAGCTCCGCGAGACCCGTCTCTACCAGGTCGCGCCCATCTCGACCAACTTGATTCTCACCTTCATCGCCGAGCGCGTGCTCGGACTTCCGAGGTCTTATTGAGGATGCGTCTTCTCGATGATGTAACTGTGGTCTCGCTGGAGCAGGCGGTCGCCGGTCCGTTGGCGACCCGCCATCTCGCTGATTCCTCGGCGCGCGGGTCATCAAGATTCGAGCGGCCGCGAAAGGGCGACTTTGCCCGACACTACGACCATACCGTCCGGGGCATGTCGAGCCACTTCGTGTGGCTCAATCGCTCCAAGGAGTCGCTGACCCTGGACGTGAAGTCCGCGGAGGGAAGGCAGATTCTCGAAACGCTCGTCGGCCGGGCGGACGTCTTCCTCTCCAATCTCGGTCCAGGGGCGATCGACCGGCTCGGTCTCCAGAGCCCTGCGTTGCGGGAGAAGTACCCGCATCTCATCGCCTGCGAAATCTCCGGCTACGGGGCGAGCGGCCCCTATCGCAACAAGAAGGCCTACGACCTCCTCATCCAGGCCGAGTCGGGACTTCTGCTCGATCACCGGTACCGAGGCCGCGCCGGCGAAGGTGGGGATCTCGGTGGCGGATATCGCCGCCGGAACCTACGCCTACAGCGGCATTCTCACCGCGCTCTTGAAGCGCCACAAGACCGGGGAAGGCAGCTCCATCGAAGTGACCCTCCTCGAGGCGTTGGGGGAATGGATGGGCTATCCCGCTTACTACGCGGGGTACGGAGGGGTCGAGCCCCGCCGCGCGGGAACGCGCCACGCGACCATCGCACCTTATGGAGACGTGGAGACCGGCGACGGCGGCATCGTCTACATCGGGGTCCAGAACGACCGCGAATGGCACCGGTTCTGCGAGCGGGTCTTGACCCGGCCCGAGCTCGCCGAGGACACCCGGTTCCACACCAACGCCGCCCGCGTCGAGCATCGCGACGCGCTCTTCGAGATCATCGACGCCGCCTTTCTCGGCTTCACCACCGTGGAGGTTCTCGAGCGACTGAGCGACGCCGACATCGCCCACGCTCAGGTCAACGGGGTCCTCGACTTCATCCGGCATCCGCAGCTCTCGGCTCGCGACCGCTGGCGGGAGGTCGGCTCGCCCGTAGGCTCGCTTTCGACGCTCCTTCCTCCCGCGAACGTGGAGGGAGTCGAGCCGATGATGAAGCCCATTCCCGACGTCGGCGAGCATACCGAGAAGATCCTCGGGGAGCTCGGCTATGACGCGGATAGGGTAGCTCGGCTGCGAGGGGAGGGTATCGTCTGATGGCGGTCAAGGAAGGGTGGACGGGGAGGGTCTACGAGGACTTCGACGTCGGCGACGTCTACGAGCACCCTCTCGGTCGAACCGTGCTCTCGGTCGACAACAGCTGGTTCACGCTGCTGACTCAGAACACGAACCCGATTCATTTCGACCATCACTACGCGTCGAAGACGGAGTTCGGAAAGCCGCTCGTCGATTCGACCTTTACCCTCGCGCTCGTCACCGGGCAGTCGGTGACCGACCTCTCCCAGAATGTGATGGCGAACCTGGGATGGGACGAAGTGCGGCTTCCCAATCCGGTCTTCGAGGGGGACACGATTTACTCCCGGAGCGAAGTGCTCTCCAAGCGCGAGTCCAAGTCCCGGCCGACCGTAGGCATCGTTTCGGTGAAAACCACCGGCTACAACCAGAAAGACGTCACCGTGATCGAGTTCAAGCGCACATTCATGGTCTACAAACGCGGCCACGTACCGATCACCCGCGGGCCTAGCGGGCGGAGCCAGTGAGGCTCGAAGTCATAAGTGGTCGGTGAGCTCCGCCTCGAGACTGCAATCTCAGGGTGACCGAGGGAGTCGGGCTCTTTCTCATCGTAGGAGAGGGCCGACGTTCACGTAGAAGCGTCCGTTGCCGTCGTTCAGGGAGACACTTCCGCCGAGGAAAACCGGTCCCACGAACGTTTCCAGGACGAAGCCGCCGGACACCTGCCACTCGATGTGAGCTTCCTTCCAGGCGTCGAAGGCCGAGCCCGATTCCAGCCAGGCTCCCAGGTAGCCGTTTCCGCCGAGGACATCGGGGAGCTTCAGCACGTGGAAGAGCGCTCCTCCTTGAGCGAGGACATAGTTGTTCCCGCGGAGCTCTCCGAGGTTGAAGGCGCCGAGCCGGAGGAGCCCGCCGAGCTGGAAGTCGTTATAGCCCGGCTCGTCGCCAAAGCTCGTGCCTCCGCTCGCTCCGACGAACAGCCGGTGCTGGCCTCGCATCGAGCGGAACGCGGAGAGGCGGACCTCCGCCTGGTAGTAATCCGCTGGACCCTCGATCTTCAAATCGCCGTCGGCCAGAGGCATGACGACGTCCGGAGTTTCGAAGTAGCGCGACACGCGAGACCGCACGTAGATGCCGTGCGTGGGAATGACGGGGCTCGTCTGACCGTCGAATACCCATCGCAAGGACAGGAAGCGATTGAGGCCCTCCACCTCGGGGAGCGAGGGCGCACCGATTCGTCGCCGGACACGGAGGTCGGCCACGTCGTATCCGAAGCGCAATTGGCTTCGAGGCCCGAGATCGAGGCCGACGTCCGCGCCGAGGCCCGACGTGGTCTCCCGATACTCGGCTAGCAACCGGCTATCCGCATCGTACGCGTTCTCGCTCCGCCGGTCCCAGTAGGCGCGCGGTGCGACGAAGAAGCGCGTCCGTCCGAGATGTTGGTAGAGCTCCGCCGAGGCGCCGAGGCGGGTGCCGACGGCGCCGTCGACGCGGATCTCGGAGTTGGGGAGGAGGGTGTCGAAGAAGACGAGCCGTCCCCGCAGATTCATCGCGAAATTGTTGGCGTCGACGTTCTCCAGGTCGACGGCGGGGAGCAGAAACGGGGGTCCGTAGAACTTGGGCTCTGCCGTAATCACGAGACCCGTGTCTGCCCCGGTCTGTTCCAGCCGATATCGCACGACGGAGTAGCGGTCGGTGCCGGTCAAAAGGAGCACCTGCTTGGCGACGCGCTCAGGGTCGAAGGGCTCGCCGCGGAGGGCACGCTCGAAGTGTCCTCGAATGCGCTCGCCGAGCGTTTCGGGAACGCCCTCGACGCGGACGTACTGGAGCATGGGTGTTTCGACGCGCCGCCGCTTCGTTCGCTCGTCCTGCCAGGCCTGGTAGCTCGCTTCGTCGACCGCATAGCGCGAGAGCTGAGCCCCCATCGCCTCGGCGGCCGCATAGCCGCGGTCCGCGAGCTCGTCGCTCTTGCGCCAGTCCAGGCCCGTGAGCCCCCGGAGATCCGGCGTCACGACGACCGAGGCCGCGGCGAGGGCTCGTTTGACGCCCGCCGCCATCATGACGTCCACGGTCTGTCCGAGAACGTCGAACATGTTCCTGGGGTCCACGGATCCGTCCGTCGTCGAGCTCACGTTCACCGCGATCACGATGTCGGCTCCCATGTCCTTGGCCACGTCCGCGGGGACGTTGTTGAGCGTGCCGCCGTCAACCAGCAGGCGATCGCCCATCGCCACGGGAGTGAACACTCCGGGAATCGCCATCGTCGCCCGCATGGCGAGCGAGAGAGAGCCCGAGCCGAGGACGACCTCCTCGCTGCTCCTGAGGTCGGCGGCCACGCACCGAAACGGTATCGGCAGCTCGTCGAAGTTGGAGATCCCGTCATAGGGGGCGGCGATTCGGTCCAGCACGAGCTCGATCTGCTGGCCCGCGTTCATCCCCGCCGGAAGCTGCAGGCCTCCTTTCAAGCCGAGCTCGATCTGGCTCGGGTAGAGACGAGCGTCTTCCTTGCGAAGGAAGTCTTTGTACTTGAACGGGGAGGTGGAGAGAAACACGAGGTCCCAGTCCATGTTCCGCATCAGCTCGCGAAGCTCTTCCGTCGACATGCCGCTCGCGTAGGCTCCGCCGATGAGGCCTCCCACGCTCGTCCCGGCGACGAAGTCCACCGGAATGTGGTGCTCCTCGAGCCACTCGAGAAAACCGATGTGCGCGATGCCCCGGGCGGCGCCGCCCCCGAGCGCGACCCCTACGCGCGGACGGTCGGGCGCGGATGGGGTGGGCTCGGCCCACGCCACCGCGGCGAGGGAGAGAGCCGAGAACGCGCACGATAACCAGAAACGATGGGTCATGAAGAGCCCCCGAGCTCCGGAAGGACGCCCCTACGACGCCGCCCGGTCGCCCACTTCGAACCTCGTCATTATTCATGGGGCGAGCTCGGCCCGCTATCCCGAAATGGACATCCTGACGGTGGTCTGGCTCGTTCGAGTCAGCGCCAGCTCGGCGCGAGGCAAGGATTCACGCGCCTCATTGAAGCACGTCGTGCGACGAAGGGAAAAGCGCGCCTGCGCGCTTGCCGGAAAATGTTTGCTGTAGAGAAAGGTCCTGATACAGTATTGTCCGATTCTCTCGCCCAGGACACTACAGCAGGAGACCAAGGATGATCAAAGTCAGCGTGATGTATCCCGACACACCCGGGGCCCGATTCGACCATGAGTACTATCGTGACAAGCACATGCCCCTTGTGAAGACTCGCATGGGCGACAGCTGCAAGTACTACACCGTTGACAAAGGGCTGGCTGGGGGAGCACCAGGAGCGCCTGCGACTTACGTTGCTATGTGCCACATCTTCTGCGAATCCGTCGAGGCGTTTCAAGCGGGCTTCGGTCCGCATGCTCAGGAAATCATGGCCGACATTCCGAACTACACGGATCTCTCGCCAGTGATTCAAATTAGCGAAGTCGTTGTTGGAAAAGCCTGAATCCCGAGCGCGCGCTTGGGTAGTGCATGCGAAGCAATCCCATGTAGTGACCGCGGTCGGTGGCGGGTGTCGATCCGGCGTCCAAAGCGATGGTCACTTCATAGCGCCCCCGCACGAACGCCAGATCCTCGCAGCCGAGAATCTCGTCGGCGGTGATGCTGAACCGCTCGATCGGTGGAAACGTCTCGAGCCACGCGCGCATACCGTCTCGCCCGTGTATCGGGGTTGATTCGGCGGAAAACGAACGGCATCCGCGGTGAACATTTGAGTCACGGCGGACCAGTCGGCTGTTCGCACGGCCTCGTTCATGCGGCATCATTGGCGAGCTGCGGGCAGCCGTACTTCGCTGAAGCGTGGCCGGTGGAGGTTCCCCTGCGCCTCGAGCCGTTCTGCGGACACGAGAGCGATGGTGCGGCGCACATGCAGCTGAACCTGCGCCTCATCCGTGGAAAATCCAGCTGCCCTGATGGCATCCACCACGATTTGCGCCACCTTTCGCCAACGCGCCCGGACAGCGTTGACGATTGCCTCGTCGATCGCCAGCAGACCATCCGACCCGAGTGAGTCGGCCAGGAAAGTCTCCGCCTCGGTGGGCGCGACCGGCAACTGGTCGTCGTCATCCAGCAGCAACATTATTGTTCGTTCAACTCTGGCGTTGAGTGGCGTAGCCGGCCTTCGGTAAACTATCGAAGGGCCCCGAAGGCGACGCCAGTCACCCGAACTCCGCCGTTGATGAAGAGGGCCACGTCCACTCCAATGCCCTGTTCGGTCGCCCCATCACGTTTGTTGACGTTGAACGGAAGGCCTTCCCCTAGGTACGAATTCTGTCGACGCCTGATTCCTAGTCGCATGCCGGCAGCCCAACTTTCTACTCGGGGCCCCCGCCAGTGCGCTCCATAGCGCTCTGGAATGACAACCACTCCTCGGCTGTAGGTGGACCACCTTTCTCGACCAGCCTCATGCAGTCACACTCATTGTCATCGAGGTAAAGGAGACCAACTTTGTCCGTCGCGACCATGACGCCTCGTTGGAGGTACAACCAGTGCTCCTTCGGAAACTCGGGACTAAATTCGTCGGAGTCGATCGAGAAGACCACAATGCCGCGACAGCCTTCCCACGGCTCCACACGGTCCCAAAGTCGAACCTCTGTTCCGTCGGCGTACGTCATGCGTCCATCCTGTCGGCCGAACGTTCGGGTTCCAGCGGCGCGGCCCTCTGTGCCAACGTGCGTGAGACAGGGAGCCCGTCCGTTGAAACCCGATGTTAGACGACTTCCCAATTGTGCTTCAACGGGCCCCACGCAATTCCTCCGCCACGCGACGGATCGTTGGTGACAACTCTAGATTGGCAGCGACTCGCGCGAGATCGTCTTGTGCCAGTCGACTTAGAAGATTGATGGCAATATCTTCTGGCGTGACAGGATTCATAACAAGATTCACGCAGAGTTTGTTTCGTCTCAACCACTCGCGTTTTTTTCCGATCTCCCGCAGTACATCTGGCTGGACTTCGCGCATTTCACTGATGCGTTCCACATCCAGCTCGTTCGTTTGTGGGCTGCAGAGAACGGCTGCCCAAACTGGCCGATTGATATCCCGAACGAGCTTCATCCGTGTCTCCCGGTCACCTTTGAGAGCCAGCATGATCTTTTCCGCTACTGAGGGCTCGCTGTAACCTGTTTCCTCGTCGGGATCTTCCATGCGCTCCTCTTCACGCACCGGCGTAAGCTTGCGACCGTCGTCTAACACCGGGGATAAGCTGCAAAGCCCGCGCAATCCGATAAGACGGTGGGCTTTGTCAGTTTCATCCCCTTGTTCGGCGGTTCGCCCCTTCACGAGGGGCGTTGGATCGGCTCCGGCCGAGAAATAGCCAAGGTGACAACGTCTCCTCTGCGTCAGACACAGCGAGGCGGTCTGCCCGTCTTCGAATGTCGGCAGGTACCCATTTTGGGAACGGCAACCGGCGCCTCCGGTGGGCGCCACTCGCGGAGTGCTCATTCCACACCTTCGCGAGTTGCTCCTTCCGAAACCGCACCGCCAACTTGACGAGCGCCGGCCAGAGTCGGCGGTGTACATACGTAACCTTGCCCTCAACGAGCTTGCACACCAGGACATCAGGACTGTCAGATACAAACTCCAGTACGGCGAAGATCTCGCGTCCTTTCGGATGTCCCCACCAACTCCCTTTGATCGGACCACCAACGATAGCCTCCGCCAGGCTGGGAACGGGCCCGCGTGCGGCCTGCAAGACAACCCCGTGACGTTTGACGAAAGCCAATCCACCCTTGGGACTCACTTCACACCCGCTGGGATTCGGTGCTGTCCGCCGAACGCCCCGGATGGGTGGCGTGGCCAAGCTTCTGGTACCGGCACGGCCTGCGACTACGGCAGCGCACTTCCCTTGCAACTCCAGCGTCGCACGAAGGGAAAGGCCACTTCCACTCGATCCGGAAGTTAGGCGTCACTGCCCCTCTTTTTGTGTTGCCGTTTCCGAGAAGAACCTTCCTCGGGAGTGCGGGTAACACCGGGGGCCGGTTTGTCGAACATGACATTCAGGATGTTGCGACGCCGCCGATCTGTTGTTGTCTCCTTCGATCCAATCACTCGATCAATAATGGCCTCATCGCTTTCCTTCAAAACGACGACTTCGGTGGACGAGAACACCTCTTCACGGTTGGCAGGATCAGCCCACATCTCGAAGGCGTCACAGTAGCGGAGATATCGGCGCTTGACCCGTTGGCCGTAGGGATTGCGATGAGAGACTTCGGCGGCGTACTTGTGTGCCTCACTCTCTGCCTTTTGTATCGCCTCATCGAAAGACCGAGCCCTGACGAGGACCACGCGATCTTCCACTAGCGTGGCGTCCTCAGAATAGTCCTCGTCGGTACCAACTGGACGCCCCGTCGCCTGCGTGCGAAACAAGGTTCGCACACCGTACCATTTCCACGACATCGCCGATCCTGTACGCCTAACGTTGGAGCTCAGCGGCGAGCGGCGCTTGTCGGTGAGTCAGGCAGCCAAGATAGCAGATCGCCGCTCGTCCGTTCCCGCGACTCGTTAGCTGGCTCCTCAAAAGATACTACCACTCGGCGCGCCTTATACCGTATGGAGATGGCGAAGACTTCATCGCCGGTAGAGACCCAAATGTTGACAGATATCCTGGGTTGCTTCCAGGTGTAGACGCGGAGGAGTGAACCGTGCTCGTCCAGTATCCACGGGTCGTAGGCGAGCCCGAGAAACTCGAAGGCTCGCCGTATGCTCGCAGCACGCCCTTACCCATTGCCACGACCTCTTCTAGTGACGAGGACGTGAAATTCACGCCGATGGACTCGAGCCGCTAGACACCGCCCGGTCTTAGCCGGCGTGAAATCGAAGAACTCGCAACACTCGCAGCCCGGTGTTCCGCGGCCCTTGTTTGATCGACCGATGGAGGTATACGTCATGCTCACCCACCCATCGCGCGGCTCATCGAACGCCTCGATTCTTGTCGGGCCAGAAGTCGTGAAGCCTCTTTAGTGTCCAGGTATCCCGGTGGAGCACAGCTCGCGCACGAGTAGCTGCGTCTCTCCAGGGGGGCGGCATCCCTCGAAAACTTTGTCTGTCTCGGGGTTCTGAGCGTGAGAGCGAATCGGAGACAAAACTAATCCAGCGACTCCAATCGCGAGGATTCTGTATTTCATATTCGGTTCCAGGCCCAGCTAACGACGCACTTGAGCGGCGAGGCCAACCGGAGCATCCCGGCACAGCCCTCGTCGGAAGCTACTTCCTATCATGGTGCGCCACGCTCGTCAGATTGAGAAGGCCTCGGCCGCTCGGATTGCCTGTTGGGCGGTCCCCTTAGTCAACGTAGAACTCCGAGTGCTTCTCGGACACCCTCCCGTTACGGAAGATGACGACCCGTACTCGATAGCTGCTGTCATGAGGGCTTCGCGTCCAACGCCATCCCTCCTCTCCGGACTCGCGAATGGGATAGCGTTCCAGTGGCGGACCAACCGCCGCTACGACTTCGGCCGGACTCATTCCGACCCTGACAAGGCTAAACCCCAGGGCAGAGTATGTTGGGGCGAACTCGGTGTCGTCCTCCCAGGCGACCTGCATGAGTTCCCACGGCCATCCGTCAAGCATGACGAACGGGAGAGACAGCGTGACTCCAGCCGCCACGAGAGCTGCGGCCCAGAGCCTGCTGCGGCGCCCGAGCCCGCAAATGTGTAGGAACACCGACACTGCGACGTAGGCGACGCAGAATGGGACCACCCATGCGGCCGCAGCCATGGCCACTAGGAAGAGAAGCGGAAGCCCGCCCACCGGAATGAGCGCATTGTACGCCGTCTCACCTAGTAGACCGACCAACCGCTTTGGCCCGAGAACAAGAACTGCGGTGTAGTGGACGGCTAAGTACGCGGAGGCCAACCAGAGTAGCGCGATGAGGCTCCAACTCAATCGTCGGACCGTCACCTCCTTCAAAGTGTCATGCTCCTGCATCCGCCGAACACTGAGGATCACCGTCTGGTGCATCCTCTTGTTCTACGGCTGTCAGCACTATTTCTCATTTTTGCGCCTCCGGTCCACCTACGAGGCTGATACCCACGTGCTTCGCCTGCGCCCGAAGAGTCTCGCCGACCTCAACAGGATACGCCTGGTCGCTTCTTGAATTCGGCGTCTGAGCCCAAACGACATGTTCGCCTGGGGCAAGATACGCAAAAACACTCTCCACTTCGGAGGGAGTAGAAAGTGCACATTCCGACTTGATCTCCGTCGCGGACTTCTCGCGCTTTGTGCCCCAGAGTAAGGAGAAGAGAGAGCCACCATCCTCAGCCCGCCAAGTGTATAGTTCGACGCCCCCAGAAGATTTCGCGGTCAGGCGTGGCCCGTCGGGAACTACATGCAGCGAACAAGGAAGATTGGGTTGTTCTCCGAGACCTAGGGCGTCGAAGGTTGTGTCGACCAACTGTTCTACCGGATCGACCCCTTTCTCGACTCCGGTTGCATCCGGACCCTCGAGGCGCTCTGCGACGATCGCCAGAGATTCCGCAGCGAAGTAGCGGACAACGGTCTCGTCGTCATCTTGGAGTTCCACGAGGCGGGCCATCACGTCGGGGTCCGAAAAAATCGAGAGCGCAAAAGCCGCCCATCCTCGCGCGTGCGGGTCAGTGTCGTAGCTGGCATTGAGCAGAGCTCCCTTGCCTTCATATCCGGATCGAGACGGAGAAACCGAGCGGCCTGAAGTCGCGCACCAGCGCGAGGACTCTCAAGGGCTTCGAGGAGACCATCGACACCGTAGAGATCCTGCACCTTCCGGGCTGCTTCTGTATGGACGTCCATGTCATTCGCTGCCATCTTCTCGATCAAGCCAGGCAGGTCGTCGGGCAGGGAAGGTCTGCAGCTGTCTAGGGTTATCACTGTGGATACAAGCAGCAGCGAGCCGTTTGAGAGAAGCGCGAACGCACCGTTCATGCTCTGTCCGTAGAACGCCCAGATGAGCGGCGGCGCGCAGCGCCGTCAGCTGCATGCTGTTGTTGGGCAGCTGATCGCAACTCATGTCCTTACCAGTCTAGGCAGCTACTTGTAGAAGTCCGGGAAGAACACGCTGATCGGATTCCCGACACTCTCTGGGTCTTCCATGGCCTTGCGGGCCTGATTGGCGATCTCGGAACGATACGTTTGGAGCTTGGGACCAACGTGTAGATATCGCTGGGGTCGAATACAACCTGCGAGACTGGTTGACGTCGAACGGCAGCCGATCGGCCTTTCGAATGAGTTGGACCACCGGCAGACGGAGTGCGTGCCGCAGCGCCACCTGGTAAAATACGCTTCGGATTCAAGTATGACAGGTCAGCGATTGCCAGCCGCGAGCGCTTGAGATACTCAATGATCTGCGAAGTGATCATCCCGGGTTCGCCGATGCTGTCAGCCCGAACCAGGGTCAACCCCAGTTCAGCAAGCGCAGGCTGCACAAGCGAAGAGGTAAACAGGTCGGCATGCTTTCGCTCCTCGCTATCATCAGAGCCGATGGGCGTGATGTAGAAGCATATGCTCTTCCAATCTTTGGCCGTGACCACTTGCTGTGCCGGGCTCGCCTCCGCGCGTGGGCGCTGCGGAGTTGCCGGTTTGACACCGGCCGTCGTCGCTCGGTAGCTCTTCAACGACCTGATCAATGGAGACGAGAGTTTCCGCGCCGCCTATCGTGCGGAGCAAATCCAAGTCCTTCACGTTCACTGTGAAGGTATCCACACATTCCTCTAGATCCGGGACTTCTATCGACGAATCGCGGAGAACGTCCTTCATAACTTCCCGCTCGGGAAGGCGCTTCCCCTTGTACTGGTCATAGAGGAGCTTGAAGGGCGCAACACCCTCGACGGCCAGCGCGAACGCCGCACGCCTACGCTCGCGGGGGGGCTTGGAAGGATCAACGGCAGTTCGGCCATTCTCTGTCAGTTCGAGATGCTCCGCAGCGTAGGACCCACTCGTGATCCCATACTTGCCGGAGTTCGTGATCATCATTCTCGTAGGACCGCTGTCCGGTGCCTTATTCATTTGCTGAAGGAGCGTCAGCCGCCTCACCCGCTCGCCAGCGGCATGCGTCATGATGGCTTCGCCGAGCGGGAGAGCGTCGGTGAACGACGATGCCGGGTAGGGTCGCGCTTTGCGGCTGCGCGACGCGTTGGTGTCTTTCGCCGCCGTAGCCTTGGGCTTCTTCTTACGCTGCGCCATTGTCGCTGAGTCTCCTTCTCTCCAGCATCACATGCCCAGGGGCCAGTCGGTCTGCCCAACTCTGTTCTTTAGAAGATCTATCAAGCGCTTTATCGGTGCGGGGGCCGCTCTGGTATTGGGTATCGGCGCGGGGGGCGTGTGTCGAAGTTGTTGACAGAGGGTTGTTTGGGGGTTGGCGTTGTGCGCGCATAAAACTTATCCGTGATTGGGTGCTCTGTAACTGGATAAAGAGAGCGTGTGCGCGGTTTCCTTGGCTTTCGCCTCATCGTAAATGCGTCGACCTTGGATTTCAAATGGTCTCGTCGAGAGGGCTTCGAACTCGGAAGGGGCCGATGCAGGCCAGGTGCACAGGTAAACCATCGTCGTCTGCAGGTCCTTGTGCCCGAGGAGTTTCTGCACGGAGCGCACGCCGTAGCCGTTCTCGATGAGATGTCTCTCGAAGGAATGGCGCAAGCTGTGGCAGCCGGCCTGCTTGGCGATACCGGCGGTGCGGCGGGCGTCGCGGGGAACAAGCAGTGCCATCCCCGTTCACGGGAGGCTGAGTGGTACTTGCGGGCGAGCGCGACGACGGGCTCGACGGGGATCTCTCAGCTCAGCTCAGCTCAGCTCAGCTCAGCTCAGCCCCGAGGTGGCCGTACAGGAACAGAATCGCGCTCAACGGTTGGTTCTCCGCGCAAACCCGATCGAGCAGGCGCGGCCTTCCCGCCGGGCACTCCCGCCCGCCTTCCATGACCTCCATCCCTACTGTGAATGAAAATGGAAGACGATCCCCTCCGCGCTGACGAGGAGCTCCACGAGCTTCCTCAAGAAAGCCCGGTTCCGGTCAGAATGGCGGGTCTACGAGCGCGCGCGCGCGCCCCCCCAACCGCGGTTGTCACTGGCGGGGCCAGCGGAGCTCGAAGTCGTAGTCGTCGGCGCCGCCTTTGTCGTCCTGGATGCGCACGATGGCGGTATACCCGTTCGAGGCGCTCGGGGATTGAATGAGCTCCACCTTCCCGCGGCCGTCCCGCTTCTTGACCGAGACGGGCACTTCGGAGTGGGGAAGGGGAGCACTGAAGGTAGCACTTCGCACCTGCGTGCCAGACCCTCCGGCATCCTTCTCTCGATGCTGGTTACCCGAGATCGCGATCTCGCACCCGATGTCGACTTTTCCGCGCCACCGGAAGACCGAATCGTAGGCGTCGCTGTCCTTCGACTCCTGCCGGGACCAGGAGAGCTCGAACTCGTAGTCGGAGTCGCCGCCTTTGTCCTGGTCGTCGACCCGGACGACGGCGGTGTACTGGTTCCGCCTGCTCGGCTGCTCCAGGAGTCGGATTTCCCCTCGGCCCTTGATCACCTGAAGCTGAAGGTCGACCTCTCCCAGCGGCAGCGGAGCGGAAAATCGGTAGTCCTGGTTCTGGATCGGGTTTGCCGAAACATGCTCGATGCGCACTTTGCTTCCCTGAATCATGATGTCGTCCGCCCCGTCGACCCGGCCTTTCCATCGGAACGTCTCGCGGTCGCCGTTTCCGAAGGGGTCCCAGCTCTGGGCATGGGAGAGGGTCGCGAACGACAGGGCGCAAACGAATAGGGAAGTGCTGGCGGTGAGCTTCATGCTCATCGTCTCCTTTCAAAATTAGGTGGTTCGAAGCGGTTCATAACATTATAGAGCTATACGGCTATTTTTGGAGGACGTCGCCGACCGGGAGGATGGAGACGTCGACGAGGGGCAGGGTGAGGACTCGAATGGCTTCGTCCTCCCTCAGCACGTCGGGCGGCGTGCCGGCGGTCGGATAAACGATGGGGCTCTCCCGATTCTCTTGGATCGACGTCGCGAGAGCCCGCGCGTTCCCGGCCACGATCGCGACCCGGAAGTCCCATCGGTCGAGGTTCCTCACGACGGCGCGATTCACGTCCTCCAACGTCAAGCCGCGAAGCCGCCGGTCGATCTCGTCGAGATAGAAGTCGGTGCCGTAGAAGCGCGAGTCGAGCTCGTAGCCGAGCCTTCGGTCGAGGCTCTGCACCCAGAGCTTGGAGTAGCTTCCGACGTACTCCCGCATCTCCTCGAGCTCCTCCGGACTCATTCCGTGCTCGACGAGCTTCCTCGCGTAGTAGATGGCGGCCCGAAGCGCGAAGTGGGAGCTCTCCGGCGCCACCGGTCGGACCCAGATGCTGAAATGCTGACGGCGCCGGGGAATGTTGGGGCGGGGAAATGTGCTCCCACCGTCCTGGAGAAAGCTCTCGATGTAGGAGTAATCTCCATAGTTGAGCCCTCGTTTCGCCCTGAGCTCGTTCATGAGGACGCCGTGGAACGTGCGATGATCCCCGAGATAGATGTTGGCGACGAGCAGGGGATAGAAGTCGTCGTCGGCGCGGGTGATGTCCAGGGGAAAGCCCATGCTGATCGCCGTCGACTCCGCACCCGGCTTGTCGACGATCGTGACCCGGAGACCCTTCTCCCGAGCGACCGGCGGGAGCGGCGCGTCGGTCGCCCTCGCTGCTCCGGAGGGGAGCGAGCCTCGGAAGTCGTCGACGACGCGGCCCGCGAATCCCCCCGGGAGATCCCCCGCGAGGCCGATCCGGAGGTTGTCGAAGGTGTAGTGCGCGCGGTAGAACGTCTTCACGTCGTCGAGCGTAATCGACTCGATCCCGGCGACCGTCCCCTGAACCGGGTGCCCGTAGGGGTGTCCTGAGTAGAGCAGGCGCTCGAGAGTCTCCTTGCCGAGCTCTTCGTCGTCCGCGCTCGGAAGCGACTTGGTCAGGTAGCTCGAGAGCGTCTTCTGGTTCCGTTCGAAATCCTGAGGGTCGAATCGCGGCTTCGAGATCTGGTCGCGGAACAGTGCGTAGTACTCTTCCAGGTGATCGCGGTGCGTGCGGCCGATGAAAGTGGTGACGTCCTTGTCGGGCTCGGCCGAGAGCTCCGCTGCCATCGGGTAGAGCGCCTCCGTGACTTCCGTCAGGGTCCGATCTCTGGTTCCGCCGCGAGAGAGCATCAGCGCGGTCGAGGCGGCGAGCCCCTCTTTTCCTCGCGGGTCAGCGCTCGAGCCCACGTGGAACAAGAAGCGAAAGCTCACGAGGGGATTGCCCGGGCTTTGCAGAATCACCGGCTCGCGGCCGCGAGTCATTTCGCACCTCCTGCCGGTCTCGGGCTCCCGCTCTCGGTGAGGGTCACGATAGTGCGGCACTGGGGACGGAGGTACTTCCGCGCCATGTCGCGAACGTCCTGGGCGCTCACCTGGTCGTAGAGCCGATACACCTCGTTCATCGTCCCGGGATCGCTCGAAAGGGACAGGTAGTGTGCGAGGGTGTCGGCAACGGCCTCCGCGGTGTCCATGCGCAGCAGGAAGTCGTATTTCATGTGGCTCTTGGTCGCCGCGAGCATCGTCTCGTCCACGAGCTCTCGCGACAGACGCTCCACTTCGTCGAGAAGGCTCTCGCGGACCGTGGCGAGCTTTTCCGGCTCGCGGACTCGCGTGAGGATGGTGAACAGCGGCGGGTCGATCTGGTCGGTGGCTCCGGCGCTGATGAAGTCGACCCATTGTTCTTCGATCACGAGCTTCTTGTGGATCGGGGATGTCGCCCCGAAATGAACCCGGGAGAGGACGTCGAGTCCGGGCATGTCGGCGACCTTGGTACTGAAGCTGGGCGCGCGGTAGGCGATGGCGAGGAGGGGAAGCGTGGGGCCGGCCCAGACAATCGCGGTCTCGCGAGGCGCCGTTCGTGGCGGCTCTCGAGGAATCGTCGCCACGAAGCCGCCGCGCTTCCAGCCCCCGTAGCGCTCCTCGACGAGACGAGCGAGCTCTTGCCAGTCGAAGTCGCCGACGACGAGTAAGGTGACGTACTCGGGCCGGTAGAACCGGTCGAAGAACTCACGGCTGTACTCGTACATCCCCGGCATGGCACGGATGTCGTCGAGAAATCCGATCACTGTGTGGCGGTAGGGGTGAACGTCGTAGGCGGTCTCCTGGAGCTTTTCGAACAGACCGGTCATGGGGTCGGCGGCGCTCTTGTTGTACTCTCCCAGGACCGCGCCCGCTTCCTTCCGGAACTGTTCTTCCGAGTAGCTCAGATTCTGGAATCGGTCGGCCTCGATCTCCACGATCCGCGGCAGGGACCGGGAGCTCGCGAGAATGTGATAGACGGTCCGGTCGTAGCCGGTATAGGCATTGGAATCCGCACCCATCGCCCGAAGGACATCGTTGTACTTCTCCTCGGGAAAGCGCTCGGTACCCCGGAACATCATGTGCTCGAAGAAGTGCGCGAAGCCGCTCCGGCCCGGCTCGACCTCCTGGCGCGAGCCGACCCGCACGACGGTGTAGTACGCGGCGAGGCCGGGACTGTCGAATCGAACCCCCACGAGCCTCAAGCCGTTCGGGAGATCGAGAACCTCGGTCGGATATGGAAAGACGGTGTTCGTTCCGGAACTGGAAGTCTTCATGATGGCACTGGACCGCGAAAGGCGCGCACGTTTGTCTCCGTTGTTCACCGTATTGTAGCAACGCGGTCAGCGGGCCCACATTGACCTCGGAATGACTTTGCGATATGAGTGAGCGCACGAGCGCGATTGATATCGGAACGCCGATTCACGGGGGCCGCGCCCGACCTCGAACTTTGGAACCGTACACTGACCTCTTCGGGGAAGGAGGATTCTCGTGATACCTGCCAGCTTCGACTACGTCCGCCCCAAAACGCTCTCGGAAGCCGTTTCCCTCCTGGGAAAGAATCCGGAGGCGAAGATTCTCGCGGGAGGGCACAGCCTGGTGCCGATGATGCGTTTCCGGATGGCGACGCCGGCCATGCTGATCGACATCAACCAGCTTCAGGACCTCGCCTATATTAAAGAAGATGGAGAGTGGCTCCGGATCGGGGCAATGACGCGGGAGTCGGATCTGGAGAGATCGGACGTCATCCACAAGAAATACCCGCTCCTCGCCGATACCGCCCGGGTGGTGGCCGACCCGCTCGTACGAAACCGGGCCACGGTAGGAGGCAATCTCGCCCATGCGGATCCGGCCAACGACCACCCCGCCACCATGCTCGCGTATGGCGCCGAGGTCGTCGCTACCGGCCCCAAAGGCGAGCGTTCCATCAAGGTCGCGGACTTCTTCGAGGACGCTTTCACCACCGCGCTCGCCCATGACGAGATTCTCACCGAGATCCGGATCCCGAAAGCGAAGCCCGGAAGCGCGGGTGCCTATCTCAAGCTCGAGCGAAAGGTGGGCGACTACGCCACCGCCGCGGTGGCGGTACAGCTGAGCCTCGACGGCGGCAAGGTCGCTTCCGCGGGAATCGGCCTCACGAACGTGGGCTTGACACCGATCTATGCCAAGGGAGCGTCCGAGTCGCTTCGAGGAAAGAGCTTGACGGACGACGTCGTCGCGGCAGCGGCGAAGCTCGCCGGAGAAGCGGCGGAGCCCGTCGACGACTATCGCGGCTCGGAAGAGTACAAGCGACATCTCGTGCGCACCTTCGTGAGCCGGGCGCTCAAGATTGCTCGCCAACGCGCGGAAGGAGGTGCGGCGTGAGCACGCACAAAATCCAGTTGAAAGTGAACGGCGAGTCGTATGAGCGGGAGGTCGAGTCCCGCCTTCTTCTCGTGCATTTCCTCCGGGAGGACCTGAGCCTCACCGGGACGCATATCGGATGCGATACCACCTCGTGCGGAGCTTGCACCGTGCACTTGAACGGCCGGCCGGTGAAGAGCTGCACCGTTTTCGCGGTTCAGGCCGACGGCGCGGAGATCGCGACCGTAGAGGGTCTGGCGCAGAACGGAAAGCTCCATCCCGTCCAGGAAGGCTTCACGGAGGAGCACGGCCTGCAGTGCGGCTACTGCACGCCCGGGATGATGATGACGTCGGTCGCCCTGCTGAAGGAGCACCCCGACCCGACCGAGGAGGAGATCCGGCTGGGGTATCTCCGGCAATCTTTGCCGCTGTACCGGTTATGTGAACATCGTCAAGGCGGTTCAACACGCCGCTGCGAAGATGAAGGGAGGGGCCAATGGCTGAATGTCGCGGACTCGGATACTCCGTTCGTCGTAAAGAGGACCCTCGCTTCCTGCACGGCAAGGGCCACTACATCGACGACTTCAAGCTTCCCGGAATGCTCTATCTCGACATCGTACGGAGCCCGTACGCGCACGCGAAGATTGTGAAGATCGATCCGAGCAAGGCGCTCGCCACGCCCGGAGTCGCCGCGGTGGTGACGGGGAAGGACCTCGACAAATACGGTCTCGCCTGGATGCCGACGCTGATGTCCGACAAGCAGATGGTGCTCCCCATCGACACGGTGAAATACCAGGCCCAGGAGGTCGCCGCCGTCGTCGCCACCAGCCGCTACGCGGCGGCGGACGGAGTGGCGGCGGTTGAGGTCGAGTACGACCCTCTTCCGGTTGTCGTCGATCCCTTCAAAGCTTTGGAAAAGGGAGCGACGAAGGTGCGTGACGACAAGGAGTCGAATCACATCTGGCACTGGGAGACGGGGGACAAGGCGAAGACCGAGAAACTCTTCAAAGACGCCGACGTCGTCGTCGAGCAGAAGCTTCACATTCCGCGCATTCACGTGAGCTCGATCGAGACCTGCGGGTGCGTCGCGAGCTGGGACCCGGTGGAAGGTAAGCTCACCATGTACATGACGACCCAGGCGCCCCACGCCATTCGGACCGTGATCGCGCTCGTCGCGGGACACCTCGGGCTTTCGGAAGAGCGGATTCGCGTGATCTCGCCCGATATCGGAGGGGGCTTCGGCGGGAAAGTTCCCGTCTATCCTGGCTACGTGATCGCGATCGCGGCCTCCGTTCTTACCGGAAAGCCGGTCAAGTGGATCGAGGATCGCTCGGAGAACCTCCAGGCGGACTCGTTCGCGCGGGACTACCACATCGACGCAGGGCTTGCGGCGAAGAAAGACGGAACCATCACCGCCCTCCGCATCAAGACCATCGCCGATCACGGCTATACCGACGCGGCGGCGAATCCGTCGAAGTTTCCCGCGGGCCTCTTCCACATCGCGACCGGCTCCTACGACCTGAAGGGTGCGCACATCGAGGTCGACGGGGTCTACACCAATAAGCCTCCGGGAGGCATCGCCTACCGGTGCTCGTTCCGGGTGACGGAGGCGGTCCATACCATCGAACGGATGGCGGACATCATGGCCCATCAGCTGGGTATGGATCCGGCAGAGTTCCGGATGAAGAACTTCATCAAGCCGGAACAGTTTCCGTATACCTCGGTGCTCGGATGGGAGTACGACTCGGGGAACTACGGAAAGGCTCTCCGCCTCGCGATGGACATGATTGGCTACGAGGACCTCCGGAAAGAGCAAGCCGAGAAGCGGAAGAAGGGCGAGCTCATGGGGATTGGGCTTTCGACCTTCACCGAGATCCTCGGCGCGGGGCCCTCGAAGCAGTTCGACATCCTCGGGATCAAGATGTTCGACTCCTGCGAGATCCGCGTCCACCCCACGGGGAAGGCAATTGCGCGATTCGGCACCAAGTCCCAGGGGCAGGGGCACGAGACGACCTACGCGCAGATTCTCGCCGAAGAGCTCGGGATTCCGCCCGAAGACATCCAGGTGGAGGAGGGGGATACCGACACCGCCCCCTACGGTCTCGGGACCTACGCCTCCCGCAGCACTCCCGTCGCCGGCGCCGCGGGCGCGATCGCGGCGAGGAAGATCCGGGCCAAGGCGAAGAAGATCGCCGCGCACTTGCTGGAGGCGGCCGAAGAGGACCTCGAGTGGGAGCAGGGGAAATTCTTCGTCAAGGGCTCGCCCGATCGGGCGAAGACGATTCAGGAGATCGCCTTCGCCGCCTACACGAACTACCCGGAAGGGATGGAGGCGGGCCTGGAAGCGGTGGACTACTACGACCCGCCCAACCTGACGTTTCCCTTCGGCTCCTACATCTGCGTCATCGACATCGACCGGGGCACCGGGCAGGTGAAGATCCGGCGTTTCGTCGCGGTCGACGATTGCGGCGTGCGCATCAACCCGATGATCGTGGAGGGACAGATTCACGGCGGGCTCACGATGGGAATGGCGCCCGCGCTTCTGGAGGAGATCTCGTACGACGAGGATGGGAACATCCGGGGCGGGAACTTCATGGAGTACCTCCTTCCAACCGCGTGGGAAACACCGAGCTGGGAGACGGGCGAGACGGTGACGCCTTCGCCGCACCATCCCATCGGCGCCAAGGGAGTCGGCGAGTCCGCCACGGTCGGCGCTCCGCCAGCGATTGTGAACGCGGTCGTGGACGCGCTCTGGCATCTGGGCGTGCGGCACATGGAGATTCCCATCACACCGGCACGGGTCTGGCAGGTCTTGAAGGAGAAAGGTGCCGCACTGGAAGAATAGAGCGACCGGAGGGAGCCCGGCCGCGAGGAATGGGCGGCGCGAAGCCGCCAGCCCAGGGAGTGCGGCCGGCCTACCGCGCGGGGGTGGGGCCCCGCGCGAATTGAGGAAAGATGGAAGATATTCTGGAAGCGGCTCTCCGGTTGTCGAAAGCCGGGGAGCCCTTCGTTCTGGCCACCGTGATCCGGGCGGAGAAGCCGACTTCGGCCAAACCGGGCGCCAAGGCCATCATCACCGCGGGAGGCGAGTGGCTGGGCTGGATTGGCGGAAGTTGCTCTCGGCCGGCGGTTGCGCTCGAAGCGAAGAGAGTGCTCGCGTCGGGGAAGCCCTCGGTCGTCGAGCTTTCGTCGAGCGAGACTTGTGCCAGTGGAGGATCCTTGGAAATCTACCTCGAGCCCCATCTTCCGAAGCCCAATCTGGTGGTGGCCGGCCACCTTCCCGTCGCCGAAGCTCTCGCCGCGCTCGCGAAGCCGCTGGGGTTTCGCGTCGTCGCGATGACCCCGGAGGGAACGGGGAACAGTTCCCCGATGCCGACGAATTCGTTTCGACGCTCGACTTCGCGGCCGTTCCCAAAGGCGAGTGCTACGTCGTCATCTCGAGCCACGGAAACTACGATGAAGAGGCTCTTAGGGCCGCTCTGGACGGAACCGAAAGCGGCTACATCGCTCTCGTCTCGAGCCGGAAACGGGCGGAGGCGCTGCTGTCGTCGATCGGTCTGACTCCGGAAGAACGGGGGCGTTTGAAGTTTCCCGCAGGGCTCGACATAGGCGCCGTCACTCCCGAGGAGATCGCGCTCAGCATCCTCGCCGAGATGGTGCAGCTTCGACGCAGCCGGAAAAAAGAGGTTGCGGAAGAGCCCGCGGTAGCGAAAGATCCCATTTGCGGCATGACGGTCGAGATCGCGACCGCGCGCCACGTGCTCGAAAAAAACGGCGTGACTTACTATTTCTGTTGCGCAGGATGCAAAGACAGGTTTGCCCATGCTTCTTGAAGGAAAAGACGTCATCAAAGCCTCCCGCTCCGAAGTCTGGAAGTTCCTCACCGACGCCGAATCGGTGGCGCATTGCACACCCGGTCTCGAGTCGATGGAGATCCTCGAGCCGAACAAGAAGTTCCAGGCCCTCGGGGCGCTCGGTCTCGGGACGGTCAAGGTAAAGTTCAAGACGACGATTGAATGGACCGAGCTCAACGCGCCGGACTCGGCGAAGATGAAGATGAGCGGGACGGCTCCCGGAAGCTCGATTGACGTGACGAGCGAGATTCAGCTGGCCGACGCGCCCAACGGCGCGACGGAGCTCGGATGGAAAGCGGATGTAAGAGTCGTCGGCACCATCGCCAGCCTCGCCGCCCGTCTGATGAAGCCGGTGACGGTCAAGATGACGAGCCAGTTCTTCAGCTGCGTAAAGAAGAAGATTGAGGCATGAAGTTCGGGCCCGTTCCGCTGGACGAGGCCGAAGGCAAGATACTGGGGCACAACGTCGCCGGACCCGACGGCCGGCGCATCCTCCGCAAGGGGAAGGCCCTCGATGGTGCCGATTCTCGCGACGCTCCGCTCGCTGGGGCACAAAGAGCTCTACGTCGCCGAGCTCGAGCCGGGAGACGTCGAGGAGAACCGTGCCGCGCGGCGGATCGCCGAAGCAGCGCTCGGCCCGGGTCTGAGACTCTCGGGCGCCGCCACCGGGCGCACCAACCTCATCGCGACCGCGCTCGGCGTCCTGCGGGTCGCGACCGGGAGACTCTCGTCCCTCAACGCCAGCGAAGGGATCACGATCGCGTCGCTCCACGACCACGCCGTCGTGCGTCCGGGACAAACGGTAGCGACGGTCAAGGTCATTCCTTATGCCGTTCCCGAGACTGAAGTTTCCCGTGGAGAGAACATAGCTCGAGAAGACGGCCCTCTTCTGACGGTCGATGCAATCGAGAAGCGGCGCGTCGGTCTCGTGCTCACGGGGTCACCTTCCGTGCGGGAGCAGCTCACCGAGAGCTTCTCGCCCCTCGTGGAGCGCGTGTCGTCTCTCGGATGCGACGTCTCGGCGCGTGCCTTCGTGACGCTCGGCGACGAGACGGGCGAGGGGAACCTTGCGGAGGCCATCCGACTTCAATGTGAGAGCGGGGTCGACCTCGTGCTCCTCGCGGGAGAGACGGCGATCATGGACCGCCGCGACATGACCCCGCGGGCGGTCGAGCGTGCCGGAGGCCGGATCGTGACGGTGGGAGCTCCCGTCGACCCCGGCAACCTGCTGATGCTCGCGTATCTGGGAGAGACCCCGATTCTCGGCGCGCCGGGTTGCGCCCGCAGTCGCAAGACCAACGTCGTGGATTGGATCCTGCCGAGGCTCCTCGCCGGCGAGCGCCTGACGCGGGCGGACATCGTCGCTCTCGGCGCCGGCGGACTCCTCGAGGACGTGCCCGAAAGACCCCTGCCTCGCAGTCGGATCGACTAGCCCCTTCCGGGTCTTTTTCTCGAAAATGCTCCAACGCGCCGTTCCCGCGGAGGGAGCGCCCTCGCGATTTCGTCCTCCAGAGCATAACCGCGAAAGAGGAGGTCGAAATGGACGAAGCCAACGTCGAGCTCACCGTGGGCATCACCATCCACAAGGGGAGGCCCGTCATCGAGTCGAGGGCGCGGGCCGTGGGAGCCGAAGCTCCGATACCCGAGGGGAAGATTCTCGTCACGCGCACTCCTATCCTTCCGCCAGGCGCCTCCGAAGAGGACATCGAAGCTCTCACGGAACGAGAGCTCTTGGACGACGACGGGGTTTTCTGTCCCCACTGCGCCGCGGGCGATCGCCCGCCGGGACGAAATGACCCTTGCCCCTGCGGGAGCGGTCGAAAGTACAAGAAATGCTGCCTTGGGGGACGCTTTAATTGGGACTGGAATGGATAAATATTAAAAGTAGATATAGTATAGATATGTGAAAGCAGTATCTATACATCTGTCCGAGAGGGCCTATCGGGAAATGAAATCGCTGGCCGCCGACAGGGGGCGGCCGGTGGCAGAGTTGATCCGTCAGGCGATGGAAGAGTATCTGGATCGACGTAGACGCCGCCGGTCCGTCCTGGATCGAGAGCCTCATGATAGCGGGCCGCTACTGAAGCCGTGGACGAGAGAGCAAGTGCTCGAGGAGATGCTCGATTCTTGATCATTGGCATCGATACCGACGTGCTCGTTCATTGGGTGATGGACGGGGCTTCTCATCATGATGAGGCCCTACGGTTCCTCCGACGAGAAGTCCATGAGAACGGAAATCAACTCGGCGTGACCCTTCAGACTCTGTTCGAATTCACCCATATCTCGACGGATCCTCGCAGGTTCGCAAGACCCCTCACGATGGAGCAAGCGCTCGATTGGTGCCAGGCCATCGGGGACGGAACCGAGTTCCACCGGATCGTTCCGGCACAGGAAGTGCTCGACCGCACCATCGAGCTGATGAAACGCTTCGACCTCGGGCGAAAACGCATTCTCGATACCGCTCTCGCCGCGACCTTCGAAGCGGTTGCAGTGACGAGGCTCGCAACGTTCAACGCGAGGGATTTCGCGATTTTTCCCTTCCTTGAGATCGTCGTTCCTGAATAGAGTCGGCGTGTCGAAACGCGGAGGTCTCCGTCCAGACACCCTGTGAGGTCGATCCAATGATGCAAACCCTGCAGGTTCTCGCGGCCAGCGCCGCGTTGGCGTTCGGGGCCCTTGCGGCGCAAACCTATCCGCCATCATTCCCCCGGCCCAATGCCACGAAGATCCTGGCGACGGATCAGATCGTCGTCTGGAAGGTCGTCTGGCCGAAAGGAGAGCCGACGGCGCTCCACCGGCACCCTCACGATCAAGTGGGCACGTATTACGCGCCCGGCGGTCGCGTCATCACCGGCCTCGACGGAACGAAGCGCGAGGTCACGACGGCGGTCGGGGACCTGTCGAACACGAAGAAAGGGACGACCCACATCGAAGAGGGGTCGACGGATTCACCCCTCCGTGCCGTGTTTCTCGAGCTCTTGCACGACGGACCGTCTGGACCTCTCGACACGAGCTCGTCGGTCGCGCCGGCCTCTCCTCGGGAAGGCGCGGAAAAGCGATCGGACGACGAACGGGTGACGGTATGGGACTACACCTGGCCCGCGGGAACCTCTACCGGACCCGATGCGGTACCCGCGCAACACCGTGACCGTATGGCTCGGCAGCGGCTCCGTCCGAGTGACGCCGGCCGACGGCAAGGCGACGACGCTCGTCGTGGAGCCGGGGGAGATGTGCTACAGCGAGGCGGGAACCGTCGAGCGGATGGACATCAAATCCGGCGCTCCCCGCGCGATCGTCTTCGAGCTCAAGTAGCGCGCGGCGCGGAACGTTGTGGTCGAGATCCTCGGGTCCCTCAGCGCGCGAGATCCAACGGGTCTATCCCGGACGAGAGGTCGAAGGAAGCGCCCTCGGCACCGACGACGGCATGGGAGCGATCGAGCTCACTACTCTCTCGAATGCGAAAATCAGGACGAAGAGTGCCGCATGCGTCATGATCTGCCCCTGTCTCCATCTTGATCGTCGAGGAGCTGGGCCCGAGCGGTGTTGCCTCCCGAGAGCCGTGTGCGGACCGACGCCATCTCGGCGCCGGTCATGGGAGTGAAGCTTCGGGCGGCGGCGACGTTCTGCTCGAGGATCTCGATGCTGGTGTGGCCGATCTCGGCGGCGGCGACGGGTAGCGAGAGGACGTAGCGGATGAGCTCCTCCGGGGAGCCCTTTCCCGAGCCCGCACCCACCAGGCTTTGTTGGCCCATCACCTTCATCGCGACGACGCCGATGCCCTTATCGACCGCAGCGGGAAGCACGTCGGTCTCGAAGCCGGCCAGGGGCTTGCCCGGCATCATCGAAAGAGGGTGCGAGGACTGGGCGGCGTTGAGGGAGACGAGCAGGGTATCGATATCGAAGCGTCGCACCGCTTCGAGAAGCACTTTCGGATCGTAATGTCCTGTGGCGCCGAACAAGCGCACCACCTTTTGGTCACGAAGCTCTCGAAGGGCCTTCAAGGCGCCGTCGGGACGCTCTATGCGATCGAGCTCGTCGAGGCTCGAAAGACCGTGCATCTGGATCAGGTCGAGATGGTCCGTCTTCAAGAGCTCGAGGCTCTTGTCCACGGAGCGCAACAGCCCATCGCGGTCACGGTCCTGCGCCTTGGTCGAAAGAAAGATTCGATCGCGAACGGGCGGCAGGATGCGACCGTAATAGGTCTCCGAGAGCCGTTGATGCGGCCGGAACGTATATCCGGCGGCGGTGTCGAAGTAATTGATGCCGAGCTCGAGCGCTCGATGGATGAGCTCTTCGACCTTCTGCTCGTCCCCTCCAACGCGGGAGAGAAAGTGGCTCCCGCCCCCGAAGGCGAGAACGGATACGCGGACGCCGGTTTTCCCGAGGGTCCGTTGAGGAAGAGATGGTTGCGCGGCCGCAAGTTTCGAGCTCGCGGCGGCTACGCCCGCCCCCACGGCCGTCCTCAGGAAGTTTCTTCGGTCCATGTCACTTCTCCTTCGGTGAGGTCAAATGTACTCGCCTATGCTCACGAGCGCAAAGGAGCCCGGGCCGGTATAAGATGCGCGACGCACTCGTGACTCATGACTCATGACTCATGACTCATGACTCAGGACTCAGGAGGGAGTGATGTCGATGGCGGCCAGTTCGTTTCGGTGAGTGCCGCCGGGAGGCGGTGGTTCCCGAGGGCGCGACACGGGTAGACCTGACCGGCATGACCGTGATCCCGGCCATGCGCACACACATCTCAACACGACCCGAGAGGCGCTCCTCGAAGATCGGGAGCGTCGTGCGTACTACGGAGTCGCAAGGGGCCTGGATTCGACAATTGGTGCCTGTCCCTAATTTCTCTACTCTCTGAATCCGCCCAGGGGTGGCGCGGGAGGGCGGCTCCGGGGTATTTATTTCGTGGAGGACCGTACCGATGTCGACCCTGTTCAATCGTTCCGCTCTCATCACCCTGATGGTCGGGACGCTCGCCCTGCCCGCGGTCGCGGCACCGCCCGCCGCTGACGTCCCGACTCCGGCGTCTTCATTCGGGTTCGAGCCATGCGCCGAGAGGCAGCTCGCGACCTACGAGGAGATCGCCGACTACTTCCGCAAGCTCGCCGCCTCGACCGATCGGATGAAGCTATTCGAGATCGGAAAGACGGCGGAAGGGCGGACGATGCTCCTCACCGTCATCAGCTCGGCGGAGAACCTGAAAAAGCTCGACCGCTACAAGGACATCTCGAAAAAGCTCGCGCTCGCGCGGGACCTGACCGACGAGCAGGCGAAGGCTCTCGCGAAAGAGGGGAAGGCGATCGTCTGGATCGACTTCGGACTCCATTCGATCGAGCGGGCCCACGCGCAGACGGCCCCCCTCATGGCATACGACGCGGTGACGGGCGAGAGCGAGGAGTGGCGGAGCATCCGCGACAACGTGATCCTCGTGCTCATCCCCAACATCAACCCCGACGGAACGACGCTCGTCGTCGACTGGTATCGGAAGGTCAAGGGAACGCCCTACGAGGAGTCGAGTCCGCCCGAGCTCTATCAGAAGTACGTGGGCCACGACAACAACCGGGACTGGTTCATGTTCAACCAGCCGGAGTCGCAGAACATCGCCAGGCAGCTGTACGTCGAGTACTTCCCCCAGATCATCTACAACCAGCACCAGGAAGGGCCCTTTCCCTCCCGCATTTTCGTTCCGCCCTTCGAAGATCCGATGAACCCCGAACATCCCGCCGCTCGTGATGAGGGGGATCAATCTCGTGGGCGAGGCCATGACGCGGCGATTCGATGAAGAAGGCAAGTCGGGCGTCGTCTCCCGGCTCAGCTTCGATACCTGGTGGAACGGAGGCATGCGGACCGCGCCCTACTACCACAACATGATCGGCATCCTGACGGAGACGGCGCACTCCTCGCCGATGACGGTGACCTACGATCCGGAGAAGTTTCCCAAGCGTTTCGCCAATGGGGAGTCTACGAGCGAGCCCTCGACGTATTACCCCAACCCCTATCGGGGCGGAGTCTGGAGGTTTCGCGATAGCTGTAACTACATGGTGACGGGCTCGATGGCGGTGCTCGACATCGGCGCCAAGAGAAAAGAAGAGTGGCTCTACGACATCTATCGCATGGGTCAGGAAGCGATCCAGAAAGGCGAGAACGAGACCTACGTCATCTCGGCGGACCAGTGGGACCCAGGGACGGCGGTCAAGCTCGTCAACGTTCTACGCCGAGGCGGCGTCGAGATCGAGCGGGCGACCGCCCCTTTCAGCGCCGGTGGCAAGAGCTATCCCGCGGGAAGCTTTCTCATCCGCGGCGCGCAGCCGTTCCGCCCCTATCTCACCGATCTCTTGAACGTGCAAGTCTATCCCGACCGGAGGCTCTATCCCGACGGCCCTCCTGAAAAGCCCTACGACATCACCGGCTGGACGCTCCCGTTCCAGATGGGGGTCACGGTCGACAAGCTCGAGCAGCGAGTCTCCACGTCGACCACCCCGGTCGACTGGGCGAATCCGCCCGAGGGCGGGATTGACGGTCGCGGGAGCTGGGGCTACGCTCTCGACCCTCGCGCGAACGACTCGTTCACCGTCGTGAACCGACTGCTGAAAGCAGGAGAATCGGTGTCGAGAACGAGATCGTCTCTTGGCGACTGGCCTCCCGGAGCGTTCGTGGTGAAAGCCGGCTCGGGGACCCGGGATCTCGTCGAGTCGTCCGCTGGCGCTGTCGGACTGCGGGTGAAATCTCTCGACGCAGCCCCCCGGGAGCTCTCTTCGCTGCGTGCGCCGCGGATTGCGATCTACCACGCCTGGGGAGGAAACGTCGATGAAGGCTGGACGCGCTGGGTGTTGGAGCAGTTCGAGTTCCCCTACACGAGTATTCACGACGCCGACATTCGCGACGGAGGTCTGAAGTCGAAATTCGACGTCATCGTTCTCCCCGAGGCGAGCCTTTCGAGCATGATGTCGGGGCTCGCCGCGGGCACGATGCCGCCCGAGTACACCGGTGGGATGACGCCGAAGGGTGTCTTCAACCTGTACGAGTTCACCGCTTCGGGCGGGACGCTCGTCGCCATGGACTCCGCGAGCTCGCTTCCGATCTCCGCGTTCGGGATCCCGGTGCGAAACGTCACCGCGGGCCAGCCGGACTCGCGGTTCTTCATTCCCGGCACCATCTTGAAGATCCACGTGAACCACGACGACCCCGTCGCCTGGGGCATGCCCGAGGACGCCGCCGCGTTCTTCGACCACAGCCCCGCGTTCGAGGTGGGGCGTCGCGCCACGCGAATGGAGGAGCAGCGCGGGATTGATCCCGGGCTCCCCGACGGTTACCGGATCGTGGCGACCTACCCCAAGAGCAACATCCTCATGAGCGGGTGGCTCATGGGGGAGACAGTCATCGACGACAAGGCCGCGGTCGTGAGAGCGAAGGTCGGCGACGGGCAAGTCGTTCTGCTGGGTTTTCGGGTTCAGCACCGGGGACAGACACACCAGACGTACAAATTCCTGTTCAATTCGCTGTTTTCGGGCTCGTAGCCTTTTCGGGACCTGCCAGTGTTACAGTGACGTCGCGAAAGACATCGGGCGGCCCAAGACCCACCGCGCGGTCGGAAACGCCCTCGTTAGCAATCCCGTGGCGATTCTCATTCCCTGTCACCGTGTCGTGGCCGGGGGCGGAGAGCTCGGCGGCTACACCGGGGGGCTCGACATCAAGAAGACTCTGATGAAGATCGGGGGGATTGCTCTGGAGGAGCAGTGATGAACGGAGAGCTGTTGACGGCCGAGCTCGCCAGCCGGGTCATGGTGAGAAGAAAATGAGAACAGAGATCGCACGGATTCAGTCGCAAATCGATCGCGCCTACTCCGGTGAGGCCTGGCACGGCCCGGCTCTTCTCGAGATTCTTTCGGGAATCGAGGCGAAGACCGCCGAAGCCCACCCTCTCCCCGGCGCGCACTCGATCGCGGAGATCCTCGCTCATATCGTGGCCTGGCAGGAGGAGACGACTCGGCGCCTTCGGGGAGACGGCCGCAATCTGCCTCCTGACGAGGACTGGCCCGAGACCATCACGTTCCGAGCGATGGTGGATTCGATTGAAGTCCTCCCACGAGGCTCTTGTCGATGCCGTTTCCGAGCTTTCCGATGAGGTGCTCGACGAAAAGGTGAAGGGCCGGCGGGAATCGCACTACGTGCTTCTTCACGGAATCATCCAGCACAACCTCTACCACGCCGGGCAGATTGCCCTCTTGAAGAAGGCGCAAACCAGATGAGACGAGCGTTCTCCGCAGTATTCGTCGCCCTCGTTCTCGCCGGAGTCGGCTGCTCGTCGGATTCGAACGGGAAGCTACCGGGGATCGAACGTGCCGTCGCCCGAGGACCCCAGGACTTTCTCCGTCAGGCGGTCGTGGGACCGCAGGGCGACGGGACATACGTCGTCGCCACGACTCAGATTGTCTCTCCAGCAGGTCAAAGCGTCGTGTTTCGCGGACGGCCGACGGACCTCGCGCTCCATCCCGATGGCAACCTCCTCGCGGTCAAGAGCTCGTTCGACGTCGTGCTGGTCGAGAGCGATTCGGGAACGATTCGTCAGAGCTTGCCCCTTCCTTCGATTCCTCGCGCGAGTTTCCCGACCTCGGAGAGGGAAGCGCGAGCTACTGCGGTCTCGTCTGGTCGGCCGACGGAAAGACTCTTTGGACGACGGATGCCCACGACACGCTTCATGCCGCGACCCTGGGAGAGGACGGGCGGCTCGCGTGGACCCGGCGCGTCCGACTCCCCGGTCCTCCCGAGCCGGACGACGAACAGGGGCTCAACCGGTCGGCTCCCGGCGGGCTCGCTCTCGATGCGGAGAAAGGGGTCCTCTACGTCGCGTTGAGCCGGAACGACAGCGTCGGCGTCGTGGATGTCGCGAGCGGAGAGCTGCAGCGGGAAATTCCCGTCGGGATGGCTCCTTACACCATCCACCGGGTCGGCAGAAAAGGATACGTTTCGAATTGGGGTGGGCGTCGTCCTCGCACCGGCGACGTGACCGGGCCGAGCTCGGGGAGCGAGATCGTCGTCGATCCGAGCACCGGAGTCGCCGCTTCCGGGACGATCAGCGTCATCGATCTCGATCGCGCCGCGGTGACAGGTGAGATCGAGGTCGGACTCCATCCCAGCGGCATGGCATCGGACCCCGCTGGACGCTACGTCTACGTCGCGAACGCGAACAGCGATTTCGTGTCGGTGATCGACGCCCGGACGGATTCGGTGGTGGCTAACATCGATATCCGGCCCATGAGCGAGCTCCCTCTGGGAAGCGCCCCGAACGCCCTTGCCTTTTCACCTGACGGTGCGCGTCTCTATGTCGCTCTGGGGGGAAACAACGCTCTCGCGGTCGTCGACCCGCGCTCTCGCGCGCTTCTCGGGTTCGTTCCGACCGGTTGGTATCCGGGTGCGGTCACGACGAGCCCGAAAGGCGCGATTCTCGTCGCGAACGTAAAGGGCCTCGGGAGCCGAGGCCCCGACCTCGGGATCGCACCACACATCTTTCCCGAACGAAGCGAGAAACAGGATGGCTACAACTCACACGATTACGTGGGGACGGTCTCGATCGTCGGGCCTCCCGATCGGGATCGGCTCGATGAATACACGGAACAGGTCGCGGTGAACATGCGGCTTCCGCACATGCTCGACGCGATGCGGAAGGAGCCTTCGGACCCGAGACCGGTGCCCGTTCCCACTCGCCCGGGCGAGACCTCGGTCTTCGAGCACGTTCTCTACATCATCAAGGAGAATCGCACCTACGATCAGATTCTAGGGGACGTGCCCAAGGGCAACGGCGAGCCGGAGCTCTGCCTGTTCGGCGAGGAGGTGACTCCCAACCACCACGCGCTCGCCGAGGAGTTCGTTCTCTTCGACAATTTCTACTGCAACGGCGTTCTGAGCGCGGACGGACATCAGTGGACCGACGAGGGCTTCGTCACCGACTACATCGAGAAGAGCTTCGGCGGTTTTCCGCGGAGCTATCCCTTTGACGGAGGAGACGCGATGGCGTACTCCCCCGGCGGTTTCATCTGGGACGAGGTGCTCCGCGAGGGGCTCACGTTCCGCGTCTACGGGGAGTTCGTGAAGGCGGCCATCGACCCGCCAGGCGCGACCTGGTCGGACATCTACCGCGACTACGTGGACGGCGTGCGCCGGGTCTCGATTCGTGCCACGACCGAGCTTCACACCCTGCAGCCATACCTTTCGCCGAGATTCGTCGGGTTTCCCGGAACGGTTCAAGACGTCTACCGGGCGAGAGAGTTTCTCGAGGAGCTCGAGGGCTTCGAGCGGGACGGCGATCTTCCCAACTTCATGATCATGCTTCTTCCGAACGACCACACGGCGGGGACGGAGGAAGGGTATCCCACTCCGAGAGCGATGGTGGCCGACAACGACCTCGCGCTCGGGAGAATCGTCGAGGCGGTCTCGAAGAGCCGATTCTGGCCGAAGACGGTGGTCTTCGTCGTCGAGGACGACCCGCAGAACGGGCTCGACCACGTCGACGGACGGCGCACCGTCGCGCTCGTGGCAAGTCCCTACACGCGGCGGGGCTTCGTCGACTCCAACCACTACAACCAGAGCAGCCTTCTACGCACCATCGAGCTCATCCTGGGCCTGTCGCCCATGACCCAGCTCGACCTCGCGGCGAATCCCATGGTCGACTGTTTCACGGGAGAGATCGACACGACGCCCTACACGGCGCGGGACAACCGCATCGCTCTCGACGAGATGAACCCGCCCCTCGCCGCGCTCCGAGGGGCGGAACGCCGGTACGCCGAGGAGTCGGCGGAGCTTCCCCTCGACGACGTGGATCTGGCCGACGAGGACGTCTTCAATCGCATCATCTGGCATTCGGTCAAGGGCTACGACGTACCTTACCCCGACATCGAACGTGGACCCGAAGCCGGTCCCGAAGCGTGGGGTGTCGACTCGCGCAAAGGCGAGCCCGAGGAACGCTGAGGCCGGAAGCGCGCGAGATGAGTGGGGAGGGCTCGGCCCCGGCTCGCGGTAGCGGGCTCGAGCCTGGCTGGATTCGGGTTCTCAAAAGAATCGGAACTGCAGAGCGATGTTGCCCGTCACTCCCTTCAGTCGATCGTCGAGACCGCTCGCGCCGTCGATGAAGCGGTAGCCCGCCCCGACCCCGAGGCGAAGCCAGTCCCCGAGCTTGAAGAAGAGGTTCATCTGCGGCTCGGCTACGAAGAAGCCCACGTGGGCGACGGCGGTTGCGGGACCGCGGTAGGGATACCCGTCGAAGGAATCGTGCTCGTCCTGCGGGAACATCCCGAAGGATCTGCGGAAGGGCGGAAACGGCTGAGGTGGGTAGTTGCCGAGGCCCACCGGCAAGCTCCCGCTACCGCCCCCCACCAGGGCACGCAAGGAGAACGTCACCGGCTCGCTCCGCGTCGCGAACCACTCCACGATCGCTCCACCGTAGCTCAACCCCGTGCCACGCCCGCCGTTGGTGAGCCAGTAGGCGCCGGCACCGATGAAAAACTTCTGGTCTTCGAGCCAGCCTCCATAGCCGCCGACGAGATTCCCGAAACTGCCGTCGAGCTCGGTGAACTTGACGTCGGGCGCCAGCAGGAACCCGCTTCGAATGGGCTCCACCTGAAACGTCTGCGTCTGCGTCTGCGGCTGCGGTTGTGTCGTTGACTGCGCCTCTGCCTGGGGCGTCGGGTTCTGCTCACTATCGGTGGATTGGGCCCACACAGTGCTCGAAATCCAGAGGAGGGCGGTGGCAGAGGCAGCGGTCGCCATGAGCCGGTACTTCTTCATATATCCGTCTCGCATGGCTACCTCGGCCGGGCCGATGAGAGCTTCACGTTCAGCGTCGTCGTCCGGCCGGCGCTCACGACGACGTCACCCGAGAACGGGCGGTATCCGTCTTTATCGATCTGCACGTTGTGACGTCCCTGGCTCAGATGGACGGAGATCGGTGCCGACGGGTCGGCGATGGGCCAGGGCTCGCCGTCGATGAGCAGGCGCGCACCCTGGGGCTGGACGCGTACCTCCAGCACTCCGAAATCGGATGCCGGTCCCGGTTGCGCGGTCACGGCCGCGGGCGGTCGGGGCGTCGCGGGCATCGGAGGCGGGGGCGGCGCTTGAGCGGGGGCCTCGGGGGTCCATGCCGACGGGGCCGGCGGGGCAGCCGTCTCTGGACCCGGACCCGGACCCTCTTGCTCCTCGGGAGGCTGAGGTGGGGGCTCCTGCGCCTCGCCCGGTGCCAGAGGCACCATCTCTTGTTTGATCTTGTACGAGTTGTCGGGGCTGAAGTAGAGGGTTTGCTCGATTGTCCGGTATCCCTCGAGATACACGGTGATCACGTGGTTTCCGGGGGGAACGTTGAGACGCTGAAACGTGCCGTCGTAGCTGTCGACGACGCCGGCGTAATATCCGTCTACGTAGACCTTGGCCTGCTTCGGTTTCACCTCGATACGGACGGAAGCCCACGCCCGGTCAGGACCAGACGCGTAGTACGGATAGGAGTACCCGGGATACAGGCCCGCTCCATAGCCGTAGCCATAGGCGAAGCCGAACGAAGGCCAGTAGTACGGGTAATAGGAGTAGGGGTAACCGAAGTAACCGTAGACATGAGCTCCGGGTCGATAGTACGGCCGGTAGCCATAATAGGGCCTGTAGTTGTAATGAGGCCTATAGTAATGAGGCCTATAGTAAGGTCGGTAGTTCGTAGATCGGGAGTAATGGCCATAGCTGCGGTGCGTGCTCTGGCGACGCGTCGAGCGATGTCGCGACTGCGCCTCGACCGGTGAGCCGAGCGCGACCATCATTCCCAACGCAGCCAGAAGAGCGCCCGCGGTTCTTGCGCGCCGCATGGAAAGCCTCCAATTCTCTGCACCCCTGGCTACCCCATTTTAAAGCAAAACCAGTGCCACACCGCGAACTGCGTAAATTTCAGCAAAACAAGGATCCGAGCGAGACGACGTCGCGGTGAGCGTCGCCCATCGGGGACAATGGCGCCCCCACTTGGCTACAGGCTACCACCCTCGCATGTTCTTGCGTTCTGCATGCAGGACCGACACGCTCGCCTCTCCAGGACAGTAAGACCAGCTACTGATCGCGCCCGGCGCCGCTACGGTGATTTTTCTTCTAGCCCTCAAGTGTTTGCCCGAGTTTCAGGGAGTGACCGAGAAGCGTAATTTGGGCACCGTCCGGCAATGAGATGGAGCATACAAATGGAGGAATCATCATGCGTTGTCGAAGTAGTTCGATATTTCTCGTGACTGGGGCTCTCGTCGCCGGAATGGCGTCGTGGGCCCACGCCCAGGTCTACACCGGCACAATCGCCGGGAGGGTGACCGACGAGACCGGTGGAGTGCTGCCGGGTGCCACGGTGACGATCTCGTCTCCCGTATTGTTGACACCCCAGAACGCTCCCACCGGCCCTTCCGGAGCCTATCGCTTCGCCGAGCTTCCGATTGGAACCTACCGTGTCGCGGTGGAGATCAGCGGTTTTCAGACGCAGAACCGAGACGGAATCATACTCACGGCCGGCTCCACCGCCACCATCAACTTCCAACTGGCTCTTGCCAATGTCGCCGAGACCGTCACGGTGACCAGCGAATCTCCCGTGATCGACGTCCGCCAGACCGGGCTTCCCGAGGCATTCGGCCAGGCCCGCCTCCAGGATATTCCATCGGCGCGCGATCCATGGGTCATCATCGAGCAGACTCCGGGCATGGTCATGGATCGGGAGAACGTCGGTGGAAACCAGTCAGGCCAGCAGTCGGTGTTCCTGAGTCGCGGGACCAGCTTCGGCCAGAACATCTGGAACTACGACGGGATCAACATCACCGACTACGCCGCCTCGGGAGCGAGCCCGATGTACTTCGACTTCGACTCGTTCCAGGAGATTAACGTCACCACCGGCGGACAGGACGTCACCATGCAGAGCGCCGGGACGCAAATCAACTTCATCGTGAAACAGGGCACGAACAAGGTGGGAGGCCAAGGTGCGTTCTACGGCCTGAACGACACTCTGCAGAGCACGAACGTGACTCCCGACCTGCAGGCGCGCGGCGCCGGGGCCGGAGCCCCCATCAAGAAGATTTTGGATTACAGCTTCGACATCGGAGGACCGATCTGGAAAGACAAGATGTTCCTCTGGGGCTCATACGGGGTGCAGGACATTCACAAAGGCACGGTCGGATTTCTCGTTCCCGGCTGCACCGACGCGACGGACCCCGCCTGTCTCCAGGACGATCCCACGAAGCTCAACAACAGCAACATCAAGTACAACTGGGACATCACTCCGAACGACAAGTTCAACTTCCTGTTTGCCTACAACAACAAGACCCGGGCTACCCGGGGCGCGAGCGATCTGAGGCCTCTCGCCACGACCTTCAAGCAGAGCGGTCCGGTGCGCATCTACAAGTTCGAGGACACCCACATCGTGAATCCGAACTTCCTGTTCACCGGCCGTTTCGCGTATGTGGACGGCGGCTTCCGACTCGACTACCAGTCTCCCGACCTCAGAAACATGCAGGGAGCCTACGACCTCTCGACCGGGGCCTATTCCCGGTCGCTTCTAGATTTCAGCACCGTTCGTCCGCAGTACGTGGCGAACGTCGACGCCAACTACTTCAAATCCCAGGCGCTGGGAGGCGATAACGAGTTCAAGTTCGGCTTCCAGTACAAGAAGACGCCGATCGACTCGTTCACCACTTACGGTGGTGACGTGCAGGCCATTTTCGACAACGGGGTTCCCGCGGAAGCCTGGTTCCACCGACCGAGCGCGATCTCGTATACCGGGACCTACGCGTCGGGCTACTTCCAGGACACCTATACCCGCGGCCGGCTGAACGCGAAGCTGAGCGTGCGCTACGACTACCAGGACGGCCAGAACAAAGCCTCATCCATCCCTGCCAACGAGGCCTTCCCTGCGCTGATGCCGGGGATCGACTTCGCCGGTACTCCCGCGATCAAGGCGTGGCACTCGCTCTCGCCCCGATTCGGATTTACCTACGACCTTTCGGGGGACGGAAAGACCATCGCCCGGGCGAGCTATGCCCGTTATTACGACCTGCTGCAGCTCTACGACGTGGTCAAGCTCAACAACGCCGCCGGAGTCTCCGAGGTCGACCTTCCATGGAGTGACCTCAACGGAGACGGTCAGGTTCAGCCCAACGAGGTGGACCAGAGCACGGTCCTCTATACCAACAACTTCGACCCCACGAATCCCGGTTCGGCGACCTCGCCCAACCAGATCGATCCGAGCCTGACGCCTCCCAAAACCGACGAGTTCATCGCCGGCTTCCAGAGGGAAGTCATTCCGAACTTCTCCGTGAGTGCCGATTACGTCTACAAACGATTCACGAACATGATCTGGTGGGATTGGCCGTATTTTCCGGGCTCGGCTTTGAACGGCATCTACTGGCCGTATCCCGGGATCACCTCCACGGACTTCGTGCCGACGACCGACACGTTCGACGGCCGCGATTTTACCTACTACCAGCTCGCTCCCGGTCTCAGTAAGTCGGGGAACTACCTCACGAACCGTCCCGACTACCACCAGCGCTATCAGGGCATCGAGCTCACCGCGAACAAACGATTGTCCAATCGCTGGATGTTCAACACCGGGTTCACCTACGCGATCCAAAGAGAGTACTTCGACGGGAACGCGGGGATCTTCGACCCGACGAACATCGACCTTCGGAATGGAGGCGAGGTGGCGCCTTCGACGACCGGCAGCGGCTTGAGCGGATACTTCCTCAACTCCCGCTGGAACTACAAGGCCGACGCGTTGGTCCAGCTTCCGGCGGGGGTCAACCTGGCGGGAAAGATCAACGGGCGTCAAGGATTTCCGTTCCTCGAGTCCTACCGCACCGACCCGCGTGCCGGGGGCATCGGCCGGGTGGAGGTGCTCTACGATCCGGTGGGCACCACCCGTCTTCCCAACCTGTGGACGGTGGATATGCGGGCGGAGAAGATGTTCAACATCGGCACGACCCGGATCAGCGGCATGGTGGACATCTTCAATTTGTTCAACTCGGCGACGATCTTGAAAGAGGAGCGTCGTCAGAACTTGAGTACCGCCAACCAGATTCAGGATCTCCTCTCAGCGCGGGTCTTTCGATTCGGAGTGCGAGTGTTGTTCTGAGCACGTTCTCCTCGCTCGGCAGGAATCCCCGGCAAGGCCACGGCTTTACCGGGGATTCCCCGTCGCGCCGCCCGGGCCCGATGCGGGCACTCGGGATTCTTTTCGGCCTTCTCGGTATCTTCGGCGGATCGCGAGGGGCCGGCGCCCAACCGACTTCCGTCGTCGTCCCCGGGAGCCCGCACGAGCTCGAGGCCTGGCTCGACGCCGACCCGTCGGGAGAAAGGCTGTTGGGAGCTCTCGTCGCGTCATCGAGGGGACTGCCTCCCGCCGTCGGCTCCATCCTGGCGAGACATCTGGTGAAGGACGTTCCGGAAGGGGTTCTCGAGTCCAGGCTTCACGAGTCGCGCGCGCTCGCATCGGGCGCGGAAGCCGTCGTCGCCTCCGTGCTCCTCGACCCGACACCTCCGATTCCCGTCGACGACGTCGCGTCCTATTGGGCGTCGTGCGTCCGGTCGAGAATCGAAAGGCTTCTCTCTCCGCCGGGGACCGGCTCTCCCGGCGGAGTCCCGACGCGCGAGCAAATGGCATCCCTGCTCGACTTGCTGCTGCTCTCACCCGACGCGCTGGCGACGAGCCCGCTTTTCCGCGAACGGCTGACGCCGATGCTGGAACGAGCCTGGCCGGAGAATGCTTTCGGCAGCGCCGCCGCGAAACTGCGTGCGAGCCTTCTCTACGCGGTCGATTCGATTCCCGCCATCGACTTCGAGACCTCCGAGCGGATCGAGGCGGCCTGGAAAGCCGTCCCCCGTCGAAGTGCGGAGCGCGAGGTCTCGTTTCGGCCCGGCTCGGCTTTCTTCCCCGACGACATCGGAGGGAGGGTCCGCGCCTCGGTTTTTTCTTTCCCTTCGCGGCTCTTCGAGGCCGCGGACGTGGAGACGTTTCTCGCCGCGGTCCGGCGGCTCGCGCCCGAACGCAAGCTGGTGGTTCTTTCCGATCCGCCTTTGAGCGCGGAGCTCGCCGCCAGGCTCCACGATCTCGACGTCGAGCTGGTCGAGACCTACGGTCGGCGCTACTCTCCCTGGCCGAGGGATCCGATGAGCTTTCTCCGACGGTCGGACGGCGGAACGCTCGTTCTGATTCGACCCAACGTGCAGAGCGGAAGACCCGAGGACGACTTCATGGGGCGCGAGCTGATTCAAGGACTCCCGGCTGCGCTCGATGCCGCCTGGGGCCGGCCGGTGTGGGCCCGAAGCTCCGTGCCGTTTCACAACGGGCAGGTGCTTCTCGACCCAGGCCGTGCCTGGGTGAGCGTGAACGGCCTCGAGCCGCGTATTCTCGAGATCCTGGATCAAGCATCGGTCACCGAAGAGGACTTCGCCACCGGCGCTCGAGCGCTTCGCTATCTCGAGGCGGCCAGGCGGGCCGCCCGGGAGCTGTCGCGGCTCTACGGACGCGACGCTCGCTTCGTGCACCCGGTGCCGGACGATCCCGACGGGGCGCGCGAAGCGCTTCGGATCGCTCTCGGTGGCGCGGGGTTCGATCTCGACTCGCTGCTCACCATCGTGAAGGGCCCGGGCGATCTCGCCGAAGAAGCGATGGTGGCGGATCTTCGCGCCGGGGCGGAGCTCCTTTCTTCCGCGGGAGCCGACGAGTGGCGAGAATTTCGGGACGCCTACGGTCTCGTCCCGACGATCGGTCGGGAGGCGCTCGCGAGCGCCGAGAGCGCCCCGCGGGCGAGCGCTCTGGAGAGCTTCCTCGACGCCATGGCCGGCTCGCTCGAGTCCCAGGGGCTTCGCGTCCGGCGGCTGCCTCTCCTCGTCGTCCCCGTCGTCTTTCTTCGCGATCACGGGGGAATCGATACCCCCGAGTTCCTCATCACGTGGAACAACGTCGTTCTCCAGGATTCGGCAGAGGGAAGGCGGGCCGAAGGATTCTCGGGTCTCCTCGCCGGGGGGGACGCCGCCGCGCAGGCGGTCTTCCGCGAGGCCGGCTATCGTCTCGATCTCTTGCCTCCGCTCATCGCGAGCGTCGTGAGAAACGGTGGCTATCGCTGTGCTTCGCAGGTTCTGCGGTCCGGGGAACGACGGGTGGGCTCAGCGCGTGGGAGCGTTCCCGGCGCCGGACCGGGTCGACCGTAGCTCCCGCAGCAATCCCTGGACTCTGGCGATGTCGCTTCGGTAGCTTTCGGGGGGAGCGGTATCGGCGAACTGCTCGAGATAGGGGACGGCCTCATCGAAGCGCTTCAGCTCGGTTAGGAGCTTACCGAGGTTGTACAGGGTGTCGTACTGCCTCGGGTCGAGCTCCACCGCGTGCTTCCAGGCATCGATGGCGGGAATCGGCCGCGTGGTGCGGGCGTAGACGACGCCGAGGCCGTTCCAGGCGCTCGCGAGCCGTGGGTCGAGATCGAGGGCGCGCCGGAAGCGGGTCTCGGCTTCGGCGAGGCGCCCTTCCTGCAGCCGGACGGAGCCGAGGTTGTCGTAAGCGCTCGCATAGCTCGGATCGAGCGCCAGGAGCTTCTGAAGCGTGGCGACCGCGTCCTCGGTACGACCCGCGCGGGCGTAGGAAACGCCGAGGTAGTTGAACGCCTCGGCGTAGGTCGGGTCGTCGCGGGTGAGGGACTCCAGGATGGCGATGGAATCGTCGAGCTTTCCCGCCTCCTGCAGGTAGAGTCCGAGGCGGCCCAACATCGTTCGGTTGGCTACCCCCTTTTCGACCGCCTGGCGGAGCACGGCCACCGCTTCCGCGAGGTCGCCGGACTCACGAAGGACGTACGCGAGATTGGAGTAGGCGATCGAGAACGTCGGACGCTTCGCGATGATCTCCCGGAAGATGCGGACCGACTCGTCCGTCTTTCCCCTCAGATTGGCGGTCACTCCGGAGTCGAGCTCGTTCGAGAGCGCTACCAGGTTCTTGGGATCGTCCTCGGCGGTGTAATGAGACGCCGTCGCATCGGAGCGGCCGGAAACGAGATAGCCGAGCGTTTTGAGTCGGGCAATGGTCTCTTCGTCCACGTCCGCTCTCCGGATGGCCCGCGAAGACTCGGTGCTATCTCTCTCCACGAGCCGGCGCAAGGCGTCGCGCATGTCGGCGCTCGACTTCGCGCTCTCGGGAGCGAGGTTCGCGAGCTCCGCGGGGTCCCGCGCGAGGTCATAGAGCTCGGGCACGGGGAGGTCGATGTATTTTTTCGTTCCGAGGTAAAGACCCGTGAGCGGCGCCCAGTTTCGGTTCAGATTGAAGGACAGAGCCTCGAAATAGCTCTCCCGGTCGCCTCGTTCCCGCCCCGTGATGAGGGGCAGAAGGGAGCTTCCCTGGTGCGCGGCGACCGGCGGAAGAGAGGCGAGCGCGAGCAAAGTGGGCGCCACGTCGATCGACCGCACCCGACTCGGGACCCGCCGTCCGGCGGGGAGGACTCGCTTCCAGCTCAGGATGAGCGGCACGTGCAGCGTGGAATCGTAGGCGAACATGCCGTGCGTTTTTTCGCCGTGCTCTCCCAGTCCCTCGCCGTGATCGGAGCTGAGGACGATCAACGTCGTCTCGGGGGGATACGTCCGGCGGAGCTCTTCCAGGAAGGCGCCGAGAGCGTGATCGACATAAGCGATCTCTCCCCGGTAGAGATCGGAACGGAACTGCTCTCGGAAGGGCGGGGGAGGGGCGTAAGGGGCATGAGGGTCGTAGAGATGAACGAAGGCGAACCAGGGTCGGTCGTGAACGGTCGCGAGCCACTTCGTGGCCGCTCGGAGTACCGTCTCCGCGGGACGCTCGGAGATGGCGAAATCGTTGTACTCGCTCGTGTCCCCGTAGTAATCGTCGTAGACGTCGAACCCCCGGTCCAGACCGAACCGGGAGTCGAGAGCGAACGAGCCGACGAAGGCCCCGGTCTGGTATCCCGCCGCGCGGAAGGCTTCGGCCAGCGTCTCGTGGCTCGCGTCGAGACGAAAGCTTCCGTTGTCCCGTACCCCGTTGAAGATGGGGTAGGTGCCGGTGAGCAGGCACGTGTGGGAAGGCAGAGTGACGGGAACTTGAGAGACTGCCTTTTCGAAGACAACGCCCTCCCGAGCCAGCGAGTCGACGACGGGAGTAGGTGTCTTCGACCCGTAGGCGCCGACGTGGTCGGCCCTCAGCGTGTCGATACTGACGAGGAGAACGTTGGGCCGTGGGTGACGCGAGAGGTCGATTGCCCGAGCTCCGGCCCGTCCGACGAGCCAGAAGGCGAGCCCCGCGAGCGCCAGTCCCGTGCCCGCGAGCAGGAGCCATCGAAATCGGGTGAGAGGCGCGCTTCGGGACTCGAGCCGCGGTTCACCGCGGGCCCGCGCTCGTCCGGTTTTTCGTTTCCGCTTCCCCGGCACGCGCCCATGATAGCAATCGGCGGAGCTCAGGCGGCGGGGAGGGCCTCACGCCATGGTCTTCAGTACCCCGAGAAGAGCCTCGACGTCGCTTCGGTTGTTGAACATCGCGACGCTCGCCCGCACCTGCGTCCCGCCCTCGCGGAACGTGACCATGACGTTGTCTTTCTCGAAGCGCTTCTGGAGCTCGGCCTGGTCGCGGCCGTGTACGAAGGAGACGATCGTCGAGGGATTGTCCTTGGGCGTGAAGGTCTCGAATCCCAGGGCGGCGATGCCGTCGCGCATCTCGCGGGCGAGCGGGAACGTGTGCTGCTCGACGCGCGCGAGACCCACTTCCGCGAGGAGCTGGAGGCCGGCATCCAGCTGATACACGGCGCTGTAGGCGAGGGCAGCGTACTCGAACTTCATCGCGTTCTCGAAGAGGCGGAAATGATTGTCGGGAAGCTCCTCGGCGACCTGAGCGTGGCCGAACCGGTCGGGACGGATGCGGTCGAGGTGCTCTTCGCGGATATAGAAGGGCGCAACGCCGAATCCGGCGAAGAGCCACTTGTAGGTACCGGTGCAGAGGAAGTCGACCCCCTCGTCAGAGAGGTTCGTGGGAAAGGTTCCGAGGGCCTGGATGGCGTCGGCATAAAGAAGCGAGCCGCGGGAGTGAGCGAGAGAGGCGAGAGCCCGGAGGTCGTGCCGGAAGCCGTTGCGGTTGGACACCCAGGCGACGGAAACGAGCCGGGTCCGGCGGTCGACGCGGGCGTCGTAGTCTTCGACGCGGGCGCGGCCGTCGGTCTGGGGAACGACGCGGAGCTCGATGCCGTGTCGCTTCTCGAGCTCGCGGTAGAGGAGAAAGCTCGTGGTGAAGTGGAGCTCGTCGACGACGACGTTGTCTCCCGCCTTCCAGTCGAGCGAATTCGCGACGATGTTCTCGCCGTCGCTGGTGGAGTAGAGAAACGCAACCTCGTCTTTCTTCGCCCCGAACAGCTCGGCGAACCGGGCCCGCGCGTTGTCGCGCATGTCGGTGCGATGTCCGGGAGTGGGGTGCAGCATCTTGTCGTCGGCGCAGGCGACCGCTGCCTCCCGAGCCCGTTTGGAGATTGGTCCGACGAAGGCGGAGTTGAGATAAATCTGATCGCGGGTGATGGGAAATTGATCTCGCACCCCGAGAGGGTCCGCGTCGGCGGGGGCGGTGGCTTCGGCGAAGACGCGGAGGAGGCCGGAAGCGCGGCGGCGAGTCCGAGGGCGGTGGTCTCGAGAAAACGGCGTCGGTCGAATGAAGAAGTCACGGCGAGGCTCCTTTCCTATCGAGGCGAATCGCATCGTATCAGCTCGGGCTGGTTTTCGCACCGAGGGCGTCCGGGCTGACGTATAGTGAGGCGCCATGACAACATCCATTCGATTCGTCGCTCGCCTGCTTCTCGTCGCCGTGCTCGGCCTATTCGCCTTCGCCCCGTCCGCTCTCGCGGAAGACGTCGACTGGAAAAAGACGGCGGCCGAAGCGGTCGATACGTTGCGGCAGTACATCCGCTTCGACACCACCTATCCGCCGGGAAACGTCACGGAAACGGCGGCGTTTCTCCAGGGCATTCTCGAGCGCGAGGGGCTCTCCGTGACCCGCTACGATTCGGCCCCGGGAAAGGTCATCGTCGTATCGCGGCTGAAGGGCTCGGGCTCGGGCTCGGGCGCGAAGCCCATTCTCCTGCTCCACCACATGGATGTCGTGCCCGCGGATCCGAGCCGCTGGGACGTCGACCCCTTCGCCGGTGAGGTGAAAGACGGCTATATCTGGGGCCGGGGCGCCATGGACATGAAGGGGACGGGCACTCTTCAGCTGTACGCGTTCCTGACTCTCGCCCGCCAGAAAGTGCCGCTCGACCGCGACATCATCCTGATGGCCGTTCCCGATGAGGAGATTGGCGGCACCGACGGCGCCCGGTTCATGCTCGATCATCACTATGCCGATCTCGACCCGGAATACGTGCTCGACGAAGGCGGGTTCGGAAGCCCGGAAGTCTACTTGGACGGGAAGCTCGTATTCGGAATCTCGGTCGAGGAAAAGCAGCTCGTCTGGATGGAGGCAACGGCCGAAGGCGTCGCCGGTCACGGCTCGCAACCGAACGACCAGAATCCCGAACGACAAGCTCGTGCACGCCCTCGAGCGCCTCCTGGGAGAGCCCTTCCCGGCGGCGTCGAACCCCGTTCTCGACACGCTCCATCGGGAGCTCGGTACGTTGCGGAAGAACAAGTTCACCAACGCCATCCAGAACACCACCATCTCCCTCACCAGCCTCCGCTCCGGCGTGGGCGATCCGCCCAAGGTCAACGTCATTCCCTCGATTCGCGAAAGCGACGCTCGATGCCCGGCTCCTGCCCGGCACCGATGCCGAGGAGTTTCTCTCGAGGTGAAGATCCCGCCTCGGTGAGGACATTCAACTCGAGGTCACCTACCAGTCGGAGGAGCCGATCATCACGCCCGACGATACGCCGATGTTCCGGGCGCTTTCTTCCGCGATCAAGCGCCACCATCCGGACGCGACGGTGGTACCGACGGCCATTCCCTACGGAACGGACTCCAACGCCTTCCGCCACCACGGAACCAAGAGCTACGGGATCCTTCCCGTCGTTCTCTCCGCTTCGATTGTCGCCTCGATGCACAGCGACTCCGAGCGCCTCCCCGTGGATCAGATCGAGAGCGGCATCCGGATCTTCGACGAGGCGCTCACCGAGGTCGCCGGAAAGTAAAGAGCCTGCCCTACAAATTCTTCGTAACTTGTAGTACTCTCTCTCCCTCTTTTCGCGAGCGCATTCATCGAACCAGAGGAGTAGAGCCCTCATGAAGATTCCCGTTAGCATCACCGTCAATGGACGGGAGACCTCTCACGAAGTGGAGCCCCGACTGTTGCTGGTGCACTACCTCCGTGACGTCCTTTCCCTGACCGGGACCAACGTCGGGTGCGACACGAGCCAGTGCGGCTCGTGCACCATTCTCATGGACGGCCAGGCGGTCAAATCCTGCACCGTTCTCGCCGTCCAGGCGGACGGGAGCGATATCACCACCATCGAGGGACTGGCGAAAGACGGCGAGCTCCATCCGATTCAGCAGGCGTTCTGGGACAACCATGGTCTGCAGTGCGGGTTCTGCACGCCTGGAATGATCGATGACCGCGACCGAGATCCTCGAAGAACAATCCCAAGGCGAGCGAGCAGGACATCCGTCACGGGCTCGAGGGCAACATCTGCCGCTGCACCGGCTACGAGAACATCGTCAAGTCGATTGTGGCGGCGGAGAGCGCCAAGCCCGCGTCAGCGTCGAAGGCGAAGGCGAAGACGAAGACGAAGACGAAGACGAAGAAAGCCAGAAAAGGGGCGGCGTGATGGGATACGTAGGAAAGAGCGTCAAGCGCGTCGAGGACCCCCGCTTCATCCAGGGCCAGGGTGGTTATGTCGCGAATCTCCACCTTCCCGGCATGGTGTACCTCGCGATCAAGAGGAGCCCTTACGGCCACGCGAAGATCAAGAAGATCGACACCCGGAAAGCGAAGGCGCTTCCGGGCGTGGTCGGCGTTTTCACCGGTCAGGACCTCGTGGACGGCGGCTGCGGGGCGCTTCCCTGCGGTTGGAACGTCCCCGATATCAAGACTCCCAAACGGTATGCGCTGACCGTCGACAAGGCGCGGCATGTGGGCGACGGTGTCGCGGTGGTGGCGGCGGAGAGCCCGTACATCGCGGCGGACGCCGTCGAGCTCATCGACGTGAGCTACGAGCCGCTCGATGCGGTCGTCGATCCGAGGAAGACGACGGAGAAGGGCGCTCCTTGCGTCCACGACGATATTCCGCGCAACACGAGCTACTTCTGGGCCCTCGGCGACAAGGCGGCTTGCGACCAGGCGTTCGCCTCGGCCCACAAGGTCGTGGAGCTCGAGCTGGTAAACCAGAGACTCATCCCCAACGCCATGGAGCCGCGCGCCTGCGTCGCGCAATGGAATGCTCCCATGGAGGAGATGACGGTCTGGACTACGAGCCAGAATCCGCAGCCGATTCGCCTGCTTCTGAGCGCGTTCACTCTGGGAATCCCCGAGAACCGGCTCCGGGTCATCTCTCCCGACGTGGGCGGCGGCTTTGGAAGCAAGATCTTCCACTATCCCGAGGAGATCATCACTCCCTGGGTGTCGCGTGCTCTGAACCGTCCCGCCCTGTGGGTCGCGACCCGCTCGGAGTCGTCGGTCACCGATTCTCAGGGAAGGGATCACGTCACGGTCTGTAAGCTCGCCCTCGATTCGAAGGGTGTTTTCACCGGGCTCCACGTACAGACCTGGGCCAACATGGGAGCGTACCTTTCGACGTTCGCGCCCCTGATTCCGACCGCGCTCTACGTGACGCTCTTCGCCGGCCTCTACAAGATGAAGGGGGTCTGGGGCGAGGTCTGGGGCACGCTCACCAACACCGTCCCCGTCGACGCCTATCGTGGTGCCGGCCGGCCGGAAGCGTCCTATTTGCTCGAGCGCCTCGTCGATTCTCGCGGCGCGGGAGTTGACGATGGATCCCGTCGAGCTCCGCCGGAAGAATTTCATCGGCAAGAGCGAGTTCCCGTATCAGACTCCGGTGGCCCTGCAGTACGACAGCGGGGATTACCACGCCCTGTTCGACAAGGTCACGTCGCTCGCCGGCTACGAGCAGATGAAGAAAGACCAGAAGAAAGCTCGCGAGGAGGGGCGTCTCGTCGGTATCGGCGTCTCCGGTTGCATCGAGGCGAGCGGTCCCGCGCCGTCGGCGGTGGCGGGCTCTCTCGGCTCCGCGGTGGGACTCTGGGAGAGCGGCGTCGTGCGCGTTCATCCCACGGGCAAGGTCACGGTACTGACCGGCTCTCACTCGCACGGCCAGGGACACGAGACGACGTTCGCGCAGGTCGTGGCGGACGAGCTCGGAATCGACATGAAGGACGTCGAAGTGGTCCACGGCGACACCGGCCGGATACCGTTCGGAATGGGAACCTACGGGAGCCGGAGCGCGGCCGTGGGCGGAAGCGCCCTCGTGCGAAGCGCCCAGAAGGTCCGGGCCAAGCTCATCAAGATCGCCGCCCACCAGCTCGAGGCCTCGGAGGCCGACATGGTCTACGACCAGGCTGCGGGAAAAGTCTATGTGAAGGGCTCTCCCGACAAGGCCAAGGCGTTCGCCGAGCTGGCGTTTGCCGCATACACCGCGCACAATCTCCCCGCGGGGATGGAGCCCGGTCTCGAGGAGTCGGCCTTTTACGATCCCGCGAACTTCACCTTCCCCAACAGCGCTCACATCGCTCAGGTGGAGATTGACGCCGAGACGGGGGAAGTGAAGCTCCAGCGTTATGTCGCCGTCGACGACGTCGGAAAGGTCATCAATCCCATGGTGGTCGAAGGCCAGATTGTCGGCGGAATCGCCCAGGGTGTAGGCCAGGCTCTCTGGGAGCAAGGGGTCTACGACGAGAGCGGGCAACTCTTGACGGGCTCTCTCATGGAGTACGCGATGCCGCGGGCCGAGAGCTTTCCGAAGATCGAGGTCGGCCGCATCGAGACTCCTTCGCCCCACAACCCCCTGGGGGTGAAAGGCGCGGGAGAGATGGGCACGATTGCCGGCACCGTGACCGTGGCCAACGCCGTGATGGACGCGCTCGCGCCCCTCGGCATACGCCACATCGACATGCCACTCACGCCGGAGAAGCTGTGGAAGGCGATGACGAGGGCGGGACGAGAAGGAACGACGATCCAGTATTTCGGGGAGAGATGAGATGTATCCAGCGAGCTTCGATTACTACCGGCCGAAGAACCTGAAGGAAGCGGTGGCTCTTCTCCGCAAGACCCGGGACGCCAAGCTTCTCGCGGGCGGGCACAGTCTCCTCCCGGCGATGAAGCTCCGGGTGAGCGCGCCGTCGGCGCTCATCGACCTCGGACGGGTCAAGGGGCTCGACGGCATCAAGGTGGGCAAGTCGACCATCAAGATCGGGGCGCTCACCACCCATGCCGCCATCGCCGGCGTCCCGAGACATTCGGAAGGGATGCCGAATTCTGAGCGAGGCCGCGGGGCTCATCGGTGACATCCAGGTCCGCAATCGTGGGACCATTGGCGGAAGCCTCGCGCACGCCGATCCCGCCGCCGACTACCCGACGGTCATGCTCGCTCTCGAAGCCGACATCACCGCGACCGGTCCGAAGGGATCCCGGAAGATCCCGGCGCGGAAGTTCTTCGTCGATCTCTTCGAGACCGCCCTCAAGGGATTCCGAGATCCTCTCCGAGGTCGCGGTCCCGGTGATGAGAAAGGGCGAAGGGGGCTGCTATCTGAAACACCGCCACCCGGCGTCGAGCTACGCCGTCGTCGGTGTCGCCGCCCTGGTAAGCCTCAAAAACGACCTCGTGAAGTCGGCGCGCCTCGTCGTCGGTGGGGTCACGGAGAAGCCTCTCGTGGTGGCGGGGATCGATCCTCGCTCGCGGGAGAAAAACCTACGGCCAAGGCCCTCGCCGCCGCCGCCGCGCTCGTCGCTCAGGCGATCGAGAACCCGCTCGGTGACCTCTACGCTTCCGGGGAGTACCGCACCCACCTGGCGACCGTGCTCGCGCGGCGAGCGCTGACGGAGGCGGTCGCGCGCGCGAAGAAGCAGAAGTAGCGACTTGAAGTTTCACTCCATCGAGCAACTGCAGGGACTCCTTCACGACAAGCTCTACGTCGCCGATCGGGGCCTCGCGACCTCGATCTACCTCGCGTTGAAGCTCGAACGGCCTCTCTTTCTCGAGGGGGAGGCGGGCGTGGGCAAGACGGAGATCGCGAAGGTGCTCGCGGAGATCCTCTCGACCGAGCTCATCCGCCTCCAATGCTACGAGGGCATCGACGTGAGCCAGGCGGTCTACGAGTGGAGCTACACCCGGCAGATGATGCACATTCGACTGGCGGAGAGCCGGGGGGAAAAGCTCGAGGAAAAAGAGCTCTTCGGACCCGAGTTTCTTCTCGAACGGCCGCTTCTCAAGGCTATCGACCCCGCCTCGAAGAAGCCGCCGGTGCTGCTCATCGATGAGATCGACCGGAGCGACGAGGAGTTCGAGGCGTTCCTCCTCGAAGTGCTTTCCGACTTCCAGATCACCATTCCCGAGATCGGCACCATCCAGGCGAAGAAAAAGCCCGTCGTGGTGGTGACCTCGAACCGCACCCGGGAAGTTCACGACGCGCTCAAGCGGCGATGCCTCTACTTCTGGATCGACTATCCGACGTTCCAGAAGGAGCTCGAGATCGTTCGGACCAAGCTTCCCGATGCGTCGGAAAAGCTCGCACGCCAGGTCACGGCGTTCGTCCAGGAGCTTCGCGAGGTCGAGCTCTACAAGGTCCCGGGAATCGCCGAGACGCTCGACTGGACGCGGGCTCTCGTCGCTCTCGACAAGGAAGCCCTCGACGAGAGCGTCGTCGAGGACACCCTCGGCGCCATCCTCAAGTATCGGGATGACGTGGACAAGGTCCGAGGCGATCGGGCCAAGGCGATCCTCGTGAGAGTAGCCGCAACCCAATAGAGCGAATGCCGGTCACGCCTTCCGCGCCTTCTGCGGAAGAGCATCATCTTCTTCGGAACCTGGTGCTCTTCGGGCGGGTGCTGCGCGGCCTCGGGCTCGACGTCAACCCCGGACGAGTCATCGACCTCGTTCAAGCGCTGCAGTTCCTGAAGATCGGGGTGAAGTCCGATTTCTATCACGCCGCCCGGTCTCTTCTCGTCCATCGGCGGGACGACGTCGCCCTCTTCGACGAGGCCTTCGAGATGTTCTGGCAGACGCCTCTCGGCGAGTGGAAGCTCCTCGAGATTCAGGGGCGCCGGATTCGCCGCGCCGAGCAGAAGCCGCTCGTCGCTCCGCCGCCGCTCGCGGGAGAGGGCAATCAGCCGCCTCTTCCCGAGGACGCGGAAGAGCGCACCGTCATCGAGGTCACGAAGACCTACAGCGAGCGCGAGCTCCTGCGGACCCGGGACTTCGCGAGTCTCGAGCGAGAGCGAGATCGAGCAAGTGCGCCGGATGATCGCGGAGCTCACGTGGAGGCTGGGGGACCGAATCACGCGCCGCGAGCGTCAGGGGGGCAAAGATCGCCTCGATTTGCGGCGCACCCTCAGGACGAGCTTCCGTCACGGAGGGGAGATTCTCTCCTGGGAAGGCCGCGAGAAGCGTCGGAAGCCGCGGCCGCTCGTCGTCATCGCCGACATCAGCGGCTCGATGGAGCGCTACACGCGAATCCTGCTCCATTTCGTCTACGGTCTCACCCAGGGGCTCGGGCAGAGGGTCGAAGTCTTCGCCTTCGGGACGAGGCTCACGAGGCTCTCCCGTCACCTGCGTGACCGGGACATCGAGCGCGCTCTTTCCGGGGTCTCGCGAGCGGTCAGCGACTGGTCGGGCGGGACCCGGATTGGAGATTCCCTCCGGAGCTTCAACTACGACTGGGGTAGACGCGTCCTCGGTGGCGGCGCCGTCGTTCTCCTGATCAGCGACGGTTGGGATCGGGGCGAGCCGGAGATCCTCGATGCGGAGATGGCCCGCCTTCGCAGAACGAGCCACCGCCTCATCTGGCTCAATCCCCTCCTCGGCTCCCCCGAGTACGAGCCCCTGACCCGAGGAATGCAGACCGCCCTCCCGCACGTGGACGACTTTCTTCCCGTCCACAACCTCGCGAGCCTCGAGTCCCTCGCCCGCCACCTAGAAAAACTCGCCGGAAGAGGCGCCCCAAGAAGACGGACAAGAAATTAGGGACAGTCCCTAATTTCCGCGTTTGACTAGAAAATTAGGGACTGTCCCTAATTTTCTTTCTGGTGCCCGGATGCTACGGCGTCCCCTCTTTTTCGGCGGGCCTCCGGTGTCGTTCCGAGGCATAATCGGCGCATGAGTCTTCGAGATGTTGCTGAGGACGTCGCTCGGTTCCGGGCGGAAGGCGCTCCGGTCGCGCTCGCGACGGTGGTCCGCACCTGGGGCGCGGGCCCGCGGGGACCCGGGGCGAAGATGGCGTTGACCGCGGATGCCCGTATCGCGGGATTGGTGAGCGGAGGCTGCGTCGAGGCGGCGGTCGTGGAGGAAGGGCGCGGCGTGCTGGCTTCGGGAGTACCGAAGCTCCTCCACTTCGGAGTCGCCGACGAGACGGCATGGAACGTCGGTCTTTCCTGTGGCGGCACCATCGACGTCTTCGTCGAGAAGCTCGACGACGCGCTCTTCGCGTCTCTTCTGGACGCGCAGGGGAAACGGCGTGCGCTGGCGAGGACGATCATCGTTCGCGGAGACGAGCTCGACCTCGGAAAATCCTTTCTACTGCTCGAGGATGGAGCCACCGAAGGCGCCGCCGGATATCCCCGGCTCGTCGACGCCGCCCGGCGCGCCCTAGCCGCGGGCGAGCCCGCCTGGGTCGATCTCGGCGAGGGGACGGAAGCGTTCGTCGACGTGGAGCTTCCGTCTCCCATGCTCGCGATGGTGGGAGGCGTGCACATCTCCATCGCGCTCATCGCGATGGCGAAAGCCCTCGGCTACCGCACCGTCGTCATCGATCCGAGGAGTGTGTTCGGAAGCGACGAGCGGTTTCCCGAGGTCGACCAGCTCATCCAGGAGTGGCCGGACGAAGCCCTCGCGAAGGTCGGGCTCGACCGCTCCAGCGCCGTCGCCACCCTTACGCACGACCCCAAGATCGACGATCCGGCCTTGATCGCCGCCCTCCGGAGCCCCGCGTTCTACGTTGGCGCTCTCGGGAGCCGCCGGACGCACGAAAAGAGGAAGCGGCGTCTCATGGACAAGGGGCTCACCGAGGCCGAGCTGTCCCGGCTCCACGCACCCGTGGGACTCGATATCGGGGCGCGCTCGCCGGAAGAGATCGCGCTCTCGGTGATGGCGCAAATCGTCTCGGTGCGTAACACCAGCGAAGGAAAGCCGCCCCGTCCGTGAACGGGCGCGCCCACGGTCTCGCTCTTCCGCCGTCGTCGTCGCCGCGGGCGTCGCTCTCGTCTACCTGTACGAAGGAGAGCTCGCCGAGCCTCGTCGCGTGGTCGCGGCGCTCCTCGCTCTCGGTTTCTTCTGGGCTCCCGACTCCGACCAGCCGCTCCGGTTGCGCTGGTGGCTTCCGGCCGCGGCGCTCACCGGTTGGGGTGCGCGAACGGCGAGCCTTGGTGGAGGAGGATTTGCCCTCTGGGCCGCATCCGCCGCCGCGGGCGCCTTGCTCGCCGTTCGCGCAGGCTCGCGGGTGACGCGCTATATCCTCCCCGAAGCGGTCAGCGAGGAAGGGAGAGACGAACGGCGCCGGGTCCGACGCCAGCTGCGGACGTCGGTCGCGCTGTTTCTCGCCGGCTATCTCGCGGCCCGCACCCGCCCGTTCGCCGTGGCGCTCTCGGCCGCGTTTTTCGTCCGGTATGCGCTCCTGCAAGCGAAGTTGCAAGGCGTGCCTTCGGTTCCGCTGTCGAAGAGCGCGGGGATCGTGCCCGCGCAGAAGTGGGTGGTCCTCCTCGTCTTCATGCTCGTCGGGGGAACCCATTACGCCGACTCTCTTCTGCGGGAGGGAGACGAAGGGCCGCTTCTCGTCACGGCGGCGCTTTGCTCGGTGCTGGCGTCCGTGGTGTTCGTCCTCGCACTCGTGCGCACCGGATGGCCGCGGGGTCTCGTCCGCCGGACGAGTTTTTTCGCCGGTATCGGTCTCGCCGTCGTTCTCACCGCCGTCCTCGCGAAGCTCGAGTCCTGGAACGCCGAGCGCTATGCCGTCTTTACGTCGGTCTGGGTCTTCTTTCTCGTCGTTCTCCCTTTCGTCAAGTCGACGACGCGCCTCTTCCACAGCTACCCGCGCGCGGGATTTCTCGTCCCGCCCGCGATCCTCGCCGCGATGATGGCGCCGGTCACCGCCATGAACGGATCCGTCTGGACAATCTGGACGGCCCCGTCGACTGGAGCGCTGTACGCCTTTGCGGTGCTGATGCTCGTCTATCAGCTGATCGTCGCCATTCGCGAGCGCGCGTCGGGAAAGCTCTACCTCGCCGCTTCCATCGGCTCGCTGGCATTCCTCTTCTTCCACTCCGGGGCGAGCGGGACGTGGAAGATCTTCTTTCTCTCGCTCGGGTTCGCGCTCTACTCCGTCGATCTGTTCGAGAGAGTGTGGCGGAAGTCCAGACCCCGTGAAAGAATTCAGGAAGTATGACCGATCGCCATCCCAACGTTCTGTCTCCAGGTGAAGCGTGCCTCCTGGTCGTCGATATCCAGGAGCGGTTTCGCTCGCTCCAGGAAAATTTCCCTGTCATGGTGGCGAATGCCGTACGACTGGTGAGGGCGGCACGGATACTCGAGCTTCCGATCCTGGTGACCGAGCAGTATCCACAGGGGCTGGGCCGCACGGTGGCGGAAGTGCAGGAAGCCCTCGGGGACACGCCCGTCCACAGCAAGCTCTGCTTCAGCGCCTGCGGAACCGAGGAGCTCTGGAACCGGGTCCGGGACGTGGAGCGTCGACAGTTTCTCGTCTGCGGCATCGAGACCCACGTCTGTGTGAGCCAGACGGTCCACGATCTGCTTCATCACGGCCTCGCCGTGCACGTCGCCGTCGATGCCGTGGAGTCGCGGAAGCCGGTCGATCGCGAGACCGCCCTCCGCAAGATGGAGCGCTCGGGCGCGATCCTGACCACGTCGGAGATGGCCGCCTTCGAGCTCCTCCGGGACGCGAGCCATCCCCGGTTCAAGCCCGTGCAGGCCCTCTTCAAGTAGCACCAAATCGTCGATGACCGAGACCGAGCCGGTCCTCGCGTTCGAGAGCGTGTCGAAGCACTATCGCCAGCCAGGCGGGGGCGAGACGCTGAAGGCCCTCGACGCGGTCTCGTTCCGCGTCGAGCGGGGGAAAAAGCTCGCGATCACCGGCCGGAGCGGCAGCGGCAAGTCCACCCTCCTTCATCTCGCCGCCGCCATCGACGTTCCGAGCTCGGGCAGGGTGTCTCTACTCGGCAGAGACGTATCGCTGCTCTCCGAGAGGGAGCGCACGCTTCTGCGTCGCGACGGGATCGGTCTCGTCTTCCAGTTCTTCTATCTCCTTCCCCATCTCACCGTATGGGAGAACGTCGCTGCTGCCTGCCTGGATCGCCTCCGACGAGACGGTCGGCGACCGGGCGCCTGGATCTGCTGGAGAGGGTGGGGCTCGCGTCGCGCGCCTCGCAGGAGGCGTCCAAGCTTTCGGGAGGCGAGATGCAGCGCGTCGCCATCTGCCGAGCTCTCCTGCGGCGGCCGAGGCTGCTTCTCGCCGACGAGCCCACGGGGAATCTCGATGACGACAACTCTCAGAAAGTCATGGACCTGCTGATGAAGCTGGTGGACGAAGAGCAGGGGACGCTTCTCTACGTGACCCATAGCGACGGGCAGGCGGCGCTGGCGGACGAGCGCCTCCGGCTTCACAGCGGGCGGCTCGAGATCGCGTGATCCGTTACTTCTTGCTAGCGGCGAGGGCTCGGCTTCGACGAGGCTCGAGCTTGTTCCTGCTGAGTCTCCTGGGGGTCGCGCTCGGGGTCGCCTCCGTCGTCTCGATCCGAGATCATCAACTTGAACGCGCTTGGCGCCTTTCGTGGAACGATGGAGGCGGTGAGCGGAAACGCCGACCTGACGATTGTCGGGACGCTGCCCGTTTTACCCGACAGCGTCTATCCCCGCGTGCTCGCGACCGCGGGTGTCGCGGCGGCGTGGCCCCTTTATCGTCTCGACGTCGCTCTCGTTACCGATGGCGACGACCGCGGACGGGTCTTTCTCGAGGTCATCGGGGTGGATTTCTTCACCCCCATCGATGTGCCCTGGGAGGGGCCGCGCATCGATCTGGCCGACGCTCTCGGACGGCCCGGCTGGGTGGCGGTGACTCCGGAGCTCGCGGGCGAGCGAGGGTGGGGACTCGGATCCCGCTTCTGGGTGAGCATCGGAACCCGCAAAGTCGAGCTGGAGGTGGGAGCGCTCTCCGACTTCCAGAAGGTGACTCCGCTCGCGAGCCCGCGACTGGTGGTGATGGACATCGCGCAGGCACAGGCCCTTCTGGGTACCTCGGGACAGCTCCAGGAGATCGACGTGAAGGTGGCTCCCGGCGGCGACGTCGACGTCGGTGGCCGCGTCGCTGCGCGAACGGCTCGGGTCGAAGGCGCAGATTCTGACACCGGGCGAGCGCGAGCAGCAGGCGTCGGATCTCCTGAGCGCGTTTCGGCTCAACCTGACGGCGCTCTCGCTCATCAGCCTGTTCGTGGGAGGCTTTCTCGTCTACAGCAGCACCCAGGCGTCGCTCGTGCGGAGACGCACGGAGTTCGGCCTGCTGCGCTCGCTCGGCGCGACCCATCGCCAGGTGTTCCAACTGCTCGCGGGCGACGTCCTCGTCCTCGGACTCCTCGGGGTCGCCTGCGGCATGCCTCTCGGCTACCTTGCGGCGCGGGCGAACGTCGATCGGGTGAGCGCCACCGTGTCGAACCTCTATCTGCTCGAAGAGATCCATCGGTTGGAGATTCCGCTCTGGTTCTACGCGATGGCGGCGGCGGTGGGAATCGCGGGCGCGGCGCTCGGGGCACTGCTGCCGGCGCTCGAGCTCGGCAGGAAGGATACGCGGGCTCTCCTCGCCGCTTTCGATCTTCACGAAAGAGTGGGGCGGGCGGCGAGAGGACTCTTTCTCGGAGGCCTTTCCTGCGCGGCGGCCGCGGGGGTGGTCTTTCTCGCGACCAGGGATCGGTGGCGTCCGGCGGGTTTTCTCGAAGCCTTCCTCCTGGTGGTCGCAATCCCTCTCGCGACGCCGCTCCTGGTGCGGGGGGCCACCCGCCTCGTCCGGGTGCGCTCGTTCGGCCTCGCCTACGGGATGAAGGGGCTGGGAAAACAGCTCCAGACGACCCCGGTCGCCATCGCCGCGCTCGCCATCGCCGTCAGTATGGTTGTCGGCGTGACCACCATGGTGGCGAGCTTTCGGGAAACGCTCTCGGTCTGGATCGAGTCCACGATTCGGGCGGACATCTACGTCGCGACTCCCACCTTCCGGCGCGCGCGGGGCGAAGCCGTACTCGGCAATGACGTGATCGAGAGGCTTCGGCGCCATCCTGGGGTCGAGCACGTCGATCGGCTGCGTCAGTTCTTCGCCACCGCTCGGGGGAGGAAGTTCTCTCTCGCGGGAGTCGATTTGAGCGTTCCCCTGGAGGATCGCTTCGCGCTCATCGAAGGAGAGCCCGTGCAAGCGGCCGCGGCCCTTCGAAACGGTGCGGCCCTCGTCGGCGAGCCTCTCGCAAGAAAGTCCGGGCTGAAGCTCGGCGACGATCTCGTGGTCGAGGGACCCGATGGTCCGGTGGCGCTTCCAATCGCGGGAATCTACTACGACTACTCGAGTGAGCTCGGATCGGCCTTCGTCTCGCTCGATACCCTCGAAGAACGGTTCGGCCCCGGCCCCATCGGGAGCGTCGCGCTTGTATCTCGCCCCCGGGGTCGATGTCGATGCGGTCGTCGACGATCTCAAGCGGGAGCTGAGCGACGTTCCCATCACGATAAGAAGCAACCGGAGGTTGCGGCAGGAGGCGATGTCGGTTTTCGACCAGACCTTCGCCATCACCCGTCTGCTGCGATACATGAGTCTTCTCATCGCCGTCTGCGGCGTCGCGCTGACGCTCGTCGTGCTGGCCCGGGAGAGGGCGGCGGAGCTCGCGCTCTACCGAGCTCTCGGCGCCGAGCGCGGGCAGATCTTTCGGGTCTATCTCGGAAAGGGTCTCGGTATGGGAATCGCCGGAATCGCGCTCGGGACCGTGGCGGGCATCGCTTTCGCGCTCGTTCTGATCTACGTCGTCAATCGGGCGTTCTTCGGCTGGACCATCGCCGTTTTCTGGCCGCTGCGGCTCCTCCTGGAACAGGACCTCGTGATCCTCGCCGCGTCGGCTCTCGCCGCCGTCTATCCCGCGGCTCTCGCGAGCCGCACTCCCGCCACCGAGCTCCGCCGGGAGGATCTATAAAGATGATACGGACGCCGGCCTTCGCCCTCGCGGTCATTCTGAGTCTCGCCGGAGAGCCCGGATGGCAGGCGGCCCGGCCCGACTATTCCTGGTCCTTTCCGAGGGACCACTGGGCCCACCGGGACTATCGAACCGAGTGGTGGTATTTCACGGGACGTCTCGGCTCTCGATTCGCCTATCAGTTCACCTTCTTCCGGGTAGGAGTACTCCGCGATCGGCCCGACTTCGACTCGGACTGGACGGCGACGGGCTTCATCATGGGGCACGCGGCGCTCACCGATCTCGAATCGGGAAAGCACACCTTCAGCGAGACTCTGTATCGCGAGATCCCGCTTCTCGGCGGTTTCAGCGCCTACCCCGACAAACGCATCGCCTGGTCCAGACCGCCGGCGGGAACGGACGGACTCTGGACTCTCGATTGGAACGGCGAAGCGTTCGATTTCTCCGCGAGCGACGAGCGGCTCGGTTTCGGCCTTCGGCTCTCCACCCGTCCGGAAAAGCCGCTCGTGCTCCAGGGGCCGAACGGGCTCAGCCGGAAAGGCGAAGAGGAAGAGGCGGCGAGCCAGTACTACAGCTTCACCCGGCTCGAGACCACGGGGGAGGTCGAGCCTCGCGGGCGAGCGGTTCCAGGTGTCCGGGGACGAGCTGGATGGACAAAGAGTTCAGCTCGTCCGAGCTCGGCGAGCATCAAGCGGGCTGGGACTGGTTCAGCCTTCAGCTCGACGACGGGCGCGACGTCATGCTGTATCTGATGCGGAGCGAGGACGGAACCATAGACTATGCCAACGGGACGCTCGTGGACGCCGAGGGGGCCACGCGGTATCTCCGCGGCGCCGACTTCGACGTCGAGGTGCTCGACCATTGGACGAGCCCCGAGAGCGGCGCCCGTTACCCGTCACGCTGGCGCATTCGCTTCGCGGACGAGGAGCTCGTCGTCGCGCCGGTGACGGCCGACCAGGAGAATCGCAGTCGTCTGCCGGGCGGAGTCCACTACTGGGAAGGCGCGGTCGGCGTCTCGGGCTCGGATGGAAAACCCGCGGGTCGAGGATTCGTGGAGCTCACCGGCTATGGGCGCGGAAACCGGCCCCCGGTTTGAGGTGTTTCGCGAAGCGTCCTTGTTTACGCATCACTTGCGATGGTAGACTCCGCGCGGCTTGATACATTACGCGTGATTGCGTGCCGCGACCGTAGCCCATCGCAATCGACGAGCCGCCAGGTACGAAACGAATAGGCTCACGAGCACGAAATCGAAAAGGAGGGGTAATGGACGGTTTAGAAGCCATTTTCCGATGGATGCACGTTTTCGTCGGAATCATCTGGATTGGTCATCTCTACTTTTTCAACTGGGTCAACGGCCAGACGATGGCGAAGCTCGAGGGTCCCACGAAAAAGGCGGTCATCCCCGAGCTCATGCCGAGAGCGCTGTTCTGGTTTCGCTGGGGTGCCGCCTGGACCTGGATCACGGGCGTGACGCTCCTCCTCATCGTGTACTACCACGGCGGACAAACGCTGGCCGCGGGCGAAAGCTGGGGCGCGGGTCCGATCATCATGATCGCGGTGACGTTTCTCGGTGTCTTCGTCTACGACGCGTTGTGGAATAGCGGCCTCGCGGGAAACATCCGTGCGGCGGTCATCGTCACGTTCGTGCTTCTGTCGGTGGTGGTAGCGCTCTTCGTCTACTTCGGGCACTTCAGCTACCGGGGAACGCTCATTCATACCGGCGCGCTCTTCGGGACCGCGATGGCGTTCAACGTCTGGTTCCGGATCTGGCCCGCGCAGCAGAAGATCATTCGTGCGGTCAAGAACGGAGAAGCTCCGGACGCCGCCCTCGCCAAGCTGGCGGGCCTCCGCTCGAAGCACAACACCTACATGTCGCTGCCCCTCTTCTGGGCGATGCTCGGCCAGCACACGGTCTACTTCTCCGGCGGAAACCTGGGCATCCCCGGCGACTACTATTGGGTTTTCTGGCTCGTCGTCATCGCCCTCGGCTGGCACATCATCTGGCAGTGCTACAAGAAAGCGGGCAAGGTCCAGGGATTCTGATCGAACGATGAGCTCCCTATGATCGCGGAATCTTTGCTGACCCTCGTCCTGGCTCAGGCCGGCCGGGTCAGCCGCTTCCCCAACCTTATCTCGCCATTGTCCACGCGAATGTCATCGACGTCCGGACGGGAAACGTTACCCGCGACGCTACGGTGACATTTCGCGACGGGCGGATCGTTTCGGTCGGCGCGGGTCCCGCACCCACCGGCGCCGAGGTTCTCGACATCGAGGGACGTTACCTTCTCCCCGGGCTCATCGACGCCCACACCCATCTCGACAATCTCGATGCCGCGCATCGCGCGCTCCAGTCGGGAGTCACGACGGTCAGAAGCGCCAGCGTCGGGTCTTACCGTGACGTCGTCATCGGGGAGATGTCGAAGGCCGGCTACATCGCCGGGCCGGACTATCTCGGTGCGGGAATCTTCGTGACGCCCGAAATCGGGGAAGACGTGCTCGCGGACCCCGAGTTGATGCGCCTCGGTGTTCCTCTCGAATCGGAGGAGGACCTCCGGGCGCTCGTACGAATCAACGTCAAGCACGGGGCGCGGGTCATCAAGACCCGGGGTACGGAACGGGCGGGAAGGCCCGACACCGATCCGCGGGAGCAGGTCTACACCGAGAGCCAGCTTCGCGCGGTCGTGGAGGAGGCGGAGAAGCTCGGGGTCACCGTCCTCTGCCACGCACACGGAGACGAAGGCGCCCGCGCGGCGGTGCTGGCAGGGGTTCGAAGCATCGAGCACGGCACCTATCTCTCGGACGAGACGCTCCGTTTGATGAAGGAGCGGGGCACCTACTTCGTTCCCACCTACACCACGATGATCGATCTCATCGAGCCGGGTGGGGACTACGACGACCCGGTGGTGAAGATCCGCGGACTCCACATGCTTCCGCGCATCGAGGACGCCTTCCGTCGCGCGCACGCGATGGGGATTCCCATCGTGACCGGGGTCGATACCAGCTACGGGCCCGAGAGCATCAGCCGGGTCACCATGGAAGTGGTGAGCTTCGTGAAGCTCGGCATGACCCCGCTCGAAGCGATCCAATCGGCGACGGTGCGCGCGGCCGAGCTCCTTCGCATCGAGAAAGAGACCGGGGCGATCGAGCCCGGGCTCGAGGCGGACCTCATCGTCGTCGAAAAGAACCCGCTCGAGGACATTCGGGTCATCCAGGACGTTCTCGTCGTCGTCTCGAACGGACGGATGGGTCTGAAGCGGCTACCGTTCGCCAAGAGCGACAAAGGAGAATGACCCGCACTTCCTGAGCGCGATCCGCTCGGCGAGGGCGCGCTCGTGCTCCTCGTCCGTCAGGTCGTTCGCCATGTGCATGTACCCCAGGATCCGCTCCTGCCGACTCCTCACCGATTTCGGTCGCTTGCAGGGATCGAGACGTCGCGGATTGGGAATCATCGCCGCCAGGAGGGCGCCCTCGGCGGCGTCGAGATCCAGGGCCCGCTTTGCCAGGATGTCTCGAGCCGCGGCCTCGGCGCCGTAGATTCCGTCCCCCCACTCGATGACGTTGAGGTAGATCTCCAGGATGCGTTTCTTCGAGAGCGCGCGTTCCAGCCGGCGGGTGAGGAGCGCTTCTTCGAGCTTTCGAAAGTAGCTTCTCTCGGTCGTGAGAAAGAGGTTCTTGGCGAGCTGCTGGGTGATGGTGCTCGCGCCTCGGACCGTCCGGCCTTCCTCCCAGTTCCTCTCGAAGGCTTTGCGCATCTCGTCGAAGTCGAACCCCTCGTGGCCATAGAAGTTGGCATCCTCGCCCATCAGGACCGCCTGGACGAGCCTCTCGGAAATCTCGTCGAGAGCAACCCAGTGCTGAACCACGTTTCCGCCCCGCTCGCGCATCAGCGCCGTTTGCTTCGGGTTCTGCCGGGCGAGGTACGAGACGTCGGGCAGTCTCCAGAAGACCCAGAGCCCGTAAGCCGCGAAGACGCCGGCGAACCCCCCGAGCACGAGCGCGGCTTTCCTGGGCTTCGTCATAGACCGACCGTTTGGTAAGCCCCGATGCGGGAGAAAACCACGCCGGGGCCGTTTCCAGATACTACAATTGATCGAAGACTTTCGATCGAGGTGTTATGGATTTCGACCTTACCGAAGACCAGAAAGAGCTCCGGAGGGCCCTTCGCGAGTTCGCCGAGAAGGAGATCGTCCCGTTCGCGTCCGAGTGGGACGAGAAGGAGCAGTTCCCCGCCGAGGTGATCCGGAAACTGGGAGAGCTCGGGTTCCTGGGGGTGATCTTTCCCGAGCGCTACGGAGGCGCCGGCCTCAGCTATGCCGACTATGCTCGTCGTGATCGAAGAGCTCGCGCGCGCCGACGCGTCCGTCGGCATCACCGTCTCGGCGCACATCTCGCTCTGCTCGAACCATATTTTCGAGCAGGGAACCGAAGAGCAGAAGAAGAAGTACCTCAGCCGGCTCGCTTCGGGAGAATGGCTCGGGGGCTGGAGCCTGACCGAGCCCAACGCGGGAAGCGACGCCGGAGGAACGGAGACGACGGCCGTCCTTGACGGAGACGAGTGGGTGATCAACGGCAGCAAGACCTTCACCACCAACGGCCGCGTCTGCGACGTCGCCGTCGCGATGGCCGTCACCGACAAGGGAAAGGCGAAGCACGGCATCTCGGCGTTCATCGTGCCCAAGGGAACGCCGGGCTTCCGCGCGGGGAAAAAAGAGAAGAAGCTCGGCCATCGAGCCTCCGACACTTCCGAGATGGTGTTCGAGAACTGCCGCGTGCCGAAAGACAACCTCCTGGGAGAGCGAGGCGAAGGGTTCGTCGCCGCCCTCAAGATTCTCGACGGGGGGCGGATCGGGATCGCGTCGCTCGCTCTCGGGATCGCGCAGGCGAGCTTCGAGTGCGCCCGGGACTACGCCAAGGAGCGAAAGCAATTCGGCCGCCCCATCGGCTCCTTTCAGGCGATCCAGTTCAAGCTCGCCGACATGGCGACCGAGATCGACGCCGCGAGGCTCTTGATTCAGAGGGCGGCGTTCCTCAAGGACCGCGGCGAGCGCGTCACGAAGGAAGCGGCGATGGCGAAGCTCTACGCGAGCGAAGTGGCGGTGCGAGCCTCCGATGAAGCGGTGCAGACCCTCGGCGGCTACGGCTACATTCGCGACTATCCCGCGGAGCGGTACTATCGGGACGCGAAGCTCACGACGATTGGCGAGGGGACTTCCGAGATCCAGCGGCATGGTGATCGCACGCCAGTTGCTCGAGGAGTGAGTCGCCCGTTATCCTCTGGACTTGGAGATCGAACGACTGCTCGAAGGGCTTCGGCAGCGGCGAATCGCGCGCCCTGGCCCGCGCCCTGAGCCTCGTCGAAAGCCGCGCGCCCGAGGCCCGGACGCTCCTCGAGAACGTCTTCCGCGATACCATCGATAGCACGGGACGCCATCGTCGTCGGTCTCACCGGACCGGCGGGAGTGGGGAAGAGCACGCTCGCCGACGTGCTCGCGCGGAAAGCCCGCGAGCGCGGGAAGAACGTCGCCGATCCTCGCGATCGACCCCACCAGCCCCGTAACCGGAGGGGCTCTCCTCGGTGATCGCGCGCGGATGGACTCGCGGCGCGAGGGATCCGTCGATCTTCATTCGCAGCATGGCGACGCGGGGCCACGTCGGGGGCCTCGCGAGCGGCGCCTTCGAGGCGCTCGTCCTTCTCGAAGCGGCGGGGAAGGATTTCATCCTGCTCGAGACCGTCGGCGCGGGTCAGGACGAGGTAGAGGTCGTGGCGGCGGTGGACGTGACGGTGCTGGTACTCGCCCCCGGGCTCGGTGACGACATCCAGGCCGCGAAGGCCGGAATCCTGGAAGTGGCGGACGTCCTCGTCGTGAACAAGGCGGATCGAGACGGGGCGGAGCTCCTCTTCGGTCAGATGAGCGCGATCGCGGGGGCTCGACCCGTCCTAAAGACGGCGGCGCTGGAAGCCGTCGGCATCGACGAGCTCCTGACCGAAGCCCTCCGTCTCGGCGCCGAGAGAGCGGGGATGGCGAACCACGAGCGGCCCCGGCGACTGATGGAAGTCTGGCTCGGAGACGTGCTCGCCGTCATGGTTCGTGAGCGCATTCCCGATGCCGCGTGGCAAAGCGTGCTGCGAGAGCTCGAAGAGAGAAAGCTCACGCCCTACCAGGCGGCGGAAAAGCTGCTGGAAGGTAATGATTGCGAAGGAGTCACCATGAAGATTCATCACGTGGGTATCGCCGTTCGCAGCATCGAGGAGGCCGCGGCTCGATTTGGAAGTCTCCTTGGTCTCGACGAGGGTGCCCGTTACGAGCTCCCCGAGCTCGGGGTGAGGGTCCTCTTTCTACCCGTAGGCGACAGCAATCTGGAGCTCCTCGAGCCCGTGGGCGACGACTCGACGGTACGGAGCTTTCTCGACAAGCGCGGCGAGGGCATTCATCACGTCTGCTTCGAGGTGGACGATATCGAGAAATCGCTCGCCGAGCTCGCCGCGAAGGGCGCGAGGCTCATCGACGCGAAGCCTCGTCCGGGGGCGGGAGGCCACCTCGTCGCTTTTGTTCACCCGAAGTCCACCCATGGAGTCCTGGTGGAGCTGAAACAGGCCGAAGTTGCGCCATCCGGCGGGGACGGTATAGATTGACCCGTTTGCGCCCTGAGAAGTCTCGGAGCGCTCGAGGAGGCCATAAGCAATGGCAGAGGCGAAGATAGGCGTCATCGGGGGAAGCGGACTCTATGAGATGGACGGGCTCGACGAAGTCGAGGAGCTCCGTCTCGAGACCCCCTTCGGGGAGCCATCGGCGAAATACGTCGTCGGAAAGCTCGAAGGCAAACCGGTGGCGTTTCTCGCGCGTCATGGCATCGGCCACCGCCTGCTCCCGTCGGAGCTGAACTTCCGCGCCAATATCTACGGCTTCAAGGTTCTCGGGGTCGAGCACATCATCTCCGCCAGCGCAGTGGGCTCTTTGCGGGAGGACATCCATCCTCTCGACGTCGTCGTTCCCGACCAGTTCATCGACCGGACGCGGGGCCGGATCTCGACGTTTTTCGGAAACGGTATCGCGGCCCATGTCGAGTTCTCCCATCCTCTCTGCGCGCGTCTGTCGAAGCACCTCTACGAGGCGTCGGTTGAGCTCGGCGCCAAGGTGCATCGCGGAGGAACGTACGTGTGCATGGAGGGCCCTCAATTCTCCACGCTGGCGGAATCCGAGCTCTATCGCTCCTGGGGCGCTCACGTCATCGGAATGACCAATCTTCAAGAGGCCAAGCTCTCGCGGGAAGCGGAGATGAGCTACGCGCACGCTCGCGCTCGTGACCGACTATGACTGCTGGCACGTGAGCCACGCCTCGGTGACCGTCGAGCAGATCGTCCAGAACCTCCAGAAGAACGCGGAAATGGCGCGCAAGATCATCACCAGGACGGTGAAAGCGCTCGACCTGAGCGTGCCGTCGCCGCATGCCGACGCGTTGAAGACGGCCATCATCACCAACCCCGACGCCATCCCGGAGCACGTGAAGCGCGAGCTCGCCCCCATCATCGGGAAATACGTCAAATAACGGAGATAGCTCGAGGTCCAGAACATCCATGTCGATTCTCGTCGTAGGTTCCGTTGCTTTCGATGATTTGAAGACTCCCACCAGGCAAGCGGAGAACGTTCTCGGAGGCGCGGCCACGTACTTCGCGCTCTCGGCTTCCTTCTTCACCGAGGTCAACGTCGTCGCCGTCGTCGGCGAGGACTTCACCGACGAGGACAGGCGCGTCTTCGACGAACGGCCTGTTGACCTGTCGGGCCTCGAGACGACGAAGGGGAAGACGTTCCGCTGGGGCGGCGAATACAGCTCCGATCTCACTCAGCGAAAGACTCTTTTCACCGAGCTCGGGGTGTTCGAGAGTTTCCAGCCCCGGATCCCCGATCACTTTCGGAAATCGTCTCTCGTGTTCCTCGCCAATATCCATCCCACGCTCCAGCTCGACGTGATGAAGCAGGTCGAGCAGCCGAGGCTCACCGGCGCCGATACGATGAATTACTGGATCGAGCGAACTCCGGAGGAGCTGGCGTCGATGCTGAAGAGCATCGACGTGCTCGTAATCAACGACGAGGAGGCCCGCCAGCTCGCAGGGGAGCACAACCTCGTCAAGGCGGCGAGCAATATCCGGAGCATGGGGCCTTCGACCCTCGTCATCAAGCGTGGCGAGTACGGAGTCCTCTGCTTCCGCGAGAAAGAGCGGTTCGCGACCGTCTCGTTCCCCCTCGAGACCGTCGTGGACCCCACCGGGGCGGGGGACAGCTTCGCCGGCGGCTTCATGGGCTATCTCGCGAACCGGGAGACGCAAGACGATCGGGTCGTTCGCCAGGCGATCATTTTCGGAAGCGTCCTCGGATCGTTCTGCGTCGAAGACCTGGGAACGGAACGCCTGCAAAGGCTGAGCCGCGACGAAGTCTACGAACGCTACCAGGAGTTCAAGGACCTGACCGACTTCGCGTCCCTGTAACCCCGACCGGGCTATACTCTTTCGGAGTGCGCACTAAGAATGGTGGGCGATGCAGGATTTGAACCTGCGACTTCTACCGTGTGAAGGTAGCACTCTCCCACTGAGTTAATCGCCCCGTGAGGACTCGTAACTCTAGCAAGAACAGCAATATCCCGTCAAGGAACGGCCACCGGACGCAAGGACGGAGGACAGACTGAGCTTTCGAAAACTCTGGATTCTGCTGCTCAACGCGTTCCTCGACATGCTCGGCTACGCGATGGTGTTTCCATTGCTGCCGATCTACGCCGTGCGCATGCACGCCGACGCGACGGTGATCGGCTTCATGGTGGCCTCGTTCTCCGTCGCCCAGGTGGCGGCGTCACCTTTGTGGGGCCGGTTTTCCGACCGGTTCGGAAGGCGGCCCGCCTTGCTCGTGAGCCTCTTCGGCTCGGCTCTCGCCTTCGTAATCTTCGCTTACGCGGACACCATCGGGATGCTCTTTCTCTGCCGCATCGTGCAGGGCGCGAGCGGTGGAACGACGGGCGTCATGCAGGCGTACGTGGGGGACTCGGTCCCGCCGCGAGAGCGGGCGAAGGCCCTGGGTTGGCTCTCGGCCGCCACCAACACCGGGGTCATGATCGGACCCGCCATCGGTTCCGCGGTGTGGGTCTTCGGACCGCGGGTCCCGGGGCTCCTCGCCGCCAGCCTCTGCCTCCTGAATCTCCTCCTGGCGTTCCTCGTCCTTCCGGAATCTCGACCGGAGAGAAAGGAAGGCGAGCCGGTCGCAAAGAAGGTCTCCATCTCGTCGATGGTATGGGAGACGATCCGCCACCCCTGGGGTGCTACGTCGGAGCTCATCTGGGTCTACGCGGTCGCGATGACGGCGTTCAGCTCGATGACGGCCGTCCTCGCTCTCTATCTGATGAAAGAGTTCGACATGGACGAGGCGAGCATCGGCTACGTCTTCCCGTTGCTCGGCGCCGTCTCCGTCGTGATGCGGGCTGGAATTCTCGGCAAGCTCGTGAGCCGCTTCGGCGAGGTCCGACTCATGCGGGCGGGGGCCCTTCTTCTCGCCCTCGGCCTCGCGGCTTTTCCTCTGCCGCGACACCTGTCCTCGCTCATTCCGGTGATGCTCCTCGTTCCCATCGGCACGGCGCTCCTCTTTCCGGCGACGAGCGCTCTCGTGAGCCAGCGATGCGAGAAGACCATGCTGGGACAGGTCATGGGGGTCCAGCAGTCGTTCGGAGGAATGGCTCGTATCTTCGGTCCCATCTGGGCCGGGGCTGCATTCGAGAGATTCGGTCCGGGAGTTCCGTTCGAGGTCGCGGGAGCGGTCATCTTCGGGGTGGCTCTGCTCACCATCCGGGTTCGGCCCGCGGCCGATTTCTCCGAGTCGAGCCCGATGGCGCCCGTGACCCCCGAGTCCTGACGGTCCTAGTGGGCTGTAACAGCTATTTCGCGCCAAAATCGCGGGCCCTGGCCCTTTTGCGCGCTGGCGGCGTTGCGATTCCTCGAAATATCCAGATATGTCGTCGTCATCGCGCCTTGCCAGCACACAAAATGACCTCGCGATTTGCGCACCAAATAGCTGTTACAGCCCACTAGACGATTACGCGACGCTCGTGGGCCAGTCCGGGGCGGTGGGTAACGGGCGTCGACTTGGAGAGCCGGTCGCGGAGAAACGCGACGATGAAGTCGTCGAGCTGGTTTTCGGCGTCGAGTTGGAGCTTGCGGAAACGTACCCCCATTCCTCGCTCCGCCGCGCTCCGGTCCCGCGCGGCCCAGATGACGTCGACGGCGGTCTCGAAGAGCGTCTCGTAGCCTCTGCCCAGGTTGGGCATGTACAGGGTGAGGCGGTTGCCGGGCTCGAGCGTTACCTCGGATCGCACGAACAAGCCGCCGCGGCTCAGGTTCCTCGCTCTCGCGGGGGCGTAGCCGTCGTCGTGACAGAAAAAGAGGCTCATCTGCGCCGGCACCCGCAGCCGGGATCGGCGAGAGATCGCGCTCTTGATCTCGAACGTCTCGTAGCGGTCATCCGGAGGAAGTCGTTCCCGGCCCCGCTGGGACATGAGGTCGTCGAAGAACGCCTTCAGCTCCCGATAGCGCTTCTCCGACGCGATCGGAAGCGTGCCCCAGGAATCGACTTTGGCCTCGGCCAACTCCGTGAACTCCCGCACCAGCTCGAGCTCGCTCTTCATGGTGATTCATTGTGGAATGCCTGGTGTCAACGGGCGGTGATCACGGCTGTGGGAGATCTACCGTGGAAGCTGTAGTATGGTCCCCGCACCGAACAGGAGGAAATACCGTGCAAAAACAGTGTTTTGTGGGCTTGATCGCGAGTCTCGTCTTTCTCGGGTCCGGAATGGATTCGAACGCCCAGGTCCGCGAGGGGGCCTGGACGCCGGAAACGGATTCGATGGACAGGGGATACAGCTCGATCAGCTACTGGACCAATCGGGCGGACGGGGTCGAGATCGGCGGAGGACGCATCTCCGTCGAGCATGGAAAGCCAGCCTGGAAGGCGGAGCTGGACGCCCCCGAGGCCTTCGATGCCGCGACCGTCGGAAAGCTCTGGCGGCTGGGGAACAACAAGTGGACGACGCTCGATACCAATCTTCCGCTCCGGTTCGGAGTCCGGCGGATTGACCCGGGCATCTACTACCTGATTCTCGAGAGGCCGACTCCGGACTCGTGGCAGCTCGCGTTCGTCGACCCCGCCGCCGTTCGGCCCAAGCTCATCGACGCCTGGGGAACGCAGGCCCGGCCCAAGGAGATCCCCATTCTCTTCACCGTGCCGTTGGCCTATTCGAAGGGTGAGAAGAAGGCCGAGCTCGACATCACCCTCAGTCTCGACGACGCCGACATGGCGAAAGGCTGGCTCAGGATTCGAGTGGGGACCCCATCGACTCGAGACTCCGTTGTCCGTCGAGATGGTGCCGCCCTCGTTCTACAAAACGGGGAAGTGAAGCGCCGCATGACGAGGCTGAAGGTCGGCGTCTGTCAGTGCCCGCCCGAGCTCCTGCCCGGCTCTCGGGACTGGCAGGAGCTCTGCCGTGCCGTTCAACGGGAATCTCCGGCGTTGTTTCTCTTGAACGAGATGCCTTTCGGAAGGTGGATCGCGTCGGGGCCGAGCTTCGACGCTTCCGTCTGGCGCGACGCCTGCTCGGTTCATGACCAAGGCATGGACCGGATATCGGAGCTCGGTGCGCCCGTCGTCGCCGGAACGAGGGCGCGCGAGGTCGACGGGCGTCGCGTGAACGAGGCGTTCGTCTGGACCCGGGAGCGGGGTGCCGCCGGCGTTCACACCAAGCAGTACTTTCCCGACGAGGAAGGCTTCTACGAGGCGCGATGGTTCGAGCCCGGCGAGCGTCACTTTCGCGTGGCCGAGGCCGGTGCGGTGAAGGGGGGATTTCTCATCTGCACCGAGGTCATGTTCAACGAGAGGGCGAGACACTACGGCCGCGGCGGCGCGGAGGTCCTCTTCGTGCCCCGTGCCGCGGGAAGGGCGTCTCTCCCGCGCTGGAAGGTCGCGATGCAGATGGCGGCGATCGTCTCGGGCTGCTACGTGCTCTCGTCGAATCGCGGCGGCACCGACGCGCGCGGACAGGTCTTCGGAGGCTCCGGTTGGGTCGTGAGCCCGGATGGCGAAGCCCTGGCCCAGACGTCCGAGACCACTCCCGTCGTCTTCCACGAGATCGACACGGAAGCGGTGGCGAGAGCGCAGAAAGACTACCCCTGCTATGTGAAGGAATAGCGCACGAGAGCGTCTTCACTCGGGATGGAGCGGACAGAGCTCGCGGGGTGCCTCGTTGCCGCGGAACACCTCGCGCCTCCGGCCCGGACATCGGCTCGTCGCGCGTTTTCCGGAAGCCGGGTCGATCTCGGCGACGATGATTCCCGCGGGGGGGACGAACCCCTCTTTTTCCCGTCCGGAGACGGCCGCCTTCATGAAGCGCGTCCAGATGGGAAGCGCCGCCTCCGACGCCGGACAGACCGAGCGGCTCGTTGTCGTCGTAGCCGACCCATACCACCGCGAGAAGCTCCGGCGAATAGCCTACGAACCAGGCGTCCCGGGTATCGTTCGTCGTGCCCGTCTTTCCCGCGATCGGGGCGTCGAGACCCCGCGCGCGGATCTCGCGGGCGGTGCCCGCTTCGACCACGCTCTCCATCATGTCGGTCACGAGATAGGTGCTCGCGGCGGACGCGACTCTTCGGGAGCGCACCGCGTTCTCGAAGAGGGTCTTCCCGCCCGCATCCTGGATGGCGGTGAAGAAGCGGGGCTCGACCCGTTTGCCTCCGTTCGCGAGGACGGCATAAGCGGTGGCGAGCTCGAGCGGCGTCACCTCGAACGAGCCCAGCACGAGGGAAGGATAGGGCTCGATGCGGCTCGACATCCCCATGGCCTCCCAGAGCGCGACCACGTTCTGGAATCCGACCTTCTCTCCGACCCTGGCGGTGGCGACGTTGAGCGAGCGGGCGAGTGCCGTGCGGTAGCTGACCGTACCCTCGAAACGGTGGCTGTAGTTCGACGGGGTCCAGGGCCGTCCGCCCTGGCGGAACGTCGTGGGCTCGTCGACGACGGTGGTCGTCGGGCCGAGGCTCGGATCGTTCTCGAACGCGGCGAGGTAGACGAACGGCTTGAACGCGCTCCCCGGTTGACGCCGGGCCTCGAGGGCCCGGTTGAACTGGCTCGTGCCGTAGCTTCGCGCCCCAACGAGGGCGACGACGTCGCCCGTCGCCGGGTCCATCGCGACGAGCGCCGCCTGGACCGGCTGACGATGCTTCGAAGCGCTTCTTGGAAAGTTTGCCCGCCGATCTCCTCGAGTCCCTCGACGAGCGCGCTCTGCGCCGCGTTCTGCAAGTAGCGATCCATCGTCGAGAGAATCTTCAAATCCATCGACGGAAGCTTGGGGGCGTCGAAGCTCCGGAACAGCTCTCCCCGCAGCGCATCGATGAAGTAGGGTGCCTCGCCCTGGTCCACCGTGCCCGGCTCGACACCGAGAGGCGCCTTTTTCGCTTTCGCTCCCTCGTCGGAGGACAGGAGACCTGCGGAGACCATCTGATCGAGGACGACGTTCCTCCGTGCCAGAGCGGCGTCGGGGTGATCGAAAGGGCTCGCCGAGATCGGCGAGCGGATGACTCCGGCGATGAGGGCTGCCTCCGCGGCGGTCACGTTCTTCACGTTCTTTCCGAAGAAGATCTGCAGCCGCCTGGCCGACCCCGTTGATGCCGAACGAGCCCCTCTGGCCGAGATAGACGTCGTTCAGATAGAGTTCCAGGATGTCCTTCTTGCTCGTACGGTTCTCGAGGAGCACGGCGAGATAGGCTTCGAGGAGCTTCCGCTTCACGCTGCGCTCGGGAGTGAGGAAGTAGTTTTTCACCAGCTGCTGGGTGAGCGTGCTCGCGCCTTGCTGGACTTCTCCTTCCCGGATGTCGGTGACCAGGGCCCGGGCGATGCCGATGGGGTCGAACCCCGTGTGGTCGAAGAAGCGCCGATCCTCGGTCGCGAGGACGGCGGCAGCGCATCGTCTCGGGGATGCCGTCGAGAGAAACCCAGCGCTTCTTGGCGCGGTCCTCTCCAAACAGCGTGGTGACCGGGACGGGCTCGAGAGGCACCCGCTGGAGAGGCGCGTCTCTCTGGAGGGTGCGAATGCCCGAGACCCAGGGCGGCTGGAAGGTGATTTCGATGGGTGCCGCGAACGCGCCTCGCCGCTCGAGCCGGACGCCGTTGTCGACGACGGCGAAGCTTCCTGGCTCTCCGGACGTGCTCGCCAGGGTCGATTGCTGGCGATAGCCGAGGTCGTTCAAGAGGGCCACCAGCTCGTCGCGATCTAGCCTCTGGCCTTTGCGGATCTCGAAGGGCCTGGCGTAGACCAGCGTGGGCTTCGCGAGCTGCTCGCCCCGAAGCCGGTGATCGATGAGGGCGTTGAACCGCAGCGTGTGGTAGACGAGCAACCCCGCCATGACGAGAATCAGGGCACTCGCGCTCGAGAGGAGGAAGACGGTTACGCGGAAGCGCCGGCGCGAGTACTGGCGCTGTCTGGCTTTTTTCCGCTTCGCCAAGAGAATCGATCAGATCTTGAGGACTTTGATCATGTTCGTGGCCCCGGGCAACGTCGTATGGCCGCAAACCGTGACCACGATGTCGCCCGAGTCGACGATGCCTTTCTTGCGAAGGTACTTCATCGCGACCTCGAGCATGGTGTCCGCGTTCTCGTAGTGCTCGCCGTGCATCGGAGTCACGCCCCATCGCATCGCCAGCCTGCGGAAAACCCGTTCCGAAGGCGTGAACCCGAGAATGTGGCTATGAGGGCGGAAGTGGCTGACCAGCCGCACCGTCGCGCCGGACTCGGTGAAGGCGACGATGTACTTGGCGCCGAGGTCCTCGGCCGCTTTGCGCGCCGCCCCCGCGACCGCCCGGGCGACGGGCGAGCCGTCGAGTAAAGGATAATCGGACTGCCTCCGCTGCGTGGGGCTGGTCCAGATGTGCTGCTCGGTGTGCTCGGCGATACGGACCATGTGCTTCACCGCCTCGACGGGAAACCTTCCGCTCGCCGTCTCCCCCGAGAGCATGAGGGCGTCGGTACCGTCGAGGATGGCATTGGCCACGTCCGACGCTTCCGCGCGCGTGGGGCTCGAATGGACCACCATCGACTCCAGCATCTGAGTGGCGGTGATGACGGGGCGCCCCCTCTGGTTCGACTCGCGGATAATCTGTTTCTGGAGCGTCGGAACCGTCTCCGGCGCGAGCTCCACTCCCAAGTCGCCCCGGGCCACCATGACGCCGTCGGCGGTGTTCAAGATGTCCTCGAGGTTGTCGATCGCCTCCGGCCGTTCGATCTTGGCGATGATGTGCAGGTCCTCGCGCCCGTGCTGCTGCAGGAGCGAGCGCAGCTCGCGGATGTCCTCCTTGCGGCGGACGAACGACATCGCGATGAAATCGACGTCGAGCTCGAGGCCGAGCACGGCGTCCCGGCGGTCCTTCTCCGTCAATGCGGGGGCGGAAAGGCTCACGCCGGGAAGATTGATCCCCTTGTTCGATTTCAGGATCCCGCCGTTCACCACCTCGGTCAGGACTTCCTCACCATCGATCTTCTCGACTCGAAGCTCGATGAGACCGTCGTCGAGCAGGAGACGGTTGCCCGGGGAGAGGTCGCGCGGGAGGAGCTTATAGGTCGTCGAGACCCGCTTGGCGTTGCCCGGGACATCCTCGGTCGTGATGATGAACCGCGACCCGTCTCGAAGGTCGACCCCGGCGGGCTCGACGATCCCTCCGGTACGAATCTTCGGTCCGGAAGATCCTGCAGGCAGGCGACGGCTCGGTCGAGCCGTTGGCTGATCTCACGAACGACGCGAATCCGCTCGCGGTGCTCGTCGGCGGTTCCGTGCGAAAAATTGAGGCGGGCGACGTCCATCCCCGCCTGAATGACTCTTTCGATGGTCTCCGGTGTCGAGGTCGCGGGACCGAGCGGTCGCGATGATCTTCGTCTTACGCATGGGTCAGGTCTTGGACTCCACGGGAATCGGATGGCCGGAGGCGGCGAGTCGAACGCGCAAGATGGTGGTGATGATCTTGTAGCCAGCGAGCACTGTACCCCGGACCGTGCCGGTAATCTTCGATTTGCCGATGCGTCGGTGGTAGCTGACGGGAACCTCGACGGCGCGGACGCCCGCGCGCGCCGCTTTAGCCTGCATCTCCGCCGTCCAGCCGTAGTCGCGATCCTGCATGTCCAGGGAAACGAGCGTCGGGTAACGAATGGCGCGGAACGGGCCGAGGTCGGTGAATCGGACGCCGTAGAGCAGACGGATGAGGGCGCTCGCGAGCCAGTTCCCCCAACGCGCGTGGGGAGCGAGCGCTCCCGGCTCCCGTTGTCCCAGAACCCGTGAGCCGATGACGAAATCCGCGCGACCCTCGGCGATCGGCCCCACGAGATCCACCATCTCGCCGGCGCGATCGCTGTAGTCGCCGTCGATGAAAACGACGACGTCGGGAGGGCGCGCTGCCAGGTAAGCGATGCCGGTGAGACAGGCCTGCCCGTAGCCCGACCGAGGCTCCGAAACGACGGTGGCGCCCGCCTGGCGGGCGACCTCGGCGGTCCGATCCCGACTCCCGTTGTCGACGACGACCACCTCGCTCACCAGGCTCTTCGGAATCTCCGCGAGAACTTTGGGAAGGGAGCGCTCTTCGTCGAGAGCAGGAATGACAACGACGATTCGCATCCAATGTCAGTATAGCCGAAATCGATGCTTACCCTTTTCGGGAGTCGGCAAGGCTCGTACCGCGCCGAGAGCCGAAGCGCCGTCCCTTCGATGGGTTCGATATACGCCGCGATTTCGCCAGGATAACGTCCTCGCAGGCCTACTTCCAGAGTAACTGTCGTTACTGCTGTTTCTGTCCTTGCCTCCACAGGCTCGTCTGTTGAATACATGGCAGTACTCCCACAGTTATCCGATACTCAAGTTACCCAGGCCACTAGTCCTCGATCGCTTCGCGGAGCTTGGCGGCGAGGCCTCGTACCGTGAAGGGTTTCTCCAGGAAATGCACGTCGGGATCCAATACGCCGTCGCGGGAAATGGTGTCGGCGGTGTAGCCGGACATGAAGAGGGATTTCAATCCGGGGCGGAGCTCGGCGAGCTTCCGGAAAAGCTCGCGGCCGCTCATTTCGGGCATCACGACATCGGTCAGAACCAGATGGATGGGGCTCGGATGCTCCCGAGCCAGCTCCAGTGCCTTGAGGGGGGCGTCGGCGGTCAAGACGGTGTAGCCGAGCCGCTTCAGGTGCCGTGCCGTGAGCTGGAGCAACGAAGGCTCATCTTCGACGACCAAGACCGTTTCGACGCCGTGCTCAGGCTCTGTGGTTTCCAAACCAATCGCCGCCTGCATCGCGGGCTCGGCAACCGGTGGGACATAGATCTTGAACGTCGTACCCTGGCCCAGCTCGCTATGAACGCTGATGAAGCCCTCGTTCTGTTTGACGATGCCGTACACGGTCGCCAACCCCAGACCGGTGCCCCGGCCTCGAGCCTTGGTGGTGAAGAACGGTTCGAAGACGTAGCCCAAAGTCTGTGTGTCCATACCGGAGCCGTCGTCACTGACGGCAAGCATGACATAGTGTCCGGGGACGGCACCCGGGAGGCGGGAGCAGTAATCGGCGTCGAGGCTCGGCCATGCTCGTCTCAATCGTGACGTTGCCCACGCCAACGATGGCATCGCGGGCGTTGACCAGTAGATTCACGAGAATCTGATCGAGCTGTCCGGGATCCATGCGAACGGCCCAGAGATTGTTGGCAGGCTTCCAGAGCAACTGGACGTTCTCGCCGATCAGCCGACCGAGCATCTTGAGCATGCCGGCGATGGTTTCATTCAGATCCAGCACCTTCGGTGCAATCGTCTGCTTGCGAGCGAACGCCAGGAGTTGGCGAGTCAGGTCCGCGGAGCGCTGGGCAGCCTTCAAGATTTCCTGAAGCTCGTCGTGAAGCGGGTCAGAGGGCTGGAGCTCCTCGAGCGCCAATTCCGCGGTTCCTAGAATGACACTCAGCGTATTGTTGAAGTCATGGGCCACACCTCCTGCTAGACGCCCGACCGAATCCATTTTCTGTGCCTGCCGGAGCTGCTGCTCGAAGCTCCAGCTCCTGTGTGATGTCATGCATGGCCGACACGTAGTTGATCACCCGGCCACTCTTGTCGCGTACGGGCGAGATGGCGCCATCGACCGTATAGTGCTTTCCGTCCTTGCGCCGGTTCACCAGACGTCCCCGCCAGGTATTCCCGCTGGCGAGAGTCTGCCACAATTCGCGGTAGAAGTCCTTGTCGTGCTCGCCACTCTTGAGGATGCGGGGGTTTGCGCCCAAGGCCTCTTCGTAGTTGAATCCGGTGATGTGCTCGAACGCGGGGTTGACGTACTGAATGGTGCCCTTTGTGTCGGTGATGATGATGGACTCGGCAACGTGCTCGATCGACAACTGCAATCGTTCTCGTTCGGCCTCGGCCCGTCTGCGCTCGGTGATGTTCCGGGTCGTGCCTTGAAAGCCGGCGAGCTCTCCCTTCTCGTCGAAGATCGGTGTGCCGTGAACCTCCACGGGGACCGACAATCCATCCTTACGCAATAGCTCGGTCTCGTAGATGATGCCGGGATTATCGGGGGCCTTCGCAATCTGTTGCTCGATGACATTCCGGAAAGGTTCGCGAAGTTGGACTCGGTCAAATGATCCTCCAGCCTTGTCCCCAGGTATTCCTCGGGAGTGTGTCCTGTCAGTGGCGTGATGGCCGGATTCACGTAGATGAACTCGAGGTCCTTGTTGAGAGCCCAGATGACGTCCAGCGTGTTGTCGGCCAGCAATCGATACTGTCGTTCACTTTCACGAAGAGCCTCTTCGGAACGTTTACTCTCGATCACGTGTCCCAACCGCACGGCCACCATTTTCAGAAGCTCCCGCTCTTCGTGCAGGAAGGGGCCCTCGCCCGCCGGCGGAAGCTGGTCGAGATAGCCCACCTCGATCGCTCCCACCACGGCCCCGTCAAGGACCAGGTCCTGGGACATCCGGGCCACGCACGCTTCGATATCAGCGGTCGCGAAGACCCGATCGTGAAATGTGATGTGCCCCACGGCGCTTTCCGGAAATTGAAACGCCGGTGGGAGTAGATCGATGGTCCGCCGCAGAAGCTGCTCGAGAGAGAGCCCCACGTCTTCGACGATTCGACTCAGCTCGAACAGACAACGGAGCTCTTTGACGCGCTCCCGCAGGGCATCTTCCAGTGTCACGTCCCGCAGACTGGCCAGGCTCGCGGTCTGTCCTTCCCACTCGATCTGACAAGAGCGCATTTCCACGTGGCGCGCATCATCGGCGCAGGGAAGGAGAAGCTCCACCACTCCTTTACTACTTGGGGAGCCTACCTGGAATCCGACGAGCTCGGTTGTCTTGCAGGCAAACAGCGCGCAGGCAGCGGGATTGGCGAACTGGACGACGCCGTCGGCGTCGATCACCATCAGCCCGTCCACGGACTGATTCAGCACTGTCTTCAAGAGCTGGTCGTTCAGCCAGTCTCCGACCGGTGCGCCCTTCACGGATTTTTGGGAATGCAAGATGTCCCCAGGTAGGAGTCGATTACGAACGGTACGCCGCGGACTGGATGTCCAGCCCCACCACTACCTTACGGGTGTCGGAAAGATCGCCGATGAGCTTTCGAAGGGGATGCGGCAGCCTGCGGACCAGCGTCGGCACGGCGAGGATCTGATCTCCCTCGGCCAGGGCCGGCCTCTCGAGAAGGTCGACGACCTCGATGGAGTACCTTCCCTCCAAATGCTCCTCGCAGATCCGTTGGATGTTGGAAAGTGCCGTCCGTGCCGTGGGCGTCATGCCGGCGACATAGAGCTGCAGCGACCATTCTTCATGAGGGTCATTCTTGATCACGCTTCTACCCTCCATTAGACGACATGACGAGCTCAAGTGTCCGGAGCGAGTGTTTCATGCCGCGGGGTTTGATGACGTGAATCTCGCGGTGGCCGGCCCCATCCAGGAAATCGAGCTCCACTGCGATCCATGTGTCGGTCATGAAAGACACGTCCGCCTGGGTCTCATCGGCCCGGCCCGAGCCCAGCCTGAGTGCCGTGGACAAGAAAGTCACGCCACGGCTCTTCAGGTGATCCAAGCAGCGGGGCAGCATAGACCTGATGAGAAACGGGTACTCGTCCGCGCCATGGGCCGAGCCGCCGTACTTTACGATGCGCAGGCGTTTCTTGGAGATCTGCTCGATGACTCGATGGTCGAGTAGGAGGACGCAGTCGGATACGTACTCCTCGAGCCCGTGGCGGGTCAGATTTCTGTTTCCGCGTTCCCCGGTGATGACGGTCGTCAGGCCTTTCTCCCTGAGCCATTGGAACAACCGGGCGATCTCCCGGCGCAAGATTCCGGTGCTCGAAAGACCGGAAAAGACCGACTCCATGGTGTCCAGGACGATCCGTTTGGCTCCGACCTCCGCGATGCCTTGCTCCAGGTGGATCAGGAGTCCCTCGAGCGAGAACTCTCCGGTCTCAATGATCTCTTCACGCGAAAGCGGCACGTGGGTGATCTTGAGTGTTTTTCTTCTCGACGAGCTTGGCGAGATCGAACCGGAGGGGGCCGAAGTTCTCGATGAGACCCCGGTGATGCCTCGTCCGCCGGGCATGCCGCGAGTCCAGATTTTGTGAGAATCACGGCGCAGAGTTACGAAGGACCTTGTCTTTGACAGGACTCGCCGCCCTGGAGGATTTCTCCATTGAAAGCTTGAACTTTACTGATATTGATCTGGTCTCAGCATGCGCCTCTGGCCCCGTGCGTGTCAAACCCCCGACGTCGAGTAGAACAAAGAAAGAACACCAGGACCGCTACGCTATCTGGTCGCTGACGCTGGAGTGGACCCAGTTCAAGACATTTCGATCCGGCGCGACTCCACACACTGCCAGTTCTCCATTTTCGCCCGCGGCGGATACAATCCTGTACGTTAGCTTCCAGGCGGACGGGGCTTCGCCCATCGCTGAAGCTGGGCGTTAGGCCCCAACAGCGTCATTCGACCAAAGTAGGCAGGAACCAGCAGATGGCGACCAATCCACCCAAACGGCAAGCCCCGACGCCACAGAGCTCGGTCATACGCTGGCTGCTTGATTCTGACCCTTCGATCCGCTGGCAGGTGATGCGCGACCTGACCGATGCGCCCGCGGACGAGGTCGCGGCCGAGCGTGCCAGGGTCGCCACCGAGGGCTGCGGGCGCGCGGCTGCTCGCCCTCCAGGCGGCCGACGGGCGGTGGGGCGGCGCGGCGTGGAACCGCGGGTGGGACTCCACGATGCACGTCCTGATGCTGCTGCGGGACATGGGTCTCGATCCCGCGAGCGACGAGGCGCGGCGCGCGGTGGGCCTCGTCCGCGACCGCGTGACGTGGCAGGGTTGCGGTCCGCAGGAAGTGTGACGACAACCCCTTCTTCGCCGGCGAGGTCGAGCCGTGCATCAACGGGCAGGTGGCGGCGGCCGGCGCCTACTTCGGCCAGGACGTCCGGGGCATCGTCGACCGGCTGCTCGCCGAGCAGCTGCCCGACGGCGGCTGGAACTGCGAGGCCGCCGAACGGCTCGACGCGGTCGTCGTTCAACACCACGATCTGCGTGCTCGAGGCCCTGCTCGAGTACGAACGGGCGGTCGGGGGCAGCCCGGAGGTGACCGAGGCCCGTCTCCGCGGGCAGGAGTACCTCCTCGAGCGCCGGCTCTTCCGCCGGCGGTCGACCGGCGAGGTGATCGAGCGAGATCGCAAGGGCGGCGCCGTGTGGACGCGCTTCGCCTTCCCGACGTGGTGGCACTACGACGTGCTGCGGGGGCTCGAGTACCTGCGCCGCGCCGGCGTCGCGCCCGACGAGCGCGTGGCCGAGGCGATCGAGCTGGTCGCGTCGAAGCGCGACGGCGACGGCCGGTGGCCGCTCGAGACCCGGTACCCCGGCGTGATGCCGGTCGAGATGGACGAGGGCGAGGGCCGGCCGAGCCGGTGGAACACCCTGCGCGCCTTACGAGTGTTGGACTGGTATTCAGCACGAGGCTGACGCTGCATGAAGCCCGGCGTCAGCCGGACATCGCGACGATGTGGACGACGCAGATTCACGATGGCGAGCACCCCGGCACCACGCGCTTCACCATGAGTCGGGGATCCGAGTCTCTTTCGTATGCAGACGTCATCAGAGTCTTACAGGAGGATGAGGCCTTTCGGTTCTCGTTCAACGGAGCTCTCTCGGACGCGTCGTTCTCGGCCTTTCGGTGGGAGACGCGTCCCGTCACCCTGGCGACGTCGAGCCGGCCGTTCGAATTCGTGTTGATCGATAGCCCCCGTCTGGCCCGAAAGCAGGATCCCGAGGCGTTTCGCGAGCACTTCGAGCGACAACCGGATCGAGACGTGCTCATCTTTCCGAACCTCGGCGGCGACGCCGTCATGGTCGTCCCGCGGCCTCTCGTGACCGCCCCCGTCTATGGGCATCTTGCGGCGTTTGTGCGCGGCGCACCCGAACACCAGCGCGATGCACTTTGGCACGCCGTCGGGGACGCCATGGCCGAACGGGTCAACGCCGAGGACGTGTGGCTCAGCACCGCAGGTGCGGGAGTACCGTGGCTGCATGTGCGGCTCGACGATCGGCCGAAATACTATGATTACGAACCCTACCTGCAGGGTCACGCCACTTTGAAATAGCGATCTTGCAAAGGATCCGAAACGGGATCAGAGAACAGAAGCCTGTTTCGATGATAGGCTTTGCGCCCGAAAGGATTGGATATGCCGCGCTTCCTCGTACTCATCTTCGTAAACCTCGTCGCGATCGCCGGGATCGGGGTCGGATTCTCGTCTTCACAGGAGCGTTTCGACGTTCTCATCCGCCATGGCCGTGTCCTGGACGGGAGTGGAAACCCCTGGTACCGGGCGGACCTCGGGATTCGCGGGGACCGGATCGTCGCGATGGGGCGGCTCGATGACGCGACGGCGAACGCGCTCGTCGACGCCGCCGGGCTCTACGTCGCGCCGGGGTTCATCGACGTGCATTCGCACGCCGCCGAAGGTCTCGACCGGCCCGAGCTCCAGGCGGCGGGGCCCATCGTCGCCGAGGGGGTGACGACGCTCGTCCTGAATCCCGACGGCGGCGGACCCTGGCCGCTCTCCGAGCAGCGTACCCGCTACGAGACGCACGGCATCGGGGTCAACGTCGCTCTCATGGTGGGGGAGGGAACCGTTCGGGAAGAGGTCATGGGTATGGAGGACCGGCCGCCGACGGACGAAGAGCTCGAGAAGATGAAAGCGATGGTTCGGGAGGGGATGGCGGCGGGCGCTTTCGGACTCACGACCGGCCTCTACTACGCACCCGGAAGCTACGCGACGACGGAAGAGGTCGTTTCTCTCGCCAAAGAGGTTTACCCCGGAGGAGTCTATACGAGCCACATCCGCGATGAGAGCGACTACACCGTGGGACTCCTTGCCGCCGTCGACGAGGTGATCCGCATCGCCGAGGAGGCGAAAATCCCGGGAATCGTGACCCACTTCAAAGCCCTGGGACCCGACAGCTGGGGGCTGTCGGAAGCGGCCTGCCTGCGCATCGAGAGGGCGCGGGCTCGGGGCGTCCAGGTCTGGGCCGACCAGTACCCCTACGAAGCATCGGGCACGAGTATCGTGGGCGCTCTTGTCCCGCGCTGGGCGCTCGCGGGAGAGACGATGCCGGGCCGGCCGACGCCGCTCGAGACCCGTCTTCGAGACCCGAAGGAGCGGGCTCACCTCCGTGAGGACATGAGCGCGAATCTCGAGAGGCGGGGCGGCGCCGCGACGCTCCAGATCTCCCGGCACGTCCACGACCCTTCGATCGAAGGCAAAACCCTGGCGGAGCTGGCGGACGAGCGGGGCATCCCTCCCGTGGACGTCGCTCTCGCGCTACTCGACGAAGGGGGAGCGGGCCTGGTGTCGTTCAACATGTCGGAAGAGGACATCGCCAACATCATGAGGAAGGACTACACCATGACCTGCTCCGATGGGGGGCTGGTGGCGATGGGAGAGGGAAAGCCCCACCCGCGCTATTACGGAACGTTTCCTCGAAAGATCGCCCGCTATGTGAAGGACCTCCACGTGATCGGCCTCGCGCAGGCCATCCGCTCCATGACCAGCCTGCCGGCGACGGTCTTCGGCTTCGCCGATCGTGGCGTGCTGCGTGAGGGCGCCTATGCCGACGTCGTCGTGTTCGACCTGGCGCGAATCCGCGACCGCGCGACCTACAAGCAGCCCCACCAGCTCGCCGAAGGGGTCGTGAACCTGCTCGTGAACGGTACTTTCGCCATTCAGAACGGCCGGCCCACGGGGGCGCTCGCTGGAAAGGTTTTGCGCCCGGAGAAAACAGAGAGGTAAGATCAGACATGAGTACTACCGTCTCCGCAAAAACCTTCCCCGGCGTTGCCGAGAACGTCCTCGAGACCATCGGCAAGACCCCTCTGGTGAAGCTCCAGAAGGTCGCCGCCGGGGCACCGGCCACGGTCCTCGCCAAGGTCGAGTTCTTCAACCCCGGGGGCTCCGTCAAGGACCGGATCGGCATCGCCATCATCGAGGACGCGGAACGGCAGGGGCTCCTCAAGCCCGGCGGCACCATCGTCGAGGCGACGTCGGGAAACACCGGCATGGGCCTCGCCGTCGCCGCCGCGGTGAAGGGCTACAAGTGCGTTTTCGTCATGCCCGACAAGATGAGCGATGAAAAGATCCGCGCCCTCCAGGCCTTCGGGGCGAGAGTCGTCGTCACACCGACCGCCGTCGAGCCCGATGACCCGAGAAGCTATTACAAAGTCTCACGCAAGATCGCGGACGAGACTCCCAACTGTCTCTACGCCAACCAGTATCACAACCAGGTGAATCCTCAGGCCCACTACGAGACGACCGGCCCCGAGATCTGGGAGCAGACCGGCGGCCGCGTCGACGCCCTCGTCGTCGGGCTGGGAACGGGAGGGACGATCTCCGGTACGGGGAAATACCTCAAGGAGAAGAACCCCGAGCTCAAGGTGGTGGGCGCCGACCCCGTCGGCTCGCTCTACTACGAGTACTTCCGCACCGGCCACCTCGGTGCCGCGCACACGTACAAGGTCGAGGGTGTGGGCGAGGACTTTCTTCCCTCGACCATGCACTTCGACGTGGTCGACGAGGTCATCCAGGTCGGGGACAAGGAATCGTTCCGGATGGCCCGGAGGCTCGCACGCGAGGAAGGGCTCTTCGTAGGGGGCTCCTGCGGTACCGCCGCGGCCGCCGCCGTTCGCTATGCTCGCGGGCTTCCGGCGGGGAAGGTCGTCGTCGTCATTCTTCCGGATTCGGGCTCCCGGTATCTCTCGAAATTCTTCAACGACGACTGGATGCGGCAGAATCGATTCCTCGAGAGCGATCTCATGGAAACGACGGTGCGGGATCTTCTTGCCTCCAAGCGAATCCAGAACGTCATTACCGTGGGTCCGAAAGAATCCATGGGAAACGTCGTCGGCATCATGAAGGAGAACAACATCTCGCAGCTCCCCGTGCTCGATGGAGACAAGCTCCTGGGGCTCGTGACCGAGTTCTCCCTTCTCGACCACATGGTCCACGGCCACGACCGACCGGACGCGCCCATCGAGCCGCTCGTCACCAAGGAACAGATGGAGGTCCTATCGCCCGACTCGAACCTCGAGGCCCTGGCGGAGGTCTTCGGTCGGGGAAACGTCGTGGTCGTGCTCGACGCCGACTCGGTGAGCGGGATCGTGACCAAGATCGACCTGATCGGATACCTGGCCGAGCATCCCAACTAGGCAAACTAGCCTTCCCGGCGCGGGTCATGAGACCCTACTTCCTCTCGCGCGTTCGATGTCTCCGGAACGCAGTCTCTCCTCGTTCGTTTGAAGGGTGCGTGACATGAAATACCTGTTTCTCTTTTTTTCAATCTTCGTCGCCGGCGTTCGTCCGGCTGCGCCTCAATCCTCGAAGGGCCTTCAGCCGGCGGATCTCCACTCTCTGCGGTCGGTTCGCGAAGTGGAGATGCGGCCCGACGGGAGTGCCATCCTCTATTCCGAGCTCGACCCGAGCGGGCCGGGCCAACCGACGTCACGCCTCATGATCTGGGAGAAGAGCACGGGCGCGTCTCGGCTCTTCCGGAAATCCGGACTTCCCGGTCTTCATCCCCACTGGTCTCCGGACGGTCGGAAGGTGGCGCTTGTCGGAATCCTCGACGGCAAGCTCGGCCTGGTTTTGACCGACTCCGGCGGAGACAACGAGGTTCTTCTCGCTCCCGTCGAGCCCACGAATCATCCCCTGCCCTCGGCGGGTAGCGAGCTCGCCTGGGCGCCCGACTCGCGCTCGATCGCGTTCGTTTCCGCGACCCCGGGTCCGGAGGCCGACGAGGCTTCGGGAGACCCGGTCGTGATCCGGCGCTATCTCTACAAACCGACGGCCGCCGAAGGCAACACCCGTTTCGACGACAACCGGCGTCTCCATATTTTTCTCGCGGACCTCGCGAGTGGGACGGTGCGACAGCTCACTGATGGCAACTACTACGAGCACTCCCTGAGCTTTTCGCCCAAGGGAGGCGAGCTCCTCTTCGTCTCGAACCACGAGCCCGATCCCGACCGGTTCTTCAACTACGAATCTGTTCGCCCTGAACGTGAGCGACGGCTCCATCCGGAACCTCGCCCGCACCGAGACCGCGGAGTATCAACCGCAATGGTCGCCGGACGGCTCGCGCGTCGTCTACGAGGGAACGACCCGCGGGCTGACGTCGTCGGAGACGACGATGGAGGACACCCACACCTGGATCCTGAGCGCCGACGGAAGCGAGCGACAGGAGCTGACCCGGCTCGACAATCGTCAGTCGGCGCCCGCGTGGTCGCCCGATGGCAAGTGGGTCTATTTCACCGTGCAGGAGCGAGGTTCGACGTCGCTCTACCGCGTCGTCCCTACCGGCGGGCAGGCCGAGCCCGTCGTCCAGGAGAGCGGCCGCGTGGGAGCCTTTTCGATCGCGGCCGACGGGAGCCTGGCCTACGCGTTCCAGTCGACCGACGACATGGCGCAGCTGTACCTCCGGGATGCGAGCGGCAGGACGACCCAGCTCACCGACACGAACCGGGACCTGCTGAAGGCGCGGGAGCTAGCCGAGACGGTGCCGGTGGACTTTCTCAGCTTCGACGGAACGAAGGTCGAGGCGTTCCTCACGTTGCCGCTGGGACGCCGGCCGAAGAGCCGTCACCCCCTCGTCGTCTCGCTCAAAGGCGGGCCCCACAGTCAGAGCGGCCCCGAGCTCAACCCCAAAGGACAGGTCTATGCCGGTCTCGGCTGGGCGACGCTGCAGGTGAACTACCGCGGCTCGACGGGCTACGGACAGGCCTTCGCCGACGCGATCTTCGGCGATCAGGACGGAGGCGAGGCCAAGGACGTACTCTATGCCGTCGACGCGGCACTGCGCCGCTACGATTTTCTGGATCCCGAGAGCCTCGGCCTCGAAGGGGGAAGCTACGGGGGGCAGCTGACCGACTGGATCATCACTCAGACGAACCGATTCAAGGCCGCGATCCCGAGGGCGGGAATCTCGAACCTGGTGAGCTTCAACTACATGGCCTACTACCACGACTACCTCGCGGTCGAGTACGGGGAGTACCCTCACCAGGACGACCTGATGGACCGCCTGTGGAACCGATCACCCCTCCGATACGTAGCTCAAGTGAAGACCCCCGTGCTCTTCCTCCATGGCGAGAACGACAACGACGTGCCCATCGCCGAGGCGGAGCAGTTCTACGTGGCTCTCCACGACGTGGGGGTCGAGACGGTGATGGTGCGCTATCCGAGGGAGGGGCACGGGTTCCGCGAGACCGCGCACAACGTGGACGCGCTCGAGCGCAGCATCGAATGGTACCGGCGGCACTTCAGCCAGGAGTAAAAGACGTTCATGGAAAACCTGATCAAGGATCTCGCCTATGCCGTTCGGACCATCGGACGGAGCCCGGGGTTCGCCGCGGTCGCGGTCTTGTCGCTCGCCCTCGGGATCGGAGCGAACACCACGATCTTCACCCTGATCAACGCTCTCCTGTTGAACCCGCTACCGGTGAGCCGGCCCGGCCAGCTCGCCGCGGTCCAGACGGTGGACGAGAAAAATCCGGGCGCCTCCACCGTCTCCTATCCGAACTTCAAGGATTTCCGGGACAAGAACGACGTCTTCGCCGGCATCGCGGCGTACTCGTTCCCGAACCTCGTCTCGATGCGCGTGGGAAGCGGCGAGGCGGAGCAGATCTTCGTCGAGTTCGCCACCGGCAACTATTTCGACGTTCTCGGACTCGAGCCCGCGCGCGGCCGCTTCTTCCTGCCGGAGGAGGACGAGACCCCCGAATCCCACCCGGTGGCGGTCCTCTCCCATGGTCTCTGGAAGCGGAAGTTCGGGAGCGACCCCAAAGTACTCGGGTCGATGATCCGGTTGAACGGACACCCCTACACCGTCGTGGGCGTGGCGCCGGACGGCTACAAGGGAGTGACGGTCATCTTCGGACCCGACCTCTGGGTCCCGACGATGATGCAGCAGCAGCTGGCGCCGGCCCAGTTCCGGAACTTCTTCGACGATCGGCGCGCGTTGTTTTTCAACGTATTCGGCCGTCTACGCCCGGGAGTGAGCCTCGAGCAAGCTAGCGCCGATGTCGGGGTCATCGCGAACGCCCTCGCCCAGGAGTACCCAGAGCCGAACCGCGGCCGCTCCGCGAAGGCCCTTCCTCTGACGGAAGCGGCGCTTCTTCCCGGTGGCCCCGGCGGCAGACAGGCCATGGTGCTCGGTAGCGCCGTCCTGATGATCATCGTCGGTCTCGTCCTGCTCATCGCCTGCTCGAACGTCGCGAACCTGATGCTGGCCAAAGCGGTCTCGCGACAGAAGGAGGTCGCCATTCGACTCTCCATGGGCGCCGGTCGGACGCGTCTGATTCGCCAGCTCCTCACCGAAAGCACCGTTCTCGGCGTTCTGGGAGGGCTGGTGGGCATCCTTGTGGCCTACGCGGGACGGAACTTCATCTGGTCGTTCCGGCCGGCGTTCGTCGCGAACAACCTCATTCAGCCCACGCTCGACGTCCACGTGTTCGTCTTCGCGCTCGCGGTGTCGCTCGCGACCGGGCTCCTCTTCGGCCTCGTGCCCGCGATCCAGGCTTCCCGCTTCAGCGTCGTCGAGGCGCTCAAGAACGAGTCGAGGGGGGCGGTCGGGGGAGCCGAGCGTCGCTTCAGCCTCCGCAACGGGCTCGTGGTCGTGCAGGTAGCGCTCTCGATCGTCTCCCTGGTGGCGGCGGGGCTGTTTCTCCGGAGCGCCCGCCACGCCCGGGAGATCGACCCGGGCTTCGAGACCCAAAAGCTCGGGATCGTGCTCGTGAACCCCGGTCAGGGAGGATACGACCAGGCCCGATCCGAACGGTTCTACGATGACGCGCTCGCGAGAGTGAGCTCGATTCCCGGCCTTCGCTCCGCCTCCTGGGCGAGCAACTTCCCCCTGTTCGGCGGGTTCTCGCGGAGCATATTTCCCGAAGGCATGGAGAACCAGGAGAGGCAGGATGGAATCCTCGTCTCAGCCAATACCGTCGACGTCGGCTACTTCGATACCTTCGGCGTCGCCCTTCTTCGCGGGCGTGACTTCACCGCCGCCGACCGGAAGGACTCGATGCCGGTGGCGGTCGTGAACGAGAAGATGGCCCAACAATTCTGGCCCGGAGAAGACGCGATCGGCAAACGGTTTCGCGTCTATGGAAACTCCTTTTTCACCGAAGTGGTGGGCGTGGTCGAGACGACCAAGATCGTGACCCTGGGTGAGGATCCGCAGCCCTGCGTCTACCTGCCGCTCGACCAGAACTTCTCCGACGCGATGAACCTCTATCTGCGAACCGAGGGCGACCCGGCCCAGGTGTTGGCAGCGGCCCAGCGCGAGCTCCGCGCGATGGATCCCCTCGTGCCCGCCATCAATCCCTTGACGGTCGGCGAGGTCATCGACCAGTCCCTGTTCGCCCCCAAGCTCGCGGCGGCGCTGCTCGGGGTCATGGGGGTGATAGCGCTCGCTCTCGCTTCCGTTGGTTTGTACGGCGTTCTCGCTTTCCGCGTCGCCCAGCGCTCCCGGGAGATCGGGCTCCGGATGGCGCTCGGCGCCGGTCGACGGGATGTCCTCCGCATGGTCCTGGGAAGCGCGATGTCGGTCGTCGGTGTCGGGGTCGGAATCGGACTCGTCGCCGCTTTCGCCGTGTCGCGGGCGGTCTCGAGCCTTCTCTTCGGCATCAGCACCAGCGATCCGACGACGTTCCTGGGCGTGACCGTGCTCTTGTCGGGAGTCGCTCTTCTCGCGAGCACCATCCCCGCCCTGCGTGCGAGCCGGGTCGATCCGCTGGTGGCGCTCCGGTATCAGTGACCGTGAGCGAAGGGTTCAGTACCGGTTGTCCCGGAGCCACTTCCTGACGGTCTCGGCTCGGTCGCTGTCGGGGTCGAGCTCGAGAAAGCGCTTGAAGCTCTGAGCAGCGAGGTCGGGAGCCTTTTTCTCCTGGAGATAGAGAACCGCGAGGTTGTAGTGCGCCTCGGCGAGCTTGGGGTCCACACGGATAGCGGCCTGGTATTCGGTAATGGCCTCGTCGATCAACCCCGCCTTGCGCGCGATGACCCCGAGGCGGAAGTGGAGCCGGACGTCTTCCGGCGCCTGTTGCGAGAGCGTCCGGTACGTGGCGAGAGCCGCCTGGGCGTCGCCGGTCTCCTCGAGGACGTCGGCGAGCTCTTCCCGTGCCCGGGTAAAGGTCGGGTCGAGCGCGAGGGCACGCTCGAGAGATCGTCTCGCGGCGGCGAGGTCGCCCGCGCGGCGCTCGGCGAGCGCTTTCACGTAATGAGCGGGTGCCAGGTCGGGATCGGCATCGATCGCAGCCTGGGCCATTTCCTCCGAATGCCGCGGATCGAATCCGTACCACAGCGCATAGAGAAAATGCGCCTGCGCGTCCTTGGGGTCGATGCGGAGCGCCGCCTGGATCGCCGTCTCCATCTCGACCATTTGGTTCTTGTGATAGGCGGCCCAGGCGCGCGCGCGGTGAGAGGCGGCGCTTTCGGGAGCAAGACGCATGGCTTCCGCCGCCGCTTTCGAGAGCTCGTCGAGGGCCGGAGGCGAGGTCTTTCCGGAGAGGTAGAGCTCCAGCCCGAGGGTCTCGGCGAGCCCGGCCTCCGCCTGAGCGAGTGCGGCGTCGTCGTTCTTCTTGGACTCGACCTGGTTCCGGAACTCGTGGATTCGCGCGTCGAGCGCCGCGATGGAGAACCCAGGCCCGCTCCCCTTGGGGGCGACGTCGGGATTGGAAGCCGGATTCGCCGCCGGCTCCGGCCGGTCGGGCGCGAAGCTCGCCACGAGCTCGGCGAGAGTCGACTCCACTTTCGAGAGGTCGCGCTCGGGGATCCACGTGGTGAACCGGTACAACGTCTCTCCCACGGTGGTGATGACCTCGGTCACCTTGTCGCGCTCGTTCTTCTTCCCGTTCCGCGACGGCAGGTAATAGACGAACTCGATTCCCGTCCCCCAGGGATACTTCCGGATCGTCTTGGACTCGAGGGGCGCGATGACCCGTTCCTTCAGTCGCTCGAGCTGCACCTCGAGGAAAATGGCGGCAAAAGACGGGTCGGAAAGGTCGATGGGCTGGGTGAGATGCTCGGTCTCGAGCCGCACCATGCTGTGCTTGCGGTATTCGAGCTGGAAGGGAACACGCGCGCTCGGCGGCTGCACCTTGGAGCTCTTCTCCGGATACCGCAGCGTGAAGCCGGGCCCGTGATGAGTGACCTGGTCGTCGGCGGGGAGGAAGGCGAGGGCGGCGGTGACGAGGACGAGAAGGTTCATGCGGCGGGTGCCTCTCCGACGGTGTTGGCGACGATCTCGTCCAGGCTCGTTTCCCCGGTCGCGGCGAGGCCGAGGCCGCTCTCCCGGAGCGTCCTCATCCCTTGCCGCATGGCGAGATCGCGCATCTCGACGACGGAGCCCTTCCCCGCGATGAGCTCCTCGAGCTCGTCGGAGACGAGGAGTGCTTCGAAGATCCCGCGGCGACCTCGGTATCCGGTCTGACCGCACTCCTCGCAGCCAACGGGCTCGAAGAGCTTCGCCCCCACGAGCAGAGTTTTTTCGCGTTCGGTAAAGGCCTGCAGCGGGGGCGCCGTCGCCGCGGGTTTCTTGCACTTGGGGCAGAGGCGTCGAACCAGCCTCTGCGCGAGCACCAGGCGCACGGCCGAGCCCACCATGAAGGGGTCGAGGTCCATGTTGAGGAGGCGCAGGATGGTGCTCGGCGCGTCGTTGGTATGGAGCGTCGACATCACCAGGTGGCCGGTGAGCGAAGCTTTCAAAGCGATGTCCGCCGTTTCCTGATCCCGGATCTCGCCGACGAGCACGATATCGGGGTCCTGCCTCAAGAAGCTGCGCAGCGCGTCGGCGAAAGTGATACCGGTCTCCTCGCCGCAATGTACCTGAGTCACCCCGGCGATCTTGGACTCCACCGGATCCTCGGCGGAGACGATGTTGACGTCGTCGTGGTTGAGGTGATCCACGAGCGCGTACAGCGTCGAGGTCTTGCCGCTCCCCGTCGGCCCGGTGACGAGGAGGAGACCGTTCGGCCGCTCGGCCGCCTGGCGCACCCGGGAGAGGGTCTCGGGGTCGAATCCGAGCTCGGCGATTCCCTGGCGTTTGCGGGAACGGTCGAGCGCGCGGAGCACGATCTTCTCACCGAACAGCGAGGGCAGGCTAGAGAAACGGAAGTCGACGTCTTTTCCCCAGACCAGGTCGTAGCTGATTCGGGCATCGATCGGGGTCGAGCTCGGCTTCATGTCGACTCCCGCCATGACCTTCAGACGCGCAATGGTGGCGAGTGCTACCGGCGCCGGAAAGGTCCAGGCCGTCCTCATGGAGCCATCGATCCGGGCGCGAACCCGAAACGTGCTCTCGAGCGGCTCGAAGTGCACGTCGCTCGCTCCACCGAGAACGAGCCGAACGAGGATCTGGTGGACGAATCGAATCACGTCGGGATCCCGAATCACCGTCTCGAGAGCGGCGGGGTCCGTCCGCAGCTTGTCCCGGTTGCGGTTCACGAGAGCGACGGCGGGATCGGAGTACGCTTCCATCGGTGCTCCGAGGCGCTCTCGAACCACTCGATCGATGAGCTTCAGGGCGGCGTCGCCGTCGACCGCCGCTTGGGGCACGCCGTTCACCGTCACGCCGTAGTGCTTGGCGATCGCGCTCGCGATCGGGCTCTCGAATCCTGCGAGAGCGTGGATACGGCAGCCGGAGACTCCTTCGAGGGCGGACAGGAGCCCGCGATTGGTCGGATTGAGCATCGCGACCCGGATGCCGTTGAGCTCCGATTGCACGGGAAAGACGAGCACCCCGGTCACGATCTCTTTCGGAATGAGCTTCGTCACCGTCTCGATGTACTCGGGGTAGACGGTGAGAAGGGACGGGTCGACGACCGACGTTCCCGCGACCTCTTCGAGGACGGTCCCGAGGGCGTCGATGGAGGTGAGCTTGAGCTCGACGAGCGCGCGCAGGAACGTCATCGAGCGCGACTGATGATAGGCGCGCGCCCGCTCCAGGAGCGGCGCCTGGATATACCCGTACTGCACCAGTCGGTCGGCAATCGCCTTTTCGAACTCCGCGTGTTTCATCGAAGGCGGCTACTGCACCTTGCGGCTCAGCTCGTCGATTCGCTGGGCTGCCTTCTTGTGGTACTCCTCGTGCGGATCGGGAAGAAGAGCGAGACACTCGCGGTAGAGATCGAGCGCCTCCCGAAAACGGCCCAGGCCCTCGTAAATGTAGGCGCGTTTGTAGCGGTCGACGGCCTCGGCGCGGACTTTCTCCATGGCTTTCTGGAGGAACGCCTTGGTGTCGGCATGGTCGGGTTGGATGGCGAGTACTTTTTGAAATTGGGCCATCGCTTCGGCGAGCTCCCCCGCGTTGTAGAGTCGGACGCCTTCATCGTACATGGGACGGACCTGTTCGTCGAGAAGCTTTGCCGCCTGGTCGCGGAACTCGCGCGCGCGAGCGTTGCCCGGATCCAGCTTCAAGAGCTCGGAAAAGCTGGCGTAGGCATCGTGATACTCCTCGCGCTTGAGCTGACCCAGACCCTGCTCGGTCAGACTGGCGACGCGATTCTCCTTCTCCTGGGATGCGCGGCGGCCGGCGTCGATCGACGAAAGCCGGCGTCGCGCCTCGTCACTCGCGGGGTCGGCCTCGAGCGCCTTCTGGTAGGCGGTGCGGGCGCGGCCCGTGTCCCGGCTGCGGAAATAGTTTCCCTCGGCCACGTAGGTTGCGGCGAGCTTCCCCGACAGGAAATCGCTGTCCGGCGCGAGAGCCCGCGCCTCTTCGAGGGCGGCACGGGCCTCGTCGAACTTGGACTCTCCCAGAAGCGCGGTGGCTTTCTCGGCGAGCGACGCGACCCGCGCCTGCTTCTCGCGCTCGCTGCGCTCGCGCTCGGCTCGAGCGGCGGCCTGCTGCTCCAGAGTCTCTTCGAGACGCGCGGCCTCAGCTTTCGCGTCGTGATGGCTCGCGTCGAGGACGAGGATTTTTCGATACTGTTCGAGGGCCAGCTGGAGATTGCCGTTCTTCTCGTATTCCTGCGCCTGGGTGAGGTATTCCTCGATGTGCTGGCGCTCTTCCGCGCTCAGCTCGGCCTGAAAGACCTGCTGGAATTCTCGCTCGGCCCCCTTGTCGGGAGAGCGAATCAGCATCACCATGACCACGAGGAACAGGAGAGCGAAGAGCCCTGCGCCGGCCAGGATCAGGGGTTTTCGTGAGCCGGAGCCGGAACGTCGTGCGACCGGCTTGCCGGCGGCGCCGGCGGGTCGAACGGAAGCCGGCGGTACGCCCGGCGGAGGGACCACCGCTTCGGCGCGAGGTGCCGGGGAGGGCCCCATGGGAGTGTGCACTGGCTGGATGATCTCGGATTGAGTCTGGCGGAGGGACGACTCCGTCACGGGCGAAGTACAGCGTGTAGCTCCCGACCTGAATCTGGTCGCCCTGCTGCAGGTCCTTCGAGCTCACCCGAACGCCGTTGACCCGCGTGCCGTTCTCGCTATCGAGGTCGACGACAGCATAGACATCACCGCGGCGAAGAATCTTCGAATGTCGGCTCGAGACTAGCGGGTCGGGAATCGCGATGGGGTTCTCGGGTAAGCGTCCGAGAAACGTCTCCGAGGCGGAAAGAGGATAGGTCCGCTGCGGCCCCCCTCCGATGAGAACCAGCGACGGGAGGGCTACCTCGCTCACGAAGACGAGCGTCGAGCTTCCGATCTCGACCTCGCAGTCGGGGTAGAGCTCGAGCGTCGGCACCCGTTTCCCCTGATGAAGGATCCCGTTTCCGCTGTCGAGATCGACGATCCGGTAGCTGCCAGAACCGGTCTTCTCGATTCGCGCGTGGTGCCGCGAGACCGAGGGGTCCACGAGCACGACGTCGTTGGACGCGTCGCGCCCAATCGAGATCGAGTCGGCGTCGAGCGCCTTCTCGAAATCCTCGCTTCCGGTCCGCTTGACGACGATTTTGGCCATGGGATCCTAGCGGAGCTTCGCCTTCGCCTGGGCGATGCCTTGCTCTGCCTCGGCGTAACGCACGTCGGACGAGTCCGCCAGGGTCAAGAACATTTCCCATTCGGCGATGGCCTCATCGTACCTCAGGTACTGGAACGCCTGTCGGGCGTTGCCGAAATGCTGGTCGGCTTTTTGCGCGATCTCCTCCTGGAGCAAGGCCAATCGCGTCCGCGCGCTCGCGTTTTCGGGCTCGATCTCGAGCACTTTCTTGAACGCGGTCTCCGCTTCTTTCAGACGTCCCGTGTCGAGAAAGGACAGAGCCTGGTCGAAGTAGTCCTGAGCCGAGGACGTGCTCCCCGGGCGAGAGGAGCCCGGCGTCGCCGCCCGCGTGGCATTCGCGGGCTGAGTCGGATTGGGCGTGGTCGGCGGAGGTGCCGGCGTTGGTGTGGGTGTGGGCTCGGTGGCGGCGACGGGAGCGGTGGTGGTCGGCTCGGTAGCCTGCGCCTTGCCCGAGTCCTTGGCGGGCTCTGCCGAAGGCACGAGAAGAATGCGCAGCATGACGGCGAGGGCGAGCGAGACGAGGATGAGCAGGCCTCCGATTCGGAGAAGCCGCTTCATCGGGTCGGCTTCGATGGGCGGGGGAGTGGATTGTCCCGCGACCGCCGCCGCGGCCTTGGCGGGCTTCGCCGCTTTAGCCGCCTTGAAGCGTCCGGGAGCGGCCGGTGGCCTTTGGTGCGAGACCGGTTCTGGCGGGGCTGGAGCCGCGGCCGCCGGGGCCGAGCGTATCGAGCCCGGTGGGGGCGCGACGGGGCGCGGAGGTGGCGGTGCGGGAGCGGCATGCCGCTCGACGCTCTCCGGGCCGAGGAGACGACAACGTACGCCGGCGAACTGCAGCTCGTCCCCATACTTCACGGGAAGCTCCGAGATGGGCTGTCCATTCACATAGGTCTTGTTCGCGCTCCCGAGGTCGACGAGGGTGATGCTCGCATGTGATACGAGTAGCTTCGCGTGAAACTTGCTCACGAATTGGTCCGCAATCGTGATCCGGTTCGAAGGATCGCGTCCGATCGTGACCTCGCTTCCCGCGATCGAGTGGTGGACTTCCTTGCCGTCGGGAAGCTGCACCACGAGCCGCGGAAGATCGGCGGCGCTGAGAGTTTTTTCCACCATGAGAAATTCGCGTCCCGCGTCGGGGAGTGCGGGACACCGCTAACCCATTGTCCCGGATCTATCCCGCCCGTTTCAAGCTCACGACGACCCAATCGCCCTCTCGGGCCGCGGTGACGGATATCGCGCCTGCGCTGAGCTCGGGAGCTCCGGCCGTGGAGGAGGAGGCGGCGCCGTCGAGCGTGTTCAGGGAGTCCAGTATGACTCCCAGTGTTTTCTGGTCCTTCACGGCCTCGATGACGTGCCGGCCTTCCATCGCCTCCGGGGTCGAGCCGAGGAGCGCCGCGGCCTCCGGCTCCACCCGGGCCACGATGAACTCGGAATCCACCCAGAAGCGGGCGCCATCGCTCGACCCCGCCGCGGGCCTTGCCACGGGCGGGGAAGCCGGCGTGGGGCTGGGCGCGGGCGCGGCGGGAGCGGCCGGAGCAGGCGTCGCGTGGAGAGCCGGCGGTGACGGTACCGGCCTCTGCGGGATGGGCGCGGCTGCCGGAGGCACTGCCGCCGAGACTCTGTGGGCGGGCGCGACCCGGGCGGACAGAGCCGGTGAGCGCTCGATGAGGCGATTGATACTCTTCGCGAGCTCGGAGAGCTCGGAGAATCCCTGAGCCTGGGGAATCCGGGGGGCGTCTCCTTTGATCACCGCTTCGACGTCGTCGGCGAGCCCGGCGATGGGCACGAGGGTGAATCGCTTCGCCAGAACCATCGCGACGAGAACCCCCAGGAGGAGCGTAAGGAAGCCGAGGACCATCACCGCTACCGCCCAGCTTCCGGAGGCGGTCGCCACCTCGTACACGAGCACGGCGATGCCCACGCGTTTTCCGCGGTCCAGCACCGGCTCGACCATGACATAGTCGCCACCGCGCCTGCCGAGATAGAACGTCCGGATCTCTTCGGTCGGGGGCTCGATGCCTTGTATCGTGGGGAGCGTTTCGTCGACGCGGCTCGTGGGGGCGAGCACTTTCCCTTGGAGATCGACGAGGAGCGCTTCTTTCACCCGCTCCTCGCGGGTGACCTTGTCCACCTCCAGGTCGCGCGAGCGTCCCTCGGCCATGGCGGTTCCATTGGCTGAAGCGAGCACGTCGAGAAGAGCGCGGCCGCGACGCAAGGATTCTTCTCTGAGCGCGTTTCCCAGAGTGCGGACGAGAGGGAAGGCCAGGACCAGGTACAGGGTGAGGCCGACGCCGAGCGTGATTAGAGCTTGTTTGGCGCTCCAGGACCAACGTTCTGGAGGAGGCGCGACGTCGGCTTCGGGATCGACATTCTGGGCTGGAAACGGCGGTGGCGCCGCGGGGCGCGGAGCAGGCGAAGGGGAAGGGGAGAGGGGAAGGGGAAGGGGAAGCCGAAGGGGCGAGCTGGCCAGGAGTCAGGCGCGCCGTGTCGGGAGCTACGTTTGGAGTGGGTTTCTCGGGACGGAAGAGCATCGTCCCGGCATGGGGAGTGGCCGCGGGGGCGCTTTCGCCCCGGTTCAGGAGGACCGTCTTGGCGGCCTGCGGCTCGGCCTTCGGCGAGGAGGCGAATACGGTCGCGGTCGCATCGGCCGCATCGTCTTGTTCCTTTTCTTCCGGCTCATGGATGTAGGTGATGAGCAGCGCTCCGATTCGGACCGCGTCGCCCGGCTTCAGATCAGCTTGTTTCGTCTTCTTGGAATTGACCCAGCTCCCGTTGCGGCTTCCGAGAATCGACGAAGCGGACTCCAGCGGCTGTGGCCTCGAAGCTCCCGTGCCTCCTCGACAGGCCCGGATCGTCGAACGACAGCTCGCAGGACGGATCCCGGCCCACGCTCACGGGAGTCGTTCCGAGCTCGTGTCTGAGGATCTGGTCGCCGTGCTTGATGACGAGACGCTTCAACTTCGCACCTCACGAACCCATTCCGTAGACGAACCGCAGGAGCACGGGACCCACGATGACGAGGAGCGCCGCGGGAAGGATGAAGAGCACGAGAGGAACGAGAACCATGCTCGAGGCCCGGGCACCGGCCTTCTCCGCTCGCTGAAACCGCTCGGACCGCATCAGATCGGCCTGTGCCCGCAAAACCGAGCCGATGGAAGCGCCGAGGCGGTCGGCCTGGATCAAGACCGATGTGAACGACGAGATTTCGGGAACGCCGCACCGCTCGGCGAGACCCCGGAGCGCCTCCGAGCGGGTCGTGCCGAGACGGATCTCGCGCAGCATCAGCGACAGCTCGTCGGCGAGTGGTCCAGCGGGTCCGCGCTCGACGACCCTCTGGAGCCCCTGAGAGAAATCGAGCCCGGCCTCGACTACCAGCGTCAGGAGGTCCACCGAAAAGGGGAGGGCGCGCACGATGGCCCGCTGCCGCTTGGTGACCATGTCCTTCAGGAGAAAGTCGGGGAGGAACGAGAAGACGACGGCCAGGATGACGATCATCAAGGGATGCCGGGCGAAGTGGAAGATGGACGCCGTGGCGAGCGGACCGAGGATCCCGAAGACGAGCTTCCAGGCTAGAAACTCGTCGGTGCTGAGGGCTTCCTTGAGCCCCGCGCCCGCGATCTGCTTCTCCTTCGCGGCGCGGTAGGAAACGAGCTTGTAGTGAGAGACCCATGGCGCTACCGCGCGCAGCAGGGGGTGCATGAGGTTGAGGAGAGGAGAATCGACGACGTCCCGGCCTCTCGCCGCTTCCAGCCGGGCGAGCGCGGCGCGGCGCCGGAAGTCGGGAAGGAGCATATAAATGAGCATCGAGGCGGAGCCGAAGATCAGTGCGTAGGCCAGAAGGAGAAAGACGGTAGAGATGCTCATGGTCACTCGGCTCCCCAGGCGTCAGAGCCCGAAGATATTTCGTCTCCCGCGATCTGGGTCGCGAGCTTGTTGCCCCATTGGTTCACCAGCGTCTCGAAATCCGTTCCCGCGCTGGGAAAGAGAAGGCCGAACAGGAAGAGGACGAGGGCGGTGACGAAGCCGAGGACCATCACGTACTCGATGGTGGCGGCGCCGCGCTCGGCCCTACGGGGCACGTCGTTCTCAGACATCGATCTTCACCGTGTTCAGGATCATCCACATGCCCATCGCGTCCATCCCGGCGATGATCATGAGCATCAGAATTCCGAGTACGGTCGTGAAGAGCGGCTCGACGAGGCTGGCGTCGAGGAAGAAGAAGGTGATGATGAGAACGGGCGGCACGGCGCACATCATCACTCCCTGGGTCATACCTTCCGCGGTCATCGCCTGGATCTTTCCCTCGACTTTCTTTCGTTCGCGCACGGTATGGGCGATGACGTCGAAGACTTCGGCGAGGTTCGCTCCCGTTTCCCGGATGGTCACAATCGCCGTCACCACCATGTCGAGGTCGGGAGTGGGAACGCGCTCGGCGAGGTTCTGGAGAGCCTCGTCGAAGGGAAGTCCGAGGCGGTTCTCCTTGATGACGGTGGCGAACTCTTCCGCGATGGGCGCCTCCATCTCCTGGACGACGAGCTCGACGCCTTGAGGCAGGCTCAGGCCCGAACGCAACGAGCTCGAGACGAGGGTGAGGGCTTCGCCGAGCTGCTCGTTGATGCGGCGGAAGCGGCGGTTGCGGAGGTAGGTGATGCCCCAGCGGGGAACGGCGAGGCCGAGGCCGCCGAAGACGAGGGCGAAGAAGAAGCTGGGGAAGTTCAGCAAAAGGCCGAGGACCGACATTACGAGAACGGAGTACGAGAGGATCTGCCGGCAGCGGTTCCGAGGCATCTCCTGGTGCATCGCCTCGAGCTCGAGCTGCATCCAGCGGCTCCACTTGTTCAGGTATCGGTCCCACCATTCCGAGAGCGGCGTCATCACCGCCCAGCCGAGGAAGACGGCGGCGGCGGCGACGATGGTCGGGAGAAGAATCTTCATGAACATGACCGTCGAGACCTCACGCTGTTTGATGCAGGAATATCTCCCGCGGCACCTTGATACCGCGCCGTGACAGACCCTCGATAAACTTCGGAACCACTCCGGTGGGGACGAACTGGCCGAGTACCTTTCCCTCGGGGGTGATGCCCGTCTGCTTGAACAAGAAGATGTCGGCGATGGTGAAGACCTCGCCCTCGCGCCCCGTGATCTCGGCGATGTGGGTCACCCTCCGGGTCCCGTCCGACAGGCGCGACTGTTGAATCACGATGTCCACCGCCGAGGCAATCTGCTCCCGGATGGCGCGCGCCGGAAGGTCGAGTCCGGCCATCAGGCACAGGGTCTCGAGGCGCGAGAGCGCGTCTCGCGGGGTATTGGCGTGCACCGTGGTTAGAGAGCCGTCGTGGCCCGTGTTCATCGCCTGGAGCATGTCGAGCGCCTCTCCCGCGCGGCACTCTCCGACGACGATGCGGTCGGGCCGCATGCGGAGCGCGTTTCGCACCAGATCGCGGATGGTGATGGCGCCCTCGCCCTCGATGTTCGGAGGGCGCGACTCGAGCCGGACGACGTGCACCTGGGGCAGCTGGAGCTCGGCCGAATCCTCGATGGTCACGATCCGCTCATCGGTCGGAATGAAGGAGGAGAGCAGGTTCAGCAACGTCGTTTTCCCCGACCCGGTACCGCCCGAGATCACGATGTTCTGACGCGCGAGAACGGTGGCCTCGAAGAACTGCGCGATCTGCGGCGTGAAGGAGCCGAACCGGATGAGGTCGGGCACCGTGAGCGGCGTCCGGGCGAACTTCCGAATCGTGACCGAAGGTCCGTCGATGGCAAGGGGCGGGATGATGGCGTTCACGCGGGATCCGTCCTCGAGGCGCGCATCGACGAGGGGAGATTTTTCGTCTATGCGGCGGCCGAGAGGCACGACGATGCGCTCGATGATGGCGCGCAGCTGGTCGTCGGTCAGAAACTTGTGGTCGGTGAGGGTGAGCTTGCCTTTGCGCTCGACGAAAACGTGATCGATCCCGTTCACCATGATCTCGCTGACGTCCGGGTCACGGAGGAGCTCTTCGAGCGGTCCTAGCCCGAGGGCCTCGTCGAGAATCTCTTTCACCAGGCGCTTTCGGACCTCGCGGTCGGTGAGCTCCTTGGCCTCCTCGTCGAGGAGGCTCACGATCTTGACCTCGGTCTTGGCGCGCAGCTCGGTCTTCTTCTTCCGATCCTTGGCGAGCTCGATGTCCGCTTTCTTGAAATCGATCTCGTCGATGAGCCTCCGGTGGACGCGGATCTTGATGTCCCGAATCTCGTCGATCTTCCTCTCTTTGTCCTGGCGCGCGGCCGCGTCCTGCTCTGCGGTGGATTCCGCCTGTACCGCCTCGATTCGTGGACGCCGGGCGTTGGCGGCGAGGCCCCCCTCGAGATTGGCGACCACCTGCTGAGTGAAGGCGTCGAGTGCTTTCGAGACCGGATGTCGGGGCGAAGATGAGACGAACGGATCCGCGAGCCCGATCGATTGCTCCATCAGCTCCGGGTCGTGGGGGAGGTAGAGAGAAATCGGAAGTCCAACGCTCTGCTCGATCGTCTCCGGAGGAAAGGGCATCTGGTTGCTGTAGTGGTTCAGCACGAGACGCATCGTCTCCCGGGAGAAGTGACAGGACTGGAGGTAAGTGAGGGCCTGTTTTCCCTGGGAGACGGAGCCGACGTCGGGTGCGACGACCAGGCAGATGAGGGCACTGAGCTCGAGGAAGGGCACGACGTCGGCGGAAAGCGGTGCGGCGAGATTGATGACGACGTAGTCGTAGGCCCGTATGAGGATCTCGGTGAACTTCGCGAGTTTTTCCCGGGTTAGGACCTTCTCGTGAAACGCGTCTTTGGTCGCGGGTACGACGGCAATCCCCGACGGGTGGCTGGTCAGATAGCTCTTGAGGAGCGTCGGCTGGAGGCGGTCGAGAAGGGGAACGATGTCGGTGACCGTCTTCGCCTGGGGAACGCCGAGGTACAGGCTGGCGCTCCCGGGAATGGGATGCGCGAGATCCAGGAGTGCCACCGAGGCCCTCGTTTCCCGGCGAAGGGACACGGCGAGGTTACAGGCGATGAGACTCGCGCCTCCGCCCCCTTTGACCGAGAAAACACTGATCGCCGCGCCCGACATGGTTCCTACTGGTTTTTCTTCTTTTTCTTCTTGTCTTTGGTCGTGTCGGCCTTGTGCGATTCGATCTCGGTGAACTCGTCGAACTCTCCCGTCACTTTGTCCTTGAGACCCGCTCCCGCCTCGTCGGCGGTGACGACGTGGGGAGTGGCGAAGACGAGCATTTCGGTCTCGTTGCGGATGAACTGCTTGGACTTGAAGAGATTCCCGAGGACGGGAATGCTCCCGAGCCCCGGCACCTTGTCGACGTTCTGGGCGTCCTCGGCGCGTACCAGCCCGCCGAGGGTGATGCTCTCGCCGTCCTTGACGAAGATGCTGGTGTTCACCCGGTTGGTGATGATGCCGGGAGCTCCGCCCCCGGGCGCGGGCCCGCCGAGGCTCGACATCTCGACGAAGATCGCGGTGTCGATGTTGTTCTGGCTGTTCACCGTGGGCTCGAACTCGAGCTTCACCCCGTACTCCTTGTACTCGATGCTGATGGCGCCGCCGCCCTGGGCGACGGGAATCGGGAGCTCTCCGCCGACGAAGAGCTGCGCTTTCTGTCCGCTCTTGGTGATGAGCGTCGGCTGAGCGAGCACCCGCGCTTTCCCGGTGCTGGTCAGCATGTTGATGGTGGGAAGAATGTTCGAGATCACGCCGCTGATGGGTCCGAAGCCTCCCCCCGATCCGATCTGGAACGGCGCGGCGGCGCTGGGGTTGACCGAGCTCGCCCAGCGCACGCCCAGGTTCCTCATCATGCTCTTGTCGACCTCCATGATGGTGACATCCATCTGGACCGTCTTCACCGAGTCCGCCTCGGCCTGGTCCATCATCACCTGCGTCATCGGAGAGAGCTCTACCAGGCTCCGGACCTCGGGATAGCCCTCGAGGACCTTGTTCACCCGGTCGAGATCCCGCTGGGTGAGGACTTCACCTTCGACCCACACCGTACCGCCCACCTCCTTGTAGTGGATGCCCTCGATGCCGCCGAGAAGCTCTTCGAGCTCTTCCGTGATCTGCCGGGCCCCTCCCGAGGAGGGACGGACCCGAATCGTGATCTCGCTGCGGAGATCCCCCTGCTGGTCCCAGAGCGTGAGCGTGGTCTCTCCCGCTTTGCGGCCGGTGAGGACGATCTCGTGGCGATTCTCGAGAATCTTGAAATCGGCGATGCCGTCGTTGCCGATCGCGCTCCGGCCGATGGGAAAGTCGACGCGCACGACCGTCTGCGCCCCCACCGCCACTACCTGCTGCTCGGCCTGCTGGGCTTGCCGCTCCGGCGTTGCCGCCGCGACGAAAGCGGCGACGAGCGTGAAGGCCGCGATGGCGAGCCCGGTCTTGCGGGTCGTTTCTCTTCTCATGTTTCCCCCTTGCGTTCTTTTTCTCAGCGTACGGAGCCGCGTATCTCCTGCCACGAAGGCGCACGTCTGGGTACGATCGAGCCATCGTCGACGCCGAAGACTCCCGGCGGCGCCGAGCGGTTGAGATCGACCGGCTCGTTTCCCTCTCGGAACGACCGCAGCACGAGGGAGATGTCTCCGACGTCCTGGGCCAGGACCAGGTCCTGAGCTTGTTGCGGAGTGAGGGCGAGGGTCACCGTCGAGAACTTTTCTCGCTCCTGCTGCGCGATCGCTCCCAGAGCGTTGTTGCCGCCCGCGGGCCGGGTTCTCACCTCGCCCAGGTCGCTTCCCACCGCCAGAACGAGGACGTTCTGGAACAAGGTGGTGACGAACGTCCTTTGATTGGAGGCGCCGGGAGCGCTTCCGAGCTTCACCGTGGCGAGGACGTCGACGTAGTTGTTCGCGGCGACGAGACTCGATACCCCTGTCACGTCGGTGACGGCGATGGAGATGCCCCGCATCCCTCGCGGGATCTTGGTCGCGAGGTTGCGGCCCACTCCGGTCATCGCCGTTCCCAGCACCTGGGCGCCCTGTTTGATCGGAACCGCGGCGATCTGCCCCACGACCTCTTTCGACGACTCGAAAGCTCCCGGCTGCTGGAATTTCTTCGGGACTTCCGTCTCGGTGATCATGTTCTCCTCGATGGCCGTTCCCTCGAGGATGTCGGTGTTCGCCACGACCACCTTTCTAAGATCCGCGATCTGGAGCAGCTCGGTCTCGCGCGACGAGAGATAGAGCCACACGAAGACCCAGGCGAGGATTCCGAACAAGAGCGAGATGATGATGGCGGGCTTGCCTTTCATGGGCGGTTCCTACTCCTTTGATACCTACTCCCACGGCCTGTGGTTGTTGCAGCTCGGATGGTTGTTGCCATGGATTTGTTCGCAAACGTCGTTGTACCCGTCGTGGTTATAGTCGCCGTGCGCGTTGTCCCACTGATCGCGAGCGTGCTGGGCGGCATTCGGGTCCTGGTTGTTGAGATCGTCGTTGGCATTGTCGTACTGGTCGGACTTGCCCTTGAGGTCGTCCTCGTCGTAACCGTTGGTGTACTTGGTGTAGTCCGTCCCCAGCTCGCCCGCCATGCCGATGAGGGACTCGATCATCCCGAAGAAGGCTTCGAACCCGCCTTCGGTGCCCATGCCCATGCGCAGGTATTTCGTCTCCAGGTAGTTGAGACCCGAGATCTTCGTTCCCAGCTTGAGTCGGACGGGCCCGCGGGTAATGCCGCGGTTTTCGAGCTCCTTCACGATCGAGTCCTGGAAGAAGGGCATCATCGGGATCGCCGCCCGGTCGTCGTCGGACCAGTTGATCGCGCCGCCAGCGGTAACGTGGATCTTGCCGCCCGCCTGCGCGAGCGGTGAGACCGCCCGGAGCGGTTTCTTTTGGGCGAAGTTGGGAAATCCCTGAAACTTTTCGCTGGGCTTGTTGTACTTGCCGTAGGCCTTGTCCTTGAACAGGCTGTAGTAGGCGTTGTTCGCCATCTGGAACGCGTAGTTGTGGACGAGAAACACCTGGATGATGGCGGACATCAAGAGAGTCAGAAGCCAGATCATGAGGACGGTCTCGACGAAAGCCTGGCCTCGTTCGCCGGCGGCGTGACTCCTGAGTCGGGGTGCGCTCAATGGAGGACCTTGGTCAGACTGGGAAAACCGTTTCCGAGCTCGAGAAACTTCGCGTTGATGGTCGAAAGAGGGATCATCTTGGCCACGTATTTGGACCCGCGCTTATCGGGCTCGACGTCCCCATCTACGGGCTTCGCGAGGGCCGCCGCCGTCATCCTCGGAACCTTGGGAAAGCCGAAGGGCATCCAGCTCTTCTTCGGGAGCACGAGAGCGTCCACCGGGTCGGCGGTCACCCACCAGTAGAAGCGGGTGACCTCGTCGGATTCCTTCTTCTTCCAGGGGAGATTGAACTTGTCGTTCCTGCCTCTGACGGTGAAAGGCGGGGTATAGCAAATCCAGAACTTCTGGACCGTATCCTGCTCGATGCGAACGAGGGCAATCTCCGAAAAGAGGGCGGGCCACGCCTTCTTCAGGTTCACGATGTGGCTCACCCCCGTGGCCAGCGAGGAAGGGCTCGACAACAAGCCTCCGAAGGACTCGAGCGGCGAGTGCACCGACCCGTCGGGGAACAGGTCGGCGATGTTCTGACGGGTCACCATCTCCGCCTCCATGATTGACCAGACGGCGCCGCCATGGTTGGTGACCTGGATCATCACCGACATCACACCTTCGATGACTTTGTAGATGCCGGTGATGGCGTCATCGACTCCGCAGAACTGGAAGGTGAAATAGAGCATCAACGCCTGGGTGACGTCCCAGGCGGTGCTGATGATCTGGTTGAACTCCGAGATGGTGTTGAGTGCCGATGCCTGCGCGGAGGCGCCGGTGAAGGCGCCGGCATCCGCCACCATCTGGAGCATCACCCTCCGATTCACCGCCTGACCCACGTTCGCCACGAGGGCGAAGAACATGAAGAAGACGAAGAAGCTGCACAGGACGAACAGCGTCGTCTGTCCGCTCTCGTCGTCGAAACGCCGGCTGAAGCCTCGTCGATCCATCTTCAACGCTCCCGGTTGTCGCCGCGCTCCTCGAACCCGTTGGGATCGCGAGGAACGGTCGCCCAGCCTCGAGTGGTGATGTGCCCCGCGGTGTCGTTCTTCAGAATGAAGGGAATGCCGAGGGTCGTCTCATACTCCACTTCCACTCCCTCGTTTCCTTCCTGGACGTGGATGAAACCGCTCTCCGGCTCCTTCCACTTCAAGATCCCGAGAACCGCGACCCCCGCCTCTTGCGCCTTTCCCACCGCGTCGTCCTTGTTGATCGCCCAGACCCGAGCCGCGGTCCAGGCGGAGTAATTGGTCAGGAGCTTCGTGCAGCAGATGAGCGAGATCTGGATGATCGCGACCATGAGGAAAAAGATGACGGAGATGGTCATCAGGAGCTCGAGGGCGCTCTGTCCCCGTTCGCTCCGGGCCCTCCCGGCGAGCTTCTTCCTCACGGTGCGGGCCTCCATCGGCCTCAGGCGATGTTTCCGCCGTTGATGGCGTTTTGGATCCTCTTCAGAAGATCCTCGACGGCGGGCTTGAGCGCCGGCCAGAGCAGGACGGTGAACAGCGTAATGATGATGATGGCGATGAGCGCGATGATCAGGATGTACTCGATGGTGATCGCGCCCGCCTCGACTCCGAAACGCGCCCGGAGGCGCTGGATGCGTTCGTGCGCCGACGTGACGCGTAGCAGGTAGCCGTCCTGAATACGAGTGCGAATCCGATTCCACATGAGCTTTCCTCCTGCGCTTATGGACTGGGAATGCCAGTCAAAAAAATGGCGATATTGACTACGAGAACCGATACTCGATCGAGCAAGACGTTGATGAGCGAGAGCGTTACATAAATGGATAGGGTTGCCATGAAGGCGAGGACCATCGTGTACTCGATGGTGGAGACTCCGTCTTCGTCACCGAGCACGGAGCTTGCCGAGGACTCGCGGACTGTCATGGTCCCACCGAGCTCAGCGCCTTGGCGATGTGGTCGAAAGCTTTCACCACGATGGGGATGAGCGATTTGTCGAGCACCAGAGCGAGCGCGACGAGAAAACCCGTCGTCATCACCGTTTCCACGAGCGCCTGCCCGTCTCGGGCACGCACTTTCGCGCACAGGGTCTCGAGGAACCGCGGCCCGGTTCTCCACACTGCAATGGCCTGTATGGCCGTGCCGAGCCTGGTACCCAACTCCCAAGCCTTCATCGTTTCGAGCCTGACTCTGAACGGGATCGCCTCGAAGCATGATACTGGGGTGTCTGGAAGCCTGTCAACGTCAGCGGTTTGCTGCGCTTCCAGATTCCCCGTCGCCCGGTTTCAGTTTTTTGTATCTAGTAGTTGAGACGAGTTTCGGACCCGTTTTTCTTCCTTTTCGCGGCAAAATTCTCCGACAAACGGGCTACTGCCGGCGTCGGTAGAGCACGAAAAGGGCGTCTTCCTGCAACAAGCGCCAGGCCGGAGCGCTTCGGAGGTAGCGGGCGGCGCCGGTGTCCCGAGGGTACAGCGCGAACTCCGCCCGCGGCGAATCGAGAAAACCTTCCCTTCCGGGGCGGCCCCGGGTGAAGGCCCAGTTCTCCCGTACCACGTCGTCGGGATAGACGGTCTCGTAACGGCCGTCGATGGAGACGCGGTGGGTCGGATAAAGATGATAGAGGGCATACTCGCCCCAGTTGAAGAAGACGGCCAGGTTTCCCGGCGCTTCCGTCTTCAGGCGCTCGATCGCCTGGACGGGGTAGCGATCGGGCTCGACGCGAAGGTCGAGTGAAGCGTCGCGCTGGAACCAGGAAAGGGCGAGTCCGAGGAGGAGCAAGGCCTGGGAGAGAAACATGGCGGTGAGAGGCAGCAAGCTCGGAAGGAGGTTCCTGGGAAACGCCGCCTGGCCTCTCGCAAGCGCGACCTCGAAAGAGCGGGGGAGAAAAGCGATGAGCGCGAGGGCGAAAATGGGCGCGAACCGGATGTGCAACAGCGTTTCCGCGAGGGCTCCCCCGAGCACGAGAAGGTGAGACGGCCCGGGTCGTTTCGAGATCGTGAGGACGCTCGCGAGGGCGACGGCGAGCTCGACGTGGATGTGGTCGAGGCCGAACGACACCGGCCTCCACTCGACGATCTCCGGCCTGCCCATGAGAAGCGCGCCTGCGAGGTATCGCCAGTACTCGAGCCCGTAGGGGTTGACGAGGCTCGCCAGGAAACAAGCCATCGCAAGCAGGGAGAGCTCGATCGCCTGGGCGCGCTGGCGCTCCAGCAGACGCCCGAGAGCGTAGGCGGCGAGGAGAAGAGGCCCGACGACGAACCCGCCGTGAAGATTCGCCCACAGACCGGTCACGGGTATGAGCACGACGAGCCCGCGGAACCGAAGCGGCTTCTTCGCCGTTTCCAGGGCGAATACGAAGAGCGCGAAGAAGGCGAAGGTGAACGCCTGCGCCCGTACGACGCCGTTGAGGCCCTGGGCGAGGAGCGGCCAGCAGGCGATAGCGAGAAACGCGTCCATCCACGGCGAGCCCCCGGCGGCTCGCGCCGCTCCGAGAATGAGCGCCACGGTGACGAGGCCGAGCGCGCCGCGAACGAGGACGAGACCGCGGCCGCCGGCCCAGCGGTGAACCTCGTAGAAGACGACGCCCGAGAGCCACTCGTGATCGATCCAGCGAGGCTTCGTGGGAACGTACGCGAAGACGTCTCGATCGGGAATTCGTCCTTTCTCCATCGTTAGCCTTCCGGCGGCCATCCGCCCCCAGAGGTCCTCGTCGGCCTCGTGAAAGCTGAAGAGCAGCAGGACGGCGTAAAACCCGAGGGTGAGCGCGAAGGGTCGATAGCCAGCGGAGCCCATCTCGGCGATGATAATCGAGAATGACGACGGGAAAGCGCGAAGCTCTCGTTGGGATCTCGCTCCTTGCTATCCTCGCCGGGATCCTCCGGGCTTCCGGGGCTCTTCACCGATTTCTGGCTCGACGAGATCTGGGCGCTGGGAAACGTCCTTCGCCTCCAATCGCCGCTCCAGGTACTGACGGCCATCCATCACGACAGCAACCACTATCTCGTGAGCTTCTGGATGTACGCTCTCGGAAGCGGACGCTCCTTCGCCTCGTACCGTCTTCCGTCGTTCGTGGCGGGGATCGCGGCCGTCCCCGCGGCGGGAGCGCTGGCGCGGGTCGATCGCGAGGGAAGGCCGGAGCTCGCGATGTTTCTCGTCGCCCTCAGCTTTCCCCTCGGGTTCTATTCGTCGGAAGCGCGGGGGTACTCCCTCGCCGTCGTTTTCGCGCTCGCCGCCATCGGCTGTCTCGTCCGTTTCGCGAAGGACAAGGACGCTCGTTTCTTCATCGGCTACGGGCTCGCCTCCGCTCTCGGCATCCTCGCTCATCTGAGCTTCCTCATCGTCCTCGTCGCTGCCGTCGTCTTCTGCCTCGTTCTCGTCGCGCGCGGCCGGATGCGTTTCGCGACGCTCGTCGCTTTCCACGCGGCGCCGGCGGGAGTGCTCACCGCGCTCGTCACGCGTCGACCTTCGCTATCTCCGCATCGGAGGCGGTCCCCATGAAGCTCCCGTCCCTCCTCATGGTCCGCACGGCATCGTTCGCGCTCGGCGGACCGTTCGAGAGCGCGGCGGCGTGGTTTTCGCGACCGCTCTGCGCCGTCCTGCTCATCGCCGAGCTCGCTCGTCGCATCCGGCGATTCTGGCCCGAGCGCGCCGGTACCGATCCGGGAGACTATCTGTGGGTCTTCTACGCCGCCGTGATCTCCATCCCGGCCTGGCCCGCGCTGGTCCTGGACCCGCCGTTTCTGTTTCCCCGCTACTTTCTCGTGAGCATCGCTTTCGTACCACTGCTCATGGCGAGCTTCATCGGCTCGCTCGACCGCAAGTGGCTCGCGGTAATTCTCGGGGTTCTCGTCGTAGCGAACGCATGGTCGTGGGGAAGTTTCGCGAAGGAGGGCCGGGGACACTATCAGGAGGCACTCGAACGGGCGCTCTCGTCCGCGCCGGGCCGCAACTTCACCGTGGGAAGCGACCAGGACTTTCGCAACGGGATGATCGTGAATTTTTACCGGGAGAGGCTCGGTGAGAGAGCGGCTCGACTGAGCTACCTGCCGACGGACCGTGGCACCGCCGACTTCTGGATCGGGAGTCTTCCGGGCTCTGCGTGCGACGGCTGTCGGCTGCTCGGAATCTATCCTTCGTCGCCGATCTCGGGAGCCACGTGGCGGCTCTATCGCCGGCCGGTCTCACGCGACGAGAGCGAGAACGGCGGAAAGGGCCAGTAGGGTGAGGAAAAGGCTCGGGAGGGCGGCGAGCGCGAACGACATCCACAGGACGAAGAAGAGAAGAGACACCACGACGGCGACGAGGGGGACGGCAAACAACGCGACGAGAGCGGTTTGAATCGGCGTCCATCGCACCCGGGGCTTCGTCTCGCTTCGGTCGACGCCGCCCATCGCGGTGATGCGGGCGAGACGCTTCTGGATCGGAGGGTGAGCACGGACGAGCCCGCCCATCTCCTCGCTCCAGGCACCCTTGCCGGCGCCGACGACGAACAGGGGCTCGCACCATTGCGCTCGGGCGACGAGAGCCTCGTCGATTGAGAGCTTGTCGAGGGCGCGGGCGAGCGCGTCGGGATTCCGCGTGAGCTGGACGGCGGAAGCGTCGGCGAGATAGCGCCGGGCCCGGATGACGAGAGTCGAGAGCGGTCCCACGATCAGCATCCGCAGGATCCAGACTTGCCAGCCGAGCAGGAGCGACACCACGTAGAGAAGGAGAAATGGGAGCAGGAGCACGTAGAGCGGAGGGAAGCGTTTCACCCATCGGCTTTCGGAGAAGCGATAGATGCCGTCCTCGCGCACCTGGTCGGGGCTCGTGACGAGAAGCTGCTCCATCTCGGCAACCAGGGCCGGGTCGGCGCTTCCGCCGACGAGAAAGCGAAAGACGCGCCACAGGTCGCGGAACGCGGAGGGGCTCGTTCCGAAGAACGCGTCGAGGACGAGGAGGACGAGACCGACCGACTGGAAGACTGCGTTCACGCTCGCGAGGACGTCGAGGTCGCCGTTGCCGATCGACGCCACCAGATGCCCGACGAGGGACTGGGTCTCGTCGCGATCGAGCCGATCCAGAACCGCCCGGCTGACGACGACGGTGGCGTGCTCGTGGTCCGAGCCCAGCGCGGCGGCGTTGGGGGCCTCGTTGTCGAGAAGGCGGACGGCGGGAGGGGGGATTCCGGCCGCGATCGCCATCTCGGCCACGACGTTGACGAGCTGGTTTTCTTCCAGGTCTCCCGTCCGGGGCTCGCGCGCGGAGAGCGTCATCAGGAGCTCTCCCACGCCGGCGCTCGTGAAGCGCGCGCGAAGAAGCGCCCAGACGGCGACGAGCAGGATCATCCCGGGGGCGAGAAGCTGAAAGAGGCTCGCGAGCACCCGCGCGCGCAGAAAGCCCTCGAGTGTCCCGCTCTCGAAGGCGGCGCCAACGGCGCGCGGAATCGCCCGACCGGACGCGACGAGCTCCGGCAGAAGGGCTCTTCCGCCCGGCAACAGGTGGAGAGCGCCTCCCGCGGCGAGAAACACGATGGGAGTCGCGAGAACCGCAAGAGGCGCGCCCATCACGCAGGCGGCGAGTCCACAGAGAAGCGAGCCCCGCCAGGTTTGACGTCTCCTCCGAGCCTGCTCTTCGAAGAAGCTCGTCCGCGGCGCGGGCATCACACGGGAGGCAGGTCCAGAGCGTCGGCGGTGGACTCGATGTGACGGGCGTCGGTGCCGCAGCAGCCTCCGAGAATGTGGAGCCCGAAGCGCCGGTGGAGCTCCGCCATTTCCGCGCCGAAACGGCTCGGATCGTCCGCGTCGAGCTCCGCTCGGCCGTCGAGCTCCTCCGGGCTCAGGCGCGACGCGTTGGCCTCGAGACCCACGAGCCGTCCCGAAAGCGGCGTGGCTGCGAAATCCAGGGACTCGAGCGCTTCGAGGAGAACGGAAGGATGGACACAGTTGACGAAGTAACCGGAAGGAGGCCGGGACACCGATTCGTCGATGGACTCGACCGCTTGGAGAAAGGGGGTGCCGTCGAGCAGATGTCCCGACGGGCGCACGACGAAGCTCAGGAAGTAGGGGACTTCGCTCCCGGCGGTCCCGGCGATCGCCCGCGCCATGCCGCGAGCCTCGGCGAGCGCGGGAAGCGTGGATGCTTGTAGAAACTCGACTCCGCTCGAGACCAGCTCCTCGAATCTGAGGCGCGTGCAATCGCTCGGCCGTCCTCTCGTCGGGAGCTTCCTCCGGCCGATACGCGTCGCCTCGCGGACCGATGTTTCCGCCGACGAAGACCTCCGATCCTCGAGAGCGGAGATCCTCGCCGAGTGCGTGAAGAAACGACACGTTGTCGGCGTTGACCGGGCGTCCTCGGAATCGGGACCTTTCGATCCGCTCGGCGCTGGCGCGCCAGGTGTCGGTGAGACCGAGAATCGGAACGCCGCGTCCACGACCGATCGCGAAGTACTCCCGATGGATGTCCTCGAGGAGCTTCCTCGCCGAGGGCTCGTAGATCGCTCCCGCGTGCGCGATATCCGGGTCGAAGTCGATCTCGGTGTGGCGCCTGAGCCGCTCGTAGACGGAGGCCTCGGTGAGCGCGAGGCGCGCCCCCGTCAGGATCTCGGCAATCGTGGTCACCCATCGAGAGTATCCCGACCCCGGAGTCCGCTCAAGCGGTGGGAATCTACCGGGCGCGCGGAGTCGACGCGATGCGCTAGACTCGGAGCACGGCAGGGGAGGAAGGACAGGAAGCACCCGTGGGTGACATGGCCGAGTTCTCCCTTTCGGTCCGACTGTTTCTCACCGCCTATCGGTGGCGCCGCGCCGATGCCGGCGCCTGGACCCGGCTGGGAAAACCGCTCTCGGAGAGCCGGCTCGGTCTCGTTTCGACGGCGGGCTTCGTCGCTCCCGGAGATCGGCCCTTCGATGCCTCGGTGCGGGGAGGGGACCCGTCGTTCCGGGAGATACCGGGCGACATCGACGTTTCCGAGCTCCGGGAGTTCCATCGTAGCGAGTCCTTCGACCACGAGGGCATGGCTTCGGACCCCAATCTGGCGTTTCCGATCGACCGGTTGAGGGAGCTCGTCGAGCGGGGACGGTTGGGAAGCCTGAGCCACCGCCACTTTTCGTTCATGGGATCGATCACCGCTCCCGGTCGCCTCAAACGTGAAACGCTGCCCGAGGCGGCTCGTCGATTCGAGCAGGACGAAGTCGATGTGGCGCTCCTCGTCCCCGTCTGACCGATTCTGCAACCAGACCGTGGGTCTGATCGCAGCGGAGCTCGAGCGGCGGGGCATCGCCACCGTCGTGATCAACCTTCTGAGAGTCGCGGCGGAGCGCGTTCGCCCGCCGCGCGCGCTCTTCGTTCCTTTCCGGCACGGCTATCCCCTCGGGCGACCTCACGACGCAGCGCTGCAGCACCTCGTCCTCGAAGCCGCCTTGCGCCTGTTGGAGGACGAGACGCGGCCTCCGCCCGTGCTCGTCGACTACCGAGAACCGGTGGTCGAGGATTGAGAACGACTCTTCAGCGAGCCTCGAGGGCCTGTCCGAGATCGGCGATGAGATCCTCGGTATCTTCGATCCCCACCGAGTAACGGACGAGGCCCTCGGGAATCCCTAGATCCTCGCGCTCCCGCGGAGTCAGCTCGACGTGACTCGTCGTCGCGGGAGGGCCTGCGACCGTCTCCACCGCCCCCAGGTTCGCGGCCAGGTGTGCGAAACGGAGCCTCGGCAGGAAAGCTCGGACGCGCTCGAAACCGCCCTTCAATTGAAAGCTGACGATGCCGCCGAACCCGGTCATTTGACGGGCCGCGAGCTCGTGGTACGGATCCGACTCCAGTCCGGGGTAGTAGACGCGCTCGACGTCCGGGTGTTTCTCGAGGAAGCGAGCGATCTCGAGCGCGCTCGTGTTTTGCTGTCGGACGCGGAGATGGAGCGTCTTCATTCCGCGCAGGAGCAGGTACGCCGCCATGGGGTGAAGCGAGGCACCCGTGATCTCTCGATAGTGAAAGATCGGCTGGACGAGATCGCGTCTTCCACATACGACTCCACCCAGGGCGTCGGCGTGGCCGCCGAGGAACTTGGTGGCGCTGTGAATCACGAGGTCCGCGCCGAGCTCGAGAGGCCTCTGGTTCACGGGCGTGGCAAACGTATTGTCGACGACGACGAGAGCGCCGCCCTCGTGCGCCGCTTTCGCGAGGCGGCTCACGTCGACGAGCTTCATCGTGGGATTGGTGGGGGTCTCGAGGTAAAGGATCCGACAACCCTGAGTGATCGCGGATTCGATGGCTCGTGGATCGTTCGTCTCGCAAAGAGTCGCTTCCATCTGGACGCGCGGAAAGAACTCGAGGAACAACTTGCTCGTCCCGCCGTATGTGTCCTTGGTCGAGACGACGCGATCTCCCGAACCGAGCAGTCCGTAAAAGACGCTGCTGATGGCCGCCATGCCGGTGGAAAAGCTCGTCGCCGCCTCGGCTCCCTCGAGAACCCGCACCTTCTCCTCGAATGCGCGGACGGTGGGATTCGAATTGCGACCGTAAATGTGTCCCGGCTCCTCGCCTCTGGAAACTCGCAGCCATTGGTCCAGGTCCGGGTATCCGAACGAAACGCTGTGCACCACCGGCACCTGCGTCGCGTGTTGCCAGCTCTCCTCTTCGCCGGCCCAGACGGACAAGGTCCCGATTCCGGGTCTCCGTTCCATGCTGTTACCTTTACCCTTTCTTATTCAGTAATCTACGCGGCGATCGTCCTACACTCCCGGGCCCCCGTCAATGCCGCCGTGCCGCAGAGATCCGGCTTAACAATCGGGGCTCGAGTGACTTACAATGTTCTTACAGCCAGAAAATCGGGAATGAGCGGAGCACGCAGACGAACCCCGTCTTCGCTCCACGCAGGCGTGGAGCTTCCGGCGGGCGTGTCTCCGACCGAATGGGCGAAGGAGCGGACCCGGGTACAGAATCCTCGTATCCGTTCCTACCTCGGCTGCATCCGCCTTCTCGAAGACGTCCTCGACAGCAACTACGCCATTCTCCATTGCTCGCCGGAGCGTTTCCTCAAAGTCTGGCGTCAGGTCCGGAAGGTGTGTCACCTGGTGCGCACGGAGCTCGCGCCCACGCTCAAGATTCAATCCGTGATTCCCGACCTCGAGGTCGCGCGGCTGCACGCGCGGTCGGCTTATCGTGAGCTCTTCTCCGCGGTGCTGTCCGAGATGGAGCCCTATTCCGATCACGTTCCGACCGCCGAGCTGGCTCCGCTGCGCGAGCGCCTGTGCATCTGGGTGGGAAAGCTCCACGCTTTCCTGCAGGAGAGCTTCGGAGAGATCGTCGCCAACGACCCTCGCAGCAGCCACAACGCGGACTACTTTCTCTCGAAGCGGTTCGCGCAAGACATCGAGGAGTCCGAGTGGCTCTATTCCACGGTGTACGACCTCTCCGATTACCTGGACGGTCTGGCGAAGGTGTCGTCCGCGGAGTTCGGGAGGCTGATCTCCCGGCTCCGGACCGAGCAGATGCTTCCGCGCGCGAACACGTGGAAGACGACGGGCGATCTGCTGGAGACGCTGAGGGACGAGGTGGCTTCCAAGATACGCGAGGTGGTCGGACTGCGCGGGATTCGCTTCGACGACATGAAGGCACTGGAAGCCTTCGCGACCGGGATTCTCGCAGGACGCGGTCGCACTCCTCGCGTCCTACGAGCTCGGCAGGGACGTCATTGAGGAGATCAAGGCAGCTGGAGGCGCGACTTTCGAGGAGCGCGAGCAAAGCGTCAAGGATCTGCTGAGCTGCCACGCGACTCTCTGCCGGAGGATGGTCGGGCTGGCCTCGACGCTGAACGCCCTCGTTCAGGACCTCGCGAACTACGTGCCGAGCTGGATGGCACGGGTCGAGAAGCGCCGCGCGTTGATGTGGAGCAAAGTACCGGACGAGCAGCCGGAATCCGACCCCGAAAGGCTCTCGAGCACGTTCTCTCGCATGATCTCGTTCGAATGAGTCGGCCGGGGCGTCGCTCAAGCGCCGGGCGACGAGCGAAGCTCCCGTTCGAGCCAGCCGTCCCGAAAGTCCATCGCGCGCCGGAATCGCGGAAGAGCGAGAAGCAGGAGCGCCGCCGCGCCCAGCTCCGACGTGAGCGTCACCGCTAGCAGAGAGTAGTGAATCTGTGCCTCGTCGCGGAAGACGTAGTCGGTGAGGAGTGGAAGGAGCTGGGGACCGAGCCCGAGGCCGACGAGGTTGATGACGAGGAGAAAGACGGACGCCGCTTTTCCCCGCATCTCGTTGGGGACGACTTCCTGGATTGCGGCGGCCGCGGAGCCCCAGGGCATGGCGGCGGCGAAAGTCATGGGAATCCAGAGAGCGAAGGCGATGGCCCCCGTCGGCGCGAACGGGAGGAAAGTCCCGAACGGGAGCCAGACGAGAATGGCGAAGAGCCCGACCCGAATCCTCGCGTCGGCATAGCCTTCCCGCGAGAGACGATCGCCCAGCCACCCACCGAAGAAGAGCCCCGCCACGCCTACGATCATCGAGTTCAATCCGATGGCTTTTCCCACGAACGCGCGATCCCAGCCATGGACCCGGATAAAGAGCTCCGGAATCCAGGCGAGCGCTCCATAGCCCGAGAGCGCGAGGAGTCCGAATCCGAAGTTGTGGTAGAGGAAGGCTCCGGCGTTGCTACGGAAGTAGCGGAGGAAATCGCGGGTGGTCGTCCGGAGAGCGGGACGGCCTTCCGTTTCACGGCGCCGGGGCTCGCGTGCGGTCGTGAGCAGGAGGAGCGTGAGGGGAATCGTCGGGGCCGCGACGAAAAAGAACACGACCTGCCATAGGTGGCGCTCCCCGACGAAGGGAAGGTGATAGCTCGCCTTTTCACCCGCCCACTGAATGATGAACCCGCCGAGGAGAGACGCGAGTCCTCCGCCGAGCTGGATGCCCATGGAGTAGACGGAAAGCGCCCGCGCGAGCTTCTGAGGTGGGAAGAGGTCGGTAATCATCGAGTATGCGGCGGGGGAGAGAGACGCCTCGCCGACGCCGACTCCGATGCGAGCGAGAGCGAGCTGGGTGAAATTGCGACCGAGGCCGAAGCTCACCGAGGCCAGCGACCAGAAGGCCTGGCCCACTACCACGAGCCAGCGACGGCTCAGGCGATCCGCGAGCCAGCCGAGCGGAAGGCCGGCGACGGTATAGAAGATCGCGAAGGCAGGGCCCATGAGAAAACCCACTTCGCTGTCGCTGAAGCCCATCGTTTGTCGAATCGGCCCCACGAGAAGGGTGAGGATGGTCCGATCGAGGAAGGAATTGATATAGACGCCGAGGAGGAGAATGACGACGTACCAGGCACGCCATGAGCTTGGGTACGGAACCGGCTCGGAGACCGCCATGAAGACGCCGACTGTATGGCGCTCACCGTGAAAACACAAGGTGCCCTTGAGCTGCGTGCCGTAACGGGCTCGACTCAGACCGCCGCGGACCGTACGGACACCCGCGTTGGCAAAACGCCGGCACGAGGGTATACTGTCGAGCGTCTACAAGAAAGCAAGGAGGACTGGTCAAGTGAAAGCTCTGGTAATCGTATTGACCATGGGAGTGTGTGCGGGGCTGACCGTCTGGGCGGAGGCGGACACACGGGAGGGCTACGTGATGCCCACAGCCTGCAAGTCGCGTAAGGCGGAGGGCGGACCGGAAGCACATACGACCGAGTGCGCCCTCGAGCTCGAATGCGTCGTGACTGGCTACGGGCTCTGGATTGACGGCGATTTCTTCGAGTTCGACGACGAGGGCGACCAGAATCGCGCTGAAGTACTTTCGCGAGACGAAGAAGAGCGACCACCATCTTGTAAGAGTCGTCGGTGACTTCTCCGGAGATGAAGTCCGCGTCGAGAAGCTCGAGCCAATCTCTCCGTAAGGGAGCCGAAGCGCTCCGGCCGTGGTAACCTCGACGAGCCCATACCCCTTGCCGGGGATGGCCAAGGAGAGGTCCGATGAAGTTGTTCTCTCGTTCTCTGTTCATCGCGGCTACGGTGACATTCACGACACTTGCCTCGCTTCCCTCGCCGGGTCTCGCCGCCGAGAGCTCGGCGGAAGCGAAGGCGATCTCATCTCTGAAGTGGCGATCTATCGGCCCCGCCAACATGGGAGGCCGTGTCACCGCCGTCCTCGGCGTTCCCGGGGACCCGAAGACGTTCTGGATCGCGGGCGCGGACGGCGGACTCTGGAAGACGACGAACGGCGGCACGACCTACGAAGCGCAGTTCGAGAGCTACCCGGTCTACTCGGTCGGTGCCATTGCGCTCGCGGCCTCGGATTGGAACGTGCTCTGGCTCGGAACGGGAGAGGGCGATCCTCGGAACACCACTTCTTATGGTGACGGGGTCTACCGCTCCACGGACGGGGGGAGAACGTTCGTCCACCTCGGACTCGACGGCACGGAGCGCATCAAGCGCATCGTCGTCCACCCCGCGAATCCCGACGTCGCGTATGTCTGCGCCCTCGGGCGTGCCTGGGGTCCCAACGAGGAGCGCGGCGTCTTCCGAACGACAGACGGCGGAAAGACGTGGGAAAAGGTTCTCTATAAAGACGAGGACACGGGCTGCTCGGACATCGCCATCGATGAGTCGAATCCGCGCGAGCTCTATGCCGGGATGTACACCTTCCGCCGGCGACCCTGGCGTTTCGACTCCGGCGGCAAGGAGACGGCGCTCTACAAGTCGACGGACGGAGGCTTGACGTGGACCAAGAAGAGCAAAGGGCTCCCGAAGGGTCCCATGGATTGTATCGGCGTCGCCCTCTCGCGCACGAAGCCCGACGTCGTCTACGTCGTCACCGAGGCGGTGAAGGAGGGGACGCTCTTCCGCTCCGACGACGCGGGCGAGAGCTTCCGGATGGTGAACGACGACGCCCGCATCAATTTCCGGCCCTTCTACTACAGCGACATTCGCGTCGACCCCAATAATCCCGACGTCGTCTACTCGCTATCGGGCGGGCTCTATAAATCCACCGACGGCGGGAAGTCGTTCGAATCGATTGGCCGCGGGATCCACGGCGACCATCAGGCTCTCTGGATCGATCCCATGGACTCGGATTGGGTTCTGAGCGGGAGCGACGGCGGGTTTCAGGTCTCGCTCGACGGCGGCGACAACTGGGAGATCCTCAACAACATCGTCCTCGCTCAGTTCTACCACGTGTTTCTCGACGACCGGGATCCCTACTACGTATGCGGCGGGCTCCAGGACAATGGCAACTGGTGCGGTCCCAGCCGCTCGGGGCGCACCGACGGCATCCTGAAGGACGACTGGTACAGCGTCTCGGGAGGGGATGGCTTTTTCGCCGTCCCGATTCCCGGCCAGCCGAATCTCGTCTACTCCGACTCACAGGGTGGCAACATCGTGCTCACCGATACCCGGACGGGAAACGCGCGACGGGTCCATCCCTATCCCAAGATGGTGGGCTCTCACGGCGACGCGCTCGTCGATCACGAGTACCGCTTCAACTGGGACGCGCCCATCCATATCTCTCCCCACGATCCGGGGACCGTCTACTTCGGAGGAAACGTCGTCTTCAAGAGCACGGACTACGGGCAGAACTGGGACGTCGTGAGCCCCGACCTGACGACCAACGACAAGTCGAAGCAGCTCTCCTCGGGCGGAGAGGTCGTCGTGGACAATACCGCGGCAGAGTTTCACTGCACCATCCTGAGCATCGCGGAATCGCCCCTGGCCGCCGGCGTTATCTGGGTTGGGACCGACGACGGGAACATCCAGATGACGCGTGACGGCGGGAAGACGTGGACCAACGTGAAGGACAACGTGCCCGGGCTTCCGGCCTTCTCCTGGATCGCGAACATCGAGCCGTCGCACGTCGACGGGGGGACAGCGTACGTCGCCGTCGACGATCACCGACAGCGATGACTTCAAGCCCTACGCCTTCGCGACGAGAGATTACGGAAAGACCTGGACCCCGCTCAGCAAGGGGCTTCCCCAGGACGACTACGTGAAGGTCGTTCGCGAGGACCCGAAGAACCCCGACGTCTTGTATGCCGGAATGGAGCGCGGAATCCAGGCCTCCTGGGACGGCGGGAAGAGCTGGAGCTCGATCCGCAACAACCTCCCGCCGGTCTCGGTGCGAGACATCCAGGTCCATCCGCGGGACAACGATCTCGTGATCGGAACCCATGGAAGAGGGGCCTGGATCCTGGATGACGCGACGCCGCTCCAGAAGCTCGCCGACGCGATGAAGCAGGACGCCTATCTGTTCGACGTTCGTCCCGCCGTGCGCTGGACGAGCTGGAACCGCGACGCCGCGCTCGGCCAGAGGACGTTCTCCGCGGACAACCCTCCCGACGGCGCGCTCATCGATTTCTACTTGAAGGCCAAGCCCGAAAAACCCGTGACCCTCACGATCACCGACGGCTCCGGCGAGAAAGTCGAGGACATCCAGGTCAAGGAGCCGAAGGCGGGAGTCAACCGGGTCGTCTGGAACTTGAGGCACGAGGGGCCAGCACCCATCGAGGGACGAACGGACGAGGGGGGTGGTTTCTTCGCGCGCTTCGGAAGCCTCGGTCCGCTGGCGATGCCGGGCGAGTATCGAGTCACTCTCGACCTCGAGGCTCACAAGCTTTCCGCGTCGGCGATGGTGAAGGGCGATCCCGCGCATCGAGGCCAGCGTCGCCGACTATCAGGCACAGCTCACCGCTGCGACCGCGCTTCGCGATCTCCAAAGCCAGGTGAACCGGGTCATCAGCACCACCCTGAGCCTCGAGAAACAGCTCGACGAGGCGAAAGACCAGCTCGACGGAGAGGGAAGCCCGGAGCAGAGGGAGCGCCAGATCGAGACGGTGGGAACGGCGCTCGAGGAAGTGAAGGCGCTCAAAGACAAGCTCGAGCGTCCGATCCCGGGGCTCGGCTATCGCCAGTATCCGAGAATTCGCGAGGAGCTGCGCTCGCTCTACTTCGCCGTCAACGGCGCCGCGGGCAGAGCCCACGCAGCCTCAGCTCGAGCGGCTCGACGAGCTTCGGAAGGAGACCGCCAACGTCCGCGCCGAGCTCGAAGAGCTCGTCCGCACCCGCATCCAGGAAGTCAACGACATGCTCGGCCCGATGCCGCGCATCCGGGTGAAGCCGACGGAGCCGCAGTAAGAAAGATATTCTGTAATTCGTTGTGAAATATGCGGACCGGTATCAGGTGGTCGTTCACGTGGACGAGTCGGTTCTGCAGAGCCCGGAGAATCCCGGTCAGTCGGTGCTGGAGCTGGGGACGGGCGTTTCCGCGGAAACGTCCCGGCGGCTCGCGTGTGATGCGAGCGTGGTGGAGATGAAGCACGACGCCGAGGGCAATGTTCTCGATGTGGGACGCAAACGACGGACGATTCCCGTGGCGATCCGCCGTGCGTTGGACGCTCGCGACCCAACCTGTGTATGGCCCGGGTGCGACGGCCGCTTCGTCCACGGCCACCACGTCAGGTTCTGGGCGGAGGGAGGGGAAACGAAGCTCGATAATCTCTGTAACCTGTGCAGCCGGCACCACCACCTCGTCCACGACGGCGGCTACAAAGTCGAGCTGCTTCCCGCGGGCCTGTTTCGTTTCCTCTCACCGCACGGACGGGAAATTCCGAACGTGCCGCGACCGACGCCGCTCGCGGAAGATCCAGTGGAAGGCCTGATCGAGAAGAACGACGTGATGCTCGAGGGCTGGGAAGGAAAGCCAAAGTGGGGCTTCACGACGATCCGGGCTCAGGCCATCGACGACTACTGGAACAACGCGAGGCGGTACGCCGAGAGGCGCTCTCGCCGGCCGGAGGGGAACGCCTGACGTCGCCTTTCCGGGATCTTTGCGCGTCAGGCGCCCCTTGCTTCTCTTCCAACGCGACGCCCCTCAGTTGAACGTCACGGTATGGTTGTGGGAGAGGTTCGTCGAGGACGACTTCGCCACCCTTTGACCAGAGCCGATCTGACCGATCTCGCTCGCGCTCAGCTCGACCTGATGGGAGTGGTCCGCCGACCCCATGATGTCGAGAACGACCGCGTTTCCCGCGGTGATCTCAGCACCGGTCACGATCGCGATGTGACCGTGGTTGGCCGAGATCGCGCCCGACACGTCGCCCGAACCGGAGGGGGAAGGCGTCGGAGTCGGAGTCGGGGACGGGGACGGGGACGAGGGTGAGTAGGCGTCGTTACACCCGGTGATCGTGATCAAGACACCCCCGAGAAGAGCCATAACGGATTGCACTGTGAACTCGCGGCGAAGCATTTTGTCGCTCATGGTTCGGTTTCTCCTTCTGCCGTGAGTTTCCTCGTTTCCCGTCGCTCATCCTGTGAACGAGCTAACAAGAACGGCGTGCGAACGCGTACGGTTGACCTTCTCGTCCTGCCGATGAGACGCTAACCGGACGCTGCGAGAGACCACGGCGTCGGCGCGACGGAGGAGGAGACCATGGCAGACGGGGTCGGGGTTGATTCGAGAAACGGTACGGACGCCGGACTCCTCGCCAAGGAGAGAACGGTCGCGGGACCGTCGTTCAACCGCTGGCTCGTGCCTCCCGCCGCGCTCGCCATCCACCTGAGCATCGGCATGGCGTACGGCTTCTCGGTGTTCTGGCTGCCGCTGACCCGAACGCTCGCTACCGCCAGTGGCGGCCGCTGCGAGAACCTCTCCATCCTCGCCGAGCTGTTCACCACCGGGTGCAACTGGACGGTGCCGATGGTGAGCTTCACGTTCACCTTGTTCATCTTCATGCTCGGCGCGTCAGCCGCTCTTTGGGGCGGATGGCTCGAGCACGCCGGACCGCGCAAGTCGGGATTCATCGCGGCGCTCTGCTGGGGCGGAGGCATGGCGGTAGGCGGCGTGGGAGTGTCGGTGCATCAGCTCTGGCTCGTCTGGCTGGGTTGCGGGATCCTCGGCGGCATCGGGCAGGGCCTCGGGTACATCACTCCCGTTTCTACGCTCATCAAATGGTTTCCAGACCGCCGTGGCATGGCCACGGGCTTTGCCATCATGGGATATGGCGGAGGCGCCATGATTGGCGCGCCCCTCGCGGTGGCGATGATGGATCTCTTCGGCGACGGCGACGCGAGCGCCGGCGTGGCCACGACGCTCGTTGCGATGGGAGCGATCTATTTCTTTGCCATGGGGGCCGGCGCCTTCGGCATCCGGACGCCGCCGGACGGGTGGCATCCCGCCGGATGGAGCCCGGACACGTCCAACACGAAGGCGATGATCACCGATCGCCACGTGCACCTGAGCCGGGCGTGGAAGACCCCTCAGTTCTGGCTGATTTGGGGCGTGCTTTGCCTGAACGTCAGCGCGGGCATCGGCGTCATCGTCATGGCGTCGCCGATGCTGCAGGAGATCTTCGGTCCGCGGCTCGTCGGCGCGGTGGGAACCGAAGCCATCGCGGTGGGAACCGAAGCCATCAATGACGCGCAAAAAGCGGCCATCGCGGCGGCGGCGGCGGGGCTCGTGGGCCTCATCAGCCTCTTCAACAGCCTCGGGCGCATCTTCTGGGCATCCTTGTCGGACCACCTGGGGCGGAAGACGACGTACTCCGTCTTCTTCGTGCTCGGGATGGCGCTCTATTGCCTGATGCCGACGCTGGGGCACATGGGCGCCGCCGGCTGGTTCGTCGCAACCGTCTGCGTCATTCTCACGCTGTACGGTGGCGGGTTTGCGACGATTCCCGCGTACCTCGCGGACGTGTTCGGCACCCAGATGGTCGGCGCCATTCACGGCCGGCTTCTGACGGCCTGGTCCGTGGCCGGTATCATCGGTCCGGTGCTCATCGCGAACGTCCGCGAGCTGCAGCTTCGCTCGGGTGTCGCACCGAACCTCGTCTACGATCGCACGCTCTACATGCTGGCGGGTCTCCTGCTAATTGGTTTCTTCTGCAACCTGTTCGTCGAACCGGTCGACGACGAGCACTACATGACGGAGACGGAGCTGCACGCCGAGCGCAGGTTGACCCGTGGAAAAGCGCACGTCGCTGCCGACGCGGGCACAGCGGCGCGGGGAGACTTCGGCCTCGGCGGACTGGTGGCGTGGGTCGCGGTCGGCGTGCCCTTCTTGATCGCGGTGTGGATCGCCCTCGAGAAGGCCGCGGGATTGTTCCTGTAGAGGGTTTCACGCCGGGGGCCCGGAGTCGTGGGCGACGACGAGCTCCATGACGACGGACTCGACGCCGGCAACGGAGCCCGCGATCGCCTCGGCGTACCGCTCGTCCAGCGGGCTCGGCACGGTTCCCGTCAATGTGATGACTCCGTCCTCGACCTGGACCCGAATGTTCTCGGCGTGGATGACGTCGTCTCCGAGAAGCTCCTCGTAAACCCGAACCTGTATTTCCAGATCCGCCACCCGCCGGCTCATCGCCCCGGAATCGGTCGACGCCGAGGGAGGAGCTATCGAGAGCTGATCGATCACCTGCTCGACGCCCGCGATGTCGGCGGTGAGGGAAAGCGCGGCTGCCTTCGCCTGCGGCGTCGGAACCTTCCCCGTGAGGGTGACTTCGCCCCCGCGGCTTTCGACGTCCACGTCTCCCGCCGTCACCCGCTTCGAGAGCACGAGGGCGGCCTTCACTTTCGTCGTCGTCCAGGCGTTCGAGAGTCTCTTGTTTGCGGTCTCGATGAGCGTCGCGACGCCAGTCGAAACGGGACCTACGTCGATCCTCTTGGTCCGGATACCAGGTGTCTTCCACAGATAGGCACCGCCCGCAACGAGGCCGAGTAACACCGTCAAAACGACGAGCCGGATCACCCCGGAATCCTTCTTTCGCATCATGACATCCTCCTGCTATCGGACATAACCCCGGCGCGTCCGCACCAGGTACGATTCCCGGTTCTGCACACCGGGAGCGAGGGTCACGTCGATCGCTCGAAATCTGGGCTCGTCGGCGCCGTCCTTGTCGGTGCCGGGATCGAACCCGAGCAGGTACTGGTGGCCCAACCCGCGGGCGATCTCCTCGAAGAGGGGCGCGACCGGGTCACCCGGACCCGGGAAGACGGCGCGACCTCCCGTCCATTGCGCCAGTTGCCGCAGTACCCATACCGGGTTGAGGTTCTCGTCGAGCGACGGAGGCTTGAAGTATTTGTCTCCCGTCATGTACAGCCCGCGCATGGACTCGCTGTATTGCCCCACGGCGTAGAGGCTGGCCTCGCCCGAGACGAGCTCGTGCTGGAGCTCTTCGAAACCGGTGCGGCTGTCGAGATCGCATCCGTCGGTCTCCAGTACGATTGCGCGTCTCCGGCTCCCGGCATTCTGGAGGAGGCGACCGGCCTCGACGATCGCGTCGTAGAGCGCCGTGCCACCGCTGGTTTGCAGCCTCTCGACCGCGGAAACGAGCGCCGAACGGTCCCGGGTGAAGCCTGTAAGGACGTGAGTCGTCCTGTCGAACGAGATGATAGCGATCTCCGTCTTCTCGGAGGCCTCTTCGATGAAGGAAAGCGCCGCCTCCCGCTCACCCTGGAGAGGGGAGCCTTCCATGCTGCTGCTCGCATCGATGACGAGCACTGCCGACAGCGGCGTCGGTCTCGCCTCCGAGAAGGCTCGAAAGAAACTCAACTCTCGAGGCCTGCCCTCGTCCGAAACGACGAAATCGTCGGCGTCCAGGCCCATCACCGGCCTTCCGTCGGCGCGCGTCACCGAAACGCCGAGAAGCACCATGTCGGTCTCGGCGCGAAACGGTTCCTGCCGCGCGATAGCGCTCGGGCTCCGCCCCCCGACGAGGATCGGGGTCGCGGCGAGAATGAGGACGGTCAGGAGCGGACCGCCTCGCGTAATCCGCGAGCGGCGGCCCGCTCCTCCGGCCCTCGACGAGCGCATGCTCATCTCGCTCACCTTCAACGCGTCTGATGTCCGTCTTCCGACGACGCGATCCGCGGGGTATCCCGGATCACGATCTCGACTCGGCGGTTCTCCTGCCGACCCACCGCGGAGTCATTGCTCGCGACGGGACGGGACTCCCCCAAGCCCACCGCCAACAGGCCTTCGTCGTCGACTCCCTGGGATACGAGATAGTCGCGGACGTTCTCCGCCCGGCGGCGGGACAGGTCCAGGTTGTACGCCTCCGGGCCGACGCTGTCGGTATGGCCTTCGATGCGAAGCTCGTATCCGTGGGTCACCAGAAGGGCCCCCGCGATCTTGGCGAGGGTCTCTCTTCCCTGGGGCTTCAGCGTCGCCTTATCGGTGTCGAAGAGAATGTCGGGAAGCGACACGATGAGCCCGCGAGCGGACTCGCGTACGTCGGCGATCGACTCGAGGGCGGTACGAAGCTCGGCACGGGCCTGTTCGCGTTGCTGCTGCGCTTCGAAGGCCTCTTGCTCCGCCTGCGATTTTTCCTGTTCCGCGGCAAGCCGCTCCTTCTCCGCTGCTATGGTGGCGGCGGTCGCCTTTCTTGCTTCCTCCTCCGCCCTCTGTGCCCGATCGAAGGCCTCATCGGCCCGCGCCTGAGCTTCCTCGCGGGCTTTGCGCTCCATCTGCGCCTCCATGTCCTTCTTGTCGGCGAGCAGGCGGGCGTGCTCCGCGTCGTCGTGGGTACGGTTCAGCGAGGTCTCGAGTTTGGCGAGCTCGGCTTCGTGCGTGTGCCTCTCGGCGGCGAGGGCGGCGTCGAAGCTGCGCTTCTGGGCAAGCTCCTGTGCTTCGACCGAACGGCGGATGGACTCGTGAGCGAGGATCATCAGGTCCTTGCCGTCGACGCCCATCTCGGACGCCCGCTCGGTACGGTGCAGTGCCTCTCGTGCGAGCTTCAGCTCGTCCCCCGCATACTTTTCCGCGCCCGCGCGCTCGGCGAGGGCGACGGCGGTTCGGGCGGATTCGAGCTCGGGTCTGGTCTCTCCCTTCGATTCGGGAAGGCTCTCGAGACTCTCACGGTCGAAGAGATACTCGCCCTCGAAGCCTTCGTACTTGATTCGGCCAATCCGAATCGGTCTCGTTCGGGTGGGCCTCGTGTTCTCCATCACCACGAATCGGCTCGGCAGCGTCACGAGGAAATGCGGCTCGGCGGTAATGAACATCCCGAAAGTCTCGAGAGGAGTGGAAGAATCGAGTTTGCTTCGGTTGCCCTCCAGAACGAACTCCCCGAGGTTGTCGACGTGGCCTTCGGGAGAGACGACCCACAGCACGTAGGTGTTGTAGTCTCCACCGAACAGCGTCGCGGGCTTCATCTCGTCGAGCTCGATCTCGACTTCGGTCATGCCCTTCTTGCGTTCGACTTTCGCTTCTCCGCTGGCGCGGGGCAGTCGGGCGGTCCCCTGGAACTTGACGGAAATGGTCTCGTTCTCCGGATAGGTCATCGCCAGGATGTCGCGAACCATCTCCTGGGCAGCGAGCGTTCGCGGGAAAATGGTCGCCAACGATAACGATGCGAGCACGACGGTTGTCGCCGTGCAGAGGTTCAGTCGTTTCATCGGGATACCTCCTTTGCTGTAGATCGTCTGGCGCGCTCACCGGGAATGAGAGCAAGAAAGATGCCAGGGCGCGGACGACCGTCGTAAAACGAAGCCGCAAAGAACGTTGCGTGGCGACGGAGAGGGAAGGGAGGGGTTCTCGTCAGCCTGGGGCGCCGAGTAGATTTTGCGGGAGGGGAAGCTTCTTCACGAAGGGAAGGCGAGTGCGGGAAAGGCCCGTAAGGCTCAGCTCGAGCGGGCGTCGAGCTCGCTCTGGCTCCCGGCGCGCTGCGCGTAGAGCTCGCCGACGACGGCTCTCACCCTCGGATGGCGTCGGCAGATGTCATCGAGGGTTCTCCAATCGAGCTCGAGAAGCTCACAGGGCGTCGCCGCCGTGATGGTCGCGGTGCGGGGCTTACCCGAGAGAAGAGAGATCGCCTCATCGTACTTTTTCTCCGCGATGAGTCATCGACGGAGAAAACAGTCAATCCCGCGATGAATGGCCTACGAGAAGCGATCGGGGCCGCTCAGCAGGACACGCACTTGTTGTTGTTCTTCGCCCCCAGACTTACGAGCAGCTCCAGCGCCTCGGGGAAGGGCTGGATCCGCTGCACCGGTCCGTTCGCCATGTCGGCGGTCGTCTGACCTTCGCGGTTCACCAGCGTCACGTCGGCACCCTTGGAAACGAGGTACTGGATCATCTCGACGTCGCCCCGCGAGGCGGCATCGTGAAGAGGCGTGTTCCCCTCGGCGTCGCGGGCGTTGACGTCGGCCCCGCACTCCTCGACGAGGTACTTGACCGCGGGCATGAATCCCGTGGGGGAATTGTGGAAGTCGTTCGCGGCAAACCCTTCGCCGAAGCCGGCTCCAGCGGCCGCGTGCAGCGGCGTGAGCGAGGGACCGCCCACCGGCACCGGCGGCAGACCCGACACGTCCTTGATCGCTCGACCCTCCTGGCCTCCCACCCGCGGTCGCGCCGGCGGGGCCATGCTTGGAATGCCGGGGTCGGCCCCGTACGATTTCAGCAGCGCCATCGCCGGGACGTCGCTTCCGTATGCGGCGCGCCAGAAGGGGGTCGCTCCCGCTTCGTCGATGCCCGAGGTGTCGAAGTTGTAGCCCGAGAACCAGACTTTCTTTTTGAGCCGAACGTTGGGATTGGCGCCCTTGTCGAGCAGCGCCTTCATCAGGTCGAGGTGGGTGAGCTTCTGCTGGAGCTGGGCTGTGGGTTGGGGATATTGAGCGAACGGGGCCCACTGGAGATTGATGACGGCGTAAAGGGGCGTCACACCCGCGGGCTCGTTGGCGAGCGTCGGGTCCGCGCCGTGGTCGAGGAGGTATTTCGCGAGGTCCCAGTGGCCGTTCATCGTCGCGATGAGGAGCGGGCTCGTCTTGCTTCCCTCGGCAACCTGGTTGATGTCGGCGCCACGGTCGAGCAGAGCGCGCACCGAATCGTCGTTCCCCTGACGGGCGGCGAGAAGAAGCGCCGTCATTCCGCCCTGGACTCCCACGAGCTGGCCGAACGGAGGGCGACGGTAATGGCGTCCGCCGTTCGGGTCCGGGGTCTCCTTGGGCTTGTCGGGAGTCATCCATCCGAACAGCTTCGCGAAGAGACTCTTGCTCTCCCCGGATTTCTTGTCTGCCGGTTTTGGCTGCTTCGGGCCGCTGTCTTCGTCCTCATCTTCGGTCGACGCGGCGGCTTTCTCGTCCGCTTCCGTGGCCCCGACTTTGTCCTTCGCGCCCTTCGCCTCTTTCGCCGAGGCGGCGGCCGCCTTCGTGCGTTGTTCCCGCAGACCCTTGAGTCGCGCGTCGAGCGCCTTCTTGTACTCCTTGTCGAGCTCGGGAATGTCGACGACCTTCGTGCTCGCGGCGGGGTCGGCGCCGCGCTCTAGGAGGAGGTCGACGACACCGGTGCGGTCCATCGCCGCGGCGAACATGAGAGCCGTCTGCCCGTGGCTCGGCTCCTTCGCGTTCACGTCGGCCCCGTGGTCGAGGATGAGCCGCACGGTCTCGGTGCTGCCGGAGCGGGAGGCCATCATCAGGGGCGTCAGCCCCGTGCTCGTCGATGCGCCGACCTCCGCGCCCGCGTCGAGGAGCACCTTCGTCACTTCCGCGTTTCCGAGGCGGCTCGCGAGGTCGAGAGGCGTGTAGGAGCCCAGGCGGGTGGCCGCCTTCAGGTTCGCCCCCGCATAGAGCAGCATCTCGGCCATGGGCACGTCGTTGGACCGGGCGGCCCAGTGGAGCGCCGACATCCCGTCGCCCTCGGCGGCGTTGACGTCGCCGCCCTGCTGCAGCAGGGCTCGCATCATCTCCCGGTTCCCGTCGCGCGCGGCGTCGGCCACCGGAGAGAGGCTGGTGGCGAGGTCCGCGGGCGAAGCGGCGACCAGGGTCACGACACAGAGCAGCAGCGCGGCTTTGGCTCCAAGGCCTCTCATGGCGGTTCCTCCTACGCGGTGGTGGCGGTCGTTGCCGGACCGCTCTGGTCGGTTCTGGTTCAAGTCTAGCTCCGCGGTGCTGTTTCCGAAGGTCTCGACGTCTTCGAGACCGATCATGTGCATCATCGTCAGCATCGCGTTGGCCATCGGCGTCCCGTCGTCGGCCTTGATGTGGAGCCCGCCGCGGAGCTTGCCGTTCGCGTGCCCGGCGAGAAACAGCGGACAGCGCTTGTGGTTGTGGATGTTCGGGTCTCCCATGGCGCAGCCGTAGAACACGAGCGACTTGTCCAGCAGGGTCGCATCCCCTTCCTGGGTGCTCTGGAGCTTCTCGAGGAAGTAGGGCACCAATCCGACGTGATATCGGTTGATCTTGGAGAGCGCGACGATGTTTTTTTCCTGGTTGCGGTGGTGAGAGGCGTTGTGGAAACCCTCCATGACTCCGCTTTCCGGAAAGACGCGTCCGGAAACGTCGCGGCTCATTTTGAAAGCGAACACCCGGGTCATGTCGGACTGGAACGCGAGGTGCATGAGATCGAACATCAAGCGCACGTGGTCGCCGTAGTTGTCCGGGACGCCGATGGGAGCGTCGGGGAGCTGTCGCATCACCCCGCTCGAGTTGTGCTCCTCGATCTTCTGGATTCGGCGCTCCACCTCCCGTACGTTCTGGAGGTAGTCGTCGAGCCTCTGCCGGTCGCTCGGGCCAAGGTCCCGCTCGAGCCGGGCGACTTCGTTGGGGAGCCAGTCGAGGATGCTGCGGCTCGCCTTACGACGGGCCTCGCGCTTCTCCGGCGTGCCGCCGGCGCCGAACATCTGGTCGAACGCGAGACGGGGGTCGCGGATCATCGGAAGGGGCTGCTCGGGCGAGCCCCAGCTGATCGTGTCCATATAGACGCAGGCGTACCCGTACGAGCATCCGCCGGACTGGTCGACGTTCTCGATGCAGAGCTGCATCGACGGGATCGGCGTGTCCTGTCCGAGTTTGTTGGCGTAGATCTGATCGAGGGAGGTGCCCGCGTGGATGTCCGAGCCCTCGGTCTGCCGGGGATGGGACTGAGTGAGAAACACGGAACTGCTACGGAAGTGGTCACCACCGATCTCGGGAGACGTGAACGCCTCGGCGTTGCGCACGTCGGTGTTGCTCACGATGGTGACGTGGTCGCGAAACGGCTCGAGCGGACTCAGGCTCGAGGACGTGAGGTCGAATTCGGGCCCAACCGCGGCGGGAGACCAGAGGTTCTTCTCGATGCCGAGAGCGTTACTTCCGGCGGCGCCGTGAATCATCTCGATCGCGACGAGGCGCGCGGGGTCCGTCGGCGTGGCGCCGAAGGCACTTCGCGCGGGGATCATGGCGTCGAGAAATGGAAGCGCCACGGCCGCGCCCATTCCCCGAAGAACGGTGCGGCGAGAAATATGTCGGTTGGTAACGTACATCGAGCTGTTCTCCTCTCCTCGTCTGAATAGGAATCAGCCGTGGTCTCGATCGGAAGCCCCTCTTCGGCGGTGCTCATGCGAAACGGCATGCTGTCGATGACGCCCATGATGAAGGAGGACATGTGGTAGTCGTTGTTCGACGCGTCGTGGGCAATCTTGCGCACGACCGGCATGTCGGTGTACTCGACCCGGCGCCCCAGAGCGTAGGTCAGGAGCCTCTCGGTGAAGGTGATGATGAACGCATCCTTGTGTCGGAGGAGCGCGTCGCTCAACCCCTTCGGGCCGTCGAGCGCCGTTCCGTCGTAGAGCTCTCCCGACGCGTCGATGGGGACGCCCCGATCCCGCGTCCTGTAGGCCCCGGTCACGTCGAAGACCTCGAGCGCGAGCCCGATCGGATCGATGACCGAATGGCACGATTGACAGGCGGGGTTCGAACGATGCGACTCCATCTGCTGTCGCACCGAGAGCATCTTTCCACCGGCGACGGCGCTCGTGGCTTCGAGCGCGGGAACGTTCGGCGGCGGGGGAGGAGGGGGGCTGCCGAGCAGCACCTCCATCACCCATTTGCCCCGCTGTACCGGAGACGTTCGGTTGGCGACGGACGTCAGCGCCAGAATGCTGCCCTGTCCGAGGATGCCGATCCGATTCTCGTTGATCCCTTCGAGCTTCACTTTGCGGAACTCGCTCCCGGTCACGTTGGGAATCTCGTAGTGCTTGGCGAGGCGCTCGTTGACGAAGGTGTAGTCCGCAGTCAGGAGCTCGAGCAGGCTCCGGTCTTCCTCGATCAGGTTGTAGAAGAAGAGCTGGGTCTCGCGCTTCATCGCCTGGGCGAGCGTGGCGTCGTACCCCGGAAACCGGACCGCGTCGGGCTCGAGCTTGTCGAGATCCTGGAGCCGCAGCCACAGGGAACCGAATCGGGTGGCGAGCGACTCCGACCTCGGGTCCTTCAGCATCCGCTGCACCTGGCTCCGGAGGGTGTCCTCATCCGAGAGCTTTCCGGCCTCCGCGAGCTTCAGAAGCTCCTCGTCGGGAGGACTGGACCAGAGGAAGAAGGAGAGCCGTGACGCGAGGTCGAGATCGGTGATCGGATACGACGATCCGGCAGCTACGCCGTGGCGGGCTTCCTCGAGCCGGAACACGAAGCTCGGACTCGTGAGAATCGCCTGGAGCGCCATGCGGATCCCGCTCTCGAAGTCGCCGTCTTCGCGTCCGATCTCGTAGAAAGACATCAAGCTCTCGACGTCGGTCTCGTCGAGCGGCCGCCGGTATGCGCGTGTGGCGAGGTTGGAGACGATCTCCTGAGCGCAGGGCCGCTCCTCTTCCGCCGTCGTCGGGCGGCAGATGAAGATGCGACGGCGTGGCGGCGAGTCGGAAACGCCGGTCACGTGATAAGGACCGCCGATGCCCAGGTCCCGGAGGTGCGGAACGGTCGTCACCCCGTAGTCGACGCCGATCTGACTGTCGGCGAGCGTGTGCTCGATGGGAGCGACGAGGTCCTCGATGACCGCCTCGTCCTTCTTGAGAAACGCCGCCGCGACTCTCTGGGGGCCCGCCTTGACGGCGATCGGAGGCGTCTGGATGTTCAGACCGTTCGGGTCGGTCTCCGACATCAGCGGGTCCACGTCGAGGAGCGCGACCCGCGATTCATTGATCGAGATCTCGATCTGCTCGTTCTTGGCGGTGGCGCCGAAGAGAAAGCCCTCGGGCGACGGCTGCATCTCCACCCGGAACACGTAATCCCCATCGGCAGGGAAGTTGTGGACGACCGAGATGCCGCCGCGGGTGCCGAAGGGCGTTCCCTCCACGTGCTCTCTCTGGGATGCGGTGTGAGGCACCTTGTAGGTGACCTCGCTCGGCCCCGCCGTCGGATTGCCGACCGCGAGTCGGCTCACGTTGTCCGCCGCTCTCAGGTAGCTGTCCATGAGCGTCGGCGACATCACCTGAACGTCGGCGATGTTGTCGAAGCTGTGGCTGATGGTATCGGGAGGGAGAAGAGCGTCCACGTCGACGGAAAGCGACAGCAGGTCCTCGACCGACTGTTTGTACTCCGCTCGATTGAGCCTCTGGAACGTTCTCCGTCCAGGCTTGGGATCGGCGAAGTACGCGGCGTCGATCTTCGCCTCGAGCGCGGCCGCGAGCGCCCCCACCTCTTCCGGCTCCGGTCGGGGAGCGAACGAGGGAGGCATCATGCCGGCGCGCAGCTTGTGGATCATCTTCTCCGCGATCTCGGCGTTGTTCTCGGCCTGGGCGGGATCGAACGACTCGAGCGTAAGGCCAGCCGTCTTCGCCTCGTCGTTGTGGCACATGAGGCAGTAGTCCTCGACCATCGTTCGCTGGGATTCGGGGGGCATGAGGTCCGTTTCGGTGCCCGAGGCCGCGAGCACGATGGGTACCTGACCTGAGACGGCTAGGAGGCAAAAAATCGCCATCGCCCCGGCCGGCGCCATCAATCTCCGTTCCCTCATCATCGTCAATTTGCTCCCATTCGCCGATCTCGACGATCTCTCCGATCCAGTTCGCCCGCGCGGGGGATCCACGCGCAATGAGGCCGGGGTGACCGGGGCGCGGCCCCTCGGGCGCCCCAAACTCGATAACCTCCAGACAGACAACGCCCCACTGCCCCCTATCATCTGAGATCTCAGGGTAGTTTTTCAATCCCCTAAACGGGGGATGGCGCTTGCGGGACGGGCCTCCGGATGCTTCGGGTCATCTGACGGGCTCAGCGGAGCGCGCCGTAGACCGCTGCCTCCAGTTCGTCCATGAGTCCGGCGCAGGCGGGATCTCCGAAGGGTACGATCTGCATCATCGCCACGACGGCGATCTCTCGCGAAGGGTCCACCCAGAAATAGGTGTTCATTACACCGGACCAGCCGTAGCTGCCCTCCGACCGTCGCGCGGGGTTCGGCTCCGTGGGCTCGGCGATCTGGAACCCCAGGCCGAACTTGTCCTTTCCTTCGAGCCGGGGAAAAGAAAGGCTCAGCTCCGGCGATAACGCGGGCTGCACTTCGACGAGGACCGGGCCGATCTGGTTCCGGGTCATCGCCGCTACCGTCTCGGCCTTCAGAAGCCGCACGTCGCCGAGCTGGCCGCCCCTGAGGAGCATTTGCAGAAACTTCGCGTAGTCAGGAGCGGTCGAGTAGAGTCCGTAGTCCCCCCGCACGACGGGCGCGAAGGTTTCGGGATTCGGCTGTTCGACCAGGCCGTCGTCGCTGCGCCGATGGACGGTGACGACCCGGCCGCGTTTCTCGTCGGGGACGTCGAAGGCGGTGTCGACCATATCGAGGGGCTCGACGATTCGTGTCCTCACAAACTGGTCGAGCGGAAGGCCGGAGACCCGCGCGATCACGTCTCCCAGCACCTCGGTGCTCGGCCCGTAGGTCCACCGGTCGCCGGGATCGTGCACCAGCGGCAAATCCGTCTCCGGCTTTCCGAGGAGCTTTTCGAGTCGGGACTCGTCGCGGTTCGAAAAGGCGTAGCCGATGCCGGAAGTGTGGGTCAGCAGATGGTGAAGGGTGAGGGGGCGCTTCGGCGCGCGCGTCACGATCCGTCCGTCGGGCTCGAATCCGCTCGAGGACCGCGACGGATTCGAAGGCGGGGAGGTACTTGCTCACCGGATCGTCGAGCTTCATTTTGCCTTCCTCGACGAGCATCATCGCCGCGACCGAGGTGAGCGGTTTGGTCATGGAGAAGATCCGGAAGAGGGCATCGGTCGCGAGCGGCTCTCGACTCGAGACGTCGCGAAAGCCCGAGGCATGGAGATACAGGATGCCGTCTCTTCCAACTACCGCGGCCACCACGGCGGGAACGTCTCCATTCGCGACCGCCTCGTCGAGGAGACCGTCGATGCCCGTCCGTCCGCTCTCGGAAAGGGTCGCTCTGGGCGGGGCGTTTCCGCCACAGGAGCCGAGGAGTAGAAGGGCGAGTATCGAAGGCTTCATGCGTGCCGCGATTGTAGCAGCTCCCGCGGCGGCGGAGACGATGCGCTCAGAGCGCGACCGAGAGCTCCTTCAACGCGTTCACGAGCGTGTGAATCTGTCCCTCATCGTTGTAGAGCTGGGCGGAGACACGGATCACCCGCTCGGGCGACCGGGGCCAGACGGATGCCAGGACCTCGATGCGATATCGATCGAACAGGTCCTTGGTGATCGGATCGAGGCTCATGGGAAGAAGGCCGAGGTCGTGCTCGCGACGGGGAAGAGGGACCGCCGCGAGCGAGCCCACCATCGCATCGGGCGCGGGAGCCGGAATCGAGAGGGCCTCGACGAGGAGGTCGCGGGCTCGAAGGGCCAGGGCGTGATTCTTCGCTCGAAGCTCGTCCCATCCTCCCGGCAACAGCCGCTCGAAGAATTCGATCGCGTCGGGGATGGTGAGAAAGGGCGTCGGATCGTCCGTGCCGGTGAAATCGAACTCGAGACGAAATCGGCTGCGGTCGGTGCGGGGCGAATTCGCGCCGTGGCTGATTGCGAGCGGGCGGATCTCCGCCTGGCGGTCCCGCCGTACGTGGAGGAATGCCGACCCTTTGGGGGTGCACATCCATTTGTGGCAGTTCGCCGCGTAGTACGCCGCGCCGAGGGCGTCGATGTCGAGCTCCAGCATGCCCGGCGCGTGAGCGCCATCGACGAGCGTGTCCACGCCCCGCTCGCGCAGAGCGCTCACGATGGGCTGGAGGGGAAGAACGAGGCCCGTCGGGCTCGTGACGTGGTCGATGAGCAGAAGCTTCGTTCGTGACGTGGCCGCGGCGGCGAACCGCTCCACCACGTCGCTCGTGGAAGCGAGCGGAAAGGCAACGGGGACGACGACCACCCTGGCTCCCGCCCGCCGGGCGACGAAATCGAGCGCGTTGCGGCAGGCGTTGTACTCGTGATCGGTGGTGAGCAGCTCGTCGCCGCTCTCGAACGACAGGGAGCGGAGAACGGTGTTGACCCCAGCGGTGGCGTTGGGCACGAAGGCGAGATCGTCGGCGTTGGCCCGAACGAAACGCGCGAGCGCCTCGCGAGCGGCGTCGATTCGCTCCTCCCAGCGACGGTGCAGGAACACGATCGGCTCCCGCTCGAGCTCGTCCCGAAGCTCGCTCTGCCGATCGAGAATCGCCCGAGGGCAGGCGCCGAACGAGCCGTGGTTCAGGAAGACGACATCGGGGTCGAGCATCCAGTAGCGCGCGTAGGAGCTCGGGGGGGCCATTTCAGGTGGCCTCGTGGGGAAGGTATCGAGCGTCGAGCAAATCGGCAATCTCCGCGTAGGTCAGGAGAATCTCCGTCGGCCCGAGAGCGGCCGGTGCGATTTCGGAAGTGTTGTAGTAGAACGTGATGCCTTTTCGGTCGAGCGAGAAGTTGTCGGTCAGGTGGAAGGACCCGTCGTCGAAGGTAAAGCCCGCGGCGGCGAGGCTCGTCTCTTGCGGAATGTTCCTCACCTTTCGGAAGCGCGCCTCGGCGAGCGTTCTCAACGTCTCTTCGGCCCCCGGCCGCAGGAGATCGGCCAGCGTGACGTCGGCACCGGTCTTGGGATCGAGGTCGCGAAATCGAATGGTCGCGGTTTGGCCGGCGCCGCCGAGAAAGGAGCGCTCGGAAAAGCTCAAGCTCAACAGATTTGGCGCGCTTTCGAGGACGAAGGCCTTCCGCTCGAGATACCATACCGCGGCCGATCGCGGCTCTTTGGCACGCATCTCCCCGTAGTCCTGGATGAACGAATCCATGAGCGCGGTGATCGTCTTGGACCCGTCCTCGTCACCGAGCGGCCGGACGAGGAAATCGACGATGGTCTGGGTGATGGCCTCGACCGCCGCTCCCTGCGGGGCCTCCAGGATGACGGGGTAGTCGAAGCGGATGTACGCGCACCCCTCCGCCCCCGCCACGCAGCCGTCGAACGTCTTTTCCTTCGTTCTCATATCGAAGACGAAGCATTTCGGTGCTTCCGGGGGAGGCTCGGCCGGCGGCCGTATCTCCTCGCAGGAGCCGAGGAGAAACAAAGCGGGCAGGAGGAGACGGAGTCTCATGGATGCGCCAGTATACTGCCGGACGCCGCCGTAGAGGAAAGCTCGGCGATTCAGGGGGAGGGCGCGGAGTCGGAATTCCCGGCTCTTGCCGCGGGCGGCATGATGATCCACAGCGCCAGGTAGATGAGGAGTCCCCATCCGCCGGCGAACGCGGCGATGACGAAGGCGGCCCGAATCGCGGTGACGGAGATCCCGAACTGTCGCGCGAGGCCCGCCGAGACTCCGCCCACCATCTTGTGCTCGGTGTCCCGGTACCATTCGGACGGCACCCTCTGAACCGCGAGCATGCTCCCGCAATAGCGACACTTGATTGCCGCTTCCTGAATTTCCTCGGCGCAGTAGGGACAGAGCTTGGTGAGCTTGGTGTTCATGGAGCCACCTCGAAACGACGGAGCCCGATATTGAGGAGGAGCGGAAGCGACCCGTAGGACGAGCGAGAGCGCGAGCAGCATCAGGACTCCGACCGACGCCGTCATTCCCGCCGCCAGCGTGCCCGGAAGCATCCAATCGAGCGCGAGGTAGAGGACCCATGCCGCCGCGGCGTTCAGTCCCACAATCACGGGAAACGACAGGATTCCGGCGAGCGCGACCCTCGCGACGAGGGCCCGGCGGCGAGCCCGCATCGCGCCGAGCAGAGGCGCCATACGCGCGAGCGTCCGCGAAGCGAGAATCGGGGGAGGGGTCGAGCGCGTCGCAGCCCCCGATTCGCTGCAGAAGCTCGTCCAATTCGGGTATCGATAGTCGAGATTTCTTCATGGTGCTTCTCCCGTGAGCGCTTCGCGCATCTTGCGCAGCGCGTGATGGAGACGGCTCTTCACCGTGCCCCGGGGGATTCCGACGCTCTTCGCGATCTCGGCCTCCTCCAGTCCCTCGAAGTAACGGAGCAGCACGACCTCGCGCTGTCCCTCGGGGAGGGTGGAAAGAGCCCGCGCGAGATCTCCCCGGAGGACCCACTCCGATTCTCGAATCGACCCCCTCGCTCTCGGGGAGATCTTCGGGGGCGCGGAGCTCGGGGGTCGCCGCATGCGCGCGGCGCCCCAGGAGATCCCGCCCCAGGTTGACGGCAATGGTAGTGATCCAGGGCTTGAATCGACGCGACGTATCGAAGGTCGACGAGGCGCGGAGCGCGCGCAGGAACGTGTCCTGAAACAGCTCCTCGGCGTCGGCGGCGTTTCCCGTGAGCCGATACAGGAGGCCGAAGAGCGGCCTCCGGTAGCGCTCGATGAGGATCTCGGCTGCATGTTCGTCTCCGGCGAACAGGCGCTTCGCGAGCTCTTCGTCGGAGGAAGAGTCGGTGCCTGTCCCCACTTTGACGGGTATACCGGCGGAAGTGCCTCCGGGTTCAACCGGGGGAGGCTACATTCGCCGGTATTTCGTCCCCGCCCCGCCTTCGCGCGGTGTCCAGCGAGGCCCGAGGACGTCGGCCGCCTTGCAGTCGACGCAGTTCGAGAAGTTGACGACGAGCTTGCCCTCCTGCCGCTCGTAGACGCCCGCGGGACACATGTCGACGTAGAGCTGCTGTACTTCGGGGGGGAGCTCGTCGGCGACGAGGAGGTGGGAGGGCATGTCGTCCCGGGTGTTGTTTCCGGAGCGGAAGACCCCGTCGAGCTTCGAGAACGTGAGCTTGCCGTCGGCCTTCACCTCCTCGGGGGCGGTCACGCGCTTCGGCTCGCGCGCGTCTTCCTCGACCGCGATGCGCGAGCCGAACAGAGCGCCGCCGCTCAGGGTCATGAGGCCGGCCTTGATGCCGCCCAGGTAGAAGCCCGACTTGAACCCGAGGCGCATGTTGCGCGTGCGATAGAGGTCGTCGCGGATGTAGCTCTCGAGAACCGCCTCGTCGTAGGAAGCGAGAGCGGCTGCGGTGGAGTCGCCCTTCTTGAGCGCGTCGTATATCGTTCGCGCGGCGAGGATGCCGGATTTCATCCCGTAGTGAATGCCCTTGAGCGAGGGCACGTCCACGAAGCCGACGGCGTCTCCTATCATTAATAGACCGTCGCCGGAAATCCTCGCGGGGAGCGAGTAATACCCGCCCTCGGGTATGGTTTTGGCGCCCCACTCGAGCATCTCGCCGCCTTCCAGGACGGCGCGGAAAAGCGGGTGGGTCTTGAGCTTCTGCAGCAATCCATGCACGTCGAGAGACGAGTCTCGATAATCGAGTCCCACGACGATGCCGACGGCGACGAGATTGTCCGCCAGCGGATAGAGGAAGCTCCCGCCGAACGCCGTGTCGGGGAGAGGCCATCCGAGGGTGTGCACTACCGCGTCCAGGGGACGCTTCACTTCCCAGAGCTCTTTCACTCCCAGGGCGTAAGATCTGGGGGTTGGGCTGGGAAATCTTCTGCCATGCGAGGTAGGCCTGGGTGAGAGGCCCACGGGTCCCTTCCGAGAGCACCGTGACCTGAGCGGTCACGTCCGTCGGAGGGACGTAGCTCGGTCCGGGTTTTCCCTGCCGGTCGAGTCCCGCGGGAGTGGTTCGGATTCCCACCACCCGGTCACCGTCGACGAGAAGCGAGTCCGCGGGAAATCCGGTAAAGAGATTCACTCCCAGAGCGCCCGCTCTTTCCCCGAGCCATCGCACCAGCTCGACGATCGAGGCGACGTAGTTTCCCTCGTTGCGCATGGTGGGCGGAGTCGGTATTCGAAACGAGGAGGACGGGGTGACGACGTAGACGCGCTCGCTCTCGACCTTCTTCCGGAAAGGGAAGTCCCTGTCGGAGAGCTCCGGGAACAGCTCGCGGAAGGCGACGGGGTTGACCACGGCGCCGGAGAGACAGTGCTGGCCCAGCTCCTCCGATTTTTCCAGGACGCCGATCTCGAGCGGGAGCGAACCGTCCTGCTTCGCGAGACGGGCGAGCTCGATGGCTCCCGCGAGCCCGGCGGGACCGCCGCCGACGAAGACGACGTCCATGGGGACGGCTTCCTCGCCGGGCTTTTCACGGCGAATGAGCTGGTCCATGGGAAGTGGTTTCTGGTACTCGGCAGGGATGAGCTCTTTCACGCGCGTCAGACTCCAAATTTCTCCGGGTCCCACTCGATACCCAGCGCACTCGGCGGCGCCATGAAGCCCAGGAGCGCTGAAGCCGCCACCACCGGAGGGCTCGCGAGGTACCCGAGGCCCCCGACTCCCATGCGATTCTGCCAGTTCCGGTTGAAGGACGTGATTGCGGTCTCGCCTTTTTTCAGCGCGTCCGGTCCTTGCCCGAAACAGGGGCCGCACCAGGAGTCCCGTATCTCGGCGCCGGCGGCGCGCAGCACATCGGCGATCGACTCCCCGCCGAGCCTCGACTCGGGGCGCTCGATCTCGCGCTTAACGCCGCCGGAGCCGGGGAAGATGACGAAGTCGCGAACGGCCTTCTCCCGTCCACGCTCACGCGCGGCGCGAACGACGAGCGCCGCCTGCAGGAGGTCGTCGTAGCTGCCGTTGGTGCAGGAGCCGATATACGCTTTGTCGAAGTCGAGCCGCTCGGTGGCGATCTCGTCCGCGGGAAAGGCGTTGCCCGGCGAATAGGGCTTCGCGATCATCGGGAGGACGTCGGCAAGGTCGAGCACCTCGTCCACTTCGTAGTGGGCGTCGAAGCCTGGCTCGATGCGGGGATAGAGCAGATCGCTCATCCTCTTTCGGCGGTACCAGGCGTAGGTGACGTCGTCAGGGGCGAAGATACCGTTCTGCGCTTCCGCCTCGGCCATCATGTTGCAGATGGTGTTGCGATAGGCGATGGGCAGCTCGGCGTCGAGGTCGACGAACTCTACCGACATGCCTCGGGACTGCGCCGGTCCCCAGCGCCGGAGAAGGGAGAGCACGATGTCCTTGCCGCTCACCCACGGCTGGAGCGCGCCACGAAAAACGACGCGGCGCGCGGGGGCAAGCGTGAAGTAGACGTATCCCGTCGACCAGCCGAATCCGAGTGTGGTCGAGCCCACGCCGATACCCACCGCGCCGTAGGCGCCGTAGGCACGACTGTGGGAGTCCGCTCCAGGAACGAACTGTCCCGGCAGGATGAGGCCCTGCTCGGGAAAATAGAAATGAAAGATGCCGTCGCCGGGGGTGGCGTAGTAAGGCTTCGTCATCTCGTTTTTTGCGGCGAAAGCGCGGCCGATCGACGTTTGCTTGTCGTCGCCGTCTTTCCCGGTGAAGACGAAATGATCGTTCGCCACCGCCGCCTGTCGCGGATAGATGGCGTCGCCTCCGGTGATCTGGTTGAAGGTGTGGATGGCGAAAGGGGCGGTCCCGTCGGAGGCGGGCAGAAGGTCCGCGTAAACCCGGAGCGTCGCCCCCGGCTCCACCTTGGCGTCCTTGTCTACCCGGTGAGCCCAGACGATTTGTTCCGTGGTGGTGAGCGTTCGTCGGGTCTTCTCGTCGGGCCAATCGATGCTCGGTGCGCGCGAGACGGAGGAGGGGAACTCACGCCGGCCGACGGCGAAGATCCCGCCCGTGCGGCGGATCTCGTTCTCCTTCTCGGTCAAAGGAACGGGATCGTAGGTCTTCGACTGGGTGACGTTCTCGAGACGGCGGGTGGAACGATGGTAGGCGAACCGGTCGCCGTCTCTCGCGTCTTCGACCGCCTCTTTCGACTGTACTACCTCGAGGCCGAGATTGAAGGCGTTCCGGCGGAAGATATCGCCCATGTTCTCGCCGCAGACGATCACCATCTCGAGCCCGACTTCCTCGGCGACGGCCTTGAGCCCCGCCGGGCTCATCTCGCGCGACGAGCCGATGGCGAAACGGTCGCCCGCGACGACGAAGGTCTCGCCCGCGTGCACGCGTTTGCGGAAGTCGGGCACCAGGTAACGAAAGGCGCCGGCCTTCCACTTTTCATCGAGCGCGTCGAGGCTCTCGGAAACGCAGTCCTGGGCGGGAGTGATCTGGTCGGTGTCGATGGCGTCGAGCTTACGTCCGGGACGCTTGGGGTCCCAGAGGATGAGCGCCGTTCCTTCAATCGTGCCCGCGGGCTCCGAAGAGCGGGCGGTGTCCTCCGATTGGCTCGATTGGATGGCGGCGAGGTCAGTGCCGAGCCTGCCAGGCTTGAGGCGAGCGGGTCGAATCGAATGCATAGCCCTTGATTATAGTGCCGGGGCCGCGGTCGCGCCGAATCGAGAGGAAAAGGAAAAGGGCCCGGCGGGGGGAGCCGGGCCCTGATGAAGCGAGACGGCGTTTCCGCCGTCCCATCAGACCCAAAGAATTCCGTTCGTCATCACGGTCATTACCACACCTCCAAGCGAACGCGTGGGGCTTCACCAAAGCGCCACAATGCCAAAGGAAAACCGCTCAGTCAACAACTTTTGGTGGCCTTTTTGCGCGCGACCCCGAGATGTTGTGTGTCACCTGAATGTAACAACGAATCCACAGATTCTCCACAAGATATGCAGAAGTTTTGAACAGTCGCTCACATTCTTGTGGGGCTACGGTACCGCCGCCGCCCGCTCTGGCTTGTCGAACCGAGGGCGGGCGTTGCTCTCGGCGAGATCCCAGCTCATCTGGTGCACGAGCCGCGCGATGCGCTCGAGCTTGTCGTAGTTGATCTTGTCGGGTACGTCGAACTCGGTGTGGTAGTCGGGATGAAGCCCGGTGTGAAAGAAGAGAGACGGGATGCCCTTTTGCAGGAACGGCCATTGATCGCTCCTCCGCAGGAGGTTCGATTCGTTGTTGTCGTAGCGCATGCGGAGCTCGAGCTCAACGAACCGATTGGCTTCCTCGACGTCCGACTTCAGATCCGCGCTGTACGTCTGCCCGAGGATATTGACCGCGTTCTTGTTCGACTCCGCCGTTTGGACCTCGAGCCCGCGAAAGCGCCTTCCGCCGCCCTCGGGGACCTCTTCGTTTCTTCCGATCATGTCCATGTTCAGTACCGCGACGGTATTTCTCAACGGAACGATCGGGCTCTCCGTATAGGCCCAGGCGCCGAGCAGGCCGCGCTCTTCCGAGTTCCAGGCGGCGAAGAGAACGCTTCGTTTCGGCCTCTCGCCTCGGCGGGCGGCCGCCGCATAAGCGTCCGCGATCGCGAGCAGGGCGACCGTCCCCGAGCCGTCGTCGTCCGCACCGTTGAAGATGTGCGCGCCGTCGGCTCCGTCGTGGTCGTAGTGAGCGCTCACGATGACCCAATCGCTGCTTCGCTCGGGGTCGCTCCCGACGATTGCGGCCACGACGTTCTGGTCGGTGATCCCCTCATGCTGGACATCCGCCGTCAGCGCGACCTCGAGAGATGGAATGGCGACGGGCGCGATCTCCCCGGACGCTGCGACCGCCGCCGAGAGCTCGGGGAGGGAGTGGCCGCTTCCCTCGAGGATGGTGCCGGCCAGTGAGGGCGAGATCGCGAGCGCGGGAATCCGCACCGACTCGACCCAGCGCTCGAGGTTGTAGCGCGGAATGCGACGTGGCGGGTCCGGCCAGGCCTGGCGCGACTCGTCGGTGAAGTTCACCTCGCCCTCGTGGTTCTCGATGTCGGAGACGAAGAGAATTCCGACGGCGCCCGCGTTCTGGGCGTAGAGCGCCTTGCGCAGATCTCGCGAGTACTCGGAGGTCACGACGCCGTCGAACGGACTCGAGGGATCCTTCTCGCCAGGCTCGTGGTCGAGCACCAGCGCTATCTTGCCGCGGACGGCGTCGGAGCTGTAATCGTCGTGGCCGAGCTTCGGGGCGTGAATGCCGAACCCCACGAACACCACCTCGCCTTCGGCGCTGCCGCTGGCGCTGAAGCTCTGAGGGTAGAAGTCCTCGAGCGGCCGGCCTTCGAAATGAACGCCCGGCGACCTCCGCACCGAAAGCGTGTTTCCCCCTCCGAGCTTCGAGCGGCTGAGCACGTAACGCTGGAAGAACGACTTCTCCGGACCCATCGGCTCGAGGCCGGCTCGCTGGAATCGAGACTCGATGTAGAGCGCCGCGATGCGGTTCTCGGGCTGTTCCGTGAGGCGACCCCGCATCTCGTCCGAGGCGAGGAAGAACAGATCGGCGCGAAGCGCCTCCTTGCGGATCTCGTCGTTTCCTGGTGCGGATGTCTGGGCGACGGCTCGCGTCGCGAGAAAAGAGGCGAGTGCCAGGGCAAGGCCGGTTCTCATCGGGACCTCCTGTTTCGCGGCGCAGGATATCAGACGCCTGCCCGCCCTGGCTCCTACGGCCTCCGTTCCGTTCCGTTCAGCTCTTCTTCCAGAGGCGCTCCCACCAGCTCCGCTCGTCGGGAGCGTCGCCGGAGAGGTTCGTCTTTTTTCGAATGTCGTTGACGTTCCAGCCGGTGAGCGACGCGAGCGTCTGTGCCTCGCTCTCGCGGCGGACGCGCAGCTCTTCGCGATAGGTGTCGGCCGCCTTGCAGCTCGCCTCTCCCTCATAGGCGTGGCGGAGGACGTAGCGTCCCTGGAAGTTCTCGCGATCGGAGGTTTCCTGGAAGACGAGGTCTTCGGGGAAGTGCTCGCCGTCGTAGCGGACGTGAAGCCGGGTGATGAAGCACGGCGGACGGCCGGCGTCTCCTGCGGCCGCCCAGCCAGAAGACCCCGAGCTCGGCAGCTCCTCTCGCGAGAGCGGGTCGGCGGCACAGGGATCGCACCAGCCCATGTCCCAGGCGTACTCGAGAAGACACGCGCTTCATGTTCTCCCGCCGCACCTGCTCCGAAACATCGCCTTGTAGAAGTCGGCGAACTCGTCTTTCACGAAGTCGGGGAGCGTCCATTCCGGAGGGAAGCTTGACGGTCCGGTAGTTGGTGGTCTCGACCCGTCCGTTGCGGGTGAGGGCGTAGATGAAGCAGATCCTGGGGACCGTCGGCGTTGACGGTGCCGAGGCGGATCGGCAGCATGAACTTGCGGCGACTCGTAGGCGATCTGGAGTGGCCGCAGGTAGGAGAACCCGAGCTTCGACTGCTCTTCGAGATTCACCTTGGCGACGAAGAACCGCATGTTCTGCTTGATGTAGCTGGCGAGAGCCCGCGACGCGCCGGGAGGAAGCTTGTAGCCGTTCTGTTGCAGCCAGGTCTCGAGGCCGCTCGACTCTTCGGCGGAGAGGATCACGATGTCGTACTCGCCCACGGTGTACTCGGCCTCGATGGTCACGCCGAGCGCGTTGGCGCCCTCTGCGTCGTACCGCGTCGCGAGACGCGCCGCTGCGGAAGGCCATGGCCTCGTAGACCCGCGGGCTGGCAGGGATCTTCGTCGAAGTACTCCACGAGCCGGGGAGCGCTGTAGGCGTCGAGATGGTCGATGTACTTCTTGTCGGTCGACGTGGATCTGTTCCCGCTCGAGAAACGTCGGCACGGGCATGACGACCGCGAACTCCTTCGGATCGCCCGCGGAAGTCGTTGGCCATCGTGAGAACGGTCTTGTCCTCGTTGCGCACGAGCACGACCTGCGAGGCGTGATTGAAGAGGCGGGCGTCCGCCTTGGCGACGTAGAAACCGCAGAACGCGCGGACCTGGGGGTGCACGAGCGCGAGAGAGGCGGCGAGGGCCGAGCCCCAGAGGACGAATCGTTTCATGCGAAGCTCCTTTCGGCGACTGGCACCGGCTCCTGCGCGGCGGGCGTACCTTTCCATTGATAACGCCCTCCGGGAAAGAGCCGGTTCCAGATCGGAGTCGTGGGGGAGGTCAAGAGAAGGGACCAGAGAAGGCCGTTGGTTCGAAAGAGCACGAACTGAACGAAAGCCGCTCCCAGCGCTACGACGAGAGCGAAGAGGATGCGTCCCGCGCGGCTGTCGGGAGTCGTCTTGGGATCGGAGATCATGAAGAAAGCGAAGAGCAGGAAGGCGCCGTTCTCGAGCTGGTGGAGGGGGATGGTCATGGGATCTCCCAGCCAGAGAGCCCGGCCGACGACGATGAGGGCGTAAAAGCTCAGGAAGGCGTAGGTCACGTCGCTTCTCTCGGCCCGATAGATGACGAGCCCGCCGAGGCAAGCGAGGAGGAAGGCGAAAAGCGCTCCCGTGCCCCACTGGCCCGGGGAGACCCAGACCGACCCCGTAGCGGCGAGGGTTACTCCGATGCCGAAGTTCGTCGGGTTAAAGAGGTGGCGGCCGTCGGCCCGGATGAGAAACTTGCTCGCGATAGTGAGGGCCGCGGCGAGCACGGCGAGCGAAAGATGGTTGGTGCGAAGCAGCAGGCACAGCGAGAGAGCCGAGATCGACGCGCTCTTGGGATCGAAACGAGGAAGTCGCGCGAGACGGGTAGCGACGAATTGCGTCGCCATGGCCGTGAGGGCGATGGCGGCGGCGACGTCAGCCCGCACCTCGAGGTCGAGCCCGACGAGACCCCAGAGGAGGAGGAGGCCGAGCGTTCCAATCTGAAAATACCTCGGGTCTCGCGGGGTCTTCATGATCACCTCCGCTCTCTTATACCGGAGACGGCACGCCTTCCTTCCGCGGGCAATCGAGATATTGTAGGGTGGAAGTCGAGGGTAACCCCATATTTTGTGGTTGCATTTCTACCCTACTTTCACCTAGCATTCTCCCCATGGATTTGACGCCCAAGCAACGAGCGGTTTTGCAGTACCTGAAGGACTATCGGCGGGAGCACGGCATGCCTCCCTCCTACGACGAGATCCGGCAGGAGTTCGGGTTCGCCTCACTCAATTCAGCGCGAAAGCATTTGCTCCAGCTTCACCGGAAGGGCTTCATTCGCTCGCCCTGGAAGAATCAGAAGAGGGCACTCGAGATTGTCGAGGAGGAGACGACACCTCGTGCGGCCGCGCTCGAGCTGCTCGGGACGGTCGCGGCAGGAACGCCTCTCGAGTCCGATGAGGTGTCGGAGAGCGTCGACGTCCCCGAGTCGATGCTAGGTCGCGGCGAGCATTTCGCGCTCCGCGTTCGCGGCGACAGCATGATTGGCGACGGAATTCACGATGGAGATCTTCTCGTCGTTCAGAGGCGAGGCGACGCCGAGGTCGGCCAGACGGTGGTCGCCGTCGTCGACGGGGAGGCGACGGTAAAGCGGTTCTACCTGCAGGGTGAGAGGGTGGAGCTCCGCGCAGCGAACGAGCGTTACGCTCCCATCATCGCCGAGCCGGAGTCGGTGCAGGTGCGAGGCGTGGTCGTCGGTCTCATGCGCAAGTACGCGTGACGAGGCCTCTTCCGCGCTGAATTTCCTTCCTGAACGCTCTCCGCGAGGGGAACGAGACTCTGCGACAGTATCTATCGAGCGGGCGAAGTGTGTCGCGAGACGAATGGCGACCAATGGCGCCAGTGGTAATTGACTGCGAAGGACTCGAGAAGGAATAGCCCGGAATGATCCGAGTGGGAACGAGCGGGTTCGGTTATCACGACTGGTGTCCCTCCTTTTACCCCCAGGGGCTCGCCTACGAAGACTATCTCGGCACGTATGCGCGGGCATTCGACTGCTGTGAGCTGAACGACAGTTTCTTCCGGATGCCTACGGCGGAGGAGCTCGAGCGATTTCGCGCGTCGGTGCCGGAGACGTTCGTCTTCACCGTCAAACTGCACCGTCATCTCACGCACGAAAGAAGAATCACTCTGGAAATGGCGCGCCGGTTCGCCGCCGCTCTCGACCCTCTGGTGGCGGCGGGGCAGCTCGGTACGCTCGTCGCCCAGTTTCCCTTTTCGTTCGTGAACCATCCGCACAACCGGGCCTATCTCTGTCGACTCCGGGCGGCGCTCGAGCTCCCTCTGGTCGTGGAGCTTCGCAACGAGAGCTGGCGCCATCCCGAGACCGTCGACTTCCTGAGGGGCTGGGGCATCGGCTGGGTCGCCGTCGACAGTCCCGTCCCCGAAACGATGGCGCCGCCGCCGGGAATGACGACGTCTCCCATCGGCTATGTACGGTTCCACGGGCGGAACCGGCTCCACTGGTGGGCGAGAGACGACGAGGGTCGATACGACTATCGCTATTCCCGGCGAGCCCTTCTCGGCTGGATGCCACGAATCCACGAGATGGCCCGCGGGACGGAGGACGTCTACGTCATCTTCAACAATCGCGGTAACGGACACGGGGCTGCGAACGCCGTTTCGTTTCGCCGCATGTTGCGAAAAGCCGTGCGGGAGCGGGAGCGCTCGACCGAGGCCGCCGACGTCAGGATCGGCTGACCTCTGGTATGATGCCAAGGTCCATGCGCCCAGGATCGAGCCGGTCGTGACTCTGTTCACCATTACCTTTCTCGGGTTCTTCCTCGGCATGAGCCACGCTCTCGAGGCCGATCACCTCGCGGCGGTGGCGAGCCTTTCCACGAGGGCGAAGTCCGTCGCCGACGGGGTTCGCATGGGCGTGGCCTGGGGAGTAGGACACACGCTGACGCTGTTCCTCTTCGGCTCGGTCGTTCTGCTCTTGCACGAAGTGGTTCCGAACAATCTCGCCGCGGCGCTGGAGCTCGGGGTCGGGATCATGCTCGTTGTGCTCGGAATCGACGTATGGCGTCGCCTCGTGCGACGACGGATCCACGTTCACGTCCATCGACATGACGATGGCACGGCGCACCTTCACGCGCATTCGCATTTGGACGAGCCCGACGAGAAAGGAGACGGGCGTCACCACGAGCACGAGCACCATCACGACCACCAGCATCACCACGAGCACCACCATCCGAAGGGATTTCCCGGACGGGCGCTCGTCGTGGGGCTGGTCCATGGGATGGCGGGCTCGGCCGCGCTCGTTCTCCTCGCGCTCGAGAAGGCTCCGTCCGTGGCGATGGGACTCGCCTATATCGCGGTCTTCGGAGCGGGATCGATCCTGGGCATGGCCGTCCTGTCGGCGGTCATCTCGGTGCCCCTGCGTCTGTCGGCGAGGAGCCTCACCCGTTTCCACAACGGCGTGGAAGCGTCCGTCGGCGCCGTGACCATCGGAGTCGGCCTCTCGATCATCTACGCCCATATCGGGTTGCTGGTGACGCGATGACGGACGAAGCGCCGCCCAAACCGAGCACCCCGGACAGCCGCCGGGAAGCGGCGGACGCGTTGGGGCTTCCCCGGGCGAAGCGGCACATCTTTCTCTGCTGCGATCAGACGAAGCCCAAGTGCTGCGACCGGGAACGTTCCCTCGTCGCCTGGAATCACCTCAAGAAACGTCTCAAGGAGCTGGGCCTGTCCGAGGCGGGCGGCGTCGCGAGGAACAAGGCAAACTGCCTTCGAATCTGCGAGGGTGGCCCGATCGCCGTCGTCTATCCCGAAGGCGCCTGGTACGCGGGATGCGATCCGGTGGTGCTCGACGAGATCATCGAACGTCACCTCGTCGGCGGTGAGATCGTCTCTGAGCACCTCATTCTCGCAAGGCCGCTCTCCGTCGATCGTGAGCCCGAGCCAGGCTAAGACGAAGGACTCCTACCAGAGCGCGCCCACCGCACGGGTGACGAAAGCCATGAACGGCTTCATCGCGGTACAGGCGTCGGCGAAACGTTCGAGGAAATCTCCGGAGCCTGCCTGGTTTTCCGTGAACGTCGCGTAGGCGACGAAATCCTTGCGCTTCAGATCTTCGATGAGAGCGTGGTCGGGATCGTAGCCCTTGGGAGGCGTCTTCAGTGACTCGCCGCCGAGGGTGCATCGCTCGCGGAATCGCTTGGTCGAGAGCGCCCGTTTCCACCCCCGGGGATCGGCGACGAGCGCGTCTCTCACTTTCCGGAGCGTCACCGGATCGGGGTGCCAGATGCCCGCGCCGGCGAAGACCGACCCCGGCTCCAGATGGAGGTAGTAGCCGGGAGCATGGACGTTCTTGCCGTCCTCGTGAGGGAATCGCAGTCCCGCGTGGCTCTTGTAGGGGCTCTTGTCCTTCGAGAAGCGGACGTCGCGATGGATGCGGAACAGCGACCCGCCCACGGGGCGCGGGTCGGCCACGAGGTGAGGATTGATGCGATAGAGACGAGGTCCGAAATCGGAGACGAATTGCGGCAGCGGATCGCGGACGTCTTTCTCGTACCGGCTCTTGTTGCGCTGGAACCACTCGCGGTCGTTGTTCTTCGCGAGCTCTCGGTAGAAGCGAAACACTTCTTTGGGAATCGACGCCATGGGCTCAATCTCCTATGTCCTCCGCCCAGAGGTCGGGCTTCTCTCTCTTGAGCCGCTCCATCAGGCGGACGGCGCGCTCGTCGTCGAGGACGCGGAGCTCGATTCCCTGTCCCCGCATCCAGTCCTCGGCTCCTCGAAACGTCCGGTTCTCTCCGATGATCACCACCGGAATACGGTAGAGGATAGCGGTGCCGGAGCACATGGAGCAGGGACTGAGTGTCGAGACCAGAGTCATCTCCTTCCAGTCCCGCCGGCGACCAGCCTGTCGAATCGCGACCATCTCGGCGTGCGCCGTGGGATCACCCGACTGGACGCGCTCGTTGTGCCCCCTCGCGACGATGGAGCCCGAAGAATCGACGAGGACCGACCCGATGGGAATGCCTCCCTCGTTCCAGGATTTCTCCGCCTGTTCGATGGCGGCCGTCATCCATTCGCGTTGGTGCTCACTCGCGCCAGCCGTTGCCATGAGCGTTTCCTCCTTCCGCCCCTTATCCCCGGAGGGTCCAGAATGCGAACAGCCCGGTCATGATGATGGCGATCGAGAGCTTCGCCACCGCTCCCAGTAGCATCCCCACGAGCGCTCCGAGCCCGCTCTTGAGCCCCGGCCCGAGCTCCTGGCGATAGATGAGCTCGAGCCCGACCGCGCCCACGATGGGGCCGACAATGACGCCGAACAGGCCGAAGAACAGACCGACGATTCCTCCAGCGAGCGCGCCCACCGCCGCCCATCGGCTTCCTCCGAGTCGGCGCGTCCCGAATGCCCCCGAAAGATACTCGAGAGCATACGAGAGAGCGGTGAGGCAAGCGAGAATCGCGAGTCGAAGGCCGTCCACTGGCTCGAAACTGGTCGCGAGCGCGTAAACGAGCGCGCCGAGGAAGATGAGCGGCGTCCCGGGGAGGAAAGGAAGAAAGGACCCGGCGAGTCCCGCGATCATGAGGGCGACGACGAGGACGACCACGGCGGGCATCATCACGAAGCCCGCATTCTAGCAGGAAAAGCCGCGCGCTCAATCCGAGACCGAAGGGGCGTTCAGAATCAGGCTGGCTTTGGTGAGAGTCTCTTCCACCAGCTCGTAGACGTAGTCCTGCAGCTGGGAGCGCGCGTAGGGATCGCAGTTGGTGAACTGCACCCCGGCGCCTTCGGGGAGCCCGCGCTTCTTTACGCCACCGGGATTGCTCCACGCGATGCGAGCTTCGAGCTCGAGCGGCTCGCGGTCGCGAAAGGTGCAGAAGGTGAGTCGAACGGGGATGTCCCGGCGAAACGGGATCAAGGATTGCACGTAGGCGCCGCCGACGCTGATGTCCTGGAGCTTGCCGGAGAAGAAGTTGTCCTGGGTCTCGCAGAGAACGTCGGTGTCGGTAGGAACGCGGAGAAAGTCCACCTGCACCTTCTGCCGGAACAAGCGGGCGACCTGCGCTCCCGCGGTGCTGCTCGCCGCCGTGTCGGTACCCTTGGCGTCGGGCCGATAGAGTCCCGAGAAGATGCTCTCCAGGGTGAAGGTGACCTCGACCCATTCCTTCTGGAGCTCGGGGCTGAGGTTGCCGCCCGTCTCGTTGCGGAATCCGATAGAGGCGCGAGTACTGCTGGAAGACGTCGACGATATGCGATTGTAAGGCAGTCATGGGCACCTGCTCCTTCTCCGGCGCCATCTCCGGCTTTCAAGAAGCGTTCCAATTGGGATCCTCGCGGGGTGGCGGCATTCTTACTCGATGCGAGTCAGCGGGTTCGGGGGCGCGTCTGGCCCTTCGGGGTCACGGGACGGTGCGAAGAGGGACGAGGGGAAGGATCGGAACGTAGGGATTCTCACCCGCGTCAGCGTTTCAATTTGTTCTATCCGAAGGCTCGACCCTTCTTTGTACACGAAATCGCCGTGCCTTCAATTCGAAGCGCGGAAGCGTCCCCGTGGGAACGACGATGACTTCCGTGCGCAGTCCGAGTCGGGCTCGAAGCGCCGCCGAGAGGCAATCCCTCGTCGCGGCCTCGGGAGTTTCGGGCGCGATCTCAACCCGGGCTCGCATCTCCCACATCTGACGTTCCTCGTAGACCTCGACCTGGAACTCCACGATGCCGGGCTCCTCGCGGATGATGGTCTCGACCGCGCCTGGATAGACGTTCACTCCCCGCACCTGGATCATGTCGTCCGCTCGTCCGAGAACTCCGCCGGGAAACGCGACCCACGCGCTCCCGCAGCGGCAGGGAGAGGCCGACGGTTCCCATCGCACGAGGTCCCCCGTGCGATAGCGGATCGCGGGCGTCGCCCAGCGGCCGAGGTTCGTGAGCACGAGCTCGCCCGTCTCTCCCTTGGCGGTCCGCCGGTCGGAGCCCACCGCGAGCACCTCGCCAACGAACTCCGACTCGATCAAGTGAAGTCCCTCACCGGCGGGGCACTCGAAACCCCATGCGCCGACCTCCGTGAGACCGGCGTGATCCCAGCACCGCGCGCCCCAGGCGGTCTCGATCCGACGTCGGGTCGAGGGAATGCTCGCGCCCGGCTCACCCGCATGGATCGTCGCCCGCACCGTGCTTCGAGCGAGATCGATCCCGTTCTCGGCGGCCACCTCGGCGAGACGGAGCGCGTAGGTCGGGGTCGATAGAACCACCGTCGCCTCGTGCTCCAGGATCGAGCTCAGTCTCTGAAGCGAGCTCTGGCCCCCTCCCGGTATCGCGAGCGCGCCGATCTGATGAGCGGCCTCGAACCCCGCCCAGAAGCCGATGAAGGGACCGAAGCCGAACGCGGCGAAGACGCGGTCTTCGGGACCGACCCCGAAGACGCGATAGATCTCCTGCCAGCATCCGGTGAACCAGGCCCAGCCGTCGGCGGTATCCAGGATCTTGAGCCGCCGTCCCGACGTGCCCGACGTGGAATGGAGACGGATGTACTCGTGCGGGGGACAGGTGAGGTTGGTGCCGTAAGGCGGGCTCTCCATCTGATCTCGAACGAGATCTTCCTTGCTCGTGAAGGCGATGGTCTGGAGCTCCTCGAGTGAGCGCAGCGGGAGCTTCGTCTTCAGGAGACGCTCCCGATAGAATGCGTTTTTCTCGCGCAGCAGGGAGAGTCCGGATGCGGAAGCATTCAACCTCGCGAGCTGGTGCTCCGAGATTCGCTTGCGCGCGGCGGCAGAGTCCGACGGGGAGCTCACCGCACGTAGTTAACGTGAAAGGTCCGGGCGAAGCAACCGAAAGCAGTCGCGTTCCTGCTATTCTGGAGACCATGTACTGGAGCGAGATTGCGACTCCCGCCGCCATCGTCGACCTCGATCGCCTCGAAGCCAACACCGCGCGCATCTCCGAGCGGGTGGAGCGGCTCGGCGCGCGCCTGAGACCTCACGTGAAGACGCACAAGACGGTCGAGGCGGCGCGGTTTCAGGTCCGGGGACATTTCGGCGGCATCACCGTTTCGACCCTTGCGGAGGCCCGATTCTTCGCCCATGCCGGATTTCGCGACATCACCTATGCCGTTCCCATCGCGCCGCAGCGACTCCACGAGGCGATCGATCTGTCACGCGGTCTCGACGCGCTCCACCTTCTGTTCGACCACGAGAGGACGTTCGAGGCGATGGAGGCGGCGGCGAAGTCGAGCGGTGTACGGCTTTCGGCGTTCTTGAAGGTAGACTGCGGCTATCATCGCGCCGGAGTCGATCCCGAGCGAGAGGAGTCGCTCGCGCTCGCGCTCCGCGCGGCGCAATCACCTCACGTCGAGCTCGCCGGGATCCTCACTCATGCCGGCCATTCCTACAACGCGAGGTCGGCCGACGAGATCAAGAAGGTCGCGGCGACGGAGAGAGAGGTCATGGTACGTTTCGCGGAGAAGTTGAGACGTGCGGGAGCGCCTCCGCCTGCGGTGAGCATAGGGTCCACTCCTACCATCTCGCTGGGAGAGTCGCTCGAGGGGGTGACCGAGGTCCGACCCGGCAACTACGTCTTCTTCGATCGCTTCCAGTCGACGGTGGGGAGCTGCGCTTTTTCGGACACCGCCTTCGGCGTCCTCGTCACGGTGCTGGGAGAGTATCCCGAGCGCAATGAGCTCCTCGTCGACGCCGGCGCCCTCGCTCTGTCCAAAGACGAGGGCCCGACCCACGTCGAGCCGGGGTGTGGATACGGCGCCGTCTTCTCGGCGGACGGTAGCGAGCATTACTCGAGCCTTCGCATCTTCTCGCTCTCTCAGGAGCACGGCAAGATTCGGAGCTCGGGCAATCTCCCCATCGACTTCGCGCGTCTCGGAGTCGGCACCCGCTTGCGCATCGTCCCCAACCACTCCTGCCTGACCGCGGCCCTTTTCGACCGCTACCACGTGGTGCGGGGAGACCGGGTCGTCGACGAGTGGCGCCCGGTTCGCGGATGGTAAGCGGAGTGGAAGTAGGCTCGGTGAGCCTCGGAGTCGAATCGCTCACACGTCGAGGGTGAGCTTTCCCGCGACGTCGAAGTTGCCGCCGCAAACGAGCGCGACGGTTCTCGTTCCCGGCGGGAGAGACACCCTTCCCGAAAGGAGAGCCGCGACCGCGGCCGCCCCTCCCGTTTCCGCCATGAGCTTGGCTCGCTCGAGGAGGAAACGGATCGCATCGCGTATCTCGTCGTCGGTCACTGTCGTCAGCTCGTGAACGACCCGCTCGACGATCTCGAAGACTTCGGAATCCGTGCGGCGGGTGGCGAGGCCGTCGGCGATGGTGTCCACCGACGCAAGCTCCACCGGCCGGCCTTGCTCGCGGCTCCGCGTCATGTTGGCGGCACCTTCGGCCTCGATTCCGATCACCCGCACCGAGGGCTTGTGTATCGCGAGCGCGGTCGCGATTCCGGAGATTAGTCCGCCTCCTCCGATGGGAACGAGGACGGCCTCGACATCCGGGAGATCCTCGAGAATCTCGAGCGCGATCGTGGCCTGGCCCGCCATCACGTGGCGATCTTTGAAGGGATGAACGTAAGTGAGGCCCTTTTCCTCCGCGAGCTCCAGCGAGCGCGCATAGGCGTCATCCCAGGCACGGCCGTGGAGAATCGCCTCGGCACCATAGCCGCGCACCGCCGCCACCTTGCTCCGATTCGCCCCTTCCGGCATGACCACGTATCCCGGAATCGAGAAGTGGCGGGCGACGAAGGCAACGGCCTGACCGTGATTGCCGGCCGATGCCGTCACGATTCCCTTCGCCCGTTCGGCGGGCGTCAGGTGAATGACCTTGTTGAAGGCTCCACGGGCCTTGAACGAGCCCGTCTTCTGGAGGTTCTCCGCCTTCAGCCACACTTTCACTCCCGCGCGCTCCGAAGCGGCACGCGAAGACAGCAGAGGCGTGCGGTGAACGAGTCCCGCAATCGAGCGCGCCGCCTCCTCGATGTCGTCCCGATCGGGAGCGAGGGCGCCTCCGCTCATCGTTTGCTCCAGTGGTAGAGCGGCCGATAGAAGGCGTTGCTCATGCCGGGCCATTCTATACGGCCTCCGGCCCGGATGGTATGATGCAGAAACGGAGAGTTGGCGGCGAGGAGGCAGGCCGCGCATGGATAGACAGACCCTCGGCGTCTATCAGCTCAAGCGGTTGCTGGGACGCGGCGGAATGGGCTCCGTGTATCTTGCCCACGATCCCAGGCTGTCACGTGACGTGGCGCTCAAGATGCTCTCGCCCACCCTCGCCAACACCGAGGGATTCCGCGAACGGTTCGTCTCCGAGGCGAGATCCTGCTCGCGGCTCAACCATCCCAACATCACCACCATCCACGAGATAGGTCACGAGGACGGCCTCGACTTCATCGCTTTCGAATATGTGGAAGGCGAGAACCTCGAGTCGCTCCTCGCGCGCAACGGGCCGTTCCCGGCAGAACGCGCGCTGGAGCTCGCGATCGCGCTTGCCGGCGCGCTCTCCCATGCCCACGAGCGCGGCGTCGTCCATCGCGATCTGAAGCCCGCGAACGTCGTCGTCTCCACTCTCGGTATTCCCAAGATTCTCGACTTCGGTCTCGCCAAGGCGCTTCCCCAGGCGGTGAGCTCCGAAGGCGACACCCTCGCCCGGTTGACGCAGGCCGGAACCATCGTGGGAACTATCGCCTATATGGCGCCGGAGCAGGCGCTCGGCGAAGCGGTCGACGAGCGCTCGGACTTGTTCTCGTTCGGGTGTCTGCTCTACGAGATGCTCGCGGGAGCGGCGGCGTTCGGGGGCGCGACGCCGACCCAGGTTCTGGACCGTTTGCTGCACGGCGAGCCGGACTCGCTCGAGGATCTTCGCTCCGACGTTTCTCCCGCGCTCGTGCGCATCGTTCAGCGGGCGATGCGCAAGGGGGTCTTGGAACGCTACCAGACGATGCAGGAGCTCCAGAGCGATCTCGTGGATGCCCGGAGCGACGCGGGAGGCGCGGAGGTGCGTCGTGAGACACACCATCGCTCCGATGCCGCCCGGGAACGAGTCCATCGCCGCGCCCTCTGGGCGGTGGGAGTCGTTGCCCTCCTGCTCTCGGGCGCGCTCTTCTGGATGCGTCCGGGCGTCGAGCACGGCGGGGGGGCGGTCGCCGTTCTCTACTTCGAGAACCTCTCCGACCCCGGGGACGGCGATCACACCGGGCGCATGCTCACCGAGCTTCTGGAGAGCGAGAATCGCGGCAGAATCCGCGGATTCGTCTCGTGAGCCAGCAGCGGCTCCACGATGTCGCCCGCAAGGGCGGTCTCGGCGCCGAAGGGCTGGATCGAACGGTCGCGACCGGCGTCGCGAAGGCCGCGGAAGTCGACACCATGATGGTGGGGAAGGTGGTCGTCGCGGGCGAGCGCCTGATGGCGTCGGTGGAGCTCGTGGACGTGGCGACGGGCGAAGCGGTCGCGTCCGAGAGAGCGCGGGTCGCGAGCTCCGACGATTTGTTCGTTCTCGCCGATTCTCTCGGCAAGCGGATCCGGGAAGAGCTCGAGCGCCGGGCAGGCATCGAGCCCCAATCTCACATCGCGCCTTCGGAGACGGCCCCGGCCGGCCCCGAGCTCACGAGCTCCGTGGAAGCCTACCGACACTATGTCGACGGCGAGATCGCGATTCACGCCTCCGACTTCGATGGCGCGGTGGAAGAGCTCGAGGAGGCGGTGCGCATCGACCCCGGGTTCTCGCTCGCCCAGTTCCGCCTCAGCATGGCGGCGCGATGGATCTCCGACGAGCCCGTCGCCCATCAGGCGGCGCGCCGCGCGGTCGCGAGTCTCGACCGGGCGCCGAGTGCTCTGCAGAGACGTCGTCCAGGCGAACGCGCTCTATCAGGATGGTGCTTATTCGCAGGCGCTACCGCTCCTGCGGCGAGCGCTCGAGCGCGATCCGCGGCAGAAGGAATGCCTGTACATCCTGAGCCAGATCTACGTGCACTCGCTCCGCGATGGCGATCCGGTGAAGGCGATCGAGATGATGGAGAGGCTCCTCGCGCTCGACGCCGGGTTTCATCAGGTCTACGATCGGCTCGCGCTGAGCTACGCTTTCGAGGGAAACCTGGCGCACGCGCGCGAGCTCCTCGCCCAGTGGGAGCCAATTCGTCCCGAAAAGGTCGAGGGGCTCCGGTCCATCCTCGCGACCTTCGAAGGGCAGCCCGAGGAGGCCCTCGGCTTCGGGCAGACGTTCTCGTGGATCGAAGGGCCGCTGTTTCAAGCGTCGGCGGCGATGATGGCATCCCGATGGGATATTGCCCGAGGTCTCGTGGCCGTCGACCCGGACGAGCTCCGTTCCGACCACCTGCGAGCCTGGGCGCTCCGAAACCGGGCGGTCCTTCACACCTATGTGGGCGAGTTCGAGCTCGCGGTCGAGGCGTACCGGCAGGCGGGCATGGCGACGGGTCTCCGGACTCACGAGGGCGCGAGCGGGGGGGTTCCCGCGAGCGCTCTTCAGCTCCTGGCGGAGCTCTATCGTCTGGAAGGTGAAATGGGTGCGGCGCGCGGCGAGCTCGAGCGGGCCCTCGCCATCCAGCCCGAGAGCTGGCGGGGACTCTACTACGCCGGCCGGATGGCGTTTCTCGACCGAGATCGGGACGGGGGAGACGGCTACCTGGAAAGGCTGCGCAAGATTCCCGCCGTCGAGACGAGCGAGCCCGCGCGGGTCTATCTGCGGGCGCTCGAGGGCGAGCAGGCGCTCGCGCGGGGTGATTCGCACACCGCCCGCGGAATCTTCGAGGATCTCGTGAGCCACGAGTCCTTCCTGCTCGACTGGGCCTCGACCTGCTCGAGCTCGGGGGCCACCCTCCGGGACGGCCTCGTGCGGAGCGAGCTCGCTCTCGGACGAAACGCCGAGGCGATGGCGGCCCTCGACGGTATCCTCACGAGTGGGGAAGAGCGCGTGGACCACCCGGTGATCTACACCGAGGCCCTCTATCGTCTGGGGGTCATGAAGCTCGAGAGCGGAAGCACCGAGGAAGGCCGGAAGCTGTTGAAGAAGTTTCTGTCCCAGTGGGAAACGAGCGACTGGGATCTCCAGATCGTCGTCGACGCCAAATCCAGACTGGGCTCGATCTGAACGCGGTCAGGCGAGAAGACCCGCGCTCTGAAAATACCGGAGTAGCCCCGCGATCACGAGAGCGTGCGTGATCTTGCCTTCCTGAACGAGCCGGGGAAGATCGTCGAGCGGGGTGAGCACGACGCGGATCTCTTCCGTCTCGTCGGGCCTTGGGTCTCCCACGACGCGGGCATTCTCGGCGAGATAGGTGTAGCAGCGGTTCGACTGGAGCGCGGGGTTGGGGTGCACGAAGCCGAGCGAGTGCAGCTCGTCGGATTGATAACCCGTTTCCTCGAGCATTTCTCTCGCCGCCGCGTCCCGTGGCGTCGGATCCTCCGGGTCGATCATTCCGCCAGGAATTTCGAGACTCGGCTCACCCGTTCCGTGGCGGTGGAGCACGATCAGGACGGCTTCGCGGTCGGAGGTGACCGGCAAGACGTTCACCCAGTCGGGGCACTCCAGCACGTAAAAATCGTGGCCCACATCGTCGTCGGGCGCCCGTTTCCGGTCCCGCCTCACCGAAAAGATCGGCGTCGTAATCAGGGTCTCGCTTCGGGTCGTTCTCCAGCGCGTCATGACGATGGAGCCGTGGCCGAGATGAGCTCCCAGGCCGCGCGCACGTGGCGCTCGTCGGTCCGCGCCTGACCCACGCTCAGGCGCAGGGTGATGCGGCCATCGAGCTTCGTGTGGGTGAGGAAGATCCGGCCGCTCTCGTTCAGCCGCTTCATGATCTCCTCGTTCACCGCGTCGCCGCCTCGATGTCGGAAGCAGACGAGGTTGAGAGGTGCGGGCGCGGCGAGCTCGAAGCGCTCGTCGTCGGCGATCCAGCTCAGCGAGCTCCTGCGCGAGGGCGACGTGGCGACGCACGTGGTACCGCAGGCCCTCGATGCCGTAATGGCGAATGACGAACCAGAGCTTCAACGCCCGGAACCGCCGCCCGAGCTGGACGTGCCAGTCGCGGTAGTCGATGACCGCGCCCGAGGCGGTGGCCTCGTTCCGGAGGTACTCGGGAAGGATGGTGAGCGCGTCGATGAGATCCTTGCGGCGCGCGTACGTAGAATGCGGTACAGTCGAAGTTGGTGAACATCCACTTGTGAGGGTTGAAGCAGTAGCTGTCGGCGAGCTCGACCCCCTCCTGGATGTGGCGGAATTCGGGGCAGACCGCGGCGGTACCCGACATGGCGGCGTCGACGTGGAGCCAGAGGCTCGTTCTCGCGCGAGACTCCGACCGATCTCGGGCAGGGGATCCATGGCGTTCGACGACGTCGTCCCCACGGTGGCGCAGACGAAGAAGGGCTTCAGGCCTGCTTTTCGATCGGCGGCGATGCGATCGGCGAGCGCTTCGGGCGACATCGCGTAGACTTCATCCACTTCCACCAGCCGCAGCTGCTCTCGTCCGATGCCGGCGATCTTCACCGCTTTCTCGATCGAGGAGTGGGCCTGGCTCGACGTGTAGGCGACGAGGTCGCCACGGCAACCCGCACGGTTGGTCGCGAGGTCGGTGGCGCGCTCGCGGGCGGCGACGAGCGCGCAGAGCGCGGCGCTCGATGCGGTGTCCTGGATCACGCCTCCGCCGTCGGTCTTCGAATGGAAGAAATCGGGGAGGCCGAGCATTCCGACGAGCCAGTCCATAACGTGGGTCTCGAGCTCGGTGGCCGCGGGGCTCGTCGCCCAGATCATTCCCTGCACCCCGAGCCCCGCGGAGAGGAGCTCTCCCAGAATCGACGGCCCCGAAGAGTTCGAAGGGAAGTAGGCGAAGAAATTGGGGGACTGCCAATGGGTAATGCCCGGAAGAATGATCTTCTCGACGTCCGCCAGCATGGCGTCGAAGCTCTCGCCCTTCTCCGGGGGATTCTCCGGAAGCTGAGAGCGGATCGAACCGGGCGCCACCTGGGAGAGGACGGGGAACGTCTCGATGCGATCGAGATAATCCGCGATCCAGTCGATGAGCTCGTGGCCTCTCCGCCGGAGCTCGTCCGTCGTCATGTGATGGGACATGGATTCGTTCTCGGCCCTCCGAGGCTCCTCAGCGATGCTCAGCGGCTCTTGAGAAGATACTTCGCGATCGTCTGAAGCTGCAGGTTGGACGTTCCCTCGTAGATGGCGCCGATCTTCGCGTCGCGCCAGTATTTTTCCACCGGGAAGTCTTTGGTATAGCCGTAGCCACCGTAGAGCTCGACCGCCAGCGACGTGACCCGCTCGGCGACCTGGGAAGAGTAGAGCTTGGCCATCGCCGCTTCCACGAGGAAGGGCAGGCGGCGGTCGCGGAGACGCGCCGCGTTGTACACGAGGAGGCGAGCCGCCTCGAGCTCGGTCGCGGCCTGGGCCAGTTGGAACTGGACTCCCTGGAACTCGGAGACGGGCTGACCGAACGCTCGGCGCTCCTTGACGTAGCCCATGGCGTGCTCGAGCGCTCCCGAGGAGACGCCGATCATCTGTGCTCCGATCCCGATGCGGCCCTCGTTCAGCGTCTCGATCGCGATCTTGTAGCCCTTTCCCACTTCTCCGAGGACGTTCCCGCGGGGAACGAGGCAATCGGTCAGAACGAGCTCGGTGGTGCTCGACGCGCGGATACCGAGCTTGTCCTCCTTCTTGCCCACGGTGAAGCCGGGAAAATCGCGCTCCACCAGAAAGGCGGTTATGCCCTTGTAGCCCGCCTCGGGGTCGACGGTGGCGAAGACGATGAAGAGCCCCGCCTCGTTCCCGTTCGTGATCCAGAGCTTGGTTCCGGTGAGGCGGTACTTGTCTCCATCCTCGACGGCCCGGCAGGAGAGGGCGAAGGCGTCGCTTCCCGAATCGGGCTCGGAAAGGGCATAGGCGCCGACGGTATCCCTGGCGAGAGCGGGAAGGAAGCGGGACTTCTGTTCGTCGTTCGCCCACCGGAGAAGAGCGTTGTTCACGAGAGTGTTCTGGACGTCGACCATGACGCCAATGGACGCGTCGACTTTCGAGAGCTCCTCGACCGCGAGGACCGACATGAAGAAGCTCGCGCCCGCGCCGCCGTGGGCGTCGGGTATCTCGATCCCCATGAGTCCGAGCTCGAAGAGCTCCTTCACGAGAGCGGGATCGATCTTCATCTCCCTATCCATGCGGGAGACGAGCGGTCCAATCTCCTTGTTTGCGAACTCTCTCACCGATCCACGGAAGATCTCTTCGTCGTCCGAGAGCGTGGTGAGCCCGCTCGGACGGACGTCGGTTTCGGAAGTCTGGGTGCTCATGTTCCGTTTCCGTTCCCGTTTCCGTTTCCGTTCCGTTTCACGTCTGCCCCGTCTTCGTAGCGGGTCGCCGCGGGGTCAGTATCGCGCGAGCGCGACGATCGCCTGCTCCAGGTCGGCGACCTGCGGGAGAATCGCGTCCTCGAGATCGGGATTGTACGCAATCCAGGTGTCTTTCGCCGCCACCCGACGCACGGGCGCGTCGAGGGAATCGAACAGCTCGTCCGAGATTCGGGCGGCGATCTCCGCTCCGTAGCCGAAGGAGCGCACGTCCTCATAAGCTACGAGGACGCGGTTGGTCCTGGCGACCGAGGCGGCGATTGCCTCCCAGTCGTAGGGCGCGAGCGACCTGAGGTCGAGGATCTCGACGGAAATCCCCATGCGCCTCGGCTTTTTTCGCCGCGAGGAGACTCCGCTGCACCAGCGCGCCATACGTCACGATCGTGAGGTCGGTGCCTTCGCGCACCGTCGCCGCCTTGCCGAATGGAATCCGGAAATCGGGGCCGGGGTAGGCGCTCTTGTTGTAGGTCTGGCGGTACAGGTGTTTGTGCTCGAGGAAGAGCACGGGGTCGTCCGATCGAATCGCCGTCCGGAGCAGGCCGTTGGCATCGAGGGCGTTCGAGGGCATCACGACGCGGAGGCCGGGAATGTGGGTGAAGAAGACCTCTCCCGACTGACTGTGATAGATGGCGCCGCCTTTCAAATACCCGCCGATGGGAACGCGGACGACGAGTGGACAGCCGAAGACGCCGTTCGATCGCCAGCGAAAGGTCGCGACCTCGTTTCGGAGCTGCATGAAGGCGGGCCAGATGTAGTCGAAGAACTGGATCTCCACCACCGGCTTGAGCCCGCGGACCGCCGCTCCTACCGCCATACCGACGATGCTCGCTTCCGCCAGGGGGCTGTTCCACACCCTGCGGCTTCCAAACTCGCGCTGGAGTCCGAAGGTCACTTTGAACACCCCACCCTTGCCCTTCACCTCGGCGAGGTTCTGTTCGCGGCTGCAATCGGCGACGTCCTGGCCGAATACGACGACCTTTGCGTCGCGCCGCATCTCGTCGCGCAGGCAGGCGTTCAGAGATCCACCATCGTGCCCGGTTTGCCGGTGAGCTCGGGTGCGCTCTCGAACTCCGAGCTCGTCGGGTCGACCGACTCGCTATAGGCATGTTGGCTCCAGCTGTCCTTCGTCGGCCACGGCATGGTGAGGGCCTGGTCCGCCGCCTCGGCGACTTCGCTGTGGACCTTCTTCTCGAGGGCGTCGAGCGCGGACGGGTCGATGAGGTCTTCCGAGAGCAGGAGCTCGCGCATCCGTACGATGGGATCGCGCTTGGCCTCCTCGGCTCGCTCCTTCGCCGTCTTGTAGAGCCGCTCGTCGTCGGAGAGCGAATGAGAGTAGGGCCGCACCACGTGGGCGTGGGCGAGCGCCGGACCGCGGCCCGCTCGCAGGTAAGAGACGGCGTCTTCGAGACGGCCGTAGCTCTCGACGAAGTTGCATCCGTCGAACTCGGTCACGAAGAGATCGGGATAGGCGCGGACGAGCCGCGAGATGTTGCCACCGGCGGTCTGTTTTTCCACCGGGACGGAGATGGCGTAGTTGTTGTCCTCGATGAGGAAGAGCACTGGAATTTTGTTCAAGCAGGCGTTGTTGAGAGACTCCCAGAACTCGCCTTCGCTCGTCGCTCCGTCGCCTCCGGAGACGTAGACAATCTCGTCGCGCGCTGTTTCTCCAGTCGGGCCCATCGAGGAACGACCGAGGTACCTGCCGGCCACTGCCGCCCCCACGGCATGAAGGAACTGGGTAGCGACACAGCTCGATTGCGTGACGATGTTGAGCTTCTTGTGACCCCAATGGGACGGCATCTGCCGCCCGCCCGAGGCGGGATCGGCCGCGGCGGAAACGCTCGCCATGAGCTGCTCGAAGGCGGTCATGCCGAGGGCCAGGGTGAGTGCCCGGTCGCGGTAGTAGGGGAAGAACCAGTCCCGCCCGGCGCGCAGATGCATCGCGGCGGCGACGAGCACCGCTTCGTGCCCCACGCCGTTGATTTGGAAGAAAGCCTTGTTGTGTCGCTTGAGCTGGATCTCCCGGTCGTCGACTTTTCTCGACAACAGCATCAACCGATACGCTTCGATGAGGTCGTCCCCGCTGAGACCGTGGAAGCGGTCGGCCACGTCGCGGTCCGACCGAAGTGCGGGCTCGACCTGCGGCTTCGATCCGCTTTCCATTCTCACCTCCACGATGCCGATTATATATTGAAGCGCTAAGTACTCGCCGGCAGAGAGCTTACCGGACGGTCGGAAATGAAACGACGTTCGGCCCCGCTCTATTCTCCGATGAGGTCCGTTCGGGTGAGGCCACGAAACGAAAGGATTCGCTCGATGGACTCGTCTACTTTCACGTCGGGCGTGGATGCGCCGGAGGTGACGCCGATCTTGACCGGGCCCGCGGGGAGCCATCCATGGTGCTCCTCCTCATCGGAGACATGAATCGGCTTGTGCCGGATGAGGGCCGACGAGACGAGCCGGTCGGAGTCCGAGATGTGATAGGTGGGGAATCGCTCTGCGCAGATCTCCGCCAGGTGCGTGGTGTTGCTGCTGTTGTAGCCGCCGATGACGAGCATGAGGTCCACGCCTTCGCGGCACAGCTCGAGCACCGCGTCCTGACGCTCCTGGGTGGCGCTGCAGATGGTATCGAAGCTCTGAAAGCGCTCGGCCGCCCTCGCCTCACCATATCGCGCCACGAGCGCGCGCCGGATCGCCTCGGCGATGGCGAGCGACTCGCTGCTCAGCATCGTCGTCTGGTTGGCGAGGCCGATGTACTCGAGATGACGATCGGGATCGAAGTCGCGGGAGATCGCTCTGTCGAAGCGCGCGATGAATCGATCGCGGTCGCCGCCCTCGACGATGTAACGGCAGAGAACTTCGCTCTCTTCCATGTCGCGCACGACGAGATAGTGTCCCCGGCCGCTCTCGGCGCGCGATACCGTAGCCATCGTCTCCTCGTGCCAGTACTTCCCGTGGACGATGGAGGTGAAGCCGCCTCGGGCGTAGCGCTCCACGTTCTTCCATACGTTCATCACCGAGCCGCAGGTCGTATCCACCAGAACCGCGCCCTTGTCTCCGAGAATCCGAAGCTCTCCCGTGCTGACGCCGAACGCGGGGAGGAGCACCACGTCGTCGGCGGTGACGGAGAGGAATTTCTCAGTGGTTCCGTAGGGCCCGTCGAGAAACTCGATCCCCATTTCCGAGAGGCGCCGGTTCACGTGAGGGTTGTGGATGATCTCTCCGGTGATGAAGATCTTCTTGTCAGGGAAGCGACTGCGGGCCTCGTACGCGTACTCCACCGCGCGGTCGACGCCGTAGCAGAACCCGAACTCCTTCGCGAGCCGGAAGGTGAAGTCCTTCGCCGCGAGAGTGAATTCGTGCTGGCGCGCGAAGTCGACGATGAGCCCCCGGTAGTCCTTCCGAAGCGGCTCCCGGACCTGATCCTTGAGGCCGAGCCCCTTGCGAAACAGCTTCGGCTCTTCGACGCCCGTGGTATCTCGCATATCGATGGTCAAGTATAGCTGATTGTGGCTCCCAGACGAGCGCAACACCAGATCTGGTGCCGGGTTGCCGCTTTCGGTATAATGCTCCCTGCAGGGAGGAGTAGCCGATGCAGGACGTTCTCATCACCGGGCCGAGGAAGAAGAAACCGAAGATCCTCGCGTACGTCGACAAGGGAAAGTGCTTCGGTCGTGGTTGCGAGATGTGCATCCACGTCTGCCCGGTCAAGGATTGCATCTATCTCGTTCCCGACCCGGAGCCGGGGGCCATGGGAGAGGTCTGCGAGATCAACGTCGAGACCTGCATCGGCTGCCAGCTCTGCGCCAAATTCTGTCCTCCCGACTACGACGCGGTGCACATGTTCCCTTACGAGGAGAGCATGCGCCTTGCCGAAGAGGAATCCCGCAGCTTCAACTACCGCATCTACCACAAGAAGGAGGGCGGAGCGCTGGCTGGGTGACTCTCGGCGCTCGGCTTCTTTCTGAGCTCTTCCCGCTCGATCCTTTCCGTCGGGTGGCCCGTGCCCGCCGGTTTGAAAATGCGGGGCCTGCGTGCTAACTTCCCGTTTTCGTGTTACTTATAGACTGTCTTCATGTCTACTTACCCATTGCCCACGAGGCGCGCCGGCGCGTTCCGCGTAGCCTCCAGCTTCGAGCCCGAGGGCGATCAGCCAGCGGCTATCTCCGAGCTTACGGGAGGTCTCGCAAGAGGCGAGCGGGATCAGGTGCTGCTCGGGGTGACGGGCTCGGGGAAGACCTTCACCATCGCCAAAGTGATCGAGGCGGTGAACCGTCCCGCACTGGTCATCGCCCACAACAAGACGCTCGCCGCCCAGCTCTACGAGGAGTTCAAGGAGTTCTTTCCCGACAACGCGGTCGAGTACTTCGTCAGCTACTACGACTATTACCAGCCCGAAGCCTACGTTCCCGCGAGCGACACCTACATCGAGAAAGAGGCGACGATCAACGACGAGATCGATCGCATGAGACTCTCCGCTACACGGTCGTTGTTCGAGCGCGAGGACGTCGTCATCGTGGCGAGCGTGTCCTGCATCTACGGTCTCGGCTCACCCGAGGCCTATTACGGCATGCTCGTCTCCGTCGAACGGGGCGCGACCGTCGACCGCGGCGAGATTCTGCGCAAGCTGGTGGAGATCCAGTACGAGCGCAACGACTACGACCTGAAGCGGGGAACGTTTCGCGCTCGCGGAGACGTGATCGAGATCATCCCGGGGTACGACGACATGGGGGTGCGCCTCGAGCTGTTTGGAGACGAGGTCGAGTCCATCTCTCAATTCGACCCGCTCACCGGAAAGACTCTGTGGTCGATGGGGCGGGTTACCATCTTTCCGAAGACCCACTACGTCTCGTCGCGGGAGCGCACGCTACGTGCCATCTCCTCCATTCGTGAAGAGCTCGATTGGTTCCACCGCAAGCTCGTCGCCGAGGGAAAGCTCCTCGAGGCCCAGCGGCTGCAGCAACGGACGCTCTTCGATCTGGAGATGCTCCAGGAGGTCGGCTATTGTCACGGAATCGAGAACTACTCCCGCCACTTCACCGGCCGCAAGCCGGGTGAGCCGCCGCCGACGCTGATGGACTACCTTACCAAGAACACCGTCATCATCATCGACGAGTCCCATCAGACGGTGCCTCAGGTGCGGGGGATGTATCATGGCGACCGCTCGCGCAAGGAGACGCTGGTAGAGTACGGATTCCGTATGCCCTCTGCTCTCGACAACCGACCGTTGAACTTCGAAGAGTTCACCGCCCGCGTCGGGCAGACGATCTACGTGTCGGCGACCCCGGGCCCCTACGAGCTCGAAAAGACGGGCGGAGCGGTGGTGGAGCAGATCATCCGTCCCACAGGGCTCGTCGATCCCGAAGTCGAGGTCCGTCCCGTGGCGGGGCAGGTGGACGACCTCCTGCACGAGATTCGCGAACGGGTGGCGGCCAAAGAGCGAGTTCTGGTCACGACCCTCACCAAGCGCATGGCCGAGGATCTCACGGAGTACTACGCCGAGATCGGCGTGCGCTGTCGCTATCTGCATTCCGACATCGACACCCTCGAGCGGGTCAAGATCCTCCGGGAGCTCAGGCTGGGCGATTTCGACGTGCTCATCGGCATCAACCTGCTGCGCGAGGGTCTGGATCTTCCTGAGGTCTCCCTCGTTGCCATCCTCGACGCCGACAAGGAGGGTTTCCTGCGGTCCGGCGGCTCCCTCGTCCAGACGATCGGGCGCGCCGCCCGCAACCTGCGGGGAAAGGCGATTCTCTACGCCGACGCCGAGACGGACTCGATGAGGTACGCGATCTCGGAGACGGCGCGCCGGCGCCGGATCCAGGAGGAATACAATCGTCTCCACGGGATCACCCCCGAGTCGATCGTGAAATCGATCCGGGGCGGAATGGGTGGTGGGGGCCGAGGCGAGCTCGACGAGGCGAAATCGGTGGCGGAAGACCTGCTCTCTTTCGGAAGCACGGAGGAGATTGATCGCGAGGTCGACAAGCTGACGAAGGCGATGCGGAAGGCATCGAAGGAGCTCGAGTTCGAGAAAGCGGCGGAGCTGCGGGACCGCATCCGTGAGCTTCGACAACTGGAGTTGTTCGAGCGCTGAGACGAGAGTGACGTGATCGAGACCTTTTCGCAACGGTTGAAGCTCGCCCTGCTCGCCCTTCAGGAATTCTTTGCTCTCTCCTCTCGCGCCCTCGCCAGCATCTTCTCGCGCCCGCGCTACTGGCGGGAGACGTTCGACCAGATGGATTCCATCGGTGTCGGCTCGCTCACCATCGTTACCCTCACCGGACTGTTCACGGGAATGGTGCTGACGGTACAGAGCTCGGCTACGCTCGACGCGTTCGGGGCGCGGCCCTACGTCGGGAGGTTGGTCTCGCTCTCGATCATCCGCGAGCTCGGACCGGTGCTCACCGCTCTGATGGTCGCGGGCCGGGTGGGCTCGGGGATGGCGGCGGAGCTGGGATCGATGGTCGTGACCCAGCAGATCGACGCGATGCGCTCGCTCGGAACCGATCCCGTGCGCAAGCTCGTCGTTCCACGGCTCATCGCGGGGCTGATCATGGTGCCCTGCCTCACTGTCCTCAGCAACGCCGTCGGCATGGTGGGTGGATATCTCGTCGCGACCCTCACCCTGCGGCTTGCGACCAGCCTCTACTGGCACTCCTCGCTCGATGCCATTCGCGTCTACGATCTGTTCATGGGTCTGGTCAAACCGCTCGTCTTCGGCTACATCATCGTCGCCGTCGGTTGCTATCAGGGTCTCACCACCACCGGGGGGACCCGCGGTGTGGGTGAGGCCACCACCCAGTCCGTCGTCGTGGCGTCCATCCTCATACTCGCCTCCGACTACTTCTTGAATCTCCTCATTCTCAAGTTCGTCTATCCCTGACTATGACCGCACCCGTCATTTCCTTACAGCGCGTCTACTACGCCTATCCCGATACCGACGACTACGCCCTCAAGGACATCACCTTCGAAGTGACCGCGGGCGCGACCGAGATCATCATCGGGGGTAGCGGCTCGGGCAAGTCGACGATCCTGAAGCTGATTCTGGGACTCATCAAACCCGAGTCGGGGAGAATCGAAGTGGACGGAATCGACATCAGCCGCATGAGTGAAGACGAGCTGATGAAGGTGCGCGGAGCGATCGGAATGGTGTTTCAGGAAGGGGCGCTTTTCGACTCGCTGAGCGTCGCCGAGAACGTCGGCTTCCGGATGCGGGAGCAGGACAACCCTTCCGAGGAAGAGTTCCGCGAAAAGGTCAGCCGTCTACTGGGCTTCGTCGAGCTCGATGAGTTCTACGACCGGATGCCGTCCGATCTCTCCGGCGGTCAGCGGCGTCGGGTCGCCGTGGCCCGGGCGGTGGCCCACGGTCCCGAGATCATCCTCTACGACGAGCCCACCACCGGGCTCGACCCCATCACCGGCTCGACCATTTGCGACCTCATCATCAAGCTCAGGGATCTGGAGGGAGTGACCTCCGTGCTCGTCACCCACCAGCTGCGCGACGCGTTTCAGGTGGCGCAGAGCTTCGCCATGCAGCAGGAGGGTCACGTCGAGTACAACCGGATCGACGATCTCGACCTCCTCGTGGGGACCGAGTTCGTCGTCTTGAATCGGGGTGAGATCGTCTTTCGCGGACGACAGCGAGATTCTCTTTACGACGAACGAGCCTTACGTTCGCAAGTTCCTGGAGGGACAAGTTCCGGTCCTGAGGAGGTAGATCGCCATGCCAGGTAGGAAGACCATCACTTATGCCGAGCTTCGGGTCGGCGTCGTCATCTTCGTCGCCCTCATCGTGGCGATGGCCGCCACCATCTACATCACGAGAGAGGGCGGCCTGCCGTTTTTCGGTGGCCAGTACACCGCCTACAGCTACTTGCGGGACGTGAACGGCCTCAAAGCCGGAGCTCCCATTCATCTGTCCGGTGTCGAAGTGGGCTCGGTGCGCAACGTCGAGTTCGCGAGCCCGGGAGCGCCAGCTCCGGTGAAGGTGACGATGAACCTCAGAACCGACGTCCAAGCTCGAATCACCACCAACTCTCTCGTCACCGTCGGGAGTCTCGGAGTCCTGGGCGAGAAGATGCTCGACGTGGACCCCGGCCCTGCCGGCGGCGTTCCCATCCCCGATGAGGGTATCGTGCCGGGAGAAGCGGAAGGCGACCCCATCAAGGGAATCATCACCGACGCCTCCCGCACGATGAAGGACATCCGCGACCTCGCGCACGAGCTGCAGGAGGGCCAGGGCACGCTCGGGTCCCTGCTGAAGAAAGAGGACATACACGATCAGCTCAGCGCGCTCATCTCCAAGGCCGAAGAGGTCTTCGGCGCGCTCGATCGAATGGAAGGGACTTTCGGCAAACTCATTCACGATCCCGCGGTCTACGACAACCTCAACCATCTGACCATCGACATGCGGGCGCTGATGGCGCGGATCGACCGCGGCGAAGGGACTCTAGGACGGTTGGTGAACGACGACTCGATGGGGAAGTCAATCTCGGACGCCACGTCGAACCTGGCGCGGGTGACCGATCGAATCAATCGGGGAGACGGGACGCTCGGGGCGCTCGTGCGCGAACGAGAGCTCTATGACCGGCTCGACGCGCTCACCTCGAACATCGCCTCCATTACCGCGCGGCTCGACAAAGGCGACGGTACCGCGGGGCAACTGCTGCACGACCGGGCGCTCTACGACAACTTGAACAAGACCGCTACCGAGCTCCAGGGACTCATCGGGGACATTCGAAAGGACCCGAAGAAGTACCTGCGGGTCAAAGTGAGCTTGTTCTGAGGACGGTAATCCGGGAAGGAACGCAAAGGCGCAAAGAGGCAGAGTCGCGAAGGAGCTTTTGCGGCTATCCCGCGGGCTGCTTGGCGCCCTCGTCGTGTCGGCGGAGCGCTTCCATCATGAACTCGGTCGTGGAGCGTACCGCCTCGATGTTGCTCCGGATGTTCGAGCGGATGAAATGGAACCGGCCGTTTCGCACCGGGATGAGCCGGTAGGCGGCTTCTTCCCCCTTGAACTCTTCGGCGAAGCAGCCGCAGATGTAGCCGTCGAGCAGGTGAATCTCTCCCTTGAACTCACCGTCGATCCGAAGGACTCCCGTCGCCTGGTTGGCTTCGAGGAGCTGCAGCACGTCGGTGCTCTTGAACTTGGCGAGGTCGCCCGAAAGCTCTCCCAGCTCGTTCTTGCGGTGATGGGCGATGAGCCGCTCGCACCGGTAGACGAGCTCCTTCATGGTGAAGGGTTTGAGCAGATAGTCCCCGGCTCCCGAGCTCAGGGCGTCCAGCCGCTCTTCGGGGCTCGCGGCCTCCGTCAGAAGGAGGAGGGGGACACTGAGGAGGTCGACCTCGGTCCCGAGCGCCCGCGCCAGCTCCATCCCGCTCGCACCTCCCGGAAGCTCCGACTCCGAGACGATGAGCTCCGGCCGCTCCCGTCGGGCCGCGTCCATCGCCGAGGCGGCGTCGGTTGCCAGGACCACGTCGACCTCCGAGCGCCTGAGGTAGTCCTGGAAAATGCGTCCGAGATCCCGGTTCGGCTCCACCAGGAGGACACGATAGCGTGACATGTTGCGGTCCGGCACCTTTACTTGTGAGGCACATAGTTTATTCGCTTCCCCGGCAGGGTGTCAAACACCAGTGGTTCGACGTGAAAACGAGCCTTGAAACCTGCACAAAAGCAGTGCTATCCTGATCTTGAACAGTCCCAGGTTCCGAATCGATCGAATCCGTCTACCGACGAGCGCATTTCGCGGGCGTTCGCAGCCCCGTTCAAAACCACGATGATCGAAAGCTACGGTGCAACCGACGTAGGGTTACGGCGCAAGCTGAACGAAGATAGTCTGTTCGTCGACAACGACGTCGGTCTGTTCGTCGTCGCCGACGGGATGGGCGGACACAACGCCGGAGAGATCGCCTCGAAGTTGGCGGTGGAGACGGTCTCGAACTTCGTCCAGCGCTCCTCGGCCGAGGAAGAGATCACCTGGCCCTACGGAGTCGATCCCAAGCTGTCGTTGAACGCGAACCGTCTCGTGACCGCGGTGATGCTCGCCAACAAGCGGGTATGGAAGGAGGCGGATCAGCGGCAGGACTACACCGGGATGGGCACGACCATCGTCGCGGCGCTCGCCGATCAGGAGGCGATCAGCTTCGTATCCGCCGGCGACAGCCGCGCCTATCGCCTGCGCGGAAAATCGTTCCAGCAGATGACGGTGGACGATTCCTGGGTGCAGGCCGCGGTCGACGAGGGTGTGCTGCTGCCCGAGGAGGCGGAGAGCCACCCGATGAAGAACATCATCACCAAGGCCATCGGCGCGAAAGAGAACATCGACATCACCGTGGACGAGTATCTCCTCGAGAACGACGATCTCTACCTGCTCTGCTCCGACGGCCTTCACGGCATGATTCCCGAGGTCCGGCTCACGGAGATCGTGAAGACCGCCAATGGCTCGCTCGCCGATCTGGTAACCTGCCTCATCGAGACCGCCAACCGCAACGGCGGCAAGGACAACGTCACCGCTCTCGCGCTGCGCTACCGCAAGGACTGACGTTTCGTCCGCCCTACCCTCCGTCGGGCACCGTTCAGATTCTTCCGCCATCGCACCCGCGGTGGTAAGCTCACGACAGCGGGAGGAGGTCTCATGACGACGAGCAAGACATCCGCGAGTGCCGGTCGCGCGTCCGCAGAGGAGATCATCGAGAAGAAGCGCGCATACGTCTTTCCTTCCGTCGCGACGTATTATTCGAAGCCCATGCCGCTGGTACGAGGCAAGGGGAAGTACGTCTACGACGCCGAGGATCGCGAGTATCTCGATTTCTTCGGCGGCATCGTGACCGTCAGCGTGGGACATTGTCATCCGCGCGTGAACGAGGCCATCAAGGCGCAAGTAGATACGCTCCAGCATGTTTCGACGCTCTTTCCGAACGCACCGATGGTGGAGGTGGCGGAAAAGCTCGCCGCGATTACGCCCGGCGAGCTCCAGAAGAGCTTCTTCAGTAATTCCGGGACCGAGGCGAACGAGACCGCCATCCTGCTGGCTCAGCTCTATACCGGGTCGAACGAAGTGCTCGCGCTCCGGCACGGCTACAGCGGAAGGAGCTTCCTGGCGATGGCGGCGACGGGCCACGCGTCCTGGCGACTGGGCGGCACGCAGGTCGCGGGAATCAAGCACGTCGCCAATGCTTATTGCTATCGCTGTCCTTTCGGGCTCACCTATCCGAGCTGCGAGCTCCGCTGTGCCCGGGACATCGAGGAGGTGATTCAGACCACCACCTCGGGCCGCATCGCCGCCTTTCTCGCCGAGCCCATCCAGGGTGTGGGAGGGTTCATCACGCCGCCGCCCGAGTACTTTTCCATCGCCGTCGAGATCGTGCGCCGCTACGGCGGACTGTTCATCTGCGATGAAGTTCAGACGGGATGGGGGAGAACGGGCGAGCACTGGTGCGGGATCGAGCATTGGGGCGTCCTTCCGGAAATTATGACCTTCGCCAAGGGTATGGCCAACGGCGTTCCCATCGGTGCCACCATCGCCACCGCGCCGGTCGCCGACGCGATTCACGGAAACACCATCTCCACTTTCGGCGGCAACCCGGTGACGATGGCGGCGGCCAGGGCGGTCATCGAAGTCATCGAGAGCGAGGATTTGAGAGCCAACGCCAAGCGGGTGGGGGACCACCTGCGCGACAAGCTCCTCGATCTGCAGACGCGCCATTCGCTCATCGGCGACGTGCGTGGAATGGGCCTCCTGCAGGCGATCGAGCTCGTCACCGATCGAAAGACCAAGTCCCCCGCCGCGGCCGAGACCACCGGGCTCCTGGAAAAGGCTCGCGACGAAGGGTTGATCCTCGGTAAGGGCGGCTTGCACGGCAACGTGATTCGCATTTCGCCGCCGCTGAACATCACTCGCAGCGACGTGGACGATGCCTGCGCGATGATCGATCGCGCTCTCGCTGCCGCCGCCGCCACCTGAGCGTCGAGACATCTATGGCCCGCGAGCTACCCCTCCAGGGGATTACCGTCCTCGATTTCACCCGTATTCTCGCCGGACCTTACTGCACCATGCTGTTGGGCGACCTGGGGGCGGAGATCCTCAAGATAGAGCCTCCCAGGGGAGACGACAGCCGACATTGGGGTCCTCCTTTCGTCGACGGGGAGAGTGCGTACTTTCTCGCGGTGAACCGGAACAAGAAGAGCCTCGTCATCGACCTCAAGACGGAGGAGGGGAAAGGGATCGTGCTCGAATCTCGCCGCAGGCGCCGACGTTCTCATCGAGAACTTCCGCCCGGGGACGATGGACCGGCTCGGCCTTTCCTTCGAGAGCCTCGCCGAGCGTGCTCCCGGTCTCGTCTACTGCTCCATTTCCGGCTACGGCCAGAACGGCCCGCTCTCCGAACGGCCCGGCTACGACGCCGTGATGCAGGGAGAAGGAGGCTGGATGGGCCTCACGGGAGAGCCCGGCGGAATGCCGATGAAAGTGGGCGCCTCTCTCGCCGACATTTTCACCGGCATGATGGCGAGCGAGGGGATTCTCGCCTCCCTCGTGCGGCGCGCCCGGACAGGGCAAGGGGAGCGGGTCGACGTGGCACTCTTCGACAGCGTGATGGCGACGCTCTGCTACCAGGCGCAAGGCTATCTCATGACCGGAGAGGTTCCTCGGAGGCTCGGAAACCGCCATTCCTCGCTCGCGCCCTACGAGACGTTTCGAACCTCCGACGGGCACGTCATCGTCGGGGTCGGCAACGACAGCCTGTGGAAGAGATTCTGCCGGGCCGTGGATCGGTCCGATCTCGACCAGCCGCGTTTCGAGAAAAATGCAGGGCGGGTCGCGAGCTACGACGAGCTCCGCCGACTCCTCGCCCCGTTGTTCGCGTCGAAGTCGACGGCGGAGTGGACATCGCTTCTCGAGACCGCGGGAATTCCCGTGGGACAGGTGCGCGACGTCGCCGAGGTCTTCGCGAACCCGCAGGTGGAGGCCCGGCGCATGCGGGTCGAGGTCGACCACCCCAAGCTCGGAAAGCTCCCGCTCACCGGAAGCCCGATCAAGCTTCGGGGTACACCGGAGCGATCGCCCGAGCCTCCGCCGATGCTCGGTGAGCATACCGAGGCCGTTCTCCGAGAACGTCTCGGCATGGACCCCGAGACGCTGCGCGCCCTCCGGGCCAAGGGCGTCTTCGGTTCATGATCGTCAACAACGCCTGCCTCGTCAGCCTATGGTCGAACGCGCCCGTGGTCGATGGCGCGCTCGTCGCAATCGAGGGCCGGAGCATCGTCGATTTCGGCAAGGTTGGCAAGCTCGTCGATCGTTACGACCACCCCGAAGTGCTGGACGTTTCCGGCCGCCTCGTCCTTCCCGGGCTCGTCGATGCCCATTCGACTCTCGAGAGAACGCTCGCCGTCGGTGCCCCCGCCGCTCTGTCCCCCGAGCTCGTGGAAGCCTCCCTCGACCCCGAATCGCTGTACTGGAGCGCGATGGTGGGTCTTCTCGATGCCGTTCGATCGGGCTCGACGACTTTGTTCGTCGCTTGCGCGGCTCGAAGCGACGTCGGTGCGCGGCTCGAAGCCCTGGAGCGGGCGTTCTCCGAAGTCGGTGTGAGAGCCGCGATCGCGCCGATTCTCCCGTCGAGAGCGGAGCCGACCCTGGATATTGCGAGCGGTGTCGGACCGCATTGCGAGCTGGCGCGCCTCGGCGGCGGCGTCGATTCTGGGACTCGTCGGCCTCGTCGTGGGAGAAGATCTCGACGACGGCGCCATCCGAGCCGCGGTCGCGCTTTCCCGGGACCTGGGGGCTCGAGCTCACGTCGTGCTGGAGCAGGGCGGGGCTCCCTTCGCGAACCGCCTGCAGCACGCCGGCCTCTTACAGCGCGGCGGCCTCGTCGCTTGCCGGGGGCCGCTCGCGGAAGAAGACGAGGCCGTTCTACGGGACCAGGATATCTGGGCCGTGCACCTGTCCCGCGGCGCGGTCATTCACGGCTTCGAGAGCTCGGACCTCCGCCGCACGGCGTCGGCGCGGGTGAAGCTCGGCCTGGGGACGGACGGAGTTGGTGGCGGAATCGCGGAAGAGTTTCGTTTCGCCGCTCTGCGAGAGCGGTCACGGGGAAGAAGGCTTGCCGACGGCATCGCCCTTTCCTTCCGGGCCGCCTTCCATGGTAATCCCGATTTGGCCACGGCAACGTTCGAGCGCGACATGGGGAGGATCAAGCCGGGAGCGAGCGCCGATATCGTCGTCCTCGACCATCGACCCGCGACGCCGATCGAAGCAGTCAACGTCGCGGAGCAGCTCTTCTGGGGAGCGCAGGCGGCGCCGGTCCACACCGTAATTGTCAACGGACGTCCCTTGTATCAAAATCATAGATTCGTCGCTCTCGACGAGGAGCGAATACGGGCGCGCGCGCGGGAGGCGGCGCGCAAGCTCTGGGAGCGTCTGTGAACCGAAACTAAAACCGAAACCGAAACCGAAACCGAATGCACCTGCTGAAGTATTTCCTCGTGATCCTTTCGCTTCTCGCCGCCGCCGATTGCGGAGAGTCGGGCTCGCTGACGAGCGTGTCTCCCGTCGGCGCCTCTCCGGCGGCGTCCGGACCCGCCGTTCCGATTTCCGCGGACATGCCCTCGGGGCAATCTTCGGCGACGGGAGAATTCCCCTTCAAGACGATTTTGTGTTTCGGCGACAGCGTCACGTACGGGATTACGCTACAGGCCCCGGGAGCGGACGCGGTTGAGGGCGCGCTCTCCCTGACCGAGGGATATGTTCCCAAGCTCTGGCGCTTGCTCGAAGCGGAGCACGGGACGGGGATCATGCTCGTGAACGACGGAATCGGCGGCGAAACGACGGACGACGGGCTGGCCCGCTTCCAGGAGGAGGTACTGACGTACAACCCCGACCTCGTTCTGCTTCTCGAGGGAGTGGTGGACGTCAACAACGACGCGCCGCGCTTCCCGGTGGTCCGCGCGAACCTCGCGGAAATGATGCACATCGCGCACCGGGAAGGAACCCAGGTCATCATCGGCACCTATCCTCTCTTGAGCCCCGATGGATTCCGCATTTCCGGTGCGGAGAACGTGCCCCGCCTGAACGACGTCATCCGCCAGGAGGCGTCGAAGCAGGGCGTTCCCGTCGCCGACCACGAGAAGGCGTTCCCCGATACGACGGGACAGGGCCCCGACGGTCTCCACCCCAACAACCTGGGCTATGAGGTGATGGCGCAGGTGTGGTTCGACGCGATCGAAGCCTTCGCCGCCGTGATGACGGGGACGTAGCTTTTCGACCGAGCCGTCAGGGCTTGGTGATCCTGACGACGATCTGTCCCGTCCACCCGTCGGGGTCGTTGTCGTCGTCGTCGTAGGGCCAATCTCTCCCAGGACCGTTTCGTCCATCGATGGACCAGCCGTCGCCGTCGGCGTCGTTGAGGAAAGGGAGGAGATTCTCCTTGGTCTCGCCGAAGGCGGCGACATAGTCCGCGTCGGTGAACTGCCCGTTGACCCGGTCGATGGCAGCCTGGAGATTGACGCGCCCTTGCTCGTTGTCGAGCTCCGTCGTTCCCTCGGACAGGCTGTTCACGCCTAGAAGGATCTTGCCGACGCGCTCGTCATTCGTCGTGGCCTCGGTCCACTGGGCGAGCCCGTGGTTGTTCTGGTAGACGGTAATGAGCGTTTCGATCTCGAACGCGGGAGGTGGCGGCGCGGTCGTCGTCGTCGTGGGTCCGGTGGGGCCGTCGCCACAGCCGATGAGAAGTCCCGAGACCAGGAGGACTGCCGGAGCCGTGAGCTTGGTCATGACGTGGTGATTGGCAGGCAAAAAGGATAGCAACGTCGCGCTCGCGGCGCAACGATTGAACGACGGACGCCTCGATCACTTGCGCTCGTGCACCAGAGGAACGAAACGGACGGGGACGATCTCCCGCGTGAGCGTGGTGCCGTCCGCTTTCTTCTCGATGCGCAGGAGGCGCTGGAGCTCGGAAGACGGACCCACGGGAATCACCAGAATGCCACCCGGGGCGAGCTGCTCGATCAAGGGCCGTGGCAGTTCATCGGCGGCGGCGGTTACGAGGATGGCGTCGAAGGGGCTCTTCTCCGGCCATCCCAGATAGCCGTCCCCGGTGCGAACGGTGACGTTCTCGTAGCCGAGCTCGGTGAGCCGCGCTCTCGCCGTGTCGGCGAGCTCGGGAAGGATCTCGATGGTATAGACCTTGCCATTCCCGACGATCTCCGAGAGCACCGCCGACTGATATCCCGAGCCCGTACCCACCTCGAGCACCACGTCGCTTTCGCCCACGTTCGCGAGCTCGGTCATGAGCGCGACGATGTAAGGCTGGGAGATTGTCTGACCGCTTCCGATGGGAAGGGCATGGTCGGCATAGGCCAGCGGCCGCTCTACCGCGGGGACGAAGAGCTCCCGCCGCACCCGACCCATCGTGGAGAGAACCACCGGATCCCCGATACCCCGCGCTTCGAGCTGCTCTTTCACCATGGCCCGCCGCGCCTCCTCGTAGTCCTGCCCCGAGCATCGTGCTCCCGCCGCCGGCAGGAGCAGGACGGAGACGTAGAGGGCGAACGAGAACCTGGCGGGCATCATCATCCCCGGGTCGAATCCTATAGTAGTCTGTAGTGGAATGTCGCAGCCGCAGGAGTTTCGCATCGACTCCGGCTTCGGCCTGGTGGAGGCCCTCGACGTCGGAAAGGGAGACGTCGTGAGTCTTGTGGGCGCCGGAGGAAAAACCACCGTGCTCTACGCGCTGTCGATGGAGCTTCGCCGCCGGGGCCTCTCGGTGGTGGCGACTTCGACCACCCACATGCAGATGCCGGTGACCTCCTCGACGACTCCTCCCCTCGTCGTCGTCGATGAAGAGGAGAACTGGCTGACCACGGTAAAGGCGCGCATCGCTAAGTACGGGTCGGTGACGGTGATCGAGAACCGGGTGAGAAACGACAAGCTCAAGGGAGTCGACCCGGTGATGATCGATCCACTGAGGAGCCTCGCCGACTGCGTCGTCATCGAGGCCGATGGAGCGAGGGGACGGTCGTTGAAGGCGCCCGCCGATCACGAACCGGCGGTGCCGGACGAGACGACCCTGTGCGTCGTCCTCGTTGGACTCGACGTGCTGGGGCAGCCGCTCGACGATGAGCACGTGCATCGGGCCGAGATCGTGAGGCGCCTCGCGCGCGCGAGCGCGGGCGCGCGGGTGACCAATCACGTCGTCGTGTCCGCCGTGGTGAGTGGCTACCTCCCGCGACTTCCCCGTGGATCGCGGCAAACGGTGTTCCTGAACAAAGCCTCGGACGACCGACTCAAGGCCGCCGAGACGCTGGGGGAAAGGCTCCTCGTGGCCGGGGCTCGCGAAATCGTCTTCGGTCAGGCGATACGGCCTCACGAGTTCTTCTACCGGATGGCCCTCGCGCGATGAGGGTCGCGATCCTCCTCGCCGCCGGAGCTTCGAGGCGTATGGGGCGGCCGAAGCTGGATTTGCCGCTCGGAGGCAAGAAGATGTCCCGGCTCGTCGCCGAAACGCTGCTTTCGGCGCCCTTCGATCGGGTACGAGTGGTGGCGGCTTCCGGGGTCGCGTTGGACCTTCCGAAGGACGCGCGTCTCGAGCTGGTGGAAAACGAGATGGCGCGAGAGGGCATGGCGAGCTCGATCCGTAAAGGTCTCGAGAAGCTTCCACCCGACACCGAGCTCGCCGCGATCGCGCTCGGGGACCTGCCACTCCTCCTCCGCGCGACCCTCGTAGCGCTCTCCGACGCGTGGGAGAAGAGCGGTGGCCCGATCGTCTACCCCGAGTATCAAGGGCGTCAGGGACATCCGGTTTTCTGGGGCCCGTCGCTCTTCGACGAGCTACGATTGCTCGAAGGGGATCGGGGAGCCAGGGTCGTGCTCGAACGGCACCGGGATGTCGCCGTCGCCGTTGCCGTCGACGATCCGGGGGTGTGTGTCGACATCGATACCCCCAATGACTATGCTAGAGCGGCTCGGGCCGCCCCCGACGATCCAGCCGCGAGAGAGCCTTGATCAAGAAGAAAAAAACGGTATTTGCCGAGCTCGAGGAAGCGTTTCAACGGGGGGAGAGCGTCGCCCTCGTCACCATCCTCGAGACTCGAGGATCCACTCCTCAGAAGGCAGGCGCCAAAATGGTCGTCGGGCGCGACGGAAGGCTGCGGGGGACGGTCGGCGGTGGCTGTGTCGAGAGCGACATCCTCTGGCGCGCCCAGCGCGTGATCGAAAGACGGGCCTGTGAGGTGGGGAGCTACGATTTCAACGCCGACGATGACGAGAACGGACTCATTTGTGGAGGCTCGATGAAAGTCTTTATCGAACCCGTCATTCCTCCGCCCCGGGTGTACGTCGTCGGGGCGGGACACGTGGCGCAGCCCGTCTCGCAGGTAGCGAAGGTCGCGGGCTTCGAAGTGGTGGTTCTCGACGACCGGGTGAAGTACGCGAGCCCGGAGCGTTTTCCCGAAGCCGACATCGTGAAGGCGGGGCCCATCCCCGAGCTCGCGGAGGAGTTCCCGTACGGCGACAACGCCTTCGTCGTCATCGTCACCCGGGGCCACAAAGAGGACGAAGAGGCGCTGCGGGTCTTCATCGAGAAAGAGACGGCCTACATCGGGCTCATCGGAAGCGTCACCAAGATCGAGAAGATCGTGAAGCGTCTCGAAAGAGACGGCGTGCCGGCGGAGAAGCTGTCGAGGGTCCACTCGCCCATCGGGCTCGATCTGGGCGGCTCGACGCCAGGTGAGATCGCGGTGTCGATCGTGGCCGAGATTCTCTCCGTGCGCTACCAGCGCAGCGGCAAGTCGATGATGTACACCGAGCGCCAGGAGTTCTTCGGCCGGGTCTAGGGTCAAACCCGAAACGCAAAGGCGCCAAGAAGCAAAGGCGCAAAAAAGGACACAATCGTGTTCGTCACCGAGCTCATTTCTTCGGACAAGCAGGCAGCAGGGTGCTGAGATTGCCAAGCGCACCCTGCGCGAGCGGAGCGAGCACGGCCCGAATCGTCCGCATTCGGGCTGCTTCGAGGGAATCAGATGTGAGCGCGAAGCGCGAATAATGGGCCGACGACACAAGAAGCCGTGGGGGTGGGGCCCCACGGCACTAATGCACTATGTCCTCTGCTCGAGCCAGGAGACGGCTATCCGCAGGACGTCGTTGGCGGTGGCGAGACTGAGCTTCTCTTTGATATGGCCTCGATAGCTCTCGATCGTCTTGGGGCTCACTTTCAACCGGTCGGCGATCTCGCCTACCGACAGACCGCGGCCGATCCACTGAAACACCTCGAGCTCCCGATCGCTCAGCCGCTCGATCCCGTCGCTCTGATTGCCCCCGACCATGCGGCGCAGGATGCGTCCCACCATCTCGTCGCTCACGTAAACGTCGCCGGCGAGGACGCGACGAAGAGCGGTCAGAACCTTGTGGGTCGCCTGTTCTTTCATGATGTAGCCATGAGCTCCTGCCCGAAGCGCCCGCTCGGCATAGACCGCCTCGTCGTGCATCGAGATGACGAGGATGCGGACGTCGGGACACCGGCTCTTGATGTCCTTGATGAGCTCGATGCCGCTCGACTCTTTGAGCATGAGGTCGACGACGGCGACGTCGGGATGAAGCTCATCGATGGCGAGGACCGCGGTTGCCGCGTCCGCCGCCTCTCCGCATACCTCGAGGTCGGAGGCCTGGGCGATGAGCTGGGTGAGGCCCTGGCGCACGATGGGGTGGTCGTCTACGATCAGCACTCGGCCGACGCCGTTCATCATTCCCGCTCCTGTCGCTCCTGGATTATGCGGACTCCCGCGCTCGCGCCGATGCGGGTCGCACCCGCGGCAACCATCTCCTCGACGGTGGCGCGGTCGCGCACTCCTCCCGCCGCTTTCACCCCGATTCGATCCCCTACGACTTCCCTCATCAAGGCCACGTCCTCGACGGTGGCACCGCCGGGACCGAAGCCCGTGGAGGTCTTCACGAAATCGGCGCCGGCGCCGGCGGCAAGGGTCGAAGCCTTGATCTTCTCCTCACGGGAGAGGAGCGCCGCCTCGATGATCACTTTCGAAAGTGCGCCTCCCTGACGACAGGCTCGGACGACTCCCCGGATGTCCTCTTCCGCCGTCTCGTAGTCACGCGACTTCAGGGCTCCGATGTTGATCACCATATCCACCTCGGTGGCGCCGTCGAAAATCGCCCGGCGGGTCTCGTAGGCTTTCACGTCGGTCGTGTTGGCGCCCAGAGGGAACCCGGCGACGGTGCAGACGCCGACTCCCGTTCCCTGCAGCAGCCGGGAGGCGAGGCGCACCCAGGTAGGTTGGATGCAGACGGTGGCGAATCGAAACTCGGCGGCCTCGGCGCAGAGCTTTCGGATTTGCTCCTCCGTCGCCTCGGGCTTCAGCAGGGTGTGGTCGATGAGGGAGGCGAGGCCCGCGTGGGAGCGCGACGCTTCGAGGCCGAATCGCTCCACCCCGCGCTCGGCGAGGGGACGCATCAGGTCGGGACATTGGGTCTTGCCAACGTGATGACAGGCGCAGGTGGCCGTGGAGGCACCCTCGTCGAGCCTCAGGAGCACGGCGTCGGTGATGGCGTCGGTCAGTCGTTCCAGATCCCAGCTCATGGCGCGTTATCCCGAATCCGTCGACCGAACGGTAATACTTCTTCTCGATGGCTTCGATCTTCGCCACTCGAGCGCGATGGCGGGGCTCGGTGTGGGCGGCGGTGAGGAAGATCTCGACCACTTTTCTCAGCTTCTCCAGCGGGAGCGAGCGAGCCCCGAGCGTGAGGACGTTGGCGTCGTTGTGCTCCCGCGCGTTTCGAGCCTGGGCCTCGTCTCCGCAAGCGGCGGCGCGAATCCCGGGAACCTTGTTCGCCACCATCGCGGAGCCAATCCCGGCGCCGTCGAGGATGATGCCCTGGCGGGCATGGCCGAGCGCCACCATGAGCGCGACCTGGTGGGCGAAGTCGGGGTAGTCGACGGGATCGGTGGAGTGAGTGCCGCAATCGATGGTGCTCGCTCCGATCTCGCTCAAGTAGGAAACGAGCTCCCGCTTCATCTCGAACCCGCCGTGGTCGCATCCTATCGCTACCCGGGCGGGCTCGGGCGGAGCCGCCGCGCTCGCTCCCGATTCGACGACGCGGATCTTTCGTTTCGCGATCCACTCCCGCGCGACGTCGGTGAGGATGGTGCCGGGGGGGACGTCGAGAAGACTCCCTTCGGGAAGGGAGCTCACGTCTTCTCCGGTAAGGATCCGCCTGCGTCCGGGATTCTTCCTCGATGTCTCTGGCACGGAGAACAATCTACGTTGGCCGAGCCTTTCGACGCAACCTTCGGAGCCGACGAACCAGAGTAAGATGACGGCGTGCCGCGTCACCCCGTCACCGCGCTCGTCGTGACAGCTCTCGTTTCGTTTCCGTCCCTCGCTTCCGCCTCTGACGTGGATTTCGAGGACGTCATCGCCACCGCCGGGATTCACTTCGTCCATTACAACGGCGCGACCGAGGAGAAGTACATGGTGGAGACCATGGGGTCGGGCGGCGGTTTCCTCGACTATGACGGCGACGGCGATCTCGACATCTACCTCGTGAACGGCGCCCCGCTTCCGGGATCGGCGAAGACGCCTTCGCCACCCCGAAACGCCCTCTATCGAAACGAAGGCGACGGACGATTCACCGACGTTACCGACGAAGCCGGTGTCGGCGACGAGAGCTACGGAATGGGGATGACGGCGGGGGACATCGACAACGACGGCGATCTCGATCTCTACGTCACCAACTTCGGAGAAAACCGCCTCTATCTCAACGAGGGTGACGGGACCTTTCGGGACGCCACCGAGACGGCGGGCGTTTCCGCCGGCGGTTTCAGCGCGAGCGCGGCTTTTGCCGACTACGACGGGGACGGAACCCTCGATCTGTATCTTGCCCGTTACGTCGATTTCTCCCTCGCGAACCACAAGTTCTGCGGAAACCAGGCGAAGAACATCAAGGCCTACTGTCATCCCGACGTCTACGAGCCCGTGCCCGGCATCCTCTTCCATGGGAAGGGCGACGGCACCTTCGAAGACGTCACCGAGGCGGCCGGGGTGTACGTCCCGGGAGAAGGGAAGAGCCTCGGGGTCGTCTGGGGGGACTACGACGGTGACGGCGACCCCGATCTCTACGTGGCCAACGACTCGATGCGGAACTTTCTCTTTCGGAACGACGGCTCGGGCCACTTCACCGACGTCACCCTCCTCGCCGGGGTCGGCTACAGCGAGGACGGGAGGACCCAGGCGGGGATGGGAACGGACATGGCGGACTATGACGGCGACGGCATTCTGGACCTCACCGTCACCAATCTCGATTTCGAGTACAACGACGTCTACAAGGGGAACGGGAGCGGAATTTTCTCCGACGACTCCTACGAATCGGGCATCGCCGAGACGTCGCTCAACTTCGTGGGTTTCGGGACGTTCTTCTTCGACTACGACAACGACGGGCTTCTCGACATCTTCGTCGCCAACGGGCACATCATCGACAACATCCAACTCTTCGGAAGCGTGTCGAAGTACCGCGAGCCGAACTTCCTGTTCCATAACCTCGGCGGAGGCCAGTTCCGCGAGTCGGCGGCTCTTTCGGGGAGCGCTTTGACGGAGGAGAACGTGGCGCGGGGCGCCGCGCCCGGAGACTTCGACTCGGATGGGGACCAGGACGTTCTCGTCACGCGATGCGGCGGTACCCCGCTGCTGCTCCGAAACGACGGGGGAAACGCCAAGGGGTTCCTGCGCCTCACGCTCGTGGGAAGAAGAGCCAACCGGGCAGCGGTGGGCGCGAGAGTGACGATCCGGATGGGGGACCGAACGGCGGTTCGCGAGGTGAAGACGGGGGTGAGCTACCTCTCCCAGGGAGAGTTGACTCTGCACTTCGGGCTCGGCGACACTTCGCTCGTGAACGAGGTCGAGATTCGGTGGCCCGGCGGCGGCTCCGAGAAAATGCAGAACGTCGCTCCCGGCAGCTACCTCGTCGTCGAGGGACTGGGCCCGCTGTAGGTTCTTCCCTATCCTGCGTGCTAACATGACGTTGCCGTGACTCCGGAGCCTGACTTCTTTGTTTTGACCGAGGGTTCCTCCCGGGAGGACGAGGTTCTGGCGTCGGCGGACGATCGAAAGCGCGCCCGCATCACCTCCCTCGTCTTTCACCTCGCCATCTTTGGATTTCTGCTCCTCGGGTCCGTTTCGGATTGGTTCGGAGGAGGCGACCTCGACTCCGACAGTGTCGTTCGGGTTCGTTTCTATACGCCCGGCGCGGAAGGGCCGGGGGGAGGAGGAGGAGGAGGAGGCTCGGGGGGAAGAAAGCCCACCGCCTATATTCCCGTGAGGCTGGCGAAAGCAGACCCGCCGCCCGTCGAGAATCCAGAGCCGAGAAAGGCGCCGGTCGCACCGCGAAAACCCCGACAGCTCAACTTCGACGACCTGGACGTCCCGGATCTCCCCGAAGAGACGGCGCTCCTGTTTCAAGGGGTCTTCTCTCCCGACGCCGTCGAGTTTCCGGGGCTGTCGCTCACCGATGGGCGCGACCTCGGCGGGCTCGACACCGAACCGAGCTCGGGAACGGGCGGCGGCATCGGTGGTGGAAAGGGCACGGGAGTCGGCACCGGTGAAGGGTGGGGAGTCGGTCCCGGCCGGGGCGGCGGCTTCGGAGGTGGGGATTACGCTCCCGGCGGATGGGATATCGAGCCCGTGCCGATCTACCGGCCGCCGGATCCTCCTTACCCTCCCATGGCCCGTGAAAAGATGGTCGCGGGAGAAGTGATCCTGCAGGTCCTGGTGAAGCTCGACGGCTCCACCGAGGTGATCCGCGTCGTCAAGTCTCTGCCGTTCTGCGTCGAGGCCGCCAAACAGAGCGCCCGGCTCTGGCGCTGGAAGCCGGCGCTCAAGGAAGGAAAACCCGTCGAGGCCTATGGCATCATCACGGTGACGTTCGACATCTTCGCTCAGGGAAACGCCAAGAGCTGAGCTTCTCTCGCGTGCTATGGCTCTGGAAGTTCTGATCACGGAAGACGCAATCCGGGAGAGAGTCTCCGAGCTCGGCCAGCGCATCAGCGCCGACTACGCCGGAAAGACCGTTCATCTCGTCTGTGTATTGAAAGGAGCGTACCCGTTTCTCGCCGACCTCGCCCGGTGCATCGACGTTCCCGTCACCATCGACTTTCTCGCGGTCTCGTCCTACGGAAAGGGCACGCGATCGAGCGGCGAGGTGCGGCTCACCAAGGACTTGGACGCCTCGCTCGAGGGAAAAGACGTCATCGTCGTCGAGGACATCGCCGACACCGGCCTCACCCTGAACTATCTCGTCAATTCGCTGCGCTCGCGCCGCCCCGCCTCGCTGAAGATCTGCACCTTCCTCTCCAAGCCGTCTCGTCGCCGAATCGACGTGGTCGTCGACTACGTGGGCTTCGAGGTGCCCGATCGTTTCGTCGTGGGCTACGGCCTCGACCACGACCAGCTCTACCGCAACCTACGATACGTTGCCGCCCTCGACTGAGCCGAGGTCGGGAGAATGCCCGCTGCGAGAAAGGGTCGGCCACCGAAGAGGGTCGAGGAAGAGTACAAGTACCGGACGCTCGCGATTGCAAGACAGGCGAGGCGTCGGTTCGTTGATCTTGCACGGGACCGGTGGGACGATGGCTTATGGGTCTTCCCGGCATCGTCGCGCTCGGCCCGCCGCTCGTCGTGGCGACACTATCCTACTGGCCGAATCCCGTTCTGAACCCGAAAACCTATCGCTCCGCCGACGAGACGTTCGAGCTGGACGTCGATCCCCTCCGAGCCGAATGGCAGTGGGCCGGCCCACTACCGCCTCGAGCGAGACGGGGTCGTTGTCTGGGAGGGAGCTCACCCGTTCACATTCTTCGACGCCGCCGTTTCCAGGGATGGAACGGTCGCGGGCGTCTCCTATTCGCGGGGTCTGGAAGGGGGAGGATACGGAGAGGACGAGGGCGACCTGCGCCTCGTGGTGCTCGACGGCGGCGGCGCCGTGCGGTTCGAGGAGGTGCTGCCGAGAAGAGAGTCCCGGGTCCTGCACGAAGACCCGGTCCCGCAGTGCAATGGTGTGCTGCTCGACGAGGCCAACGGTCGCGTGCTGACGCGGGTCGTTCCCGACGACTCCCTCGTGGAAGAGTGGTGGCTCTACGCGACCGACACCGGCAAACGCGTGATGCGTTTCGATCCGCGGACGCTCGGGAACGGTTATCTGACCGACTTGCGTCGATTGAGGGAAGGATCCCGTCTTCTCGCTCAATGGGAGCTCGACGGCGGGTCTCGACTTCGAGTCCTCACCCCGGATCTCGTTCCCGTGTGGAGCCACGAATTCCCGAAGACAACGGACCGCGCACCCCGCATGGCTTCTGTCTCGCGCGAGGGGTTCACGCGTCGAAGTGAACGACAGCGAGCTCGTCGATTTCTCCGTCGCGCTCCGAGGTGGGCCGTCGTCGTTCGAGAGACCGGCCGGCACGCCCCGGCACCGCTGCGAGATCCGTCTGATCGAGGCGCCAGAGTAGACCTTCCGCTGCTCGGCACGATCGAGCTGGGCGCGAGACGGGGAAAGCCAAGCCCGATCCGGAGCGTCTACGATTTCGACATCGACGGGCAGGGACACCTCGGATTCGTCCGGTCCGAGCCCGGGGCTTCCTCCCTGGTGATCGTCGACAATCGCGGTGGAGTTCTCGCCGACGTCGCTCTCGACTTCGCCGATTCCGAGATGAGCGGCGGTCTCACGGCATGGCTGGGAGGTGACACGTGGGTCGTGGCTGCGCGCGCCCCGAAAGGCGACTTCGCCAGGCTACGAGCCGTCGATGTGAGCACGGGCGAAACCCACCCGTTTGCAGACCTCGAAGGCGCTTACCTTCTCTCCTTGCGCGGCATGAGTGGGCGCGGTCTTTCGATTCTCCATGGACTCTCGGACACGCTTCGCGTGCTCGACCGCAACGGTGTCGAGACCGCCCGGCTTCGTCAGGACTACGACGACGAGAGCGCTCTGTTCAGCCCCGAGGACATGACCGCGTTGCCGAATGGCGGGTTGGCCGTGCTCGATAACATTCGCGACGAGATTCAGATCTTCCGCGGCGACGGCGCCCACGTCGAGAACCTCGACCTCGAGACGATTCTCGGACGGAGACCGAACTACCCGGCCTCGATCGCCGCTTCTCCCGACGGAGGGTTCGCCGTCTGGGACTTTGGGGCGCCGCGGCCGCTCCTGCTTCTCGGTCCCGGCGGGGGAGCCCTCTTGTCGGAGCTCGCTCCCCGCTACGGTGACGGGCGGCCCGCGACCGACCTCCAGAGTCTGCGCTATGCACCCGACGGCGGGCTCTGGGCGAGCGACGGCGCGTCGCTCGTGAGATTGAACGAGGAGGGAGTCGTCGACCTCGTCCTGGGGGAAAGGCCATCGGCGACCAGGCTGACGGAGGTGAGCGCGACGGCGCGCGACGCCGAAGGCAACTTCTACCTCCTCGACCGGAGAACCGCCACCATCCACGTTTTCTCCGCGTCGGGATTGTTCACTCATCGTCTGGAGCCGGCACCCGGGGACGCCCGCGGTCCCGACGACTCCGCTCAGCTATCGGTGGCGGGCGATGGTACGGTTTTCCTCTCGGACGGTCCCGAAGAGAGCCACTCTGGTCTTCGACCGCGAGGGAAATCGGATCGACGTCCGGCCGGCGACGCTCGATACCATCCGGGAAGAGTGGTTCGCCGAGCCGCGGGGCGTCGACCGCTGGGTCACGACGATGGAAGACCTGTACCTCACCGACTCGGAGGGAAGGGTCCTCCACCGGATTCGGCGTCACGGCGACCACACCTGGCTCGACAGCCCTTCGAGCGCGGCGGTGTCGAGCGACGGTACCGGTGGCGCTTCTGACGGGTGACCGCACGTCGTACGACAAGGGAGCGAAACTGGGTGTCTTCACCGTCGATGGGCGGTCGACGCTCACCCGTAGCTTCCCGAACCTCGACCGCTTCGCGTCTATCGCGTTCGAAGGTGACCGGATCGTCATGGGAACGGAGAGCGAGCTTTTCATCCTCGACGGAGCAGGAGAGGTGCTCGGAAGATTCGCTACCCGAAGCGGGCTACGACCGCTCCCGCTTCAGTCACTTCCTTACGGCGGACGCGCGTGAGCTCCTCGTCCTCGACGAGTCGCGCCGTCTCGTCTATCGATACGACCTTTCGGTCATTCGGTAACCTCGCCCGCACGGCTCACAAATCATTCTTGTCGAACGCGTAGGGAAGGAGCTCGGAGAGCTGGAAAGTCTTCCGTTGTCCGCGGGTCGAGATCAGGTGGACGGGGACGTCGCCGCAGTATTCCCACAAGAGCTGACGGCAGGCGCCGCAGGGGGGAGTGGGCCGCTCGGCGCCGGTGACCACGACGACCTCGGTGAAGTGCTTCGCTCCTTCCGACAGAGCCTTCCAGAGGGCCACCCTCTCCGCGCAGACGGTGAGCCCGAGGGTGGCGTTCTCCACGTTGCACCCGGAGTAGATGACGCCGCGATCCGTTCGGATGGCGGAGCCGACCTTGAAACCGGAGTAGGGGGCGACGGCGCGGCGGCGAGCGTCGCGGGCGGCCTTCACGAGTTTTTCCACACGAGTCGACATGGACGTCACCTCACGCGAGCTTCGAGAGCGCCGGGACGAGCTCGGTGAGGAGCTCGACGAGCACCGAGCGCACTCTTTCGCCGATCTCCATCACCTCACGATGATCGATCTTCTTCTGCAGGATTCCCGCCGCCATGTTGGTGATGCAGGAGATCCCGAGGACCCGCACTCCCATCTGCGCCGCGGCGATGGCCTCGAGCACCGTGGACATTCCCACCGCGTCGGCTCCGAGCGTGCGGAACATCCGGATCTCGGCGGGCGTCTCGAAGCTCGGGCCGAGGAGGCCGACGTAGACGCCTTTTCGCATGGTGAGGCCGATGCGGCGAGCCGTTTGCTCGCAGGCGGCGACGAGCTTGGGGTGATAGGTCTCGGACATGTCCACGAAGCGGGGCCCGAGCTCGGGAAACTCGGGACCGACGAGCGGGTTCAGTCCCGTGAGGTTGATGTGGTCGGTCAGGATCATGAGCTCGCCCGGCTTGAACGCGGTATGGATCGCGCCCGCGGCGTTGGTGAGGAGGAGGTTCTTCACTCCCAGGGTAGCGAGGACGCGGGCGGGGAAGACGACCTCTTCGGCGGAGTAGCCCTCGTAGGCGTGCACCCGTCCCGCCATCACGAACAGGGGCGTGTCGTGGAGCTTTCCCGCGATGAGACTCCCGCGGTGTCCCTGGACGCTCGAGCGGGGGAAGTGAGGAATTTCGGCGAAAGGAAAGCTCACCGCACCCTCGATGGCCTCGGCGAAGCCGCCGAGGCCGGAGCCGAGCACGACTGCGACAGTGGGCCGGAGCTTGGTGCCGGAGCCGACGTGGGTTGCCGCCTCTCGAATGCGCTCGACGACGTTCATGAATTTCCCTCTATCGTCCTCTATCGGCCTATCGGGTGAGCAGCCCGGCGATGGTGGCGCTCATGAAAGTCGCGAGAGAGCCACCGATGACGGCGCGCACTCCGAGCCGGGCGAGGTCCTGTTTGCGGGAAGGCGCGAGCGCCCCGATGCCTCCGATTCGGATTCCGATGGAGCCCAGGTTCGCGAAGCCGCAGAGGGCGTAGGTCGCGATGAGCTCGGAGCGCGCGCTGAGGGCGGCGGCGACCTTCATCTTCCCGAGAGAGGCATAGGCCACGAACTCGTTCAGGATCAGCTTCTGACCGAAGAGAAACCCGACCTTCCCCGCCTCGTTCCAGGGCACGCCCATGAGGAAGGCGAGGGGAGAGAACATCCAGGCAAAGAGCTGCTCGAGGGAGAGGCCGACGTACTCGAGGGGCCAGTTGACGAGCGCGATGAGCGAGAGAAACGCGATCAGCATCGCCACGATGTTCAGCGAGAGCACCATGCCCGTACTCGCGCCCTTGGCGGCCGAGTCGATGAGGTTCACCTCGGTACGCTCGACGGTCAGCTTGACCTCGCCACGGGTGAGGGGCTCACCCGTTTCCGGGACGAGGATCTTGGCCATCATGAGTGCCGCGGGCGCGTTCATGATGCTCGCGGCCAGCAGGAACTGCGCCTGCACTCCCATGGCGATGTAGGCGCCCAGCACCGCTCCCGAGATGGTGGCCATCCCTCCGATCATCAGGGCGGCGAGCTCGGAGTAGGTCATCTGTTCGACGTAGGGGGCGATGACGATGGGCGCCTCGGTTTGCCCCATGAAAACGTTGGCGGCGCAGGAGAGGGACTCGGCGCCGCTCGTGTCCATGCTGCGCGCCATCACCTTGGCCATCACCAGCACCACTTTCTGCAGGATGCCCAGGTAGTACAGCACGGAGAAGAGGGAAGAGAGAAAGATGATGATCGGGATCGCCTTCACCACGAAGATGAAGCCGAACTGGCTGTTCGGTCCACCGAGAGCGTCGCCGAATACGAACGCGCCTCCCGCGACCGCCTTGTCCATGAGCTTGGTGACGACGTCGCTCACCGCGGAAAGGATGCTCACCCCGACCGGTGTCTTGAGCACGAACAGCGCGAAGGCGAGCTGCAGGACGAGGCCCCAGACGACGCTCCGGCCGCGGATCGCCGATCGGTTCGTCGACAGGGCATAGGCGATGGCGAGGATCACCACGATTCCCGCGAGGCCGATGTAGTGATCCATCAAGTGGTCCTTTCCCGGTCGTTCTGCTCGAGCACCTCGATGAGGAGCTCGGGTCGTTCGTTCGGAGCCTCTTCGGAAATCGTGTAGGACTGGACGATTCGTCGCTCGGCGTCGGCGACGCGAGCGCGGCCGTCATTGTACTGGAGAGTGACCAGGGGATCGCCCCGCTTCACTTCGTCACCGATCTTGTTATGGACCACGATTCCCGCGCCGGGATCGATGGCGTCTTCCACCCGCTCCCGGCCCGCGCCGAGCAGCATCGCCGCCGTGCCCACTCCCTCGGTCTCGATTGCGGTGACGAACCCGTCTCGCTGGGCGCGGACCGCCTTCGAAGAGCGCGCGCGCGCGAGTCCGGTGCCGTCGACGACGGAAGGATTTCCCCCCTGGGCCTTCACGATCTCGAGGAACTTCTCGAGGCCCCGACCGGAACGAAGCTCTTCTTCCGCGCGTCGAATGGCTTCCTCGAGCGTCCGGTAGAGCCCTCCCACGACCAGCATGTGCGCCGTCAGCTGGAGGGAGAGCCGGGTGAGGTCGTCCGGGCCCTCTCCTTTGAGCGCCGCTATCGCTTCTTCCACCTCGGACGCGTTTCCCACCTGCGCTCCCAGAGGCTGGCTCATGTCGGTGAGGAGGGCTACGGTGCGGGTCCCCATCTTTCCCGCGGTCACGAGCAGGAGGCGGGCGAGAGCCGTGGCCTCCTCCCGCGTCTTCATGAAAGCGCCCGACCCGACTTTCACGTCGAGCACCAGCCCCGAGATCCCCTCGGCGAGCTTCTTGGACAGGATGCTTCCCGTTATGAGAGGAAGGCTTTCGATGGTCGAGGTCACGTCCCTGAGGGCGTAGAGCTTCCGGTCGGCGGGCGCGATGGTCTTCGTCTGGCCGATGATCGCCGCCCCCACCGTCGAGACGACCCTTCGAAAAGCATGCTCGTCGAGGTGAACGTCGAAGCCGGGAATCGACTGGAGCTTGTCGAGGGTCCCGCCGCTATGTCCGAGACCGCGGCCGGTGATCATGGGAACGAAGAGACCGGCCGAGGCGGCGAGCGGGGCGATCACCAGAGAGGTCTTGTCTCCTACCCCACCCGTGCTGTGCTTGTCCACCTTGGGTCCGTGGAGATCGGAGAAGTCCAGCACGACGCCGCTCCGAAGCATCGCCTCGGTGAGCGCCGCGGTCTCCTCGTCGGTCATTCCCCGGAAATACACCGCCATCAGGAAAGCGGAGAGCTGGTATCGCGGTATCTCCCCGCGGGTGAGTCCGTCGATGAGGAAGCGGATCTCCTCGGAGGAGAGCTCCTGCCCAAGCTTCTTCCGCTTCAGAACGTCGACCGCTCTCATGGTGAAAGGGTATGATGATAACAGTTTTGTCCGGAAAGGAGTTTCCCGTGACCTTTCACAAGGTCGACCATCCCCTGATCGAGGACGTTCTCGCCCGGCTCCGGGACGAGGACACGGATCCCGAAGAGTTCCGCCGGCTGGCCAAGCAGGCGACCACGCTTCTCGCGTTCGCGGCCTCGCAGAACCTGCCCTTGCGCAGCGAGACGGTGCGCACCCCCCTGGAGGAGACCCGGGTCAAGAGGGTGGACGCCGACGTCGTGCTCGTGCCCGTGCTTCGAGCGGGTATGGGTATGCTGGAGGTCATGCTCCAGGTGTTTCCCCGGGCGGCCGTCGGGTATGTGGGGCTCGAGCGCGACGAGGCGACGGCGGTGGCGCGACAGTACTACCGAAAGCTTCCCGCCCTGTCGAACCGATTCGTCTTCTTGCTGGATCCCATGCTGGCCACCGGCGGGTCGGCCTCCGCCGCCATCTCGCTCTTGAAGGAGCAGGGAGCGCGACACGTCCGGCTCCTTTCCATCGTCGCCGCGCCCGAGGGGGTCGAGCGGCTCGCCGCCGACTGCCCCGAAGTCGACGTCTATACGGCGGCGCTCGATCGGGAGCTGAATTCCGCCAAGTTCATCCTGCCCGGGCTGGGAGATTTCGGAGATCGTCTTTACGGCACCCTGTAATCGGCTACAATCTGGGTTGTCATGAGCATGCGCGCAAAGGAACAGACTCGTGAAAGCCACGCGCCCGCGGCGATTCCGGTCTCGGTCTCGTCCTGGCTCGTCCCCGGGCTCGGGCATCTGATGCTGGGAAAGAGCCGGCGGGCGGTTGCTTTTTTCGCCATCGTCACTGGAATGTTCGCGCTCGGCCTCTATCTGAAGGGGGAGCTCTTCCCCCTCAACACGTCGGAGCCCCTGACGTTTCTCGCCGGGCTCGCGGAAGTTGGAGTCGGACTTCCGTTCTTCGTGGCGAAGATCCTGGGTATCGGTGCGGGACTGGTGACGGCGGTCACTTACGAATACGGCTATACCTTCTGCATCGTCTCCGGGCTCCTGAACATGCTGGTGATGCTCGACGCCTATGACATTGCCGTCGGGAGGAAAACTTGAGGAGTCACTACCTGATTCTGACGATTTTCGCCCTGTTCGTATCGACCGCTTTCGCTCTGCTGATGCAGAAGGAGCCGAAGGAACAGCTCAGGTTCGGGATCCTCGCCTTTGTCTGTTTCATCGGCTCGGCCTTTCTCATCGGCTGGCTGATGTACCCGTTTCCATCCTGATGCCTCGCTCGAGGTCTCGGAGCCGATGACGGCTTCAACCTTGCGCTGGTGGGGGCCCCTCGTGGGCTACATGGCTTTCATCTTCTGGATGTCCTCACAGCAGCGGCCGGGAGTCTTCGAAAACACGCCCGACTTTCTGCTGCACGGTTCGGGTTACTTCCTTCTGGGAATCCTGGCGATCCGGGCCGTGGGCGGAGGACTCGCTTCTCCCCGGAGCCTCGCCGTTCTCGCGACGGGATTGGTCATCGCCGTCGCTTACGGTGCGAGCGACGAATGGCATCAATCGTTCGTTCCCGGTCGGGACGCGAGCTTTCGCGATCTGTTGGCGGATGCGGCGGGGGCGCTCCTCGCCGCTGCGGTCGTCGGAACGTTTTGGCGAATGATGGAGAGAACCCGTGTTGAATGAAGAAATCTACATCCTGGGCGGAGCCCGCACGCCGATGGCGGACTACATCGGTGCCCTCGCGGACTTCACCGCAGTTGAGCTCGGGGCCATCGCGGCCCGTGAAGCGATGACGCGCTCCGGGGTCGAGGCGGGCGAGATTGAGCACGTGATCATGGGCAACGCCCAGCAGACGTCGAGCGACGCCATTTACGGAGCTCGACACGTCGGTCTGAAGAGCGGCGTCCCCGAGGAAGTTCCGGCGCTCACCGTGAACCGACTCTGCGGCTCGGGAATCCAGTCGGTCGTCTCGGCGGCCCATCTCATGCTGGCGGGTGAAGCGCGCGCCGTTCTGGCGGGAGGAATGGAGTCGATGAGCCAGGCGCCTTTCGTCGTCCGTGGGGCGCGGCGAGGACTACGGCTGGGAGACGCGCAGCTCGAGGACTCGCTGATGGCGGCTCTCCTCGACTCCTACTGCAACCTTTATATGGCCAACACCGCCGAGAAGCTCGCGGAGGAGTACGGGATCACCCGGGAGTCCTCCGACGCCTACGCACTCCGTAGTCAGCAGGCCGCGGACGCCGCCTATCGCGCGGGACGGATCCAGGAGGAGCTCGTTCCCGTGGAGATACCGGGCAAGTCCGGAAAGACTGCAAAGTCTGCAAAGCCTGCAAAGAAAGGCACTACCGTCTTCGCCGAGGACGATCACAGGCGGCCGGACACGACCCTCGAAGGGCTCGCCCGGCTGAGGCCGGCATTCGGGAAAGACGGGATGGTCACGGCGGGGAATGCCAGCGGGATCGTCGACGGCGCCGCTGCCGTCGTCGTTGCCACCGGAGGTTTCGTGCGGGAGCGGGGTCTCGAGCCGCTGGGCCGTATCGTGAGCTGGGCTTACGTCGGCGTCGCCCCGTCGTTCATGGGGATCGGCCCGGCACCGGCGACGAGGCTCGCCCTCGAGCGCGCGGCGCTCCGTTTGGACGATATCGACCTCATCGAGGTGAACGAGGCCTTCGCTCCCCAGGTGCTCGCGGTGGAAAAAGAGCTCGGACTCGACCGGGAGAAGACGAACGTCAACGGCGGCGCCATCGCGCTCGGCCATCCTCTCGGGGCGACGGGCACGCGTCTCCTCCTGACGCTCCTCTACGAGCTGCGGCGGCGCAAGCTCCGGCTCGGTCTCGCCACGGCCTGCATCGGAGGGGGACAGGGGATCGCGATGATCGTGGAGTCGGTGTGAGGGATGACATGAAGATCGAAAGCGTCGGTGTCGTGGGTTGCGGGCTCATGGGCTCTGGAATCGCTCAGGTAGCGGCGGGCGCCGGGCTCACTACCGTCGTGCGCGAGGTCTCGGACGAGCGGCTCTCCGCCGGCATGGCGGCCATCGATCGTTTCCTCGCGGTGGGAGTGGCGCGGGGGAAGATGACCGAAGAGCGCAAGGCGGAAATCCTCGGGCGCATCGAGCCGACGACCGATCTGTCCGATCTGGCCGGGGTGGATATCGTGATCGAGGCGGCGATCGAAGACATCGAGGTCAAAAAAGAGATCTTCGTCGAGCTCGACGCCGTGGCGCGGCCGGACGCGATACGCTGCAGCAACACCTCGTCGCTCTGCATCACCGAGATGGCGGCGGCGACCCGGCATCCCGATCGGTTCGTCGGGCTCCACTTCTTCAATCCCGTGCCCTTGATGAAGATTGTCGAAGTGATTCCGACTCTCATGACCGACGGCGGCGTCACCGAGGTGGTGATGGCGTTGGCGAGGCGTCTGGGCAAGACTCCGGTCCTGGCTCCCGATCGACCCGGTTTCATCGTGAACCGGTTGCTCGTGCCCTATCTGCTCGACGCCGTGCGCATCCTCGAGGAAGGCGTGGCGACGAAGGAGGACATCGACGCGGGGATGAAGCTCGGTTGCGGCTACCCGATGGGGCCGTTCGAGCTTCTCGATTTCGTGGGTCTCGACACCACCCTCCTCATCGCCAACATCATGTTCGAGGAGTTCCGGGAGAAGCCTTTCGCGCCGCCGCCCCTTCTGAGGCGCATGGTTCTAGCGGGCCATCTCGGCCGCAAATCGGGCAAAGGGTTCTACGACTATTCCGGAGCCAAGTGAAAGAGCAAGAGAGCGAACGCAAAGGCGCAAAGGCGCAAAGGCGCAAAGAGGATCGGGACATGGACTTCGAGAATTTGAGAGTCGAGGAGCGGGACGGGATCGGGGTCGTGACCATCGACCGTCCCAAGAAGTTGAACGCTCTGAACGCGGCGACGATGGCCGAGATCGACGAGGTCTTTCGCTCCCTCGGCGCGAACGACTCCGTGCGGGCGGTAATCGTGACCGGTGCCGGGGAAAAGGCGTTCGTCGCCGGCGCCGATATCGGAGAGCTCGCCCGGGAGACGGCGATCTCGGGCCAGGCGACGTCGCTTCGGGGACAAGGCATCTTTCGCCGGATCGAGACGCTGGGAAAGCCCGTGATCGCGGCGATCAACGGGTTCGCGCTCGGAGGCGGACTCGAGCTCGCGCTCGCCTGCCATCTCCGGATCGCGTCCGAGGGCGCGAAGCTCGGCCTTCCCGAGCTCACCCTCGGTGCCATTCCCGGCTACGGCGGCACGCAGCGGCTCGCTCGTATCGTTGGGCGCGGACGGGCTCTCGAGATGATTCTCACGGGAGACCCCGTTGATGCCGCCGAGGCGTATCGGCTGGGCCTCGTGAATCGAGTCGTTCCCGCGGGAGAGTCCCTGCTGGCCGCGGCCGAGACCCTCGCCAGGAGGATGACGCGCAACGCCCCGGTCGCCCTGAGCCACGCGCTGATGGCCGTCGACGAGGGCATCGAAGTGGATCTGGAAAAGGGACTCGTGATCGAGGCGACGCTCTTCGGGATCCTCTGTGGCACTGAGGACCTGAGAGAAGGGATGAACGCCTTTCTCGAAAAGCGCCCGGCGAAGTTCCAGGGGAAGTAGCGGCTCGCGGGTTCACGTATTCTGGGTGCACGCCATGACGACGATCTGGGAAGGAAAGCCGAGTGCGCCGCCTGGCATGCGCTTTGCCGTCGTCATGAGCCGCTTCAACAGCACGGTCACGGACGGGCTCCTCGAAGGCGCCCTGGAGGCTCTGAGGCGGGCGCAGGTCGTGGCGGACGACGTCGAGGTGGCGCGCGTTCCCGGGGCATTCGAGATTCCGCTGGCAGCGAAACGACTCGCGGAGTCCGGGCGCTTCGCCGCGGTCATCTGTCTCGGAGCCATCATCAAGGGGGGAACTCCTCACTGGGACTACCTCAGCCGCACCGTCACCGATGCCATCGCGCGGGCCGCGCTCGATACCGGCGTGCCGATGGCGAACGCCGTTCTCACCACCGAGACGCTGGAGCAGGCGGCCGAGCGGGCTCGGGGACGTGGAAGCGATAATAAAGGATACGACGCGGCGCTCGCCGCGGTCGAGATGGCGGCATTGTTCCAGCGGCTCGCGACGGAAAGCGCGAAGGCGGGAGAGGGGCGGAGCTGAGCACTTGAGCGCGAGGAGAAAAGGGAGGGAGTTGGCTCTCCAGATGCTCTATCAGTGGGACGTGGCCCGTCCAACCCTCGAGCAGGTCGTGGCCTCGGTCTCCGAGTTTTCTTCTCCAGGCGAGACCGCGCTCCGTTTCGCGAGCGCGCTGGTCGCCTCCACCGTCGACCGGATCGAGCAGATCGACGGGCTCATCGCCGCCGCCTCGGAGCGCTGGCGCCTCGATCGAATGTCCACCGTCGACAAGAACATCCTCCGGCTCGCCGTGTGCGAGCTCATGGAGGGAACGACCCCGAGAAGCGTCGTCATCAACGAGGCCCTCGAGGTCACCAAACGGTTCTCTACGCCGGATGCGACCGCTTTCGTGAACGGAGTCCTGGACGCCGTGGGAACCCGCTTGGAGATGCCCGCGGAAAAATGAAATATGTCGATCGAAGACCGTATCGAAAAAGAACGTAGAGCGAAGCGCGAAGCCCTCGCGAACGCCGGTGTCGACGTGTATCCCACGCGGTTCGACAGGTCTCACACTCCGTCGGAAGCGTTCGATCAGTTCCAGGAGAGAACGGCCGAAGCGCTGGAAAAGGATCCGGTGCGAGTCCGGACCGCGGGCCGGATCGTCGCCCTACGCCCGTTCGGTAAGGCGGCTTTCGCCCATTTGAGCGACGGAGCGGGCAAGCTCCAGATCTACATCCGCAAGGACGCCGTCTCTCCCGAGGAATTCGCAATCTACGAGCGACTCGATCTGGGAGACTTCATCGGAGTCGAAGGAACGCTGTTTCGCACCAAGACGGGCGAGCTGACGCTCAAGGTCGACTCGCTCACGTTTCTGGCGAAGGCGCTGAAGCCTCTACCCGAGAAGTGGCATGGCCTCGCCGACGTCGAGATCCGGTACCGCCAGCGCTACCTGGACTTGATCTCCAATCCGGAATCGCGGGCGATCTTCGTCGCCAGGTCTCGACTCGTTTCCGAGATCCGGGCCTTCTTCGACGAGCGAGGGTACATCGAGGTCGAGACCCCCATGCTCCATCCCGTCGCGGGAGGCGCCACCGCTCGACCGTTCAAGACGTTTCACAATGCTCTGAAGATGGACCTCTTCCTTCGCATCGCTCCCGAGCTCTACCTCAAGCGCCTCGTGGTGGGAGGATTGGAGAAGGTCTACGAGATCAACCGGAACTTCCGCAACGAAGGGATCTCGACCCGGCACAATCCCGAGTTCACCATGCTCGAGTTCTACGAAGCCTATAGTGACTTCGAGGACATGATGAAGCTGACCGAGGAGCTCTTGTCGCGCCTCCAGACCCGGCTGAACGGTGGCGAGCCGCTCGCGTTCGGAGAGCACCGCATCGACCTGACGCCGCCGTACCGCCGGGTCTCGATGTTGGATGCCGTGCGGGAAGGTTTGAAGGGGCGGGGAGAGGAGATCGACGAGCGGGTGCTTCGCAGCTCCGAGGGACTGCTGGAGGTCGGCCGTCGGCTCTCGCTCGGACTCGATAGCAAGGCTCCCTGGGGCAAGATCCTGACGAAGGTCTTCGAAGAGATCGCGGAGTCTTCCCTCGTCCAACCGACCTTCGTCGTCGATTACCCCGTCGCGGTGTCACCGCTTTCGAAGAAGAAGAAAGACGACGCCACGCTCGTCGAGCGCTTCGAGCTCTTCATCGCCGGGTTCGAGTGCGCCAACGGCTTTTCCGAGCTCAACGATCCCGACGACCAGAAAGCGCGGTTCGACGCTCAGCTCGAAGAGCGAGCCCGAGGCGACCTGGAGGCCCACGAGATGGACGCGGATTACCTGCGCGCGCTCGCCCACGGGCTGCCGCCTACGGGAGGCGAGGGCCTGGGGATCGACCGGTTGGCGATGATCTTCACCGACTCTCACTCGATCCGCGACGTCATTCTTTTTCCGCATCTCAGACCGGAAGGGGAGTGAGCTTGCCGTTCGAGCTCCGGGTCGCGCTTCGATACCTGCTGGCGCAACGGCGCCAGTTGTTCATCTCCGTCATTTCCACCATCTCGACGCTGGGCGTGATCGTAGGCGTGATGATCCTGCTCATCGCCCTCGCCATCATGACTGGATTCCAGGGCGAGCTCCGATCGCGTATCCTCGGGGCCGCGGCGCACCTCAGCATCTACCGTGGAGGAGGGCAGCCCTTCGAGGACTACCGGCACGTGATCGACGTGCTCGATCACGTCGATGGGATCGTGGGCGCGGCACCCGTCCTCTACGGGAAGGCGCTGGTGACGAGCGCCACCGGGTCGGGGCTGGTCACGCTCAAGGGCATCGATCCCGCGCTCGAGAAGAAGGTCACCGAGTTCGGCTCCAAGATGGTGTCGGGAGACCTCTCGGAGCTTTCGAGCGGGACAGACGCGAAGAGCGCCGACGAAGGGGAGTCCCCCGGAATCGTCCTCGGAGACGAGCTCGCCATCACCCTCGGCGTCTACTCCGGCGACACCGTCAAGGTGACCTCGCCCGAGGGACATCTCAGTCCCTTCGGCATGCTTCCCCGGACCCGCACCTTCCGCGTGGTGGGCATCTTCCGTCTCGGACTCTACAACTTCGACAACTCCTGGGCGCTGGTGAGTCTGCCCGACGCCGAGAACCTCCTCGGGCTCGGCGACGAAGTGATGTACGTCGAGACCAAGGTCCGCGATCTCTACGCCGTCGAGGAGACCGAGGCGAAAGCGATGAAGGCGCTCGGGCCCGACTACGGCTCGATGAACTGGAAGGACACCAACCGGAGCTTGTTCTCCGCCTTCTGGCTGGAAAAAATGGCGACCACCATCTTCATCAGTTTCATCGTCGGGGTGGCGGCTCTCAATATCGTGGCGAGTCAGATCATGATCGTCATGAACAAGACGCGGGACATCGCCATCCTCCGCTCGATGGGGGCCTCTCCCAGGAGCGTCATGTCGATTTTCATGCTCCAGGGCGCGATCATCGGCGTGGCGGGTACGGCGCTGGGCGCGTTTCTCGGAGTCACGATCTCCTGGCTGCTGGATCACTATCGCGTGGTCAGTATTCCCGAAGACGTCTACCAGGTCGCCTACGTGCCCTTCAAATTGCTTCCCTCCGACTTCGCTCTCGTCGTCATCGCCGCTCCCCTGGTGTGCTTTCTCGCCACCGTCTATCCAGCGCTGAGGGCGGCGCGGCTCGTCATCACCGAGGCGCTCCGATTCGAATGACCCATCTTCTCGAAGGCCGGCGCCTCGCCAAGAGTTATCGTTCGGATGGCCGGGTCGTGACCGTTTTCCGGGACCTCGACATCGCCGTCGCCGAAGGTGAGATGGTGGCCATCGTGGGTGCTTCGGGAGTGGGAAAGAGCACGCTCATGCATCTGCTCGGCACACTCGACGTTCCCGATGGCGGAGAGGTCTTCTTCGAGGGACGGGAGCTGTCCTCGCTGGAAGAAGCGGAGCGAACGCGGATCCGCAACCAGATGATCGGATTCATCTTTCAGTTCCACCACCTGCTCCCCGAGTTCACCGCGGCGGAGAACGTCGCGATGCCTCTTCTCATCGCGCGCCGTCCCGAGGCCGAGGCCATGAGCCGCGCCACGGCGCTTCTGACGGAGCTCGGCCTGGGAGAGCGGGTGGACCATCGCCCCGCGCAGCTCTCCGGGGGCGAGCAACAGCGGGTCGCGGTGGCCCGGGCCCTGGTGACGGCGCCGCGCCTGGTGCTGGCGGACGAGCCCACGGGCAATCTCGACTCGCGTACCAGCCGCGAGCTCATCGGGCTCATCCGGGAGCTCCATAGCGAGCGCGGGCTCACCTCGGTCATCGTCACTCACAGCGGCGCCATCGCCTCTTGCTGCGATCGCGTGCTCTATATGGAAGACGGAAAACTCTTCGATGAGGAGCCTTCGGGTCACGTGAAGCAGCTCTAGGCGTGGGGCTCGGGTTCATGCTATTCTCGGTTCCAGTATTCGGAATGCTGCCGATGCTTGAACCCGAGCAAAAACAACGATTTAGCACGGTGTGGTATACTTTCAAGCAGCAGTTCGGGTGGAGGACATGTTCGAGCGATATACGGAGCGGGCCAAGCGAGTCATCTTCTTTGCCCGTTACGAAGCCGCGCAACTTGGAAGCAGCTCTATAGAGACTGAGCATTTACTGCTCGGTCTCATTCGCGAGGGCAAGGGCTTGACGAGCCGGATCTTCGCGAAGTCCCATCTATCGATGGAGAGCATTCGCAAGGAGATCGAAGGCCGCATCGTCATCCGCGATCAGGTCTCGACTTCCGTCGAGATTCCTCTATCGGCGGAGTCGAAGCGGGTGCTCACCTTCGCCGCGGAGGAGGCCGAGCGCCTCGTCCACAACTACATCGGGACGGAGCACATCCTGCTCGGAATCCTGCGTGAGGAAAAGTCCGTTGCCGCCACCATCCTCCATGAGCGCGGCCTGCGCATCAACACGGTTCGCGAAGACATTGTCCAGGAACTGAACCAGAAGGCGACGATGTCCAAGGCAAAAGAGACCCCGCTCTTGACCGAGTTCAGCCGCGATTTGACCGAGGCGGCCAGCCGCGGTCAGCTCGATCCGCTCATCGGAAGAGAAAGCGAGCTCGAGCGCACCATCCAGGTCCTGTGCCGCCGTACCAAGAACAACCCGGTGCTGATCGGCGAGCCCGGTGTGGGCAAGACGGCCATCGTCGAGGGACTCGCCAACAAGATCGTTCACGGGGACGTTCCCCTGTTCCTCGCCGACAAGCGCATCCTCGCGCTCGACATCTCCCTCATCGTTGCCGGTACCAAGTACCGGGGGCAGTTCGAAGAACGCCTCAAGACGATCATGAAGGAGCTCACCGAGAACCCGAACGTGATCATCTTCATCGACGAGCTCCATACCCTCGTCGGTGCCGGCTCGGCCGAGGGCTCACTCGACGCCGCGAACATTCTCAAGCCCGCGCTCTCGCGGGGCGAGATCCAGTGCATCGGCGCCACCACTCCCGCGGAGTATCGCAAGTACATCGAGCGCGACCGCAGCCTCGAGCGGCGCTTCCAGGGCGTCAAGGTGTCGAGTCCCACCGAATCGGAGACCATCGAGATTCTGAAAGGCGTGAAGGAGCGCTACGAGGGCTTCCATCACGTGACGTACTCCGAAGAGGCGATCGACGCCGCGGTATACCAGGCTCACCGCTATATCACCGACCGGTTCCTGCCCGACAAGTCCATCGATCTGCTGGATGAGGCAGGCTCGAGGGTGAAGCTGCGCGAGTCGACTTTCTCCACCGAGTTCGCCGATCTGCGCAAGCGCATCCGGGTCATCGCCGACCGCATGGATCATGCCATCGCCAACAAGGACTTCGAGCGGGCCGCGATGTATCGCGACGAGGAGATCGCCCAGCGGGAGAGTCTCCAGTTCATTCGCGAGCGGTGGGAGCTCAAGAACTTCGACCGGCCGGTAGTCGAGCGGCGGGACATCGACGAGGTGGTATCGCGCTGGACCGGCATTCCTCTCGCTTCCATCAAGGAAGAGGAGAGCGAAAAGCTCCTGCGGATGGAAGAAGAGCTACATAAGCGCATCGTGAGTCAGACCCAGGCGGTCTCGGGAATCTCCCGGGCGATTCGCCGCTCCCGCGCCGGGCTCAAGAACCCCAACCGGCCGGTGGGCTCGTTCATCTTCCTCGGACCCACGGGAGTGGGAAAGACCGAAGTCGCCCGCACCCTCGCCGAGTTCCTCTTCGGAACCGAGAAAGCTCTCATTCGCTTCGACATGAGCGAGTACATGGAGAAGCACTCGGTCTCGAAGCTCATCGGCTCGCCTCCGGGCTACGTGGGCCACGAAGAGGGGGGCCAGCTCACCGAGAAGGTGAAACGCAACCCCTACTGCGTGATCCTCCTCGACGAGATCGAGAAAGCCCATCCCGACGTCTTCAACATCCTGTTGCAGGTGTTCGAGGACGGGCAGCTCACCGATGGTCTGGGAAACACCATCGATTTCAAGAACGCGATCATCATCATGACCTCCAACATCGGAGCGCGTTACATCGAGAAGAAAGGGCGCGTCGGCTTCCAGTCGAACGACGATGAAGCCACCTCGGTGCGGATCCAGGACATGGTGATGGGGGAGGTCAAGAAGACGTTCAATCCGGAGTTCATCAACCGCATCGACGAGATCATCGTGTTCGACGCACTCAACGACGACGACCTTCGTCAGATCGTGCGGCTGCTCGCCGGTCAGATGAACGAGGTGCTGAAGGACAAGAAACTCCAGATCACGCTCACTCAGGACGCCGTCGACTGGATCATTCAGGGCACTTGCCAGGACCGTTCCTACGGGGCGAGGCCGCTCAGGCGCGCGCTCCAGAAGTACGTCGAGGACCCGCTCTCGGAAGCGTTCATTCGCGGCACCATCAAGCCGGGGCAGCCGGTCGAGATCTTCGCCGATGGTGACAAACTCGGATTGAGACAAACGGATGCGGTAGAAGAACCACTCTCAGTCTGAGGGAATCAGGAATGCCCAACCATAAATGCTTCGGGATTCTCTTTTTTTGCGCACTGATAGCAACGTCATCTTTCGCTCAGCAGAACAACATCGAGAAAATCGAGATACGTGGCAACGTCGTCGTCGATAGCGACACCTATCTCTTCCACCTCGCCCAGAAAGTAGGGGATCCCTACGACCGAGAGCAGGCGATCGCCGATTTCCATCGCCTCTGGGATACGGGTTTTCTGAACGACCTCAAGCTCGAGGTGACCGACGGCGAGCACGGCAAGATCATCACCTACGTGGTGGTCGAGAGGCCGAGGGTGGAGGCCCTCGACTTCGTGGGATCGAAGGAGCTCTCGGCGAACGACATCACCGAAAAGCTGAAGAAGGAGACGTCGGACATCCCTGTCGACTCCTTCTACGATCCCGCCAAGGTGGTGAAGGCGGAGAAGGTCATCCAATCGATGCTCGTCGACAAGGGGCGCACCGATGGAAGCGTCTCGAGCCACGTGGAAGCACTCGACGCCGGCGGGGTGAAGATCGTCTTCGACATCAAAGACGAGCAGAAGATCCGCATCCGGACGGTGAAGTTCGACGGCATCGACGCCTTCAGCAACTGGGAGCTCCGCTGGGCGATGAAGAAGACCCGCGAGACCCACCTGTTCTCCGCGCTCATGGGCGGGAGCACCTACACCGAGGAGCAATACGGCGAGGACATCGAGAAGGTCCGCGAGGTCTATCTCGACAACGGCTATGTGGACGTCTCCTTCGGTCCGCCGGAGATGGAGTACGAGGACGGCTACTCGCGCTTCCTGTTTTGGAAGAGCCCGAAACGATGGCTCGACCTCACGATACCGGTGGTGGAGGGAAAGCAGTACCACGTCGGAAACATCTCCGTGGAAGGCTCCAAGGTGTTTAAGGAGCCGTTCATCAAGTCTTTCTTCAAGATGCAGCCCGGTCAGGTATACAACGAGTCCAAGATCACGAAGGGGATCGAGAACCTCCGGGAGATCTATGGCGCGAGAGGCTACGTTCAGTTCACCGGGTTCCCGATCAAGAAGCCGGTGCCCGACTCCAACGTCGTGGACGTGACCGTCAATCTCAACGAAGACAAACAGTACTTCGTGAACAAGATCGAGTTCAAAGGCAATACCACCACCCGCGACAAGGTGATTCGCCGCGAGATGTGGCTGAACGAGCAGGACGTGATGAACATGGAACTGCTCAAGATGTCCATCCGCCGCATCAATCAGCTGGGCTATTTCCAGCCCATCGAGCAGCCCGACATCAAGCCCGTCGAGGGGGAGGACAACAAGCTCGACGTCACCCTGAAGCTCGCGGAACAGAACCGCAACCAGTTCACGTTCGGGGGCGGCGTTTCGGGACTGGAAGGCGCCTTCGTCAACCTGGCGTTCTCCACGACCAATTTTCTCGGAAGGGGAGAGACCGCCTCGTTCTCCCTGCAGACGGGAAGTCGCACCCGCAACTTCCAGATCGGCCTCACCGAGCCCTACTTTCTCGACATGCCCATCACCGTGGGCTTCGACGTTTTCAAGCGCACCCTGAAGCTCCCCCAGTTCACCCGCGAGGACACCGGCGGAAGTCTCACCTGGGGAATTCCCGTCAAGCGCTTCTCCCGCTTGTTTCTGAGCTACAACTATTCGGTCATCAACACTTCGGAGCCCGATCCCAACCTCAAGCTCAACGTCTACGATCTCTACACCAACCCCATCTACTACGATCCGCGCCTTTACGGCATCCAGGGCAACTTCGTTCAGAGCAAGATCACCCCCTCGTTCGTTCACAACACGACCGACAACCCACTGTTTCCTTTCCGCGGAAAACGCTACACCGCGAGCTTCGACGTGGCGGGAGGATACCTGGGGGGCACGGTGAACTACTACAAGCCGACGTTCGAGGGTGTCTGGTATCTGCCCGTCACTCGCACCACCAACTTCGGCTTCCGGGCCATGGCTTCCTGGCTCGAAGGCTACGCCGAGAGCCGCGTCGTCGACCCTCAGGTGGACGAGAACGGGAACCTGATCTTCGACGTCCAGCAGACGGGAATTCCGTTCTACGAACGGTTCTTTCTCGGCGGCGAGAACCAGATTCGCGGATACGATATTCGCACCGTCGGACCCCGCAGCTCGAATGGCCTCTTCATCGGCGGCAACAAGATGCTGCTGTTCAACATGGAGTATTACATCCCGCTCGCCGGTCCGCTCCGCGCGGTGCTCTTCTTCGACGCCGGCAACGCGTTTGCCGAGAACACCCCCTGGAGCTTCTCCATGCTGCGGGACCTGAGGACTTCGACCGGCGCGGAGATGCGATTCTTCGTCCCCGTGCTGAACGTTCCGTTTCGTCTGATTTGGGCATATAATCCGCACCGCGATGCCTTCCAGCCCGCAACCGCGTTTCGATTCGGCATCGGAACGACGTTCTAGCGAACGAGCATCAAAAAAGGAGTATCGGAAATCATGAAGCTATCGAGAGTGGCCGTGGGGGCCGCCTTGACGTTGGTCGTGCCAGGCCTCCTGGCCACGAAATCGGCATTCGCTCAGAATGCAGGATCTACGCCGAGCACCAAGATCGCCCTCATCGATGTCGAGCGGATCGCGGCCGAGTCGAACGCAGGAAAAGAGCTCTTCGCGCAGCTCAAGGCGGAGAATGACAAGATTCAGGCGGAGGCGAACAAGAAGCAGCAGGAAATCCAGGACATGCAGGCGAAGCTGAACTCGGAGATCCTGTCGCAGGACGCCAAGGTGCGTCTCGGTCGCGACATCGAGCGCAAGAAGACGGAAGCGCAGCGCTGGCTCCAGGACGCCCAGGCCGACTTCGAGACGAAGCGGCAGGAGGGGGAAGCGAAATTCCAGGAGAAGCTCGAGCCCATCGTCCGGCAGGTCGCCACCGAGAACGGAATCGGACTGATCCTCCGGGCGACACCCGGGTTGACTTTCGTGCTCGACCCCGCTCTGGACATCAGTCCGCTCGTCGTCAAGAAGCTCGACTCCGCCGCACCACCGGCGGGCGCCGAGCCGCCGAAGCAATAAGAGCCGGATGCCCGAGAAGGACATCCAGTGGATCATGGAGCGGCTGCCGCACCGCTACCCGCTCCTGATGCTCGATCGCGTGCTCGAGCTCGAGCACGACGTCCGGATCGTTGCTCTGAAGAACGTCACTATCAACGAAGCTTACTTCCAGGGACACTTTCCCGGGCTTCCGGTGATGCCCGGGGTCCTGATTCTCGAGACGCTGGCGCAGGCGGGAGGTCTCCTGGTGCTTCCCGAGGACGGAAGCGCCTCGGGGAAGAATTTCTACCTCGTCGGCATCGATCACGCCAAGTTCCGGCGGACGGTTGTACCCGGCGATCAGCTCCGAATCACCGTGACCCTCTCGAAGGCGCGCGCGAACTTTCGCAAGCTCGCGGGGAAGGCCGAGGTGGACGGTCAGCTCGCGGCGGAAGCGGAGTTGACGTTGACAGGAGTGGATCCGACATGAAGACCGCCGCCATCGACTGCCACCCGACCGCCGTGGTTCACGAAGGAGCCCGGATCGGGGAGGGTGTGCGCATCGGCGCTTACGCGGTGATCGACGAGGAGGTGACGATCGGTCGCGATACCTTCGTCGGTCCACACGTGGTGATCTCCAAGTTCACCTCCATCGGTGAGAGAAACCGCATCTATCAGTTCGCCTCGATCGGAGCCGAACCTCAGGATTTGAAGTTCAAAGGCGAGCACTCGACGCTCGAGATCGGCGACGACAATTGCTTCCGGGAGTTCGTGACCATTCACCGGGGAACGGCGCTCGGCGGCGGACGCACCCTCATCGGAAACGGCAATCTGTTCATGGCTTATACCCACATCGCCCACGATTGCACCATCGGAAGCTCGATCATCTTCGGCAACGCGGCGACCCTGGGCGGCCACGTTCTCGTCGAGGACCATGCCACCATCAGCGCTTCGAGCGGTGTCCATCAGTTCTGCCGCGTCGGGACCTATGCCTTCATCGGTGGCTACAGCGTCGTGACCAAGGACGTCCTTCCTTTCTCCAAGACGGTAGGCAACCGCGCCCGTCTCTACGGCGTGAACACCATCGGACTGGACCGGCGGGGATTCTCGCGCGAACGTATCGACGCGGTTCGCTCGGCGTACCGCCTCCTCATGCATCCCTGCCTCAACGTGTCCCAGGCGTTGGAGCAGCTCGGCGAGAGCCCGGAGAGCGACGACCTCAGGACCCTCGTCGATTTCATTCGCTCTTCCACCCGGGGAGTCGTGGTCAAACGCGGAAGAGACGAAGTCGACTGAGCCTTCCCCAGGTAGCCCCGGTGGCGCCCGACAATCATCCTCTCTTTACGACCGAGCCCCTCGGTCTCATCGCCGGGGAAGGCCGATTTCCCTTCCTGGTAATCGAGGCGGCGAAACGCCGCGACATTTCCGTCGTCGCCCTCCTCATCGAGGGTGAGGCGGACCCGGGACTGGAAGCCATCGAGGGGATGGAGTCGCATTGGGTTGCGCTCGGTGAGCTCTCGCGGTCGGTGGGAATTCTACGGAGCGCTGGAATCACGAGGGCGATTCTCGCGGGGCGGGTCCAGCACGTGAAAGCGCTTCAAATTCTGCGACCCGACCGGTTGACGTTCAAGGTGCTCTCCCGGCTCCCGTCTCGCACTACCGAGGCGATGCTTTCGACCGTCGCTGACGTCTTCTCCGAAGAGGGAATCGAGATCGTCGATTCGACGCTTCTCCTCGAAGATCACATGGCCCCCGAGGGCGCGCTCACGCGGAGAAAGCCGGCTAGGGACGAGATCGACAACGTTCGGTTCGGAGCAACGATGGCGCGAGGCCTCGCCGCTCTCGACATCGGCCAGACGGTCGTGGTGAAGCGCAAGGCGGTGGTCGCGGCGGAGGCGATGGAGGGAACCGATCGCGCCGTTCGACGGGCGGCGGAGCTGACGTCGGGACCGTTCATCGTGGTGAAAGTCGCGCGGCCGCGTCAGGACATGCGCTTCGACGTGCCCGTCGTGGGAACGGGCACCATTCGCTCGATGGCGGCCGCGGGTGCGACCGTCCTCGGACTCGAAGCGGGCAAGGTCTTGTTGCTGGATCGAGACGAGCTCGTAGAGCTCGCCGACGAGGAAAAGATCGCGATCTATGGATTCGGAGCAGACTGACATTCGAGTCGCCGTCGTGGGAGTGGGCGAGCTCGGCTCCCGCCACGCGCGGCTCTACGCCGAGATTCCCGGCTGCCGTCTCGTCGGGGTCGCCGACGTCGACCTCGCGCGGGCCCGAACGGTGGGAGAGACGTATCGCGCTCGCGCGGTCGCCGATTTCGAGGAGCTCGTTTCCGAGATCGACGCCGCCAGCGTCGCCGTGCCCACCCTCGCCCACCGCGACGTGACCCTCCGGCTGCTGAACGCCGGAGTCCATGTCCTCGTCGAGAAACCCATCGCCACCAATCTGGAGCAGGCGAGCGAAATGGTGGCGGCGGCGGTGGAGAGAGGGCGCGTCCTCGCAGTGGGGCATACCGAACGGCACAATCCGGCGGTCGAAGCCCTTCTCTCTCGAGCGAGAGACCCGAGGTTCATCGAGGTGCACCGTCTGGGAGCCTTTTCTCCTCGAAGTCTCGACATCGACGTGGTGCTCGACCTGATGATCCACGACATCGACGTGGTGGCGACGCTCGTCGAGGACGACGTCGCCTCGGTCGAGGCGGTCGGGGTTCCGGTCCTGACCCCTCGAGTCGACATCGCCAACGCTCGCATTCGTTTCTCCCGGGGTTGTGTCGCCAATATCACCGCGAGCCGCGTCTCGCAGGAAAAGGTTCGCAAGCTTCGGGTCTTCGAGCGAGACCGCTACGTGTCGCTCGACTATCAGACGCAGGAAGCGGTCTCCTATCGCCTCGTTCCGTCCGGGGGGCCGAGACCGGACATTCGGAAAGAGGAGCTCACGGTGAAGCGGGAAGAGCCGCTCCGGATGGAGCTCGAGGACTTTCTCCAGGCGGCACGAGGCGGCTCCCGACCGAAGGTCAGTGGAGAGGAGGGTTTGCGGGCTCTCAATCTCGCCCTCCGCGTGGTACGGGCAATCGAAGAGGGCACGTAAGAAAGGTGTAAACTCACGGGACCGTTCTTGCCGGTCCCGTAGGCGCCGTCTATAATCCGTTAGGTTTCCTCCAGAGACGCGTTACCAGGGAAGGCGGCCCGCGCTCTTTGCCCCGCAGGGCAGGCTTGAATCGAATGCAACAGAGATTCCACCATCGGGCAGCGAGCCGCCGCAGCGCTCCCTCCGTACCCAAGAGGCGCAAGCGCGACGAGCATAACCCGTTTCGTCGCCCTTCCGCGGGATTCGAGGGTCTCATCTCCGAGGACTCGTCCCACGATTACTTCTTTTCCACCTGGATCCAGGATCCGGATGTCGCGGCGGAGTACCTGGAGCACGGGGAGCGGCCGGAAGCAATCGCCGCCGATCCCCGCGCCGGCGTGACCGTCTCCGCCGGCTTTCACTTTCTTCTCGTCTTGTTTCTCCTCATCGAGCCGAGCCTCGGTCTGCTCGGGCCCCGAGCCGAGACGGAGGCGGAGAAACAAGCGCGGGAGAAGAAAGACCCGTTGGTGCTCTTCATCGAGAAACCGAAACCGAAACCGAAACCGAAGCCCCCGGTGGTCACCGCCGTTCCCCTGATGCCGGCCCCGCAGCAGCCGAAGCCGGCCGAGCCGAAAAAACCGCCTCAAGTCGCCGACGAGCGCATGGTGATCCCGAAGGCCATGATCCCCGCGCCCGACGAGCACCAGAAGTTCATGAACGACCTGCCGTTCTCGAAGGGCAACACCGACGAGTTCTACACCAGCAAGAAGGTCAAGCAGCCGGGAACGAAGGGCGAGTCGGAGAAGCCGAAAGACGAGCCTCCGGTGATGGTACCCGAGCCCGGAAAGGACGCTACCCGCGCCGAGAAAACGGAGGGAAGCGACAAGGGCAACGACGGGACCGACGCGGCGAAGAAGGCTCTCGACCCGAACGAAGTGGCGAAGCTTCTCTTCGGCGATCCCCTCGACTCGCGCCGAGGCCCGTCCCCGTGCCGAGATCCGGCCTCCCGACCCCCGCCCGGCGCCGGGGCAGGTGGGAACGGGCGGCGAGGACGGCGAGTTCTCGGACATTCGGAGATTTCTCGCGGGCTCCCAGTTCCACAACCCCGAGGGCGGGCTCGTCTCCAACACGGGCAACACGCTCTACTACAACGACAAGGGCGCCAACTTCGTGCCGTGGCTCAACCGCATGCTCGCCGAGGTACGGCGGAACTGGTTTGTTCCGAACTCGATCATGTTCGCTTCTGGACATGTCGCCATCGGCGTCTCGGTGGCGAGGAACGGAACCGTCACCGAGCTGAACGTCCTCATACCTTCGGGCGTATCCGGGTTCGACAATGCCGCCATTGGTGCGCTGCGGGCCGCGCAGCTACTGCCGTTGCCCGCCGACTATCCCGACGACCACTTCGAGATCATTCTGGTCTTCTGGTACAATGAGCGGCCTCGTTGACCTCTTTGGCTGAGCGATCGCTACTTCTTCTCCTCTGTCTTTCCTTCGCGTGCGGCGGCAAATCCAACCGCTCTCCCGTGCGAACGACGAGAGTGCCGCCTGCGAGCACCGCGCCGGCACCCGCACCGGCACCGGCCGGCGTCTCCCACCGGGCCGCGGTCCGACGTCACACCTCCGTCTCCGATCCTCCTCGATGAGCTCGCTCCCGAGCCCCGCATTCGTGTGGGGCTCGCGACCGCCGTCGAAGTCGTTCGCCTGACCTCCTCGAGGCCGTTCCGCGTGGGCGCGGGCGCCGACGTCGTGGAAACGAACGACGTCCTCGTCGAGCGTGAGCTCGGCGCGGCGGCCATCGAGGGCTTCACCTATCGCGTCGCCATCGGGTCGTTTCCCACCGAAGCGGCGGCCGCGGAGTTCCAGTCTCGTGCCGCCGAGGAAGACGTCGCGGAGCTCACCGTCACCCGTGAGCGGGAAACGGGTCGTTACTCGGTGCGGGTCGGAAGCTTCTCCGCCGAGTCGAGTGCCCGCGTCGAGCAGTCGGAGCTCGAGCGACTGGGATTCGAGGCAACGGAGGTGGTTCGCGAGCCCGCGAGCTCGGCGCGGCCGACGGCGCTGAGGCTCCTCCCACGGGGACAGGCCCTCGTTCGGATCCCCGCGCTCGAGCTCTATGCCGTTCCCACCGAGCCTTCGGCCTTCATCGAAGTGGATGGACGGCCTTACCGTGGTTATCTGCAGCTCGCGGTCAACCCCTCCAACGAGCTCACCATCGTGAACGTCCTGAACCTCGAGGATTATCTCCGGGGGGTCGTTCCCGCGGAGCTGTCGCCGGACGCCTTTCCGGAGAAGGAAGCCCTGAAGGCTCAAGCGATCGCCGCCAGGACCTACGCGGTGAAACGCCGGGGCCAGTTCGTCGCCGAGGGCTACGATCTGTGCGCGACTCCCGCGTGTCAGGTCTATCGGGGGGTGAGCGCGGAGCGACCACTCTCGAACGATGCCGTGTCCGAGACCGCGGGCGAGGTGCTGACGTACGATGGCCAGCCGATCGACGCGCTCTATACCAGTACCTGTGGAGGCCGGACCGAGAACGCGGAGAACATCTTTTCCGAGGCGAAGCCGTACCTCGTGAGCCGGGCTTGCTTCCTCGAGGGCCGGGGGGCGCCGGTCGTGACCTCGGTGAACGACGGCCCGCTCCCGCTCGAGACCGCCCTTCTCCTGAAGATGCGGGTCCTCGATGCGAGGCCGGCCAATGGGGCTGCGGCTGCGTCCTACGCCGAGGGCAAACGATGGACGGACGCGGCGACGAAGGCGCTCGGGCAGAGCCCATGCTGGAGACCCGACGCGAACGCGCATGGCGTTCTCGACGTCGTCCGATTCTCGGCACTCCTGGGGCAGGCTCTTTGCTGGGAGCGCCGCCTCCCGTTCCTTCTGAACGAGCTCGACGCGGAGCGGATCGTGGGTACGGGCGTGCCGGAGGCCGATCGAATCAGCCTCGCGAACGCGGTTCTGGAAGGCCTCATCGTTCCCGACGAGGAGGGGATTCGCTCCGGGGTGCCGGTCTCCCGCCGGGAGGTCATCGAGACCTTGTACCGGCTCCTCGAAGAGCGCGGCGAGCCCCTCCTGCGCGAGGCGAGGGTCGTTTCGGTGGACTCCACGGGACTCGTGCTCGCGGAGACGTCTCCGAGCGGCGGTGACGATCTGGAAACGTCGACGGGAATCTCTCCCGTTCGGTATCTCTATCGAGACGTCGGGGACCGGGCGTATTACGCCGAGCGGTTGACGCTGCTGCCGAACGACCGGGTGCGCTTCCATACCGATGACGGAGGAATCGATCTCCTGGTGCTTCGTTCCCAGGGCTTTACCTTCGACCGCACGTCGCGCTTCTCCCACTGGGTGGTGCGAAAGTCGGCGGACGAGCTCAGTCGGGAAGTGAACCTCCGGAATCGAGTGGGGGACGTCCGAGATCTCCGGCCCAAACGCTACGGCCCCTCCGGTCGAATCGTGGAGCTGGAGGTCGTGGGAAGCGCGGGGAGCGCGACCCTGCGCGGTCTCGAGATTCCGGAGAGCGCTCGGCATCCGCGAGAATCTCTTCTTCTTCGACGCGCAGCATGCGCCGGACGGTACCGTTCGGGGGTGGGTGTTCACCGGGCGCGGCTGGGGACACGGCGTCGGCCTCTGTCAGGTCGGGGCCTACGGCATGGCGGCAGCGGGATTCGATTACCGGGCGATTCTCGAGCACTACTATCCCGGTACGACCCTTGCCGATCGGTAAACAGCGTCCTGCGACGAGCATATTGACAACAAACCCGGGCGACCGTAGCATGTCCCTGAAAACCCTAGCCTTACCAAGACCATGAGTGCGTCCAACCGGTTGAGTGCCGACAAAGCTGCGGAACGCGGCGGGCTGAGAGGCCGGCTATCCGACGTGGGCCTGCCCTCCGTGCTGTCGTTGCTCCAGGAGTCGGGACGCACCGGCGTGCTCTCCCTGGTGAACGCGGGTGTGCGGAAGTCGATCTATTTCCTCGACGGGAAGCTGGTGTTCGCGGCCTCGAGCCTGACTCAGGATCGCCTGGGAGAGGTTCTTCTGCGCGGCGGGCGGATTTCGGCCGACGAGTACTTGAGGCTCTCGCAGCGGATTCGAGGAGGCCAGCGTCTGGGCAAGGCGCTGGTGGAGGGCGGCGTCCTCTCCCCCAAGGATCTCTGGTGGGCGATCGAGCAGCAAGTGAAGGAAATCGTCTGGAGCATCTTCAACTGGGAGGACGGGTATTTCCACTTCGAGGACGACGAGCTTCCCCGGAGGGAGAAGATCACCTTCGAGCTGGACGTGGAGAAGCTGGTGGTCGAAGGAATCCGACGCTCGGAGGGAACGGGCGCGATTCGCGAGCATTTCATCTCCACCGATTGCGTCGTCGAGTCCGCGGGCAAGCCGAGTCCCGTCGAGCTCGAGCCTCACGAGAAGCACGTGCTTGCTCTCGCGGACGGCAAGCGCACCATCGCCGAGATCTGTCAGGAAAGCGAGATCGGCGAGTCGGAGACGAGAAAGGTGCTCCATACCTTTCTCGCCGTCTCGGTGCTGCGTTCGCTTGGACCGCGGCAGGCTCCGCTCGCGCAGAAGCTCGGCGATGGCGAGAACTACACCGCGGTGGTGGAGCTCTACAACGAGATGTACCGGCGCTTGTTTCGGCACATGTCGGGGGAAGTAGGCCCCATCGCCGAAATCATCCTCGAGAAGTATCTGAAGGAGCTCAAGGAGCGTCCCGGCTCGCTCTTCGATCGCGTTCGTTTGCGGCAGGACGGCTCGCTCGATCCCGCCCAGATCGAGACCAACCTGCAGCGGCTCTCCGAAGACAAGCGCCGCGACCAGCTCGTCGCCGCTCTCAACGAGCTCCTTTATTCCGAGCTGCTCGCCGTCAAGCGCACTCTGGGCGCCTCCCACGAGACTCAGCTCATTCAGCTGTTCCGGGAGATGCAACGCGAGGCGTGAAGTGAGCGTCCGGAAACGGGACCGCGCAGAGCGGCTCCCACCGGAGAGGACCCTTTTCACCGGCCCCGAGATCTACGGGGCGGTGGTTCTGGGTTTCTTGATTCTGATTTTCTTGTTGTGGTCGTGGTGGACGCGCTGAGAACGATCGGAGGTAAAGCGATGGAGCGGGCTCCCGGGTGCTGACGGTGCCAACGGTGCTGACGGTGCCCGACGTGCCCAGAGCGCTGGTCGCCGTCGTGGGGCCCACCGGCTCGGGGAAGAGCGGGCTCGCGCTGGATCTCGCGGAGGAGTTCCGCGGCGAAGTGGTGAGCTGCGACGCGCTCCAGGTCTATCGCGGTCTCCACGTGGGAACGGCGAAGCTGCCCCTCGCGAATCGCCGCGGAATTCCCCATCATCTGCTGGACGAGATCGACCCCGATCAGGAGTTCTCCGCCGCCGAGTACGTCTCGCGGGCGGTGCCGGTCATCGAGGACATCGCCGCGCGCGGACGTCTTCCCTTGATCGTGGGGGGAACCGGTCTGTATCTTCGCGCCCTGCGCTACGGCCTGTTCGAAGGACCGGGGAGACTCCCCGAGATCCGCGAGCGTCTCTCGAAGTTGATGGCGAAGCGGGGGAGTTCCGCCCTCCATCGCATACTCCGGCGTTGGGATCCCGCATTGGCGGCGAGGGTTCATCCCAACGATCGGGTGAGGCTGGTGCGGGGAGTGGAGGTGGCGCTCGCCTCGGGCAAGCCGATGAGCGAGCTCATGGCGTCACGGCGCAGGCCGCTTCCCGGCTTCCACGATATACTTATCGGGCTTCGACCTAGCCGCGACGTGCTCGAGAGACGGATTACGGCGAGGACCGAGTCGATGTTCTCGAGTGGATTGTTGGAAGAGGTCCGTCGGATGCGCGACGCATTCGGGCCGGAGTCTCCGGCGTTCAAGGCCATCGGTTATCGTGAAGCGCTGCTCTTGCTCTCGGGCGAGCTTTCGGAGGCAGAGGCAAAGGAGTCGACGGCGCGAGCGACGCTCCGATACGCGAAACGCCAGATGACGTGGTTCCGGCGCGAGCCGGGAGTGGAGTGGTTCGACGGTTGCGGAGACGAGAAGGCCCTGCTGGGGTCGGTGTCCGAGTACCTTCGGCGGGAGATCCCCCGAGCGGGAGGCCGCCTGAACAGGGGAGAAGTTGCATGCTGAAACAGCCTCCTAACGTCCAAGAAAGCTTCCTCAATCACGCGAGGCGCGAGCGCGCGAGCGTCACCGTGTATCTCGTCAATGGGGCCAAGCTCACGGGCAGGATCAAGAACTTCGACCGGTTCGCCATCATCCTCGAGAACAATGGCGTCGACCAGATGCTCTTCAAACATGCGATTTCCACCATCAGCGGCAACCGCCAGTTCGGCAACTACATGAATCTAGAAGGTGTGGTCGACGAAGGAGAACAAAAGGAATAAGTCCTGAGCGGAGCCGTTTCGACTTTTGTTCGCCGCCCGAGCACCTCGAATTGACGGCCCTGAGACCCATTGCTATAATCTCGCCGCAACCCAAGGGGCTCAAACGTGTTCTTGGATCTGGAAAGGTTGCCCCCAGAGGGCGAGGCTGTCGATCGAACGCTCGACGCTCGCGGTCTGGCCATTGACGGGCAGGAGTTCCGTCTCCTCTCGGACGTTCAGCTCAAGGGATGGATCCAACCCGTGGATTCCGGAGGCGAGCGGGCTTACCGGCTCGAGGGCTCGATGAGCTGCCGAATCGAGGTGCCTTGCGTCCGCTGTCTCGAGCCGTTTCTCATGGACATCCAGGAGAAGATGGACCTTCTTTATCTTCCTCAGTCTCAGAACGTCGCTCCGGGCCCGGTGGCGCCGCCGAGCGCCTCGGCCACGACGCATCGACGCGAAGGATCAACCCGCCGAGGAGACGACGTCGAGGGGCGAGGTCTCGAAGCGGACGATCTGGCGGCGAGCTTCTACCAGGATGAACGCATCGACCTGGCCCAGATGGTCCTGGAGCAGATCGTTCTGGCGCTGCCGATGAAGCCGTTGTGCCAGGAAGATTGTCGCGGCCTCTGTCCGGAGTGTGGAGTCAACCGAAACACGACGAGTTGTGCCTGCGTGCTGGAAGAGACCGACCCGCGGTGGGCCACGCTCAAGACGCTGCTCGGCCGATAGGCGAGCGAACCTTAACCCAATCGAAGTACGCCCGGTAAAGCCAGTACAGCCAGTACAGAAGGAGACCACAGGCAAATGCCCAATCCGAAGAGGCGACACTCGAACAGCCGCCGAGGCAAGCGGCGGGCGCACGATGCGCTGTCCCAGAAAGCCCTGTCGGAGTGCCCGAATTGCCACCAGCCCAAACATCCGCACCGCGTATGTCCTAGCTGTGGGCACTACAAGGGTGCCCAGGTCATGGAAGTCAAGGAAATCTAATTCACTCTTCCGCCAGAACTCAAAAAACCATCTCCCGCTCACAGGCGAGAATCCGAAGTGCGACGTGACGTTCGCGCCTTCGGCGGCCGGCTGTTCTGTGGACGAGTGGCAGCTCAACGATGACGAGCCAGGGTAAGGTCGCGTTCCTCTTTCCCGGCCAGGGATCCCAGCATTCCGGTATGGGAAAGGAGTTTTTCGACGCATATCCAGAGGCGAGGAGTGTTTTCGAAGCGGCCGACGAGGCGCTGGGGACGCCGATCTCCGCGCTCTGTTTCGAGGGCACGGAAGAGGAGCTGCGGCTCACGGAAAATACCCAGCCGGCGCTACTCGCCACCGAGAGCGCGATCGCGGCGGTGCTGCGTTCACTCGGGGCGCGTGCCGACTACGTCGCCGGTCATAGTCTGGGCGAGTACTCGGCGCTCGTGGCCGCCGACGCGCTCAAGCTCGAAGACGCCGTCGTGCTGGTGCGAAACCGTGGGCGCTACATGCAGAACGCGGTAGCGGTGGGCGTGGGCGGCATGGCTGCGGTCCTGGGACTCTCCAGCGAAGAAGTGGCCGAAGTGTGCCGCGAGGCCGCGGCGGGAGAAGTGGTGGAGCCCGCGAACCTGAACGGCGCCGGGCAGGTGGTCATTGCTGGTCACAAGAGCGCCGTGGAAAGAGCCTCGGAGCTCGCGCGGTCGCGCGGCGCCCGGAAGGTCGTCCCGCTCGCGGTGAGCGCGCCGTTTCACTGCAGCTTGATGGAGCCGGCGGCGAAGGCGCTCGCGGAAGATCTCGAGCGCATCGAGCTCGCCGACCCGAGTGTTCCCCTCGTGACCAACGTCGACGCCCGGCCGATTACCCGCGGTGAGCAAGCGCGCGATGCTCTCGTCCGGCAGGTAGCCTCTCCCGTTCGATGGGAGGAGAGCATCGAGACGATGGCTTCTCTCGGAGTCGACCGTTTCGTGGAGGTCGGGCCGATGAGAGTGCTATCGGGGCTGGTGAGAAAGATCGCCAAGAACGCCTCGGTCTCGTCGATTGAGACTCCCGGGGAAGTCGAGCGTTTCTTCTCGGAGGCGAAGGTTGTCTGAATGGGCCGGAAAGATCGCCATCGTCACCGGCGGCTCACGGGGCATCGGTTACTCCATCGTCCGCAGCCTCGCCAGCCGTGGCGTCGAGGTGATTCTGACCGGTCGCAACGCCGATACCGCCTCGTCGGCGGCGAGCGAGCTTTCGCGGGAGACGAAGGGGACGATCTCAGGCGTGGCGATGGACGTGTCGGACCGGGCCACGGTCGAAGCGGCAATCAAGTCCCTGGTGGCGGAGAAGGGACGAATCGACATCCTGATCAACAATGCCGGCATCACCCGCGACAACCTGTTGATGCGGATGAAGCCCGAGGATTGGGACGCGGTCATCGCGACCAACGTGAACGGCCTCTACTATTGCAGCCAGGCGGTCTTGCGACCTATGATTCGCCAGCGTGGCGGCAGGATTATCAACATGAGCTCGGTGGTGGGACTGATGGGCAATCCGGGTCAGGTCAACTACGCGACTTCCAAGGCTGCGATCCTGGGTTTCACCAAGGCGCTCGCGAGAGAGGTTGCCTCGCGACAGATCACGGTCAATGCGGTGGCTCCGGGCTTCATCGAGACCGACATGACCCGGCATCTTCCCGAGGAGGCGAAGAAGGGTCTCCACGATTCCATACCCATGCAACGTATTGGCCGACCCGAGGACGTGGCCGAAGCGGTAGTCTTCCTCGCTTCCGAGGGAGCAGGCTATATCACGGGCCAGGTGCTCCAGGTCAACGGTGGTTTGTACATGTAGGAGGATTTGATGAGTAATATCTCGGAAAAAGTAAAGGGCATCATCGTCGAGCAGCTCGGGGTCGACCAGGATCAGGTGACCGAGGACGCGTCCTTCGTGGACGATCTCGGTGCCGACTCGCTCGATCAGGTCGAGCTGGTGATGGCCCTGGAAGAGGAGTTCGGCATCGAGATTCCCGACGAGGACGCGGAGAAGATCACCCGCGTCCGCGAGGCGGTGTCGTACATCCAGGAGCACTCCAAATAACGGGCTCCGGACTGTAGCGACGGAACAACCGAATCGGCTAGAAACGTGCCGAACCATCCGAAACGCAGGGTCGTCGTCACCGGCGTGGGACTCGTCTCCGCCTTGGGGCTCGGGACGGAGGAGACCTGGGAAGGACTCCTCGCCGGCCGCTCGGGGATCGGCCCCATCACCCGGTTCGACGCGTCGGCACTTCAGCGGCGCATCGCCGGTGAGGTCCAGGGGTTCGACCCGCTCCGTTTCGTGGAGAAGAAAGACGTCAAGAAAATGGACGTCTTCATTCAGTACGCTCTTGCCGCCGCCAGCTTCGCGATGGAGGACGCCGGACTCGTCATAACCCCCGACAACGCCGAGCGGGTCGGAGTGTCTCATCGGCTCCGGTATCGGCGGATTCGCCACCATCGAGCGCGAGCACAAAGTCCTTCTCGAGAGCGGAGCGCGGACAGATCTCGCCCTTCTTCATACCCGCCATCATCATCAACCTGGCCGCGGGTCAGGTCTCGATACGCTTCGGAGCCAAGGGACCCAACTCCGCCACGGCGACCGCCTGCTCGGCCAGCGCCCACGCCATCGGCGACGCGATGAAGATCATCGAGCGCGGCGCCGCGGATGCGATGATCGCCGGGGGCACCGAGGCCGCGATCACCCCCATGGCGGTCGGAGGGTTCGCGGCCATGCGGGCGCTCTCCACCCGAAACGACGAGCCCGGCGAGGCCTCGCGGCCCTTCGAAAAGGACCGAGACGGATTCGTCGTGGGCGAGGGATCCGGCGTCCTGATTCTCGAGGCTCTCGAGGCCGCGAAGGCGAGGGGGCTCGCATCTACGCCGAGCTCGTCGGCTACGGGATGAGCTCCGACGCCTATCACATGACGACTCCTTCCGAGGACGGCGACGGCGCCATCCGGGTCATGTCGCTGGCGATCGCCGATGCGGGCATCCGACCCGACCGGATCGACTACATCAACGCGCACGGCACCTCCACCCTGTACAACGACCGCACCGAGACACTCGCCATCAAGCGGGTTTTCGGCGAGCACGCGAAGAGGCTCGCGGTGAGCTCCACCAAGTCCATGACCGGGCACCTGCTCGGAGGCGCCGGGGGTCTCGAGGCCGGAATTACCGTGCTGGCGCTGCGCGACCAGAAGATTCCACCCACGATCAACTACGAGACCCCGGATCCGGATTGCGATCTGGATTACGTTCCCAACTCCTGTCGCGCCGCGAAAGTCGAGTACGCCTTATCCAATTCCTTCGGGTTCGGCGGTACGAACGCGGCGCTTCTGTTCCGCCGCTACCGGCCGGAGCCATGAAGCGCGGCTGTTTGCGGGGAGTGAGTGACTGAGATGCCCACCGGCGTCATTTTCAGCACCGAGTTCCGAAAGCACGACCCTGGCGAGGGGCACCCCGAGTCGAAGGCCCGCGTCGACGCCGTCGCTCGGGCGCTCGGCGCGGCCGAGCTCGCGGGCAAGCTGGAGAGCATTGCTCCCCGACCGGCGGAAAAAGAGCACATTCTCCTCGTCCACTGGCAGCATTTGTACGACGAGGTCATGGCCACGCGGGGGAAGGACCGGACCTACCTCGACTCCGACACCGTCGCGTCACGCGATACCGCCGAAGTGGCCCACCTCGCCGCGGGCGCGGTGATCACCGGTATCGAGCGCGTGATGGAGGGCAAGCTCGACAACGCGTTCGCCTTGTCGAGGCCCCCGGGACACCACGCGAAGCCGGACAAGGCGATGGGGTTCTGCTTCTTCAACAACGTCGCGGTGGGAGCGATGTTCGCGCTCAAACGTTATCAATTCCGGCGCATACTCGTCATCGACTTCGACGTCCACCACGGAAACGGAACCCAGAAAGCGTTCTATACCTCGCCGGAGGTCCTCTATGTTTCCACTCATCAGTCGCCCCACTATCCCGGCACCGGCGCCCTCGCCGAGGCCGGGAAGGACGAGGGCGAAGGCTTCACCCTGAACGTTCCCATGCCCGCGGGACTGGGCGATCGGGAGTACCTGCGCGTGTTCAGGGAGATCGTCGTTCCCGTGGGGCTCGAGTATCGTCCCGAGCTCGTTCTGGTCTCCGCCGGCTTCGATGCGCACCGCGACGACCCCCTCGGCGGTATGAAGATGACCCGCGAGGGCTACGCCGCGATCACGAGCGAGATCCTTCGGCTTGCGCGGGCCACCTGCCAGGGCAGAGCAGTATTCGCGCTCGAGGGCGGCTACAACCTCGTGGCCCTGGAGAAATCGGTCGTGTCGGTTCTCGGCGTCATGACCGGCGAGAAATCCTCCGAAATCGAGGTCGGGGATGCGGGGTCGGACCTGATACGGGAAGTTCGAGGCTTGCACGGAGGGTACTGGTCGAGCCTGGGCAAGAGCTGAGAAGTAGAGATGGCGAAGAAGAGGACGACGGCCAAACCCGCCAGGAGTTCCAAGGCGAAGAAGACGCGCCCGAGAGCGAAGAAAGCGCCCGCGAAGAAAGCGACGAAGGCGAAGAAGTCGGCGACGTCCGCGGGAAAGTCGCGCAGCCAGCGTCGCACGAAGACCTCACGGAGTAAATCGGGTCCGCTCGGAATCGGAACACTCCACGTCGATTTTCTCACCTACAAATCGTCACAGGTGGAGAAGTTCTATCGAGAGTTTCTCGAGCTCAAGACCGATTTCAGCGACATGGATGGAATCGACTACCTGCGGGTCAAGACGTCGTCCACATCCAGCATTGGTTTCATGCCGCCTCATCCCGACATGAGGGGGGAACAGCCGGCACCCCATGATCCCGCTCTCTACTTCATGGTCGAGGACGTCGACCGGGCCTATCAATACCTGATGGGAAAGGGCGCCGCCTTCGTTCGGCCGCCGGAGACGATGCCCTGGGGACATCGGGTCGTGGTCACGACGGATCCCGAGGGACGCACCGTCATGATCGCCGGAAAAGCAGAGCCCGAGGACTGACCCGCCGGTGTCCTCGCTGTTCGCCTATATCCGCCGTTTGGTGGACATACCCTCGGTTTCGGGGAACGAGCGTGAGGTCGCCCTCTTCCTTTCGAAGGACCTCTCCGAGCGAGGATTCTCGGTCGCTCTGCAAGAGGTGGCTGACGGACGCGTCAACGTGTACGCGACGAGCCCGAACGTTCTGCCCGAGATTGTACTCTGCACCCATCTCGATACCGTGCCGCCGTTCTACCCGAGCTCCGAGGACGACGAGTACATCTACGGCCGAGGCTCGTGCGACGCCAAGGGCATTCTCGCCACGATGGTGCACGCGGCAGTCTCGCTGCGCGAACAGGGTGTCGAGGCCGTCGGGCTCCTGTTCGTCGTGGGTGAAGAGGTGGACAGCGTCGGTGCCCTCGCAGCCAATCGGCTCGAGTCTCGGGCGCGCTATGTCGTCGTGGGCGAGCCCACCGAGAACCGGATGGCCAACGGGCACAAGGGCGGGCTCAAGGTTCGAATGCTGGCGAAGGGCAAGGCGGCTCACTCCGCTTATCCCCACCTGGGCGATTCGGCCATCGAGCGGCTCCTCGACGTGCTCGCCGAGATTCGCGCCGCGAATTGGGGCAGGAGCGAAGTTCTGGGGGCGGCCACGGTGAACATCGGCACGATCTCCGGCGGGCTCGCGGCAAACGTTCTCGCTCCCGAGGCCGAGGCGCAGATCTTTGTAAGGGTCGTGGGCTCGGCGGCGGAGGCCCGGCGCACGCTCGACGAGATCGTCTCGCGCCATCCCACGATCGGCTACGAGGTGATCTCCGAGTCGGATGCGGTGTTCTGCGAGACCCGACCCGGCTTCGATGTGGCCCCGGTCGCGTTCGGAACCGACATCAAGTCGCTTCGTACTTTCGGCAAGCCGCTGCTCGTGGGACCGGGCTCGATCCATGACGCCCACACTTCCGGCGAGAAGATCGGAAAAGAAAGAAGCCGAAGAGGCGGTCTCCTACTACCAGCGCCTGGTGCGGGATCTCCTGGCTATGTAGCGTCTCATGAATACGGTGATGGGTTTCTCGGAGCCACTACACCAGGAGAACGAGCGCGAAGACGCAAAGTGGCGAAGGCGCCAAGGAAGAACCTGGATGATCAGGCCCTCTTTGCGGCCCTTGCGCCTTTGCGTTTATTTCCGGTTTTCCTGAAGCCAACCGAAGCAATCAGTAATAGTCCGAGCAGCTCATATAGTAGTGGCAGCGCGGACAAAGGAGCTTGCACCGGCTCTCTTCGAGTCGAGCCGAGCAGTTGGGGCAGGTGCGAACGACGCGCTCGGGGTCGAATGCGAGGGGTGAGCCCTCCAGAGACACCGCGCTTGCGGGTGTCGCTTCGGAATGGTCGAGGGGGCGGAACGTCTTCACCCTCGTCGCCTCTTCCCCGCGATGACGGCCTTGAAGCCCGGCTCCGACCGTAAGGGCTCGAACTCCTTCGCCTTCTGTGCTTCCAGGCGTCGAGGCGGGTGGATGTCGATGGCCTTCTGCAGCGCGTCTATGGCGGCCTCGCGGTCTCCGAGCTGCAGGTAGGCGATGGCGAGATGGTAGAAGGCCTCGTCGCAGTCCGGATGGTTCTTGAGCGCGTCCCGCAGATCCCGAATCGCTTCCTCGTTCCTCTTCAACTTCAGCAGAACGATCCCCGATGCAGCAGCGCCCCATGGTCGTCGGGCGTGAGCTCGAGCGCCCGGGTGAACTCCTCGATTCGCTTCTGCCGCCGCCCCGCCGTCGAACCGAGCCATGCCTCGCAACACCCGCGCCTCGACGGATGTCGGATCCCGCTGGAGAGCGTCATCGGCCATCGCCAGAGCCCGTTCCACGTCGCCCATCTCGAGAAGCGCGTTTCCCTTGGCGATGCGCGCGTCGAGCTTCTGGGGGTCGCAGGCGATGGCTCGCTCGTAGTCTCGGAGCGCGTCGTCCCACTGCGCCAGGTCGGCGTGGGCGATGCCGCGGTTGTAGAGCACGTCGCCGTTATCCGGGTCGTACCGGAGCACGGCGTCGAAAGCGGCGATCGCCTCTTCGGCCCGTCCCAGCTCGCGCAGGAGCACGGCGCGATTGTGCTGGGAGGCGAGGTGATTGGGCTGGATCGCGAGGGCCCGGTCGTAGTCGGCGAGCGCCTCGGGAAGCCGTTCCAGCATGTCGTAGACCACCGCCCGGTTGTAGTAAGCGAGATAGGAATCGGGGTCGAGGCTGAGTGCCCGGTTGAGGTAGCGGAGCGCCTTTTCCAGGTCGTCCTGGTCGATCGCCTTGACGCCCAGATCGACGTAGCGCTCGCCCAGCGGGATCGCGTTCATGTGACACGCTCAGAATAGCCTCGGCGGAACAGACGATGCAAATGCCGAGGCGGGGGTTTTGGTAGGATTCCCGGCGTGAAGCCGAAGTCGATTGCCGAACGCCTCCTGCCGTGGTACCGGCGCAGCCGGCGACGGCTTCCCTGGAGAGAGAATCCGGGACCGTACGAAGTCTGGGTCTCGGAGCTCATGCTGCAGCAGACGCGAGTGGAGACCGTCGTTCCCTATTTCCGACGCTTCCTCGAGCGATTCCCCGATTCCTCGAGCGTCTCGCGGCGGCCCGCGAGCAAGAGGTGCTCGCGGTCTGGTCGGGACTCGGGTATTACCGGCGTGCGAAGAACCTCCATCGCGCGGCGCGGCTCCTCGTGGCGGAGGGCGGGTGCCGGTTTCCGGAGACCGTCGAAGGATGGCTGGCGCTTCCCGGCGTCGGCCGCTACACCGCTGGCGCGATTGTGTCGATCGCTTTCGACAAGCCCGCTCCCATCCTCGACGGAAACGTGGCCCGGGTCCTTTCCCGGTTCTACGCCCTGCGGGGGAGATCCTCGTTCGGGCCCGACCAAGGGCAACCTCTGGCGGCTCGCCGCGCAGATCCTTCCGAAGCGCTCGGTCTCCGAGTTCAACCAGGCGCTCATGGAGCTCGGAGCCCTTGTCTGCACCCCTCGGGCGCCTCGATGCCTCGTCTGCCCCCTGAAAGAGGACTGTGCGGCGCGGAGGGACGGCCTCGTGGACGAGCTCCCCGAGTTGGCTGCCCGTCCCGAGCCGGTGCGGGTACTCATGGGAGCGGTCGTGATCCGGAGACGAGACGAGCTGCTTTTGTACCGGCGCAGCCGAGCCGAATTGATGCGCGATCTGTGGGAGTTTCCGATGGGGGAGTGCCTGGCGGGAGAAGAGCCTCGCGAAGCCGCCGTTCGGGAGGCACGGCAAAGCTATGGAATTCGCGTGGTGCCGCGCGGGGAGATTGCCCGCATCAAGCACAGCATCATGAACCGGAGGATCACTCTTCACGCTTTCGAAGGCGATCTGACGGATCCGCCCGGGAGCGGTCACGAAGGGGAGCATCGTTGGGTGAGCCGCGACGAGCTTCCGTCCCTTCCTTTCTCGTCGATGGTGCTCAAGGTCCTCGCTCGAATGACGTGAGCTATATTGGCGCGTGTGGGCCGTCCTGACGCTCGTTCTCGTCGCCGCATCCGCAGAGTCCCCGGCGCAGGACGAGCAGGCGGAGTCCCTGTACGCCAAGGGCGTCGAGCTCTACAACGCCGGTGAGTTCGAGCAGGCGGTGGAGGCCCTCTCCCGCGCGGCGGCGCTCCGCTCGAACGTCCCCGACTACCGGTATCATCTGGGGCTCGCCTATCTGAAGGTCGGTCGGCCGCGCGAAGCGGCGAGCGAGCTCGAGTCCGCTCTCGGGATGATGGGGGTCAACCGCAGCACGCGCGTTCTGGAGCCGATGGTGCTGGTGGAGGCCGCGATAGCTTATCTCGAGCTTTCGAAGATAGACGTCGCGCGCGCGAGAGTGGAGCTGGCATTGAAGCGAGGGGAAGACTCGCCCGACGCTCATTACGTGCTGGGACTGGTGGAAGCCGCCGACGGTCACGAGGAGAAAGCCGTCGCTGAGTTTCGCGAGGCCCTCGCGAGGGACCGCGACCATCCGGACGCGAACGTCGCTCTCGCCCAGAGGCTCGTCAAACAGGGCAACATCGTGGAGGCGCGGGAAGACCTGCGCCACGCGTCCCACGCGAGGCCCGAGAGCTTCGAGATCGCGATGACGCTGGGACAGCTTGCGTTCCAGGACAAGGATCTCGCCGAGGCAGGGGAGGCCTTCGAGCTCGCCCATCGCTTGCGACCCGACGACGAGGGAGCGTCTTACGATCTGGGAACGGTGCTTCTCTCCCAGGGGAAGCCTCGAGACGCGATCGAGGTCCTGAGACCACTGGTCGAGCGGGAGTCTCCGCAGGACCCGGCCGCCTTCAATCTCGCTCAGGCCTACCGCGACGCGGGCGCGCTCGACAATGCACGGGACGTTCTCCGCGCGCTTCTCGGTCGACAACCCGATTTCGAGGGCGGGAACTTCGCCCTCGCGCTCACCCTGGAGTCTCTCAATGACCTCCCGGGAGCCGAAGAGGCCTACCGGGCCGCCATCGACCGGCGGCCGGACGATCTGCACTCCCTGCTGAATCTGGCGGCGCTTCTCGCGCGCACGAACCGCAGGAGCGAGGCGCGGGATCTCCTGCGGAAAGCCCTGACGATTCCGATGGGAGAAGAACAGACGAAGGCGATCCAGGACGCGCTCCGAAGCCTCGGAGGTCTCTGAGAGCAAAGCGCGCGCCGAGAGCCCCGGCCGGTTATGCCGCCGCCTTGGCCGGAGGCTCCCGGCGCGAATTCACCGAAGGTCCGGCCTTTGTTCCCAGGTGCATGAACGAAGGAGTCGAGGCCGAACCCCCGGTCCAACGTCCGTATACGCAAGACGTCTGCCAACTCTTCCAAATGGAGGCGCCCGGAGTAACCCTCTGGCCGATATGGAGATGGCCCGTCGTCCTGGATGGAGCGGCTCGTTGAATTTGTCGCCTGCGGGAGACGGACCGCCCCCCGGAGGCTACAGCGAGGGACGCTCCAGCGCTGTGCTAGTATTCTCCGTTCAGAGGAAAAGAATGTCGCGACCGTACGAGTTCGACGCCATCGAGCTGAAGTGGCAGAAGCAATGGCTCGAGGACCGGGTGTTCGAGGCGTCGGAGAAGGATCCGCGCCCCAAGTTCTACTGCCTCGAGATGCTGCCCTATCCCTCGGGCAACATCCACATGGGCCACGTGCGCAACTATTCCATCGGAGACGCCATCGCCCGTTTCAAGCGAATGAGGGGCTACAACGTTCTTCATCCCATCGGATGGGACGCCCTCGGGCTGCCAGCGGAGAACGCCGCCCTGAAGCACGGCCAGCATCCCGAGGACTGGACTCGTTCCAACATCGTTCACATGAAGCTCCAGCTCCAGCGGCTGGGATTTTCCTACGCATGGGACCGTGAGATCGCGACCTGCGACCCGGAGTACTACCGATGGAACCAGTGGTTCTTCATCCAGATGTGGAGCAAGGGCCTGGCTTACCGCAAGAAGGCCTCGGTCAACTGGTGTCCAACGGACCGCACGGTGCTCGCGAACGAGCAGGTCATCGACGGCCGATGCTGGCGATGCGACTCCCTGGTGGTGCAGAGGGATCTGGAGCAGTGGTTTCTCCGGATCACGAGCTACGCCGACGAGCTCCTGAGTGCCATCGACGGCCTCGACGGCTGGCCCCAGACGGTGCTCACGCTCCAGCGGAACTGGATTGGCCGCTCCGAGGGAGCGGAGGTGGATTTCCCTGTCGCCCAAGACGCCGGCGGTGGCGCGGCGCAGGCCATTCGGGTGTTCACTACTCGCATCGACACCATCTATGGGGCGACCTTCGTCGTAATCGCTCCCGAGCACTCGCTGGCGCAGCGTTTTGCCGACAGCGACGCCGGCCTCCGCGCCTACATCGAGAAAGCCAAGGCGGAGGATCGGCTGACGCGTATCGCCGGCGAGATGGAGAAGACCGGCTACGCGACCGGCCGCGATGCGATAAACCCGTTCACCGGAGATCGGGTGCCCATCTGGGTGGCGAGCTATGTGCTCATGGAGTACGGCACCGGCGCGGTGATGGCGGTGCCGGCCCATGACGAGCGAGACTTCGCGTTCGCCAGAGCGCACGATCTTCCGATGCGCGTCGTGGTCCAGCCCTCCGACGCATCGCTCGAGAACGATGCCCTCGATGCCGCCTTCTCCGGCTACGGCACGGTGGTAGACTCGGGTCCCTTCACCGGGTTGCCGTCCCGAGAGGCGCTCGCCGCGATGACCGCTCACGCCGAGGACAAGGGCTTCGGCACTCGAGCGGTGACCTACAAAATTCGGGACTGGGGGATCTCGCGCCAGCGGTATTGGGGAACTCCGATTCCGATGGTACATTGCCCTGGGTGCGGCGTCGTTCCCGTTCGGGAGGAAGATCTCCCCGTCGTTCTGCCCCGTGACGTGACCATCACCGGCAAAGGAGACTCGGTCCTCAGGGAGAACGAAGCGTTCCTGCGAACGACCTGTCCCGGTTGCGGGGGAGAGGCGCGCCGCGAGACCGATACCATGGACACCTTCGTGGATTCGTCCTGGTATTTCTATCGCTACACCGACCCCCGCTGCCGCGACATGCCCTTTCGTCCGGAAGTGGCCGCGTTCTGGTTTCCCATCGACCTCTACATAGGAGGTGTGGAGCACGCCATTCTCCACCTGATCTATTCACGCTTCTGGACCAAGATGATGCGCGACCTCGGTCTCGTCGAGATCAGCGAGCCGGTAATCAACCAGCTGTCCCAGGGGATGGTGATCAAGGACGGCTCGGCCATGTCGAAGAGCAAGGGCAACATCGTGGAGCCGGAAAGCGTGATCGGCCGATACGGGGCGGATACTCTCAGGCTCTACGTTCTCTTCGAAGCTCCGCCGGAAAAAGAGATCGACTGGACCGACGCCCGTCTCGAGGGCCCCGCGCGCTTTCTGCAAAGGGTCTGGCGCTTCGTTCAGAACAACCTGGACGCGATCGCCTCGGCCTCGCCCATCGAAGGCCACGAGGAATGGAGCGAGCTCGAGATCTCGCTCCGGCGCAAGACCCATCAGACGATCCAGAAGGTGACTCGGGACGTCGAGGAGCGGTACCACCTGAACACCGCGATCGCCGCGATCATGGAGCTGACCAACGAGCTCTACAAAGCCAGCGACCCGCGGCCGCATCGGTCCGATACCTGGAAGGCGATTCGGGAGGCGACCGAGGTCATGATCGTGCTTCTGAGTCCCTTTGCCCCGCATATGGCCGAGGAGTTGTGGGAATCCATTGGCCTCGGCGGTCCGAAGAAGGGGCTTTCCGCGGTCAGCTGGCCGGAGTACGACCCCGCCATCGCCGCGGAGGAGATCGTCACCGTGGTGGTGCAGGTCAACGGGAAGCTCCGGACGCGCCTCGAAATCTCCGCAGAAGAGGACGAAGAGACTCTGAGGCAGCGGGCCCTCGACGACGAGAACGTGAAGCGGTTCATCGAAGGCAAACAAATCCAACGGGTCATCGTCGTTCCCCGGCGGCTCGTCAACGTGGTCGTCTCGTGACCGGGATCGACCGAAGACTGAGGGTGGCGATGCTCGTCGCCGCGGCCCTGCCGCTCGCAGGATGCGGTTACAGCCTGGCGGGGAAAGGGAACTTCCTTCCCGACTACATCGCCGTCATCGCCATCCCCACGTTTGCCAACCGCACCGACCGCGTGGCGATCGAGGAAGTGTTCACCCGCAAAGTCGTGGACGAGTTCACCTCGCGCGGCAAGTACCGAATCCAGACGGATACGGCGGGAGCGGACGCCCTTCTACAGGGTACGGTGATCGCGTTCGTGACCGCGCCCACCGTGTTGGAGGGGAGCTCTCTCGACACTGCGCAGGCGAGTCAGGCGGCGACGTATACGGTGACGGTGCGGGCTCAGGTCCAGTTCAAAGACCTCGTGAAAGACAAAGTTCTCTGGCAGAGCAACAGCTTTCAGTTCCGCGACGACTACGAGGTGGGGGACAACCCCGATCAGTTCTTCGATCAGGAGGGGTTGACCCTTCAGAGGCTTGCGGAGGAGTTCGCCAAGTCCCTGGTGAGCAGCATACTCGAAGCGTTCTAATCCTCGCACAAACCATTGAAGCTCTCTTATACCGAGCTCGGCGGGCAACTCGACAAGGCGATCGCGCCCGTCTATCTCCTGATCGGAGACCAGGGCCTTCTTCGAGAGCTGGCGGGCACGACCCTGAAGCGCGCGGTGGTCGGGGAAACGCCCACTGCCTTCAACTTCGAGAGGTTCGACGGCGAGACGACGACGATGGATCAGGTCCTCATGACCGCCAACATGATGCCGCTTCTCGGTGGACGCCGTCTAGTCTACGTGAAGCGCGCGAGCCAGCTTCTCGCGAGCGGCGCGCCGTTGCAGCGATACCTCGACGATCCGTCGCCCCACACCTGTCTCGTTCTGGATCTTGACCGGAAGCCGGACGCGCGGCTCAAGGCCACCAAAGAGCTCCTGCAGAAGGCGGTTGTGGTTCAGTGCGACGCCCCTAAAGCCTGGGGAGCTCGAGGAATGGGTCTCCGACGAGGCCCGGACCCGGGGTCTGAAGCTCGGACGGGAGGACGTTCGCTACCTCGTCGCCGAAATGGGATCGGACTTGAGACGCCTCCTCAACGAGCTCGAGAAGCTTTCGCTGTACGCGGCGGGCGAACGACTCGATCCGGAGACTCTCGCTTCGGTCCTCGGACGAGGGAAAGCGCAGAGCATATTCAAGTTCATCGACGCCGTCGCCGTCGGGAACGCCGCGAGCGCTTTGCGTCAGCTCGGCCGATTGCTCGAAGAGGGTGAGCCTCCGCTTCGGATTCTGGCGCTTCTGGACCGCCTGGTGGGGCAGCTGCGGATTGCGAGGCAAGCCCAGGGCTCGGAAGGCAGAAACGTCAACCTCGCGTCGCTTCTGGGAGTCCCGCCCTCGGCCGCCCGCGGCCTGGCGCAGGGGGCGCGACGCCTCGATGACGCCTTCCTCCGGCGCGCCGTCACCGCGGTCGCCGATACCGACCGGCTCCTGAAGTCGAGCCGACTTCCGGGGCGGGTCGTTCTGGAAAGCCTGGTGATCACGCTCGCGCGCCGGGAAAACGCGCGCGCGTAAACGAGAGGGTTACTTCACGGCGGAAGCGGCGACTCGCCGGGACAGTCGCGACTTGTAGCGGTTTCCCGCGTTCTCGTGGATGACGCCCTTCTTGACCATCACGTCCACGAGCGAGATCGTCGACGGCAGAAGGGTCTTGGCCTCGTCGAGGTTGGACGCCTCCAGAGCCTGACGAAGCTTTTTGATTTGGGTCCTGAGTCGAGAGCGGCTCGCGCGGTTGCGAACTCGACGCTTCTCGTTCTGCCGCACGCGCTTGATGGCGGATGCACTATGTGCCAAGGAAACTCCTCCTGAGGACGGTCAAAGGACTGCCCAAAAACCGATATCATAACACAAGCCAGCTCGGATTCCCTAATCCCTTATCGAGACAGGCCTTTAGCGATGTGGGCGGGAAGGGGATCGGGAAACAAAGCGATTGCCGCCTCTCCCGTCGTGCGGTACGGTTGTCTATGAGTGAAGGTTCGCGCCACTACGCTTACTCCACCGGCGACGCCGAGCTCGATTGAGGCCTCGCGGAGCTCGTCAAGGCCTGTTGCACCGAGGCCGAGCGCACCTACGTACAGCAGATCGCGACGACCGCTCTCAAGCTCGGGATTGACTGTGCCAAGCGGGTGGACCTGAAGATCGCCAACACCGCGCTGAAGGAAATGCGCCACGCGTTCAAAATCTTCACTCCCTTCCGCCACGCGAGGAAGGTAACGGTCTTCGGCTCCGCCCGGACGGGCCCCGAGCACCCGGACCACGCGCGCGCCGTCGAGTTCGGAAGGAGGATGGCCGAGGCGGGATGGATGGTCATCACCGGCGCCGGAAGCGGCATCATGGGAGCGGCCCACGGAGGCGCCGGGCGGAACTTGAGCTTCGGGGTCAACATCAAGCTCCCGTTCGAGCAGGAGGCGAACGAGACCATCCGGGGTGACGACAAGCTCATGACCTTCCGCTACTTCTTCACCCGAAAGCTCTTTCTCTTGAAGGAATCGACGTCGGTCGCGCTCTTTCCCGGCGGTTTCGGCACTCTCGACGAGTGCTTCGAGGTATTGACGCTGCTCCAGACGGGAAAGCAAACCCCGCTTCCGGTGGTGATGGTGGACGACCCCGAAGTGGGATATTTTCGGGATTCTCGAGGTCTTCATCCGCAAGCGGGTTCTGGGCGGCCGGTTGGTCTCGGAACAGGACATGTCGTTGTTCCGAATCGTGGAGTCCGTCGAGGACGCCTGCGCGGAGATTTTCAGTTTTTACCGCGTCTACCATTCCTCGCGGTACGTGGGCTCCAAGCTTCTTCTCCGCCTCGAGCGAGAGCTCGACGACTCCGAGTTGGCGGAGCTCGATTGAAGGTTTCGCGACATCATCTGTTCGGGAACCATCGAGCGGGCGGAGCCCCTTCCGGAGGAGCTGGAGACGAATCTCTCCGGTCTCGCCCGAATCCTGCTCGATTTCAACCGCCGCGACTTCGGGCGGCTCCGGCAGCTCATCGATGCCATCAACGCGCTCGGCGCCCGCTGAAGAGGCTGGCGAGGCCGGGGTCGCCATGAGCGGGCAGAAGGAGCTCGGGCTCGAGGGCGAGGCACTTTCGTAGCGACTTGCTCGCTTCCTCGGAGTGGCACGGTCCCCTCGCGAGCTGCGGTGCTCCGTCACACAGGCTGAGCGCGTCGCCGCAGAAGAGCACGCGCAGAGGCTCGAGCCAGAACGAGAGGTGCCCCCGCGAATGTCCTGGCGTCGCCACCACTCGGAAGAAGGGCTCCACTCGATCTCCATCCGAGAGATGCGAGTCGGGCTCGAACGGCGCGCCAGGAGCTCCTTCCCCCCATCGAGGCAGGACTCCTCGTCCGGATCCGCCGCGAGCGAGAGCCTCCGCCTCTTCCCTCGACGAGAGGACGGGAGCGCCGCTCCGGTCGCGCAGAGCTCGAGCGCCCGAGGCGGCGTGTCCGTGGGCGTGGGTTAGAAGAATGGCGCGGATGGACCTCAAACCCACGCGAGCGGTCTGGAGGCACCGCATGACGTCGGCGCCCGTCGGCTCGGAGCCGGCGTCGATGAGAATCCCACCGGGGTCCAGCTTCACGACGTACGACGCGCTCCCGCGGCGGCCCCGCCGCACGGACCAAATCCCCGCGGCAACTTCGACGACCTCGAGACTGGCCATGAGCGAGGCTTTGGATGGTATCACCCGCCGCGGTTGCGTAGAATGCCACCGCTCGATGGAAGCAGGAGGACTCTCGTGAGAACACTCATCGTCGTCATATCGGTCTGGATCGTCGCTCCCGCCGTCCTGGCCCGAACGGAGCCGGGGCCGGGGCCGGGGCCGAGAGGCGTGGTCCTGTTCATCGGAGACGGTTTCGGTGCCACGCAGGTGGCGCTGGGGCTCGACTACGCCCGCATGGTGGAAGGGCGCGAGCTCGCGATTGAATCCCTGATGAAGGACGGCAACACCGGCTATTCGATGCCGATTCCCGATCGATCGATCGTCATCGATTCCGCAGCCGGCGCCACCCAGATGGCGACGGGAGAAACCGTGCTGAACGAGACGATGGGAATGAGCGCCGACGGTTATCCCATTCAGACCATCGTGGAGTGGGCGGAAGCCCGGGGCCTGGCGACCGGTCTCGTCAGCACCATGCGCCTTTCCCACGCCACGCCCGCCGCCTTCGCCTCACATCAGATATCGCGGTATCGCCCCGAGTCCGACATCTTCGACGAGATCCTCGCTGGACACGAGATTGAGGTGCTACTCGGGGGAGGGGCGCGGGCCCTCGTGCCGAAAGGACACCGCGTCTCCGAGCTCCTGCCGGGAATCGAAGCGAAGCTCGACGGTCTCTCCAACCGAAAGGACGACCGCGACCTCCTCGCCGAGGCGCGGGAGCGCGGGTACACTCTCGTCGCCGAGAGAAAGAGTCTCGCCCGGGAGTCGGAACGGGCGGGGAAGATTCTGGGCCTCTTCTCCGCCTCGCACCTGCCTTACGTGGTGGATTGTCGTTATTTCGGTCTGGATGCCGTGCCGAGTCTTCCGGAGATGACCCGGGCCGCCCTAGAAGTCCTGGCGCGTTCGGGCAGGGGCTTCTTTCTCATGGTAGAAGGAGGCAACATCGACTATGCCGGTCACGACAACGACGCGGGCTCGATGCTCCAGGAAATCCTCGAGCTCGACGGGGCGGTTCAGGTCGCAGTCGAGTTCCAGTCGAAACACCCGGAGACGCTGATCCTCGTGACCGCCGATCACGGCACCGGGGGGTTCTCCTTCACCTACGGAGACGGGGGGCCGCCAGTGGAGGCCGATCTCCCGAGCGGTCTCCAATATCGTACCGATCACCAGTATCCAACGGCGGACGCGCTCGCGACGATTGGGCGCCAGCGCGCTTCCTACGACACGATTCTGGAGAAGGCGGGATCCTCGCCCGATTGGCTGGTGGAGATGGTGAAGGAGCTCACCGGGCTCGTGTTGACTCCGGAGGAGGCGCAGGCGGCGCTCGTGCGCGACTCCGAAGGACAGGCGTGGACCGTCGACTTTCGTCCCTTTTATGGGGACGTGGAGAGCAATCCCTCCTGTCTACTGGGCCGGGCGCTCGCGCCTCACACCTACGTCGTCTGGTCGACGGGAGGGCATACCATCGATCCCGTCCTCACGTTCGGCCGCGGACCGGGCGCCGAGAGACTCCGGGGAGTGTATCCCGACACGTTTCTCTATACGGTCATGAAAGACGTCCTCGCGGGGACTCCGTGAGCTTGCGTAATCCTCCTCGGCGGGCCCTCGCGCGACCGCTCAGCGGCGTCGAATCTCGACGTCGCCGCTGAACGTCGTCGCCTCGATGAAGGCGCTTCCGTCGCCGACCACGCCCTGGACGTTGCGGCGTCTGGAATCCATCGAGGTGGTTTTCAGGGCGAGCTGTGACTCGATGTCGCCGCTGAAGGTGCTCGCCTCCAGCTGGAAACCCACTTCGTCGCCAATGGTAATGACGACGTCGCCCGAATGGCTCTGGAACTCGTAGTGACCGCCGCTCGCGATACGGCCGGTGTAGAGAATGTTGCCCGAGACGCTCTCGAGGGACGCCTTTTTCGAGGATACGCTGGTGATGGACACGTCGCCGCTCACGGACGAGACGGTCAGCTCGTCGGTCTCGATCTGGTCCGCGGTGACGTTTCCGCTTACGCTCTCGATCTCCATTCCCTTTCCGGATCGAGCCCGCGAGACCTCGACGTCTCCCGACACCGACTTCGCCCGGGAGAGACTGGTGGCGTCGCTCACCGAGACGTCTCCGCTCACGGACTGAGCCGTCGCGTCCCCGCCGACTCCCTTGAGGGTGACGCTGCCCGATACCGATTGGAGGCCGACTTCCGTTCCTTTGGGCACCTTCACTCGGTAGCTCACCGATACCCCGCCTCGGTGGTGACGACCGTGGCCCCCGCGGTTGTGCCTCGTTTCCACCCGGACCCGATTCCCCATTTGAGAAACGTCGATGTCCACCGACGAGAGCATGTCGGAATCGGAATCGCCGTCGACCTTCTTGACGGCGTCGATGACGATTCGGCTTCCGGTGGCTCCCTCGACGAGGATGTCTCCCGAGATGTTCGATAGCGAGAACTCCGCGTTCTCACCGACGTCGAGAGTCCGGTTGAAACGCTCTTCTCGCTGCGCCGCGGCCTCGGTCGAAAGTCCGAGGGTGAGGGCGAGAGTGAGAGTAAGAGTGAGGGCGAAGGTCGTTCTCAGGACCCTTCTGTTCATGTCTTTGCTTCCTTGGTCGCGTGGTGGCTTGATGGCCCGCTGTCCGTTCGTCATGTCCTTGGAATCCGGTAATCTCATACAGGGATCAAATGGGATTCGCAGGAGCGGTTGTTTTCCGCATTTCGTCGATGAGGTCGAGAGCATTTTCTCCCTGCCCCTTTCGAATCTCGTTGATGAGAAGAATCGTGTTCTGAAGCAGAGCGACTTTCTTGCGCAGTGCGTCGAGCAGACTCTCCTGGGCGACGGTGCTGTCGGGCTCGCTCGACATGGCGGCCCGACTCTCGGCGATGGCCCCCTCGATGAGGTCGAGATTCTGGTTCAGAACCGACGCCAGCTCCGGAGGCAGGACGCCGCCGTTCTGCGCGATGATCTGCTCGAGTCCGGTGATCGCCTTGTCGTAGTGAGATTCCGCGGCCCGAAGCTCGTCGGTGACCATGTTCGCGAGCGCCGCGGAGTCCGTTGGCGGCGGCGGCTCGGGGGTGGGACGCAGGACCGTCCAGAGCGCCACTCCCAGGATGACGGTGGCGGCGAGGGCGAGTGCGGAATGGATGCTCGTGCGGAGTGACCTCCGACCGCCGGTACCCGCATGGAGTCGATTGAAAGACTGGCCATGGTCGCTGCCCGGGACGCCTCGCGCATCGAGATTCGCGGCGATCGAGTCCCAGACGGTGGGGGACGGCTCGACCGCGGGCAGCTGTCGCGCGGCGCGAACGATCTCGCGGAGCTCCCGGAGGGCCTGCTGGCAGTCTTCGCATTCCTTCAGATGGGACTCGAGCGTGCGGACCTCTCTCGGAGACAGCTCCGAGTCGAGATAGTCGTTCAGCCGATCCTGGAAGGCATCTGCAGATCCAGTCATGGCGTTGCTCCAATGGAGGGCGGGCTGAGCATCTTGCGGAGCTTGGTCCGAGCGCGATGCACCAATGATTTCGAGGTTCCGGCCGCCACCCCGAGAATCTCCCCCACTTCCTTGTGGTCGTATCCGGCGACGTCGTGCAGCAGAAAGGCGGCGCGGCTGGAGGGAGGCAGCTCGACGATTGCTCGGTCGAGCTCGAGCCCGCGAGCCCCAGGTCCCGTGCCCGTTCGGACGTGAGCCGGGTCGAGGGGCTCGGTCCGGGATTGCTCCCTGGCTCCTCGGCTTCTCAGATGATTGAGACAGCGGTTCACGCCCAACCGGTAGAGCCAGGTTCCGAAAGCCGCGCGGCCTTCGAAGCTCGGGAGTCGATTGTAAGCGTGCAAGAAAATCTCCTGAAGCAGGTCTTCCGCGTCCGCCCGGTTGCGCACCATGCGCAGCGCCAGGCCGAAAATGGCGGTACTGTGCCGCCGGTAGAGTGTCTCGAAGGCGTCGCGGTCACCCGCCCGCACCTTCTCGACCAGCCTCGCGTCCTCGCGACGGCGCGCTTGGGCGTCTCCTCGCGCGGGCAACGGCAATGGGCTCGGGCCTCCCTGTCCTTTACGGTCGATCAACCTGGCTACGGAACCCATTTCCTCCGGCTCTGCGTTCTCGCCGGATAAGACGAGATCCCTCCGAATAAGGTTTACATTGCCGCCCGGGGAGCTCGGGTGGCTCGGAGACCGCCTCCGCGGCCGCTCGGGCGGCAGGGGGCATTTTAAGTCAAGCCGGGCTTCGCCCCGCGCGCGGCTGTAGGCGGAGCCTCCTGAATGTGCTAGGCTGGCATGATTCACGAGGAGAATGAGGTTCATGCAAGAGAGGTTCTATCGTCTGGGCGTCATCGTCGCCGCCGCCGCCTTGATTGGGGTCGCATGCGACGAGGGCGCCGTTTCTGGAGCTTCCGCGTCCGGCGGTGAACCCAAGACCCAGTCCCAGTCGGGGGTGGTGGCGCACGTCGGAGATCAGGAGATCACGCTCGACGAGGTCGACGCGAGAGCCCGACAGGCCAACATGAAGGCATTCCAGGAGCTCTACGAAGCGCGGAAAGATGCGCTCGACGAGCTCGTGTCGGATGCTCTCCTCGAGCAGGAAGCTCGTGCCCGGGGCACTAGCAAGGACGATTTCGAGGCCAAGGAGATTCGGTCGAAGGTGGCGCCCGTCGAGCAGAAGGACGTGGAGGCGTTCTACAATCAGAACCGCGCACGCCTCGGCGGACAGTCCCTGGAGGACCTCGCGCCGCAGATCCGTGCCTTTCTCGTTTCGAGAAACGAGGCGGTGGCACGGCAGGGCTATCTCGACGAGCTCCGGGGAAAGTCGAAGGTCGACATCGCTCTCGACCCGCCCCGGACCCCCATTCAAGTCGCGGCGAACGAGCGCGCCAAGGGATTGTCGGAGGCTCCCGTCACCATCGTCGAGTACTCCGACTTTCAGTGACCGTTCTGCGGGAGGGTCGGTCCGACCCTCGAGAAAATCGAAGAAACCTACGGCAACAAGATCCGCTTCGTCTACCGTGATTTTCCGCTGCCCAACCACCCGTCGGCTCTTCCCGCCGCCGAAGCGGCTCTGTGCGCCAACGCGCAAGGGAAGTTCTGGGAGTACCACGACCGGCTGTTCGAGAACCAGCGATCTCTGTCACCCGAGGCCTACCGTCAGTTCGCCCAGGAGCTCGGTCTCGACTCGAAGGCGTTCGGCGAATGCCTGGACTCGGGGAAGTTCCGCGGCGACATCGCGAAGGACGTCCAGGCGGGCGAGCGCATCGGCGTGAATGCGACGCCGACGTTCTTCATCAACGGCCGTTATCTTTCGGGTGCCCAGCCGTTCGAGGCCTTCCAGTCGATCATCGACGAAGAGATCAAGAAATGATGCCGAGATCGGTGTCTTCGGCCGGCCCCCGAGAATACCCACGACCGATGGCGTGAGCCGAGGCGGTTCGAGAGGCGCGGCGGCGCTCATTGCGGCGTCGCGGCGGATGCTGCTCTTCACTGGAGCCGGAATCTCGACGGGAAGCGGTATCGCGGACTTCCGTGGCCCGAAAGGCGTCTGGACCCGGCGGCGCCCCGTGTATTTCCAGGAATTCCTCTCCTCGGAAGCGGCGCGCATCGAGTACTGGGACCAGAAGCTCGAAGCCTGGCCGTCCTTTCGGGCGGCCACCCCGAACCGGGTCCATTTCGCCGCTGTCGAGCTCGAAAGGGCGGGCCGGCTTCTCATCGTGGTCACCCAGAACATCGATGGTCTCCACGCGCGTGCGGGAACGACACCCGATCGTCTCGTCGAGCTTCACGGGACCAATCTCTGGGTCGAGTGCCAGCGCTGCCAGGATCGGACCGATCCCGAGCCCCACATGCGCCGCTTCGAGCAGACCCGCAAGCCTCCGATATGCGGCTGCGGCGGTTTCCTGAAACCCGCGACGATCAGCTTCGGTCAGAACTTGAGGCGGGAGGATCTGGAGAGAGCGTTCGCCGCGGCCGCAGATACCGATCTCGTGGTGGCGCTCGGATCTACGCTCTCCGTCCACCCCGCGGCTTCCGTTCCGCTCGCGGCGGCAGAGAGGGGGGCTCCATACGTCATCATCAATCGTGGAGGGACGGATCACGACGGCCACCCGGCCGTGACGCTGCGGCTCGAGGGAGACGTCGTCGAGCTCTTCCCGCGAGCCGTCGGCGAAGCGATGGGGAGCCCGCCGAACGATGCGTAGGCGGTTCCCTACGGGCAGATTGTTTTTGCCCACAGTCCGGGCGGGGCGCGGGACTGGCGTCATCTGGAACTCGTTGATCTGAAACCCTTTGCGTTCTCGTTGCGACGTCGCAATCCGGCACGTTTCTTGCCATTCGGAGACGCATGGACGTCCACGCACAGTCCCCCTCTGGTGAGCGATCGTCTTCCGAGCTTCCTCAAATTCCCGGTGGCCGCTACCACATCGTGGAAAGGCTCTCGACCGGGGCAATCGGCGCCGTGTACAAGGCGCTCGACACGATCCTCGACCGTCCCGTGGCGGTGAAATGCGTTCATCTGGACACTCCTTTCGCCGATCAGGGACCGGACGAGCTGAGGGAGCGGTTCGTCCGGGAAGCCCGGATCGCCGCGCGACTCCAGCATCCGAACATCGTCACCATTCACGACATCGTGGCGACGAACGACCGCGGATTCATCATCATGGAGTTCATCGAGGGCCAATCCCTCGAATCGTTGCTCTCCGGCAAGAATCGGCTGGCACTTCCCGAGTCCATTCGCGTGATCTCCCAGCTCGCGAGCGCCCTCGACTACGCCCACGGGCACCAGGTAGTCCACCGAGACGTGAAGCCCGCGAACATTCTCGTGTCGCCTTCGCTCTGGGTGTGGGTCACTGACTTCGGAATCGCCAAGTCGGAGCTCTCCACCAACCTGACGATGGCTGGCGGCGTGCTCGGAACGCCCGACTACATGTCGCCGGAACAGGCCAAAGGCGAGGACGTAGACGCCCGCTCCGACCTGTTTTCGCTCGGCTGCATCCTCTTCGAGTGTGTGACGGGGGAGAAGCCTTTCCGAAGCCCCAGCCTCACGGGCGTGCTCCTCAGCATCATCAATGACGAGCCGGTCTTTCCTCTGAACTGGACGAGCCTCGGCTTGCCGAACCGGCTCAAGCCTATCCTCCATCATGCGCTCGAGAAAGAGCGGAACGACCGCTACCCCACGGGCGACGAGCTCGTGCTCGCTCTCACCCAGCTCGCGGCGGCTGGGACGGAGTCGCCGAAAGAGAGTCCCGCGCCGCCAGCAACCGTAGCCGAGGCGTCCGCGGCGCCGTCCGAGACGGCAGAGAAGCTCGAGGAAGAGGAGAAGGTCGGGGAGGCGAGCGAGGAGCCGTCGCGCGAGGCGGCGCCCGCCGAGCCGCTCGAGGAGCAGGCGGCGTCCGATCCAGAGCCTGCCGCATCGGCCTCGCCCGAGCCCGCCGCGGAGGTCCCGGCCGATCCGACTCCTGCATCGCTCCTCGAGGAGTCGACTGCGGAGGCTCGATCGCCCGAGCCGCCTGCCGAAGCGTCGTCAGAGGTGCCGCAAACGGAGGAGGCCGCACCCGCGGAAGCGCCCGAGGAAATCCAGTCACCGGAGTCCCCAGTCGAGTCCTTCGTCGAGACGTCGACTCCCGCGGCATCCGCCGAGCCCTCGCCGGAGGAGGCGCCCGTCGAAACCCGGCCGGAGCCCTCCGCGGAGACGTCTTCTTCCGAAACCGTCCGCGAGGATATCTCGCCAGAGCGTACGGTCGTCTTCGACGCTCAATCCGCTCCTCCGACTCCACCGGCCCCGGCGATCCATCCGGAGCGCGTGAAAGAGTTGAGGGACGAGTCCCGGCCGCTTCGACTTTCGCCGAACCTCTCTGCCGAGCTCCAGCGGGCGGAAATCTCTCCCGAAGAAGGCTTTCTCCTGTCGCGCATCGACGGTCTCTCCCGCGCGAGCGATATCCTTTCCATGAGCCCGATGTCGGAGGACGAGACGGCCGCCGCCTTGCTGAACCTGTTGGACAAAGGGCTCATTCTCTTCGGGGGAAAATCACCTTCGCGCGAGCCGCCCGCCACCGCCCCCGGCGCGTCCACCCCGCCCCAGGGCTCTCCCAGCGAGGCGACGCGGAAAGAGCTCGAACGGCTGCTGGCACTCGCCAAGAGCCAATGCTACGCCGAGCTCCTCGGTATCGAGGTGGGTGCGCCGGCGTCGAGCCGCAAGAGCGCCTACCTGAAGATCATCTCTACCTATCATCCCGACAAGTTTCCCAAGGCACCGGACGAGATTCGCGAGAAGCTCTCCCGACTCTGCGCGGAGGCGTCCGAGGCGCTCGATCAGCTGGCGAACGCTCCCGCTCCACCTCCGCCGTCCGCGAGTCCCGTACCGACGCCCGCGAGCTCGCGCCCGACGCCGAGCTATGGGACGGGAGGGTACGCGAACGACAACGGAGCCGCCTTCGACAAGCGCCGCTACGCCCGGGAGCTCTATGACCGTGCCTTTCGGGCTTTCGAGACTCAGGACTTCTGGGAGTCGATCCAGCTCTGCCGCCAGGCGGTGGAAGTCGATGACGCCCAGGCGGAGTACTTCCATCTTCTCGGCCGCGCGTTGATGCAGAACAAGAAGTGGCGGAAAGAAGCGGCGGACAGCTTCCGGCGCGCCTCCGATCTCGATCCCGGAAACCTCGAATACCTCGGGATGCTCGGGGCGATTTACAGACTCGAAGGGCTCCAGGCTCGTGCCAACGCGATTCTGAAGAAAGCGCAGGTCCTGGATCCGGAATACGCACTCCCCGAGATCGACGGCCAGATGTCGGTACAGGCCGAGTAGCCTCGTTACGAGCTTCGGCCCTCCCGGAGGGGAACCTTTCGGGGCTTCAGCGGCCCGGGAAGTGCAGGAACGCGGCGACCGCGATGACGACGAAGTAGACGGCGATCCAGAACACCGTGACCCCGATGGGAGAGCGAAAGCGATTGGGGTCGTAGTCGTCGCCCCTCGGATCGGCCTCGTCCTCGGAGGGTGGGCCCGGAAGGAAGAACGCGGACGAGCCCCTCACCAGCCCCAGGGCAGCTGTCGAGAGGATCGTACCCGTGTTTCGAGCCGCGGCAACCGACGCTGCCACCAGCCGGGCCAGCGGAACCCGGTAGAACCAATCGGTGTCGAGGCTTATCGACCGCTCGCCGCCGAGCCGATCGAGCAGAAAGTAGAACGCGATCGCGGTTCCGACGAGGAGCTGGAGCGAGGAGACGACGTGGACGAGCGTGTAAGGATGGTAGTCTCCGCCGAAGGGGAGCATTCGATAGAGCAGTCCGGGATACACTCCGAACAGCGTGCATAGACCCGCGGCGAGAGCCATCCCGAGAATCATGTTCCAGGGAACGGGGCGCACCGCGACATCCCTCGGCCTGCCGAAAAAAGTGAAGTAGGGAAGCTTGAGGCCGGTGTGCAGGAACGTCCCGACGCTCGCGAGCGTCAAGAGGAGCTCGGCTATCCCTCGGTGGGACTCGGCCGCGGCCGAGATGACCATCGACTTGCTGATGAATCCGTTGAACAGGGGAACTCCGGAGATGGAAAAGGCGCCGACGGCATAGAGAGCGACCACGACCTTCATGTGACGCGCGATGCCACCGAGCTCGGTGAGCTTGCGAAGGCCGGTCGCGTAAATCACCGCTCCCGTCCCCATGAACAGCAGCGCCTTGTAGAGAATGTGACTGAATGCGTGAGCCGTGGCTCCGTCGAGCGCGAGCGCGGTCCCGAGCCCGACGCCCGCCACCATATAACCCACCTGACTGATGATGTGGTACGCGAGCAGCCTCCGGATGTCGTTCTCGAGGACGGCGTAGACCACCCCGTAGAGCGCCATGGTGACGCCCGCCCAGACGAGCACGTCGGCGCCGGGAAACAGACGCAGCAGGACGTAGACAGCTGTCTTGGTGGTGAACGCGCTCAGGAACACGCTGCCGGTCACCGACGCCTCGGGATAGGCGTCGGTCAGCCACGCATGGAGCGGGGGGATCGCGGCGTTCACCGCGACCCCGAGCAGGATGAGCCAGAACGCGAGGCGGTCCTCGCCCCCCGACGTGAGCGCTCCCACCGCGGGCGAGCCGCCCCGGGACAGGTGAAGCAGGATTCCGGCGAAGAGAAGCGAGCCTCCGGAAACATGGACGAGAAGGTAACGGTAGCCGGCCGCGGCCGCCCGCTCGCTCCGTCCTTCCCAGATCACGAAGAGAGACGAGATCGCCATGAGCTCCCAGAATACGAACAAGGTCACGAAGTCGCCGGCGAAGACGACTCCCAGTGCCCCTCCGGCGTAGACGAGAGTGGCGACGCTTTCGACCCGGTTGTCGTTGTGGAGCGCATAGACGGTGCCGAGCAGGGTCACCAGCGCGAAGACGAGACCGAACACGAGACTCGTCGCGTCGACGTGGAGGAACGAGAGCCGGTAGCCGGCTACGTCGACCGACAGCGTCGACGATACGTCCAGGCGGGTCCACGCCGCGAGCGCGGCGACGCATCCTCCGATGAGAACGACCTTGCGCAATCGGCGGGGAGCGATCGAGAGAACGAGCGCGGCGAGGATGAGCGCGAAGCCGGGGTGGAGCGCCAGCGCCGTCATCGAGACTCTTCGTCCTCGTAGTAGCGTTCAGGACGCTGCAAGAAGAGCTTCCCGAGACGTTTGGAGAAGACGACGATGAGCGCGCATCCGATGAGCCCGTAGGCGAAGTCGAACCCGGGGAGGCGGTGCCAGAGGAGCTCGGAATGGGCGCCGGAGGAAACGAGCTCGAGCGCCGAGCTCGCGGCGAAGAAGATGCCGATCGCGATCCACCAGCCCTTCATCTTCATGAGCCGAGCCCGGTGAGGAGTGCGTGGCCGTTTCCCACGACGCTCTCGGCCGCGTTCCAGGCGAGATGATAGAGGGCGAGCCCGGCGTCAGGATAGATCCCGAGGACCAGAGATATCGTCGCCGTCACCGCGAGCGGGAGCCAGAGCGCCGCTCTCGGCTCGGCGAAGCGGATCGGTCGCCGCTCGCCCCGGAAGAATGCCGCGTGAACGATGGGGAAGAAGTAAGCGAAGTTGAGGAGTCCACTCAGCACCAGGACGAAGACATAGGCCGGGCGCTCGGCCTCGATGGCGCCGAGGCCGAGGTTCCACTTGCTAACGAACCCGGCCAAGAGCGGCATCCCTGCCAGGCCCAGCGCTCCACAGGTGAAGGCGGCGAAGGTGACGGGCATGTCGCGTCCGAGACCGTCGAAGTCGCGGATGTACTCCTTGTGGGTCTTGGTGTAGATGGACCCGGCGCAGAAGAAGAGGGTAATTTTCATGAAACCGTGGGCAACGATGTGGAAAATCGCGCCCACGAGCGCATGGACCGAGCCGAGTGCCGCGCCGAGCACGATGTAAGAGAGCTGACTCACCGTGGAGTAGGCGAGGCGGCGCTTCAGGTGATTCTCGCCAAGGGCACGGATCGAGCCGAGGATTATGGTGACTCCAGCGGCGAGGGCGAGGGCCCCGTCGAGCCCGAGCTGGCGAACGAGATCGATACCGAAGACCCAGCCCACGATTCGCAAACAGCCGAAGGCGCCGGCCTTCACCACCGCCACCGCGTGGAGGAGAGCGCTCACCGGGGTGGGGGCCACCATCGCTGCGGGGAGCCATCCATGAAAGGGCATGAGGGCCGCCTTGACGCCGATTCCGACGATGAAGAGCACGAAAATCACGGTGAGGACGGGAGGCGAGGCCGTGCCGGCGAGGAACCCCCCGGGACGAAATCCCGCTCCCGGGGCGAGCTCGGCGCACCAGACGATGGCCACCAGCAGCGCCTGGCCGGCCACGAGCGTATAGGCGAGGTACTTCCGACCGGAGACGATCGCTTCGTCGGTCCTCTTGTGCACCACGAGAGGGTAGGTCGCGATCGTCAGGATCTCGTAAAAGACGAAGAAGGTGACGAGGTTCCCCGCGAAGGCGATGCCGATGGTGCTCGAGAGGCAGACGGCGAACGAGGCGAAGTATCCCGTCTGGTTCTCGTAGCCTCCGCTTCGCATGTATCCGATCGAGTAGATCGTCGTCAGAACCCAGAGTCCCGAGGCCAGAAGCGCGAACACCATCCCGAAAGCATCGGTGCGAAGAAGCAGTGGCCAGCCAGGCACGAGCGGCATGAGACGGGTCTCGAACGTCGCCCCCGAGAGAACGGCGGGGAGCATGGAGACGACGATCCCGAACTTGGCGAGCGCTGCCGCGACCGACCAGAGCTCCCGCAGGTTGGGCCTGCGGCGTGACAGCAGTATGAGGAGGGCGGCGACGAGCGACACCGCCACTGCGGCGAGGGGGCGAAGGGAAGAGACGGTACCCAACTTGCCTCAGGAGGGAAGTCCGGGCGTCACCAGTCCGTTGACCAGCGCCTGGTTGAAAACGCCGAAGAGGAGAACGCAGGCCGCGAGCGCGAGCACGGGAACGAGCATGGGAAGAGGAAGATCCGGCGAATCCGCCACCGGGTCCCCGGGTCGGAGATACGCGCTTTCCAGCACACGAAAGAGGTAGACCGCTCCGAGGAGGCTCGAGAGGACGAGCGCCACGACGAAGGGAAGGTTTCCCGCCTCGAGCGACGCGACCACCAGGTAGTACTTGCTGAAGAAGCCCGCGGTCGGAGGAAGTCCGATCATGGAGAGAGCGGCGATGGTGAAGGCGCCCATGGTGAAAGGCAAGCGTTTGCCTAGACCGGCGAAGTCCCGCACCCGGAAGATTCCCATCTTCCACTGGACGCCATTCACCGCCATGAAGAGGCATCCTTTCGTCACCGCGTGGTTCACGACGTGGAGCACCGCGCCGGTGAGCGCCATCGGTGTTCCCATCGCGACTCCCATGATGATGTAGCCCATCTGGGAGACGCTGGAATAGGCGAGCATGCGCTGGACGTCCTTTTGCGCGAGCGCCATGATCGAGCCGGCGACGACCGCGATGGCCGCCGCCCAGCCGAGGAACAGCAGAGGCTCCCCCGGTGCGGTCCCGGCGGCGAAGACGAAGAAGAGGATTCGATAGAGAGCGTAGGCGCTCACCTTGGTCATCACCGCGGCGATGAATCCGACCACCGGTCCCGGCGCGTAAGTGTACGCGTCGGGAAGCCAGCCGTGAAGAGGGAAGAGAGCGGATTTGATCGCGAGCCCGATGACGATGAAACAGGTCGCGACGACGACCACGGGCGAGTCGAGAGTGTGGAGCCGCGCGGCGGTGTCCGCCATGTTGAGGGTGCCGGTGGTCGCGTAGAGGAAGCCGACCCCGATGAGATAAAAGCTCGCCGCGACCGTCCCCACGAGAAGGTAGCGGAAGGTGGCGACGATCGCCCGGCTCCCGCCAGTCGAAAGCAGCGCGTAGGCCGAGAGCGACGAGATTTCGAGGAAGACGTAGAGGTTGAAGAGATCTCCGGTCACGCTGATGCCGAGCAGGCCCGTGAGCAGGAGGCAATAAACGCTGTGGAACATGGCCTTCCGGCGCGCGGTCCAGCCCTCGAGGTAGGGGGCGGCATAGAACGACACGAGGAGTGCCACCCCCGAGACCAGCGTCGCCATGAGTCCGCTCAAGGGGTCGATCACGATCTCGATCCCCCAGGGTGGCGCCCATCCGCCCACGTGATAGTGCCAGGCGCCGGTCTCGAGGCTGCGGGCGAAGGCGACAACGGAGAACAGGAGCGACCCGGCGCTCGCGACCCGCGGAATCCAGGTGGCCGTGCGGTGCGATCGTGAGGCGATGACCGGGCCCAGGAGTGCCGTCACCATGGGCACGAGAAGCAGGAGAACGGGGGCGTGCTCCATCATCTCTTGAGCTTCTCGAGGAGCTTCGTTTCGTCGAGGGTTCCGAAGCGGTGGTAGATGCGTATCAAGAGCGCCAGAGCGACGCCGGTGGTGCTCACGCTCACGACGATCGCGGTGAGCATGAGGGTATGGGGAAGGGGATTCACGTAGTTGCGCGCGACGGGAGCGATGTCGCCGGTGCGGGCGATGGGCGGGGTCGCGTCGTTCTTGTACCCGATGAGAATGAAGAACACGATGACCGCCACCTGGAGGATGTTCATCGCCATCAGCTTGCGCACCAGGTGCGGCCTCGCCAGGATTCCGTAGAGCCCAATGAGGAAGAGAAGCGACGCGAGACCGTACTCGACCGAGCTCATGCCGCTACTCTCCCGCTCCCGTGGTCAAGGACTCGAAGATGAGGAGGAGAACGGCGGTGACCCCGAAGAAAACGCCGATCTCGACACCGAGAGTGGCCATCTCCCGGACGTGCGCGCTCTCCATCGGGAGAGGCAGAGCTCCGTAGTCGAGAAAGTTCCCCGAGAATGCGAGACAGGCGAGGCCGATGGCGGCGTAGGTGACGACGCCGATGCTCGCGAGCACGAGCGCTGGGCGTGTGTCGAGCCGGAGGAGGCCGTCCCGTCCGCGCACCAGCCGAATCACGATGAGCGCCGCCCCGAGAATGGCTCCGCCCTGAAACCCGCCTCCCGGGCTGGTGTGGCCGTGGACGACGACATAGGCCGCGAACAGGAAAATGAAGGGGATGAGAAGTCGGGTCGAGACGTCGACGACGTCGCTCCCGAAAGCGTAAGCCATGCGGTCGTCTTCGGCCGAGCTCTCCGACCGAGGCTCTCCCAGCGCTCCGAGCACGAGAAGGCAGGCAAGTCCCGCGGTGAAGATCACCACCGTCTCCCCGAGGGTGTCGTATCCACGGTAATCCGCGAGGACCGCGGTCACCATGTTGGCGGCGCCCGTCTCCTCCTGGGCTCTCTCGATGTAGCGGGGCGAGACGTGGGTCGCCGCAGGTTGGTCGGGATCCCCGACTTCCGGAAGGCTCCGGCCGGCGTATAGCAGGATCGCTGCCGCGGCCACCAACGGCAAGAAACCGAGTCGAGTGAGGCTCCGGGGCACTCGGCTATTCAACCTTGCGATCGGTGCGGTAGATCGCGGTAACGAAGAAGACCGTGGTAATCGCGGCACCGACCGCGGCCTCGGTGAAAGCCACGTCGAGCGCTCCCAGCAGAGTGAAGAAGATCGCGGAAAAGAAGCTGAAAGCTCCGAAGATCGTGACGGCGGCGAGGAGGTCCGTGACCTGAAGTGCCGCCACCGCGCAGATCACCATGAGCACGAGAAAGAGCGTGACCAGGGGGACGATCACGTGCCGCTCTCCTCTGGTATCGCGCGGTCGGCGGGAGCCTTCCAGGGCACGAGGCCGGCGCGATGGGCGGCTCGTCCGAGCGCGTGCGTCGCCGTGGGGTTGGCGAGGCCGACGAAGAAGATTACGAGCAGGATCTTGAGCCCGTTGAGCGTCGCACCTTCGAGAAGCGCGAGGCCCAACACCGTGAGCGCGACGCCCAGGGTGTCGCATTTACCCATCGCGTGGAGCCGGGTGTAGAAATCGGGGAGGCGAAGGATCCCGATGGCCCCGCTGACGATGAAGAAGAAGCCCGTCGAGACGAGGAGAGCGGCGAGTACCGTCAAGGGCGATCGGTCTCCTTCCCTTCGAAGTACTTCGCGAGCGCGAGCGAACCGATGAAGCTGATGAGGGTATAGGAAAGAGTGATATCGACGAAGATGTCTTCCCGGCCGGTACGGATGCCGAGAATGAGGAGAAGCACGATGGTTTTCGTTCCCAGCAGGCCGAGGCCACTCAGTCGGTCCCAGAGAGTGGGCCCCGAGAGCAATCGGTAGAGCGACAGGAGCATCGCGATGGCGATGCCGACGGTGATGACGTCGAGAAAGAGCGCCACGATCACCGTCCTCCCGGCGCGAAGTCGAAGAGCCTCCCGACTCGTTCCTTCATGCTGCCCGGTGACATCCCTTCGAGGTCCTGCGCCGCCTGCTCGGAGAGGGCGTGGACCAGGTACCGGTCTCCGTCGAGGTCGATGGTGACCGTACCCGGCGTGAGGGTTATGGAGTTCGCGAGCGTCGCCCGCGCCATGCCGTGGGGAAGGGGATAGGTGAAGGTGAAGAGCTTCGGGCGGATCTCCATGCTGGGAGAGAGAACGAGCCTCGTCACCTGGAGGGTAGAGAGGAATATCTGAGCGGAGAGCCAGGGAATGTAGGTGACGAGCCGCGACCAGGGGACGACGGCAAAGGGGTGGCGGCCCCGCGGTCCGATGGGAGGCTCGAGCGTGTAGAGCCGGCAAGAGACGTAAGCGATGGAGAGCGAGACGACCGCGCCGGCGGAAAGGTGGAAGACGTCGAGCTTGCCCGAGAGCACGATCCAGAACGCGTACAAAAGGAAGGCGAGCACCAGGCTGTCGCCGAATCTCACGGAGCTGGATTTTGGGGTGTCCGGATCCATCTGTTGCTCGGGTTGTGAGTGCGCCCCAGCGGGCATCGCTACGTCAATCCTGCTCGAAGCGCAAAAGATACCACGAATTGTAATATCATTCGTCCATGGCACCCCCCTCTTCCGAGATGGAGAGCGCCTCCTCCACGGAAGAGTCCGACGAGCGTAATCCACGGGTGATCGAGGATTCCACCGCCAAGGCCAGACGTCTGACGCGTTCCGCCGGGACCGTGAGCGTGGGGGTCATGGTCTCCCGGGTTCTCGGTCTGGTACGGGAACAGGTTCTCGCCTATCTCTTTTCCGCTCGCTTCGGCCTCGACGCCTTCTACGCCGCCTTTCGGATCCCGAACCTGTTGCGCGACATGTTCGGAGAGGGTGCTCTGAGCAAGGCCTTCGTGTCCACCTTCTCCGAAATCGAGGAGAAGGAAGGAAGCGAGGCGGCGCTCCGGTTGGTGAACATCGTGGCGAATGCCCTCGTCGTCGTCGTGGGCGCGCTCATGATTCTGGGCATCATCTACGCCGACGTCATCGTCGACCTCGCGCTGCCGGGCGCCGGCTTCGACGTCGCGCTGCCTCCCGGGCAGGGCTTCGGCTACGCCACCAAGCGGGATCTCACCATCGGTCTCACGCGGTTGATGTTTCCCTTCATCGTTCTCGTGAGCCTGGCGGCGCTCGTCATGGGCGTCCTGAACGCGCGGGGGAAGTTTCTCATTCCCGCGCTCGCTTCGTCGTTCTTCAACGTGGGCTCGGTGGGCGTAGGACTCATCGGCTACACGCTCGCGCCGCGATTCGGCCTCCACCCGACGATGGGAATGGCGTTCGGAGTGGTCGCGGGAGGAGCACTCCAGCTGTTGTGGCAGCTGCCGACTCTCTTCCGGCTCGGCTACCGCTACCGTCCCGTACTCTCGTTTCGCGACCCGTGGCTCTACAAGGTGGCGCGCCTCTTCGGACCCGGTGCCATCGTTGCTTCCACGGTCCAGGTCAACGTGCTGGTGAATCAAATTTTCGCATCCCGAGGAGAAGGCTGGCTTTCCTGGATCACCCAGGCCTTTCGTATCCTCCATTTGCCGATCGGGCTCGTTGGTGTCGCCATTTCCTCCGCGACTCTCCCCACGCTGAGCCGCGCTTTCGCGCTCAATGACGCGCGCGAGTTTCGCGAGACCTTCTCCCACGCGAGCCGTCTGATGATTCTCTTCACCGTGCCCGCGACCATCGGGCTCGTGGTCCTTGCGGAGCCGGTCGTGCGGCTCATCTTCGAGCAGGGCCACTTCGGTCCCGACGATACCCTTGAGGTCGCGGCGGCTCTGCGCTGCTACGCCGTCGGCCTCATCAGCTTCGCCGCGGTCAAGATCGTGACCGACGGTTTCTACGCCATTCAGGACATCCGTGCCCCGGTACTCGTCAGTCTCCTGAACATGGTCTCGAACGTGTTTCTGAACTGGCTGTTCGTCGTCGAGCTGGGGCTGGACCACCGCGGGCTGGCGCTCGCGACCTCGGGGACGATGTCCATCTCGATGGTGCTGCTCTGGCTCCTGTTCCGGCGGCGGAGCCCCCTCGGCCGGCTCGACGGACGGCGGGTCGCGGCGACGTTCGTGAAGACCCTCGTCGTTTCGCTGGTCATGGGGGCGGCCTCGTTCTTCGTCTTCTCCTCACTCGACTCTCAGTTCGGACACCACGCGCTCTGGGCCCGACTTCTCCAGGTGGGAGCCGCGATCGCGGCGGCTTTCGTCGTTTACTATGCCGGCTGCCGGCTTCTGCGGGTTCGAGAGCTCGATGACGCTCTCGCCGCGTTCTTGCCGAGGCGACTCGGCTGGAGGTGACATGTATCTGGTCCGAAACTCTCTCGTGGCGGCGGCTCTCTGGCTCACGACCGCGGGCACGCTATCGGCGCAGACCGTGCGCGGGAATCCCAACCTGGGCGAGATCGGCCGGGTGGAGTTCGAACTGCGCCGCTGGCGCTCGGATCTCGTGTCCGAGCTGAGGCTTTCGGATTCGGGAGCGGGAACGACGGTGGACGCCACCGAAGACCTCGGATTTCCCGCGGAGAGGACGTGGGACTACCATTTCATGATCCGGTTCTCGCCGCGGCTCAAGGCGCGCGGGAATTGGTTCAAGGTCGTTCACGACGGCCAGACGACCCCGGCAAACGAGCTCTGTATCGGCGGACTCTGCACCCCGGCCGGAAGCGAGCTGGCCTCGCGTATCGAGCTCGAGATGGTACGGGCGGGGGTCGAGTTCGACGTGTTCCACGGGAACTACGGGTTCGTCGCGGTAATCGGTGAGTATGCCCGTTTCGATATCCGGCCCTCGTTCGATTCGAGCGCCGGCTCGGTAACGCCGGTCCCCGAACAGATTCAGCTTCCCCTGTTCGGCGTCAAAGGAAGGGTGTATCTGACTCCCGCCCTCGCGGTGTCGGTCGAAGGGGTGGGAATGAAACGGCAGAGCGAGGGAGTGATGACCGACTTCGACGCTTCCGCCACCTACAACATGGTCAAGAACCTCGCGGTCTCGTACGGCTACCGGAACTCGTACAATCGCTTCACCCCGCTGGAGACGACGGGCGATCGAGCGACGGTTCGGCTCCGTGGTCAGTACTTCTCCGTCATCGTCCGATTTTGAGAACAGCCTTTCTCCACTACCTTCAGGTCGAGCGCGGCCTCTCTCCCAATACGCTCGAGGGATATCGCCGCGACATCGAGAAGCTCGAGCGCTTCGCCGAGAGGAAGCGCGTGCCGCTCGCTTCTCTCGGGGCCGCTCAGATTCGAGAGTTTCTCCGTGGTCTCCACCGTGAAGGCCTGTCCTTGCGTTCCATCGGTCGCGCGACGTCGGCGATCCGCGGCCTCTACCGCTTTGCCGCCGCGGAAGGATGGGTCGGGAGCGATCCCACGGAGCAGATCGACTCGGCTCGCGCCTCCCGGTCTCTGCCTCGGTACTTGAGTCTCGACGAGGTCGAGGAGCTCTTGAAGACGCCGGACGTCGAGACACCCAACGGGCTCCGTGACCGGGCGATGCTCGAGCTCCTCTACGCGAGCGGATTGCGGGTATCGGAGCTGGTGAGCCTGCGGATGAAGGATTTTCACAACGACGTCGGCTATCTCGTTTGCCGGGGAAAGGGGAGGAAAGAGAGGGTGGTGCCTTACGGGCGCTCGGCAAAACGATGGCTCGAGAGGTACCTTTCCCGGGCACGCCCGCAGCTGGTGAAGCGGCCGACCGACGGGTTCTTTCTCAGTAGTCGGGGAAAGACCATGACCCGACAGCGTTTCTTCCAGCTCCTGAAAGGCTACGGGAAGATGGCGGGTATCGAGAGGCCCCTCTCACCCCACGTCGTGCGGCATTCCTTCGCGACCCACCTTCTCGAGCGAGGGGCGGACCTGAGAAGCCTTCAGCTCATGCTCGGCCATTCGAACATCGGCACCACCCAGATCTATACCCACGTCAGCAGGGAGAGGCTCCGCAAGATCTACGACCAGCACCATCCCCGAGCGCGTCGGCGCAGCTCCTGACCCGCCTCCTGCTCTTCTCCCGAAGAGAGCTCAGAACCGGAACCTCAGGCCGAACGTGGGGAGCAGGGGAAATGGGAACCGGAGCGCGGCGACGAAGAGGGTCGTGGCGAGGCTCCGGGCGCGGATACACGTAGTCGATTCCATGTTCTAAATCGGGACTGTTCAGTTTAGGAACAGTCCGAAACGCTACGCCAGGGAATGACGAGGAGACATCGAAAAGGGCTGATTTCACCGCGAACGTGCGAAGGTGCGGACATGCTACAGGGGATTCGGGGCGAAGGGACGGGAAAACCAGGAAAGAGAGAGAGTGTACGGGACCGGTCCCCCCAACCAGGCATTATGCCTAGAACCGGTCCCGCCACTTTCCGGCGCGCTGAGCTGTTTCGGAACATCGCTCAGTGCAAACTGTTCTGAACCGGAACAGCCAAATCGAACGATCTGTTAGATTGCAATCGACGTGCCAGCAGACGCGAGCGCCGCTACGGCTTGCGCCACCTCTGAAGCTTCGGGATACCGCGGGTGAAGAGTCCAGCGAGGAAGCCCGGAAAGCCGGCCTGCTTGAGCTTGTCTTTCACCCGTTCCTGCATTTCTCCCGCCGTGAGCTCCGGCAAGGTGAATCGTCCTCCGACGAAGCAGTGAGAGCAGTACATCGCCGACTTCGACCCATCGGCATTCGTACCACCGCCCCTCTCATCCTTGCTCAAAGGCATCCCGCAGGATTGGCAGTTCTTGAACGATTCTCCGCTCGCCATTTCGATTCCCTCCATGAACCTCCGCGCCCAAAGCCCGGACGTTTCTCGAGACCGTCCTCCAATCGGACAAGCGACGCTCGGCGGGGGTGCGGGGGCGCGTCAAATCTCCATCGCGTCGAGCTTTCTCTGGCCGAAGCGCATCGGGAGGAAGATCGCGACGAGGTTGAGGATGACGACCCCGCCGAGGGCGAGGGCGCTGATCGCGATCGTCTGAGTCGAGAGCGGCGCTTGCCGGTATTGCGAGCTCAGGACAAGGTACACGGGGACGGCCTCGAGGAACAGCACGCCGGCGATGAAGCTCGTCGCCGCCATCATGTACAGAAGCCCGCCGGGACTCCCCGCGATCTGGGTCACGTTCTCGAACTTGAACTTCGGAAAGGCCGCTCCCAGTCCCACTCCGAGACCCACGATGCCGAAGGTCACGAGGAGAATCGTGACCGACGAGAGAACCGTCATGAAGGCGGTGGCGCCGAGAAAGTGGTTCGATATCAGCGTCAGCACCTGGGAGAGGACGAGGAGCGGAGGAAGGGCGGTCCAGAACTTGCTCCAGAGCAGCTTCCCCATGGTCAGAGGCGCCGAGCGCAAGATCCAGAACGCGCGACCCTCGCTCGACACGGAGGTGAACACGAAGCGCACCGAAACCGCGGCGAGCACGAAGCCGGCCAGCCCCAGGTTGAGGAAGGAGAAGAGGTTCTGGAGAAAGAACGTGGCGAAAGTGAAGTTCGAGGGAAGAACGCTGAAATTGTAGAGATAGACCACGACGAGGGCGACGAGCAGCAGGAGCTGGGACCACTGCGTGGTGTCACGCGCGAACGTTCTCACGTCCTTGAGCAACAGGGACCGAAATCGAGGCTCGAACCGTCGGGTGATCCGGTCGAGCAGGCGGTCGACGACCGGCAGTGAGGACAGCCGCGCCGGTCTCGACTCCTGAGCCCGCGAGTAGCCTTTCTGGTAGATTCCCCGGGCGACCCAGCATCCGATGACCACGAGCGCGGCGGCGCTCGACCAGAGGAGCGCTACCGGCATCCCTGGCAGGCTCTCGGCACGCAGACCGGCGACGAGAACGCTCGTCGCCCAGGCGCTCGGAAGAAGAGGGGAGCTCGGGGTACGGAAGGCCGAGAAAAACGCGGTGACGTCGTAGATGGATCGGGGGTTCAAGAGCCTCTCCGGCTGCTGGACCCGGATGAGGAAGACGAGCAGGATGACGAAGACGGCGCCGAGCAGGACGAGCATCTCCCGCACCCTTCGAGCGGGGAAAAGCGACATCAGGATCGCCGTCACCATGCTGCCCGTCGCTCCCGCAATCACCACGAGCGGCGGAAAGGCGACGCCGGCCGCGGCGATGAAGTGCCAGGGCGCCGGCGCCGTCGCGGCGAAGGCGGCGTAGATGGGGGTGATGAACAGGACGACCATCCAGGACGATTGCACCAGGGTGAGAACGAGACGGGCTCCATAAAGCGCGGGGAGCGGAACGGGGCTCGAGACGAGAAGGGTCAGATCCTCCGACAGATACTGGGTCGCGAGCGCGGTCACGATGGTGCTCGCGAGAAGAACGGTCAGAACGAAGGTCGATACCGTATCGAGCACGCGGTAGGTGAGGGGCGCGGTGAACTCGGCGAATTGGCCGATGTAGAGGAGCATGCGGTAGAAGCTCGCGAAGATGAACAGCGCGAAGACGACGCTCACCCCGGAAAAGAGCAGCATGCGCAGAACGTCGCCGCGACCCGCATGGCGCCTCCGGTTGCGCATGCCGCGCCAGGAGGGAGCGAGGAGGGCCAGGATCTGCCCGGCGGTGAACTCCGGCGTCAAATCATCGCCTCACCGCTCTCCCGGAAACCCTCGCCGCCGGTGAGCTGCAGGAAGATCTCCTCGAGGTTCTGATTCTCCTTGGCGACCCTGGCGCGGAGCTCCGACATGGTTCCGAGCGCCACCAGCTCGCCGCGGAGGATGATTCCGATGCGATCGCAGAGCTCCTGCGCGACCTCGAGAGTATGGGTGGAGACGAATACCGTTTGACCGCCGTCGCAGAACTCGCGGAACACGCGCTTGATGAGCCTCGCCCCCTTCGGGTCGAGTCCGACCATGGGCTCGTCCACCACGATCACCTTCGGCGCGTGCACGAAGGCCGCGGCCATGACGAGCCGCTGCTTCATTCCGTGCGAGAAGCTCTCGATCAGCTCGGAGCTCACGTCACGGAGCTCCACGAGCTCGAGCAGGTGGTCGATGCGTCCATTGAGCGCGGATCCGTTCAGCCCGTAAATTCCGGCGACGAATCGCAGGAACTCCGAGGCCGAGAGCTTTTCGTAGAGAAAGGGCCGGTCGGGGATAAACCCGAGGCCCTGCTTCGCCTTCACCGGCTCTTCCGCGAGGTCGTGTCCCGCGATGAAGATCTTGCCCGACGTCGGCTGCAGAAGTCCGGCGATCATCTTGATCGTCGTCGTCTTCCCCGCGCCGTTGGGGCCGAGAAAGCCGAAGAGCTCCCCCGGCTCGACGTGGAGCGAGAGGTTCTTCACCGCTTCGTGGCGCCCGTAGCGCTTGTGGACCGAGACGAGCCGGATCATCGCGTCTCCTGGACTTCGATCATGGCGCCGCGCCCTAGGAGATTCAGCACTTCGTACTGGCTTTCGATTCCCCCGGTGAGGAGGCGCAGATGGAGCGGGTCGGCGGGAAACTGGCCGAGAGTCGGGTCGACCGCCATCCATCTGCCGACGAAGACTTCGGGCCAGGCGTGGTAGTAGAACTGCCCTCCGGTGTAGGTGAGGCCGGTGGCGATACGGGTGGGGACTCCGACGGCGCGGGCGAGGGCGGTGAAGAGCACCGCGTGCTCGTTGCAGTCGCCCACGCGCTGTTTCAGGATTTCCTTCGCGCTCGGGAGTGAGAGGGTCGGGGACTTGGTCAGGTTCGCGTACACCCACTGGTTGATTGCCCGAGCCTTGTCCAGGGGCGTGCCTTTCCCGGCGATACTGCGCGCCTCGTGCACGATGTCCGGGTCGTCGGATTGAATGAAGCTGTCCGAGGCGAGACTCCTGGCCCGCTCGGAAGCGTCGAGGCTTTCGTCGCCCACGTAGGGGGGCTGCTCCCGCTGGATCACGACCCGTCCGCCTTCCCGCTGCTGCCGGCCCCCGTCGAGGGCGGAGAATCCCTCGGGGAATCGGAGAAGGTTCAGCGTCGCGGATTCGAGATCGGCGGAGTCTCCCGCGAATCCGATCGCGGGAACCGCCGACATGAGGATCATGTCGGGAGTGGGCTCGTCGCCCCGAGCCGCCTGGACGCTCGTTCCGGGAGCTTCCTTCATCAGCGTCCATCCGAGTGGCGTTTCCTCCTGGAGCACTTCGCCATGATCGTTCACCCATGCTCTCGTCGTGAGTCCCGCGAACGTCGTCTCGAGTCGATGGGCCTCTTCCTCGCGGCCTCCCCAGCGGACGATCTCGAGCTCTCCCACCTTCACCGTCGCCTCGCCGTCCGAGAGCGTCATGGGATCGAACAGGCGCACTCGGTAAGTGTCCCCGGCGGTGAGGTCTCGCGAGGCGAGAGTGTAATAGAGATTCACGGGAAGCACGACGGGCTCCGTGAGCGGGCGCGTCTCCGATCGCTCCGACCCTGATGAGCGGATGGTCAATCGCAGCTCCTTGCCTTCGACTTTGCCGATCACCATCGTCTCGAAAGGAGAGCGGCCGGACGATGTCGAGAGACGAAAGGTGAAGGTCTCGAGCTCGTTGTTCGCTCCGGTCTCCGCCGAGCCTTCCATGACCACCCGCCGCTCGCGGCCTAGGAGATTCAGGGTCAGCTCACCCGTTTGCTCCGCGCGAAAACCTTTCTCGAGTGGCGTGAAACGCTCACGGATGTAGCCGATGCGTACCCCACGGTAGAAGACGCCGCGTTGGGACAGCTCGGCGCCCCGCGCGGGCGAAGCCGACAGGTCGACGAGAGGGGAAGCGTCGGGACCGGAGTAGCTCGCGCGGAGATGAGCTCCGACGAGCCCCACCCATACGAGGACGATGGCCACGGACACGAGTCGCCCCGGGCGGATACGCATGAAAATCAAAGAAAAACCGATTGGAATTGACGTCAGTATACCATGGGGCTCGGACGTAGTCTCTCGAGGAGAGTGAGGCGGCGACGCGGGACGATGGGTAGAAACGCGACGACGATTCCGGTGGATCCACTGGCCCCGGACGAGGATGCCATCCAACGAGCCGTGGCGATCCTCGAGGATGGCGGCATCGTCGCCTATCCCACCGAAACGTTCTACGGCCTCGCCGTCGACGCGTCGAGTGTCGCGGCTTGCGCGAGGCTGTTCGAAGTCAAGGGACGGCCGAAGGAGAAGGCGCTTCCCTGCGTGATCGCCAGCGCGGGCGAGCTCGCCGCCCTCGCGAGACGCATCACGCCGGATGCACGGGTCCTGTCCGAGCGCTTCTGGCCGGGACCGTTGACGCTGGTCGTGGACGCGAGAATCGGGTCTGGCGGCTGCCTCCCGGGATGGATCGGTCGCGGTGCGGGTGAGCGGTCTGGCCCTCGCTCGCCGCCTCTGCCGCGCCTTCGGTGAGCCGCTCACGGCGACGAGCGCCAACCGCACGGGCTCGCCGGCGCCGACATCGGCAGTGGACGTGCACGCCGGATTGGGAGATACGATCGATCTGGTTCTCGACGGGGGAGTCTGTCCGGGAGGCCTGCCTTCGACCATCGTCGACGTGCGGGGCGACCGTCCGGCACTTCTCCGTTCCGGAAAGATCCCCTACGACGAGGTCCAGCGCGCTCTGATTTCCGGGAAATCTTGACTTGGCTGTGCCACAAACTTAGAATGGACTTGCATTTGCGGGGATTCGATAAATCGACTTCGAGGTTCGTCACGCGGACAGTAAGAAAGTCTCTCGCCTTCGCCTTGCTCATCGGCGCTCTGGCCCTGTCGATGTACTGCGCCCCGAAGCGCAGCTATGTCTCGTATCCCGTTTCCGATTGGGATCTCGTGGAACGAACCGGATTGGAGCCTCCCGCCGATCTTTCCGCCTCGCAGAAGTCGGAGTTCCAGCGCGGCTGGAATGCTCTTCAGCAAGGCGACCTCGGGGCGTGCAGCGACGAGCTGGAGGCTTTGTCTCGACGTTATCCCGACAGCCCCGAAATCAATACCGCTCTCGCGTACCTGCAGCTCCGGCTCGGCCACCTCGACGCCGCCGAGCAGGGTTTCGATGCGGTGCTTCGTCAGAAGCCGCGGTTCGGCCCCGCCCTGAGCGGTGACGTGCTCGTGGCGCTCACGGAGAAGGACGAGGAAAAGGCGCTCGAGCGCCTCGGGCGGCTCGAGGCCGACTATCCCCAGCACGAGCTCGTCGATCGCTACGCCACGCCGCTCCGGGTGAATGTCGCGGAGTCGCGGCTCCGGACCGCTCGGGATCTCGTTCGGGACGGGAAGTACCAGGAGGCGGCGGCCGCCTATTTGCGGGCGCTCGAAGTCGCTCCCGAGGCGGGTGCTCTTTTTCTGGAGGCGGCGCAGACGGAGCTCCGGGCGTCCTACCCGGAGCGCGCGATGGTCCATGCCCGGCGTGCGACGGAGCTCGAGCCCTCGAGCGCGGACGCCTATTCCGTTCTCGCGGAAGCGTGCTACGCCGAGGACGATCTTTCCGGAGCGGTCGAGGCCCTTCGCACCGCGGCCTCTCTGAGTCCTGGGGATGACTCGATTCGATCGCGTCTCCAAGCGATGGAGTCGGAGCTGCACGACAAGACCCTCCCTCCGGAATACGGCGCGATCGCGGCCGCCGATCGGTTGACGCGCGAGGATCTCGCGGCGCTCGTCTATATCGGTCAGCGGAACGCCTTCGATCACACTGCGTCGAGATCGAGCGTGATTGCGACGGACATCTCGGACAGCTGGGCGGCGGAGTATATCCGTCGAGCCGTAGGGGTGGGAGTGCTCGAGGTCTATCCGAACCACACCTTCCAGCCGAAGGCGTTCGTGAGTCGCATGGACCTGGCGAAAGCCCTGGCGAGAACGCTCCGTCTGCTGGCACCGGATCTCTACTCCGCCAAGCGCGCTGCGGCGAGCTCCGAGGAGTTCTCGGACCTCGCTCGCGAGAACGTCAACTACGACGCGGCGGCGATCGCGGTTTCTCTCGGGCTGATGAAGCGAGCCGATTCGGGTGAGTTCGACCCTCAACGGATCGTCACTGGCGCCGAGGCGGTCTCCGCGGTCTCCGCCCTGGCTCTCGATATGACTCGCTAGAGCTTTCCGGGTACAATAACCTGCGCCCGGACAAAGCGAGGTCGCGATCATGCATGACCGCGGGGGAATGGTTTTACTGTCGGTAGAGCTTGCGCTCGAGCTCGGTAGGTCTGCCGTGACAAGAGACCGCGGGACGGCCTCCATATCGCCGAGGGCAAGATGACCACGCCGATGGAAAAACGAGAGGAGGCAAGAATGGTTACTGCCGACCTCTTCCGTCAGGTGCCGCTGTTCTCGGGTCTCGCCAACGAGGACCTGGAAATTCTGATCAGCGTAGCGACGCGTCGCAAGTTCCCGAAAGACGCAGTCATTTTCTTCGAGCACGATCTCGGAGACGCGCTGTTCATGATTCTGTCCGGACGGGTGAAGGTGACGATTCTGTCGGACGACGGCAGGGAGATCATACTCGCCATGCTCTCCGAGAACGATTTCTTCGGAGAGATGAGCCTTCTCGACAACGAGCCGCGTTCGGCCACGGCCATCGCGATGCAAGAGACGGAAATGGTCGTCCTTCACCAGAAGGACTTCCTCTCGATCGTGGAAAAACGCCCCCGCGTGCTCCTGAACCTGCTCTCGGTCCTCTCGGCCCGGCTCCGAAAAGCCAACCAGCAGATCGGTAATCTGGCGCTGCACGACGTCTACGGGCGGGTGGCGCGGGTGCTGCTCGAGATGGCGAGCGAGAGCGGGAGCCGATCCGAGGACGGCCGCGTCGAGTTCCGCAGGCCGACGCACCAGGAGATCGCGAACATGATCGGTGCCACCCGAGAGACGGTGTCCCGCATGATCAGCGACCTACACCGCCAGGGCTACATCGAGATCTCGGGAAAAAACGTCATCATTCAAGCGGCTCTCACCAAGGACTTCGCCCATTCTTGACGCGGGCGAGGGTCCGAGGGCGGGGACCGGCCGGAATCTCTCCATGAGCGTCGACTTCGCGGAGGCGGATCCCGAGGAGAGACGCCGGGCGATCGATCGCCGGCCGAGCTTCTGATGCTCTCTGTGAAGGCCCTGTTTCACGCCTGGGAGCGCCACCTCGCCTTCCGCGACGATCCCGAGCGCCGGGTCCTGGATTTCGCATGGGGCGTCGAGGATCTACCCCCCTTCGCTCGCTGGAATCCACCCTCGAGCTCGGCGGGTGAGAATGCCGGGGAGCTCCTCGCGGGCCACGTGGAGGCCGCCCTCGCTCACAGCGACGAGTACTTCGCCCTCCCGCCGGTCGAGGACTTCACCCTCGAGGGCGGCCGGCTTCGCTTCACGTCGCCCGCCGCCTCGGGCGTCGCGGAGAACGATACCGTGCACGCCGACTATTTTCCCGCGGGCGCGAACGATCCGGCGAGCCCCGCTGTCGTCGTGCTTCCCCAGTGGAACGCCAGGGAAGGCGCGCAAGAGGGGCTCGCCAGGCTCCTCAACCGGTTCGGGATCTCGGCGCTCAAGCTCGCTCTTCCGTATCACGAACGTCGAATGCCGCCGGAGCTCGTGAGGGCGGACTACACCCTGAGCCCGAACATAGGCCTCACGCTTCGATCCTGCCGTCAGGCGGTGGTCGATACCCGGGCCGCTCTCACCTGGCTCGCGGAGCGAGGCCACGGACCTCTCGGCATCATCGGCACCAGCCTCGGCTCTTGCATCGCTTTCATCACCTTTGCCCACGACGACCGGCTCGATGCGGGAGTCTTCAATCACATATCGCCGTTTTTCGCCGACGTGGTCTGGCGCGGCATCTCCACCCGCCACGTGCGGGAGGGGCTCGAGCGGGGTGTCGACCTCGAAAGGCTCCGGCGGCTCTGGCTGCCGCTGAGCCCGTTCACCTATTACCAGCACCTCAAGCGTCGGGGCCGGCCCACACTGCTCGTTCACGGCCGCTATGATCTTTCCTTTCCCCCCGACCTTTCCGCCGAGCTCCTCCGCGATTTCGAGAGGCTTGAGATCGAGCATGAGCGCTTCGAGCTTCCCTGCGGTCACTACACGACGGCGAAGTTTCCCTTCAACTGGATGGACGGGCTTCGGATCGCGACGTTCTTGAGACGCCGCCTGCGGTCGGGCAACGTGAAGGGACGCCGCGGTGAGAACGCCTACGGCACGTAGCCCAGAGTCTCGAGCATCTTCAACGTCGAAGCGTTCGTCAGAAGTAGTAGCTCGCTCCGAAGAAGAAAACCCGGGTTCGCTGCGACGTGTCCTGGGGTACGTAGAGCCGAAACTCGACCCTGGCGGCGACGTTGTACAAGAAGTAGAGATCGAACCCGGCGCCGAAATGTCCCACGGGGTGATAGCTGCTGGTGCGGAAGGCTATGGTCTCGGAACTGGCGATGATGTTGTTGTTCGAGTCGAAAACGAAAGTCAGGTCGGTTCGTTGCTCGTCGGTCCGCTGCAGGCCGGCCCCGGCGAAGACATAGGGAAAAAACGGCTGACGTCGCCCGATGTGGTACAGGAGCGTACCGTTCAGAAAGTAGCGTGTGGCCTCGAACCGGTAGGCCGGTATCGCTTGCACCTGATCGACGGGAACGTCGTCGATGGCGAATTCACGGGAGGCGCGAGCGGCGAACATGCCGCCCTCGATGCTCAGGTTGTCGTTGAAGCGATAGCCCAGGCCAGCGCCGAAGAACGCAGTCCGGCCGATGTCCACAAACGGATTCTTGAGTACGGCAAAGCCGGCCCCGCCTGAGAGCTTCAAACGTTGCTGCTGGGCCTCGACCAGTGAGCCGGGTCCGCAAAGCAGCAAAGCAATAACCAGCGCGGCCGCGCGGTTCGACATCCAAACACCTCCTCGCGCGAGGATTGTAGCAAGTCGGCGGATGTTTCGGGCGAATAAGAACACTGAGGGTTGCGCTTCCAAACCGCCAATGGCTAAGATGGCGTTTTCCTCGTTGGCAGGCTGCGGCGAAATCATCGGCCGTGTGCGCGAGCGAACGAAGAGTGGGCGAGCACGAATAGACGAAGGGTGCCTCGCAAGGGGTAGACATGCGGCTTTTGACCATTGCCTTTGCGCTGTGTCTCGCGGCTTCGAGCCTCGCGCAGACGAGCGGCAACGACGATCCCGAGCGGCGGATCATCACCTACGTCGAGGAGAATCTCGAGCCCGGGAAACCCCTCGTCCTATCCAAGCTGTACAACGAAGTGTTCACCAGCCCCGAGGAGCGCGCGGTTCTCGACAAGTTGAACGGAGCGTTCTTCCGGGTGCCGCTGTTCATCATGGAGTTCGAGGGGCGCGAAGGCCGCCTGCCCACTCTCGAAGAGATCTCGGGGCAGTTCGATTTCTACGGTCCGGAGGAGGCGAGCGTCGTGCTCTCGATCATGGAGTCGGATCCGAGAGTGCCGCATTTCATCACCCGGGACCCGGCGACGGGCGAGCTGACGTCGATCGACATCGAGAAGGTCAAGGCCGACGAACGGTTCAACACGGCGGTGTCGAGGACGCTGACCGGATGGGAAGGCAAGCAGATGCCGCCCGTCGAAGGAGTGGGCTTCGACGGTAGTCCCATCCGCCTGGCCGATTACGCCGGCAGGCCGGTTCTCGTCTACATCTGGTTCACCAATTGCCCACCCTGCATGAAGATAGGACCCGAGCTCGTGGCGCTCCAGGAGCGTTTCTCGAAGACGGGGTTCACCGTAATCGGCTTGAACGCCGACAAGGCATTGAAGTTGAAGTACGACGACGCCTACCGGGCCGAGTATGCCGCGAAGCTCGGCATCAACTATCCCAACATGCATTTGACTCCCGAGATACGTGCGTCTCTCGGTAACGTGAACATTTTTCCCACCCTGTTTTTGGTCGATTCCACGGGCAAGATCGTAAAACACTACGTGAACTTCCAGTCGCGTGACGTTCTCGGCCCCGCCATCGAGCAGATCTTGCCCGCGACGAAGGAAGTTGGGCCTTGAAATCCGAAACCAATGGAGTGTCGAACATGAGAATCAAAGTCTGCCGCACCGCTCTCGTTGCCGCCGCGCTCGCGGCCCTCGCCATGCCCGCCGTTCTCGCCCATGGGAACAAGCCGGGAACGGCGTCGGCGAAGCTCGGCTCGGGGGAAGTCACGATCGACTACGTAGGCCCTGCCGCCGATGGACGCGACGTGCTGAGCCTTCTGTCCCCGGGAAGCTATTGGAGAATGGGCGCCGACAAGCCCACCACCCTTACGACCGACGTCGACCTCAGGGTCGGAGGCGCGGTCGTCCCCAAGGGAACGTACAAGCTGGTGGCCCACTTTTCCGAAGACAAGAAGTGGTCCCTCGTCATCGCCGAGGATCTGGGAGCCGGCTTCAAGCCGACGAAGGTCGTCGCCGAGGCCGCGGGGATGGTCTCGAAGGTAGGCTCTTCCACGGAGGTCATGACCATCAAGCTCGAGAGCAAGGGCGGAAAGGCGACGCTCACCCTCGACTGGGGGAACGCTCGTTTGACGGCGGAGCTCGCCGCCGCCTGAAGCGCGGTTTGCCTCCTTCGGCCCTCGCTCGCCCCTGGACGTCAGCGCGAGTCTCGAAATGATCAAGGGCCCCGCATCGCACTCGCGGGTGCGGGGCCCCGCTATCGCTGCCCTTCTCGTCCTTGCTCCGCCTTCGGCATTCGCCCACGACCTCTGGATGGTTCCGGGTAAATACCGACTGGACACCGGTGAGACGACCCGGGTCTTCATCAACGACGGGGACGTCTTTCCGGAGAGCCTCACGCTTCTCGGACAACAACGCATCACCGAGGTGAACTTTCGCGGGCCTGACGGCGAGAAGACGGTTACCGACTTTCGCGTCGACGGGAAGTCCCTGACCTTCGACATCGCATCGAAGGTTGCCGGAACGTACGTGCTCGCCCTCGGCACCCACCCCCGCCGGGTGAGGATGAAGGCCGACGACTTCCGCGACTATCTGACGGAAGAGAAGCTCGACGAGATCACGAAGATGATCGAGGATCGGAAGGAGACCGAGCAGGCGGCCGTCGAGCGGTATGCGAAATGGGCGAAAACGGTGGTGGACGTGGGCGCGCCGGACGAGGCGAAGGACGGCGATGACTCCTGGGAAGAGCCGATGGGACAGCCCTTCGAGAATCGTTCCCCTCCGGCACCCCAATCGAATCACTCCGGGCGGCGAGCTGCCGATTCGCGTGCTCTTTCGAGGCGAGCCTCTCCCGGGGGTGAACGTCATCGGGGCGAAGGCCTCGGGCCCTCCGCGGGAGATCGCGACCCGGACGGACGAGAAAGGGGAGGCGACGGTGACGGTCTCCGCACCCGGTCGCTGGTATATCCGGGCTCTTCACATGATCCGTCTGGAAGACGATCCGGAGATGCACTGGGAGAGCTTCTGGTGCACACTGACGTTCGAAGTCCTCCCTCGAGCCGCCGGCCGCGCCGTAGCCGCAGCCGTGGCGGAGGGGAACGCTCGAAAATCGACAAACGATGGAAAGGGGTTCGCCGGTGAGGGAGATTCCAATCGTCCTTTTGGGTTTCGGAAACGTCGGCCAGGTACTGGTGCGGCTCCTGGAGGAGAACGACAGGTACCGCCGGGAGGGAGTCTCGCTGAGACTCGACTCGGTTTTCGACCGTGGAGGGGGAGTGAGGGTAGGCGAGCACTCCCTATCGAGTCTCCTCAGCACGAAACAGAAAGACAAGACCGTCACGGCGCTCGAAGGTGCGGTTCCCATTCGGTTCGACGAGGCGCTGGACGCGGCGGGCCAGCATGCGATTCTCGTCGATACCAGCGTGACGGACGCGTCCAGCGGGGGGCCCGGATTGCCACCCGCCCAACGGGCGCTGGACGAGGGGATTTCCGTCGTGTTCGCGAGCAAGGGGCCCCTCGTCGTCGCCTATGCCGATCTCCTCCGCAGGGCGCGGCAGAGCGGTGCGCGCATCGGGGCCTCGGCGGCGATAGGAATTCCGCTCCCCAGCATCGAGGTGGGCGTGCTCGGAGCTCGAGGGGCGGGGCTCATGCGGTTTCGCGGAGTTCTGAACGACACGACGAATCAGATTCTGAGGGATCTGGAATCGGGAATCTCGCTCGAAGCCTCGGTCGAAAGGGCTCGCCTGGAGGGAACCATCGAGGAAGATCCGGCGCTCGACCTGGACGGCTGGGATGCGGCGTACAAGCTTCTGATTCTCGCCCGTGCGATCTGGGATCCGTCGCTGAGCCTGGAGGCTTCCGTAACTCGCGGAGTGTCCGCCATCGGGAGAAAAGAGCTCGACGAGGCGCGCTCGCGGCGGAAGAGAATTCGATTGATAGCCACGGGAAAGCGATCGTCCGGAGGCGAGGTCGCGCTCGAGACGGCGCCGCAGTCGCTTTCGGCAGAGGACCCTCTGTATCATCTCGCTCCCGGGGAGAAAGCGGTGATCTTCGAGACCGACACCATGGGCACGATCACGTTGAAGAGCAGCAAGGGCGGGCCGATCGCAACCGCAGCCTGCGTCGTGAAGGACGTGCTGAACATAGCCGCCCCTCCACATCCTTTTGCTTGAACGGCTTGCCTCCCGGATTTCTCAGAAGAGCTCTCGCTGCGACGAGGCGTCGGGCTCGACGACCTCGCTCAGGAGGGGATAGCGCTCTACCAGGCTCGCCGGGGCCTTCACTCTCCGGCCTTCGAGCCGGTAGCGGATCTGGAGCGCGTTGACGACGGCCTGTCCGCGGAAATGATTGTTGGTGATGACGTAGGTCTCCGCTGCGGTTCCGCTCACTTCGGAGATCTTCTCGATCCAGGGGTCGAGCTCCTCCATCGAATACAGATAGTCGTAGCGGGCGTCGCGGCCGGCACCCTCGCGAAACCAGTCCTGGTAGTTCCTTCCGTGGAGACGGACGTAGCCGACGGGGCCGGTGGCGCGCTCCGAGGGTCCGAGCGAGCGGCCGATGAGCGGCTGGTCGATGTTGCAGAAGCCCACCTCGCGCTCCATCAGGAACTGATAGAGCTCGGGCACGTTCCAGGAGGAGTGGCGCACCTCCAGAACCAGCGGGTAACCGTGGAAGCGGTCGAGCAGTCCCGAGAGGTAGTGGCGGCTCTCGCGCTCGTTCTTGAACGACCAGGGAAACTGGAGGAGGACTGCCCCGAGCGAGCCGGCCTCGAGCAGAGGGGCCAACGAGTCCTTGAATGCGGATTCGTCCGCGGTCGTCGCGTCTCGACCGTGGGTGAATCCGCGGTAGAGCTTGAGAGTGAAGCGAAACCGGGGATTCGAGCGCGCGCGGCGCGCCCAGGACTGGGTGGTGCGGAGGGGCGGAATACGATAGAAGGACGAGTTCACCTCGATGGTGTCGAAAAAGCCAGTGAGGTAGGAAAGGCCGTCGAACCGCGGGAGCCTGGGATATACGATGCCTTCCCAATCGGGATAGGACCAACCGGCTACACCGACCCGGGTGGGGCCCAAAGCCGAACGCCGGCTCAGTCGGCCGTCGTGAGATTCAGTTTCTTGATCCACTCACTCGCTTGGACCCGAGACCGTGCCATCCGGAAGTCGCGCCAGCCGTCGCGGGCTTCCCGGTTGCGTTCGACGAAGTCGGCGAACTTGGATCCGTCGTGGTCGTCCTCCAGCAGCCCCTCGAGCTTCTCCTTGTACGATACCCCCTCGAGGGACTCGACGAAGGCGTCCTGCTCTTCGAGCTGTTCCTCGAGCGTCGGCTTGGGGATGAGGATGTAGCGACCTCGGGTGTCGGCCTCCAGCTGCCAGACCAGCTCCTGCGTCTCGGGGTCATCGTGATCTTCGAGCACGTTGAAGACCCGACCCGAGTCGGTATCGAGGTAGTAGCTGCGTTCGACGGAGTCGTCGCTAAAGGCCACGACGACCGCTTCGAAATCGACATTCACGGCCTTGGTTCCTCCTTCGGATTGTGGCATTCATTCGCCGCAGACTGGTTGGCCGATTGGGTTCTTGACAACTGGAGATGAGTGTTTGGGATGCTTTCAAAGCTCTCGGATGGTGAGTCGAACTTCATTCTAGTCGACGGAAGAACGCTCGGGCAAGCACGAACTCCGTCAATCCCGCCAAGCTCTCGCGAGGTCGAGCCCGCGTAGGCCAGACGTTTCTTGCAGCCCTCTGCCGCTATAGCTGAATCTTGACTCGGTCGCCCTTTGCGACATGAATGGTATCGACGAAGCGCACGTAGCGGGGCCTGGTGCTCATCACCAGCGACTCGGTACGGATTCCATCGCCGAAGAACCGTACGCCCCGGATGAGCTCTCCCGTGGTAACTCCGGTGGCGACGAAGACGATCTCTTCGCCCCTTGCGAGCTCGTCGGTGCGATAGATCTTTTTGGGGTCGTCGATGCCCATCTCGGCCATGCGCTCTTCGTCGCTCTCGCGGAGCACCTTCAGGCGGCCGAGAATCTCTCCGTTGGTACATCGCATCGCGGCGGCGGTGAGAACGCCCTCGGGCGCGCCTCCGACACCCATGACTGCGTGAATGCCGCTACCTCGAACCGCGGCGTTGATCCCGGCGGAGAGATCGCCGTCCTGGATGAGCTTGATGCGCGCCCCCGCCCTGCGGATGTCCTCGATGAGCCCGGCGTGACGCCGCCGATCGAGCACCACGATGACGAGCTCTTCGACTTTGCGATCGAGGGCCCGGGCGATCGCCTTCAGGTTGTCGAGGACCGGAGCGTCGAGGTCGACCTGGCCTTTCGAGGAAGGGCCGACCACGATCTTTTCCATGTAGACGTCGGGGGCATGGAGAAGACCGCCCTTTTCCGACGCGGCGAGCACGGCGATTGCGTTTGCCGCGCCGCTGGCGCAAAGGTTCGTGCCCTCGAGAGGATCGACGGCGATATCAATCTCGGGAAACGTGGAGCCGCCCCGTCCCACCTCTTCGCCGATATAGAGCATGGGCGCCTCGTCGCGCTCGCCTTCGCCGATGACGATGCGGCCGCGCATATCGAGCTCGTCCATGACCTGGCGCATCGCCGAGACCGCTGCCTGGTCCGCTTCGTGAGCGTCGCCACGGCCCATGGTTCGGGCGCAGGAGATCGCGGCGGCCTCCGCCACCCTGAGGAAACCGTGGGAGAGAGCCTCGAGCATCAGTCTTCCCGGGCCTTGTCGAAGGCGGGAAGGCTGACGCGAGTCGGTCGGTCCTGCCGATAACCGAGCGCGTAGTCCGCCTGCATCAATGTATGAATCTCGCGGGTACCTTCGTAGATGACGGCGCCCTTGGAGTTGCGCCAGAAACGGCCGACGGGGTACTCGTCGGAGTACCCATAGGATCCAAAAATCTGGATTGCGTCGGAAGCGGCGCGCTCGGAGGCAACGGTCGAATACCACTTGGCGAGAGAGGTCTCGCGGGTATTGCGGCGGCCTTTGTTCTTGAGCTCAGCGGCGCGGAGCCACAGAAGGCGCGAGACGTCGTAGTCACGGACCATGTGGGCGATCATCTGCTTGACCAGCTGGTGGTGGCCGATGGCGACGCCGAAAGTCTGGCGCTCCTTGGCCCAGTGAACGCTTTCGTCGAGACAGGCGCGGATGAGGCCGGTAGCCCCGGCGGCCACTGTGTATCGGCCCTGATCGAGAGCGAACATCGCGACCTTGAAGCCCTCGCCTTCCTTCCCGACGAGATTCTCCTGGGGGACTTCCACGTCGTTGAGCTTGAACCAGCCGGTGCTTCCGGCCTTGATGCCCCACTTGTGGGTCATGCTTCCGCTCTCGAAGCCTTTGAAGCTCCGCTCCACGATGAACGCGGAGAGACCGGAGTGATCCCGGTTCTTCTTCTTCACCTGGTCCGTCCAGGCGATCACGAGGAAGTTGTCGGCCACCTCGGCGAGGGAAATCCACTGCTTTTCCCCGTTGAGGACGTAGCGGTCGCCCTTCTTCACGGCGGTCGTCTGGATGCCCACGGCGTCGCTCCCGGCATTCGGCTCGGTGAGGCCGTAGGTCGAGATTTTCTTCCCCTGGGCCTGGGGGATGAGATAGCGCTGCTTCTGATCCTCCGTTCCCCAGGCGAGAAGCGTCAGGCTGTTGAGCCCGACGTGCACGGACATGATGACGCGTAGCGACGTGTCGACGTACTCGAGCTCTTCACAAGCGAGCCCGAGCGAGATGTAGTCCATACCGGCCCCGCCGTAGGACTCGGGAATGCAGATTCCGAGAAGGTTGAGCTCGGCCATCTTGGGGAGGACGGAGCGGTCGAAGTGCTTCTTCGCGTCGTTCTCCTGTATGTGGGGCGCTACCTCCGCCTTTGCGAAATCACGGACCATCCGTTCGACGGCGAGATGATCCTCGGTGAGGTCGAAATCGATCATGGACTCTCCTTGTGGCGTGCCGCCAGCGCGGTCAATTTCAGGCACGTTCGGCCTGTGGGATTCGAAGCCGCGCTCACCGCATCACGGTGACGGACGCCGATGAAACCGGCAGTGCCGGAAGAGGGGGCGCGGTTGGTGCGGAACATTTGGGTTCGTCTCGAGTCGTTCGGGAGCGTTCCAGCCGACCTGAGGGCAGGGAAGTATAGACCAACTCGACCCGCCTTCGCCCGTCGGGTGGAGGCGAGGTTCCAATCAGCGGTGTTGCCAGACCGGAGGCCGGCGCTCCCGGAGGGCGCGCACGCCTTCTTTGGCGTCTTCGGTGGACATGAGCTGATTGAGATAGACCTCTTCCACGTGCCGCAGCCCTTCCTCGAACGGCATGAAGGCGGCGTCGGCGATGGAGCGTCGTGCGAGCCGGAGGACGGGTGTGGAGAATCCCGTCAAGAACTGAATCCACTTCTCCACTTCGGTATCGAGCAGCTCCGGGGCGAGCGCCCGGGTCACGAGGCCGATGGTCTCGGCTTCGCGGGCCTCGTAGATGCGTCCGGTGAGCACGAGCTCGAAGGTTCGATGGAGTCCGATGAGTCGCGGGTAGATGACGGGTGCGACGGTGGGGAAGAGCCCGGCTTTGAGCTCCGGCTGGCCGAGCTTCGCGGTCTCGGCCGCAAAGCAGAAATCGCAGGCGGCTGCGAGCTCACAGCCCGCGCCGAGCGCCATGCCCTTGACGACGGAGAACGAGACCGTCTCGAGCTCCATCATTCTGCGCACGACCCGGTGAAACGCGTCGAGGAGCTGGTAGACGTTCTCGTCGGTATGCTCGGCGATGTCCAGGCCGCTCGAGAAGGCCTTCTCGCCTCCGGTGAAGACGACCACTTTGGCCGACTCCTTGAGCTCCAGCTGGTCCAGAGCGTACGCGAGCTCCTCGAGGCAGGCGAGGTTGAGCGCGTTCGAGGCCTCCGGACGGTTGAGCTGCACTCGGAGAACGCCATCTTCGAGACGCTGCTGGATGTGAACGAATTCGGCGCTCGGTTCTTCCGCCGTGAGATCCTGGTGCTCGTCCATGAAAACTATGCTAACACACCGGGCTTCGTCAGGCGATATGGCGGGAGGAGCACGCGCGGCTGGCTGCGCCCCGCGGTTTGTGGTAGAAAAGATAGAGTTCGCTGGAACTTACGACGATAATGGAAAAACCGGTCTACCTGGATTACAACGCCACGACGCCTCTTTCGCCGGAAGCGCTCGAGGCGATGCGGCCGTTTCTGACGGAAGAGTTCGGTAACCCTTCGAGCATTCACGCCTATGGCCGAACCGCGAAGGGGGCCTTGCTCGACGCGCGAGAAAAGCTCGCTTCGTTTCTCGGCGCGCTCCCGGGCGAGGTCGTGTTCACCGCCTCCGGCACCGAATCCGACAACATGGCCATCCTCGGTGTTCTCGCCGGCGAACGAGACGCGGGCGGGCCTCGGAGACATGTGGCTTGCTCCGCCATCGAACATCACGCCGTTCTCCACACGATGGCGAATCTGGAAAAGAGGGGAGAACCGGTGAGCTTCGTTCGTGTCGACGCGAGGGGCCGGGTCACCCCCGAGGCTCTCGACGAAGCGCTTCGCCCGGATACCCTCCTCGTTTCGATCATGTTCGCCAACAACGAGACCGGCGTCGTGCAGCCGATTCGGGACCTCGCCGACAAGGTGCACCGGGCGGGGGCGCTGTTCCATACCGACGCCGTTCAAGCCTGCGGCAAGATCCCGGTAGACGTAGAGACGCTCGGATGCGATCTCCTTTCGCTCTCGGGGCACAAGTTCTATGGTCCCAAGGGCGTTGGCGCGCTCTACGTGAGAAAGGGCACGCCCTTCAAGGCGATCTTCCGCGGAGGCGGCCAAGAGCGCTCGCGACGACCGGGAACGGAGAACGTGGCAGGCATCGTGGGTCTCGCCGAAGCGGCCGATCGGGCGAAGGAGCACCTTTCGAGAGAGTCCGAGAGGCTTCGGGCTCTTCGTGACGAGCTGGAACGGGACGTCCTCGAGAGCATCGAGCGGTGTCACACGAACGGCGGCGGTACGCCGAGAACTCCCAACACACTCAACGTTCGCTTCGAGGACGTCGACGGGGAGGAACTGGTACACGCTCTCGATCGGGCCGGATTCGCGGTCTCGACGGGAGCCGCCTGTTCTTCGGGCGCCGTCGCCCCTTCGCACGTGCTCGTCGCCATGGGCTTGACCCCGAAGGAAGTCCAGGGGTCGATCCGGGTGAGCCTGGGCCGGGACACCGATTCGGCTCGAATCGGGAAGCTCGCCCGAGCCCTCCGGAGCCTGGTGGCGGAAGCGCGTGCCCGCTCGCGGAGAGAGGCGGCCTCCGCGTGAGGCGCGGGCTCAATCGAACGATACCGTAGCTCGACCGGACTCAAAACCACTTCATTCATCGGCAGGGAGGACGCTACGGTGGAATGCCCGAAGTGTGGTTTCCAATCGGCTCCCGACGCGACCGGGCTCGCGCCGAAATCGTGTGCTCGGTGCGGGGTCGTCTTCGCGAAGCTCGGAGCCCGGCGGAAAGAGAGACGTCCGCGTCCGGCAGCGCAGGGCACCAATCCCAGAGCGGCCCCTCCCGTGCGGGAGCGCGAGTCGTCGATTTCCCTCTTCAACGTCGCCGTGCTGGGCCTGTTGTTGACGGCTTCCTTGGCCTATTTCTGGCAGCAGCGGCGGCAACCGAGCGACGTCGCGTCGACCAGTCGACCACCCGCCAAGGGAGCTCGACCCGAGAGCGCCCCCGCTTTGAGGATCGACGTCGAAGCGCCTCCTCCGCCGCCTCGAGACTCCGGCGACGCTGATTCTTCCCGGCTTGAGGCCCGTCGCCCCGTCGTCCCCGCCGCCCGACGAAACCCCTCCGGAACCCCCGAGCCTCCCGGAGCTCAGCGAAGCGACGGTCTCTCGTCCACTCCTCGATCGAGCTATCGAAGTGTCGCGGGAGTTTCCCCAGGAGGCGTCGCTGCGGGAATACGTCGCGGAAGGCTATCTTCTGCTCGCGGGCAAGGAGATCAAGGGCAGGCAGTTTGCCGACGCGCTCCGTGATATCGACGAGGCGGAATCATGGGGCTCCGACTCCGGGGAGATCGCGAGCTTTCGCGCCAACGTGTACGGGGAAGAGCAGTCCTGGGAGCTCGCGGAAAAGTGGGCCAGGACCGCGCTCGCGTACGGGGCTCGGGACAACACCGCCGAGATGCACCATTGGATCGGAAAGGCGTACTACTACCGGGAGCAGATGGACAAGGCGATCGAGGAGTTTCGGATCGCGCTCTCCATCGAAGACAGCGCGGAAATCCGGGCTTCGCTCGATCGGGCGATGCGGGAAGCTCGCGCGTCGTCTGGATTCGACCAGAAGCGGCTGTCGCACTTCATCGTCACCTACGAGGGAGACACGATGGAGAGTACCGGCCGGCTGGTCCTCGACAGCATGGAGCGAAGCTATGCGTCGCTCGTCTCCCAGCTCGGGTTCGCCCCCACCGAGCCGGTGGTTGTGATCCTCTATTCGCAACGTTCCTACCACGAGATGGGTGGACCCCACTGGTCGGCGGGGCTCTTCGACGGAAAGATCCGGATTCCGGTGCAGGGACTGCAGCAGGTGGACGATCAGATTCGATCGACCCTTCACCATGAGCTCGCCCATGCCTTCATTCACGCGCGGGCAGGGAGCAAAGTGCCTCGCTGGCTCCACGAGGGACTCGCGGAATATCTCGAGGGATCCCGTTCGGCCGCAGCCGGCAAGCCGCTCGCGAAGCTCCTGAACGGCGGCAACAGCCTCCAGATGTGCATCTCGGCGGGTCAGTGCGACGTGCGCTTGTTTTATCCCGCGGCGACATCGCTCGTCGAGTACATGATTCAGAGCCGTGGGATGGGCGGAATCCGGGACCTGTTGACCGCCCTGGGAGAGGGAAACGACATCGATCAATCGCTTCGGAAGGTGATGGGGCGCGACGAGACGGAGCTCATCGGCGAGTGGGAGCACTTCGTGAAACGCCGGTTTGGTTGACGCTCCGGCAGCCCCTCGCGGGGCGAACGAAGTCGGTATATGTTCCCTCAACGGAAGAATGGTAGAATTTCGAGGGGAGTAGAAACGTCAGACCCATGATTCGTGTCGCCTGCCCGACTTGTCAGACCCGGTACCGGTTCGATGAGAGCCAGCTGGGAGGCAAGAGCCACGCTTCCGCCAAGTGCAAGAAGTGCGGTGCGACGATAGAGATCGGAGCGGCCGAGGCGGAAGCGGTGACATCCCAGAGCGCGACCGCCGCCGGGGGCACGGCGGAAGACACCGTTCCCCGCCGCGAGCAGGATACGACGGCACGGGTGCGGCGACTGCGGTCGGACGAGAACCTCGGCGGAGAGACCATCACCGGCCAACGCATCGCGGAGGTGGTCGAGCTTCCTCAGGACAAGAAGTATTCGCTCGCCGTTCTCCAGGGGAAGGCCAGCGGCCAGATCTTCCACATTCAGAAAGTCAAGACGACCCTCGGGCGCTCCGACTGCGACATCGTCCTGGACGACCCCGAGTGCTCCCGACAGCACGCGACCATCGATGTCCTGGGGTCACGCGTCGTCCTGAACGACCTCGGCAGCACGAACGGGACGTTCGTGCTGGGCGAGCGGATCCAGAGCTCCGAGCTCGAGAACCACAACGAGTTCCGCATCGGTGAGCACGTGCTGATGCTCATCGTCACCGACCGCGAATAGCGCGGTTAGCGACCCTCATCCCGAAGGAGACGGGCGAGTGCCTCTTGAGCGGCGAGGATCTCCGCGTTCTTCTTCGTCGTGCCGGTCGCGGTCGACACCCGGCTGGCGCCGATCCGGAGCTCGACGTGAAACGTCTTGCGGTGCTCGGGACCGGTCTCGGCGGTAACGATGTAGTGGGCCGAGTCGAGATTTCGTGCCTGGAGAAATTCCTGGAGCGCCGTCTTGGGATCCTCCACCGCCGCCCTGCCGTCCCGCACGTCGCCGATCAGCGGGCGAAAGAGAGGGTCGAGAAAGGCGCGGACCTCGTCGATTCCGGAGTCGAGGTATATGGCGGCGACCACGGCCTCGAAGGCGTTCGCGGAGAGGGCCTTCTTTTTCCTGCCGCCGGTTTTCTCCTCCCCTTTGCCGAGCCGAAGATAGCGGGGCACCTCGAGCTCGAGCGCGAGCGTCGAAAGGGTGGCGGCGCTCACCAGGTAGGCTTTTATCTTCGATTTCCTGCCCTCGCTCGAGACAGGAAAATCGCGGTAGATGAAGTCGGTGACGAGAAATCCGAGCACGGCGTCGCCGAGAAACTCCATGGACTCGTTGTGCGGGCTGTCCCCGGACTCGTGGGCGAAGGACTTGTGGGTCAAGGCTTGCTCGAGGAGAGCAAGATCGCGGAAACGGTAGCGGAGCTTCGATTCGAGCTCGGCCAGATCGGTGGAAATCGACGGAGTCATGCGCTTTTGCTGCCTTCGAAAGTGTCCAGTGCTTACGTGTCCGCGGGGCCCGGCGGTGGCGGAGAAGCGATTTCGGAGGATGGGAGGGGATAGGGAGGCAATCCCCACAGGCCGCAGAGGCCGCGAAGGCCTCGAAGGCCTGACTCGGGTGTCGAAAAACTCTCCTAGACCGGAAGCGTTCCGGGGAACCCGGGTTGTCTCTCTATCTACTCGATTCTCCTCGATGCCCTTCTCGATAGAGACCGTCTCTTCGCCGAGGACGGCCTTTTTCGTCGCCGTTCTCTCGACGGGACCCTGTCGGACGGGATGATTTCATGCTACTACAACACTTTGACGAGGACCATGGTCATGTCGTCATGCTGGACCGCACCGCCGGCGAAGCTGAAGACTTCGTCGATCATCTTTTCACGGAGCTCCTCGGTGGGAAGCTCGGAGTTCTCTTCCAGAATGGCGCGCATCCGGTCCTCTCCGAACAGCTCGGAGCGGTCGTTCATCGCTTCGGAGACTCCGTCGGTATAGAAAAGAAAGAGATCCCCGGAAGCGAGCCCGATGGACTCTTCTTCCAGGATGGCCTCGAAGGTCGCGCCCCGGTCGAGTGCGAGCCCGAGCCCTTCGGGAGCAAGGACGCGGGTGGTGGGACGGCCGCCGTTCGCCGAGAGCTGAAAGACGGGGTTGTGTCCGGCCCGAGCGTAGGTCATGCGGCGCTGCTTCATGTCGATCACGGCGTAGACCATGGTGATGAAGCTGCGGTTGTCGAGGTTCGCCGCGAGGATTTTGTTGGCCTCGACGAGCAGGCGTCGCGGGGAATCGTAGATGCGGCTCAAAGAGAGGGCGATTCCCTTGAGCTCCGCCATATAGAGAGCGGCTGAAGTACCCTTTCCGGACACGTCCGCGATCAGAAGCGCGAGCCTCTCGTCGGGGAGGGGAATGAAGTCGCAGTAGTCTCCGCCCACCTCGTTCGCCGGGAGACAAAGCCAGGCGATGGAGAGTCCAGGAACGCTGATCCGGTCCTTGGGGAGGAGGCTGTTCTGAATCTCCCTCGCGATGCGAAGCTCCTCCTCGAGCCGCTCTTTCTCCGCGGACTCGTTCAACAGGTCCTGGATGCTCGTCGTCATCAAGTTGAACGAGTCGGCGAGCTCGCCCAGCTGGTCGCGCGATCGAACCTGCACCTTGTACCCGAAGTCCCCCTGGCGCACGTGCTCGGTTCCCTGGCTCAAGGCATGGACCGAGCCCGTGATCGAGCGCGCGAGAACGAGTCCCACGAAGATGGCCGCAACCTCGATCACCAGGAACAGGATGGCGAGAAGGGCGAGAGCGAAGAGGACCAACCGCCCCAGATCGGGCCCTTCCGGCCCGAGCTGCAGAGCGTTGGCGGCGATGCTCCGGTACAGCATCATGGGGGCGAAGCCGAACTGCACGAAGATCAGGTCCGTGTCCTGCGACCGGGGCTGATCGAGACTCCGCGACTGGAGGAGCGTCCACCAGGGTAGGGTGAACGGCTTCGGTGCCGCCGTTCGGGAAGGGTCTGGGTTTCGCGCGCTGCCCAGTACCAGGACCGGCGCCGCTCCGCCCTCCTTGGAGAGGCTGGCGACCACCTGGTCGATATGGAACCCCGTGTCGGCCGCGGCCTTGTCAAGGACTCCTCCGAGCGGGCAGAGCACGAGCACGGTGAGGCCCTCCTGGCCCGGCACCGGCGCGGAGACCCCACCCAGGTAGTTCGTGTCGGATACGTGAATCGGTCCCTGATAGGCCGCCATGGCCCAGGCGGCGAGGGTGGTTCCCACCTGAGGAGCGTGGACGAAGTCGTCGGTCGCCACCACCCGCTGGATCCGACCGCGGCGGTGCTCGAGGTAGACGGCGCCGGATCCGGGAAACCGCGCGGAGATCGGCGCCAGTCGGCGCGCCAGCGTGGCGCGGATGTCGCCATCGGAAGGATGGGGATCGTTTCGAACGATGCCCTGGATATCCGACACCGCGAGATCGCCCGCGGTAATCACGTCGGTGTCGATGCGACGAATCTCGGTGTTGAGCACGTACGAGCTCACCTGTCCCACGATGAAGAAGGCGCTCAGCAGGAAGAAGAAGAGAATCAGGAGAGTGGGAACGAGCCCGATGAGGAGGTACGAGATGACGAGCTTGCGGCGAATGCGCCACAGGAGCTTGGTCCTGAGCCGCAAGATGCGCCAGAGTATGAGACCCGCGACGTAAGCCCAAAGGCCGATCGTCGAGGCCGAAGTGACCCAGGAGGGCACGAGCCCCGAGAACCCCAGGAGCCGCGCGACGATGAGAACGGCCAGGATCTGCCCGAGACGGGTCCTCAACAGAAAATGACCCACTCCTCGCTTCGGTTGGGGCAGTCGCGACCTCGGTGTGGGAGGATCGGACGACATGGACTACCCGTTCATCATGCGGCTTGTAATGAGCTCACGGAACTATATCACAAGCAGATTGGGCGAAGGCCTGCCACGCCGGAGATGGGCTTGACCCCATCGGCCCGCGGAGCCTATGCTCATTCGGAAAGACGAATATGGACGGGTTTTCCTCTCCCTCGCGGGTTGCGGCCGCGCTCGCGATCGCCGGCCTCGTGCTCGGGCCGGCATCGGCCGCTGCCGTCCCCGCCGAGGCTTCGGGGAGGACAGAGGCAGAGGCAGAGGCAGAAGCAGAAGCAGAAGCGGATCTCGTCCTCGAAGGAGTCATCGTAGCGACGAGTCCCAGCGACTCGGTCGCTCTCGTGCGGCGCGCCGGAGCGCCGCGAGCCCGGGTGCTCCGCATTGGACAAGAGATGGAAGGGTATCTGCTCGTCGATGTGACGACGAGCTCCGCACGCTTCCAGGGCGGCGAGGGCGGTCTGGAGCTCTTTCTCACCGGCGGACGAGGGGAGCCCGGCCCTCCGACCGCGTCCGCGAAGCCAGATTCGAGCGAGCAAGAGCGTCTCACCATCCGTCGAGGACGGTTGGATTCGGCGCACGATCCCCCGGGCTTCTGCGAAGGAGCGGCTTTCGAAAGAGATCCCGGTCATTCTGAAAGAGACCGATGTCGCTCCGCGGGTGGAGGATGGCGAGGTCACCGGGCTCCGCGTCTCCCGCCTCCCCGACGGGACGCTTCTCGCCGAGTCCGGTCTACTCCCCGGCGACGTGCTCATCAGTATCAACGGCGAGCCCCTTCGCCAGGTCGGCTCACTCTGGGAGCTCCTTTCACGTCTGCTCGACAAGGACGAGATCCGGGTGGTGGTGCGAAGGAAAGGTGAGGTTTTGAAGCTCGCCTACGACATTACCAATTGACCCGACCGCTGTGCCGGCAACCGGCTCGACGGGTCAGCGGTCGGAGTGGCGGACCGTCACCACGATCTCATCGGGCTTGGCCATCCCGAGCATTTCACGCGCCATTCTCTCGATGACGAGAGGGTCGCTTCTGAGCGCGCGAATCTGCTGAGACAGGCTGTCGTTCTCCGCTTGAAGCGCCTCGACTTCGTGAAGGAGCGTCTCATACTCCTTCTGGGCTTTCCTGAGGCCGAGTATTCCGGACTCGCCGAAGAATGCGTTGAGCGCCGTGGCCGCCAGGATCAGGAACGCCGCGAGCCCGAGGGCCTTGCGACGGAACCCGGTTTCGGCGGGACGGCGGCCCTTCGAAGTCGCTTGCGGGCTCCCTCGCTCACCTGACGTCGTGGCGGTCATGGTCGGGACGCATTCTTTTCTTGTAGAGTCGTAAAGATGCTGGTCATTATAGATGATGGAACGGGAGAACGATACGAGCCGCCGCGAGAGCGCCTTGCCAGGAGGGAAGTCTGATGCCGGAGCATCTGGTCGCCATCACCACTCTCGGGGACTCCGACCAGGCCGTCCGTCTCGCGCGCGCCCTGCTCGAGATGCGTCTCGTTGCTTGCATCAACATCGTTCCCGGTGTCCGAAGCCTCTATCGATGGGAGGGCGAGATTGCGGACGAGCGGGAGCAGATCCTCGTGATGAAGACCCGGGCCGACCGGTACCGGGAGCTCGAGGCTGCCGTTTCCGAGCTTCATCCGTACGATTGTCCCGAGCTCATCGCCTTTCGGGTGGAGAAAGGAGCGCCTTCCTATCTCTCCTGGATTGACGACTGCCTCAGCTCTGACTCTGACTCTGACTCTGACTCCTGACGATAGAAACGGATGAGGTCGGTCGACGGCGGCTTCTCACCGAGCTGCCGGAGAATCGCCACCACCTGACCGCGATGGTAGGTCGAATGGTTGGTCAGGTGACGAAACATGTCGGCGAAACGGTGGCGGTAAGTCGTGCCTCCGGTGGTCGACATCTCCAACTCGTGGTCCAGGTCCTCCTCGCTCAGGGTGGCGACGAAGCCGTCCCGTTCGGCCTGGACCCGCGCCCACCACTGCCGGAGCGCATCGAAGCTCGGTACCTCATCGGGCCCGGTGAGCTTCGCCCGGGGGTCGCCCTTCCAGCGGGACAACCAGAATCTCTTCGGCCGCGACAACGTGCACCAGTGTCTCGAACAGGTTGCGGTGCGACGTCTGGAAGTCGCGGCGGAGCGCGTCGTCCGGGAGTCGGGCGGCCGCTTCCAGGATCAGAGCGTTGGCCCAGCTGTCATAGGAGAAGAGGGCCCGGGCTTCTTCGAGGTCCATGAATCGCTCCTTTCAACGGGGGCGCAACTGGAGGGGACGATCGAGCCGGAGCTGGAGCATGGTTCCTCTCGGCAGCTCCACGTTCTTGCCCTCGGTTCCAAGTATCGCTCCCGTCCCTCCCAGGATCGCACCCGCGATCGCGCCTGTTCCTCCGCCGAGAACCGCGCCGATGACGCCGCCGACGCTCGCTCCGAGGCCGAGCTTCTTCTTTTCCTTGCCGATTCCCGTCTCGAGGTCCCTGGAGCCGCCGACGACGGTCGCGGTGATTGTATACGTTTCCCCCTCGATGTCGAGTCGATCGAACGCGAGCACCAGCTTGGCGCTTCGGTCGCTGCGCCCGGCGCGGTCCACGCTCTCGACCGCTCCGAATAGTGACGAGCCTTCGGGAATCAGTTTCTCTCCATCAATGGTGACGGGGACGATGGTGACCGCCTCGAAGCGATCGCCGACGTCGGCGTTCTCCGAGCTCAGCGAATCGAGGAGGCGGGCCGAGAACACGGTGTCGGCCGGGAGCTCTTCTACACTCGCCTTGTCACTCGGCTCGCCCGGTGCGCCCGTAGTTGACAGGCGGATGTCGTCCCGGAGCCTGGCAATGGCCTCTCTCAACGACGCGACCTCTTCGGCGGGGACACCCGTTCCCTCGCCTCCGGCCTCCACGTACTTCTTGCTCATGACCTTCAAATAGATTGCCTCGTCGTGAAGCTTTCGCGCTCGTTCCGCGAGGCCCGGGTCGAGAGGTGCTGCGGGCTGCGTCTGCCTGGCGGCGACCTCGCTGTCGAGCGCGGCGAGCTCGTTCTCGAGGCTATCGAGGTGCGACAGCGTGGCTTCGGTCGAAGTCGAAGTCGAAGATAATCGGTGCGGTCTGAACGTACGGCGCCGGGGCGCCCGCGCCGAGCGCGGCGAGGATCACGATGGTTGGGAGCATGAAGATACCTCCTTCCAGGTCGGCAAGACGGTCGGACTGTTTGGATTATAGACACGGCGCTGACGAGCCGGCGTCGGGAAAAACCCACTCTTGTTCCCGCGCTCAGGAGACTCGAACGCGTTCGGGGAGGGGGCGTTCGCCCCCGAAACAGGACGTGGCTCGCGCATTCGAGGGGAAAATCGGCCAGGGGAATTTCTTACTCTAGACAGGTTCACGCGAGTCCAACGATAATTCGACGCGAGCACCCGTTCTTTCATGATTCATCGAGGGGCTCGTTAATCCTCAACGTTATCGAGGAGTCATAACCCGTGATCATCGGTCGCGAGCGGATCGCAAGAATATTCGTCCTGAGCGTTGGATTGTTCGTCCTCAGTCAAATGATGGCGCAGATGGCGATGGAGATTCACTTCCCGATGGCGGTCAAAGTCGGGTCTCTCACCGCCGTCTTGTTCCTGCACTGACGAAACCCCGGAAGCATCCGCGCGGGGCAGGGGCGCGACCTCTCGCGCATATGCGCGAGCCCGTGAGCTCTGGGCTTGCGCTCGCACCATCCTCGAAAGTTGACAGCTCCGGAGCGCGACCGTATCGTACCCGCCCGTGTTCTTCCGTCTCGATATCCCGATCGTCGCTTTGTCGCTCGGCGTGATCGGAGCGCTTCCGCGCTTCCTCCGGTCCACAAATTACCCGCGTCTCCCGCGAGACTCGACCCTGGGCACCTCTCCTCGCGTCCCGCCGCTGCGCGCGGGAAGTGGACCGCCTGCTCGAGACGTGGAGCGCGAGCGGTGAGATTCTGAGGGCGCCTCCCGGTATCGATGGCAGGGAGCGCTTTCACCTGGCGACCCGCAAGCTCGGTGTCTGGATTACGCTCGAAGCGGCGGAGGCGCCGGCAAGTCCGGTCCTCTTTCGCACCGGACCTCAGGGGACGGAGCGCGCGGAGCTGGGGCGAGACTGCGAGGTCGTGAGCCGACCCATCGAGACGCCAACGGTCTGCCCGGCCGCGGACGGCTTCACCGACCGCGACCTCGCGAGCGCCCTCGTCAAGGACGGACGTCTCGTCGTCTTTCTCTGGTCTCCCCACATGCCCTTGTCCGTCGACGGCCTGCCCGAGATCGCGGATGCCGCCCGCGCTACCGGGGCTTCGCTCGTCGTCGTGACCAATCCTTCCTCGGATCGGAGCTTCGTCGAGGAGGTTTCCCGAGAGAAGGGAATCCGTCCCGAATGGAGGCGACCGCTCGCCTCGGTGGAGCTGCTGTTCCGGGATCTCGCCGTGCATGCACCGACAATCCTCGTCTTCGACGAGGGAATAGCGTCTGCGCCGCTGCCCGGCTATCGGAATCGGCAGGACTACCGGAAGTTTCTGAGCTCCTTCTTCGCCGCTCGCGAGGGGCGCCCTGAGCCGGGGAGAGCGGGGAGGCCGGAGGGGAAGGAGAGTCGACTTCCGATCTACAATACCGTCAGGAGACTTGGATGCCCATCTTCGAATACCGATGCAAGCGCTGCGAGAAGGAGTTCGAGGCTCTCGTGCTCGGCAGCGAGCGCCCGGAATGCCCATCCTGCAAGAGCTCGAGGCTCGAAAAGCTCCTCTCGACGTTCGCCGCCGTGACCGGAAGCGGAAGCGGGAAGGGCAGGCGGGAGGCCGCGTCCGGTCCATGTGGTGCCTGTGGCGATCCACGCGGCCCCGGCGCCTGCTCCATGAACTGAGACGGTACTCAGTCAGGGACGAAGCGCGCAGAGCTCCAGAAGGTCGGCCTTGCTGGAGGAAAGCTTCTCCGTCCAGTTCTCCTCGACCAGGGCCTTACAGTCCGACCGGGAGAGGCTCGCGAGGATCGCAGGGAGCCTCGTGATCCTTCCATGGAGTCGCAGCTTCCGTAGTGCAGACCCCCTCCCAGAGATGACCGAGCATCGTCGCCAGAGCGAGCCGCCCGGGCTCCGCGAATACACTCGCCATGGTGAACTCCTTGTCGGGGTCCACGACCTTGAAATAGAAACGTTTGTGCGCCGTCGTCGTCTTGGGCTCCGCGTTGAAGATGTAGAAGAGCTTTCCGTCGGGGAAGAAGGCGGGAAAGTAGCTCCCGACCCCCTCTCGCAGTGAGGTCGTCACCCGCGCCATCCCCGAGTACCCGTCGATCCCGCCCTGCCGGTCGTGGGTGAGCTTCACGACGACGACGTCGGTCACCGTCGGGGGATCGAGCCCGCCGTTGACGAACGGCGTCAAGTACGCGCCCTTGCTGATGTGGAAGGCGAGCTCCGATCCGTCGAAGCTGAAGTCGGCCTTGCCCGCGGCGAAACCGAAATCGACTACCTCCTCGCAGCGCGTCGTCCCTTTCTCAGGGAGCACCTCGGCGATGCGAAAGATCTTCAACGAAGAGCCGGGGCTGTACTCGCGCGCGTCGGAGCTGCTGGTGTACGAGACGACGTAGCGGGCGTCCTTCGAGATGAACGGAGTCGCCAGGTCGTTCGGGATCTCGGGACAAAGCTTCATCGGTCCGGAGGGATGGACGGTGAGGGCCCCGGTGGACATATCGCGAACGAACTCGTAGTCGACGATTCGGAACGCGGCTTCGTCTCTCGTTCCCGAGAACATCAGACGATAGGTCGTGGTATCGATCGAGCCTGTCCTCGAGCTCGACAGGATGGCGGTGGACTGGTAGTAGACGTTCCTCAAGTCCGGATGCACGTGCACGTAGGCGGGCGCGAGCCCGTCGGCATCGATGCCGCGATCGAGATGATCGAGCAGCTGCGCGGCATCGTAGAATCGAATATATTGATCGGGCGTGTAGTGCGAAGGCACGGTGATGTAGCGGCCGTCGGGTGTTCCGACGGCGTCGGATCGATCCGGAATCTTGATGCGCTTGCCGTTGGAGAGGTCGTACAGATAGTTCTGATTGTGGCTCGCGAAGGCGATGATCCACTGGCCGCGATCGTTCTCGAGCGGGCGGGCGAACCAGTTCACGTCGTCGATCGGTGCCTCGCCGGGGCCGGGTCGGACGAGCTCGATCGCGGCTCCTTCGCTTTCGATCGCGCAATAGTCCCGCGTGCCGGAGAGACCGGAGAAAGAGGAAATAGGCGCTGCGGAGGCGAGCATCGAGAAGAGCAGGAGGACGTGCATGGGGCATTCTAGGAAGAGGAGGAGAGCATGATCAAGCGGAAGGGACGCCTCGGAAGCGTTCTCATCTTCGCGCTCGGGGTCGCGAGCGCGTTCGCCTCGGACCGACGCCAGAGTCGCGTGGACGCTCTTTTCCATGACTGGATCGGCCCCGGCTCGCCCGGCTGCGCGGTGGGCGTGATCCGGGACGGAGGATTTCTCTATCGTAATGCCTACGGCATGGCGAGCCTGGAGTATGACGTCCCTCTTTCCAGCCGGTCGGTGTTCCGGACCGGCTCGGTGGGAAAGCAATTCACCGCTTTCGCGGTGCTGCTCGCGCAACAGCAGGGAAAGCTGTCCGTCGACGACGACATTCGAAAGTACCTTCCCGAGCTTCCCGTCACGCCCGAGGTCATCACGATCTCGAACCTCATCCACCACACCAGCGGAATCCGCGACTATCTGATGCTGATGTCGCTCGCCGGCAGCCGCGACGAGGATTTCTACACTGACGAGGACGTCCTCGCGCGGCTCTCGCGGCAGGAGAACCTCAACTTTCCCCCGGGCACGGAGTATCTCTACAGCAACTCCGGATACTTTCTTCTTTCCCAGATCATCCTGCGGGCGACGGGAGAAAAACTCCGTGAGTTCGCGCGGAAGAATATCTTCGAGCCTCTCTCGATGGAGAGCACGCATTTCCACGACGACTTCCGCATGGTGGTGAAAGACCGCGCGGAGGGCTATCGACCGAAGAAGGACGGCGGATTCGAGATCGATCGAACGACCCTCAACATGGTGGGCGACGGCGGCGTCTACACGACTATCGACGACCTCCTTCGCTGGGACGAGAACTTCGACGCCGGCACGGTCGGAGGGAGTGGGCTCGCGACGAAGCGCCTCGCGACCGGGAGGCTGAAGGACGGAACCCCCGAGACCTACGCCTTCGGACTCCGGATCGGAAGCCATCGAGGTCGGCGCACCGCCTCCCACGGAGGCTCGTTCGTGGGGTACCGCGCTGCCACCCTGCGCTTTCCCGACGATCGCTTCTCCGTCTATCTGCTCTGTAACCGCTCGGACGCGGAGCCCGAGGCGCTCGCCTTGCAAGTGGCGGATATCTTCTTGTTCGAGGACACCGGGGGCGAGACCGCCGCCTCACCGGAGACCGTGCTCTCGGAGACGGATTCTCGAGCGCTTTGCCGGCGTCTACTTCGACGCGGACACCGGGGGGCTGATACGGCTCGCACTCTCCGAGGGCTCCCTCGAGCTCGGGGGAGCGGAGCAGAAGCTCGTTCCTTTTTCACCCACGGAGTTCCGCGTCTTGCCCGACGACACCGGGACGAGAGTCCGTTTCGAAACGACGTCGGCGGGCGCGTGGCTCATGCACGTCGACTCCGATGGACAGCGCCCGTTCACCTACGCGCGCGTCGCCCAGGTCCATCCCGGACTCGAGACGCTGGCGCGCTATCTGGGGCTCTATCGCTGCCGGGAGCTCGACGTCACCTATCGGCTCGAGCTCGACGACAAGGACGGCCTGCTGCTGGTGAGTCCGGCAGGAAGGTACCCGCTCGAGCCCGTCTTCGAGGACGGTTTCCAATGGAAGGAAGGAAGCCTCGTCTTCGAGCGCGATCGCGAGGGACGTATCTCGGGGTTCGGGCTCGCCGCCGGCCGGGCGAGAAACTTCGTCTTCGACCGGCTTTAGCCTTACCCGGCGTCGGTTCCAATCGAATGAAAGGAGGCCGAGAAAACCCATGACCGAGCAGGAGACGACGCTCCAGGCGCGGGCCTGGTTTCTCGGGCGAAGAATCGATGTGCGTCAGGTCGAGACCTTCGAGCGGGTGGCGCAAAATCCACTCGTGGTTCGCGCGGGCGATGACGGTTACGCCGTCGTCTTCCGTTTCGGCGCCGCCTGTCTCGTCGGGGTCGACGCCGAGACCGAGAACGCCTTTCTCGAGACCCTCGTGCCCTTCGTACAGGGTCGCTTCGACGAGCCCGAGAGCGAGACCTGCGACATCGTTCTGAAGCCTGGTCATCCCGAGCGTTTCGATCCGAACGGCAGGCTGAACCTCCACAAGGTGAGCGTCAGTCGCATCCAGGCCGTCGCCGACGCGACCGCGAAGAGCGCCGTCCTCTCTTATCACGAGAGGCGGGTAGCGCTGGTGTTCGATCGCGTCGAAGATCTGGCGCTCGAGCTGGGCGGCGGGGCGCGCCACAAGGGCAGGCGGGGATGGCTCAAGGAGATTGGCGAGGTGCTGCTCACCGAGAGCCAGATGGTGGGACGAGTGGAGGTGACGGAAAAACCGGAGTTCACCTGGGAGGACCCGGCGCTCGACCGGCTCTATGAAAGGCTCGCCATCGAGTTCGAGCTGCGGGATCGCGACCGTGCACTGTCACGCAAGCTGGAGTTGATTTCGCGCTCCGCCGAGACCTATCTCGACCTCGTGCACAATCGGCAGAGTCTTCGAGTGGAGTGGTACATCGTGGTGCTGATCCTGATCGAGGTCGCGCTCGGCCTCTTCCAGGCCGTCTTCTCGAGAGGCTCCTGAGCTCACGCGGCTTGGACGGTAACGGGGATCACGAGGGTCACGGGCTTCCGCCCCGCGCCCCTTCCCCGCCCGAGGAGCGCGAGGTGGCGAGAGAGCTCTGTTCCAGCTTGGCGACTTCGAGGTTCTGGAGATATCGACGGTGGAGCTCGTTCCGGAGCTCTCTCAGGGTCACTCCTTCGATCGACGCTCTTCGCTCGAGCTCGTGCTCGGCGACGGGGACTCCCGGCCAGAGCGAGCCTCCCAGCCGCTCCACCAGGTCGTCATCGTAGTCGAAACCGAACGCGGAAACGCTCGGGGGTGGAACGAGATACTTGTCGGAGAGCCCCAGAGCGGCGAACGGGAAGTTGCGCGCCCAGTCGGCGTGGTAGCCGATGAGCCTCTTGCCGGCGTTGACCGACACCAGGCCGTGGGGGACGCAGTTGGCATCCGTGATTCCGTACCGGGCTCGCAGGAGGTCGGTGAGATTCAAGCCCGCCTGGATCTGGGCCGGCGTAATGGCGTCGCCCTCCACCTTGCTCCACTGGCTCTCGAAGGCGATGCCGATGAAGCTGTCGTTCAGGTTCAAGTAGTAGTTCTGCTCGTCGCCCCAGACGGAGACGCCGGCGTGGATGGACACACTGTCGTCGGGAACGAGGCGGTAGACCTGTCCGAAGCGGTCGATGACGTAGTGGTAGATCCGCCGCCGGCTCAGCCACCCCAGCAGATCCTTGGTGGTGGAGAGAATGTCGCGGTTGAAAGCGGGGCCGAACGGCGCCATGTCGCTCTCGCTCGCGTGATAGATGATCCCTACCGGCCGCGGTCCCATCGGGATCGGAGGGGAGCCATCGCGCGGGAATGCGAAGAAGCTCCGGGGGTCGCTCTCGGTCTCGAAGGTGGTGACGACCCGCAGCCCGTTGCTCCAGAGCTCCTCGTCCCCGTCTCGCCGGACGAGCCGAATCTCTTGGGGCCGCTCCACCAGGCGGCCGTCGGCGGCGAGACGGGGATCCCGGGGAAGTCCCGAATCGGGCGGCGGAGCGATCTGGGCCACGACCCAATCGGACGCCGATCCCGCGAGCCTGTACGAGTAGGTGACCGCCTGGAACAGACCGAACGCCAGAGCGAAGGTCACGAGGGCGAAGGCAACGAGCCGGCCGCGATACAGCCCGTAGAGGGTGAAGCGACCGACGTCGACCTCACCCCGGCGCTCGCCGAAGGCGAGCTCGCCAGGATCCCGATCGCTTTGTAGTGGAAGATCAGGTGCCGCAGCACCGGGGTCGATCGTAACAGCGCCGGGGAGGAGTCGAATTCCTCGAGCGTGGCCTGAATGAACCATAGCTTGTCCAACGGGTCGGGAACCCGCGACGAGAGGCGGTCGAGGCTTCGTTGCAGCGCGCGGACTCGGAGCAGGCTCAGGCTTCGCCCCGTCCTCGGTGCCGCGGTCGCCCCGCGGGGCCGCACGCGGCTCTCGCCGATCAATTGTCGTAGACCGCCGCGATGAAAGCCCCCTTTGCCGTCGCTTGGGTGGGATGCGGCGATAACCTCACTTCGGACACGGGAACGGTGCAGTGCGACTCGGAGAGCGCCTTCTCGAACTTCTCCCCGGAATCCGGTGGGCTGGGCCGTTCCTCCCGCGAGCACCACCGGAACCGCCTTGTCGAGCTTGTGAGAGTCGCTCGATGCCCTGCTCACCGACTGGTTGAGCGCCTCGATGAGAGTCACGATGACGTCGTCGTAGTAGATGTGCAGCGCCTCTTCCACCTTGTCCCGGGGCGGCCGGGTGAGGTCGAGCGACTGTTCCTTGACCATCTTGACCCGGGTCGCGGACTCGCCCGTAACCGAACCGACGCACCAATCGATGTAATCGCCGGCTTTGGAGGTGGAGAAAGAAGCGACGGGCACGGAGAGATAGCTGAGGCAGGCGTTGCACATGCCCCCGCCCGCGGAGATTCCGATTCCGGTGAAGTTCTCGCTCTCGAGCTCGGAAAAAACGACGGCGAGGCCCTCGTTGATGCTCTTCGCCTGGTATCCGAGCTCTTGCAGGAAGGCTTTCAGGAGCTGCTCGTGGTAGATGGAATCGTTGGGAGAGCTGGCCGGCGCTCCCGGGACGGAAAAGCAAACGAGCTCGTCCTTCCCCTTGGGCTTCTTGACGAGACCCTGGATCATGACTTTCATGAGCGCGAGCGCCGAGGGCTCGTTGGGGTTGATGAGGCCGCGGCTCATGGGCCGCCGAGTCTCGGCGTTGAAGAGCCCCGCGAACTTCTCCGCGTTGTTGCCGTAGACGAAGAAGTGCCCGTTGTTCTGGTAGTAGTGAACCTTGTTCTGCTGCAGGATGTTCTCGGTGATGCGCGAGTAGGGAAGGGGAAGAAAGGCGTTGACCTCCGTCGAGGCTTTGAGCTGGGCCCCGCTCTGGCGTATCGCCATGAGCTTGCTGGTGCCGATATCGAGCCCGATTCGGCCTTCGCCGTTCGCAACCGCGGTATCCATGGACGTTTCTCCTTGGACTCTTCGAGAGCTCAGTTGTCGTAGAGCGCGGCGAGGAGCGCACCCCGCGCCGTTGCGGTGAGGGGATCCCGCGCCATCCGCACGTCTCCGAGGGCGACGGGAAGCTTCTTCGCTTCGAGTGCCCTCGCGAACCGCTGGGCGAATCCGGCGGGAAGAGCGGTGCCGCCGCCCAGCACGACGGGGAGCGGCTTGTCGAGCTTGGGCATCCGGTCCGCGCGCGAGAACGCCTCGGCAATCGCATCCACCACCGTCGCGATCAGATCCTCGTAGTAAATCTGGAGCGCGCCGGCGATCTTGTTTCGGGGTTTGTGGGTGAGGTCGAGACCTTCTTCCTTGATGGCCTTGATCCTCGTCGCGGTCTCGCCCGTCACTTCTCCCACCGCCTCGTCGACATCGTCCCCACCCCTGTCCACCACGAAAGTGAAGACGGGCACCGACAGATACGCGAGGCATACGTTGGTGAGCCCGCCGCCGAAGCTGATGCCGATTCCGGAGAAGTTCTCTTTCTCCAGCTCGGAGAACACCACCGCGAGACCTTCGTTGATCGAGCGCGCCTCGAAGCCCATGTTTCCCAGCATCTGCTTCATCAAGGCCTCGTGGTAGACGAGGCCCGAGGGCGCGTCCTTGGGAGCGCCGGGGACGCTGAAGCAAACGAGCTCGGGCTTCGTCTTCGGTGCCCGCGCCTTTCCTACGAGCTTGGAAACGATGACTTCCAGGAACTTCTGGGCATACGGCTCGCTCGCGTTCACCAGCCCGTGTCGCATGGGCCGGCGAGTCTCGGTGTTGAACAGGTTGGCGAACTTGAACGCACCGTTTCCGAAGACGACGATGTGACCGTTCTCGCGAACGAAGCCGATCTCGTTCTGGTGAAGGATTTGCTCGGTGAACTTCGAGGTGGGTAGCTCGATGAAGGCGTTCAGCTCCGAAGTCGACTGGATCTTCCTGCCGCCGTTCTGACGCGCAGTTACAATCGAGCTCGTGCCCAGGTCGAGGCCGATGGGCTCTCGAATCGGACGCGCGTTTCGGGGACGATTTGGGGGACTTTCGCACGGCCATTTCGACGATTCCTTTTCCAGGGAGTTCCAAAAAAGGACTGAGGGGATATCTCCCCCGACTACGGGCATCGGCCCGACACGAATCCGCCTGTTCGACAGTAGTAGGGAAGCTTCCTGGTCTTCAAAAAATAGCATCTGGGCGGGTTTCCTGTCAACAGGCTAAGGTTTTACTTTCGTTCCCGGCCGGAACGAAGCAGAGCGTTAGAACGGCTCGCGGGAGCGGGCCGCGTCGTAATCCTCGGGAGTGTTCACATTCATGAGGCAGAGTCTCTCCGGGTCGAGCGCGGACAGCTCTTCCCCTTCGACGATACGGGCGTCGAGCGAGGCGGCGAAATCGCGCGCGGAGAGCTCCCCGCGCCCGATTCTCGCTTCGAGGGCGGCGATCGTGGTGACGCGGTAGACGGCGCAAACGGGTACCGGTCCGGAGGGGGTAACCGGGACGACGGCCTGGTCTGCGGGTCCGAGCCGATCCGCGAGGCCGCGGAGAAAAGCGGTGGTCACGAAGGGAAGATCGCAGGCAACGACGAGGACCGCCTGGAATTTCGTCGTCTTGAGGGCGGCGTGAATGCCGGAGAGCGGCCCGAGACCCGGACATAGGTCGGGCTGAGCCTCGAAGTCACGGAATTCCGGCCCATCAGTGGAAATGAGTGAGCCGGCCCGCCCCGTCGCCGGGACACCCATTACGCGGACCCGCTCCACGACGGGCTTCAGGGCGCCGCGGACGCGGTCAACGAGCCGCCGGCCTCCGAGGCGCAAAAGAGCTTTGTCCCGGCCCATGCGGCGACTCTCGCCTCCGGCTAGAATGGCTCCTTCGAGGTTGGGCAACGGTTTTGGCGGTCCCGGGGATGGTGATATACTCGTCGAAGTTTTTCGAACCCCTATGATAGCGGTGCGCCATCCGACCGGGCAACGTCCGGCCGGCGTTCGCCCGGATTGCGTGGGCCGGCGCCACTCGAAGCCACGCGGTGGGGCATCGTGGCGGTCCGAAGGGAAAGGGCCTCAGGGTTGATGAGTGCCGTTACCGATGTTCAGGTAGAGAGACTCTTCGTCACGAGCCTGCAGCGTGCCCTCGAAGAGCACGCTCCGGAGGAGCTGGAGGTCTTCAGCCGCTGGTTCGACCCGTCCGCGCGCCGCACCCGCTTCCACGTTGCTACCGTGATCGGCGCCGTGGGGTATCTCCGGCGCAACCCGAGCCTCTACACCAAAGTCATCGAGACCGCCGGACGCACCGCCTCCGAGCGCGCCTACGGGGATTTTTCGCAGATCGAAAGACGGCTCCTGGAGACGCTCCCGAAGTTCGGAAGAGAGCGGCTCGTGAAGCACCTTCTCCACAGCGGGCTTCGGAGCATTCACAAGGACGCCCAGCTGTCGGTGAAGCGGGACGGGGAGAAGCTCATCCTCACCGTGAGCAACTCGCTGTTCTGCCACACGCCCGCCGAGGACGGAGGGCAGATGCGCTGCCACTTCTACGCCGCGCTGTTCGCGGGGCTTCTCGACAAGACCGATCTCCAGTGCTATTCGGTGACGGAGTCGACCTGTCGAGGACAGGGCTCGGACGCTTGCCGGTTCGAGGCGCTCCTCGAGCGGCCGCAAGCCGCCTGATTTCCCCGTCTTTGCGTTCGTCCGTCCTTGCCGTCCCTTTGTTGGAGTTCTCTCTCCTCGGCGCTATCCTTTTCCCATGACGCGGCGCAGGTTCGTACTCGTACTCGTATTTGCGGCACTCGGGTTCTCGTTTCTCCTCCCCGTCATTCGTCACCGAGGTGCGGCGGCGCAGGTCGACGAAGCCGCCCTCGCTGAAGCATTCGACAGGCTCGGACTCGGGCCGGTCTCGCCGGAGGAGCTGAAACGGAAGGTCGCCGCCCTGGGCGGTCTCGAGTTCGAGAAGGACGTCCCCGTCGACTTCATGTCGCGCGATGACCTCGCGCGGTACATCCACGATCTGTTCGACGAGGAATATCCGGAGGAGTACGCCGTTCGCGAAGCGACGATGCTACGGGGATTCGGGTTACTCGCGACCGGCCAGGATCTGAGAGCGGTCAGGGAGAAAGTCCTGAACGAGAACATCGCCGGGTTCTACGACGAGCGTCCCGGAGTGAAGAAGCTCTTCGCGATCTCTTCGGGACGTTCGCTCGACGTCCTCAACCAGCTCATCCTTTCGCACGAGCTCCGCCACGCACTTCAGGATCAGCACTTCGTGATCCGGGAGAAGCTCGAGGTGCAGAGCGACTACGACGATCGCAGGCTCGCGCCGCTCTGTCTTCTCGAGGGCGACGCGTCGGTCCTGATGGTGCAGTACCTGGCGTCGGGAGTGGGTGACAAGAACCCCGTCGTCGCCAACCTGCTCCGGGCCTACTCCCAGAGCTTGAGCGGGGCCGAGATCGCGGAGATGTTCGCCGGTCCCGCTCTCCAGGAGGCGCCCCCGGTCGTTCAGGAGCAGCTCATCGCCCCGTACTTCGAGGGCCAGAAATTCGCCGCCCGCATCTTCGAGATGGGGGGCTTCGCGCTCCTGAACGAAAAGCTCGCTCATCCACCGCGGTCGATGGAGCAGGTGCTGCATCCGCAAAAGTACCTGGATGCGGTAGACGAGCCCGTCACCGTGCCTCTTCCCGAGGTGTCCGGCAAGAGCCCGGTGTTCGAGGGGACCCTGGGAGAATTCTTGATCCGCGTCCTGCTGCGGGCCGGGCCGGAGCCCGATCGGCGGCGGCGGCGGCGGCGGCGGGCTGGGGAGGAGACCACTACGCGGTCGTCGCCAATCCCGCTGGCGGAAATCGCCTGGTGTGGAGGAGCGTCTGGGACACGGAGTCGGACGCGAAAGAGTTCGAGACCGCTCTCCGAGCCTACAGCGTGGCGCGATTCGACGGGGAGGACAGGATCTCGATTCGAGGCAAGGAGGTCTTCTTCGAGAGGCCGTCGTTCCAGTGAAGCCCGTTAGCGGGTGAGCTTCTCCATCATGACCCGGCCTTCGCCCTCGAGCCTCAAATTGATTCCCGGCGAGGAACCCGGGAGCATCAGCTCGGCGAGAGCCTCGTCCTCGACGAGGGTCGGAGCGAGGTCGCCCGACCAGGAGATGATGCTCGAGGTCGATACGTTCACCGGGTACTCTTTCTGGACCGTGAGCACGAGAGGATTGGTTGCCACCGACAGGGCGAGCATCCCGGTGCCGTGAATCATGAGCACGTGGAAGCTCTGTCCACCCCCGCCTTCTCTTTCAATCATGGCGTAACGAGGGGTCAGCGTCTCCTGGCAGGCGAGCAGATGGGATGGCGCGACGAAGATCTCCTCGTCTTCGATCTGCAGAACGGTGATGTCCCGCTGCCGGTCGGTGAGGAGGAGCTTTCCCGTTCCGCTCACGATGACGAGAGGAGGGGCCGCGTCCTGCTTCTGCGGTTTGACCCAGAAAGTCAGGTTGCCGCTGTAGCTGTAGATCGTGCCCTGTTTGATGAATACCTTCCCGGAGAAGTTGACCTCCATGAGGTTGTTCTCCAGGTAGCGGAAGATATCGTCGCGCCGCCGGCCCCGGGCGTAGACGTGGGGCTCGCCCACCACTGGAGAGGCACCCCAGTTCAGCTTCTGAACGACGCTTTGACCGCCGCCGGGGGCCCCGTGGCGGTGGCTCGCGACCGAGCCCAGCGATTCCGCCGGCGGGATCTCGGGGGCTCGTGGCTCGCGCCCGCTTCGAGGCGAGGCGGTGAAGAACAAGTCGGCGCTCGCGTCCGACGGCACCCGGCTCCGCGCCATCTCCGCGAGCGACTCGTCCTGGACAAGGGGATCCGAGAGCCGTAGACGGGTGGTTCCGGTGTCCGGGCGATCACGAGGCGGGGGCGGGGGCGGGGCGGCGGCATCGTCTCTTCGCTCGTGCCCGTATCCGTGGGAAGCGTATCCATCGGGTCCCTCGTACCCACTCGGGCCAATCTTTGCGCTTCGTCGTGAATCGCGCTCCGCTCTTCGCCCGTCAGCAGCGTTTCCTGCGTGTCCGACGTGGAGACCGCCCGCTCGACGAGCTGCTCCAGAGGGGTCTCGTCGTCAGGAGGGGCGGGCGGGCGGGCGAGCGCCGGTTGCGGAGGATACAGACTTTGCTGGATCGCCGAGAGAACGCGGCGGCGGTCGAGGCTGTCGACGTTCACCTTGTCGAGCTCGAGGTCGGGAGAAGTGGTCTCGGCCTCGGTGAGGGCGGACATCCTCGGTTTCGCGTCTTCGGGGCGGGGAGTGGGGGCGGAGAAATCCTCTCCCTCTTCCCGCTCCAACGGACGGTCGCGATCGATCTTCTCCTGTACCCGTTTGACCATGATGTTCGCGCCGGCCTTGCGGTACTGGAAGATTGCGTTGTAGTACTGCTGTTTCTTCTCGTAGATGTTGCCCAGGTAGAAGTGGGTCTTCTGATTGTCCGGCTTGAGCTCGAGAGCCCTCAGAAACGTGGCCTCGGCCCGGTCCAGGTCGCCGATCTTGAAGCAGACGAGACCGAGGTTGAAATAGAGGGTGGACGATTCGGGATTGAGCTCGATCAGCTTTCGATAGACCGAGTCGGCCTCCTTGTACTTCTCCTGCTTGAAATAGGCGAGACCCAGCAGGTTGAGCACCGAGTCATCGGCGGGCCGGAGCCGCCGTGCTTCCTCGAACTCCTCCGCGGCGTCGGCGAAGTTCCGGGCATCGAAGTGCTCTCGCCCCCGATTGAGATGGACGAGGAACAATCCCTGGTCGAACGGTGTCGAGGACTGATTGGCCATAGAAAAACGGCTTAAATACTAACTCAAACCGGTTTCAGGACGGTATCGGATTCAGGGAAGGAGCACTTCGTAGGGAAACACTGCGGGCTTATCCCGCGTGATGAAGACAGTACCGTCGGCATCGGTGAAGCGATAGTAAACCCGAGAGGGCTCCGCGGCCGCGCTCGCGTCGCTGGTCGCAGGAGCAGGAGCAGGCGAGTCGGCTACCTCGGTGGGAGCGGGGGCGAAAGCTCCCGGATTGCGTTTCGCCGCTACCCTCCGGGCGAGCTCCGCCAGCGTCGAGCCTCCTCCGGACGGGGCCGTTCCGCTTCCGCCGTTCGCCGGCGTGAACGCCGTCACCCGGGTCGTCCCACCCGGCTGTCCGATGCTGTAGACCTTGTTTCCCTTCACGATCTCGATCTTCGATCCGACACCGTAGATCGCGAGGACTTTACGCACGTAGTCCCTGGTCTCGGCATAGGGAGGAATGGTGCGATAGCGCCGCACGGGAGTGGCGCCGGCGTTGTAGGCGGCGAGCGCGAGACTCAGATTCTTGAACTCATCGATCAGATCCCTGAGGTGCGCCGTTCCCGCGCGGATGTTCTGCCAGGGATCGTAGGCGTTCACGACGCCGTAACGCCGGCCGGTCTCGGGTACGAGCTGCATGAGCCCCCGCGCCCCTTTGTGCGAGCGGGCGTAGCGGTTGAACCCCGACTCCACGGCGATGACCGCTCTCACGAGGGACGAATCGACGCCGAACAGGTTGGACGCCTTCAGGATCAGCGAATCGTACTGTCCGGAGTACTGCCAGGCTTCGCCGGCCTCGTCCGCCGAGCCGTCCACGATGAGCCGCATGCGGGCGGTGCTCGGGACGTTCGAGAGGATCAAAACGCCGCTGTCGTCGGTGTAGCCGTATACCTGAGCCTCGCTCCGGTGCCCGAGCACTCCCAGGACGAGACCCGCGACGGTCACGGCGATGGCGAGAGTACGCTTAGACACGCTGACTCTCCAGGGCGAGGCGCACCGCGTCGCGAGAGCGCTGGTAGAGCTCGGGGATGCGCTCGGGATGGCGCCCTCCCGCCTCGGCGCGCTCGGGCTTCCCGCCGCCGCGTCCCTCGATGACGGGGGCAATCGCCTTGACCAGCTGATCGGCACGCACTTCCCCGACGAGGTTCGGCGAGACTTCGACGATGAGAGAGACTTTGTCCTCGTTCACGGCGGTTGAGATCGCGACCCACGAGTGGTCCCGGTGCTTCTCCTTGAAAGCGTCCACGAATTGTCGGTGCTGTTTCTTATCAAAGTCTACCAGAGGCTCGGGGGTCCATACGAGCACCTCGCCGACGTTCATCGTCGCGTCGGAAGAGGTCCGGGACCCTCCGGTGGCGAGCTTCAGCTTGAGCTCCTCGACCTCGCGCTCTTTTCGCTTCAGCTCGTCGCGGAGCCGGTCCGCGGTCGCGGCGACCTCCTCGGGACGTACGTGGAGCGAGTCGCTCACGCTGGAAACGAGGGCTCGCTGCGAGCGCAGGTAGTCGACGGCGGCCGCTCCCGTGAGGGCCTCGATGCGCCGGACGCCCGAGGCGATGGAAGACTCGCTCACGATGACGAACAGGCCCGCCTGGCCCGTTCTGGAGAGGTGGGTTCCGCCGCAGAGCTCGATGCTGAAGTCGGGCACCTCGACCACCCGGACTCGGTCGCCGTACTTCTCTCCGAAAAACGCGATCGCTCCCCGCGCGAGCGCTTCGTCGATGGGCAGGACGACGGTGCGCACTTCGAGGTCCTCCAGGATCTTTTCCGTGACCCGGTCCTCGATCTGGCGAATCTCTCCCGGAGTGAGAGGCGCGTAGTGAGAAAAATCGAAGCGGAGCCGGTTGGGCGCGACGAGGGAGCCCGCCTGCTTCACGTGAGGGCCGAGCGTCTCGCGCAGCGCGGCGTGGAGCATGTGGGTGATGGTGTGGTGAGCGGCGGCGCCCGCGCGGCTCCGCTCGTCGACGGTCGCGCTCACGCTCTGGCCGACACCCAGGCTTCCGCGGGACACGCGCACTCGATGAGCGATGAGGCCGGGGACGGGGGTCCGAGTGTCGACGACGTCCGCCACCCCGTCCGGTCCCGCGACCACGCCCCGGTCGCCCACCTGACCTCCGCCCTCGGGATAAAAAGGGGTCACGTCGAGGAAGAGCTCGCCCTCGTCGCCTTCACCGAGCGCTCTCACCTCGAGGCCGTCTTTCGTGAGGGCGACGATGTGCAGATCGGTGAATCGGGTCTCGCCATATCCCTCGAAACGCGAGCTGAAGCGGCCGCGGAGCTCGCCGTAGATGCTCCGGTCGGGCACGACGGCGGACTTCTTCCAGGAATCGCGGGCTCGCTTCCTCTGCGCTTCCATCTCGGTCTCGAAGCCTCGCTCGTCGACGGAGACTCCCGACTCGGAAGCGATGTCGGTGAGAAGGTCGATGGGCATGCCGAACGTATCGTAGAGCTTGAAGGCGGCGGCTCCGGGGAGGACTTTCGACTCCCGCACGACATCCTTGGCGAGCTCCTCCTCGAGGGCGGCAATCCCGAGGGAGAGCGTCGTTCCGAAGCGCTCCTCTTCGGAGCGCACGACCCGCTCTACCAGCTCCCTCGAGAGCAGGAGGTCGGGGTAGGCGTCCTGCATCTCGTCGACCACCGTGCGACTGAGCTCGAAGAGGAAAGGCTCGGTGAGGCCGAGCTTCTTCCCGTGGCGCATGGCGCGTCGCATGATTTTGCGTAGGACGTAGCCCCGGCCCTCGTTTCCCGGCATCACTCCGTCGGAGATGAGGAAGGTCGTGGCGCGGATGTGATCGGTAACGACCCGGAACGACACGTCGTCGGGAGAGCTCGATCGGCCGTAGCTCTTCCCCGTGCGCTTCTCGACGGCCCGGAGGATACCGGCGAATAGGTCGGTGTCGTAGTTGCTCTCTACGCCCTGAATCACCGCAGCAATCCGTTCGAGCCCCATTCCGGTATCGACGCTAGGAGCGGGAAGGGGAGTCAGCGCGCCGTCGGCCCCGCGGTCGAACTGCATGAAAACCAGGTTCCAGATCTCGAGCCAGCGATCGCACTCGCAGGCGACTCCCTGGCACTCCCGCTCCGCGCAGGGAATGTGGTCACCCTGGAAGTAGTGGATTTCCGAGCACGGGCCGCAGGGTCCCGTGTCTCCCATGGACCAGAAGTTGTCCTTGCGCCCGAGCTCGTGGACGCGGTCGGCGGGGAAGTGCTTCCTCCAGAGCTCGTGGGCCTCCACGTCTCGGGGGACTTCGTCGTCACCGTCGAATATGGTGGCGGCGAGCCGGGTGGGGTCGAGCTTCAGTCGCTCGACGAGGAGCTCCCAGGCGAAGTCGACGGCATCCTCTTTGAAGTAGTCCCCGAACGAGAAGTTGCCCAGCATCTCGAAGAAGGTGTGGTGGCGCGCGGTGACGCCCACGTTCTCCAGGTCGTTGTGCTTCCCGCCCGCGCGTACGCATTTCTGGACCGTGGTCGCCCGCCGATAGTCGCGCTTCTCGAGGCCGAGGAATACGTCCTTGAACTGGTTCATCCCGGCGTTCACGAACAGCAGCGTGGGGTCGTTCACCGGCACGAGCGAGGAGCTCGGGACGATGCGGTGCCCCTTCGAAGCGAAAAACTCGAGGAAGCCCTTTCGGATCTCTCTGGCCTTCATCAGTCGTCTCTATCTCTATTCCCGTGCTGGATCCAATACGCTACAAAGTATCCTCGAATTCCGAGGTCGATACCAGTCGGCGAGCGATGGCGGGAGAAAAACCTCGACCTACGAGGTGACGATAGGCGCGCGCACGCTCCGCCTCGACGTCTCCTTTTTTCCGGCGGGAGACGTGGAGAAACCTGTCGAAGGCGCGCTTGGCCGCGAGCTCTTCACCCTCGGGAAAAACATCCTCGATCGCACCGGCGATGTCGGTCTCGGTGAGCTTCAGCTCGCGGAGGCGGCGTTCGATGCGGGCGGGACCCCAGAGCTTTCGCTCCGAGCTGGCCCGAGCGACGTCTCTCGCGAATCCGGAGTCGTTCAGGTAGCCTCGAGCGTCGAGGAAGGCGAGGGTAGACCGAATCTCCTCGTCTCGATAACCGGCGTGCGCCATCTTGGCCGACAGCTCGCCCCGGCTGTGCCCGCGCCGGGCGAGTCGCCGCAGCGCGAAATCCAGCGGTTTGCGGGGAGGACTAGCTGAACTCGAAGGGGCTTTCCGCTCCTCCACCGCCCTGGTCGTCCATGAAGTCGGTCATGCTCTTCTCCATTTCCTCCTGCGCGAGGTCGCTCGTCGACTGGATTCCCTGGATCTTGAGCTTGAACTCGTCGGGGTTGCTGGCGCGACGAAGGGCCTCGTCGTAGGTGATGAGGTCCTTCTTGTAGAGGTTGAAGATGGACTGATCGAAGGTCTGCATGCCGTACTGCGAGACGCCGGCGGCGATGGCTTCGTGGATGAGCTTGGTCTTGTCCTTGTTGATGATGCAGTCCCGGATGAACGGTGTCGCGATCATGACCTCGACCGCGGGCACCCGGCCATGACCGTCGGCGCGCGGAATCAGACGCATCGAGATGACCGCCTTCAGCACACCCGCGAGCTGGAGTCGAATCTGCTTCTGCTGGTGAGGAGGGAAGACCGCGATGATACGGTTCACGGTCTCGGTCGCGTCGAGAGTATGGAGCGTCGAGAGCACGAGGTGGCCGGTCTCCGCCGCGGTGATGGCGGTCTCGATGGTCTCGTAGTCCCGCATCTCACCGACGAGGATGACGTCGGGGTCCTGCCGGAGAGCGCTCCTCAGGGCGCCGGCAAAGCTCTTGGTGTCGACCTCCACTTCGCGCTGGTTCACGATCGACTTCTTGTCCCGATGGAGAAACTCGATCGGGTCCTCGATGGTCATGATGTGCTCGCAGCGATGGGAGTTGATGTAGTCGATCATGCCCGCGAGCGAGGTCGATTTGCCCGAACCGGTCGTTCCGGTGCAGAGGATGAGTCCCCGTGTTTCCTGCGAGATCTTCTCCAGCACCAGTGGCAGACCCAGCTCGCGGATGGTGAGGATCTTCACCGGAATGACGCGGAGGACGAGTCCCACCGTCCCGCGCTGCTGGAACACGTTGGCTCGGAATCGCCCCAGGCCAGGCACGCTATACGCGATATCGATCTCGAGATTATCCTTGAACTTCTGCTTCTGGCGGTTGCTCATGATGGAGAACGCCATGGCGATGGTGTCCTCTTGCATGAGGCGTTTCATCTCGACCAGTGGGACGAGCTCGCCCGCGACGCGGATGACCGGATGGCTCCCTACCTTGAGATGCAAGTCGGAGGCCTTCCGCTCCGAGGCGACTTTCAACAAGTCGTTGATGTGCATGTTCTCCTTGCCCCTTTCGGGCGCGGTCCGTCGAGGGCCAGAGGCCCACCGGCCGATCGAGCCTTCCGAGTCGAGTGAATCGCGTTGCCAGCAATCACGTCAGCTGCTTGGTGGCGCAATATGGCAGAAACGACGGTCAGACACGGGCTCTGCAGCCGTCGCGAGCTCTCGAAACGCTGCGCCGAATTGTTCCTGAGTATCTATGCTAGGGAAAAACCCTTGTGTTGTCAACGTCTTCGACGACCGGAAACCCTATGTTATACTCGCCCGCGGCCTCGACATGTTTCTCCTCGGCCACCAGCTCGGCAAATACCAGATTCTGAAGACCCTGGGAAGCGGGGGATTCGGGACGGTCTATCTCGTGCGCGACACCTGGATCGACAAGAAGGTCGCGATCAAGGTTCCCCACAAGCAGAACGGCGAGTTCGACGAGCTTCTCCGTGAGCCGCGTCTTCTCGCGGCGCTCGACCACGAGAACATCGTGAGCGTCGTCACCGCGGAGAAAGCGGGCGATTATTTCTTCATCGTCATGGAGTTCGTCGAGGGGGAGAGCCTCGAGGCCCGGATTCAAAGGACGAAAGGAGTCGAGCTTCCCATCGCCATCGACTTCTCCCGCCAGATCGCGACCGCCGTCGACTATGCGCACCGTCACGGCGTGCTCCACCGGGACTTGAGGCCGGGGAACGTCCTCGTGACCCCCGAGGGGAGAATCAAGATCACCGACTTCGGAACGTCGCGTTTCCTCGAGGTCGCCGACCGGGCCTCGACCATCATCGGCAGCCCTCCCTACATGGCTCCCGAGCAGTTCCAGGGCCGCGCGGCCTTCGCCTCCGACGTCTACTCCATCGGCGTGATCATGTATGAGATGATGACGGGCGTCCTTCCTTATTTCAGCGCTAATCCCCGGCAGCTCGAGCAGATGGCCGCGTCGGGCCGGTTCACTCGTCCCCGCGAGAGAAACCGGGCCATCCCGGTGGAGATCGAGGAGATCGTCGTCAAAGCGCTCGCGCCCATGGTCTCGGATCGCTACCAACAGGCGGGGGAGCTTCTCGACGACCTGGGGACGGTGAGCGAGCTCGACCGCAGGGCTTCTCACCTGGAGGAGATCCGGCAGCGGCTTCGGGCTCGCGAAAAAATCTCGGGAAGATTCTGCTGGAACTGCCGAAAGCCCCTCCACGCGCGGACCTCGTCCTGCCCGTTCTGCGGTGAAGCTCAATAAGGCGCGAGCCCCACGACGAAGCGCTATCCCCTCAAGTCTCCCGCCAGAAACTGGAGAACCGATGCCGCCGCTATGGCCGCGGTCTCGGTCCGGAGAGTGCGCGGGCCGAGCCCGAAACGGGAGAGCCCCCGATCCCGGGCGACGGATCGTTCACTCTCCGACCAGCCGCCTTCGGGTCCGACGAGGAGGAGGAGAGGCCGCGCCGAGGAAACGGGAGCGAGCGGCCCGGCTTCGGGGTCCGCCATGAGCAGGCGCGGGGAGGAGGAGGGCGCGGCGACGTCGGAGAAGGCTCGCGGTGGCTCGATCGTGGGAACGAGACTCCGGCCGCACTGCTTGCAGGCTTCGAGCGCCACTTTCCGCCACCGCTCGAGATTCCGTCGGCACCGATCGGGATTGACCTCGCCCCGCTCGGTGAGGAGAGGAACGATGTGAAAGATGCCGAGCTCGGTGAGTTTCTGTACGACGAGTGACATGCGATCGCCCTTGGGTGGCGCGACGGCCATCGACAAGGACAGCGGCGATTCGCGCGTCGGCTCGGCGGACAGGGTCTCGAGCTTGACCGAGTCACCCGCGACCTCGCGGACACGGGCACGGGCCGCGCGACCCTTTCCGTCGAAAACGACGACTTCCGCACCCTCACGCAGGCGCAAGACGCGGATGAGATGATGGGCCTCTTCGGGATCGAGCTCGATCTCCGGCGCATCGACGTCGGCGGCGAAGAAACGCCGGTCGCGGCTCATCGACGAGATTCCGTGAGCACGATTGCCGCCCAATCCCCTGACGTCCAGCTTTGCCGGAGAGTGAAACGAGGAGGAATGGAGCTCTCGTACTCGTCGACTTCGTCGGCGAGCAGGCCCGAGAGCACCACGATGGACGCTTCCATTCTCGTCACCGCGGACTCCAGGACGGGCCGGTTGATGTTCGCGACGATGAGATCGGCGGCGATCGTTTCGTAGTCCTCCGCGGCCGCGGTCTCTACTCGAACCCGTGAGGAAAGGCCGTTCGTCCGGACGTTCTCGCGCCCGCACCGGGCCGCGTCCTCGTCGGGCTCGATGGCGAGAACCGGTTCCGCCTCGAGACGGGCGGCAACCATCGCGAGGATCCCCGTCCCCGAGCCGAGATCGATGACCCGGAGTCCCGGCCGGACGAAGCGCTCGAGCAGTCCGGCGGCGAGGCGTGTCGTTTCGTGGGTCCCCGTCCCGAATGCCTGTTCGGGATCGATGCGCAGGATCGAGCGCTCGACGTCGGGCTCCGGTTTCCAGGAGGGAAGGACGAAAAACCGTTCGCCCAGGGCGAACCCGTTGAAGCTCTTCTTCCACTCCGCGAGCCAGTCCCGCACGGGCTCCGGAGGACCCGGTCGAGATACGAGCGACGGGAGCCTTTTCGTAACTTCGCGGGACAGGGCGACGACGTCCACCTGCTCGGGAAAGAACGCCCGCAGCATCGAGCCGTCTTCTCTCTCCTCGGCCCCGAGCGAGCCCCACTCCATCAAGAGGGCAAGGGCGAGCTCGAGGTCGGCCCTCGGGCCTTCGATCTCCACGACGGGATAGGCGAGCACGGGGCGGTGAAGCGCTCTCAGCCGAAGAGCTTGTCGAAGAAACTCTTCTCCTTCGACCGGGCCCGCTCGCCCACCTTCAAGGGAGGCATGAGCGCCGAGAGCTTCTCGACGAGATCTCGCTGCTCCTTCGTGAGCTTTGCGGGGGTGACCACGTTGACGACGACGAGCTGGTCGCCCCGGCCGCCGTTCAGCCGCGCGACGCCCTTTCCCCGCAGCTTCATGATCGTTCCCGTCTGGGTTCCCTCGGGAATGCTGACCCGCGCACTTCCGTCGATGGTGGGAACGTCGACTTCGGTTCCGAGCGCTGCCTGGGGGAAGGTGATGGGAAGCTCGAGGTAGACATCCTCTCCTTCGCGGCGAAAAATCTTGTGGCGTTTGACGTTGAGTACGACGTAGAGGTCGCCGGCCGGTCCGCCTCGAGCTCCCGCCTCGCCTTCGCCCGTTAGTCGGAGCCTCGACCCGCTGTCCACGCCCGCGGGGATCTTGAGGGTGAGCTCGCGCTCCTTCGAGACCTGCCCCGTTCCCGAACAGGTGGAACAGCGATCGGGGATGATCAGTCCCGTCCCCCGGCAGTGGCCGCATGGACGCGCGACGACGAGGAACCCCTGTTGCATCCGGACCTGGCCGTGGCCTCCGCAGGTAGGGCAGGGGTGTTTCTGAGTCCCGGGCTTGGCGCCCGAGCCCGCGCATACGTCGCAGACCTCGGCCCTGGGGACGAGGATGCGGGTCTCGGTGCCGTGGACGGCCTCGTCGAACGTGATCTCGAGGTCGTAGCGAAGGTCCGAGCCGCGCACCACTCGGCTGCGCCGGCCGCCGAAGAAGTCTCCGAAGATGTCCTCGAAGATGCTTCCGCCTCCGAAGATGTCGGTGAACTCGCGGAAGATGTCGGTGTTGATCTGGGGGCCGCTGCGGAGGCCGTCGTGTCCGTAGCGATCGTAGACCGCTCGCTTCTCCTCGTCGCTGAGAACGCTATACGCCTCGGCGGCCTCTTTGAAGGACTCTTCGGCGCTCGGATCGTCGGGGTTCTTGTCGGGGTGGTACTTTACCGCGAGCTTGCGGTAGGCCTTCTTGATCTCCTGGGCGCTCGCCACGCGCTCAACGCCCAGTATCTCGTAGTAGTCTCGTTTCGTGGTGCTCGCCAAGTCGACGCTCCGCCGTCAGACTGCAGTATAGATTAGCCGCGCAGCATCGCCTGTCCGAGGGCTTCGGCGGTCGTTTCCAGCGTGGCCAGGGCCGACTCCAGATCTTCGAGCGAGCCGTCTCGCGTCTGCTCTGCTCGGCTGAGCGCCGCCGTGGCCTGTTTTCGCTCCTGCTCGGTGAGTCGTGGTTGGAGTAGCTCGTAGGTCTTCCGAGTGCTCTGGATGAGGCCTTGCAGCTGCGCCGTTACCTTCTCCCGGTGGCGCATTCCGTCCTCTCGCTTGGCTTGCTTGTCGGCTTCGGTACGGGCCTTGTCCACCTGGGACTGGGTCAGGCCGCTCGCCGCGCGAACGGTGATGTTCTGCTGGCGTCCCGTCGCTTGATCGAGAGCCGTCACCTGGACGATGCCGTTCACGTCGATTTCGAACGTCACCTCGATCTGAGGAACGCCTTTGGGAGCGGGCGCGACGTCGGTGAGCATGAACCGGCCCAGCGAGGTGTTCTCGTGGGCCACGTTGCCCTCGCCCTGCAGCACGTGGACCTCGACCTTCGTCTGGTTGTCGGTAACGGTGGTGAAGATTCGGCTCTTCTTGGTCGGGATGTTCGAGTTGCGCTCGATGAGGGGAGTGAAGGTGCCGTCCTTGGTCTCGATACCGAGGGTGTGAGGGGTGACGTCGAGGAGGACTAGAATCGGTCACTTCTCCCTGGAGGATACCGGTCTGGATGGCGGCGCCGATGGAGACCACTTCGTCGGGATTGACGCTGCGATTGGGCTCCTTGTCGAAGATCTTCTTGATGGTCTCGAAGACCTTGGGGGTGCGGGTCTGGCCGCCGACGGGAATGACTTCGTCGAGCTCCTCTCGGGTGAGCCCGGCGTCCTGTCAGCGCGTCCTCGCAAGGCTTCACGGTGCGTTCGAGCAGAGGCTGGATCATCTGCTCGAACTTGGTACGGGTGAGCACCGTGTTCAGGTGCTTCGGGCCGCTCTGGTTCGCGGAGATGAAGGGGAGCACGATCTCGGCCTGGGGCTGTGTCGAGAGCTCGCACTTCGCTTTCTCCGCCGCTTCCTTGAGCCTCTGGAGGGCCATCCGGTCGCCTCTCAGGTCGATGCCGTTCTCCTTCTGGAACTCCTCCACGAGCCAGTTGATGATGAGCTGGTCGAAATCCTCGCCGCCGAGATAGGTGTCGCCGCCGGTGGCGAGCACCTGATAGATGCCGTCCGAGAGCTCGAGGATCGAGACGTCGAACGTTCCTCCGCCGAGGTCGTAGACCACGACCTTGCCGGATTTCTTCTCGATCATCCCGTAGGCGAGAGAAGCCGCCGTGGGCTCGTTCAGGATGCGTTGGACTTTCAGGCCGGCGATGGTCCCGGCGTCCTTCGTCGCCTGGCGCTGGGAGTCGTTGAAGTAAGCGGGAACGGTGATGATCGCTTCCTCGACCGGCTCGCCAAGGTAGTCCTCCGCGGCCGCTTTCAGCTTTTGCAGAACGATGGCCGCGATCTCGGGCGGGCTGTAGACCCGTTCGTCGATCTGAAGATGCGCATCCCCGTTCGCGGCCTCGATGATCTGATAGGGCAGAACCTTCGAGGCGTTCTGGACTTCCGGCGAGTTGAAACGCCTGCCGATGAGCCGCTTCACTCCGTAGACGGTGTTCTGCGGGTTGGTGAGGGCCTGTCGTTTGGCGATTTGACCGACGAGCCGCTCGCCCTTGCTGGTGAACGCGACGATCGAGGGTGTCGTGCGCGCGCCTTCCTGATTGGGAATCACCTGCGGCGTGCCGCCTTCCATGACGACGATGCAGGAGTTCGTGGTACCGAGATCGATGCCGACGACCTTACTCAATGCCGTGCTCCTTGTTTCATGCTCTCTGAAAGAATCTCGGGTGCCGATGGCTCATTCGGACTCGCGGACCACTTCACCCTGGTCCGTGGGACTTGCCCCGCCGCCGGGGGGCGACTGGGCCACCGCCACCATGGCGGGACGTACGAGTCGGTCCTTGAACGAGTAACCTTTCTGAAAGACTTCCACGACCGTTCCTTCGGGATGCTCCGTCGTCTCGACGCGGCTCACTGCTTCGTGGAGGTGCGGATCGAAAGGCTTGCCTTCGCTCTCCACTTCCGAGAGTCCCATTCGGGTGAGGATCTCCTGTAACTGGCGGTGGATGATCTCGACGCCGGCGCGAAACTGCTCCTCCGGGCTCGACTCCGACGCACGGATAGCACGCTCGAGGTTGTCGAGCACCGGCAGGATCTCTTTGACCACCTCGAAGCCGGCATGGCGCACGAGGTCGGCGCGCTCGCGCTCCATGCGCTTGCGGTAGTTCTCGAACTCGGCCCGCGTTCGTTGGGCCAGATCCCGCATCTGGGCGGACTCCCTGCCGAGCTGTTCGAGCTCGGCCTCCATCGTGCTCGCCGCCCGGCCGGATTCGTTCGGATCCGCTGCGTCGGCAGGCTCGATCCCCGTTTCCTCGGTCGAAGCCGGGTCACGGACATCCTCGGCACCTGCGATGTTCTCGCGATCGTTGATGTGACCGCCATGCTCTTTGCTCTTCTTCTTCCTTCTAGACATGAACGCTCGTATCGATTGAGTTGAAACCGGGCTCGGCGCGATCCGAGCGAAAGAAAATCACTTCCCCCGTTCCCGCGGAAATGGATCTCGGCGCGCGCTCTGCTGCTATGAAGACTAATGATTCAGCTCGGTCTCCCCGGCCTTGGTAATCGCCGCAGAGAGCGAGCACGCGATGTAATCGACTACGGAAATATGTCGGGCATACTCCATGCGCGTCGGCCCCATGATTCCGATCGCGCCCAGCTCCTGGCTGCCGTCGGTGTATCGGGCCCCGATGAGGGAGATGCCTTCGAGATCCGGGATCTGCGCCTCCGAGCCGATGACGATCTGAGTGCCGGCTCCTTCGAGGCAAGCGTCCAGGATGATCACGAGACGATGCCGTTCTTCGAGCGTCGCGAAGAGCTGCTGCGCGCGCTCGATGTTGCCGGTGAACTCCGGTTCGGCGAGCATCCGCGACGTTCCCTCGAGGTGCACCTCGGCCGCCGGTCCCTCGGAAAAGGCGGCATCGGCTATGGTGAGGGCGTTTTTCACCAGCCGATTGACGATGATCTCGATTTCCTTCATTCGAAGAAGCAGCGCCTCTCTCGCTTCCGCCAGGGTGTAACCCCGGAACTCTTCTTCCAGATACCGGGCGCACTGCGCCAGGTCTTCGCCTCCCAGGTCCTCCGGAACTTCGACGATGCGGTTCGTGGCCTGACCTGCGGCGGAAACGAGAACGACGAGGATCCGCCTGGGGGTCAGGCGTACGAAATCGACGTGCCGCAGCGTGCTATGGCTGAAATCGGGGCCGATGACGAAACCGACCATTCCCGTCATGGTGGAAAGCAGCCGTGACGTGCGTCTCACCAGATCGGGCAGGCCGCCTTCCGTCGGGCGAATGTGCTCGCGAATGAACCTTTGCTCGTCGTCGGCGAGACCGGAAGCGTCGATGAGAGTGCTCACGTAAGAGCGATAGCCACGATCCGTGGGTACTCGTCCCGCGGAAGTATGGGGCTGATACAGATAGCCCTGCTCTTCGAGGTCGGAGAGGATGTTGCGGATGGTGGCGGCGGAGAGACCCTGCGAGTTGAGCTTGGAGAGAGTCCGACTCCCCACGGGCTCGCTCGTGGTGATGAACAGATAGACGGTCTGGTTGAGGATCTCCCGACTCCGACTGTCGAGTGCCGTCGAATCCATGGTTCGGTTTATTTCAAAGAGTCGCCAGCGCCCTCGAACGAGCGCCTTCTGGTCAGCGACTAGGACGCTAACTGTTTTTTACCAAACGGCTTCCGAGTTGTCAACCGATGGGGGAAGCGGACTTCAGCCGTGCCCGGAAACGAAGCGAGGAACGAGGCCGGCCGTCTCGGCCTGAGGCGGAGCCTGTCGCTCCAGGCTCCACTCCAGGGACCGATATTTCTCGATGAGCCGGGGAAGGAGGGCTCTTTCCGACGGCAAGAGCGATTCCCGGGAAGCGGGTCCGCCGAATCTCTCCTCGAAGGCCGCCCGGAGGGCTTCCACGACGTCGGTCTCCGTGAGCCCCGGGACGAGATCGTCGAGGCCGATGGCGTGGAGAGGCGGTGAGGGGGCAGCAGGCGCGATACGCGACCAGAGAGCGAGATCCACGCTGCGCAGGATCGCGCCGTGCTGGAGGAACGAGCGAGAGTTGCGTCTCTGGGCGCTCGCCACGAGCTTGCGACCTCGCGAGGTGATCTCGTGGCGGCCGGGCACGGCCAGGCAGGGTTCAGCGACCGGGGCATCCCCGCCGACCCCCATTCGTTCCCACCGGGCCGGCGGGTCGAGTGGAGCGCCGAGCCTTTCTAGCGCAAGCCGAATGGAATCGCTCACCGTTTCGTAGACGTCGCGGACCGAACGGCCCCCAAGAGGGCCACGGGCCGGTGCGGTCACGCAATAGGTGAGCTCGTGCTGATGGAGAAGCGCTCGGCCACCCGTCGGCCTCCGTACCCAGTCGATGCCGAGAGCGCGACAGGCTCCGCGATCGACGACCTCGTCGACCTGCTGTCGGTAGCCGAAGCTCACCGCATTGGGATGAAACCGGTACAGCCGGAGAGTGGCGATTCCCTCGTTCTCCAGGGCCGACTGGTACAGTGCCTCGTCCACGGCCATGTTGTGTGCCGCTTGCGCGGGGCCGTCGATGAGGATTCGGAATCGCAAGAGGTCTGGTCTGGGGCTAGAGCAGATCCCTCACCGGGGTGTGCTCCCGACCCTGAGACGCGGCCACCGCTTCGCAGGTGACGCGGCGCTTGTAAATGTTCACCCCGGCCGCGAGGGATGCATCGGAGCGTACCGCGTCGACCACGCCCTTGTTCGCGATGGTGAGCGCGTAGGGAAGCGTCACATTGGTGAGGGCGAACGTGGAGGTGCGCGGCACGGCGCCGGGCATGTTGGCGACGCAGTAGTGGACGACGCCATCGACGACGTACGTCGGATCGCTGTGCGTGGTTGGATGGGTGGTCTCGATACAGCCGCCTTGATCCACCGCGACGTCCACGATCACCGCGCCTTTTTTCATGGCGGCCACCATCTGGCGGGTCACGAGCTTGGGCGCGGAAGCGCCTGGAATCAGGACCGCTCCCACGACGAGATCGGCCATCGCTACCGATTCGTGGATGGTAATCGGGTTCGACATGAGCGTCGTGAGCCTGCCCCCGAAAACGTCGTCGAGGTACTGCATGCGTGGAAGGCTCTTGTCGAGAACGGTAACGTGGGCGCCCAGTCCCACCGCCATCTTCGCCGCGTTCAAGCCGACGACGCCGCCGCCGATGATGACGATGTTGCCGCGGGGAACTCCCGGTACGCCTCCCACGAGCATGCCCAGTCCACCTTCCGCCTTCTCCAGGTGGTGGGCACCTTCCTGGATCGCCATTCTTCCCGCGACTTCGCTCATCGGGGTGAGCAGTGGGAGCGAGCCGTCCTTGGCGGTGATGGTCTCGTAGGCGATCCCGATAACTCCGCGCGCCAGCAGCGACTCGGTGAGCTCCTTCATCGGAGCGAGGTGGAGGTAGGTGAACAGGATCTGTCCTTCGCGGAGCTTCGAGACTTCCTGCGACAAGGGTTCTTTGACCTTCACGATCATGTCCGCGGTGGCGAAGAGCTCGTCCGCGGTCGGGAGGATCCGGGCGCCGGCGGCGACATAGTCTTCGTTGGTGATTCCGCTGCCGAGTCCGGCATCCTTTTCCACGAAGACCTCGTGTTTCGCTTCCGTCAGGGTCTTCACCCCGCCGGGAACGAGGCCCACGCGATATTCGTTGTCCTTGATTTCTCTTACCGTACCGATTCTCATGAGTGGAGTCTTCTTCCTCGTTGCCGTTCCGTTCGGAACGAAGTCAGTTGGCGCTCGTCGTAGCGGGGGGACGAACGCTCGCGGGGGCGGTGGCGTCGGGCCGCTGGGGCTCGGGCGGTTTGGGTGGTTTGGGCGGTTCCGGATCTGCCATCTTGCTCGCGCCCCGGAAGGTAGCGCCCTCCGCGACCACGATGGCGCGGGAGGCGATGTTCCCGAATACCTTTCCGGTGGAAGTGATCTCCACCTTGCTCGAGCCTTCGCAGTCGCCGCGAACCGTCCCGCGAACGGTGACGATCTGGGCTTCGACCCGCGCCGCGACGTCCCCGGTCTCGCCGATGATCACTCGCTTCGCGCCATGGATCTGCCCCTCGACGCGGCCTTCGATGAGCATGTCGGTCGAGCTCGCGATCTCACCTTTGATGAGGGCGTCACGACCGATGATCGTCGGAGCTTCCGATGGAGGTGTGGCGGCTGCCTCCCGCCGTTTCTCCTGCGGAACGGGGGGCGCGGCTGCACTGGTCTCGGGCTTTCCACTGAACAATCCCACGGAGGCCTCCTAGGTCAAGTTAATACCGATTCGTTTGGCGGCTGGAGCGGGCGACGGGACTCGAACCCGCGACACCAAGCTTGGGAAGCTTGTACTCTACCAACTGAGCTACGCCCGCTTGCGGCATCCGGCGAGGAAGTATATCGCAACCGGGCTCGGCGGGGCCATTCCGGCAAGGAAACGTCGCTACTCCTGGCCCGATGGGGCAAGGCGGCTGTAATCGGTGATGACCGATTTGTCCCCGAGCACGACGCCCCGGTCCACGGTGGCGTGGCGTCCGATATGAGCGCTCCTTCCAATGAGGGTGCCTCGCACCCGGGCTTCCTCGCCAATCCGGACGTTGGCCCAGAGCACGGAGTCCGCGACCGACGCGCCTTCCTCCAGTCGGCAGTTGGGCCCGATGACGGCGTAGGGCTCGACGACGGCGCGTGCCTTCACGATGCTTCCGGAGCCGATGTAGGCCGGTCCCGTGAGCCGGGCGCTCGTCTCGACGGTGGCGTCGGGGTCGACGTACGTGCCCCCGGCGTTCGGATGGAAGCCCTCGAAAGGCAGGACACCCGACAGGATGTCGCGATGGACCTTGAGGTACTTTTCGGGAGTGCCGATGTCGATCCAATAGCCGCGATGGACGTAGGCGTAAAACGGCATCCGCTCCCGCAGCAGGTGGGGGAAGAAGCCACGCTCGAAAGAGTAGTTCTTGCCCGCGGGGATGAAATCCAGGAGCTCTCGCTCGAGGACGTAGACCCCGGCATTGATGGTGTCGCAGGTGATCTCGTCGTAGCTGGGCTTCTCGAGGAACCGGCGGACCTTCCCGTCCTTCTCGGTCTCGACCAGTCCGTAGGCCGACGGGTTTGCGACCGGGGTGAGCACGATGGTGGCTTTCGCGCCGACGGTCTCGTGAAATCGCAGGACCTCTCCCAGGTCCAGATCGCTGAGGACGTCGCCATTGAACACGATGGTGCGGTTGCGCAGGAGCGCTTCGGCATTCTTGACGGCGCCGGCGGTGCCGAGCGGCTCCGGCTCCATGGTGTAGTAGATCCGGACCCCGAGATCGCTCCCGTCTCCGAATATCTCCTCGATCCGTCGCGGCTGATAAGAGAGGGACAAAACGATCTCGTCGATGCCCGTCTTTTTCAGCAGATCGATCTGGAGCGCGAGAAAGGGCCGGCTGAGGATGGGAACGATGGGCTTGGGAGTGTTGAGAGTGAGCGGCCGGAGCCTCGTTCCCTTGCCGCCGGCGAGGATGACCGCGTTCATGGCGAGAGAGGGTATCACTTCGAAACTGGAAACCGGAAGCTGGAAGCTGGAAACGAGAAACTCGTGAACGCGAGTAGACTTTCCCTTTCCTACGCAACATACTGTTGGGTTGCTGGATGAGCGCGAATAACCTACAGCAGAAAATCTCCGATGGCTCCGTCGAGATCGCGACCATCGGCCTCGGCTGCGTGGGGCCGCCGCTATCGGTCGAGTTCGCGTCGGCGGGGCCCGAAGTGCGCGAGGTACGGAAGTTTTGATCGAGGAGTCGGAGCGCTCGGAGTCATGACGCTTCCCAATTTGCCCAACGGCCTCACTCTCACCCGCATCTTTCTCGTACCGTTCCTGGTGGCGGTGCTCTTGACTCGAACCGATCGGTGGGAGCTCATCGGTGCCGGGATCTTCGCCGTCGCCGCCCTTACCGACTGGCTCGACGGCTATCTCGCCCGACGGCGCAAGCAGGTAACGAACCTCGGAATCATGCTCGACCCGGTGGCGGACAAGCTCCTCGTCTCCGCCGCCTTCATCAGTCTGGTGGAAATGGGACTCGTTCCCGCCTGGATGGTCGTCGTGATCGTGGGCCGCGAGTTCGCCATCATGGGCCTGAGAATGGTGGCGCTGGAGCAAGGCCTCATGATTCCCGCGAGCCCGCTGGGGAAGGGAAAGATGGCTACCCAGGTAGTCGCGATTCTCCTGCTCATCCTCGGGCCGAAGTTTCTCGGCCCGCTGGCGATGCTCGGTCCGGTAGCATTGTGGCTGACGGTCGTTCTCGCGCTCGCGTCGGCTCTCGACTACTTCCTGAAGTTCTATCGAAAAGTCGCGGGTGGACTTCCATCGCAAAGCCGCGTATGAGCTCCTCGCCGGCTCCCGCGATGGCGCTCCTGAAGCGTGCGCCGAGCATCTACGTCGGACCTGCGGCGGAGCGATTGTTGCGAGGAGAGGCGGGCGTGCTTCTCGGCGCCCATCGGCCCGACTGGGTCGACGTGCTGGAGTTCGATCCGCAGCCGAGCTTGCGTCTCGGACCTCTCGTCGACCACCGGTTCCGCGCCTATGGGCCGGGAGGTGGTGGGGATCGAGCCTCCCGTCTTCAGAGCTCGACCGCTCGGGCGCCCGGCTGCTGCGCGACCTCGTTCCCGGCGACGTCGTCCTGACGGAGAAGGGAGCGCGGGTTCACACCGGCACCCGGTGGCTGCCGGCGAAGATGATGCGGGTGAGCTTTCGGGGACGAAGCGCGATTGGCCGCGGGCGCGGAGGCCCTCGTCGCGGACCGAAAATCGAGCCTACTTGAGCTCGACGAGATTCTCCCACGTCGATGTAGTCCAGGCTCTGCATGATGCGGGCGGTCGCGTTCTTCTTCTGGACCGTCAGAATCGCCAGCTCGCCGAGCATCTTCCTGGGGGCGTTGTTGTAGACGTACCGGTAGATGGTGAACACGTTCCCGGGGACGATGCCGTCCTGCTGACCGAGGTCGATGCTCACCAGATAGCCCTGGCCGAGTGTCGCCAGATCGTCGAGAGAGGCGATGATCTTCCCGCGCATCCGTCCCGTTTCAGGCGTCATGCGGTCGGCGACAGGTTGGATGGGAAGAAGCGGAACCGGGACGGGCTCGAAGGGCTTCAAGTAGTCACCCTCCTTGATGTCCAGGCACGCCTGGGAGACGACGCCCATCGAGGTCTTTTCCTGCACCGCGAGCACGCGGACCCACCCCGTGCGGCGCACATACGTACCTTCGTATCCCCAGTTGAAGGGGACCTTCCGCTGGGTATAGTACGAGTCGCCCGGAGTGACGCCGTCGTTGCTTCCGCGGTTCAGATACACGATGTCGCCGGTCGCGAGCGCCACTTTGGCGTCGCCCTCTTCGCTTCCAAAAATCTTGAAGCTCTGGTCGCCGTCTTCCTTCAAGTAACCGGCGCACTGGATCGCCACTTCCTCGTACGCGGGAACGAACTGAGGACCGCCGGGTCCCCCCGGTCCGCCACCGGGCCCTCCTCCGCCTCCGCCGGCTTCTCCTTCAGGGCCGCCGCCCGGTCCACCGGGTCCGCCGGGACCTCCGGGGCCGCCCGGTCCACCGGGCTCGACGCCCTCGGGGCGCACGAGCTCGACCTCGGGAATGCGCACCGGGTCGCCGGGGTAGATGAGATGCGGGTTATCGATATAGCGATTCGCGTCCCAGAGCTGCGGCCAGAGAAACGGATTCTGGAGGTATTGGTTCGATAGATCCCACAGCGTGTCGCCGCGCTTGATGATGTGCAGCTGGGTTCCCTCGGGATAGCTCGTCGGAGCGTGGTAGGGCGACCAGTGCGGCGGCACGACAATCTCGTTCTCGCTCGACGCCGGTTGCGCCTCCTGCGCGCGGGTCTTCGACTCTCCGGCGAACAAGATCGCGAGGAACAGGATGAGTAAGCCCGGGAGGGCGAGGGATCGAGTGGGGTACAGCGGACTTCTGGGGACAGCCCGCGATGCTCGCGTCGTCACGACAAACCTCCACATGGATAGGGAACGTAGCGTGGAATTTACTGTAACAGCACGATCTCGCAAGTGTCAAGCCGTTTTTGAGTGAAAGCCTAAAGTGCTACTTTAGGACCCTCCCGGTCCGAGCCCCCCGGCGCGCGAGCGAAATCGCGTCCATCCTTCGAAAATGCGGCGGGATCAGTGCTCTTGAGGGCGGTTGTCGACCTGGAGGGTGGCGAGGATGGACTGGGCTTCCTCGCGGAACTCACTGTTGGGATAGTCGTCGATGACGGCCTGCAGGTGCGGTTTGGCCTCGTCCGGTTGCCGGCAAAGCTGATAGGCGGTGCCGAGCCGGAAATGCAGCTCGTCGTTGCGGCTGAAGGTCGGATACTTCGTGAGCACGTCGTTGAAGCGCGCGATGGCGGCAAGGCAATGCTTGCGGACTTGAAGGTAGAAGAGGCCGACACTGAACTCGGACTCCGCCATGGTCTCTTTGCATTCATCGAGCAGCTTCTTGCCCTCTTCCGCGTAACGGGAGTTGCGGTAGAGGTCGATCAGTTTCTGGAACTCTTCGATCGCGCGCGCCGTCGGATCCTGATCGCGGTCGGGGCTGTGGATCTGTTTGTAGTGGCCGTAGGCGATCTGGAACTGCGCGTAGTCGGCGCGGGGATGGTTGGGAAAGAACGTTAGGAAGTCGCGGTACTCGGCGATGGCGAGCACCACGTTGCCGCTACCCTTCTGGTTGAAGTAGGAGTCGGCGACCCCGAGCCGTGCGTCGCCGGCGAGCGGGCTTCGGGGGTAACTGTCCAGGAGCTGCTGGAAATACCCCCGGGCGTCTTCCCACTTTTCTTTGTCGAGGGCGTCGCGGCCGAGCGCCAGCAATCGCTGGTCGCCCTGGGCGCTCTGGGGCACTTTGGCCGTCGTCTTTTCTCCGCAGCAGAGCGAGCCGAGGATCGCGGCGGCGAGCAGGAGAGTCACGGGGAGTCGGGTCAGATGAGCGCGCAGCCAGGTGAATCGCAACAATTCGAGCTCCGAGGGGTTCAGCATAGACGACGGTAGCTCTCCGTGGCAACGTGAAGGACGAATTTCACGATCGCGCCCGGATCCACTCCCACTCTCTTTCCAGACCTTCGAGGAGCCGGGTCCTGGGCTCGTAGCCGAAATCGCGCCTCGCCGCGCTGGTATCGGCATAGGTGTCGCGCATGTCGCCCTTCTGTTTCGGCTCGCGCTCGATCCGAAGCTCGCGTCCGGTAACGCTCCGAACCGCCTCGATCACCTCGAGCATGGACACTCGGGAACCTCCACCGATGTTGTACGCCGTGCCTCGGCGGCCCCGCTCCGCGGCCTGACGCGTCGCGGCGATGGCGTCGGCGACGTAAGTGAAGTCTCTCGTCTGGCCTCCGTCACCGAACAGCCGGAACGCTTGTCCCGTCAGGGCGCAGGTCAGGAGACGGTTGAACGCCATATCCGGCCGTTGCCTCGGGCCGTACACGGTGAAATACCGAAGCGACACCGTGGGAACGCCGTGGTTGAGGGAGTACAGCTCGCAGAGCTTCTCGGCGGCAAGCTTGGACACTCCGTAAGGGGAAACGGGATGAAGCGGTACATCTTCGGTCATGGGCAGGGCCGCCGAGTCCCCATAGACCGACGAGGAGGAGGCGAAGGCGATGGCCTCGATTCCCGACCCGACAGCGGCCTCGAGGAGTTTTTGCGTCGCCAGAATGTTGTTGTCGGTGTAGATGGAGAACTCCGCGCCCCAGCTCGCCCGCACGCCGGCCTGAGCGGCGAGATGAAAGACCTGTCGGCATCGCCGCAAGAGGGAAGGCAGGTCGAGCTCCTGAAGGGGGCTATCGATGAGCTCGAACCGGGGATTCCCGGAGAGCTGCCTCAGGTTCTCTTCCTTCAGCGCTCTCGGGTAGTAATCCAGGAACGAGTCGATACCGATGACGTTCTCGCCGCTCTCGACGAGTGATTCGGCGAGGGTGGATCCGATGAATCCGGCGGCTCCCGTCACGAGGGCGGTCATGCGAAGATCTCCAGCAGGCGCTTGGGAAGACGACGGGGACGGCCTTCGTGGCTGGTGGCCACGTGCAAGGTCGCGCCGCTCGCGACGATCACACCGTCCGCGGCGCGGGCCAGCTCGTACTCGAATCGAATCTGGGCCCGGGAAGGACGGCTCGCCCGCGTGCGGATCTCGATGACGTCGTCGTAGCGGGCGGGTTGGTGGTATCGGCAGTGGGCCTCGACCACCGGAAGGAAAATCCTGTCTTTTTCTTCCATCTCGCGATAGCTGTCTCCCAGCTGGCGAAGCAGGTCGGTTCGCCCGACCTCGAACCAGGTGAGATAGTTTCCATAGTAGACCACGCCCATGCGGTCGGTCTCGGCGTATCGAACCCGGACGCAGCAGGTGCTCTGCGGGGCGGGCGTCTCCTCGTTCAAGCTCCAGCCCCCGACGCCATCCGGCGAACGACGTCAGCGGGGTCCTCGGCCTTGAAGATCGCGGAGCCGGCGATGACGACGTCGATCCCGGCGGAGGCGGCTCCCGCGATTCGCTCGACGTTCATCCCACCGTCGATCTCGATGACGAGATCGAAGCGGCGCTCGCGAGCGATGTCCCTCAACTTCCGGGCTCGCTCGAAACTGCCCTCGATGAATTTCTGCCCGCCCCAGCCGGGATTCACCGACATGACGATGGCGTAGTCGGCGAGGGGCAGGAGCGCTTCGTAGTGAGCGAAGGAAGTGCCGGGGTTCAAGGCGATTCCCGCTTTCTTCCCTCTCTTCTGAATCGAGGTGAGCGTGAGATGGGGATGGTGGAGCGATTCGGGATGGAAGGCGATCATGTCGGCGCCGGCATCGGCGAACTCGCCGATCCAGCGGTCGGCGTTCTCGATCATCAGGTGGACGTCGAGTGGCAGGCTCGTCGTCCGCCTCACCGCCTCGACCACCATCGGTCCGAACGTCAAGTTGGGAACGTAGTGCCCGTCCATGACGTCGAGATGGAGCTGATCCGCGCCGGCCTCCTCGACTCGCGCGATCTCCGCGGCGAGCTTGGAGAAATCGGCCGAAAGGATGGATGGAGCGATACGCATGTCGTTCAGGTGCCTTTACTCAGATAGAGAATGATCCGGTCCCGCTTGAACACCTTCAAGCCTGGCGCGGGGGTCTGTCGTACCACGACGTTCTTGGGGACGCCGGGATAGTCCACGAGGCGCACCTGAGAGATCTTGACCGAGCTCCGGCTCAGTCGGTCGAGAATCTCGACGTAGTTCTTGCCGATGAAATCGGGCATGACGTAGGCGTCATCGAGATACCCGCGGGACAGGAGCACGGAGACTTCGTTCGCGTCGGAGACGTCCTCGTAAGCCGGGGGCGATTGCGCGACCACGGTGTCGGGTGCGTAGAACTCGCTGTGGATCTCGACCACCCTTCCCAGGGTGAAGCCGTTCTGCTCCAGCACCAGCTGCGCCGACTGCAGCGTCTCGCCCTCGATGCGCGGTACGGTGTGCTTCTGAGGGCCGAGGCTAACCCAAACGCGCACCGAGCGCCCTTTCTTGAGGATGGTTCCAGGGGCGGGCGTCTGTTGGGCGATGAAATCGGGGGGAACCGACTCGTGAAATCGGTTGCCCTCCACCATCAGCTGGAGCTCTTCGAGGCGGAGCTTTTCGGTCGCCGCTTCGACGCTCGAGCCCGAGAGGTCGGGAACGGTGACGTCGTTGGTCCGTACCGCCATGGTGAAGGTTACGACGGCGGAGATCACCGCGGTGGCAACGAGCCCGGCGACGATCGCGCCCATCTCGAAGAGCCTCACGAAAAACGTTCGAGCGCGGCTCTTCTTTCCCGGCCCGCCCCGTCCCGAGGCTCCCGCCCGGCGTGGGCGGGGAGGTGTCGGACCGCGCCCAGGCTGCGAGGGACCCGTTGCGGGGGACGACGAGGGATTGGGCGAGGCGACGGTGACGGAGCGGGATTTGTCGAGAATCTTTTCTCCGGCGTCTCGCGCGTCGCTCACTGTCTTATTCTATCTCGACTCACGGCCATTCTTGCACGCTCCGCGCCCGCGTCAATACCGCGCCGAAGTAGCCGTCCATGCCGTCCCGCTCGGGGAAGGTGCGCAGGAATCCACGGGAGCAGGCGAGGTGGCGCGCCGCTTCCGGGAGACTTTCACGCGCGTCGGTGAGAACGAACCCGCGGCATTCCGCGAGAAATCGATCCACCACCCGTTCGTTCTCCTCGGGCTCGGTGGAGCAGGTGGCGTATACGAGCCGGCCTTCCGGCGCGAGCCTTCCGGCGGCCGCGCGCAAGAGCGCGTACTGAAGCTCCGGAAGTCGGACGAAATCGGCCTCGCTCACCCGCCACTTGATGTCCGGATTCCGCCGAAGCGTTCCGACGCTGGTGCAGGGGGCGTCGACGAGGATGCGATCGAACTCGATGGCGAAGGGAAGTCTCGTGCCGTCGGCAACGACGGCGTCGACGTTGGCGGCGCGGAGGCGTCTCGCGAGCTCGACGAGGAGCCGGACCCGCCGCGCTCGTCGGTCGACCGCAAAGACCCTTCCTTCGGGCGCCCGTTCGCCCATTGCCGTCGCCTTTCCTCCCGGCGCGGCACAAACGTCGAGCACGCGGTCTCGCTTGCCGATCTCGAGAAGAAAGGGGACGAGCTGAGAGCCGGCGTCCTGGGGAAAGATGAGTCCGTCGCGAAGGAGGGCGCTCTCGGTCACCGTACCCCGCCGGATCACGAGAGCTCCCGGTACCTGAGCAAGCGCCTCGGCAACGATACCTTCTTCCGAGAGCCGCGCCACCGCCTGCTCGACGCCGATTTGGGACGAGACCCGGACATGGGTCGGAGGCGGCTCGTTCTGGATCCGGCAGCGGGCCTCGGCGCCATCGGTCCCGAGACGCTTCAGATAGCGCTCGGCAAGGACGCGTGGATGGGAAAGGGTCGTCGTCAGATATTCCAGGGGATTGCGCTCTTTGTCGGGAAAGGCCGGCACGCCCGGTTGGCGGAGGACGTTGCGCAGGACGGCGTTGACGAGACCGGCGCCCCGCGACGCTCCGTAGGACCGCGCGAGGCGCACGGACTCGTCGACGGCGGCCCTCGCCGGGATCCGATCCAGGTGCCGAATCTGGTAGAGCCCGATACGAAGGGCGCGGAGGAGCGCCGGGTCCAGACGTTCGAGGGGTCGTGAGCAATGGTGGGTGAGTATCCAGTCGAGACTCGCCCGGTGGCGGAGCACCCCCAGCGTGATCTCGGTCGCGAGATCTCGGTCCACCTGAGAGAGAGGCCGATAGCGAGCGTCGTGGAGAAGCGGCGCCGGCTCTCCCCGCCTTTCGTCGACCCTCGTCAGCACCTCGAAGGCTGCCGCCGCGCGCCGGGGACGGCGCGACGCTGTGCTCTGCCTCCTTCCGCCGCGAAGTCATACGATGCTAGATTATGGCCCAGCCATGACGACACCGCCGAAATCGCGATCCCCGGAGGAAGTACCCGTCGACCAGCTCCGCTATCGGTGCTCGCCGGACGAGTTTTCGTTTACCACCACCGAGGACATCGACGGAGGATTCGAGATCATCGGTCAGGATCGCGCCGTCAAGGCGATCCAGCTCGGTCTCGCGGTTCGGTCGCGGGGCTACAACGTCGTCGTGCAGGGCCTCACCGGCACCGGCAAGGAAACGACGGTCAAGAGCATTCTGGAGAAAGTCGCCGAGGACTCGAGCATCCCCGGAGACCTCTGCTACGTGAACAACTTCGACGATTCCGACAGCCCGGTGGTTCTCTATCTCCCCGCGGGGCAGGGCGCGCGGTTGCGGAAGGAAATGGACTCGCTCGTCGACTATCTGGTCCGCACCGTTCCCGCGGTACTGGAGTCCGACGAGTTCAAGAAGCGCCGGGCGCAGATCATAGAAGTGGAGGGGCAAAAGAGCCGGAGCATCATCAAGGAGTTCGAGGAGCGGATCAAGAAAGAGAACTTCGTCATGGTCGAGCTTCGTTTCGGTCCGATGACCAAGACCGAGATCGCCCCCATCGTGGACGGAAAGCCGCGAACGGGCGAGGAGCTCGAGACGATGCTCGCCGAAGGCAAGATTCAGCGGGACGAGTTCGAGCGGATCGACAATCTTCGCGACCAGCTCGGCGAGGAGCTCGAGGACGTCCTCAAGCACGCGAAGGATAGCGAACGACAGATCGCCGAGGCCCTCAAGGCGCTCGTCTATGGGTTCGGAGCGGAGATTCTCAACCCCCGCGTCGATGAGCTCAAGAAACAATATCTCGGCGAGCGGCCACAGAGGTTTCTCGAGCACGTGCGCCACGACATGCTCGAGAACCTCGAGAACTTCGTCCACAAGCCCGAGGGTACGGAGCAGGCGGGGCTCGCCGCCTTCTTCGGAGGCGGGCGCGACCGGTTCGTGCACTACCGGGTCAACCTTCTCGTCGACAACTCATCCACCCAACGGGCGCCGATCGTCGTCGAGACCCATCCGACCTACAAGAATCTGTTCGGCACCATCGAGAGAGTATGGGACCGGAGCGGGCAATCGGTTACCGACTTCACCAAAATCAAGGCGGGGAGCCTCCTGAAAGCCGTGGGCGGATATCTCGTCATCTCGTTCCAGGAAGTGCTCGCCGAGCCTGGTGTCTATCAATCGTTGAAGCGGACGTTGAAGAGCGGCAAGGTCGACATCCAGGGCTTCGACCCCGCCTATTTTTTTACCGCGACCGCGCTCAAGCCCGAGCCCATCGACGTCGAGCTGAAAGTGATCCTCATCGCCGACAATCTCTCCTACCAGCTCTTCTACCAGTACGACCCCGATTTTCGAAAAGTCTTCAAGGTCAAAGCGGACTTCGACAGCTGGATGGATCGGACACCCGCCGCTCTCGAGCGCTACGCGACCTTCGTCGGGCTCCTCACCTCGAACGAGGGGCTCCTGCCGTTCGACCGCACCGCGGTGGCGAACGTCGTGGAGGAGGGAGTGCGGCTCGCGGGAAGGCAGTCGAAGCTCTCCACCCGTTTCAGCGACGTGGCCGATCTGCTGCGAGAAGCGAGCTACTGGGCGAAGCAGGAGCATGCGTCGGTGGTCACCGGAGCGCACGTCGATCGCGCCGTGCAGGAGAGCGTCGAGCGACGCAATCTGATCGAGTCCCGCATCGCGGAGATGATTCGGGAGGGGATCATCATGATCTCGAGCGACGGGGCGCGCGTGGGCGAGCTGAACGGGCTGTCGGTGTACGACTTGGGCGACTATCGTTTCGGTCGGCCCACGCGGATAACGGCATCGGTCGCCACCGGCAGGGCGGGCATCATCAACATCGAGCGCGAGGCCGATCTTTCGGGAAAGAGCCACAACAAGGGGATGCTCATCCTCGCCGGTTATTTCCGGTCCCGCTTCGCCCAGAAGGCCCCGCTCACGCTGTCCGCGAGCGTCGCGTTCGAGCAGAGCTACAGCGGCGTCGACGGAGACAGCGCTTCGTCGACCGAGCTCTACGCTCTCGTCTCGGCGCTCTCCGGGCTCTCCTTGCGGCAGGACGTCGGGGTCACCGGCTCGGTGAACCAGAAAGGGGAGATCCAGGCGATCGGCGGTGTGAACGAGAAGATCGAAGGCTTCTTCGATACCTCCCGCGCGGGCTCGGGGTTGACCGGGAGCCAGGCAGTGATGATCCCCGCGGCCAACGTCTCCGATCTCATGCTGCGAAAAGACGTCGTGGAAGCGGTGCGTCGAGGAGAGTTCCACATCTTCCCCGTCTCGACGGTGGAGCAGGGAATCGAGATCCTCACCGGTGTTCCCGCGGGGAGCGCGTCCCCGGAAGGGGAGTACCCCGAGGACAGCGTGTACGGCAAGGTTCAAAGGCGTCTCGCCCGGATGGCGAAGGACCTGAAGGAATCTGTGAAGGGCGACGCGGAAGCCGCTCGCCTCGCGGCGAGCTCCAAGACCGGCCCGATGCAGGAGCCGACGAAAGGCGAAGAGGAGTCCAGGTAGTCGAGTCGGTAGGGGTGGCCGGCGCTACGGGGCGCGGTGGAGCCTACCCAACAATCTCAGAAGCCGGTCGGGATAGTCGGTGATGATGCCGTCTACTCCCAGACCCAGCATTCTCTGCAGGTCCACCTCGTCGTTGACGGTCCAGACCTGGACGTGAAGGTGGAAGGATCGCGCGAGCTCGAGAAAGGCAGGGCGAACGACGTGGATCTTGCCGAAGTACTCGGGGACCTCGAATGCGGACGCATCGCTCCGGAAGACGCTCCCGAGGCCGAAACGGGTGAGCTGGTAGAAGAGCAGCCCTTCCCGCATCGTCGCGCTCGTCGCGATCTCGGGACAGGCTTCCCGGAACGCGAGCATGGGAGGATGGCCGAAGGAAGCGACGAGCAGGTGTCTCGCGGCAGCGTGGTCGTGAAGGATCGCGCAGAACTTCCGCGCCTGATCGTCTTCGAACTCCTTCATCTCGAGATTCAGCCGGTGGTCGGGAAAGCGTGACAAGACCTCCTCGAGGGTCGGCACCGTGAGGCCCTTGCCTCGAAACGGGAAGGCACCGGTCCCGTCGGTGAAGCGGTAGCCGGCGTCGAGCTTTCGCACCTCCTCCAGGGTGAGATCGGCGACACGACCCCTCCCGTCGGTCGTGCGGTCCACGGTCGCGTCGTGCATCACCACGATGCGCCCGTCCCGGGTCGTCCGAAGGTCCATCTCGAGAACGTCGGCGCCGAGGGCCTCGGCATGCTCGAAGGCGAAAAGGGTGTTCTCGGGCCAGAGACCTCGTCCGCCCTGGTGGGCGATCACCAGCGGATGGGTCCCGTCGAAGAACCGTCGATCGGCGGCGGGATGGATCGGAAGCACGAAGACGAGATAGAGATAGACGGCGAGCGCCATCGCCAGAAAAGCGGCGGCCCATTTGAGAACGCGCATCCCGCCGCCATTGTAGCAGCGAGGTCTCTCGTTGCCTTATCTCGCGCGACCGGCTCCGCCGCTTGGTTGGTTCCGTTCGGTGGAGCGCGAGAGCAGATCCTGGACTTCCTCGGGGGGCAGCGGAGGAGAAAACAGACTCCCCTGGCCCTGGGTACAGCCGAAGCCGGCGAGCTCGTCGAGCTGCTCCTCGGTCTCGACACCTTCGGCGATGACGCTCATCCCCAGATTGTGGGCGAGCCCGACGATGGTCCTCACCGCCGTCCAGTTTTCGCCCCCCGCCCTCAAGTGCCGAACGAACGAGCGGTCGATCTTCAGCGTATCGATCTCGAACCGATGGAGGTAGCCGAGCGATGAGTAGCCGGTTCCAAAGTCGTCGAGGTGGATCTTGACGCCGAGGCTCTTGAGCTGAGAGAGAATCGTGACCGAGGATTCCGCTTTTTGCATGATCACGTTCTCCGAGATGTCCAGGGCGAGTCGCTCCGCGTCGAGCCCGATGTCTCCGAGGGTCTGCTCGATTCTTCCCGCCAGATCGGGATGGAAGAGCTGGCGGTCGGAGAGGTTTACGTGGACGGAAACGACGTCGTGGGAGACCGTTTCCTCATCGGTCCACTTCTGCCACCGGTCTAATTGGCGGCAGGCCTCACGGAGCACCCACCATCCGAGCTCCACGATCAAACCCGTCTCTTCCGCGGTCTGCAGAAACGCCGAGGGCGGAAGCAGCCCTCTCGTGGGATGCCTCCATCGAGTCAAGGCTTCGAAGCCGACGATCCTCCGATCGGAGAGCGAGACCACCGGCTGATACAGAAGCTGGAATTCCTCGCGCTGGACCGCCTGACGCAGCTCTGCCTCGAGCTTGAGCTGCTCGACGGCTCGGGCGTGCATCGCGGCATCGAAGATCTCGTGGCGCGCCTTACCCGCCGCTTTGGCGCGGTACATCGCGGTGTCGGCGTCCCGCAGAACGTCCCCGGGCTCGGCGTAGCTCTTGTCGCCGATGGCGATACCGATGCTGGTGGTGATGGACAGCTCGATCCCGTGGAGCTGAAACGGATCGCGGAGCGTCTGGTGAACGCGCTCGGCGACCCGGGTGGCCTCGGTAACGTCGCCGAGACGCTCGAGGACGATGGCGAACTCGTCTCCCCCCAGTCGCGCCACCGTGTCGCCCGGACGGAGACACTCGGATAGCCTTGTGGCGATGGCGGCGAGGAGCTGGTCTCCCGCGTGGTGCCCGAGGCTGTCGTTGACTCGCTTGAAACGGTCGAAGTCGAGGAACAGGACGGCGAAGCGGAACTCGTGTCGCGAGTGCTTGGCGCGCTGGAGATGACGGCGCAGCCGGTCCATCAGCATCGTGCGGTTGGGAAGTCCGGTGAGCTCGTCGTGGAGGGCGTCGTGTCGGAGCCTGTCCTCCGCGAGCTTCTGGCTGGTGATGTCGGTGAGCGAGCCCGCGATGCGCGTGGGTCGGCCGCTCTTTTCCCGGATCAACTCGCCGCGGACGAGAACCCACAAGGAGCTTCCCCCGACGTGCGTCATCCGATGCTCGCTCTCGAAGATCGAAGCTCGACCCGCCATCGCCGCGGCGAGCTCCTCTTCGACTCGCGCCAGGTCCTCGCTATGGATGCGCGCCTTCCACTCCTCCGGGCTCACCCGCAGCTCGGTGGCGCCGAGACCGACGAGAGCACAATAACGGGAGGAGAGCAAGATCTCGCCCGCCCCGAGGTTCCAGTCCCACAATCCGTCCTTGGCTCCGCGGGCTTGAAGCGCATAGCGCTCTTCGCAGTCGCGCAGCCGTTCCGCGTGCTCCTTTTCCAGAGAAATGTCCCGGAGCAGCGCGCAGAGGTAACGCGCCGCCCCCTGGCTCACGAGACCGATCGTCGCCGAGACCGGCAGGGGAGCGCCGCCCTTTCGGGTCGCCTCGAGATCGACGCGGAGGCGTTTCCTGCGGGCGAGAACCGCGAACAATCGGCGGAATCGCGGCTCGTCCCCGCCGGCGACGAGCTCGTAGGCGTTCATCGCAGCGAGCTCCGAGTCGGCATAGCCGAACTTGGTGGAGAAGGCACGGTTCCAATAGAGGAGTCCTCCGTCTTCGCGCGCGCAGACGGCTGGCTCGGGACTCCAGTCGATCGCCGTCTGCGCGAGAAGGAGCCGCTCGAGCACCCCCACTCTCGATACGCCGAGTCCGAGTAGCGACGCAGCGCTCTCGAGAACCGCCGTGGGGGGAGCGGGGCGCTTCTTTCGCCCGGGAGGCGCAAACACCGTGATCATCGCCACGACGTCTCCATTCGGCGAGGAAGCAGGTACGGCGACGCAGGCGCCGAGCTCGTGCTCGCTGGCGAGGCGATCATACGCCTCGGAGGCGTCTCCGGCCGATGCGGCGTTTCCGAGCGCCGTCGCCACCGGCCAGGGGTCGGTCAAGGGGATCCGTTCCATGCGGCGGGCGACCGAGCGGGAAAGCGTCCGGGTGACGCCCCGCGCAAGACGGCCCCGCTCGTGATCCACGAGATGAGCAGCCGCCCGAAACCGCGGGGCGAGCCTCTCGACGAAATCGACGACTTCCGCAAGGAGATCCTCGATCGTTGCTCCGAGCGCGATCCGCTCGAGGACCCGATTCCGCGCGGAGACCATCGCCGCCGCGGAGACCCGCGTCGCACGGGCTGGAGAGAGTCCTCTCGCGTTCGGATCGATAGTCTTCGACTTGCGTCGCTGAGGCTGCAATCAGGTCTCCCGTTGGTGAAGTCCTCTATTGCAAGCTTCGTACCGCAGGCAAAGGCCTTGGTTTCGAAGGAGTTCTGGGCTAGTGACAGGCTCGGCTCGTAGGGAAAACAACCCGAAGGGGGGGCAATCGAACCGGGTTTCGAGTGGTTTGCACTACGGGGAGGAGGCAGCGGCGATGAGCACGTCCCCGGGCGCGAGGCGCCTTCCGTGCGCGAACTCGGCGGCGGATATCCGCGCCTTACCCGCCGCCTGCACTTGCTCGATCCCGAGACGGCTTTCCCCTCCGCAGGCGATCCAGATCGTGTTGTCGTCTACCGAGAGAATCTCGCCCGGCCGCGCCGCGCTTTCCGTCGGTAGGAGCGCGGCAGCGAGCCGGGTCTTCCAGATCTTGACCGGGCCTCCCTCGAGCTCCACGTAGGCCACCGGCCAGGGGTCGAACGCCCGCACCCGATTGTGAATTCGAGTCGCCTGCCAGCTCCAGTCGATGAGAGCATCCTCTTTCTTGATCCTCGGGGCGATGCTCGCCTGGGATGCGTCCTGGGAAATTGGAACGAGGCTTCCGTTCTCGAGCAGAAGAAGCGTCGACAACAGAAGCCGCGCGCCGATGGGGGCGAGCTTGCTCTCCAGGCTTGCTCCCGTGTCGTCGCTCGCGATCGGATGCGACATCTGGAGAAGGATGGGACCGGTGTCGAGACCCTCGTCCATGAGCATCGTGGTCACGCCGGTCTCCGACTCTCCCTCCGCGATCGCCCACTGGATCGGCGCCGCGCCCCGGTAACGAGGAAGAAGAGAGCCGTGCACGTTGATGATGCCCTTCGGAGGAATCTCCAGAATCGAACGGGGAATGATCTGACCGTATGCCACGACGACGATGCAATCGGGCGCCAGCTCCCGGATGGCGGCCACCCCCCCCTCGCTCCTGACCCGCTGAGGCTGATGAACGCTGACGCCGCGCTCCAGGGCGAGCTCTTTCGTCCGCGGCATCCGGAGCTTGTGGCCCCGGCCCGCGGGTTTGTCCGGCTGGGTGAACAGGGCCGCGAGCTCGTGCGAAGACTCGAGGAGAGCCTCGAAGGAGGGCAGGGCGAAGGCTCCGGAGCCCATGAAAAGGAGCTTCATGGCGGCGAAGCTACCACTTCCCCTGTCGTATCTGCTTTCGAAGCTTCCGTTTGATGAGGTCGCGTTTGAGGATCCCCAGACGCTCGAGGAACAGCTTCCCGTCGAGGTGATCGATCTCGTGACAGAAGGCGCGCGCCAGAAGGCCGGTGCCTTCCATCGTCACGTCCTCTCCCTTGACGTTATGTCCTTGCACCTTGACCCAGGCGGGTCGAGATACGACGCCGCTATAGCCGGGAACGGAGAGGCATCCTTCTTCTTCGTGCTGTTCGCCATCTTGCTGGACCAGAGATGGATTCGCCATGACGATGAGCTGTTTCGGATCTTCTCCGACGGTGATGTCGATGACCATGAGCCTGATGTCGAGCCCGATCTGGGGCGCGGCGAGACCGACGCCGGGGGCGGCATACATGGTCTCCACCATGTCCTTGACGAGGGTCTCGAGAGAGCCGTCGAACTCCGTGACCTCGCTCGAGCGTCGGTCGAGTACCTCGTCGCCGAACTTCACGATGGGCCGTATCGCCATATCCGATCGAAGCTACAATAGTTTCCGACAGTGAGTCAATTCACCGGACGCTCGAGGATCTTCGAATTGCACGTTCTCGACCCTCAGAATCCTTCGCCCGAAACCGGCCGTATCCCTCTGCAAGCGACGCCACGGCGGCGGCGGCGGCGAGCCGGGCGGATTCCGGAAGAGCGTAGCCCCGCACCTCACCCGCGAGCAAGCCCGCCGCGAGCGCATCTCCGGCGCCGGTGGGGTTGCCGAGGCGTAAGTCCGCTTCGGAAGCGAGCAAGCATCGCGCGACGAGACCGTCTTCGCTCGCCACGAGAAAACCTTCGCTCCCCAGCGTGAGAATGACGGTCGAAGCCCCCATCGCCCGAATGGACGCGACCGCCCTGCGCCGGGACGACTCCGAGCCGAGCTCCACTCCGAGAATCGCTTCCGCCTCCGCTCGATTGGGTTTTGCGAGGTCGGGGCCGGCCGCGAGCGCCGGTCTCAGGGGCTCACCCGAGGTATCGACGAGAGAGAAACGTCCGCGCTCCCGGCAACGGGTCACCATCTCCGCGTAGGTCCCGGCGGAAAGACCTGGGGGCAGGCTTCCCATCAGGGCCACCGCCTGCGTCTCGCCTTTCTCGATCCACGCCCCGAAGCGCGACAGCAGCTCCGCCCCTTCGACAGCCTGCCCGGGCTCATTGATCACCGTCGCCGCTCCGTCGGGCTCGAGAAGAATGACGCAGGTACGGCTCTCCCCCGGGAAGGGGATGAGATCGGCTTCGATCCCCTCCTCGGCGAGACCTTCGGCGATGGTCGCGCCCGCGCGCCCTCCCGCGAAGCCGAGGACGAGAGGTCGCTCGCCGAGCGCTTTCAGCGCGCGCGCCACGTTCACTCCCTTGCCTCCGGCCTGGCGCCGTGCCGCCGTCGAGCGCTGCACGCCTCCCCGCTCGAGAGCAGCGATTCTCGAGGGTGACGTCTACCGCGAGATTGGGACAGACGATCAAGATCATCGGGCAACGCAAGGGAGGGAGAGCACGAAGCGGGAGCCCTCACCCGCGCGACTGGTGAGCGCGAGCGTTCCGCCCTGGGCCTCGGCAAGAGCTCGAGCGATGGCGAGACCCAGCCCCGAGCCTGGTCGCTCCCGTTCGAGGCGAACGAACGGCTCGAAGATCCTTTCCTGCTCACCGGGAGCGATGCCGATCCCGCGATCGACGACGGCGATCTCGATGTGATCCCCGGTGGGGGTCACGCCGACGACGACCGCGCCTCTGTCGGAGGAGAACTTGATGGCGTTGTCGAGGAGGTTCGAGAGCACTCTCTCGGTGGCGCGGGGATGTCCGAGGGCCTCCGCGTCGGTCGTTGCGACCTCGAGAGCGATGCCGCGTGTGCGAGCGATGGGGGTGAACCGCTCTTCGAGACAGCGCAGAGTTCCGGAGAGCGCGAACTGCTTCGTCTCGAGGCTCCTCGTGCGCAACAGGAGCACTTCCTGGACGATGGACCGGATCGAGGAGACCTCGTCGAGACACGCTTCGACCTCGTCGCGGCGCTCCCCCGCCAGCAGGTTACGAAGCCGCGACTCGAGAGAGAGAAGAGACGGCTCGAGCTCGTGGGCGAGGAGGCTCGCCAGCTCCACAGGGGGGCTCACCGAGCGCTCGATGAGCTCCGCGCTCGTTCGCCGCGCCCGGAGCTTTCCGACGACGTCGAGGTACGAAGCTCGACAAAGCGGCGTCGCGCGTTCTCGAATCGCTCGGCGAGCGCGCGACCCTCGTCGCCGGGAACGGGCGCGGTGCGATTCCAGTTCCCGCGGAGGCGGGAGACCTCGTCCGAGGCGGCGTGCCAGTTGAGCTTCGGCGCTCGGTGCTTGCCCCCGGTCATGGTGTTGCTGGCGAGCGCGTCCTTCAGCCTCTGGGCGAGGTTTTCGAGCGGCTCGGACTCGGACAGCGGGCCGGACTCATCGAGCTCGGAGACGATGGCCTCGAGGCGCTCGCAGAGTTTCGCCCGCTTCCGGCCGCTGACGACGGGATCCAGATCGCTCCCGGAGAACGCGTCGGGTGAGGCGAGGACGACGGTGCCGAGAGCGCTTTCGAACCGCTCGCGGAGGCCGGAAGAGTCTTCCGGCACGGGACCGAGCTTCTTCCAGTCGGTCCAGATCGCCTGCGCCCGCGCCGCCGCGGCCTGAGGAACCGGTTCGGTCGCGGAGGAGATGGAGACCAGCTCCTCGAGCTCCTCGATTAGGGCGTCGCGTTTCTTCGCGCGCTCTTCGCTCTCCACTTCGTCGCGTCTCTTGAATCGATCGAAGAAGATATCGCAGGCGCCCCGGAAACGCTGCCAGACGTCGTCCGATTTTTTTCGGGGAACGGCGCCGATGTTTCGCCATTCGCTCTGGAGCCGCTTGAGCTCGTTCGCCGTCTGGTGCCAGTCGGTGGAATTCTTGATCGCCTCGGCTGCGGCAACGAGCGCCTCCTTCTTCGCGAGGTTCTCGTCGCGCTCCGACTTGAGGTGATCGAAGCTTTCTTTCCGCCGGGCGAAAAAGTGGTCGCAGGCGGCGCGGAAGCGCTTCCAGACGGCCTCCGAGCTCTCCTGGGGAACGGGGCCGATCTTCTTCCATTCCAGCTGGAGATCCTTGATGGCGGCTGCCGTACCGTTCAGGTCTTCCGAGTCCTCGAGCGCCTCGACCGCGGCGCAGAGCGCTTCTTTCTTGACCAGGTTCTCGGCCCGCTCCTGCGACTGCTTCTCGAAGAACTCGTCGCACCGCGCCTTGAGCTCGTCGCGGATGGATTTGTAACGATGCCAGAGCTCGTCGGCTCGATCGGGTGTGGCGGTCCCGGCCTTCTTCCAGTCCTCGTGGATTACCCGAAGCTCTTTCGCCACCTTCGGGAGGTCGTGAGATTCGCGAAGCTTTTCGATTCGGTCGATGAGGCTCTGCTGGATGTCGACGTTCGCCCAGCGCTTCCACTCTTCCAGCTCGCGGACGTCTTGGGTGCGCTTGAAGAGCTTTTCCCGGGCCTCCATGAGTCGACGGCGCGCCTTCTTGCGGTTCACGCTCTTGGGGAGCGGGCCCATCTCCTTGAGGAAGTCCTGGGCCTCCCGCAGCTCCCGGTCGGCGTCCTTGATGGAGAGCTCGCCCGCCGAGGCGAGATTCTCCATCCGCTCGATTCTCGCTTCCACGAGCGCCAGCGTCGCCTGCTCCAGGGTCTCCCGCTCTCGTCGGGCCTCGCTCTCTTTACGTTTCAAGCCATTGTAGGCGGTCTGGAAACGCTCGCCGAGGCTCTCTCCCGCTTCCGCGCGGTAGCGGGACCACTCCTTCTCGATCGCCCGAAGCTCGCGCGACGCCGCCGCCAGATCGGGCTCGTTCGCGGTCGCTTCCACCCGTTCGATGAGCTCTTCCGCCTGCTTTCTTCGCGACTCGCGCTCGCGCCACGCCTCGAGCCGAGCTTCCGCCCCCTCCGATGCCCGGGCGAAGCGCTCCTCGAGGGCGTCGTCGGGCGGGGACTCCTGAGCGAGCGCCTGCCAGCTGGAGATCGCTTCCTCGAGCCCGAGTACGATCGCCTCGGCTTGCAACGTCTCGATGTGGGAGAGGATCTCGAGACGTCGCGAGGCGATCTCGCTCGGGACTTCGAGCGGAGCGGCCTCCGGTACCGTCGCGCGCGGTTCTTCGGCCGCGGCTTCTCTGGCCGCCGGTGGAGCAATGGCGGCGATGCGCTCGATGGCGGCGCGAAACCGCTCCTGCGCTCGGGAATCGGGCGGTCCCTCCGTCTCGATCAAGGACCACTCACGAGTGAGGTCTCCCATCTCCGTGACGGCGGCAGCGAGTCGCGTATCGGCGAGGCTTTCGGCCCGCAGCGCGAGGTCGAGAAAACGCTCCTGGCGCGCCTTCGCTTTGATGGGATGGTCGTCGGGGACGATCTTTTCGAGCTTGGCGAAGGCCTGGCGACGAATGGCGCGCGAGAGCGTGTGCTGGTCGAAAATCGACTCGAGTGTCTCGGGATCCTCGATTCGAGACAGCGCCGCAAGGGCGAGATCTCCAGCTCCGTGGTCGAGGACGACCTTCTTCAGGGCCTGAGGAGTCTGGATGCGCTCGAGCGCACGGTTTCGCACGTCGGCGTCTTTCCCGCGTTTCACCAGCTCGGCGAGCGCGGATTCGTCCGTCAGCGAGTCGAAGGCGGCAGTCCGCAGCTCCGCGAAGCGGGCACGATCGATGACCGAGATGCGATCGCCCGGGTCGGTGAGCAGGGCAAGCGCCCGCTTCGACTCGTCGAGATCGCGGCTGTCGCAGGCGATTTGCACGAGCATCTGGCGCGCCCGTTTGAGCGCGAACGCTTTGAGCCCCGCGTCCTCTTCCTGCTCGGCGAGATCGAGAAGGAGACGCGGCGAATCGAGCTTCTTGACGGCGATGCGCCGAACGCGCGGATCCGCGTCCTGTTGGGCGACCGCGGTGAGCAGCTCGACTTCGCTCTTGTCGAGCTGACGGACCGCTTCCGCCCGGACTTCGGAATCGGCGCTTTGCCACTTGGGGCGCAGGCGATCGAGCAAGCTCATGAGGTAAACGTCTCGCTGAAACGGCCACCCGACGTCGGTGGGTCGCTGACGGGCCCCAACAATATACCGCAATTCGGCAATCCGAAGAACCCCGTCCGGAAATCGATCTTTGCGCCAGGACGGCGGAAAGGAGGAAAATGCATACGATGGTTCGAACCAGCGTCTCGAGCGCCGTCTTGTTCGCCCTCGTTTTCGTGTGGGGCTCTTCCGCTCGCACCGAAAGCGCCCAGTCGCTGGCCGAAGTGGCGAAAAGGGAACGAGATCGGCGCGCCCGCGTCGAGAAAGAGAGCGAGCCCGCCCCGGTTATCGGTCGGGAGGAGCTGGAAGCTTTCCGCGGGGCGTCTCGTTCCGTCAGCGGAAATCAGCCGAGCCGGGAGACGGAAGGGAAGGGAGCTTCCGAGGCCGCGGCCCCGGCGACCGACGCCGCCCCGGGGGAGAGTCGCCTCACAGACAAGGAAGCTCGAGAGCTCCGCGCGACCTGGGCACGCGTCTGGCGGGAGAGAATGGAGCAGGCTCAGGCCGAGCTCGAGACGGCGCAGGACGACGTCTACCAGTGCCGTTCCGCCAGTCGATACTTCTTCGTTCCGCTCGCGATCGATTGCGATGGAGTCGACGAGCGTCTCGCCGAGGCCGAAGCCCGGTTTCGAGAAGTGAAACAGAACCGCTACAACTGGGAGCTCCTCTTGCCGGGCGCGGGAAAAGAGGGCACGCCCTGAGAACGGCTCGACCCCGATAAGGAACCGGTGCTCTCGCGACTGTGGAACCGCCTCCGTGGCTACGAGCGTCTCAAGGAGCGCGCCGACCACCTGTTTCTCGCCGGAGACTTCGAGCGCGCCCGGCTCGGGTATGCCAAAGCCCGTTCGCTCGTCTCCGACGGCGATCACCGCGCGTTGGCCCTGGACTCCCTGATCCAGTCTTGTGAACGTCAGAGGGTCGAGGCGCCGAAGCTTCCGTCAATCGCTGACGCCGACGAGCTCGACGAGCTCATCGCGCCCGTCGTCGAGGATTTGTTCGAGCTCGCGATCGCCGAAAAGCCCACGCCCCGGGCGGAATCCTATCGGATCCTGGGCCCGAGCTTCCGGGCGGGATATGTGGCGTTGTTGCAGGGACGGGCGGAGAAGGCGGTTCAGCTGTTCGAGAAGGCGGCTTCCGACGCTCCGTCGTCTTTCGTCGTCCACCTCGAGCTCGCGAGAATCACTGAGCCTCGTGGGTGACCTAACCCGCTCTCGCGCGGCGCTCGACGTGGCGGATCGACTCTCTCCCGACGACGAAGAAGCGCGGCTGCTTTCCGCCGCGGTGAGCATCGAGCTCGGTCGGTTCCAGGACGCCCGCGCGCGCCTCGTTCCGCTGATCGAGCGCGGCACGCCCGAGCCCGAGGTTCGCTTCCTCATCGGAAAAGCGTTGGCTGGGCTCGGCCGCGTGGACGAGGCCCTCAGTCAGTTTCGGGAGACGGTGTCGGCGGAGCCCCACTTTCACGAGGCCTACTTCGAGGCGGGACGTCTCCTGCAGGAGAGGGGAGATGTCGAAGCCGCTTTTCAGCTCTGGAACCGCGCTTCGAACCTCGCCCCCGACGACGTTCGTTACAATCGCGAGCTGGCGTCACTGGTTCTCGCCAACCGTTTCGATGAAGAGGCCGGACTCGCCGCCTGCGACCGTCTGATGGTCGTGGATGAGGAGAGTCGCTGGCAATATCTGCAGTGGATCGCGGAGCTCTACATCCGGAGGGGGTGGAAGCGGGAAGCCCGCGACCCGCTGCGAAAGGCGCTCGAGCTGTTGCCGCGCGAGCGAAGCCGCGAGCGTCACGTGATCGAGGAGCTCCTTTCGAGCATCCAGAATACGTGATGAACGCTCGAAGAGGCGGAGCCTGGTGAAAGCCCGCTCTCGGTGACGCGGTCCTTTTTTCCGGGGCTTCCCAACGACGCGCGAACGAGGAAGTGAGCGAGCACGGGTGAGGTAGTATGTGTGCGCGCGGAGGCGCATTCATTGGATTCGGAACGAGTCGAGGGCGCGAGCACGCATGCGAGCGCGGCGGATCCCGCGGGCAACGAGGCGACGCTGGTCGTCGTTCTCGTCTCGCTCCTCACCCTAGGTCTCGTCGACGCCCAGGTCATTGCGCCCCTGCTTCCCCAGATCGCGGAAAGCCTGGGCACGACCGACGGTTGGATCGGCAGGACGGTCAGCGGATATGCCGTCGCCGCCGCGAGCGCGGCTCTTCTCCTCGGCCCTGTGTCCGATCGCATAGGGCGCCGCGGATTTCTCGTCGCCGCTGGCCTCGTCGTCGGAATCGGGAGCGCCACCGTCACGCTGACCTCCTCGTTTCCCGGTTTTGCGCTCGCGAGAATAGCGACCGGTGCGGGTGCCGGGATCATTTCCGCCCTCGTCGTAGCCGCCATCGCCGACGCCGTGCCTTACGAACGGCGTGGGAGGTCGATGGGGTGGGTAGCGAGCGCTTATTTCGTCTCTCCCGCCCTGTTCGTCCCCGTCTCGGTGTGGCTGGCGGCGTCCGCGGGGTGGCGGACGATCTACGCCGCTTTCGCGGTCGCGGCGTGCCTGCTGACGTTCGCGGTTCACACCTGGTTCCGCGAGAGTGCTCGCGTGCTCCCGACCGTCCAGAGACGCCGGAGCTATCGCTCGTTTCTGACCTCTCGCTCCACGGCGGCGGGGGCGTTCTCGGCGTTTTTCGTAACCGGTGGGCTCACCGGGTTCTTGCTGTTCTTGAGTGCCTACTTGCAGGAGAAGCACGGGCTGTCGCTTTACCAGGTCGGCCTCGTCTGGTTCCTGAGCGCCGTGGGAGGATTGGGCGGTGCGATGGGCGCGGGTCACATAGCCGATCGATTGGGCAAGTTGAAAGTCGCTCTCGCCGGCAGCCTCGGTCTCGCGGTGCTTCTGGTCGCGGTTCCCTATGTGAGCGGCCCGGTCCTCTATGGCTTACTCGGTCTCATCGGGCTCTCCGCCGCGGCTCGAGTCGCCCCTCTCCAGTCGCTCGTCACCGAGCTCGTCGCCCCCGAGTCACGCGGCGCCTACGTCGCTCTCAGAAACACTCTCTCTCAATCCGGAAACGCGGTAACCGCTATCCTCGCCGCGACGCTTTACGAGCGCGGGTTCGCGTACGTCTGCTTCTTGACGGCGGCATTCGGCATCCTCGCTTGTCTCATCCTCCTCTTGATCGAGGAGCCCCATTCCGCTCGCGCAGGTTGAGCATCAAAGATCATGTCCCTGCGAAAACACTGGAAAAGGATCGTGCTCGGGCTCTTCGTCGCGGTCATCGTGTTTCTGCTCGTAGGTGTCCCTTACATGCTCGCGGTGATGGTGACTCGCGCCGGCACCCGTCCACGGGATCGTAGCCTGACCTCGTCGCCCGCCGATTACGGGCTCGAGTTCGAGGAGGTGCACTTCAAGTCGAGGGATGGAGTGAATCTCGCCGGCTGGTTTCTCGGGGGCGGCTCCCGCAACACGGTGGTGATCCTCGGGCATGGATTGTTTCGCTCACGGCGTGAGGTGCTCGATCGCGCCGCGTTCCTCCGGCAGCAGGGCTACGACGCATTGCTCTTCGATTTCCGTCGCCACGGCGAGAGCGGTGGCGAGCGCGTGACGCTCGGATACCAGGAACGACTCGATTTCGAGGGTGCGTTCGATTTCGTTCGAGAGCGACGTCCCGGTGCGCCCATCCTTCTGTATGGGGTCTCCATGGGAGCCGCTGCTGCGCTCCTCGCCGCCGCCGAGACCCCCGGGGTGGCGGCGGTGGTGGCCGACAGCTCGTTTCTGAACATCGAGCACACGGTGGTGCACCACGTGAAGCTCATCTTCGGACTTCCGCACTACCCGTTCGCGAGCGTAATCCTGTTCTTTATCGAGATACGGGGACACTTCGATCGAAAGGACTTCGATCTGGAGAAGGCGGTCGCGGCTCTCGGGACGAGGCCGGTCTTGATCGTGGCCGGGGGAGACGATCGGAGGATGCCGCCCGATCTCCAGAAGCGCCTCTTCGAAGCGTCCCGGAGCCCGAAGAGCAAGTACCTGGTCATCCCCGGAGCGGGGCACGGTGCGGCCTATCGGGTGGATCCGGAGAGCTATCAGAAAACGCTCGTCGGTTTTCTGGACGAGACCGGTCTCTCGGGGGAAGCGGCCCCTTAGACGAGGCGAAAAGAAAGGAAAAGAGAGCCGCCTAGTGGGCTGTAGCAGCTATTTCGCGCCAAAATCGCGGGACCTTTTGCGCGCTGGCGGCGTTGCGATTCCTCGAAATATCCAGATATGTCGTCGTCATCCCGCCTTGCCAGCACACAAAATGACCTCGCGATTTGCGCACCAAATAGCTGTCACAGCCCACTAGCTGTCGAAAACGTCGGGGATTTCAGGGAGTCGCGGCTGGATGTAATATCCGCGGACTTCGGCGACCCGTTTTCGCATCACCATTCTCCCGTTCTGAGCGGGGACGTCGGGATAGTGGCGCAGGAACGTATCGCGAAAGTCGCCGTACTCGTCGGCGGGGAAAAACCGCTGCACCAGGGCGGCGGTGTTGAGCGCTCGGTCCCAGTACTGGACTTCGACGCGTACGACCGCTTCGAGGGGCCGGGCCTGGATCGGAGGTTGTTCTGCGTAGCTCTGTGCGTCGACCCAGATCGAAATTTCATGACCCTCGACGATCTTCTCGTGGGCATGGATCATGAAATACTTCCAGAGCTGGTACTCGCGCAGGGGAACGAACCGCAGATCCGGGGCCTCGCCGGGAGCTCGAAGCATACACTTCACCATTTTGATCTTGGTCATCGCGTCTCCCAAAAGCGCCCTGCACTCCAGCGGTGCCCGACGGTGTTGGGTCGCCAGATTCGTACTGGAAAAGTGCAAGGTGAGTATACTGACTTCGGTCGCGGATGGGAAGTGTCTGGATGGGGGCGGCGGGCCCAATCGGGTCCCGCCGTTCCAACCGCGTCGATGACGGATGGACCGGTCGAATGGAAGGCGTGAGCAAGCGTGTGCCGGTCATGACTCTGGCGAATCAGCTTACGATTCTGAGGATCTGTCTCGTCCCCGCTCTGGTGATCCTCGTCGTCTACGACTTTTTCGGATGGGCGCTCGCGCTTTTTTTCATCGCGGGGCTCACGGATGCCCTCGACGGTTGGTTCGCGCGCATCCGTCACGAGCGTACCCATCTGGGCATGATCTTGGATCCTCTCGCCGACAAGCTCCTCGTGACCTCGCTTCTCATCGTTCTAGCCCTGCCGAGCTCCGATCTGGTCGTCCGGATTCCGCCCTGGATCGCCATCCTTTCGATCAGCCGCGACGCGGGAATTCTTCTCGCCGTTCTCGTATTCAACCTCGCCGTCGCTCGGCGTAGCTTTCCGCCGAGCCTCCTGGGAAAGCTGACCACCATCGCCCACCTCGCGACCATCCTGTGGGTGCTGTGGTGCAATTACCGGGGACACGACGACCCGCTCACCGTCTATTTCTTCGGCGTCACCGTTTTCCTCGTCGCCGCTTCGGGCCTGCACTATCTGTATCTGGGGCAGCGTGTGCTCTCGGAAGAATCCGAAGCGAATCCGGGATAGCCGATGGGTTCGGATAGACTGGACGCCATGGACTACCTGGATTCCCCTGAATTTCGTGCGTTGGGCCACGAGATCGTGGATATGTTGTCCGACTACCTGTCGGGAGTCGAGGGCCGGGCCCTCTATCCCGACGTCGAGCCGTCTTTCCTCGAGGAGCTCTTCGACGAGCCGCTCCCCACGAGCGGCGCCGATCCGGGCGCGGTGTTGCGCGAGCTTCGGGAAAAACTGATTCCTTACTGCACTCACGTGAACCACCCCGGGTACTTCGGCCTCATCACTCCGACGCCCACTCCCATCGGCATTCTGGGAGACTTCATCGCGTCCGCACTCAACCAGAACATCGGTGCCTACAGCATCGGTCCTTCTGGAGTGGCGCTCGAGCGGCGGGTGATCCGCTGGCTCGCCGATCTCGTGGGTTACGGTGAGGCCGCTTCGGGCAACCTCACCAGCGGCGGCATGATGGCGAACTTCACCGGGCTCAAGCTCGCGAGGGACTGGGCCACGGGCGACCGGGCCCAGCGGGTCGGGCTCCTCGATCCGGGTGCCGTTTATGTTTCGGAAGAACGGCACGTCTCCGTCGACAAGGCGGTGGATGCCGTCGGGATAGGGCTCGAGCACATGAGGGTGCTACCCACGGACGCCGAGCTCCGGCTGGATCTCGACGCTCTCGAAGGGGCCTTGGCCGCGGACCGCCGCGAAGGCATCCGTCCCCTCTGTCTCGTGGGCATGGCCGGAACGACCAACACCGGTGCGATCGACTCTCTCGGCGAGCTGCGACGAATCGCCGACCGGGAAAAGATGTGGTTGCACGTCGACGCCGCGTACGGTGGAGGAATGCTCCTGTCGAGGCAGTCCCCCGGAATTCCCGGACTCGAGCTCGCCGATTCGGTCACGATCGATCCCCACAAGTGGTTCTACGCCCCGCTGGACGTCGGCGCGATTCTCGTCCGCGACGGCGAGCGGCTCTCCCGATCGTTCGGACTCGAGCCCGAGTATCTGAAGGACAACCGCGGAGGGGGCGAACGGTATCAGTTCTATGCCCATGGCTTCGAGCAGTCGAGGCGGCTCCGCGGGCTCAAAGTCTGGATGAGCCTCAAGCGCTACGGTGCGGAGAGGATCGGGAGCTGGGTCGATGCGAACGTGGCCCAGGCGCGCCACATGTTCGACCTCGTCTCGGCGAGCGAAGCTTTCGAGGCGGCGGTGCCGCCGACGATGTCGGCGATCTGCATCCGTTATCGGCCGCCGGGGACCTCCATCGACACCGAGACATCGGGACGTCTCCACAAGATGGTGGCGGCGCGGCTCGAGAGCGACGGGAGGTTCTGGATCGGAACGACGATGCTCAAAGGCGGCTGGTGGTTTCGTATCTGCCCGGTGAACTTCCGTACGAGGCTCGAGCACATCGACGAGCTCTTCCGCCTGCTGCAAGAGGAATGTCCGCGCGTGCTAAGCTCCGTCGGATGAACGCACGAGCCTTCGGGCTCCTCCTCTTTGTCGCGACCGCGGCGCGTGCCGAGAGCGCCCTCGATCGTGCCCTTTCGGATCTCTGGCGCGGGACGACGCCGGCGGAGCGAGACAAAGCGACGAGCGCCGTCATCGCAGCCGGTGCCGACTTCGACCTCGTCTACGCCCGTTTGAAGGCGGGGCCGCGCTACCGCAAGGACGTCAAGACGGGTCTCGTCGAGGAGAGCCGGAAAGGAGCGCGGTTTCGCGAGCGGTACGTGTTCCTCGTGCCCAAGGACTACGACCCCTCGAAGGAGTATCGCGTCTCCTTCTACCTTCACGGCGGAGTGAACCGGAGGGACCCCTGGGAAAAAGGCGATCCCTGGTGGCGCCGATTCGATCGCATGGAGGACGCGGATCAAATCTCCGTCTTTCCCTCCTCCTGGCGCGGGTCGCTGTGGTGGCAGCCGGATCAGATCGAGAACTTGAAGGCGATCCTGGATCGGTTGAAGACCGACTACAACGTGGACGAGAACCGGGTATACCTGTTCGGGGTCTCGGACGGAGGCACCGGCGTCTACTACCAGGCGTTCAAGGCCCCGACCCCCTGGGCGGCGTTCTTTCCTTTCATCGGCGATCCGCGCGTGCTGGACAACCCGGCGAGCGGGGCCGACGGCGAGATGTTCATCTCGAATCTGGTGAACAAGCCCTTCTTCATCGTGAACGGAGAGACCGATCCTCTCTATCCCGCGAGGCGGGTGCGGCCCGTCATCGATGATTTCCAGAAGGCCGGGGTCGACCTCGTGTTTCACACCGTGCCCGGGGGGCACAACACCCGGTGGTGGAACGGGGAGCGGGATGCGATCGAGAGTTTCATGGAGAGCCACCCCCGTCGTCCTTTGCCCGACCGGCTCGTCTGGGAGACCGACCGGAGCGACCGCTCGCCGCGCGTCGACTGGCTCGTCATCGACGCGCTTTCGACCTACGGTACGCCGGGAACGATCGAGCTCCAGCGGACGGGAAACGGAGTGGAGGTTCAGGCGCGCGGGGTCGCGAGCTACCGGCTCCTCCTCTCGCCGGAACAGTTCGACTTCTCGGCGCCGGTCGAGATCGTGACCAACGGGACCACGTCGTTCCGCGGCAAGGTCGAGAGGAGCACCGAGACGCTTCTCAGGTGGGCGGCGCGGGACCTGGACCGCACGATGCTCTTCGCCGCCGAGATCCATATCGAGACACCCAAGTAGCGGAAAGGAGCTGCCCATGATTCTACGCGCGTTGATTCTATCGTCGGCCCTCGGGCTTCCGCTCGCCGTCGCGAGCGACCTCATCGATGCCGATGGAGGGACTATCGAGATCACTCCCATCACCCACGCGAGCGTCCAGCTCGAGTTCAAGGGGAAGGTGATCGACGTCGATCCCTGGAGCCAGGGAGACTACACATCGGCCCCCAAAGCCGACCTCATTCTGGTGACCGATATTCACGGCGATCATCTCGACACCAAGATGATCGCAAAGCTCCGGAAAGACACCACCGCGCTCGTCGTTCCCAAGGCGGCGGCGGATCAGGTCCAGGGCGCCACCATCCTTTCGAACGGAGAATCGAAGACGGTGGCGGGAGTTGACGTCGAGGCGGTCGCCGCCTACAACCTCGTGCGCGGTCCGGCCGAGGGACAGTTCTACCACGACAAGGGCAGAGGAAACGGATACATCCTCACCCTCGGCGGAAAGAGGGTCTACTTCGCCGGAGACACGGAGTGCACTCCGGAAATGCGCGCCCTCCGGAACATCGACGTCGCCTTCGTTCCCATGAATCTTCCCTACACCATGCCTCCGTCGGAGGCCGCCGAATGCGTGCGAGCCTTCGCGCCGCGGATCGTCTATCCCTATCACTATCGAGGCTCGGACCTGAGCGAGTTCCGCGAGGCACTGAAAGACCGGCCGGATATCGAGGTCAGGATTCGCAGCTGGTACGGAGAGTCGCCGAAGTAAACGCGGTGACGGCGACGCTCTATCCCTTGCCCAGAAGGTAGAGCACTCCCAGGACGACGAACAGAGCGCCGGCGGCTCGCTCCAGCCAGGAGTGGGGGACGACCCGCGCGATGCCTTCGCCCAGCAGAACGGCGATGAGGCTGGTGGCGGCCAGAGCCGCCGCCGCTCCCGCGAACACCGCGAGCCTCGACTTTTCGCCGGCGGCGATGGACAGAATCGCGATCTGGGTCTTGTCCCCGATCTCGGCGAGAAAGATAAGGGCGAAGGTCGATCCGAAGAGCTTCCAATCCATGTCGTCACCTCGTGGAAGGAAAGGCAAAGTCTATCGTTCTCCGGACGCCGACGTACGGTGAGCGAGACGTTTGACTGTTATTAACGAAAGGGTTAATAGTTGCTCATCGACGTCATCAAGGGGAGGAGTCGAGGACGATGCCCAAGAATCCACCCGATGGGTGCCAGCGGATCATTCCCTATCTCACATACGAAGACTGCCCGGCGGCACTTCGATTCCATCGCGCCGTCGGCCTCGACGGACACCGGTCGATCTTCGCGGCTCCTCTCGACTCCGCTCGGGCGCCGGGGAAGGAGAGTGGGACACCGTGAGCATGACCCACGTCGACGGTACTCTCGCCGCTCTCGCCGACCCCACGCGGCGCGCCGCGGTCGATCTCCTGCGGCGCCGTCCGCGCGCCGCGGGTGCGCTCGCGAGCGCGCTCGACGTGAGCCCTCCGGCGATGAGCCGACACTTGCGCGTTCTCCGCCACCGGGGTCTCGTCGAAGAGGAGCGCGATCCGAGCGACTCTCGCCTGCGCATCTACCGGCTGCGCCGGGAACCGTTTCAGGAGCTTCAGAGCTGGCTCGAGCGGGTCGAGGCGTTCTGGAGCGATCAACTCGCCTCGTACAAGGCGCACGCCGAGCGCAACGATGAAGGGCCATCGCCGGTGACGACGCGGCACGGCACGACGCCGTGGCTCCGACCTCGTCGCTGATGTCAGTCGATCCGACGTTTTTCCTCAACGTGTCTCGATGCGGCCGATCGCCTCCTCGGCGGCCCATTGGACCCGAGGAAGCTTCGCGAGAGCGCGCAGGCGTGGAAGGGCGGGCGCCGCCTCGCTCCCGATGGAGCCGAGCGCCGACGCGCAGGCTCGGAGCACCTGCACGTCCTCGTCGACATTCCCAATCGAGGCGTCGAGATCGGCGACCGCGGGGGACGCGCTGGGCCCGATGGCCGCGATCGCGTTCGCCGACATCGTTCGGACGTTGACGTCGGGATCCCGGAGAGCGCGGCGAAGGGCGTCGAGCTCGGGAAGCGCTTTCGGTCCCGCGTCGCGCAGGCCGATGGCGGCGAGACCTCGAAGAATCGGGTCCGGGTCCGAAAGAGAGCGGCCGAGGTCGGGAATCGCCGACGAAGCGAGCCGGGGCGCCTTCGCTCTCGACGCCTCGGACCAGGCGGCGAGGCCGGTGCGCGCGAGGATGATGTTGTCGACGCCGAGCCGGTAGCCGCTCGATTGGGCGTGCTTGCCGACGCAGACGTAGGTCAGGGTATGCCGTCCTTTTGTCAGGTTTGGCCATCCCACCTGGTAGTCCGCTCCTACGTAGGTCTCGGGCGCGTACCCGTCGAAGCGGTCCTGGACGAGAACGTCGGCGCCGGGCTCGTGCTCGAGCGAGGGAGAGACGGGAGGTTTTCCGTCGAGAAGCACCGTGTACACTCCATACTCCGGTCCCTGGGCGAGCTGCGTGTACACCTCATACGATCCGCCGTCGGGAACGTCGAATGGAACCTCGACCCGGGCATCCGGGCCTTCGCCGTCGAAGATCAGGACGTCCTTGGACCAGAAGAGCTCCTTAGAGACCGATACCTTCCCCTGGCTCGGTCTGGTCGCCGCGAGTGCCTGCTCCACCTCGATCTGACGCGCGTTGCCTTGAGGGAGCCGGGCCGGGCCATAGGGCACTTCGGGTTGGTCGCGGGCGATCCCTTCCTGGTACCAGAAGGCCACGCTCGAGATGAGATCGGTCCGTTCTCCGAAGGCGGATTTCACCGAGCCGTCGGGATTGAACGTCCAGCCGAGATGCTCGATGTCGAGCTTCAAAGATTTCGTGAAGGGGACGGGATCGACGATGTGCCACCGATAGGCCGTCATTCGGGATCCGAGGCCGGTTCCCTGCGCCACCGGCACGCCGTTGTAGAGTCCCTCGCTCACGTGAAGGCCCCAGGCGTCATTGAAGTAGTCCTCGGTGCCCGTCCCTTCGATTCGAGGCCTTCTTCTCTCCGTCCACGTAGAAGAGATCGTCGCCTTCCCCGAACCACCCGGCCTCGGCCTGGACCACCGAGAAGACCGTGCCCACGTAGTGGCCCCGCCCCTTGACGTCGAGGATGGTGTAGTGGGCCCCGCCGGAGTTGGGAAGCGCCTGGCGATAGCGCGCGTGGAAATAACGCGTGCCCTCGGGAAGCGAAGGGAGCTTCCGCCAGTCGACATGGTAGTAGAGGTTCTGGACCCGCCGGGTGCCTTCGTTGGTCACGGTGATGCGGCAGGACTTTCGGAAGGGCATCGGCCAGTAGCTGTTTCGGGATCGTCCCTCGGAGCTCACTCGCACCATCAGCGACGAGACCGGGCGCTCGAAGCCGTGCCCGACGGCGAAGAAGTCCCCGAGAGGGGCGTCGACGCTCGGAACATCGCTGCTGTCGTAGTAGACACGCAACCGGAGCAACCGCGGCCAACCGTACTCGCTCGCGGCGACGGTGATCCACATATGGGTGACCTCTCCCGGACCCTCGAGATTGGCGAGAACGGTGGTCTCACCGGGGATGGGCCTCTTGCTGTCGTCGTTCGAATCCAGGTTGGGGTTGTTGGACGAGCTTCTGAGCGCGACGAAGTTCTTGGGCCCGACGAGCCCGAGAGGATCGAAGAGATCGGGCGGTGTCGTTTGGCCGGCCGCGCCTGCGACGAGGAGAAACAGGAAGCAGACGGGAAGGAGGCCGAGGGAGCGCGTTTCGAGCTTCATGGCCGCGCATTATGGCACGAACCATTTCGACCGGAAACGAAGGCATGGTAACGTTGGACTCCTTTTGAAAGGAATTTTCTCTGGCCGAGACCGCTGACGTCGCCATCGTGGGAGGAGGCATCATGGGCGCCTCGCTCGCCTATCACCTCGCCCGACGGGGAATGCGCAACGTCGTGGTGTTCGAGCGCGAGGAAGAGCTGGGTACGGGCTCGACGGGAAAATGCGCCGGTGGGGTGCGGCTGCAGTTCTCCACCGCCGCGAACGTCGAGATGTCGCGCATGAGCATCGCCGCGCTGAAACGCTTCGAGGAAGAGCTGGGCCAGCCCGTCGATTTCAAGCAGAACGGGTATCTGTTCGTTCTCACCCGGGAAGAGCACTTCGAGACCTTCCGGCAGAACGCGGAGAAGCAGCGCGCGCTTGGCGTTCCCGTCGAGGTGGTGACGCCCGAGGCGGCGCGACGGATCGTCCCGCAAATGGTCGTCGACGATCTCGTAGGAGCGACGTTTTGCCCCGAGGACGGTATCGCGAATCCTCACGCGATTGTCCAGGGCTACGCGAAGGGTGCCCGGAGTCTCGGCGTCCGTTTCCTGAAGCCGGCCGAGGTGACGGCCATGGAGGTTTCGTCGCGTCGGGTGGTGGCGATCGTCGCGAAGGGGGAGCGCTGGCAGGTCGGAACGGTGGTCGACGCCGCCGGACCCTGGGCGCGCCCCGTCGCCGAGATGGCGGGGGTTCGGCTTCCGGTGGAGCCCGTCCGCCGGCAGTACTTCATCACCAAGCCGCTCGATTGGATTTCCGATCGCTTTCCGCTGCTCATCGACTGGGGTACCGGAGTCTACATGCACAAGGAGAGTGGAGGCATGCTCGTGGGAGAGTCGGACCTCGACGAGCCGTCGAGCTTCAATCAACAGGTGGACTGGGATTTTCTCGCGCGGGTCAGCGAGCACGCCATCGCGCGAATCCCCCTGCTCGAAGAAGCGGAAGTGAAGACGGGGGTGGCCGGGCTCTACGAGATGTCGCCCGACCACAACGCGATCCTCGGGGCGGTACCCGAGCTGGACAATTTTTACTGCGCCAACGGATTCTCAGGGCACGGAATGCAACACGCCCCCGCGGTCGGTATCACTCTCGCCGAGCTCTTGACCGAGGGTCGGGCCCTGAGCCTCGACCTCGCTCCCTACTCGATCGACAGGTTCTCGCGGGGCGCCGCCGCCGAATACAATGTGATTTGATGTCGATCGCACCCGAGCTCCTTCGAAGCAGGCGGCAGCGGATCTTGAACCGGCTCGGTGACGGCCTGCTCTTGCTGCCCACCGCGCGGCTCGTCCTCAGAAACGGTGACGTGTTCCACACATTTCGCCCCGGAAGCGATTTCTACTACCTCACGGGTCTGGAAGAGCCGGAGGCCCTTCTCTGCTGTCGGCGCCTCGATCGAAGCCGGCATCGCGCCGTCCTCTTCGTCCGACCGCGCGATCCGGCACGCGAGATTTGGGACGGACCGCGGCTCGGACCCGCACGCGCCCGCCGAAGACTCGGGGTCGACGAGGCCTACCCTCTTGCCGAGCTCTATCCGAAGGTGGAGGAGCTCTTGAAAGGTGTCGGGCGCCTCTTCTATACGCTCGGCGTCGACGAAGGGATGGACCGCTCTCTCCGCACCGTCTTCGAGCGCCTCTCGATCGCGAGCTACAGGGGCAATCCATCGGCGCATCCCGCGATCGAGGACCCGAGACCCACGATTGCCGCCGAGCGGCTGTACAAGGACGCGGCGGAGATCGCCGCTCTGGAGAAAGCCGCGGAGACGACGGCCCTCGGACACCGCCGTGCGATGGAGATGGCTCGTCCCGGCATGATGGAGTACGAGCTGCAAGCGGAGATCGAGTCTGCCTTTCGGCGATCGGGCTCCCCTCGCAACGGCTACGATTCCATCGTCGCGAGTGGGTCCAACGCGGTCGTCCTCCATTACGTGTCGAACTCGCGCAGGATGAGGGCGGGAGACCTCGTACTGGTGGACGCGGGAGCGGAGAGAGAGCTCTATACCGCGGACATCACCCGCACCTTCCCGGTGTCGGGGACCTTCACCGCCGAGCAGGCGCAGATCTATCGCATCGTCCTTCGAGCCCAGACGGCGGCGCTCGGTGCCGTCCGGCCCGGTCGAGCTTGGAATGCGCCTCATCGCGCCGCCGTCGGCGCCATCGTCGACGGGCTCCGACGGCTGCGCCTGTTGAAGGGCTCTCGCCGAGAGATCGTGAACAAAGAGAGCTACCGGCGGTGGTTCATGCACGGAACGAGCCATTGGCTCGGCATGGACGTCCACGACGCTGGCGGATACGTCGGCCCCGACGGAAAGCCGATGAGGCTTCGCCCCGGTATGGTTCTCACCGTCGAGCCCGGCCTCTACTTCGGTGCGAGCGACCGCAGCGTGCCGAAGCGGTTCCGCGGAATCGGGATCCGGATCGAGGACGACGTCCTCGTCACTCGAAGCGGTTGCCGCGTCCTCACCGACGGCGTACCCAGGAAGATCGCGGAGATTGAAGCTCTATGCGGAGCAAGGCGCGAGGCAAACCGGTCGGCCCGCGCTCGATGAAGCAGACCTCGACCAAGACCTAGACCGTCTCACCCGTCTTCTTCCTTCGTGACTTCGGCGAGCCGTGCCGGCGGAGCGTGGAGTCCCCTGACCCGGGCAAGGTGGAGGACCAGCGTGAGAGCGCCTGCGGCGAGGCCGACGAGTCGACCGGTCTCGCTCGGATACAAAACGAGGGCTGCCGCGATCGCGAACGCGAGGCGCTCGATGGCCCCGAGCGACGCGACGGCATAGCCTTCGGCGGCGACGGCGACGCAACCGATGAGGGCGAGAGTGAGCGCCGTCGCCGATAGCATGTCGCCGAAGGCAACACCCTCCACCATCAAGAGGCTCGAATAGGCCATCATCGCGGGGATGAGAAAGAACCCGGCGGAGAGCTTCATCGCTTCCATCGCCGTCCGCAGGGGAGGGGCGCCCGCGATCCCCGCCGCGGCGAAGGCCGCGAGCGCGATTGGTGGGGTCACGTTCGACGTCTGCGCGAGCCAGAAGAGAATGATGTGGGCGACGAGGAGGGGCAGGCCGAGGTCGGATAGCGCGGGAGCGGCGATGACCGAGATGACGATATAGGCCGCCGTCGCCGGAAGACCCATCCCCAGGACGACGGACGCGATCGTGATCAGCACCAGCGCCAGCCAGAGGTGGCCTGAGGCCATGTCCACGACCGACTCGGTGAACTGGAGTCCGGCGCCCGTCTGTCCGATGACGCCAACGACGATTCCCGCCGTGGCACAAGCGAGCGAGATGGGCAGGACGATGAGTGCTCCCTGTTTCAGCCCTTCGGCGAGGAGACGGATGCCGACCCGGGTGCGCGGGCTGAGAGCGCCGGCGGCGATGACGGCCGCGGTGCCGATGGTGCCGACGATGGGAGGAGAGTAATCGAGAAGGAGAAGGGCGGTCACGAGGCCGAGCGGCAGCAGAAAATGGTATCCCTCGCGGAAAGTCGCGCGAAACCGGGGACGATCGATCATGGGGCTCGATCGAGACGAACCGCCATGAGGTGGACGAACAGGAGCGTCGTCACGAAGTAGAGAAGAGCGGGGACGATCGAGATGGCGACGATCTTGTTGTAAGGGGTGTTGGTGAACTCCGCCATGACGAAGGCGCCCGCTCCCATGATCGGAGGCATGATCTGCCCGCCGGTGGACGCTGCCGCCTCGACACCCGCCGCCTGTTCGGCTCGGTACCCGAGCTTCTTCATCATCGGGATGGTGAAACTGCCGGTGGTGACCGCGTTGGCGATGGCCGAGCCGGAGATCGAGCCCATCGCCGCGGAGGCGATGACGCTCGCCTTGGCGGGCCCGCCCCGGAATCGCCCTGCGACGGCGAAGGCGGAATCGATGAAGAACTGCCCCGCGCCCGTGACTTCGAGGAAGGCGCCGAAGAGCACGAAGATGAACACCGTCCCCACCGCGATGCCGAGGATTCCGAACAAGCCGGAATCGGAATAGACCTGGAAACGCACGATGCGCTCGAGCGAGAAGCCGCGGTTGGCGAGCGCATCGGGGAGAAGGTTCCCAAAGGCGTTGTAGAGAAGAAAGAGAACGCCGATGCCGACCATTACCGAGCCCACCGTCCGTCGCGTGGCCTCGAACAGCAGCACGATGAAGACCGTTCCCGCGGCGGAGATCGACGAACCGCAGGCCGTGGAGAAGGTGGTCTATCGACTGATAGTCGAAGCCGGTGATCCACCATCCGCAAAAAACCGACGCTCCGGCGAGTCCGACGTCGAGCCACCGGAACGCCCTCGAGTGGTCGCGGCGCGTAGGGTGATAGAGAAAGACGAGCGCCAGCACCCAGGTGAGGTGAATCGGCCTGAGGTAGGTCGCGCCGATGGAGGCGGTGAGGCTCTGCCACAGCTGAAACACAGACAGCCCCATCGCGGCCACGAAGACGAGCTTTCCGATGATGCCTTCGAGCCGGTTTGGAGCGGCGGAAAGAGGCGTGCTCAATCTCTACTCGGGGAGGTGGCTCGTGAGCGTTTCATCGTAGTAGCGTCGGGCGCCGGGATGAAGGGGCATCCTGCCTACGCTCGAGGCGGACTCGGGCACGATGAACCGCGCGACTTTGGATATGCTCTCGAGTCGCCCGCGATGCTCGAAGAGCGTCTTTGTGAGCCGGTAGGCGAGCTCATCGTCCATGTCGCGGCGCACCACGAGCAGGTTCCAGAGTGAGGGGGTCTGCACGGGCTCGTCGACGCCGGCGTAAAGTCCGGCCGGAACCGAAAACGCCGAATAGGCGGGGAATCGGTCGGTAATCTTCGCCATCTCCTCGTCGGTGAAGGGAACGAGCACGATGTCGCGCGACGCGGCGAGCTCCACGACGGCGGCAATCCCGAGCCCGCCCGCGATGAAGCCCGCGTCGATGGTCCCGTCTTTGAGTCCGTTGGTCGTCTCCGCATAGTTGACCTGCCGGACGTCGATGTCCTTCTCGGTGATGCCGAGGGCCCGTAGAATGTTCCAGGCCGTGACCGCGTTTCCCGACCCCGGCGGCCCGACCGAGACTTTCTTCCCGGCGGAGATCGGCTACCGATTCGACGCCGTAGCCCTTGACTGTCACCAGATGGACGACGTTGGGATAGAGTCGGGCGAGAACCGAGATCGGAAGAGGCTCGGGGAATTTCCCCTGCCCCGCGACGGCGTCGGCGAGAGCGTCGCCCTGGGTAAAACCGACTTCGCTTTCCCCGCGGGCGACCTGGACGAGATTGGTGACGGAGCCCGCGGTCACTTCGGCTTTGATGTTGATCCCGCGGAGCTCCTTCGACCAGATCGAAGCGAGACCCCCTCCGAGCGGATAGTAGACGCCGCTCGGATTACCGGTAGCGACGGAGAAGGTCGGAGCGGCTCGGTGCTTCGAAACGGAAAGAAGTACGAGGGCGGCGCTGGTAGCCAGCAACGAGACCAGCAGCTTTCGCACCCGACTCCCTCCGCGCGCGATGGTAGTGGGAGTGGCTGGACGAGCGCAAGCCCTTCACGCTACTTGCGGGAAGAGACAGTCGAATGGAAGCCGATGGTGCAATGCAGCGGGTGTTGCTAGATAATCCCGCGCATCGATGAAAGAGCTTCTGGCGCTGGGGCGCCGTCGGGCACCCGCCATCCTCGCCGCGTGCGGTCTCTTGTGGGCGGCGGTCTCCGTTCTCGATCCGTTTCGTCTTGCCGGCGCGCGGTTCGGTCCGATTCTCGTCCTCGGCGCGCTGGCGCTTCAATACCGCAGGAAGAGGCCGCTCACGCCCTTCGTTGCCGCCGCCGTGCTCGTGGGCGCCTACGCTCTGTCCTCTCGGACGCTCATCGAATTTCGTGCGGACTCCGCTTCCTACTTCGCTTATCTGCACTCGACCGTTTTCGACGGCGACCTCGACTTTCGGAACGAGTGGGATCGCTTCGGACAAGAGGTTGCGCCGGGGCGAAAGCGGTCCATCAACGTGTTCTCCGCCGGACCCGCCGTCGTCTGGAGTCCGTTCTACCTGGCGTCTCACGCCTACGTGCGTCTCGATCGTCGTTTCGGGCGCGACTTCTATCCCGCCGACGGCATGAGCCTTCCTTATATGAGGTCGACGGTCCTGGGAACGGTGACGATCGTTGTTCTCGGGGCTACGCTCCTGTTTCTGATGATGGCGCGCGAGTGGGGGAGCGGGATCGCGCTGCTGTCGTCTCTCGGCGCCGTCGCCGCCTCTCCCGTCCTCTATTACACCTTTTTCGTCCCCGCGATGGCGCACGGCGTCACCTTCGGGCTCGCGGCAGCCCTCCTCTGGGCGTGGGACCGCGCTCGCCGTCATCCCACCCCCGGCTCGTGGATGAGTCTGGGCGCGATCTTCGGGCTCCTGACTGCCTGCCGCTGGCAGGCGGCGGTCTACGCCGTTCTCGTTGGATCCCTCGCCCTGCTCGAGCTGTCGAAAAAGAGAGCCCGCCCGGTCTGGATCGTGCTCGCGGCGGGCGCGGCGCTCCTCGCGTTCTCGCCGCAGCTCATCGCGTGGAGAGTCGGATTCGGGGACTGGATCCTCATTCCTCAGGGAAGGGGATTTCTCGATTTTTCCTCGCCCCACTGGCTCGACACGCTCGTTTCCGCCGACCATGGTTTGTTCAACTGGACGCCGCTCATGCTCGTTGGGTTTCTCGGGCTCGTCGCGGGACTCGCCGCCTCGCCCCTGCTTTACGGCGCGGGGCTCGTCGTCTTCGCTCTCACCGCCTGGGTCAACGGGAGCGTGCCGGTCTTCGACTGGGCCGGGGGCGACGCCTTCGGTGCCAGACGATACTGTCTCGTCGTACCGCTTGTCGCCCTCGGGCTGTCGACGATGCTCGGCTTCTCCTCGAGGCTTCTCCGTCGCTCACCGCTGCTCGCACCCGCCGCGATCGTTGTCGTCGTTGCGATCTGGAACTTCGGCTTCGTCTACCGGTTCCGAGCTCGGGACTATCCGGGCGCGGCTCCCTTGGAACGGTTGGCCAGAGACCAGGCGCTGTCTCTGCGGCGGAGCTTGCAGGATGGCGCGGGTGCCGTCGCCGGGGCCCGCGGACGGGCGTTCGTCTACGACGTTTTGTCGGGTGAGTACGTTTACGGCGGCCTCCTTCCTGGCGGAACGCTGTTTCTGCGCAACGCCGACGAAAGGTTTCTCCTCCGGGGCTGGTACACGAACAGCCGCAGGATCGCTCGGCGGACCTTCCGTCGCGCCCTCTATCCCGAGGCCTGTATCAGCATTCCTTTGAAGGAGCCGTTCCCGATCCGAGTCGAGATCTCCGCCTCGGCTCCCGAGGGGCTGGAGCGGCAGACCCTCTCTCTGGTGGTGAACGGAAACCGCGTCGGCGAGAGCCCGCTCGGGCAGAACTGGCGGGAGATTCCGTTCCAGGTCGACAAGCGCCAGCTCGTCCCGGGAGAGAACGAGCTCTGCCTCCGTTTCTCGACGGGACTTCCCGAGGAAGACGACGTCTCCGTCGCCGCCCTGATCGAAAGAATCCAGCTCCCTTGAAAAACCCGGAAGAACCGGGAAGGAACGCAAAGTCGCAAAGAAGCGAAGGCGCAAAGAGGAGAAAGTTCTTTGCGCCTTTGGGTTTTGGATTTCCGGGCGATTCTAGGTCGCGGCCAGGCCCAGCTTCTTCCGGAAGTAGTCGATGGTCGTCCCGAGGCCGTCGTCGAGGGTGACGGTGGGACTCCAACCGAGGAGCTTCTTCGCGAGGGAAATGTCGGGTTGCCGGACTTTCGGGTCGTCCTCGGGAAGCGGCTGGAAGTCGATGGCGCTCGCGGAGCCCGTCCGTTTCCGAATCGTTTCCGCGAGCTCGAGAATCGTCATCTCCGCCGGATTCCCGAGGTTGACGGGCATGTTCTGCTCCGACGTGAGGAGACGGTAGAGCCCCTCGACCAGATCGGTCACGTAGCAGAAGCTTCGGGTTTGTTTGCCTTCACCGAATACGGTGAGCGGTTGATTCTGCAGCGCCTGGCTGATGAAGGCGGGGATGGCGCGGCCGTCTCGAACCCGCATGCGCGGTCCGTAGGTATTGAAGATGCGGGCAATCTTTATGTCCACCCCGTGATATCGGTGGTACGCCATCGTCATCGCTTCCGCGAAGCGCTTCGCCTCGTCGTAAACGCCGCGGGGACCGATGGGATTGACATTGCCCCAGTAGTCCTCCGTTTGCGGATGTACGAGGGGATCGCCATATACCTCGGAGGTCGAGGCGAGAAGGAAGCGCGCGCCCTTGGCCTTGGCGAGTCCGAGGGTCTTGTGGGTCCCGAGGGAGCCTACCTTGAGCGTCTGGATGGGGAGCTCGAGATAGTCGATCGGGCTCGCCGGGCTCGCGAAGTGGAGAATGTAGTCGAGGGGACCGTCCACCCGGATTTCCTCGGTCACGTTGTGCTCGACGAAAGTGAAACGGGAGCTTTCGACGTGGGCGAGGTTGGTCGGGTCGCCGGTGATGAAGTTGTCCATTCCGATCACGTCGAGGTCCCGGCCGAGGAGATGGTCGACGAGGTGCGAGCCGATGAAACCGGCGGCGCCAGTGATGAGAGCTCTCTTTCGTTTCAACCGATTCGGGCTTCCGCGCTCGACGCGCTCAATAGGCGTGTTTGTGAAGTACGGCGCGCCAGGTGCGCCAGAGAATCTTGAAGTCGAGACCGAGCGACCAGTTCTGGATGTAGAACAGGTCGTGCTCGATGCGTTTTTCGATCGAGGTGTTGCCGCGCCATCCGTTCACCTGGGCCCAGCCCGTCATCCCGCACTTGACCTTGTGGCGCAGCATGTATTTCGGGATGCGCTCCTTGAACTCCCGGACGAAGGCGGGCCGCTCCGGACGCGGTCCCACCAGCGACATCTCGCCCTTGAGCACGTTCGCGAGCTGCGGGAGCTCGTCGATGCTGAAGCGACGGAGGAAACGGCCGAAGGCGGTGCGTCGTCGATCTTCCGAAATCGCCCAGACCGGCCCGGTATTTTTTTCCGCGTCCTGGTGCATCGAACGGAACTTATAAATGATGAAAGGCTTCCCATCGAGACCCATCCGCTCCTGGGTATAGAGAACCGACCCTTTGGAGGTGAGCTTGATCACGAGCGCGAGTAGCGCGAAGGGGATGGCAAGCAGGACGAGGAGCGCGGACGCCACCGCGATGTCCATCACCCGCTTGGCGAGCCAGTGCCAGCCGCGGATCGGTACTTCCGACAGGCTGATGACGGGAATGCCGTCCAGGTCCTCGACTCCGGCGTGCAGCGACACGTCGGTGAGGTAGTCCCAAGCGACTTTCACGTCGAGCGCCTCTCGGGCGGCGAAGTTGATGAGACTGCGGATCTTCGTGTGGGCTTCGAGAGGAAGTGCGATATAGAGAGAGTCCACCGAATTTTCGTCGAGGACACTCGCCACGTCGTCGATTCCCCCGAGGATGGGGATTCCGCGATGTCCGGTGAACTCTCCGCGCAAACGGTCGTCGAGAAAGCCCGCCACCCGGAAGCCCAGCTCCTGATGGTCGATGAGCTTGTCGGCGACGGTCCGGCCGAGCTGCCCCGCGCCCGCGATGAGAATGTTCCGGAGTCCTTCTCCTCTGCGCCACCGCGCCTCACGCTCGCGGCGAATGAGGGTCCGCGTCGCGAACAGAAGGACGATGTCGAACCCCACGAACAGACCGAGCACGAGCTGCGAGTATTCGTACTGTCCCGACTGAGGTCCGTAGAGGTAGTACACCCGCGCGTAGAGGGCGAAAAACAGCGTAATCGCCGTTCCCATCGCCACCGCCCAGATGATGGAGAAGAGCTCATCCGTCCGGGAGCGGAGGCGCTTGAGACTGTACAGACCGTGGAGCCGGAACAACAGAGGCCACAGAACGCTTATCGGAACGAGGAGCCAGAGGTACTGCTTGAAGGGGTTGACCCCCTTGGTCACGCTGACGATCTCGATCTCGAACCGGAGGAGGTAGGCGAGAGCGAAGGCGGCGTAGGTCGCGCCGAGGTCTGCCACGACGTAGACCCCGGTCCAGATACGGCTTTGATGCTTGACCATGAAATCGCTAGCGTCCCGAATCTACGACGCGGGCGCGAACGAACTCCTGCATTCTGCTCCGAAACCTGCTTCTCGAAAAACCAAGGGCCCAATCCCTGAGTAGTCCTTTATTTAATCTCAGTGTGGAAACCCTGTCAATAGCGTGAGATAGAGACGCAGCCGTGGGCTCATCGAACAGCACCCCCGTCTCTCCCTCGCGCACGGTGTCGAGGGCACCGCCTTCGGAGAACGCCACCACGGGCGCACCCGAGGACTGGGCCTCGAGGGGCACGATTCCGAAGTCCTCGACACCGGGAAGAATCACGGCGCGGCAGCTCCGGTAGAGACGCCGGAATCTCCTCGTTGGGAAGCCAGCCGAGGAAGCGGACGTTGTCCGGGGCGGAGGCGGCAAGAGCCGACTGCGAGGGGCCGGTTCCCGCGATGAGGAGCGTCTCCATGCGCCCTCGAAAGGCCTCGATGGCGAGGTGAATGCGCTTGTAGGGGACGAGAGCCGAAACGATGAGGTAGAAAGGGTCGTTCCCACCGGCCTCCGTTTCTCCCGGGGTGTAAAAGTCCGTGTCCACCGGAGGGGGAATGACGGCGTCGACGTCCCGGCCATAATACTTCTGGATGCGATCCGCCACGTAGGTCGAGTTCGCCACGAAAGAATCCACCCTCCGGGCCGAGCTTCGGTCCCACCTTCTCAACAGTCCGGCCATCGGGCCGTAGACGAGCCGGGCGCTCACACCGCTCCCGAAGTAGTCCTCGAAGCGATCCCAGACGTAGCGCATGGGAGTGTGGCAATAGCAGATGTGGATGGCTCCCGGGGGAGCGATCACGCCTTTGGCGGCGCAGTGGGAGCTGGACACGACGAGGTCGTAACCGGAGAGGTCGAGCGACTCGATCGCCCAGGGGAAGAGGGGGAGATACCAGCGGTAGTGGCTCTTCGCGAAGGGAAGCTTCTGGGTGAAGGCGGTGACGATCGGACGCGACTCGATACGAGAGCTCGATGCGCCCTTCTGGTACACGAGAGTGAACACTGTGGCGTCAGGGAAGAGCTCGACGAGCTCCTCGAGGACTTTTTCGCCGCCACGGAGTCCCGTCAGCCAGTCATGAACGAGGGCGACCCTCATCGGCTCAACTCACGCTCGTGTTTCTCAATCGGAAGCGTCGAGCCCCAGGACCTTCATGTAGGCCCCGTGAATCTGCGAGACCGCCGTCTCCCAGGAGAAGAGTCGCGCCCGTTGGCGACCGCTCGCGATAAGCCGGTCGCGAAGCGCCGCATCGGTGAGGATGGTCTTCATCGCGTCCGCGATCTCGTCTACGTTGTAGGGATCCACGGTGATGGCGGCGTCACCCACCACCTCGGGCAGGGAGGAGATCTTGGAGGTGATCACGGGAGTGCCGTTCGCCATCGCCTCGAGGGGTGGAAAGCCGAAGCCTTCGTAAAGAGAGGGAAACACGAAGAGGTCGGCGGCGCGGTAGAGAGCCACCAGAGTCATCTCGGGGACGAAGCCGAAAAAGCGCACGTGAGACCGGATGTGATGGCGCTCCACCGCCCTGCGCAACGAGGGATATTTCGAGATCTCGTCGCCCACGACGATGAGGGTGAGGTCGGAGAAGCGCTCGTCTTCGCGGAGCCGGGCGAAGGCGGCGATGAGGCGCTCGACGTTTTTGTGAGGCTTGATGTTCCCGACGAAGAGCGCGTTTCTGCCGGTGAGCTGGAACCGGCGCCGCACGCGCTCGATCTCCTCGGGGCCGAGCTCGGACGCCATCGTCGGGTCGAGGCCGTTCGGAATCACGAGGATCTTGGACTCGTCGACGTCAAAGAAACCGAGCAGGTCCCTCTTCGACGCTTTGGAAACGGTCATGACCAGCTTCGCCTTTTCCAGAGCGCGGCCGATCATGATGCGCGCATAGTGGCTCGCAAAGCGCGACGGGAGGTACTGCGGGAACAGGAGATGGATGACGTCGTGGACGGTTACCACCACCGGGCAGGGAGTGAAGAAGGGTAGAACGTAGTGGGGGGCGTGAAACAGATCGGCGCGAATCCGCCGAAGCGCGAGCGGAATGCTCACGTGCTCCGAGAACGAGTAGTTCGGCGAGCTCGTGGGGCAGAGGTGAAACGTGGGCGAGAGCGACTCGAGAAGCTCGCAATCCTGCGGATAGCAGATGAGATGGTAATCGTTGCTGGAGTCGAACCGCGGAAGATGCCGGACGAGGTTCCGAAGATAGGTGCCGATGCCGAAGTCGTTGATTTTGCGGACGTCGATCGCGATCCGCATTCTCTATCCGTGTTCTCCGCGCTTCCGGTATCTGTTCTCTTTTTTCACGGGAAAGATATCAGAAGCCGCGACGGAGGGAAAGAAGTCGCGCTCGACTTCGCCGAGGTGCGGGGGGGGTCAGGCCGAGTTCCGGCCGACGTTTTTCTGAATCTTGTTACCGAGGGCGTCGAGCTCGGTCGCGAGCGAGCTCTGAAGGCGGTCGAACTCGGTCACGGAAGGTTGGAACACGGTCGCGAAGGCGTCCTTCTCCTGGAGGATCGCCAGAAGCCGGCAGCGCTCGACGGTGGAGGTCACGGTGAACCGCAAACCGTGGATCTGGAGGCCGGAGAAAACCGACTCCGATTCGTTGGCCTCGCGGCTCCAAACCACCCGCGCGACGGTCTCGAAGAGCCTCGGCTGCTGGTAGAAAGACAGCTTCAGGCGCAAATCGGTGCCGGCGGCGTGACGGCTGTCGGTCACCACACAGGCCCCGGACTCGGAGACGTTGGTGACGACTCCATAGCCGACCTGCTGCTCGCCGCGATACACGGCCGCGGTCGCGGATTGCCTCGGACTGAGGCGACGTACCGTCCTGGGAGTCGAGAATTGCTCATTCATAGTTGTTCACGCCGACCGGCTCGAGAGACACGAATGAACTTGGACACCGAATTGTACTCAGCGGACCTGTCTGTGTCAAAAAACACCGACCTGGATGCGAACGGGCCGGCTCAGCGGGACGCGCGTGCGGCCGCGACCTCGGACCTCCGGCGCCCCAGGTAGCGTCGCTCGCGCTCGTTGCGGACGAGAGCGAGAGCCTTTTCGTACTCGACGATCGCTTCTTCCAACCGGCCGGCGCGTCGCAGGAGGTCGGCCTTGGCGGCGAAGAGGAGATGGTAGTCGCCGAGAGCGCCGGAGGACTCGATCTCCGCCACCCGTCGAAGGCCTTCTTCCGGTCCCTTCGCCATAGCGATGGCGGCTGCGCGGTTGAGCGCCACGACCGGTGAGCGCGTCTCCCGCCACAGCGCATCGTAAAGGCTTTCGATCTGCGGCCAATCGGTCTCCGCGGCCGAGGGGGCCTGGTCGTGGAGCGCGGCGATGGCGGCCTGGATCTGGTACGCACCCGGTCGGCCGAGCTCGAGCGCCCGGTCGAGCGCCTCGAGTCCCTCGGCGATCGCCGCCCGGTCCCAGAGCCCGCGGTCCTGGTCTTCGAGAAGGACGAGGTCGCCCTCGGCGTTGGTTCGGGCCGTCTTGCGCGCGTCGTGAAGGAGCATCAACGCGAGGAGCCCCCAGACCTCGGGCTCGCCGGGGAGGAGTGCTTTGAGGAGCCGCCCGAGACGAAGGGCCTCGCTCGAGAGCTCCTGCCGGAGAAGGGCGTCGCCTTCGGAGGCTTGATAGCCCTCGTTGAACACGAGGTAGACGACGGTGAGCACGGCGTCGAGACGCTCCGGGAGCCTGTCCTCGGGCGGAACTTCGTAGGCGATCCCCGCGAGTCGAATTTTCTTCTTCGCCCGCACGAGTCGCTGGGCCATGGTCTCGTCGGGCACGAGGAAGGCATGCGCGATCTCGCTCGTCGTGAGCCCGCCCAGCGTCCGCAGCGTGAGAGCCACCCGCGACTCGAGTGAGAGCGCGGGATGGCAGGCGGTGAAGACGAGCCGCAGCCGGTCGTCAGGAATCGTCCAGTCCTCGTCGTCCACGCTCGAGACTCCTTCCCCGGGAAGCATGCGCCGCAGCTCCTCGGCTTTGGATGCGAAGGTCGTTTCGCGGCGAATCCGGTCGATGGCGCGATGGCGGCCCGTGGTGACGAGCCAGGCGACGGGATTGTCGGGGATTCCGCGCTCCGGCCACACCTCGAGGGCACGGGTCATCGCGTCCTGGAGGGCGTCTTCGGCGCGGTCGAAATCACCGAGCTGCCGGATGAGGGTGGCGAGCACTCTTCCCGAGTGCTCGCGGAACACCCTTCCCGCCGCGTCGCGGGCGTTCATTCTTTCAGCGCGAGCACGGGGCGAACCTCGATCGACCCATGGCGCGCCGTCGGGATTCGAGCGGCGTACTCCAGGGCTTCGTCGAGATCCTTGCAGTCGAGAAGGTAGAACCCCCCGAGCTGTTCTTTCGTTTCCGCGAAGGGGCCGTCCGTCGTCGCCGTCGCGCCTTTCCGCACACGAACGGTCGTCGCCGCCTCTACCGGCTGCAGAGGGACGCCGCCCTTGTAGATTCCCTTCGCCTTCACGTCCTGGGTGAGAGCGGTGAACGCCCCCATGTAGTCGTCATGCTCCCTGGTGCCCGGCGTGGGCCGGGAGGCCTCGTCGGCATAAATCAATAACGCGTATTGCATGATGTGTCTCCTTTCACCCGTTGGACGAACGGACACTCCCGATTTCGACATCGGCGCTGTCAGGAATGAAGCACCATTCTGAGCACGTCCTTGTAGGCGGCCCGCTCGCTCGGCCGAAAAACGCAGGCGAGGCCCGCCTTGAGCGCCATGTAGAGCTTGAGGAGCCCGACGCGGAGACCTCCGTAGTGCTTCTGGTAGAAGTACAGCCGGCTCCGGTGCGATTCGAAGAGGACTCTCTCGCGGTTTCTGGAAGCGGAACGGCCGAGAAGGTGCACCACCTCGACGTCCGGCGTGTAGAGCACCGTGGCCCCGAGGGCGCGGATGCGGAGACACAGGTCGACGTCCTCCGAGTACATGAAGAAGTTCTCGTCGAAGCCCGAGACCGTCTCCAGCAGGTCGCGCCTCGTGAGAAGGCAGGCGCCGCTCACCCAGTCGACGCTCCTCTCCCGGGCATACTCCTTCTCGACTGCCCCCCGAAGAGGGCCCCGCCCGCGGCGATATCCCGCGTTCCAGCACTTCTGCATGAGCTCGGCGCCGAGTCCGAGCGTCTTTCCGAAAGACATCTGAATCGCTCCGTCCTCGTATCGGAGTCGCGGGCCGACGACGCCGACCTCGGGCCGGGCTCTCGCGATCTCGACGAGCCCGCCGAGCGCTCCCTCGGGCACGAGCGTATCGCTGTTGAGGAAGAGAACGAGGGACGAGCGCGCCTCTCTCCAGCAGAGATTGCTCGCCCGGGCGAACCCCACGTTCTCCACGGAGCGGAAGACTCGAACGCCGGGGAACCGCGTTTCGAGCATGTGGAGGCTTCCGTCGGTGGAGGCGTTATCGGCGACGAGGATCTCGAACGAGCCGAGCCCGCTCGATGCGAGAAGGGAGGTGAGGCACCGCGCGAGCTCCACCTCCGCGTTGTAGTTGACGATGGCTACCGTGGAATCCATCGGTGCGCTCAGCTTCCGACGCTTGCCACACGCTGGTAGAGCGCGAGCATCTTCTTTGCCGACGCCTCCCAGGAGAACCGCTGCGTCCGCTCCCGGCCGCTTGCGACGAGACGCGATCGAATGGATTCGTCGCACCAGACCCGTTCGATCGCCTCCGCGATGGCGCCCGGGTCTTCCGCGGGCGCGAAGAGGGCCGCTTCGGCGGCAACTTCCCGGTGAACGGGAATATCCGCGGCGACGATGGGGATTCCACTTGCCATCGCTTCCAGCAGCGGGAGGCCGAATCCTTCCCAGAGCGACGGAAGCACGAAGGCCCGCGCCCCTCGATAGAGAGAGGGAAGATCGTTGGCGCTAACATAGCCGAGCCGGGTGACGGTCGTCCCGAGACCGAGTCGTCCGATGGCGTCGTCGAGCCTGGGGGTATCGAGGCCCGGGCCGCCGGCTATGAAGAGCCGTCCGTCCCAACCTCGTCCCCGGGCCAGCGCCACCGCCTCGAGGAGGAGAGGAAGGTTCTTCCGTGGCTCCTCGGTCGCTACCGTCAGGAGGTAGGGGGGCGCGCCGGCCGGGCTCGAGCCCCTCGGGGGGGTCTCGTCGTCGAGAAACCTCTCGTCGACGCCGGCGTGAATCACCGCGATGCGCTCTTTGGGGACGTCGAGCTTTTCGGCGACGTCCCGGGCCGTCGTTTCCGAGATTGCCAGAACCGCTCCCGCCCGGCGCACGTGGTCGCGGACGAGCGCCCGGTAGTCGCGTCGAATCTCGGCTTTCGTCGCTTCGGGGCGCTCCAGAAAGAACAAATCGCAGACGGTTACGATTCCAGGAGCGCCGCGCGTGGGGACGAGAAGAGGGGTCGGGGAGTGCGCGACGTCGATGGACTCTCCCGTCAGTCTCTCGAAAGAAGGGATCTCGAGACGATGCCACAACCAGTTCAACACCCGGACGGGGACGCGGCGATCGACGAGTCGAAAGTTGGCAGGGCGAGGTTCGGGCTCGGGGCGCTCCTTCAGCGAGCTCGTAAAAATAAGGTAGAGATTGTCGTGATCGATGCGGGAAAGCCCCGCCACCAGCCCCTGAAAGTATCGACCGACGCCGGTGGCGCGGGACAGGGCTGGACGATAGTCGATGCCGATGGTGAGGGGGGAGGAGCCCATGTTCCATCGGATGTTAGCATCGATTCCGGCAGAGGCAGATTGACGCAAATCCGAGGCCCAACGTAGAATAACTGGCTCTACCTCGAAGCGAGCGATATTGATGGAGATCTCTGTTTTTGGAACGGGTTACGTGGGGCTGGTGGTGGCGGCGTGCCTCGCGGAGAACGGCAACCACGTCCTCGCCGTCGACATCGACGAAGACAAGATACGGCGACTGAAGGGCGGCGATATTCCGATTTACGAGCCGGGCCTCTCGGAGCTCGTGAACCGGAACGTGGATGAAGACCGCCTGTCCTTTACCACCGATTTCGACAACGCGGTGACGCGGTCGAAGATCCTCTTCGTCGCGGTGGGAACGCCGCCGGGTGAGGACGGCTCGGCCGACATGTCGCACGTTCTCGCCGTCGCCGAGGGAATCGGCCGGACGATGAACGAAGGCAAGGTCGTCGTCCTCAAGAGCACCGTTCCCGTGGGGACCAATCGCCGGGTGAAGGCGACCATCGAGCGCTTCACCACGCATTCGGTGGGAGTCGTATCGAATCCCGAGTTTCTCAAGGAGGGAGCGGCGATCGACGACTTCCTTCGTCCCGATCGCGTGGTCATCGGATGCGCGGAGCCCGAGACTGCCGAGATTATGGAGGAGCTCTATCGACCTTTCGTGCGAACGGGAAATCCCGTCCTGGTGATGGACCCGGAGAGCGCGGAGCTCACCAAGTATGCCGCCAACGCGATGCTGGCGAGCCGGATCAGTTTCATGAACGAGATGGCTCTGCTGTGCGAGAAGGTCGGAGCCGACGTCTCGCAAATCCGGCGGGCGGTAGGCTCCGATCGCCGCATCGGACACGCGTTCCTGTTTCCCGGAGTCGGCTACGGCGGCTCGTGCTTCCCCAAGGACATCCGGGCGCTCATCCGTACCGCGCAAGACGCGGGCCTCGTGCTCAAAATCGTGGAGGCCACCGAACAGGTCAACGAGAACCAGAAGCGCCATCTCCTCGAGAAGATCCGCAATCACTTCGGAAGCGAGCTCGGAGCAAAGACGATTGCCCTGTGGGGACTCGCCTTCAAGCCCCGTACCGACGACATGCGCGAAGCTCCTTCGCTCGCGCTCATCCGGGGGCTCGTCGGAGACGGGGCCCGCGTCCAGGCCTACGATCCCGAAGCGACGGAAGAGGCGAAAGCCGCTCTCCGAAACGTGGACGGACAGGTCACGTACTGCCGAAAGAGCTACGAGGCCTGCGAGGGCGCCGACGCTCTCGTGCTCGTGACGGAGTGGAACGAGTTCCGCGAGCCCGACTTCGAGAGAGTCAAGAAGCTTCTCCGTCAACCGGTCGTTTTCGACGGACGTAACATCTATAACCCCGAGATGCTGAGAGCGCTCGGCTTCACCTATTACGGCATCGGCCGGGGCTGAGGACTCCGGCTCAGGTGGGGTCGCTCCTCGTTACCGGCGGCGCGGGCTACGTCGGCTCCCACATCGTTCGTGATCTCCTCGAACGCGACGAGCGCGTCGTCATCCTCGACGATTTGAGCGCCGGGCACGTGGCGGCCGTGGGGGGCGCCGAGCTCGTGCGCGCCGATCTGAGCGAGCCTGCCGTAGGCGACGTTCTCGACTCCCTGTTCTCTCGCGAGACCTTCGACGCCGTGCTTCATTTCGGCGCCAAAGCCTACGTGGGAGAGTCGATGCGCGATCCGGGAACGTACTACCGGGTCAATGTGACCGGGGGGCTCCACCTTCTCACGGCCATGGCGCGAAACGGAGTTCCCTCGATCCTCTTTTCGTCCAGCTGTGCCACGTTCGGGAATCCGCTTCGCGTTCCCATCGACGAGGAGCACCCGCAGAACCCCATCAATCCCTATGGCCGCACCAAGCTCGTCTTCGAAGGCGTGCTCCGTGACTTCGAGCTGGCACACGGGATTCGCCACGTCAACCTCCGCTACTTCAACGCCGCAGGTGCCCACGAGAAGGGCGATCTGGGCGAGGACCACCGGCCCGAGTGCCACCTCATTCCCCTCGCGATCGAGGCCGCGCGCGGCCGGGGGGCGGTCCTCGAAGTGCTCGGAACGGACTACGACACTCCCGACGGTACCTGCATCCGCGACTACATCCACGTGCAGGATCTGGCCGTGGCCCATCTGCTCAGCCCTCGGCCGCTTGCGCCGCGGGGAGGGATCGTCGAGCTACAATCTCGGAACCGGGCGCGGGCACTCGGTTCTAGAGGTGATTCAGGCGGTCGAAAGAGTGAGCGGCCGAAAAGTCGCGGCGTTGCGCGCTCCACGGCGCCCGGGAGATCCCGCGCGGCTCGTGGCCTCGGCGGAGAAGGCGCGAAGAGAGCTGGGTTTCGCGCCCCGCTTTGTCGACCTGGAGCGAATCGTCGAGACCGCGTGGCGTTTCAAGGAGCGTTTTCCCGATGGATACCCGGACGATTGATCTCGCGCGGCGGATGGAGCGCCTCGACTCCTCACGCGTCGTAACCGAAATCCTGAAGCTCGCGGAGCGGCCGGATGTGATCTCGCTCGCCGGCGGTCTTCCCGATCCTTCCGTTTTTCCCCTCGAGCGCGTGCGCGAGTCGATGGGGCGGGTGCTCGCCGACGAAGGCGCCGCGGCGCTCAACTACGGCCCGAACGCCGGATTCACCCGGCTCCGGGAATGGATCGCGGAGCGCATGAAAGCCCGGGAGAACGTCTCGCTTTCGGTGGAGAACATCCTCGTCACGTCGGGAGGCATCGAGGCGCTGAACCTCGTGTCGATGGCGACTCTCGATCCCGGCGACACCGTGCTGGTGGAGTCCCCCACCTACCTTGCCGCCCTTCACGTTCTCCGCAGCTATGAGGCGAGGATCGAGGCCGTTCCCATCGACGACGAGGGACTCGACCCTGGAGCTCTCGAGGAGAAGCTGAAAGAGCTCGCGCGTGCGGGCCGCAGACCGCGGTTCCTCTACGTGATTCCCTCGTTCCAGAACCCATCGGGCGCGACGTGGAGCGAGGAGCGTCGCCGTAAAATCGTCGCTCTCTGCGAACGGGAGTCGGTTCCCATCGTCGAGGACCATGCCTACGCCGAGCTTTCGTACGATGGCCCCCGCGAGCCATCGCTCAAATCGATCTCGCCCGACGGGGTCATCTTCATTCATACCTTCTCCAAGATCTTCGGCCCCGGCGCCCGGCTCGGCTGGGTCGCCGCGAGCCCCGACCTCGTCGAGAGGCTCGGTCTATGCAAGCTCGGAACCGATCAGTGCGCCAACACCCTGACCCAGCGCCTGGTCTACGACTATGGGCGGAGAGGCTACATCGAGGACCAGATCGAAGCCTCGATCGCGATCTATCGCCGGAAGCGGGACTCGATGGAAGCGGCGATGAAGCGGCATTTCCCGGAGGGGACGAGCTTCGCCCACGCCCGCGGGGGGTTCTTCGTCTGGGTGCGGCTTCCCGAGGGCGTCGACAGCGAGGCGCTGCTGCTCCGCGCGATCGAGCAGGAGAAGACCGCCTTTGTCGCCGGCCCTCCGTTCTTCGCTCACACGGAAGACGGCTCCGGAAAGAACTTCATGAGACTCTCGTTCAGTTACGTCCCCGAAGACCGAATCGAAGAGGGAATCGCGCGGCTCGCCCGGGCGATTCGACCTTGATAGCATAGCTTCAGAAGTGAACGAGCTGAGGCGCCTCCTTTCGCAGGCTTGGCCCTATCGCGGCCGGTTCGCTGTCGCCTGCCTCGCCATGCTCGGCTACGGCGCCGCGTCGGCCGGTCTCGCGTACCTCATCAAGCCGGTCTTCGACGACGTCCTCATCCAGCACGTCAATCTCGGGCGGGTCGCCGGGCTCATCGTCATCCTCTACGTCGTGAAGGGTCTGTTCTCCTATTTCGCGACCTACCTGATGAGCTGGGTCGGTCAGCGCACCGTCATGGACCTGCGCAATCGGCTCTACCAGCACGTGATCCGGCAGTCCGTCGACTTCTTCAAGCGGAAGTCCACCGGAACGCTCATCTCCCACATCACGAACGACGTCGAGAGGATCCAGCTCGCGGTCTCGGAAGCGGTCGGCGACCTGCTCATGCAGAGCTTCGCCCTCGTCGGCTACGGCTTCCTCCTCCTTTATTACGACGTCTGGCTCGCGGTTCTCTGCCTCGTTACCGCGCCGCTCGCCGTGTACCCGCTCGTGACCCTGGGCCGGAAGCTCAGACGGACGACGGATACCGGGCTCGAACGGTGGCGCGACATTACCAACATCCTCCACGAGACCATTTCGGGAAGCCGCATCGTGAAGGCGTTCCGGATGGAAGCCTTCGAGACCGAGCGCTTCGTGAACGCGACCAACCGGCTCTTTCGCACCCACATGCGCATCACCCGCGTGATCTCGATCATGCCTCCCATCATGGAGCTCGTGGGCGGAGTCGGACTCGCGGCGGCCATCTGGTACGGGAGCGGGCGAATCGCCGCGGGGAGCATGACGACGGGTGAGTTCACCTCGTTCATGGCGGCTCTCTTCATGATGTACATGCCCGTCAAGAAGCTTTCGAGGGTGAACGCGACGCTGCAACAGGCGGTATCGGCCGCCACTCGAATCTTCGCCGTGCTCGATACCGAGCAGTCCATCCAGGAAGCTCCCGACGCCGTCGACATCGCGTCGCTCTCGAAACGCATCGAGCTCGTCGATGTGGAGTTCGTGTACCACGATGGCGACGAGCCCGCCCTCCGCGGGGTAAACCTCACCATCGAAGCGGGACAGGTCGTGGCGCTCGTGGGCTCGAGCGGGGCGGGGAAGTCCACCCTCGCGAGCCTCGTGCCCCGGTTCTACGATCCCACCAAGGGAGCCGTCCTCTTCGACGGCGTCGACATCCGCAAGGCGACGCTTTCCTCACTGCGGGGCCAGGTGGGGCTCGTCACTCAAGAGACGATCCTCTTCAATGAGACGGTGCGCGACAATATTGCCTACGGGCTCAAGACCATGTCCGACTCCGAGATTCGCCGCGCCGCGCAGGCCGCCAATGCCCTCCAGTTCGTCGAAGAGCTGCCCCAGGGATTCGATACCGTGATTGGGGAAAAGGGCGGACGGCTCTCGGGAGGCCAGAAACAGAGGCTCGCCATCGCGCGGGCGATCCTCAAGAACCCACCGATCCTCGTCCTCGACGAGGCGACGAGCTCGCTCGACGCGGAGTCGGAGGCCCTGGTGCAGCAGGCGCTCGAGAATCTGATGAAGGGCCGGACGACGATCGTCATCGCTCATCGGCTCTCCACCGTCCGGCGCGCCGACAAGATCGTGGTGATCGAGGAGGGGCGAATCCAGGAGGCCGGCCGGCACGACGAGCTCGTCCGCCGCCCCCAGGGCGTTTACCGGAGGCTCTATCAGCTCCAGTTCGCCCTCGCCGGCGAAGAAGTCGGGGCAAAGGCTAACGCATGAGATCCCGAAAAAAGCGAAACGCAAAGGCGCAACGGCGCAAAGACGCGAAGGGAAGACCGGGAGCCGAGCTTTTCTTTGCGCCTTGGCGTCTTCGCGCCTTGGCGTCGGGTTTTTCGTCTTTGGGTCTCACTCGATGTTGATGAGCATGACGGGGTTTGCGCGTGCCTCGGCAGCGAACGACGCCTACGAGGTCGTCGTCGAGATCAAGAGCGTCAATCACCGCTACCTCGAAGTGAAAATGCGGGCCCAGGGTGGCGGGGGACTCGCGAGCTACGAGAAGAAGGTCCGCGATCGCGTGGGCGCCACTCTGAGCCGGGGGAAGGCGGACATCGGCATCTACCTCAAGGCGCTAGGCGAGAGCGCCTACGAGATCGACGTCGACCGGCCGTTGCTGCACGAGCTGGTCCGGGTGGCCAGGAGCGTCGGCGAGGAGACGGGAGTCGGCACCGACCTGAGCCTCTCCGATCTCGTCGGCTTCACTCCCGCCTTCCAACTACGCGAGCGGAAACCGAGGGAGACGTCGAATCTCGAAGACGCCGTCGATCGAGCGCTCGACGCCGCCATCGACGGGCTCCGCGAGATGCGGCAAGCGGAGGGCACGGAGCTCGCCGCCGATTTCGAAGCGCGCATGAAGACCCTGGGATCTCTCCTCGACGGAATCGAGAGTCGGTCGGAGGAGAGCCGGGAGCGGAGACGCGCCAATCTCCAGGCGAAGGTGGGCGATCTCCTCGCGAACGCCGTCGAGCCGGCGGCGGTGGTGTCCGAGGTAGCGCGGCTCGTGGAGCGGGCCGATATCGCCGAGGAGATCACCCGGTTCCGCAGTCACCTGTCGCTGTGGCAAAGCGCGGTCGAGGGGCGGGAGCCATGCGGGAAAAAGCTCGACTTCATCGTCCAGGAGATGAACCGAGAAGTGAACACCATCGGATCCAAGTGTCAGGACTCGGCCATCGCGGAGCGGGTGATCGAGATGAAGTCGGAGCTCGAGCGCGTTCGCGAGCAAGTGCAGAACGTGGAATGAAGGGGCGGAAAGGTTGTATCTTCGTCATCTCCGCCCCCTCGGGCTCGGGGAAGACGACCCTGGTGCGCCGGCTGCTCTCCTCGATAGACGACGTCCGCTTCTCCATCTCCTACACCACCCGTCCTCTTCGTGGCAGCGAGCGGGACGCCGTCGACTACCACTTCGTGTCCGAGGAGGTATTCCGGCGTAGGATTGCGGGAGGGGAGTTTCTCGAATGGGCCGAGGTTCACGGGAACCTCTACGGCACCTCGAGGATCGAGACCGACCGCATCCGCGCAGCGGGAGAGGATATCCTTCTCGACGTGGACGTTCAGGGAGCCGATCAAGTGCGGAAGGCCGAGCCCGACGCCGTCACGATGTTCGTGATGCCCCCCTCGTTCCAGGTCCTCGAGGAGCGTCTCCGGGGACGCCGACAGGACTCGGCCGATGTCATCCAGGGACGCCTCGAGGAGGCGCGACGGGAGATTGGTCACTATCGCGACTATCACTATATTCTGGTGAACGAGAGCGTGGACGAGACCGCCGAGCTCTTGAGGGCCATCGTGCTTGCCGAGAGGGCGCGGCCTCATCTCATCGAGGAGCGACTGCGGCCCATTCTGGAGTCGTTCGAGTCATGAGCGAGACCGCGCGGGACCGCGAGGCGAAGATCGTTCTCGGTGTCACCGGTTGCATCGGCGCCTACAAGGCGGCGGAGCTCGTGCGGGGCTTGAAGAAGCGGGGGCACCGCGTTCAGGTCATCCTCACCAGGAACGCGAAAGAGTTCGTGACCCCGCTTACCCTCGAGACGCTCTCGGAGGAGCCGGTCATCACTGAGCTGTTCGGCCCGGAGCGGCCGGTGGGGCCGGTGGGGGAAGAAGGGAATCCGACACATCTCGCTCACCGAGGAGTGCAAGCTGTTTCTCGTGGCGCCAGCTTCTGCGGACGTCGTGACCAAGCTCGCTCTCGGCCTCGCCGACGACTTTCTTACTACCTTCGCCCTCGCGAATCGGGCTCCGGTGATGGTAGCACCCGCGATGAACACCAACATGCTCGAGCATCCCGCCATCGCTCTCAATCTCGAGACCCTCCGCGGCAGGGGAGTCGAATCGTTGGAGCCGGGAGAAGGCTGGCTCGCCTGCGGCTGGATGGGGAAGGGACGGCTCGCCGAGCCCGAAGAGATCATCCGGAGGGTCGAGGCGCGGCTCGCGCTCGCGCACTCGCTCTCACGCGATCTCGAGGGGCTCGAGATGGTCGTGAGCGCCGGCCCCACCGCCGAGCCACTCGACCCGGTGCGTGTCCTGACCAATCGTTCCAGCGGCAAGATGGGCTACCGTATCGCCGAGCGGGCGAGCGAGCGCGGTGCGAAAGTGGTTCTCGTGAGCGGCCCTTCCGCCGAGCCCGACCCCGCCGGGGTCGCGGTGACGAGGGTCCAGACCGCGGCGGAAATGAAAGAAGCGATGCTGAAGTACCTCGGCGCCGCCGATGTCGTGGTGATGGCGGCCGCCGTCGCCGACTATCGGCCGGAGAAGGTCGCGGGATCGAAGATCAAGAAAGACGACCAGCCGCTGACGCTGAAGCTCGTGCGCAACGACGACATCCTCCTCGCCATCGCCGAGCGGCGGAAGCCGGAGCAGACCATCGTGGGATTCGCCGCCGAGACCGAGCTCGTGGAAGCGCGGGCGCGGGGTAAGCTCGAGGCGAAGCGCCTCGATTTGATCGTGGCGAACGACGTGTCGCGCAAAGACAGCGGGTTTTCCGTCGAATCGAACGAGGCGACGCTGTTCCGCGCCGACGGCAAGTCGAGGAAGCTTCCGCTCATGACGAAGCGCGCGCTCGCCGACGAGATCCTCGACGAGATCCGGGACTACCGTGCCAGGCGATAGCGACAGGGCGTTTCTCGAAGACCAGATTCGGGAGAGGATTCGATTCTACCAGTCGATGACCGACGTAGGCTTCGGGAGGCGCGAGGAGCAGGTGCAGGAGCAGGAGCAGGAGCAGGATCCGAGGGCACCGCTACCGGCGGCGCGGAGCTCGGTAGCGCCGCCGGCGAAGCGCGACGAGAGTCTCGAAGATATCCGCGCCGATCTGGGCGAGTGCACCCGCTGCCAGCTTCACGAGAAGCGAACCCACATCGTCTTCGGAGTGGGAAACCCCCATGCCGATCTCATGTTCATCGGGGAGGGGCCGGGACACGAAGAAGACCGGCAGGGGATTCCCTTCGTCGGAGCGGCCGGCCAGCTCCTGACGAAGATCATCCACGCCATCGACCTCACCCGGGACGACGTGTACATCGCCAACGTGGTGAAGTGCCGTCCTCCCAACAATCGGAATCCTGAGCCCGACGAGGTCGAGTGCTGCCGCCCGTATCTCAATCGACAAATCGACGCCGTCGCCCCGAAGGTGATCTGCGCTCTCGGGCGGGTCGCGGCGGTAAATCTCCTGCGGACCGACGAGGGCATCACTCGCCTCCGGGGCCGTGTCCTTCCCTACCGGGGCGCCAAGCTCGTCCCCACGTATCATCCGGCGTTTCTCCTGAGGAACCCGGCGAAGAAACGCGAATGCTGGGAGGACATGAAGCTGGTGCGCAGGCTCCTCGATGAGCGCGCTTAGCCTTCCAGTGACGGACACCGTTACCGGAGCGAGACCGGCCGCTTTCGAGAGCTTCGCCGAGGTCGCGCTCCCGGTACCGATCGCGCGTACGTTCTCGTATGGAGTTCCCGCGGCGCTCCTGAGGGCGCGACCGGGGTGCCGCGCCCGCGTACGGTTCGGATCGCGGCTTCTCGTCGGCTGCATCCTGGAAATACGGGACGAGCGACCGAATCTCCCCGAGGCGACGCGGCTCATGCCTCTCGGAGCGCTCCTCGACGACGAGCCGGTACTGAGCCCGTCCCAAATCGAGCTCGCCCGCTGGATCGCCGATTACTACATCGCCGCTCCCGGACTCGCGTGCCGGGCGATGCTTCCCCCGGAGACGCCGAGAGAACAAAGGTTGATGTACGCGCGGGTCGATACCGTCGACCCGTCGGCGGTGCCGGGATTTTCCCGGGACAGCCTCGCGGCGAAGGTGCTCGACGCACTCTCCCGTCCCATGACCGCCTCAGCCGTCGCCCGCTCGCTCGACAAGAAGAGCGTCACGGGAACGCTGGCGACTCTCCTCCGAAAGGGTCTCGTCGAGCGACGGACGCGCAGTGGAGCTTCACCCGGCGCGCGTACCGTTCGTGTGTGCCGCATCACGGAAGAGGGGAGCCGGGCGCTCGCGGAGGAGAAACTCCATCCCACCACGACTCGAGTACTCACGCTCCTCTCGGTTGCGACCGACTGGGTGCCTCTCTCCGCCATTCGATACGAGCTCGATCTTCAGAAGGGTGGACCGTTCCGCGGGCTCGAGAGCCGGGGCCAGATCGAGATTCGCGCGGAGGAGAATCCGCCGGACACCGTGGGAGCGTCTTCGAGGACGAAAGCCGGAGCCTTCCGTGACGCTCACGGAGTCGCAGGGGAGAGCTCTCGCCGAGATCGAGGGCGCGCTCGACGCCGGCCGGTTTCATCCCGCCGTTCTCCGTGGAGTGACGGGAAGCGGAAAGACCGAGGTCTACCTGCACGCCGCTCGAAAGGCACTAGGCCAGGGCCGAAGCGTTCTGATGCTCGTTCCCGAGATCGCGCTCACCCCCAGGCTCGCCGCTCTTCTCCACGGCCGTTTCGGTGACGAGGTCGCCATCCTCCATAGCGCGCTGTCTTCCGGAGAAAGGCGCGACGAATGGTGGCGCATTCACAGAGGCGAGGCGCGCGTCGTCGTCGGCGCCCGGGCGGCGGCGCTCGCTCCCGTCGAAACGCTCGGCCTCGTCGTCGTCGACGAAGAGCACGAGGGCTCCTACAAGCAGGAAGAGACGCCGCGCTACAGCGCCCGGGACGTCGCGATCGTGCGGGCGAGAAACGACGGCGCCGTCGTGCTCCTCGGCTCGGCGACGCCTTCACTCGAGTCGTACACCCACGCGGTCGAAGGGCGTTACCAGCTCCTGACTCTTCCCGAGCGCATCGGGAGATCGTCCTCTCGCGAACGTGGAGCTCGTCGACATGCGCCGGGTGGTGCGCGACGAGGGACCGGAGACGGTCATCTCCACTCCTCTGCGTGAAGGGATAGCCCGGAGGCTTTCGGAAGGGGAGCAATCGATGTTGCTTCTGAACCGAAGGGGTTACGCGGGCCAGCTCCACTGCCGCCAGTGCGGGCTCAACCTCCAATGCACCGAGTGCAGCGTGGCGATGACTCTCCACCGCCGGTCGACCCTCGCCGTCTGTCACTACTGCGGGCTCGGCCGCAAGACACCCGAGCGTTGCGAGACTTGCGGCGGGGAGTATCTGCGTCAGGTGGGGTACGGAACCGAGCGCATCGAGGAGCTCGTGAGAGAGCTCTTCCCCGAAAGCCGGGTGGCCCGCATGGACCGCGACACCATGAGGCGGAAAGGCAGTCACGAGGCTCTTCTCGCGCGCTTCGCCGCGGGCGAGATTGACGTCCTCGTCGGGACCCAGATGCTCGCCAAGGGGCACGACTTTCCCGCGGTCACGCTCGTGGGAGTCCTCGCCGCCGACAGCGGTCTCGGTATCCCCGACTTCCGCGCTGCGGAACGAACGTTCCAGCTCCTGACTCAGGTCGCGGGACGCGCGGGACGGGGCGATCGCCCCGGAGAGGTCCTGATCCAGACTTTCGTGCCGGACCACTACAGCCTTCAGTTCGCCCAGGCGCAGGACTACGAGGGCTTCTACGAGGCGGAGCGCAAGTTCCGCAGCGCCCTCCGCTATCCGCCCGTCGTGAGCCTGCTGAACGTCGTGATCGAGGGCGGTACGATGGCGGAAGCGGCGAGCGAGGCGCGCCGCGTCGCGTCGTTTCTGAGGCAGGGCGTCCCCCACCAGGTGAAGGTGCTCGGTCCCGCGTTCGCGGTGCGCTCGAAGGTCGCGGGCCGCCATCGCTGCCAGATTCTGATCAAGACGTCTCGTCGCGACCACGCGAGCGTCCGCGCGGCGCTCCGGTCGATGCTGCGAAACGAGGCTCTCGCACGGTCCATTCTCGTGGACGTCGATCCGATGACTCTTTCCTGAGGAGACCGGTCTCGTTGCGCGACGACTACGAACGGACGAACGACACCGGGAAGGCGTCGACGATTCCCTCCCGGTGGTATCTCGACCCCGCGATGCTCGCTCGCGAGCGGGAGCGCATCTTCTCGCGCACGTGGCAGTGGGTGGGGAGGTCCGAAGACGTCTCTCGACCCGGAGACACCTTCACCTGTGAGGTCGCGGGAGAGCCGCTGGTGGTGGTGCGTGGGGAAGACGCGACCCTGCACGGGTTCTACAACGTGTGCCGGCATCGCGCGGGTCCCGTCGCCTGCGGCAAGGAGAATCGCAAACAACTGCAGTGCCGCTACCACGGCTGGACCTACGGGCTCGACGGGAAGCTCCGGCGCGCACCCGAGATGGATGGGGTCGAGGGCTTCTCGATCGCCGACGTGGCACTCGCGGGAGTGCGCGTGGAAGAGTGGCCGCCTCTCGTTTTCATCAACCTGAGCGAGACCGGCTCCTCGTTTCGCGAGACGACGGCGATGATTCCCGAAGAGGTCGCCCGGGCCGGCTTTCCCATCGAGACGATGTACCTCGTGGAGCGCCGCGAGTACGAGGTCGAGTGCAACTGGAAGGTCTATGTCGACAACTACCTGGAGGGCTACCACATTCCGCTGATCGCACCCCGCACTCTTTCGCGAAGTGGACTATGACCGCTATCGCGTCGAGACCCGAAGATTCCATTCGGCTCAGCTCGCCCCGCTGCGCTCCGGGGGAGCGGGCGAGCGCACCTATCCCGCGCGGGGAGTGAACGACGAGGCGCTCTACTACTGGGTCTTTCCCAACCTGATGCTGAACTTCTATCCGGGAAACCTCCAGATGAACTCCGTCGTACCCCTCGATGTCGGCCGCACGCTCACGATCTTCGAGTGGTTCGCCCTTCCGGGAGAGGATCTGTCCGCGGCCATCGCCTTCAGCGATCAGGTCCAGCGCGAAGACATGGCGATCTGCCGCGACGTGCAAAGGGGATTGTCCTCGCGCTCGTACGACCGCGGCCGCTTTTCCGCTCGCCGGGAGAATGGCGTGCACCACTTTCACCTCCTCCTCGACGAGCTCCTCAGGCGCGAAAACCCCCAGTCCAGCGCGGAATAGAGCTCCAGAGTCGCGAAGCGGGCCCTCCTCGAGATGACCTCGAGAGGGCACGCCGTTTGCACGCGTTTGAGGAAGGAGAAAGGCCATGAAGATATGGGTGTTTCTGGCTGCGATTCTGTTCTCCCAGGAGATCGCGAACGAGCAGGAATATCGCGCGCGGATGGAGCGAATCGACCACTCGTTCGACGTTTTGCAGGATCGCCACGTCAAGGCCGAGACCGACGTCGAGAAAGAAGCGGCGAAGCTCGCGCAGCTGTTCTCCGATGTCGAGTCTTTCTGGAAGGGACGTGGCAACGAGGAAGCAGCGGGTTTTGCCCGGATGGCAAAGGACGGCGCGCGCAAAGTTCGCGAAGCGGCTCGAGACCACAACGAGAAAGCGATCCAGGCGGCGATCTCGACCATCGCGGCATCCTGCGAGGGCTGCCACAAGGAACCGCTGGATAAGTATCGCTTCCCTAAATCAGTGCGATGAGACGGGCCAGAGCCCTACGATCGATTGCCAGATGTCGCCCCAATGAACCTCGATGGGTGCGGGGGTGAAGCAGAGGACGAAAACCACCAGGGCGGCGATGCCCATCACGATGCGGCTGTTCGGGAGCGGCAAATCGTCGACCTCGGTGGAAGGATGGGGCCGGCGTATCCCGAGAGCGTACAGGAGGGCGGCCCAGACGAGCCACGAGGGTCCGAAGTAAGCCATCGGAAGGAACGCGAAGAAGACGACCGCCGAGACCCGATGCGCGCGATGGCGCAGGATGGCGTAGGAGGCGTGGCCTCCGTCGAGCTGGCCGATGGGAAGCAGGTTCAGAGCCGTGAGCAGGAGCCCGAACCAGGCCGCGAGCCCGATGGGGCTGATGTAGATGGTGTATCCATCCGGGACGTTCGGCCAGACCCATTGCGCAACCCATTGAAAGAGCAGAGGCTCTCCCAGGTTGTAGCCCGCCTCGAGCGCCGGTCCCGGTCTCGACGTGGCAATCCCGATGAAGAGCGCGGGAATCGTAACCAGGAATCCCGCGAACGGTCCGGCGAGACCGACGTCGATGAGTGCTTTGCGATGAGGGAAGCGGGACTTGATGAGGATGAAGGCGCCAAGCGTACCGACGAGAGAAATGGGGAAAGGGATGAAGAAAGGGAGGGTGCTATCGATTCGATATCGCCTCGCGGTGAAATAGTGGCCCATTTCGTGGGAGAACGCGATCGCGAGGACGGTGAAACTGAGTGGGGCACCGTAAACGATCACGAGCCGAATCCATTCGAGCAGACTGAGCGCGGGCGCGTCGGACCTGAGCAGCTCCGGCGACCAGAACGAGAGGCCGCTTATGCTGCCGACGAAGAGGGTCGAGGCGACGGTGAGGAGAAAGAAGACGTAAGGAAGACCCCAGCTCGAAGTGAAGCGAATGGCGATTTCGGCCAGTCGCCGCCTGGATGGAGGTCGAGAGGTCAGTGCCGGGTGTTCCGCGTTGGTGCTCGTGCTCGCCTCGGGTGCGCCCGAGTATCCCGGGGGCTACGGAATGTTCTGGAGGTCTTTCCCCGGTTTGAAGCGAATCGTGCGGCCAGGCGGGATCCGCACTTCCCTACCGGTTCGTGGGTTGCGGCCGATCCCCCGCTTGCGCGGCTTTACCTGGAAGACGCCGAACCCTCGAAGCTCGATGCGCTCTCCGCGCTGCATCGAGTTCTTCATCGCGTCGAGCACCGCTTCCACCGCCTGTTCCGCCTTCACCTTGGTGATGTTCGCGGTAGCGGACACCTCGTTGATGATGTCCACCTTTATCATATTGACCTCCCGAGGGATACGGTGTGATTATAGGAGCGGCTCGATTTTCTGTCAAGAGTCATTTCCTCTTATCGTGTTAATAACGTTCGGGTTAGCGGTCAACCCCGAAGGGTCTTTCGGGGCCGCGGCCAAGCCTTTGATTTCTAAGAAGATATGGTGAAGAGCCTCCCCCTCGTGGCCATCGTCGGCAGGCCGAACGTCGGTAAGTCGACCCTTTTCAATCGTATGAGTGGCTCGCGTCGTGCGATCGTCGATTCGGTCGCGGGATCGACGAGAGACCGCAACGTAACGACGATGGAGTGGGGAGGAAAGCCGTTTCGGCTGGTCGACACCGGTGGCATCGTGGAGTCCACGAGAGCTCCTCTCGACGAGCAGGTGGCGGCGCAGGTCGATGTCGCGATTGCGGACTCGGAGGTCATTTGCTGGGTGGTCGACGGCCGTTCCGGCCTTCTTCCGCAGGATGCGCTCCTCGCGGGAAAGCTTCGCTCGCTCTCCGGGCGCGTGCTCCTGGTGGTGAACAAGATTGATTCCGCCGGTCGCATTCCCGAAGCGATGGAGTTCTATCGTCTGGGTTTTCCCAACCTCTTCGAGACTTCCGCCGAGCACGGCCTCGGGGTGGCCGAGCTCCTCGATGCCATCGCTGCGCAGCTCCCGGAGAGAGAGCCCCCCGAAGAGGAGGAAGGCGCCGAGATCCGCGTCGCGATTGTAGGAAGGCCCAACGTAGGCAAGTCTTCGCTCTTGAACCGGATCGCGGGCGAAGAGCGGGCGGTGGTGAGCAAGATCGCGGGCACGACCCGGGACGCCGTCGACACCGTGGTCGAGAACGAGGGCCAGACCTATCGGTTCGTGGACACCGCCGGGATTCGGCGGCGCGCCAAGCTCGTCGAGCTCGCCGACCGGCTGAGCGTCCTCTATGCCGAGCGTGCGATAGAGCGGGCGGTCATCTGCCTCCTCGTTCTCGACGCCACGGCCGGGGTCACGACCGAGGACGCGGCGATTGGAGGAAAGATTGCGGACGCCGGCCGCGGTGCCATCCTCGTCTTCAACAAGTGGGACGTCGTCGAAGGGCGGGAAGAGCAGGCGAAAGAGCTTCAGCTCCAGGCGCGGGAGAAGATGCCCCACCTCGACTTCGCGCCGATCGTGTTCGTCTCTGCCCTGACAGGGCGGGGAGTCCAGGGTATCTACCCCCGCATTCAGCACGTTCGCGCCGAGCAGCAGAAGCGGATTGCGACCCCCGAGCTCAACCGTTTTCTCGAAGGCGCGGTCGGGCGCCTCCCGCCGCGCTCCCGGGACGGAAAGGAGGCACGCCTCCTTTACATAACTCAGGGAGGGGTCGCCCCGCCGCGCTTCATCGTCTTTTCGAACCGCGCGCAAAAGGACCTCGACCCCACCTATCCCCGATATCTCGCGCGGCGCCTCAGGGAGACTTACGGGTTCGACGGATCGCCCATCCGCGTGTCGATCCGCAAGCGAAAAGCGGCAAAGTCCCAATGATCGTGCTTGACTTGGACGACAGGTCTCATATAATACTTTAGGTATTCAGTTGAATCTGCAAGCCTTCTGAGTCCTAAAGTCAAGACTTAACAAGCTCCCGTTAACTCTCGTGGGCGGAAAGCCGGTTTCTATCCCGCCATGACGAAGGCAGACTTGGCTCGTGTCATCTATGAGCGCCACGGCGGCATCAGCAATAAAGAAGCATCGATTCTCGTCGACCTCATTCTGGACTTCATCAAACAGGGGTTGAGGGACGGGGATCGGGTGCAGATCAGCGGGTTCGGAACGTTCCTGGTTCGCGAAAAGAAGCAGAGAAAGGGCCGAAATCCGCAGACGGGCGAGGAAATGACCATCCAGCCGCGAAAGTCCGTGGTCTTCCGACCATCGAAGACCTTCCAGAACGGCTTTTCGTAGGAACGCGAATCGAATCTCGGGAACACCGGTAGATGCCCCAGAAGATTCCCAGCAAGCTGTTCTTCAAGATCGGAGAGGTGTGCGAGCTCACCGACACCCAGCCGTACGTGCTGCGCTACTGGGAGTCAGAATTTCCCGCGCTCGCCCCGGCGAAGAACAACTCGGGTCAGCGAATTTACCGGAGGCGTGATATCGAGACCATACTTCGCATCAAGACTCTCCTCTATGAGGAGGGTTTCACCATCGCGGGGGCGAAGAAGAAATTGGAGCAGGAAATGAAGGAGCAGTTGAAGGCCGGGAGCGTGACCCCGGCCGCCGCCGCCAGTCCCGGGACGTCCGAGGACGGCAACCTGAAGCAGGAACTGCAGTCGATCCAGGCGGAGCTCCGTGGAATCCTGGAGCTCATCGACGGCCACGATTCGAATCGAAAGGAAAGCTGAGGGCGGAAGGACGAAACCCGGCGGTCGCCATTCGTTGACCGCCGTTTTCCCTGCGTGCTATCCTTTGCAGCTCCCGTCGCGCGCCAACAGAATCGCGCCGCGAATGGAGTGGGATCGGGACGTAGCGCAGCCTGGTAGCGCACTTGCTTGGGGTGCAAGTGGTCGTCGGTTCAAATCCGGCCGTCCCGACCATTCCCATTCCGTTTCCTTTCGCGGTGTTTGTGAGTCCTGCCGCTCTCTCGAACCAGGAAACTCGAAACTCGAGGGGCCGGGGGGCCGGAGGGGGAGGAGTCCGTCATACTCGACATTCTCGTGACCAATGACGACGGGATCGCGGCCCCGGGAATTCGTGCGCTCGCGACGAAGCTCGCGGAGATTGGCGTCGTCACCGTCGTCGCTCCCGCGAAAGAGATGAGCGCGGTGAGCCACGCGCTCACCATCCACGAGCCTCTTCGCTTCGAGCACGTCGGCGAGCGCATGTTCGCGGTGGCGGGAACCCCTGCCGACTGCGTGGCCCTCGCGGTGGGGAAGCTTCTCCCCAAGCCCCCGGATCTCGTCGTCTCCGGCATCAATCGCGGCGCCAACGTGGCGGACGACATCGCCTACTCCGGTACGGTCGCGGGGGCGCGCGAAGCGGCGATGCTCGGCGTCCCTTCCATGGCAATCTCGCTCGCGAGCAAGGACGAGAACGCGGCGTATGGGCCCGCGGCCTCCTTTGCCGCGCAGCTCGCCGGAATCGTGGCGGAGAAGAAGCACTGGCATCGACGCACGTTCCTGAACGTCAACGTGCCCAACGCCAAGGTCAAGGGCGTTCGCATCACCAGCCAGGGTCACCCCGACCACTGGGCCAGGGTCGAGGAGAAGGTCGACCCGCGATTCGAGGGTCTACTTCTGGCTCAAACAGGGATTCACCCGCTCGGGGAAAGAAGGGATCTCCGACATCGATGCCCTTCGCGACAGCTACATCTCGGTCACGCCGCTCCAGTTCGACTTCACCGCCTACTCCGTCCTCGAGGAGCTCCAGTCGCTGAACCTCCGGTTCAACGGAAACAGCTGACGCACCGGACCCCTTTCCGGTGTAGACTAACAGTCCGCCAAGAAGGTCGGGGAGTGGCTCAGCCTGGTAGAGCACCTGGTTCGGGACCAGGGGGTCGGAGGTTCAAATCCTCTCTCCCCGACCAATAAATGCTGTGGCCGATAGTTATGAGTGGCGTAGACGGTAACAACGAAAAAATAACGCTGTGTACACCTCACAGAGCCCCTCGATTACCCGACACAACGATGTTGCCGACATTGCAATCCACGTGACGCGGTCGAATTCGCCCGCGCGGTAGATGAGCCGCAGCTAAGGTCCCCCCGAAGTCGAACCAACCGCGCTTTCTCTGTTGCGTCTCGTGCCGTCGGATACACGGTGCTCTAATCAGCGCCTGCACCCGCGGTATGTCTTCGCAGCGCCGATCCCGTTCGAATCGCGGTGGAGATCCTCAGTTTTCCGCCGTCCCGACGATGAGGCTCCACGTCAGCACTGGCCTTCAGTATCCCTCTTCGGCTACGCGCCATGAAGAACGAGCTCCGCTTTCAAGCAATCCGGCCGACAGGCTGCGAAGCGAATGTGCACCAAGCGGTACGAACTTCTGCCAATAGAACTGAGGCGCGAGGCACTACGGTTTCTTAATGGCGAAACAGAAAGGGCGTACTGGTACCAGAGCGCGTTTGGCGGGCCGACTAAGGTGCTTGAAAAGGCGTCCAAGTGTGTTTCCTTACGGGTTGCTTTCCGCCGCTGCGCACGGCAGATCTTCGGCCTGCGCAATTTCAGGGAAGATCCAAACGATCTGTTCACCGAGCCACAGCCACCCGGCCGCTCAGCCGAGACGATCGTTCTTTTGAGTTCGCGGGTTTTGGTCAAGCAGGCGCAGACGAGAGCAGTGTTCCAAAGCGTCTCCGACTTTAACCTCTACAGAACCATCGTCGACAAGATGGCGGCTTTACATCGATCGTCGCGATCTCGCGAGTGAAGGACGTCGAGCGGCGATACAGAGAAAGCATTACCTGATGCGTGGAAGAGACGGACGCCATGATATCGAAAGTTGTGGTGCCTGATACCAACTTCTTCCTTCACTATCGGCAACTCCGCGATGTGAACTGGCTCGAGCTTCTGGATTGCGACTCGGTCGAGATCGTAGTTCTCCAGAGTTCTGAAAGAGTTCGACGAAAAGAAGTTCGGATCGTCTTCCAAGCTCAAGAAGAGGGCGGAACGTGCTCTTCGACATCTTCGCTCCATTGTTGGCTCTACTGGTGCGGGAACGCTGACCGGGTTTGTCACCGTCCGCATCGAAGTCGATGAACCATTGATCGACTTCGCGGGCACACTCGCTCTCAGAGATTTCGTCGGACGACTGGATAATCGCAGGTTGCATTCAACTCAAGGAGCGGGGTTCGGGGGTAGTTCTGTTGACCGGTGATTACGGACCTGAACTTGAGCCAAACGACAGGGATCGAGGCCCAAAAGGCCGCCGGATGACCTTCGCCTACCAGACGAACAGACGGACGAAGGAAATCGTTCGGCTTCGAAGGCTCGTCGATCGTCAACCCAATCTCATCCTTCTTTTCCCGGCGGGTCCCGGACGCTTGAGGCGGAAATCACCACCATTCCAGCGCTCCGAAGCGAGGATATCGAATCGCTCATCGCGAAAGTGAAAGAGCGGTATCCGATCGTGAGCCCTGTACCTCTGGATTTCGGAGCGCTGGGAACGGCGGATCGGAATCAGCGGGTGGCTGAGTACTACAAAGAGTATCGGCTGTACGTTGAGGAGTTGCACCAGCACCAACAAATGATGGCAAGGTTCCGTGGAACTGGGCTTTCTTCTCACCAACAATGGTACGGGGTCTGCCAACGATATCGATGTTGAACTCGTCCGCCGACATCGAAACGCCCGTTGTCGTTATCGAGGAGGAGTCAGAGGAGCTGAAGCCCCCGAAGCCCCCGCGCTCTCCCGATATGAGATTGTTGGCTGGACTTCCTCCGGACATTAGGTTCCCAAATATCCCATCAATGCTTCCGATCCGGGACCCTACATTAACCTGCGGTCTGTGGCCACCGGATTCACTGCAAGCCTGGGGACGAAAAAGCTTAAGCAAAATCAGACAGAGCGACTCGGTTCAATCTTTGTCGGCCTTCGCGAGGATCCCAAATCGTTCGGTATCTCTTACTCGATAAATTGCGACGAGCTGGTCAAAACGCAAGGTGAACTGTAGCCGTTGTCATGCGAAGAGAAATAGTGTCAGTTGTTAGCACCCTCGATATTGCATGCCACCGAATTCAATCTCGATCTTGCTGCGATCAAATCTCGTACGTCGAAAGAGTGCGCACGCATCCGAGAGGAAATGTCGGTAAGAGGTATTTACGCGTCAGAGTGCGACGCTCGCTGCCATTGCCGACGTTTATAAAAAAAGAGATCGAATCGCACGCGTCGATCATCGGGGACACGCTCACACGGCTCCTAGAAGAGTTCGGTTCGAAATGGTTTATTCGGGCTCAAATCGACGAAGTGACGAGCTTCGCGGAACGACATTTCTCGGCTAACCCTCCTTCTGGTCTCATCGAGGCGCTTCGAACCGAGGCGAACCGGATCTTCCGCGGGTCGTCGGTCCACACAAACAGCCTTGAGGAAGAACTCACGAGGACCAAACGACTGGCGCATGACGCTTTGATAGCCCAGCTCGATGAGTTTTTTTGGGGAGGACAGTGGTCTTCGAAGAGTTGCGGAATCGGGGAATCTCGCGTTTCAGGCGGTTTCTTGTAAGTTCAACAAAAGGCCGTTTTGACTGGTTCGGGACCAGGGAGTCGGAGGTTCAAATCCTCTCGCCGCGACCAATAGACGTCTTATCAAGAACATCCTGTCCTTGCTCGTAACCGGAGAAGTTGGCGCCGAAGAGGATTCTTCTGACTACTCGACAGTCGCGTCTACCGAGCGATGCCTCGGTAGCGGAGCTGGATCCGAACGGTGGAGGCGCGGGATCGCAGGTTCAGACGGCGGTTATCGCGGCAGGGAGCTCCAGAACACATTTGAGCGTGGCCGGGTGCTCGAGCTCAATCTCCTCGCCGCTGGCTCGACGATTGTGAGCGCGTCGATCCCGGGATTCGTCATCAGCAGCGCGGGCACTCAGGTCGTGAACGTTTCCCCATGAGCGAGCCCGGTCGTAGGGAGCCCACGCGAAAGCTGTCGAGCGCAGCGGAGGGGCAAGCGGGTGCTACGTTAGCCGAGACGCCTCAACATCCATAAGCCGAGGTCGGATCTCGCCGCCACGCTGCCGGCGACGATGCCCAGCGTGACGAAACCGCCGCCGACGAGGGTCGCCCAGTGCACCCGCCGGCGGGTATAGAGGTCGAAGGAGACCATCGCGGATAGAAGCAGCAGCATCACGATCGGCACGAACGGCCCCAGATCACCGCCGAGCCCCGGCCATCGTGAAATGCGCGCGATCGCCGGCGGGAGGATGCTGAGTGACGCGAGGATCATCAGACGCTTGTGGACGTCGCCGCGGTTGCGCATGAGCACCGCGCACCCGAGCAACAGGGTGAAAACCACGAGGCTCGTCAGATTCCCCCAAAGCGCGGTAGCGGCCAGGCCGAGTAACGGTCTTTCGGTGCCGAACCCCATTATCGCGCTGAGGTTCATGTCCGGCTGCGTGGGCGCGTGCATGATTCGATCCACGAGCCGGAGCGTCACGAGGGCGCTGACCACGATGACTGCCGCGCCCACCGAGACACCAGCGGCTCCCAGTCGCCGGTGCGTCGCCACGCTCCCGCTACGGATGAGCGCGGTCTGCGCCACCAGGAGGACGAACCACGCCGTCAGCAGCGCGCCGTGCACGTACAGGTAGACGGGAATCGGCGGCACGTCGAGCAACACACGCAGATAGAGCGTGGGGGCGAAGCCTACCAGGACGACCGCAAGAACCGCGGCCGAAATCGCAACGAAGAAACGCCGGCGAGCTCGAGGTGCCGCCCCTCCCCGGATGGTGCTCGGGCCGAGATAGGAATTCATCGCGCCACCGCGGCCCCTTCAATCACGCATCGGCCTGACTCGGGAATTGAGTTTCGAAGTCGAAGTCGTCGTCGCTGTGTGAACAGCCATTGAATGAGCTCCGGATTCCGAAATGTCCCGACCTCTGTCTCGCGCCCGTGGTCGAGGCCTTTGTAAATTGTATAACGTACGTCGCCACCGGCGGTTCGTATGGCCTCGACCATCAGACGCGCCGCGAGGAGTCCGGCGGGACGGTTGTGTCCACGTCCCCGTGAAAGACCCACATCGGCACCGATAACAGTATTCTTCCATCTTTGACCGCCCCGAATCCAGAAATAGGAGCAATCCCGCCGAAGCGAGATACCCTCGCAGCGCCGTACACGAAGCTGCCGTGGCCACCGAGCGACTTGCCTGATGCGATATCATTGCCGCCCGCGGCGCGGGTGAGGAGGAAGCGATGTCGTCCGGTCGTCTATTGAGCATGGCGTCGATGATTCTTTTCCTTCCCCAAACCGATGCGCTCGAGCGCAAGCCGCCCAGAAGACCCGAGGCACCCTTCCGGATCTTCGTCTATGCCGAGCCGCGCGGCGAGCCGGAAGTGAAACAAAAGATCCTCCGCGCAGCCGACGAGCTCAAGAAGAGCATCGATTCGAAAACCGGACTGGTTCCTCACCGCGGGCGAGCGTGACTCCGCCGAGGTCGTCGTCGAAGTGCAGGCCCTGTTGGCAACGGACGAGACGCGGGAGCAGACGCAGACATTGACCGAGGGTGGGCGGACTCACACCACGAGCTACCTTTACTCCCAGGACCGTTATTTCCTGTTTGCGAAGGCCACTCTCTTCGGCAATGTCGCGGAGCTCAGCGGGTCCAAAGGACTGAAGAACGAGTCGGATGCCGGTTCCGCTCTCGCGAAGAAGCTGGAGCAGTACGTGAAGAAGAACTACTGGCAGCTCGCCGCGCGCCGTGAGCTCTTCCACAATGCGTCTCCGGACGTACCGGTCGAGGAGCTCGGGCTGGAGTGGATACGCCGGGAGATTGCGCGACGGGTCGAGGCGTCAGGGTCGGAGGTTCAGCTGGCGGAGTGGTCGGGGCCGACTCTGACTCTGGTCGTCGGAAGCGACGAGTTTCGATTCCCGTTTCCCGCAAGCGGGTTCGAACCGTGCTCCATGAACATCGACTGCCAGCGCAAGATCGTCGATCAGGTCATGAGCCTCCTGGAAGAACCGCTCCGGAACAAGAAAGCCCGCTAACCCACGCTCGCGGAAGGAGCAATCGTGCCGATATGGATCCTCGCCGTTTTGTTCTGCCTCGTGGCCGGGCCGGGTCTGGCCGAACCGCAGGCAGCCGAGCTCACCGCTACCGACCTCGAGGCTTTCCTCGACGGGCTCATGCCCGCGGAGATTGAAAGGGCGGACATCGCGGGGGCGGTGGTGGCGGTGGTGAAGGATGGCGAGCCGCTTTTCATGAAGGGCTACGGCTACTCGGACTACGAGAAGAAAGTGCCGGTGTCACCCGAGACGACGCTTTTCCGGCCTGGCTCCATCTCGAAGCTCTTCACCTGGACGGCGGTGATGCAGCAAGTGGAGATGGGAAAGCTCGACCTGGACCGGGACGTCAACGAGTATCTGGACTTCGTCATCCCGCCGGCGTTCGGCAAGCCCATTACCCTACGGGACCTCATGACCCATAGGCCGGGGTTCGAGGAGACGGTGAAGGATTCTCTTCATGGGCTCGGCGGCCGATCTCATGCCCCTCTCCGAGTACCTTCCGACTCACATCCCGGCCCGTATCTTTCCTCCTGGCACCATCCCCGCCTATTCCAACTACGGCAGCACCGTGGCCGCGTATGCCGTCGCGCGCGTTTCCGGACAAGCGTTCGAGGACTATGTCGAGCAGCACATCTTCCAACCGCTCGGGATGACGCAGGCGACGTTTCGCCAGCCGCTCCCGGACTCCTTCGCGCCTTTCATGTCGAAGGGATACGTTCTCGCGTCCGCTGGGGCGAAGCCGTTCGAGTACGTCGAGGTCGCGCCGGCGGGGGCGCTCTCGGCCTCGGCGGAATCGATGACGCACTTCATGATTGCCCAACTGCAGAACGGCCGCTACCAGGGCGCTCAGATTCTGAAGGCGCATACCGCGGTCGAGATGCACTCGCGCCAGCAGGGATGGCCCGAGCCGATGAACGCCATGGCTCTGGGATTCTACGAGGAGTCGCGCAACGGCCATCGCATCATCGGCCACGGCGGCGACACCGAGCTCTTCCACAGCGACCTCCACCTCATTCTCGACGCGAACGTAGGGCTCTTTGTCTCCTACAACAGCGCCGGCCGCGCGGACGTGAGCCCCCGCAGCGTCCTCTTCGACAAGTTCATGAATCGGTACTTCCCGGCGGGCACCGCCGACGAGCCGACTTCGTCCACCGCCGCCGGGGACGCGAAGAAAGTGGCCGGCCTGTACAAAGTCAGCCGTCGTTTCGCGACCAACATCCTCGCCCCGACCACGGTCCTCGGCGAGGTGAGGGTGGCGGTCGATCCCAAGGACAGCACGATCTTCAGCGACGCGTTGAAGGATCCGAACGGCCAGCCACGCCACTATCGCGAGATTGGCCCGATGCTGTTCCGCGCCGTCGACGGTCCACAAAAGATGTTTCTGCAGACGGACGCCGCGGGCCGTAGCGTGCTCTACTTCGACTATCCCTTCATGGTCTTTCAGCCGGTGAGAAACCTTCTCGAGAACCAGACGTGGAACTACGTTCTACTGGGGTTCAGCGTCGCTGTCATCATTCTGACGATTCTGGGCTGGCCGGCAGCGGCGGTGATTCGCCGGCACCATGGCAGGGCACTCACGTTGAGCGCGGGAGCGAAGACACTCCGGCGACTCGTACGAACCACCTGCCTCGTCGATATCGTGTTCCTCGTCGGTGTTGGCGCGATCGCGACTCGATTCAACGAGCCGAGCGGGCTCGGGCCGAAAGGAGACCTGTGGCTGCATCTGCTTCAGGTCGTGGGCGTCATCGGCGGGGTAGGCGCGGTCGTCGCCATCTGGAACGCTCTGAAGTCCTGGGGCGATCACGGGCAATGGTTCTGGAGCAAGATCTGGTACACGCTCGTGGCCCTGGGCTGCGCGGGCTTCTTCTGGTTCCTCTTCTACTGGCACATGCTGAATTTCGATCTGCACTACTGATCGTGGAATCGATGGGGAAGACGACCGTCGAGACGGCCTGGTATCGACAGATCGACGCTCGTCACTGGCACGTCCTGAGCGCGGCGTTTCTCGGCTGGATCTTCGACGGCTACGAGGCCTACGCGCTCTTCGTCGTCATGGTGCCCGCGCTCAGGGAACTGCTCCCCGCGGACGAGCTCCCGAGCCTCTCCTCCTACGCCGGCGCCCTGGTGGCGGTGACGCTTCTCGGCTGGGCGCTCGGGGGTGTCCTCGGCGGGGTGGCGGCCGACTACATCGGTCGCAAACGGACGATGATGCTCACGATTCTCGTCTATGCCCTCTTCACGGGTCTCACGGGCCTATCCCGGAGCTGGGTGGATCTCGCTTCGTTCCGGTTCCTGACCGGTCTGGGACTCGGTGGTGAATGGGCGACCGGTGCTACGCTCATCGCCGAGACCTGGCCCGATCGCGCGCGGGCCAAAGGGCAGGGCATCATGCAATCCGCGTTCGGATGGGGCTCGCTACTCGCGGCCGGCGCCTGGTACTCTTCGAGCCCCGCGGTGTCTCGGCCTGGAGGATTCTCTTTTTCCTCGGTGTCCTGCCCGCTCTGCTCGTTCTCTATATCCGCCGGAGGGTCGACGAGTCCCAAACCTGGGCCGAGGGGAACGAGCAGCGCCGTGAGCTCAGGCGCCGGCATCGAGCAGGGGAGAGTCTCACCGCCGACGAACGGATGTCCGCGCGCTTCACGATGCGAGCGCTCTTCGAAGCGCCTGAGCTGCGCCGGCTCGTCTTGCTGTGTCTTTGCATGTCGCTCGCGACGACCCTCGGGTTCTGGGCGGTCTCCACCTGGATCCCGGCCTATGTGGAGACTCTGGCGAGCTCCGCCGGGGTGGTGAGCCCGGCTCGTTGGGGAACGCTCGCGGGAATGTCCTACACGGTCGGCGCCATCGTGGGCTATCTCGCCGCGGGTTTTCTCGCCGACGCTCTCGGACGACGCGCGCTTCTCGCCGTCTTCTTCGTGGGCTCGCTTCTCACGACACCGCTCCTCTATCTCGGGGTCGCTACACCGCAGGCGGCGGTCGCTGCGGCCGGTCTCAATGGTATCTTCACCCTCGGGCAGTTCGCCTGGATGGCTATTTATCCACCCGAGCTCTTCCCCACGGCGGTGCGGGCGACGGCGGTGAGTCTCGTTTTCAACACCGCCCGGTTCGTATCCGCCCTCGGGCCTCTCGTCGCCGGGCTTCTCATCACGCGCCTCGGTGGATTCGGAATCACGGCCCTCGTGTTCAGCCTGGGATACGCCCTCGCGCTCGTCGTCGTCCCGTTTCTTCCCGAGACCCGGGGCGAGCCCCTCCCGAGCTAATTCCCGGCGCGGTAGTAGATTGGGTTCTCCGGGAGCCCGTCGATGTCGATGATCTTTCCGTCCTTCATGACTCGATTCAGCTTCCGGATGTTCGATATGTCGGCGAGCGGATCGCCGTCGAGAACGACGAGGTCGGCTCGCTTTCCCGCCTCGAGGGTCCCGAAATCGTCGAGGCCCCGGCAAGCGAGCGCGCCATTCTTCGTTCCGGCGACGATCGCCTGGGATGGCGTCATGCCGAGCTCGACGAGGCCCTCGATGGCGTAAATCGTCCCTTCTCCGGGGTCTTGATAGGTCGGCTTGGGCTTTCGGGCGAACTCCGGCGCAGCCGCCCGGTAGCTGTCCGTTCCTACGGTGGTGATGCAGCCTCCCTGGATGAGCTTGATGGCGTTCGCGCGTCTCGTTTCGAGAGAATCTCCCATCTCGTCGGCGCGTCTCCGGCGCTCGGCCGCGGTGAGCTCCCGCGACTCGGCCTTTCCCTGATGTCCCGTGAGGGGCCCGGGATCGGAGGCGAGCTTCTTCATCGCCGCTTCCTTCTTCTCGACGTGCTCTTTCCACGCCGGACCCGTCATGCTGCTGACGAGCATCGAGCAGATGACGTGATGGTCCCGGTAAAAGGCAACGAGGTCGTCGGGGATCTCTCGCGGCTCGAGGATCTCGGGGTGCTGCACGAGGTCGACCCCGGCCTCGAGCGACATCCTCACTCCCTCGATCGTCGTCGAGTGGGTCTCGGCGACCAGCCCGCGTTTGTGGGTCTCATCCACGATGACCTTCTCGAGCGTCCGGTGAAAAGCCGATGAAAGTGGGCATCGACGTGTGGCTCGTCCCGCCGTACTTCAGAAAGTTCACTCCCTTGTCGAGATAGGCATCGATGGCCTTGCGAAGCTCCTCCGGAGTCAAATCGATGAGCTCCTCGCCCGCTCCCTGCGAGACGAGCTCGTTCATCCGCTCTTGAAAGAGGCTGAGTCCGTCTTCCTTGATGAGGCTGAAGCTGATGGAGAACGGCCCGCCCCAGCCCACGATGTTTCCCGCGGCGAGAACCCTCGCGCCGACGGCGTCGCCGCGCGCAATGGCGTCTCGAACGTGAACCAGGGGAGGGAGGACGCCGTAGCTGTCGCGCACGGTGGTGACACCGTACTTGAGCTCGACCTGAGCCGACTCCAGGACGATCTCTTCCTGGCGGTCGTGATAGAACACGAGAGATTCGTAGCGCTCGGGAGTGTTTCCGCCGTAGAGAGACAGATGCACGTTGGTGTCGATGAAGCCCGGCGTCAGGAACTTCCCCGAAACGTCGATGACGGTCGCGCCCGACGGGACCGGGGTCGAGCCGCGCGGTCCCACGGCGGAGATGCGGCCGTTCCGGACGACGAGGGTGCCGTTCGCAAGGGGAGTGCCGCCGTTGCCGTCGACGATGGTTCCTCCCACAAGAGCGACGACGGCGTCCTGTCCTCCCTGAGAGGCGGCAAGCGGACACGCAAAGGCGACGACGAAAAGCACGGAGACGACAAAAGATACGGCTCGTTTCACGGTGGGCTCTCCTCGGGGCAGAGTATATCGGGTTGGGCGCTCTTTCCCCGCGAGGATCTGCCGCGGGCGACATGGTCTGCTTTGGAGCAGGGTGCCGCAAAAGGTAATACGCACCCTGCGCGAGCGGAGCGAGCCCGGCCCGCATGGGCCGACGACACAAGAAGCCGTGGGGGTGGGGCCCCACGGCACTAATGCACTAGAAGAAGGCATTCATGACGAAGATCAATACCGGGCGTGTGATCCTCGGCGGCCTCGTCGCCGGCCTCGTAATGAACACGAGCCAGTTCGTGCTCCACGCGATTGTGCTGGGGGCGGACGGCAACAAGCTCCTGGCGGATTGGCAGGCGCTCGGCTTGCACGTCGAGGCCGACCCCAGGCTCCTCATGGCTCTCGTCGGCATCACGTTCGTCCTCGGTGTCCTCGCCGTCTGGACCTATGCCGCGATCCGGCCCCGGTTCGGGGCGGGGCCGAAAACGGCGATCTTCGCCGGGGTCGCCGTCTGGGCGATGTCCTACCTGTACGCGGCGGTGTACGTTTACGGGGGTGTCGTCATCTATCCACCGAAGCTCACGTGGCTGCCGGTCGCCTGGAGCCTGATCGAGCTCCCGATTGCGACGGTAATCGGCGCGTGGCTGTATCGCGAGTAGTCGTTGTCGACCCCACTAGATTCGATGCCGCCCCCGCGTCGAGACGATGTTGGCCTGCTCCTCGATGCTGTCATAGACGATGCGCGCCTCGCCCGACTCCAGCTGTCGTTCGACGTCGCGCACCTTGTCGTCCAGGGATTTCTCGTGAAGGCCGTATTCCGTTCCTTCCCGGGTGACGAACTCCTCGACGAGCCCCCGCAGAGCTTCGGGACTCAAATTCCGGTAGTCGATTTCGACGAATCGATCCTCGTCGTTCATTTCTCCTCTCATCTCATCCGGCGATGCGCAGCACCGCAATCCCCATGGCGACTCCGACCGACGCGACGATTCGGTATCGTCCGAACGGCTCCCCGAGAAAGAGCGCTCCAATGAGCGCGGCGACGACGACGCTCGTTTCCCGGAGCGCCGCCACGAGCGCGATCGGCGCCCGGGTCATGGCCCAGACGGCAATGCCATAAGCGGCGAACGAGAGCAGACCGGAGAGGGTCCCGGTCCTCCACTGCTCTCTCATGCGCTCGAAGAGCACGCCGCGCCGCCTCGCGCGAACGACCGGCAGAAGAAGAAGGCCGTTCAGGATGAAGAGCCACACGATGTACGAGATCGGCGTCCGTGCGGCGCGGGCGCCCGTCCCGTCGACGAGAGTGTAGGCGGCGATGGTCATGCCGGTCGCGATCGAAAAGGCGACGGGCCGGAGCCGAAACGACCGCTCTCCGCCGGCAAGAGCGAGGCTCGTGATCGACAGGGCGATGAGCGCGACTCCCATCGCGCGCGGAAACCCCAACGGCTCCCCCAGAACCGCGGCGGTAAGAGCCGCGACGAGCAGCGGAGCGCTTCCTCGTGCGATCGGGTACACGAGGCTCAGCCCACCGGTCGAGTAGGAAAACAGCAGAAAGGTGTAGTACGCGGAATGACAGACCAGGTTTCCCAGGAGGTAGGGTGCGCTGCTCGCGCCGGGAAAGCCGACGAGGGGCGCGAGGGCGAGGGCTGCGAGCCCCGCGGACAGGTTCAGTGTCGCGAGCTCCACCAGCGGGTCCTTGCTCGACTTCACCAGCGCGTTCCAGACGGCGTGCATGACGGCGGCGGAGAGGACGAGCACGGTCAGGAAGAGACTCACGGCCAGGCTCCTCCAACGAGAACGAGAACGATGCCGGCGAAGACGAGCGCCATCCCCGGAAGCTGTCGGACGACTTCACGCTCTTTCCAGATTGCGAGCGAATAAACGACGGCGGCGATCGTCTCGATCTGACCGACCGCTTTCACGTAAGCCACGAGGGTGAGGGAATAGGCCCAGAACCAGCAGAGACTTCCGGAAAAGCCCGTGCTGCCGATCCAAATCATGCGCCTCCAGTGAAGCGGAACGAGGCTCAGCTCGCCGGGCGCGCGGGCCCGCAGCCACCACGTGAGAAGCACCACCTCCATCCACGTCACGTGGAAGAGGGTGTACGCGGCAACTTCGAAGCGGCCCGAGCCGACGCGAGGGTTGAGAAGAGCGAGCTCGGCGTTCGCCTCCTTCAGCAGAAAGCTCGTGAATGCCAGGAAGAGCCCCGCCCCGATCGCGAGGGCGGATCCGCGGTTGAACCGGAGGAGCATCGTCCGTCCCGGGTCCCGCACCGCGTGCATCGCGATGACGCCGGCCGCCGAGAGCAGAATACCGAGCCAACCGAGCGCCGAGGGGTTCTCGGAGAAGACGAGCGCGCCGAGGACCGCGGTGAAGAGAATCTCGAGCTTGTGGAGGACGATCGCCTGGGCGAAGGTCGTGTGACGAAACGCGGCGATGAGGGCGACATTGCCCAGGAGCTGAGTGAGGCCCGTCGCGAAGCAGAGGACGAAGTAACGCGAGGAGGTGTGCGGCGCGCCGTGGAGCAGGACGAGAAGGGCGACGAGGCTGAAGGAGAGCGGGAGGTTGAAAGCGAACCGGGCCCAGCTGTTGAGGGGGGGTGAGATGACGCCGGAAAGGCTTCTGGCAAACGCGTTGCGGCCGCTTTGTAGAAGACCCGCGGAAAGCGCGAGAACGAACCACATGGCGAAGCGAGTTTACCCTCTTCGCTCGGCCTTTCCACGCGCGCCCTTGTGATAGACTCCGTTCCGATGAGCGAGGCGCAAGGGGACACTCTTACTCAAAAAGTGGTCGCCGCTATCGCGACCATGCAGAAGAAGCCCCCCGAAACGGTGACTCTGGAGAGTACCTTTGCCGAGCTCGGGATCGATTCGCTCAACGGGTTTCACCTTCTGTGCGAATTGGAAGAAGAGCTGGGAATCAACATCCCAGACGATGACGCGCGCGAGATGCGAAGCGTGAAGGACGTGATCGACCGGATTCGACCTCTCGTCGCCGGCAAGCCGTCCTGAGCCAGATGGCGCAAAACCGAGTCGCCGTGACCGGCCTGGGGGTGGTCTCGGCGATCGGGTGCGACCAACACCGGTTCTGGCAATCCCTCGTATCCGGCAAGCACGGCTTTCGCGACATCACCCTCGTCGATACTTCGGACCTCCGGTTCGAGCAGGGTGCCGAGATCCAGGAGCTCGACATGGAGGCTCTGTTCGAAGGTAATTCCGGCGACCTCCTCGATCGTTTCGCGAGATTTCTCCTGCTCGCCGCCCGCGAGGCGGTCGAAGACAGCGGCCTCGAGCGCGAAGATCTCCGGGAAGCAGCGATCGTCGTCGGGAGCTCGCTCGGCGGCCAGTCGAGCCAGGACGAGCTGTTCAAGGCGCTCTACGGGGAAGGACGCCGCCGGATCACGCCGTTCGCCGTTCCACGGATCATGACCAATTCGGGAGTGAGTCATCTCTCGATGGAGCTCGGGGTGGAGGGACCGGGGCTGGCGCTGTCGACCGCCTGCGCGTCCTCGTCGCACGCCATCGGACTCGCTTATTGGATGGTGTCACGCGGAATGGTCGACCGTGCCATCGCCGGCGGAAGCGAGGCTCCGTTCAGCCGCGGTCATTTGAAAGCCTGGGACAGTCTCCGCGCCGTGTCGTCGGACCTTTGCCGGCCCTTCTCCGCGGGACGACGAGGCATGGTTCTCGGTGAAGGCGGCGGCGCTCTCGTGCTGGAGAATCTGGAGAACGCCCGATCCCGTGGCGCGACAATCTACTGCGAGCTCGCGGGATTCGGGATGTCGTCGGACGCCGCGCACATGACCAAGCCTTCGTTGCGGGGCGCGGCGCGGGCCCTCCGCTCGGCGCTCTCGGACGCGAGCATCGATGCGGCCGACGTTTGCTACATCAACGCTCACGGCACCGGGACGCCCCTGAACGATTCGGTCGAAGCCGAGGCTCTCGCGGACGTGTTCGGAAATCGCACGCCCAAGCTTCTCGTCAGCTCGACGAAGTCCATGCACGGTCACTGTCTCGGCGCGTCCGGAGCTCTCGAAGCGGTTGCGACGGCCCTGGCGCTCGACCGCGGAATCGTGCCGCCGACGGCGAACTTCCTCGAGCCCGACCCGGCCTGTCCAATCGACTGCGTTCCCAACGAGGCCCGCGAGGCCCCCCTCCGCATCGCTCTTTCGAGCTCGTTCGCTTTCGGGGGGCTGAACGCGGTCGTCGCCTTCCGCCATCGAGACGCCCACTGAGCCTGTCGTGAGCCGCTTTTCCGACTTTTCCTGGTATAATCTCGGCGATAGCTAAGGTTCTGAGAAGTCCCAACTTCCTGGGATTTCGGTGCCACGGTCTAATTTTGCGTCGATACGCCTGAGCTCGAACCGGGCACGTGGAAGCATACGTACTGCTCGTTTCTGGTCGCGTGCAAGGCGTTGGATTTCGCTGGTTCACGGAGCGAGAAGCTTTGAGACGCGGCGTTACAGGCTACGTGCGCAATCTCCCCGACGGTCGCGTCGAAGTTCGGGCCCAGGCCGATGGGGCGACGATCGCCGCGTTCTGCGCGCGATTGCGCGAGGGGCCCCGTGCGGCGCAGGTGGACGACATGGAAATGAGACCCGTTCCCGTGGACGCGGATGTTTCCGTTTTCGAAGTGCGTTTCTGAGGACACCCATGGATGAGCTACGTCGAATCATTCGAGACGTCCCCGATTTTCCGCAGAAAGGCGTCGTCTTCAAGGATATTACGCCGCTTCTCGGGGACCCGCAGGCGTTCAAGAAAGCCATCGACGTCATGGCGGAGCCGCTCCGGGCACTCGAGTTCGATCTCTTCGTGGGGATCGAGAGTCGAGGGTTCATTTTCGCCTCCGCCCTCGCCTATCGGCTGGACAAGGGGCACGTCCCGGTCCGCAAGCCCGGAAAGCTTCCGGCGAAGACGGTCCAGGTGTCCTACGACCTCGAGTACGGCTCCGACAGCCTGGAGATTCACGCGGACGCGATTCGCTCCGGTCAGCGCGTGGTGATCATCGACGACGTTCTCGCCACCGGGGGGACGGCCCGGGGAGTGGCGAGCCTGGTCGAGAAGGTCGGAGGCCGGGTCGAGGCGCTGAGCTTTTTCATCGAGCTCGACTTTCTCAACGGGCGGCAGAAACTGACCGGCTATGAGATTCGCTCGGTGCTGAACTACTGAGCTACTGAGCTACGGAACGACCGGGACGAACGAACGAGTGGTGGAACGATGGGTGAGCGCGTGACCTCTTCGCTTCGCGCGGGTGAGCCGGACGAGCCGGCAGCCGCTGAGCCCGCTGAGCCCGCTGAGCCCGCTGAGCCCGCTGAGAACGCCCGTTCGCTCCAGGACTCCTCGCCCTCGGTCACCAAGGTCTCTCCCGGACGCCGAACCCTCGGCTCGCAGGAAGTCCGCGACCTCATGGAGCGGCTCACGGCACAGCAAGCCTCGCTCGTGCGGGCGGTGACGCTGGTCGAGCCGGCCTACCTCGAACGCTCGTTCTACCTCGATCCACGAACGGGAAAACGCATCGCCCACGAGCTCGAGCCCTCCGAGCTGGCGGATTTCCTCGCGGCATGGTCCCTCGCTACTCTGGAATGCGTCCGATCGATGAACGCCACCATCGCACGGCTTCCCGAGTCATCGCGGAAGGAGCGCTACGTGCGCGCCGCGGTGGACCTCGAGATCCTGATGGACCAGGTGAGCTGGGCCGATGACGGGAAGGTTTACCGGGGAATCCCGAGCTATCTGATGCACGGCTACACCGACATGGGAACGCAATCCTCGCCCACCGAGCGCTCGGGTCGGGAAAAAATCAAGGTGGACAAGGTCCGGATGGCGGGACGTCTCACCGAGTGCAAGCGCCGCGTGGTGCGAGGCAAAGAGAGCGTCGACCCGCTGCTCGCCTGGTACTATAAAACGGTGCGGCAGGACATCGAGTTCAACGAGGTGGGCGTCGAGAAGCTTTCCCGCGATTTCGGGAACGAGAGCATCGCGATCTCCGAGTACCTGGAAAAGGGTCTCGGTGTCTGCCGTCATCTCTCGATTTTTTTCCAGCTCTACCTTCAGGAAGCCGGGATCGACTGTCGCGTCGTGAAGGGCAATCTGAAGTTCTACATCTTCAAGGGCAGGCACGCCTGGAACGTCGTGCACCTTGCCGACCGCGTGATCCTCGTCGACGTAACCCACCCCAACGGGGACCAGCCCTTCATGGTATCGGGGACGACGGAAGAGGAAATGTACGAGCTGGCGGCAAACGACTCCCGAAGCTACGAGCCAACCCCCGACGATCAGAATCACTACAAGATCGGAAGCGCGGAAGTGCGGTGATGAAGGCAAGCGACGAGGATGACGACATGCCTATAGGAAACAACCGACGGGCGACGATTCGGCTCACGCACCTGGAGCTGACCTTCATTCAGAAGCTCCTTCGCTCCGAATACCACTTCATCATGGAAGAAGAGCGACAGGCTCGTCAGGCGTTCGGCCGCAAGCTCTCGGACGTCACCCTTCCCGGAACCAAGGACGGAAACGTCGACCTCTTCCTGACCCAGCTCGAGATCTCGTTCCTCCAGAAGCTCACCAAATCGTCCTACAGCTTCCTCACCATGGCTGAGCGCGAAGCCCGCCAGAAGCTCCGGCTCAAAATCCGAAGCGCGTGGGAAGAGGTGCAGGAAAGCGATTCGAGAACCCGCCGCGAAGCTTGAGGATTTGATTCGGGCTCCAGGCTACGGTCGAGCTTCCGTGCGGTCGTCGCGGGCACCCGCGAAAAAAAACTCGTAAATCGTCGATTTTCTCTTGACGATTTTCGGAGTTGGCTGGAAGACAACCCGCGGAGTCTTGCGAGGATGAGGTCTGTATGTCCCCGAGTGCGATGGAAGGCATGCAAGTTCGCGTAGACGCGACGAAAAGTGACCGGGGCACCGTGGGTCGCTCAGAAGCGATGACAGACGGGGAGAAAAGTGCCGTGGTATACAAGAAGAATGGTACACACGGACACGAAAGGCCTTCACTCGCTCTCCGATGACGAGCTCCTGCATCGCTTGTCCGCCCTCGTCTCGCGCTCGAAGCGAATCGAATCCGAGCTGATTGCGCACATCGCGGAGGTGGACGCGCGCCGGCTCTATCTTGGCCAGGCCTCCAGTTCGATGTTCAGCTATGCGACGGATGTCCTGCACCTCTCAGAGCACGAGGCGTACCTGCGCATCACCGCGGCCCGCGCTTCGCGAAGCTTTCCCATTCTCCTCGACATGCTCGCCGACGGCCGCCTGCACGTGAGCGGAATCGCGAAACTCGCCCCCCACCTCACGAAGGAGAACTGCCGGACGCTTCTCGCTCGTGCGACGTACAAGACGAAGCGGCAGATCGAGGAGCTCCTCGTCGAGGTCTCGCCCAAACCCGACGCCCCGGCGGTGATTCGTAAGCTGCCCGACCGGGCCCCGAAGGCTCCGTCGCCCGAGATAACCGTCCAACTCGGTCCGGACCGAGTTGCCGCGCCCGCCCCCGACCCCGGCCCCGTCGCCACGCTCGCGCCGCCGAAACGGTCTTCCTCGCCACCCAGGGTCGAGCCTCTGGCGCCGTCGAGGTACAAGGTCCAGTTCACGGCAGGCGGCGGGCTTCGCGAGAAGCTGGAGCGGCTGCAGGAGCTCATGCAGGCTGAGCTCGCGGAGGTCATCGAAGCCGCGGTTACCGAGAAGCTCGAACGGCTCGAAGCGAGAAAATACGCCGAGACGAAGACCCCGCGAAAGAGCCTGGAACAGACCGACACGTCGCCCAAATCACGCTACCTCCCGGCCGCGGTGAGGCGAGTGGTACGAAAGCGGGACGGCGACCGATGCCGGTTCGTGAACGAGCAGGGCCGACGCTGCGCCGAGCGACGAGGGTTGGAGTTCCACCACCACGATCCTTTCGGCCGGGGAGGCGACCACGATCCCGACAATCTCAGCCTGATGTGCCGCCAGCACAACGCGTATCTCGCCGAGCGCGACTACGGCAAGAACGTGTTCGCGAGATACCGAGGCAACGGCGGCCAGGTGTCCGAGACGAGCCCCGTGTACGGAGTCTTCGAAGAGTGCTCTGCAGGTGAATGGAGTCCACCGCAGAGCTTCTGACGATAGCACCGCGTCCGACCTTGGCAAGCGCTGCCGGGGAAGGCTAAACTTGCGCTGTCTTCAGGGCAACCCATCGTGCGCCCGTAGCTCAGTAGGATAGAGCACAGGATTCCTAATCCTGGGGTCGCAGGTTCAAATCCTGCCGGGCGTACCACTTCAAAGGCGGTTGCGTGGTGGAGCGGGGGTGATGGAGAATCCCTCGCTTCTCTCGACCGACCGATCATGCCATCTTCGCGGCTCACCCTCCTCTTCGGCATTCTTGCGCTCCTGATACCGGCAGCCTGCATCCGTCCACCGAGCCGCGGCTACGAATGTCTCGCGCCCGCTAACCCTGGGGGAGGCTGGGACCTCACTTGCCGCGCGGCCGCGCAGGTCCTGAACGAGCTCCATCTCGTTTCCGAACCGATGCGAGTGGAGAATCTTCCCGGCGCCGGGGGAGGTATCGCCTTCGCTCATACCGTCGCGGAGCTTCACGGCAACGAGAACGTCATCATCGCCGCGAGTCCCTCGACGACTCTTCGTCTCGCGGAAGGGCAATTCGGGGATCTTCGCGCCGCCGACGTTCGGTGGCTCGGCGCCATCGCGGCGGATTTCGGTGTCATCGCCGTCGCGCCCGACGCGCCCTGGCATACGCTCGCGGACCTCGTCGATGCCTGGAAGAACCATCCCGGAGACGTGGTGGTTGCCGGCGGAAGCGCTGTCGGGGGACAGGATCACATGCGCGTTCTGCTCCTCGCCGACGCCGCGGGAATCGATCCACGCAGCATCCGCTACGTTCCTTTCGACGGCGGTGGAGAAGCGCTCACCGCGCTCCTCGGCGGATTCGTCGCCGTCGTTCCGCTCGATGCGTCGGAAGTGCTCGCGCACTTCGAGGCGGGGAACCTCCGGCTCCTCGCGGTGCTGGCGCCGAAACGGCTCGCGGAGCCCTTCGCCGGGATTCCGACCGCGCGCGAGCAGGGTTTCGACGTCGACTCCGTCGTCTGGCGCGGCTTCTACGCTCCTTCGGGGATTGGGGAAGATGCGTACCGCCGCTGGGTCGACGCGCTCTCGGCGATGGCGGAGTCCGAAGCCTGGGCCCAGCTCCGTACGCGGTACGGTCTATCGCCCTTTTATGCCGGCGGGGCGGAGTTCGAGGCGATGGTCGCGGGTGACGTCGAACGGTTCCGCAAGCTCACTCGTCGTCTCGGACTGATTCCATGAAAGAAAGAGTGGTCGCGCTCGTCCTCGCGGTCTCCGCGGCGGTCTACCTCTATCATGCCCGCTCGTTCGAAACGGGGTTCATCGCCGATCCCATCGGGCCGAAGGCGTTTCCGTACGGTATCGGCATCCTGACTCTCCTCTCCGCGGTGCTGCTCCTTCGGGCGAAGCCGAGCGAAACCCATGCTCCTGTCGACGGGCCCTTCGTGCTCCGTGCCGTGCTCCTCTCCGGAGTCGTTCTCGCGTACGCGGCAGTTCTCCAGACGGTGGGATTCATTCTCGCGACCACCGCGGTCATGACGGCTCTCGTGGGACTCTTCCGCGGCCGGCTCTTTCAGGGGCTGGTGTTCGGACTTCTCTTGAGCCTCTTGTTCTTTTCCGTGTTCACCTACGGGCTCGCGGTGCCGCTTCCGGTCGGAACCGTCTTCGGAGGTCGTTGAAGGTGCCGAACGGATGGTGGCTCGCCTTCACTCCGATCAATTTGCTGCTCGCTTTCGCGGGCGCATTCATCGGGACGGTGGTCGGGCATGCTTCCCGGGATCGGGCCGATCAACGCGATCGCGATCCTCCTTCCGTTTTGTTTCTCGTTGTCGCTTCCACCGGCATCGGTTCTCATCCTGCTGACGGCCATCTACTACGGCTCCCAATACGGAAACTCGATCAGTACCATTCTCCTGAACGTGCCCGGGACCCCGTCGGCAACCGTCACCGCCATCGACGGATACGCTCTGACGCTGAAAGGAAGGGGAGCGAGCGCCCTCGCCATGTCCGCCGTCGCTTCGTTCGTCGGAGGGATGCTCTCTCTCATAGGCCTCGTTCTCTTCGCGCCCCTTCTCGCGAGCTTCGCCCTTCGCTTCGGCCCGGCGGAATACTTCGCCCTCATGGTCTTCGCCCTCTCGACGGTGACGAGCCTCTCGGGAGGCAGCGTCCTGAAGGGGATGGTGAGCACCCTCCTCGGCCTCGCCTTCGCCACCGTGGGCTTCGATCCGAATAGCGCCGTCGCCCGCTATACCTTCGGGGAGCTCCGTTTGCTCGACGGCATCGACTTCGTCGTCCTCACCATCGGGCTTTTCGCGATCAGCGAGGTCTTTCTCGCCCTCGAGAAGCTCGAAGGGTTGGAGCGACTCGGAAGCGCCGTCACGCGCTCGGTCTATGAATTCGGCACCTGGCTCGCCTGCTTCGACACCATGTTGAGGGGAACGGTCGTGGGATTTCTCGTCGGCGTGCTGCCGGGAGCCGGAGGGACGGTGGCGAGCTTCGTCGCGTACACGATGGAGAAGAAGTGGAGACCCGACGCTAAGCTCGGAGAAGGAGACCTTCGAGGGGTCGCGGCGCCCGAGGCGGCGAACAACGCCGCCGCCACCGGCGCGATGATTCCGCTGCTGACATTGGGCGTTCCGGGAAGCGGTACGACGGCGGTCCTGCTCGGCGCGCTCCTCGGTCTCAACATCACGCCCGGGCCGCTCTTTTTGACTCAGCACGCCGACATCTTCTGGGCGCTCGCCGCCTCGATGGTCGTCGGGAATCTCGTGCTCCTGATCTTGAATCTGCCGATGGTGGGATGGTTCGCGCGCATCCTCGCCGTGCCTCCGTGGCTCCTCTACCCCGGCATCGTCATTTTGAGCATGGTCGCCGCCTTCGCCGTAAACGGAAGCGCTTTCGACGTAGTCTTGATGTTAGGCTTCGGAGTACTGGGCTATGTGCTTCGTAAGACCGGCTTTCCGCTGGCGCCGGTCGTGCTCGGGTTCGTGCTCGGCGGAATCATGGAGAAGAGCTTGCGGCGGGCGATGGCACTTTCGGGAGGCGGTTGGGAGATTCTCTTCTCGAGCCCGATTGCCATCGCCATCTGGGTAGCGGCGCTCGTCGCGCTCCTGGCTCCCCTCGTACGGCGTCGCGCTGCCTGAAGAAACGAGATGCAAACACTGATCGAGTCCTTTCGCGGATTGTCGGCATCCGGCTCGGAAGTGCCCATGCGCCTGCTGACGACCCTGGCGGTGATCGTCGTTTTCGTCGGGATCCGCTACGTCGTCCTCCGCGTCGTCTATCGCCGGGTGGAGGACACGAAGGTCCTCTACCAGTGGCGAAAGACGCTCACGTACGTCACCTATCTCCTGACCGTTCTCGCCGTGGGGCGCATCTGGATCCAGGGCTTCGAGTCGGTGTCGACCTTTCTCGGGCTTCTCACCGCAGGACTCGCGATCGCTCTTCGCGATCCGATCGTGAACTTCGCCGGTTGGCTCTTCATCGTCTCTAGAAGGCCTTTCGAAGTCGGGGACCGCATCCAGATTGGAACCAACCAGGGAGACGTAATCGATATCCGCGTCTTCCAGTTCACCCTCATGGAGATCGGGAATTGGGTCGCGGCCGATCAGAGCACCGGACGGGTGATCCACATTCCCAACGGCCGGATTTTCCAGGAGGCCCAGGCGAATTACTCCAAGGGCTTCGCCTACATCTGGAACGAAATTCCCGTCCTCGTCACCTTCGAGAGTGACTGGCGGAAGGCGAAAGAGATCTTGACCGAAATCGCGAATCGCGACGCCGAGCAGCTCTCGAAGGCGGCGGAGGAGTCGGTCCGCCTCGCGGCACGAAAGTTCATGATCTTTTTCACCCACCTGTCTCCCGTGGTCTACACCAAGATCGCGGACAGCGGCGTTCTGTTGACGATTCGTTATCTGTGCGAGCCTCGCAAGCGGCGGAGCACGGAGGAAAAGATAGCCGAGGACATCCTCTCCCGCTTCGCCGACTGCCCCGACATCGACTTCGCCTATCCGACGTACCGGATCTACGACAACGTCGTCGAAGGAAAGCCGGGAGCGCGGGCCTCGAACGAGAAGCTGTAGGAGTCGCTCTGCGCCGACTTCAGCGCGCCTGCGCCTGCGCCCACTCTCCCATGCGGTGGATTGCGGTGACGACGCGCGGACAGTGCTCGTCGAGAAACTTGTCGTCGATCTCCCGATCGAGACCGAGAGTCTGGGACGCTTCGAGCACCTCGGCGCCGTCGAAGTCGACGTAGGCGAGGCGGAGGGTCAGGTCCGAGTCGGGCTCCCCGCAGCTCGAGCCGGGGATGGTTGCGACCCCGGTGTCCTGGAGGAGCCGGTTGCAGAGATTGGTATTGGTGTGGATACCTCGGGCGCGGAGCGACTCCCGGAAGGGCGCGAACTCGGGAAAGAGATAGAAGGCACCCTCGGGGTCGGTGACCTCGACGCCGGCGGCCCGAAGATCCCGAGCCGATCGTCTCCCGAGAGCGCGGAGAATGCGCCGGCTGTGCACGAGGTAATCGTTGATCTCGGGCTCGACGTGAAACGCCGTCACCGCCGCATACTGGATCGGAGCGCTCGTGGAGGTGAAGGTCTCGCTCGCCACCACCGCCATGCTCTTGAGAAGCCACTGAAGGGAGTCGGGAAAGGTGAACGTCCCGAGCCTCCACCCGCCCGCGCCGCACCACTTGCTGAGCCCGGTGCTGATGATGGTGCCCTCGGGATAGAACTCGGCGATGGAGACGTGGGTTCCCTCGTGGTGGATCTCGCCATAGATCTCGTCGGAGAGCATGACCACCCGGTGACGCCGGGCAACGTCCGCGAGCGCTCGGAGCTGGGCGACGGAATAGGTATGCCCCGTCGGGTTGTTGGGATAGTTGAGGATGACGAGCCGCGGTCGATCGGGATCGTTGGCGCAGAGGCGCTCGAAGTCCTCCGGCTGCAGGTGCCAGTTGTTCTCGCGCGAGGTGGGAACCCATCGGACCTGATGCCCGATAATCTGGGCCTGGGGCGCATAGGAGACCCAGGAGGGAGTCGGGATCACGAGGTCGCCGTAGTAGACGAGCTGGATCAGGAACATCAACTCCTTCGACCCGGGGCCGATGAGGACGTTCTCCGCGCTCCGGGCGATCCCGTGGTGGCGGCGATGATACTCGGCGACCGCCTCGCGAAGCGCCGGGAGACCGCGGACGGGAAGGTAGTCTTTCTGGTGGGCGTTCGCCTTGAGCGCCTCTACCACCAGACGCGGCACCGGAAACGGGGATTGTCCGAGCCCGAGCTTCAGGACCTCCCGCCCCTCGCGGATGAGGCTGTCGCTGAGCTCGTTGATGGCAAGGGTTGCCGAAGCCGAGAGCCCGCGGACGTTCAGGTTGATGTGAACTGATGGGAAGTAGCCTGGATTGACCGCGTTGCCGCGCGCTCGATTCACGTCGTTCACTGGTTCTTATTATGAACGATATCGAGCGAAAGGCCAAAAAGCGCCCAGAAGAAAACAGGGACAGGCACTAATTTCTCGGGTTGGGAGCGGAGAAAATGAGTGCCTGTCCCTAATTCTCTAGGACGCGGGGCGAAAGGCTCGGAACGTCAGCGAGCGGATCTTCCCGACGATCTCCTCGAGCTTGACGCCGGCCTCGTCCAGAAGCGTTCTCGCCTTGTCGGGGATGTCGCCGTCGAGCGCGGGAGCGAGGAAATCGACGTCCTTGAGGATGTCGACGTTCGCGAGGCCCGCGCGCGCCACGAGCTCGAAGTAGCGCTCGCGGGGAAGAGCGCCGGAGACGCACCCCACGTAAGCGAGAAGGCTCGACTCGAGCGCGGCGGGGAGCTTCCCGTCGAGCACGATGTCGGAGACGACGAGTCGCCCGCCCGGTTTCAGGACACGATGGATCTCGCGGAAGACCGCTTCTTTGTCGGGCACGAGATTGATGACGCAATTGCTCGTCACCGCATCGATCGTCTGATCTTCGATGGGAAGAGCTTCGAGCCGGCCTTCGTGAAACTCGACGTTCCGGTATCCGCCCTGGAGTGCGTTCGCTCTCGCCCGAGCGAGCATGTCGGGCGTCATGTCGACGCCGAATACCCGTCCCTCCGGCCCCACCTGCCGCGCCGCGAGAAAGACGTCGATCCCCGCACCGGAGCCCAGATCGAGCACCGTCTCGCCGGGGGCGAGATCGAGCTTGGCGACGGGGGCGCCGCAGCCGAGCCCGAGGTCGGCTTCCTTCGGAACCTGCCCCAGCTCTTCCTTGTCGTAACCGAGCCCGGTCGCGATGGACGTGAGACCGGCAGGGGAGCAACAGGTGGGAGCGCAGCAGCTCTCCGTTTCTCCCGACCGCGCGATCTCTCCGTAGCGCTCTTTCACTTTTTCCACGAGTTTCTCACTGTCTTGTGTCTGCACTGGGAACCTCCTTGATCTCGACGAGAAGATGATCGAAAGCACCGGAACAGCAGGACTCGGTCTCGACGCGCACCGCTTCGAGAAGGTCGCCGAGCCCCTCGAGCGCGCGCTTTCGGACCTCGGGAGAAAGGCGCCCGAGGACTCGCTCGGCGAAACCGTCCTCGAGGGTCTCGAGCTGCGCCGCGGCGCGGCGGCCCTTGTCCGTCAGCTCGATCTGAAACGCTCGACCGTCGCTTGCGTCCGAGGAGCGGCGTACCAGGCCCTGCTCTTCGACCCGCGCGAGGTTGCGCGTGAGGGTGCTCGGCGCGATCCCGAGAAGCTGGCCGAGTCGTCCGAGGCGCATCGCGCCTTCGCGCCCGAGGGCTTCGAGGGTCGCCGCCTGCGCGACCGTCATGCCGCAACACTGGACGTCGGCGCGCTCCGACAAGGAAAAGCGCCGTACGAGAGCACGGAAGAGCGTACGGAGCAGTTGCACGTCCGTAGCCTCGATTCGTTCCTTCACCGCGCTCGACATGGTTGTATTATACAACCAACTAGTTCGATCATGCAAATAAATTGTTCGTGCCATCGGATAAAATCACCTTCCGTGAGAATGGCGTCCAAAACGAGAGCGCCGGTCGGAAACCAAGACGTAGCCGAGCTTCTCGACGAGGTCGCAGAGCTTCTCGACGCCCAGGGCGCGGGGCACTACCGGGCCCTCGCCTACCGGCGGGCCGCGGAAACGGTGCGAGGCCTCGACTTTCCGCTCGCCGACGTCGTCGAAAGCGGCGGGGAAGATGCGCTCACCGCCCTTCCCGCCATCGGCGAGAACCTGGCGCGGCACATCCTCGAAATCCTCGAGACGGGCGAGCTCCAGCTTCTCGAGCGGTTGCGGGGAGCGGCGGGGCCGGAGGCGCTCTTCGAGACCGTGCCCGGTATCGGGCCGACGCTCGCCGAGGAAATTCACGAGAGTCTCGGTATCGAGAGCCTCGAGGAGCTCGAGATGGCCGCGCACGACGGGCGTCTCGCGACCGTTCGCGGATTCGGACCGCGGCGGTTGCGGGCGGTGCGGGAGAGCCTCGAGGCGCGGCTCGGCCGGCGATCGCGGCAGAGACGCTCCGTGCGCCGGACGGTTCCCACGGTGGCGGAGCTTCTCGACGTCGACGAGGAGTATCGTAGAAAGGCGCGCGAGGGGGGGCTGAGCCTCATCGCTCCCAGAAGGTTCAATCCCGACAACGAGAAGTGGCTTCCAATCCTCCATACCCGGAGAGGGGACCGGCACTACACCGCCGTTTACTCGAACACCGCGCGGGCTCATGCGCGGAAGCGGACGCGAGACTGGGTCGTGCTCTTTTTCCATCAAGACGACACGTCCGAGGGTCAGGCCACGGTGGTCACGGAGTACCGGGGGCCGCTCGCGGGTCGGCGCGTGGTTCGCGGCCGCGAGGTCGAGTGCTTCGACCATTACGGCGTCGCTCTGCCGGCCTCGTGAACCGGTTTTGGCGCACGTGTTATTCTCTCTGTCGAAATCCGACAGTCGGTTGAGGGGTATCGGACCGGACCGTTTTCGGGAAGGAACGTAGATGGAAGAATCGCGCGAGCTGCGACAGGGCGCGGACGCCCTCATCCTCACCCCCCTGGATGGCGCAGTGAGCCTCGATCCGCTTCTCACTCCCGAGCTCGAAGCGGCACGCGGTGTGGCTGCCGATTCGGCGCGCGGTCTCCCGGAGAGGCTTCGCGCCTTCGAGGACATCATCGACTCCGAGGTCGGAGACACCTCGCTCACCCGCGCCCGGAACATCGAGCGGGAAGCTCCACTCCGCCAGCTCTATCTCAAGTTCGAGGGTGGCAACCCCACCGGCACCCAGAAGGACCGCATCGCGTTCGCCCAGGCCATGGACGCGATGCGCCGCGGCTACGATGCCATGACGGTGGCGACCTGCGGAAACTACGGGGCCGCGGCCGCCTTCGCCGCGAATGCGGCCGGGCTCAAAGCGTTCGTCTACATTCCCGAGGATTTCAAGACCCGGCGCAGCGCGGAGATGGAGTCGCTCGGAGCGACCATCGTGCGCGTCGCGGGAGACTACGAGGCCGCGGTGCGCGCGAGCCGCGGGCGCGCGGAGAAAGAAGAGCTCTACGACGCGAATCCCGGCGGAGAGAACACCCTTCTCCAACTTCAGGCCTACGGGCAGATCGCCTTCGAGATCTACGACGACCTCCGGGACGCCCCCGCCGCGGTCGCGGTGCCGGTGTCGAACGGCACGACTCTCGCCGGGATCTATCACGGGTTTCTGAGCCTCTATCGACGGGGAAAAACGTCCCACATGCCCAAGATGGTCGGAGGGTCGTCGCACGGGAAGAATCCCGTCGTAAGGTCGTTCTTGAACGGACTGACGCACTGCGAGGACCTGCGGCCGGAGGAGATTCACGAGACCGTGGTAAACGAGCCGCTGGTCAACTGGCACTCGATCGATGGCAAGATTGCGCTCGATGCGATCCATCGCACCTCCGGCTGGGCGGGCGACGTCACCGACAAGGCCATGCTCGCGACCTCGAAGACGCTGAAGGACACGGAAGGCCTGAGCGTTCTTCCGGCGTCGACCGCTGGACTGCTCGCTCTTCTCGATCGGCATCGGGAGGAGCCTCTACCTGGCGACCGCTACGTCGCCGTTCTCACCGGAAGGCGTTCCTGACATGTCGAGCTTCCTGGAAGAGCCCGAGGGAAACGCCGTCGTCTACTGCGAGGGCGCGTTCCACACCCCGAACGGGAAGACGGCGCACGGCCTCGTGCGCTTCACGAAACGCTATCGCGTCACTTCCATCATCGACTCCACCGCGGCGGGGGAGGACGCGGGTGAGTATCTGGGCGGAGAACCGTCGGGAATTCTCGTCGTTCCCGATCTCACCGAGGCTATCGCGATCGCGCGCGACCGGAAGCTCGATGCGACCTATTTCGTCGTCGGACTCGCCCCCGACGGGGGAAGGCTCAGCGAAAAGGCGCGGCTCGACGTCATGGACGCTCTCGGGCGAGGACTCAACGTGGACTCCGGGCTTCACGACTACCTGGCGGACGACGCCGAGCTCGCCGCTCTCGCGCGGGCGCGAGGCGGGCGGATCCGCGACGTCCGGAAGCCGCCCGCGATTCACGACCTTCATTTCTTCAGCGGAAAGATCGAGGAAGTCGATGCGCTCCGGGTCGCCGTTCTCGGTACCGATTCCGCCATCGGGAAACGGACGACGACGGCGGTCCTCACGAACGCGCTCACCGCGCAGGATTGCCCCTCGATCATGATCGGGACGGGACAGACCGCCTGGATGCAGGGTGTGCGCTACGGAATCGTTCTCGACTCGCTCGTCAACGACTTCGTGTCTGGAGAGATCGAGCACGCCGTCTGGAGCGCGTGGAAGAACGAGCAGCCGGAAGTGATCGTCGTCGAAGGACAGGGGAGTCTCTTGAACCCGGCTTATCCCGGCGGATTCGAGATCCTCGCCGCCGCCCGGCCGCATGGGATCGTTCTCCAGCACGCGCCGGCGCGAAAGGACTATGACGGCTTTCCCGGTTTTCCCATCCAACCGTTGAAGACGCAGATCCAGGCCCTCGAGCTCGTCTCGGGAAAGCCCGTCGTCGCCGTCTCGGTGAACCACGAGAACATCCCCGCGGACGCTCTCGATCGGGTCTGCCGCGAAGTCTCGGAGGAGTCCGGTCTCCCCGCGGTCGACGTTCTCGTGCACGGGCCGGATGTCATCGTGACCGCTGTTCTCGCGCTGCGGCAGAGGACGAAATCTCCATGACGGGCGAGGCTCGCTCCGAGCTCTCGCGCCTCGTCGTCATCGATCGCCTGGAGGTGGGCCCGGTGCGGGTCGAGCCCGACCGGATCTCGGCCCCATACGTCGTCGGCGGGGAGAGCTCGGAGCTCGCCTACAAGTACGAGGAGCCGGTCTTCGACCCCAAGGACCGCGAGAGCCGCAATCTCGCTTCGGTGATTCTCGCGCAAGTGGCGCTGAACTACGGGCTGTTCTGCCGCGAGATCGTCTTCCGCGGCGACTACGACGACGCCGACCGGCGCTTTCTCTCGGAGATGGCGACGAACACCGCGCGCGAGATTTACGTGAACAAGCTCCTCCAACCGAACGCGTTTCTCGTAGAGTCGTTTCCCGCGCTGCCGGTCGTCGTGCAGAAGAGCTATCTCGCCTCGGCGCTCGTGTTTCCCGATGAGACCGCCGCCGCAGCCGCCGCCGCCGCCCCCGCGCCCGCCCGCTCCGCCCGGGGCGCGGGAGGCGCGAAGTGGTCGGTGAATTCAGACCGACACGCGGTCCTGTCGAGCGGCGGTAAGGACAGTCTCCTGACCTTCGGCCTGCTTCGAGAGATCGGCGTCGAAGTCCACCCGATTTACGTCAATGAATCGGGCCGGCACTGGTTCACCGCGCTCAACGCCTATCGTTACTTCGCCGCGAACGTCCCCCGCACGGCGAGGGTCTGGACCAACTCCGACCGGCTCTTTTCCTGGATGCTGCGCCAGCTCCCGTTCATTCGCAAGGACTTCGCTTCGGTGCGTTCCGACGACTATGCCCTGCGTCTCTGGACGGTGGCGGTGTTCCTGTTCGGGGTCCTGCCGCTGCTCAGAAAGCGGGGAATCGGCCGGCTCCTCATCGGAGACGAGTTCGACACCACCGAAAGGACGACCTTCCAGGGAATCACGCACTACAACGGACTCTACGATCAGAGCCGCTACTTCGACGACGCCATGACTCGATATTTCGGGAGAAAGGGCTACGGTGTCTGTCAGTTCTCGATTCTTCGGCCATGCTCCGAGCTTCTGATCGAGAAAACCCTCGCCGAGCGTTACCCGGCTCTCCTCGAGCATCAGATCTCCTGCCACTCCGCCCATAAAGAGGAGGCGGGGGTCGTGCCCTGCGGGAGCTGTGAGAAATGCCGCCGGATCGTGGGAATGCTCGTCGCGGTCGGACAGGACCCGACGCGGTGCGGATTCCGCAAGGATCAGATCGAGGGCTGCCTCCGGGCGCTCGGCGAGAACGGGACCCACCAGGAAAAGGCGGCCGCGGCCCATCTCGGCTTTCTCCTGCACGAGCGCGGGCGCCTCCCCGAGGCCCGCGTCGGCAAGATCCCGGCGAGACCGCAGCCGGAGGTGATGAAGCTGCGTTTCGACCCCGAACGGTCCCCTCTGAGCTCGATTCCGGTCAGCCTCAGAGGGCCCGTCTACCGCATTCTGCTCCAGCATGCCGAAGGTGCCCTCGAGCGGAGCGGGCGCATCTGGAAGGCGTTCGACGTGTTCGCCAGCGCCGAGCTCGGGACCCCGTATCGATTCGAGGCGGCGAAGACGGCTTCCAAAGGGGCCTCCGGCTCGTCTTTCGAGTCGAGCGTTCTCCTGGGAGAGCTCACCTGGCCCGAGGCCCAGGAACGATTCCGTCAGGTGGACGTGGCGCTTCTTCCCGGTGGGAGCGCTCGAGCAGCACGGCCCACACCTTCCGCTCGACACCGACGCGTTCGACGCCGACTACCTCGCGAAGAAAGTCGCGGAGGCCTGCCCGGACCCGAAGCCCGTCGTCCTGCCGCTCATTCCCTACGGCGTGTCGTACGCGCACGATGACTTCAGTGGAACGGTGAGCGTGAGTCCCGACACCATCGCCCGACTCGTCTACGAGATCGGCGTCGCCGTCGCCCGGCAGGGGATCACCAAGCTGGTGATCGTCAACGGGCACGGAGGCAACGCGCCCGGCGCTCCATTTCGCGGCGCAGCTCATCAACCGCGACGCCCACATCTTCACCTGCGTCGACACCGGCGAGACGAGCGACGCCGACATCGACGCGATGACCGACGTCATGAACGACGTCCACGCCGGGCGACATCGAGACCTCGACGACCCTCGCGGTGCGGCCGGAGCTGGTGCGGATGGACCGGCGGAGAAGTTCGTTCCCAGGTTCTCGAGCAAGTATCTCGATTTCACGTCGCAGCGGGCGGTGGAATGGTACGCGCGCACGTCGCGGATCACCCCGAGCGGCGTCTTCGGAGATCCGACGCGCGCGACCCGCGAGAAGGGCGAGAGGATGTGGGAGATCATGATCCACCACCTCGTGGAGCTCGTGATCTCGATTCAAGGTCTCTCGCTCGACGAGATCTATCAGCGCCGCTACTGAACCGCGATGAAAATCACTCGGGTCGAAGTGTGGCCGGTGGTGATGGATCTGAAAGAGCCGTACACCATCGCGTACGAGACCGTCTCGCGCACCACCAACATCTTCTTCCGCATCGAGACGAACGCCGGCTTGACCGGAACCGGATGCGCCGCGCCCGACGAGGCTGTGACCCGCGAGACGCCGGAGGGAACGCTCGCCGCTCTTCGCGACGTCGCCACGCCGCTTCTCCTCGGAGGCGACCCTCTGCGGCGGCTGAGCTCTCTGACCCGGCTGCGCAAGCACCTCCCCGACGCCCCCTCGGCGCGCGCCGCGGTCGATATGGCGCTCCACGACCTTCTGGGAAAAAAAGCCGGACTTCCCCTGTGGCGCCTGCTCGGCGGCTTTCGGCGGTCCATCCTGACGAGCGTCACCATCGGCATTCTCGATACGAAGGACACGGTGGAGCGGGCCCGCGACTTCATCGACCGCGGATTCCGGGCGTTGAAGATCAAGGGAGGCCGGAGCTTCGAGCAGGACGCCGAGAAAGTCCTGAAGGTGCGCGAGGCGGTCGGTCCGCGGATCGAGCTCCGATTCGACGCGAACCAGGGTTACACCGCCGAGCAGGCACTCGACTTTCTGCGCATCGCGAAGACCGCCGGCGTGGTGATCCTGGAGCAGCCGACGCCGCGGGAAGAGCCCGATCTCATGGGACGGGTCGTCGCGGGCTCGGCGATCGCCGTCATGGCCGACGAGAGCCTGATGAGCCTCCGGGACGCCTTCGTCCTGGCGCGACGCGATCTCGCCGACATGGTGAACGTGAAGCTGATGAAAGTCGGCGGCATCGACGAGGCGCTCCAGATCAACGCGGTGGCGGCTTCGGCTCATCTCGAAGTGATGGTGGGATGCATGGACGAGTCGGGTCTCTCCATCGCCGCCGGCCTCCATTACGCGCTATCGAGACCGAACGTCGTCTACGCCGATCTCGACGGTCACCTGGATCTCATCGACGATCCGGCGCGGGACGCCGTGATTCTGAGAAACGGCCGGCTCTTCCCCCGGGCGGCGGCCGGCTTGGGCTTCGACCTTCTCTAAGCGCGCCGGCATGCCTCGACCGTCCCGGCGGAATCGGCCCCTCTCGGATATAATTGGCTTTCGTGTCTCCCGGCGGCGAAGAGCCCACCCGTCGATCGATCCGGACGCTCATCTGAGCCGGTCGGCACCAGAACCCCACTCGAATACAATTTTCCGGAAACCGATGACAGATGGAGTTTCGACGATAGGGTGGCGCGAGTGGGTTTCTCTCCCCGACCTCGGAATCGAGCGAGTGAAGGCCAAAGTGGATACCGGGGCACGGAGCTCGTCGATCCACGCCTTCGACGTCGAGGTCTTCCGCCGCCACGGACGGTCGCGGGTTCGCTTCAACGTGCATCCTTCGCAGAAAGACGTTGGCGAGACCGCGCACTGCGACGTGCCTCTTCACGACATGCGTTGGGTCAAGAGCTCGAACGGCACGCGGGAGCTGCGTCCCGTAATCCGAACCCACGTCGCGCTCGGCAACACCCGGTGGCTGATCGATCTTACGCTCACTTCGAGAGAGCTCATGGGCTTTCGCATGCTCCTCGGCCGGGAAGCGGTGCGGCGGAGGTTCGTCATCGATCCGGGGAGATCGCACCTGATGAAGAAGCGGGCCAAGCGAACCGCGAGAAGGGAGAAGCCAACTTGAAGATAGGTATCCTGTCTCGTAAAGCGTCGCTGTATTCGACCCGGCGGCTTCACGAGGCGGCGGAAGCGCGGGGGCACGAGGTAAACGTCATCGACTATTCGCGCTGCTACATGAACATCACCTCGCACAAGCCCCAGGTGCTTCTCCGCGGCGTGCCTCTCTACTTCGATGCCATCATTCCCCGGATCGGAGCTTCGATGACGTTTTATGGAACGGCCGTCGTCCGCCAGTTCGAGATGATGGGGGTTTTCACGGCGAACGAGTCGCAGGCGATCACTCGTTCCCGCGACAAGCTCCGCTCGCTCCAGCTCCTCGCCCGGGCCGGGATCGGCCTTCCGGTGACCGGCTTCGCGCGTTCGACGAAGGACGTCGAGGGACTGATCGAGACCGTGGGCGGTGCCCCTCTGGTGGTAAAGCTCCTCGAGGGAACCCAGGGGGTGGGGGTGGTTCTCACCGAGACCAACAAGGCGGCCGAGTCGGTCATCATGGCCTTTCGTCAGCTCGATGCCAACATCCTGGTCCAGGAGTTCATCAAGGAAGCGGGAGGCGCCGACATCCGGGCGTTCGTCTTGGGTGGGAAGATCATCGCCTCGATGAAGCGCCAGGGCCCGGAAGGGGACTTTCGTTCGAACCTCCACCGCGGGGGCACGGCGAGCGCGATCAAGTTGACGCCCGAGGAGCGGAGCACCGCCATCCGATCGGCGAAAGAGCTCGGGCTTCGCGTGGCTGGCGTCGACCTGTTACGCTCGAAGCACGGGCCCCTGGTGATGGAAGTCAACTCTTCACCCGGCCTCGAGGGGATCGAGGCTGCGAGCGGCGTCGACGTTGCCGACAAAGTGATCGCTTTCTTGGAAGAGAATGCCAAACCAGGGCGAACCCAGGACCGCATCAAAGGCTAGTCGGGCCAGTGGGGCTAGTCAGGCGATCTCGATCGCCAACACCGTGGTCCACGCCGGATCGTCAGCGACGCTCGAAATCCCCGTGGCCCGACTCACCACCGGCACCTGGCTCTCTCTTCCCGTCGGTATCGCGCACGGCCTGAGGCCGGGTCCGGTCATCTGGCTGAGTGCCGCCATTCACGGGGACGAGGTCAACGGCGTCCCGGTGATTCGAGAAGTGATGGGCCGGTTGAACCCCGGCAAGATGGCGGGGACGGTGATCGCGGCTCCGATCGTGAACGTTTTCGGGCTGGTGAACGAATCGCGCTACCTGCCCGACCGCCGCGATCTCAATCGCTCTTTTCCCGGAGCGCGCCGCGGCTCGCTCGCCGCGCAGCTCGCTCACTTGTTCATGAAGGAAATCGTCGAGAAATGCGAGCTCGGGATCGATCTCCACACCGGCTCCGACAACCGGAGGAACCTGCCCCATATCCGGTGCGACCTCGATGACGGCGAGACCCGGCGTTTCGCAGAGGTCTTCGGCGCCCCGCTCATCCTCCACTCCCGAGTACGGGATGGCTCGCTCCGAGCCGCCGCCACCCAAAAGGGCATTCGCGTCCTCCTGTACGAGGCGGGCGAAGCGGGCCGCTTCGACGCTCGGGCCATCCGCATCGGCGTTGAGGGCGTCTTACGAGTGATGAAGGCGAAGGGCATGGTAGAGGGCGAAGACCGACGGAGAGCTCGTCCGTCCGTTTCCGCCGTCTCGAGGAAGAGCGCGTGGGCCCGCGCCCCCCGGAGCGGTTTTTGCGAGCTTCACGTTGGTTTGGGCGAGCGCGTCGAGCGGGCACCAGGAAGTTGGCGAGGTGTTCGACGCCCTCGACGCCCGTGGGGTCGCCTTGAAGTCCCCGAGCGACGGGATAGTCATCGGCGTTCTCGAAGCCGCCCTCGTGAACCGGGGCGATGCCGTAGTGCACGTCGCCGAGCTCGACTCTTGAATCATCGCCCGAGAATCCTCGAGCTCAACGGCGTCCAACATTCCCTGAGCGCGGAACCGAGTCTCGATAGTCTCGCCGGAAGACGCTCCGTCGGCCCTCGAATCCTTCGAGCTCGGCCTCGATGTGGAAGCTTCGCTCGTCGCAGGTGAGACGCGTTACCGTCCGTACCCGAATTTTCCAACCATCGCGCTGGAACCTGGCGTCGTGGTGGATCTCCGCCCGCGCCGTCGTGGGGTCGGGCTCGGTGATGGAGAAGACCTCGACCGCGGCATGGCCATGTTCCATCCGCGTCGACTCGACGCGGGTCAGCGCGGGCTCGCCGTCCTCGGTGAAGTCGGAAGCGAACCGATAGCGGGTCTCTCCGGTGGCGTCGTCGTGAGTGACGGTGCGCGTCGCCTCTCCGCGGTGGAGCTCGGTGGTTCTCGCGTTCGGCGCACTCTCGGGAGGAAGGAATGGCGGGAGGTCCGAATCCTCGGGCCGCGGCGCGCGAGCGGGAAGCGCGAGCAAGCTCCCCGCGGTGCGAAGGCGAAGCGAGGATCGCTCGGGAGGAGGCCAGGCGATGGGCCAGTAATAGGAGGAGAGGGCGAGTCGTATGCGGTGACCTCGCACGAACGAATAGGCGCAATCGTTGAGGTGTAGCGTCACCTCGTAGATCTCACCGGGAACGAGGGGTAAAGGATTTTCGTGGCCGTCCCGATGAGTGAGATCGCGAACGGTATAGGTGACGCGGGAGACGGTGCCGTCGGGGAAGACGTCCTCTAGCCTCACGGCAAGCATCGCGAAAGGGTGATCGCTCGCGAGGCGAAGGGCGAGCCGCGGGGCGCCGAGGATCTCGATTCTTTCCTCGAGGGTCTCGGAGTCGAAGAGCACCGACTTGGAGTCGTCGTTCGTCTGGTCCGGGGGCATTTCGCTGGGAGCACCGAACGAGCACCAGCTTCCCGACTCGAGCCCGACGTCGAGCGGCGAGGCGATTGGAAGAGTTACACCCTCCTCGTCACTTGCCTCGCTCGATGCGTCGACAACGAGCCTCCCGGGCTCCAGGCGAAATTGCCGCGATCGGATTCCGTCGTGGGGCGGCCAGGCAGGCTCGGCGATCCAGCGACCCGGCGCGTGAACGGCGTGCCGCTCGGGCGCGACCGGTTCTTGCATCCAGACCCGCAGCATGGGCTCGTCGAGAATTCCGGTGTCGTGGCCGTAGAGCCACTGGTCCCACCAGCGGAGCGCCTCCTGCAGGAACCCGATCGCCGGCCCGGGTACGCCGTTATGGGGGTACACATGGGCCCAGGGGCCGATGAGACCCTTACGCGGAACCTCGAGACCCTGGAGCAGGCGGGGGATGGCGTTGGTATAGGAGTCGGCCCAGCCTCCGACGGCGTAGACCGGGCAGGTGATGGCTCGGTAGTCCTCGCACACCGAGCCGTGCTTCCAGTACTCGTCGCGGCTCGGATGTTCGAGCCATTTCGCGGGAAAGAGCGTCGCGGCCTCCATCCGCGCCATCCAGAGCTCCCGCCACCGCTCGCCCAAGATTCGAGGATCGGGAGGAAGCGCGCTCAAGGTGAATAGCGACGAGCCCCACACGAGGTTCTCGTTGAGGAGGCACCCTCCCATGTAGTGGGCGTCGTCGGTATAGCGATCGTCCGAGGAGCACACGGTGAGGATGGCGCCGAGCGAGGGCGGCCGGCGCGCCGCGACTTGGAGAGCGTTGAACCCGCCCCACGACTTTCCCATCATCCCGATCCTCCCCGTGCACCACCGCCTCCCGGCGATCCATTCGAGAATTTCGAGGGCATCCTCGATCTCCCGCGGGTGGTACTCGTCGAGGAGGACGCCTTCGGAATCCCCCGTCCCGCGCACGTCGGCGCGGATGGCGGCGTAACCGTGGCCGGCGAAATACGCGTGCATCGGCTCGTCGCGCTCGCGCATGCGATCACCCTTGCGGTAGGGGATGTACTCCAGGATCGCGGGGACCGGCGAAGCTTCGGCGTCGACGGGCAGCCAGATTCGCGCCGCGATCCGAACGCCGTCGGAAAGGGAGATGAAGACGTTCTCGATGTCGCGGACGGGGCGGGGAAAAGAGGAGACGATCTTCATGATCCCGGCTATTCTATCCAGTGGACAGATGCAACCAAGGGGCGCTACCCGGAAGCGGGCTCTCGTCGTTTTTCCGACCGCCTGGGACGAACGGCAGATTCGACCGCTTGGGGCGCGGCTGACCGATCACTGCCAGATCGAGCTCGCCGAGCCTCACGATCACGACTGGACGTGGGATTTCGACGTCGTCGGTTTCATCGAGGATCGAGTCCGCGAGAACGAAGGGCGACTCGACGGGGTCTTGAGCTCGAGCGACTATCCCGGAGCCACGGTCGCGGCCGCCATCTCCAGCCGTCTCGGGCTTCCGGGGACGGACCCCGAGGGGGTCATCCGATGCGCACACAAGTACTATTCGCGCATCGAGCAGCGCGAGGCCGCACCCGAGGCGACACCGTGGTTTCAGCTCATCGACCCCAAGCTTCCCCGCGGCGGTGCCGAGAACCTGGAGTTCCCCTGTTTCATCAAACCGGTGAAGGGAGCGTTTTCGGTGATGTCGGAGAGGCTCGACTCCTGGGAGGATCTCGAGTCGTTTCTCTCCCGGCCCGCCGTCGCCGAGTTTCTCTCTTATTACGTCTCCGTCTTCAATCGACTGGTGCGGAGCCTCACCCGTCTCGATATCGACGGGAGCTTCTTTCTCGTCGAAGGGCTCTTGAACGGAAAGCAGGTCACGCTCGAGGGCTTCGTGACCGAGGACGAGGTCGAGGTTCTCGGAATCGTCGACTCGGTGAAGCAACCGAAGACGAAGAGCTTCGTCCGCTTCGACTACCCCTCCTCGCTCACGCGACGGGTGCAGGCGCGCATGGAGGACATCGCCGCCCGGGTCGTGCGTCGGCTCGGCCTCCGGCATACCCTCTTCAATATCGAGATGACCTACGACCCGCGCCGGGACCGGATCTTCATCGTGGAAGTCAACCCGCGCATGTGCGGTCAGTTCGCCGATCTGTACGAGAAGGTCGACGGCACCAACGGCTACGAGGTCGCCGTCGCGCTCGCCCTGGGCGACTCCCCGGCGGTGCGGAAGGGACGAGGTCGATACCGCTGCGCTTCGAGCTTCCCCCTCCGGATCTTCGAGCCTTCGCGCGTCGTGAAGGCCCCGAGCGCGGAAGACGTCGCGACCGCCGAGCAGCTCTACGAAGGAACGCTCATCTGGCCCGAGTGCTCCCTGAACGATGCCCTCGACGACTTCGAGACTCTGGAGGACGGGAAGAGCGCTCGATTCGGCGTGGTGAACCTCGGTGCCCCCGACCGGGAGAGCGTCGAACGCCGCTTCGAGGAGATAAGAAGGACCCTCGACTACCGTTTCGAGCCGGTCGCGTCGAGCCCGTCGAGCGGTGAGTCAGCGACTCCACGACGTCACCTCGGAGGCGGAGGTCGGGGAACAAGATAATCGCGGGAAGTACTCGACGGCAAGTGGCGCGCAAGGCCGCGGTTCGGGCATTCGGGCGGAACTGCGGCGGCGTGCTAGCCTTCGGGAGGCTGACTCCGCCTTGGAAGCATCGGAGATGACGGAAGGGGCATACGACTTGCGGAACGGGTCTAAATGGTCGAGCAGGCTCTAGCGGGTTTCCGCGCGCACCTTGGCAGCCGTCGTCCGGCTTGGGCCGCTCTCGGCGCCAGGCTCCTGATTCCCCTCGCCGTCGTCGCGGCAGCCTGTTCCAGCCCTTCGCCGGAAGCCGAGCCGGTCGTCACCGTGCAGACGGCGAACGCTGCCCAGGGCTCGATCGCCGATATCGTGACAGCCGACGCCGTGCTCTATCCGCTGCGCCAGGCCGCCATTGTCGCGAAAATCAGCGCGCCAGTGGAGCGCTTTTACGTGGAGCGTGGCGCGCGCGTGCGCGCCGGCCAGATGCTCGTCGTGCTAGAGCATCGGGATCTCGCGGCTGTGGTCGCGCAAGATCAGGGACTGTACGAACAGGCGCGGGCGAACTACGAGACCGTGCGGCAGGCCACGGTGCCGGCCGACCTGCAGAAGGCCCAGCTCGATGTGATGACGTCGAAAGAGGCGCTCGACGTGCAGCAGAAGATCTACGACGACCGGCAGATGCTGTTCCAACAGGGCGCCGTGCCGCAGCGGGACGTGGCCACCGCCAGCGTCGCTCTGTCGCAGGCGCGTAGCCAGTACGAGGTCGCCGGGCAGCATCTCCTGGCGCTGCAGGCGGTCACGCAGGCGCAGACTCTGAAGACCGCGGAAGCGCAGGTCGCTTCCGCGAAGGGGCAGTACGACGCCTCACAGGCCCAGCTCGGCTATGCCACGATCCGGAGTCCGATCGACGGCTACGTCACCGATCGTCCGTTCTATGCCGGCGAGATGGCGAGCCCCGGCACGCCGCTGCTGACCGTAATGGACACTTCAGCAGTGGTGGCGCGCGCCCCCGTTCCCGCCGCCAAGGCCGGCACCGTCATCGTTGGCGACTCCGCCAGACTCCATGTGCCGGCTTCGAGGAGCCGGTCGACGGCAAGGTGACGGTCGTCAGCCCGGCCCTCGATCCGGCCAGCACGACCATGCAGGTGTGGGTCGAGTCGCCCAATCCGGACGCTAAGTTGAAGCCCGGCACCAGCGTGCGCGTCGACATCGTCGCCCGGACCGTGCCGGATGCTGTCATCGTTCCCGCGTCGGCGCTTCTGACTGGAGGAGAGGGCGGTAGCTCGGTGATGGTCGTCGGGATCGACGGCAAAGCCCACGCGCGTCCGGTCGAAATCGGACTCACCCAAGCCGATCGGGTGCAGGTGACCAAAGGGTTGCAGGCGGGCGAGACGGTGGTGACGACGGGCGCGTACGGCCTCGCCGACGGGACCAAGGTTCAGGTGGAGCTTCAGCCGGCCCAGGCAGGATCGGAGCCGCCGGCAAAGTAGCTCGCGCCGACCGCGCGGTCATAGGCATGACTGAGCCACTCACCCCAACCGGCCACGAGCACTGGTTCGCGCGTCATGCCAAGTCGCTGATCTTCTTGATCGCCGCGCTGGCGGCGGCGGGCAGCTATCTGGCGTTCACGATCCCGATCGCCGTGTTTCCCTCGACGGACTTCCCCCGCGTCATTATCGCCGTCGACAACGGCGTGATGCCGATCGATCAGATGCTGGTGACGATCACGCGGCCAGTCGAAGAGGCGGTCAATAGCGTCCAGGGTTTGCAGCAGGTCCGGTCGATCACGAGCCGAGGGTCGGCCGAGATCGATCTCTTCTTCGATTGGCAGCACGACATGGTCGTGACGCTGCAGCGTGTCAACGCTGCCTTGGCGCAGGTTCGAGCATCGCTGCCCCCAACGGCGCAGATCGACACGCACCGGCTGACCTTCGCGAGCTTTCCCATCCTCGGCTACAGCCTGACGTCCGATACGATTTCTCCATCCGAGCTCTGGGAGCTGGCGACCTACACCGTGAAGCCCCGCCTGAACCGGCTCGACGGCGTCTCCACGATTCGCGTGATGGGCGGCCAGCCGCCGGAGTTCCAGATCGTGCCCCGTCCGGGCGACCTGCTCCGGACCGGGGTGACGGTCACGGACCTGCTCGACGCGGTCGGACGCACAAATCTCATCGAGTCGCCGGGGCTGCTCGAGCGCCAGCATCAACTCTTTCTCGCCCTCGTCAGCGGTCAGGTGAAGACGCCCGAGGGCATCGCCGCCATGGCCATCAAGAACGCGCCCTCCGGCGTGCCGGTCCACATCGGCGACGTCGCCACCGTGGCGGCGGCGGGAGCGCCGGTCTATACGATCGTCACCGCGAACCTGAAGCCGGCCGTGCTGCTGGAAATCAACCGCCAGCCGGACAGCAACACGGTGACGGTCGCGAACGAAGTGCGCGCAGCAAGTCGAGGCGCTCAGAAGCTCGCTGCCGACGGGCGTGCACATCGAGCCGTACTATAACCAGTCCGACCTGGTCAGCGAAGCCATCCGAAGCGTGCGGGACGCGGTCCTCATCGGCATCATCCTGGCGTCGATTGTCCTCGTCGTGTTCCTGCACGACTGGGGCTCGTCGCTCGTCGCCGGACTCGTCATACCGGTCACACTGACGGCGACGTTCATCGCGCTCAAGCTCGTCGGGCAGAGCTTCAATCTGATGACCCTCGGCGGCCTCGCCGCCGCCGTCGGCCTGGTCATCGACGACGCGGTGGTCGTCGTCGAGAACATCGTGCTGCACCGCGACGCCGGCCAGGGACGGCGGGAGGCCGTTCGGCGGGCGCTCGACGAGCTCACCGTGCCGCTCATCGGCTCGACCATCACGCCGATTGTCGTCTTCCTGCCGCTCGTGGCCATCAGCGGCGTCACTGGCGTTTTCTTCCGCGCGCTGGCGGTGACGATGGGCGTCGCGCTCTCGACGTCTCTCGCGCTCGCGCTGACGTGGACGCCGACGCTCAGCCAGTTCCTGATTCGGCGCCACCTGACCGAGACCCAGGCGCCGCCGGCGGGGACCCGCGAAGACGAGCTCAGGCTCGTGCTCGCCGCCGAGGAAGCCTCGATGCGCGGGATTCTTCGGGCGCATCATCGTCCGCTATGAGGGTGGCTCCGCCGGGCGCTCGGACATCCGTGGTGGCTCGCGAGCTCCGGCGCAATGTTGATTGTGCTGTCGTTCTTTTCGTACCGGGCACTCGGCTCCGATTTGCTGCCGACGATGGACGAAGGCGGCTTCGTGTTCGACTACATCATGCCGCCGGGGAGCTCGTTGTCGGAGACCGACCGTGTGATCCGGCACGTCGTGCAAATCATTCGTGAGATGCCGGAAGTCGAGAGCACCTCGAGGCGGACCGGTCTGCAGCTCGGCCTGGCCGCGGTGACGGAGGCGAACACGGGCGACATTTCGGTCAAGCTCAAGGGGATCGCTCCCGCGACATCGAGGAGATCATGTCGGACGTGCGTCAGCGGGTCAACCAAGCCGAGCCGCAGCTCGACGTCGAGTTCTTCCAGGTGCTCGAGGACATGATCGGCGATCTCACCGGCAGTCCCGAGCCGGTCTACATCAAGCTGTTTTCCGAGGACGCGGCGCTGCTACTCGGAGACCGCCCCAGGGTGGCGGCGGCATCAGGACGTCTCCTCGGGGTCGTCGACGAGCTCGACGGAATCGAGAACACGATCAGCGGGCCCGCCGTCACGTTCCAGGTGAATCCTACGGTGGCGGCCGCGGCGGGCTTCACGCCGGAAGAAATCTCTACCGATGCCGGCGCCATTTCTTCTGGGCGCCGTCGCGCCGACGCCAGTGGTCGCCAACGATCGTGCGTATCCCATCCGCATCCGGTTTCCCGAGGCAACCGCGTCGTCGCTTACCGCAATGCGCGACACGCTGCTCCTCAGCGCATCCGGCCACACCGCGACGCTGGGATCCCTGACGGTATTTTCGGAGGAGCCGAGCAGACCGAGATCCGACGTCAGAACCTGCAACGCGAGGTTGAGGTCACAGCGCGGCTCGAAGGGGTCGCCTCGGCGCCTGCATCGCGGAGGTTCAAGCTGCGATCGCTGCTCAGCACCTGCCCTCGTCCATCCGAGTCGAGTACGGCGAGCTGTATGCGGAGCAGCAGCGTTCCTTCCACGATTTGACGGTCGTCCTCATTCTCGCGCTCGTCCTGGTGTTCGCGTACTCCTCGTCGAGTTCGGCGACTTCGCGGCACCGGTCGACGATCCTCTCCTCGGCGCTGCTGTCGACGGCCGGCGTCTTTTTCGCGCTTCTCCTGACGGACACTTCAACTCACATCGTTCAACCTACATCTCGCATCTCACCAAAACATCTGCTGCTCACCCACACGTTGCGTCGGTGAGCGGTCCGGAGAACGGGTTCAGAGCTCGAGGAAACTCTCGCCGCTTTCGAGACACCGACTGAGGGCGCGGTACACGTTGGTGATGTCCTCCCTTCGGGGATTCTTCGGCAGAGCGCGCAGGATGCGGCGCGCGAGAGGGCCATCCTTCAGGATCACCTTCAGGTGGGGGGAGTCGAGACCTTCATACGTTCCTTCCAGCCGCTCGAGGAGGTAGAGCCAGAGATCGCGCGCGGTCGCGTCGCGATCGGGAAAGCCGAGGGCGCGAAGATATCCGGAATCGCGCACGACCGCCGTCTCGGCATCGCGGAGAGTGTCGCGAAAGATCGGGAGGAGGGCCTCGACGGACCACGAGCGCTGCCGGTCGTAGTCGCAGAGAGTCTCCTCCACGAGAGCCTTGACCACGGCCGACGTGGCGCAGCCGATGGCGATGTCGGCGGCGGGGCATTCCTGGATGTCGATGACTCGTATCTCGATCGCGTCGCGCACGAACTGGGCGATGGCGCCGCGCGCGTTGAGCCACGGGTGGCGGAGCGTTCCCTCGGGATTGTGAGGCTCGAGCTCCCGATACATCGGCTCGAAGATCGTCTCCTCGTAGTCCTTGCGCGTGAACACGGGCTCGGGAATCAAGTCCCCCACGACCGTCGAGAACTTCGCCCCGTTGGTTCGATAGACCTCGAGCCGGGTGTCGGCGAGGCCGGTGATCTCTCCTTCGGCGACGGGCGAGCTCGCGGCGAGCGCCGCGAGGATCGGAAGGGCGAGCCGGATCGCCGCGTGGAGACGCCCGAACTCCTCGTCGTTTCCGAACGAGAAGTTGATCTGCGCGCTCTGGAGGTTCGCCCATCCGTGCCGGCGGCAGTCGAAGATCCGATCGAACGTCTCGTAGATCTCCCGGCCTTCGTGCGGCCAGAGACGGGTCTCGTCGCGGGGAATCATGAAAGGATGCATCGCTCCCGGCATCAACATCCATCCCTCGGGCTCGATGCGGGCGTTCATTCGCTTGACCTCGGAAGCGAAGATCCCGCTCAGGGGTGAGAGGGCGGGAGCGGGAAGCGTGTTCTTGAGCTCGATGACGTGGAGAACGAGCTCGTTCGACCAGGAGATGGAGCCGATCTCGACGTCGTTCACCGTCTCTCCGGCGATCGAGCGGAGGACCCGATCGACGGCGGGAACGACGGCGAGATCCTCGATGCCGACGAGCATGTACTCGAGCTCGACGCCGTAGCCTCGGAAGAGATGGAGCGGACTCGTTTCTTCGCTCATGAGCTCAACCGCTCGCTGCCTTCGCCGAAGCGCCGGCTTTGCGCTTCTCGATACGCTCGAGAAACACGTTCATGACCCGGTGGTACAACTCGTCCTTGAGAATGCGATCCTCGAGCCCCGCTTCGATGTTGGGGTTCTCGTTGACTTCCATCACCATGCAGTCCTTGCCGACCTCTTTGAGGTCCACTCCGTAGAGACCGTCGCCCATGAGCCCGGCGGCTTTGAGCGAGACCCGCAGGACTTTTTCCGGCACCGCCTCGATGGGAAGCGTCTCCGAGCGGCCGAAGCTGCTTCCGCCGGGTGCGTCGTGCTGGTATACCTGCCAGTGGCGGGGAGCCATATAGTATTTGCAGGCGAACAGCGGCCGGCGGTCGATGAGCCCGATTCGCCAGTCGAACTCCGTCGGGCGGAACTCCTGTGCGATCACGAGCTCCGATTCCTCGAAAAAGCGCTCCAGTGCCTCGTAGAACGCCTCGGCGGTCTCGACCTTCACCACTCCCTGGGAGAAGGAGCTGTCGGGCTTTTTGAGAACGATGGGAAGGCCGATCTCGTCCGGAACGTTCTTGGCGTTGTCCCGGTGGACGACCGCGGTCCTCGGCATCGGCACCTCGTGGCGCCGGAGCGCCTCGGCGAGAAACACCTTGTTGGTGCACTTCACGATCGACTCGGGATCGTCGATGACCACCAGGCCCTCGAAGGCGGCCCGCCGGGCGAAGCGGTAGGTGTGGTGATTGACGTGCGTGGTCTCGCGAATGAAGAGGCCATCGTACTCAGCGACGTGGCCGTAGTCGTCGGGGCCGATGACTTCGGCCCTGAGGCCGAGAATCGTCGGCGGCGCGCACGAACTTGTTGATGGCCGCCTCGTCGGAAGGCGGGAAGGGCTCCTTGGGGTTGAACAGGATGGCGATGTCGTACTTCCAGGGCTTGCGTCTCTTGACCCGGGGGCCGCGTCCCTCGAAGTATTCCTTGGCTACTTCGAGGAGGAACTCCCGGTGGGAGTCGGGAACGTCGTCCATGCTGATGGGAGCGATGTGCTTGAGATGCCACTTCCCCATGCGGACGAAACGGGCGCGCAGCAAAGGAGCCTGAAAGAGATTGAAGAGCTCGCGGGCGAGACGGTTGTACCGCTCGGACAGATTCTGGCCGAAGTAGATGCTGAGCGTGAACTCTTCCGACTGGATGCGGGTGAGGCTCTTCTGGATGATGCTGTCGAGATCCCACGAGACGATGCGCGCCATCGAAGGCGAGCGCAGATCCTGGAACGTGGCGATGGTGGGAAGGGGCCGATGGCCGCGCGCCGCCGCGAGGAGGGTCACGTAATACCCGATGCTCTGATAGCTGTACGAGCGGCAGAGATTGAAGAGCTTAACTCCTTTCATCTCTCCGAACTCGGGCTTGGTGAGGTAGGCGCGAGCCTCGACCACCTCGACACCGGGAATCGAGAACGGCCATTGCTTCGGGTTGTTGACGACGACGAGAGTGGGCACGGTGCGATTTCAGTCCGGTAGCGAACTTCCCGGCTCGAGAACGAGGAGGTTCGCGTCGTAGGTGAGGACCCCGAGGTAGATGGCGCCGATGAGGCGATGCATCGCCACCCCGTAATAATTTCTCCTGAAAGGGGTTGGGGCGGTAGGGGTCGGCGACGCGCACCTCGTGGCTCTCGGCTCCGTACCCGCAGAGGACGACGAAATGCCCCGAAGGCTCCCCGCGGACGTCGTCGTACAGGTTCCCGTGCTCCCTCGGCGTCCGATAGAGATACGTCGCCGAAAGACCTGTAAGGATGGGAATCGAGCGCTTGAGATATCGCCGCACGAGCGCCGGAGTCAGATCTTCGAACTTCACCCGGCCGCCCTGGTCCAGATAGTCGAGGTACGCGTCGATGGCGACGTGGAGCTTCGTCGAGCGCTTGTGCGATTTCTGCCGGTGGAGGCGAGCTCGCAGGTCGAGGGGCTGCGGGGCGTCCGCGGGAAACCAGCTCGGGTCGAAGATCTGGAGGTTGTAGGTATAGATCGTCGCCCGATATCCGCGCGCGAGCGCGTGACTGGCGAGAAAGACCGCGAGGGTTCCACCGCCGGCGAGCCGTCCCGTCTCGGCGATCACCCGCTCGAGCGGGAGATCGTCGCCATAGTAACGATAGACGGCATCGAGGCAGGTGGGGCCGCACGTCGTATCGTCGGGCTGCGAACGGATATCGACCGGCAGCGAGAGCGTATCGAGGTCGGGTATCGCCTTTTGGGGATTGCTCATCGAAGCAAGCGACAATTCTGCCTCAAACCGGGTTGTCCCACAAGGCTCGAGGATTCTGCCCGGACTCTACTTCGGCGGTGAGCGCCGCCGCTTCTTTGCCAGCTCCTGCAGATCGGCGGTGACGTCTACCTCGTCCATGATCTCCTGTCCCAGGACCGACTCGAGAATGTCCTCGAGGGTCACGATGCCGACGACGCTCCCGTACTCGTCGACGACGGCGGAGAGGTGTCGCCGGTTCCGGAGGAAATCGCGGAGGAGCACGTGGCCCCGGGTACGCTCGTGAACGAAGTCGATGGGCCGTGCGAGGCTACCGAGCTTCTGTTCGAAGCGATCGTGGGCGAGAGCGTTGAGGATGTCGCGTGAAAGCACCACTCCCACCCATTTCTCCGGGTCGTCGGGGTCGTAGAGAGGGATACGGGAGAAGGTCCACTCCTGGACCCCGTGCGAGGCCTCGTGGACGCTCAGATCGCTCGCGAGCTTGTGGACCACCGTGCGCGGAGTCATGATGTCCTTCGCCGTCACCTGATCGAGAGCGAGGGCGTTTTTAACCAGCTCGGCTTCGAGGCGGAGGATGCTTCCTTCCTCGGCGGAGAGCATCGCGATCTGACGGACTTCTTCTTCGGGAAACGCAATCATCGGGCCTCGGGGCCGGAGCCACTTGGAGATCCTCTCGACGGCAAGGAGTAGAGGGTGGAGAAGGGCGACGAGGCCGTTGAGCGGCAGGGCGAGCGCCTTCGCCACGGCGCGGTTGTGGCCAACCCCGAGGATCTTGGGAATGATCTCGGAGAAAAAAAGGATGGCGAGGGTGAAGGTGATGGAGAACGCGATGACCGTTCGGGCATCGAAGAGCGCGCTCGCCTGCGCGCCGGCGATGGCGGCGCCCGCGGTGTTGCCGATGGTGTTCAAGATCAGAATCGCCGCGATGGGACGGTCCATCTGTTGTTTGAACCGCGCGAGGATCTTTCCGGCCCGGCTTCCCGATTCCGCCAGGTGGCGGACGTAGGGGAGCCGCACCGAATAGAGCGCCGCTTCGGTGAGGGAGCAGGTGGCGGAGACCACCATCACGACGACAATCGTCAGGATGAAGAGAGTCATGGGGTCCCTTCTCGGGTTTGTTGGGTCACGATGCGCTAAGGAGATAGAATTCTACCACCTGATCGGCAGTTGATGAGCGAATGGCCGCGAGCGTCGCGGGGCCGACGCGAGCGAGAGCACGGGAGGCTCATGGTTCGAACGCGACCGACAATCTTTTCCTCCGTCGCGCTAGCGGCCACGCTGCTGGTCGTGGCCCTCGGCGCGGAAGCCCAGTCCGACTCGACGGCGGAGCGCCTCTCCACTCCTCGTCGTGCGGTAGACAATTTTCTCAAGTGGCAGAATCCGCCTACCGTCGACTTCGAGATTGCATCGGAAGCTCTCGGCGCGAATCCCGATTTGTCTCCGGAGAGACGGGAGGAGCTCGCGCGGGAGTTGAAAGCGGTTCTCGATGCGCGCGGGCTCTTCGTCTACATCGAGGACATTCCCGACAATCCCGACTATCGCGACGAAGCGACGGACCGCCAGACCTATCTCCTCTTCCCTCAGAGACTGCCCGCGGTCGAGCTCGTGCGAGCCGGCGACGGGAGATGGTTGTTCTCTCGCGCCACCCTCCGCGCGATTCCGGAGCTCTACGGCGCGACGTTCACCGGCGCCGCCCAGTGGCTCATCGGTCACCTTCCTCCGGTGTTTCGGGACACGATCTTCGGGGTCGCGCTCTGGCAGCTCGCGGCAATGTTCCTCCTCCTGCTCCTCGGGCTCGTGGTGCGCAAGACCGTCGAGTTCTTCCTCGACCGTCTCGCCGATTGGCTGGTACGCCGCACGCCGCCGCGCTGGGACGAGAACCTCGTACGTCAGACGGTGAAGCCCGTGGGCTTTCTCGCGATGACGATCGTCTTTCTCCTCTTCTATCGCGACCTGCAGTTTCCCGTCCAGGTGAGTGCCGCGGTGCATTTCGTGCTCGAGCTCATGGTCTCGGGGACGTTCATCTGGCTCTCGTTCAAGGTGGTCGATTTCCTCTGCGAGTATCTGACGCGGGTGACGGCGAAGACGGAGACCAAGCTCGACGACCAGCTCGTGCCGATGCTGCGAAAGACGCTCAAGGTCTTCACCTTCGTGGTGGGCGCGATCGCGATCGTGCAGAGCTATGGTTACTCGGTCACCTCCATCGTCGCCGGCCTCGGCATCGGGGGACTCGCCGTCGCTCTCGCGGCGCAGGACACTCTCGCGAACCTCTTCGGCTCCATTACCATCTTTCTCGATCGGCCGTTTCAGATTGGAGACTGGATCGTCACCGGCGACGTGGAGGGAACGGTCGAGGAAGTGGGCTTCCGTTCCACGCGAATCCGGACGTTTTACAACTCGCTCGTGAGCGTACCCAACTCGAAGATCGCGAACTCGGGCGTCGACAACATGGGGCTGCGCCGCTACCGGCGAATCAAGGAAGTCCTCGGGCTCACGTACAGCACGCGCTCCGAGCAGATGGAGGCCTTCGTCGAGGGCATTCGCGCCATCATCGTTGCGAACCCGCAGATGCGAAAAGACTTCTACGAGGTCCACTTCAACGGATTCGGCGATTTCTCGTTGAACGTTCTCGTCTATTGCTTTCTCGAGACCGACAGCTGGAGCGTGGAGCTGCGGGAGAAGCACGACTTCTTCCTGGAGATCTTGCGACTTGCCGAGGAAGTAGGAGTGGAGTTCGCCTTTCCGACTCAGACGCTGCACGTGGACAGCTTCTACGGAGAGAAGCCGCGGGAGGTCGGAACGCACAAGAGCGCGGAGGAGCTCGCGGCGGCGGTGCGCGCCTTCGGCCCGCAGGGGCGCCTCTCCCGCCCTTCGGGCCCGACGCTCCAAAGCGACGGGAAGCCCCTCTCCAATTCCGCCGGAGTCGTGCCCTCGAGAGGATCCGAATAGGAGCTATAATCCTCCTTGTCCGTCGTCAATTTCAGGCTCGGATCCTGAAAGACAGGCTTGCCGTCGAACAGGGTGAGAAGCACTTTCGCTTCGTGGATCTCCTGGGGTGGAATGTCGAAGAGGTTCCGGTCGAGCACGATAACGTCGGCGCGTTTTCCGACCTCGATCGTGCCGGTGAGCTTCTCCTGATGCTGCACGTAGGCTCCCGCGCGGGTATAGGCGGAGAGGATGGTGTCGAGGTCCACGCACTCTTCCGGAATCCACGCGGGTCCCGGCCCGGCGGTGAGATCGCGGCGGGTGATGGCGACCTGGATGCCGTCGAGAGGGTTCATCGACGAGACGGACCAGTCGCTACCGGCGGCGACGACGGCGCCCGTGTCCACGACGCTCTTGATGGGGTACAGCCACCGGGAGCGTTCGGGGCCGAGGGCGGGCTCGGTGAGGTCGGTGATGTAGGTGTCGGCGAAGGCCCAGAGCGGCTGGAAGTCGGCGACGACTCCCAGGGTCTTGAATCGGGGAATGTCGGAAGGGTCGATGAGCTCGAGATGCGCGATCTGGTGTCGCGAGTCCCTGGGGCCGTTCTCCTGACGCGCGTGCTCGAACGCGTCGAGTGAGGCGCGGATCGCCCAGTCGCCGATCGCGTGGATGTGCACCTGGAAGCCCTCGTGGTCGAGCGCGGCCACGATTCGATTCAGCGTCTCCGGCTCGTAGTTGAGCTTTCCCCGATGTCCCAGACCGATGTAGGGCTGGAGAAGGGCGGCGGTGCGGGCCTCGATGACGCCGTCGGCGAAGATCTTGGCGGAATCGGCGCGGAGGAGAGGGGAATGATCGTCGCGCTTCTTCACGAGGTCCGCGACCTGGCTCTCGTCCCGCGCCGCGTCGACGGCGAGGGAGATTCGAACTCGAGCGGTGAGCTCGTGGGCTCGAGCGAGGGTGGCGTAGGCTTCCAGAACGTCGTCGTCGGCGTCGGCTTCGACGAAGGAGGTGATGCCAAAGCGGTTCGCCATCGCGAGGCCCCGTTTCAACCCTTCGGCGTAGTCCTCGGGCGTGAGCTTGGGCATGTGGCTCGCGACGAGGTCCATCGCGGACTCGCGGAGCGTGCCGCTCGGATTGCCCTTCTGGTCTCGCTCGATGCGTCCATTGGGCGGGTCCGGTGTCCTGGCGTCGATTCCCGCGGCCTCGAGCGCCTTGGAGTTGACCCAGGCGGAGTGGCCGTCGGCGGAGCTCAGGTAGACCGGCCGGTCGGGAACGGTCTCGTCGAGCGCAGAGCGCTGCGGATTGGCGTCGGGAAACAACGGCAAGTCCCAGCCGCCTCCCACAATCCACTCCCGGTCGGGATTCTCGGTGGCGCAGGATCGAACTTTCTCGAACACCGCCGCGGCGGTGGTGAGGTTGTTGAGGTTGCACTGGCCGAGCTCGATCCCGCCGGTGACGGGGTGGACGTGCGAGTCCTGGAATCCGGGGAGGACCATCTTGCCCTCGAGCTCCAGCACCCGGGTTTTCGGCCCGACGAACGCCGCCGCGTCGACGTCGGAGCCGACGAAAACGATCTTGCCATCGTCGAGCGCGACCGCCTCGGCCCAGCTTCTGGAGTCGTCCATGGTATAGACACGTCCTCCCTGAAGAACGAGATCGGCGGCCGCGTGCGCCGGCGCACGCGCGATGCAAGCGGAGAGGAGACCGATAGCTCCGACGGTCAGTGCGAAGAGGCCGGCGGCCTTGCGACATCTGAGCTTCATTCCATTACTCCGTTCGGATGACGTCGATGGGACCCTTGGAGACGAGCTCGTACATGTCGACCCGTCGGTCGTGCAACGGACGGACACTTCCGAGCTCCCGATGCGGGGCCAGGCTCCCGAGGTCGATCTCGGTAATCACCACCGTCTCGATGTTGGGGTCGGCCTCGCCGAGCTTGGCTTCGAGAGGGAAGGCGAAATCGCTGGGGGTGAAGACGACGGCCTGGCCGTAGTTGAGGAGATAGGGTCTCACCGCGGGGAGAGTTCCCACGTTTCCGGCGAGCACGACGTACATGAAGTTCTCGACGGCGCGCGCCTGAGCGCAGTAGCGCACGCGGTAATAGGATTTCTTCTCGTCGGTGCTGTAGGGAACGAAGAGTACTTCCACGCCCAGGGTCGCGAGCAATCGAGGAGAGCTCGGGGAACTCGATGTCGTAGCAGATGAGGATCGCGATGCGACCGAGAGGAGTATGAAAGACCTTCAAACCCTTTCCCGGCTGGATTCCCCAGACTTCGCGCTCGCTCCGGGTGATATGAAGCTTGTCCTGCTCGTAGATCTGTCCACCGGGCGTGAACAGGTGCGCGACGTTGTATACCTGGTCGCCACGCTTGATGGGGTGCGAGCCGCCCACGATGTAGAGCTGCCTCTCGGTCGCGTAACGCCGGAAGAGCTCACGGTAGCGATCCGCCATCGAGGCGAGGGCCACGATCGCCGCGCGGTCGTCGAGCTCGCTCGGCATGATGCTGAACAGCTGCGCCGTGAAGAGCTCGGGAAAGAGGAGAAAGTGACAGTTGTAGGAGTCCGCGGTATCGACGAAGAACTCCACCGTCCGCTCGAACTCGTCCCAGTCCTGGATGCGCCGCATGAGGTACTGGGCGGCGCAGACTCGAACCTTTCGCACCGGCCGTTTCAACGGCATCGCCGCGATCCGGCGCCTCTCCGGCCGATAGTCGGGGTTCGGCATCTCGAGGAGCGTCGAGTAGTTCAGGCTCGACTGATCGGTCATGTAATCGAGGACCACCCGTGTGACCCGGTAGCCGGCTTTCAGATGGGCGTTGAGGGCGGAGTCCTTGATCTCGCCCGATTGCACCTTCTCGACGTACTCCTCGGCGGTCATGTCACCGGCGTATTTCGAGTAGCCGGGCAGGCGGCCGTGGGCGATCATGCGCCGGAGGTTGTAGCGCTTGAGAAGCCTCTTCCGCTCGCGATAGAGGAGCCCCGCGATGCCGCGACCGCGGTAGTCGGGATGGACCGCGATGTCGGAGCCGTATAGCGTATCGCCCGAGGGCTCGTGGGTGCTGAAAGTCCCGGCACCCGTGATCTCGGTCCAGGTGTACCACTGGTCGTCGTCCTCGAGCTGCACGATGATCGACGTCGCGTAGCCGACGACGTTGCCGTCGAGCTCAGCGAGGAACTGACCCTCGAGGAAGGCGGCGAGCTGGAACTCGTGGATTCGCTCACCGAAGTGCGACTCGGCGGGGTAGTCGGGATAGGCCGCCTTGTGACAAAGGATGATCTGGGGGATATCAGCTCGAGTCCATCGGCGCGTCTTGATCGTCTTCTTCGGCATTTTCGAAATTATTTCACAATTGACGAAGAAGGGAAGGCGCGTTGACGCCGCGATCAGTAGAGACCGTCAGGATAGAGACATCACCGTGGTCGTCGTCGTCGTCTCCGGCTCTGCCTGAGCCGGCGGCGCCTCCGGCTGTGCCGACTCCGGAGGTTCGGACGGCTTCGTCTCTTCCCGCGGCGCCGCGGCGGGAGTGGGTTCCTTCGCCGTCTCGGGCTTCCGAACGCGGTCGAGCTGCGGATCGGTGAGGAATGGCTCGTAGTGCGTCACCCGAAGGGTCACGGTGTCACCGACCTCGACGAGCAGATCGATGGCGTCCTGGCGCTCGGTGAAGGTCGCGAGCAGAACGCCCTCGCCGGTCGCGAGCTTCACCAGAAGACTGCCGGATTCTCGATCCTTCTGGAGCACGAGTCCGATGACGCTTCCCTGCGGAAACAAGGAATCGGGAACGACGCTACGCCACCAGCTCGGAGCGAGCACGACCCCGACCGTTCCCGAGATCAATCCCAGGAGAAAGCCCGGCAAGAACCGGCTCTTCCTCTTCTTCTCAGCATCCATTCCATTTCTCCCGACGTCCGAAAAGTGGCCGGATTCTCTCCCGGCGAGTGCGCCCGCGCAAGAGCGACGGCGGATAGCGGTGCCGCGTCATTCCTTGGCGCCGATCTCCAGGCGCACCTTTTCGAGGGCGGAATCGTTCTCCACGAGCACGAGCAGGGTGTCACCTTCCTCGAGCTTCGACTGACCCCGGGCGAGAACCGTTTCCGGTCCGCGGACGATGGCGACGACCAGTGCCTCGGGCGGAATCGCGACCTCGGAAAGCTTTCTTCCCGCCGCGCGCGCGACGAGGACTTCCACCAGCTGCAGACCTCCCCGCGCGACGAGCGAAAAGTCGAGGCGACGAAAGCCGTATAGCACCGAAACGATGTGGGCGGCGGAAGCGATCCTCGGCGCGATCACGTCCGTGACCCCGATCTCCTTGCAGGCGGCCATGAGTGACACGTCGTCGAGCTTTACGACGATGCGGGAGACTCCGGCTCGATGGCCGAGCATCGCGATTACGGTATTGATGGCATCCTCGCCCGTCACCGCGACGAGAGCGTCGGCGCTCGCGAGTCCCGCTTTGGCCAGGATGTCGGGATGAGTGCCGTCTCCATGGAGCACCAGGGCGTCGAGCTCCCCCGATGCCTCTCGGGCGCGAGCCTCGTCGCTCTCGATGATCACGATTCTCGTTGTCTTTGCGGTGGGCGAGAATCCGGGCGAGCTCGGTTCCGATCCCCTCCCAATCCGACGATGAGAACCTTCACGACGACCTCCCGAGACCGCTGCCTCGCACAGGATAGAACAAAACGAGGAGGGGGAGGATCTCGAGCCGTCCCGCCCACATCTCCAGGGCGAGGACGAGCTTCGCCCAGGCTGGAAGCCCGGAAGCGGTCAGTCCCGTCGAAAGCCCCACCGTTCCGAGAGCGGACGTGGACTCGAAGAGCGCGTCGAGCGGGCTCGCGCCGGTGAAGGTCAGCAAGACGGAACAAAGGAAGTTGAAGCCAAGATAGAAAACCGCGAGCCCAACGACGCTCTTGATGTCCTCGTCGCGGAGGACGCGACCTCCCTGGCGAATGGGGAGCTCGGCCTCGGATGGGAGAAAGGCGCGTCGAAGCGTCCACTCCGCAACCTGGAGAAGGACGAGCACGCGAACCAGCTTGAGCCCTCCGGCGGTCGAGCCTGCCGAGCCCCCGACCGTCATCAAGATGATGGCGAGAAGCTTCAATCCCTCCGGCCAGCCTCTCGTTTCCGTCACGTTGAATCCGGTCGTGGTGATCGCGGATACGGTGTGAAACGCGTTGGTGAGCAGGACGCGGGGCTCACCGTGGAAGCCGGTATAGACGAGAGCGAGGCCCACTCCCAGGCCGCTGAAAATCAGCAGGGCCCTGAGCTGCGAATCGAAGAAGAGCTTTCCCGCTCCCTCGCGGGCCGCGCGGTAGTAGAGGGGGAAGGCGACGGCCCCGACGAGCATGAAGACCATGACCGCGATGTCGACGGCGGGGCTTCGGAAGTGTCCGATGCTGTCCGCGTAAGGCGAGAAGCCGCCGGTCGAGAGCGTGGAGAGCACGTGAAGGAGCGCGTCGTAGGCTCCCATCCCGCAGGCGACGAACGTGACGAACCCGAGGAAGGTGAGCCCGCCGTAGATGGAGAACACGAGCCGGGTGGTGGCTGCGAGGTTGCCCAGAAGGTTCTCCTCGCGAAACTCGGCTGCGTAGAGCGGTAGCAGCGTCGCTCTTCCGCCAGGGAGAAAGACGATGGAAAGCACGACGATTCCGGCGCCCCCGATCCATTGCGAGTACGCGCGAAAGAAGAGGAGACTCCTCGGCGCGGCCTCGACGTCGAGAAGGCTGAGTCCGGTCGTGGTGAACCCCGACATCGATTCGAAGAACGAATCGACGAAGCTCATCTCGGGCAGATAAGCGATCGCCCCCACCAGCGCGAACGCCAGGTAGGCGAGAGCAGCGAAAATCAACGCGTCTTTTTGACTGAGGGGAGCCACGCTGGCCGTTTGACGTCTCTTGCCGTAGCCGAAGCTCACGGCGGCGAGCGCACCGAAGAGCATTGCCTGCTGCCAGTCGTGGAACCAGAGAGACACGAGAAACGGAACGGCGAGGGCGAGCGCGAGAAGCTTGGCGGGCCGTCGAAACTCCGCCGCGAGACTTCGGGTATCGACGGGCGAGACGTAGCGATGGATCTGCACGGTGTCGCTGTTTGTTCGCCGGAGATCCTCATCACCGACGCCGGGCGATGCCGGCGAGCGTGGCGAGGGTCTCGGGGGGAAGTGTGTCGAGGTGGTAGCGGAGCTTGCGACGCCAGTTGGGGAGGTCGGTTCGCCCGGGGACGTTCTGGGGGGCTTCCTCGAGCCACAGATCTTCGAGAGCGACAGCGACCATCTCCGCGGCGCTCCCGAGCAGAAGGTCGAGCCATTTCTCGAGCCTCTCGCGCGAGACCACCGGTGCGTCCGGGGGAAGTCCGAGGGCGGCGTCGAGGACCGCGATGGCCTCGCGCCTGTCGCGCAGAATGCCCTCCGCCGCCTGGGAGTCGAGCAGCCCCGCGGCGACGCGCTCGTCGATGTCGCGTCCGAGACAGAATCCCGCGAGGGTGGGGGTATCGTGGGTGTTGAGGCTCGCGACCGTTTGCTCGGGAATGGGAAGGTGCGGGCGGCCGCGGTCACCCGTGAGCGCGAACTGGAGCACGTGGATTCCGCGCCAGCGGTGCCGTTCGAGGCTCCGGTTGACCGTCTCCGGAACGATCCCGAGGTTCTCGCCCACGAGCTCGCAGCGCTGGCGGTGAGACTCTATGCTCGCCACCGCGTAGAGCTCCTCGGCGGGATAGCGCACGTAGACTCCGTCGCGCTTCGGGAATCCCGACGGTATCCAGAACTGTCGATGGAGACCCATCACGTGGTCGACGCGGAGAGCGCCCGCGTGTCGCATGGCGTTTCGGAGCGAGCGCCGCAGGTACAGATGTCCGTCAGACCGGCTCTTTTCCGGGAGGATGGGAGGAAAGCCCCAGTTCTGTCCGTCCGGGAAGGCGGCGTCGGGGGGAGCGCCCACGTCCGCCCGGCTCGCGAAGAGCGTGGGTTGGCGCCAGGTATCGAAACCGTTCGGGTGGACGCCTAGCGGAAGATCGAAATAGAGATGGACGTCGGAGCGAGCGGCGCGGCCCGCCGTCTCCGCGAGCGCGCTTTCGGCGAGCATCTGTCCGTAGACGTGACGGAGCACGAGGTCGTCTGCGAGGTCGTTTTCGCCTCTGGCGGGGAGGGCGGGCGACTCCCATTCCGGCCATGGGGATCCCCGCCGCTCGCACGCGGCGCGGAAACGGGCGTAGTCCATCACCTGCGGGCGTTCGAGAACGAAGCTCTCGAGCTCACCGCGGACGCCGGTCCCGGGCGATACGAGACAGGGTCGCGAGCAGGGGATGCTTGATCTCGGCGAGAGCGCGATAGTCGACGAACGGCTCGCGCTGCAGCGTCTCCAACTTGGATAGAGTGTCGGAATTCGACTCGAAGCCGCTCTTCTCGACCTCCCATTCCGGCGCGCGCCGAAGGTCGAGATAGAGCTCGTTCCAGAACAGCCGGCTCACGGGAGAGTACGGGCTCGGCTCCTCGACGAACGACGAGAACAGCGGAAGGGTCGCGACGAATCCCGCGCCATTGCGGGCAGCGAGCTCCGTGAGCCGTGCAAGCTCGGAGAAGTCTCCCGCGCCCCAGGAGTCTCGGGAGGTCGCGGCGTAAAGAGGAGTGAAGAGGCCCCACGCCTTCTCCGCCCGGGCCTCATCCCGGCGAAACGAACGGCGCGGCGCGTGGACGAGAAAGCTCTCGGAAGACTCGGCTCCCACGGCGACGGTGACGCGGTGGTAGCCGGTCGGAAGCTCGGGAAGGGGAACGTTCCGCACGATCCGCCCCCGTCTCCCGAAACGCGGCGGAAGATCGCGCACCGCGAACGACGACTCTATCGTCGGCCCCTCCTCGAGACCGAGTGTCAGGCTCACGCGCTCGTCGGTTTCGGCAGGAACGTTCACGGAAAGTACTCGAGGCGCGTCGTCCCAGAGCACGACGAGGGAAGGGATGAGGCGCCGGCTTCTCTCCTCGCGATGGGCGCGGAGTGCTTCGTCGACGTTGCCGAGGCCCTCGATGGGCGCTCCCAGAATCTTCAAGACCGCGAGGAGCGCTTCCGGCCGTGCCCGGGCGAGTCCGTCGACTCCCTGGTAGCCGGTGAGAGCTCCGTACGCCGCCGCGAGCCGTCGCAGCCCACTCATGAGTCGGAGCCAGCGGGTAGGTGGATGGAGAGGTCGTTGCCCAAAGAGAGGATCTCGTCGAGCCAGTCCTTGGACGCGGGGTGATCTTTTTTCACCGCGAGCAGGCGCTTCACGCCGAGGAAGTAGAGATTCTGGAGTCGCCAGAGATTGACCTCGAAGGGGAGCGAGAGCACGAGCCGAACTCTTCTTCGGAGCCTTTGAAGCTCCTCGAGGGTCTCGGGCGAATCGAAGAAGCGCGAGGCCATTCGTTCGAGGCTGTTTCGCGCCGTGAAAGCGAGAGTGGCGTCATCGAGACTCACGCCTTCCATGACCGCCCCGCGGATGAGCTCGCCCACGTTGTCGCCGTCTCCGGTCTCGTCGGCGAGCGCCCGCCGCAGGTTGCCGTTCAGCACGACTTCCGCCGCGACCGAGAGCGCCGGGGGAGAGGGAACGCCGAGATCGGCGAGAAACCTCATGGTAGCGCCGTGGTGCTCGTAGATCTCGGCGATAGGCGGCCTCGGCTTCGTCGAGAGTGGAACGAAGGAGTTTGTCCACGACGCTTCTCTGCTCGTCGCCGAAGAGAGACTTGAGGTCGTAAATTTCGGGGCCGAGCCTCTGGTCGAGCAGACGAAGAACGGCGGTGGTATCTCCCTTCTCGAAGGGCTCTTCCAGGGCCCGCGCGAGCTCCTGGCAGAGCTCGTCGCTCGAGTGACGACGGACTCCCGCCGCCACCCGGTGATCTCTCAGGTGGAGGACGGCGAAGTCGAGAGTCGCGCCCGCCCGGGTGATAGTCGAGATCAATTGGGACGTCCCCACCACGAGACGGGTCTTGCCGGTGGATCGGGAGAAATACGCTCGCCGCTCCACTTCGTAGCAATAGAGCCGCGTCCGTTCGGGATAGGACTCGAACAGAGCGTTGATGCAGTAGTGCGCCGTGAGGCTCTGGAAGGTCACGAGGTTCGGTAGTACGTTCTTCTCGTAGAGATCCCGGCCCGTGCCCATTTCGGGACGGTTGCTCTTGGCGCGCGCCAGGAGCTCGAGGACTTCCTTTTCGATGGAATCACCGAAGAGATCCTGAGCGAGCTGAACGGCGCGGCCCGCGTAGCGAAGCACCTGGATGGTCTCGATACCGGAGATGTCGTTGAAAAACCATCCGCAGCTCGTGTACATGAGCTGCAGTTGCCGCTCGAGCTCGAGGAGCTTCAACGCCTTTATCTGCTGGGCCTCGTCGAGCTCACGCCTCGTTTTCGCCGCGAGGAGCGCGTTCACCCGGGAGGGGGACCGATCGAGGATGAGCTCGATGTAATCGAGAATGGCCTGTCCCGGCTCCCAGAAGAGCTCGGCGAGCCCGGCCTGGAGCTTGGGAGACACTCTCTGGCGAAGCCAGTCGAGCGCGTCGCGAAGCGGCGCGCGCCATGCCTGGTTCCAGGCCGTGGGCCCCCCGGTGTGGCAGCCGCAATCGCTCCGCCATCGCTCGATGCCATGGGCGCAGCTCCACGACGTGTTCTCCAGGATCTGCACCTCGTGATCGGGGACGTGGATATCGAGGAACTCCCCGTAGTTGGTGAGCCGGGCGAGGCCCTGCGATTCGATGGCGCGAAGCGCGAAGGCGAGAGCCATGTCCCCATGAGGATGGTGGTGGCCGTAGCTCTCGCCGTCGGTGGCGATATGCGCGAGGCGAGGCCGCCCGTCCTCCCGTAGAATTCCCGCGAGACGTCGAGCGAAGTCCTCTCCGCGATGGAGGAGCCCCTCGAACGCGACCGCCTTCGAGACGGGACCGTCGTAGAAGAAAAGAGCGATGCTCCGTCCCGAGGGGAGACGCTGCAGGTAAGGAACCGTCGAGTCGATGGCTCCTCCGGTAACGTCTTCCCAATCGGCTCCACCGGGAGGCTTCACCCGCGCTGCCTGAAAGGGAGACAGGACGGTGAACCGAATGTCCCGTGCGGCGAGGACCTCGAGGGTCTCGATGTCGACGGCGGTCTCGGCGAGCCACATTCCCTCGGGATGCCGGCTGAAGCGATGGCGGAAGTCGCGAATGCCCCACGCGACCTGGATCTCTTTGTCCTCGCGGCGCGCGAGCGGCATGATCACGTGGTTGTAGACCTGGGCCATCGCCGAGCCATGTCCTCCGAAGCGTTCCCGGCTCTCCCGGTCCGCCGAGATCACGGCGGCGTAGACCTCGGGGGCCTTCTGCTCGAGCCAGGACAGGAGCGTCGGCCCGAAGTCGAAGCTGATGCGACCGTAGTTGTTGACGATGTCGACGATGCGATCCTGCTCGTCCAGGATCCGGGAGGCGGTGTTGGGCGCGTAGCACTCGGCGTTGATGCGCTCGTTCCAGTCGTGATACGGGGCCGCGGAGTCCTGGGGCTCGACGGACTCGAGCCAGGGATTTTCCCGGGGCGGCTGGTAGAAGTGTCCGTGGATGCAGATGTATTTCACGGGTAGGTTTTGCCGGCAGATCTCGAGCCTGCGCTCGCGTGCGCCGACGCGTCTTTCTCGGTTCCGCCCGCGGGCCCGCCGTCGGTTTCGCGGACCTGCAGGCGGGCGTGGGGACGAACAACAGGGCGGTGAGAGCGGGAATCGTGAGTGCGATGGAAAAAGGGTGGTCGTCGGCGGGAACGCTCTCCGCCGCGACCGCGCCCAGGTTCCCCTGGCCGCTTCCGCCGTAGTGCTCGCTGTCGCTGTTTAGTCTTTCTTCCCATCGGCAATCCAGTGGAACCCCGACCCGATGGCCGTGGTACACCCTGCTACTGAAATTGTAGACGACGAGGAGCGGTTCCGTCTTGCCCTCAGCCTTTCGGAGGAACACGAGGACACTCTTGCCGGTATTCTGACAGCTTACCCATTGAAGCTTGCGGGATTGAAGTCACCCTGGTGAAGCTCGGGATGACGTCGGTAGAAGTGATTGAGATTCCCAGCGCGCCAGCCAGTCCCGACAACGGCGTGGCGCCGAGAAACATCGTGAATGTTGACAACGAGCGCCGGCCGGAGGGACACTGAACGTTTGGAGGTACTGGCGTGAAGCGGACGGAACGACACCATCTGAAGCAAGACGAGCTGGTCCAGACGCTCGAGAACGCTACCCAGTGGTTCTTGGACAACCAGCGGAGTGTCGTGAACATCGGGCTCGTCGTCATCGGCGCCGGGCTCCTCCTCGGCGGTCTCTACACCTATCGCGGGCGTCAAGCGGAGACCGCGCGTGCGCTGCTGAGCCAGGCGCTCGACCAGTACCACGGCACGGTGGGGAGCGCATCCGGCGATGCGCCCGGCAGCCCCCATTTCGCGACCGAAGAAGAAAAAGACCGCACCGCTCTCGAGTCCTTCACCAAGGTAGCCGACGAGTTCTCGGGCTACGAGGCGGGACGGCAGGCTCGATATTACGAAGGCCTCTGTCAGGCGGGACTGGGGGACTACGAGTCCGCCGAAAAATCGCTCCAGGCGCTCCGCTCGGGCGGTCACGACCTGCTCTACTACCTGGTCTCGAGGGCTCTCGCGGGAGTCAAGGTCGAGAGCGGCGACTACGTCGGTGCCGCCGATATCTACCAGGCCCTCGTCGACGACAAGGACAACCCGCTTCCGAAGGACTACCTCCTGTTCGAGCTCGCCAAGGCGGAAGAGCGTGGAGGAAACATCGACGAGGCCCGCCATTACTACGACCTCATGGTCGCCGAGCACCCCAACTCTCAGCTTCGGGGCGACGCGATGAACCGCAGCGAAGCTCTCGCCTTCCAGAGCCGTTCGGGCGCGAATGGCGGCTGATTCGTCTTCGCCCATGACGTCGCGGAGGCACGGCTGGTTCTTCTGGTTCACCGTCGTCGCGGCGGCGTTCCTGACCCTCGTCGCCGCCTCCTTCTATATCGCGCTCCGGAGCTTCCAGGTCGCCGCTCCGTCGGTCCGTAACGGCTCGTCGGTGACCATCGATCTCGCCCTCGATTATCCAGACGAGCCGCTCTACGACTTCGGCGGGCCGTTTTTCGGGTATGAGAACGTCACGTTTCGCGATCTGATCTTCGCAATCGGCAAGGCGAAGACGGACAACCGCGTTCAACGCCTGCTCTTGAACGTGCGGGGCACGGGCATGGGTTGGGCGCACGTGGCCGAGCTTCGCAACCAGCTCGTGGATTTCAAGTCCTCGGGAAAGAAGCTCACGGCGTTTATCGAGTACGGCTCCAACCGGGACTACGTCCTCGCGTCTGCCGCGGACGAGATTTACATCCACCCCCGGAGCATCCTCGATCTCCGAGGCATCCGCGCCGAGACTCTCTTCTTGAAGAACGCTCTCGACAAGCTCGGCGTCGAGCCGGAGTTCGAGCGGATTGGCAGGTACAAAGACGCCCCCGACATGTTCCTGAGGGAGAGCATGAGTCCCACGAGCCGGGAGGCGCTCGAAGGGCTGGTCAAGACGATTTACGACGAGCTCGTTCGGTCTCTCGTCGAGGGCCGGGGAATGGACCGCGAGCAAGCGGAGTCCCTCGTCGCGCGGGGGCCGTTCACCGCGGACGAGGCCAAGAAGCTCGAGCTCGTGGACGGTGTCGAGTACTTCGACCAGGTCCAGAAGCGAGTGTCTCCCTCGGACGCAGCTCCGGCCAATCTGTCGGTGGGCCAGTACCACCGCGCCACGGAGAGCACCCCCACCTTCGGCGCCGATTGCAGGATTGCCCTCATCTACGGTATCGGGGCCATCGTCGGCGGCGACAGCAGCGAGGACGCGATGTTCGGGCGGGTGATGGGCTCGGACACCATCGCCCGCGCTTTCAAGAGCGCGCGGGAAGACGCCAGCATCGACGCGATTGTGTTTCGCATCGACAGCCCCGGGGGAAGCGACGTGGCCTCGGACGTCATTTGGCGCGAGGCGAGCCTGGCCAAGGAGAAGAAACCCGTCATCGTCTCCATGGGCGACGTCGCCGCATCGGGCGGATACTGGATCGCCACGGCTTCGAGCGCGATCGTCGCGGAGCCCTCGACCATCACCGGCTCGATCGGAATCTACGCGGGAAAGTTCAACCTCGCGGGGCTCTTCCAGAAAATCGGAGTCGCGACCGACGGGGTTTCCAGCACCGGGAACGCGGATTTTTTCAGCGGGACGCGAAGCTTCACACCGGAGGAGCGGGAACGGCTTCATCAGATCCTGGAGTCGGGTTACCAGGCGTTTCTGGAACGAGTCGCTCAGGCGCGGGGCAAGACGACCGAGGAGGTCGATGCCATCGCCCAGGGTCGGGTGTGGTCGGGGCGCATGGCGCTCGAGCGAGGGCTCGTCGACGAGTTGGGAGGCCTCGACCGGGCCGTCGCACTCGCGAAGGAGAAGGCGGGCTTCGGAGCCGACGCGTCCGTCGAGCTCCGGATCCTTCCCGAGAAGAAAAAGCTCATCGAGGTGCTCTTGTCGAATCTCGCCGGCGGGGCCCGCGCGAGCTCGGTCTCGAGGCTGCGTGTCGAGCGGCTCGACCCCGAAGAGATCCTTCGGCGCTCTCCACTCCTACGCTTGTTCGAAAGCGGCTCTCCGCTCGCGCTGATGCCTTATCGGATCCGGATTTACTAAGAGACAAACTCAAAGGCGCAAAGGCGCAAAGAGAATCTCTTCTCGTTTCTGCTCATTCCAGGCGTTTCTTCAGGTCGGTCAGGTACTGAAGGGCTTCGAGAGGGGTCATGCGCTCGGGGTCGAGACGTCGTAGCTCGGCCAGCATGCGCTCTTCGTCTTTGGCGAAGAGAGAGAGCTGTCGGGCTTCGAGCCCTGCCGAGGTTTCCCCGGTCAGGCGAGGGTGGCCTTCGATGTCGAACTCGGTCTTCTCCAGATTCACGAGGAGATCCTTCGCCCGCCTGATGACGGTTCCTGGAATTCCCGCGAGGCGCGCGACCTGGATTCCGTAGCTTCGGTCGGAGCCGCCTTCGAGGACCTTCCGCAGGAAGACGATGTCGTCGTGCCACTCTTTCGCCGAGACGTGATGATTCACCACCCCGGTGAGCTCGGAGGCCAGGTCGGTGAGCTCGTGATAGTGAGTGGCGAAGATGGTCTTCGCCTTGAGGCGCGGCTCGGTGGCGATGTACTCCGCGACCGACCAGGCGAGCGACAACCCGTCGTAGGTCGCGGTGCCGCGGCCGATCTCGTCGAGGAGGATGAGGCTCGACCGCGTCGCGTGATGGAGAATGTGCGCGGTCTCCTGCATCTCCACCATGAACGTCGAGCGGCCCCGGGAGAGGTTGTCGGAGGCTCCCACGCGGGTGAAGATGCGATCGACGAGCGGGATCTTCGCTTCGGAGGCGGGGACGAAAGAGCCCATCTGGGCCATGAGCACGATGAGCGCGGTCTGCCGCAGGTAGGTCGACTTTCCCCCCATGTTGGGTCCGGTGAGGATGACGAGAAAGCGCTCGTCGTCGAGGAAAACGTCGTTTCCCACGAAGGGCTCGGGGCTCATCGCCTCGATCACGGGATGCCGTCCCTCTTTGATCTCGAGCTCGAATCCGTCGTGGAGCCGCGGCTTGGTGTAGTTGGAGCTCGCCGCCACCTCCGCGAGCGCCGCGAGCACGTCGAGGCTCGCGATCGCCTCGGCGGTGGCGCGGATGCGCGGCGCTTGCTTGCGAACGCGGGCGTTCAGCTCGGCGAAGATCTCCTTCTCCAGCGCCTGGATGCGCTCCTCGGCGTTCAGGATCTTCTCTTCGTACTCCTTGAGCTCGGGAGTGACGAATCTCTCCGAGCCGACGAGCGTCTGCTTGCGGATATAGTCGCTCGGGACCGCGTCGAGGTTCGACTTGGTGACCTCGATGTAGTAACCGAACACTTTGTTGAAGCGGATCTTCAGGGAGTTGATTCCGGTGCGCTCTCGCTCCCGGGTCTCGATTCTCGCCAGTGTCTCCCGGCCGTGGGTCCGGAGCGAGCGCAGCTCGTCGAGCTCGGGCGAGACCCCGCTTCGAACGGCGCCCCCGTCCTTCAGGGTCGCGGGCGGCTCGGAGACGAGGGTGGACTCCACGTCGGTGCGGACCTCCTCGAGCGGATCGAGCTCGGAGCGCAGCTGTACCAGGAGCTCGGCACGGACCTCCGAGGTGAGCCCGCGAAGCTGCGGCACGCGGGAAAGAGAGCTCGCGAGACCGACGAAGTCGCGCGGGCTCGCGGTCTCGAGAGTGATGCGGGACAAGAGGCGCTCCAGGTCGAGCACCACTTTCAGGACGTCGCGCAGCTTTCCACGCAGGATGGTCTCGAAGGCGATTTCCTCGACCGCGTCGAGCCGGCGCGCGATGGCGTCGATCTTCACCAGCGGGCGCAGAAGCCACCCGCGGAGCACGCGCGCCCCCATCGCCGTCTGGGTACCATCGAGAACGGCGAGCAGGCTTCCCTCTCGCCCACCTTCGCTCTGAGAGCGGGTGAGCTCGAGATTGCGCTGGGTGACGGGGTCGAGCACGAGGTGGTCGGCCTCCTCGAGAAAACGAATGCCGGTGATGTGCTCGAGCTCCCCCTTCTGCGTTTCCTCCAGATACTGGAGCGCGGCGCCCGCGGCCGCCACGGCGAGGGGCCTGCGTTCGAGACCGAAGCCCTCGAGCGATAGCGTGCGAAACTGGCGAAGCAGAGCGCTCCGCGCTGCCTCGTGCTCGAAGCGATAGCTCGGCCGCTCCGTTGCAACGGGTCGTTCGTCGGATCCGAGTGACTCGAGCGCCGGAGAGGGGAGAGGCGAGCCCGCGACGTGGAGGATTCCGCGCGGCCGGTAGGTCGAGAGCGTCTCGCCGAGCTTCTGCCATCGGTCCTCGCCTTCGAGCTCGATGGCGACGAAGTCTCCGGTAGACAGATCGACGAGGGCGACGCCGACGGTGTCCTTGGCCGAGGCCACGGACATGAGATAGCTCGGTTCCTTGGCGTCCAGATACCCTTGATGGAGATAGGTCGCGGGCGTGACGATCCGGACGAGGTCCCTCTTGACGACGCCCTTCGCCTGTCGCGCGTCCTCCATCTGATCGCAGACAGCGACCTTGAAGCCCCGTCGAACGAGCCGGCCGATGTAGGTATCGGCGGCGTGATAAGGCACTCCGCACATCGGGATCGCGGCGCCCGTCGCGTCTTTCTGGCGCGACGTGAGGGTGAGCTCCAGCGCGCGGGACGCCGTCAGGGCGTCGTCGTAGAACATCTCGTAGAAGTCGCCCATCCGGAAGAAGAGGATGGCGTCCGGGACCTGGCGTTTGATGTCGTGAAACTGCCGCATCGCCGGAGTGGCGCTCTTCTCCTGTGATTCTCCCGCGGACTCGTTGAGCCTGTTGTTCTTGTTGATATCCGCGCGGTCGGTGGAGGTCGCCATGCCGTTTTCCGGGCGGCATTGTACCGCGAAGCGGTTGCCTCCCGGCGAGGACGCCATCTAAGATGATGACCTCGATGCGAATCCTCGCCGTGGACACGACCGGTGCCCATGGAAGCGTCGCCCTTCTCGAAGACGGGATGCTTCGGGGCCTCGTAGGGCTCGCGCCGGCTCGTCCTCAGCACGCCGAGACGCTTCTTTCGATCGTGGACGAGATGCTGAATCGCCTCGATCTCGCCATCGAGCAGGTGGACGGTTATGCCGTGGCCGTGGGCCCCGGCTCGTTCACCGGACTCCGGATTGGGATCGCGACCGTCGAGGGACTCGCATTCGCGAACCGCCGGCCCGCTGTCGGGGTCTCCACCCTCGACGCCACGGCGTACCGCTTTCGGTATCTCGAAGGGCTCGTCGTCGCGATCATCGAGGCTTACCGCGGCGAGATCTACGGCGCCGCCTACCGCGCGAACGGATTGGAGCTCACGCTCGTCGGCCCACCCGCCTGCGAGCCACCAGAGCGTTTTCTCGACGCGCTTGCCGAACGGCCGGTGCGAGTCGCGGGAACGGCGATCCTCCGGCATTCTCCCCTCGTCGCCTCGCGGTGGGGAACGTCGATTCTCGCGGACCGATCCTTCTTTCTCGGCGAGGAGATTGCTCGACTGGGGGCGGTGGAGCTCGAGGCGGGCCGCAGCGCGAAGCTCGGTGGGCTCGAGGCGCTCTACATCCGTCCCTCGGACGCCGAGCGGAACCTGGAGAAGAAAGAGGCGGCAGGGGAGTGAGGGGAGTGAGCCGATTTTCGATCGATGAGACGCTCCGGGCTCGTTACTCCTTCGTTCCATTCGACGCCCGGTACCTGGACGAGGTGCTCTCGATCGAGCACGCGAGCTACACCCATCCGTGGCGGCGGAGCGCGTTCGAGTACGAGCTCGAGAGGAATCCTCTCGGCTGGGCCCGGGTCGCTCTGAGCCGTGAGGACCCTCCCCGGGTGGCGGCCTATCTCATCACCTGGATCGTCTTCGAGCATCTCCACGTGCAAAACGTGGCGGTTCACCCCGAGCATCGGCGCCGCGGGCTCGCGCGCTTCCTCCTGATCCTGGCGATGGATGAGGCTCTGTCGCGCGACGCGACGACGGTTCTTCTCGAAGTCAGACGCGGAAACGTCCGGGCGCAGCGCCTCTATCTCGACCTCGGCTTCCGGGAAGCGGGTGAGAGGAAGGACTATTACTCCTCGCCGCGAGAAGACGCGATTGTGTTCCGGCGGGAGTTGAGCCCGGAAACGATGCCGCGATGAAGCGCATCCCGCGCCCCTCCCGCCCCTCCTCGTTCGCGGTGCTCGTCACGATTCTCGTCGCGATTGGCTGCCTGCGTCCCGCGCTCCCGACGTTCCTTCAGGAGAATTGGGTGGCGTCGATCGTCGTCCTCGCGCTCGCCGCCGCCGTCGTCGAGCTCGCGAGAGCGCGATCCGCCGAGGGATTTTCCGGCGGGAAGATCCTTCTCGCTCTCTTGCCGCTGAGCCTCGCCGCTCTCTACCTCCAGCCCCAACGGGTGGCGAGCGACGGAATCTTCTACTTCGCTCCGTTGCACTCGGCGGTGGTCGACTTCGACCTGGACTTCGAGAACGAGTACCGGGTGTTGGGAGCCGAGCCCGGCTATTTCCAGCGTACGGCGACGGGACGGCTGCCCAACAACTACAGCATCGGTCCCGCCATCGCGTGGCTTCCTTCGTTTCTCCTGGCCCACGCCCTGGCCCGAATCGGTTTATACCGGCCGACGGGTTTCGGCTATCCCTACTTCACCGCAATCGCGACGACGTCCGCCCTGGCCGGTTTTCTCGGGGTGGTGTTTCTCTATCGGCTTCTCCTGGCCTATTTCGAAGAAAGGGTGGCGCTGGCGGCATCGCTCCTGACGTGGCTCGGAACGTTTCACGCGTGGTACATGATCTTCGAGCCCTCGATGTCGCACGCTCTCGCGATGTCGAGCGTGGCTGGTTTTCTCCTCCTGACTCATCGAGGGATTGACGGAGAGCGAAAGTTTCTCGTCGCCGGGGTCGCGGGCGGACTTGTCGCCCTGATGCGATGGCAGAACGTCTTGTTTCTTCCCGTGGCGCTCGTGGTCACGCTCGCCCGCCGGGGACGACCGACGCTGCGCGAGCTCGCCGCGGGCGCGGCAGGGTTCCTCGTCGCCTTCGCTCCCCAGCTTCTGTACTGGAAAGCCCTCTACGGGAGCTTTCTTCTCGTTCCCCAGGGCGGCGGCTATATCGACTGGAGCTCGCCTCGCATCGAGGAGGTCCTTTTCTCGTCCAGACACGGTCTGCTCTCGTGGGCGCCCGTTCTCTGGCTCTCCCTGGCTGGGATCCCCGGCTTCGTTCGCCGCGCGCCCGTACTCGGGTGGTCGCTCGTGGTCTCCGCTCTCGGCGCGTTGTACGTCAACGCGTCGGTCTACGACTGGTGGGCGGGGGCCTCGTTCGGGTCCCGGCGTTTCGACGGCGCCCTTCCTCTCTTCGCACTGGGGCTCGCTTGCGCGATTGCCTGGCTGGTACCCCGTATCGCCCGTCACCCCTTCGCCATCGCCGGGCTCGCTCTCGCGCCGTTCGCCGTCTGGAACTTCCTGCTGATGGGCTTGTATTTCGGCGGCGCGATTCCGCCCGACGGTCCCGCATCGTTCCGGCAGGCGGCGGGGGACGGGCTCGAGCTCGTTTACCGGGTCACCGGGTATCCCTTCTCGTGGCCGGGGGCGATCGGAAGCGGAATCCGTCGGGGATATCCGCTTCCGGTGTATGACCTGGCCGGCTCCGGGAGCGTTTCCAACAACGTGCAGATCCGCATGGGTGATACGGACGCGCTCTTTCTCGGGCGTGGCTGGTCTCTGCCGAGACGCGGGAGAGAGGGGACGTGGCGGGAGGCTTCACCCTCGGGAGGGGAGATTTTCGTCGCCCTCGCCGAGCCCGCCCGCTACCGGTTGACGGTGAGCACGCGGGGCGGAGCTTCCCTGGAGATCCGGGTAAACGACGCCCTTCTGGAGAGCGGCGAGTATCTCGACGGGGGAGAGCTCGCGTTCGACGTCCCGCGCGAAGAGATCCACGGGGGGATGAACCGGATCGTCATTCGAGGCCGGGAGGGAGACGGCCCGGGTGTCTACCGCGTGGAGCTCACTCGGGGAGACGAGCCTTGAATTTGCGGACTGTCACCCGTCAACGGCCAGGTTGCGCCTTTCGAAGGCGCTGTGATATTCCTTTACTAGGGAGGAATACGTGTCGATGCTATCCACGGTCCGGCACCTGACAAGGGAGGGTAACTCGATGGAGACGAGTGCTTCCGAAGTCAAAGAGCTGTTGCTGCGGGAGAGCGAGGAATTTCAGCAGCTTTCCCGCAGACATCGGGAGCTAGACGACAGATTGACTGCCCTAACCGCGAAGTTCTTCCTGACGGAAGAAGAGAAAGTGGAAGAAATCACTCTGAAGAAGAAAAAACTGGTCATCAAGGACCGAATGGCGCACATGATCCGGAGCCATTGAGCTTCGACCCCCGGCTCGAGAGGGCGAGAACCCCTCGCCTCCTGACGAAACGGAAGCCTTTTTCATGAGAGTCGCCCAACAAGGTTTCCGCTACATCGTGCTGTTCCTCGTTCTCGCGGCAGCGACGTTTCTCTTTCCCCCGCTGCGGCCCCTCACGTGGCTCTTCGCCGGCCTGGGTCTGTTCGTCGCGTTCTTCTTTCGCGACCCCCATCGCGTCCCACCCCAGGATCCGAATCTACTCGTCTCGCCCGGCGATGGCCGTATCGTTGAAGTCGGCCCTTCGCCTTCGGATCGATCAAGGAACCAAGTCAGCATGTTCCTGTCGATATTCGACGTACACATCAACCGCTCGCCCTTCGCCGCGGTGGTCGACGAGATTCGCTATACTCCAGGTAGGTTTTTCGCCGCATATCGTAAGGAAGCGGCGACCGAGAACGAGCGCAACGAGCTCCTGTTGAGCGACGGAGACTACCGGATTGCCGTGCGACAGATCGCCGGCGTCGTCGCCCGCCGCATCGTTTGCAACGTGAAAGCACGCGACCGACTGGATCGCGCCCAGAGGTTCGGGCTCATTCAGTTCGGTTCGCGGATGGAAGTCGTTCTTCCGGGGGATACCGAGATTCTGGTCAAGGTCGGCGATCGGGTTCGTGGGGGCGAGACCCCGATTGCGCGGAGACCGTGATGTCCGAGGAATCGAATTCTCCGAACAAGTCCGCGAGCCCTCGGGGCGAGGATCGCGAGCGTCCTCGAGCTCGCCGCGGGATTTATCTCATTCCCAGCTCGTTTACCGTTGCCAACGTCTTCTGCGGCTTCTACGCCATCATCAGCAGCATCCAGGGACAGCATGCCCTGGCGGGCGCTCTCATCGGTCTCGCCATCCTTCTCGATACGCTGGACGGGCGAGTGGCGCGCTTCGCGAACGCAAGCAGCGAGTTCGGACGAGAGTTCGATTCCCTCGCCGATCAGGTGTCGTTCGGAGTCGCCCCCATGGTGCTCGCCTACAGTTGGGCCCTTCGGCTGTGGCCCCGGCTCGGCTGGCTCATCGGGTTCCTGTTCGTCATCTGCGGAGCGATGAGGCTCGCGCGCTTCAACATCCAGCAGACCGTGACCGACAAGAGGTTCTTCGTGGGACTCCCCATTCCCGCGGCGGCGGGAATGGTCGCCGCCCTCGTCTTCCGCTTTCCCGAGCCCGTCGAGACCCGACGCGACGCGGGGCTCTTCCTGCTGTTGGTGATGGTTCTTTCGCTTCTAATGGTCAGCAAGGTCCGCTATTACAGCTTCAAGGATTTCGACCTCCGTCGCCGACAGCCACACCTCGTCATTCTGTTCCTCGCGCTTCTCATCGTGGCGGTCTTCACCCATCCGCAGGTGATGCTGCTCAGCATGGCAACGGCGTATCTGCTCAGCGGAATTTTTCTCAAGATGTGGTCGACTTTCTCGCGGAGCAAGACCGACTCCTCGGCGGAGCTCTCGAAGTCCCCTGGCACCCACGGCACATGAGGGGCTACCGCATCGGCCTGGTAGGCCCGCGAAGTCCGTTCGGCCAGCGGCTGAGGGCGCTGCTGACCGAAGGCGCGCTTCCGGTGATCGAGCTCAAGCTCTTCGAGAGCGTGGCCTCCGAAAGCCTGTCGCTCGCTCAGTTCGGCGACGAAGTCGTCGTGACCCAGCCCCTGGACCCGGATCTCTTCCCTCATCTGGACGTGCTCTTCGTCGCCGGCGGAGAGAGCGATCTCCTCAATCGAATCGCCAGCGAGGCGGCAGAGGCGGGCGTTCTCACCCTCGTCGAGGGAGCGATCGGTCTCGGTGCTCCCATGGTCACGGCAGCGCGGTTCGAAGAGGCCCTCTCCGGCTCGACTCGCCTCGGAAGCCTTCCGAGAGTCGCGTCGCACCTTCTGGGAACGACGCTCGGGACGATCGCCCAGGCGCGCACCATCGAGAGAGCCGTGGCCACGGTCTTGATGCCGGCGCAGGCCCTCGGGGACGCGGCAGCGGAAGAGCTCTATCAGCAGGTCCTGAGCATTCTCAACTTCAAAACGCCGCCGACGGAGTTGTTTCACGAACAGATGGCCTTCAACGTGAAGGTCGCGGGGCCGACTCCGGAAGCCGGGCTCCTGCTGGCGGACTCGATTGCCTGGGAGGCGTCGCGGCTCGCGGGCATCGAGAGCGTCGTGGCGGTGAGCGTGATTCAGGTTCCCGTTTTTCACGGGACGAGCGCTTCCATCTGGGTGGAGACGAAAGAGCCGCTCGAGCCGAAGGCGCTCCGGTCGCTCTTCCGGGAGCACCCCTTCGACATTCCCAAGTCTCCCCGGGGGGCGAAAACGCCCTCGCCGGTGAGCATCGCCGGCTCCCACAAACTGCACATCGGTCCCATTCTTCGGGCACCGGCAGCGGGGCCTGCCGGGCTTTGGATCTGGGCGGTCGCGGATACGGGAGCCTACGACTCGGCGGAGGACGCGGTGGCGATCGCGCGCTCCGTCCTCTCCTGACGGCCGGGAGTGGTGCCGAGCGCGTACCCCCGCTCGCCCGTTGTCGGCGTGGGCGCCATCGTCTTCGACGGAGACCGGGTTCTACTCGTGCGCCGCGCGACGCCTCCTCGCGAAGGCCTGTGGAGTCTTCCTGGCGGCAGAGTGGAGATTGGCGAAAGACTGGAGGACGCCCTCGCGCGAGAGGTGCTGGAAGAGACGAGCCTTTCCGTCGACGTGGTCTCTCTCGTCGAGCTGTTTCAGTACGTCGAGCGCGACGGAAACGAACGAGTCCGGTATCACTACGTCGTGGCCGACTATCTGTGCCGGAAACGGGACGGCGCTCCTCGCGCCGGCTCGGACGTCTCGGACGCCCGCTTCGTCCCCGTCGAGAAGCTCGCGTCTTACGAGCTCAACCCTGACGCTCTCCGGATGATCCGGGCTTCGTTCCCGGGGGTCTGAGCGAAGAAGGTGACTACTTCCCGGGGTCGCTCGAGCGGCGTGACAGCGCGGGGAGGCGGATGGTGACTCGGGTCCCGTCGCCGGGCTCGCTCTCGAGACGAATCGTCCCGCCGTGGTCCTCGACGACTTTCCTCGCGATCGCGAGGCCGAGGCCGGTGCCGGCGGCGCGGGTCGAAAAATAGGGCTCGAATACCCTGGCCTTCATCTCGGGGTCGATGCCGACGCCGTCATCGCGCACAGTGATCTCGACGAAGCTCCTGTAGCCGTCCGCATCCCCGTCTCCGTCCGTCACCTGCGCGAGGTGGACGCGAATGCTGCCCTTGCCGTTGAGGGCGTGCAGCGAGTTCTCCACGAGATTCACCAGCGTCCGTCGCACGAGGCGCGCATCCGCCATGACTTCGGGAATCTCGCCCGACGAATCGGTGGAAACGCGGATGGTGTCGGGCAGGCTCTGGCGATAGGGCGCGAGCGTGTCGCGAACGAGCTCGGAGACGTTGGTCGGCTCGAGCGTAAGCGGGCCGGGAGAGGCAAAGGTGGAGAACTCCATCGAGATCTGACGGAGAGTCTTCACTTGCTGGAGGATCGTCGCCGAGCACTCCTCGAGGACCTTCTCGAAATCCACGTCCGGGTCGCCGTAGACGCGCAAAAGATGCTCGGTCGCGAGCTGGATGGGCGTGAGCGGGTTCTTCACCTCGTGAGCGACCTGCCGGGCCATCTCGGCCCAGGCCTCGAATTTCTTGGACTTCTCCAGGTCGTCCCGCTGCTGCTTCAAGTCGGAGGTCATCTGATTGAAGCTCGCGAAGAGGGCTCCAATCTCGTCCCGGGAGCTCGTATCGAGCGACACCTCGAGGCTGCCCTCGGCGACGGCGTGGGTCGCTTCCGTGAGCTGGTTGATCGGACCGGCGATACGCCGGGCGAGCGAATAAGCCAGGGCGGCGGCGGCGAGTGAGAACCCGAGGGCGGCGACGAGCACCGTCTGGTTCAACGACTGGACCTTGTGATCGATCTCGGCCTGACGGCTGGCGAGCGGGACGCTCAGGATACCCGGTTCCTTCCAGGGGGAGAGAAGGATCGGCACCGAGACGACGAGATACTCGAAAGATCCCACGGACTCGCGGTGGATGGAATGGGAGCGCCGCTCGACGACGACGTCGCGCTGGGCCGAGGGCGCGGCCCGCGTGTGAAGAAGACCGCTCGACACCAGCTCGGGATTGCTGGTGGCGAGCAGTTCGCCCCCGATATAGAGATCCACGTCGACCCCGGCAATGTCGGCTACCCGCTCCAGGACGGAATCGGTCACCGGCGCCGTTCCCAGCGCGCTCGAGGGGGCGGCGAGATGAAGCTCGTGGACGATCCGCTCAGACACATGGGCGCGGTCGAAGCCTTCCTGCTCTACGTCTCGCTCGAGATCCGCGATCATGATGCCTCGAATGAGGAAAGCGAGGGAGACGATGGGCGCGAGCGCGAGGAGAACGAAGGCCACGTAGAGCTTGGCCGAGAAGCTCGTGCGGATCAGCGAAACGAGCTCGTGCGCCGGCCCGCCGGCGCGACCCTGCAAGAGTGCCGCGACCCGCGCGAAGGCGAGCGCGAGGATGCCGACGAGCGCGGCGAGGAGCGCCCAGCGGGTAAACGCGGCGGCGTCGGTGACGAACGGCTTCTCGGGATAAGACAGCGCGTAGACGTAGTCCGGGTCCGAGACGAGGTAGGTGCGGTGGGTCTGGCCCTCGTGCTCGTGCTCCCACCAGACGGGGGCCTGAAGTGCCTGCTGGATGACGGCCTGCTCCGGCTGAGGCGTTCCGGGTACGGACTGGAAGACAGAAGTGCCGTCGTGCTCGAGCACCGTCAGCTCCAGGTCCTGGTCGGGGAATCGCAGAGGATTCTCGACGGCAGCGGTTCGAAACAGCTGGAGATACGGATCGGTGGACGTGATGAAAGGAAGGTTGTGCCAGTCGGCGGCGACGCGGATGCGAATCTCCCAAGGCTCGCCATCAGGCCCGACGAACGTGCGCCTCGCGGTCGTAAAGCCCGGGCGAGTCGGATCGGCGTCGAACCGCCTCTCTTCGGGAATCCATTCCGGGGGCGCCGGTGTCCTCTCCGCCTCGAGGTCGATGACGGGAAAGCTCAACGCGAATCGGGAGACGACGCGCCTCGATGGATCCACGACTTCCACCGACGAGCTCAAGGTGGAGACCGAGAGATCGGTCGCGACCCAGATGCGAAACGCCAGGTCTTCACTCCCCAGATCTCCCAGATCGCCCTCCTGATACATCCGGTCGATAGCGCGAGCGGTATCGATGAGGACGGAGATTCGCGATTTGCCGTGCTGCAGCACGACCGGCGTCACCGTTCCTTCGATGAAACTGCGTATGGTCGTGCTCTCGAATCGCGCCACCGAAGGGTAGAAAGTGACGACCGACATCAGAAGGAAGAGCAGACCCGCGGCCCACCGCAGCTCCGAGCCCCGCTTTGAGAACGCCCTGCGCAGCCGCCGGCGAAAAACGGCGGCCGAATGCACCGCCAGCAAGGGGACGGAGGCGAGCAGAACGTGCTCGCCGTATCCTCGGGGAGCGAGACCGCGGTATGCGACCAAGACGAGCGCCCCATCGACGAGAAGCGCGAGAGGGAGACGGCGAGGTGAGAGCCGAGCGACCCCCGCGAGAACGAGGATGATATAGCCGAGAAGCGCGCCGGAGACGAAGAGCGCCATGAGACCGAGCTGCACCGTCAGCCGGGGCGCGTCTCCGGCGAGCATCGCGACGTCGGAGAGGGCGAGGTTCGAGTTGAATCCAGGCATCGAGGACGACCTGATTGGCGGCGACGAACAGCAGGAGCGCGGAGAGCGGGGCCAACATCCAGGAAAGAACGCCGCCCGCGCCGCCCGCGCCGGGCTCCCGATCGTCTGGCAGAAGGCGGGCAAGGAACAGGCACGAGACCGCGAGCGCGGTCATGGTGAGGAGGAAGTCGATGGGCGAGCGCGCGAGACCGAAGAACAGGGAAGAGGCGTAGTCGGCGGGATTGTCGAGGTCGAGACCGAGGCCGAGCGGAAGGTTGACGCGGCGCAGCGCCCAGCGGAAACCCCAGACGGCGGCCAGCGCCGAGAAGAGGAGCGGGCGCTCACTCAGGAACGTTCCGAGCGCCAGCGCCGCGGCGATGGCGAGGACGATGGCGCATGCGAGCTCGAAATGCCGGCGGAGCTCGATACGGGACGTTTCGAGCTGCTCGCTCGCCGTCGATGCGACGCCAAGAAGCTGCCCTTCGTTGGAGCGAAGCCCGAAGTAGAGACGAGGAGACTCGGAAGGGCCGCCCCACCGCGGACCGCCATCGGAAGCGAGCTCCGCGGCCAGACCTTCGTAGTCGTCGGAGCTCGAGAGAAACTCCGCCGACACGCTCCGTCCCGCCCATTCCGACAGGGCGTCGAAGTCCTGAAGATAGCGGTTCTCGATTCTTCGATTGGCCGCAAGAGGAACCTCTACCGAGACGAAGCCTTGCTCACGGCCCACGATCCGGAGGACGACGAGAAACGTCTCCGTTCCGCGCGCGATCACGGCGATTTCCGACGTCGGCAACGGATGTCCGGTCGAGAAGAGAGGATCGAGCGAGTGGTTCTCACCCGCCCAGGCAACCGGTCGAAACGAGGCATCGAAGAGCGAGGTCCCGGGAATGCCGGACGGGTCGGCCCGGGGAAGCGAGCGGTCCCCGAGCAAACGGAACGCGGATTCGATCGTCGCCGCATCCGGTCGGGAGACCGCCGCCTGGATCGGTTCCGATCGCGCGAGCGTCTCGGCCTCGAAGCTAGCTACTTGCACGAGACGTTGGAAGCGCTCCGACACCGAGGAGGCGACGCGGCGCGACTCGGCGTCGTGGTCCCGGGCCCAAGCCGCCGTCGAGCGGCGCAGGACGAGCTCCAGGGCGGTCGTTCGAACGCCGAGCGCCACGGTGACGCCCGCTAGCAGGATCGCGACGGCGCGATGGTGGCGGACGTTCCGCCTCGGAAGAAACAGCACGAGCGTCGCGAGAGACAGCACCAGGAGCGCGGCCCCGCTGACGCGGCCGACGAGGGTGTAGTCCCGACCGAGGTCGATCACCACGAGTGCGCACAACGCGAGGGCCAGGAGGGTGGCGAGGCGGGGCCAGGCGGAACGACGCGCTTCGGTCATTTTCGTGCATTCATGCCGTGGGGTCCACCCACGCGGCTCGTCGCTGCGCGCCAGCGGACTGCGTTCCCGCTGAAGCCTCCTCGCGCAGGGTGCGTACGACATTTTCGGCGCCCTGCGGATACGTCAGGGAAGGGGCGAGACCGAGTGTACCGCGATTAATGGGATTGAGCGCGGATCTCGGAAATACGCCAGTCGTCTTTGGTCCGCTCGAGCCGGAAGCGCAGGTGCTCCGTGACGACGTCATCCTCGTCGAGCACCATGTAGCTCCAATCGGCGCGGAAATGGGCGGTCCCGTCTCCGGAGACTTCGACGTCGACGGGATCGTAGATGAACGAGTCCGTCTTTCGCTCGCGGAACAGCTTCGCGAACATGAACTTGACCTGGCTTCGTCCGTAATAGCCCGCTTCGTCGCCGCGGGACCGGAGAGAGAGATAGACCTTTCTCGAAACGAGGCAGTCCTCGAGCGCGTCGGCGTCGCCGACCTCGAACGCCCGGCCCACGCGGTCGATGGTCTTGCCGAGAAACTCGGCGTCCTCGTTACGCTCCGGCGGGGCTTCGCCCTTCTTCGCGCTGATGAGGTGTTGCAAGGACGTGGCGGGATTCTGGGCCTGTGCCTCATTGGCGAGGAGGGTCAGACCGACTCCGAGCAGGACCCATAGTCTTCCCATGTGAATCAAGTCCAATGTTACCCGTGGTTCTCGAGGAGTGTCAAAATCTCCGCAATTTCAACATTGGCTGATGCAGGTTTCGTTCCAACTCCAGGCCCCGTAAACCCTGGGCTTACGGGCCTGTGACATCCTCTTTCCTGGACAGAGTGTCCATTCCAGACCTCCTGGGGCGCGGAGGCGGGGGAGGAAGCGCCTTCGGGTCTTCTCCCTCAGTCGGCGGCTTCGGCTCCGGGGAAGGCTTCGCCTCGGGTGGCTTGTAGCCGAGCAGGAGGATTTCTCCATCGCGCAGCGGGAGGACGATACGGTGGTTCTCGAACCACTTCGGAACATTCGGAGCCGCCGTCTCATCCGGAGCCGCGCCCTCGTTTGCAGGCGTTTCGGCCTCGGCCGGCTCTCCCTCGGCCGGCGTCGCCGGGGGTGTCACGACGAGGACGGCGGGCGTCGAAGCGATCTCTCCCGGTGCCGTCCAGCTTTTGCCGATACGAGCGTGCTCCGGGTCCACTTCCACGATCGCGCCGTCGAATGTGAAGACGAGGAGTCGATGATGGACGCGCACGGGGGAGCCGACCGGCCGGCCCGGAAGGCTCACCCTCCATTGCTCGGCGCCTCCGTTCGCGTCGTAGTCGTACAGGTTGTTCCCAAAAGACGTCACGTACACGCGATTTGCCTCGACGAGGGGACGGTCGCGGATCGCGGCGCCCGTCGGCCACCGAAAGCGAGTCTTCCCATCCTTCGTACCGAGGCAGTAAAAGTCGCCGGCGTCGTCGCCGACATAGAGCCTGTCTCCCTTTTCCGCGAACGCCGCCGGCGCGAGGAATCCCGACCTGCCTCGAAACGTCCAGCGCACGGTGCCGCGATCGACTTCGATCGCGGTGAGTGTTCTCTCGGAGCCGGAGACGAGGATGAGACCTTCTCCGAAGGAAAGCGCCGCGGGCGTCTCGCCGGTCTCGACTCGGAATCGTTCGCTCCCGCCCTCGATCTCGTAGCCGATGACGTCGCCGTTGGGAGCGCCGACGACGACCAACGGGCCGGCGATGAGCGGATCGAGGGCGATGGGAGAGCCGAGAGTGAGCTCGTGCAAAACAACGCCGTCTTTCCCTCGGACGCGGACCGCGTGTCCCGAGCGAGAGACGAGAAGAAGCTCGAGCGGATCCGAGCGGAGGATGAGCGGTCGGAAGAACGACTCGTTGGGAAAACCCAGCTTCCAGGCAAGCTCACCCGAGATCGGGTCGTGGTTCTCCACGAGCCCGGACGCGGTCGTGAGGATGAGCCGGCCGTTGGCGATCTCGACCTGGGGACGGTCGCCGGGGCCGAAGTCGAGCCGGGCGATCTCAGCGACGGGAAGGATGCCGTCGGGCGGGGGCGGTATCTTGGGAGCCTCGGCAGGGGATTCGCCTGCTGGTTTTTCCTGGTCTTCGGGCTCCTCTTGTGAGGGGGGGGGGAGTGAGCTGGGACGACACCAAGCGTGAATCGAGGAGCGTAACGAGGGCGAAGACGAGAGGTCGCACGGAAGCTCGCATTCTAATTCCCAGGGTGCCCGAAAGAAATGGAAAACACACAATATGTTGCGAGACCGTCCTCGCGGGGCTCTACGTGTTGTTGTCTTCCGGACCTTCGAGGACTATAATGCGCCCCTCTTCTGGCGAAAACCGGGGTTTCATGGCTCACGATACTATCCTCATTCTAGATTTCGGATCCCAGTACACACAGCTCATCGCCCGCCGACTGCGCGAGCTCTCCGTCTATTGCGAGATCGTTCCGTTCTCGACGCCTCTCGACGAGATCGAGCGGCCCGAAGTCCGAGGGCTCGTTCTTTCCGGAGGCCCGGATAGCGTTTACGAAGCGGGAGCGCCCCATTGCGACGAGCGGCTGTTCCGGCTCGGCCTTCCCACGCTCGGAGTCTGCTATGGAATGCAGCTCATGGCGAAGGCGCTCGGAAGCGACGTGCGCTCCGCGGGTCACCGCGAGTACGGTCATGCGGTCGTGACCTGCACGAACGGGAGCGTGCTGTTCCGGGGAGTGGGGCCCGAGCTCCAGGTCTGGGCTTCCCATGGCGACCGCATCGAGTCGGTGCCCCCGGGCTTTCACGTGACCGCCAGCACCGCCGACGCGCCCATCGCCGCGTTCGAGGATTCCGAGCACGCTCTTTACGGCGTGCAGTTCCATCCCGAAGTGGCGCACACCGATCGCGGCATCGAGATCCTGAAGAACTTCGCGTTCGAGATCTGCCACGCCGGCGGTGACTGGAACATGGAGTCCTACGCGAAAGAGGCGGTGGCGTCGATTCGCGAGCGCGTCGGGGGAGACAGCGTCATTTGCGCCCTGTCGGGGGGCGTCGATTCGTCGGTGACGGCGACGCTGGTGCAGCGGGCGGTGGGCGACAAGCTCACCTGCGTCTTCGTGGACAACGGGCTGCTGCGGAAGAACGAGGCCCGTCAGGTCATGGAGCGCTTCGCGGAGAAGCTCCATCTCCGCGTCGTGCTGATCGACGCCGCCGACCGATTTCTCCGCCGGCTCGCCCGGGTCGCGGATCCCGAGCGAAAGCGCAAGATCATCGGACGCGAGTTCATCGCCGTTTTTACCGAGGAGGCGAAAAAGATCGAGGGAGCGAGATTCCTCGCTCAGGGCACCCTCTATCCCGACGTCATCGAGAGCGTCTCGGTCAAGGGACCCTCGCAGGTCATCAAGAGCCATCACAACGTGGGAGGCCTTCCCAAGCGGCTGCGGCTCGCGCTCCTCGAGCCTTTGAGGGAGCTGTTCAAGGACGAGGTCCGTGCCCTCGGGCTCGAGCTCGGGCTCGACGAGGAGCTCTTGTACCGTCAGCCCTTTCCCGGTCCCGGGCTCGCCATCCGGGTTCTGGGCGCGGTGACGCGCGAGCGTCTCGACGTCCTGAGGGAAGCCGACGACATCCTGATAACCGAGATCAAGAAGGCGGGGCTCTATCGAAAGTTGTGGCAGTCCTTCACCGTGCTTCTGCCGGTGAGGAGCGTGGGGGTGATGGGAGACGCCCGCACCTACGAGAACGTTCTCGCGATCCGCGCGGTCGAGAGCCGTGACGGGATGACCGCCGATTGGGCGAGGCTTCCTCCCGAGCTTCTCGGGAGAATCTCGAGCCGCATCACCGGCGAGGTGCGGGGCGTGAATCGCGTCGTGTACGACATCTCGTCGAAACCTCCTTCGACCATCGAGTGGGAATGAGCTTCCGATGACGACGAGACCGTTCGTTCACCTGCACAACCACAGCGACTTCTCTCTGCTCGACGGCGCGAGCCGGGTGGAGGACATCACGGCGCTCGCGGCGCGCTACGGGATGCCCGCGGTGGCGCTCACCGACCATGGGAACATGTTCGGCGCGGTGAATTTCTTCAAAGCGGCGAAGAAGCACGGAGTGAAGCCGATCCTGGGTTGCGAGATTTACGTCGCTCCCAAGAGCCGTTTCGACAAGTCACCCAATGGGAGCGTCGCCGACACCAACAACCATCTCGTGCTGCTCGCGGAATCGAACGAGGGCTACAAGAACCTGGTGAAGCTCGTGACCGCCGGTTACCTGGAGGGCTTCTACTACAAGCCCCGCATCGACAAGGAGCTTCTCGCGCAGCATTCCAAGGGTCTCATCGGGCTCTCCGCGTGCCTGAAGGGCGAGGTGCCCCAGGCCGCCATGCGCGGCGACGAATCGGGCGCCATCCGGGCGGCGGGCGTCTACCGCGACATTCTCGGAGAGGGGAACTTCTTTCTCGAGATTCAGGACCATGCCCTCGGTCTCGAAGCGGAGAAGACGGTGAACACCGCGCTGATGGCGCTCGCGCGAAAAGAGGGGATTCAGACGGTCGCGACCAACGACTGCCATTACATCTCGCGTGACGACGCCGTGGCCCACGACATCCTGCTCTGCATCGGCACGGGAAAAAAATCGCAGGACCAGGCCCGCATGCGTTACCCCGGCGATCAGTTCTACTTCAAGTCCTCGGACGAAATGGCCGCTCTCTTCGAGGGCTACCGGGAGGCCTACGACAACACCCTCGCGATCGCCGAGCGCGCACACGTGGATCTCGACCGCGACGGCTTCCAGCTCCCGCGCTTCCACGTCCCCGAGGGAAATACCGCCGACAGCTACTTCGACAAGATGGCGTGGGAAGGCTTTCGCGAGCGGTGGCGGACGCACGGGAGCGCCATCGAGGCTCAGGCCCGGTTCACCCTGAGCGACTACGAGGCTCGGCTCAAGCGCGAGATCGCGATGATCCAGACGATGGGCTTCCCCAGCTACTTCCTCATCGTCTGGGACTTCATCCGGTTCGCCAAGGAGCAGGGCATTCCCGTCGGACCCGGCCGGGGCTCGGCCGCGGGAAGCCTCGTGGCCTACGCACTCCGCATCACCGATATCGACCCTCTCGAGCACGATTTGATCTTCGAGAGGTTCCTGAACCCCGAACGCGTATCGATGCCCGACATCGACATCGACTTCTGCGAGGCCCGCAGGGTCGAGGTCATCGACTACGTGACCGAGAAGTACGGTCGGGACAACGTGGCGCAGATCATCACCTTCGGGACGATGAAGGCCCGCGCCGTCATCCGCGACGTGGGGAGGGTCCTCGACATACCCTACGCCGACGTCGATCGCATCGCGAAGCTCATCCCCGCGACACTCGACGCCACCCTCGAAAAGGCTCTCCAGGAGGTACCGCAGCTCGAGGAGGCGATGAACGAGGACCCGCGGGTGAGCCAGCTGGTCGAGTCGGCGAAGAGACTCGAGGGCGTGAGCCGGCATGCCTCGACCCACGCCGCCGGGGTAGTGATCGCCCCCGAGCCTCTTACCGAGTTTCTCCCGCTCTACCGGGGGAGCAAGGGAGAGATCACGACCCAGTACGACATGAGGAACTGCGAGGACATCGGTCTGCTCAAGATGGATTTCCTCGGTCTTCGCACCCTCACGCTCATCGACAACTGCATCAAGATGATCGCGCGCGACCTCGCGGTTCGAATCGACCTCGACACCCTGCCTCTCGAGGACGAGAAGACCTACCAGCTCTTCTCCCGCGGCGACACCTTCGGCGTGTTCCAGTTCGAGAGCGAGGGAATGCGGGATATTTTGAGGCGGTTCAAGCCGGAGAGGATCTCGGACTTGACCGCCTTGAACGCGCTCTACCGTCCCGGTCCCATCCGCAGCGGCATGATCGACGACTTCATCGATCGGAAATGGGGCAAGGTCGCCGTCCGCTACGAGCTCCCGGCGTTGAAGCCTATCCTCGAGGACACCCTCGGGGTGATCGTCTATCAGGAACAGGTGATGAAGATCGCCTCGGCCCTCGCCGGATTCACCCTGGGAGAAGCCGACATCCTGCGCCGGGCGATGGGGAAGAAAAAAGCCCAGGTGATGGAGGCCCAGCGCGACAAGTTCATGAAGGGCGCGCTCGCCAACAAGATCCCGGAAAAGAAGGCGAAGAAGATATTCGACTTGATGGAGCATTTCGCGGGGTACGGCTTCAATCGGTCGCATTCGGCCGCTTACGCCGTCGTCGCCTACCAGACCGCCTACCTCAAAGCGAACTATCCGGTGTACTTCATGGCGGCGCTGCTGACGTCGGAAAAGATGAACACCGACAAGGTGGTGCAGTATTTGAACGCCTGCCGGGACATGGGGATCGAGGTGCTTCCGCCGGACATCAACGAGAGCGAGCTCGATTTCGCGGTGGTCAAAGACAAGATCCGGTTCGGTCTCGCCGCGGTCAAGAACGTAGGCGTCTCCGCCATCGAGTCGATGCTCGGAGCGCGGGCGAAGGGCCGCTTCCGGACCATCACCGAGCTGGCGGAGGAAGTCGATCTCCGTCTCGTCAACAAGCGCGTTCTGGAGAGCCTGGTCAAGTCGGGAAGCTTCGATTCGTTCGGAGTCAGGCGGGCGCAGCTGGTGGCGATCATCGATCGCGCGCTCGAATGGGGCCAGCAGATCCAGCGTGAAAGAGAGAGCGGCCAGGGAAGTCTCTTCGGCGACATGACGGCGTTGCGCCGCGGCCCCGAGCTCGAGCGCTATCCCGACGTCCCCGAGTGGAGCCAGAACGAGCGGCTCGTCCACGAGAAGGCGACGCTCGGGTTCTTTCTCAGCGGTCATCCGCTCGACGCGTACCAGGACGTGATCACGGCCTATGCCAGCTGCGACAGCCGGACGCTCTCGGAAAGAGCGTCGACGCCGGAGATGTCGGAGAACGGCCCAGGTAAGCCAGGTAAGCCAGGTAAGCAAGACAAACAAGAAAAGGAAGTGGCCATTGCCGGCCTCATCGGGGCGATCCGGACTCTCCGGACCCGCAAGGGTGACGCGATGGCCGTGCTGCGCCTCGAGGATGCCCATGGGAGCGCGGAGGTGGTCGTGTTTCCCGACCTCTACCGTCAGAGCTTCGGGATTCTATCGAACGACGCCGCGGTGCTGGTGAAGGGAAAGCCCGAAGCGGGTGAGGACATGGGCAAAGTGCTCGCGAGCAAGATTGTTCCTCTCGACGAGGTACGGCAGCGCGAAGCGACATCCATGACCATCCACATTCCGCTCGACTCCTTCTTCGAGGACACTCTTCCGCACTTGCGCGAGCTGCTGGAGCAGCATCGCGGAAGCTGTATCCTGAAGTTCGAGCTCGCCCGACCTGGTTATCGAGTCGTGCTGCGCCCCCATCCTTTCCTTCGAGTGGAGCCATCACCCGAGCTCGTCACCAGCCTGGAAGCGATGTGCGGTGAAGGCACCGTCGAGCTCATCCGCTGAAATGAAGATCGCGGTGTTCGGAGCCGGCGGAGTCGGCGGGTATTTCGGGGCGCGGCTGGCGAAGGGGGGAGCCGACGTGCACCTCATCGCCCGGGGGGCGCACCTCGAAGCGCTGCGCGCGGAGGGCCTTCGCGTACGGAGCGAGAACGGCAACCTCCACTTTCTCCTTCCCGCGACCGCGAAGCCGGACGAGGTCGGGCCCGTGGACCTGGTCCTCTTCGCCGTCAAGTCGACGGATACGATGGAGGCGGCGAAGGAGCTCGGCCCGCTCCTCGGTGACGACACGACCGTTCTCAGCGTTCAGAACGGCATCGACAACGAGGAGCGCATCGCCGAGGTCGTGGGCAAGGAGCGGGTTGCCGCTGGTGTCGCTTATATCTTCGCGACGATTGGCGAGCCCGGCGTCATCGAGCACCAGGGTCAGCTGGCGAGGCTCGTTTTCGGCGAGTGGGACGCGAGCATGAGCGAGCGGCTGGAGCGATTCCTCGAAGCCTGCCGGGCAGGCGGTATCGACGCCGAGCTCTCGCGCACGATTCGAGCCGAGCTCTGGAGCAAGTACGCGATGATTTGCGCGACCGCAGGAATGACGGCCGGCGGTGCGTCTTCCCATTGGAGAGATTCGCGCCTCGAAGGCTGCGTTCGACATGTACGAGAGGATCGCGGGAGAAGTGCTCGACGTCGCCGCCGCGGAAGGCGTCGAGCTTCCCGACGACATGCTCGCGACGAATCGTCGAGATCGCGGCGCAACGTGCCCGGCCACTGGTACACGTCGCTTCACTATGATCTCACCCACGGAAAACCCATGGAGCTCGATGCGCTCCACGGAGAAGCGGTCCGTCGCGCCCGCGCCCACGGTATCGAGGCTCCGATGTGCGAGGCCATCTACGGAATCCTCGAGCCCTGGGCGATTCGAAACCGGCAATCGGCAGAGAAGGGGATAGGGACGATAACAGGACGAGATGAGGGGATGAATCCTCGTTTCTCCCCATATCCCCTCCTATCCCCTTATCCCCCTTGATTCCCAGCCACAAAAGAAGCGGACCGTCGACTGACACTTTTGCTACACTGAAGCGCGTATGCCGATCGAGACCTTGGAGTTCGAGGCGCCGCTTCTGGCCCTTCAAAAAGAAATCGAAGCCCTCACGGGCTATCCCGCGGACGCTCACAAGGAGCGCGAGATCGCGCGGCTCCAGCAGAAGCTGGACGAGATGCGCCGGGAGATCTACGCGGGTCTCTCCGCCTGGCAGACGGTGCTCGTGGCGAGGCATCCCCAGCGACCGTACACCCTGGATTTCATCGAGCACCTCTTCACCGACTTCATGGAGATCCGCGGCGACCGCCGCTTCGCCGAGGATCCCGCGATCGTGACCGGCATGGCCTGGTTTCAGGATCGTCCCGTCGTCGTCGTCGGCCACCAGAAAGGCCGGGACACCAAGCAGAAGATCTTCCGTAATTTCGGAATGCCGCGTCCCGAAGGCTACCGCAAGGCGCTTCGGGCAATGAAGCTCGCCGAAAAGTTCGGCCGACCGATTTTCTGTTTCGTCGACACCCCCGGCGCCTACCCGGGCATCGATGCCGAAGAGCGAGGCCAGGCCGAGGCCATCGCGGTGAACATTCGGGACATGGCACGCTTGAAGGTGCCGATCATCGTCACCGTCACCGGCGAAGGCGGAAGCGGAGGGGCGCTCGCCATCGCCGTGGGTGACGAGATCCTGATCCTGGAGCACGCCGTCTACTCCGTCATTTCTCCCGAAGGCTGTGCCGCCATTCTATGGAAGGACTCGGGACGGGCGGAAGAGGCCGCGTCCCGTCTCAAGCTCACTTCCGATCACCTGCTCGAGATGGGTCTCGTCGACCACATCGTGCCCGAGCCGGTCGGCGGCGCCCACACCGGCCACCGCCAGACCGCGCAGATTCTGAAGAAGTACCTCGTCGAGGCTCTCGAGCGCTGCGAACGAATGAGTCCCGACGAGCAGCTCGAGGTCCGTTATCGGAAGTTCCGCCGCATGGGAGAAGTGGGTATCGAAGCCGTGGAAGGCTCATGACCTTCTGGCAGATCCGCCTGATCAAGCGGGTACTGCTGCTGCTTCTCGTTACTTCCGGAGCCTACGTCGGCTACCAGGTCTGGCACGGCATATCCACGAGAGGAAAAGAGGTCCAGCCTCGTCCCGAGGGATCGGAAACCGGCGTCTCTCGCCAGGTGCAGCTCGAGCAGCTCGACTCCGAGGGTCACACCGCCTGGACGTTGACGGCGGCGGAGAGCACCGGCCGAACGGAGACGACGCAGAACTTCCGGAAGGTAGAGATCCGATTCGACGCCGGCAAGGACAAACTGCCGGTGTTGGTCACCGCGGACCGCTGCGAGATCGCCAAGGACAGCTCGATCTATCTGGAGGGCAACGTCGTCGTCCGGGACGACACCACCCTCAGGCTCGAGGCGGCGACGCTCCATTTCCAGCGCGCTCCCGACCGGATCTGGACCGGCGACCCCGTGCGCTTTTCCCGGGACGGGCTTTCGGGAACGGCGGGCAACATGCGCTACGTTCTCGACCCGGGCGTCCTCGATCTGGGGGAGCAAGTCGCGATGACGCTGCAGGAAAAGGGCGACGCGCCCGTCGCGATCGAGAGCGCGAGCGCCAAGATGAGACAGGGGATTCACCTGATCCGGTTCATCGACGCCGTCCGGGTCCGCCAGGTCAACCGCGCGCTCGACTGCAACGATCTCCAGGTCTACCTCGACGAGGCCAACAAGGAGATTGAGCGAATGGAAGCTTATGAGAACGTCGATCTGAGATTGAACGTCAGGGCGAGCGCGACCGAAGAGGAACACGACGATACCGCCGCGGCGTCCCCGACGGCGAGTAACGCCCTCACCGCCGAGCCGGGAACGAAGCGGCTTCTCACGGACCGGTTCGAGGCCTATTTTCGCCCGGGAGGAAAGTTTCTGGAGCGGGCGCGCGCCCTCGAAGGAGGCCGTCTGCTGGTGCGACTTCCCCAGGGGGCGAAGAAGGGGTTTCAGAAAGAGCTCGAGGGGTACACCCTCGCGTTCGAGTTCGACGAACAAGGCCGGTTGGTGACGCTGCGCGGACGCGGCGGAGTGACGCTCACGCTCACCCCGGTCTCGAGCGAGGAGGACAAGAAGACGATTACCGCCCGACAGCTCGAAGCGGACTTCGACCCCGTCAGCGGGGAGCTCGGGGAGGCGGTGTGCGAGCAGGCGGTGACGTTCGAGCAGCGTGAGATCCATGCGACGGCGGAAAAAGGCACGTTTCGCTCGGCCGATTCTCTGTTGCGACTCGAGGACCAACCTCGATTGTGGGACGACAAGACGAGCCTCGACGCAAACGAGATCGAGATCCACGTGGATTCGGGAGACTTGCAGGGTGTTGGCGACGTGCATTCGAAATCCGCCGGAGGGAGCGGTGCCGCCGGGTTCCCGGGAGGGGACGACGCGCCCGTCTTTTTCGTCTCGCAGCACCTCTTGTACCAGAAAGAGGCGGATCGTGCCGCGTACTCGGGCGAGGCGCGGGCGATCCAGGGCCGAAACCGCATCGAAGCGGATCGAATCGACGTTCGTTCGCGGGAAGGGCGATCTGTCGGCCGAGGGCAACGTCCGGACCGTACTGTTCCAAAGAGTACGACCTGAGGGCGCCGCCACTGGGTCGTCGTCCGTCTCCCGCGCCTCTGCCCCCGCCCCGCCCCCAGGTCCGGCGGCAGGCCCGACGGCGGCCCCGACGGCCAGCGCCGCCGCGACCACCATGACGACGACCGACGCCGACAAGCTCGACTATCGCTCGGAGGAGGATGTGCTCCACTACCGGGGAGGGGCGGAGATGCGCTCCGACGACATGACGCTTCGGGGGGACGCGATTGACGTTGCCCTGGCCCCGACAGGGACAGGGAACGACGTTACCGAGGTGCGGGCGGAAGGGAAAGTGACGATCGAGACAGCCGACGGAAAGGCCTCGGGTAATACTGCAAAATACTTGCCGAAAGACGGCAGTATGACAGTAACCGGGGACGACGCATCACTGGAAAATGCCGGTAAACTAACAGAGGGAAAGCAGTTGACATTTTTTTTGGGCGATGATAAAGTTTTTGTCGACGGTCGGGAACTGACCCGTACCAAGACAACGTACTCATCGAAACCTCGCCTCTGATGCAGGTTCTGCGGGGACGGTCACTCGCGAAGTCCTTTCGCAAAAAGCGAGTGGTCGACGACGTCAGCTTGGAGGTGCAGGAGGGCGAGGTCGTCGGACTGCTGGGGCCGAACGGCGCCGGGAAGACGACGACGTTCCACATGGTCGTCGGGCTCACGAGGCCCGACTCCGGTAGTGTGTACTTGAATGACCAGGAAATCACGTCGCTTCCGATGTATCTGCGGGCTCGCAGCGGAATCAGCTACCTTCCGCAGGAGCCCTCCATCTTTCGGAAGCTGACCGTGGAGGAGAACGTTCTGGCGATTCTCGAGACTTTGCCGTTGAGGACGGAAGAGAAGAGACAGCGTCTCTCGCAAGTCCTGGGCGAATTGGGGCTTACTGACAAAGCCCGCTCCCGCGGCTATACGCTGTCCGGCGGAGAACGACGTCGGGCGGAGATCACCCGGGCGCTCGTGACCTCTCCTTCGTTCATGCTCCTCGACGAGCCCTTCGCGGGGATCGATCCCATCGCGGTGGGCGACATCCAGAGGATCATCCACAAGCTGAAGTCCATGGGAATCGGCATTCTGGTCACCGATCACAGCGTTCAGGCGACGCTAAAGATCACGGATCGAGCCTATATAATAAGTGATGGGAAGATTCTCAGCTCGGGAACGCCCGGCGAGCTCGCGGAGAACGAGGACGTACGCCGGGTCTACCTCGGAGAGGATTTCCGACTGGATTGAAGGCGCCCGCGCTCGTCTCGTTCCGACGAGCTCGACCGTTCACGCGCGAGAGACGACATAGTGCAGCAGAAGCTAACCCTCCAAGCCAAGCTCCAGCAGAAGCTGATCCTCACGCCGTCGCTCCAGCAGGCGATCAAGCTCCTGCCCATGTCGACGCTCGAGCTCGCCGACATGCTGCAGCAGGAGATCACGGAAAACCCGCTTCTCGAAGAGGAGCTCGAGCGTCCGGTGACCGAAACGGGGCAGAGCGGCGAGGACGCACCCGCGCCCGAGTCCTCCGCGGAAGAGTCCGCCGAGAGTAAGCCCGAGGCGGAGCCCAAGAGCGAGGACTCGCTCAACGAGATCGATTACGAGTCGTTCTTCAGCGACTACCTCGACGAAGGATATCGCCCTCGAACGAGCTACGAGGTACCGGAGCTCCCGCCCATCGAGAATACGCTGTCGACGACGGCGTCTCTCGCCGACCACCTCGAGTGGCAGCTCCACATGAGCCCCTCCGACCCGAAGACAGTCGAGATCGGAGAGGCGATCATCGGTAACATCGACGACCAGGGCTACCTTCAGGCTTCGATCGAGGAGCTCTGCGCGATGGGCGACTATTCGAGTGAGGAGGTGGAGCGCGCCCTCGAATCGGTGCAGACTTTCGACCCGGTGGGAGTCGCGGCTCGCGACCTCAAGGAGTGCCTCCTCATCCAGCTGCGCCATCTGGAGCTCGGCGATACGCTGGCCGAGGCCATGATCGCCGAACATCTCGATCTGCTCCAGAACCACCGGTTCAACGAGATCGCGAAGGCGATGAAGATCCCGGTCGAGGAGGTCATCCAGCACTGCGAGATCATCCGGGAGCTCGACCCGCAGCCCGGCGCCCGGTTCAACTCCGAGCGAAGCCAGTACGTGACACCGGACGTTTACGTGCTCAAGGTGGAGGGCAAGTACGAGGTGGTCTTGAACGAGGACCGCCTGCCGCAGCTCCGGATAAGCCCGGTCTACAAACGGATGCTGGAGAACAAGTCGGACGAGAACGAAGCCACCCGCAACTACGTGAAGGAGAAGCTCCGGAGCGCGCTCTGGCTGATCAAGTCGGTGGACCAGCGGCAGAAGACGATCTACAAGGTAGCGAAGAGCATCGTTCGCCAGCAAAACGAGTTTCTCGACAACGGCGTCGAGTACCTGCGCCCGTTGGTGCTTCGGGATGTGGCGACGGACATCGGGATGCACGAATCGACGGTGTCCCGGGTGGTGAGCAACAAATACATGCATACGCCGCAAGGAGTCTTCGAAATGAGGTACTTCTTCCACAGCGGCATTGCCAGTGTCGGTGGGGAGCATGTTTCGTCGGTCACGATCAAACAGCGAATCAAGAAAATCGTCGAGGAAGAGAATCCGAAGCGTCCTCTTTCCGATTCCAAGATCGTCAAGATCCTCGAGGAGGAAGGACTGGTGCTCGCGCGCCGTACCATCGCCAAATATCGCGAAGAGCTCCGGATCCCTCCGTCCAATCAACGAAAGAACCTCTACAGCAGCCCTTTCGCCTCCTAGCGTCGTGCTGCTCTCCGGTGGAAGAGCCCTTCGGGTTCGGGTCGGCGGGAGCCCATCATGATGATTCAAATTACTGCGAGACATATCGACGTACCGGACAAGCTGAAATCCTTCATCGAGTCTCGAGTCTCCAAGCTCGACCGCTACATCGATGGAATCACCGACATCCACGTGACGCTGACCGTCGAGAAGTACCGCCAGATTGCCGAGCTCAACGTGCATAGCCGCGGCAACGTGCATCTCTCCGCGAAAGAAGCCTCAGAGGACTTGAAGCTCTCGGTCACGCAGGCGATCGAGAAGATCGCCGGTCAGGCGAAGAAGCAGCAATCCAAGCGTATCGATCGCAAGCGTCGCCGGGCCCCGCGGGAAGTTCTCGAGGGAACGTTCAATCTCATTGCCGGAGACGGGGAGGCGGCGCGGTCGAGCGTCCCCCGGGTGATCGAGAGCCGGCGGTTCGTCATCAAGCCTCTGAGCGTGGAGGAGGCGGTGATCGCCATCGAGGAGCAGGGGATGGGCTTTCTCGTTTTCCGTAACGCGACCAACGATCGCACCAACGTCCTCTACAAACGTCCCGACGGAAACTTCGGGCTCATCGATCCCGAGGGTTAGGCCCGAGGGTATGCCGGAGTTCAAAGGGGCGCGCTTCGTATTCATCACCGGACTCTCCGGCTCGGGCAAGACGCTGGCGATGAAGGCCCTCGAGGACGCGGGTTTTTTCTGCGTCGACAACCTCCCCGCGAAGCTGATTCTCCCCTTCGGGGAGATCACCGCGCAGGGAGGAGAGAACATCGACCGGGTCGCGATCGTCGCTGATATCCGCGAGCGGGGCTTCCTGAAGGACTTCCCCGAAGCCCTTCGGCGCCTCCAGGAGCGCGGCTTTCCCGCGACCGTCGTCTTTCTCGAGGCGCGCGACGAGGTCCTTGTGCGGCGTTTCAGCGAGAGCCGGAGGCCTCACCCGCTCCAGGAGCGCGAGGGCTCTCTCGTCGAGGCGGTGCAGGCCGAGCAGGAAGAGCTGGCACCGGTGCGGCAGATCGCCCACAAGGTGATCGACACTTCGGAGATGACGGTGCACGAGCTTCGCCGTTACGTCACCGAGCATGTCGTGGAGGGCGCGCCCCTCGCCGGACCCGCGATCCATATCGTCTCTTTCGGCTTCAAATACGGGGTTCCACCGGGTGCGGATCTGGTGTTTGACGTCCGCTTCCTGCCCAATCCATACTTCGAGAGCGCGTTGCGTGACAAAGATGGCAACGACCCGGAGGTCGAGCAGTTCCTGCTCGACAAACCCCTCGTCAACGAGTTTCTCGACCGTCTCGAATCGTTCCTGGGGTATCTGTTGCCGCACTACGCGACGGAGGGAAAGGCCAACCTGACGATTGCGGTGGGCTGTACCGGAGGAAAGCACCGCTCGGTCGTGGTAGCCAATCAGCTCGGTGAGCGAATCCGAAACGGCCGCTACCGGGTGCGCATCTCTCACCGGGACAACGAGAACGATTGAGACGCTTCGCGAGATGAGAGAGCCGACATGATTGGAATCGTCGTCGTTACTCACGGACAGCTGGCGCGAGAGCTGGTGGCCGCGGCGGAAATGATCATCGGCGAGATCCCCAACGTCACTGCCGTTTCCATCGGATGGCACGAGAGCCCCGATGACGCCGAGCGGGAGATCGCGGCCGCGCTCTCGCGGGTCGAATCGGGGAAAGGGACGGTAGTGCTCACCGACATGTTCGGAGGGACGCCTTCCAATCTGAGCCTCACCTTTCTGGAAAAAGGCCGAGTGGAGGTCGTTACCGGTGTGAACCTCCCCATGCTCATCCGTCTCGCCAGCCTGAGAGAGGAAGAGGAGGGGGACGACCTGAGAGAGGTCGCGGCCCAGGCGATGCGAGAGGGTAAAGAGAATGTATACCTCGCGAGCGACCTCCTCGCGAACGAGGGCGCCAGCGAAGAGAAGAGCGGTGCCTGACGTGGTCGAAAAGAGAGTTCAGATCGTGAATCTCCTCGGCCTTCACGCGCGGGCTGCCGCCCGTTTCGTTCGTGCCGCCACTCGATTCCGTGCCAGAGTGATGGTCAGCAAGGACGGCAACAGCACCGACGGTAAGAGCATCCTCGGCATACTGTTTCTCGCCGCGACCGCCGGAACCGAGATCACGATTTCTGCGAGCGGCGACGACGAGGACGAGGCGGTGGACGCTCTCGTATCTCTGGTGGCCACCGGATTGGGCGAGGAGCAAGAGGTGTGAGCATAAGCACGACATCTAGCTCTTCCGCCGGCAGCGGGGCGAGACCACGCCCGCTGGTGCTGCACGGAATCGGCGTCGCTCCCGGCGTCGTCATTGCGCGGGCACTGCTGTTTCGTCACCAGGAGATTCCCGTATTCCGCGTGCCTCTGCTGCGCTCGGAAATAGCGAGCGAGGTGGAGCGCGTCGACGCGGCCAAAGAAGAGACCAAGCGTCAGCTCGAAGAGATTCAGGCGCGGACGGTGGAGGCACTGGGAGAGGATCACGGGTACATCTTCGAAGCGCACATGCTCATGCTCGACGACCCGCTGGTGACGGGGAGGATGGAGCAGATCATTCGGGAGCAGCGCGTCAATGCGGAGTGGGCCGCGCGTATCACCCTGGAAGAGCTCGCCGCGGTCTTCGACTCACTCGACGACGACTACTTCCGCGCGCGGCGCAGCGACATCAACGACGTGGTCGAAAGGCTCCTGCACAACCTCGCCGGCGGGCCGCAACGCGCGAGAGAAAAGATGGAGCGCAAGTACATCCTGCTCTCCGACAACGTACGCCCCTCGGACACCGCGCGGCTCGATTGGGAGCGCATGGCGGGTCTCGCGATGGAGGCGGGGAGCCGGACCTACCACACCGCCATCATCGCGCGCTCTCTCGGGATTCCCTGCGTCGTGGGAGTGAAGGATTTCTGGAAAAAGTGGACCACGGTGCGCCGCTCATCATGGACGGGGGAGAGGGCGTCGTCGTGGTCAACCCCGACCGGGCCATTCTCCGCGAGTACCGCCACCGGAAGCGGAGGCAGAAGCTCGGCCTTTCGAAGCTCGCGCACCTTCGGGAGCTCCCCGCGGAGACCCAGGACGGTTACCGAATCGTCGTCCAGGCGAACGTCGAGTTCCCGGAAGAATGCGCCTCGGCGAAGAGCCAGGGGGCCGAGGGGATTGGGCTGTTCCGCTCGGAGTGGTTTCTAACCCGCAATCGGGGCGCGTTCCCGAGCGAGGAGGAACAGTACGACGTCTATCGTCGGATGGCGGAGCAGATGAGACCCTCGTCGGTCATCGTCCGCGCCTTCGACTTGACCGCCGAGCAGCTCGGCGAGGAAGCGAGCCAGTCGGAAGCGAACCCGGCCCTCGGGCTTCGCGCCATCCGGCTCCTCTTGAAACGCAAGGATCTCTTCCTGCAGCAGCTCCGGGCGCTCTTGCGAGCGCGGGTCCACGGAAACGTCAAAGTGATGTTTCCCATGGTGAGCGGAGTCGGTGAGCTTCGCGAGGCGCTCGCGGTGGTGGAGGAGGCGAAGTCCACGCTCGAGAACGAAGGCGTCGCCTACGCGAAGGATCTCCCTTGTGGCGTGACCCTCGAGGTGCCCTCTGCCGCCACGACCGCCGACCTTCTCGCCAAAGAGGCGGCGTTTTTCAGCATCGGGACGAACGATCTCATCCAGTATCTTCTGGGCGTCGATCGCGGAAACGATCAGGTCTCCTATCTCTACGAGCCCTTGCACCCGGCAATCCTGAGAACGCTCCGCTACGTGATCGACTCCGCCCACGCCGCGGGGATCAAAGTCGGCATGTGCGGGGAGATGGCGGCCGATCCGGTTCTCGTGATCCTGCTCCTGGGATTCGGGCTGGACGAGCTCTCGATGAACCCCGTATCCATTCCCTCGGTGAAGAACATCATCCGCAAGCTCGATTCCCGCGAGGCGAAGATCATCTCCGAGGAGGCGCTCAGGCTCTCGACGGTGAGTGAGGTCTCGCGATTCCTGACCGAGAAGCTGCACGAGCTCGTCCCCGACCTCTGACGGTCCGACGCCGGGGCGGCGGTTTCCTCCCACCCGACGCGCCACCATGCGATATGCTTCCCTGTCTCTTTCGATGGAGGTCCCCGAATGACGCGCTCTTTCCTCGTGACCCTGTTCGTTTCGATGACGGCCCTTCTGTCCGCCCAGAGTCGATCGCTCTATATCGAGGATCTGACGTGGATGGAGGTGCGGGATCTCGTTGCTTCAGGGAAGACGACGGCCATCGTCTACTCCGGGAGCATCGAGCAGAACGGACCGCATATGGCGCTGGGAAAGCACCTGTTCCTCGCTCACTACATCGCGGGAAAGATTGCCGAAGAGCTGGGCGACGCCCTCGTCTATCCCACGATTCCTTTCGCTCCTACCGGTGATCCGATTCCAGAAGACCGGTCACATGGCTTATCCCGGGAGCGTGTCGCTTTCCTCCGAGGTCTACCTGGGAGTCGCGCGTCAGGTCGCGCTTTCCGCCATCGCCGCCGGGTTCAAGGAGGTCTACCTCATGGGGGACCACGGCGGCGGGCAGTCGGAGCTGGAGCTCGCGGCAAACGGACTCGAGCAGGAGTGGAGCTCCAAGGGCGTTCACGTACGGTACGTTCCGGACCTCTATTACAAAGAAAAAGAGCAGATGCGCAGCTACCTCACCGAGAAGGGGATCGCTGTCGACCGGCACGCGGGCACCGATGACACCAGCGAGGTCATGTTCATCGACGAAGCGCACGAGTGGATTCGAAAGGACAAGCTCGCCGCGAGCGACAGCAAGACGCGGCCGCAAACGGGAGTGGACGGCGATCCCACGAAAGCCAGTGCAGAGCTCGGCGAAGATGTTCGTCGGCTTCAAGATCGCGGATGCCGTGGCCCAGATCCGCTCGCTGCGCGCCGAGTCGAAGTAATTGGGCGCGCCCCCTCTCAGCTCGTTCGGGTCTTCTCCAGGTCCAGGTCGAGACAAAGCCGGGCGGCGGGACGGAAGCCTTCCCGTTGGAAAAAGACGAGGAGATTGGGGTTGTTCCAGCTCACCTCGGTCGCCAGGGACGGGATCCCGAGACCAAGGAGGTTGGTGCGGAGCTGGTCGATGAGGGCACTCCCGACGCCGCGCCTTTGGAAGTCGGGATGCACCCCCATCGTGTCCAGCACCGCCACCGGCTCGAGGCTTCCGAACTCGCCGTAGTAGACCCGGGCGAGGAGGAAGCCCACGAAAATCTTCTCGAGCTCGGCGCCGAGCGAAATCTGGATCCCGGTATCGGAGAGAGCCTGCTTCAGCTTGAGGCCGAAATATTCCTCGCGCCTGCGCCCGACGGTTCGCGCGTCGATGGCGATGACAGCTTCGAGATCGTCGGGACGGAGCCGCCGTACGACGACCTCGTCCGCTTCACGGTTCTCGGAAAATCGGCTCGAATCGGTCTGCATCGTCGCCTCCTCACGCGGAGAGCGAAACGCCTTTCGCCCTCAACCGTCGCGCCCGGAACGCACCCCAGATCGCCGCCCCGAGCGCCCCCGCAAGCACCGATTGCTCGTGGGCACGTACCTCGAGCTCCGCTCCCTGTTCCGCCGCCGCTTCCCGCATCGCTTGAAGGAGCCCGACGTCGGAGGCGAGCCCTCCCGTCACCAGCACGACACCTTGGGCGCGGGCGGATGTCAGGAGGCGGAGGTAGCGGCCCGCCATCGACTGGTGGATCCCCTTCAGGATGTTCGGCGTCGAGATGCCGCGCGAGACCATGTTGATGACGTCGGTCTCCGCCAGGACGGCGCAGATCGAGGAGCAGGCCTCGGGGTCGTCGGCCTGCATGCGAGAGCGCGCCGATCTCCTCGAGCGTGATGCCGAGATAGCGGCCGATGTTCTCCAGGAACTGCCCCGAGCCCGAGGCGCACTGGCTCGTCATGCGGTAGCCGAGCACCTTGGCGCGCTCGTCCATGAGGATGGCCCGGGCATGGAGCGCGCCGATGTCGAGGACGGCCCGGGCCTCCGGATCGAGGTAGAGCGCGCCGCGGGCGTGGGTCGTCATCCCGTAGAAGTGGCCCGTGCGGAAGGCGACCAGCTCTCCCTCGCCGGTGGTGGCGATGTAGTCGAAGTCGTCCCGCGCCAGCCCGGCGTCCGTGAGGGTCGCTCGAAGAGGAGCTCCGGTGACCTTGATGGGGTCCCGGCGCCGGATCCGCTCGAGTCCGCTCGGCCAGCAGGCGCGGCTCCTGCCCCGCTCGTCCTCCATGACGACCACCTTGACGGCCGACGAGCCCACGTCGATTCCCGCCGTCCACGAGCCTGTCGATTCGTCAGCGCATCGAGCGTCTCTCGTTCTCGCTCTGCCTTCCCTCGGACCTGCAGCGCGAAGAGCGCGGCGCCGAGGGCGCCGGTGTAGATCGAGTCGGGGGAGATGTTGATGGTCAGCTCGCCGTAGTTCTCGGCGACGAGCTCCCTCGAGGGCCTCGACCGCGGCCGGGTTCTTCGCCACCCCACCGGTGAAGGTGAACTCGTCGCTCACCCCGCCCGAGCGGGCGAGCAGCGACATCGCCCGCAGGATGATGGCCCGGTGGAGCCCGGCGAGGATGTCCTCGCGCTTCTCGCCGAGCGAGAGCCGCTCGCGCAGCTCGGCGCCGGCGAACACCGTGCAGGTCGAGTTGATCCGCACGACGCGCTCGGCGACTCGCCGCGAGCGGGCCCGAGCTCGTGGAGGCCGAGGTTCATCTCGTCGGCGATGTAGCCGAGGTACCGGCCGCAGCCGGCGGCGCAGCGGTCGTTCATCTGGAAGCGACGTGACGATGCCGCTGCTCGTCCACCTGGATCGCCTTGGTGTCCTGGCCGCCGATGTCGAGAACGGTGCGCGTCGTCGGGGAACATCGCGTGGGCGCCCAGCCCGTGGCAGAGGATCTCGGAGCGGATCTGCCCTTCGGGGAACGGAAGCCGTCGCCCGCCCGTAGCCGGTGCCGACGCTCGCCGACCTGCTCGAGCTCGACGCGCGCGACGCGCTCGACCGCGCGGACAGCTCGCGCGGGGGAGCCTCCAGTCCGCGCCGAGCGCGCTCGAGCGCGTGGTCCTCGAAGCTGCCCGCGGCGGCGGTGGAGTTCTCGACGTCGAGGATCGCCTTGTCGAAGAGACCGACGAGCCAGTCGAAGCCGAGCCGGTCCGCCGGGCCTCGCTCCTCGGCGAACGCCAGGTAGCGAGCTGCCGGCGAGGTCGCGGAAGAAGTCGCTCTTGCGCTGGCTCCGGCGGCGAAGAGCTTCGGCGCCTCGTCTTCCATGCGCGCGAGGATTCGCTCGACGACGTCCTCGTCGAGCGCCGGAGGCCGGTCGCAGCCGCGACAGCGACCCGATGGAGCTCGTCCGCGAGGACGCGGAGCTGCGACCGGAACTGCTGCAGGCGGAAGAGCCGCTCGAGCTCCGCAGAAGCCACTCGTGCCGCGCGCCCTCGTCCGCTCCCGGCGCTGCTCGAGCTCCGACGTCGACCTGAGAGAAGCGCGTGTTGATGAGCGCCTCGCCGAGCGCGATCTGGCAGGCGACGTCGTAGTTGCTCCGGCTGTTGGTGATGCCGCGGCCGAGGATCGTCGCCCTCCTCGCCGAGGACCACGGCCTTGGTCGTGGTCGAGCCGAGGTCGATGCCGACGACGTACTTCATGCGCGCGTCCGCTCCCGCGCGCTTCTGCTCGATCATCTGGAAGTAGGACTCGAGCCGGTTCTTGATGTTGGCGGCCGAGAAGTAGCGCGGGTCGACGAGGTCGCTCTCGATGAAGCCGCCCGGCCGGCCCGACCGCGGTTCTCGACCTCGCGCAGGATGTGGAGCTGGCCGGCGCTGAAGGAGTTGCAGCTCTTCACCGAGTTGATGAGGAAGCCGTCGGCGTCGGTACTCGCGCGACGTAGCTGGCGAGCATGTCGACCCGCGAGGGCAGGCTCAGGTTCGTGTAGCAGCCCAGGCAGTACTCGGCCAGGGTCTCGAGCGGTCGCGCGGGGTCGTGGCGGAAGCCGAAGTCGTAGACGCCGCCGACCTTGGTGTAGGTCGAGGCGACGACGACCGCACCCTCGTCGGCGAACATCTTCCAGAACTCGCGGAAGCTCGTCCAGTTGGGCGGCCCTTCGACGACGACGCGGTAGCGCTCCTCGTTCGATCTCCCCGTCGGGCGTCACCGGGCCTTTGCCTCTCCGCGATCCGCTCCTCGATCTCCGCGCGCAGCGCCTGGTAGTAGGCGACCGCCTCGGGCGGTGCCGCGGAAAGCGCTGAAGATGGGCCCGATGTAGTAGACGCCGCCGAAGTAGGCGTCGATGGGCGAGGGCGACGTTGCGCGCCGACTGCAGCACCCACACCAGGTCGTCCTCGGCCTGCGCCGAGCAGCGCGAGGTGCTCCTTCAGGCGGTCCTCGTCGTAGGCCTTCCCGCTGATCTTCTCGAGCGCGGGGATGACCTTCTGCTTCAGCTGCTTCGACGACGTACTCGCGCATGGAGTCGGTGATGTCGCCGTCGCCCTGATAGGGCACGTGAAGCATCACGACCGGGGCGTGGTACTGCTCGCGCAGGATCTCGAACCACTTCATGAAGGTGAAGCACCCGGTGTAGGAGAGGAGCAGCACGTCGGGATCGGGCAGGCGCTCGCCGGTGGGACCGATGTTGCCCGACTTCATCATGCCCATGTCGCGACTTGACGTAGGTGCAGACGTCCTCGGAGTGGCCGAGCTTCTCGGCGACCGCGATGTACTCGCCGGGACTTGCCCGCGCATCCCCGACTGCAGGGCGTTGATCTCGGGCAGCACCGGCAGGAGGTCGAAGCTCAGCAGGAGCTCGGTGAGGTTGCCCGGCACGAAGGTGTAGGCGGTCTTCTCGCCCGTCTCCGGCGCCTGCGCCAGTCGGTGGAAGTGGCGCGGCGATCATCTCCTTCTGGCGGAGCTGGCTCGCGTCCTTCTGGGCGTCGGCTCCGCGGTCATGACGATCCTCGCTCCACAGCTTGATCGAATCGGCGAAGGTGCCGGCCTGCTCGCGGATCACCTGGAACTGGCCGCCGTTCTCCGCGTACTTGAAGGCGGTCCAGGGGATCGCCTTCCGCCTCGACGCGCCGGACCGCCATCGGCTGGTCGAGCAGCGCGGGATCGCAGAAGCTCGGCGCGCAGAAGAGCACGCCCTCGGCGCCGCGCGCGCGCGACCCGCTCGATGAGCTCCGCGCCCTTGACGCCCTCGCCGATGTAGCGCGTCGGGCTGGCGATCGCGTCGTCGAGGAAGGCCACGACCAGGTTGTCGAGCGGGTCGCCTTCCGTCGGGACGTCGTGCCTCATCCACCGGTGCGACCTGGACGAAGTCGTCGTCGACGATGTAGCAGCCGGCGCGCTCGAGGGTCTTGATGAGACCGAGCGGCGGCTGCTCGCAGAACGGACCGGTCAACAGCACCCGCGCCTGGTCCATGGGCTGCGCGTCTCGTCCGCCTCGCCAGCCCGCAGATAGTCCGCGAGCAGCGCGTGACGCTCTTCGACCGGCATCACGAGGCTCGCGCGCAGGACGGAGTAGAGCTCGCTGGTCGGCACCTTCCAGGGCTGGCTCCGACGCAGCGCGTAAAGCGCTCGAACCTGCCGGCGGTTCTCGTTGAAGAGCGGCGATCGACTCCCGGAGGCCGTCGTCGTTCGAGGGGCCGCGCCCCGTGCGGCGACGAGCTCGGTCGAGAGCTCGAGGAGCTCGCTGCCGATAGAACGTGCCTCCGAGGCTTCGGTCGAAGTTCTGCGGAACGTCCAGGTAGCGGACGAGCTTGTCCGGGAACTGCATCTTCCAGATGCCGGAGAGATTGCGAATGACGTCGCAGATCGCGGGGAAGAGCATGCCGTCGAGGACGTCGAGGCTTCCGTTGAGGCCGAGCTCGATGGTGCTGCGCGGAATGTGGCAGATGTAGGACTGGTAGAAGGCGTCGCCGCGGATGATCTCCAGATCGTCGCCGCCGCCGAGGACCGCGACGGGCAGAACGCCCTGCGCGTGAAGGAGCTCTCGGGGAACGTAGATGGGCATATAGCCGATGGCGAGGCCGGAGGTCCTCTCCTTCCACCGTCTCACTCTCGGCAGGAGGTAGTCGCGATAGAGGGCCTCGGCCGTGGCCGCGAGCTCCGCGGGGCTCGTCGTCTCTCGCGGACTCACCGGTTCCTCCACGACGGGGGTCTCTTTTCGAGGAAAGCGCGAATGCCCTCGACGGCATCGTCGGTCGCCATGAGGCCCTCTCGTGGATCGAGATGATCCTCTCGATCGCCGGAAGATCCTCGACGAGAAGCCGTTCGATACGATGCCGGCAGGCCTTGACTGCGAAACGGAGGCTCGACGCGGACTTGGGACCGAAGTGGCGGCGGAAGTACTCGAGTGCCGCTCCCTCCGGATCCTCGCCCACGACGTCGACGAGCCCCATGCGAAGAGCCTCGTCGGCGGACACGCTCCGCCCGGTGAGGCACAGGTCCTCGGCTATGCGCGGCCGATGCTTTCTTGCAAGAGAAGGGAGGCGATCGGCGCGAACACGCCGAGCACGATCTCGGGCTGGCCGAGCTTCGCGTCGGGGGCGGCGAAGACTCGGTGGCAGAACATCGCGAGCTCGAGACCCCCGCCGAGGCACTGTCCGCGAACGGCGGCGAGACAGGGGACGGAGCTCGCGGCGATGGCGCGGAACAGGGCGTGAAAGCGGGGGAGCATCTCTCCCACGTGCTCAGGTAGATGCTCGGGAACGCTTGCTCCGAACGAGAAGTGACGGCCTTCGCCGCGGAGACACACGGTCTTGAGCTCACGGTCGGCCGCCGCGCGTTCGAAGAGCCGGGTCAGCGCTTCGACGAGTCGTGCGTCGAGAATATTGCCCGTGGAGCCGGAGAGGCGAACGTCCCAGTATGCTCCGCCTTCGAGGGACTCGACCGCGAGAACGTCGCTTTCACCCATGGCTGTCACTCGGCCTCCTGCCTCTTACCCGCCGCTCCTGCCGTGGGCCTTCGCGAGGACTTCCTCGATGAGCTCATCGGACCAGCGGGCGCCCTCCGCGAGACGCTGGCGCAGGAGCAGAAAGTCGGCCTCGCGGCATTCCTTCGAACCTTCGTGAAACGCGCGAAAGCCCGCGCGTCCCTCGGTCATCATGTTGAGCGCGAGCCAGGCGCGGTTCGACTCCTTGTTGCGGTCCCAGTGCTCGAGCTTGTGCTTGCGGACGCTCTCGAGCGTCTTCGGTGAGGCATCCAGGCATGGTCATCGCCAGCCGGAACACGAGACCGTCCACCGCCGCATCCAGCCGAACGAGAGATGACCTTCCCGCGCTTCAGAGATCTTCTTCGCTTCGACACGGTCCTCTCCCGTGCGCGACTCGCCGTAGACGATTCGACCCGAGTCGTCGATCCAGCGATGAGTCGTCGACCATGGGGTTGACGACGAAAGCTCCGTCGATCTCGGAGTCCCGGCACGACTTGGCTGACGAGGCCGAGACGATAGGCCTTGTGGGCGCTCCAGTGATCGCAGAGGGTGCAGCTCTCCATCGCCTGCTCGATCCCCACGAAGAGCGGAAGGAAGTCCGTGCTTCCACCGTCGGGCGCGGAGCCGTGCTTCGGGCCGGCCTGGCCGAAGACGGCGAGATCCTGGGCGACGGAAAAATCGCAGGCCATCCCGATCTCCTGGCCTCCGGCGATGCGCATGCCGTTGACCCGGCAGATGACGGGCTTGTCGCACATGAGGATGGCGCTCACCATGTCGTTGAACAGCCGCATGTACTGCCGGTACTCCTCGGGCCGTCCGGCGTAGTACTCCGCGTACTCCTGGGTATTGCCACCGGTGCAAAACGCGCGGTCACCGCTCCCGGTGAACACGACGGCCACCGCGGCGCGATCATTCGATGCCCGGCGCATGCCGAGGATGACTCCTTTCACCATGTCGGTGGTGTAGGAGTTGAACTGCGAGGGGTTATCGAGCGTGATGCGGACGGTGTGGAGTCCCGGGACTTCGGCACCTTCGGGATCGACGAGCGGAACTTCCTGGTAGAGCACCCCGGGCCGCTCGCTCGAGCTTACGAGATCGTGGTTCTTGAGCTCCATTCAGGCCTCCGCGACGAGAACGGGACGCGCCGAGATTTTCCTCTGGTGCAAGGCTTCGAAGGTCTCGTTGATGGTATCGAGCAGGCGCTTTTCGATAAAGGGCTCGACCGACACTTCCCCTGACAGGACGAGATCCACTACCGCCGGGTAATGCTCGGGAAGACAACCCCAGTTGCCCTGCGCGACCGCGTCGAATGCCATCAGATTCGAGAGCCGGAGCTCGACTTTCTGGGGCGTGAATCCTACGACACCGAGGTATCCCCCCGGGCCCAGCAGGGAGAAGGCCGTCGTTTGTCCCGCGGTGGTCCCGGACGTCTCGAAAATCTTGTGGCGCCAGCTGGGGATATCGCGCTCCCTGGCGAAGTCACGCACCCGTCCCTTGAGCGCCTTCGCGTCGAGCTCTCCCGCGGCGAGCGTGGCGGACGCGCCGTAGCGGCCGATGGTCTCGAGCCGCTGGTTGTCGACGTCGATCGCCACGACCTCGCCCCCGAGCGCCGCGGCGATCTGTACTCCGAAGCCTCCCACGCCGCCGACACCGACGAATACCGCCAGGTCGCCGGGCTCGAGACCGCTTCGGAGGATGGCCTGGTACGGCGTCGAGACCGCGTCGGCGACGACCGCGAGCGATTCGAGGTCGACCCCGGAGGCGTTGACGCCGGGGTTTTTGAGGTCGGGGACGGGACAAAGGCCGGTCGCGGGAATCTTCAAATGGGTCGCGAACCCGCCGTCGACGTCGTTGCCGGGAAAGATCTGATGCGGGCAGACGGCGCCTCGGCCGGAACGACAGGCGAGGCAGGTGCCACAGGGAATGACGGCGGGCACGACGACGTCACGGCCCACCCACTCCTCTGCCCAAGCACCGGCCTCGACGACCGTCCCGCTCACCTCGTGACCGAGCGCGAGAGGGAAGGGGTGACGGGTCGGCACTCCGTCGTAGAAGAATCCGAGGTCGGTGTGGCAGACGCCGCAGCCCGCGACTCTCACCAGGACTTCCCCCTCACCGGGGGTCGCCTCGACCTCTTCGCGCACCATCGGCTCTCCCGCGCGATGGACCCTCCAGGCGTTGAAAAGCATGCTCGGCTCACTCCCGAAAGAGAACCGAGGAGCCAGCTCGGGCAGTCCGTGGTGAGATTGGACCGCGTCCGTTCATCGATCGAGCTCCAGTCGCAAACCGGAACCGAACCTCCGCTCTCGCTGGGATGCGAACCGGCCCCTCGTACCTTTCTGTCACCGGAAGTTCTGCAAATCCGGGACCACAGCGCTGAAACGCCCGAAACCGTATCAATCGAAGAAGATGGCCACCGCGCCTCCCGCGGGGGAGTGTGATTTGGCCCGCATCTGAGCGGAAAGCCGCAGGGGCCGAACGTCATCGAAGGCGAGGTAATGATTGGAAATCCGCTGGTCTTCCTGTAGCATCGGCCGCCATGATGGAAGAAATCCTCGCGCTTCACGCTCGTCTCAACGCGCTCGTCTGGGGAGCTCCCCTCATCATCGCGCTCATGGGGACGGGACTCTTTCTGACCATCTGGACGGGAGGCGTGCAATTTCGGCGCTTCGGCTTCGCGATGCGCGAAGTGCTCGGGAAGCTATGGAGCAAAGGGGCGGGAAAAGGAACGGTGAGTCCCTTCCAGGCGGTGGCGACGGCCCTCGCGAGCACCGTGGGTGTCGGGAACATCGCCGGCGTCGCGACCGCGATCCACCTCGGTGGACCGGGCTCGCTGTTCTGGCTACTCGTTTCCGGTCTCTTCGGGATGTGCACCAAGTTCTGCGAGATCGTCGTCGCGCTTCACTACCGCGAGCAGGACGAGATGGGCGTCATGCGCGGCGGCGCGATGTACGTCCTGAAGAAGGGGCTCGGCCTTCCCTGGCTCGGTACCATCTTCGCGCTCCTCACGAGCGTCGCCGCGTTCGGCATCGGCAACATGGTGCAGGCCAACTCGGTGACCGATGCCCTCGAGGCGAGCTTCGGGATCAAACCCTGGGTGAGCGGCATCCTCTTGATGGTGCTCGTCGCCGCCGTCGTCCTGGGAGGCCTCAAACGGATTGCGGACGTGACCCAGTATCTCGTTCCCTTCATGTGCGTCGCGTACGTCCTCGGGGCGCTCTTCGTTCTCATACGCTTCGCGGGCGCGATTCCTCACGCGGTCGGGCTCGTCGTCGAGAGCGCGTTCACCGGGCACGCCGCCGTGGGAGGATTCGCGGGAGCGACGGTCGCTCAGGCGCTCCGCCTCGGAGTGGCGCGCGGTCTCTTCTCGAACGAGGCGGGCCTCGGAAGCGCTCCCATCGTCCATTCCGCCGCCGTCACCGACCATCCGGCTCGGCAGGCCCTCTACGGTATCTTCGAGGTTTTCGTCGACACCTTCGTCGTCTGCGTGATGACCGGGCTCGTGATCCTGACCACCGGCGCGTGGGAGCTGGGGTTGACGGGTGCGGAGCTCTCCGCGAAAGGTTTCGAGATCGGGCTCCCGGGCGTATGGGGAGATGCGGTGGTGACGCTCGGCGTTCTGACCTTCGCGTTCTCGACCTTGATCGGCTGGTCGTTCTACGGGGAGACGGGTGCCGTGTATCTTCTCGGCGACCGCGCCGTGTTTCCCTACCGGATTCTCTGGGTCGTTGCGGTCTGGTTCGGCGCCACCGGCAGCCTGCGTCTCATCTGGGACATTGCCGATACGCTGAACGGCCTCATGGCGGTACCCAACCTCGTGGCGGTGCTGGGCTCGGCGGTCGTCATCCGCAAACTGACTCGAGAGTTCTTCGCCAAAGCGAAGACGTGACGCCGGCCTCGAGCCGCCCTGCCCCTAGGCTTCGCCTTCGACGGACGGCGATGACGGCGGGCGCGCTTTCGCCGGCTCACCGAGAATCCACCGCGGCTTGGGCACCCATTGAAGCCCGAACTTGGTGGTGGCGGAGCTTAGAATCACGGACACGGCTTCTTCGGGAGAATCGGTGACGATGAGGCGGTCGAGATCGCGGGACTCGATGGTGCCGGCGGGGACCATCTTCTTGTCGAGAAAGTCGAGCAGCGGACCCCAGTAGTCTCTTCCCATGATGACGATGGGGAAGTCGTTCATCTTTCCCGTCTGAATGAGCGTCGCCGACTCGAAGATCTCGTCCATCGTCCCGAAGCCTCCGGGAAGGGCGACATAGGCATAGGAGTACTTCACCAGCATGACCTTGCGAACGAAGAAGTAGTGAAACTCCGCCATCAGGTCGAGGTAGGGGTTCGGCGCCTGCTCGTGCCGAAGGCGAATGTTGCAGCCGACCGAGCGTCCCCCCGCCTCCTTGGCGCCGCGGTTGGCCGCTTCCATGATTCCAGGGCCGCCTCCCGTCATGACGGTGAATCCGGCACGCGCGAGCCTCTGGCCGACTTCCCGGCCGAGCGCGTAGTAGGGATGATCCTCGTGGAAGCGCGCGGAGCCGAAGACGGTAACGCACGGACCTACGAAGTGGAGCTTGCGGAAACCGCGGATGAACTCGAGGGCGATCCGGCCGACCCGCATCGCCTCCGCGCGCCGGCTCTCCGGCCCCGCGAGGAACCGCCCCTCATCCGTCGTGACGCTGGTTGCGGAGGCCGTGGCCGTGGACGTGGACGGTGGACGTGGACGTGGAGGTCGAGTTGGAATCGTTCATGGATACGGCGAAGCTTAGCACGGTCGGCTCCGGGAGCTTCGCTTGCCGCGTCGATCGCAGGGAAACTATCATGAGGGCTCCAATTTTCCCGAGTGGAGGAGAGCGTGTCCGGAAACGTCGTCCTGTACGAGTCCAAGAACAACATCGCGACCATCACCCTCAACCGCCCCGAAGTGCTCAATGCCATGAACGACGACATGTGGGGAGCACTCGAGGCGACGTGGCGAAGGTTCAACAACAGCGACGACCGCGTCGCCATTCTCACTGGAGCGGGGGAAAAAGCGTTTTGCGTGGGGGCGGACCTCAAGAGCCCTTCACTCGACGTCTGGCGCGCCATTCCAGGACACATCGTCGAGGTGGAAAAACCGGTCATCGCCGCCGTTTTCGGACATTGTCTCGGCGGAGGCCTGGGTCTGGTGCAGTTCTCCGACATCTGCGTCGCGAGCGAGGACACCCAGTTCGCCTTTCCGGAGGCCCGCATCGGACTCGCGATTGGCGGCTCGAGCTCTCTCGTCGCGCGTATCCCCCACAAGATCGCGATGGAGCTCATGCTCACCGGCGAGGCGATCTCGGCCCAACGCGCCTACGAGGTCGGACTGGTGAACAAAGTCGTGCCGCGCAGCGAGCTCATGACGGCGGCAGAGGCCTATGCCGAGCGGATCGCGACCAACGCTCCTCTCGTCCTCTCCATGTTGAAGCGATACGCCCAGGAGATGACGCCTCGAGGGCCTCTGGAGTACGCCGCCATCTGGCGCCGGGAGCCCGAGCGCATCTTCGCCAGTCGCGACGCCAAGGAGGGCATCGCCGCCTTCAAGGAGAAACGAAACCCGAAGTTCGTCGGGATGTGAACACCAAGAACAAATGCAAAGTCGCCAAGCTCGCAAAGACGCAAAGGGCACTTCGTCATTCCGCCTCTCCGGTTAGACCAGGAATCGCTCCCTGGACGCCAGCGCCGGTCATCGTCCGCGGGCCCACGCGGGATTATCTGGTATCGTACCCACGAAGCAACGGGCGCTCTCGCGCCTGCTTTGGAAAGGCGGAAATGACGAAACACCGTTACCCCGAGCACGCGGTTCTTCGCGACGGCAGGAGTGTCCGCATCCGACCGTTCCGCGGGGACGATACCGAAGCGCTGCACTCCTTTTTCCTCCAACTCCCTTTGGAGCTGCGCCGCTTCGCCTGGGACAAAATCGAGCAGCGCTCACTCGTCGAGAGCTGGGGCCGGAGTATCGACTACAACAAGGTCCTTCCGCTCCTTGCTTTCGACGGGGCCCGCGTGATCGCCGACGCATCTCTGCACCGCCGCGACCATGGGCCGCTTCGCCTCGTGGGTCGCATCAAATGGCTCCTCGATCCCGCGTTTCGAGGCGTGGGTCTGGGTGCCATGCTCGTGAATCTCCTCATGGACACCGCGCGCGACAGAGGCCTACGTCACCTCACCTGCATGCTGATCTCGGACTTGGAACAGGACGCGGTCGACGTGCTCACGCGACTGGGCTTCAAGGAGTACCGAATCCCCGGCTACGGAGCCGACCCCGACGGTACCGGCCACGACATGAGCAAGCTCGTCTATTCCTTCGAGTAGAAGCCAGCCGCTTGCCTTGCTCCGCTCACCTCAGCTCACCTCAGCTCACCTCAGCTCACCTCACCTCACCTCATCTCGGCTCGCTCGCGGCCTCCGACTCCCGAGCTCTCGCTTCGACGATCCGCAATTCCCCTGCGATGGCGCGGTGACGCGTCAGCTCGCGCGCCGTCTCTGCGACGAGAAGCAGGGCGAGAACGAGTCCGACCACGGCGCTCGAGCGGGGAAAGCCCGCTCCCGCCGATGTGACGAGAGCCACGACGAACCCGACGACGCAGAGAGCCATGATCAGGAGCGAGCCGAGGGTGGTGCCGGCCATGTACTCGCCGACTTTCGCGGAGATTCGCGTCCTGGGAAGTCGCATCCATGAACAGCGCTTTCGCCGCCTCCGTGGTCAACGGGAGGTCCGGGTCCGCTCGGCCTTGCTGGGAGGCCACCACCGCGAGAGGGAGAAGAACGGCGTCGACGCCGATCTCATAGACGAGGAGGGAGGATACGAGCGCCACCAGGGCGGTCGCCGAGACGAGCCGGGATCGCGAGCTCGAGCTTTCGACCGGCCCCGCGGGTTTCCGCCAGAGCACGAAGAGAGCCAGCAGGAGGACTGCGCCAGCGACGACGGCCGTCGCCGTCTGCGCCGAGGCGACGTCATCGTTGACGATTGTGAGCGCGCGGATGGTCGAGCTCGCCATCGATCTCGGCTCCGCGGCCGAGATCGTGTGAAAGCGGTCGACCATCGCTCGCGTCGTCCGAAACCAGCCAAACAGCGCGGGGACTGGTGCCAGGGTGACGCCGATCGCCGCGACCGCGTAGGGATTCGAACGCCGCCGGAGAACGAAGGCGGCGGCGAAGAAGAGCACAACGGCGACAGATATGCCGTTGACGGGATGAGTCATGGGGCCTCCGGAATTGCCGATGAACCAGCATACCAGGGGCCAGTCCGGATCGTTATCGGTGCGTCTCTCCGTCGACGAGCAGGGTGCTGAACGAATCAACCGCGCAGTGGAGCAAGGGCGTGCAGCGTACGCCGGCGACTTGGAAGCCGTCGCGCCGGAGCCCCACGGCAGGACTTCCTTCGAATGCCCTAATGTCGGCCGTTGGGATGGCACGCGTAGCAAGCCTGCGAATTGTAGACGTAGCCTCCGACTTCTCGATGCTTGCTGTCCATGCTGCTCTTGGCATGGGTGTGGCAGTCGATGCAGCTGAACTCCTGCATCGTCGCCGCGTGGTGGCATTCGGAGCAATCGAACCGAGCGTGCGGTCCGCTGTTGATGGGAAATGCGTGCTGGAAGACCGCCTGGCTCCAGGAGGTGTGATTCGGGAAATGGCAGTTCGCGCAGCTCGTCGGAAAGCCCGAGCGAACGTGATCGGGATTGCGCGTCGCCGTGTAGTCGGCCGCGTGGCAGCCGTAGCAATCGCGAGGCAGGTTGTACCCGTTCTTATGGCAGACCTGACAATCGAGAGCACGGTGGGCGCCCTGGAGCGGGAAGAACTGGTTGTGGTCGAAGCTCGCGCCCGCCCAGGAGTTGGCCTGGGTCCCGTGACAGCCGGTGCAGTCGGTGCTGAATCCCGCCTGGGCATGATTGGGATTCGTCGCCCCGTTGAAATCCGTCCGATGGCAGTCGATGCAGTTCGACGGTGTCCCCGCGTAGCGGCCACCCGGGTGACAAGCGGTGCAGTCGGCGGTCTTGTGCTTGCCGTTGAGCTGGAAGAAGCGATTGTGGTCGAAGCTCGCGCCCGCCCAGGAGCTCGCCTGGCTCCCATGGCAGGTGGTGCAGTCGGTGCCGAAACCCGCCTGAGCGTGATTGGGGGTCGTCGTGCGGTCGTAGTCGGTGCGGTGGCAATCGATACAGTTCGTCGGTGTTCCCGCATAGCGGCCGTTGACGTGGCACGCGGCGCAGTCGACGGCCTTGTGCCTGCCGTTGAGCTGGAAGAACTGATTGTGGTCGAAGCTCGCACCCGCCCAGGAGCTCGCCTGGCTCCCATGGCAGGTGGTGCAGTCGGTACCGAAACCCGCCTGAGCGTGATTGGGGGTCGTGGTGCGGTCGTAGTCGGTGCGGTGGCAGTCGATACAGTTCGTCGGTGTTCCCGCGTAGCGGCCGTTGACGTGGCACGCGGCGCAGTCGACGGCCTTGTGCCTGCCGTTGAGCTGGAAGAACTGATTGTGGTCGAAGCTCGCGCCCGCCCAGGAGCTCGCCTGGGTCCCGTGACAGCTGGTGCAGTCGGTCGTAAAACCGGCACGAGCGTGGTTGGGCGTCGTGGTGTGATCGTAATCGGAGCGGTGGCAGTCGATGCAGTTGGTTGGCGTTCCCGCGAATCGTCCCTTCACGTGACATTGGGAACAGTCGACCGTTCGGTGCCGGCCGTTGAGCTGAAAGAACGCGTTGTGGTCGAAACCGGCGCCCGACCAACTGGTCGCCGAGCTTCCATGGCACGACATGCAATCGGTGCCGAATCCCGCCCGAGCGTGGTTGGGATTGGTGGTCCGGTCGTAATCGGTGCGATGGCAGTCGACGCAGTTGGAAGGCGTTCCCGCGAAGCGACCGTTCGCGTGACATTGCGTGCAGTCGACGCTCCGATGGTGCCCCTGAAGTGGAAAGACGCGGTCGTGGTCGAAGTTGGCGCCGAGCCAGCTGGAGGCGTTATCTCCGTGGCAACCGATGCAATTCGTCGAGAAGCCCGCCGAGAGGTGATTGGGACTCGACGTTCGGTCGTAGTCGGCGCGGTGACAGCTCACGCAATCCGAGGGCGTCGCCGCGAATTGTCCGTTCTTGTGGCACGAGGCGCAGTCGATCGTCTTGTGCGTACCCTTCAGCGGAAAAACACTCGCGTGATCGAACTCCGCCGTGTCCCAACTCGTCGCTGCCGTGCCGTGGCAACCGGCGCAATCGGTGGGAAAGCCCGCCTGCAGATGGTTCGGGCTCCGGGTCTGCTCGTAGTCCGAACGGTGACAGTCGACGCAGTTCGACGGCGTTCCGGTGAAGACGCCGTTGCGGTGGCATGCCTCGCAGGACGCGGCGCGGTGACTGCCGCGCAGAGGGAACACCTGATCGTGATCGAATTTAGCGCCCCTCCAGGTGGTCGTGTTCGTGGCGTGACACTGGGTGCAATCGGTCGAGAATCCCGCCTGGAGATGATTCGGGTTGGTGGCGGACTCGAAGTCGGTCCGATGACAGCCGATACAATCGGTGGGAGTTCCGGCGAATCGTCCTCCCTGGTGACAGGACTCGCAGGCGACGGTCTTGTGGGGCCCCGTCAGAGGGAAGAAGTTGTGGTCGAAGCGCGCGCCCTGCCAGCGCGTCTCGTTCACGTGGCAGAGCTCGCAGTTGGTGGGGAAGTTGGCCGCCATATGGTCGGGAATCTTCGCCGACCGGAAATCGTCCATGTGGCATCGGGCGCATTCCGCCGTCGCGGAGCTGAAGTTGCGCTCGGTGTGGCATTCGGTGCAGGCGAGGGTACGGTGCCTGCCTTCCAACGCGAAACCGGTCTTCTGCGCATGGTCGAAGGAGCCGGGAAGGATGCGCGCCCAGTTCTGGGGAGTGTGACAATCGGCGCAATGAGTCCCGAGCTGGAGTCGATTGGGATCGTCCTGACGCCGTGACCAGTGGCAGGCTTCGCACGCTTCGGGAGTGCCGCCGACGATGCCGTTCACGTGGCAGGCACCGCACTCGACCTGCTTGTGCTTTCCCACCAACGGGAAGCTGGTGTTGTCGTGAGCGAGAACGAGTCGCATCCGATCCGGCGACTGACCCTGCTCCTGGCGCGTCTCGCTTCTCTCGGCGGTGGCGAAGCTCACCCTCGAAAGGAGAAGGCCGAGCGCTCCCGCGAGAGCGGCAGTCGTGAGTCCGCCCGCCAGTGCGAGTCTCCGTGTCGTCATCATAGGCATCGTTTCCGTTCAGTCCGTCACGCGGGGATTTTCTGAGCCTCGGCCATGGCCACTTCCTTGGTCACGATTTGGATTCCGATCCGCTGCAGAAACTCGTTGGGGGACGACCCGCCGATGAGGGCGAAGACGTAGTCGTTGGGAAGCGTTTCGCGGGCGCCTCCCTCCGACTCGATCACGACATCGGCGGCGGCAATCTCGGCGACGGTGCTCGCTGGAAGGAAGCGTACCCTGCCCCCGTCGATGGCCTCCCGGAGGTTCTTGCGGTTCTTGTCCTTCAATCGACCGAGCTCGCGCTTTCGGTACGACAGGGTGACGTCGTTTCCCGCCTGATTGGAGAGACCGAGCGCGGCCTCCGCCGCGGAGTCCCCGCCTCCGACGACTAGAATTCTCGCCCTCTTGTACTGGGCCGCGTCGGTGAGGGAGTACATGACCTTGGGGAGCTCGGCTCCCGGTACCTCGAGCTTGCGCGGCGTTCCGCGTTTGCCGATGGCGAGGATGACGCGCTGGGCCTGGTAGCGGGCCTTCGACGTCTCGACCTCGATCAGCGCCGAGGAGGCGCGCTGGATCGTCGTGACTTGCTCGTTCTCGTGTATTTGAAGTCCCGCAGACTGGATGATGGTCTGCCAGACGGAGAGAAGCGTCTCTTTGGGAGCATCGGAGATCCACAAAGATCCGTACATCGGCACGCGGACCGGCTCCGCCATGACGATCTTCTTGTTGGGAAAGCGGCGGATGGTGTCGGCGAAACCACCTTGCTCGAGGAGAACCGCCTCGAGCCCGGCTTCTTTCGCCGCGAGGCCGGCGGAGAGACCCGCGGGACCCGCCCCGACGATGATGAAGTCGACGACGCCCTCTTTCTGCTGATGTTTCTTTCTGAGCACGTCGATCACGAGCTGTCCCTCGTTGACCGCGTTCTTGATGAGACCGAGACCGCCTAGCTCGCCGATGGCGTAGATTCCAGGCACGTTCGTCTCGAAATCCGCCCCGATCTTCGGCACCTCGACGCGGCGCGCGGCACCGTTGCCGCCGCCGAGCTGGCACGCCCCCGTGGGACAGACCTCGGCGCAGGTGGCCGCCCCGGTGCAGGCGTCGAGGTTGGTGACCGCGGATTTTCCCGCGACGATCTCGAGAACGCTGGTCGCGCAGGCGTTGACGCAGGCGCTGCATCCGATGCAGAGGTCCTGGTCGATAATGGGCATCGGGTGAGATGGCGCCGCGGTCGCGTCGCGGTCGCGGTCGCGTTCCCCGCCTTCACTTCCTGGGAGAGCTTGAGCTGCCACAACATCATCGGGACGCCGCATTTTTCACAGAAGGCGGACTCGATAGCACTTGGGTGAGCGCACTGCGGGCAAGGGCGCGTCGACCGCGCCGCGACCGTCGTTCGCGACGGCCCGCTCGGACGAGCGGCCGCGGCGGCGCTCATGCTCTTCAAGTGGAAGTGGACCGGTACCGTTGCCAGAAGAGCAAGAACGAGGAAGATCCCCAGCCAGACGGCGAATCCCTCGATGACCATCCCGTCACTCCTTTTTCAAAACCGAAACATCAAACGAAAGAACAACGTGTTCTCGTCTTCCTCGCCGCGCCGGGATAGATCGTGCTCGAGCGACAGCGCGAGGGCATCGGTGATGTCGAAGAAGAAGTCGTTCGAGATCGTCCGATGGTCGACGAGACGGACGATTTCCGGCCGCCCGGTCACGGCATCGAAGCGAACGCCGTTGAAGGTGCTCGAGTAGTATCCGGTCCAGGACAGTGGACCGAACTCGCGGCTCACCGAGATGCGGTACGAGTTCGACTCGGAAGCGTCGCCTCGGTTGATGTCGTAGCTTCCATAAAGCCCGATGCCGCTACCGGCGATGTTCCAGGCGGAGGCCCCGAACTGGGTCGTATGGTTGCGTATGCCCTGGTCTTTCTGCTCGCTCTCTCGCTGGGCGACGAAGAACCTCGCCGAATCGTAGGGTTTGACGCTCAGCCGCACACCGTAGGACTCGGTGTAGTAGAAACGCTCGAGCTCGGCGGAGTTCCGGTCCGGGGTCTGAGACTGCTCGAGCAGGAACCGGTGGTAATCGAGCCCGCGCCCGGAGCTGTAATAGCCGGTGACGTCAGCGGCGCGGGAGAAGGTGTAGCGCGCGTTGAGGAAGAGATGGGAGAGGCGGTCCTGGAATTGGACTCCGTTTCCCAGCTCGTACTCCGCGCTCCCGTACACGACCGCCAGGTCCCCGATCGGCATGAGACCGCTTCCGTAGAGAAACGACCGCTCGACCGCCCCCTGGAACATGAGGGTGTTGTAGCTGAGCGCCACTGACTTCGCGTTCGAGCCCCGATACTGGGTGAAGGCCCCGAACTTGGTGTAGGCAAGGTCGTAGCTCAGAGAGTAGATGTCGGGCTCGAGCCCCCCATAGCCGCCAACGGTCCACGCGGGGTTGAGACGGACGCCCACGACGCCGCCGGCGAGCTGCCCCACACCCGCCGAATCGTAGAGGTTCATCTGACCGAGGGAGAGGGTCAGGGGCTTCTCGATGTTGTCGTAGATGAGTCGCGCGTCGTAGAGCAGGAGCTTGTTCTGGACCGACGAATCGCCGCTGTAGCGATGTCGCGCGTCCAGAAAGAATCGCATTCCGTATCCCGGTCTCTTGCCGGCGTCGAGCTTGACGCGCGTGCTGAGCTGACTCGTCGAAAGGCCGTCGTTGTAGGCGGAGCGGAACCAGTCGGTATAGATGGCGCCATCGAACAAAACGTCGGAGCCCCCGCGAAGCGGCCTCCGGAACAGGTTCCCGGTGCTCGTGATCTCCTTGGTGCCGGGATTCATGGGAAGGTCGCCGCCGCGACTCCTCTGGAAAGAGACGTCCTTCTCGGTCTCCGGCATGGCTTCGTCGACGAGGCTCGCGAGCACGATGGGAGGATGGGGCTTTTGCGCTTGTTGGAGGCCGGCGAGAGTCTCGGAATCGACGGGCTTTTTCACCGGCGCCTGGGATTCGGGCGCCGTGGCCGTAGCGGAAGGCGCCGCCGGCAATCCATGGTGCACGCGATGGAGCGAGTGCTCGTCGTAGCTAGACGGCTGCTGCTCCGAGCTCTGTTCCTGTTCCTGTTCCTTGACCTTCCTTCGTCGCTCCTTTTCGCGCTCCGCGAGCTCGGCGAGGCTTTGCGCCAGGATGAATCCCGCCGTCAGATGCAGCATCAGTGCCGTCGCGAGGACTTTCATCTCGGTCTCCTTCCCGATGGTTCTCGTTCGGCGCTCGGCGCATCGCCGTTCATCTTCCTACGCTCCAGTTCGACAGGTTGTGGCAGTCGAGGCAGCGCTCCATCCCCCTCATGTGTGGCGAGCGGTGACAATCGCCGCAGCCGCGGTCGTTCTCGGTGCGAAAGAGCACGAAGCTCCGGTCTCGAACCTTGGCGAAGTCGTGACAGCGCTCGCAGGCGAGGCCCGCGTGGGCACCGGTCAGGCGGAGCGATGCGCGATTGTGGTCGAAGTCGTGGAGCTCGAAGGTTTCGGACGAATGACAGGACTCGCAACGGACCGTCATCGATTTGTTCGAGCTCTTCCACCAGAGCTCGTCGTGAACGTTGTCGTGACAGGCGATGCAGAGCGGTGAGAGCGGTTTGTACCTCACGACCATGCCGCTTCCGTCGGGAAAGGGACCGCGCTCCGTCGGGTGGCAGTCCTGACAAAGGGACTGACGGTGACGGCCCTCGAGAGGGAAACGCGAGTCACGGTCGTGCTCGAATCGCAGGTGGTCCTTCGTGAACCCTTCGGTCGGGTGGCAGGACTCACAGTCCTTCTCTTTCTGGAACTGGCCGAAGTGAGGATCGACGTGGCAGCCGCCGCAGCGTGTTTGGAGCGGGCGGTAGCGCACGGCGGTCGCGATCCCTTTGGGAAACTTCGCGCCGGTCTCGGTTGCGTGGCACTTCTCGCAGGCCACCTCCCGATGTTTTCCCGTCAGGGGATACAGGCTCGCCTGATGGTCGAAAAGGAGCTTGTCGAAGCCGTCCACCCGGTGACACCGCGCGCAGTCGTCGGGGAACTGGCCGAAGTGAGGGTCCTTCTCGTGGCAGTCGCGGCATTCGGCGAACGCGACTCCCCGGAACTTGTGGTTCTCGTGGCATTGTTTACAGGCGAGCTCGGCATGTTTTCCGCGCAGCGGATAGCGCGTCGCCTCGTGGTCGAAATGAGTCTTCTTCCAGCCGCTCTCCGAATGGCATTGGGAACAGTCCTGCTGGAACTGACCCTCGTGCGGGTTGTCAGCATCGCTCGCGTGACAGTCTCGGCACTCCCCGAACGCGACTCCGCGGAACTTCTGATCGACGTGGCACCGGGAACAGACAACGTCGGTGTGCTTTCCGAGAAGAGGAAAGCGCGTCTTCTGGTGATCGAACTTGAACGTCGTCCAGGCCGTTTCGGAGTGGCATCGCCGGCAGTCGTTCCCGAGGCTCGGCCGGTGCGGGTCCTTGTGACAATCGGCGCACTGTCCGAAGGCGAGGCCCCGCCACTTCTGATTCGGGTGGCACTTCTCGCATTGCACCTTCTGGTGGGCTCCCGCGAGCCGGAAGCGGGCGCGGCCGTGTTCGAAGGTCGCCTTGTCGAAAGCGACGTCCACCGAATGGCACTGGGCGCAATCGTCGCCCAGCTGCCCACGATGGACGTCTTTGTGGCAGGCGGCGCAGCGAGCGTCGTTGAGGAGGAACGACGGCGAGTGGGCTCGCGCGGGCGCGTTCGGCGGTCGATGACAGGCGTCGCAGCTCGCGATGCGGCGGTGAAGGCCGGTCAAGGGATAACCGGTCTCGGCGTGATTGAAGCTCCCGCGGTCCCAGCGTACGAGTGCAACGTCGAGCCCCTGATGGTCGTGATGACAAGTGGTGCACTCGAGCTTGGCACGATGGTATCCGCGATCCTGCTCGATGCGGACCCGGAGGTCCTGGTGGCACGCGAGGCATTTGTCGGCACCGACGCCTTTTCCCGGCGTATGACAGGACGTGCAATTGTGGAGTCCGGTGATGTCCGCGTGCGCGCGGGCGAGTGGACCGGGAGAGACGAGCGAGTCCAGCTGCCGCGTCGCGCCCGCCGCCGCCGCTCCGACAGCGGCGAGGCCGAGACTAATCACGAGCACCCGCCATTTCTTCCCACCCATCACCACCGGAGCCCGTAACCGAGATAAACGGCGATTCCGACGTGGAGAAAGACGATGACGAAGGTGATGACGGTGAACGGCTTGTGAAAAATGTGCCAATAGGAGAACAGGCGCTTCGTGGCATCGAGCACGGCAAGCTTGTTGAGCAAGCGCTTCTGCCGTAGAACGAGACGGCTGACCCGGAGCCTTTCTCCGAAGTGGAGCGATCGATCGCGGCTCACGATGGCGAAGACACGGAGAAACGCGAAAGGGAGGCCGGCGTCGTCGCGCAGCACGCGGCCCAGCGTGCGAAAGAGACCTCCGCTGCCCCTGCGGGTCGCGCCGAGAAAGGACGTGATGCCGGAGAGGACCTCTTGGCGCCGCTCGCTCTCTCGCAGCAGGTTCACCATCTCGGTGAGCTCGCTTTCGATCTCGTTCAACGTCATCTGATTTCCCGAGATGGTGCGGGGAATCTTGGCGTACAGATATCGCCCCACGACTCCGGAAAGCACCATCGCCCACATCGAGTAAAAGGCGATGGCCACGACGCCGTTGAGCTTGCCCGACGTGTGGAACGTCACCAGTACCGGTCCGGCGATGCCGAGGAAAATGTGCACCTTGAGCCATTGCGCCTGGGTGCCGAAGCGCTGCAAGGTCGTGGACTTCTTACGAACGGAGTAGAGGAAGATGAGGAGCATCATCACCGTGCCGGCGATGCCGAGGCTGCGCCCGACGAGCCCGGAAGGCTTCAGCAGCGCGTAGAGGGGGTGGGTGGCCCGCTCGTCCAGTGGAGTCGCGTAGTAAGAGCCACCCCAGAGTACGAGCACGGCGAGCGTAAGGAGGAAAACGAGGACGAGCCCGGCGAGAAACACCGGGAATAGCGACCTCGATGCCCGGTCGCGCGTTTTCGCGCGAACGGCATGCCGTGCCACGGCTTGAGAGCTCATAATGCTGCCAAATCTAATCGCAACAATGAGTTCAGAGCTGTGATCAAGAAGGTGGGAAATCCCCCCACAGACAAGAGTGGGGGGGAAACTACACGGGTCCCGACCGGGCTGGTCGGGATTCTACGTCAAAAGACTCGTCGGGCCGCTCCAGGGAATTGACAGGGCTGCGTCGAGTCGGGTAGGGTTTGCCCCCGAACACCTCGAAAAGGACGGGCTATTTGAGACCAATTTCGAGACGTCGTTTGCTCGGAACGAGCGGGGCGGCTGGCCTCGCTCCGGTCCGGCCCGCGAACGGCTGCGCCCGCGGAGGTACCGTCGCGTACCGTTGACCCGACCCCTTGGAGCGAGAGGCATCATGACGAGGACTTCGCCATTCCTGTATCCGTTCGCCTTTCTGTTGACCATCACCGCCTCGGCGGCCGCGGCCGAGGCCTCGCAAAGCGGGACGAGTCCGGCCCCCGCCAATCGTTACAACCTCACCGAGGTCATGATTCCGATGCGGGACGGCGTGAAGCTCCACACCAAGATCCTGCGCCCGAAATCCGCCGAAGGACGACCTTGGCCCTTCGTCATGATCCGGACTCCCTATGGAATCGGGAGCTCGGAGCGTTTGCTCGACGAATACCTGCGGGCGTTGGCCGACGAGGGTTATATCTTCGTATTCCAGGATATCCGTGGGAGGTTCGGCTCCGAGGGCACCTTCGTCATGCAGAGACCGCCCGCGCGCGGTCGGGCGATCAGAAGGCGATCGACGAAGGCACCGACACCTACGACACCATCGACTGGCTTGTGAAGAACGTGACGACAACAACGGCCGGGTGGGGATGCTCGGCATCTCTTATCCCGGCTGGCTACGGTGATGGCGCTCTCGAGCCCCACCCGGCGCTCAAGGCCGTCTCCCCGCAGGCATCTCCCGCCGACATGTTCCTCGGCGACGACTTCCACCACAACGGCGCCTTTCGCCTGAGCTACGGCTTCGAGTACGCAGCGATGATGGAGACTTCCAAGGAGACCGAGCCGTTCACGTTTCGACCGGCACGACACGTTCGAGTGGTACCTCGCCCTGGGCGCTCTCTCGAACGTCGAACCAGCAGTTATCTCAACGGCAAGATCCCGACGCTGGAACGACTTGTCGCCCATCCGAACTACGACGAGTTCTGGAAGCGGCAGGCGATGGTCCCCCGCTCGGAGCGTCGGCGTCCCCACGATGAACGTCGCTGGATGGTGGGACCAGGAAGACTTCTACGGCCCGCTGCAGATTTACGAGGCTTCGAGCACAGCGACGCGGAAACAAGAACTTGCTCGTGGTCGGCCCCTGGAACCACGGCGGCTGGTCGCGGGGTGACGGAGACCAGTTGGGGGCGATCGAGTTCGGTTCGGCGCACCGGCCCGCCACTATCCGGGAGAAGATCCAGGCCCCCTGGTTCGCAGCCCTAGCTCAAGGATCAAGGGTTCGAAGACGCTCCCGAGGCCGTGACCTTCGAGCCGGGGCCAACGCTGGCAGTCGTACGACCGGTGGCCCCCGCGAGGCGTACCCGGCGAAACCTCTACGCCCGCGCGGGGCGAAAGCTCGCGTTCGAGCCCGCCGCCCGCCGGTGAGGACGACCCGGCTTCGACTCTACCTCTCCGACCCCGCCCATCCCGTGCCGTACCGTCACCGGCCGATCAGGCCCGACCTACGCCCGGCCCCGCTGGACCACCTGGCTCGTCGCAGGACCAGCGCTTCGTACATCTCCGCCCGACGTCCTCAGCTAGGAGACCGAGCCGCTCGAAGGAAGACGTGACCGTCGACCGGATCGCTCGACCGCCCATCTGTTCGCCGTCCACCACCGGCACCGACGCCGACTGGATCGTCAAGCTCATCGACGTTTATCCCGAGGAGTATCCGGACGACTGGAGCCTATCGGGGTACGAGCTGATGATCTCGAACGAGGTCTTTCGCTCGAGATATCGAAACTCGTTCGAGACCCCCGTGCCCATGACGCCGAACCAGGTTACCGCGATCGACTTCAGTCTCCACACGCAGAGCTACACCTTCTCCAAAGGCCATCGGATCATGGTTCAGGTCCAGAGCACGTGGTTTCCGATCATCGATCGGAACCCGCAGAAGTTCGTGCCGAACATCTTCGAGGCGACCGACGGAGATTTCCAGAAAGCGACCGAGAGGATCTACCGCTCGAGTGCGTCTCCATCGCACGTGAGCGTTCCGGTGGTGACGAAGCCCACTACGAATTGAGGTATTTCCGCAGGTAGACCAGATAACCGAGGAAGGGCAGCAGGAGGACGCCAGTCCAGAGCGCGAACTGGGGTCCGTTGAATATGCCGAGCTGACGCATGGCCGCGAGCTGATCCTGAGAGTAGCCCATCCTCTCGTACATCGTCACCGGATCCACGCGGAGAAAGGTGATGACGGAGGAGACTCCGAGAACGAGAGTCGAGACGAAGATCAACCACCAGCTCGACATCTGCATCTTGTACAGCCCCCAGGCGGCGTAGCCCCAGAGCCCCGCGACCGCGAGGTACAAGACGGAGCCGGAAAAGCCGCTCAGGAGCGTCCCGAAAAACGGCGCCGTTCCGTGGACGCCCACGGGAGCGACGAAGAGGAAGATCGCCGAGACGAAGATCCAGACGCTGACCGTCAGGACTGGGAGAGGACAGGCTTCCGTCCAGTCGGGCTCGGGATGGTGGAGCTCGAACGTGGCCTTGACGCTCGGCGCCCGGTAGAAGAGGACGAGGACTCCGGGGATGAAGAAGAGGAAAATGGCGCCGATGGCGAGCGTGATCCCCACGATCACTCCCTGAGCCCCCGCGGGAAGTCCCTCGGTCTCGCCCACCTGCCTCAGCAGACCAGGCAGCGCCCAGGCGAGTCCGATGAGGCTGATGATTCCGCTGAGAAACCAGGCCCAGCCCACGACGAGGATGAGATTGCGGGCCCAACGCCGGGCGCGCATCGAGCCGACGCCGAGGGTGATGAGCGTCGCCGCGAGCATCAGATAGACGAGCATCGAAGGCAGCGCCGAGGTGTAGTCGACCTCCTGATTCAGGGACCGTGCGGTGACGGTCACGGCGACGGGAATGAGAAGCGCCATCGCCAGGAACAGAAGGCCGAGGAAAATCTGAAGGAGCCCGAACACGGTGAGCGCGGTCCGGCGATCGGGGTAGCCCGGGCGGACGCGAGGCGCCGGCCGTCCCGTCGCCGCGGGAGTACTGTACGGATTCGGAACGGGGTCTGGTACCACCTGGCCGCCTCTCAATCGAGGCTACAGACGGGATGGGGCAGTGTCAATGGGTTCGTGCCTCAATGAAAATCCCGGCTCCTCACCTTCGCCGGCTCGATGGTGAGCTTCGGGCGCCAGAGCTCGTCGACGACGACGTGGACCACCCCTGACTCCGACTGAACTTTCCCCGTCACGCCCAGGAACGCCGTCGTTTTGATCAGGAGCGCGTACTCGTCGAACTTTTTGGGCCAGACGACGAGGTTGACGAATCCGGTCTCGTCCTCGAGCGTCATGAACGTCACCCCCGAGGCCGTCCCCGGTCGCTGGCGGCAGATGACGAGGCCGGCGTAGCGGACGCGGCGTCCGTTCTTCATCCGGGAGACGGTCTTCGCGTCGGGAAATCCCTGGGCGCGCAGGACCTCGCGCAGGGGACCGAGGGGGTGTCCCTGGTGCTGTGGGACGATGCCTCGTAGTCCCAGGCGATCCGCTCGAGCTCGCCGAGATCCTCGAAGGCGACGTCGGTCTCGGGGGGGAGACGAACACGTCGGGGTCTTCCTTGCGGAGCCCCCGGGCTTTCCACAGAGACGCCCGGCGCGTCTTCTCGAGTCCGTCGAACGCTCCCGCTTCGGCAAGGGCGGCGAGGGCCTTCTCGCTGACGCGCGCCCTTCGTGAGAAATCCTCCATCGACGTGAAGGGACCTGTGCTCCGGGCCGCCACGATCTTCTCGCCCTCGTTCTCGGCGAGTCCTTTCACGTAGCGGAGCCCCATGCGCACCGCCTCTCCCTCTCCGAGCATCGTACAGTCCCAGACGCTGAAGCGGACGTCGATGGGGAAGAACGCGACGCCGCGGCGTTTGCCATCCTCGATGATGGTGGCGGCGGAGTAGAAGCCCATAGGCTGGGCGTTCAGGAGAGCGCAGATGAACTCGGCCGGGTAATGCCGCAGAAGATAGGCGGTGGCGTAGCTGATGAGAGCGAAGCTCGCGGCGTGGCTCTCGGGAAAGCCGTACTCGCCGAAGCCGCGGATCTGCTGGAACACGCGCTCGGCGAACTCGGGAGCGATGCCTTTCGCCTGCATACGGGTGATGAGCCTCTCCCGGTGGCGCTCGATGCGGCCCGTTCGGCGCCAGGCCGCCATGTCGCGGCGGAGCTGGTCGGCCTCTCCCGGCGTGTAGTCCGCCGCCACCACCGCGAGCTGCATCACCTGCTCCTGGAAGAGCGGGACGCCGAGGGTCTTTTCCAGGACCGGTCGAGGATGGCATGGGGATAGGTGACGGGCTCCTCGCCGTTTCGTCGCCTCAAGTACGGATGCACCATGCCGCCGGTGATGGGGCCGGGCCGCACGATGCTCACCTCGATGACGAGGTCGTAGTAGTTGCGCGGTTTGAGCCGCGGAAGCATCGCCATCTGGGCGCGGCTCTCGATCTGGAACACTCCCACCGTCGCTCCGCGGCAGATCATGTCGAAGGTCGCTGTGTCGTTCGCGGGGATGGTGGCCATGGAGAGATCGACGTCGCGGTGCTCCTTCAACAGCCGAAAGCAGAGGTCGAGCTGGGTGAGGGCGCCGAGCCCCAGGAGATCCACTTTGAAGAGGCCGAGCGATTCGATGTCGTCCTTGTCCCACTGGATGACGGTGCGATCCTCCATCGTGGCGTTCTCGATGGGGACGATCTGGTGCACGGGCTCGTGCCCGAGGAGAAACCCGCCGGGGTGGATCGACGAGGTGGCGGGGGAAATCGAGAATGGTGCTCGCGAGCCGCAGGAGATGCTGGTGCTCCGGCGTCTCGGGATCGAACCCCGCCTGCTGCAGGCATTCGACCGTGGGCCGTCGTAGTGAGAGAGAAGCTTGGCGAGCCGGTCGAGGCTCGTCTCGGAAAGGCCGAGCGCTTTTCCCACGTCGCGCACCGCCGAGCGCGCGCGGTAGCGAATCACGTTCGCCACCATCGCCGCCCGGTCGCGCCCGTACTTCTGGTAGACGAACTGGATGACCTCCTCGCGCCTCTGATGGTCGATGTCGAGGTCGATGTCGGGAGGCTCGGCGCGGTCTTTGGAAAGGAATCGCTCGAACAGGAGGCCCATCCGCACCGGGTCGACGGCGGTGATGCCGAGGCAGTAGCAGACGGCGGAGTTCGCCGCCGAGCCTCGTCCCTGGCAGAGAATCTCGTTCCTCCGGCAGAACTGGACGATCTCGCACATGGTGAGGAAGTACCCGCCGTAGTCGAGCTCCTGGATGAGGTCGAGCTCTTTCCGGAGCTGCCGTTTCATCTCTTCCGAGACCTCGCCCCGATAACGCCAGCGGGCGCCGTCGAAGGTCAACTGTTCGAGCCAGGCCGAGGTCGTGCTTCCTCGGGGAAGATTCTCCGCGGGATAGACGTAGCGGATGTCTTTCAAAGAAAAATCGCAGCGCTCCGCGATCGCGAGCGTCCGCGCGACGGCGAGGGGATCGTCAGCGTAGAGGTTCTGGAAGGCAATGGGTGTTTTGAGCGCGTACTCCGCGTTCGGTTTCAGGAGACGCCCCGCGGTGCGGACCGTCGTTCCGTTGCGGATGGCGGTGAGGACGTCCTGCAGGTCCCGCCGCTCGCGGTGATGGTAGAGCACTTCCATCCCGGCGACGACGGGAGCTCCATAGCGTCCGGCCTCCTCACGCAATCGTTTCTCTGCGGGAACGTCCACGTCGCGGCGGTGGCGGACGGCGAGCGCATAGAGTCGGCTTCCGAACGCTTCCCTCAGAATCTCGAGGGGGCCCTCGCCGAGCCAGAGTGAGAGGAGTCCTTCCTGGTGCTCGGCGACCTCGCTCCAGGAGACGGAAGAGCTTCCTTTCTCCGAGCGGAGCCTTCCTCTGGTCACGAGACGGCAGAGGTTCCGGTAGCCTTCGTGACTCGCGGCGAGAAGTACGATCGTCGCACCGTCCTCGAGGGTGACTTGCGATCCGACGAGGAGCTGAATGCCGAGCTCTTGCGCCTTCAGATGCGCGCGCACGATCCCGTAGACCCCGTCACGGTCGGTGATGGCGATCGAGCGAAGCCCGAGACGATGCGCCTCCTCGACGAGCTCTTCCGGATGACTCGCCCCCTCGAGAAAGGACCCGTTCGATTTACACCACAAGGGAGCGTACATGAGTTCCCATAAATTAGGGACAGGCACTAATTTTTCGAAAAACGTAAAATTAGTGCCTGTCCCTAATTTTTTTCATTCCACTCGGCCTTCCAGGAACCAGCGGCGGCGGTAGCGGTCGTAAAAGATCCAGAAGACGTCGCCTTGCTGCATCTTCACGAAGTAGTACTCGCGCTCCACCGTGCGCTTCCACCAGCCGCCGGAGAGGATGTAGGGGCCGAGGAAGTCCCGCACCGGACCGAACTCGAGGCCGCGCAGTAGCCACCCGTCGGGCTCGTGGCGGGAGCGGGGCGGGAGGATCATCGGCTTTTCGTAGATGCGGCGAATGAGGCCGCGCTCCGACTCCGTGCCCGGCGCGTGGGTCGCTTTCGATGGCAACGCCTCCAGAGGTCTCCACTCGAAGCTCGACGTGGGGAGGTGCCCGTCCCGGATCTCGGCGCGCACCACCGCACCGTCGCCGAACTCCGCGCGCAGTCGGGCGAACGCGCGGCTCGCGCTCTTCGGATCCCGCCTCGGCTTCTCGGCGACGAGCGAGAGCTGCTCGTGGACTCTCCGCACCACGTCGGCCGAGAGCGTGAGCTCGACGGCGCCCGCGTCGAAAGTCAGGGTCTCGAGCCGGAGGCGTACGAGGCCGAGGAGGCGAGGACCGTCGAGCGTCGGCTCATCGGGCCGGAGGCTCTCCTCGAGAGCGCTTCGATCGTCGAGGTCGAGCCTCAAGTGGAGCTTCACGAGCGCGAGGCTCTTGTCGTGGAGCTCCGTCAACAGATTGTCGAGGAGCCGTTTGACGAAGAAGACGAGGCGCTCGGCTCCCGTCTCCGGACCGGGAAGCTCCATCTTCCGGAAAAAGAGCTCTTGGGCCGGTTCGGGCCGGAGCGGAGTGAAGAGGTCTCCCAACGCCAGGCGATGAAGCTCTTCGACCTCGGGACCGAATCGTTTCCGGAGCCCTTTCGCCGGGAGCCGCAGAAAGTCGGCCACGGTGCGAACCCGCAGCTTGAGGAAAGTCTCCTGGGCCTCGGGAGGAATGTCGAGCCGGGAGAGGGGAACTCGCCTGCAGGCGGCTTCCTCTTCTTCGCGGCTGCCGAAGACGAGGAGACCTCGATGGGCCCGGGCGGCGGCATAGGTGCCGAACCGGGTGAAGCCCACGACGACGGAAGAGAAGAGCCCCGCTTTCGAGAGCTCGTCTCGAATCGCCGCCGCCCAGGCGTCGAGAGAGGGGTAGAGCCGTCCGAGCCCCGACGCGTTCAGCCAGAACAGGCCGGGCGAGCGCCACTTCGCCTCCGCCGGCTCGACCTCGGGGGTGAAGCGTCGCAGGAGATTCGGCCGCACTCGCGACCCCGCTTCCGATAGACTCTTCGCTCACCGCTCCCGCGCGAAGCTCCCTCGAGAGCGCGAGTGCCGCGGAGTAGCGATGCCCCGGCCGGATCCCCAGACGGCGCGCTCTCTCGTTGACCCAGAGAAGAAAGGCCTGCGGTTTTTCTTCGGCCACGACCGCGACCGGCTTTTCCCTCCAGTCGGGGTGGTCTCGTAACAGGAGCTGGAGAGCGAAGGCGGGAAGGTCAACGCAGGCCAGCCGGTGCACGGAACACCTCGCGGTACGACCGTCCCGGCCCCCGGCGCTTGTCCTTGATGACGTCGATGGCCACCTCGCAGGGTCGATCCGGACTCCGCCGGACTTCGGCGCGCAGAGAGACGAGAGAGCTCAGAGAGCTCGTCTCCCGCGTCTTCTCGGTGAGGACGACGACCGCCGTCCGGGTTTTCTGCGCCAGACCGACGAGCTTGGTGACGAAGGGAACGGAGAGATTCTTCCAGGAGCGCTTCCCGATCCCGGTCCGTTTCTGCATTGCCTCGGGTCCGAGGTCGAGCACGACGAGCCCGAATCCGCCGGAGCGGGTGAGCTCGACCGTCGCCCGGAAGGCGGCGATAGGAGCGTCGACGCGCACCACCGCGAGACGCCCCAGATCGACTCCGGAGTCGGCCACGTCGGGAGGGAAGAACGTGCTCTGGCGGAGCGTCACCCAGGCGACGGGATCGTCTTTCGCTTGCGCTTCCCGCACGAGGCCGAAGGCGACGGTCAGGTTCGCGGCGGCGCGGTGTCCCGAGATCTCGACGAGACGTCCGATGAGAGGATCGACGCTCCAGTCGTCGCGAGTCGCCCGCTCCGGAGAAGGGAGTCCCGCCGAAAGAAATCCCGGAGTCGCCATGATCTATTCAAGAGCCCGTCTTATCTCGATGACTTTACCCAGAATCTTGCACGAGCCGCGCGGGGGGACGATGACCTCGAACGCCGGGTTCTCCGGGTGGAGCTCGATTTTGCGATCGCGGATGCGAAGACGCTTCACCGTGGCCTCGTCCTCGACGAGCGCCACGACGATCTCGCCCGAGCGAGCCGTTTCCTGCTTTCGCACCAGGACGAGATCGCCGGGAAGAATCCCGGCACCGGTCATGCTCTCGCCGCGAACCCGGAGGGCGAAGACTTCATGGAAAGCGTCGGAGGGTCGGCCGGAATCGAAAGCGACGTACCCTTCGAGGTCCTCGACCGCGGTCGAGAGCGACCCCGCCTGGACCCGACCGAGGATGGGTGCGAGCCGGGGCCGCGGGTCGAAAGAGGGAAGCTCGAATCCCCGTGCCTCACCGTCCCGTTTCTGGAGACGCCCCTCCCGGACGAGAGACTCCAGATGAGCCCGCGCCGTCTCTACCGCGCGAAACCGAAACGCCCCTTGTACCTCCCGGATGGTAGGGGGGCGGCCATCGAGAAGACGCTCCCGCACGTACTGGAGGACACGTTCTCTCGTTTCCCCCGGGGGCGTTCTCGGCATGGCTCGAACATACCAGACATTTGTCTGGCATGTCAAGGGCAACGGCAATTCGTCATAAAATCTCTCTGAGCAACATGGCGAAGGACTCCGACGAGCCGGTCGAACAAACCGTCGTTCAGGACGACGAAGAGCGCGCGCGCTCCAAAGATCGGAGCGAGTCTCTACCGCGTCCCGAAGTTCCGGGTTACGACGTCGAGCGTCAGCTCGGCGCCGGTTCCTACGGTGAGGTCTGGCTCGCGATCCACCGCAACACCGGAAGAAAGGTCGCCATCAAGTTCTTCTCCCGCTTCAAGGGCCTCGACTGGCCGCTTCTGAAACGCGAAGTGGGAAAGCTCGTCGAGGTCGTGAGCGAACGGCGCGTCGTACACCTGCTTCACGTCGGCTGGGACGCCGACCCTCCGTACTACGTGATGGAGTACCTTTCGGGCGGCTCGCTCGCCGAGCGGATTGCGGGAAGAACGCTCCCCATCAAGGACGCGGTCGCGGTTCTCCGCGAAGTGGCCGAGGCCCTCGTCTACCTCCACGGGAAGGCCATTCTCCACTGCGACCTCAAACCGGCGAACGTCCTCCTCGACGATCGGAACCAGATCCGCCTCGCGGACTTCGGCCAGGCTCGGCTCAGCAGCGAGGCCGGACCCGCCGTGGGAACGCTCTTCTACATGGCGCCGGAGCTGGCCGACGCCGGCGCCCGGCCCGACGTGCGCTCGGACATCTACTCTCTCGGCGCGCTCGCCCACACGATGCTGACCGGAAGGCCGCCTTATGCGAGCGCGACCGGGAGCGAAGAGGTCGCGAGCAGCCGCTCGACGCGCGCGCGGATCGAGCGCTACCGAAGACTCATCGATGAGTCGCCTCCGTCGAAAGAGCATTACCGTGCCGAGGGCATCGACCGCGCGCTCATCGAGATCATCGACCGCTGCCTCGCCAAAGATCCGAAGGATCGCTTCGAGAACGTGCCCCGCGTCCTCGAGGCGCTAGCGGTTCGTGAGCGGCAGGCGACGCGCAGGCCGCTCGTCGTCTTCGGACTCCTCGGCCCGCTTGCGCTCCTCCTGGCGCTTTCGGGCATCGGGCTCTGGGCGAGGGCGCAGGCGGTCCAGAAAGCAACGGTCACGTTGACGGCGCAGACGCTCGAGAGCGGCAAAGGCTACGCCGAGCTCATCGCCGCCGTCGTCGATCGGAATCTCTCCGGCATCCAGCGCGAAGTGGAACAGGAGGCGGGAGAGCCGGAGCTGGGTCGTCTTCTCGAGCGGGTCCGCAGGGGGGACGCCGACGCGCGGCAGTCTCTTCAGACCTACACCGACCGGCTCTACGAGTCCTATCGCGAGCGCTTCGTCCACAACTGGGTCGTCGCCGACGGAAATGCCGTCGCTCTCGCGAGGACCCCCTTCGACGATCGCGTCGTGGGCTCGCGCTACGCCTACCGGGAATGGTTCACCGGACTCCAGGACATCTCTCCGGAGCGAGCACCGGTCCAGGCGACCCCGAGAACGAGAACGGGCATCACTCTCGCGTTCGAGAGCACCGCCGCGGATCATCCCGTGCTCATCAGCGTCGCGAGCCCGATCGTCTCGAACGGGCCTTCACGGAAAGGGGCGGTCCTCGGCGTACTCTCGGCGACGGTCGAGCTCCAGACGTTCAACCAGTGGCTCGAGGACGCCGAGGGACCGAAGAACGACTCCGGCTGCCCCGATCGCTACGCGGTGCTGTTGAACCGGGGACAGCTCGTGCGCCATCCTTGTCCCGTGGATCCGTCCGTCCATCTTCCCCTCGCGCGGGCGCAGTATTTCGAGACGGAGCAAGTCCGGCATCTGCTCGAGGCCGACCACGGCTATACCGACCACTATCGCGACCCGCTGCGCGCGGGAGCGAGCTATATCGCCGCCGTCGTGGCTTTCCGCGGCAACGGGGACTGGATGGCCATCGTCGAGAACGACCGGACGAAAGCCATGTCTCCCATCACCAGCCTCGTCTCGAGCCTCGGAACGCTCGGATGGCTCGCCGCCGGCATCGGTCTCGCCACCGTAATCGGCCTCTGGGCTCTTCTCTTCCGCGTCACCAGGGAGGCTCCGGCGAAATCGAAACGCAAAGACGTGATCGCGCTCGACCTCTGAAACACCGACCATGCCGAGACTCGTCGCCAAAGGACCCGGGCTGGAAGAGAGACGGTGTCGTCTCCGACCCGATCGCGCCGTCCGTCTGGGCCGCCATCCGACGTCGGACGGATCGGACGTCGTTCCCTTCGAGGTGCCGTGGGAAGCAAGCCTCTCGCGCGATCACGCTGAAGTGCGCTGGACCCGCGGTCGCCTCCAGGTGAAGCGGCTCGCGACGGCGAAAAACCCGCTGTTCTTCAAAGGGGAAGAGGCGAGCGATCTCGAGATGGGACTCGGCGACCATTTCGTCGTGGGGGAGACGACGTTCACTTTGAGCGAGGATCGCGTCAGCATCGCGAGCAACGACCCGACGCCGCTCGAGGTCGTCGGCTACACCATCGCCGAGATGCGGGAGACGCGATACCGGGACGCCGACGAGCGGATCGAAGTCCTCGCGCGTCTTCCCGCCGTCATCCGGAAAGCGGCCACCGATGAAGAGCTCTTCAGCCAGCTCGTGCTGCTGGTCTTTTCCGCCATTCCCGCCGCCGACGCCGCCGCGATCGTGAGCTACGACCGGGGATCCGACAAGGTCGAGGTCTTCTATTGGGACAGCCAGCATGCGGCAACGTCCGAGCTGAAGCCGAGCCGGCGTCTCATCATCGACGCCGTCGAGCATCGACGCCAGAGTGTGCGAAGTCTGTGGGGAGGCGCGGCGGGGAACGAAGCGCCCGACTACACGCTGACCGATGCGCTGGACTGGGCATTCTGCACGCCCGTACCCGGGGAGGCTTGTGCCGGTTGGGGAATCTACGTCGCGGGAAAATCGGGTGACGCCCGCATCGATCTCCGGCCGGACGTGAAGTTCACCGAGCTCGTCGCCGACCTTCTCGGGGCGATGCGGGACTTCCGCGCGCTCCAGCGACAACAGGCGACGCTCGGCCGGTTCTTTTCTCCCGTCACCCTTCCGATTCTCTCGAGCCCGGAAGGGGAGAAGGCGCTCGCTCCGCGCCAGACCGAGGTCACGGTCCTCTTCTGCGACCTCCGCGGGTTCAGCCGGGAAGCCGAGCGCTCTCGGGACGATCTCATGGGGCTTCTCCTGCGCGTGAGCCGCGCCCTCGACGTGATGACGAAATGCATCCACTCGCACAAAGGCGTCATCGGGGACTTTCAGGGAGACGCCGCTCTCGCGTTCTGGGGTTGGCCGATCGACGAAGGAACGAGCGCCGTCGAGGCTTGCCGGGCGGCGGTCGAGATCCGCCAGCGATTCGCGAGCGCCGCCGAGAGCCCCTCCGACCCTCTCGCGGGGTTTCGCTGCGGCATCGGCATCGCGACCGGGGATGCCGTCGCGGGCCGGTTGGGGACGGCGGGACAGTTCAAGATCGACGTCTTCGGTCCCGTCGTGAACCTCGCCTCGCGGCTCGAAGGGATCACGAAACAGCTCCAGGTCCCGATCCTGGTGGACGACCGCACCGTCGAACGAGTGAAAGCCCGCGGTCGCGTGGAGGAGCTTCGCTTTCGCCGGCTCGCGCGCCTGAGGCCCTACGGAATGGACCGTGCGGTGACGGCGAGCGAGCTTCTGCCGCGAACGGGAGCCAACGTGCTCGACGAGGAGGGCGTCGCGCGATACGAGAAGGCCCTTGACGCCTTCATCGAGGGTCGCTGGAACGAGGCGTTCTCGCTACTGCACGAAGTTCCTCCGTGGGATCACGGAAAGGACTTCCTCACGACGCACATCCTGACGCATCGCCGCGAGCCCCCGCCAGGTTGGGACGGCGTCATCGCCCTCGAGAGCAAGTAATCTCAGAGGTGCCGTCTTCGCCTCTCGACCAGAAGGCCTCCGAGGCCGAGACCGAGGAGCAGCATCGTCGCCGGCTCTGGGACCGGTGTCAGAAACCCTCGAATCTCTCCCCCCGGCGCGAACGACGAGTGAACGTTCAGATACGCCTCGCCGGCGAGGAGGCCAGCCGCGAGCGCCGCCTCGGCGCCCGCGATGGTTCCGCCATTCGCGGTGATGAATGCGGCGTTCCAGCTCGAGGCCAGCGTGAGGTCGAAGGTATTGGAGTAGCTACCCGACGTGACTCCGATAGGAAATCCGGCGAAAAAGGGCGTCTGAGTGGCAACGCCGGCAGTACCCGTCGCGGGAGCGGCGGTGCAGCAGTGAATGTGCGACGCGGTGGTCGTACCAATCAAATCCGCGAATGTGACGTCCACCGAGAGCGTGTGCGCGACGTCGTCGAAGACGATCGTGGCAGAGCCCGTTCCCGTGGAGGCATTCGGCGGTGACTCGGCCAATCCGGAGAGGTCGGCGGTATAAGTAATGGGGGTCGCTTCGACGGCCGCCGCACAGCAAAACGCGGCCGAAACGAGGGCAACGATTAGCTTCTTCATACGGTCTCCTCTTCGGAGTTGCGAGCAAGACCCGTGCCCGACGAGGATGTCGTTAATTTGCTTCGAGTTGATGCAACGATGCGGCGACCGGGACGTAAGCTTTCCCGACAGAATCGCTTCGCGCCGCGAGCGAAGACGAGGCTAATTCGTTGTCGGACAATCTGATGAACCCGGTCTTCGCGAAACGTAAAGCCTGTCGACAGTGTAACGGCGGCTACTCCAGGATGGTCTGGCTCTGTTCTCGCAGGAACTGCTGAACGTAATAGGGACCACACACTCCTTTGCCGGTCGAGCCGCTCGACTTCCATCCGCAGAAAGGATTGACTCCGGGCCAGGCACCGGTCGTAGAGCCGCTCCGCCGATTCGCATGGCAAACCCCGGCCTCGATCCGATCGAAGAAGGTCTCGATCTCTTTCTTGTCCTCGCTGAAGATGCCGGCGGTGAGCCCGTACTCGACCTTGTTCGCTTCCTCGATCGCTTCGTCGAGCGACGAGACTTCGGCCATGGTGAGAAACGGCACGAAGAGCTCGTCACGAAACAGTCGATGGTCGAGCGAAAGACCATCGACGATCGTGGGGGCGACATAGTAGCCCTTGGCGAGCGCGCCTTCCGTCAGAGCGCGGCCTCCGAAGAGAATCTTGCCCCCGCCGGCCTTCGCCTCCTCGACGTAGCTCTGGTAGGCATCGAAAGCCCGCCGATTGATGACGGGACCGGTGAAACTCTCCCGTTTCGTCGGATCGCCGACGACGAGGTTCCTCGTCTTTCCCACGAGAAGCTCCCGGAACCGCGCCGCCACATCCCGGTGGACGTAGACCCGGCTCGTGGCGCTGCACTTCTGACCCGAGAAGCCGAAGCTTCCCCGCATGACCCCTTCGGCCGCCTTCTCGAGGTCGGCATTGCCGGTAACGAGGGTCGGGTTCTTCCCCCCGAGCTCGAGAAAGCAAGGACGCGGCCGGGAGGCGTTGAAGTTCTTGAAGATGGTGACCCCGACGTTTCTCGAGCCGGTGAAGACCATCCCCGAGACTTTGGGGCTCGCCACGAGCGTTTTTCCCACCTCGGCTCCGGAGTCGGTGAGATAGCTCATCACTCCCGCGGGAAGACCCGCGTCGCGAAGGATCTCGAAGAGCTTCAGCCCGGTGGCGGGCGCGTCGGGCGAGGGTTTGAAGACGATCGTGTTTCCCGCGATGAGCGCTCCCGCCGACATCCCGGCGGCGAGAGCGAGAGGGAAGTTGAAGGGAGAGATGACACCCCAGACGCCGTAGGGCCGCAGGATGTCACGGGTCTTTTCATTCGGGGACAGCTTTCCCATGGGCCGGTCGAAGCCGTCCGCGTCTTCCATCTGCTGGGAGTAGTAGCGAATCAAGTCCGCTGATTCTTCGGCGTCGGCGAGCGACTCGAAGCGGTTTTTTCCCACCTCGATCGACATCAGGGCCGCGATCTCATTTCGCCGCGCGCTGATCGCCTCGGCGGCGCGCCGCAGTATGGCGAGCCTCTCGCGCCAGGGAGTGTGGCTCCACGCGGGAAACGCTTCGTGCGCCCGGTCAATCGCCGCCTCGGTGTCGGCCGCGGTCGCTTCCTGATGCCGCGCGACGAGGATGTCGCCGTCGATGGGGGAGCGATTCTCGAAGGTCGGCCGGCCGGTGACCGCCCGGTCCCCGACCCAGCAGGGATGGGTCGCTCCCAACTCTCCCCGGACGCGCGAGACCGCGTCGTCGAAAGCCTGATGCATCTCCTCGGAAGGAGCGGAAAGCGTGCTGTAGGTGACTTTGAATGTGCTCATGCCGTGATTCTACAAATTCGGACACTCCGAATGCCAGACCTGCCGACCGCTGCGCTGACGCGCGTAGGTCGTCGATTGTCAGTTCGAATTCTCGGTACTGTCCAGTTGACCGCCCTCGTCGTTTGCGGGAGAATGCCGCCCCCAACACGACGATGGACGGTACGCTCGATAAGCTGTCGGTTCCGGAGATTTTTCGAGTCCTCCACGCGAGGCGCGAGTCCGGGATCCTTCATCTTTCCCAGGAGAGCACGACCAAGAGGGTCTACTTCAAAGACGGGGCCATCGTCTTCGCCAGCTCGAGTGCATCGAACGAGAGGCTCGGCCAGAGGCTGCTTCAGGACGGCGCGTTGACGCAGTCCGACCTCGACCTGGCGTGCAAAGTGACCGCCGAGTCTCACCTTCGGCTCGGCAGGACTCTCGTGGACATGGGCTATCTCAGCCCGGCGAAGCTGGACGAGGCGGTCAAGCAGCAGATCTCGTCGATCCTCTGCTCCGTCTTTCTCTGGGAATTCGGCGCGTTTCGGACGGAAGAGCTCGACGATCCCGTGGAACCGGATCTCGCTCGCCGGGACCTGTCGATCGAGAACGTCCTGCTCGAGGGGGTACGCCGGATGGCGGACGCTCAGGCCATCCGGCGCAGGGTCGAGAGTCTCCAGGGCCCGTTGAGCTCGGCCGTCGATCCGTCCTGCCTGCCCCCCGATCTCCGTCTCACGGCGGAGGAGGGGTTCGTCCTCTCTCGAGTAGACGGGGCGACGTCGGCGCGAGAGATCGCCGCGGTCTCGCCGCTCGGCGAAGAGCAAACGCTCCGGTGTGTCTACGCTCTGCTCGCGGCGGGCCTCGTTCGCGCGGGCGACCGCGTCGTTGATGAGCCGGCATCGGTCGCGCCATCCAAGGGCCGGGACGCCCAGGCCTCGCCCGAAGCGCTCCGGTTCGCCGAAGAGATGCTCGAGAAATCACGCCGGGCTGCGCAATCAACCCTCTACGAGCTCCTCGACGTCGACCGGGATGCGAATCCCGAGACCATCAAGTGCGCCTACTTCCACCTCGTCAAGAGGCTCCACCCCGACCATCGAGCCGGGCTGAACCTTCAGGACAGGGAAGGCGTCCTCGACGAGCTCTACCTGAAGGTGAAGGACGCCTACGAAGTTCTATCCGACGAGCACGCGCGGCGGCGGTACGACTTTGGCCTCGAGCGGCGTGCGGAAAAAACGCGACCCGCAGAGGAAAGCAGCGCCGCGAGCTCGGCTGAGGCCGGGAGCAAGAGCGACGGCGCGAAGGCCCCGACCCACAGGTTCATATCGGCGAACAGCGCACAGATTCACTTCGCGAACGCGAAGCGCTACTTCAGGGACGAGCGATACCACGAGGCGATCGAAGAGCTCCGCAACGCCGTGCGTCTCGACCCGTCACGAGGCGCCTACCGCCGTCTTCTCGGCCGGGCCCTCGTCAAGAACCCCAAGTGGAGACGACAGGCCGAGGAGCAGTTCTGGAACGCGATCGCCATCGATCGATTCGACGCCGAATCGTACCTCGAGCTCGGAGACCTCTACGAACAGAGCGGTCTCGACACCCGGGCACGCAAAATGTACGAACAGGCCCTCGGCGTCGATCCGGACAACGCGCGGGCCCTCGACAGGCTCGCGGGGGGCCACGGCTCCGCTTCGGCTCTCGGCCGGCTCAAAGACATCTTCCATTTGGGCGGTGAGTAATCACCCCGTCACCATCCGCCCCACTATGGAGACGCGTCCGTTCTTCGTCCTCGGGGACATCTTCACGAACGTGGCCGCGGGCGTCGCGGCGGCGCTCCTGACCTGGAGGCTCGTTCCGCTTTCGTGGAGCCCTCTGTTGTCGATGCCGGCCGGGATGGTTCTGGGAATGCTGGCGGCGATACCCGTCACCATTGCGCTGTCGCCGCTCTTCGGCGCTTTCGGAGATCATGCTGCCGGGGATGCTGAGCGGCATGATTGCGGGCATGATCGTCGCGATGATGGCCGCCACCGAGTCTCCGGGGATGGCGCGAGCCGCGGCGTGGGGGGCTGGAGCGGGCATCGCCGTCGTCATCTGGGTGTACGCATTGACCGCTTACGCCTCGCGGAGCGACCGGCATGGACCTTAGGAACGAACGTAAGTGGGATCGGGCAGCAGCCCGATTCGATCTCATGACGGGCCTCGGGCCGGAGAAACGCTGGGCGCCCATCAAGCGCGAGCTCTATTCACACATGGGCGAGGGGAGGATTCTCTTCGTTGCCATCGGGACCGGTCTCGATATCCAGCACTTTCCTCCCGGACGGAACCTCCTCGGCGTCGACATCAGCGGACGGATGATCGAAAAGGCCCGACCCCGGGCGGACGCCTACCCGGGCAGACTCGAGCTCCGCCAAATGGACATCCACGATCTCCGACTTTCCCGACGCGAGCCTCGACCAGGTTTTCACCTCCTGCACCTTCTGCTCGGTTCCCCGTCCGGTCGAGGCCCTTCGACGCCTCCGAAGGGCGCTCCGGCCCGGGGGCGACCTGTACATGTTCGAGCATACGGGCTCGCGTTTCTTCCCCTTCGGTCTGATGCTCGACCTCGCGACGCCGTTGTCGCGGCGCGGCGGGCCGGATCTGAACCGCCCCACGGTCGAGAACGTCGAGCGGGCGGGCTTCGAGATCCGCGAGGTCCGGAACTACTTCCTGGACGTGGTCAAGACGATTCACGCCGTGCGTCGCAGCATGGTCCAGCTTACAGACGAGCCGGAAGGGGGGAGCTAGACTGTCTCCTCGACTGGCAATTCCGTCGGTCCGGCTGCGGCCGTGTGGGGCTCCTCTCCGTGCCCCACACGGCCGGGCTCGCGGAACGGCGGACAAGCGCGCGGTTAGAACGGGACGTCGTCTTCGGTCGCGTGGAACGGCTCTCGGCCGAAATCACCAGACGCATCGGGAGGGGGGCCGGAATCCCGTGAAGGGCCGTCGCCGCCTCGTCCTCCGAGCATCAGCATCTGGTCGGCTCGGACCTCGGTCGTGTACCGCTTGTTGCCGTCCTTGTCGTCCCAGGATCGGGTCTGGAGCCGGCCCTCGATATAGATCTGGCGCCCCTTAGCGAGATACTCCTTGGCGATCTCGGCCAACTTCCCCCAGGCGACGACGCGGTGCCATTCGGTACGCTCCTGCTTCTGACCGTTGGCATCGTTCCAGGTGTCGGTGGTCGCGAGATTGAGGTTCGCAACCGCGGTGCCGTCGCGGGTGTAACGAATCTCTGGATCCCTTCCCAGGTTCCCTACCAAAATGACTTTGTTCACTCCTCGCATGAATTTCACTCCTCCTGGGTACTGACGAAATAAGAAACCCCACTCCTCCCGCCTTCGGTCTCGGCGAGGCGGAGATTCTAGCGCTCTTCGCGGACCGTCGTCTTCATCAACTCTTCGAGCTTCCGGCGGGCGACGCGCTCCTGCGGGGTCTGGGGAAACTGCTCGATCACGAGCTCGTACATCAAATTCGCCTCGGAGCGGCGACCCATGTCATCGAGCGTCATCGCTTTTTTGAGATAGGCATCGGGTCGCTTGTTGCTCTCGGGATAGTCTCGAATGATGCGGTCGAATTCCTCTATCGCCGGGTCGTATTGTCTCTGGGCCAGATAACATTCACCCATCCAGTAGTGCGCGTTGTCCGCCAGATCGCCACGGGAGTCGAGCTGCAGGACATCTTTGAAGCCCGAGATCGCGAGCGGATATCGCCCCTGGGTATAGTCGATTCGGGCCTGATTGTAGACGTCGGTCACACTCGGTGCCGCAGCTGTGACGGCGGCAGGCGCCGCGGGCGCCGACGCCGCCGGAGCCGTCTCGGGCGGTCTCGTTTCCGTTCCCGGGGCTCCTCCCGGAGTCGTCTCGCCGGCCGCGGGCGGCTCGGCGGAGACCATGAGGGGTTGCTGTGTCTGCCGGAGCGCGGCGACGTCCTCGCGCAGATTGCCGATGCGGGCGTTGGTCTCGTTGACGCGCTCGCGAGAGAATGGACATGTCCTGCTGGATCCGTTCGATGGTGACCTTCGAGTCGGCGAACGTCTTTCGCAGCGAGTCCTGCTCCTCGCTCGAATGTGCGGTGAGGGCGTCGATCGCCGCTTTGAGCGCCGCCTGGTCGGACTGGAGCTCCGTCAGCTGAGACTGGATCTGGCGCAGCTCGGAGAGGATGACGTCCTCCTTCTTCTGCGCCGGCGCCGTCGCCGGTACGAGGAGCAGGACCAGGGGCACCATCAGCGAGGATAAAAAGAGCTTGCCGCTCATGTCGTCCTCCTCTTTACTTCCCGGTGATCTGGAAATGATCGCGGCGGTTCCGCGCCCAGGCAGCTTCGGTGTGGCCGGGGTCGAGCGGGAACTCCTTCCCGTAGCTGATCGTCTTGAGACGGTTCGCGGGAATGCCGAGACTCGTGAGGTAGCTGGAGGCGGCTGCCGCGCGGCGCTCACCGAGGGCGAGGTTGTACTCGACCGTGCCGCGCTCGTCGCAGTGGCCCTCGATGAGGAGCGTCACGCTGGGATGGCGGTTGAGCCACTCCGCGTGATGGTCGAGCATCGTCCGCGCTTCGTCGAGGAGCACGGCGCTATCGAACTCGAAAGGAATATCCGCGAGAGGCGAGTTGGCGTTGATGTCCTCGAGCGTCCTCCCGGAGATGTTGTCGGGATCGGAAAGAGAGCTGAGGCTCTCGTCGCCGCTGTCGACCCGCGGCATGTCGACCGGGGGCGAGGTCTCCCGCTGCGGAGGTGCCGTCGTGGTCCGGTCCACGTTCGGGGGAGCACCCGACGTCGTGGCGGGGGGACGGTCAGCCTTGCCGGAGCAGCTCAATACCATGCCCAGTGCGATGAGGCACGAGAACCACGGGATGAATCGGTTTTGGATGTTCACGTCGCCGTTACTCCTTTGGCCGCGCTTCGCTCGTGTCGTGACGTTCATGAATCCTGACGGGGAATCGGGCCCCATTGCGGGGTGGTGTTGTTGCCTTCCCGGGTCAGCTGCCGCGGGTTGGACCCGTCCCGGTTCATGGTGAAAATCTGACTCGTCCCGGTGCGAGTGGTGGTGAAGACGAGGTGGAGCCCGTTGGGAGCCCAGTCCGCGCTCTCGTTGCTTCCTCGCCCCGTCGTCAGCTGCCGCGTTTGCTTCGTCTGGAAATCGTATACGACGATGTCGAACGGCCCGCGCTCGATGCGCGACGCGAAGGCGAGCTCGCTGTACTCTTTCGAAGGCGACCAGCTCGGTGAGTCGTTGTAGCTTCCCTGGTAGGAGATGCGCCTCAGGTTCAATCCCTCGGTGTCCATGGCGTAGATCTGAGGGGCCCCGGTACGATCGGAGGTAAAGGCGATCTCGCGTCCCGTGGGCGACCAGCAGGGCGAGGTGTCGATGGCGGCGTGGTTGGTCAAGCGCTTCAAACCGGTGCCGTCGGCATTGATGATGTAGATCTCGGAGTTCCCGTCGCGGGTGGAGGAGAAGGCGATCTGCTTTCCGTCGGGAGACCAGGCGGGAGAGAACGTCATTCCCGCGCCCGTCGCGATGGTATCGCCGCGTCCCTCGTAGATGAAGGCGCGAAAGAGCGAGGGGGTCCCGGTGCGATAAGAAATATACGCGAGCGCGCGACCGTCGGGGGACCACGTCGGGGTCAAGTTGAGCGAGTGGTTCGCGGTGAGCGGCTTCTGGTCGTAGCCGTCGTAGTCCATCAAATAGATCTCTTTGCTCTGCTCGCCGCGCCGGTCGCTGGCGAAAGCGAGCTTCGTTTGATTGATGCCGCGGTAGTTGCCCGCCTGGAGGAGGATGTCGTCGGCGATGCGATGCGCCATGCGCCGAGCCGCCGACACCGGGCCGTCGTACCGCTTGCCGAAGACCATCTCCTGGGCTTGAACGGCGTAGATCCGAACCTCAGCGATGAGACGGCCTTCCCGCACTTCGGTGACGGCGCGGATCAGAACGTCCGCGCCGATCGAGCCCCACTGATAAAAGTCGATCTTGGCGTCGCTGGGGTTACCGCCGGCTGCGGCTATCCGATACAGGTTCTTCGGCAGGAGACGATAGATCGAGGCGAACTCCATGTCGCGCCAGACCACCTCCGACATCGTCTTTCCAGGCTCGGCCGCGTCGGAAGTCCCAATCTCGAAGTCGGGAATCGCCATCGTCACCGCTTTTCCGCGACGAGAGACGTCGATCCACCAGTCGCTCGAGCTCGGCTGCTGCAGGGTCTGCTCTTGAATCGCTCCCGCCGAGTAGATGACTCTCTCGACATAGGACAGTCCGACGGCGACGACGCCCATCACCACCAAGGCTCTGATCACATGTCTCATTCTCTTGCCTTCGACTCCTCAGAGTTGATCCGAGTACGTGAATCGCAGATGAACCCCCACCTGATCCCGGGGATAGGAATTGGGAAGAGGCGGAAGAGGATCGGCGAGCATCACGGCGCGCAGCGAAGATCGGTCCAGTATCGAGATTCCGCTCGACGTCTCCACCGCGGCGTCGAGCACTCTTCCGTCCTTGGCGATGGTGAACCGGATGACGACGATCGCGGTGCCGCGTACCGCGGTCCTCTGCCAGTGCTCGTTGATCTTGGCCAGCATCTGGCGGATGTAGTACGCGTACTCGAAGTCCTGGTCGAAGGGAGAGCCGCCACCGCTGCCCCCGAGACCGAGACCGGGAAGCTCGGTTCCAGGCGTGAGCTGCGCCGACTTGGCGCTCGCGGCGTCGGCACCGTGGAGGCCCGAGTCCTGCTGTTTCTCCGGCTTCTTCTTCGACGTCTTGGCGTCGGGCATGGGAATCTGATTGTCGCGCGCCTCTTTCGTCGGCCGCACGACCTTCGGCTCGGGCTCCTTCGGTTTCGGAGGCGCGGGCGGCGGGGGAGTCGGCTTCGGCGGAGTGGGAGCGGCGGCGCCGCCACCACCACTCAGGGGCCCCGACTGACCCAGGCTGATGTTGAGAAACGATGCGTCGGGGGGACGGAGCACCCGCGGTCTCGCACTCAGCGATGCCGCGAGCATCACCGCCGCCAGCAGGAGACCGTGGACGACGAACGACCACACGAGCATCGGCCGAAGTGGGTCCTGCTCGACATTCGCGTAGCTCATGAACCGTCTTTTTCCTCGGGGTAGACGTACGCGAGGCCCACGAGGTCCACGCCCGCCCGCTTCATAAGGTCTATCACCCGGATGATTTGCTTGTATTGTAGCGTTTCGTCCGCCTTCAGGTAGGCGAGATGCAAACCCTCGACCTCGACCCGCATCTTCAGCTGGTCTTCGAGGATCTCTATGTTCACCGGCTTGTCGTCGATATAGGTGCGGCCCTTGGCGTCGATCACGACGATGGTCCGCTCTTCCGCCTGGTCCCGGCGTATCGACGCCGAGGGGAGGTTCACGTCGAACGAACGGATGAGCATCGGCGCGGTAATCATGAAGATGATCAGCAGAACGAGGACGACGTCGACGAAGGGCGTGACGTTGATCTCGGAAAGGGTGGTCGTGCCGCTCGACTGCCGCCGCGCCATCAGCATCGCCGTGGCCGAGCCCGCGCTCAGGGAGGAGCCCCGGCTGGAACCGCCTCCTCCGGAAACGTTCGCGCCCATGAGCCGGTTACGTGAAGTTGCGCTCGATGATGTTCAGGTACTCGAGCGCGAAGTCGTCCATCTGGGTCGACAGCCGCCTCACCCAGTTGACGAAGAAGTTATAGAAGATGACCGCGGGGATGGCCGCGGCGAGCCCGGCGGCCGTCGCGATGAGAGCCTCGCTCACACCGGGCGCGACGACGCTGATGTTGGCGGACTGGACGGCACCGATGCGCTGGAAGGCGTTCATGATGCCCCAGACCGTTCCGAACAGCCCGATGAACGGGGTCGCGCTTCCGGTCGTCGCCAGAAAGGAAAGGCGTCGTTCGAGCTTCAAGATCTCGAGGTTCGATGCGCGCACGAGACACCGCGCGACGGTCTCGAGATTCTGGACGCGGGCGTGCTCGCCCTCACCCTCGCCCTTCTTGAGCTGATAGTTGAGCTCGTTGTAGCCCGATAAGAACAGGTTCACCATTGGGCTCGTGCGCAGTTGATGGCACACCGCGTGCACCTCGGAGAATTTCTTGCTTCTCCGGAAGATCTCGAGAAAGGCCTGGGAGTGTGCCTCCGCTCGCCGCAGGAACGTCCACTTGCTGAAGATGATGGCCCACGACGTCAGCGAGAATCCCAGCAGGATCACGAGGACGACGATTGAGATCGGGCCCGCATCCGAGATGATGTGGAAAGGATTGAGAGCCGCGGAGGGTTCGATAGGAGCGGTAGTAAGGTTCTGCAAGAGTCGAGCGTGCGCCTCTATTTCGTTTTCGCTTTGAACACTAGATACAGTTATCGGCAAGCCACGCTACCACGAGGGATTGTAGGCTGTCAACGAATCTGACACGTTCGGCGCAAGCTCTGGGCGCCGGAACGCCTCTGTGGTATAGGTGATCCCGTGCTTCGGTGGATGCGCATCCAGAACGTGGCGGTCATCGACCGCCTCGAAGTGGATTTCGAGCCGGGGTTGAACCTCCTGACCGGGGAGACGGGCGCGGGAAAGTCGATTCTCATCGACGCGCTCGGCCTCGTCCTGGGCTCTCGGGCCTCGAGCGAGCTCGTCCGCACGGGAGCCGAAGCCGCCGTCGTGGAGGCGGGCTTCGAGCTCGTGCCCGATGCCGAAGGCCCTCGCGAGACGGCTGAAAGAAGCCGGCATCGAGGCCGCGGCCGAGGAGGAGGACGAGATCGTCGTCCGGCGCGAGCTCACCGCGAGCGGTCGCGGCAAAGTGACGGTCAACGGTGTCGCCGGAGCTCGCCAGCTCCTTCGAGACATCGCTCCCTATCTCGCCGACATCCATGGTCAGGGTGAGAGCTCGACTCTCCTGCGCGCCGACGCGGGAATCGACCTCCTGGATCGATTCGGCGGCACGCGCGAGGCGCGTCGGGAGGTGAGGGACTCCTTTCGGGAAGTTCGGCGGCTCGTCTCGGCGATCGACGAGGCGGTGCGCCGTTCGAAGGCGAGAGACGCGCGGCGCCGAGACCTCGAGCACGCCCTTTCCGAGATCGACAAGGCCGCTCCCCGTCCCGGTGAGGACGAAGACCTTCTCGCCGAAAGACGCATCGTCGGCCACGCCGAGAAGCTGAAGAGCTTGTCCGAGGACGTGTTCCGTACTCTCTATGACGAAGAGGATGCGGCCCTTTCACGGCTTACGACGGCCTTCAAGCGGGTCGAGGAGCTCGCCCGCATCGACCCGCGCTGGGAGCCGTACCTGAAGGAGCGAGAGGGGACTCTCGGCCAGATCCAGGACATGTCGCTGTTCTCGCGCGACTACGCCCACAACATCGACGTGACTCCGGGACGTCTGGACGACATCGAGTCCCGTCTTTCGATTCTCGAGCGCCTGAAGAAAAAGTATGGCGGAAGCCTCGATGCCGTCGTCGAGCACCGCGAGCTCGCCCGTATCGAGATATCCGAGCTCGAGAGCTCCGAAGAGCGGATCGAGGCGCTCGCTCGCGATCTCGCCGCGGCAAAGAGCCGGTATCTCTCCCTCGCGCGGGGGCTCTCGCGGGAGCGGCACAAGGCGGCGCGGCGTCTCGAGAAGATGGTCTCCAAAGAGCTTCCCAGTCTCGCGCTCGAGAAGGCCCGGTTCCAGCTGGACGTTCGCACGGACGAGCACGAGGAACGAGAGAGCGGTATCGACACCGTCGAGCTCCTCTTCACCGCGAATCCGGGCGAAGAGCCCCGGACTCTCGCCAAGACCGCCTCCGGGGGAGAGCTCTCGCGGTTCGTGCTCGCGTTGAAGGCGGTCTCCGCGAAGGGCGAGCGGGCCAAGACCCTCGTCTTCGACGAAATCGACTCAGGCATCGGCGGGCGGGTCGCGGACGCCGTCGGAGAGAAGCTCCGCGAGCTCTCCTCGATCCACCAGGTCATCTGCGTCACCCACCTTCCTCAGATCGCGAGCTTCGCGCCTGCGCACTTTCGAATTGATAAGATGGACAATTGCGGCAGGACGGAGACCCGCATCGCGCGGCTGACTCCCGAAGATCGAGTGGACGAGATCGCCCGTATGCTCGCCGGAGCCGTCGTGACGGAGTCGGCACGCGAGCACGCCCGCCAGCTCGTTCGAGACAAGACTCCTTCGAGCCGCTGAGAGCGGAGAGTCGATTCATGCTCAGCGAATATCGTCGCTACTTCATCGAGACGTGGGGCTGCCAGATGAACGCCCACGACAGCGAAAAGCTCTCCGGAAGTCTCCGGACACTCGGCCTCACCGCCGCCGATTCCGAGGCGGATGCGGACGTCATCATCTTGAACACCTGCAGCATTCGCGAGAAAGCGCAAGAGAAGGTCTTCCACCGACTCGGCGAGCTCGCGCATCTCAAGCGCGAGCGGCCACGGGTCGTGGGGGTCACCGGCTGCGTCGCTCAGCAGGAGGGCGAAGCGATCTTCTCCCGCGCCCCGTCCGTCGATTTCGTGCTCGGCACCCAGAGCCTCGTGCAACTTCCCGAGGTCCTCGCGACGGTTGTCGGCAACAACGAACGGGTCGTCGAGATTGGCCGGCATGCGGAGAATCTGAACGTACCTCCGGAGCAGATCGAGCGCGTTTCGGGCGTGAAGGCCTACATCACGATCATGGAGGGCTGCGACAACTTCTGCACCTTTTGCATCGTGCCCTTCACTCGCGGGCGCGAGCGTTGCCGCACCATCGAGCACATCGTCCGCGAGGTCCGAGCGCTCGCGCGTGCCGGCTACCGGGAGATTCAACTCCTGGGACAGAACGTGAACTCGTACCGCGATCCCGAGGACGGAAGAATGTTCGAGGAGCTTCTCGACGCGGTCCACGAAGTCGACGGCATCTGGAGGATTCGCTTCACGAGCCCTCATCCGAAGGATTTCGGCGAGCCGCTCATGCAGCGCTTCCTGGACCTTTCAAAGCTATGCCCACATATGCATTTGCCCGTGCAATCCGGCTCTACAAGCACTCTGTTCCGAATGAAACGCGGCTATAGCCGCGATGAGTACCTTAGAAAAATCGACCGCGTACGCAAACTTTTGCCGGACATCGCACTCACGACCGATCTGATCGTCGGTTTTCCCGGCGAGACCGACCGCGAGTTCGAGGAGACGCTGTCTCTGATGCGGGAAGTGCTGTTCGATGCCGCTTATACGTTCAAGTACTCGGAGCGTCCCTACACGTTCGCTTCGCGCGAGCAACCCGACGACGTTCCCGAGGAAGTCAAATCAGAGCGTCTCGCTCACCTTCAAGCCGTCCAGAGAAACGTGCAGGAGCGAAAACACGCCGCACTCATCGGGAGCGTCGCGGATGTGCTCGTGGAAGGGGAGAGTCGCAAGTCGGCGGCGGAGATGTCGGGCCGGAGCGCCCATCATCGCGTCGTGAACTTCCCTGGAGGCAGAGATCTCATCGGCCGGATCGCCAAAGTCCGCATCGAGCGCTCGGGCGCCTACAGTTTGTTTGGACAGCAGGAGCCGACTATGGCATCCTGAATGAGAAGTGATGGACCGTGACCACTAAATCCTGTTGACAACACTTCAGCACGCCCCTATATTTGGTGCACATCACCATTGGGGGCGGCGCGAGGGGTCTTACCCATGGAAATCGAAATGACCATTAAGGGACTCATGATTGACCCCATTACCAATATGCCCATCGTCATTTTGAAGGACAAGGACGGAGAGCGGGTCCTGCCGATTTGGGTCGGGGTCTTCGAAGCGAACGCCATCGCGCTGCAGATCGAGAACATCGCGACGCCGCGTCCCATGACCCACGACCTTCTGAAAAACATCCTCTCGGAGATTGAGGCCGACGTTCAGAGGATTGTGGTGAGCGATCTCCGCGACAACACGTTCTACGCGATGATCTATTTGGACCGTGACGGAGAGACCATCGCGATCGATGCGCGTCCGAGTGACGCGATTGCTCTGGCGCTCAGGACGAGGGCCCCTATTTTCGTAGAGGACTCAGTCGTCGAGAGTGCCAAAGGGCTGGATTTATCCAAGGAAACAACGGACTCCGAAAGACTCCAGAAGTGGCTGGAAGGCCTGAACCCAGACGACCTCGGCAAATACAAGATGTAGCGGCCTGGCGGCCCCTCGCTCGCGGCGCTCATCTTCGGGTGCCGCTATCCCTTCTTTTCTCTTCCTCTCTCATCGCTCCTCGTGTATCTCACGGCTTCACCTTGGCCGTCATGGAGTACTTAGCGTGGCAAATGTCATAACCATTGCGAATCAAAAAGGCGGGGTGGGGAAGACAACCACCGCGATCAATCTGGCCGCGGCGCTCGCCGCAAAGCGGAAGAAGACGCTTCTCGTCGACATGGATCCCCAGGGCAACTCGACGATCTCCTTTCTCCAGAGTCCCGACGTGAAGGGGTCCATCTACGAAGTGCTCGTGGACCCGACGGTGCACATTCGAGACGTGACGCATCCGACCGCGCACGCGGATCTGTTCCTCGTTCCCGCGCGGATCTCTCTCGCGAAGCTCGAAGGGAAGCTCATTGGCGATTTCGACTCGCACTTCCGATTGCGGGATCGCCTGGAGACGGTGCGGTCACACTACGATTTCATCATCATTGATACGCCTCCGACTCTCGGCCTCATCACGGTCAACGCTCTCGTCGCGGCGACCCATCTGCTCATTCCCATTCAGTCTTCGTACTACGCGCTCGAGGGAACGGACGATCTCCTCGAGACTCTGGACAAGGTCAAGTCGAGGCCGAACCCCGAGCTCGAAGTCCTGGGAGTTCTCATCACGCTTCACGACAAACGGACCACGCTTTCGCGCGACGTGAGCGACAAGATTCAGGAGGCATTCGGCGACAAAGTGTTCAAGACGGTGATCAGCAAGAGCATCCGGCTCGAAGAGAGCCCCGCGTACAAAGAGTCGATTTTTTCCTTTGCGCCCCATTCGAGCGGCGCGTTCGAGTACTACAGTCTTTCCGAAGAGGTGATGGCACGTGTCTAAGCGCGCAGGCTTACCCGAGACGATCAAGTTTCGCAACGACGTTCACTTCGTCGAGGAGTTAGGGACGCGGCGGGGAGCCGCCATTGGCCGCTTGATCTCGATCGAAGAGATCGAGCCCAACCCCAACCAGCCGCGCCAGCAGATGGGGGATCTGGGGGAGCTAACGGCTTCGATCCGCGAAAAAGGCGTGCTCGAGCCCCTCATCGTGCGCCGGCACGAGGATCATTTCCAGATCATCTCGGGGGAGAGACGTTATCAGGCCGCGCTCCAGGCGGGGCTCACCGAAATTCCCTGTGTCGAGCGGAATGTCGATGACCAGGAGACGATCGAGATCGCCCTGGTCGAGAACATCCAGCGGAAAGATCTGACTCCTTTCGAGGAGGCGGACGCCTTCGCCCAGCTCGTCCACGAGCACGACTACACGCACGACGGCCTCGCCCGAAAAATCGGCAAATCGCGGACGAGTGTCACGGAGACTCTGAGCCTGAATTCTCTCCCGGATGACATCAAGAACCTTTGTCGGCTCGCCGACATTTCCTCTAAGTCATTGCTTTTACATATAGTTAGACAGGATAGCCCTGAGAAAATGGCCGCGCTCATCGAGAAGATCTCCCGCGAGCAGCTGAGCCGTGACCAGGCGCGGAAGCTGGACCGAAAGCCCCAACGCGGCCGGCCCAAGAACTTCATCTTCAAGTATGGTTCGCGGAAGAATCCGTTCCGCGTGCAAATGACGTTCAACAGGAGTCAGGTGAATCGGCTCGAGATCATCGCAGCGCTGCGCAGTCTCATCTCCGAGCTCGAACGGGGACCGACGGACGACTGATCGCACAAGAAAAGTTCGTTACAGTGACTTAGGCTGTGCAATTCCTGTTGACATCGTTTCCGGACGTCTGATAGGTTTCCTTTCAGCGCCGAGTGAGGTCATAGCTGCCAGTCGACATACCGGGACCTCGTTACAACCGAACAAGATAGCTCGTACTGACCGGGCGCGAGCGCCGGAAATTCGGGCATTCTATCTTTCCAAGCGGGGAGGAGGCTCGTACATGGCCTATCGAGGTAAGTCACTCAAGACGCTCCGCGAGACGAAGGAAATTCAGCTGCGACGAATCTCCAACGAGACACGCATCTGCATCGCCTACCTCGAGGACTTGGAGGAAGAACGCTTCGACCGCTTTCCTGGAAAATTCTACTTCAAGAGCTTCGTCCGCGCCTATGCGCGAGCGCTCGGCCTCGATCCCGAGGAGGTGCTGCAGGACCTCCAGTCCGCATACGAAGAGTGGTCGGGAGAGACGACGGTGCGAATGGAAGTCGCTTCGACGACCGCTCCGGAAGACGGAATTCTGAACCGCATCGCCGGCTACCTTCGCGGGGCACAAGAAGAAGTCTGAGTTTCCGCGCCGGAGACCCGCCTCTGTTTTGACCGTGATATAGTGGCGATTCGTGAGACTTCTTCAAATTAGTTGTGTCGCTGGACTCTTGTTGCTGGCCGGCGTCGCCAATCCGCAGGTCAACGTCAAAGTCGAGGTCGGCAAGCCGGCTCCAGACTTCGAGCTCTCGGACTCGGCCGGGCGTACCTACAAGCTTTCGAGCTACCGGGGAAAAAATCCGGTCGTTCTTGAGTTCTTCCGGAGCGGGGACTGGTGACCGTTTTGCAAGAAGCAGCTCGGCGAGCTGCAAGCGGCCCTCCCCGATATCCAGGCCCAGGGTGCGGTTTTGCTGGGGATCTCCAAGTACGACCGAGCGGAGACCGCTCGTTGGCTCGACAAGAACGACTGGACGTTCCCGCTGCTCTGTGACGGTCGCCCGGCGATCGAGGGCTATGGCCTCACAAACCCCGACGTTACGCGTGAGGAGCACAAAGGAATCCCGTATCCCGCGACGATCATCATTGATAAAAAAGGCATCGTACGGTTCCTGAATATCTGGGTAAACTATAAGGTGCGTACTCCGCCCGCAACGATTCTCGAGGAGTTGAAGAAGCTGTCATGAGCAAACTGTGGTTGAGCCTCCTGTCCATAGCGATAGCACCGCTCGCGTTCGCCCAGCAAGTCGAGATTCCCGACTGGGAGAACGCCGTGCGCTTCGACCTCGTCGCCTCTCAGGAGCCGGTGCGTCCAGGAGATTCGTTCGAGCTCGCTCTCGTCGCGGAGATCCAGCCCGGGTACCATCTATACGGCCCGAAGGAGCCGGAGCCGAGCCGTACCAAAGTGACGCTCGACGCGGGTAGCCTCAAGGCCGGCGAGATTCACTATCCTCCCGTACTTCGAAGAGATCTTTCCGGTCTGGGGGAGTTCGACCTCTATGAAGGGCGTATCGCGGTTCGTATTCCGGTCTCCCTGGCGAAAGACTCCGCGGCGGGAGAGCTGAAGGCGTCCGTGGACGTCGACTATCAGCTCTGCACCGACTTCGCCTGCAGCGCGCCGACCTCAGACAAGTTCTCCATTCAGATCCCACGCGGCAAAGCGGGCGAGACCGTCAAGAAGCTCTATCCGGACGTCTTCACCAAGAATTAAAAAAGTCTGATTTCTAGAGAGCTTTCTGGCAAGACTTAAAGTAAAATCTCATCAAGTAATACTTTAAGTCAGCGATAGAATCGTGGACCGCGCACCGCAGTTTCTCTTATCCGGGGACGAAGCCGTGGCGGAGCCTCGCTCCTCACGGAGCCGCTTGGCGACGACGGGAATCGCTGCCGCGGTCACGATCGGGGGACTCACGACAGCCCTCGTGTTGGGTACGCTCGGGTACGATATCCGACGCACGCACATGCACGAGGCGCGCCTGAAGGGAATTCTCGTGCAATCGCCCACGGTCTACCAGGTAACCGAGGGTCTCAAGGAAAAGGCCCCGCTGGTCACGATCGTAAACTCACCCGAGGACCTGGCGGAATCGATCGCTCGCTGGGGGAACGGCAAGGCAAACGAGATCATGGAGAAGGCGAAGACATGGCCGTTGCTACGAGTTTATTCGGCCGGTGACATGATGTACTTCATTTTCTTCGACAAAAAGCAGATCATGCAGGACTACGTATGTGTGAGTCTTTGAGGAACCGACCAAGGCGGACACCGTGAGTGACATTTCTCTCCGCGACGTGATGCGGACGTTTCCGCAAGGCGTCGTGGTGGTGACGGCGATGGGGAAGGACGGGCCACGGGGAATCACCGTGAGCTCCTTTCTATCGCTCAGCCTGACGCCGCCGTTGGTTCTCATCTCGATCGCCACGACGAGCCAGGCTCACGATGCCATTGGTGACGGCCGTTTCGTCGTCAACGTTCTCGGCGAAGATCAGGGAAAGCTGTCCGACCATTTCGCGCTGCCGAACCTCACGTCCGAAGATCAATTCTCACGTTTGCAGGCGCAGGGGACGCCGCCCGTGCTCGCCGGCTGCCTCGGATACCTCTACTGCCGGGTCGTCGAGCGGGTTACGCACGCGGACCACACGCTTTTCGTCGGTGAAGTCGACAAATCGGAGTTGGGGAAAGAGGGAAAGCCCCTCGTCTTTTTTTCGCGCCAGTATTGGGGTCTCGGAACGACCGTGTATCAGCGGGACTGACGGAGGAACTTCCCATGAACCAGCTCCTCGATAGCCTCACGTACGACGCCGAAACGGGCAGCTTGTCGCTTCAGAGCGCCCGTTACGTGCTGCTGTCGCCCTCGATCCTCGTCGAGCTCCAGAAAGGGCTCGAAGGCGTGGTCGGGCACGAGACGATAGAGCTATTCGTCCAGTCGGCGACGACGGAGGGTGTCGTGCTCTCGAGCCGATTTCGCGACGTCTTCGGCTACTCGCCCGAGCAGGTGCTGGGCGCCGTGAACTTCGTTCTTTCCGAGTCGGGATGGGGCGTGGTGACGACGGAGATGGCGAACATGGAGGGGCGGGAGATTGTTTTCAAGATCCTCGAGTCGCCTTTCGCCGCAGCATACGGCCCCTCGACCCAGCCGGTTTGCCACACCGTGCTCGGTATCTTCCAGGGCGTGGCGATGACGCTCTTCGACTCCGAGTCCTCGGGCATGGAAGTGCAATGCATCGCCAAGGGAGACACCTGTTGTCGGTTCGTCGTCGGCGCGAAGTAGGTTCCGTTCAGGATGCCTGGATCTGTTCCTCGAGATAGGCGACGACCCGCTCGCGATCGGGGCCCGTCAGGCCGGTAAACTCGACTCCGAGGCGAAAGATGGCCGCGTGTCGAGCTCGAGCCCACGCCTCGCAATGTCGCACGACCCCTTGCGTGCGCACTTCGCCCTGAGGCAGATTGAAGACGAAGTCGTGCTCGCTTCCGAACTCGAGTGGATTCGACACCGAGAACAACCCGCCGTAGAGGCTCAAGTTCAATACGCGCAGCTCGACTTCTTTCTTGAGCTGAGCGGATTGTCCGAGGAACACCCGGGGCTGCTCGCGACGCTCGTGCTGGATGCTCGTGCGGATCAGCTCCCGGATGCGGTCTCGATTCTCGGCGGGAAGCGCCTCGAATCGAACGCCCGCACGATAGAGCGCGCCCTCCGACTCGCTGCAATGAACGACCCGGGCCCGCACCGAGACGGGGTCCTCGTCGAGCTCGAATTGAAGCGTCAGAACGGAGTCTTTCTCCAGAAATCGCGGGCTTTCGATGAGCGCGCCGCTCGGACTGACGTCGAGAACCCGGACGTCGCTCCAGTAGTGAGCGAGCCCTTCGACGCGCGCACTCAGCGTGATTCTCGGGGCTCGGCGGGGTCGCTCCATGTTAGGAATTATTGTAGCACTACGTGCTCGCTCGCATTCCTTCGAAGGAGCCCGATGCGGACAATTATTGGAGCACTTGTAGGTCGGTCCGTTTCCGCGCACGGTTCACGTGCTAAGATTTGCATGTGAGTTTCTTGCACGAGCCCGAAGAGCACGACTCGGGAACGGGGAAGTTCGTCGTTCTCGCCATCCTGGTGCTTGCGATCCTCGCCGCGATCGCCGTTTGGTTCCTCCAGCGCGGTCCGCATCCGGTACCCCCGCCGGTATCGAAGGCACCACCGCCCGCGGTAGAGCCGGAGGCGCCCAAAGAAGAGCTGCCCATCCCACCAGCTGCGACAGTGGACGTTCCGACGGCGGGGACCATCTACATCGACTCGAACCTCAAAGGTGCCCAGGTCTACGTCGACGGCAAGGCCGTCGGTGAAACACCCTACACGCGCGACGACGTATCCGCCGGACGCCATGCGATTCGAGTCGAAAAGGACGGCTACCAGCCTTTCGAGTCCGACCTGAGAGTTCGAGGCGGCGCCCGCGCTGAGCTGAACGCCACCCTCGAGCTTCTACCCGGGAGCCTTCGCATCGTCAGCGACGTCCCGGGAGCGACGGTGTTTATCGATCGAAACTATATCGGCACCACACCCGTCGACGTGAAGGCGATCGCTCCCGGCGACCACGATCTCACGGTATCGGCGGAAGGCTACGACATGCATGCCGAGACGGTGAACGTGACCGCCGGCCCTCGCGAGATCAACGTGAGCTTCAAGCATGTGGAGCTCCACGAGAGCCTTCCCGTCGTACACAAGCACGCATTCGGCTCCTGCGAAGGAACGCTCATCGCCGATAACTCCGGCCTGCGCTACGAGACGTCCAACAAGGGCGATGCCTTCAAGGTTCCTTTCAGCGCCCTCGACCAGTTCGAGGTCGACTACATCAAGAAGAACCTGAACATCAAGGTTCGAAAAGGGAAGAACTACAACTTCACCGAAAAGAGCGGCAACGCCGACGCCCTTTTCGTGTTTCAAAAGAACGTCAAGGCGTTCATGGACATGGAGAAGAAGTGATGTCGATTTCGATGCCGCGCAGATTCATTCTCGGGCTCGCCGCCATTATGGGCGCTATGTTCGTCCCGAGCGCCATCGCCCAGCAGCCGGCGACACAGACGAAAGACCCCCTCGCGGGAAACCCGGGAATCGTCAACTACTATCGCATTCGTCCGGATATCGCGACCGCGGGACAGCCGAGCGACGCCGCCCTCGAGGACATCAAGAAGGCGGGCTTCAAGACGATCATCAGCTTGCGCACCCAGGAAGAAGGAAGCCTGGAGGAGAAACCCAAGGTCGAGGCTCTCGGGCTCGAGTACGTGAACATTCCCATCGGGCACGAGCCCATCAGCACGGCTGATGTCAGTCTCTTCGAGAAGATCCTGGGAGACTCCAAGAACCATCCCGTGTTCATCCACTGCGCCTCCTCGAATCGCGTCGGCGCCATGTGGTACATCCACGAGGTCCTGAAAGAAGGTAAGGACGAAGCCTCGGCCCTCGCGGACGCAAGAAAGGCCGGCCTCAAGCCCAACCTCGAGCAGAAGGCCGAGGACTACGTCGCGCAGCACAAGCCGAAGTGACGCACGCCCGGGACCCAGCGGATTTGCCATTGACTGCTGCCAAATGCCATTTTATAATGGCAATATGTCTGAGACGCAAGTCACGCTGGACCGTTTCGGCCGCATCGTCATTCCCAAGGCGGTAAGGATCGACCTCGGCCTTTCGTCTGGGTCGGCCCTCGTCCTCGAAGAGATCGAGGAAGGAATTCTCCTCAAACCTCTTCGCGAGGAGCCGGACGTCGTCGAGGAGGACGGCGTGCTCGTATTTACCGGAGCTGCAGAAGGAGATCTGACCGTGGCTGTCGAGAACGATCGCCAGGCTCGACTCCGCTCGCTGAGCAAGCTGAAACGGAGCCGCCGGTGAAGGTACTCTTGGACACGTCCGTCCTCGTCGCCGCCACCGTTCGGACGCACCCAATGCACGAGCGTGCAATCCCGTGGCTCAAACGAGGAAAAACGAACGAGATCCAGGTTCACGTCGCCGCACACTCGATAGCGGAATGCTACAGTGTGCTCACGTCGCTACCGCTTCGACCGAGAATCTCGCCGTCGACGGCCGCGCGGCTGATTCGCGACAATGTCCGCTCCACAGCCACGATAGTTCCTCTCACGGTATTGGACTACATAACCACGGTCGACGAGCTTGCGGAGCAAGGACTCAGTGGTGGAATCGTCTACGATGCCCTCGTTGCGACGGCCGCCAAGAAGGCCAAGGTGGAGCAGCTGGTTACGTTGAATCCGGACCACTTCCGTCGCGTGTGGCCTGCCGGGGCCAAGAACGTCACGACACCTTGAGCTCCGATACGATGGGCCGGAGTGAGTAAAATTCCCTAAGCACCACATAACACTCGATCTGGACGACGAAGCGCTCCGCGCTGCCCGCGACCTCGCAGCGCGAGAGCAGTGCTCGGTGTCGGAGGCGATTCGTCGAGCGGTCATTCGGCAGCGCGACGACGTGCTGGGCCTGTCGCTGCCGGCGAGGCGGGCACGCCTGGAGCGCCTTCAGAAGCTCTTCGACTTGTTCGAGCAGCATAACGCGGAAGACGAGATCCGGGAGCTGAAAGCCCAGGATGAAGGATTCTGAGGAACAGCAGGGTGCTGCGTGCATCCGATTTAACATAATGTATCTTATGGGACATTAGGCTCGGCGTTCTCCGACGTCAATAGCACGCATGGATTGCCCCTAGGCGTCAACACCGTCGCACGGCTTTTGGCCCGTGTGATGCTGACGCGGAAGTTCTGCCGCGTGTTAACGTCGACGTTAGTTCGCAAGTTGGAGCGCACAATCCGGTCCGGATTCGCCACAACTTTCTTCTTTTTGAACCTCGGCCAGCCCTCAAAGATGATCACCTCGTCGAACTGCCTGCCTTTAGCCTTGTGCATGTTCATGACGAGGACGCCGGACTCCGCTCCTGCACTCGTCGCGAAGTGGTGGCGAAGATAGGCGTCCCGCACGATTGCGAGTGCCCGTGAGTAGCCCCCCTCTTCCCTCCAGTTCTGAGACAACGATTGGCGCAGTTCAGTGCCGCGGTCCAGCAAACGCAGGTTCCTTGCATCCGCCGCGATTTCGTTCAGTTCCTTCGATTCGACGCTTTCGAAGTACGAGCGAACCGCTAGAAAATCTCTGTCTGGGTTCCCAATCAGGTTTACACGCTCAAGTCCGACGAACGCGGACTCGATCCGGAGAAATATACTTTTCTTGGGTACCTTCTTTCCCTGGCGCCGGCGTTCGAGGGCAAGTGCATGGGCGCGAAGGATGCGTGCCGCGTGTTGTAGGTTGGTCTTGGTCGGTGAGCTGCCAGCTTTTCCCCTGTAGTAGTTCGAGAGAAGAGGGACGAACTCGCCGGAGGCACATTCGCCACCGTGGCACTGCAACGCATAGCCGATCGCCTCCGCTGCAAGGATGGCGGCCTCCATATCGATGACAGCATGATGCGCGATCTCCGGGAGTGCGCCTCCCGGGGATCGGAATGCGTCAGAGACCATTCTCGTCATTCTCTTCGTCGGAACCAGGATTGCCAGCGACCAATTCTTCTTCTTGTGACACAGCCGCTCACGTGCCTTGAGCGTTACGGAGACGAGCTTCGCGGTCGCCTGGTTGTGGTTCGGCTCGTATAGGTGGAGAAAAACGCCACCGTAGCTATTTTTGGAGAACTTGCCGGCCAGGATGTCGTCTCCGAAGAGCAGGAGCTCGGTCCCGTCACTGCGATGATTCGTGTCGCCTAGGTCGACTTTTGTGACATCGAACTCCTCCTCAAAGTGTTTGAGTCTTTCCGGATCTGCCCCAAGAAAACCAAAGATTCGTTGTTCGGGATCGGCGAGGGCTAGAAGCTGACAATCACGGCCCAATGCCTTGATCACGCGCCATTGATCGTCAGCAGTGTCTTGAAACTCGTCGAGTATGATTGTCGGATAGGCGTTCGCCACGATGCTTCTGATCTTCTTGCTGCTAAGGAGTTGGGCGGCAAGGTCAGCGAAAAGGTCAAAGGAGACGTGCCCCTCTTGCATTGCGAGACGCAAGATTTCACTCCTCTCGCAACTCGCCTTCTCAGTACGCTCCGCAGGACTCAGTTTGTTGTCGGGTTTGAATTCATTGCGCAATGCCGAGAGCGCCGCGGCCTCATTATGGGGAGCCAGGATGGTCAGACGCCGAGGTAAACCCAGAAGGTAGCCGTGTGTTCTGATGAGTCGCCAGAAGAAAGCATGGTACGTCTCGACCTCGAGTCGACTCCCCAATTCGGCAAATAGCTCGCGTTCCGTCCGGATGGCCTCGAGAACTCTTGAAACGGTTGCACGTGCGAAGCTTAGGAACAAAACGGACTGGCTATACCCAAGCTGTTCTTTGACTATCTTTGCCGCCTTCAATATGGCAACGGTCGTCTTGCCGGACCCGGGTCCACCCGTTATAAGTGCGTGTCCATCTGTCCCGAGGACTTCCCCTTGCCTTTCGGTTATGTGAATCACGCGGTATCGGCTGAGGAGGCTTCGCCTCCGTTCTCTAAAGCGACTTGATCATCGCCACTCTTCGCACCCTCCACAACTGGCGCCAAGGGCGGGATCACTGCTCTCCGGAGGGCTTTGCACACATCACGGAACCACTCAGGGACCTCCTGCTCGTCGCACTGCGCTAGGAAATCAGCGATTCCGTAGTTCCCTTTTGTCCACATGAAATATTCCTTCAAGGCCGCATCGACATCGCTTCTGGGGTCGGGATACTTTTGCCTAATGTGTTGGGGCCATGTCAATTCGTCGGCAAATCGCTCCTTGGCGGCGGACGTCGTGTTCTTGAGAACCAGTTCCTCCAAGTTGGCTTCCTCGTGCATGAAGAGCTCGTCGACCTCGGCCCTGATGGCATTCTCCTGATCTGTTTCTTGTTTGTCGCATACAGCGTAGACCGTCTTCCCAAGAGATCGATAAACAGAGGCTAGATCAGCGATCTGTGAATCCGATCCTGCATCTACAGTACAGACACCCAGTGCCTCTAGGCTGCTGTACTTGGTAGGCATGAGCTCGGCTAGCCGTCTGGCGACGGCGACCATCGCTGTTGCCTCGGTCGTACCTTCGGCGACCAAGATTCGCCGTGAAAGCAATCCCTCACAAAATCGAGTGCGAAACTCCCTGCGATAACGTTTCGGCTTAACACTCTCAGGCAGGGTGATCGCTGCTTGCGACAGAATCCCGTCGGTTGAGCGCGTCAATACCATCGTGTCAACTGGGTCGAACTCCTCGAGGGTGTATGGTGAATGCGACGTGAAGAGAGATTGAGCCGAGAGTTTCCGTACTTCGTGTACTATCCGCTTCTGCGCATATGGCGGTACTGCCGTTTCCGGCTCCTCCATCGCAAAGATGACGTTCTGCTTGTCTTCCGCGATCAACGAAAGCATCGCCAGGACTAGCATGTTGATTGTACCGGCCCCCTGGCGATAGTACGGTGCGAAATGGCTTTCTGGTCCTGTGGGAATGAAAGCGGTAATGACGTGCCGAAGGTGCTCCCGAGTCAATGAGGAAACTCGAAGATGCGGTTGGAGCCCCCATTCCTTGGGCACGTACCGGCTCAGTGATGCATCGATGCTTTCTAACACCCCGCTGATACCGTGCTCAGGGTCGCTCGCAACCACGAACTTCTTAAGTGCGTCAATAGTGGCTTCCCACATTTGAGGTCGGATTTCCTTCAGCCTCAGGATGATGTCTAGAAGGCTGCCATGCTCGAGACTGAGAGCGCGTCTACCTGTTCGCAGGCCCCGCAAAAACAAGAAGCCGCAGTATCTTTTGTCGCGACGTAGGAACTGCTGAGGCGTGTCACTCTCCTCGAGGCTGCGTGCGAAATAGGTTGTGCCTTCGAAATCATCTTCATCGACATCGTACTGTCCGATGAACGTGACCCTCAGCGACTCGACAATGTTGGGCTGGTCCATGCCTTCTACGGGCGGACTTGAGTAGAATTCCTGCTTGTCCCGATCCCACCATTCTATGTAGTCTCTGAACCGCGCGCGCTGTTCGTCGGAAAGGCCTATGATCGTTACTTCAATATAGATGCGAGGGGATGTCTGCTCCGTCCCTTCATGCGCTGAGGGTGACTGATCGCCAATAGCCGCACTGTCATGGGTTTCCGCCTCAGCCTCAGCCTCCGCTTCGGCGGTCACCGGGTCGGTGGCGATGGCCGCTTCAACTTGGGAGTCGTTCGCCCCGGCTCCGTCGTCGCTCTTATGAAGATAGCGCCCGAGATAGAAATCGTGCTCGTCAATCGGCGAGCGTCGACTCAGGCGATCAGGACCCAGCACCAAATCCATGGCTTCCAGAACCGTGGACTTTCCAACATTATTGTCGCCAATGAGGACGACATGTCTACTTGGAAACAAAAGTTCGGCAGACCTGATTCCACGAAAATTTCGAACCCGTAGTCGACTAACTTCCAATTCTTCCTCACAAAGAAGCTAGATTATGGCCGACAGTCTGGCGGCTGAATTCACTGGCTGATCAAGTTGCAAATGCCTTCCTCCCCTTTCAGGGGCGGTGTGGTTGCGTATTCCTGGTATCGGGCGGGTGTGGGACGAGCATTGTGGCGGCCAATGGCAATTCATGCGTCGCCCTCGAGCTCCAAGAACGCATCCGGGTCGACCGCAAGCACCTCGAGGGTGCGCTTGCGGACGCCGATGCCGTGCTCGATCAGCAGGTCGATGAGCTTGTCCCCGTCGATGAGCGTGATTGGCGCGGCGCCGCCGGCGAACGCGGCCTCCTCGGTGCCCTTCGAGAAGCGCGAGGTGGCGATGATGGTGCCTCGGACGGCATTGAATCGGTAGAGCGAGCCGCGCAGGGCGTCGAGGTCCTTGCGCTGGATGGTGCGCTTGTGGCGCTTGGCCTGGACCACCTCGCGCACCGATGTGATGCCGAGCTCGATGTCGGCGACGACGTCGACGCCGCCGTCACCGGAGCGCGTCGTGACCTCGACGTTCTGGTAGTCCATCTCCTCGAGCAGTCGCTTGACGAGGTGCTCGAAGGCGAAGGCGTCCATGTCGAGAGAGCAGCTCGCGAAGGCTCTCCCGAACGGATGCCTCCTGCTTCTTCGCGAGAGTCCAGAGCTCCTGCTGCTCGTCGCCGCCGAGCGCCTCCTCGGTGCCCACGCGCTGCAGGTACGCGAGGCCCGCGTCGGTGACCGAGTACATGGTGCTTTTGCGGTCCACGAGGCCGCGGTCGAGGAGGTTGTTCAGGCGGCGGCGCAGGGTGTCGCGGAAGGTCGACGGGCTGCCGAACGACGAGTGCCGGTTGAGGTACTCGGTCCACTCCTCGCAGGATCCCACCGGCGCGGGTCGGACCGTTGTCCGCGACCAGCGCAAGCAGCTTGGCCAGGCCCTCCTGCTCGTCGAGGAAGACCTCGGTCTCGCCACCTTCGTGCTCGATGAAGTCTCGGCCGCGGTCGGTCAGGACCAGGTTACCGTCCGGGCCTTCCTCGATGAGGCTCGTACTTCTGGCTCAGCAGCCAGTGGCCGTAGGTGTGCCGCGGATTCACGGTCTTCCCGCTCTTCGTCCAGATGGCGGTGGCGAGATCTCGGTCGTCACCCGAGAGCCGCTCCGGGATCCACGCGTCGGGGTCGGTCCAGTCGACGGTGTTCTGCGGCGTCCCGCGGAGCTCCGCCGAGCGTCGCCTGAAGGCCCGGTGACCTGCTTGCGGGGGCGCCCGGGCCAGACCTTCAGCAGGTGGCGCACCTCGCGGTACGTGGGGAACAGCGGCGTGCGTACACGCTGCTCGCGTCTCGTCCTTGCGGTCTCGCGTGCCGTCACCGCGGCCGTCACGCTCGGCGCCGGCGGCCTCGGTCTTGGCGCCCGCTGCGTGCAGGCCTCGGAGCCCGAAGACGCCCGGGCGAACCCGCACGAACTCGCTCTTGTTGCCGTTGCGCTTGATGTCGACGGCGATCATCGCGTTGAGCGATGCCGCGGGTGTCTTCGAGGACGATGTCGCTAGGCCGCGGCGTGAGAATCTGGTCCGTCAGCTCCTGGTAGTGGGTCGGGCCCAGCTCTCGCAGCAGGTCGATCGCCGCCTGTCGCAGGGTCTTCGGGGTCTCGCTCATGGCGCCCTCCGACTCGACGCCGGTCCGGCGCCGTATTCCATGAGCGAGGTCGTGCTCATACGTCGAGCCCCGCGCCGTTCTTGCGCAGCCACTCCTTCCGCTCGCGGTAGTCGGGCATCACCTTGTCGACCTCGTTCCAGAACGCGTCGGTGTGGTCGCGGTGGTGGAAATGGCAGAGCTCGTGGACGACGATGTAGTCGATGATGGTCTGGGGAGCCATCATGCACTTCCAGTGGAAGGCGAGCTTGCCGGTGGGTGAGCACGAGGCCCAGCGGTGGCCGAGCTCGCTGCACGTCGACGCCGCGTCGGCTCGACGCCGACCTTGGGCGCGTAGTAGTCGACGCGCTCGCGCAATGCGCTCCAGGCCCTTGGCGATGTAGTAGTCCCGGAAGGCGGTCTTGGCCGCTGCGATCTCGCCCTGCTCGACCAGGTCGCGACGCAGCGTGAAGCGACCGTTCTTGAGCTGCAGCGGCTCGTCCTGGTCGCTGACGAGCGAGCAGCCGGTAGGCGCGGCCCGAGATACAGGAAGCCCTCGCCGTTCTTGTACTCGCGGAGCACCCGGGTGGCGTTCAGGTCCCGCCACTCGGCGAGGCTCTGGTAGATCCAGTAGTGCTTGGACTCGACGATGTTCGCGACCTGGTCGTCGTCGGCCCACTCGGGCGCTCGGACGAGCACGCTGCCGTCGCGCTCGATGACGATGTCGGCCGTCGAGCGGCGGCTGCGAACGACCTCGTAGCGGAATCGGTTGTCTTGCGACGCTTTCACTTGATCAGCTCCTCGTGGCGCTTCTCGGCGAGCTTCACGATCTCGACCGCGAGCCGTTCGTGCTTTGCGTTGAGCGCCGGGATGTTCGCAAGGAGAATCTCGGTGTCGATGTTGCCGCGCAGCTTCTTCACCTCGATCGGCTTTTTCCAGAAGTCGAGCATGCCGATGGTGTCCTGCAGCATCTCCACGATGCGCAGCATCAGCTTCTTCAGCGGCGCGCGGTCGTCAGCCGGCACCTCGCTGCCGTCGTAGGCGAGCTGCACGCACGTAGTCGTAGAAGGTCGTCGCCTCCTTGGTCAGCCCCTCGACCGCCTCGGTCCGCCCCGCGATGGCCTCCTTGCGGAGCTGCTCGTATTCCTCGGCCAGCGACCTCCCAGTTGTCCTGGTGCTGCTGGATCAGCTTCTCCAGCTTCTCGCTCAGCTTGCTTGTAGAAGGCCGGGTCTTCGTCGAAGTGGACGGTGCAGTGCTTGCGGATGGCGTGCTCCATCTCGCTCGCCTTGGCCTCCGGCGTTGCCCTGCGAGTGCTTGCTGCACGTGCGCGATGAAGTCGTCCGAGAGCAGCTCGACGGGCGGGATCTTCGGGTTGATGCCCAGGTCGATCAGGTGCTCGTTGATCAGCGCCTTCACCTTCTCGCCGGCATCGGCGATGTCGAGCGAGTCGTCCTTGTAGCGCTCCTTGACCATGCGCAGCAGGTAGCCGAACCGCCGCGCCGGCACCGCGGTAGGGTGGCCGGCGGCGTTCGGCAGGATGAGGTTCAGGCTCTGCAGGAACTTCTTCAGGTAGACCTCGAAGTCCGCCCGCCGCTTGATGTCCTTCATCGCGCCGACGGCCGCGTGGATCACGGCCACTTCGGCTTCGGGGTCGAGCCAGCTGTCCCTTGACGAAAGCCTCGATGTCGCCGACGCCGGCGGCGACGAAGTGCTGCAGCAGCCGCTGGTAGCGCTCTTCCAGGATCGGCAGCTCGCTGAGGACGTTCTTCAGGCCCTCGCTGGATGTCCTGGGCGTCCTCCTCGGAGTAGATCGACAGCGCCTCCGTCAGGTGGTTGGCGAGGCCGATGTAGTCGACGATGAAGCCGCGGTGCTTGTTCTTCGCCACCCGGTTCACGCGGGCGATGGCCTGCAGCAGGTTGTGCTCGCGCAGCTTCTTGTCGATGTACATCACCTGCTCGACCGGCGCGTCGAAGCCAGTCAGCAGCATGTCGCAGACGATCAGGAAGGCGATGCCGGTCAGCTCCTTGTCCGGGTCGTCGAAGTCGAAGGGCTTGCAGAAGTTCTCCACCGCGTTCCAGCGCTTGGCCTCCTTGCGGGCCTCGGTGATGGCCGCCAGCTCGTTGGTCGGGTCCGAGGAGACCACCACCGCCGCCTTCAGAAACTCGATGCGGCGGATCAGCTCAGCGTCGGGCTCGGGCTTCGAGCTTCTCCCGCTCGAGCCGCTCCGCGAGCGCCTTGCGAATCGCTTTCTGGTAGCGGATCGCCGCCAGCTTGGAGTGGCAGACCACCTGGGCCTTGAAGCCGTCGGGCAGGATGTTGTCGATGTAGTGGTCGACCAGGTCGCGCGCGATGGCCTCGATGCGCTTCTCCGCTTCGAGGATGTCGCCGGTGGCGCCGTACTTCTTCTTGATGGCGAGGATCTCCTCCTCGCTGCGCTCCCTGAAGAGGTCCTCGAACTTGGTGTCGAAGCCGTGCTTGTCCTTGATGCGCCGTGTCCGCCGTGCGGCCCTCGTAGAGAATCTGCAGGGTGGCGCCGTCGTGCACGGCGTCCATCAGCTTGTATGTGTCGATGTATTCGCCGAAGCGCTTCACCGTGCGCTTGGTGCCGTGCTGCTCGGTGATCAGCGGCGTGCCGGTGAAGGCGATGCGGGTGGCGTTCGGGAACGCCTCGAAGATGTTGTCGCCGAGGTCCGAGCCCTGGGTGCGGTGCGCCTCGTCGATCATCAGCATGATGCGCTCGGACGGGTTGACCACGCCGAAGGTCTGCTCGACGCTCGACGGTGCGCGCGGCCGCCGTAGCGTCGGCCGAGCGCTTGCCGCCGAGGCGCCTGGCACGGCCGGCAGCGCCTCGGCCCGCTCCATGAACTTGTGCACCATCACCATGTTGACGTCGGAGGCATCGGTGCTGAGGTGCTCGCGCAGCTCGGCGGTGCTCTCGATGACGTTGACCTTGCCGCCGATCAGCTTGGCGGTGCGCGGCGAGCTGCTCCTCCAGGTCCACACGGTCGTTGACCAGCACATCTTGAAGTCCGCCAGGTCGGTCGAGGCGCGCAGCATGCGGGCCACGAAGACCATGGTGAGCGACTTGCCCGAGCCCTGGGTGTGCCAGACGACGCCGGAGCGCTCCTCCGGCGTCTTGCCGGTGCGCAGCCGCTCGACGATCTTGCGGGCGGCGCGGTACTGCTGGTAGCGGCAGACCACCTTGATGCGCTTGCCGAGTCGGTGTCCATGAACACCGTGCAGGTGCGCAGCATGTCCAGCAGCGTGGCCGGCGCGAGCAGCCCCTGGATCGAGCTTCTCCTGTTCGCGCTCGACGCCCAGCGGCGGCGTGTAGCGCGGTTGCTCTCGGGCCAGATGTCCTTCCAGGCGTAGAAGTGCTCGTGCCCCGAGGTGATGGTGCCGAACTCGGCCTTCTCGCCGCAGGTCCGGATCAGCAGCAGGTTCGTGTAGAAGACATCCTCGGCAGCGCTGTCGTGGGGCCGAGGCAACACGCGCTCCCGGTTGTCGGGCCGCCGGGGGTTTTCATGGCCGGCCGTCGCCTAGTAGGCTCGGTACGGCGCCGCCCGGTGGCGCCAAGGGGAGGTGAGCTCATGCGTGTAGGCCCGTCCTTCGTTGCCGCTGTGTTGCGACCGGCGCTCTGCCTAGCCCTGGGGACCGTGGTGTGGAGCGTCGCCGCGCCGGCCCGCGCCGACGACAGAATCGCCCTGGCGGTGTTGGACCTGCGGGACAAGGGCGCCGGCGCCGACCTGGCGGGAAACCTCACCGATATCGTCACCGCCAGCCTGGCGAAGCTCGGCGTGTTCACGGTGCTCTCCCGCGCCGATATCCAGAAGATGATCGAGCTCGAAGCGTCGAAGCAGATGATGGGCTGCGATGACGCCGCCTGCCTCGCGGAGATCGGCGGCGCCTTGGGTGTGGGCCTGTTGGTCAGCGGCTCCATCGGGCGCGTCGGCGACGAGCTGATCCTGAACCTCACCCTCACCAACTCGCGGATGTGAAGGTGGTAGCTCGCGAGCAAAGGACCATCGCCAACGAGGACCAGCTCGCCCGGGAGGTCGAGGTGCGTCGCGGTTCTTGTTGCGCGATTTGCTTCGCGGTCGTCAGGGGGAGCTCATCCTCACCGCATCGCAGACCGGCGCCGACGTGGAGATCGACGGCCACATCGTCGGCGTCACACCGTTGGGGCGGCAAGTCCTCGCCGGCGGCCCCCACACGGTAAAGCTGCACAAGAAGGGCTTTGTGAGCTGGGCCCAGGACATCGACATCCACGCCGAGCAACCGACGATCATTCAGGCCGGGATGGTGCCGTCGGTGGAGTTCATCGAAGAGTACGACAGCCGCGCCTTCACCTGGCGCTTGGCCGCCTACATCTCCGGCGGTCTGGCGGTGGCGGCGGTCGGCTTCGGGGTCGGGGCTACCTGTGGAACGCCGACCGCGCCAACGGCTACGAACGCGACATCGAGGCCGCCGGCTGCCGCGCCAGCGACAACCCGGCCCCCGGCACCAACTGCACGAGCTTCGCCGCGCGCAAGTCGGACATCG
>CAWFHP010000018.1:0-107505 GCA_963815675.1 uncultured Acidobacteriota bacterium | reverse complement strand
CTCCTTCGGCGGCGCGCTCTCCATCCGCCGGCGAGTCAATCGACACTTCCACAGCGTCCCTAGAATGCGTTGGCTCTCCCGATGGCACCATTCGGTACACTCCGTAGAGCGTCCCGGTCCCGGCGGACAGGATCGGTCAGCACGAGGTCGTTTCGCGAATAGAGTACCACGACAGCACGTCACTGGGTAAGGCTCTTCTTTGCGGCGCGAAAACCGGCATGCCCGGCCGGAGAACTGTGGAGATCCCGGGATACCATGAGTCATGGGGAAGATTCGGGTCGGCGTCTCCGGGTGGAGCTACCCGAGCTGGCGAGGTGCGTTCTATCCGGCGGGACTTCCTCGGCGGCGGGAGCTCGAGTACGCGAGCCGGCAGTTCGATTCCATCGAGATCAACGGATCTTTCTATTCCCTGCTCGAGCCTGAAGCGTACCAGAGCTGGTACGAGCAGACTCCTCGCGATTCGGTGCTGGCCGTGAAGGGGAACCGCTTCATCACCCACAACAAGAAATTGAAAGACGTCGGGACTCCTCTCGCCAACTTTTTCGCTTCCGGCCTGCTCGGGCTGAAGAACAAGCTAGGCCCGATCCTCTGGCAGTTGCCGCGGAACATGAAAATCGACGAGGATCGCCTCGCGAGGTTCCTCGATCTCCTCCCCCATGACACCAGCAAGGCTGCCCGGCTCGCCGCGCACCATGACGAGAGAGTGGCGGTGGGACCAAAGAGAGGTGGCTACGGATCTGACGACAATCACCGGCTCCGGTACGCGCTCGAAGTGCGCAGCGAAGACGCTCTCACGCCGCGCCTGGCCGACATCGCTCGCGAGAGCGGAACGGCGTTGGTGTTCTCCGACAGTGCCGACTGGGCTCTGACCGAGGAGATCACGGCGGGTTTCGTCTACATTCGTCTCCACGGATCCCGTGAGACCTACCAGAGCTCCTATCGGGATTCGGAGCTCGACCGGTGGGCCGCCCGGATACGATCCTGGAGGAGCGGGAAGATGCCCGCAGATGCGCTCGGCATTACCGAACGGCACCCGCCGCACCGCAAGAGCCGGGACGTGTACGCCTACTTCGACAACGATTTCGGCGCCCATGCCGCCCAAGACGCTCTCCGCCTCGCGGAGCGATTTCGCGACCGCGCGTGAGCGTACGGTCCAGCCAAGCTAGGGTCATTCCATCACGTTTCCGCGACGGGGACGCTAGCGCCTGCTCTCCGGTGAGCTCATGGCTGTATTGCTCGTAAACACCTCTCCCGGTTACTCTACGCTGTGGGTCAGGAGTGCTGAAACAGGGCGCGAACCGGCGCGGGCAGCGGCAGAGCACGCAACACGCGCACGATGGAACGCTCCGCACCGGAGGTTATGCTCCCATCGAAGACTACGCGATTCTGGGCGATGGCAGGACTGGCGCCCTGGTGGCGAAAGACGGCTCGGTCGACTGGCTGTGCCTCCCCGACATGGATTCCCCGAGCGTCTTCGCGCGGCTGCTCGACAGCGAGCACGGAGGCGCTTTCGAGCTCGCACCCAGCGTTCCCTTCCGATCGGAGCGGGCCTACGCGCCGCGCACCAACGTGCTCGAGACCACCTATCACACTGCGGACGGGGCGGTCCGTGTCACCGATGCTCTGACTCTTCCCCTCGGGCGACTTCCCCCGATGCGCGAGCTCGTACGCCGCGTCGAAGGGATGTCCGGTCGTGTGCCCATGCGCTACCGGCTCTGGCCGCGTTTCGGATACTCTCAATCGACGACACGCTTCGAGAGGAGAGGAAGAATTCCCGTCGCCGATTGTGGCGCGCACGCCGTGGCGCTCTCCTGCTGGGGCGCGGGTGAGCCGCGGATCGACGACGACGCGATCTGCGGCGAGCTCGACGTCGGAGAAGGTGAGCGAGCGACGTTCGCGCTGACGTCGGCACACCACCACCCCCTCGTTTTCCCCAGCCGGGAATCCGTGGAAGCCCGGCTCGACGGAACGCGGGAGTTCTGGGAGCGATGGAGCCAGTCGTCCTCTTCCTATCGAGGTCGGTGGGAGGACGCGGTTCTGCGGAGCGCGCTCGTTTTGAAACTCCTCGTCTTCTCTCCCTCGGGAGCGGTGTCTGCGGCGGCGACGACGTCGCTCCCCGAAGTCATCGGTGGCGAGCGAAATTGGGATTATCGCTTCTGCTGGATTCGCGATACCTCGTACTCGTTGTCGGCCATGCTCGAGCTCGGATTCACCGCGGAGGCGGATGCCTTTGCCTGGTGGTTCACCAACGCGACCCAGCTGACCCGGCCCGAGCTTCGGGTGCTCTATCGACTGGACGGCGGCGAGCATCTCCGCGAGAGCATCCTCCCACTCGACGGCTACCGCGGATCGCGACCGGTGCGACGCGGAAACGATGCCGTGCGCCAGCTCCAGCTCGACATCTACGGAAGCCTGCTGGCGACCGCATGTCTCTACGCCGAGGAGAAGGGCTCGCCCGATCCTGCGACGGCGAAGCGTTTCTGCTCCCTCGCCGAGTTCATCTGCGAGTCCTGGCGCCGTCCCGACTCGGGAATCTGGGAAGTACGCTCCGAGCCGCAGCAGTTCACTCATTCCAAGGTCATGTGCTGGGTCGGCCTCGATCGCGCGCTTCGCCTGGCGAAGCTGGGACATATCGAGCCGAAAGATGCCTCTCGATGGGAGCGGGAGAAGGGCGAGATTCGGAGATTCATCGAGACCGAGTGTTGGTCGGAAACGCAGGGCAGCTATACCCGCAGCGCCGGACGCGAGGAGCTCGACGCGGCCTTGTTGCTCCTTCCCCTCTATGGCTACTGCCCCGCCGACGACGAACGTCAGAGCATGACGGTCGAGGCGGTCCAGAAAAAGCTCGCCGACGGTGTGCTCGTTCGGCGCTACGAGGGCGAGGACGGGCTGGAAGGCTCCGAAGGCTACTTCATAGCCTGCTCCTTCTGGCTCGTATCGGCGCTCGCCGTCATCGGGCGCCGGCGCGAAGCGGAGGAAATGATGGACGAGCTCGTGGGTTGGGCCAACGACGTCGGGCTCTATTCGGAGGAGTTGGGTCCGAGCTTCGAGATGCTCGGCAATTTTCCCCAGGCGCTCTCCCACCTGTCCCTGATCCAGGCGGCGCTGCATCTTTCCAGAGAAGGAAAAGAATCGTGAGCTGGCTCGGGGTCCTCGCCGCCGGCTTCCTCGCCACCGTACTGCTGACCAGCATCCTCAGCGCCTCGAGCTACCTGGGATGGACGCGGATGGACATTCCCTTCATTCTGGGCACCGCGTTCACCGCCGACCGGACGCGGGCGCAATGGGTGGGATCGATCGTCCATTTCCTCGTCGGGCTCGCGCTCGCGGTTCTCTACGGCGCGATTCTGACCACGCTCGACGGCAACGAAATCATTCTCGGAGCGATGCTCGGTCTGGCCCAGGCGTTGTTCGTGGGAACGGTGCTCCTCAACGGAATCCTCCCGGCGGTCCACCCTCGAATGGGCACACCTTTGTCCGCCGCCGATTCGTCGCCTCTTTTGGAGGCCCCGGGGTTCATGCTTTTGAACTACGGTCGCACGACCCCTCTGGTGACCATCCTAGCGCACGTCGTTTACGGGGCGGTGGTGGGATTCCTCGCCCGATAGGGGCCACGTTTGTCATCCTACCGTCGGCACGAGCTCCGCCGGCGATCGGTATGACCCCCCCATCCGTGGAGCCAGGCACGGCCGTCCCGCGCGAGAAGCTCATCGACGGCCTTCGGCCCCAGCGCCGTCATGCTCCCGTTCCACCAGAAGCCGATTGCGAACACCCTAGAGCTGATCAGGTGCCGAGGAAAGTGAGCTCGACCAGCGGGAGTGAACGTGACGCCGCCGTCGGGACCCGCGAGTTGCGGCGTCTGTACGGTATCTCCCCTAGGGAAAGTACGGGGTCGGCCGGATATCCAAAATACCGAATCCATTCTAGATTTGGGGTCGCGCAGGTGAGGGCTCGGCGGCGGTCGCCGGAATCTCGATGAGAACCGAAATCGACAATTGGGGGTACAGGTTAACGTTCGGCATCCTTCATCAACCTACCGTATCCAGCTCCGCTCGGGACTGACGCTGGGCCGGCTTCCGAGCCTGCTCGACTACTTCGAGGAGCTCGGTATCTCCCACCTGTACCTGTCCCCGATATTCAAAGCCCATTCCCAAAGCCCGCACGGCTACGCCGTCGTCGACTTCAACGACATCGATCCCCGCGTGGGGACGGTCGAAGAGCTCGCGGAGCTCGCACGACTCCTGCGCCAGCGCGACATGGGCCTGCTGCTCGACATCGTCACCAATCACATGTCGGCCTCCCCCATGGAAAACCGCTGGTGGCGCGACGTTCTGGAGATGGGACCGCGCTCGATGTTCGCGCGGTTCTTCGACGTGGATTGGAATCACTCGGATCCCGATCTCGAGGGCCGGGTCCTCGTTCCGGTGCTCACCGAGCCCTACCCGAAGGCCCTCGAGACGAGCCTCCGGCTGTCACGAACGATGGAAGGGCTCTTCGTCGCCCATGGCCGAAAACGCTATCCTCTGGCGCCGGCGACGTGGGCGGCGGCGATGGGAAACGCTGCCCTCGAGGAACCCCCGCTTCGAGGACTTCTCTCTGCGCTCGACGGCGTCCTCGGGGACGGCGCAGGGATCCTCTCTCCCCTTACGGAAGCGGCGTGGACGGAAAAGGAGCGGCTCAAGGAGGAGATCCTCGCCCTTCTATTTCGATCGGAATCGCTTCGAGAGCGAGTCGACGAGTCGCTCGCGAAGCGGAACGAATCGGTCGACGGGCTTCGCTCGCTCCTCGACCGACAGGCGTACCGTTTCGCCGACTTTCGTGAGGCCGGCACGCGCATCAACTACAGGCGCTTTTTCGACATCAACGACCTCGTCGCGCTTCGCGTCGAGGACCCCAAGGTGTTCTTGTCCGTACACGCGTTCCTCTTCTCTCTGATCGAGCAGGGATGGATCCAGGGTTTGCGCATCGACCATATCGACGGCTTGCTGGACCCCAAAGGATACCTGGAGAGGCTTCCCCGGAATTGCTATGTCGTCGTGGAAAAAGTCCTCGCTGTCCAGGAGAGGCTCCGGGCCGACTGGCCGGTCGAGGGCACTACCGGATACGAGGTTTTGAACCGTATCGAGCGAGTCTTCGTCCGTCCTGAAGGGGAGACCGCTCTCGTCGGCACGTTCCACGAGCTGACGGGAGACAGCCAGTCGTTTCACGACGTCGTTCGCCAATCGAAGCTCGACGCGGTGGAGATATCGTTCGGCGCGGAGCTGGCCTCGCTCGCGAGGCGCCTCGTTCTACATCTCCAAAATGACGGAGGAGAGCAGGAATTCGCGACGGTGCAGCCGGAGGACGTGCAAACCGTTCTCGAAGGACTGGTGGCGAGCTTCCCCGTCTATCGCACCTACCTGCGGCCCGGTGACCGAGCGATCGAGGACGAGGATCGCCGCGTCCTCGCAAGCGCGACCTCGGCAGCGAAACGAATGTTTCCGCGGCACGAGGCGCTGATCGATCGCGTTTCGGAACTGCTCTCCGCGCCGAGCGAGATCGCGTTCTCGTTTCAACAGCTCACCGGGCCGGTAACCGCCAAGGGCCTGGAGGACACGGCCTTTTATCGTTACTATCCGCTCGCGTCCCTGAACGAGGTCGGCTCGAGCCCGACTCCCGTTGGAAACGCGCTCGAAGATTTCCATCAGAGGAACCGGGAAAACGCGGCCCGATGGCCGCACGGTCTCTCCTGCACCTCGACGCACGACACCAAGCGCGACGAGGACGTGCGGGCCCGCCTGAACGTGCTCTCCGAGGTCCCGGGGAAATGGCGCGATGTGGTGTTTCGATGGCGGGAGTGGAACCAGCGACACAAACGCTTCCTACCTTCGGGAGAGGCGCCGGACGTCCGCGAGGAGTATTTGCTCTACCAGACTCTCCTCGGAACCTGGCCCCTCGAGCCTCTCGATGCCCGGTCGCACCGCGCCTACATCGACCGCATCACCGGATACCTGGTCAAGGCACTTCGCGAGGCCAAACGCCATACGAGCTGGCTCTCCCCCGATCGTGCCTATGAAGAGGCCGCGAGCGATTTCGCCTCGAAGCTCCTCGACCCGAATGGAAGCGTTCGGTTCCTCGACGACTTCGCCTACTTCGAAAAGTCGATCCGAGAGGCGGGCCTCCTGAACGGGCTCTCCCAGACCCTGTTGAAGGCGACCGTCCCCGGAGCTCCAGACTTCTACCAGGGAACGGAGTTATGGGCGCTTCGGCTCGTGGACCCGGACAACCGCGGACCCGTCGATTACGACCGAAGACGCGCCATGCTGAAGAGCGTGATCGCGGAATGGGAGAATGGAGGGGACGGAGGCGCCTCTTTCCTCGAGCGATCGCTCCGCTCTCTCGAGGACGGAAGAGCCAAGCTCTATCTGATCTGGCGGCTCCTGCAGCTCCGCAAGGGCCTGGCCGACCTCTTCTCGATCGGTAGCTATGTGCCGCTCGCGGTCGAAGGAGACCGTGGGGAGCATGTCATCGCCTTCTACCGGGCCCACGGGGAACAGAGGGTGGTCGTCGCCGCGGCGCGTTTCTTCTCCGCCCTTCCGACGCCTCCGACGGGGGCCCCGGCATGGTCGGGGACTCTTCTGACGATTCCCGAGCCATCACCCGCCCGCTACCGCGAAGCTCTGAGCGGCCAACCGGTAGAGGTGAGACCGGCCGGGACCCACGGCGAGCATCGCGTGGAGCTCGCCGACGCCTTCCGCCACGCGCCTTTCGCCGTACTCGAACCTCTCGGAGAAGAATCATGACGTCGAGCGATACGGGCTGGTACAAGGACGCCGTCATCTACGAAGTGCGGACCCGTTCTTTTTTCGATAGCGATGGGGACGGGATCGGCGATCTTCGTGGTCTGACCGCCAAGCTCGACTACCTGCAGGACCTCGGCATCGACACCCTGTGGCTCCTCCCCTTCTATCCCTCACCGCTCAAGGACGACGGGTACGATATCTCGGACTACACCGAGGTTCATCCCGAGATCGGCACCATCCGTGACTTCAAGACCGTTCTGAAGGAAGCGCACCGGCGTGGATTGCGGGTGGTCACCGAGCTGGTCCTCAACCACACCTCCGACCACCATCCCTGGTTCCAGCAGGCGAGACGCGCGGCACCGGGGACCAGCCGCAGGGACTTTTATGTCTGGAGCGATTCCCCCGACCGCTTCTCCGACGCGCGCATCATCTTCAAGGACTTCGAGTCCTCGAACTGGACCTGGGATCCGGTAGCGGGCTCGTACTACTGGCATCGCTTCTACTCCCATCAGCCGGATTTGAACTTCGACAATCCCAGGGTCAAGAAGGCGATGTTTCAGGTGGTCGACTTCTGGCTCTCGATGGGTGTCGACGGACTCAGGCTCGACGCCGTGCCCTACCTCTACGAACGCGAGGGAACGAACTGCGAGAACCTCCCCGAAGTCCACGACTATCTGCGACAGCTGCGGTCCTATATCGACGAGCGCTACCGCGATCGCATGCTGCTGGCGGAAGCGAACCAGTGGCCCGAGGACGCCGCGACCTATTTCGGTGAAGGCAAGGAGTGCCACATGGCGTTCCACTTCCCCATCATGCCGCGGCTGTTCATGGCGATTCAGATGGAGGACCGTTTTCCCATCGTTGACATCCTCCACCAGACGCCCTCGATCGACGGCAACGGCCAGTGGGCCCTGTTCCTCCGCAACCACGACGAGCTGACCCTGGAGATGGTCACCGACGAGGAGCGGGACTACATGTACCGGGTCTACGCCAGCGACCGATCCGCCCGTCTCAACCTCGGGATCCGGCGGCGGCTCGCTCCCCTCCTCGGAAACGATCGCAAGAAGATCGAGCTCATGAACGCTCTCCTGTTCTCGATGCCCGGGACCCCCGTCATCTATTACGGCGACGAGATCGGGATGGGCGACAACATCTATCTCGGCGACCGCAATGGGGTGCGAACCCCGATGCAGTGGAACGGCGACCGGAACGCCGGGTTCTCGCGGGCGAACCCCCAGAGGCTTTTTCTGCCAGTCATCATCGATCCCGAATACCACTTCGAGACGGTGAACGTCGAGACCCAGCAGAACAACCCACACTCGCTTCTCTGGTGGATGAAGAGGCTCATCGCCCTCCGCAAACGCCACCGCGCCCTCGGCCGGGGGTCGCTCGAGATCCTCAGCTCCCGCAATCACAGCGTGCTCGCGTTTTGTCGCGAGTGGGAGGACGAGCGCATCCTCGTCGTTTCGAACCTCTCCCGTTTCCCCCAGTCGGCGGAGCTCGATCTCTCCCGCTTCCATGGCCTCACTCCCGTCGAGCTGTTCGGAGGAAGCGAGTTTCCCACCATCCGGAGGAAGAGCTATCCCCTGAGCGTGGGGCCACACTCTTTCTACTGGTTCTCGCTCGAGCGACGTGGCCCCCAGGTCGTCCGCGTCGATTCGAGAGGCCGAGCGATACCGGTGAAGGCCGACTGGCGCGAAGCTGTCGTGGGAGACGCTCGAGGGGCCCTCGGCGCCGTGCTCCCCGAATACCTCCGCAACCAGCGCTGGTTCGGTGGAAAGTCGCGGAAGATCGCCTCGGTCGACGTCGTCGACGCCCTTCGGGTGCCTGGAGCGAGCGCGATTCTGGCGACGCTCGAGGTTCGCTACGCCGACGGCGAGACGGAGTCGTATCTCCTGCCGCTGAGCTTCGCACCGGGAGGGGAAGGAGAGCAGATCGAGGCCGCGAGAGCGGAGGCAGTGGTGGCTGCCGTCGAGATCGAGTCGAGCGGTGAGAGGGGCTACGTCTACGACGGACTCCTCGACCCCGGGCTGAGCGAGGCTCTCTTCGACGCCATCAAACACAGGCGCCGCACGAAGGGTGCTTCGGGGACGGCGTTCGCCAGGACGACGAAGGCTTTCCGCGGTCTCGACACCGGGGGGCCGATGAAAATCCAGGTCGGCGGACTCGAGCAGTCGAACACCTCCGTCCGCTTCGGAAACCGCTTCATCCTGAAGCTCTTTCGCCGCCTGCAGAAAGGAGTGAGCCCGGACCTCTCCATCGGGCGGGTGCTGACCGAGCGGGCGCGATTTCCCCACGTCCCACCACTCGCCGGCTGGATTGAGTACCGGCCGGCAGGCGGAGGCTCGGAGGCGCGCTCGGAAGACGCGGGGGTGACGCTCGGGATCCTCCACGGCTTCGTTCCGAACGAAGGCGACTGCTGGGACTACACCCTACATTGGCTCGGCCGCTACTACGAGCGCGTTCTGTCCCGGGCGGCGAACGAGCCCCTCGCGCCGCCACCCTCCCCGACCGGCGGGCTCCTTCCCCCGGAAGAAGAGCTGTCGGTCCCCGACGACGTTTCCGACTGGGTGGGGGGCTATCTCGATTGGGTTCGTCTGCTCGGCCGCCGCACGGCGGAGCTTCACGCGAGTCTCGCCTCCGCGAGCCAGGATCCCGAGTTCGTGCCCGAGCCCTTCTCCAAGCTCTATCAGCGTTCCGTGTATCAGTCGATGCGCAACCTCACCGGCCACGTCATGAGGCGGCTGAAGGACCGGGCCGGGGTCGTGCCCCCGGGCCTGAAGGCCCCGGTGCGCAAGCTCTTGGAGCAGGAGCCCGCTCTCCTCGCCCGCTTTCATCGGCTGCTCGACCGCCGCGTCGGTGGCATGCGGATTCGCTGTCACGGCGACTACCATCTGGGTCAAGTGCTCTTCACCGGAAAGGATTTCGCCATCATCGATTTCGAGGGCGAGCCCGCTCGACCCATCAGCGAGCGCCGTATCAAGCGCTCGCCTCTCCGGGACGTCGCAGGTATGCTGCGGTCGTTCCAGTATGCCGCCTACGCCGCTCTCCCGGGTTACACCCGGCACGGCGTTGGCCGAACCATCGACCTGCCCAAGCTCGAGCCGTGGGCGCGGTTCTGGACCCGCTGGGCGGCGGCTTCGTTTCTCGACGCCTACCTCGCGTTTACGACGGCGAAGCTCCTTCCTTCCACGCGCGCGGAGATCGAGCTCCTGCTCGAAGTCTTGATTCTGGAGAAGGTGGTCTACGAGGTCGGGTACGAGCTCGACAACCGGCCGCGGTGGCTCGCGATCCCGCTCCAGGCGCTGACCGAAGGTCTCGGGCAGAGAGGAGACAGCGAAACATGACGGCACGAGCAAGAAAACGAACGGAGTCTCTCGAAGACCAGCCTCTGCTGAGTCAGGATGACATCTACTTGTTCAACGAGGGAACCCATGAGCGGCTGTACGAAAAACTGGGCTCGCACATCCGCCCGGACGGCCGCGCCGTCTCTTTTGCGGTATGGGCCCCCAACGCCGCCCGGGTGACGGTCATGGGCGACTTCAACGAGTGGGACAAAGAGGGACACGAGCTGAAGCCTCGAGCTGGCTCGGGTATCTGGGAGGGGACGTTCCACGAGCCGAAGAAGGGCTCTATCTACAAATACCACATCGTTTCGAAAGAGGCCGACTACGAAGTAGACAAGGCCGACCCCTACGCCTTCCGTCAGCAGACGCCGCCCGAGACCGGCTCGCTCGTGTGGGACCTCGACTACGAATGGCACGACGAGGCGTGGATGGCGGAGAGGAAGTCGAGGCAGGCTCTCGACGCCCCCATGAGCATCTACGAGATCCATCTCGGCTCCTGGCGCCGCAAGCAGGACGGCGAATGGCTCTCCTATCGCGAGCTCGCGCCCCTTCTCGCGGAGTACGTCCGGGACACCGGGTTCACCCACGTCGAGCTCCTCCCGGTGATGGAGCATCCTTTCTACGGCTCCTGGGGCTACCAGACGACGGGCTACTTCGCTCCCACGAGCCGCTACGGATCGCCGCAGGACTTCATGACCCTCGTCGACCTCCTCCATCAGAACGGCATCGGGGTGATCCTCGATTGGGTCCCCTCGCATTTTCCGACCGACGAGCATGGCCTCGGCTATTTCGACGGAACCCATCTCTACGAGCACGCCGACCCCCGGCAGGGCTTCCACCCTGACTGGAAGAGCTCCATCTTCAACTACGGCCGCAACGAAGTACGGAGCTTTCTCCTCTCGAGCGCGATGTTCTGGCTCGACCGCTACCATGCCGACGGACTCCGCGTGGACGCGGTCGCCTCCATGCTCTACCTCGATTATTCGCGGAAGGACGGCGAGTGGATCCCGAACCGGTACGGCGGCCGGGAGAACCTGGAAGCGATCGCCTTCCTGCGGCAGCTCAACGAGGCGGTTTACGAGCGCTTTCCCGATGTCCAGACCATCGCCGAGGAGTCGACCGCATGGCCCATGGTCTCCCGCCCGACGTATGTCGGAGGACTGGGATTCGGGATGAAGTGGGACATGGGGTTCATGCACGATACCCTCAAGTACATGTCGTACGACCCGATCTTCCGGAAGTACCACCACAACGACCTGACGTTTCGAATGCTCTACGCATTCAACGAGAACTTCGTGCTCCCGTTTTCCCATGACGAAGTCGTCTACGGGAAGGGATCGATCGCGCAGAAGATGGCGGGCGACGAGTGGCAGAAGCTCGCCAACCTCCGGGTGCTTCTCGCGTATCTCCAGGGTCAGCCGGGAAAGAAGCTCCTCTTCATGGGTGCGGAGATCGCGCAATGGAACGAGTGGTATCACGAGACCTCGCTCGACTGGCAGCTCCTCGAGGACCCGCGCCACGAGGGCGTACGGAAATGGGTCTCCGACTTGAACCGGCTCTATCGGGACGAGCCCGCTCTTCATGAGCTCGACGCCGACCCGCGGGGCTTCGAATGGATGGACTGCACCGACTCCGAGAAGAGCGTCGTGAGCTTTGTGCGTCGGGGGACGTCGACCGAAGATCTCGTTCTCGCCGTCTACAACTTCACGCCCACGCCGCGTCACAACTACCGCGTCGGCGTGCCCCGGGAGGGGTTCTGGGAGGAGGTCCTGAACAGCGACGCGCTCCTGTACGGAGGCGGCGGGCAGGGAAACCTCGGCGGCATGGAAGCGGCACCGGTGGCGGCCCACGGTCGCGAACAATCGCTGAACCTCCTCCTTCCTCCACTCGGCGCCGTTTTCTTGCGGAACCGAAAGGAAAGCGAGTGAGTCGAGAGCCGACGGTCCCCTGCCTCGGCGCGACCGCTCTCCCGGGAGGTCGGTGCTCGTTCCGGGTCTGGGCGCCGCTCGCGAAGCGAGTCGATGTCCGGGTAGGCGGCGCTCCCGAACGGCTCCTCGCGATGACTCCCGCGGGGGGTGGCTACTACGAGACCCTCGTCGAGGACGTCCCCCCGGGAAGTCGCTATCGGTTTCGGCTCGACGACGAGCAGCAGGAATACGCGGATCCCGCCTCGCGCCATCAGCCCGAGGGCGTGCAAGGCCCCTCGGAAGTGATGAGCCGGGAGTTCGACTGGACCGACGGTGGCTGGCGCGGACGTCCGTTTCGCGATCACGTGTTCTACGAGATCGACGTGGGGACCTTCACCAAGGGGGGCACGTTCGAGACGGCCATCGATCAGCTCGAAGAGCTCCGCGACCTCGGCATCACCACCCTCGAGCTCATGCCAGTCGCGCAGTTTTCCGGGCGGCGGAACTGGGGATACGACGGGGTGTTTCCTTACGCCGTGCAGTCCTCCTACGGCGGTCCTTCGGGATTGAAGCGTCTCGTCGACGAGTGCCATCGGCGAGGCCTCGGAGTCGCTCTCGACGTCGTCTACAACCACGTCGGTCCGGAAGGAAACGTCCTGGGTCGTTTCGGACCGTACTTCACCAATCGCTACCGCACTCCCTGGGGACCGGCCATGAACTTCGACGGCCCCGGCAGCGACGAGGTGCGCCTCTTTTTCATCGAGAACGCGCTCTACTGGCTCGAAGAGTTCCATATCGACGTGCTGCGCATCGACGCGGTCCACGCCATCCTGGACTTCTCGCCACGAACGTTCCTCGAGGAGCTCGTCGCCGCCGTCGAGGAACGTTTCCCCGACCGAAGCGTGCAGCTCGTTCCCGAGAGCTCGTCGAACGACGTCCGGCTCATCCGCCCCCGCGAGCTCGGGGGCTACGGACTCGACGCCGTCTGGAACGACGACTTCCATCATTCGCTACGGACGCTGCTCACCGGAGACCGGAGCGGCTACTATCAGGACTACGGTACTCTTCATCATCTCGAAAAGGCGTTTCGTGAAGGGTTCGTCTACTCCGGCGAGTACTCCGCCTATCGTCAAAGACGACACGGGACCTCGTCGCGGGAGGTTCCCGTCGACAGCTTCGTGGTGTTCTCGCAGAACCATGACCAGATTGGAAACCGCCTCCGCGGTGACCGTCTGATTGAGCTCACGTGTTTCGAAAAGGTGAAGCTCGCGGCCGCGGCCGTTCTTCTCTCACCCTTTGTTCCCCTGCTCTTCATGGGAGAAGAGTACGGAGAGAGGGCTCCGTTTCCGTATTTCGTCAGCCATTCCGACCCCGCGCTCGTCGAGGCCGTCCGGCGGGGTCGCAAGGAAGAATTCGCGCGGTTCGACTGGAACGAGGAGCCACCCGACCCCCAGGACGAGGAGACGTTTCGCTCCGCCGTCCTGAGGCGCGAGCGCGACCGGGCTCTGTACGCTTTCTATCGCGCCCTTCTTCGACTTCGAACGGAGCTGGTCCCGTTCGCGCATCGCTCGAAAGAGCGCATGAAGGTCGTGGGCCACGAACGTCATCGCGCACTCGAAGTCCACTACTGGACCCGCTCGGCGCTCCCCGCCCGGATCTTCGCTCTCTTTCATTTCGACGATGAGCCGGTCACGCTCGACGTCTCGCTCCTTCGAGGATCCGTGGCGCAGGAGACTGGACTCCGCGGCCGACGAGTGGCGCGGTCCCGGCTCGACGACTCTCGACCTTCTCCAGTCCGAGGGGACGGCCCTCGTCACCCTCGCTCCCTGGAGCGTCGTCCTGTACGAGTGGGATCCACACTCTGAGACGTGATGAAGCTCCGGCCGGGACACCCCTATCCTCTGGGCGCCACCTGGGACGGCCTCGGAGTGAACTTCGCTCTCTTCTCCGAGCACGCTACCGGAGTCGAGCTCTGCCTCTTCGATTGGACGGACGCGAGATTGGAATCCTGCCGATTGACGCTCCCCGAGCAGACCGACCGGGTCTGGCACGGTTACGCGCCCGGAGTTCTCCCCGGCCAGCTCTACGGCTATCGCGTTCATGGTCGTTACGATCCGCGATCCGGTCACCGTTTCAATCCCCACAAGGTCGTGCTCGACCCTTACGCCAAGGCGATCGGACGCGCCAACCAATGGGGAGACTACGAAATGTTCGGCTACCGGGTGGGCGACCCCGAGGAGGACCTGGCACGGGACGACCGGGACAACGCCGCGCTCGCGCCCCTCGCCGCCGTCGTCGATCCCGCCTTCACCTGGGGAAACGACCACCCGCCGAATACGCCGTGGCACGAGACCGTCATCTACGAGCTGCACGTGAAGGGCTTCACCAAGCTCCATCCCGAGATTCCGCTCGAACGGCGCGGAACCTACGAGGGCCTCGCCTCGGAGCCGGCCATCCGGCATCTCACTTCGCTCGGAATCACCGCCGTCGAGCTCATGCCGGTCCACCACCACCTCGACGACCGCCACCTCGTCGAAAAGGGGCTCCGCAACTACTGGGGATACAACACCCTTTCTTTCTTCGCACCCGACATCCGTTATTCCGCGCTCGCCGCATCGGGAGCGCCTCAGGACTCCGTCAACGAGTTCAAACGGATGGTCCGCGCCCTGCACAACGCCGGCTTGGAGGTCATCCTCGACGTCGTCTACAACCATACCGCCGAGGGAAATCATCTCGGCCCCACGTTGTCGCTTCGGGGTATCGACAACGTCGCCTATTACCGGCTGCAACCGAGCGAGCCGCGTTATTACCTCGACTTCACCGGCACGGGCAACACCCTGAACATGGTGCATCCTCGCGTGCTCCAGCTGATCATGGACAGTCTCCGCTACTGGGTTCTGGAGATGCACGTCGACGGCTTTCGGTTCGACCTCGCCAGCGCTCTAGCCCGGGAGCTCTACGAAGTCGATCGCCTTTCCGCCTTTTTCGACGTCATCCACCAGGATCCGGTGCTCTCCCAGGTGAAGCTCATCGCCGAGCCCTGGGACCTCGGTGACGGCGGCTACCAGGTGGGGAACTTCCCCGTGCTCTGGACCGAGTGGAACGGTCGCTTCCGGGACGCCATCCGGAGCTTCTGGAAGGGAGACGGCGGCGTGGTCTCGGAGCTCGCGACTCGACTCTCGGGGAGTAGCGACCTCTACGAGCAGAGCGGTCGGAGGCCCTACGCCAGCATCAACTTCATCACCTGCCACGACGGCTTCACCCTCCGAGATCTCGTGAGCTACAACGACAAACACAACGAGGCGAACCTCGAGGACAACCGCGATGGGAGCGATAACAACCTGAGCTGGAACTGCGGCGTCGAGGGCGAAACGGAAGATCCAGCGATCCTCGAGCTCCGCCGGCAGCAGTTGCGCAATTTCGTCTCGACCCTGTTTCTCTCGCAGGGGGTCCCGATGCTCCTGGGAGGCGACGAGCTCTCACACACGCAGGCGGGGAACAACAACTCTTACTGCCAGGATAATGAGAGCAGCTGGCTCGACTGGAACTTGACGCCCGAGGAGAAGGAGTTTCTCGACTTCGTCCGCGAGCTGGTCGCGTTTCGTCGCCGGCACCCGGTGCTGAGAAGGCGGCGGTTCTTCCAGGGTCGACCCATCCGAGGCAGCGACGTGAAGGACATCTCGTGGCTCGCCCCCAACGGGTTGGAGATGAAAGAACGAATGTGGCAAGGAGGACAGGTACGTTCTCTCGGGATGCGGCTCGCTGGTGAGGCGATGGATGAAGTCGATTCCCGTGGCGAGCGGATTCTGGACGATACCCTCGTGGTGCTCCTCAGCGCTCATTTCGAACCGGTAACGTTCAAGCTCCCCGGTCTGCTTCCGGGACGCTTCTGGGAGAGACTCCTGGACACATCGATGAGCACCGTTTCCAAGGTCCGCTTTCGAAGCGGACATCGTTACCCACTGCAACCGCGCTCGATGGCGGTATTCCGTATGGAAGTGAGGTATCCATGAAGGGGAAACAAACCCCTCGCGCTCGCGCTCGCGCGCGGACCGAGACGCTCCCGGAGACCCTTCGCAGCCGGGTGCGAATCGAGAACGTGCGTCCCTCGGTCGACGGCGGCCGCTATCCCATCAAGCGCACGGCGGGAGAGCCGGTCGCGGTCTCGGCCGACGTCTTTGCCGACGGCCACGACCGGCTGAGAGTACGCCTCGTCCACCGGCAGAGCGGCTCGGACGAGTGGCTGGGCCTGTTCATGGACGACATGGGCAACGACGTCTGGCAGGCGAGCTTCGAGGTTCTCGCGATGGGCCGGCACGAGTATCGCGTGGAGGCCTGGATTGATTGATTCGGAACCTGGTCGAAGGACCTCTCGAAGAAATTCGAGGCGGGCCAGCAAATCGAGAGCGAGCTCCTCGAAGGGGCGGTACTGATCCGAGAGGCCGCGACCCGAGCTCGTGGGGACGCGCGCCGGTGGCTCCAGGAGCAGGCGCAGCTCGTCGCGAGCGAGAACGAGGAGGTCCCTGCCCGCGTCGACGTGGCGCTCTCCGAGGTCCTGGCCCTTCGGATGCTCGCGAGCGCGGATCCCGGCGACGTGGTGCGGAGCGAGCCCGTTCTCGAAGTCATCGTGGAGAGAGAGCGCGCACGTTTCGGGGCCTGGTACGAGATCTTCCCCCGCTCGAGCGGAACCGACCCCGGCCGGGGAGCTCAATTCGCCGACGCCGAGAAGCGTCTCTCTTCGATAGCGTCCATGGGGTTCGACGTCGTCTACCTTCCGCCCATCCATCCCATCGGGACGACCCACCGCAAGGGACCGAACAATACGCTCGCCGCCGGGCCCGGGGATCCCGGAAGTCCCTGGGCCATCGGCTCCTCCGAAGGCGGACACAAAGCGATCGACCCTGCCCTCGGCACGCTCGACGACTTTCAGCGTTTCGTGCGCTCCGCCCGCGACGCCGGGCTCGAAGTCGCCCTCGACCTCGCCTTTCAGTGCTCTCCCGACCACCCCTACGTCCGCGAGCATCCCGAGTGGTTTCGGAAGAGGCCTGACGGCAGCATCAAGTACGCGGAGAATCCTCCGAAGAAGTATCAAGACATCTATCCACTCGATTTCGAGTGCGCCAGCTGGTCCGCGCTCTGGCGGGAGCTCAAGCAGGTCGTGCTCTTCTGGATCGATCAGGGCGTCGTCGTCTTTCGCGTCGACAATCCCCATACCAAGTCGTTTCGGTTCTGGGAATGGCTCATCGCCGAGGTCCGTCGCGACCACCCCGAGGTGATCTTCCTCGCCGAAGCGTTCACCCGACCCAAGGTGCTCCGGCATCTCGCGAAGGTCGGGTTCTCACAGTCGTACACCTACTTCACGTGGCGCAACACCAAGCTCGAGCTCGAGACTTATCTGACCGAGCTTACCCAGACCGACTTCGCCGAGTACCTCCGGCCCAACCTCTTCGTCAACACCCCCGACATCCTTCATGAGTATCTTCAGTTCGGAGGCCGGCCCGCGTTCCAGACGAGGCTCGTGCTCGCCGCCACCATGGGAGCCTCCTATGGCATCTACGGTCCCGTGTTCGAGCTCGTGGAAACGGCGGCGGTTCCCGGTACCGAGGAGTACCAGGACTCCGAAAAATACCAGGTGCGGGTGTGGGACTGGAATCAACCAGGCAACATCCGCGCCTTCATCTCCAGGGTGAATCGAATCCGCAGGGAGAACGAGGCGCTCCACCAGAATCGCAACCTGCGTTTCTATGACATCGACAACGACCGAATGATCTTCTATGGAAAGGCGACCGACGACCTGTCGAACGTGATCCTCGTCGTCGTCAATCTCGACCCGCACAATCCCCAGTCCGGCTGGCTCGAGCTTCCCGTCGAACAGCTCGGGATTGCGGGCGAGAGCAAGAGCTATCAGATGCACGACCTGCTGAGCGATGCCCGTTATTTGTGGCAGGGTGAGAGGAACTTCGTGAGACTCGACCCGCGCGAAAGCCCCGCTCACATTTTCCGACTTCGGAGAAAAATCCGCACCGAGCACGACTTCGACTATTTCCTCTAGTGGGCTGTACAGCTATTTGGTGCGCAAATCGCGACGTCCACAAGATCTCATTCGAGAAACCGCGGTAGAAGCCTCGAATCTCGTCCCGGGTGAGAGTCAACGGCTCGAAGCTCATTCCCATGCGCCTGCCGGCTTCCGTGACGGCCCTCTCTATCGCCGCTCGTTGTCCCGGTGCCTCGGACTCGTTGGGCACTCCCGGCCAACCTACCCACGTACCCCCGCATTTCCGCAGCACCGGTGTGAGCGCCGTCACCAGGCCCCCATTGCTCGGTTGCGCGCGCCAGCGCCCGCTCGACGTACGTGTCAGAACGACAGGAAGTCGATTCGATACGACAACTACGCTCTCCGGACCGTTCATGACCCAAGCCTCGAAAAATAGTGGCACCTCTCTCCCCTTTCCATACGCTAGATTCACCATCGAGCCCCAACAGGAACTATCCGCTCGAGCGCACGATTCGTGATGTCCGCGCTTCATGATGAAACGAGGAGAGACTTGCGACATCGCTCCTACTTCTAGGGGAAATACCGTATTCCTTCCCCGGCCGATCCGAACTACCGTGGGGGGCATCGTAGGGGGTTCGTTCACCAACCAGCGTTCGCCTGCCGGTACACGCTTCGGTCGCGGCGGGCGAAACATGCCGAGGCGCCCCGGATTCGATTTGATCTCCGCCTCCCGGCGGAGTATGGATTTGTCTGAACGTTCTTGCTGCACTGCGGGACGCCGAAGGCCCAGGGGATGGGTACGAACAAGCGAACTCTGTCTCACAAGGAGAGCCATCGTGTCCTCGCTGCCGTCGGACGGCGACGGGCCCGAGTCGGTTCGAGATCCGGACCACGTCGATTCGATCGTGAATCTGCTCCTCGCGAGCTCCAATTACGATTTGCGATGCTACAAGAAGGCGACCGTCGCACGACGAATCGGCCGCCGGATGAGCCTGAGGCGCGTGGAGACCGCCGCCGATTATGCCAGCCTCCTGAAGCGCGACCCCGACGAAGCGCACCGGCTCTACAAGGACCTGCTCATCACCGTTACGCGATTCTTTCGTGAGAAAGAAGCGTTCGGCGCGCTCGCGCGGGAGGTCCTTGGAGTCCTTTTCGAAGAAAAGTCGAAGGGGGACCCCGTCCGGATCTGGGTGCCTGGCTGTGCGACGGGAGAGGAAGCCTATTCGATCGGCATCCTCTTGTTCGAGGAGATGACGCGACGGGGAATGAATTTCGAGCTTCAAATCTTCGCCACCGACGTCGACGAAGAAGCGATCGAGGTCGCGCGCAAGGCCGTGTATCCAGCCGCCATCTCCGCCGACGTGGCCCCGGAGCGCCTCGAGCGTTTCTTCGTGGAGAAGGGGGACGGCTACGAGGTCTCGAAACGGCTTCGCGACGTGGTCGTTTTCGCCACCCACAACGTGCTTCGTGATCCGCCCTTCTTCAACCTCGACCTTCTGACCTGTCGCAACCTGATGATCTACCTCGAGCCACCGGTCCAGAAGCGGATCGTCGAGATGTTCCACTTCGCGCTCCGGGACGGAGGGTGTCTCTTCCTCGGAAAGTCGGAGTCGATCGGCGCTACCGGAGGGCTCTTCCAGCCGGTGTCGTTGCGGTGGCGCATTTACCGCAAAGTACCGGCGGCGCGTCGGGTCACGCAATCCTTTGCGATGACGCCGATCCCGCACCGCGCCGCGGCAACCTCGGCAACCCCGAAGAGCGCGAGGAGCGCGAAGAGCGCGCGCGGAGACGATGACGTGACTTTCGTCGAAGAAATCCAGCAAGCTCTCCTCGACAGGCACGTTCCTCCTTCGGTGGTCGTCGACCGGCGATTGAACGTCCGCTATTTCCACGGTCCGGTTCGCGAACATCTGGATTTTCCCCGGGGCCGGCCGTCGTCCGACCTCGTCAGAATGGTCCCCGAGACCCTCCGGAGCACCCTGAGGAGCCTGGTTCGCAAGGTCCTGAAGACGAACCGCGGGGCCAACACCGTGGTGCGGCGAAATCGAGCGCCGCGTCGAGGCTCGGATGCGGTGAAGAAGGGCACCGAATCGATACGGCTCTCGTGCAATCCCATCTCCCGGCAGAAACCAGGCGACGAGCCCTTGTTCCTCGTGAGCTTCGTCGTCGAGCCGCAACGTCCCTCCCGAGCCACGAAGGGAGGAGCGACCAAGCCGGGCGCGGCGCGAGCACGGGCCAAGGGCCAGGACCGGCTCGCCGACGTCGAGCACGAGCTGCAGGATATGAGAACCGAGCTCAACAGCACGATCGATGAGCTGGAGACCTCGAACGAGGAGCTCAGGGCGTCGAACGAGGAGAGCGTTTCGATGAACGAAGAGCTCCGCTCGGTAAACGAGGAGCTCGAGACGTCTCGCGGTGAGCTCCAATCGCTCAACGAGGAGCTCGCTACCGTCAACAGCGAGCTCGAGGAAAAAGTCGCCGCGCTGGAGAGCACCACGGACGACTTGACGAATTTTCTCGCCAGCACCGAGATCGCTACGATCTTTCTCGATACCGCTCTTCGCATCCGCCGCTTCACACCCGCGGCCGGCCCCCTCCTGAACGTGATCCCCACGGATGCCGGTCGCCGCATATCCGACCTCGCGTCTCGGGTGCGGGATCCAGAGCTTTTGACGGACGCTCACCTCGTGCTCGCCCAGCTGGTTCTGGCCGAGAGAGAGGTGAGGAGCGAGGAGGGCCGCTGGTTCATTCGTCGCATCCTTCCCTATCGCGCGTCGGACGGCCGGGTGCAGGGAATCGTCGTTACGTACAACGACGTGACGCGGTTGAAAAAGACCGGGGACCGGCTCGCGAGGCGCGAACGGCAGCAGGCGGTCGTAGCCGCGCTCGGCAGGCGAGCTCTCGCGGAAATACCGCTGACGGCGTTGATGGACGAAGCCGTCATCCGCGTCGCCGAGACCCTCGACAACGATCTCTGCAAGATTCTCGAGCTCCTCCCCGGCAAAGATCACTTCATTCTGAGAGCTGGCGTCGGATGGGACGAGGGTCTGGTTGGACGGGCCATCGTTCCCGCGAGCCTCGACTCCCACGCCGGCTACACCCTTCACGCGAGGGGCCCAGTGGTCATGGAGGATTTGTCGCAGGAGAAACGATTCTCCAACTCTTCACTTCTCTCGGAGCACGGTGTCGTGAGCGGGGTGAGCATCGCCATCGGTCCCGGCGAGCGGCCCTGGGGGGTTCTCGGAACGCACTCCCGGCATCGGCAGGATTACAGCGACGACGACGTCAATTTTCTCCAGACGGTGGCTTATCTGCTCTGGCAAGCCATTTCCAGCGAGAAATCCCGCAACGCGCTGAAGGAGAGAGAAGAAGAGCTCCAGCTCGTTGCCGACTCGGCTCCGCTGCTCATCGCTTACGTCGACGCCGAGGAACGGTATCAGTTCAACAACGCTGCGTATGAACGTTGGTTCGGGATCTCCCGGCGCGAGCTTCGCGGTCAGACGATGCGGAGCCTTCTAGACGAGGACAGCTATCGCCTCGTCGCTCCTCACGTCGCCGGGGCGCTCTCGGGTCGTCGTGTCTCGTTCGAGCTCGACCTTTTCGACGCGAGAGAGTTGGGCGAGGGCCCGCGGGCTACGCTGGTCAATTACGTTCCTCGCATTGGCTCCGACGGAAGCGTCAAGGGCTTTTACTCGGTGCTCGCGGACGTCACCGACCTGAAGCGGGCGGAAGAGAAAGTTCGGCAGAGCGAGGAGCGTCTCCGCCTCTCCCAGGAGGCGGGAGCAGTGGGCACGTGGGATCTCGGATCTCGGCCGCATGGTCGTCGTCTGCTCCGACGAGTTCTTCTCCGTCTACGGACTCGAGCCCCGTTCCGAGCTCTCGTATCAGGAATGGCTCGCACGCGTCCATCCCGACGACCGTGGCGAGCTGGAGCGTGAATGGCGAGGTGCCGTCCGGGTCGCCCAGACGTTCGAGCACGAGTTCCGCGTCGCCCGCCCCGATGGAGAAGAGCGATGGATCGCGGCCCGCGCCAAAGTGCTGGAATGCGAGGAGGGGCGCGCCCGGCGCATCGTGGGGGTGGACATCGACGTCACCTCCCGAAAGCGGGCCGAGCTCGAGACGGCGAGAGCTCAGGAGGAGCTCGAGAAGGCAAGCCAACTCAAGGACGAGTTTCTGGCAATGCTGGGCCATGAGCTCCGGAATCCTCTGGGAGCGATCTCGAACGGCATCCAGCTTCTCATCGGGGGCGCGGCGGGCGACCAGCGCGAGTGGACTGAGCAAATGCTGGCGCGGCAGACGAGACAACTGGAACGCCTGGTCGACGACCTTCTCGACGTCTCCAGGATTACCCGTGGCCTCATCGAGATCCGCAAGGAGGTCGTGGATCTCTCCCGCTGCGTCGAGCAAGCGCTCGAGTCGTTGCGCGATCTGGTAGACAAGAACAACCGCGAGATCGTGGTGATTCTTCCCGAAGAGTCCGTTCCCCTGATGGCGGACCCGGCGCGCATGGAGCAGATTCTGGGAAATCTGCTTTCGAACGCCGTCAAGTATACGGACGAAGGTGGACATATCGAGCTTCGCGCCGAAAGAGACGCCAACGAGGTGGTCGTTAGCGTTCGGGACGATGGAGAAGGAATTCAAGAGGACGCGCTCGAAGTCGTCTTCCAACCGTTCGTGCGAGTCGGCCAATCCAGGCAGCGGGCCGGAAGCGGGCTCGGGATCGGGCTCACGCTGGTGAAAAAGTTAACCGAGCTCCACGGTGGTAACGCCGTCGCTCGAAGCGAGGGGCAAGGCAAAGGCAGCGAATTCATCCTGCGTTTGCCGATCCACCAGGGTCCGCAGCCCGACGCCGACGTCAACGAGCGGGAACGGCGCAAGACCGACAATCCTCTTCGTATCTTGATCGTCGACGACAATCGCGATCTCGCGGAAGGGCTCCAGAAGATCCTCCAGGCCCTGGGGCACGAAGTGCGGCTCGCCCACGATGGTCCCGAGGGCATCGAGATCGCCCGCCGTTTTCGTCCCCAGGCCGCCCTGGTGGACATCGGCCTCCCGGGAATGGACGGTTACGAAGTGGCCGCGAAGCTCCGCGGAGCGGGCAAGCTCTGGATCGGAGCCGTATCCGGATTCAAGGAGCCGGGTGAGAACGTTCTTGGCGGTGGACTGTTCGACGATTACTTCATCAAGCCTCTCGATCGCGACAGCTTGATCGACGCCCTGGCGTCGCTCGCGGTTCCCGGGGAAGTTGCTTGACGTCGACCGTTGGGCTCGACGCCGAGCGTTTTCTCGGAGAGCTGGCCCACGATCTCAGAAACCTCCTCGAAGGAATGGACGCCGCCCTCTCCCGCGAGCTGGCCGATCCCTCTCTCCGCGACGTAGCTTATCGCGAGATCTACGAATTGATACTGAAGACGGAGAGCTACCTGGACCGAAAAAAGCTTCTCGAGCGACGATTCGAGCTTCGTCCCGAGCGAGTCGACCTGGTGGCGGCCGCGCGGCGCTGCCTCCAGAGACTCGCCCCTTATCTCAGGGAGCGAGTCCTCCACTCCCCTACCGAGTCCGGGGACTGTTCCGTTCACTTCGATGCAAGAGCCCTGGACAAGATCCTGGACAGACTCGTCCATGCCTGCGTCAAGCTGACGGGAAAAGGAGACCCAATCCATCTCTCGATCCACACGGAAGGAAATTTCGAACGGATCGCGCTCGAGATCTCCGAAGTGTCACCGGAGGCGCGGGTCGAGAGCCTCTTGTCGCCCGACGAGACGAGACCCTGGGCGCTCTGGGGCGCACGGGAAATGGCTCGCATCCAGGGTGGGGATTTGAAATGGGACGAAGGGAGTCGCTTTCGGCTCGAGTTGCCCCGAGGCGCGGCAGCCCGGCCCCGTGAGCCCGCTCCCCCGGCGAACGCCACGACGCTCCGCGTCCTGATCGTGGACGACAACGACGACTCCGCCCGGAGTCTCGCGATGCTTCTCGCGCTCGCCGGACACGAAGCCCACGTCCGGTCGAATGGTCGCGACGCGCTCGTCGCGGTCCCAGAGCTCCGTCCCGACGTGGTTCTTCTCGACCTCGGTCTTCCCGACATGGACGGGTACGACGTATGCGGCGCCCTCCGAGACGACCCATCCGCATCCGGGCTTCGTTTGGTGGCGGTCTCCGGACACGGCGATACCGACTCCCGGAAGAGAAGCGAGGACGCGGGATTCGATGCCCACCTCCTCAAACCCGTCGACCAGAGCGAGCTGCTCCGGATACTGAGCAGACCTTCAGCTCCTCGATAGATCCCCTGAAGCCTTCTCGACTGAGGAGGACATGGGCCGTCGCGGGGAGACCTACGGACAGGGCTCGAGACGCGAGCACGCCGCGCCCGCTCCCCGTTACCTCGGTTTGAGACCCGTGGTCGCCGAGAGCTTCGCGCTTCGCGCGGATGCACTGGCAGAACCTCGCCAATTTCGGAATCGCGTTTCTGAGTCCGATCTCGGCGCGAGCGGTCGAGGCAAGCAGGAAACGGCCGACTCCCTCAATCTCCGTCGCGTCGTTCGATTCGGCGGTCGAGGTCGAAAGCGGCGCTGATGAGCGAGAGATGGGTGAACGCCTGCGGATAGTTTCCCAGGTGTTCTCCGCAGGGTCCCAGCTCCTCGGCATAGAGGCCAAGGTGATTTCCGTAGCCCAACATCTTCTCGAACAGGAACCTCGCCTGCTGTAGATCGCCCGATCCCACGATGGCTTCGACGAGCCAGAAAGAGCACATGCTGAAGGTTCCCTCGGTCCCGGCAAGACCGTCCCATTCCGTGTGGCTGGCGCTGTAGCGGCGGACGAGGGCATCGGTGGCGAGATCCCTGGTAACCGCCTGCAGCGTGGACAGCCACTTCGGATCTCGAGGACTGATGAACTTCACCAGCGGCATGAGAAGGTGCGACGCGTCGACGCGGTGGGACCCCTTGTGTTGAATGAAGGCTCCCAGCTCGGGGCTCCAGAACTCGTCGAAGATCTCCCGGTGGATGGTATCGCGAGCCTCCACCCATTCGTTCACCGGCGCCGGGAGAGATCGCTTCCACGCGAGCCGGATGGCGCGGTCGAGAGCGACCCAGCACATCATGCGCGAATAGAGAAAATGGTGCGGCTTTCCGCGGATCTCCCAGATGCTCCGGTCTCGCGTGTTCCAGTTGCGGCAGACCCACTCCATCAGCCGGGTCACGTCGCGCCATAGATCGTGGGATATGGGGTAGCCGAACCGGTCGAAGAGGTAAATCGCGTCCATGAGCTCCCCGTAGATATCGAGCTGGAGCTGCCGGTAGGCATTGTTGCCGATTCGTACCGGCGAGGAGCGGCGGTAGCCTTCCAGGTGCTCGAGGGTCTGCTCTTCGAGGTCATGGCGTCCGTCGATGCCGTATAGAACCTGGAGCGAGCCGTCGGGATCGAGCTCGGAGTAGCGTGCCTCGATGAAGCTCATGAAGCGCTCGGTCTCTTCGATGAATCCGAGACGCATCAAGGCGTAGACGGCGAAGGACGAGTCCCGAATCCAGGTGTAGCGATAGTCCCAGTTCCTCTCCCCGCCGATGACCTCGGGCAAACCGAAAGTGGGAGCGGCCACGATGGTTCCGTAGTGCTGGGAGGTGAGAAGCTTCAACACCAGGGCTGAGCGATGAACCTGCTCGGCCCATCTGCCCTTGTACCGCGATCGCCCGATCCAGTGCCGCCAGTAGTTCACCGTCTCCTTGAATGCCTCGGAGACGCGCGCTTCCTCCGTCTCGATCGACCATCGGCTGTCCTCCAACCGCCGTCGGTCGATCTCGTCGAGCAGAAACCAGGCATGCCCGTCCGCCGATAGCCGGAACTCGGCGACCGCGTCCCGCCCCTGGACCTTCATCGGTACGTTCGATCGAAGCCGGAGAGCGGGCGATCTCGTCGTCTTCTCCGGCCAGAATAAGATCTCGTTCTCGCCCCGCTTCTCGACTCTGTGCTCGACGCGAGCATAGTCGAGGCGCGGCTGGCAAAGCATGCGGAAAGTCAGGTCGCCGCGTACGACCTTGATGCGCCGCACGAGATCGTGATGATATTCGTGGCCTTCGACCGGCATGAAATCCGAAAGCTCCGCGAGACCTTCCTCCAGGTGGAATCGGGTGAGCAGAACGTTGGTCCCCGGCAGATACATCTGCCGCTGATGGGAGCTCCCGATCGCGGGAGCGATGAGGAACCGGCCGCCCTTTTTCTGGTCGAGGAGGGCGGCGAAGATCGAAGGAGAGTCGAACTCGGGAAAGCACATGAAGTCGATCGAGCCGTCCTTACCGACGAGCGCGACGGTGTGAAGATCCCCGACGACGCCGTAATCCTCGATTGGCTGGTAGCCGTCGCTCCCGGCACCCGTCATCGAAGACTCCGGCTTTTCGGCTCGTTTCTCAGCAGCAGCGCCCGTCCCTGAAACGCCGCGCGGGTCGCGGCCCGGCACACCTCGAGGTCGAGGTGCTCGCACTCGGGATTTGGTCTCAGTGAGCGACCTCGCGGAGACGTCGCTGAGCGAGAGGCGCAACCCGTGGGCCATCGTTGGACTGGAGCGTCGCGCCCTCGTAACCGAGAGCTTGCTGGAAGATGCGCGCCGCCTCGGCACGCTCGCCGAGACGCAGATAGGCGAGCGCGGTGTAATAGAGCACCGTTCCTTGCGAGATGCCGGGTCCGTCCGCCAGTGTCACCCGGGGCAGATATTCCTTGAGCGCCGTCTCGTAGTCGCCGAGCTGCATGTGACAAAGCGCCACGTTGAGCGCGGCGAGGTTGGCGTCCTCGGGCTTCACGACCATTCGATGGCGGAGATCCACGATGGCCTTGTTGTACAGGAAACCATCCTCGTTCATCGGGATCTCGAGTGGTGTCGTTCCCACCGGTACCGAGATCGATTGCGCCGAGCCGCCGCGGGATACGGTGAGCTCGACATTCGCTCCCGGAGCGCTCGACCGTACCGCCTGAAGGAGCTCGAGGGCCTTCGTCACCGCCGAGCCGCCGACCGACTGGACGACATCACCCACCTTGACTCCCGCACGGGCGGCGGGCCCATCGGCATCGAGAGAAAGCACGATCGGGCCTTCGAACAAGCGCGTATCCACCGCCGTCAGCCCGATCCAGCTCCCGTAGAGCCTGGTGGGAGCGGAGAGCTTCTCCACGAACGTCGGGAGGGCTTCCCGATCGAGGTAGTTGAGCGAATAGCGATCGGGTGTCGTCGACCCCACCGCGAGGAAATGCATCACCACGTCCTTGGTGAGTCGCTGAGCGGGAACGTAGCCGATCAGGATCGCTTCCACCTCCAGCGCCTTTCCCAGCTTCTCCGAAGCGTCCCGAATCCGTTCGGCCGTTCCCGACGTGCCCGCGAGGGCGGGGACGAGGATTCGAGCCCCGGGAGAGCCGATGATGGAGTCCACCTGCTGACGATCGGGGAAGACGACGTTCATGACCTGAAGCCGGCGAAGCTCGGCGCCGAGCTTCTCCCGGATGTCGTCGAGGTCCCGCGCGGGGACGCCGTCGTCGGCGATGATGCCCAGGACCGCGAGCGTCGGCCGAATGGGGCACTCGAAGGACAGAGACTCGTTCGCGCCCACCGAGATATCCTCGACGTACTTGCCGGTAGCGTGCTTGACCTCGAGACGGTGGTCTCCCGAGCAGACCCGCTTCAAATCGAGCGGGGTATTTCCTTTGAGCTCGCCATCGAGAAAGACCCGGGCATCGCTGGGATTGCTCGTGATCGAGACCCGTCCCACCGATTCGTTGAGCTTCACGATCTGGGCGGTGTAGTCGCGTGGCTCCTCCGCCTTGAAGGAGAATCGCACTGTTTCGTAGCAATCGAGTCGGAGCTCGATGTCGTGCTGGCCGATGGGGAGCGCCGCTAGCTCGAAGGGCGCCGAAAGGCGAGAGGGGTCGAGGTCGGGCGGCATGAAGCTGCGGAGATCGGGCGGAAGCGTACCGGAGGTGGTACCGACGACGTCCCCGTCGACGACCACCTCGACGCCGGGCGGATCGGTGATGACGGGGAGCCGGGCGCTGGTGCGGGTTAGCACCAGGTCGAGGGTCGTGATTTCACCGGGCTCGATGCGGAGGTTGTCGTCGATATAGCTCTGATAGCCCTCGAGGGTCACTTCGATCCGCGAGAGGCCGGTGTGTACCTCCACCGGAAAAAAGTTGGTGATGCCGACTAGATTACCGTTGATTGCCACCCTCGCCCCGGCAGGATCGGTGGTCACGGCGACATAGCCGATCAACTGCTTCTTCTGGTCCTCGAAGAAATCGACGAGCTTGGGCGAGAGGGTCTCGCTGTCCAGCGCGTACCTCGGGTTGTCGAGCAGCAGATGGCGAAAATCGTCCGCCGCGCCCTGGAGCTGACCGGCGTCGAAAAAAGCGCGCGCCCGCAGCTCGAGGGCCCGATGTTCGAGATCGAGGATCTCCGCGGGCATGTCGGTTCGAGTGCGACGCTGGTCTTCGATCTCGTCGATGATACGGCCGAGGAACTCGATCGACTGGGACTCGCGCTGGGGGTCGTCGAACAGGGCCTTGGCTTCCACAAACTGCTGATTGAGCCGGAGCAGCGATTCTTCGTCCTCGAGCGAGAGCTTGGCACGCTCGGGCGTCTCCGGCTGGTAGGAATGCGCGAAGCCGGGTGCGGCCAGAACACAGCCGACGACGAGACTAATGAAGATGAACGATAGCTTTCTCTTTGTCGTCGTAAACATAGAGGTCTCCGGAAGCGTCCACGTCGAGGTTGAGCGGCTTCGAGAGCGCGCCTCCGCCGAGGTTCTGCTCCGTCAGCAGGGTCACGAACTGGTACGCGGCGTCGAACACCGCGATCTTGCCCTCGTCTTCGTCGAGGACGTAGAGATATCCGGCGGGGTCGATGGCCAGGTCGACCGCCTTCTTCAAGCTCCATTGCCCTTTCTTCGTCTGGATCCGGGCCACCGCTTTACCATCCGGGCTGTAGATCAAAACGTCGCGGTCCCGCTTCTCGAGAAGGACGACGTTACCCACCGCGTCGAGCTCGATGGTGAGTATCTCGCGCGGCGTGGAATCGGGGAACGGTCCCACGAAATCGCCGGAGGAGGTGAACCGCAGGAGCTTCTTCTGATCGTCGTCATAGACATAAAAGTCTCCGAGCCGGTCCCGGGCGGCGCATCGGATCTTCTCCAGCGGCTTCGGTCCTTTCTCCGACGGTACGGAAAAGGTGATCGGCTTTCCCGCGACCACGAGCGCTTTATCGTTGCTCACCACTAGCTCGCCCCGTGGATCGACGAAGAGTCCGTAGGGGTCCACCGCCGCCTGGCTTCCGGCGAGCTTTCCCGTGCGGTCGAAGGTGAGGAGCCTCTTGTTGTCACGCTCGAGAACGTGAATTCCCGACGAGGAGATCTTCAAACCAACCACGTCCTTGAGCTTGTCCTTGAGGGTGACATGGAACCCCGCGTCTCGGTGGAAGGACACGTTCTGCCCGAGCAACTTGGACCCGTACAGGCGGAAGAGGAGCGTGAGCCAATCGAGAGCGGTTTCCGACTCCTTGGTTCCGGGATTGGCGTTGCGCACCTCTTGGAATTGAGTCATGGCTTCCACCGGATCTCCTTGTCTCACGTAGCTTCGCCCGATTCCGAGTCTCGCCCGCGCCGTCCACTCCGAGCGTGGATGGTCGACGATGACTTGAAAATAGGCGTCGAGCGCGTCCTGGAACTTTCCCTGGCGCTCGAGCGCGGCTCCGGTGGAAGCGAGCGCCGCGGGGATCCAGGGATTGTCGGGGTAGAGGAACACCCGCTGATAGTTGGCGAGAGCGTCGTCGAGCGTCTTTCCGCCTCGATCGGAGCGGGCGATGACCTCGCCGAGATAGTAGTAGCAGCCAGGCGCGGCATCCCCGGTGGGATATTTCCGCAGCGCGGTATCGAAGCTGTCTTTCGCTTTGTCGAAGTCCTCTTCGATGTCGAGATAGTACCGGCCGATGTGAAGCAGTGCATCGTCGGCATACTCGGTGTCCGCCATCGAGGTGACGATGATCTGGAAATCATTCAGAGCCTGGTTGTAGCGCCCCTGATCGTAGAATTGAATGCCGCTCTCGAGGTGCTGTCGCGCCAGATCTGAAGGCGCCTGGGCTGTCGCGGTGCTTGCCGCCAGAGCCTCCAGGCAGACGAGCGCCGCGACCGGGATCCAACCGTTCGTTCTCAGCATCGAGTCATCCTTCCGAACCGTCTTCTCATCGCGAAGATCTCTGGCCGATGACATAGCTCGGCTTGCCCGCCTGGACCGCGATCCGCTGGGTGTCGGTTTCGCCTCCCGGCCAGGTGAAGACGAACTCGTGAGGGCCCTCGACAATCTCCCGGTTCATGAAGGGAGGCGCGCCGGCGGAGAAGCCGTCGATACGCACCGTGCAGTTTCCCGGATTCGCTCGCACGTTCACTTTGCCGAGCGCGGGAGTGCGGATCGTCGTGGACTCCCCTTCCCCCACCTGCACCTCGAACGCCCGGTCGAGGAAGACCGATTTCGCGACGAGGCGAAGCTCGTAGCTTCCCGGACGCAGCTGCACGCTCGGGCTCGGATCTTCGGGAGCGACCACCGAGGCACCGCGCCGAATGGCGACGGGATAAGGAGACTCGACAACGACGGTCCCCGGACGCGCCAGGGGAGTCAAGACCACGGGAGTCGTTGGCAGTGGCTGCGCCTCGGTCAACCGGACGGTCGCGCTCTGATAATCCTGCCTGGAAACGGTGAGCTCGTGGTCGCCGCTCGCCGGAATCTCGATAGTAAGGGGCGTCACCCCGTCGAGTACCTTCCCGTCGAGGCGTACGGCGGCGCCCGGCGGTGTCGTTTCGAGCGAGAAACTACGAACCGTCGCTGCGAGCACGAACTCGAGCGGCTCGGGCGGATCGGCCCCGAGCTCGACCTCGGTCGAGGCTGTCTCGTAACCGTCGCGCTTGACCTCGACGAGCACCGAGTCCTTCTCGACGCCGGAGATGGGAAGCTCGACGCCTTGCTCGGAGGTGGTGAGGCCGGTCGGCCGACCGTTCAGAAGAATACTGGCCCCGGGCGGCTCCGAGGACACGCGGAGACGATGGGCCACCGGTCTCGGGCCGGAAGGCTCGCGATGGAACATCCAATAGAGTCCGACACCCAATCCGAGGAGCACCACGATGACGAGCGCCCAGATTGGCGCCGCGAGCGCTCGGACTGCGTCGGGAGGCTCTCGCTCGGAAGCTTGACCTGAGGCGGGAACGGTCTCCAATGCCGCACGTGTCGGCTCCCCCACTTCCGTCTCGGCAAGAGGCGAGGGACCGCGAGAGGTCACCGCGTCTCGCCCGTAGAGCTCGGTGAGCTCCCGATAAATCTCGTCGAAGTGCCGGGTTTTCTCCTCCACCGAGGTCTCGTTCTCGTTATCCTCGCGGTGGACTTCGCGCAGAGCCCGGCGTAACAGACGTCGCACTTCGTCGAGCTGCGGATGCTTTTCCAGGAGCTTCTTGGCGCCTTGCGCGAGCTCGCGGAAACGACCTTCGCGGGCCATCGCCTGCAGCTCCTGCACTCTCTGCTCGAGCGCGATGGTCGTGCGCGGAAGCGTCTTCCGATAGACGGAAAGAATCTTTTCCAGCTCCTTCGCCATCTCGCCCGCGGTCTGGAAGCGGTCCTCGGGACGCTTCGCCAGCGCGCGGTCGACGACCTCCTGAACCTCCTGAGGTACCTCGTGGTTCTTGTCGAGGATCGGCTCGGGACTCTCGTGGACGATGTTGTAGAGAATCGAGGTGGCGGACTCGCCCGAAAAAGGCCGCGAGCCGGTGAGCAGCTCGTAGAGAATGCAGCCAGCGGAAAAGACGTCGGTGCGGCCGTCGAGCTTCTCACCCCGGATCTGTTCCGGTGACATGTAGTGCAGCGTGCCGATCATGACGCCGCTCTTGGTGATCTGATGGCTGCCCTCGATCCGGGCGATGCCGAAGTCCATGATCTTGATCTGGCCGTCGTCGAGGTACCTCAGGTTCGCCGGTTTGACGTCGCGATGGACGACGCCTTTCTGATGGGCGAAATCGAGCGCCCGACAGAGCTGGACCACGATGTCGAGTGCCTCGGCGAGCGGAACCCCCTCACCACCGATGACCAACGCGACGTCCGTCCCCTCGAGATACTCCATGACGATGTAGGGCTTTTCCTTGCCCCCGAAGTTACCGAGCTCATAGATGGTGACGATGTTCGGGTGAGCCAGTTTGGCGGCGGCCTTCGCTTCCCGCTCGAAGCGGCCTCGCGACTCGGCATCCAGAATCGCTTCCGAGGTCAGGGTCTTGATCGCCACGCGGCGATCCAGAGCGGGATCGTGCCCTTCATAGACCGCGCCCATACCACCCCGTCCCAGGCGCCTTCGAATGGAGAACCTTCCGATGTGAAGGTCAGTGTGTTTCTCGCTCATCGCTCAGCAGTTACTCGGCTGTCTGGCATCCGCGGTCGACGGCCGGTCTTCGGTCGGCCACCGGGAAATCGAGCGCCCGGCGTTCCGACATTCCTTATTTTTCGAAGTCCGGGGGCAGCACGGACTTCACCCCCCCCCACGGAGGGAAATCGATCTCAATGCACCCGGAGGAGGATCGTCGTCGTGTTGTCCTCCCCGCCATTGCGATTCGCCGCTTCGATCAATTCGTCGGCCTGGTCGACGCCTCCGTCATTGTTCAGGACGATGCTCAGGATCTCGTTGTCGTCGAGCATGGTGGTCAGTCCGTCGGAGCACAACAGGAGTCGATCTCCCGCCTGGAGCTCCAGACTCTGCACGTCGACCTCGAGCTCGGGCTTGCCGCCGAGCGCCCGCGTCACCACGTTCCGCAGCGGATGATTGCGGGCCTGCTCGTTGTTGATGACGCCGGAGATGACCTGCTCGTTGACCCAGGAGTGGTCGCTGGTGAGACGCGTGAGCGCGCCGTCGCGAATCAAGTAGAGCCGCGAGTCGCCGACGTGGGCGATCTCGGCGATGTCGCCCGAGACGAGCACCGCCACGACCGTCGTCGCCATTCCCTCGCATCCCGCGCTCGATTTCGCGTGCTCGAGCAGTTTCTGATTCGCGAACCGGATCGCGGTCTTGAGTCGATTGCCGTCGAGCGACAGGGTCTCGTCGATGCCGTAGGGCCAGGTGACGTCGTTGTCGCCGGCGGTGAGCTTCACGAACTCGTCGATGGTCTCGACGGCGAGGCGAGAGGCGACCTCGCCGTGGGCATGACCGCCCATGCCGTCGGCGACGACATAAAGGCCCAGGTCGTCGTCGGCACAGAAGCTGTCTTCGTTTAGAGGGCGTTTGAGCCCCACGTGGGAGATCGATTTCGACTCGATGCGCATCGTTCGAAACTCACCTGCCGCGCGCCGGCTTGGATTTTTCCGCCGCCGCGGCTTCCGCCGCCTTGCGTTTCAGCTCGGGATGATGCGGCATGAGCTGCAACGCGTTATCGAAGACCCGCTTCGCCCGCATGAACATGCCCGAGCGCATGTAGAGATTGCCGAGCTCGATGTGAGGCTCGGGCGCGTCGGGATGCTTCTGCATCGCCGCCTCGAGCAATTCCGCCAGCTGGCGGTGTTTTCCCTTGTCCATGGCGAGAATACGCCCGGCCGCGAGCACGTATTCGAGGTTGTCCGGCTGGAGACGCATGGCTTCGTAGTAGTACTTCAGGGCGTTCCCGTACTCTCTCGACTGCTCCTGTAGCTCAGCGTTCTTGAAATAGAGGCGCGCCTCTTCCTCCGGCGGCCGGACCTTCCTGTCCAGCGTCTTATCATACTCTCCACGGAGCCTGGCATCATGCAGCTGGTTGTAGGCCTCGGTGATCAGCTGGAAGAACCGATCCGCCTTGGCCCGCTCCTCGGGATCGCGAAAGCGATCGGGATGGTTGTCCCTCGCGAGCTTCAGGTAGGCCTTCTTCACCTCTTCCGGCGTCGCCGTTTTGGACACACCCAGGATTCTGTAATAGTCCTCGTTCACTTTCTAAGCCGTCCGATTGGTCATCTTTTCTGCCTGCCGCCGGATCATCTCGGGGACGTTCCGGTCCTTGACCAGAGCTTTCAGGTCGCGGGCCGACATCCGGGGCAGGAGTTGTGAGGAGATCTCTGGCGGCGTCTTCGGGTTTTTCACCAGCTCGTGCGCCACCTTGTAGCGTTTCGTAAATTCGCGCTTCTTGCCGAGCTCGCGGAGAACGTCGGGTGCGACGTTCCGCATCTGAGCGATGGCTTCGGCGTCGGCATCGTTCATGTGTGGACTCGTCAGAACCGCTCCCCACACCACCCGGTTTCGATCGCGGATGAGCATCATCCGCGCCTGCCGCTCACCCTTCAGCGCTTCCTGGATCTTCTCCGCGGGATTCATGAGGTAGATACGCTCGAAGATGCTCTTGCGCTTGTGCTCTTCCTCTTCGGAGACCTCTTCGTCTTGGGAGTCTCTCAGCCCGTAGAGGGCCTCCGCTTCCTCGCGGGACTTGGGCGGCGGCTCTTCTTCTTCCGCCGGTCCCATGCCCAGGTCGACTTTGGACGGCACCTCCGGCTCGGGAGGCGCGACCGGCTTCGGCTGCGTAGCGACGCCGATCTTGAAGTCGTGCTTGAGCTCTCGAACGCGCCGAAGCTGATCGGCACCCAAGTTCTCGTTCGCCTCGAGAGCGTCGATGATCACCGTGTGGCGCAGCAGCCGCGTCTGATTGACGACGATGAACTCCAGATTGGCCTCCGAGAGGCGCGGCACCATCTTGCTGACGGTCTCGTCGGGCGTCGTCGGGTTGCGCACGATGGCCTGCTGGACCTCCTCCTCGGTGGCGTGCTCGCCGAACACGGCGAGGGCATCGGCAGGTATGCTCGGATCCTTCAACACGCTCACCAGCTCCGAAGGCGGAAGTGCGATGAGGCTCGCCGAGGCTTTCTCCGCTACCTCCTCGTCCTTGTCGCGGGTGAGCAGGAACAAGAGCTCGACCTGATTGAAAGTGGTGAGAGGCAGAGCGCCGGATGCGGCGGTCAAGCGCACGTCACGCGAGATCCCGCCCCTCTTGAACTGATTGACCAGAGGTGAGCTCACCGGCGGTTCCTCGTCGAGAGCGTTGGGCTCGTCGTCATCGCTCGCCGCCCGCGGACAGGATGTAGTCCCGGTAGTTCTCGGTGGTGATGGTCAGATCCTTTCTCACCTGGCCGGGACGACCGAGCGGCCTCACCGGTCGATCGTTCACCGAGAGCTTGACGCCTCCAGCATTGCCAAGCCAGAGGCGCAGCTCGTGTCGGGCGCTTACCTCGTCGCGAAATCCCGCCTCCTTGAGGCCGGAGACCACGACCACGCCGTCCGCTTCGATCTCGAGCCAGCAGGATTCCTCCACGTTCACATCGAGACGGAGGGATCCATCGTCGGGAGCCCCGGCAGTCGGCTCTACTCCCGCCACGCCGGGCGGAGAAGCAGACGAGGCGGTAGGAAATGGATTCGGAGCCTGCTGGGCCTCCGCCGGATCCGAGCTGGACTGAGACTGGGGCACGGTCGGCGCGGCCACGGAAGGCGGTATGGCCCCGCGCTCCTTCGGCGCCGGCATGGCCCGAAGCAGGAGAACGGCGGGGACGAGGATGACGATTGCGACCGCAACCCATTTCAGCCACCCGGGAAGCGAGGCTCGCTCCCCGGACGATTCCTCCTCGTTCGTCGTTCGTTTTTCCTTGACGGAGTAGTCGTAGGCGTTGAGCGCCCGATCCTCGTCGAGCCCCAGATAGCGGGCGTACGCCCGCAGGTAGGAGCGCCGATAGAACTCTCCGGGGATGACGTCGAGCTTGTTCTCTTCGAGCGCCTCCAGAAAACGCACTCCGATCCGGGTCTCTTCGGAAATCTGTTTCAGACTGATGCCGCGCAGCTCGCGCTCGCGCTTCAGCCTCTCGCTCAGCGACGCCATGACGTCCTCGCCCTGGCCATTGGTCCGGTGGGCGAAGCCTCTATCCCTTTCAGATCACGGCATTTTTGCCGTTCAGACATGTGATCCCGTTCATTCTGTCAGACCATGTTTTCCGTGTCAACGAACGCGGCCGGATCGACCGCGCGTGCTCAGTTCGCCGGCGAGGATCCGCTCGCAGGAAAGAAGGACGATTCGGGAAGCTCGTGGCGTTTGGCGACGAGCTTGCGCATCTCCGACGGAGAGAGGCGGTCCACGAGCCGAAGCGCCATGTGCACCGGAGTATGGGGATGGTGGATGAGTGCGAGGCGAATCGAGGGACGGACGATCCATCGTTCGCTCTGCGCGACGACTCGTAGCACTTCACTCGAGGTATCGTCCCGCCGGATGAGCCCGATGACGCCGATCTCCCTGAGACGGGGATTGTTCAAGAGCGCGCCAATCACCCGTGCCTCGTTCTCCGTCGCCAGCTGCGGCACGAGCCCGGCGGGAGCGGTTCTCGCGAGCGAAATCTTCTCGCCGAGCTCGAGCTCGGGATAGCGCTCCTTCAGCCTTCCTTCAGCCGCGGTGCGAAGCGTCATCGGGAGCCGCAGATTGACGGCCACGCGCAGCTGTTCCCTCCATCGGAGCAAACTGAGAAGTCGCAGAGACAATGTGCGCGGCGTCTTGATATGCATCACGATCGCCGTTCGAATCGCGTTGCGCCCGTTCCATCGCTCGTGGCGCGACACGCATTCGATGATGGCGGCTGGCAGATCGCGTTTGCGAAGGAGCCGGAGAATGTGCGCCTCGTCGGTCTCCCGGTGGTCGAGAATCAGCGCGACGTCCTCGGCGGTGCTGTGAGGGCCGATGTCGTCCATCCATTGGGCGGCGGTCATGACGACTCGCCTCGCCCTCGGTCGAGATGCGCGAGAAGCGCCGTGAGGCTGTCCTCTCGCTCGAAGGCCGAGATTCCCGCGATTCCCGCCGCTCCCGCTGCCGCGATGAGCTCGACCCGTTCGGGGAAGACGCCCCCGAGCGCGAGGACCGGCACGGACACCGAGGCGACGACGTCAGCGAGGGCGTCGAGCCCCATTCCCGGATGTCCCGGCTTGGAGCTCGTAGGGAAGACCGGGCCGTAAACGATGAAGCTCGCGCCTTCGCCCGCCGCTCGGAGCGCGTCTTGCCGATCGTGGGTGGATCGGGCGACGAGGAAACCCTTCGGTGCGAAGCGGCGGACGGAGTCGACGGGAAAACCGTCGGCGGGAAGATGAAGCCCACCGAGATCCGCGGCGATGGCGATATCGAGCCGATCGTTCACCAGAACCCGACCTCGAGCCTGGGGAAATCTCGCAGCGATCGCGAAGGCGAGAGCCTCGAGCTCCCGGGTCGAATCCTTCTTCCGTCGCAGCTGAACGTAATCCACGCCGGCGGCGAGCGCGCGGTCGATCTGCTGCAGCACGGCGGCCTCGTCGGCGTCGCCCGTGATCATGTAGGTCAGAAGGCGCCTCGCGGCCGATCCGGTTGGTGGAAACCCGGACGGCGACGAGGACGAGGGTGGTTCATGACGCTGCATGGGTCTTCGTCCTCGGTCCCCTCCTGTCCGCGATCCCCGCTCCCACGCCATCGCTTCGGAGTGGCTCGACTGGGCTCTGGCTAGCGCCTTTCTTCGGCGGTCGCGATCGCTTCTCGACCCGACTCACTTCCGATTTCGTCGTCAACGCCCGAGGCTCCTCCCGGGTCGCCAGCCGCCGCGCGCGAGTCTTTCTCGGTGATGGACGTGCGCCGCAGGTTCAGAACTTCTTTCAGACCCATGAAGATGTTGGCGGCGCCGAGTCCTGCAACCGCGCCTCGCACCGCGGGTGCGAGAAGAATCGGCCGCAGAGCGGGATAGAGCTCTAGAAAATAGTTTCGCTCCCAGATCCCGGACCAGGGTACGAGAGTCAGAAAGACGCCCACCTCGATGCAGACGATGACGTAGAGAACGAGCCATTGCCGATCTCCACGTTCGCGCTTCAACGCCAGCATCGATGACCGTGAAAAGCGAGAGCGGCCCAGGCTCGGTAGAAGCTGAAGCTCACTTGCGCGCCGCCTGCAGCTCCTTCACCCGCTCTTGGACGTCTCGAAACTTGATGTTGTCGCGGAATATCTCCATGTAGAGCTGGAGCGCCCGCTCGGGCTGGCCCGCCGCCTCGTACGCCTGCGCCAGGTCGTAACGGAGCCCGTGGTACTCCTCCTCCCTGCGCCCGGGGATCGCGAGCCCCTTGGAGAACCATTTGATTGCGATTTCGGGGAGGCCCTTTTCCATGAAGCAGAGGCCGAGCATGCTGCAGCATTCCAGGCTCCGGACCTCATCCTTCGCGGCGAGCTGAAACTCGGCAATCGCTTCGTCGAGCAGTCCCATTTCCTTGTAGGCGATTCCGAGATTGTATCGGGTGTCGTAGTCTTCGGCGCCCAGCTGCTTTTCGACTCCCTTACGGAACTCGCGGAAGATCTGATCGAGACCGGGGTCGGTGAGGGGGCCTTCGGGCTCCGCTTCCTCCTCCTCGATGGCGCTGTGGGTTCCGAAAATCTCCTCCGACAGCTCCGAGGCGAGGTCGATGAAATCACCCTCGGGAGAGAAGGAAGGCGAGTCGATTGAGACCGGCTCCGCGGTCCCCACGAGAGACTCGATACCGGCGAGCTCGTACTCGAGCGACCCGCCAGCGGCCTCGGGCTCGTCGACGTCTGCCAGCTCCTCGCGCCCGCCGGCGGACGCAGAGACCGGCTCCGGCTCGCTCCTGGGAGGAGGCGCCGCGGGCCGCGAAGCGCGCACCGGCGATGGGGCTTCGAGCTCGGGGGTCTTGAGCAGTCTCTCGGGCTCGACCGCTTCTTTCTGGAGCTGCTCCGAGGAAAAGCCGAGCTCATCGATCTTGGCGAGGATATCCGGCTGGCCGGGCTGCTGTTTCAAGAGCTCTCGAAGCGTATCGCGAGCGTCTTCGTACAGACCCAGAGCGATGTACTCGTCCACTTCGCCCAGCTCGGCGGCGAGCGGGCTAGCGGATGGCCGCGAGGCTGTGGCCGTGACCGGCTCGGGCCTGGGAGCCGGCGGTGCTGCCGCGGGCGGTTGGCGCGCGGGGGGTGCCGGAGGTTTCACTGCTCTGGCCGGCGGTGGAGGCGCCGCCAGCTGCGGCGGCTCCGGTTCTGATTCCGGCTCTGATTCCGGCAGCTCCAGCCCGGAATCTTCCTGCTCGCCCAGAGCGGAGAGATCGACTTCGATGTCGGCGGAGCTGGGAATGTCGATATCGATCCCGGAGCTCGCTCCCGCCGCGGGCTCTTCGCCGAGCTCGTCGAAGCTCGGTGCGAAGGTCTCTTCCGAGACGTCTGGAATCTCGACCGAGAACTCGTCGGCGGCGTCGACCTCGACGGCAAACTCCTCATCCTCGAGCTCCGATGACGCCTCTTGGGGGATCCCTTCGTCGAGCGAGACTTCGAACTCTTCGTCTTCCGCCGGGAGTCCGGCGCCGGACAAATCCACCGCTTCCGCCTCGGCTGACTCGGCAGCGGGCTCTTCGATGGAGAAAGGAATGTCGGCCGACGAGCTTCCCAGATCGATCTCGATGTCCGCGGAGCTCGTTTGTGAGAGCGAGAGTGCGTCCCCGGTTCCGCTCGTGGCGAGGTCGGGAGCTTCGGCGACGGAGGGAATTTCGTCCTCGATCGCGATGGGCATCTCTTCCTCGACCGCTTGCACGGCCTCGTCGACGTCGAGGCTGAACTCTTCGTCTTCCTCGACATCATCGCCGGAGCCCGACGCGCCCGTGGCCGCACCCCAATCGACCTCGAGGGGTATCTCTTCCGACACTGGCGCGGCAATCGCAGGAGCCCCGGGCTCGTCATCGAGGGAGATGTCGATCTCGGACTCTTCGACGGCACTCTCTTCGGCCGCGCTTCCGAACGAAAAGAACTCTTCCTCGGCGGCCGCCATCGGAGCCAGATCGATCTCGATCCCCGCGTCGCCGAGGTCGGACTCCGTCTCGGGGGCGAGGATGAGCTCCGGCTCCTCTTCTCCCGTGAGCCCGATGGAAGCCATCTGCGCCGCCAGCGCGGGATTGACCTGCGTCGCCTCCTCGCGGGCCTTGGACGCGTCCTCGCCCCGACCGAGCCTTTCATAAACTTGCGCGAGGTGCATCAGCTGCTCACCCGCCTCGCGGTTCATCCCCTGATCTTTGTAGATCTCGATGAGCTTCTCTCTCGTCTCGGTGTGGAATCGGAAGCTCTCGAGCACGTCGACGAGCTGAATGATGGCTTTGTCCACCAGGCCGTAGCGGACGAAGACCTCGGCCTCGGTGAGCTTCTCTTTGATGTTCTCCTCGTCTTCCGGGGTGAGCTCGACCATCTCTCCCAGTTCGATCGGCGCGAGGGGTGCCGCTGCGGGAGACTCGTTCAGCGCCGTGTCGCTGCCGAAGCTCGCGGATACGGCGGCGCTCAAATCGTCCTCACCGAAACCGCCGAATTCGGATTCGACCGACTCCATGGCTGCCGGTGGCGGTGGAGACGCCGACCGGTTCGGAGGCGGCGGAGCCGGTCGAGCGGCGGGAGGCGATTGTCTCGCCGCCGGTGGCGCGGCGGCAGGGGCTGGTGCGGGCTCCTGAGCGCGCGAAGGGGCAGCGAGCTTGGATTTGAAGAATTTCAGCCGATCCTTGTGCTGCGAGCTCTCCGGATCGAGCTCCACGAGCTGTTCGGCGACCTGGGCGGCCCGCTCGAAATCCCCGAGACGGCTGTAGGCTTCGCAAAGGCTGTCGTAAGCGGCCGCCCGCCCCGTATCCTGGCGGAGAATGGTGTGGATCTCGGCGAGCTTCAGTAGGGTCTTCACGTGATACGGGTCCTTGGAGAGGACCTTCTGGAGCAAGTCGGTCGCCTTTTGACCCTCTCCCGCCGCCACGTGCCTGTCTACGAGAGGACTCAGCTCGGAGAGGGCGATGTCGAACTTCGACTGTGCGATGCGGAGCTCGGCGAGCCGCAGGACATTCTCGGGATTGCCAGGCTGGAGCGCGGAGAGCTCCTGGAGCACCGCCTGCGCGTCGTCGGTGTTGCCGGACGCGATGTAGGCCTCTCCCAGCCGAGCCAGGACACTCGGGTCGCCCGACGCGCTCCTCCTCACTTCCTCGAGCATGCGAATCGCCTGGGAATGGTTCCCCTGCATCGAGAAGGCTTGAGCGAGCTTCACCTTGACCGAGGGATCGTTGGTCTGAAGAGAGCGTCCCTGCTCGAGGATCTTGATGGCTTCCTCGACCAATCCCTGGCCGATGAACTGATCCGCGATCCCCACGTATTCCAGCGCGGCCTCGTCGGGCTTGCCGTTCTTGTTGAGAAAGTCGGCGTACTTGTAACGGATCTTGACGTCTTGAGGATCGATCTCGGCGAGCTTCTTGAAGACCTCCGAAGCGAGACGCTTGTGTCCCTGCTTGTTGTAGAGCTCCACCAGCGTCTGGTAGTAGGACTTGGCCTCCATCAGGAGGCCCTCCTCCGACTGGAGCTCAGCGAGGCTTCGCATCGCGGGCTCGTTCTGCGGGTCGAGTCGCAGAACCATCTTCAGGGTGGCGATCGCCCGGACGTTGAACCCATCCTTGCGATAATGATCCGCGACCTGCGCGTATTTCTTGATCGCTTCATCGTTGCGGCTAATCCGGGCGTAGAGGTCTCCGACCGTGCGGATGATGTTCCAATCCTTGGGGTTCTCCTTCAGCCACGATTCGTACTCCGCGATCGCCTTGTCGAACTTGTTCGACCGGATATACTTTTCCGCGGCCTTGAAGACACGGTCTTTGTTGAGCGCCATGGAATCGAGGACCTCACCTCACTGCTAGAGCCGGTTGGTCCCTCGGCCGAGCCGATGGACCGGAGCCGGTTCTTCGAGTTCAGCTGGTCCGTTCCTCCCGAAGCCGAGCGGCCTTACCCTTCCGCTCGCGCATGAAGTAGAGTTTCGCTCGTCGAACACGGTGCGAGCGAACGACCTCGATCTTGTCGATAGTCCGCGCGTGGAGGGGGAAGATCCTCTCCACCCCGGTTCCGAACGAAGTCTTGCGCACCGTCATGGTCGCACGGGCACCTGTACCCTTGAGCGCGATCACCATTCCCTGGAAGATCTGGACGCGCTCCTTGTCCCCTTCCCTGACCCGTACGTGGACTCGCACGGTGTCTCCCGATCGGAGCTTGGGAAGATCGCTCTTCAGCTCACGAGCTTCCAATTTGTCGATGACGTTCATGAAAGTGTTCCTCTTTTCCTGTTCGCTTTTGGTTTCGCAAGAACTAAGGGTGTTCGCGCAGCAGCTCCGGCCGTCTCGAGAGCGTGTCGGCGTAGGCTTTTTTCCTGCGCCACTCGCGTACCGCGGCGTGATCTCCGGAGAGCAGCACTTCGGGAACCCGCATTCCCCGGAACTCCCGGGGGCGGGTGTAGTGCGGATAGTCGAGAATCCCCTGACTGAAAGAGTCCTCTTCCGCTGATTGGGGATCCGATATCGCGCCGGGCAAAAGGCGCACCACGGCATCCACCACGACCATGGCGGGGATTTCGCCCCCGGAAAGAACGTAGTCCCCGATCGAGAGCTCTTCCGCACCGGTGATGTCGATGAAACGCTCGTCCACGCCCTCGTAGCGTCCGGCGACCAGCACTAGATGCTCTGAGCCCGCCAGCTCTTCCACTTTCGGCTGATCGAGCGCCGCGCCGCGGGGAGAGAGCAGCACGAGCCGCGCCTCCGGTCCGCCCTCGTCGCGGATCGATTCCACCGCGGCGACGAGAGGCTCCACCTTCATCACCATCCCCGGACCTCCGCCGTAAGGCGCGTCGTCCGTCGTCCGATGGCGATCGCGGGTCCAGTCGCGGAGGTCCCGCACCTGGATCTCCACGATCCCGGCCGCGGAAGCCCGGCGAAGGATGCCGAACTCGAAGACGGCCCGGAACATCTCGGGGAAGATGGTGATGATGTCAATTCGCATTCAAGCTCACGAGCCCCTCGGGGGCTTCAATCTCGACCCTTCCTCGGGCGGGGTCGACGTTTCGCACGATCTCCTCACAGAGCGGCACCAGGGTCTCCGAGCCGTCGCGGCCGCGAACGACGAGGAGGTCCGTCCCTCCCGTCGACAGTACGTCCTCCACGATGCCAATCTCGCCGCTCGCTCGATCCGCGACCGTTAGGCCGCGGAGCTGAAAGTGATAGAAACTTCCTTCCGGGAGCGACCGAAGCTCGCTCTCGGGCATGCGCACCTCTTTGCCGCGAAGAGCCTGGGCCTCGCTGATACTCGAGATCCCGGCGAGCTTCAATACCGGCCGCCCCTTGTGCATCCGAACGCTCTCGATTCGGACCCAACGGGGCGCGGCGCCATCCGCATCCAGTCCCTCGATGGCAACCTGTTCGAGCTCCGCGAAGCGTTCCGGGAAGTCGGTCAAAGGATCGACAGCGACCTCCCCGTATCGGCCCTGGGCTTTCGCAATCCGGCCGATGGCGACGAGTACTTCCTCGTCGCGACGCTCCGTTTCCAGCGGCAACTTCATTCGATGATTTCCAGATGAAAGCGCTTCCCGAGCTTGGTCCCGGCGGCGGAAAGAAGGGTTCGGATGGCGCGCGCCGTCCGTCCCTGCTTCCCGATGACCTTACCGAGGTCCTCTTGCGCCACACGGAGCTCCAGGATCGTCGTCTGTTCTCCTCCCACTTCCGAAACCGAGACTTCGTCGGGGTTGTCTACAAGCGCCTTGGCAATGAGCTCCAGCATTTCCTTCATACCAGCTCCTTCCTAGCGCACCCGCGAGTCGCAGAAAAACTTCGGTTCTCAAGCAGGAACGTTCTTGATGAGGCTCTTCACCGTATCCGTGGCGGAGGCCCCCTTGGAGAGCCAATACTCGATGCGATCGCGCTTCAATTCGACCTTCGCCTCCTGGAATTTCGGCTCATAGGTACCGACGTTCTCCACGATGGCACCACCCCGTCCGTGGACGGAGTCCGACACGACGATGCGGTACTGTGGGTGCTTCTTACTGCCTCTTCGGGCTAGACGTATTCTCAGCATGAACTAACTCCTCACCTCCTCTCTTTGTGTACATTCGGGCTCACCGGCCCGCTAGATTTCCCAGCAGCCGGGAGAGTTTTTTCCGACTCGAGCCGGCCGATTTCTGTGCCTGGGACAGCTTCTTGACCATTCGACGAGCTTCGGCGAATCGCCGGAGCAGGCGGTTGACGTCGGAGACCAACGTACCGCTGCCGTGGGCGATGCGGCGCCGGCGCGACCCGTTGATCACGGCGGGATGGACCCGCTCGAAGGGGGTCATCGAATCGAGAATCGCCTCGAAGCGCTTGAGCTCGCCCTCGTCGACCTCGGCAGGCATCCGGGCCCCACCGGGAAGAAAGCTCAGTATCTCGGAGAGCGATCCCATCCGCTTCATCTGCCGTAGCTGGTCTCGAAAATCCTCGAGCGACAGCTCCGCCCGCTCCATCTTCCGCGCGAGCTCTTTCGCCTTGTCGCGCTCGAACGTCTTCTCCGCGCGCTCGATGAGCCCCAGCACGTCTCCCATGCCGAGGATCCGAGACGCCATTCGATCGGGACGGAACGGCTCGAACGCGTCCAGTTTTTCTCCCGTACCCACGAACTTGATGGGAACACCCGTGACCGCGGCGATGGAAAGCGCGGCGCCGCCGCGCGCGTCGCCATCGAGCTTGGTCAATACGTGTCCCGTCAACGCGACGGCGGAAGCGAAGCTCGATGCGCTGCGCACCGCGTCCTGCCCGGTCATGGAGTCCGCGACGAAGAGCGTCTCTGACGGCTCGACCTTCGCCTCGATGGCGCGGAGCTCGTTCATCAGCTCCTCGTCCGCGTGGATCCGACCGGCGGTATCGACGATGAGGACATCGAAGCCGTGGTCCTTCGCTTGCCGTACCGCCTGTGCCGCGCGCGTCACCGGATCCATCGACTCCGGCGCGAGCGCGCGAAGCTCGACCGATCGCGCCAGGATCTCGAGCTGCTCGATGGCGGCGGGTCGTCTCACGTCCACGGAGACGAGCGCCGGGTGCCGCCCTTGCTCCCGCAGCCAGCGTCCGAGCTTCGCCGATGACGTCGTCTTGCCCGAGCCCTGGAGCCCGGCCATGAGAACCACCGCCGGCCACCCTTTCGCGAGGTCGAGAGGTCGTTCTGTCGTGCCCAGGAGCACGACGAGCTCGTCGCGCGTGACCTGAATCACCTGCTGAGCCGCGGTGAGCGAGTCGAGGATCTCTTTCCCAACCGCCCGGTCGCGAACGCGTTTCACGAAGTCCTTGACGACCTGAAACTGCACGTCGGCCTCGAGCAGCGCGAGACGGATCTCGCGCAACGCTTCGTCCACGTGCTCCTCACGGAGCCGTGGCTGGCCGCGGAGCTTCTTGAAGACGCCTTGGAGCTTTTCGGAAACCTGCTCGAACATGGTCACGGTGTGGCCGTAAGGACGGATCTCCCCTTTAAGTGCTGCAACAACTCATGTTAGAAGAGCCCCCGATCAAAGTCAAGGAGGATCCCGGAAGGGCGGGAACCCTTGGCGGACGGGCCCTCTCGAGCCAGGGTATCCAAGGAACACTTGAGGCTTTCTCGGCCTGGGGGAATTCTCCCTCTTTAGGAGTGCGGGAAGAATGCTCCAGTGGGATTCCCGGGCGCGATCTAGAACACCCGCGAAATGGCGAAGAGCGCAGTGAACTTTTCGTTGGTGTCGCGCACTCGCCGCGACAACGTCCGGGCGAAGGCCCAGAGGAACTCGAGCGACACCTCGGGATGCGTCGCCAGGTAGGCCTTCAGTTGCGCGTTCTTGACTTCGAGCAGCTTCGAGCTCTCGTGCGCGACGGCCCGGGCCGAGCGGGGCTCGTCGTCGAAGAACGACATCTCGCCGAAGAACTCCCCGGCGCCGAGCACGGTGAGCGCTTCTTCACCCAGGTTCTCGAACATCTTGCTGATGCGCACCGAGCCTTCGTAAATGACGTAGAAAGACTCGCCCGGAACTTTCTCTTCGAAGATCACTTCCTCCGGCTGGAACTCCTTCACCGCACCGAGCATGAGGATGTCCGCGAGCTCGGGCACCTGGAGCCCCTCGAACAACCGGACGTTGCTCAGAAACTGGGGATTTACGCCTTTCGAGCTCAAACTTTCTCCAGGAGGTGGCCGAGACGTTCTTTCTTGGTCCTGAGGTAAGAGGCGGAAACGTCGTTGGCCGGGATCTCGATTGGGATTCGCTCGGTGATGCGGAGCCCGTAAGCCTCGAGAGCGATGAATTTCCGAGGGTTGTTGGTCAGGAGGCGGAGGTTCTTCACCCCCAGCTCGGTCAGAATCTGAGCCCCGATTCCGTACTCTCTCTGGTCAGCCTCGAACCCGAGCCGTTCGTTGGCGTCGACGGTGTCCATTCCCTGATCCTGGAGTGCGTACGCGCGAATCTTGTTGGCGAGCCCGATGCCGCGCCCCTCTTGTTGTAGATAGAGGAGCACGCCCTTGCCCTCCTCCCCGATCCGGGAAAGCGCGCGATCGAGCTGGGGCCCGCAATCGCATCGCTGTGAGTGAAACACCTCTCCGGTGATGCACTGCGAATGGACTCTCACGAGGACGTTGGTCTCGTTCGCCACCTCCCCGAGCACGATCGCGAGGTGGGTGGCCCCGTCGTTCAGGCTCTCGAAAGCGGTGATCTCGAAGGTCCCGTAGGTCGTCGGAAGCGCCGCCTTGGCCACCCGTTTCACCAGCCGCTCGTTGCGCAGACGATGGCGAATGAGGTCGGCGACGGTGATCATCCTGATTCCGTGGCTCGCGGAGAACGCCTCCAGGTCGGCGACGCGGGCCATCGAGCCGTCGTCGTTCATGACCTCGCAGATGACACCCGCGGGGTAGAGGCCGGCGAGACGGGCGAGGTCCACGGCCGCCTCGGTCTGGCCCGCGCGCTGGAGCACGCCTCCCGGCCGGGCGCGTAGGGGAAACATGTGCCCGGGTCGCACGAGGTCGAGGGGCGACGTCTTCGGATCGATCGAGGCGAGGACGGTGCGGGCGCGATCGGCGGCCGAGATCCCCGTGCTGACACCGGTCTTCGCCTCGATGGAGACGCAAAACGCCGTGCCATAGCTCGACGTGTTCTCGGAGACCATCAGCGGAACCTGGAGCTCGTCGAGTCGCTCCCCGGTCATCGGCAGACAAATGAGGCCGCGCCCGTATCTCGCCATGAAATTGATGGCTTCGGGCGTCACTCTCTCGGCCGCGATGGTAAGGTCGCCCTCGTTCTCTCGATCCTCGTCGTCCACGACGATGACCATCTTGCCCGCGCGGATGTCCTCTACGGCTTCTTCGATGGTGGACAAGGCCTGAGAGCGCGGGGCGCTATCGGCCGATTCCGGTTTCACGTCGTGCCCTCGCTTTCGTCGTCGACCGCCTCCCGGTACGCGGCGGCGATTTGGACCATGTATTTCGCCAGTATATCGTACTCGAGATGGACCCCGTGGCCCCGGCTGAGCGCTCCGAGCGTCGTGACCGCGAGGGTATGGGGAATGAGCATGACTTCGAAAAAGCCGCGCGCTCGCCGGGTCACGGTCAGGCTGACTCCGTCCACCGCGATCGAGCCTTTCTCCACCACCAGCAGGCTCGATGAGGGCGAGTGCTCGACTCGAAGGACATAGTCGCCTCCCCGTTCTCCCGCCTCGACGACGCGGCCGAGCTCGTCCACGTGTCCCTGCACGAAATGGCCGCCGAGCCGGTCGCTCGCGCGCAGGGGAAGCTCGAGGTTCACGGCCGCTCCCTCGGCGATGGTGCCGAGACGCGTTCGCCGCATCGTTTCCGTGGCAACGTCGACGCGGAACGAGCTCTCGCCGATCTCGGTGGCGGTCAGACAGACTCCCGAAACCGCGACGCTCGCTCCCAGCTCGAGCTCCCGAGCGACCCCACCGCTCTCGATGACCAGCTGCCGCAGGTCTCCCCTGTCTCGAACCGCCCTCACCGTTCCCATCGCCTCGACCAAACCGGTAAACATGATTGGCTCCCGCTTATCCCAACGCGCCCTCGATGAGCCAGGCCTCCCCCACGCGAGAGCAGCGTGGCTCCCTCAGTGCGAGAGCGGCTGCGAGGGAGCGGACTCCCTGCCCTCCCACCAGGGCGCGGGCGTCGCGCCCTCCCACGAGAAGCGGAGCGACATAGAGAACGAGACGGTCGGCGAGGTTTCGATTGAGGAAGCTTCCGTGGATCTCGCTCCCACCCTCCACCAGAACGCTGGTGATGCCCCTCGCGCCTAGGCGTGAGAGGACATCTTCGAGCCGGAGACTCGTGCCTTGCCGAGGGATTGCCTCCACCGCCACGCCGGCCGCCTCGAGTCGGCGGTGCTTCTTCGGCGACGCCCCCTCGCGACAGAAGACGAGCACGGGAGCCTTCGAGACGCCCTTCACGAGACGGCTCCGGGGAGACAGCCGAAGATCTCCATCGAGAACGACGCGCAGGAGGGACGCGGATCCGCCGCTTCGAGCTTCTGGCCGGCGGTCGAGCCGGGGATTGTCGGCGAGGACGGTCCCGATTCCCACCAGTAGAGCCTCGTGCTCCGCCCGCAGCAACCGCGCGTGCCGGCGAACGAGCGCCGACGTGATCCACTTCGACTCTCCGGTGTGGGTCGCGATGCGACCGTCCAGCGTCATCGCTCCCTTCAACGTCACCAGCGGTAGCCCCGTACGGGCGTGCTTCACGAACCCCCGATTGAGCCGCTGGGCCTCCGCACCAAGGAGGCCGACGTCGAGGGCGACGCCGGCGCGGCGCAGGAGACGAAATCCGCCGCCGTTCACCTTGGGATTGGGATCCCTCATCGAGGCGACGACGCGCGCGATCCCCGACTGGTAGAATCTGGTTCACGCAGGGTGGGGTCCGCCCGGTGTGGCAACAGGGCTCCAGCGTGGTGTAAAGAGTGGCGCCCCGAGCGCTCCCACCTGCCCGTTCCACCTGAGAGAGCGCCACCGACTCCGCATGCGGCTCACCGGGACGCAGATGGAATCCCTGTCCGAGAACACGGGACCCGCGGGCGACGACGGCTCCCACGCGCGGGTTGGGAGCCGCGGTCCCGGTCCCGAGAGCGGCGAGCGCCAGAGCCCGCCGAAGATGCCGCTCGTCGGTCGGAACGGGTGATTCGTAGGCGCTCACACCCGCATTGTATCGCTCCCCGACGACGGTCTCGGCTGGACCTTCTCGTTCAGGAGAGCAGGGCGGAGACGAAGTCTTCGGGCGAGAACGGTAGAAGCTCGTCGATCCCTTCCCCGATTCCGGTGTAGAGGACGGGAAGCGAGAGCTCCTTCGCGATGGCGACGACGACGCCTCCGCGCGCGGTGCCGTCCATTTTGGCGAGCAGGATTCCGTCTACCGGGATCGCTTCCGTGAACAGCCTCGCCTGGGAGAGCCCGTTGGTGCCGACGGTCGCATCGAGAACGAGGAGCGTCCGGTGTGGTGCGTCGGGAATCACCCGAGAAGCGATGCGACCCACTTTGGACAGCTCATCCATCAAAGGACGCTTGGTGTGGAGCCGTCCCGCGGTGTCGATGAGGACTTCGTCCGCGTTCTCCGAGACGGCGCGCGAGAGCCCATCGTGAACCACCGAGGCGGGGTCGCGACCGGGCTCGCCCCGTGCGATCTCGACTCCCGCGCGCTCGGTCCAGGTGGCGAGCTGCTCCTGGGCCGCGGCGCGGAAGGTATCGGCGGCGACCACGAGGACGCGTTTGCCTTCGAGAGACAGGCGGCGCGCGAGCTTGGCGACGCTCGTCGTCTTTCCCACTCCGTTGACGCCCACGATCATCGTCACCCGGGGAGGCGCGACCCTCTCGTTCGGACGCTCGGGCCGGGTGAGGATCCGAGCAGCACGGAGCCCAGCCGATCCCGCACCTCCCCCTGTCGGGAACGAACGGCTTCGAGGATCTCCTGGGCGGCCGCGACGCCGACATCGGCGAGAACGAGCGACTCCTCGAGCGCCTCCCAGTCCGGGGTTTCGGCGGGACCGAGCGCGATCCCGAGCCTTTCCCGGGTGCGGCGCAGACCGTCCCGAAGCCGCTCTCTCAGCGTGAGTGGGGAGGACAAGATGACGAGAAGGCGTCCTTCTAGCTTCCGGTCTTCATGGCGTCGAGGCTCGCGAGCGCCAGCTTCCCGAAGGCGGAGAACCGATCGATCTCCACCACTCGGCGATAGAGCGTTCGCGCCTCCTCCAGCTCGCCCTTGCTCTGGTGGATTTTGGCGAGCTGAAAGACGCTCTCGGCATCGTCGGGGTCGATCTCGATGGCTTTGTTGAACTCGTCTACCGCGGCGTCGACGTTCTTCATTTCGAGAAAGACGTTACCGAGCCCCCGATACCCCATGGCGAACTTCGGCTGCTTTTCGATCGCCCGCCGGAAATGGATGAGCGCGAGCTCGAAGTTCCCGTCCTCGAGGTAGAGCATCCCGAGGTTGTACAGGGCTTTTTCGGGAGTGGTGTAGTTGGGATTGCGTACCGCACGCGTGAACGATTCGAAGGCCTTGTCCTTCGCCCCTTGCTCGGCGTACACCATTCCCATGTTGTTGTACACGTCGGTCAGATCGGGGTTGAGCTGGATTGCGGTATTGAACGCCTTGAGGGCCTCGTTGAAATTCCCCACCGCCGCATAAGCGAGACCGAGCGCGTTGAAGATGAAAGGATTCTGGTCATCGATCTTGATCGCGCTCTGGTACTCCCGGATCGCGTCTCCATACTGCTTCTGCTGATGGAGGAGCTTGCCTCGATTGAAGATTCGAATCGACTCCTCGATCTGTTCGTCTCCCTGTTTGGTTGCGGCCGAGACCCGATTGGACACGAGAGCCGTGACCACCGACAGACCCAACCCAACCAGGATCACGAAGTTTCCGCGCGCCATTCAGAACCTCCTTGTAACCGAGGCCCGTATTGTAACGCGAGAAAGCCGGGCGTGGCTTCAGGTTCCGTCGAATGGCCGGGCGGGGCTAACGGATGCGATCCATGAGGGCGGGCGGAGGGCCGACTCCGTGGGTCTCCTCGACCCGGATCGGCCGGCTCGGCTGAGCGGAGACTCGCGCCGGTGGTGTGGCAGTGGGAGTGGGAGCGGGAGCGGGAACGATCGAGGGAGGCGCGAGCGGCGGAGGCGGTGCCGCAGGCATTTCGGTCCTGGGCTGTCTCGCCATTTGCGGAGCCGGAAGCTCTCGGGTGGCGGGCGAGGGAGGAGGCAAGGGCGGAGGAGGCTGCGTCTTCAACACGCTCTCGACCTTCATGTTCGGCCGAATGAGCCCCTCCTCGTACGCGGTGATGAGCGCCTCGACGAGGTGCTTCTCGAATTTCTTACCGATGAAGCTCCTCATGCGGGTGAAAACATAGGTAATCTCCATCGCCTTCTGGTAAGGCCGGTTGGTGGTCATGGCGTCGAAGGTATCGGCCACGCTCACGATCTTCGCCATGAGCGGGATCTCGTTTCCCTTCAGACCCTCGGGATAGCCCGAACCGTCGACGTTCTCGTGGTGATACTTCATTCCCGGGATCACCATCTTCAGCTGGGGAACGTGCTCCATGATGGCCGCCCCCTTGGTGGGGTGGGTCTTCATGATGGCGAACTCCTCGTCGGTGAGAGGGCCCGCCTTCCCGAGGATGTTGTCCTGGATTCCGATCTTGCCCACGTCGTGCATGAGCGCAGCGATGCGGATGATCTCCACCTCCTCGTCGGGCATCTTCAGAATCTTGGCGATGGTGGCGGAATAGTGAGAGACGCGCTCCGAGTGACCGGCGGTGTAGGGGTCCTTGGCGTCGATGGCGGCGGCGAGAGAGGTCACCGCACCCATGAACATCTGCTTATTCTCTTCCGCGGCCTTTCGCAAACGTTCGATGAAGCGTCGAATCTCCGAGACCATGAAGTTGAAGGCCTCGGCGAACTCTCCGATCTCGTTGCCGCTGGTGACGTCGATGTTCTGGGAGAAGTCTCCCGAGGCGAGCCTCCGCGCGCCCTCGGCGAGCTGGGCGATGGGCTGAGAAAGCCGACCGGCGAACACGACGGCCAGCACCACCGACAGGATCGCGGCCAGAACCGCGATGAAGATACTGTCCTTCACGATCTCGCGGACGGAAAAGAACACCGCCTCCTCCTCCGCCTGTACGATGGCACCCCAGCCGAGGGTTTTCAGGAACGGAACCGTCGATCCCAGATCGCCGATGGGGGTGTAGGTCCCGAGCATCAGTTTCTTTTGGCCGCCCTGCGAGAGCTCGAAGTTGACCGAGCCGCTCGCCTGTCCTCTCGACTCCTGGAACGCACGAACGATGGCGGTGTTGGAGAGATCGACCCCCTCGTAGAGCGTCTCGGGATCGGAGTGGGTCACGAGGTGCCCCTCGGCGTCGACGACGAAAACGCTCCGCCGCTCGTTCCCTTTCTGCTTCACCATCTCTTCGATGGGCTTCAGACTGATCATCGCCGAGACCACGCCCACGATGATGGGCTGGCCCTCGCCGCCGTAGGAGGCGCGCACGGGAGCCGACATGATGACGACGGTGTCGAGAAGGGGCTCCGAGACGTGAGGGGGCGAGACCCAGGCGCGGCCCTGCAGTCCCTCGACCACGGACTGGCGCATCGACTTCTCGATCTCCTTGTCGTCGAGAGCGTAGCCGGCGTTCTTGAAACGTCCGTCCTTGTCGAAGATGGTGATCGCGCGGACGCGGTCTTCTTCGAGAAACCCGACGAGCGCTTGCGGCGTCACCGAGACGAGGCGGGTACGAACGGATTCCGCGTCGGGTCCGATCTCGAACGTCTCGGCGATCGCCTCGAGCTGGTTGTGCATCGCCTGCAGATAGAGCCGCGCCTGCTGGGCGATGGAACGGGTCTGGTCGAGCTGGAGGAGCCTCTCCGACGCCTCCAGCGCCTCCCGGTTCCGTCGCACGAGCCAGACCGAGGTCAGAAGCAATGGAAGCAGACCCGAGAGGAGCATCAGCCCGATCAGGGAGTAGAGAATCTTTCCACGCCGTCTTACTCGCTTGGGAGCCGTGCTCGCCGACCGCATCGTCTCACCTCGAATGCGTCTGGGGGAAGTCATTGGTTCTTCTCCGAGAGCACTTCGTACACCCGGACGCTTTCTTTTCGACCTCGGAGAGCGACGGTACCGAGATCTCGCACTTCGAATCGACCCTTCACCAGCTCGTGGGTCTTCTCACCGATGACGATCTGCCCGGACTCGGCCACCATCGACTCGATGCGAGACGCGATGTTCACCGTGTCGCCGAGAACGGTGATCTCCTTGCGCTTCACCGATCCGATCGGGCCCGAGACCACCGGTCCGCTGTTGATCCCCATCCTCATGGAGATCGCCACCTGGCCGCTGCGCTCGGTATTGAGCTCGTTGAGCCGGTGGCGCATGTCGAGGGCCACTCTCACGGCGCGTTCGGCATGGTCGGGCTGGGGATAGGGCGCGCCGAAGACCGCCATGATGCAGTCGCCGATGAACTTGTCGAGCGTCCCCTCGTACTCGAAGATCGGCTCCGACATTCTCGAGAAATACTCGTTCAGAAGCGTCGCCACCTGCGGCGGGTCCATTCTCTCCGCGAGCCGGGTGAAGCCGACGATGTCGGCGAACACCACCGTGGCCTCGAGCTCCTGAGCGTCCTTCTCGCCCTCGGACAGGATCCGGTTGGCGATCGAGGGAGAGAAGTACTTCTCGAGGCGCTCCCGCGCGACCTTCTCCTGCTGCATCTTTCGGTTGAGACTCGCCTGCTGAATGGCGACCGCCGCGTAGTTGGAAAGGGCGGAGAGGAGCTCGAGATCGTCGGGAGTGAAGGTCTTGGTCTGCATCGGGCTGTCCACGTGGATGATCCCGATGACTTCGTCGCCTTTCCACAACGGCGCGCACATCGCCGAGCGAATTCCGTGGAACCGGATGCTGTCGCCGGTGGCGAACCGGGGGTCGACCTGCGCATCCGACGTCAGGATCGCAACTCAATCCTGAACGACGCGGTCGGCGATGGTCTTGCTGATGGTGATCTTCTTCTCCTCGTCGCCGTCTCGATGATGGACGACGCGCGGCTTGAGATTGCCTTCCTCGTCGAGAAGCATGAGAAAACCGCGATCGGCGGGAATGTGCTCGAAGACAGCGTCCATGACCCGACCGGGCACTTCTTCGGGCAGGGCCTGGATGAGGGCGCGAGCGAGCTCGGACAGGCTGCGGAGAATCCGGTTCGTCTTCCCCAGCTCGTCCTGGTCCGCCTCGGGGGGCCTACCCGTTGCTATCGGCGCCCGCGGCCGGGGCTCGGTCTTGGGCTTTTCCTCCAGGTACTTGGAGAGCTCGCCCACGCTCCGGATGACGGTTCCCGCCTCCTCCAGCATGGGTTTTTCTTCGTCGAGGATGACCTGCTCCTCGAGCGTCTTGCGGAAGGAAAGAAGGAACTTTCCCAGCAGGAATCTGATCGCCGTCGTTGAGGATGGCCTCGAGAACGCGGACCCCGTTCACCTGGGTCCCGTTCTTGCTGCGGGAGATCGACGAGGCGGCAGTGGTCGCCGTCAATCATCACCTCCGCGTGGCGGCGGGACACACCGAAGTCCTTGATGACGACGTCACACTCCGGCGAACGTCCGAGCACCACGCCCTCGGGGCGGATGGGAACGATATGCTCGTTTCCGTCCTCTTGGAACGCCAATTCGAACATGAGATCTTCGAAGGGATGGATTCCCGTAAAACAATAGTATAGCAGCCCTTGCCCGGTTCGCACACATGGGGGCCAGGCCCGGCAGTCCTATTGTCCGGCCCCGGGGCTCCGGCGTCGCTCGCGGGGCCGTCTACTTCGCCGAAAGCGGGAAGCTCTGGAGCAGGCGATAGCTCGACCCTTCGGGAGAGGTCGTGCTCTCGTAAAGCACGAACGCGCCCACGCTCGTCGAGCCGAAGTCGCGTTCTTCGCTATCTTGGAGGATCGTTCCAATCTCCCGCGGCGGGTCGCGGAATCTGGCGACGGTCAAATGAGGATGAAACCTCCCCCGTTCCGCCTCGAAGCCTCGTTCTCGAGCCGCCCTCTCGATTGTGGACTGGAGCGCGAAGAGCTCTTTCGGAGCGTCGGTCGTTCCCACCCAGAGCACCCGGGCGCGCCTGGCGTTGGGAAAGACTCCCAGGCCGCGAAAGCCGAGGGCGAACCCGGAGAGCGACGCGGTGGCTCGCGAGAGAGCCGAGGCGACCGCATCCGCTTTCTCCAGCGTCGTCTCTCCGAGGAAACGCAAGGTCATATGAAGGTTCTCCTCGGGCACGAGCCGGGCTCGCGGAATCACCGGCCGGAGCGTACCGGTGAGCTCCCCTACGCGCTCGCGCACGTCCGAGCCGACGTCGATGCCGAAAAAGACGCGCATGCTCAGGCGGCGCCCCGCCGTCGCAGCTCGAGACGAACGAGGTTGAGGGCCGTCTGAGAGGTCCACCGTTTGACGTAGCGCCGGTCGCCAGGAAACTGGAATCGCTCGGCGCGGACGTCGTCCGCGGTCGCGAGGCCGACGTAAACGAGTCCCACCGGCTTTTCCTTGGTCGCCCCGGTCGGCCCGGCGATCCCCGTTACGGCGACGGCGAGGTCGCTACCCGCGCGCAGCCGAGCGCCCGCGGCCATGGCCCGGGCCACTTCCTCGCTCACGGCGCCCACTCGTGGGAGAAGCTCCGGGGGAACGCCGAGCAGCTCGGTCTTCGCCTCGTTGCTGTAGGTGACGAATCCCATGTCGAAGTAACGGCTCGCTCCTGGCACTTGCGTGATCCGATGAGCGATCAGCCCCCCGGTGAGCGATTCCGCCACCGAGATGCGCCATGATCTCTCCACGAGGAGCTCGCCTATGACTTGCTCGAGACTCTCCTCGTGCTCGGAGAACACGTGCTCGCCGAGAATCGCCCGCAGCTTGGAGCCGAGCTCCTCGTTGAGCGCGTCGGCCTCGGCAACGGACGTCCCTTTCGCGGTGAGACGAATCTCCACTTGACCCGCGGAGGCGAGAATCGTCGTGAGGGGGTTCTGGTAGTCTCGATAGACGGAAACAATCTTCTGCTCGACCGAGGATTCGGGAAGGCCGGCCACCCACAACTTTCGCGTCCGATAGAACGTGCCGCCCGCCGCGGGCGCGAGCCTTGGTGCGACGAGCTCGTCGAAGAGCGGCTCGAGCTCCCGGGGAGGCCCGGGAAGAAGGACGACGAGGCGTCCATCGCTTCTCCGCACGAACAGTCCGGGAGCGGACCCGCGTCGGTTCTCGAGCACCTCGGCGCCTTCGAGAACCATCGCCTGTCTGCGGTTGACGTCCGGCATCGGGACTCCCCCCGCCCGAATCGACGTTCCAACCGCTCGAGGACGGTTGGATCGAGTTGCATGTCGAGCCCGAGAGCCCGCGCCGCGGCATCGCGCGTGCGATCGTCGGCCGTGGGGCCCAGGCCTCCGGAGACGAGGACGACGTCGGCGCGCTCGAGCGCTTGTCCGATGGCAGCCGCGAGGAGCCCCTCGTCGTCACCGACGATGGCACGAAACACGACGGGTATCCCTATCGCGCCGAGACGTTCGGTTAGAAAGATCGAGTTCGTCTCGACGCGGCCGGGAGCGAGGAGCTCTTCTCCGACGGCCAGTATCTCCGCGTTCATCGCACCTATCTTAGTTCTTCTTTGCGCCTTTGCGTTTGTTCCCTTACCGGACCCGTTCGGGAAGGAGCCGGGGCGCGACGCGAACGGTCTTCGCGGTCGCGACGCGAACCAGACCTCTCGACGCTCCTTTGATCTTGGCGACGTGGCGCCGTTCGGTGACGAGAACGTCGACGGCGGTGTCGTTCCGCCGCTTGCTGAAGTAGGCGGCGAGGCCCGCGGCCTGCTCAATCTCCTGCTCGTCGGCGGGGGCGGAGCCTTTGGCGATTCGAAGGACGACGTGCGCTCCCGCCGCTCCGGAGGCATGCAGCCACAAATCGTCGGGACCGGCGATCTGGAACGTCGTCTCCTCGTTCGAGCGAGCGGAGCGGCCCACGAGAATGACGCGGCCTCGATGGGAAAGAAACTCGCGGGGCGGGAGCCTCGTCGGAGGAGAAGAGCGGGCCTTCGTCTTGTTCGCCGTCGCGGCGGGCTCGGCCGGGAGCAGCCCCTCTTCTCTCGCCTCCTCCTCCAGGGCGTCGAGCTCGCCAGGCTCCACCGCGTCAGCCACGTCGCACTCGAAAGACTCCAGATGAGAGATTTCGGCTTCGACGGCGGCGATCCGCTTCGAGCGCTCGGCGCCGGCGCGGGTCGCCTTCTTCGCTCTCGAAAAGAACCTCTCGGCGTTGGCCGGAAGCGGCAGCCGGGGATCGAGCTCGAGCTCGACCTCCTTCTCTTCCGCGTCGAACAGATCGGGGACGACGACGCTCCTCCCGTCCCGCGAGCGCCGCGCCCGGCTGAGAGCGGCGAGGAGCATTTCCCCCTTTCGCCGCAGCTCCGCGGGCTCCTCGAACGACGCCCGTTCCTCCAGCAGGTTCCGCCGGAGCCTCCGGGTCCGTTCCAGCCGCTTCGAGACCACCGCCTCCAGACGTCCGCGGACCGAACGAGCTCTCCGGAAGCGGAGGGCGATACCGACCGCTTCCGCCATGACGCCCGAGAAGCTCGTGATCGCGGGGAGCGGAAGCGCAACGAGCTCCGTTTCGCACCGGAGAGAAAGCGGAGATGCGACGACGATACGGCCCCGTGCCGCGGCGGGGTCCCTGGCGGCATAAAGGATGGGGTGTTTCTCGTCGAGGCGCGCCCGGAGCCGCTCGAACGCGTCGCGCTCGGAAAGATTCTCGACATCGACGAGCCGTTCCATCTCGCGGACCAGGAGGGGACTGAAGCCCGTCGCCGCGAGGAGAACGGCGCGCCGTGGCCGAGCTGCGACCCGCCGCTCGTCGTCGAGCCGTTTTTCGAGCTCATCGCCGTTCGTCGCCAACGAGGCCGCACCCGGCCAGGGAGGCGGCGGCCGGTAGAGCTCGCCTGGACCGAGGCGCGAGCGGCCTGACGAGAAGACCTCCACGATTCCATCCTGCTCCGAGTCGACGAGATAGAGATCGACGCGAGTTGCGAGCGCTTCGAGGACGAGCCTGGAGCGCAGGGTCCGCCCGCTCAGTCTCGTCTGCTCGAGTGAAAGCGTCGCGATGCGATCGAGATCGGCGATCTCGAGCGCGGTCACGACGGCGCCGACGACGGATTTCTTGAGCCCCCCCGTCGTGCCCCGGGCTCCCGCGCGCGCCGGCGGCTCCCCGAGATACAGTCCCGCCGCTTCGGTCAGGAAGCTCCAGACGAGCGAGAGAGAACGGTCGAAAGAGAGAGCGAGGATTCCTCCGCGGCGGTCCGCCTCCGCCGTCCGGATGCGACGCCGCAGAACCTGTGGGGCGATCTCGTCGACGAGGCCCTTCAGGAAAAGGCGGTCCAAATTACCCGCGGATGACCTTGGTGCCGGCCATGCGATCGTGCCAGCCGCGACGTTCGGGATCGGTCCAAAGGCCGATGAGGCCGGCGCCGAGGGGGAGTACGGATAGCAGAGTGGCCGCGAGCCGGAGTGCCGAGCGTCCGAACCCGAGTGTTCCTCCCCTCGTCGTCACCACCCGCGAGCCGGTCAAGAGCTTTCCCAGCGTCTGCCCGGAAAGGCTCCAGAAGAACAGAAAGTAACTGGCAGCAAGAAGGGCGCCCACGAGCCCCATCGAGACAAGAGCCGATTGCGGGAGCGCGCCCATGCGTTGGGCGACGAGTTGGGTCGTCAGGTAGAACAACGTGAGCTGGATGAGGGCAACGAAGGCGAGATCGATGAGACCCGAGAACACACGCTCGCCCGCGGAGGCGAGCCCGAGCGGCACCATCTCCTCCGGGCTCGCGTCGAGGTCGGGCTCCCGCTCCTCCTCGGCGGGCGACATCGGCAGGCTTCTACCGAGGGGCTCGAGCTCGACGGTGCGGGGATCCTGCTCCTCGGCCGGTTCGCTCACGAGCTCCCGTGCCACCGCCGCCATGGCATTTCCACGACCCAGAGGAAGCTCGCCCGCGTCGACGACGCGTTTGACGGCCGGCGCCGCTCGGCGACGGGCCAACCGCTCCTCGACCCGCGCTCGAATCTCGGCACGGCGTTGGCGCTGAGCCTTCTGGGGCTCGTCCTCCAACTCGTCCGGTCCTTGCTCGGGAAATATCGAAAGCTGCCGGGCGTCGTCGTCGTGTTTTTCCAACTGGCGACGTTTCTTCTCCCGATGACGGGCCACCGATTCCTTGACTTGTTCCCGCCAGTCGGCGGCGGGGCGATCCTTGATCGATTCACCCACTCGAGCCCCGCATCCGCGACAGATCAATGCGGTCGGCTCGAGCTCGGTCCTGCATTGCTCGCAGATCACTTCGACACCTCATTCGGAGCGCTCGACTCTTCATCCGCGCTCGGTGCCATGGATCCATCCGTTTCCGGTGCGCTTCTCAAAAGGCGCTCCTCGATGCGCAGGATCAGGCTCCGGGCCTCGGCCGTCACCGGAGAGGCGCGGTCGATACGGCTCAGCTCGGAGAGCGCCTCGCGGTACCGCCCTTGTTCGAAAAGCCGTGCGCCGTTGAAGTACCGGAGCTCCGCGAGGTCGGGAACCGACGGCGCGGGCTTCCCTGGCTGCGAGGCTCCCGACGCAACCGGATGCCGGAACGCACCGTCGCTCACGATCCCCTCCCAGTTCTGGTACAGGTACAGAGCCGACACCCCGAAGACGAGGAGTGCTGCTGCGATGAACGCGGTCATCTTCGCCCGCGAATGGACGGGAGCCACGACATCGGCCCGAGCTCCTCGCTCTCCCCTCGGGACCCGGAGCACGATTCCCTTCGAAGGCCCGGTCTCGACCGGGCCTTTGAGCGGAAGCTCTCTAGCCGGCTCGTTCCGCCGCTCGAGCGCGGTGATCTTCTCCTCGAGATGGTTGGCCTCGACGTGGCCCGCATCGGTCGAGAGCACCGCGCGGGCGCGCTTGTGTGCGCCTTCGACGTCTCCCGACTCGAAGAGTCGCACCGCTTCGGCGCAATTCAGGTCGAGCCGACGCTGCCGCTCCGCGATGACCCTCTTGGCCTTGTCGATCGACTCGCGCACCCGCGAGTTGCCACGATCCACGAAAAGGATCCGCGTCCAGACGTGAATGGCTTGCTGGAATCGGCCGGCGGCGAAATGCTCTTCCCCTTGGCGAAAGAGCTCGTTCGTGCGCGACGCGGCGTCGTCCGCGAACCGACCGTCCGCCGGGGAGACGTCTCCACCCGGCTCTAGCTCGGCGGCGACGTTCGCCTGGAACTCCGTCTCTTTTCGATCCAAGGTTTGCAGCCCGCCGGGCACTCCGCTGCGACGCTTTGGCGCCCGGCGCTCTCGTTCTCCACTGAAAATATACTGCCTCCGGGCCGCCAATGGTAGTGTGTCGATCGGAAACCGAGATGGCGCTGGTCGAGCTGATACCGAACGTGAGCGAGGGCCGCTCGAATCGAGCTCGTCGACGAGCTCGCGGGCGCCTTGTCTTCGGCGCCGGACCTGTGGCTCCTCGACGTCCACCGCGATCCGTCGCACCACCGGAGCGTGCTCACCGCGGTCGGAAGGCCGGAAGCGCTGCCCGAGGCCGTCCGGCGCCTCTACGAGCGCTCGTTTGCCCTCGTCGATTTGAGGGGGCATCGTGGCGTGCACCCCCGCATCGGCGCCGTCGACGTGCTGCCGTTCGTTCCCGTGGAGGACTTCTCCGTCGAGCAGGCGGTCGCGCTCGCCCATCGCGTAGGTCACTCCATCGCGCGTGAGTTCGCCGTCCCGGTGTTCTTTTATGGCGACGCAGCGATCCGACCCGACAACGAGGATCTACCGCGTCTTCGTCGCGGCGGGTTCGAAGCCCTCGAGCTCAGAATGGCTAGAGGCGAGCTCGTTCCCGATTGCGGGCCTTCGTCTCCCCATCCCACCGCGGGAGCGACGGCGGTGGGCGTTCGCGGCTTTCTCATCGCGTTCAACGTCGAGCTCACCACCCCGGACCTGGCGGCGGCGCGGATCATCGCGCGTCGCATCCGCGCCTCGACGGGAGGCCTTTCTCGGGTGAAGGCCCTGGGCTTCGAGCTCGGAGACCGGGGCCGGGCGCAGGTCTCGATGAACCTCACCGACTTCCGGGTGACGTCGATTCTCACGGCGTTCGAGACAGCTACCCGGGAGGCGGAAGCTCTCGGCGTCGAGGTGGCGCGTTCGGAGCTCGTCGGGCTCGTTCCCGCGGCTGCGTCCTTCCCGGCGATGAAAGAGCGCCTGAAGCTCGACTCACCCCCGGGAATCCTCGAAGAGCGGATGCGCGAGGCGGGTGTTACCTCATGATCCCGTATGCCTTCATCTTGCGATAGAGGTGCGACCGCTCGATCTTGAGCGCCGCCGCGGTCTTCGACACGTTTCCCTCGTGCTCTCGGAGCTTCTTGAGAATGAACTGCTTCTCATAGGCCTCTCTCGCGCTCGCGAGCGACGGGTAGTCGGGCGGATTCGGGCTCGAGGGAGCCTCTGCCCGCTCCTTGAGAAGCGCGGCGGGCAGGTCCTCGACTCCGATGACGTCGGTGGTCACCATGATCACCAGGCGCTCGATCACGTTCTTGAGCTCACGGACGTTTCCCGGCCACTGATAGGCGACGAGCAACTCCATTGCTCGCGCGCTCGTCTTTTTGGGTCTCTTTCCGTTCTCGGCGCAGAAATCTTCTATGAAGTGGTCGACGAGAAGAGGAATGTCCTCGCGCCGCTCCCGAAGGGGCGGCATGTGAAACGGGATGACGTTCAGGCGGAAGAAGAGATCCTCGCGGAATCCTCCGTTTCGAATCTCCCTCTCCAGATCCTTGTTGGTGGCGGCGATGATTCTACAATCGACGTTCACCGAATCCGTGCTTCCCACCGCTTCGACCCGCTGTTCCTGGAGGACGCGGAGTACCTTCGCCTGAGTCTTGAGACTCATGTCCCCTATCTCGTCGAGGAACAGCGTCCCACCGTCGGCGATCTCGAACTTCCCTTTCTTGGTCGTCACCGCACCGGTGAAGGCCCCTTTGACGTGCCCGAAGAGCTCGCTCTCGATGAGCTCCTCGGGGATGGCGGCGCAATTGACCTCGACGAAGTTTCCGTTCTTCCGGCGGGACTGAGCGTGGACCGAGCGCGCCACCAGCTCCTTTCCCGTGCCGTTCTCGCCGAAAATCAAAACGCGACCGTTGGTGGGAGCGGCGATGCGAATCTGCTTGCGGAGCTCCCGCATCACCGGGCTTTCGCCGATGAGCACTTCCTTCGACTCGACGCGCTCGCGAAGGTAGCGGTTCTCCTGCTCCAGATGCCGCTGGCGCAGGGCGTTTCCCACGGCGATCACGGTCTTGTCGAGAGAGAGAGGCTTCTCGACGAAGTTGTAGGCTCCCAGCTGAATCGCCTTCACCGCGTTCTCGATCGTCCCGTGGCCGGAGATCATGATCACCGCCGCGTCCGGATCGCGTTCCCGGATGCGGGCGAGGGCGTCCATTCCGTCCATGTTGGGAAGCCAGATGTCGAGCAGGACGAGATCGTAGCGGCCCGTCGACACCCGGGTGAGCGCCGCCTCGGCGCTGTCCACGGTGTCCACCCGGTATCCCTCGTCCTCGAGGATTCCCTGAAGAGAGCTGCGGACGCCGGCTTCGTCATCCACGACCAGGATACGTTCGTTCGACATGCCGGGCTTTGCTCTCGACTTTCGCTCGGAGCTAGGTCACGTCCTCGGGCGCCCCGGCTCCGGGGACGACCGCGGGAGAGGGGACGATGGAATCGCGCTCGCGAGCCCTGGACGACTCCACCGGGAGCTCGATGACGAAGCGCGCCCCTTTCGGCTGGTTCTCTTCCACCCGGATACGTCCCCGATGCTCAGCCACGATACGCTTGACGATGGCGAGGCCGAGCCCGCTTCCGCGCCGCTTGGTGGAGTAATACGGCAGGAAGAGCTTGTCACGATCCGCGGGTGCGATGCCGGGCCCGTCGTCCGACACCTCGACTCTTGCCATCTGGACGACGGGGTCATAGCGGGTGGAAATGGCCACCTCGCCCTTGCCGTGATTGGCCTCGATGGCGTTGTCGATGATGTTGATGAAAACCCGGCGGATGAGCTCTGGGTCGACGAGGACCTTCGGCACGTCGGCGTCGAGCAGCCGGACGAAGGTGAGCTCGGAAAAGAGCCCGTCGTAGAGCTCCAGCGTTCCCCGCACCAGCGCGTTCAGGTCGTGGGTCGCGGCCGAGACCGAAGGCATGCGCGCGAACTGCGAGAACTCGTCCACCAGGTTCTTCAACGAGTCGACCTCTTCGATGATGGTTCCGGTTCCTTCCTCGACCACCCTCTCGAGCTCGGGAGAATGCGAACGGAAGTGTTTTTGGATGCGCTGCGCCGAGAGCTGGATGGGTGTGAGCGGGTTCTTGATTTCGTGTGCCAGACGCCGGGCCACCTCCCGCCAGGCGGCGACCTTCTGAGCTCGGAGGAGCTGGGTCAGGTCGTCGAGGACCATCAGCAGCCCCGAGGGTTCCTGATCGGCCCCGGTAATGGAGGTGACGTAGACCGACAGATGAAGCTCGCGGTCGCGGACGGGAACGTCGCACTCCTCTTCGACTGCCGGACCGCCTTCGACCTCCGTCATCTCGTCGACGAGCCGACGCAGCGGCGAGAGCTCCTCGCTCCCGAAGACCTCCCGGTAGTGGCGTCCCAGGAAATCGCCCTCCAGATCGAGGAGCCGTAGCGCCGCCTGGTTCAGCCGGGTCACGAACCCCTCGCGGTCGAACGAGACGATCCCGGTGGTGATGTTCTCCAGCACCGTCTCCATGTAGCGCCGCCTTCGATCGAGCTCGCGGTTGTTTTTCTCGAGGTCGTAGCGCGATGCCTCAAGACGATCCTGACTCGCTTTCAGCTTCGCCGTCATGCGGTTGAACGAATCCATCAGGAGACCGAGCTCGTCCACCGCCACTCCCGAGACCGGATGGTCGAGGTCGCCCGCCATGACCCGCTCGGTGGCCTCCACCAGCTGCCCGACGGGGCCGGTGATGCGCTTCGCGAGATAGAGGCCGATCCACGTCGAGGCGAGAAGCAGGAGAAGCGACACCATCACAAAGTAAGAAAGGTAGAGATCCTGGATGGGCTCCTTCTGGGCCTCCGCCTGCTGGTAGACGTTCGCCTGCTGGTTCACGTCCTCGAGAGTTGTCGCGATCGATTTGGGAATGAAATAGGAGACCACCACCGCTCCGACGACGTCGTGGGTGTCCTTTCGGAAGACGGGCGAGACGTACTGGATCAGAGTCCCATCGCCGAGCGAATCCTGGTGGAGCCGTTCGTCGCCGCGGAGTCCGGTCTCGGCCAGCCGGGTGGTCGAGTCGGGATTGTACCGGGGTAGTCCCGGCCGCGCCGAAGTCCAGAGCGCCTGCTCGGTGGAGAGCACGGTGATCATGTCGAGCCGGTACTGGGTGAGTCTTGCCTCCATCGTTCGGCTCATGCGGGACAGCCGCGCGGGCTCGAGGAGTTCTTCGGCACCGATCTCGCGCGAGAGCCTCCGGGCGTAGAAGGTCGCGCTCTCTTGCTTCTCCTGGTAGTAGTTCTCGACGATGTGCTGCGCACCCACCAGCACCGCCTCCACCGGGTGGGAGAACCAGCGCTCGACCGCGGTCGAGATCAAGTTGCTGCCCACGAGGACGATGAGCGCCGAAGGCAGCAGCGCGAACCCCATGAAGATGATCACCAGCTTGGTCTTGAACTTCACTCCGTGAACCGAGCGCCGCCGCTCGAGAAAGAGCTTGATCAGGTTCCGGCCGAGGACGAAGACCAGCACCAGGAGCATGGTCAGGTTCACGAGGGTGAACCCGAAGAGAAAGACCCGAGCGAGAAAATCGGGTTTGAACGAGGCCGACTTCCCCACCAGGTAGGTGGAGAGCAGCGCCACACCCGAGAGGAGCAGCACGGTGATGCCGGCGAGGCGGAGGTTGTCCCGGTGCTCTTTCTTGTCCGACCGGTCAGAACCCTCGGAACCCTCGGAACCCTCGGAACCCTCGGGACCGTCGGACTGGTCGGACCCGGCGAGTTGGTCGGCTTTGTCCGGCGTGTCCATGGGGGCCTTCGTCGTCATCGCGGGCCGGCTCGCCGTCAGGGGACGTAATTGAAGGGCGCTTCCTTCCAGTCCGTCCCCACGTCCCAGGGAATGAGCAGAAGGAGATTTCTCTCCCGCAGCACCGCTTTGACGCGCACGTAGTACGCTTCGTTGGGCTCGAGATCGGCGAGCTCGAACAGCCTCAGCGCGTCGAATGTCGTCATGAAACGTCTCATGGCGTCCGCGTCGGCCATCACCTCGGTCGCGTCGATCTTGCCGTCGACCTCCCTGGTGAGCTTGTAACGTTTGGTCAGGTTGTCATAAGCCACCGTCGTCCGAATCTCGCTCTTGCCGACCCGGGAATCGAACCAGATGGCGCGCGTCCGCTTCAGCTCTACATTGTACCGGAAAGTCACTTCGAGCCCGGTAGTGATGGCGCGCTCGATATCCTCGTCGAAGGCACCGGTCACGTGAAAGCCTACAAAAACGGCGTTGGACCGCACCACCGGCTGGAGGTCCGCGATCTCCGCCGCTCTCGCTCCCTTCGCCGAGCCCGCGAGAAGCAAGGCGATACTCAAGGCGATCTCGAGGCGTCCGGGAATGCCGCTAATCACCACCCACCGAGACATCGTGACGGTCCAGAAGCGACCGAATGGTATCGACGAACTCGTTGGCATCCTTGAAATCACGATAGACCGATGCGAACCGGACATAGGCGACCTGATCGAGGCCCTTCAGCTCGGACATGACGAATTCCCCGATCTGAGTCGTGGAGACCTCCTTGTCGGGACTGTCGTGGAGCCGGTGCTCGACCTGGTCGACGATGGACTCGAGACGGGTCACGGGCACCGCCCGCTTCTCGCAGGCTTTGAGAATCCCGTTCATGAGCTTTTCCCGATCGAACCGCTCGCGCCGACCGTCTTTCTTCACGACGCGATAGTCGATCCGGTCGAGCCTCTCGTAGCTGGTGAACCGACGCCCGCATTTCAAGCACTGACGGCGACGCCGGATGGCCTCCCCCTCCTTGCTCTCCCGTGAGTCGACGACCTTGTCGGCCATGTGACCGCAGAAAGGACATTTCACTTGTGGAAGTCTCCTACTTGAACTGGCGGAAGCTCAGCCCCGCCTTCGCAAACAACACGATACCGAGAAACGTCACCGGAATGAACGAGATCGCATGGTTCGCGATCGCGACCGCCCGAGCCAGGCTCGCCTCGGTGCCGAAAAGCATGGAGAGCGCGAGTGCGCACATCACGTGATAGCCGCCGATGGCACCGGGTGTCGGGACCATGACCCCCAAGGAAAGAAAGCCTATCACCAAGAACGTGTCGCCATAGCCGAACACGACGTCGAACGCCCTCGCCCCGAGCCAGAAGGCGAACGCGATGTTCATCCACAGGACGATCGACAAGACCGCGGAAACGATGAATCCGCGAGGGTCCACGAGAACCCGGAGCCCGATGCCGAACGTCTCCAGGAGACCGAGAGCGCCCGACTGGAACCGCTCTGGCAGGATGCGCAGGATTCGTTTCGACATACGAAGGAACGCTTCCGGAAAGCGCGCGAAGAAGAAGAGGGTTCCTAGAGCCACGATCGCGGCCGCGAGACCCACGAGACCGCCGGCGACGAGCATCGAGCGCGCCTCTTCGCTCCACCTCGGGCCGACGAGCAGCCAGAAGCCGATGAGCAGGACGATGGCGACGAGATCCAGGATACGCTCGAGGAGGATGGTGGCCATCGAGCCCGAGGTGGAGAATCCCTCCCGGCGCGCGAGGAGATAAGGCCGCGCGATCTCCCCGAGCCGGCCGGCGATGAAGTTCACCATGAAACCGATGACGGTCGTCGAGAAACAATTCGCGAGACTCGCTCGCCCGAGCGGTGACAGGAGCGTGCGCCACCTCAATGCCCGCAGGAAATAGGTGAACATCACCACCGCGACCGCCGCGAGAATCAGCTCCGGCCGGGCGCTGACGAGACTCTTCCAGATCGATCCCAGGTCGGCGCCCCGGAAGAACAGCCACAGAAGCAGCACCGCCAGCGCCGCGATCGCGACGGTCTTTACTTTCGGGGACGCGAGGATCGCTTTCGCTTGCGCTTTCAAGGACACCTTGTGGGAGACGGTTTTTTCCTGCAGGCGCGGTCGGCCCCGAGAACGATGGTAGGCTCTGGGAGGCGGGCCACCCGACGCGGGAGTCGCGACCCCCTTCCGTCGTTTCTTCGCCGCGAAGACGGGTCATCCCTTCTGGGTCGATAGAGTAACCAAGACGATGACCGAAAGTCAACCCAGACGGCCACTTAGAGGAATATTACGTCCGCTCCCGCTGGCAACCTTTCTGCCGCAGGGCAACGAGCGCCGTCGCCACCCGTTCGGGCGTCCGTTTCCGGGAACTTTCACCGTCCTAACCCCGTTCCAGGGGTTGAACTTGGCACGACAACGAAGACGGGCCGGTCGATGCCGTTGAACGAGGACGGCGTTCTGGCGCGCCGGTGTGCCGAGGGAGACGAAGAAGCGTGGCGAGCACTCGTGGGGCGCTTCCAGCGGAAGGTGTGGAATGTCGCGTATCAGTTCACCGGCAGAGCGGACGAGGCAGAAGAGCTCGCCCAGGAGATCTTCCTTCATCTCCTCTCCGCTCTGCGGACGTTCGACGCCGAAGGGAGTCTTCCCGCCTGGGTCTCGAGGGTTTCGCGCAACTTGGCGATCGATCACTATCGACGCCGGCGGCGCGAGCGCTCGATGGTACGAGACGGGGAGGAGGCCGAAGCGCTCGTGCTCTCCGCTCCCGACAGGACCGGAAGGAGCGATCCCCACAGGGCTCTCGAGGAGAAGGACCTTTCCAAATGGCTTCGCGGAGTCATCGACCGGCTGCCCTCCGAGCTGGGTCAGGCGGTGATCTTGCGGGACCTGCAGGGGATGGCTTATGAGGAAATGGCCGTCGTTCTCGAGATTCCTCTCGGCACCGTAAAGTCGCGCATCAATCGCGGCCGGATTGAGCTCGCCCGGCTGCTCCGGCTCCGTAAGAGCGAATGGAGCGCCAAGCTCGGAGCCGGAGAGCAACCAGAGGCCGCAAAGCCGTCCATCCCATCCGAGCCGTCGAAGCCTTCCAAGAAAGGAGCGAAGCAGTGAACTGTCGGCGATCGCAAGAGCTCATGTCGGATTTCGTCGAAGGAACTCTGGCGCCGCTCCTCGGCCGGGAGCTCGAGACCCATCTCGCTTCCTGCGTCGAGTGTCGTGAGCTCCTCTCCTCGCTCCGAGAGGTCGTGACCGCTCTCCAGAGCTTCCAGGCTCCCGAGCCGTCCCGGCAGTTGACGGAGCGCGTTCTCGAGCGCACGCGACCCGTCCTCCGCGCCGTCCGTGAGGCGGTCGAGGAAGACCCGTTCTCCAGGGCCTCGCTCTGGCGGACGACCTCGAGCTGGCTGGCCGCCGCCGCGGTGCTGGCCGGCCTCCTCCTGTGGCACCCGCCCGCGATCGTGGAAGGCTGGTCCCGCCGGGCCTCGCAGACCGCTCATCAGGCGTACAGCCTCGGAGTCCGCAGCTACCATCGCACCGAGCGGTGGGTGGAAGAGTTGAACGTGCTCCGCATGACCGTGGAGGTCGCTTTCGAGAATCGGATCGACCGGATCAACGAGCGCCTGCGGGATCTGGAGCAAGCGCGCCGCAAGACGAGCGGCGACGAAGACGACGACACATCTCGTTCCGGGCTCGTGCCCGAAAGTGAAGTGGCCTCCTCGAAGGCCATGACAACAAGGAGCTTTCTATGAAACGTTCTCCCTCCGCGGCCTTCTGGCTGTCCCTGATTCCGGGGGCCGGGCATGTCTACGTGGGTCAAGCCAGCAAGGGTATCGTGCTTATCGTGGTCGCCGGAAGCGTCATCCAGATGACGTCGCGAGGAGCCGACGGGTTCGGTATCGTCATACCGTTCATCTGGCTCTACGCCATGCTCGACGCGCACCGGGCGGCGGTCGAGGTCAACCGCCGGCTCGCTTCCGGTCGCGAGCTTCCCCCTCGACCGACATGGCTCCGGCGAAGTGGTGGGGCTACGTCCTCATCGTTCTCGGGGTCCTGTTCCTCCTGGAGAGCATGGACATCATCGACTTCGATTGGATCTGGAGGCTCTGGCCTCTCGGCCTCATCGGACTCGGGATCTACGTGCTGCGAAAAAAGGGCGCGCCCGCACCGGTCGCTGGCAGCCCGTCGTACGCCCCGCTTCCGAGCTATCCGGCGGTCGGAACGTCCGAGGAGCCCGCGGAGCCGGAGCCGGTCCCGGAACCGGCACCGGAAGAGATGACGGTGACGGACGAAGAGAGCAATGGCTGATCCGACACCGACACCGGCGTCTCCGAGCGGGCCGCGGAGTGGCTGCTCACTCGCTCTCGGTGTCTCGCTCGTCGCGATCGGACTTCTCTTTCTCGTCCAGAATTTCTACAGCTACTCGCTCGTCGGGACGTTGCGCGCCGGGCTGCGGATCTTCGGAGACTACTGGCCCGTTCTGCTCGTGATCTGGGGCGCGTTCAAAATCTACCGTCACGTCACCACGCCTCACAAAGCGCGAGTGAGCGCCTTCGAGATCTTTCTCCTCTTCATCATCATCGGCTCGGGCCTCACGATTCGCGCCGCCCGCCGGGTCATGGATCGGCTCGGGGCCGAGAACCCGATCGACGAGCTGTTCAGCATCGCCGGCGTGGACGTGCTTCGCGGACCGGCTCACCGGTTCACCGAGGAGACGAGCTACGACCTCGCACCGGGCGGCTCGTTTCGTTTCGACAGCCCGCGGAGCAACGTGAGGATTTCCGGTTGGGACGAGGCGCGGCTCTCGGTCGTCGTCACCAAGCTGGTCCACGATCCGTCGGCGGACGAGGCCGCGCGCATCGCGTCCGAGGTCGAGCTCCGCTTCGACGACAGTGACGTCGCGGCCTCTTCCCCATCGGCCGAAGCGCCCGAGGCACCCAAAGCAGAGGATCCCGGCTCCTCCGGGAGCAGACAGGCGAAGTTGACGTTGATTCCTGCCAGGAATCCCGGAAGCGTCGACGTCGACGTGGAGCTCCGTCTTCCGAGAACCGCCACCGTCTCCGTGCACAACCGCGGGCGCGTCGAGGTCTCCGACCTCGAAGGCCCCGTCGAGATTGAGACCGCGGAGGAGGCCATCGAAGCCCACAATGTCAAGGGCGGTCTCAAAGCGACGACGCGCCACGGCGACATGAGGGTCGAGAACGCGTCGGGAAATCTGGAGCTCCAGAATCGCGACGGCGAGATCCGAGTGAACGACCTCGACGGGGACCTCAAGGCCGACACCAGTCATGGAGCGATCCAGGCCGAGGAGGTGACGGGGCGAGCGGTGATCGGAAACCGTCGCGGGAGCATCCACCTCTCACGAATCGGCGGCCGGGTAGAGATCAAGGCAGAGCATTCGGAGGTCTCCGTGGAGACGGCGAAGGAGAACGTCTCCATCACGACCACCCATCAGCCGATTTTCGTCCGGGGCGTCGACGGAGACTTGACCCTCGACGCGACGGGCTCGGCCATCCAGGCGCTCGAAGTTCGAGGAAACGTTGCTGTAAGCGATGTCGGCGAGCCGGTGACGATCGCCAAGGTTCGAGGCTCGCTAACGGTGAAGTGCCGGGAATCCAGGGTTACGACCGACGAGATTGAGGGTCCCCTGACCATCGAGACTTCCAACGAGGACGTACGCGTGGGAGACTTCGGGTCTTCTCTCAGCGTCCACTCGACGCATTCCGCGATTGACGCAGGCACGAACCGGCTTCACGGGAATATCAGCCTCCAGACGAGCTACGGCGAGGTCGACCTTCGCCTGCCTCCCGATGTTGCCGTTCGAGCTCGCGTAAGCACGAGAGATGGCGACGTAACGTCGGGAATTCCCGGGCTCGAGCTCCAGGCGGCGGCTCGAAACGACGGACGTTTATGGAGCGGGACGCTCGGCGCCGGGACCTACGAGGTCACGATTGATACGAGCTACGGCGACGTAAGGATTGGAGTGCCCGAGTCGTGATTCGACCACCGCTCGGTCTCTTGTTGTTGGTCTGTGGTCTCGTGGCCGGCTGCGATTTCGACGAGGCCGAGGAAACGTCGGTATCGGAATTCCATCTCGACACCCAGTCGGGGGCGAGACCGTCGATCTCGATTCGTCTGGAGCGAGGCTCGGTGGAGATCACGGGCTCGGAGACGGACCGGGTCGAGGCGGTGGTGAAAAAGAGAGGCCGCTCCGTCGACCCGGACGCGGCGCGCGCATTGCTCGACCGCATCCAGATCGAGACCGCGCAGACGGGAGACGAGATCCGGATCGTCGACCGCTCGCGCCCTCCCGCCACCAGTGGCTTCGGCATGGACATCCGCGCCGACTTGACGCTGCGCGTACCGCGAGATTCGGATCTGGACGTCCGCACCGGGGACGGGCGCATTCGAATCGAGCAGGTCCGCGGGAAAATCGTCGCCGATACCGGTGACGGCCGTATCCTTCTCGAGGACAGCGAGGGGAGCGTGACTCTTCGCAGCGGCGACGGATCCATCGTCGGCCGAAACCTGCAGGGAGATGTCGACGCCCAGACGGAGGACGGGTCGATTGAGATTCTCAGGCGCTCTGAAGCGTCTTCGAGCGTTCAGCTCCGACGGAAGGGTCCGGGTCGAATGCAGCCGGGGAACGGAGCTGTCCGGCGAATGGTTGCTCCACACCGCGGATGGCTCGATTGCGCTCGCTCTCCCTCTCTCAATCTCCGCCGATCTGGACGCGACGACCACGAGTGGCAGTATCGACAACCAGCTCTCTTCCTTCCATGGCTCCGAGCGCAACCGGCGCCTCGTGGGACGCATCGGAAACGGGGGGTTCCTCATCGTCATCAGCACGATGGACGGACACATCGAGCTGCGCGACGCCTCCGATTGAGCGCCCTCCGCACACGTCGACTGCTTTTTTCTTCGTCCCGAGGCGGCTCGGAATCGTGGGGCTTGACCTTACGCCGGGAGCTTCCTAAAATACGCCGGCTTTCTCAGCACGCGAGCGAGCGAGGCTTTCGCGGCCGCCCTCATCGAACGGCGTCTGCGTCGTGCCCAAGGTGCCAACCCAAATCGCCCGAAGGAGGGGTCGTCTCCGCGGTGACCGCCAACATTCTCGTCCAGACTCATTTCCCGAACCTCCATCTTCGCTCCCGGGGCAAGGTGCGCGACGTCTACGACGTGGAGGATAGCCTCCTCATCGTCACCACCGACCGCATCTCGGCGTTCGACGTCGTGCTCCCCAACGGCATTCCCGACAAAGGGAAAGTGCTGAACCTGATTCTCGCTCTACTGGTTCGAGAGGACGCGGAAGCTCGTGGAGAACCACGTCCTCTCCGGAGATCCGAAAGACTACCCCGCCGTTGTCGCCCCCTACGCGAAGGATCTCGACAAACGGTCGATGCTGGTGAGAAAGCTCGACCCCATCCCCTTCGAATGCGTCGTCAGGGGCTATCTCTACGGGTCGGGGTGGAAGGAATACCGGAAGACGGGCAGCGTCTGCGGGATTCCTCTCGCCAAGGGACTCGAGCTCGCCGAGAAATTCGAGAAGCCTCTATTCACTCCCGCTACCAAGGCGACGTCGGGGCACGACGAGAACGTCAGCGAGCAGGTGATGGCGGAGAGGCTCGGAGAGAAGCTCACGGAACGGCTGCGCGAGATCTCCCTGGCCCTCTACGCGCTCGGAAGCGAGGAAGCCGCTTCCAAAGGGATCGTCATCGCCGACACCAAGTTCGAGTTCGGCATCGACCCGGCCACGTCCGCGCTCTATCTCATCGACGAAGTCATGACCCCGGACTCCTCGCGATTCTGGCCGAAGGAATCGTATCGGCCAGGACAAGACCAGCCGAGCTACGACAAGCAGTTCGTGCGCGAGTACCTCGAGACCCTCGACTGGGACAAGACGCCCCCGGGCCCCGAGCTTCCACCCGACGTCGTCGCCGGAACCCGCGAGCGATTCCTTCAGGCTTATCGCGTTTTGACCGGCCGGAGCGATCTCTAAATTACCAGGACGGAAAAGAATGAGCCTGCGGGCTACGGATGGAAAGACGCCTCTCAAGGAGCGGCTCGACGACCTGATTCAGGAGATGATCTCAGGCGGCATCCGCTACCCAGACGCGAAACGCGAGTTCGAGAAACGATTCCTGGCCCAGGTGATGGAACGGGAGAATGGAAACCTCTCCCGGGCGGCCAAGGTGCTTCATATCCACAGGAACACCCTCTCCAAGAAGCTCCAGGAACTGAAGCTCGCCATTCGCTGATACGTCGAATTCTCGGGGAATGCGACGGCGTTCTTGACAATTTTCGGTGCGGACTACTATATTCGTGAGTTCGGCAGGCGGGATCCCGTCGTACAGGTTCGCGGGATTTCCCTGCCAGTACGACTTCAATCCGGCTCGTGAGCGAGCCGGGGTTGGAAAGGAGATCGAGTCATGAACGTCCGGCCTCTGCACGACCGGCTCTTGGTCAAACGTATCGAGGAAACGGCAGAGAAATCCACGGGGGGGATCATCATCCCCGACACCGCGAAGGAAAAGCCCCAGCGCGGCAAAGTGACGGCCGTTGGCAACGGGAAGGTGCTCGAGGACGGCACCCGCGTGGATCTCGAAGTGAAGAAGGGGGATCGAGATCCTCTTCGGCAAGTACGCGGGAACGGAAGTCAAGATCGACGGCGCCGAGTACTTGATCCTGCGCGAGGACGACATCCTCGCCATCTTCGACAAGTAGGACCATAGCGGGCGGTAGCGATTCGAAGCTACGGGCGAGGGCGGAGACGCCAGGGGCTCCGCCTCGCCTTCAATTTGCTGGCTAGCGTCGCCTTCCGCCGCCGCCACCGCCACCTGGACGGCGCCTTCTTCCCGATCCGCCACCCTCCTCGCGATCACGATTCGCGGTCTCGGTCTCGGTCTCCATCTCGGAAACCGGAGGACGGCTTGGGCAACGACGGCTCTTCAGGAGGCAATCCCGCCTGTTCCCGGAGGACGGCTTTTCTCGAAAGCTTGACCTTACCCTGGGGGTCGATGTTGATGACCTTCACCAGGATTTGATCCCCTTCCGACATCTCGGAGCGCACGTCCTTCACGCGATAGTCGGCCACTTCCGAGATGTGGAGAAGTCCGTCGGTGCCGGGGAGAATCTCGACGAACGCGCCGAAGTCGACGATCCGTTGAACTTTGCCGAGATAGGTCTTTCCGATCTCGGGCACCGCGGTGAGCTCCTCGATGATCTGGATGGCTTTCTTCGCCGAGGTCTCATCCGAGGAGGCGATCGCCACCGACCCGTCGTCCTCGACGTCGATCTTGACGCCGGTTCGCTCGATGATGCTGCGAATCATCTTGCCGCCGGGTCCGATGACGTCGCGGATCTTGTCGGTCGGAATCCTCATGGTAAAGATTCTGGGAGCGTAGATGGAGATGGCCTCACGAGGAGCGGCAATGGCGGCCGCCATCTTTTCCAGAATGAACAAGCGCGCCTTTCGCGCCTGCTCGAGCGCCTCACCCATGATCTCGCGGGTGAGTCCGGTAATCTTGATGTCCATCTGGAGCGCGGTGATGCCGCTCGCGGTACCCGCGACCTTGAAATCCATGTCGCCGTGGTGGTCTTCGGCTCCGGCGATGTCGGTAAGGATGGCGTATCGATCCTGCTCCTTGACGAGACCCATGGCGATGCCCGCGATAGGAGCCCGCAATGGAACGCCCGCGTCCATGAGGGCGAGGCATCCACCGGTGACACTCGCCATGGACGATGACCCGTTCGACTCCAGAATGTCCGACACGATTCGGATGGTGTACGGAAAATCCGTGTCGGCGGGAATCACCGGTACCAGCGCCCGTTCTGCCAGCGCCCCGTGTCCGATCTCACGACGGCCGGGCCCTCTCAGAAACCGCGCCTCGCCCACGGAGAAGGGCGGAAAGTTGTAGTGGAGCATGAAGCGCTTCTCCGACTCGCCTTCGAGCCAGTCGAGCCTCTGGGCATCCGCCGAGGTCCCCAGGGTCACGGTGACGAGCGCCTGGGTCTCGCCGCGGGTGAACACGGAAGAGCCGTGGGTGCGGGGCAGAACGCCGACCTCACAGGTGATCTCGCGGACGGCATCGAACTCCCGCCCGTCCAGCCTTCGCCGATGCTCGAGAACTTCTTCCCGGAGCACCTTCTCCTGAAGGCCGCGGAAGGTAGCGACTCCCGCGGAAATCACATCGGGCTCCCGCTCTCCCAGCTCTTCGACGAGAGTCTCCTTGAGAGAGTCCACCGCCCGGTCGGCGGCGTGCTTTCCCGGCGTACGCATCGCTTCTTTGAGCCGGGCGTAGATGAGCTCCTCGACTTCCTTCGCGACCGCCTCGTCTTTCGCTTTCGGTTTCACCTCGATCTTCGAGGGCGCGAGCTCCCGAAAGAGCTCTTCCTGAAGAGCGACCAGCCGCTTGATCTCTTCATGAGCGATCCCCATGGCATCGACCATCTGATCCTCGGGCACTTCGTTGGCGCCCGCCTCGACCATGACGATGGCCTCCGCCGAGCCCGCCACCGTGAGGTTCGAGATCGCTGCGTTTGAGCTCTTCGAACTTGGGGTTGATGACGAATTGACCGTCGATGAGGCCGACGCGGACCGCGGCGATGGGTGTGTGGAACGGGATATCCGAGCAATAGAGGGCCGCCGACGCCCCGGTGAGGGCGAGGATGTCCGAATCGTGCTCGCGATCGGTCGACAGCACCAGCCCGATGATCTGGGTCTCGCGATGCCAGCCGTCCGGAAACAGGGGGCGGATCGGCCGATCGATGAGACGGCTGGTGAGAATCTCCTTCTCGTTGGGACGACCTTCCCTCTTGAAAAACCCTCCGGGAATCTTTCCCGAGGCGTAGAAATTCTCTCTGTAGTCGACGGTGAGGGGCAGGAAGTCGATCCCCTCGCGCTCGTCCTTGGACGTGCAGGCCGTGACCAGTACCACGGTATCTCCGGCTCGAACCACCGCAGCTCCGTTCGCTTGTTTCGCAAGCTTTCCCATTTCGATGGAGAAGGTGGTTCCACCTATCTCCAACTCTCTTTTTTGAATCATTCCTTCTTTCTCCTTCGAATCCTGGAGAACCGCGCGCTATTCAACGTGATGTGATGAGGGTAGGGCTCGAGCGGGTCGAGGTGCACCGTTCACCAACGATGCCTTAGCGGGCAAGGTCTCCGTCAGTCGACTGCGATCGGAAGACCTACGGCGAGTCCAGACCATGAATACGGCCGCTCGAGGCCGAAAAGATGCACCACTCCCCGTTCGGGAGCCACTCGAAGAGTCGCTCCCCCACATCCTGTGGGGATTGGCATTTACTTGCGGATACCGAGCCGCTGGATGACTCCGCGGTAGCGGTCTACGTCTTTCTTCTTCAGGTAATCCAATAGCCGCCGGCGCAGTCCAACCATCTTCAAAAGGCCGCGGCGCGAGTGATGGTCTTTCGCGTGGGTCTTGAAGTGCTCGGTGAGGTAGCCGATACGCTCGCTCAGAATGGCGATTTGCACCTCGGGCGAGCCCGTATCCGCGTTATGGAGTTGATAGGCCCCGATGAGGCCTGTCTTTTTCTCCTTGGTGAGCGTCAACTAAGCGTCCTCCGTCATTGCGCTGTTCTTCCTTACTCGTTTGTCTCGCCGCGAATGGTAGCACAGCGACGGAACCGTGTAAAGGACTACGAGCCTTGGGCTTTCTCCCCGGAGGGAGTTTTCCAGACCACGACCGGGCGCAGGCTCTCCGTTCGGGACTTGCGCTCCGCCACGCCCAGAAGCTCCGCCTCCTCGCCGAGGATCCGGATGAGTCCCGTTTCCGGACAGTCCTCGGCGGAAACCTCGCGGCCATGGGCGAAACGGCGCACTGCCTCGCCGGCGAGCTCGATGGTCGGGAAATCGCGGAGCATCTCGACTGGCGAGACCACTCGATCCCCGAGATTCCCCTCGGCGGCGAGCCGCGCGAGCTCGTCGAGGGCTGAGGCCTCCTCCACCCGGAGCGAGCCGATCCCGGTCCGACGGAGCTCTTCGAGGTGCGCTCCACAGGAGAGCCGTTCTCCCAGATCGTGGGCCAGAGAGCGGATGTAGGTTCCGCTCGTCACCCGGACGTGGATTCGAGCCAACGGCGGCGCGAGCTCCAGCAATCCAATCTCCTGAACCTCCACTGGAACCGGGGCAGGCTCCACCCGCACGCCGGCCCGAGCAAGTCGATAGGCCCGCTTTCCGTTCACCCTCTTGGCGGAGAACGGCGGAGGACGCTGGTCTTGCGCTCCCAGGAAGCCGCCGAGGGCGTCTTCCAGCGACGTTCGGTCGGGGCAACGTCCCGTCGGCTCTCCCAGCGGCACGCCGGTCCGGTCGTAAGTCGTCGTCGCGAACCCGAAGCGGACGGTGGCGAGGTAAACCTTCACCGATTCGCTGAAGAATCGCGCGAGACGCGTGGCCCTTCCGAGACAGAGCACGAGGAGCCCGGTGGCGAAGGGGTCGAGAGTACCGGTATGGCCGCAGCGCCGCTCGTTCGCGATCTTTCGCACCCGCGCGACGACGTCGTGCGATGTGATCCCGTCGGGCTTGTCGACGAGAAGCGCTCCCGTCACCTTTGGAGGCATCCTGAAACTCCGAAACCGGCTCGAACGATGCGTGGTCCGCGCCGATCAGTCGTCCGCGGGCTCCTCTTCGCCCTCGTTCGAGCCGCCGACTTCGGAAGAGTCCTGGTTCTCGCGGAGAAGCTCCTCGAGGCGAATGCCATATTCGACGGACGGATCGAACACGAAACGGATCTCGGGAGCGGTACGAAGAGCCAGGCGGTGGGCGAGCAGCCTCCGCACGTAGCCGGTCGCGCCTTCCAGCACTTCCATCGCGCGATCCCGCGTCGGCTCGTCCCCGAAGACGCTCACGTAGAGTTTCGCGTGCTTGAGATCGTTCGTCACCGTCACGCGGGTACAGGTGATGAGCGGAAGCCGCGGATCATTGAGATGACTCTGGAGAATCTCGGCGACGTCCATGCGGATCTGCTCCGCGAGCCGCTCGGGACGAACCCTCTCACCCCGTTGTCTGGACATGTTCGTTGCGCGTTCGCGCCTTTTGCGTTTCTTCCCCGGCCTATTCGATGAGCTCGAAGCTGGTGCCGAGAAGCTCGGAGGGAAAATGCTCTTCGAGCTCACGGCTGATGGCCTCGAGCTCCGATTCCAGGATCGATCGCGTCCCGTTCACCGAGACCGCCGCGAGCTCTGCTCTTTGCCAGAGCTCGAGATAGCCGGTCTCCGCGATCGCGACGTTAAACTTCCGACGCAGGCGATCCTTGATGGACTTCACGACCATGCGCTTCGCTTTGAGCGAGCGCGCCTCCGGAAAATGGAGCTCGATGGTCAGAAGGCCGATGATCGGAGCCCCACCCTCGAAGCCCGCCTTCTTCCGGCTAGACACTGACTTTTTCGGTCCGAATCGATCCGCGCGCGCGTGAGCGTCCCGGGCTAGCTGGCGGTGGGCGCGACTCGCTCCATGGTGAACGCTTCGATGATGTCACCGACCCTGACGTCGTTGTAATTGGCGACACCGATGCCGCACTCGAAGCCTTCTTTGACTTCCGCGACGTCGTCCTTGAATCGCCGCAGGCTTCCGATCTTGCCTTCGAAGATCACCACGTGGTCCCGCAGCAAGCGCGCCTGCGACGTCCGTAGAATCTTTCCGTCGGTGATGTAGCACCCGGCGACGGCTCCCACCTTCGGGACCTTGAAGATATCCCTCACCTCGGCGTGTCCGAGAACGACTTCCTTGAACGTCGGCTCGAGCAGACCCTCGATGGCCTTCTTGATCTCGTCGGTGATGTTGTAGATGACGGTATGGAGGCGGATGTCGATGTTTTCCTTTTCCGCGAGATCCTGAGCCATTCTCTCCGGCCGCACGTTGAAGCCGATGATGACGGCGTTCGACGCCGAGGCCAGGTTCACGTCGGTCTCGGTGATGGCGCCCGCGCCCGCGTGGATGATCCGGACCTTGACCTTCTCGGTAGAGAGCTTGGTCAGACTACCGGTGAGAACTTCGACCGAGCCCTGAACGTCCGCTTTGAGCACGAGAGGCAGCTCCTTGACGCTCCCTTCCTTGATCTTCTGGTGCAGCTGATCGAGGGTGAGCCGCGCCGTCGTCAGCAGGTCGCGCTCACGCAGCTTCTGCTGCCGGAACTCGGAGATTTGCCGCGCTTTGATCGTGTCGGCGAAAACCTGGAACTGATCGCCCGCCTGAGGAAGCGACGTCAGACCGAGAATCTCGACCGGAGACGAGGGACCGACCTTCTTCACCTTGTGGGCGCGGTCGTCGAGCATCGCTCGAACTTTTCCATAGACCGCTCCGGCGACGAAGGAGTCCCCGATCGACACGCTCCCGTTCTGCACCAGCACGTGCGCCACCGGCCCCTTCCCCTTGTCGATCTTCGCCTCGAGCACCGTCCCCGTTCCCGCCCGCCCCGGATTGGCCTTGAGCTCGAGCAGATCCGATACGAGGAGCACCATCTCCAGAAGAAGGTCCAGGCCCTCTCGTTTCTTGGCGGAGACCTGGCAGAAGACGGTCTTGCCACCCCAATCCTCGGGAACGAGGCCGAGGTCGGATAGCTGTTGTTTCACCCGATCGGGGTTGGCGTTGGGCTTGTCGATCTTGTTGATCGCCACCATCAACGGTACGCCGGCGGCCTGAGCATGATCCATCGCTTCCCTGGTCTGGGGCATCACGCCGTCGTCGGCAGCCACCACGAGAATGACGAGGTCGGTGACCGCGGCGCCGCGAGCGCGCATCATCGTGAACGCTTCGTGACCGGGGGTGTCGAGGAAGACCACCTTCCGACCGTTCACGTCGACGGTGTAGGCGCCCACGTGCTGGGTGATGCCTCCCGCCTCCTTCTCCACCACCTTGGTCTGGCGGATGGCGTCGAGAAGGCTGGTCTTTCCGTGGTCGACGTGGCCCATTACCGTGACGACCGGTCCGCGGGTCTCGAGATCTTCAGGCTTCTCCTCGACCTCCTCCTCCCGCATCACGTCTTCTTCGAAGGATAGGATCTCGGCCTCGGCCCCGAACGACTTCGCCACCGCGGTCGCCGTTTCGGCATCGAGAGTCTGATTGATGGTGGCGAGAACTCCGCGGGCGAGGAGCGCTTTGATCACGTCCTTGTGCTTGATGTCTAGCTTTTCCGCGAGCTCTTTCACCGTCACACCCTCGGTGAGTGCGACTTTGCGGAAGATGACGGGAGCAGCCGGGGCCGCGGGCTTTCTATCCTCGAGCCGGGAGTAGGCTCGGGCAGAGACTGCTCCGCCAGTTCGGGAGTTAGCGGCCGCTGCGCGCGCTTGTCCTTGCGCTTTCCCTTCGGCTTCGTCTCCGGACCTCTCGCCCGAATCGTCTTGATCGGGGCCGCGGGACGCGGCGGCGGCGGGACAGGCTTCATCTCGTCGCGGCGCAGTCGAGGCGCAGGTCGTGGACGAATGTACGTCGAGGTCGGGCCGGGTACGAAAGGTTCCTTGGACGGCCTGGCCGCGGGAGCGGCGGCAGCCGCGTGCTCCTCGTGCACGGGGCGAGTCGGTTGCGTTGGGTGCGCTGGCGCTGCCGCGGCCGCGGCCGGCGTCTCGACGTGTGGCTCCGGAACCGCGGGATGCTCCTGCGTGGGAGCACCCGGTTCCGCCGAGGGCGCTTCGACGGCTTGTTCGGACGCAACGCCCGCCGCTTCCACCTCGACGGCTTCCGCCGCCTCCTGGGCCTCGCGGGCGGACGCTTCCTGCTCGGCCTGCAGCGCCGCTTCACGCGCTTCGGCTTCGAGGCGCTCTCGCTCTTGCTCGGCCGCTTTTTCCGCGGCGATGCGCTGTACCTCTTCCGCCTCGCGCCGTTCGAGCTCCTCTTGCTTCTTTCGCTCTTTCTCTTCTTCCGCCCTCTGGAGCGCCTGTTCCTCCGCGAGCATTTCCTTGAGCAACGCCTGGCGCGCCTTTTCGGCACGCTGCTGACGGATGGCCTCGGCTCTTCCATCGCCCTCGGCGGAGACGGCCTTGGCCTTCTTTCGAGGAGCGGCCCCGCCCTCGAGTCGGATCATCCGCTTCAACTTGATGGCGGTGTCTTCCTCAATCGTGCTCGAGGCGGACTTGACCCGAATCTTGAGCTTGGTTTTCAAGAGCTGAATCGTCTCGGGGCTCGTCATGCCGAGCTCACGGGCGAGCTCATAAACTCTGACTTTATCCATTACCTCTCACCTCCCGTGACGTCGGAACCATCGCCCCGGTCGCCGCCGTCGGATCCTCCAGAGGCGTTCTCGCCGACGAGAAGTGCTTCTTTCTCTCCGTCCTGGCTGTCGTTGACTTCGGCAACCCCACCGCCCTCGTCGTTCGCGGGCGGGCTTCCTCCCTCGGGACCTCCAATAGCTTCCTCGTTTTCCGCTCTTTCTGCGTCAGCGTCCGCGGAGCCCTCGGTGCCTTCAGGACCTTCCGCGGCTTCAGCGGACGTCTCGAGCCCCAAATGACGGCGCGCGGCCTCGACCAGCTTCGCCGCGGTTTTCTCTCCCACTCCTGAGACATTGATGACGGCTTCGGGAGAGGCGACGATTTTTTCGAGCGACGTGAACCCCTGCGCGATGAGCTTCTTCAGGGTCTTGTCACCGACTCCCTCGATGACGCGGATGTCGGTCTCGGCGGAAGCCATCGCCGCGTCCATCTGGGACTGGACCTCGCGTCTCTTCTCTTCCTCGCTCTTGATGTCGATCCGCCAGCCGAGGAGGCGGGCGGCGAGGCGTACGTTCTGCCCCCGCTTGCCGATGGCGAGCGAGAGCTGCTTGTCCTCGACGACGACCTCCATGACTCTTTCCTTGTCGTCCACAATCGAGACCCGGCTCACTTTCGCGGGGTTGAGCGAGTTGATCGCGAACGTGTTGGCGTCGTCGTTCCATTCGACGATGTCGATCTTCTCGCCGCGGAGCTCCCGAATGATGTTCTGGACCCGAGCGCCCTTGATCCCGACGCAAGCGCCCACCGGGTCCACGTCCTTGTCCTTGGAATAGACCGCCACTTTCGCGCGGTCCCCCGGCTCTCGAACGGCGTTCTTGACGATGACCGTGCCCTCGTAGATCTCGGGGACTTCCATCTCGAAGAGACGAGCGAGGAGTGCGGGATCGGTACGGGAGACGATGACCTGCGGCCCTCGCGAGGTGCGCGACACCCGAACGATGACGACGCGGATGCGCTCGCCGGGATTGAAGACCTCCGCCCGTGACTGCTCCCTCCGGGGGAGAAGGGCCTCCGTCTTTCCCAGGTCCACGACCAGGTCGCCGCTCTCCGCGCGCTTGACGATTCCGGTAACGAGCTGGCCGATTCGATCGCCGTACTCGCTGTAGATGTGATCCCGCTCGGCTTCCCGGACCTTCTGGAAGATGACCTGCTTCGCCGTCTGCGCCGCGATCCGGCCGAGGACGTCGGTCGGCTTGTGGAGCTCCATCTCCGCCCCGAGCTCCACCTTGGGATTGACCCGCTTCGCGTCCTTGAGCGAGATCTCCGTCGCGGGGTCGGTCACATCGGACACCACGCGCTTCTTCAGGAAGACCTGAACCTGGCCCGACTCCCGATCGAATCGGGCTTGATAGGGCTCCTCGGTCCGGTAGTATTTCTTGGCCGCGGTCAGGATGGCGTCCTCGACGGCGGCGATGATGATCTCCGCGTCGACACCCTTCTCGCGGCTGATTTGCTCGATCAGCTGGTACAGCGGACTCATGCGCGCTTCCTTCTTCTCTGGCTCTGGCTGGGGCTTGCCTCGTAGCTGCGATTGTCTCTCGTTCGTTCTCTCTCTCTCGTCTGGCGTCTTTCGCCCGGCCGGGCGCGCGACGCGCTTCCGAGCTCCTCCTCGATCTCGACCTCGAGTCGACAACTATCGAGGATGGCGAAGGGAACGGCGACCTCCCCGAGATCCTTTTCGGTGAGGAGGAGATTCCCATCCCGAACGCCTCCGAGACGACCGACGAGACGGCGCCTTCCCTGGAACGGCTCTTTCAGCTTCGCCCGCGCAAGACGACCCGCGAACCGCTGGTAATCCTTTTCCCCGTGAAGCGGCCGGTCGAGTCCCGGCGTCGAAACCTCCAGTGTATACGCGGTCTCGATTGGGTCTTCCACGTCCAGGAGCAGCCCGAGTCGCGAGCTCAGCCGCTCGCAATCGGCGAGCCCGGTGTTTCCGTCGGGGCGCTCGATGAAGACGCGGAACACGTACGACCCGCCCTGTCGTTTCAACTCGACCCACGCGACTTCAAGGCCCTCGGGCTCCGCGGCGCGGTGCGCGATCGACTCCAGAGCAGGCAGGAGGTTATCGGCATACATCATGCGACACCTCCCCGGGTAGACGGCGGGTGTGAAGAGAAGCGTGCATCGTTCCATTCACCCTCGTTCCGACCACCTCGACTTGTGCTGTGGAGCCGCGCGAAAGGAGATTCGAGCGTTCAACCCAACAAAAAAAGTGGGCACGGCGCCCACTCCGTGATCCCGAATTGAGCACCCAATATAGTCCAGGGCTGACTCCGAATTCAACCCCGTTGGCGAGCTCCACCTGCCGGGAGACGCCCGGACAGCTCGGGCACTGCCCCTCAGGGGGCGGCTGGAACGACCCGTCCGACGAGGTCGTAGGGGTGGGACTCGGTGATCTCGACGGTGGCGAAGCTCCCCGGGGCGGCCTCGCCGTCGTTGATCAGCACGACGCCGTCGATCCCCGGTGCCTGATGCTCGGCCCGTCCCTGGAGCAGAAGCTCGGTCTCCTCCGAAGGGCCTTCCACCAGCACGCGCAGGAAAGAGCCGACCCTTTCCTTGTTTTTTCCCGAGGAGATGGCGGCTTGCTGGCGCATCAATCGGTCTCGGCGGCGATCTTTCTCCCGCCTGGGGATGGCCTCCCGAGCGACATGGGCTTGCGTTCCTTGTTCGTTCGAGTAGGTGAAAACCCCCAGGTGGTCGAGCTCGACCTCGGCGCAGAAATCCGCGAGAACCTGGAAGTCGGACTCGGTCTCCCCGGGAAATCCGACGATGAACGAGCTCCGGACAGCGACTCCCGGCACCGCGTCCCGAATCCGCCGCAAGAGAGCGCGATTACTCTTGCCGGTTCCCGGTCGCTTCATCATCTTCAAGATGGAATCGCTCGCGTGCTGAAGGGGGATGTCGACATAGCGGCAGAGTGCCGGCTCTTCCGCGATCGCTTCCAGCACCGAATCGTCCACCGTCGTGGGGTACGCATAGAGAAACCGCACCCATTCGATCCCGTCGACGGCCGCGAGCTGGCGGAGGAGCGAGGCCAGTCCCCGTTTCAGGCCGAGCTCGACTCCGTAGCGCGTCGTGTCCTGCGCGATGAGGACGAGCTCCTTGACGCCGCGCGCCGAGAGCGATTCCGCCTCGGCGAGAATCGATTCCGGCTCACGGCTCCGGTAGGAGCCTCGAATCTTCGGGATGATGCAGAACGTGCAGGGATAGTCGCAGCCCTCGGAGATCTTGACGTAGGCGTAGTGGGAGGGTGTGGTGACGACCCGCGGTGCCAGGTGATCGTAGAGATACGCCGCGGAATCCGTCGGCCGCGAGAGACGTCACCCGGCGCTCCTCTCCCTCACAGGCCTCGGTGATGGTGTGGAGCTGGTCGAGTCCGAAGACGACGTCAACCTCGGGGATCTCGCTCGCGATCTCCCGGGAGTAGCGCTGAGCGAGGCAGCCGGTCACCACGAGGCGGCGGCAGTTACCCGTCTCCTTGTGACGCGCCATTTCCAGGATGGTGTCGATGCTCTCCTGCTTCGCCGCATCGATGAATCCGCAAGTGTTCACCACCAGGACTTCGGCCTCTTCGGGACGAGCGACGAGCTCGTAGCCGTCTCGAGTCAGATGCCCGAGCATGACCTCGGTATCCAGGAGGTTCTTGGGGCATCCGAGGCTGACGAATCCGACTTTTTTCATGGGCATCACAGGGTCCGACTAACCCTTCAGACTATCTCAAGCCGCTCTTGGCTACCAGCTCGATGGGAGACCGCTTTGACGAAACCGGTGTCATGCGGCCTATACTCTCGCCGATGAGCCTCGGTGTGAATCTGATCTTTCTTCTGTTCAGCGTACCGCTTCTCGGCCAGGGCGCTTCCCCGAAGGACCCCGGTGTCGACGCTCGCGATCCCGATGGCCGCACCGCGCTCATGCTCGCGGCGCTCGGCAAGGACGTGTCGGCGGTGAAGGCTATCCTCGCGCGCGGTGCCGACCCGAACCTTCAGGACACCCAGGGAGACACGGCCCTTCTTCTCGCCTGTGACCACAGCACCGCCATCGCCCGCGCGCTCGTCGAGGGCGGCGCCAGGGTCGATCTGGCGAACCGGGAAGGGCGAACGCCTCTCATGACGGCGGCGGAATACTCGCTCGAAACGGTGCACTTGCTCCTCGAGCGGGGAGCGGACGTCTCGCATCGAGACGGCGCGGGACTCACCGCCCTCACCGTGGCGCGAGCGGCGGGGAAAGCCGACATCGAAGCCGTCCTTCGCGCGGCCGGCGCCCACGAGAGCCTGGAAGAGCTCCTCCACGAAGCGCTCCGGAAGGGCGACGACGAAGCCGTCCGCCGCCTGATCCAGGACGGCGTCGACGTCAACGCCCGCGATACCGATTCTTACGAGACTCCCTTGATGGCCGCTCTCCAGTACCGCCGTCTCGACAGCCTCGTCGCGCTCCTCGAGGCTGGAGCCGATCCCACGGCGGAAGCGACGGGGATCGAGAACTGGGAAGACAACGCCATTCTCGTCGCGGCCCGTCAGGGAAGCCCCTGGGCGCTCCGGCAACTCATCCAGAAACGCGCGCGGCCGCAGGACCTCGAGGGGGCGCTCCTCGCGGGTTGCGCGAACGACGCCATCGTGCGCGTCCTCATCGACGCGAAGGTCAAACTGAACGCCCAAGGACCGAAGGGAGAGACGGCCCTGATGTGCGCCGCCGCGGCCGGCGCGAGCCAATCGGTCTCTCTGTTACTGCAGGCGGGAGCCGACCCGCGCCTCAGCTCGGACGACGGCCGAACGGCGTCGACGTGGGCCGAGACGGCGGGACACACCGAGATCGGCGTGCTGTTGAAAGAGGCGGAAGCGAGCCGGCCAGCGCGATAGTCCGCTGACGGGCGGATTCACTGGTAATCTCTAGTAATAATGACGGGCCGCTGGCCGCTGGCGGTTTAACGCAAGGCGACGAGATCCGCTGCGATACGGCTTATCGTCTCCCGGTACTCGATTCTTTCGACCCAAGCCGCGGGCCAGGAACGGATCCCGGAATAGGCCCCCGCCAGAGCTCCCGCGATGCTGGCGATCGAATCCGAGTCCCCGCGCGTGGCCGCCCCTCGACAAACGACTCGGCGCACGTCGTCCCGATGCGAGAGGAAGCACAAGAGTGCGGTCGCGAGCGCTTCCTCCGCGACCCAACCATCGCCGGTCACGGTGCAGGGGTCGGCGTCGTCGCCGAGAGCGCCGACCGCCCTTTCGACGTTGGCGAGGGCGTCCAGACTCTCGGCCCATCCACTGGAAATGTAGCCCTCCGGGCTCGAGGCGCCCGCGCGCGACCAGAGCGTCCGCAGCCATTCGGAGTGATACATGGTTCGCTGGGACTCCCCGTACTCGCGCATCGCCGGGAGCAGAACGTCCGGATGGATACCCTCGGCGAGACTCGCGATGGCGAAGGAAGTGAGGTCAGACGCGGCCACCGCCGTGGGATGACCGTGGGTCAAGGCCGCCTGGAGCTGAGAGACCGGAGCCCGCATGTCCGGGTTCAGGAAAGCCGCCGGGGCGACGCGCATGTTCGCACCGCAACCCTTCGACTGCACGACGGTGGCGTCGAGCCATGTCGCGCCATCGGCCAGGCGCGAGCACGCCGCCATGCAGGTCCTGCCCGGCGCCCGATTGTTCTCGGGGGAATGAAACCAAGAAACGAGCTCCTTGCACAACGCCGACTCGACGGCCGAAGGGTCGAGGGAAGATTCTCGCAGGGCTTGCACGAGCGCTTCGCCAACGGCGAGCGTCATCTGGGTATCGTCCGTCACCTGCGCCAGTGGATCGGCCAGATCCGTCGGACCCGAAGGTGGCCACTTCGCCTTGATTTGCTCGAACGTCAAGAACTCCGTGGGCAGGCCCAGAGCGTCCCCGAAAGCGACACCGAAGAGGCTCCCGGAAGACCGGCTGGCGAGGTTACTCGACGACATGGCTGTTACCTGCTCGAGCGTCCGGCAGCGCTACCAGACGATGGACGGAGCGACAATCCCATTCAGCGGCGAAGCACACCCCAACGACGGCCCGAGGAAAGTGGCCATCCAGAAATCGCTTGGTGTGTTGCCGCGCGCTGTCAAAGCAGACCGCGTGCGATACCACGTTGACTAGCTGTCACGTCCAAACCCAGCGGCGGCGGCGTATGCGAGCGCCGATGGCGTTTGACGGCCTACGATTGCCGGGGCCTCGCGGACGAGCTCGTCGTTGTCGAGCGCCTCTACCATGAACCGGGCGAAGTCCACCCGGCGTGTGAGATTGCTCGCGAGGATGGGGTCGCCGACATGTCGACTCCACACGGGAAGGCCCTGACTCTCCCCCTCTTCGAGATCGCTTCCCCGCACGACCGTCCACCGGGTGTCGCTGGCGAACACGCGCCGGCACGCTTCGACCTGATCGTCGAGGTCCGCGATGCGGAGCAGGCGCGCGAGCCAGCCGAAGACCTTCGCGAACGTCGCGAGCTTCCGTGAATAGACGTCCTTGCCGTCTCGCGTGATGTGCCATCCACAGGAAAAAATGAGCCGCGAGCCCGGACGTGCGTAGTCGAGTACGGCCTGTGCCGTTCCCGTCGCGTACTGCTGAACTCCCCAAGGAACCAACACGGTTAGCACGCCGTCGCACCCTGCGACCGCTTTCTTGATGACCTCCCGGTCGTTGGTCGCTCCGGGCATGACCGTGATGCGGCCTTCGAACGCTCCGAGCTTGTCAACGCTCTGCTTACGACAAACGCCCACGACCTCGTAGCCCCGGTCGAGCGAATGCTGCACCATGTACCTTCCGAGCTTCCCAGACGCCCCGACGATGCAAACCTTCATCGACACCGTTTCTCACGTCGAACGTTCTGCCTCATGACGCTCCGATTTGGATACCGCCGGTACTCAACCGTCCGCTCGCAGCCCGAGACTGTCGCAGGCATGCACGAGCTACTCCACCTTCAGGCGCCCCTTCATATCGATGTATGCCGCCTCGATTAGACTCATCAGCGCCGTGCTATCGACTTCACGTTCGGGCCTGAGCTTGACATGGCGCATGAACCTGCCCGTGCCTTCCAGCAGGCCATCTGGGTCGGCGATCTCGGCGCCACGAAAAAAACCGACGTTGACGTGAGCCTTGAAGGCGTTGACGTAAGCGAATGCCGCGTCCGCCACGCATGCGGTGGGATGGCCGTCGTGCAATACCTCTCGAACATCGTCACCACAGTCACGCATGGCTTCAAACCAGCGCCTCGCGATGGCCCCCAGTTCATCCGCATGATCCTGCATCCAAGCCTCGATGCGCGGATCTCGCCGGACCGAACCGGGGAACCGAAAGAGTTGACTCATCGAGACGGTCACCTGCGTGCGGTGTTCAGGTTGCAGCGCGAATGCGCCCGCTCGTGAGCAGCCACGCCAAGTACGCGGCTGCCGTGGCATCGTAGGTCCGACAGAACGATGGCCACCAGGTTGGGACGCCGGGATTGGAAATGACGGAGCCATGCATGAGATCCAGAACACCGTGTGCACCGAGCACAATCACGACAATCCAAAGCGACGTCCGGAACCCGATTGTTGCCACGACAAGGAATGCTCCAGCGACCAGCGACTCGAGAACGAGCGCACGCGTTGGGGCTCCCATGACCGCGAAGAGACAATAGTAGGACGCGATCACAATCGCCACGGTCGGATAGAAGGCGCGATCTCGATCCAGCCCGGACGTCGTCGCAAACAGCCCCACCGCGAATGCGAGAAGCGCCCCGATCAGTAGTGGCATCCCATGCCTCCGTGTCAGCCTGCAGCTTGACACCCCTCCCCTCTTGTCCGTCGAAACGCCGGGCACAACCCCGCGAAGCCTGCGCGGGGAGACGTGACCGCATGTCGTGGCTGGCCCGTGGCAACTCTCCGTCGACACCGTCTTCGAGGTTGACGTCCTCGGGAGTAGCGTTCATCTGGCAACCGGTTGGACCTCAGCTGGCCTGGCCAAAGACCAAGCGTCATCGGCCATTTTCCAGGCAGTCGCGAGATCAAGCAGGAACATAGGTCAACCTGATCACAGTCTCGTCAATCCGGTCACTAGCTATGAGGCGGAGCGGCGGCCGGGGTCCGGCGAAATATGGCTTGCCGTGACCAAGGACGACGGGATGCAGGTAGATTCGATACTCATCGATGAGGCCAAGTTTGGTTAGGCTGTGCGCCAGGTCCGGGCCAGCAACTTCGATCTCCCCTTCGCGTTCGGCCTTTAGCTCGCGGATCGCGCCCTCAAGATCTTCCTCAACAAGTTTGGCGTTGGGGCCGACCGCCTTCAACGAGCGCGACGCAACCCATTTCGGCTGGTTCCGCCACGCCGCCGCGAAGGCGTGTTCCCCTGCATCCCATTCAGGATGGTCGTCGTCCCAGTAACGCATGACCTCATACATTCGGCGGCCGTACACACTGCCCGCCTGCCCCTGAGCTTGCTCGATGAAGTGGCGGAATAGCGTTGGGCTTGGCGCGAACGCCATATGGTCGACGTAGCCGTCCAGGGACTGATTCATTCCGAACACGAGCTTGGCCATGCCCTCTTCCTTTTCTTGAGCGCCGGACGTGTTTCCTGCGGTCTAACGCTCCGGTTCACCGGTGGGCCGCGCAGCGGGCCGTCCGCTGCAACCGGTTGCTCAGTGCACGGGCTGGCAGGCGGCTACAACTGCCAGAGGCCATGATCATTGCCTCCTTGGAGGTATATGGCGAACGTGCCGTGGCCGGGGATCTCCATCGGCGGGACAGCGAGCTCGCCGCCGGCTTGAACCGCTGCAGCGACGGCCGCAGCGATATCGTCCACCAGCCAATAGGGGCGCACCACCGGTTGCCCCGTTTCACGCAAAGGTGCACCGACGTCCACGAGCCCACCGCCCGTCAGGGTGGCGGTTCGCGCGTTGCCGAGTCCAGCGTCAGGTTCACGTCTCAGGTAGTTCGGCGATTCGCTCAACCGCATAATCTAGCTCGGCGACAAAGCCAGCGGCAGCGTCCGAACTGCGCCGCCGGTACCAATCGACTGCAGCCTGGGTTTCTTCTGCCGCTTCCGGGTGAAAGCGAACGCTATACGGCACCCTCGCTCCGAACGAGCTTCCGGAGTACCTCTTCCCAAGGAATTGTCTGAACCGCGCCGGACTCCAACTCCTTCAACCGTCGACGGATGGTTGCCTCCCATGAGGCATCCACGTCTTGCTGCGAATCAGCAGGAACGCTCTCAAGAAGCAGAGTTGCAAGTTCTTCTCGGGCCTTCGGATCCAGTTCCAAAGCTTGCCGCAACAGTTCGTCTACTCTCACGCTCATGAACCGATCCTAACATGCGACAGCGCCGGCTCCCCGGCAAAGCAAGACGGCGTCCGACGGTGACGACGACACTTGAGCCCGCTAACGCCCGCGTTCAGCGGCGGACGCCTTCTTTCTCATCTGCGTCCGTCTGCCGCAACGCGTTGTTAGACCCCGAATCGCCTTCGCCTGTCGGGGCTGACGACGAACCTTCAGGAATCGCCGAAATCACCGAGCGAAGAAGACCATTCACGGATTCGGAGGTGCGAAATACCGACGCGACGTCGGGGTCTAGTACAACCACGACCGACCCAGGCTTGAATTGTGAGGCAAAACGATTTGGTTTCGCACGACGGTAGTCGAAACGATATTCTGCCCGAAGATCCCCCTCGCCGGAACGCCGGCTACTTTTCACCTTTTTCTTCATAGTCTCGACGCTCTTTCTTTGTCGCAGGTCTCGCGCTGATCAATCGTACCCTTCCAGCCCTCTCCACGAAGCTCACGAGAAGCAGCCGCTGTTCTATCGAGTGCCCGACAATGATCTCCCGCTGTTCACGCTCAGAGTGGTCAGGATCCTCATGAATACGAGCCAGCGGGTCCATAAAGACCGTGAACGCTTCCTCGAATGTGACCGCATGCTTTGCGAAGTTGTCCGTCGCCTTCGCCGGGTCCCATTCGAACTCAATCCCATTCATATTTTACCGCAATGGTATTCGGGGTCGCCTGCGACGTTCCCAGAGGGGTCTAGCGACGCGTTTGAGCGGCGAGGCCAGTCCCAACATGTCGGCACGATTTCGTACGGACGGCTCTGGACTTCATAAGGCTCCGCCTCCACTAAGTTGAGAGGGGCTTCGACCGCTCGAAACGCTCGCTATGCGACCCGTGGGGGACACGTTTTGCTCTATCATGCATCGGCCGTAACAACGTGCGGAGCCGCGTACGATATTGCGTGGATCAGCTCTGTGGGACTGATCGAGCCGATGAACAAGACGTGTCCGCTGGTGAGGGTGAGTTCGATGCCAGCATGACGATCGAAAGGCAAAGAGTAGTTGAGGGTTCTGGAGAACGGCCAGTTTGGCCGCCATAGCGACGGAGGGTGCGGCCGTGCCTGGACGCGCTCGACAGTTCTCAAGGGGATGCGGCGGGATAGCCGGGGTGAGTTGCTAATAACGAGTTCCTGCCGGTTGACTTCAAGGTGCTGGCGCGCCACCAATGCAGCCAGTCCGATCGCGAGAAAGGCGAGAAGGCCGGGCGCGCTTTGGAGAAAGTCGAGTCGAGAGTGAGCTGCGTTCCATGCTGCGTCCGCTGTGGCCGCGAGAGCTAAGGTCATGAGCGTTCAGCCAATGAACGGCGGTACGAATGATCGAGTTTCTCGGTACGCAGGCGAACCGGCGTCAGTCACCTTTGCCCTGTTTCTCCGGACTCCAAATCCCAAATCCGGCATACGAAAAGCTAAGCAGCGGGCGGCTGCTGAGATTGAAGTATACCCTTCTTTCTGTGAGGAAGACGGTCGGGCCGACCGTCTGCTTCAGCGATGGGTTGGGCGGCTCAACGTGGGGGATCACAGTTATCATGAGTAACTGCCTCGCCCGCTGAACTTGATTCCCATCGCGCGGAGATGAAGCCGGTCCGACGCCATCCAGGACGAAGCCGAACGACAAAACCACTCATTTTCTGACCTGGTCGTATTCCGGGTTGGGGCGCAGGATCCTCGGAGACCTGCCAGTCGATGTAGAACGCACGGCTCGATCCATGAACCTCGGCGCGCCAACCGGTTGGCGCTTCGACGCTAATGACGTCGCTCCCGCAGAAACCGAGAGAGAATGCTAATAGTGGACCATCTTGCGGGCGATGACGGTTCTCCGTGGAGACAAGAATGGCTCGCGCCGATCCTTGGCTGACGCAGACCGCCGTGATGCGAGCCCCACTGAGATCAGCGAGCAGTACCTCCTCGCTGCCGCACTCGTTGTCCGGGAGGAAGTGCACAACACGTAAACCGCAGGCTACCGCCAGCGCCACTCCAAGAATCACGGTCATCACTTTGATGCTCATGCCCGCCCAACGTCACGATTGAGTGGCGTGGCCAGTCCTGTCGTACGAGCACATGGTTACCGGAGTCCTCTCATCCGGAGTACAGCCACCGCGCTCAACAAGAGTCGGGCCACGACCACTCCAATCGGTTGTTCGGCGGCGACTTCACTTCTGCGGGTCCACCTTCAAATGAACTGCCTCCGCGAACTTGCCTACCGCACCTAGGTCACCGGACGACAGGAGGATCGGAAAACCCAACGCCGTTCCGGTTACTACACGAGCTTTGCTCAGCCGCCGCAACAATGCGGGCTGGACTTCCACTGACACTCCGATGACGGCCGAACCCGCGGCCGCACCCGAATACAGAATTTGGCATCGTGGTCCGGTCCCACCGGGCCACTTGCAGGATGCACCCAAGTCAAGAGTCTCGTCGTCAATTACGAGCCGTAATGAGAGTTCGTTGATAACGGTCGTCGGGAATGGCTGGACTCTCACGGTGAGTTTTTCTGGCTCACCCTTCGGCCACTCGGGGAGGTTCGAGTAGGGATCCCGCTTGGCGCGCCCGGGGAAGAAGGCTTGAAAAACAATATTGACAGGCGTTGTCTCTCCATGAGGACTGCCTGGCAGGAGCAAAATCCAGACTTCAGTGGTTTCAAACAGATCCCAATAGACTCTTTTGACTTCTCGGGGTGGTGCCTGTACCAGGTTCCAACCCTCGCCAGGGCCCTGGAGCAAGAACAACGCCAACAACCATGCCATAGCTACCTACAGTTTAGGGCGAGACGAATGCTTCGCCGCGAAGAAACTACCGTTTGGCTCCGTCCGCCGAACGAGTCTGTAGAAAAATCGTATCAGAAGTAGTCTCGAGAGGCGCGGTGAGCACCGATTCTCGATTTGCCCGAACAAGGTCCAACACGCTCGGATTGATCGCGTCTGGGCGTTGAGCTCGACTCACCAGCTTGTCCTTTTGAGAGTCACGATCCTAGGTCGCCGACCATCCGTATCGATGGATTTTGACGATGTTGTGGATCATCGTCATCAGCCGCCACTGGCCGTTCACCTTTTCTTTGCCTCGCAGACTGAAGCGCTTGATTCCGATGGCCTCGGTGATGTGCCCGAAGACCGGTTCCACGATTCCCAAGCGATGCCCATAAATGAAACGACCCCGCGCGCTATCGATCTTTCGCCTCATCTCCTCGAGTGCCGTCGTCTTTCCTTCCCGAGTCGTGTTCAGGTGAATGTTGACTTGTCGCGATCGCACCTTCTGAGTACCCGACTGCAGACACTGAGCCCGGAGCGCACACGCATCGCAATCTGATTCGCGAGCTTTGAACTGCATGAATTCGGTGTTCCGGATCTTCGCTCGGGCACAACGCAACACCATCCATTTGCCTGCCGGGCATCGACAAGTACGCTCGTCCAGGTCGTAGTCGAAGTTTTCAACCCCAAAGCGACTCTTCGTCTCGACCCGCCCTTGGGGCCGGTGGCGCTTCGCGCTTCGGAAACGTTCATCTCGTGAGCGGTATCCTTTGTCCGCAATGTAGCCGTCGACTCTTTCTTCCTTCAGGTACTCTACGTTCTTCTTGCTATGGTAGCCGCTGTCGGCGAGCACTTTTCCGTGTTGCAGTGCGTTATTGGTCGCGCTTGCCGACTGCAGCGTGTCTCGGATTCCCTCGACCGCCGGCTTCAGCAGCTCGTGCTCGTTCGGCTTGCCGTGCGCCTCCGCGTGAACCACCACCTGATGTTTCCCATCCACAGCCGCCACGCCGATGTAGCCTTGAACCACCCCGTGGCTGGTCTTCATCTTCGCGCTGTCGTTGTCCGTAATATTGCTCTGGATTGGGTTTCCGCTCGACCCCAGCTTGTCCTCGTTCTCCTCGAGGAACTCCCGGATCTTCCGACTTGCTTTCCGAAGCGTCGATATCTGCCTCCGCTCTCTTTCCACCACATCGACGTCTTCCTCTCTCCGATCCGATGCCCGGTGCTTGCTCAGGATCCGTCTCACCGCTCGGTCGATTTTCTTCCGCTTCTTCCGCAGGTCCGCCTTCGTCCCGCTCCATTCCTTCGACGCGTTCGACGGGAGCTTGCATCCGTCGATCGCAAACATCTCTCTCCCAATGAGGCCCAGCTCGTCGCAGATCAGAACCACCTGACGGAACAACGACGCGATCTCTTTCGAGCAGCTCGAGACGAAATCCGCGATCGTCGTGAAGTGCGGGTGACTATCCGCCGACATCGCCATGAACAGCACGTTCTGCTCGCACATCGCCGCCAGTTTTCGGCTGCTCGTGACTCCTCGCGAGTACCCCAGCAACACGATCTTCAGCAGGATCGCCGGGTCGTACGCGGGTCGGCCGACCTCGTCGTTCGCGTACCTCTCAGCAAAAACACTCAGATCGAGCTCGTGGTCAATCAGGTAGCTCAGCGAGTGTTCGAACGTGCCAGGTAGGATCTGCTTCTCAAACGAAACTGGAAGAAGCTTCGTCTGCCGGTAGTCGTAATCCTTGAATCGCGGCATCTCCCTCGCCTTCGAATCGAGTCGTACGATGCCGAAAGTCTAACCGGATTCCTCGCTCCCAAGACAGGTTTTTCTACAACCTCAACGAATAGCTAAGCAGCGGGCGGCCGCTGAGGCGAGTATAGATCGTTTTCAGTGAAGAGACGGTCAGGCCGACCGTCTGCTTGAGCGAGTGTTGGACAACGCGACCGGCCAAGCATCGCACTGCGGCCAGACACCGGACGAAGTAGTCAGAAACATTGAAGCTCTGACACCGTCCGCGCCGCGGTGGCAGACACAGCACCGTGAACAAACGCGGTCGCTCGAACGTCTCGGGCGAATAGAGTTGCTTTGGAGTCCCAAATCTCACGGTCCACGTGATAGTCGATGGTCATGACGGACTTCGTATCACCAGGGTAGATTGTTCCGGGATGGGACCGCTCAGTGGTCCGGAAGAAAGACGTATCGCGGTCGCTCCTGTCCTCGAGCTTGCGGGCGTACGTGATCGACGGGAGTAGCAGGCGCGTCGGTATTTCGACGTCGACGTTCCATTCCCGAATCGGCTTGGTGCCGGTGTTCGTCAAGAGGACGACGAGCGTGTAAATATGTTCGTCTGATGAGATGCGTTTCTCCTCATATCGAATGTCCAAGTCGATTGGATACTCCATTGCTGGTGGAGTGACGTTCTCAAGGAATACCAGACTGAGCGCGGACCTCAGCGCCCGCTGGAGCAACCGTCGCACCGCGGCACGGCTATCCGCTTCTGCTGGCGAATTATAGGTGACGACGCGTTTCTGTCTCAGGTCAAAAGGCAGACTCTCGGGCGAGCCGAAGGCGAGATTCTGAACGAGCAGGACTCGACCTGCACCCAACGCTTTCAACCCGTATCCGAGTTCGATGAGAACATTCGGATTCGGACTCGGTCGTTCGGCGTCGGGTGGCGTCACAATGGTAACGTCGGCCACAAGCGCGTGTGCAGCATCGATTTTGCGAAGTATCGTGGCACCAATGTCGGGTGAACCGGCCACGCCGAATGTATCCCTGTCCATAACGGGCTCGAGAGTGAGCGAACTCTCTGCGTGGATCTCGGCGATGGCTGCCTCGAGAGCGTCCTGGATCAAGGTTCGGTTGGCCGCCGGACGAGTATCCGACTGCCATGAATAGAAGATGGTTGCTGAAAAAGTAGATCCTAGGAGCGTTTGTTCAACGTTGCGATTGAGTGGCGTGGCCGGCCTTGAGTAAAGCATCGGCCCCAACGAAGCCGTTGGCGGCGATGAGACTGCGACTCTCAACGAAGAAGGCCACGACCACTCCAATCGTTTGATGCTCATACAGGCCCCCTCCCGCGTACCCCCAGGATCGAGGGTACGCTAGGGAGTGGATCAACAACCCTCGAAGGGAGAGAGCCTGATGAGATTTTACAACGTAACCCATCAGCACTACTGCGGCATCGACCTGCACGCTCGGAGCATGTACGTCTGCGTGCTCGACCACGATGGACAGGTCCTGCTTCATCGCGACCTTCCCACCGAGCCGGAAGTCTTCCTGAAGGCCATCGCCTCGTTCCGCGAAAAGCTCGTCGTCGCGGTGGAATGCATGTTCACCTGGTACTGGCTCGCCGACCTCTGTGCCCGGGAGGGCATCGACTTCGTTCTCGGGCACGCGCTCTACATGAAGGCCATCCATGGGGGAAAAGCCAAGAACGACCGCATCGACGCTCTCAAGATCGCGACCCTCCTCCGAGGAGGCATGCTTCCTCAGGCGTATGTCTACCCGCCCGAGATGCGCTCCACTCGCGATCTCCTCCGGCGCCGCCTGAAGCTCGTCCGTCAGCGAAGTCATCTCCTCGCCCATATCCAGAACACCCATCACCAGTACAATCTGCCGACGCCGAAGGTACGCATCCACTTTCGCTCCAATCGAGACGGGATCGCCGAGAACTTCTCCGACCCTTCCGTCTTCGAGAGCGTTTCCTCTGACCTCGAGCTCGCGGGCCACTACGATCTCCTCATCCGGAAGCTCGAGCTCTTCCTCACCCGTAAGGCCAAAGTCCATGACCCACGAAACTTCTTTCGACTCCTCTCGATTCCCGGTGTCGGACGGATCCTCGCCATGACCATCCTCTACGAGATTCACGATATCGACCGCTTCGAACGGGTCCAGAACTTTGCCTCCTACGCTCGACTCGTCAAGTGCGAGAAGAGCTCCTCGGGGAAACGGCTCGGCACCGGTGGCGCTAAGATCGGAAACGTGCACTTGAAGTGGGCCTTCTCCGAGGCCGCCGTTCTCTTCCTGCGCGCCAATCCGCCCGCTCAGAAATACATCGAAAAGCTTCGAAAGAAGCACGGAAAGGCCAAGTCCCTTTCCATCCTCGCCCACAAGCTCGGGCGAGCCGTCTTCTACATGATGAAGAACAACGAGCCTTTCTCTCTCGAGCAATTTCGCATCGCTTGAAACCGGAACGGCGACTCGACGGGGAGCAGGCGAGGTGAGCCCGCCGCATAACTGGAGCCATACCAGGGATAAGACCTCAACGATGCCCGACTTCGAACTGTGCCTTCGAGCACCTGGCTCGCATCGTGGTTGTATGCCCCGGCAGCCCCTTCGCTTGATTGGCCCCTCGCTCGTTCCCCGACCAAAATTTCTCGCTCGCGGGCTCGGACTCTCTCGCACCCGCAGCTCTGCCCCTCACCCGATCCCGTTTCTAACGAACCCGAGCTTCGCCTATCTCAGCGGAAGACTCGAGGTCGTACCCTTCTTGATTGGGACGGTACGAGGGAACCCATGTGTTTCTAGTGCCGCAGGACGGTACCATCGACGCTCCTGCACCGACGGGCGCGAGGCTTCATCCCTTCGCGCTTCGACGGCTGAGCCTCTATAGGTGTTTGGTTCAGACTTCCCGCTGAACCCTCATCAGGAAACGAAGTCAGAGCACTCGGATCGAGATTCGAGCCTTCGGCTACTCCTCAGGTGCGGCGCTCGCGCCTTCGGGAGAGATCTTTGCTGTTGACTAGGGGGGCCTGATAGGTGTTATACCCCGAATCGCCTTCGCCTGTCCGGGCTGACAACGAACCTTCAGGAATTGCCGAAATCACCGAGCGAAGAAGACCATTCACGGATTCGGAGGTGCGAAATACCGACGCGACGTCGGGGTCTAGTACAACCACGACCGACCCAGGCTTGAATTGTGAGGCAAAACGATCCCCTCTCTAGAGGGCTTCTTTCAATTGCTCAACTGTGAGCCCAGCCTGGCGCAAGATAGCCCGGAGAGTTCCCTTGGCGACCTCCTTGTGTTCGGGCACCACGAGGCGTCGGTGAGGCGGTGACACATTTCGGAGTACGACGTGACTACCACGCTGACGATCGACTTCGTATCCGAACTTCCGGAGTGCTGATACCAGCTCCCGGCCCGAGACACGAGGCAGGGTACTCACAACGTAATGTCGACGATCTCTTCGTCGATCGACGGCGGAATCGGCTCGCCATGTGCCTTGAGGCTCTCAAGATAAACGGCGATTGCCTCCTGCGCATTTGCGATCGCTTCCTCACGAGTTGAACCCTGAGTCACGCATCCGGGCAGAGCGGGCACCTCCGCCACAAAAACTTCATCTTCGTCGATCTCGATTCGAACTCGGAACTTCACGACTCAACCTCGCATTCAGAATACTCGAACTCTCGCCTGAAGGCACACACGTTCGGCTGAAGGCACACACGTTCGGCAAAAACGATGGCCATATAACGCTGGTGTTGAGTGGCGTGGCCACCCTAGTGTGAGCCGCGAGCCTCAACGAAAAGACTGCAGGTCATCTGACCACTGACCCTTGACGAAGAGGGCCACGTCCACTCCAACGCCTCGTTAGACGACGATGACGTAGAGTCAGGACGCTTGCAGGAGAGAGTGTTGAACTGCCTCCGGCACTTCTATTGGGACGAACCACTCGGCAGGATACAGGTAGTCCTCTCCACTCTCGTCAACAACGCGAGCGTCACCCTCTTTGTCCGCATCAGGGTCGGCAACGATACGATAGATCTTGTGCAGTTCGAGGGACGCCTCGTAACCTTCGTTTCGAACGCAGACCGCAAACCGGGGCAGTTGTTCTGTCATGACCGTCAGTCCAGATACCGTTTGCGCTTGAATTCCCTCTTGCCGATACCGTGAGCCTCGTACCAATGAAGTTCCGCCTTCCGCACTCGGCCGCTACGAAGGCGAATGTGCGCCACGCCCTTCATCTTTCTCCAGTTCCCTTTGCCGTATAGCTTCTGGAGTCGGTCGCGATCCCGAATTCCCCGTCCTGTCGCGATCGTTTCGATCTCGCCAACCTCTCCCAGTATATCGAAGTGCATCGTCCGTTGCGGAATAACGAGGTTCGTCGGCTAACGTTGCGATGAGCGGCGGCGCAGCGATGGGGGTGCCGAAGGCGTCGCCGCAGCAAGATCGCTTATGTAATTCCCGAGGGCGCGGCGCCGTCCGCTCGATCGCATTGTTATCGGGTCCCTAAAATTGAACTCATCGCTTCTTCCACGTGTCCGGATGGCGATGAAGGTGGACGACCGCCAGAACGAGGATCTTCTCCTCATCCACCGTGAAGAAGGCTCCGTATGGAAAGCGTCTTGCCATGGCCCGTCTCGTTTTGCCGTGAACAACCGGAAACTGAAAAGGGTTGTCTTCGATTCGCTCAAATAGGAAGTTCACGTCCTGGATGAACTTCAGACCGAGTCCAGCCTTCTCGGATTCGTACCAGGAAGCTGCTTCGTCGAGGTCGTCTTCGGCCTGGACGCGAAGAACAAGTCGACGGCTCATTCACTCGACGTCTGATACTTCTCCAGCAGGCGCGCGCGCACTTCGGTCCAAGGGACAGTGTCCTCGGGATTGGCCTCATGTTGACGCAAACGCTCGTCGATGAGTTCTTTCTGCCACTCAGGGACAGGGACTTCCTCCGGGCGCGCGGCAATCCAATCCCACAGGTCCTGTACGTAGTCGATTTGCTCGTCGACCGACAGATTGTCGAATCCTGGTGGCGGTATTTCAACGCGCTTGGCCATTTTCAACCCCCAAATCCCAGTATACCCTCGCTTCCGTAGCTCAACATCTACGAGTTCCACCGAGCTCGATACGGCGACTTTCGACTCGGTCCCGATAACGTTGAGTTGAGTGGCGGCACAACGCAAGCCCTGCCGAAGGCGTTACGTGACGGATGTAATTCATGTCTCGACGAAGGCTCGGTGCCGTCCACTCGAACTCATGGTTATGCGCTCATCTTCAATTGATCGCGGAACAGTTCTCATAACCTCTGAATTCAGGAGGCGGATGGGGCGTCCCCCGATGAAAGATGCGAGCCTTTGCCGCGTAAGCGAGATATGGCTCGGAACAATACTCCGGCCACGAGTCCGACCCCCAACCACTGCAAGACCATGCTGAAGAAGAACGAGAACGGCCTGACCTCCCGAAACCGAAAATAGTCACTCGGACCGGCCGCTACCCACAGAGAAGGAAGATTCGCCACGACGAGCAACTTGACCGGCACCGGATCCCAGTAACTTCCGAACTCTCTGTCCAAGAGTCGAATGTGGGGACAATCCCAGCAGTCAAAGATGTGGATCTCACCTGGGCGCGTTGGCGGGGGCGGTGTCCATACACGAGGTGGTGCTACAGGCGTTAGGAAATGAAAGAGTGTCCAGCCCAAGAGGTTAAGCACGAGCAGACCTAATCCAATCCGTCCACCCATCGCTACATGCTAGAGCATCGGCCCACGATGCGCATAACGTAAGTATTGTATCCGGCGCGCGGGAGATGGAGAACTGGCAGGGTGTGGAGTCGCGCCGGATCGCAATGTGTTGAGCGAACCGCTTTCGGCCTGGTCCTATGGGTATTGTATCGGTCGGCGAGAGCGTTTGATGGTGTACAGACGGCGATCAAGGCAGACCGGCGGGAGCGAGTTGCGATTGGGAATGGTGTAGAGAGGTTCGTTTGGGTGAAAGGTAGTGCGTTTGCCGACGGGTAGGCAGAGCTCGAGCGAGGAATCGCGTGGCGCTTTCACGGGGACGGGAGGTCTTGTGCTCATGAGGAGTCGAAGCTCGAAGCTTGGTCGAGTTGCAGTTCGACGGGAAAGCCGATGCGAAGGACGATGACGATCCGTCCGGTCTTGCACCGGGGGCAGATGTCGAAGTCGTGGTGGGATCTGGGGCGAGCGAGTGAGAGCTCGTGGATTCGACAGGGATGTCGTCATTTTCGGAGGAGGTGGCCAGGTCGCTGATGAGCCGACGAGCGAGGGCGAGTTTTTCGGCACGGTAGCGGTTGGCGAGAAAGCCGTAGTAGCGGATCCGCATGAAGCCTTTGGGAAGTACGTGGAGGAGGAAGCGGCGGAGAAACTCCACGGAGTCCAAAATCATGGTGCGCTTGCGACTGGAGTGGGCGTAGTCCTTCCAGGTGAAGCGGACCTTGCCCTTGTCGCAAGAGAGGATGCGTTGGTTCGCGATGGCAACCCTGTGGGTGTAGCGGGCGAGGTACTTGAGCACTTGAGTAGGACCGCCGAATGGCGGCTTGGAGTAGACGACCCGGTTTTTGTTGCGAAGCGGCTCGAGCCAGCTTTCCCACGCCTTGGGATGATGGAGGTCAACGAGTCGGCCGTGAAACTGGAGCTTTTGTTGCTCGAAAGCTCGCAGCAGGAGAGCGAGAAACTTACCGCGAAACATCCTGCTCAAGACGCGAACGGGCAGAAAGAACCCGTCACGACAGCTCAGCCATCGCTCGTTGCCGTCAGAGAGGCGCAGGCCTCCACCGGGAATCACGCAGTGCAGGTGCGGATGGGCGAGCAGGTTCTGTCCCCATGTATGCAAGAGCGCGAGACAGCCGATCTCCGCGCCCAGGTGTTTGGGGTCACGGGCAATCGTCAGCAGAGTCTCGGAAGCGGCGCGAAACAACATCCCGTAGACGAGTCGGCGATTCTGGAGCGCCAGAGGAGCGAGCTCGTGGGGAAGAGTGAAGACGACGTGGAAGTACTCCACGTCGAGAACCTCCCGTTCACGCGCCTGAAGCCAAGCCGCTCGAGCCGTCCCCTGGCACTTCGGACAATGGCGGTTGCGACACGACCGGTAAACGGTCACCTCGTGACCGCACTGCTCGCAGCGTTTCCGCCAGCCCCCCAACGAAGCCGTTCGGCACCGGGTCAGCGCGTTCAGAACACGAAACTGCTCCTTCGAGGGGCGGTAGCGCTCCAGATATCGGGCCCCGTCGCTTGCGATGACATCGGCCACTTCCGGCCGATGCGCGCTCACTTCTCGGACGATGATTTGTCAGCGTCAGCGTCAGTGTCAGTGTCAGTGAGCGCGAGCAGATCCACCATCTCCGGGCGTATCGGTCTCGGGTTCGCGCCTCCCACCGCGACGTGAAGATACAGAGCCGTCGTGTGGAGGCTTCCGTGTCCCAGAAGAATCTGAATGGTGCGAAGATCCACACCCGCCTCGAGTAGGTTCGTCGCGAAGGAATGACGCATGGTATGGGTCGTGACCCGTTTGCCCAGGCCGGCTTTGCGGGCCGCATTGCGACAGGTTCGCTGGATTCCCGTCGGATGCGTCGGACCGGTGCGCTCTCGGTTCGGGAACAGCCACTCTCCGTCGAGTCGATAGGCTCGGTAGTACTCGCGAAGCGTTTCGAGAAGCGTTGGGGTCAGCGTCACGTAGCGGTCTTGACGGCCTTTGCCCTGATGAATCCGATCACCATCCGCTTGCTGTCGATATCGCTCGGAGCCAGACTCAGCGCTTACATCAGCCGCAATCCCGCTCCATACATCGTCTTGAGAATGGTGCCGCTTTTCACTGTGCGGACGCAGGAGAACAGCTTCGCGACCTCCTCGACGCTCAGCACCTCGGGCAGCCGTTTTTCCCGTTTCGGAAAGGGAATTGGGCAACAGGCCAGTCCTTTTTCAGCGTTTTCTTGTACAAGAACCGCAGCGCACAGACCGTCTGGTTAAAAAACGTCCAGGACGTTTTTTTCTCTTCCACCAAATACCGCTGGTACTCGCGGATGTGTCCCTCGTTCAGAACCTCCGGAGAACGCCCGAAGTACTTCGCGAACTCTGCAACGCAACGTACGTAGATCGACACCGTCTTCTCGGAGTAGTTCCGGATTCGCAGATCCTGGATCAGGCGGGTTCGTAGTAAGCTCGACATGCAAGGCTCCTTTCGTGGTCGGTTTGAGTTGTGGTGACAAAAACCTAACTCACGAAGGGAGCCTTCTGCATCTCTCGCAGAAACACTCCGACTACAGGTTTCTTCGAACGGTGGGTATTGAGACTACCGCGGAGCGGTTTCGTTCAACACTGGCAGTAACCTGCAAAGCCCGCCTCAATGAACCGAGCGCGCGAAGCGCGACAGGCCCGCGCGGGCTTTGTCAGGTTCACTGCCTTGTTATGCGATGACTTACTCTCCCTTCCCTGCGCTCGAGTCCGGCGGTGCGGCACCGGCACCTTCTTCGGAGGGTGCAGCCTCCAATTCGAGCTTCGCCTCGGCGTACTTCCCGGCGATATCGTCGAGCAGCACACGAAGGTCCTTCTCCGGAAACCAGCGACCTCGGATACTCACGCCCACGCGACGCGCTACGTTCCCCACGTCCTCCATTGGATTCGCCTCAACGAGTATCAGATCCGCCCTGCGACTCACAGCCACCGTACCGAACTCCTCGGATGCGCCGAGGAAATCGGCTGCATCTCGCGTCGCGCTTCTCAGGGCCTCATAGGGTGTGAGGCCGGCATCAACAAAGTTCTGCAGCTCCTCGTGAACGGAGAATCCGGGAACGATGAAGGGGTTCGGCGTGTCTGTTCCAATGAGTAGACCGACCCCGGCTTCGTGCATTGCTCTGACCGATGCGAGCACGGTGCTGAACCCCTCCTTCATTGCCGCGGGATCTCCCTGATCCGAAGCAACGACAGATGCCATCCCGTCCCAGGAGGGCCAGTTTGACGGGGCCACATATCGCATCATGTCGAGACGTCGCAACGCCTGGAACTCGTCCGCAGTGCAGGCGAGCTTCCGGTCCAAGACAAGCGTTGGACAAAACCACACGCCCGCAGCAGCGGCGCGCGCCACGAGTTCGGGAATCCGCTCAACATCGGCGTTCTTGAACGGCTGAACCATGTAGGTCTGGAAGGTCGTCGGCTGCTTGCCCGCCTGGATCTCAAGGAGCGTCCGTCGGACGGGCGAGTCGTCGGGCAGCAACGCGTGCATCCAGTCGGTGATGTGCTCAAAGGACTTCTGCCCTCCGCCCAGCGCGTCTTCCAGGCCGACGCGCCACGGCACGTGCCCGTAAACCGGAAGGCCCTGTTCCCTTGCCGCACGCAACACGGCCTCGTAGGCATCGGGCAACAGGTTGTCCAACACCTTGACAGCGTCGTAGCCCGCCTGTTTCTCGGCCGCGACTTCCCGTACTGCTTGCTCTGGCGTCGTGATGACCGTACTTCCCGGCCAGTAGGGTGGGTCGCCGTCAAGAATAGGACCGGTCGTGTAGATCGTGGGGCCCAGGAGCTCGCCGCTCTCAACGTCACGACGCCATTGGAGGATCTCAGGGTTTCCCCACATGCAACGGACCGTAGTCACCCCATTGGCGAGAAACACAGCGAGGCTGGCGGGATCCTCGCTATCCAGATGCACGTGCATATCGGCCAGGCCCGGCATGAGGTACTTGCCACGACCGTCGATGATCACTGCGTTCTTCGGCACGTGGGCCTGCGAAGCGGGGCCGATCTCGTCTATGCGGCCGTCGCGCACGATCACTGTTTGATCCGCCATGACTCGCTCGGAGTCCATCGGAACAACGGTGACGCTCACAAACGCGAGGACCGCTCCGGCCTTCTGCGCAGCAGGTTGAGTCATGCAGCCAACCACCGAGCAGCAGGCAAGCAGAAGCGCTAGGAGCTTGTTGGAATTGTGTTCCAGCATGGGATCATTCGCATAACGTTCGGATTCAGTGGCGTGGCCAGCCGTACCGCCGCGGCACGAGCTGGCCGAAGCCGACGCCCGAAATTCTTACGAGTATGCTGCTAGAAAACAGAGGCCACGTCCGCTGCAATCCGTGGTTAGCGGCCGCTACTTGACCCAACCACCTACGCTCTCAAGATGCCAACTACCATTTGTTTTCACGACAATGGCCGTCTGCCCCACATCGAGATCCGAGGACATACTTATCAACACTGACCCATCGGTCCGTTGCTCAATGTGGACAATCGGGCCCGGAGACTCAAGAGATGAGCCGGCAATCGTCCAGTCGCCTCTTTCTTCATTTGGTTCGGCAGGCCTGGATCTGATGTAGTCTACCAAGCCCATCAGCTCGTCATCAGAAAATGTTCCGCCCACCGTGAAGGGGCGTTCTCGGTCGTTGCGAACACCGATACGGTGGCTGAAACCTGAATATAGGTTGTCGGCCACTTGGGCGTACTGACTTTCCAAATTGACGGACTCCCACTTGAGGCAGTGTTCTTCAGAATCAAGGGTACATCGCACGCGGGAGACTGTTCCGCGACGAACACGGTTTCCTCGCATGGATGGAGCACGAAAGATATCGACGTACCAGACGAGTGGAACGATCTGGGAATACCAACCGAGAACGGCCAGGGGGGCGTTACCGTCGGTTGAGCTCAATGAGGCAACGGCGGCGCCCACCTCAGCGTCCGTGAGCTTCACACCAAGCGGACCAAAACGGTATGTCGATGATTCTGCATGCGTCGCGGACGCAAGCAGGACGAGAACTAGAAGGCTCACTGTGTGCCGCATGAGGCCGCTAACTAACGACCAGCTTCAGCGGCGTGGCCACCGGTTTGGGAGCAGCACCGCGTCCCCCGAAGCCGACATCGAATCCGTCCTGCCATTATGCTAACCGAAGAGAGTGGCCACGTCCGTTGAAAGCGCGTGTTCGGCGGCGCGCTCGCGATCCGCGGGCCACAGCGCAGTCTGCCGCACTCCTCTGCTTTAGGCCGCAACGCTGCGAGTCCTGGCGTCGCTGCGAAGGGACAAGAAGGTCCAGACCGCAAACGCCACGTCGGTAAAACCGAAGAAGAGGAGTTGCCGTGGGACAGCTTCGCTCAGCCAGAGAGCGCCAAGGCTCACGAGGACGAAGGCCCGGCCAAGGATCGTTGCGCGGAAGAACGGGGTCAGCTCAGTACGCGCTGCGACAGCATGGTAGAAACCCATGACGGTAATGACCACTCCGAGGCCGCGGATCCAGGGCTCATTGGCGGGTGGGAGGCCGAGCAGAGGGAGGACCTGGTTCGGCATGGCCAGGAACGCAAGCCCGTTCAGGAACAGGTAAACCGAGAACACCGCTATGCTTCGCGCCGCCTGACTCATTAGTCCACTCCTCAGACCATCATCATCCGTCGGTCATCGTCGGGCGCGTCGGTACCTTGGACGGCCTCCGAACAAGTCCGCCGAACGCTCAGCATCAGCGGCGGCGCGCAGCGCCGTCCGCTGCATGCTGTTGTTAGCCCGCATTCACTCACCCTTCTCCGGAGCCTTCGGGGACCTCTTGGCGGCCCTGCTCGGCACACGGATGAAGCGCTCAAGGCCGTGAACGAAGTGGTGCAACATCATCATCGCCTCTTCATCTTCGGGACCGCCCATCATTTCGTGCATGAAGGGGCCTCGGTGCGTCATTTCGACGGTATCGACAATTGCCCTGCGGGCTCGATCAATGGCCTTGGCGTTGCCGTCCTGCACGGCGCGGTACAACTGGACACCCAGCTCGTAGAGCCACGGATAGTCGTCACGGAGCATGCTGAACATCATGAGAATCGGCAGTCCGGCTTGGTCGGGTGACTCACGGAACATCGGGTGATGTAGCAATTCCTCGAACATCATCGGATGGAATCGCCGACGTTTTCGCATCCGCCGGAGGCGGGAGTCGCCGCCGAGTTCACTGGCGACGCGATCAGGCACGTCCCGCACAAGGACCTTGATTTCCTCGAAGAACTTGGCCACCGAAGTTTCATCGACGCGCGCTGATGGTTGAGCAGGTTCCTTCTTCCGATCCTTCAGTAGGGTGGCCACTGATTGCCGGAAAGCCTGCACTTGGCGCCGAACGGCTTCTTCTCGAGGTGCGCCTGCGGGTGTCGACGAATGAGCTGAAGGACGAGGCCCGTGATCGCATCTTCCTCATCGGGCGAGTTCTGAAACTGTGCGAACGGTCCGGTTGCGGCCTCGTCCAGGGACACACCCAGCGCGATTCCAAGAACGCGGTCGTTCGCAGACAGCTTGCCTTTCGCAACACCTGCTTCGTAGAGAATCCAGGGCCTGTTCACGCTGTGGGTGGTCAGCAGCGCAACGACGTCCGTGGCGTCATCGAGCTTCTGCATGATCGCCCGATACCACTCCTGCCCGTACTCGATGCCAGCTGTCCCCTTCCGGTCGGAGGAACGAAACGACTTCAGGATACCCCCGCTTGCGTCGGTCAACAGGTTCCCGAACGCCTCGGCGAGATCCGCGTCGCGACTGTCATGGCTGATGAAGACGAGTGGGTTCTCAGTAGTCGCACGCTTCGCCTCGACGACCGGGGCCGTGTCGGACTGCGGGGAAGCCTTCTTAGAATTAGCTAGAGACCATCTCCCCATGCGGGCTAAC
>CAWFHP010000017.1:0-64570 GCA_963815675.1 uncultured Acidobacteriota bacterium | reverse complement strand
TTGGTGGCGGGGGCGGGATTTGAACCCGCGACCTTTGGGTTATGAGCCCAACGAGCTACCGGACTGCTCCACCCCGCGTCAACTGTAGGCCGGGTATTATCCGCAGATCGCCGATGGCTGTCAAGCTTCGGAGAAAGTGCCGGCGTCGCGCGAGTCGGTCTCAGCCGAGACGATCGAGATCCCCCGGGTCGAGATGCTGCTCGATGGGGCCGTAGATCTCCGACGCGAGCGTCTCGAGCTTCCGTGCGTCCTCGTCGGTATCGGCGATGAAGGCGACTCCGACGTGGTACCGCGAGCGATCGCCCGTCCCCTCGGGGGCCTCTTCGAGCCGCACGACCCTTCCTTTCAAAAAGAAGTTCGATTGCTCCCGGGGGAGGTGGATGTCGATCTCGAGCTCGGTGCCCACGTTCAACGGGATCTGGCTTGCCACGAGGGCTCCGTTGCGGGACAGGTTCCTCGTCTCGCTTTGGAGCTCTCCCGGGGTGTCGTTTGGGCGGCGCTCGCGGAACACGAGGAGGTTCCGGGCGTCGAGACGGGGTGAGCGCCGCTTTTCCTCGGCATGGAGGGTGATCTTGTTCTTCCCCTCGTGCTTCGATTCGATAGAGCGCCTTGTCGGCCATCATCAGCAGCCCCTCCGCCGAGTTGGAGTCGGTGGGATAGATGGCGATACCGCCGCTCACCGAAAGCTCCACCGGCGGCGTCCGACTCGCCGTTGCGATCCCCTTGTCGTCGAAGACCTCCTGCACATCCAGTCGGATGCGCTCCGACACGATGTAGGCGCCGGTCCGGCTCGTTTCCGGCAGGATCGACGCGAATTCCTCGCCGCCGTAGCGGCAGGGAACGTCGATCTCGCGCACGCTCGCCCGGATCACGTCGCTGCAGAGAACGAGGGCCTCGTCTCCCACCACGTGGCCGTGGACGTCGTTGATGGCCTTGAAGTCGTCGAGGTCGATCATGACGAGAGAAAAGGCCAGGCCATACCGACGGGAGCGCTTGAACTCACGCCTGAGACTCACGTCGAAGAACTGGCGATTGTAGAGTCCGGTGAGGCCATCGGTGATCGCGTTTCGTTCCGTCGCGAGATAGCTGGTCATCTCGACGATGGTCGGGTTGCCTAGCGACTGCAGGAGGCTCTGAAAGTAGTCGAGCGCCGCGAGCTGCAGGCTCGCCTCTCTCCCGAGCTTTTGCGAGAGCTCCAAACGATGCTGGAAGATGCGGTTCCAGTGGCGGTGGGCGTCGGCCTTCTCGAACTCCAGGTGAGTGAGCAGGCGCAGAAGCGGTGCGTGTACCTCGGGATCGGAATCGAGGAGGCTCACGAGTCCATCGAGGCGGCCCCGGCTCGCTTCCTCCAGCAACCGGATCCATGGCTGCCGGGGATCCCCCGAAGTCGGCAGCGACGACATAATTGCCTCCAAAACGGCCGATTTATCAAGAAACGTTATGACTGCGTTTTGATACGGCTGGGGGGACCCGGAGTCGGCAGCGGACAGTCTCAGCCGCCGCCGGCACCTTGGATGCTACCAGAGGCTGGGGCCAGCTTCAAATCAGTCGCTGGACACCAGCAGGTCCCAGATGCTCACGTTGAAGAGCTTTTTCTGGCGCGCTGGCTGGAGATACCAGAGAAGGGCGGGAAGGGCCAGGATGTGAAAGACGGAGAGCGCCACGAAGAGCGGGGTGACGTGGAGTGGTGTCGAGGAGGCGAAATAGGAAATGGCGATGCCCACGTACATCACGAGGACGACGTAGCCGTAGACGAGCGCGGCGCGGCGTCCTATCGAGGTGAACTGCCAGACGAGAAAGGCGAGCGCGAGATAGATGATGGGGTCGACGGCGAGAGTCCAGAGAGAATGCTCGGCGAGCGGATTGGCGGTGAAGGAGTGATCCGACTCCTGATACTTGCGAATCGCCTCGAGGAAGCCCGAAAGAACGAAATACAGAGAGACGAAATAGACACCAAGAGGACGTTCGGAGCTCCGCGCCGAAGACATGAACTCTCATCATTATAAACAAATGTTTCGGTGCTATATAATTTCAGGCATCGGTCGTCCCTGAAACTGAAACCTGATCCTGATCCTGAACCCGAGTCGTTCGAAACGAAGAGGAAACGCTCGTTGACGTCCTGGAGCCTCGCTCTGGTTCTCGCCGCCGGGATCCGTAGTCTGGTGCTCCCGTTCGAGAACCTGTCGCAGGATCGGGATCACGACTGGATGGGGAGCGCCTTCGAGGAGTCCATCTCGTCACAGCTCACCTCGGCCGGTTACGACGTGGTCGATTTGAGCTCGCGGAACCGACAGCTGCAGGAGAAGGGATTCGGGGCTGGCGAAGCCATCACCCGCGCGTCCGCGGTCGTTCTCGCCAAGGATCTGGGCGCCGACCGGGTCGTGCTCGGAGCGTTTCAGGCGAAGGAAGGACGCATCGACGTCACGGCGCGATGGATCGACCTCGACAAGGTGGCTACCATCGGTGTGGTCGACGACTACGGGAAACCGGAGCTCATCTCCAATCTCACCAATCAAGTAGCGAAAAACCTCTTTCGCCTCGAGCTGGACGAGGTCCCTCGGGGTTTCGACGCTTGCGCCGAGCGTCGAAAGAAATCCCGCTCGAGGCGCTCGAAGCGAGCGCGCGCGCCCGGGCGAGCTTCGACCGCGCCGAGCAGGAGCGGGAGCTCGAGCGTGCGCTCGACTTGAGCTCGGACTATCTCGAAGCCCGGCTCCTCCTGGGAGAATTGCTGCTCGACGAGAAGCTCGGCCGACGGGCGGTCACGGTCCTCGCCGCGGCGAAGGGCGCGGGCCCGCTCTACGAACGCGCTTATTTCGATCTTGGCCTCGGCTACCTCGCCGCCGGCGAGCCTCGATTGGCCTTCGAAGTCTTCCACAATCTCTCCGAACGGATGAGAACGCCGGCTTCCTTCAACAATCTGGGAGTCGCGCTCATGGCGCTTCAGCGCTACGTCGAGGCGACCGAAGCCTTCGAGCAGGCTCGGAAGCTGGGCGGAGACACCGAGACGTTTCTCTTCAACCAGGGCTGGAGCTACTGGCGTGCCGGGAAGGGGGGGCAGGCGTTCTCGATCTTCGAGAAGCTCGCGGGGCTGGACCCGGCCGACGCGGAAGCACATTTCCTGCTCTCGGCGGCCGCGATCGCGCAGGCGCGGCCCGACCTCGCCGAGCGGAGCCGGGGAACGGCTCTCGTGCTCTCACCCGATCTCGACACCGTGGACCCGGCGACGGTGGAAGGATGGGAACGCCCGCTGCGGAGCACGCAGGACGGCGGTTCCCTCGACTGGGCGACCGCTTCTTTCGACATCGAAGAGGACGACGTGGAGATCGGTGAGCTTCTCGACGCGCGAGAGCTGCGGGCGCGGGGACGGACCGACGAGGCGATCCAGCTTCTCCAGCGAACCCTCTATCGAGACCCCGGGGCGTCCGATTGCCGGCGGGAGCTCGCCGCGATCTACCGCGATTCGGGCAATCTGACGCAAGCGGTGTCGGAGCTCGAGATCCTCCTCTGGAGCGAGCCCTCGCCCGACGGTTACGTCAATCTCGCTCGGGTCTACCTGGCGATGGCCGAGCCCAAGAAGGCTTTGGAGCAGGTAGAGATGGCCCTCGCGCTCGACCCCGACCACGCCGCCGCCCGCGGGCTCCGGAGCGAGCTCACTCAGCCCTGACACCCGCGTTTTGGCTTCGGTTGCGCTAGGATAAGGGCGTGATGACGCGAGCTTGCTCGAGATTTCTGGTTCTTTCGATCGTTCTCGGCTCGTTCGCGCCCGCCGTCGCGGGAGAGAAAGTCGAAGAGACGTTGACCGAGCTCGTGAGCCGACACCAGAACGGTGCGAAGGACCCGAAGGATTTCGAGAATCGAGGAAAAGGACGCCAACGACTTTCTTCGCGGGGACTCGGCCGAGCATCTTCCCGCCGGGGTCGAGAGTCCCTGGGTCCGCTTCGAGGACGACCTCGCCGTCGTCGGCGCCATGGTAGATCTCGACAAATTCCGGGGAAGTCTCCCCGACTCCCCGCTGTTCCTGCTCCTCGGGGGCCGCGTGCCGGTAGAGATCACCGCGCGGGTCGCGGCGGACAAAGGCATCGGGAAGCTGGAGCTCGAAAAATTCCTCCTTGCCGGCATCGAGCTCCCGAAGAGCCTGGTGGCGAGCCTCGCCCAGACGGAAGGCGCTTCGAAAATCCTTCCTCCCGGGTTCAAGCTGGGCGAGTCGTTTGCACTGCCTTACGAGCTCCAGAGCATCCGGTGCCGTGTGGGCGCTCTTTCGCTGAGACAAGGTCCCGCTCCTACGCCGAGCTCGAAGTAGTATCCTGCGCTCCGGCCGGTTCCGCAGCGCCCCGGCGATTCATGCTCGACATCGGAACTCCCATCCAGTACGTGAAGGGCGTCGGCCCCAAGAAGGCCGCGGCGCTCGAGGCGGCGGGAATCCGAACGGTCTACGACCTCCTCCAATATCTTCCCTTCCGCTACGAAGACCGCAGTCGGCGGCTCTCGGTGCGGGATCTCGAGCCCGGTCAGGAGGCGACCGTCGAAGTCGAGATCGTGTCGCTGCGGGTGAAGGCCACGCGTCGCCGGAACTTCCGCATCGTCGAGGCCATGGCCAAGGACGACACCGGCGAGCTCAAGATCGTCTGGTTCAATCAGGACTATCTCAAGGACACGCTGACTACCGGAAGGCGGATCCTCGTCTACGGAAAATTCGAGCGCAACGGGTTCGCCCTGTTTCCCGAGGTCAAGAACCCTCAGTACGAGCTCGTCGAGCCCGGGCAGGACGACACCACCCATGCGGGACGCATCGTGCCGGTCTACGAGCGCATCGGCCCGATGAGCCCGAAAGTGCTCCGGCGCGTCCTCCATTTCCTCGTCGCGGGAATGCCGCGAAACGTTCCCGAAGTTCTCCCGGAGTCGATCCGGTCCCATTACGACCTTCCGACCCGCGAAGACGCACTCGCGCTCGCGCATTTTCCCAGCGAGAACGAGCCCCTCGAGCTCTACAACCGCTTCCGCTCGCGGGCGCAGAAGAGGCTCATCTTCGAGGAGCTCTTCTCGTTCTTCCTCGGTCTCGGGCTCCGGCGAAACGAGGACGAGAAGCTCCACAAGCGGCGGAGCTTCCTCGTCGACGATGAAGTCCGCGCAGATCGTCCGTCGCATGCTGCCATTCCGCCTCACCACGGCACAGCGCGATGTGCTCAAGACCATCGCCGACGAGCTCGCGAGCGAAGTTCCCATGAGGCGGCTCGTGCAAGGAGACGTGGGCTCGGGAAAGACAATCGTAGGTGTGCTCGCATCGGTCATCGTCATGAAGAACAGAGCTCAAGTCGCGTTCATGGTCCCGACCGAGCTTCTCGCGGAGCAGCACTACGCCGGGATTCGGCGGCTTCTCGAGATCGCCGGGTATCGCGTCGCGCTGCTGAGCTCGAGATTGAAGAGAGCCGAGCGTGACCGCCTTCTCGAGGAGATTGCCGCGGGCGAGCTCGACATGGTCGTCGGGACCCACGCGCTCATCCAGGAGGGTGTACGCTTTCGCGAGCTCGGCCTCGCCATCATCGACGAGCAGCACCGCTTCGGCGTTCTCCAGCGCGCCGAGCTCCGGGAAAAAGGCTTCGGCTGCGATCTGCTCTTCATGACCGCGACCCCGATTCCACGGAGCCTCGCGCTCACGCTCCACGGCGACCTGAAGAGCTCGGTGCTCGACGAGCTTCCCCCCGGCCGGAAGCCCATTCGTACCGAGCGCGCGGAAGCCTCGGAGCTGAAGCGAATCTTCAACCTGATGGAAGAAGAGGTCGCCAAAGGCCATCAGGTCTATTTCGTCTGCCCGCTGGTGGAAGAATCGGAGAAATCGGACTTGAAAGCGGCGGTCGCACGGTACGAATCGCTCGTCAAGGGACCGTTCCGCCACCGACGGGTCGCACTCGTACACGGCCGCATGGCTCCGGCGGAACGAGAGTCCGTGATGGAGCTCTTCGGTCAGGGCAAATCGGACATCCTGGTGGCGACGACGGTGGTCGAGGTCGGCGTCGACGTTCCCAACGCGACCCTCATGGTGATCGAGCATGCGGAGCGTTTCGGTCTCGCGCAGCTCCACCAGCTGCGGGGACGGGTGGGCCGGGGGCCGGCGCCCTCGGCCGCGATTCTCCTGACCTACGAACCGACGACGCCTGAGGCCGAAAGACGATTGCTGGCGATGGTCGAGACCGGCGACGGCTTCGTCATTGCCGAGCGGGATCTGCAGATCCGGGGGCCGGGAGATTATTTCGGGACGAGGCAGTCGGGGGCGCCTCTGTTCCGCATCGCCGACATGGTCCGGGACGCCGACATTCTCGAGGAGGCCAAACGAGAAGCGCAGGACTTCTTCGACTCCGGGACGGCCTCGACGCCGGAGGGGCAGCGTCTACTGCGCCACGTCGTCTCGGACTGGGGACAAAGATTCGGCCTGATAGAGGCTGGGTAGCGGTGCAGCCAAAGAGCGCCGCCACGTGCGAGCGGAGCGAGCGCGGCCGGGAGGAATGGGCGCCGCGAAGCCGGCAGCCCAGGGAATCGTCCGCATGGGGTTCCTTCGAAGGAATGAGATGTGAGCACGAAGTGCGATAAATCCGGCCGTCCTCCCCGCGCGAGGAGCGCGGGGAGCGAGCCGAGCGAAGAGCGAGGCGAGCACTAAGAATGAAAATCGGTAGCGGAGGCATGGGAGGGCGGCGACTTCACGCTCCTCGTGGCAGTCGAACCCGTCCGACGAGCGGGCGGTTGAAGAAGAGTCTCTTCGACGTGATCTCCGCTCGTCTTCCGGGAGCGCGCGTCCTCGACCTCTACGCCGGCTCGGGCTCTCTCGGGCTGGAAGCTCTTTCCCGGGGCGCCGGGAGCGCGACGTTCGTCGAGCGCGGCCGTCCCGCCTGCGAGGCCATTCGGAAGAACGTGCACGAGCTGCGGCTCGAGGCGAGCTCGGAGATCATCGCGAAGGACGTCCGGGCCGCGCTCTCCCGGCTCGCTCATCGCGAAGAGCGTTTCGACATCGTCTTCGCCGATCCACCCTATCGATCGGCCGAGCTCGACAAGCTTCTCGTCTTTCTCGGAGACCGGGAGCTTCTCCCGCCCGGCGGTCTCCTCGTTCTGGAGCACCACCACAAGCGGGAGCTCCGCGAACGCTACGGATCTCTCGTGCGGCTCCGGGTCCTCAAGGCGGGCGAGAGCACGCTCACGCTCTACGAGCGGCAATGACCTGTGCTACGCTCTCCCAATGTCTCCCCAGCGTGTCGCGATCTATCCCGGCTCGTTCGATCCGCTTACTCTCGGCCATGTGGACATCATCCACCGCGGGAGCGCCCTCTTCGACTCAATCGTCGTTGCGGTGCTCGGGAATGCGGAAAAAAGCCCTCTCTTCACGGTAGAAGAGCGTCTCGCGATGATCCGCGAAACCTTCAGTGACCGGGAGAACGTGGAGGCCGACTCCTTCCGAGGTCTGCTCGTCGATTACGCTCTCGGCCGAAAAGCGACGACCATCGTTCGCGGGATACGCGCCATCTCCGATTTCGAGTACGAGTTCCAGATGGCGTTGATGAACCGGCGGCTGGCGCCCGCGATCGAGACCGTGTTCATGATGCCGGCGCAGGAGTACTCCTACGTGAGCTCGCGCCTGGTGAAGGAAGTCGCGAGCCTCGGGGGCGATATCGTGGGGCTCGTGCCGCAGAACGTCGAGAAGAAGCTCATTGAGAGGTTGGAACGATGACCGAAACCCGGACCCGGACCCAGACCCAGACCCAAGCCGGAGCCCGCGCCCTGCGCTTCGCCCACCGGGTGAGCCAGATCTCGACTTCACCCACGATGGCGGTGATGGCGGAAGCGATGCGTCTTCGCTCGCAGGGAGTGGACGTGGTGGACTTCTCCGCGGGACAGCCCGACTTTCCCACACCCGAGCACATCAAGCGTGCGGGAGTAAAAGCGATCGAGGACAATTTCACCCGCTACACTCCGAACGCGGGCATCCCCGAGCTCCGAAAGGCGGTCGTGGATCGCTACCGGGCGGACTACGGGCTCGAGTTCGAGAGCGCCGGGGTCATCGTCACCAGCGGAGGAAAACATGCCCTGCTGAATCTCATGCTCGCCATCGTGGAGGCGGGGGACGAGGTCGTGATTCCCACACCTTACTGGATGACCTTCTCGGAGCAAGTGCGGCTTTGCGGCGGTGAGCCCGTTCTGGTTCCGACGTCCGAGAAGGACGGGTTCCTCATGACGGCGGACGTCCTCGAGCCCGCCATCGGAGAGAAGACGCGCATCCTGCTCTTGAACTTTCCCGCGAACCCCACGGGTGCGGTGATCGGGGACGAAGAGATTCGCAAGCTCGGCGAGCTCGTCCGCGACCGCGACATCTTCTTTCTGTGGGACGACACCTACGCGCGGCTCATGTTTGCCGAGCCTCCCGCCGCTGCGTTCCAGCACCTCCAGAGGGTTCTCGGCGACCGCTTCATCATCGCCGGCACTGCCTCGAAAGCGTACGCCATGACGGGATGGAGGATCGGCTGGGCCATGGGCTCTCCCGCGCTCATTCAGGCCTGCGCCTCGCTTCAGAGCCACATGACGTCGAACGCCAGCTCCATTTCGCAGAAAGCCGCTCTCGGGGCGCTTACCTCCGATCAAAGCCCGTTGAAGGCGATGATCGCCGAGTACCGCTGGCGCGCGGACCGGCTTCGCGCCGGCCTTCTCGAGAATCCAGGGCTTCGCTGCGCCCAGCCGGGAGGCGGGTTCTATCTGTTCCCGAACGTCTCGAAGTACCTTCGTTCGGGCGAGACGACGACCGAGCTCGCGGCCGCGCTGTTGAAAGAAGAGAGGGTGGCGGTCGTTCCCGGGCCAGCCTTCGGCTGCGACGGGCACCTTCGGGTCAGCTTCGCCACGTCGCGCGAGCGCATCGAAGAGGGGATTGGACGGGTGAAGCGCTTTTTCCAATCGCGCTCATGAAAAAGCTCTCCGCCGTCGTCGTCAATCTCCAGAACCCGAAGGAAAAAGTCTGGGGTGTGCTGCTCGCGGTCCAGGCGAGCGGCATCACCGTTCAGGGGATCGACTTGAACTCGTTCGACGATTGGAGCCGTGCCGTTGCTCGAGGGGATCGCGAAATGGGTCTCTCGACCGTCTTTTTTCCCATTCACCGCGTCGAGCGGGTGAGCGTCGACGCAACGGTGGGAAGCGTGCCTTCTCTCGTCGAGACCTTCGAGGCCCGTACCGGCCAGGATGTGTGGAGCTACCTCGGGCTCTCCCGGCGGCTTCCCGCTCCGGATGAAGGACCGGCCTCCCGGGACGGCCAGAGTTGGATGACGCTCTCCGAGGCGGAACGAGACTACATCGCCCGCGTCCTCCGGGATTGCGAATGGGACCAGTCGTCCGCGGCGGAGATTCTCGACATCAGCGAGGCCGCTCTCGAAAAGAAAATACGGGCTTTCGGCCTCCGGCCGAGCCTGTAGACTCACATCCTCGAGATTTCCGGCACGTCGATCTCGCTCCGGCAGGATCTCTGGGCGTTCAGCCCGGGGTTCGCCTTCGGCCTTTGCACTCCGGGTGGCGTCCTTCGTGCTCACGATGCTAAACTAGACCGTTTTGTTGGCTGGAGTGGGCCCCTCTCGATCGAGGTGAGGGCCGTCCGAATCGCAAGACCACACATCCCACCCCGCCGGCCGCGAGTCCGGCGGCCGGTTGAACAGGAGTCCCATGACCAAGAGTGCTTCCGCGCCCCCGGCTGATGGCGGCCGCATCCGCATCGAAAACGGTGTTCTGAGAGTCCCCGACGACCCCATTCTCCCCTTCATCGAAGGGGACGGTACCGGACGCGACATCTGGCGCGCCAGCCAGCGGGTCTTCGACGCCGCCGTCAAAAAATCGTACGGCGGAAAACGCGTCATCAAGTGGTACGAAGTCCTGGCGGGGGAGAAGGCGTTCAACGAGACCGGGAAATGGCTTCCGGATGAGACGTTGAAAGGCTTCCGCGACTATCTCGTCGGCATCAAGGGGCCGCTCACGACTCCGATCGGCGGCGGCATCCGCTCGCTCAACGTCGCGCTCCGGCAGGAGCTCGACCTCTACGTCTGCCTCCGTCCGGTGAAATGGTATGAGGGCGTTCCGAGCCCGGTGAAGAACCCGAAGGCCGTCGACATGGTCATCTTCCGGGAGAACACCGAGGACATTTACGCCGGCATCGAGTACCGCGCCGAGTCGGACGAAGCGAAGAAGCTCATCTCTTTCCTCCAGAAAGAAATGAAGGTGACGAAGATCCGATTTCCGGAGACGAGCGGCATCGGCATCAAGCCAGTGAGCCGTGAGGGAACGGAAAGGCTCGTCCGCGCGGCCATCCAGTACGCCCTCGACAACTCCCGGCAGAGTGTCACCATGGTGCACAAGGGCAACATCATGAAGTTCACCGAAGGCGCCTTCCGGGACTGGGGCTACGCTCTCGCCGCCCGTGAGTTTCGCAAGGAAACGGTGAGCGAGCGGGAGAGCTGGATCCTCGGAAACCGCGAGCAGGACCCGAACATCTCCATCGAGGACAACGCGCGCGCCGTCGAGCCCGGCTACGATCTGATGCCCGAGGAGCGGAAGAAGGCGGTGCGGGAGGAAATCGAGACCTGTATGAAGGAGCTCTGGGAGAGCCACGGCGGGGGCAAGTGGAAGAAAAAGCTCCTGGTGAAAGACGCCATCGCCGACATCACCCTCCAGCAGGTGCTGACCCGGGCCTCGAGCTTCGACGTCCTCGCGACGATGAACTTGAACGGCGACTATATTTCCGATGCCCTCGCCGCGCAGGTGGGCGGGATCGGAATCGCGCCCGGCGGCAACATCAACTACGTGACCGGCCACGCGATCTTCGAAGCGACCCACGGCACCGCACCCAAATACGCCGATCAGGACAAGGTGAATCCGGGGTCGATCATCCTCTCGGGTGTGCTGATGTTCCGGTACATGAAGTGGAACGAGGCCGCCGATCTCATCGAAGCGAGCCTGGAGAAAACCATCGCCCAGAAGCGGGTGACGTACGATTTTCATCGCCTGATGGAGGGCGCTACGCTGCTCAAGACGTCCGAGTTCGCCTCGGCGATGATCGAGAATCTGTAAACGTCAGACAAGGAGTAGAGACCATGGGGAGGTATCGAGTCACCGTCGTGGGCGCCGGCAACGTGGGCGCCACCACCGCCCAGCGCATCGCCGACGCGGAGCTTGCCGATGTCGTGATGATCGACATCCTGGAGGGGGTCCCACAAGGCAAGGGTCTCGACATGCTCGAGGCCTGCCCGGTGTCGGGCTCCGACGTCCGCGTGGTGGGAACCAACGACTACAAGGACACCAAGGACTCCGACGTCGTGGTGATCACCGCGGGGATTCCCCGCAAGCCCGGCATGAGCCGCGACGATCTGCTCAAGACGAACTACGGCATCGTGAAGGCGGTGACGGAGCAAGTGGTGAAACACTCGCCGAGCGCGATTCTCGTCGTGGTGTCGAACCCCCTCGACGCAATGGTGCAGACGGCGTTCAAGGTGAGCGGTTTTCCCAAGAACCGGGTAATGGGAATGGCGGGTGTCCTCGATTCCGCCCGGATGCGGGCGTTCATCGCCATGGAGCTCGACGTCTCCGTCGAGAACATCCACGCGTTCGTCCTCGGCGGCCACGGCGACGACATGGTGCCTCTCGCCCGCTATTCGACGGTCGCGGGAATTCCGCTCCCCGATCTCCTGTCCCAAGAAGCCATCGACCGGATCGTGGATCGCACGCGCAAGGGTGGGGGCGAGATCGTGAGCTACCTCAAGACCGGATCCGCCTACTATGCGCCCTCGGCCGCGATCGTGACGATGGTCGACGCGATCTTGAAAGACAAAAAGAAGATCCTTCCCGTCGCCGCGTTCCTCGAGGGCGAGTATGGGATCAACGGACTCTACATGGGGGTTCCGGTGAAGCTCGGGAGCAAAGGCGTCGAGCAAATCGTCGAGATCTCGCTCACCAACGAGGAGCGGGCAGCGCTCCAGAAATCGGCAGCGGCGGTCCAGGAGCTCGTCGGGAAGATTGGGGTCTAACGCTTCATGAATCTCCACGAATACCAGGCAAAAGAGCTCCTCTCCCGCTACAAAGTCAAGGTGCCGCAGGGTAGGAAAGTCGAATCGATCGCCGAAGCCGTCGAGGCGGCCTCGGAGCTCGGGTTTCCCGTCGTCGTCAAGGCTCAGATCCACGCCGGCGGCCGGGGAAAGGCGGGCGGGGTCAAGCTTGCCCGGAACAAGGCTGAGGTCGAGTCCTTCGCGGGGAAGCTTCTCGGCTCGAACCTCGTCACCGCCCAGACCGGTCCCGAGGGAAAGAAAGTCCGGAGGCTTCTCATCGAGGAAGGGCTCAACATCGACAAAGAGCTCTACGTGAGCTTTCTCCTCGATCGCGCGGTCGGAAGGCCGGTCGCGATCGCAAGCGCCGCGGGCGGGATGGAGATCGAGAAGATCGCCGCCGAGACGCCGGAGAAGATCCTGCGGGCCGAGGTCGACCCGGCGGTGGGAATGAGACCTCATCAGGCGCGGCGACTCGCCTTCGACCTCGGCCTCACCGGAAACGTGCACAAGAAAGCGGTGAGCTTTCTCCTCGATCTGTATCAAGCGTATCGCGGGCTAGATGCCTCGCTCTGCGAGATCAATCCCTGTCTCGTCACCAAGGAAGGCGAGGTTCTCGCCCTCGACGCCAAGCTCACCGTCGACGACAACGCTCTGTTCCGGCATCCCGACGTGAAAGAGCTCCGGGACGTCACCGAGGAAGCTCCACTCGAGGTCGAAGCCTCGAACCACGCTCTGAGCTACATCAAGCTCGACGGCAACGTGGGATGCATGGTAAACGGAGCCGGCCTCGCCATGGCCACGATGGATATCATCAAGTACGCCGGGGGCGCCCCCGCCAACTTCCTCGACGTCGGGGGAGGCGCGAGCCCGGAGCAGGTGAAGAACGCCTTTCGCATCCTCGTCTCCGACCCCCAGGTGAAGGCCGTCCTCATCAACATCTTCGGCGGCATCCTCCGCGTCGACCGGCTCGCCGAAGGAGTCATCGCGGCGGTGAAGGAGCTCGATGTCAAGGTTCCGATCGTGATTCGCGCCGAGGGAACGAACGTCGAGCTCGGAAAGAAAATGCTCGCCGAGTCTGGCCTCGATTTCGCCACCGCAGACAGCATGAAGGAAGCGGCGGAAAAGGTCGTCGCCGCGGCGAAGGGAGGTGCGGCGTGAGTGTCCTCGTCGACAAGAACACCCGCCTTCTGGTCCAGGGAATCACCGGGCGCGAGGGCCAGTTCCACGCCAAAGGAGCGATGGACTACGGAACGAAAGTCGTCGCCGGCGTCACCCCGGGAAAAGCGGGGGAGAGGGTGGAGGGAGTCCCGGTGTTCAACACCGTGCGTGACGCGGTGAAGGAGACTGGCGCCAACGCGACTGTCATCTTCGTGCCGCCGCCCTTCGCCGCGGACGCCATTCTCGAGGCGGTGGACGCGGGCATTCCTCTCGTCGTCTGCATCACCGAGGGAGTTCCGGCGCTCGACATGGTGGACGTCATGCGGGTCGTCTCCGACAGCGGTAGCCGGCTCATCGGTCCGAATTGTCCCGGGGTCATTTCACCGGGCAAAGCGAAGATCGGAATCATGCCCGGTCCGATCCACAAGGAAGGCCGGGTGGGAGTGGTATCCCGCAGCGGGACGCTCACCTACGAGGCGGTTCACCAGCTGACCGAGCGAGGCATCGGCCAGTCGACCTGCATCGGAATCGGCGGGGATCCCGTGATCGGGACGAGCTTCGTCGACGCCCTTACTCTCTTCCAGCAGGACGCCGACACCGACGCGGTCATCATGATCGGAGAGATCGGTGGAAGCGCTGAGGAGACGGCGGCGGCCTATGTGAAGGAAACGATGACGAAGCCGGTGGTGTCGTTCATCGCCGGCCAGACCGCGCCTCCGGGAAGGCGAATGGGTCACGCGGGCGCCATCGTCATGGGAGGAAAGGGCACCGCCAAGGACAAGATGGCGGCCCTGCAAGCGGCCGGCGTGACCGTGGTCGAGAGCCCCGCTGACATGGGCGAGACCATGGCCAAGAAGCTGGGCAAGTAAATTTCAAATACAGAAAGCAGGCCTGTGATCCAACAAACTCTCTCCATCATCAAGCCCGACGGCGTGCGACAGAAGGTCGCGGGTAGAGTCATCGCACGGATCGAAGAGGCCGGGTTCAAGATACTCGGTCTGCGCATGATCCGAATGAGCAAGGCGCAGGCCGAGGGGTTCTACGCCGTCCACAAGGCGCGCCCCTTTTTCGGGAGCCTCACCGATTTCATGAGCTCGGGTCCCTCGATCGTGCTGGTGCTCGAAAAGGAGAACGCCATCGAGGATCTGAGAAAGCTCATGGGCGCGACCGATCCCGCGAAAGCCGACGCGGGGACGATCCGGAAAGAGTTCGCGACGTCGGTCGAGGCGAACATCATTCACGGCTCGGACTCTCCCGAATCGGCGGCCATCGAGATTCCTTATTTCTTCACCAAGCTCCAGTTGATCTCCTGACGAGGCTCGGGGACGCGAGATGCCCTCTATCAAGTCCGATCGCTGGATCAAGAAGATGGCGCTCGAGCACGGGATGATCGAGCCCTTCGTGGAAACGCAGGTGCGCCACGACGTGATCTCCTACGGGCTCTCGTCGTATGGCTACGACATCCGGGTCTCCGACGAGTTCAAGATCTTCACCAACGTGAATACCGCCATCGTCGATCCCAAGAACTTCGACCCGAGGAGCTTCGTCGATTACAAGGGAGCGGTTTGCATCATCCCTCCCAACTCCTTCGCTCTGTCCAACACCGTGGAGAACTTCCGCATCCCGCGAAACGTCTACGCCATATGCATCGGGAAGTCCACCTACGCCCGCTGCGGCATCATCATCAACGTGACCGGGTTCGACGCCGAGTGGGAGGGAAACGCCACCCTGGAGATCTCGAACACCACTCCGCTTCCCTGCCGCATCTACGCCAACGAGGGGATCGCCCAGGTGCTCTTTTTCGAGAGCGACGAGGAGTGCCTCCATTCTTACAAGGACAAGAAGGGGAAGTACCAGGGCCAGGAGCACATCACCCTTCCCAAACTCGACAGGAGGGACTCGTGAAGCTCGTCGAAGGCGAGATGCTGCTCCAGAGGCTCTCGGCCGTCCCGCCGCTCATCGAGGGCTTCGTCGACCGCGCGACCCAGATCCAGATGAACGGAGTGGACTTCACCCTCAAGGATGTCGCGCGCTTCGGCGACGCGCCCGGCGCGATCGATTTCGACAACTCGGAGCGGCGTACACCGGAGACCGTTCCCATCGAACCCGACGGGGACGGCTGGTGGCATCTCGGGCCCGGCCCCTACTGGATCGTCTACAACGAGGTGGTCAACATTCCTCCCGACGTCTTCGGTCTCGCGCGGACGCGGTCGAGCCTTCTTCGAAGCGGCGCCCAGATCGGGACCGCGCTCTGGGACTCGGGCTACTCCGGCCGAAGCGGGTCGGTTCTCGTGGTTCACAACCCTGCGGGAATCCGATTGAAGCGAAACGCCCGCGTGCTGCAGCTGGTGTTTTTCGGGCTCGATGCTCCCGCCGCGAAGACCTACGCCGGTCAGTACCAGAACGAGAACAAGTAGCAGTACGCTTCGTTTCGATGTCTCTCGTTCCCGGGACTCGTCTCGGCTCGTACAAGAATCGCGCGTACGCGAGCTCCTCGATCATCGCGAGGGTGACAGTAAGAAAGAGCTTCTCGCGGAGATCGACCACATCCTCGAGCGGATGAAAGATATTTCTGCGAAGCAGCGGGATGTGAAGTAGACGAAACCCTGGCGCGCGAGTCTCTCGAGCTGAACCATGCGCCCTTCGGGGCTCTTTCGCAATCCCGCAAGCCGCAGCTTAGTCCGGCTCTTTGTCGCCCGCAAGGGACGATCTGTCCGAAACTGCGGACGAAGCGCAGCCCCGTTCGCAGGGCGAGTCGCGGAACTCCCAGTGCGGGGCCCTTGTTCCGCCGCGAGCGCGTCGGCATACCTCTTGCACTATGCGGGCGCCGGGCGGCAATGTTCGATTCATTACGAGGGGGCGAGTTCAACAACGAAGAAGGAGCCGCTGAATCATGAATTCCAAGACGCAAACCAGAAGAGAATTCTGTACTCAAGCCTGTCAAGCCGCTTCACTCGCCGCGCTCGCGGGAGCGCTCGGCACCGTCGCGCCGGCCTGCGGGTCCGGAGGTAGTCCCACCGACCCCGGCTTTACCGGCGGGATCTCGTCGCTCCAGTTGATCAACGCGACGGAGTCCAACGGCACCGTCGTTGTCGACGTCGGCCCGAGCTCTGCCCTCGCCACGGTGGGAAGCGCGGCGCTGATCCAGACCCAGGCCCGGTTCCTACTTGTAGGCCGAACCGCTCAGGACGCGTTCAGCGCACTGACCGCCATCTGCACTCACCAGACTTGTACCATCAGCGGCTTTGCCAACCAGACGTACGTCTGTCCTTGCCACGGCTCGCGATTCGACCTCAATGGCCAGGTGCTCGCCGGTCCCGCGCCTTTCTCGCTTCGTCAATACGCGAGCCAGGTCGCCAATGACCAGCTGACGATCTCGCTTTGATCGGAGGCCTCACATGATCTCTGGACCAAGCATCTTTCGCATCCTCCGACTGATGGTCGTGATGGCCGTGGTCGGACTCGCGACCGAATCGTTCGCCGCGGTGGACGCTCCTTCCTGGCGCGTTCGCGAGGGCGACGTGCGCGTCGTATGTCCCCTCACGGTGGGAGGAAGCTTCGAAGCCAAAACCTCGGTGCTCGAGGGCAACGTCACCGAGCGCAGCTCTCGACCGGCGATCCTCGTGGGCTCCGTCTCCGTCGATCTGAAGAGCCTCGACACCGGCATCGGCCTTCGCAACGACCACATGCGGAACGTCTATCTCGAAGTGGACAAGGGTGAGGGCTTCGACAAGGCCGTCCTATCCGACATCCATCTCGGGGACGTCGACTGGGAAACGTTCGAGGGCCAGACGAGCTTCACCGGGACGTTCTTCCTCCACGGAACGAAGAAGACCATCACGGGCCGGGCCGAGATCCGCAAGCAGGGCTCCATGGTGCGGATCAAGGCCGGCTTTCCTCTGAGCATCGCCGACTTCGGGATCGCGAAACCGCAGTACCTCGGGATCGGCGTGAAAAACGAGGTGCAGGCGAAGGTCAACCTCGTGCTTTCTCCCGATCTCCCGACCGGAGCCTCACGATGACGCCGGAGGCCTCGAAGCGAATCGGATTCGTTGCCGCTCTTATCGGAACGTTCGGCCTCGCCTTCGGCGCCGGCGCGTCGGCCGAGCCGATGTTTCTTTCGAAGCAGTACACCCGCTGCACCACGTGCCATTACTCTCCCACGGGAGGCGGTCTTCTCACCCCCTACGGGAGGGCGCTGGCGCACCAGGAGCTCTCGACCTTTCGCGGAGCCGAGCCGCCGGGGGGCGCTGGAAGCGTCCAAAGCCCGCAGGTCCCCCAGGGCGGCGAGCAGGACTTTCTTTGGGGCGCGCTCGGAAGCACGCTCGGTCCGGTGAGCATGGGCATCGACCTCCGCCCGGCACACCTCTCCTACGACGTCGACGGCACGACGTCCAACATGAATTTCTGGATGACCGCCGACGTTCTCGCCGCATACCAGTTCAAGGGTTGGACTCTCTACGGCGAGATCGGACGCCAGCCGCTCGTCGAGCGGAGCGAAGCTCGACTCCTACGAGTACTGGGTGCAGCACCAAAACGACGCCGGTCTCGCGTTTCGCGCCGGGCGTTTCCTTCCCGCGTTCGGAGTGCGTCTCGCCGACCACTCCGCGTTCACCCGGTCGGTTCTCGGCTTCGACAAGTACGACCAGGTGTACGCCCTCGAGGTGAGCCGGACGCTGGAGCGCTACCAGTGGCAGGTCTCGGTGGGTCCGGGCCGCGCGGACTCGCTCATCCACAACGACGGGAGGCAGGCATTTACCGCGACCGGCCGCTTCGGGCTCGATCTCGGGCCGCGCCGGATGCTCGTTGTTTCCGGACTCTACCGGGACGCTTCCCAGCTCGAAGCGCGCACGGGCGCCGCGGACGTTGCGTTCGGAATCGCCCCGACCTCCCGGCTCAGCATCTGGACGGAAGGAGCGGCGCAGTTTCAAAAAGGAACGGCGGGCGCGCCGCAGTACGTATTCATGAACGAGACGGCATTCGAGGCGTACCACGGCCTCTGGCTGAAGTTCTCACCGCAGCTTCGCACCGTCTATGGAGATCCTTCGGGGGGAGTGGCCCGGCTCGCCTTCGAGGCCGATTTTCTGCCGAGAACCCACTGGAACGTGGATTTCTCGTTCTACCGGGACCGCTACCGAGGGACCGATTCCGTCACGAAGATTTTCCTCTTCCAGCTTCATCTCTATCTCTAGTGGGCTGTAACAGCTATTTGGTGCGCAAATCGCCTGGTCAAAGGGCCCGCGATTTTGGCGCGAAATAGCTTTTACAGCCCACTAGCAAGACCTCGCTAGAGAATGTTGAAGCTGACGATGATCTCCGCGATGACGTCGACGGGCTCGCCTTTGAACTTGCCGGGGATGAATTTCCACTTGGAAGCGGCTTCGAGCGCCTTCTCATCGAGGTCGGCGGAGAGGCCTCTCACGACGCGCACCGGCCGCACCGTGCCGTCTTTCAGGATGACCACCTCGACGGTAACGTCTCCCTGAATCTTCCGGGCGAGAGCATCATCGGTGAACGCCGGTTGCACTTTCTTCACCGGGATCGGGGTGGTGATGCCGCTTCCCATGCGGTAGGCGCCGCCTCCGTACCCGCCGCCCGTCCCTTCGCCGAGTCCGGAGCCCTGGCCTTCACCGATTCCGGTGCCGGTCCCGGTGCCCGCGCCGCCGCCGATACCCGCGCCCGCGGCCTCGACGAGCTGCTCCTGGCCTTCCAGGATTCCCTTTTCGGTCGTATCGTCCGGGGCCTGGGCCACGACCGGTGCCTCGACCTTGGTTACCTCATCCTCCTCGGGAGGCTTGTCCTCCTTTTTTTTCTCGAATCTTCGGCTTTTCCGGGTCGTTGTAAACCATTTCCTCCTTGGGAGGCTCGAGGTTCACGGCGACCTTGGCCTGGTCCTTGCCCTCGATCTTCTGAATCGACGGAGGCTCCTGCGACTGGTCGCCGCCGCCGCCGCCCCCGCCGCCGGGCCCCGGTTGCATGACGAAGATGAGATTGGGGAGATCGGGACGGCGATCTTCCGGGGGAGGTTCAGGGAGAAAGCCGGACAGGAAATAGGCGCCGGCGAACACGCAGACATAGCCCACGATCGTGGAGATCTGGGTATTGCGTTTTCGTTTCGGATCGTAGAACGGGGGCTCTACTGGCTCGCCGGTGAGGGCGCTGACGATGTCATCGTTTCGGAAAACATCGCGAAACCAAGCTACCAGTTTTTGCATGCATCCCGCCTAGTCTCAATTCTCCCCCGAAGATCCACCCCGCGCAAGAGAGGCACATCACAGTTTCGTTTGATTGCCGTCCGTCCCACGGGTAGACTCGCGTCCCGCCATGAGTGCGTCCCATCCGTCCGTCCGTCTCTCTATCGAGCAGGGCATTGCCTGGGTCGTGTTCGACCTCGAGGGGGAGAAAGTGAACAAGCTCTCCCGAACGGTCATGGAGCGGCTCGGCGAGGTTCTGGACGAGCTTTTGCGAGAGAAATCGCTTCGGGGGGCGGTCATCGCCTCGGCCAAAGAGGGAATTTTCCTCGCGGGCGCCGATCTGGAAGAGATTCAATCGGTCACGACCGCCGACGAAGCCGATGCCGCCGTCCGTGCCGGTCAGGCGATCATGGACCGCATCGAGGCTCTTCCTTTTCCGGTCGTGGCGGCCATCGGCGGGATCTGTCTCGGGGGCGGAACCGAGATCGCGCTCGCCTGCCAGGGACGCATCGGCACCGACCACCCGAAGTTTCAGATCGGACTTCCCGAGGTAAACCTCGGCATTCTGCCCGCCTGGGGCGGGACGACGCGTCTTCCTCGCCTCGTTGGCTTGCGTGCCGCGCTCGACCTCATCCTTGCGGGACGCGCGATCGACGCCAGAAAGGCGCAGAAGATCGGACTCGTCGACCGTGCCGTTCCGCACGGCCAGCTTCGTGCGCAGGCACTCGAGCCTCCTCGAGGACCTCCTCGCAGGCAAGCATCGGAAGCGCCGACGTCGCTCTCTCGGCGAGTGGGCCCTCGAAGGAACACCGTTCGGCCGCTGGGTGCTGTTTCGGCAAGCGCGCAAGAAGGTCCTGGCCCAGACGAAAGGGCACTACCCCGCGCCTCTCGCCGTTCTCGAGGTGCTGCAAAAGGGGCGCTCGTCGAAGAAGCGCTCGTTCAATCTGGAGCGCGAGAGAGCAAAGGAGCTTCTCCCCGGGGACGTTTCCAAGAGCCTGTTGCACGTCTTCTTTCTGAGCGAGGCCGCGAAGAAGAACCCGGGCGTCGAGGCCCCCGTCGTCCCGGAACGTCTGGAAACGGCGGGGCTCGTCGGCGCCGGTACGATGGGAGGCGGGATCGCGCGCCTGCTCGCCTCGCGCGAGATTCCGGTGCGACTGAAGGATGTCAGCCCCGAAGCGCTCGGCGCCGGACTCTCCGCGGCGCGCGCCATCTTCGAGGAGCGCAGGAGACGGCGGCGGATGAGTGCCTGGGATGTCGAGCACAAGATGGCGCTCATCGCCCCCACGCTCGACTACAGCGGTTTCGGTAGAGTCAATCTCGTCCTCGAAGCCATCATCGAGGACATGGAGATCAAGAAGAAAGTCTTCCGTGAGCTCGAGCCTCTCGTTTCTCCGCGTTGTATCGTCGCCTCCAACACCTCGACGCTCTCGGTGAGCGAGATGCAGAGCGTTCTCGAGAGACCGGAGCGCTTCGCGGGATTTCACTTCTTCAACCCCGTCGACAGGATGCCGCTCGTGGAGGTAATCCGGGGGGCCGTGACCGACGACCGGACGACCGCGTCGCTCGTCGCACTGGCGAAGCACCTGGGCAAAACGCCCGTCGTGGTGAAGGACGGCCCCGGGTTTCTCGTCAACCGGATCCTCGGGCCCTATTTGAACGAAGCTTCCTATCTGCTTCTCGAGACCGGCGACGTCGAAGCGGTGGACCGCGCGTTCGTCTCCTTCGGGATGCCGATGGGTCCTCTCCGGCTGCTCGATGAAGTCGGAATCGACGTCGCGCAAAAAGCGGGCAAGGTCCTCGCCCGAGCGTTCGGTAACAGGGTCGAGGCCTCGGGCCTTCTCGACCGCCTCGTCGAGCGCGGGCGCCTCGGAAGAAAGACCGGAATCGGGTTCTATCGCTACGACGGCAAGCGCGCCGTCGCCGACCCCGAGGTTTCCTCGATGGTGGGTGCGCGCCGAGCCGCTCTCGACCGGGACAGCGCGGTCGCGCGTGGGATCGGGTTGATGGTCGCCGAGGCCGCACGATGCCTCGACGAGGCGATCGTGGCAAGTCCCGGGGAGCTCGACCTGGCCATGGTGATGGGGACCGGGTTTCCGCCGTTCCGGGGTGGGCTCCTGCGCCATGCCGACCGCTACGGGCTCTCGAGAATCGCGGACGAGCTCGAGAAATGGCAGGTGCAAAGAGGGTCTCGATTCGCTCCGCCGCTGTCGCTTCTCGACCGGGCACGCGCTGGCCGGACCTTCTATGGGACGCGTTCACTGTAGCCGGATCGGTGTCAAAAATCGGTAACTTCGTCCCTAGTCTTGGAGTCGGATCGTGGGGTTTTTACCACGAACATCCGAGGGACATTTTCCACAGGTCCGAACAATATATTTTAAATCAGTAACTTAGTGAGTCGCCGTGGAGTGGCATCCTCTGGCACGCCTATTGCAACAGTGAGCCTGCAAGGAAGACGTACGGAGGTTGGTGATGGCAGCGCAAGCGATCCCCAGAGCTAGCTGGTCCGAGAGCGAGGAACAACGCGCCCGACTCTTCTACTGGCACTACCTCGTGAACACATGGCTTTCTCCCGAGCTGTCCGTTCTCTCCCGAGCCCGACGAGCCTTCGTCCGGCGATCGATGGGTCGGTCCCACGGCGGAGAATCGTCTCGCGAACGGTTGGCTGCTCGAGACCGAGACTATCTCCGAACAGTAGCTCGTCTCGCTCACGAGCCGGTGACGTCTCGAAGCTCGAAGATCCGATCGGGACCTTCTTCCGCGACGACCGCCAGCTGACCTTTCCGTTCCGCTTCGTCGATCTCCCGTCGGAGGCGCGGTCCCAGGCGTCCTTCGTGCGCCATGACGTAGCGGACCCCTTCTCGTGACAGGCGCGCGAGCGCTTCCGAAAACTCTCCTTCCATGACGTCCCGAAACGCACGGCGGTAGCTCGAGGGAACGAAGCCGCTGTAGCCGTTGACGAGGGGACGTCGATGAAAGATGGAGCGATACACGTAGACGGCGTTGTCCTGAAATCGCTCCGGCGGCGGAAGCGGAAGCTCGAGGATCGCTCCCTCTCCGAGGCCTCGAAGGTGCCGGTAGATGGGAGGTAGCTCGGGTTTCTCCATCTGGAGCGAGAGGGGCCCCTCGAAGCACTCGGCCGCCGCCAGCGCCACGAGGGCGATTCGAACGGCGTTTCGCCGGACGCGTCCGAGTCCCACCGCCGCGAGGAGCGCGACCGCGAGAAGGAAGATGACACCCGCACGGGACGGAACCCTGAGTGCATGGTAGGCGGGGAAGAGATGGTAGAGAAGCGAGAACAGGCCCAGCGACGGGCCCATCGAGAGCACGACCCCGAACGCGCCGAGAGCCGCGAAGCGGAGGACGGTCGGGCGTTCCCGCCCGGGGGCGAAGATCGCGACTGCGGCGAGAACGAGCGCCGCGAACCCGGGAAAGAGTGGCTCATCCGTCTTGGGAAGAAAAAAGTGGAGCCGGGAGAAGCTGGACGCATAGTCGAGGGGCACGGCGGAAAAGCCCCTCGCCACGTTCAGCGGACGGTGGGCTCCCTCGCTGAGCTTTTCCAGGTAAGGAAGGGCGAGCGGAAGGGTCGCGAGCGATCCGGTGGCGCCCGCGGCGGCGAGTCGACCCAGAGCCCCGAGTCGGCCGCCCGGCGCCATCGACCCGAGGTCGAGTAGCACCATCAGCGGCAGGATGGTCGCGACGAAGACGGCGTAATAGACGCTGGAGCCGAACGTCAAGGGAAGCACGGCGGCGAATCCGATCATGGCACCGAGCCTCGCCTGCTCATCTGCCAGAAGGATCCGCCGGGCGAAGTAGAGAGACAGGGGGATGCCGAAGGCGAGCTGGAGCTGGAGGTGGGGAATGTGGGCGAAACGGTACGGGGCGAAGGCGAAGAGAATTCCGGCGAAGAGCGCCTGGAGCCGGTTGTGAGTCAGGTCGTGGGCGAGAAGAAACGTGGCGTAGCCCGTGGTTACGAAACCGAGCAGGAGTACGACGTTGAAGAGAATCACCGGCGAGTGGGAAAAGACGGCGGCGGGGGAGGCGAGGAGCGCGCCCGTCAGTAGATTCTCCGAGTAGGCGAGCGAGCCCTCGTCGGGGAAAAAGATGTTGGCGTCGAAAAGATGGCCTGGGCTCCGCGGGAGCTCGTAGAGGCACCAGGAAACGATCCAGCTGTTGAGCATCGCGTCGGGACTGTCCAGCCGATTCGCCCGTTGCGGGGCGGTGATCAGGGGATAGGTGTAGACGAAGCTCAGCAGGACGAAGGCGCCGACGGCCAGCAATCGATCCGAAATGGTGAGGCCGATGGGGCGAGCCTTCACGATGGCCGTCATTATTCCCGCTCCAGTGGAGAACCTCAAGCAATCGCGCCACAAATTTGCTATCGTTCCCGGATCGAGAGAGCGCGGACCGTGAGAGAAAGGGAGACGATGACGAAGATGAAGACGGCCTGGGTCTTGTCGCCAGCGGTCTTTCTCTTCGCCGCCGCCTGGCTCTTCGCCCAGGGCGCCCCGGAGGCGGATGAGGCCAAGGGGGCCACGGGAGCCACGGGAGAATGGGTCAAGTTCGAGACCATCGACCAGTCGGCCCTCCCCATCGTACGGGCCAGGCTCAACGGGTCCGGCGGGTACCGCATCGTGCTCGATGCGAGCTTCAAAGACTTCGTGCTCGATACCATCCTCGTGGACGGAAGCGGCCTGAAGCTCGCGAGCCAGGGGCAGACGGCGACCATCGACTTCTATGGGAAGAAGGAGAGTGTCCCGGTCGCCGTGCTCGGCGAGCTCCGGATCGGCGATCTCAAGTTCTCCTCGGTGCGTACGCTTCTCGTCGAAGGCGAAGACGGAACCGGCTCCGGCGGTCTCCGAAGCTACGGGCGCATCGGCCGCGACCTTCTGGAGCCCCTGCGTCTCACCGTGAACTATCCCCGCCGGCTCCTCTATCTCGAGCCATCTCCCGGCGAGGTTCCGGCTGGAGGGGTGGCTCTCACGACCGCCGGGCGGTTTCTCGTGGTGTCGGCCGGACTTTCGGGAGACGGCTACTCCGAGGAAGTCCCGTTCGTTATCGACGGCGGCACTTCCAGCACCGTCATCGACAGGAAGTGGGCCGCGGGCAGGGGCCTCGCGCAGAAGAATGCCCCCGGGGCCACGGTGAAGAATTTTCGAATCGGAGGCTTCGAGGTCGAGGACCTCCCGGTCCTGATGGGGGTCATGAAAGAGCTTCCCTATGAGGGTGAAGCCGTCGGGGTCATCGGCGCCGACCTGCTCCTCCGCCTCTCGGTGACCTATGACTTCGCGCGCGACATGATCTGGCTCGTGTCAGCGCCCGTGACACCCGTCAAGCCCGTCCACAAAGAGGAGAGCTCTTGATTCTGAGCTATCGCGACAAGACACCGGAGATCGACGAGACCGCCTACATAGCCGACAACGCCACCGTAATCGGAGACGTCGTTATCGGACCCGACGCGAGCGTCTGGTTCGGATCGGTGCTCCGCGGAGACGTGCATTTCATCCGCATCGGCGCTCGCACCAACCTGCAGGATCTCACCGTGGTCCACGTCAACCACGGAAAGAACCCGACGATACTCGACGAGGACATCACCGTCGGCCATCGGGCCATTTTGCACGGATGCCACGTGAACCAAGGCGCTCTCATCGGCATGGGGGCGATTCTGCTCGACGACGTCGTCGTGGGAGAGAGCGCCCTCGTTGCGGCGGGCTCGGTGGTGAGTCCCGGCACGGTGATCCCGCCGCGAAAGCTGGCTCGCGGCATTCCGGCAAGGGTGGTGCGCGATCTCACCGCCGAGGAGCTCGATTCTCTCGCGCGCTCCTCGGAGACCTACTGCTCGCTCAAGGACGACTATCTTCGCCAGGGAGGTGTCTCGTGACCGCGTGGAAGAGGAGCCATAGCTGCGGCGCCCTCGCCAAGAAGGACGTCGGAGCCGAGGTCGTTCTCATGGGCTGGGTCGATACCGTCCGCGATCTGGGCAGCATCATCTTTCTCGACTTGCGCGACCGGGAAGGAATCACCCAGATCCTCATCGCCGCCGACGCCGGCACGGACGTGATCGAGGCCTCGAAGCGAATCGGCACCGAGTGGGTTGTGGCCGTCCGAGGCGTCGTGCTCCTCCGCGCTCCCGGGACGGTCAATGCCAACATTGCCACCGGTGCGGTCGAGGTGAAGGCGGAGGAGATTCGGATCCTCTCGGAAGCGAAGACACCTCCTTTCGAGATCGACGACAACACCAAGGCGAGCGAGGACCTGAGACTGCGCTACCGCTACCTCGACATCCGGCGCCCGGTGATGCGCCGGCGATTGGAGGTGAGGAGCCGGCTCACCTTCGCCGCCCGGCGCTACCTCACGGAAAAAGGATTCAACGAGATCGAGACTCCGTACCTCACCCGCTCGACCCCCGAGGGAGCAAGGGACTATCTCGTTCCCAGCCGGGTGCACAAGGGAGCGTTCTACGCGCTCCCGCAGTCTCCGCAGCTCTTCAAACAACTCCTGATGATCGGCGGGATAGAGCGCTACTTCCAGATCGTCCGCTGTTTTCGGGACGAGGACCTGCGGGCCGATCGCCAGCCCGAGTTCACCCAGATCGACATCGAGATGTCGTTCGTGGATCGAGAGGACGTGTTCGCGGTCGTCGAAGGACTCTTCTCCGAGATGATGGCTGCGGCCGACTTCGACGTTCCCGTTCCGCTTCCCCGCATGACCTACGACGAGGCCATCGCGCGATATGGTTCCGACAAGCCCGACCTCCGATTCGGGTGCGAGATCGCGGACATCTCTGACGTCGTTCGGGGATCGGGTCACCCCGTGTTCGAGAAGGTCATCGAGGATGGAGGCGCGGTGCGCGCGCTCGCCGCTCCCGGACTCGGCCGCTACTCCCGAAAAGAAGTGGACGATCTCGAAGCCCAGGCCAAGAGTCTGGGGGCGTCGGGACTGGGGTGGGCACGCTGGACCGAGACCGAGCTCAAATCGCCGCTCGTTCAGAAGCTCGGCGAGGAGCGCCTGAAACGGGCGTTCGAGCTCGCGAAGGGAGGGAAAGGCGATCTACTCCTGGTGGTCGCGGGAGAAGGCACGTTCGCCTCGACGATTCTCGGATCGCTCCGTCTGCTGGTCGCGAAGAAGGAAGGATTCATTCGGTCGGGACGTGAGCTCGCGCTGACCTGGGTGACCGACTTTCCTTACTTCGAGTACTCGGAGACGGAAGGACGATGGGAGGCGCGACACCACCCGTTCACTTCACCCTACGAAGAGGACATCGATCTTCTCGAAGGACAACAGGGGAAAGTTCGCTCGCTCGCCTACGACCTGGTGGCGAACGGCTACGAGCTCGGTGGCGGCAGCATCCGGAACCATCGCCACGATGTACAGGAGAGGGTATTCCGCGCCCTCGGTCTGACCGACGAGGATGCGCGCGAGAAGTTCGGCTTCTTTCTCGAGGCGCTCCAGTACGGGACCCCGCCGCATGGAGGCATCGCGCTCGGCGTCGACCGGATCGCGATGGTCGCCGCGTCCGGTACTAGCCTCCGGGACGTGATCGCCTTTCCCAAGACCACCTCGGCCTTCGACTTGATGACCGGCTCTCCCTCGGGCGTGTCGAAAGCCCAGCTCGCCGAGCTCGGCATCGAAATCGCCAAAGGGTCCTCGAAAGACAAACGGGGATAGGGGGATGAGGATGAGGCGGGATCTTCCGTTCGCGGCGCTGTTTTCCCGGGGCGCTTCCGTCGCTCGGTTTGACGACCGATCGAGCCTGTGCTACTTTCGAGCTACGTCATGAAAAACCGGAACCGTCTTCCTCAGGTGCGGGCCCGACCCCGGCTCTCCTCCAAGTCCCATAATTGAATAGCGGCCCGGACGCGAATGCGTTGGCACCTTCTCCTGCTCTCACCTGGAATCCTTTTGCGGGGGTAAGAACGCTCACTTCATGAAGAAGATTTCCGTTCCCGAGGAAGGCGCCCGCGCTCTCTTCGGGGTGCACGACGAGAACCTCAAATCGATCGAGAAGGCTCTCGGCGTCCGGATCGTGACGCGGGGCGACGAGCTTCTCGTCGAAGGCGACCCGGAGCAGGTGCAGAAGCTCGAGAACATCTTCCAGCAGTTCTCGGAGCTCGTCGACAGTGGGTACCAGGTGAACGCGGGGGATCCGCGCGTGGCGCTTCGCCTCATGCGGCAGGATCCCGACGTCTCTCTCAAGGACTTCTTCGTCCATGCCGTGCTGCAGCTCTCTCGATCCAAGCGGGTGATGCCGCGGAGCGTGCATCAGCTGGCCTACATCAAGGCCATCGAGGCGAGCGACATGGTGCTCGGTGTCGGGCCCGCGGGAACGGGAAAGACGTACCTCGCGGTGGCGATGGCGGTGGCGGCGCTCCATCAGAAGAAAGTGAATCGCATCATTCTCGCGCGGCCCGCGGTCGAGGCGGGAGAGAAGCTGGGTTTTCTTCCGGGCGATCTCCAGGAGAAGATCAATCCCTATCTTCGCCCGCTCTACGACGCGCTCTACGACATGATGGAGACCGAAAAAGTCGTTCATCTCATCGAGCGCGGAACCATCGAGATCGCGCCCATCGCCTTCATGAGAGGCCGCACTCTCAACGACAGCTTCGTCATCATGGACGAGGCGCAGAACACCACCTCGGAACAAATGAAGATGTTTCTGACCCGCATCGGCTTCGGCTCGAAGGCGGTGGTGACCGGCGACATCACCCAGATAGATCTCCCGCCGGGCAAGACGAGCGGTCTGGTGGAGTCGCTCGAGATTCTGGACGGCATCAAGGGGATCGAGTTCGTCCATTTCGACGAGACCGACGTCGTGCGTCACCCGCTCGTCCAATCGATCATTCTGGCCTATGATCGCGCCAAGCGGCGGCGAGCGGGGCCCGCCGGTTCCTCGGGTGCCGCAGGCGCCTCGAACGATACCGAGTCTTCTGCGCGAGCGGGAAGCTCAGTGGCCGAGGCGTAAGAGGGAGCAGTATGGAGTCGGACAGCTCCTCGAAGCCGAAAAAGGAAAAGAAGGAATCGGGACGCCGCGCGAGACGGCGCTTTCAGTTTCGGAATCTTCTGGACATCGCTTTTTCCTCGCCCTGGCCCTGGGCGGTGCTCTTCCTCGTCTCTCTTACTCTTCTGCTCACGCCTTTCCTGAGCTTTCGAGTTCAGCAGTACGAGCTTTCTCAGATCGCTCCCGCGACGGTGCACGCGCCTTATGACTTCAGCTACGAGGACGAGGTCACAACCGCCGATCGGCGTGAGGAGGCCGCGGGGGCGGTACTCGAGGTCTACAATTTCAACGACGCGGCGGAGACCGACGCGCGCAGTCGCATCACCGCAGCCTTCGAGCTCGGGCGGCAGATGCTCGCCGCTCATCGAGAAGCGGCCAAGTCCCACAAGCTCTCGAAAGAGGACAACGAGCAGTTTCAGGCCGATCTCGCGGCCAAGCTCCGCGACAAGCTCGGGGTCTCGATAAGCTCGGACGAGCTCGGGCTCCTCGTTTCCAAGGAATTCTCTCCCGAGATCGAGCAGACGCTCGTCCGCGCGGTCATCGGTGTCCTCTCACGAGACATCGTCGCCAGCAAGGAGCGGCTCCTGGCCCTGGGCCAGCCCATCCGAAGGCGGGAGGTGGTCAGCAAGACCAGTCAGGTGCGCCGGGACTTCTCTTCCGTGCTCTCCACCGAAGAGGCCCGGGAGCTTCTCGAGGTTCAGATCACCAACCTGTCCGACTTGAAGCAGGCGGATCGACGAAAGCTCACCGAGCTCGGCGCGCGATTCGTCGAGCCGACCCTGACCTTCGATTATGCCGAGACCGAAAAACGCCGCGCCGCGGCGCGCGACGCGGTCGAGCCCGTCTACTTCCAGGTGCGTCGAGGAAAGACCATCGTCCGTGCCGGAGACGAGATCACGGAGAACGTGCTCACCCAGCTCCAGGTGCTGTCGAGCGAGCATCGCCGCTGGGGTCTGGCCGGCGTCATCGGAGCGTTTTTTCTGTCGGCGGTGATTCTCTTGATCCTGTGGTACCTGCTTCGGCCGGTACGGCCTGGAGAGAACTGGCGGCGGCAGACGTTCGCCATGGTCGGGGTTGTCATCGTCGGCAACTTGATTCTGGCGCGGGTCTCGATCTTCATCGCCCGGCTCTTGTCGGAGCAGATGGTGATGACCCCGTTCAACAACACGAGCTCCTATTACTACGCCGTGCCGTTCGCGGGCGTCGCGATTCTGATCCTGTTGCTCGAGCACACCCCGACCGCGCTTCTCGCCTCGACGCTATTCAGCATCGGGGTGGGGGTGATGACCGGCAACCTCCTGCTCGCAGTGTTCTCGCTGCTCTCCTGCCTTGCCGCCATCCTCGGGCTCTTCCAGTACAAGCGGAGGACGGCGCTGTTCAAGGTCGGACTGCTGGTGGGCAGCATCAACTTCGTGGTGGCGCTGGCCATCGATCTGCTCGCCGGCCGGTACTTTCCCTTGAGCACCTTCAGCTTCGATCTCGTTTGCGGCTTTCTCGGCGGTGCCTCCGTCTCGATCGTGGTGTCGTTTCTCCTGCCGGCGTTCGAGACCGTTTTCCACCGCACGACCGACATTCGTCTAATGGAGCTCGCCAACAACAACGTGCCGGTCCTGAGACAGCTCGCGCTCGAAGCTCCCGGCACCTATCACCACAGCCTGGTGGTGGGATCGCTCGCCGAGGCGGCCGCCGAGGCCATCGGCGCGAACGCCGTCTTCTGCCGGACGGCGGCGATGTACCACGACATCGGCAAGCTCACCAAGCTGACCTACTTCGTGGAGAATCAGGTGGGAGCCAACAAGCACGACGCGCTCTCCCCGCGGATGAGCGCTCTCGTCATCGCGAGCCACGTCAAGGAAGGCATCGAGATGGCCAAGCAGATGAATCTTCCCCAGGAGATCATCGACATCATTCCCCAGCATCACGGAACGAAGCTCATTACCTACTTCTACGAAAAGGCCAGGGTCCACCAGGATCCGGCGCTCGGGGAGGTGACCGAGGAGGAGTTCCGCTATCCCGGCCCCAAGCCTCAGACGAAGGAAGCGGGGATCATCATGATCGCGGACGCGGTCGAAGCGGCTTCGCGCACTCTCGACGAGCCGAGTCCCGCCCGGTTGAAAGGCTTGATCCGGCAGATCATCGACTATATCTTCCTCGACGGGCAGCTGAACGAATGCGATCTGACCCTGCGGGACCTGGAGAAGATCGCGCAAAGCTTCCTGAGAGTGTTGATGGGAATCCACCATCACCGGGTCAGCTACCCGGGGTTCGATTTCGAAAAACAGGTGGAGCCTGTGGTGGTGCAGGACAGTCGATGAGAAAGGACCCGGACCAACCTCCCCCCGCGGCCGCTTCCGTCGAAAGAAAGATGCCCCGGGAGCTCGTCGTCCGAAACCTGCAACGCCGCCTCCCCATCGATTCGCGGGCCCTCGGCTCCTTTCTCGGGAGAGTGGCCAACGAGGTCGGTGCCGTTTCGAGCTCGGCCACCCTCGCGCTCGTTACCGACGAGAGAATCCGGGCTTTGAACCGCGAGTTCCGCGGATACGACAAGGCGACCGACGTCCTGTCCTTTTCCTCGGGCGAGGAGCAGGAGCCTGGCTCGCCACGATATCTCGGCGACATCGTCATCTCCGTCGAGACCGCCTCGAGGCAGGCGCGGCGCCGGGGTATCGTGCTCGCGCGGGAGCTCGAGCTTCTCACCCTCCACGGCTTTCTCCATCTTCTCGGTTACGACCACGAGACCGACGGCGGGCGGATGCGGCGTCTCGAGTATCGTCTGCGGAAGAAATTCGGGATCAGCCGGTCCCGCCGGTCTCCCGCGAGAGGCGACCGATGATTCCGATATGGGTCGCCGACCTCGGCAACGGTCTGCTCCTGGTGCTGGCCCTCTTCCTTTCGCTCATCGACGTGGCTTTCGATTATTTCAGCAAAATCTCGATCCGGACCTACGAAGAAGAGGGCTGGAAGACCGCATATCTCACTCGAGCCCTCGAGGATCCCATGAGCCTTCTGCTTCCCCTCCGGATCGGGCTCCAGAGCGCGTTCATCGCCATGACGGTGCTGGTGACGATGTCGTATCTCTCCTCGGACGTTCCCCAGCCGCTCCTGGCGTCCTTCGGGACGATGGTAGTCGCCTATCTCATCTTTCGGGAAGCGGTTCCCAACATCGTGGCGAGGAAGAATCCGGAACGAGTGCTCCTCGCTCTGCTCCCCGCCTTTCGGATCTACGCGAAGCTCCTCAGCCCGATCAGCCGACCGCTCCTCGGCCTCGTCGGGGTCTTCGTCTCCGAGCCGGAGCAGACCGAGGAGGTGACCCACGAAGACGTGCAGGCCTACATCGAAGCGGGCGAAGAAGAGGGCATCCTCGAGGGAAACGAGGGTCGCATGGTGCAATCGATCGTCCGTCTCGGGGACAAGCTGGCACGGGAAGTGATGACCCCGAGACCCGAGATTGTCGCCATACGGGAAGATGCCACTATCGGCGAGCTGCGGGCGCTGTTCGCCGAGGAGAAATACTCGCGCGTGCCGGTCTACCGCGAGAATCTGGACCACGTTCTAGGCCTCGTCTATGTCATCGATCTCATCGCGGCCCACGACGCCTCTCCCGACTCCTCGTTCGCCTCGCTCCTGCGCGAAGTGAGCTTCGTTCCCGAGGTCAAGAAGGTCGCGGAGCTCCTGGCCGAGCTCCAGCGGGGAAAGCAGACGATGGCGATGGTCGTCGACGAGTACGGCGGCGTTTGCGGGCTGGTCACGGTGGAAGACATTCTCGAGGAGATCGTGGGCGAGATTCACGACGAGTTCGACGAGGTGGACCAGGAGATCGTCCAGGAGAACGAGGGAGTGTTCCTCGTGAGCGGACGGGCGGACATCGACGACGTCAAGGACGTCCTCCATCTCGAAGTCAATGGCTCCGGGTTCGAGACGGTGTCGGGTTACGTCCTGGAGGCAATGGGCCGCATCCCCAAGGTCGGCGACTTCATCGAGCACGACGGCATTCGCATTGAAGTCGTGGATGCCGACGGACAGCGTATCACCAAAGTCCGGTTCCGGCTTCGGCCACCCGGTGAGGCGGGCGGAGGGTCGTGACCGAGATAGAGGCGGACCGCGAGCGAGAGTCGACTCCGCCCTTGCGCCGGACCGGCTTCGTCGCCATCGTCGGACGGCCGAACGTCGGAAAATCCACGCTCCTCAACCGCCTGGTGGGGCAAAAGGTGGCGATCGTCACCGAGAAGCCTCAAACGACGCGGAACCGGATTCTCGCCATCGCCAATACCCCCTCGGCGCAGACGATCTTCTTCGACACCCCCGGGATCCACAAACCGAAGCACGAGATGAACCGTCGCATGGTGGAGCTCGCCGTCGCGAGTCTGAAACGGGTCGACGTCGCGCTCCTCGTTGCCGACGTCACTCAATCCTTCGGCGCCGGTGACGAGTTCGTCCTCGAGCGCGTTCGCCGGGCGGGGGTGACGGTAATCCTCGCGATCAACAAGATCGATCGAGTGCGGAAACCCGAGATCCTGCCCGCTATCGATGAGTATCGGCGCCGATTGGAGTTCGCCGAAATCGTTCCCATCTCGGCTCTCGAGGGGGAAAACGTCGAGACACTGGTCTCGGTGGTCGAAAAATACCTTCCCGAAGGAGAGCCGCTCTACCCGCCCGATGCGCTCACCGACCTTCCCGAACGGTTCTTCGTCGCCGAGATCGTTCGGGAGAAAGTTCTGGAGCTCACCCGGGAAGAGATCCCCTACGCCACCGCGGTGATGGTGGACTCCTGGGAGGAGGGGGAGAACCTCACCCGGATCGAGGCCTCGGTGCTCGTCGAGCGCGACTCCCAGAAAGGCATTCTCGTGGGCAAAGGCGGATCGATGTTGAAGGCGATCGGAACCGCGGCGCGCATCGATATCGAGGCTTTCCTGGGGACCAAGGTCTTCCTCGGCCTCTACGTGAAAGTCCGAACGGATTGGCGGGAGAACGACCGCACGCTCTCTCAGCTCGGCATCGAGCGGGAGTGATCGAGAGGCCGGCGTCAGCCGGCGGCTGCCAGAGCCTCCTCGAGGACGTCGAGCCCCCGAGTCAGATCTTCTTCGCCGATGACGAGAGGCATCAACGTTCGGATGACGTTCCCGTTCGCGGTCATGAGCAAGAGACCGCGGTCGAGAGCCTCCTTCAGGACGCGATTGGCGCGGGCGGCGGTGTCGAGCTCGAGCCCGCACATCGCGCCGAGTCCCCGGGCATCGACGACGAAAGCGTGCTTTTTCTGGAGCGCCCGGAAACGCGCCATGATCTTCTCGCCGATGGCGAGCGCTTTCGCGGGAAGCCCTTCCTCTTCCATGATGTCGAGGACGGCGTTGGCTGCGGCGCAGGCGAGCGGGTTTCCGCCGTAGGTGCCGCCCAGCCCACCCACCTGGGGCGCGTCGAGGATCGCGGCGCCGGCGGTGATGGCGCTCAGAGGAAGGCCGGCGGCGAGCGACTTCGCCATCAGAACCATGTCGGGCTGGATGTCGTAGCGCTCGAAGGCGAACCAGGCGCCGGTACGGCCGAAGCCCGTCTGCACCTCGTCGGCGGCGAAGAGGATGCCGCTATCGCGAGCCACGCTTCGAGTGGCCCGCATGGCGGCGGGATGCGCCGGGATGAAGCCGCCCTCTCCCAGGACCGGCTCCATGATGATCGCTGCGATCTGTTTGGGCTCGATCTGGTAGGAGAACACGTGATCGAGGGCGCTCCGTGCTTCTTTCTCCGCCTGGGCGTCCGATCGCTCGGGCCGGCCGAAAAATGGCCCATAGGGAAGCCGGTAGACCTCGGGCGCGAAGGGGCCGAAGCCTTCGGAGTAGGGTTTCACCTTTCCCGTCATCGTGAGCGCGAGGAGCGTGCGTCCGTGGAATCCGCGCTCGAAGCTCAGCACCGCCTGGCGTCCCGTCGAGGCGCGCGCGATCTTCACCGCGTTCTCGGTTGCCTCGGCTCCGCTGTTGAACAAGACGGTCTTCTTGGGCCCGGGAATGGGAACGCGCTCGTTCAGCCGCTCGGCGAGCCTCACATAGGGCTCGTACATCACGACGTGCCAGCAGGTATGAAGGAATTGATCGGCCTGCGCCTTCACCGCCTCGACCACCCGCGGATGGTTGTGCCCCACGTTCTGGACTCCGATGCCGCCGCAAAAGTCCAGATACTCTCGACCCTCGACGTCCCAGATCCGCACTCCCGAGGCGCGGGCTGCGAAGATCGGGGCCACGTTGAACGGGCCTCGGGGAACGGCGGCGGCGCGCCGCGCGAGAAGGTCGGATTGCTTCGATGGTGTGGCGGAGGTGGAAGTCGTCGTCGTTTTCGTGGATGTGCTCATGGTTCCTCTTTCTCCAGGGCTCGTCTCGTCGAAGGATCGTGTCACACACCCGCGGGCGAGGGCAAAAGAGACCCCGGCGACAGGCTTCGCGGTTTGGTTGGCCGGAAGCCTCTATGCTAGGCTAACGGCGAAAATCCCGACGAACGAGTGCCATTCTCGTGGCCTCCAGTAAGGGGCGCGGGCCGGGGTTCCGACACCGATGCCTCTTCGGCGATCGAAAGCCATCATCCTCCGATCCTACCGGGTCGGGGAAGCCGACAAGGTCGTGGTCTTCTTCACTCTCGACCTGGGAAAGATCCGCGGGATGGCGAAGGGCGCGCGACGGCCACGCTCGCGGTTCGGAGGCAGCCTCGAAGTGGGCACCGAGGTCGATCTGACGTTCTTCGAGAAGGAGAGCCGCGAGCTGGTGAGCGTGGATCGCTGTGATATAGTCCGCTCCGGATTTCGACAGTTCGGAGACCCCATCCTGGCGACGACCCTCGGCTACGTGACCGACCTCGCGGATGCTTTCGTTCCAGAACGGGAAGCGAACCAGCGTATCTACCGCCTCCTGCGGGCGATGATCGCGTCGCTCTCGAGCTCGACCACGGCGGAGACTCGCGCTCGCTATTTCGAGGCCTGGCTCCTGCGCCTGTCGGGGCTCTACCCGTGGCGCCGATCCTGTGCATCCTGCGGAAGACCGCTTCTGGAGCGGGGCGCGCGGTTCTCCTTCGGCGAGCGCCGTCTCGCCTGCCGGAGCTGTGGCGAGGGACTCGAGGAGGCGGTCACAATATCGCCGGAGTCGTTCCAGTTTCTGGAAGAGGTCTGGAGGCGACCTCCGGAGGAAGTGGCGGCCCCCCGGCCATCGGTGCTGAAAGAGCTCGGGAGCTTTCACTATCGACTCGTTCAGGAGCATGTGGAGAAGGAATTGAAGTCGCATCAGGTTTTGGAAGAGATGTTGCGGGAAGGGACGAGACGATGATCTTTCAGGAGCTCATCTTCACGCTCACGAAGTTCTGGTCCGATCGAGGAGTGCTCGTTCATCAGCCGTACGATCTCGAGGTGGGTGCGGGCACGATGCACCCGGAGACGTTTCTTCGCGTGCTCGGTCCCGAGCCCTGGAAGGTGGTCTACGTGCAACCCTCGCGCCGCCCCGCCGATGGGCGCTACGGCGAGAATCCGAACCGGCTCTACAAGCATCATCAATTGCAGCTCATCTTGAAGCCGTCGCCGCAGGACATTCAGGACCTCTATCTCGCGAGTCTCGAAAGCTGCGGCATCGACCCTCGCGAGCACGACATCCGGTTCGAGGAGGACAACTGGGAGTCTCCTACGCTCGGCGCCTGGGGCATCGGGTGGCAGGTGCTCCTCGACGGGCTCGAGATCTCCCAGTTCACCTACCTCCAGCAGGCAGGCGGGATCGAGCTCGCTCCCATCTCCGTCGAGATCACCTATGGGCTCGAACGGCTGGACATGTATCTCCAGAGCGTCGATGACGTCTACGACCTCGTGTGGGCTCCCGGCGTTACCTACGGGCAAGTGCGCCACCGCGACGAGGTCGAGGGGTCGCGATATTTCTTCGAGACGGCGGACGTGGATCTCACCAGGCGCGAGTTCGAGGATCGGCGGCGGGAGTGCGAGCGGCTGCTCGAGCGGGGGCTCGTCATCCCCGCCTACGAGCAGGTCTTGAAATGCTCGCACCTCTTCAATACCCTCGACTCCCGAGGCGCGATCTCGGTGAGCGAGCGCACGGCGAACATCCTCCAGGTGAGGGAGCTCGCGTGCGCCGTGGCGCGCGCATACGTCGATTCGCTCGCGCCCGCCCCCAGCGCGGTGGAGGCTTCGTGATGAAAAAGCTTCCCTTTCTCTGGGAGATCGGCTGCGAGGAGATTCCCGCTTCCTGGCTCGCGCGGCTCATCGTGGAGCTGAAAGAGCGGCTCGAGAAAGAGCTTTCCGCGCTCGGACTCGAGCCGAAAGCCGTCGAATCGTCGGGGACCTGCCGAAGGCTCGTGGTACACGTACCCCGCCTCGCCGATCGCCAGGCGGACCGCGTCGAGCAGGTAACCGGTCCGCCTCTCAAGATTTCCCGCGATGCCGAGGGTGCCTGGACCAAGGCCGCCCTGGGCTTCGCGGCGAAAAACGGGATCGAGCCCGACGAGCTCGAGATCCTCGAGACCGCCAAAGGCGAGTACCTGGTCCTCCAACGGAAGATCAAAGGGAGGAAGACGGCGCATCTGCTTCCCGATACGATGGCGAGCGTGCTCCGGAGCCTGAGCTTTCCCAAGTTCATGAACTGGGACGCGAGTCTCGATGACGGCAAGGGAGCGTTCCCGTTCGGAAGACCGATCCGTTGGATGCTCTCGATCTATGGCGACAAGGTCGTGCCCTTCGAGATTCGCGTGTTCGGTGGGCCGGCGGTCACGAGCGGTCGAAAGTCACGCGGCCACCGCTTTCTGGCACCCAAGGGAGCGAGACCGGGTCGGACCTTCGCGGCGTCTTCCTTCAAGGAGCTCGAGCGGAAGCTCGTCGATCACTACGTCCTGCTCGACCCCGCCCGGCGCAAGGACCGTCTGCGGAGCGAGATTCGCGAAGCTCGAGAGAAAAGCGAAGGCCCGCTGCGCCCGCGGGCTCGATCCCGACCTCGTCGCCCAGCTCGTCGAATGGCCCGGCGCCATTCTCGGTCACTATCCCGAGGAGTTCATGAGCCTTCCCGACGAGGTGCGACACACGGTGCTGATCCATCACCAGCACTACTTCCCGCTGGAGGCGAAGCCGAGCTTCATCGCCGTGACCAACATGGCGAAGGATGTCCGAGGTCACATCAAGCGGGGCTCGGAGCGGGTGGTGGTGGCGCGTCTTCGGGACGCGATGTTTTTCTGGACCGAGGATCTGACGATCCCTCTCGCGGAGCGTGCGGGCTCTCTCGATGGGGTGACGTTTCACGAGAAGCTCGGAAGCTATCGGGCGAAGGCGGAGCGATTGGTTCCTCTCGCCGCCTGGATTGCGGAGAGGGCGGGAGCCCGTGACGCTCCTGTTCGCCGCGCGGCGCTGCTCGCGAAATGCGACCTCACCACCGGCATGGTGGGAGAGTTCCCCGAGCTCCAGGGAATCATGGGCGGTCTCTACGCCCGGGAGCAGGGTGAGCCCGAGCCGGTCTGGAAGGCAGTCTACTCCCACTATCTTCCTCAAGGGCTCGACGACGACGAAGGGTTTCCCTCGAATCGCGAGGGGGCGGTCGTCGCCCTTGCCGACAAGATTGACAGCCTCGCGGCGATGTTCGCCGTCGGCGTCGTTCCCACGGGATTGCGCGATCCGTTCGCTCTTCGGCGTGCGGCGCTGGGAGCGGTCCGCATCCTTCTCGAGAGCGCATCCCGTCTCTCGTTTCCCATCGAGATCGCTCCGAGGGAGCTCCTGAGCGAAGCGCTGCGCATCGTTCGACGACAGGTTCCGTCGCTCGAGGGCGGGGCCGAAGCGAGCCTCCTCGAGTTTTTCAGCGAACGTCTCCGCTTCGTTCTCTCGCGCTCCTTCCCCTACGACGAGCTGAACGCCGTCTTCGCGCTCGGTGCTCTCGACCGGCCCGTGACCGACCTCGTCGTGCGACTCGAGGCCCTCTCGGCGCTCCGGGGATTCCGAGGATTTCCTGGCCCTTTCGGCGGCGTTCAAGCGCGTGGGAAACATCCTCGCCGGTCAGAAGCCCGGAGAAGTGGACCCGGCGGTGTTTTATGAGGAGTACGAAAAGGCCCTGTTCTCCGAGCTCGAGGCGGTCCGTCCCAGGGCGGAGGAAAGCATCGAGGCCGGGCGCTATCGAGAGGCGCTCCAGACTCTCTCGGGGCTGCGCAAGCCCGTCGACCGTTTCTTCGACGAGGTCCTGGTGATGGCCGAGGACGCGAGCCTGCGAGACAATCGGCTCGCTCTGTTGAAACGCCTGCAGGATCTCTTCTCTCGCGTCGCCGATCTCTCCCAGATCGTTCCCGGAGAGGGCTCCCGCTGACGTATGTCCCGCATACGTTTGATGCCGGACGCCCTGGCGAATCAGATCGCGGCGGGCGAGGTCGTGGAGCGGCCCGCTTCGGTGGTCAAGGAACTGGTGGAGAACGCTCTGGATGCCGGCGCCCGGTCGGTCTCGATTCGGATCGAGAAGAGCGGGAAGGACGGGATTCGCGTCGTCGACGACGGGATCGGAATGTCGGCGGAGGACGCGCGGCTCGCGATTCAGAGGCACGCCACCAGCAAGCTGTTCGCCGCCTCGGATTCGTCGCAGAATCTCGTCTCTCGGATTCCGTGGCGAGGCGCTTCCTTCGATCGCCTCCGTCTCTCGCTTCACCCTGAGGACGCGTGAGCCCGACGCGGACGCCGGGACCGAGATTCTCATCGAGGGGGGGACGCTCGTCAGTGAGAGCCAGGTGGGCATTCCCCCCGGAACCATCGTCGAGGTAGGAAATCTCTTCTACAACGTGCCCGCGCGGCGCAAGTTTCTTCGCGCCGACGTGACCGAGGGCTCGCACATCGCCGCCGCGATCTCGAATCTCGCCGCCTGCTATCCCGACGTGCGGTTTCGGCTCGATCACGCAAAGAGGTCGATTCTCGACGCGCCGTCGGTCGGCTCGCGCCGCGACCGCCTCTACCAGCTCGAGAAGGGCTGGGCGGAGAGCGCCGTGGTCGTCGAGACCGAGATGGGCGGGCTTTCTATCGAGGCCTGGCTCGCTCCACCGGCGGAGTCCCGCGGTGCGGTGACGAGGCTCCACCTCTTCGTGAACGGGCGACCGGTGAAGGATTCGCATCCTTCACCACGCGGTGATGGAGGCCTACCGGCAGGTCTCTTCGAGAAGCGGAACGCCACTGGTGTATCTCTTCTTGGAGCTCGCTCCCGATCGCGTCGACGTGAACGTTCATCCCTCCAAAGCCGAGGTCCGGTTCGTCGATCAGCAGTTCGTGCACCAGGCCGTCTTCTCCGCGGTGAAGAATGCTCTCGAGAAAGAGTGGAGAGCGCCCGAGGCGATGGTGGCGAGGGAGTCGATGGAAGCGCCTTTCCCGGGGGCGCCGAGAGCCTACGAGTCCGAGCCCACCGGCGGCGAACGTCCGGACCTCCCCTCGCTCGACGGGAAACACCTCGCTGAGACGCTCCTGGGGAGAGTCGCTCCCCGGGAGACCCCCGCGTTCGCCGAGCTCGCCTCGCGTCCGCCCCAGCCCATTGGACAATTTCGACACAGCTTCATCCTCGCGACCGACGCCGACAGCGTCTGGCTCATCGATCAGCACGCGGCCCATGAGCGGATCCTTTACGAAGACCTGGTCGAGCGGGGCGCGTCCCAGATGGGACAGCAACTTCTCCTGACTCCCGTCCCGCTCGAGCTCACTCCCGCCGAACGGGTCACCATGGAGGAGGAGATTGACGATTTGGTCTCGTTCGGCTACGAGGTCGAGCCTTTCGGCGCCGATGGCTACGTCGTTCGCGCCGTCCCGGCGTCTCTCGCGGCACTCGACCCCGTTCGGTTGATTCGCGCGGCGCTCGGCGAGAGGGAGAGGGAGTGCCGCAGCTCGACCGTCCGCGAGGCAGGGAGCCGGATCGCGGCGCGGCTCGCCTGCCATGCCGCGATCAAGGTAAATTTCGAGCTCGCGATGGAGAAGATGCAATACCTCGTAGGGGAGCTCTGGCGGGCGCGCCAGCCCACCGTTTGTCCTCACGGCCGGCCGACTACGCTGCGGATCGGCCGGGAACAGGTCGAGCGAAACTTCGGGAGAATCTGAGTGAGTCCCCGAAAGGACGTGAACTGGACTGCCTGGAGCCTCTACTATGTGGGCCGCGGGCTCGAGCTCGGGGGCCTCTTTTTCGTCACCGCGGCGATGGTTCTTTACTTCGGAACGAGCGAGATGCGTCCGATGCTGGCGATGACCGGCGTGGGCGGCGGTCTCTTTTTCGTGGGGTGGCTCCTCGCGCACAAGAATCCAGGGGGGAAATGACGGTGAGAAAAACCTCGTTGATTGCCTCCGCGCTGCTTTGTCTGGCGCCGGCGCTTTCCGCTCAAGCTCCTCCTCCGCGCTTCACCATGGAGTGGGAGCGCATGGCGAAGAAAATCGTGGAGCGGCTCGCCTTCGAGCCCGGTGAGACGTTCCTCATCGTCGCGCATCCGGGTCTGTTCGAGGAGATCGTTCCTTACCTGCGCTACGAGGCCATGAAGGCGGGCGCCGTCGATCTCGGCGTCATGGAGGTGATGGCGGCCCCGGTGCCGTCCGCCTGGAGCCAGGTCGCCCTCGAGGAGGGCGGCAAGAGGGCTCGTCCCGAGCTCCGAAAGATGCTCGAGGGAGTCGACGCCGCCATCATGATGCCGGGCGCCACCCCGGCGCAGCCGGTCTACGCCGCGATGCAGGACCGGTTGAAAGCAGGGCAGAGGACGGACCGTTCATTTCCACTGGGTGGAGAACGGAAGCGCCTACCCTCTTCCCGGGCAACCTCTTCCCGCCGCGCTACGTCATCGATGGCGTGTATCAGCGAGCTCTCCTCGAGACTGATTACCGCGCGCTCGCCGCTTCCGAGCGCGCTCTCGAGGCGGCGATGCGCGCTGGCGAGGTGCGGGTCACGACACCCGAAGGAACCGATCTCCGCTTTCGCATCGGGGACCGGCCGGTGAATCTCCAGGACGGCGACGCGTCGCGCGCCCGGGCATCGAAGGGCGTGGTTCTCATCGATCGCGAGATCGAGCTACCGGCGGGCGCGGTCCGGGTCGCTCCCATCGAAGAGTCGGTTCAGGGGACCATCGTGTTTCCACCGTCCCAATGGGCGGGAAGGCCGGTCGCGGATTTGAAGATCGGGATCGCGAACGGGAAAGTCGTCTCGAGCGAGGCTTCGTCCGGCAAGGAGTGGGCGGAAGCGGAGATGAGCGGCGCGAAGGAAGCGGGAAAGGCCTTTCGGGAATTCGCCCTCGGGCTCAATCCTCTGCTCGCGGTGCCGGAGGAGAACCCCTGGATTCCCTACTACGGATATGGCGCCGGTGTCGTGCGTTTGTCGCTGGGGGACAACACCGAGCTCGGGGGAAAGGTCACGGGCGGCTACGTTCGCTGGAACTTCTTCACCGACACCACCGTCACCGTGAACGGCGAGACCTGGGTCGAGAACGGAAAGCTCGTCCGCCACTAGACTCGGAAAAAAACAGAACGCAAAGGCGCAAAGTCGCAAAGAAAAACAAGGATTCTGCGCTCTTTGCCATCGGGTTTTCCTACTCGCCTATGATCTTGATCAGGACGCGCTTCGGTCGTCTTCCGTCGAACTCTCCGTAAAAGATCTGCTCCCACGGGCCGAAGTCCAGTTTCCCTTCGGTTATCGCGACCACGACCTCTCTTCCCATCACCTGGCGTTTGTGGTGGGCGTCGCCGTTGTCCTCGCCCGTTCGATTGTGTTGATAGCGCTCCGGGCTCGGATCGAAAGGCGCGAGCCACTCGAGCCAGCGTTTGTAGTCCTCGTGGAGGCCAGGCTCGTCGTCGTTGATGAAGACCGACGCCGTAATGTGCATCGCGTTCACGAGACAGAGCCCCTCGCGAATTCGGCTCTCGCGAACCGCGTCCTCCACCGAGGAAGTGATGTTCACGAACGCCATGCGCTCGGGCACAGTAAAGGTGAGTGTTTTGCGCAGGCTCTTCATTGCGAACGATCCTTGCTTGGACTCGGCTGGCTTCAGCCGCCGATGCCGTCCGCGGTGAAGAAGGCGACGACCGAGTCGAGCTCCTGGCTCAGTTTGTCCACTCGGTTGTGAAGCAGGTTCCGGATGGAGAGAAGCCCGAGCACTTTGTTGCCGTCGTCGACCACCGGAAGGTGCCGGAAATGATGCTCGGTCATGATCAGCAGGGCCTCTCCCATCGAGAGATCCTTCTTGGCCGAGATGCACTTGGCAGTCATCACGTCTCCGACCGGCGTCGTTTTCGGGTCCTTTCCTTCGAGCACCACCCGGATCATGAGATCGCGCTCGGTGAAGATTCCGGAGAGAGTTTCCCCTCGTGTTACCGCGACCGCCCCCACCCGCTCGTCGCTCATGAGCCGGACGGCGTCGAATACGGTCGTTTCCGCCGTGACGGTAGCCGCCGGCACGCTCGCAATCTTCAATAGATCCATAGCGCCCCCTTTTCTGGAATCGATCTCCATTGGCACGCCGAAAGGATTCCGACACTTGTGGCACCCAGCGCCGGGTGGTTGCCCTCCGCGGACCGCTTTCGTCTGTCGTTTCGCTCGCCGATTCTATCAGATCGTGGCGCCCGCGGGACAAATCCGGGATCTTGAGAAAACCGGATCTTGTTGATATCGTTTCAGTAACGATCTTCACTTCTCATGCCGCGTCTCACGAACCGTTTCGAGGTGTGCTGAATGTCGACTCGCTCAAGGCCTGGCGGTTCCTTGCTCGTGAGAGCACTCGCCGTCGTAGGTCTCGTGATCCTGGGCCATGGGGTCGCGGAGGCGATTCCGGCGTTCGCCCGCCGCTATCAGCTTCCGTGCCACTTTTGTCACGACGGCTACCCGAAGCTCAGCGTCCTCGGCGAGCAGTTCAAGGAACGAGGCTACCGCCTCGAGAACGACACCACGGGAGCTGCCGAATGGTGGAGCTCGATACCGTTGAGCCTCAGGGCTTCCCTCCGGCAGACGTTCGAAGAGAACGGTGATGCCGAGACCACGGGGACGTTTCGGTTCCTGAGCGCCGGGAACCTCGGGTGGCGCTTCTCCTACTGGGTCGACGAGTCTTACACTGCCGACGGAGGGCTCGACCGCCTCGGGACCGACAACGCGAACTTGAGAGTCGAGATTATTCCCGAAGAGCTCTATGTCCGCGCGGGGCGGATCGAGCTCGACCTGCCTTTCACTCAGGCGCGCACGCCGCAGCTGTTCCCCTACGAGGCATACTTCGTCAATACCGGGTTCGAGACCGACAACATCGGAACCCACCATGACGGTCTCGAAGCGGGAGGATTTCTCGACGACGCTACCCGTTGGTCCCTTGCGGTCGTGAGTGGCTACGACAGCGACGAGCAGCAGACGCTCTCGACGGCCACCGGGGGCTTCGACGGCAACCTCTTCGGCCGGATCATGCGCCGCTTCGGGGAGGATCGGGCGGGAGCGTATCTCTACTGGGGCCGAAATACCCTCGCGAGAAACGATCCCGCGACGCTGCCGGACGGCACGACGAAGGTTCTGGAGTGGGATGACAACCTCTTCCGATTCGGTCTCGACGGCTCCATCTATCTCTCGGTCGCCCACCTCTACGGAACGTTCCTTTACGGCCGCAACGCCAACTCCTACGCGGATTCGACCCATCCATCCGGGACTCGCGAGCCGCTTTCCTTTACCTCCGGCTTCGCCCAGCTCGACGTTCCCATCCGAAACCAGCTCGTGCTGTCCGGGCGGCTCGACTGGAAACACGCCCCGCCTCTGGAATCCACGGCTCCAGCGGTGACCACCGTGGGATTTGCTCCCGGTCTCAAAGTCTGGCTCCATCCCCGCGTTCGGCTCGCGTTCGAGGTCTGGTTCCAGAACCAGGGAGTGCCCACCCGAGGAGTGTTCCAGGTCGATCTCGCCCTTTGAGCTAGAATCCACGGGATGTCGGTAGACGTGGTCGCGTTCGGTCCCCATCCCGACGACATCGAGCTCGCGATGGGCGGCACTCTGCTGAAGCTTCGAGCCTCCGGGTACGAGACCGCGGTCGTCGATCTCACCTCGGGAGAAATGGGGACGCGGGGATCTCCCGCCGAACGTGCCCGGGAAGCGGAGGAAGCGGCCAGAATCCTGAAAGTCTCGATCCGGCGGTGTCTGGATCTGGGAGACGGCCGACTGACGCCGAGCTGGGACGCCAAGCGTGCGGTGGTCGAGGCAATCCGCGAGCTTCGACCGAAGCTCGTTTTCACAAACTACCCGGAGAACAACCACCCGGACCACACCGCATCCGGTCCCCTCGTGGCCGAGGCCGCGTATCTCGCGGGACTCAAGAAGCTCGATTGCCAGGGTGAGCCCCACCGACCCAATCGAGTTCTCTACTATCTCGTCCCCCACAAGGTGACTCCGTCGTTCATCGTCGACGTGACGCCGTTTCACGCCGAGAAGATGAAGGCGGTCCGAGCCTACTCGTCGCAGCTCCACCGTGCCGGGGCGAACGAGCCCGAGACCTACATCAGCCAGCCGGGCTTCCTCTCGCGGGTGGAGGCGATCGACGCCTATTACGGTGCGCTCGTCGACGCCGAGTTCGGCGAGGCCTTCTACCTCCGGGAAGCGCTCCTTGTCGACGATCCGGTCTCGTTCTTCGATTCGGGCTTCACTCGCATCACGTGAGACCGGTGGGCTCAAAGATGAGGCAGAGTTGAAAATCGCCATCGTATGCTATCCGAGCCACGGAGGGAGTGGAGTGGTGGCGTCGGAGCTCGCCCTGGGGCTCGCCGACCGAGGTCACACGGTCCATATCGTGAGCTACGCGGTACCGTTTCGACTGCGCGCGTTCAACGCCAACGTGCAGATCCACGAGGTCGAGGTCACGACCTATCCCCTGTTCAAGTACCCGCCTTATACCCTGGGCCTCGCCACCAAGCTCGCTCAGGTGGCGAGCGACGAGGGGATCGACATCATTCACGCCCACTACGCCGTGCCCCACGCGGTGAGCGCGTTTCTGGCGAAGCAGATCCTCGGCGGGAGCATACGGATCGTCACCACTCTGCACGGCACCGACATCACCCTCGTCGGGGCGGACGAGTCGTTTCATCGCGTCACCAAGTTCGCGATCGAGGTCTCGGACGGCGTGACCGCCGTCTCTCGCTACCTGCGGGACAGGACCATCGAGGAGTTCGCGGTCCAAAAGCCGGTCGAGGTGATCTACAACTTCGTCGATTCCGCGCGCGCCCCGCGCGGGAGCCCGTCAGACAGGCTGCATTGGGCGCCGAGCGGGGAAAAAATTCTGGTGCACGCGTCGAACTTCCGTCCGGTGAAGCGAGTCAGCGACGTCGTGCGGATCTTCGACATCGTTCGTCGTTCCGTCGAGGCCAAGCTGCTTCTCGTGGGAGAGGGTCCCGAGCGGCTCTTCGTTCGGGAGCTGGTGAAAGAGCTCCGGCTCGCGAATCACGTTCATTTCCTGGGAGAGCAGGACTATCTCGAGAGCGTACTCGCCTCCGCCGACCTGCTCCTTCTGCCGAGCGAGCAGGAGAGCTTTGGCCTCGTCGCTCTCGAAGCAGCGAGCTGCGGAGTGCCGGTCGTCGGAAGCCGAGTAGGAGGAGTTCCCGAGGTGGTGCTCGACGGTGAGACGGGCTTCCTCTTTCCCGTGGGTGAGGTGCGCGAAATGGCCGCTGCTGCCGTTCGTTTGCTCTCGAGCCCCGCGGAGTACGCTTCGTTCTCGGAGCGGGCAAAAATCCGGGCACGGGAGGAGTTCGACGCGGCGAAAATCATTCCCCAGTACGAGCGTCTGTACGAAAGACTGCTCTGAAGCGGTCCGGTCGGCGCCGTCGGGCGCTCTCGCAACACCGGTCGGTCTGGGATAGAGTACTCCGACTTGTGAAGGGGGCTCGCCGGTCGTTTGCGAGGCGGAAGTCCCGCGAATCGTGCCGATACGAATGGTGGCTACGTGACCGATAGCAGAAATCCTGTCGAGCGCCGGAGCTCTCCCTATCAGAGAGTCCTCCATCAGCTCGAGGGCCTCCACCGACGGGTGAAGGAGCTATTGCCGATTCCCGCCCGGCCGGGGGTCACCATCTCGCCCGATATCCTCGGCTCGTTCGACTCCGCCATCACCGAGCTCGAGCAGGAAGTCCGCTCGATGGGGGGGCACGTTCTCGAATCGCCTTTTGTCGATCTCGCGACTCGCACCGCCTCGCATTTCTTCGAGGAGCGGAGCGTCTACCGTTTCTCCGAGCGGGTCCTCGACGAGCTCATCGTCGAGACCGGCGCAGGGTCGGGCGCGCTCCTCCTCTTTCGCTCGCGCTCGACCGACGCCGAGGTGGTCGCGGCGAGGAATGGCCGGAGAGAGAGCATCGAGCACGACCCCCGGGTCAGCCGGACGATCATCCGCGAGATCGCCGAAGGGCACGATTCGGTACTCGTGGAAGACGCGCAGGTGGACGAGCTTCTGGCCAACGAAGAGAGCGCGCAGCAGCTCAAATTGAGGTCGGTGCTGGCCATCCCCCTGAGGTTCAAGAGCTATCTCGCGGGAGCGATCTACCTCGAGAACCAGCACGCGCGGGGTGCATTCGGCGAACCGGACCGCGAGCTGCTACTCGCGGTGGGACGGCTCATCGCAATCTTTCTCAACGCCACCCTCCGCCTGGACGAGGAAGTCGAGGCGAGAAAGCGCCTCTACCGGGAGCTGAAGGGCAAGACCTACTTCGACGGTCTCGTGGGATCGGCGCCGAGAATGATCGAGGTCATCGAGCGAATCGAGCAGGTCGGACCGACGCAGGCGACGGTGCTCATCGAGGGCGAGAGCGGCACGGGGAAGGAGCTCGTCGCGAGAGCAATCCACAAGGCGAGCGACCGGGCCGACCAACCGCTCGTCGTCGTCAACTGTGGCGCGCTCCCCGAGGATCTTCTCGAGGCGGAGCTCTTCGGAACGGAGCCAGGAGCCTTCACCGGCGCCGTTCATCGCATGGGCCGATGCGAAATGGCCCACGGTGGGACTCTCTTCCTCGACGAGATCGGTGAGCTTTCGAAGAAGCTCCAGGTGAAGTTCCTGCGGTTCCTCCAGGAGCACACGTTCGAGAGGCTGGGGGGAAAGAAGACCATCCAGGTCGACGTGCGCGTCGTTGCTGCCACGAACCGCGACTTGCGAGAGTTGGTGAAGAGCGGAGAATTCCGCGAGGAGCTCTACTACCGGCTCTGGGTCTATCCCATCGAGCTTCCCGCCCTTCGTGAGAGGAAAGAGGACATTCCAGCGCTCGTCGACCACTTCGTGCGCGTGTTCGCCCTCCAGATGGGCAAGGAGGCGGTTGCCGTCGAGCCCGAGGTCGACGACTGTCTCCGCAACTATCAATGGCCGGGGAACATCCGGCAGCTCGAGAACCTGGTACAGAGACTCGTGGTAGAGAACCGGGGTCGGCCCATCGTGCTCGATGACCTTCCCGAGGAAGTGAGCGGAGGTCCCAAGCGAATCCTGAGGATCGCGAAGGACCCCTTCCGACGTCTGATGGCTGAAGTACCGAAGGACTATGCCGAGCTGAAACGACGCCGCAACGAGCTGCAAGAAGTCTCCGCCGTCTATTCGCAGGAGCTCGAGGATCGATTCGTCGACTACATCCTCGACAAAGGGGATGGCAACATCAGCCGCGCGGCGAAAGAGTTCGGAATGCATCGGACGCTCATCCACAAGAACCTCCGTTCCCGCAAAGACCGCGACTCGGAGACTGAGGCGAATTCACTTCCGGGCGTGGGGGAATCGTGAGGCACGACCCCGACCCCTTCGAGACCCTCCAACCCCGCGCGCTGTAGCGGCGAGCCCTACAATCGCCACGGCCCTGCCTCGACTGTAGCCGAGCTCTGGACACCTGGCCGGCCGTGAGCCACGACCGCCGACACGGTCAACTCTCACTGAGAGCGTGGGTTGCCGGCTCGGCGGCGGCTACCGCGGCTCTGGCACTGCCCTTGCAATCTCGTGGGACATTGGACGTTCGGTCAATGATGGATAAAGACGTGATGGCGGTTGGGAGCGAGATCCACTGGTGGCAGTGGGGGAGTGGATCGCGAACGACCGGCATCGGCTCCGCGGGGGAAGTGGGTCGCGCGGATTCCCGTCCCGCGAGCGCTCGAGATGGTTGGCTCGGGCGCGCCGGCTCACCTCTTGCGCGGAGCATTCCGGGGGGGCGGTCGCTACGGCGGCCGCGCCCCACAGGAATCAGGACCCTGGCTCTGCCACGTGGATGGTATCGACCTCGAGCCATCCTCGGAACCGAAGCGGTTCGCCCCGGACGATGGTGACGCGATCGAACCCCTCGATTCGGTAGAGGCGTCCTTTGGTGTAGAGCATAGGCTGCTTTCCGTCCCGAATGCAGCGCTCGGCGCAGCGAAGATGAAGCGCGCCTTGGGTTCCTCCCGTCACCCCGCAGTCGTCGTCGGTCAGAAACCCCGTCCATTCGCGGATCGGAGTGGGCTTCTGACTGCGATCGGGCACGGGGAGCACCGTCGCCGCCCGGCGATCGCGCGCGGCGCCGTGGGCGTCCTTCGTCACGGCTCCAGCGGGCTCGTCCGCGCTCTCGGAAAAATCGAAGTGAATCCGCTGGGTCGATCCCGCGGTGACGAGCACGGTCTTCTCGTTCAGGCGCCCATCGCCTGCGTCGAGTGCGAGGAGGTGACGTCCTGGCTTCACCGATTCGAGGACGCCGGGAGCGTTTCCGATGGGCTGTCCGTCCAGGATGACCCGCGCTGGCTCGTCGGATTCGATCTCGAGAGTGGCGAGTGCGTCATCGATGTGCGGAGGGGGTGCCGTCTCGTCTCGTCCCACGTCCAGCGTGGGCGAGGCGGGCCGAGATGCCGGTGTCGCGGACGTCCGCCCGTTCGCGGGGCCCTTCTGCGGTTCCCGCCCTGTGTAGGTGGACTCGTCGTCGACGGAGGCCGCTTCGAGCGTCGCGTCGGTCGAGCGAAGCATCGGTCTCGCCGCCACCTGGGGCGACGTCGGCCACATGCTGTAGATCGCGATCAACATCGCCGCGAGCGCCGAGCCGGCAGCCGTGAGGCGAACCTCGCGCGACTTCAGAGTGCGCACCCAGGGTGGGAGCTTCAGGGTCGGCGCGGTGGCGCGGCGAATCTCGGATGCGTGAAGGGTGACCGTCGCCCGCTGGTCGGAGGAGCCCTCGAGAGCCTCGGCCAGCTCCCCCGCGCTCGAGAATCGCTCGTTGGGATCGCGCGCCATCGACTTTCTCAGAACCGCGTTCACCGCCGGCGGCAGCGCGACGGCCTTGGGCGGAATGGGCAGGGGCTCGGTGAGGTGCTTCATCAGTATGCCGACGGCGGTCTCGGCGGTGAACGGTACGTGGCCGGCGAGCATCTGATAGGTCATGACTCCGAGCGAATAGACATCCGAGCGGTGATCGAGCTTGTCTCCCTTGCACTGTTCCGGCGACATGAACTCGGGGGTCCCCACGATGTGATCCGAGCCGGTGGTGACGTCGCCCCGCTTGAACGGCTTGGCGATGCCGAAGTCGAAGACCGAGCACCTCAAATCCGGAGTGACCAGTATGTTCGACGGTTTGATGTCACGGTGGACCACCCCTGCCTTGTGTGCGGCATCGAGCGCGTCCGCAACTTGAGAGATCACCTTCACGACCCGGTTGAGCGGCCAGGGCTGCCCGTGGAGCTGGCTCCGGAGCGTCGTGGTGTCGACCATGTACTTCATCACGAGGTAGGGTCGGCCCTCGTGCTCGCCGGCGTCGTAGATGGGCAGGATGTGGGGGTTGTCGAGGTTACCGAGGAGCTCACGCTCCTGATTGAAGCGTCTCACCCAGTCGACGTCGTGGCTCACTTCCTGGAGCAGTAGCTTCAGGGCGACCTCGCGCTTCACATCCGGATCGAACGCCTTGTAGACTTCGGCGCTACCGCCGCGTCCGAGAAGCGACAAAACGCGGTATCTGCCAACGACCTGTCCGACCAGCTCCAATCGCGATCCTCCAGAAGTTACGCGGTCGGCGCGAGACCTACGTGAAGGGGGTTTCCATCAGGCTAAATTGTCCGCGCCGAAAACGCAACTGCGAGAGGTCATCTCGTCGACGGTGGGCGAAGGCTCGCTTCGCACAGGATTCGGTTCGGAGCTCTCGACGCTGTGTGTTCGTCGTGCCGTCGAGCACCGAGCGGAACGTAGGGAAAACCCTACGGCGCCACCGCTCGGGTGCTCGTTTCTAGACGCAGTGTTACCATGAAAAGGAGCGAAGCGAAACCCGCCGGCCCCCGCCGGCGGTCAAACATCAGATTCCGAAACTCGTGACCATTCGAACGCTGTCGCGCTATGAGCTTCTCACGGAGCTCGGCCGCGGAAACATGGGAGTCGTGTACAAGGCGCACGACCCCGCAGTCGACCGAGTCGTCGCGGTGAAGCTCGTGCGGCTCGGATTCTCTCTCGACGATGTACAGCGTCGCGTTTTCCTGGAGCGTTTCCAACGGGAAGCCCGGATCGCGGGCAAGCTCAGCCACCCGAACATCGTTGCCGTCCATGACTTCGAGTCGGGTGACGAGCCCTTCCTGGTCATGGAGTACTTTCCCGGCGTGAGCTTGTCGAAGCTCCTGGAGGGACCGCTCGTTCCCGTCGGCGAAGTGAAGCTCATCGCGAGCCAGCTCGCGAGCGCGCTCGCGTACGCCCACGAGCGAGGAGTGATCCACCGGGATATCAAGCCCGCAAACCTTCTGTATCAGGACGGCCTCCTCAAGCTCGTGGACTTCGGCATCGCCAAGGTGGAGACGTCGGAGCTGACCGCGACGGGTGAGTTCATTGGAACGCCGAGCTACATGTCACCCGAGATCTTTTCCGGCGTCGCGGTCGATGCCCGCAGCGACCTGTTCTCTCTCGGCGTCGTAATGTATCAGCTCCTGACGGGACGAAAGCCGTTCGACGGCGCGAGCGTCAGTCGCACCATCTACCAGGTGCTCCACGAGGATCCGACTCCACCCTCCACGATGCGGCCGGGGCTCGGCAAGGACTGGGACGCCGTCCTTCACAAGCTTCTCGCCAAGAGTCCGGAGGATCGCTATCCGAGCGCCGAAGCGCTCCTGCGAGACTTGACTCTCGTCGGGACGGGCCAGCTCGAGACCGCATTCGACGATAACGATCCCACGACGCCGCTCTCGCCGCGGCGAACGGGCCGGGCCGGGCGAAAAGCAGTCGTTGGAGCTTTCGTCGCTCTCGCCGTCGTCCTCGCCGTCGCCTTCTTCCGGATCGCGCCTGTTCGGTCCATTTCGCTCGCGGGAGGTTCGAGCGATCTGCCACCAGATGCCGGACTCAGCTCGGGGTCCGCTGAAGTCGCGGTCTCTTCCGCTCCGCCGCCGGCGGCGGCGCTCCCGATGCTCGAGAATCCATTGCGGTTCGTGGCACGACACGAGCATCGCGTCGGCTTCTGCACCGGAGACCTCGTTCTCGACGAGAACGGGATCGTCTTCCAGACGTCACGCCACGGCACGTGGCGATGGCGCGTCAGCGAGATCGAGGAGCTCACGCGGTTGTCCGAGACCGATCTGAACCTCCGGGCCCGTTCTCCCGAACGGAGACACACGGAAGATGCCGAAGTAGAGACCTTTCGGTTCACCTTTCTGCGCCCCAACCTGTCGGAGGCGGATTTTCGCCATTACGAGGAAGTGGTGAAGGCGCGGCGGGGAGAGGTCGAGTGAGAGCGGCGGGCTCGAGGTGAACGCAAACGCGAAGGCGAAGAGCTCGCTCGTCGCGATTCGGGACGAGGTCGTGGTCTGTCGACGATGTCCGCGCCTCGTTTCCCATCGGGAGGCGGTCGCGGCCCGGAAGACGAAGCGCTTCGCCTCGGAAAACTACTGGGGTAAGCCGGTCCCGGCATTCGGCGACCACGAGGCGAGCCTTCTCGTGGTGGGCCTGGCGCCGGCGGCCCATGGTGCGAATCGGACCGGCCGCATGTTCACGGGAGACCGCAGTGGGGACTGGCTCTACGCCGCCATGTATCGACACGGGTTCGCGAGCCAGAGCGAATCGCGGTCGAGAGACGATGGGCTCCGACTTCTGCGCGCCTACGTCACCGCCGTCGTGCGTTGCGCTCCCCCGGAGAACAAGCCCTCGCGGAGCGAGATCGCGGCCTGCCGCTCCTATCTCGTTCGTGAGAATCGATGCGCTCGCGCGAGTCGTCGTCGTCATCGCTCTCGGCCGCATCGCTTTCGACGGGTTCCTCGCTGCTTGGAGCCATCTCGGTCGTGAGGTTCCCCGTCCGAAGCCGAAGTTCACTCACGGTGCGGAGTACGGTCTGGATTCCGTTCGTCTGCTCGCGAGCTATCACCCGAGTCAACAGAACACCTTCACCGGAAGACTCACCCACTCGATGTTCGACCAGATTTTCCGTCGGGCGCGGCAGCTCTCCGGCTCACGGACTCTCCATTGATTCCGCGGACCGCGCGACGTTACACTACGTCATCGCACCGACATGCAGCAGGACCATAGTCGGCCGTTTCGGCAACCCGTGACATGAGCGAGAGCCCGCCCCAATGGGTTGAGCCCCGCGAGGACGGAGAATCTCGGCTCGCCATCGATTTCATCCCCGGCGCCTCGAAGGGCTCCCGGCTTTGGTTCTTCCTCCACGGGCTGCACTCGAGCCGCCGTGGCGAAAAGGCCCTGTATTTCGCCCGGCAAATCGCCCGGAGGGGCGAGGCATTCGCGAGCCTGGACTCGACCGGCCATGGTGACTCCGAAGGCGATCTCCTGGGGCTTTCTCTCACCCGAAACCTCGCGGACCTCGATCGGGGCCTGACCTTCATCGAGGAAAAGGCGGGTCCCTTTCGCGCCGTCTACATCATCGGGTCTTCCATGGGGGGGCTCACCGCGCTCTGGTTCGCCGCCCGGAGTCCCGCCCGCGTGACCCGGAACATCGTGATTGCTCCCGCCTTCGAGCTCGCGGGGCGGCTACTGCTCTCGCTCGGCCGAGCGAAGGCCCAGGAATGGAGGCGACTCGGGCGGGCGCGGATCGAGACCTCCTCGGGCGGCTTCGACCTCGGCTATCAATTCGTGGAGGAAGAAACGCGCTATCCCACGGTGAGCTTGATGCGGCGGCTGACGACTCCGAGCCTGATCCTGCACGGCTCGGACGATGAGATCGTGCCCTGCCAGCTGTCGCGTCAGTTCGCGGACCGGCTGGAGCGAGTCGAGCTCGTCGAGATCCCCGGCGGAGATCACCGTCTGACCGAGCACAAAGAACGCCTGTTCGAAGAAATGTGGAGGTTCGTGGGTTCGGCGGAACCCTGAGCTTCAGACCGCCTGCAGAGCGTACGTCGCGAGACCGATGGCGATCACGCGATCGTTGCCCTCGACGACCTCGAGCCGACAGGTCGCGAGCGTTCTTCCCTTCCGTACCACCTCGCCGATCGCGAGCAGGTCTCCCTGTACGCCGGCGAGAAGGCTCAGCTTGAACTCCACCGTCTTCACCGTCGAGCCGGGCGAGACCGAGCCGACGGCGAAGTTCCCGGCGGTGTCCCCCAGAAGGCCGATGAGCCCCCCGTGGATCACTCCGTGTCCTTCCTCGAAATCCTTACGGAAGGGAAGTCTGACTCGGGCGACACCGTTCTCGCAGTATCCGAGCGTCATCCCGAGATAGCGACTGATGGGGGCCGACTCGAAGAGCTGCTTCAGCTTGTCGAGATGCGCGGAGCGCTCGTTGGGCTCGCCGAGACGCTGAGGACGCACTCCTTCCGGCAGTGGGACGGGGACGAGCTTGGCCGGCTCTTCGGGCACGACGGGTCGCGAGAGAACGGGTTTTCTCGTCGGCTTCGCAGAGCGAGCGCTGGCTGGAGTCGCGGGTCGCGTCTTCGCAGTTTTCGACGCGGATTTCTTGGGAGCCGTTTTCCGAATCGGCTTTCTGGAGGCGGACTTGCGCTTCACGGCCGTCGTATTTTTCGCCTTCTTCGCGGACTTCGCCGTCGACTTCGCCTGCGACTTCGGCTTTGCCTTCGACTTCGGCTTCGGCTTCGGCTTTGACTTCGAGCGCAAAGGGACCTTCTTGCTCGCAGCCCTCGAGCGGGCCGCGGTCGACTTCTTCTTTTCCTTCTTTCTCTTTCTCTTACTCTTGCTCTTAGCCATCCGACTTCAACACCGATTTCCGGCGGCTTTGCACCGGCTTTCTACGACGGGATCCACTCGGAAACAGGACGAGCCCAACTGTGGCGACACCGGCCCTCGCACCCGATTTCCCAGTACTCCTGGAAGGGGGCTTCGGCCATTCGATTGATTTACCGAGCGCGTCGCTCGGATCTAGGTGAATCGACACTCAGGGCAAGTCGGCGATTGATGAGTATAAGCCTAATGAAATTCACTAGATGCCACTAGGCGTTGTTTCCCGCGTAGTTTAACACAGGCACGTTCCGCCTCAACTCAAGTAAGAAAATATATGAGGTGGGGGTGCTTTCTCAATGATTTATTTGCCTCCCCGAGAGCGGTAGGGGTACACTTTGGCGCCGCGCGACCAGGAGATCGACGGTAACAGATTGTACTATAATGGTTTACTCATGACAGGGGGCGAAGGTTCCATGGAGAATCGGTGGTGAGCATGGCGGAAGATTCGACGTACGATCTGGCGATTCTCGGCAGCGGTCCGGGTGGATATGTGGCGGGCATACGCGCCGGTCAGCTCGGGCTCTCGACCCTTCTGGTCGAAAAGGACAGCGCGTTCGGTGGCACCTGCCTTCACGTCGGATGTATTCCCAGCAAGTCGTTCCTTTACACCGCGGAGCTTCTCGACAAGATTCGTCACGCCCGCGAGCACGGAATCATCGTGGAGAACCTGCGCCTCGACTGGGCACAGGTGCTGAAGCGTAAGGAGAAAGTGGTGAAGAAGCTGGCCGCCGGGGTTCAGCTGCTCCTTCGCAAGAATCAGGTCCAAACGGTGCACGGGTTCGGGAAACTGGCGGGCCCCGGGCGGCTGCAGGTGGAGACCGCGGACGGACCGCAGAGCTTCGCCGCGAGGAACATCATCGTGGCGACGGGCTCGGAGCCCCGTTCGATCCCTGGATTCTCCTTCGATCGAGAGCGCATTCTCACCAACTCCGAGATGTTGTCCCTGCCGGCGCGCCCGGAGCGGCTGGCGATCGTGGGGGCGGGTGCGGTCGGCGTGGAGTTCGCCTCGATGTTCGCGAGCTTCGGAACGAAGGTGCTGCTCCTGGAGATGCTTCCGCGGGTGTTGCCGCTCGAGGATGAGGAGATCTCGGGCGTGCTGGCAGCGGCCCTCCGCAAGCGCGGAATCGAGGTGATGACCGGCGTCCGCGTCGAATCGGAAGCACCTGCCGCCGACGGAAATGGCATCGCCGTCCGACTGCGCCTGCCGGATGGCACGAGTGCGGAACGCGTCGTGGACAAAGTGCTCGTCGCCGTCGGCCGCAAACCGCGGACGGAAGGAATCGGGCTCGAGACGGTTGGCATCCAACTCGATCGCGGAATGATTCCGGTAGACGGGTTCATGGAAACGAGTGCGAAAGGAGTCTTCGCCATTGGCGACGTGGTCGCCACGCAACAGCTCGCCCACGTGGCGTCGGCCGAAGGCATCCTCGCCGTCGAGAAGATCGCGGGAAGATCGGTACATCCTCTCAACTACGATCACATGCCGAGTGCGACCTACTGCACTCCCGAAGTGGCGAGCGTGGGGTTGTCCGAGGCCAAAGCCATCGAAAAAGGTTATGAGGTCCGCGTGGGGAAGTTTCCGTTCGCGGCAAGCAGCAAGGCCACCATCCTCGGTGAGAACGAAGGGCTGGTGAAGATCGTGAGCGAGGCGCGCTACGGGGAGATTCTGGGAGTCCACGTCGTGGGCCCTCACGCCACCGACCTCATTGCCGAGGCGGTCGTCGCCCTGGAGCACGAGGCGACGTCGGAGTCCTTGATGCATGCGGTGCATGCCCATCCGACTCTCTCCGAAGCGGTGGCCGAGGCGGCGCATGGCGCCGCGGAGCGTCCTCTGCATGTCTGAGCGCGCGTGGCGCGTCGAGCTGGGACGACAGGACTACCGCGAGACGTGGGCGATCCAGCGCCGTCTCGTCGAAGAGCGGCAAGCCGGTCTCATTCCCGACGTTCTCATCCTGGTCGAACATCCTTCGACCTACACTCTCGGGCGGTCGGGAAAGCGGGAGCATCTCCTCGTCGATGAGACGCGCCTCGCGTCAATGGGAGCGGTCTTCGTCGAGACCGACCGGGGAGGCGACATCACCTTTCACGGTCCGGGTCAGGTCGTGGGCTATCCCATCGTCGATCTCCACGGCTTCGGTAGAGACGTCCACCGCTATTTGAGAGATCTCGAGGAGGTGCTCCTCCTCGCTCTCCGGTCGTTCGGGATCTCCGGGCGCCGGGAGGCGGGATTGACCGGCGTGTGGCATGACCGCGGCAAGCTCGCCGCCATCGGAGTCCGCGTCTCCCGCTGGGTCACTTCGCACGGTTTCGCTCTTAACGTTTCGACCGATCTCGATTGCTTCAAACAGATCGTGCCCTGTGGTATCGTCGACCGCGGCGTAAGCTCAATGGAAGACGTTCTCCTCCGACCGGTCGCGGTCGATCGCGTGCGAGACGAGCTAGCGCGCGGCTTCGCTTCGGTCTTCTCTCGCGAGATGGAACCGGTTCCTGCGGCCGACTTCATGGCCCAACTTCACGGTCACGTTCACGTCCACGTCCACTGATGCGTCTCGGAAAGCGCCAGCTCCAGGAGCTCCTGTTCTACATGGTCCTTACCCGAAAGCTCGAGGAGTCGATCGCTCGCCTGCATCGCGAACAGGAGCTTCGCTCGCCGCTCGGGCTCCGGTCGGGACTGGAAGCGGTCTCCGTCGGAGCGGCTTTCGTTCCCACTCCCCGGGACGCTCTCGCGAGCTCTCTTCCGACCGTCGGCACACTTCTCCTGAGGGGCGTGAAGCCCGCGGAGATCGTGCTCCAGTTCCTCGGAAGAGCCGGTGCTCCGAGCGGCGGACGCGACGGCATCCGTCACTTCGGCGACCTGTCGCGTGGGATCGTCGGCACGACGGGACATACCGCGACCCACGTCAGCGTCATGGCGGGTCTTGCCTACGCCTCGAGGCTCCAGCATCAGGAGCGCGTCGCGCTCGCCCTGGTATCCGAGGAGGCGGTGGCGAGCGGAGATTTTCACGAGGGGATCAACTTCGCGGCCGTTCGGAAAGTGCCGCTGGTCGTGGTGGTGGTGCGGTTTCCCTCGACCATTACCGGCGCCGGGTTGTCGATTGGTGCCGAGGTCGCGCAGCTTTACGAGCGAGCGCGAGGTTACGGGATCAAAGCGCTTCCGGTAGATGGAAGCGATCTCCTTCAAGTCGTGCAGGTGGTCGAGACCGCCACCGATCGGGCCAAGGCGGGCGAGGGGCCGACGCTCATCGAAGCTCCTCTTCGTAGCTCGACGCGCTATTTCGGCAACGACGACGCCATACCCGCGGCGTTCGGTGAGGCGGCTCGGCTCGATCCCTCGCAATCGGAGAACGAGAACGACGTCGACGCCAATCCAGTCTGGCGGTTCGAAAAGTTCCTGCTGCAGCAGGACTGGTTGTCGGAGGCGGAGCGCACCGGGCTTTCCGCCCGCGCCGACGAGGCGGTCTCCGATGCACTCCGCGCTGCCGACGCGGCTCCGCCTCCCGAGCCCGATCGAGCCCGCGAGCCTTCATTCCACGGGGAGCATCGGGTCGGATAGCGCCATGTCGGAAGTCACCTATCTCGAGGCCATCCGTCAGGCCATGTGGGATGAGATGGAGCGCGACCCCCGGATCATCCTCCTCGGCGAGGACGTGGGTCTGTACGGCGGTGCATTCAAGGTCACCGCAGGCTTTCTGGAGAAGTTCGGGAGAGAGCGGGTGATCGACACGCCCATCAGCGAAGAGGGTTATACGGGCGTCGCCATCGGCGCGGCTTTCAACGGACTTCGACCCATCGTGGAGTTTCAGTTCATCGATTTCATCGCGAACGCCTTCAACATGATCACCAACTTTGCCGCGAAGAGCCGCTATCGCTGGGGCGTCGCCGTGCCGATGGTGATGCGCGGGCCGGCCGGAGGAGGAGTGCGCGCAGGTCCGTTTCATTCCCAGAATCCGGAAATGCACTTCGTTCATACGCCAGGCATCAAGGTAGTGGCACCCGCGACCGTGGGCGACGCGCGCGGCCTGATGAAAGCAGCGATTCGGGATGACGACCCGGTGCTCTATCTCGAGCACAAGAAGCTCTATCGGCACGCGAAGGTGGCCGCCGCGGAGCTGGAATCGACCGACGACGTCGTTCCCATCGGAAAGGCGATCGTGCGGCGGCGTGGACGGCACATCGCCCTCGTCACGTATTCGGCAATGGTCTACGTGGCTCTCGATGCGGCCGAGGCGCTCGCCAAGGACGGTATCGAGCTCGAGGTCATCGACCTGAGAAGCCTCGTTCCTTTCGACAAGGACCTGGTTCTCGACTCGGTGCGGCGGGTCAACAAGGTGATGCTGCTGCACGAGGACACGAGGACCGGGGGTATGGCAGGCGAGATCGCCGCCGTGATCGCCGAGGAGGCATTCGACGATCTCGATGGTCCCGTCGTGCGGGTCACGGCGCCCGATACGCCCGTTCCCTACGCCGCCGCGCTCGAGGATGCGTTCGTGCCGGGGGTCGAGGACGTAGTCCGGGCGGCGAAGCGCCTCGCGGCATACTAGCGATTGAGGAGGGAGACTGGTTTCATGACCGACGTTATCATGCCCCAGATGGGCGAGAGTATCGCCGAGGGGACCGTGATCAAGTGGTACAAGAAGGTGGGCGATCGGGTCGAGCGGGACGAACCGCTCTTCGAAATCTCGACCGACAAGGTCGATACCGAGATCCCATCTCCCTCGGCGGGCATTCTCGTCGAGATTCGCGTGCCCGAGGGACAGACGGTCCCCATCAATACCGTCGTCGCTGTCATCGGAGACAAAGTGGCCGAGGGGACGAAACCGACGGAGACGGTCGTTGGCGCGCCGCCATCGCCGCCGGCGGCTCCCGCAGCGCCTTCGCCTTCGCCTTCAACTTCGACGTCAACCTCAACGTCAAGCTCAACCTCACCTGCCGGACCCACGGCGCCGTCTGCGCCGGTAGCGTCGGAGCCGAGCGGTCTGCGAAGCTCTCCCCCTCGTCCGCAGGATGGCGCACGAGCATCAGATCGATCTCGCGCAGATCACCGGCAGCGGGGAGGGTGGACGGATTACGAAGACGGACGTCGAGCGCTACCTGGAGTCGAGGTCCGGCCAGGCCGAAAAGCCGGCGCCGGCGGCGCCCCTTCCGCCTGCGACTTCCCGGACCACTCCTCGTCCCGCTCCCCCTCGCGCTCCCGCCTCGCCTCGGGTGAGCGCGGCGGCGGCACCTACTCCTACTCCCGTCGCTCCGCCGGCTCCACGTCCGGCGGCCCCGCCGACTCCCTCGGCAAGGGTCACGGTGGAGCCGATGAGCGTCGTTCGAAAGTCGATCGCGGAGCACATGGTTGCGTCCCGGAAGACTTCCGCGCACGTGACGACGGTGTTCGAGGTCGACGTCACTCGCGTCGTCGAATTGCGCGAGTCGTCGAAGAGGGCCTTCGAAAAGGAAGAAGGCGTGAAGCTCACCTATACGCCTTTCTTCGTGCGCACGGTGACGAGCGCCCTCAAATCGTTCCCTCTTCTCAACGCGTCGATCGACGGCGAGAACATCGTCTACAAGAAGGATCTCAACATCGGGGTCGCTGTCTCTTTCGACGGAGGGCTGATCGTTCCCGTGATTCATCGCGCCGACGAAAAGAGCTTTCTCGGCCTGGCGCGCGCCGTGAGCGACCTGGCCGAGCGAGCGCGCACCAAGAGCTGAAACCGGAGGAAGTTCAGGGGGGCACTTTCACCATCACGAATCCCGGGCCGTACGGCTCTTTGTTCGGGACTCCCATCATCAATCAACCTCAGGTGGCGATTCTGGGGGTGGGGGGAATTCACAAGCGTCCCGTCGTAATCAACGATGCCATCGCAGTACGCTCGATCGAGCGATACGTTTTTTTTTTGTGTGCCTTGGTTCAGTTACGTGCCTTGCTAGGCGCCGGCCCCGTCGCGGCAGCAGGGACAGGTCGGGCTCCCGCACTGCTGTGGCGTGTAGTGGCGGCGCGGCTGGGGAGCGGCGTAGCCCCGGGGGTGGGCAGGGCGGCCGCCGCGGCCGGGAACCCGCCGAGGGATGCGTTGAGCTGTGTCGGGCGGCGGTCAGCTGCATCAGTGGGCATCTCGACAGCAGCGGCGGCCCGGCGGTCCGGCTGATCCCTCGCCTCTGCCGCGCGGCGGTGCCGGGCGAGGGCGTCGACGGCGAAGGTGGTCAGGTGGGCGAGCTGGTAAACCTCGTAGCCGGGCACGGTGAGCAGCGGATAGTCGGGGGTGCTCATGCGGTCTGTCCTCTCACCGATGATCTCGACGGTGACTGGCGGGACGCGCCTGCCGGGGAGTGTCGCGGGGCGGCGGGGGTGATCGGTGCGCTGCGGTCGGTCGTCTGCGCGACCCGGCGGCCCCGCGCGGTACCCGGTCGGTTCGCGGGAGGGTCCGGGGCGTCGGGGGTGTGGGGGTAGAAGGCGTCGCGGGCGGCGGTGAGCGCACTGTTGTAGACCCTTGCGCTGCCGGCAGGGAGGAACACGTCGCGGGCCATGTGGTGGGCCTGGCGGAACGCACCCAGGCAGGAGCGGTAGGCGGCGAAGTCACGGATCTCGAACGCGACCCGGCCGAGCTGGACCCGCAGAAACGGCTTGGCATCCGGCGGCTCCCCGCCGACCATCGCGACACTGCACGCCGGGCGGGCGGACGCGTTGGCCACGACGCCGGGTTCGGGCATCCCCCGCAGCGCGCGGACCAGGCCGCGGTGCGCGGGGTGCCCGACCGGGGGCAGCGTGCGGGCGTGCGCGGCGGCGTCGAACCACACCTTGTGGAAGTGCGCGGCGGTGGCCTGATCGTTCAGGTAGAGCAGGGCCCGGCCGATCCGCACCGTGACCGCGGCGCTGGTGCTGCTCGCGTGCTGGGCGGTGACCTCGACGTCCTGGTCGCCGATCAGGCGGACCACGGCCAGCACCGCCTGCTCCTGCTTGTCGGTCACGACCGATCCGCCCACAACGTCGGCTGAGCGGCCGGTGCCGAACCAGACGACGGCGCCGGGCTGGACGCAGACGACGGACCCGGAGGGATCCCGTCGATGAGGTCATGGTGGCCTCGCTGTTCTGCCGGCGGCCGGATCGCCCCGACCCTCCCCGCGGCCGTGGCGTGCCCCGTGCCCGGCCGTTCCTCCACCCGCCGCCCGCGACCGGCCGCGCGGTGCGACGGGCGGGTGCTCGAGCACGAGCTCGGTCGCGTCCGTAACGCTGCGGCGGGCCGCGGCGGCCTGGTGGTCGCGGCCGCGGGCGGCCTGCCAGGCGGCGATCTCGGCCACCAACGCGGCCAGCGCCACCGCCAACGCCACCCCACCGACCGCCTCCCGCCCAGCTCGACCCCGCGCGGTCAGCAAGCCGCGAGCCAGCAGCCGCAGCTGCCCCGCCATCGGACCCGGCTCGGGCGGGTGTCCGCCGGGCGTACGGGCGGCGCGGTCGAACCGGTCCGCCGCCGTTCCCCACCGTTCCCCCCACCCACCAAGTCTGTGATCGGCGAGGGCGGTGAGCAGGTCGGCGGTGGCCGAGGCGATCCCGTCGCCGTCCTCACCGCCGGCCCGTAGCGCGGCCCGCGCCGCGGCCACCGCCTCAAGTAAGTCGGACGCCCCCGGCTCCTGAGCGGCGTCACCAGGTGTACGGCTGGACGATGTGTAGGCCCACCGCTGTTGCAGCCGTGGTAGGGACAGGTCAGGGGCGAGTTTGCTGCCGCTGTAGAACACCGGCTCGCCCGCCGCCGTCACATCCCCCGGCCGGGCGAGCTTGTAGCCGAGCAGATCGCCCGAGGTGCCCGACGTAGCCCCACCCGGTAACCGCGCTCGTGCAGGTAGGCGACGAAACCGTCGACGTCGGTCGCGGCGACCGCGGCCTGCTGGGCGGCGCGGCGCAGCTCCACCCGCGCCGGCACCCTGCCCTGCCGCCCGGCTTTCTCGATCTCCCCGCGCGACGGTCGCGGCGCGGCGGTGCCGTCCGGTGCCGCGGTCACCGTTAGCCCGAGGCGCTGCTCGATCCGCTGGGCGGCCGCGCGGAGCTTCGGGTAGTCGTGGTGCGGCCAGAACCGTCGACTCGTGTCCTGGCGCACGAGAACCGCGGCGATGTGGATGTGGTCCTCGGCGTGCCGCACCGCCACCCACCGCCGACCACCGGCGTCGCCACTGACCGCGATTCCGGCGCCGTCCAGCAGCTCCCGGGCGATGCCTGCCCACTCCCCATCGGACAGGACCCGGTCGGTGGCGGCGACCCGCGCCGAGCAATGCCACACATAGCCCCGCTTGCCCTGCTCCGCCGGGGCACGGGTTGGCAACCCTGCGGCGACGGCGGGGGCCTGCAACGCCGTGATCAACGGCCCGAGGGCCAGGTCATACTCACCCGGCCCCGTGAGGCGGGCTGCCAGCCGGCATCCAAGCCGTCCCAGGAGGCGATCACCCGCGGCGCCTGATGCACCTCCGCGGTCCCCGGCCCCAGCAGGTAGGCCAACAGTCCCGTCGGGCGCCACCCGTGCACCACCTTCGTGATCACGACCGCACCGAGTGCTCCCATGGGTGAGGCACAACGTGCAGTCGACGACATCGCCTCCACCGCGGCTGCGGTCACCGTGTCGATCCGCCGCAACAACTCGACCACACCGCCCTGGCCCGCAACGCTGGGTGCGCCGTGAGAGGGCTCGCCATCGGGCAGCTCATCGGCTGGCGCGCCGGGCGCGCACTCGACGACCGGCACGCGCCGCATCGCGGCGACCTCGGCGCGCAGCGCCACCAACGCCGCGACCAGTTCCCGCCACGACGACGGCTCTGCCTTGCGGAATACGCCAGCCTCGTCAGGCTCATCACCGGCCACTTGCGCACGGGCCCTGTCGACCGCGGTATGCCCCAGCCACGCCCCCACCGACAAGCCCGCCCGGGCCGCCGCCACACCGACCACCGCCGCCTCGACCGGGCTCAACCGCACCCGCACCGACTCACTGCGCGGCGCTTCCGCCGACGGCCGCCGCGACGACCCCGACCCCGTGTTGGGCATCGGGTCGCTGCTCGTCACGGCCCCGAGCCTCACCCGCGCGCGTGCCGCCCCCGTTCCCCGCCGCTCCCTCCCGGCTCTGCCGACGCCGCCACGCAGGCCGGGCACCGGCCACCGGCCAGCTCGTCGAACAACGACACCACCTGCACCGTCCGGCCACAGACCGCGACCGGCCCGTCCTCCTCCGGCGGCAGCTCCCACACCGACACCGCATGAAACAGCCGGTCGGTCCCGTCACGCAGCCACACCCACGGCGACGGCTCACCCAGACCCATGCCCCAACCCGCCCACGACTGCCTCCGCTCGTCCGATGTCCGAACCCGAAGCGCAGCAGGAATCGCAGGCCCATAGGGCCGAGAACCGGAATCTGTGGACAACACGCGCGGGAAACGCGCCGCTGTGGACAGCTTGCGGAACCCCCCGGTTCCGCAGCACACCTGACAGCGGGAAGTCCTACTTCCCGCATATCTTGCTCCGCCGGAGGCCCTCCGTGGAAATCTCGTGTCAACGCCGCCCGCAGAGCCTTCTGACTCTCGCGGCCTCTGGTTCTGCGTCGGTGACCGTCACAGGCTAGACGACGCACCTGATCGACGATCAAGGCGGATGCGGGTTTTCGCGGTGCTCGACAGTGCCGCGGACAGCTGATGGAGCGGGCTCGTGCTCAGGATGACCACTCCGCCCCTGGCAGCTGACTTCAGCGGCTGCTGGGATACCCGGTGGTTGGACTTGCTGGCGGGGTGTCAGGGATTGCCGGAGCAGATCGCCGCGTTGCGTCGAGCCTCTATCGTCTGCGTACTGGGGCGAGCCCCACCCGGCCGGGTGTCCTGGCCCAGACTGGCCGGAAAACTCATCGGTATTCGTCGGACGTCACCTCGTGGTGCGCAACGCACTGCTCGGGGAGCCGGCTGCGGTGAACACGCGAGGGGTATGGGCGGCCCGTCGGTGCAGGTGCGGGGAGGAGTTCCGTGGACTCGGTCGACGGATCGCCGCTGCCCTCGGGCGCCGACACAGCGCTGGCTGGCCATCCCGGCTGACCTGCGTGGAGACGTGGCGGAGCAGTGGCGAAGCGGTAGGGGAAACGTCG
>CAWFHP010000016.1:0-302935 GCA_963815675.1 uncultured Acidobacteriota bacterium | reverse complement strand
GAGGCGCAGGTTCGCCCCTTCGCCCGCGGGACCCACGGAGAGAACGCCGCGCTCGGCGTCGAAAGTGAGGCTCGCCTGGCCGGTCACGAGATGACGGCGGATTTCGTGGTTGGATGGCGTCGTCCATTGGAGAAGGCCCAGCCCGAGGACGACGTCGAACGCCTCACCGAGCTTCTTTTGCTTCTGGTAGATGGAGAAGAGCGCGTTGTAGACCTTCTGGACGGGGCGGAGCGCGCGGTCTTTCTCGGCCCAGGGCTTCCATCGCTCCTCGAGATATCGATGCCAGGATGCGGTGATCTCGGGATGCTCGGTCAGAAGGAGGAACCGTGGGTCCTCCCCTTCCCTGCTCCCGGAGGTTGCGGCTCCGGCCGGGATGCGCTCGCGCAAAACGGGGACGTCGATCGAGGAATCCTTCAGCTTCTCGGAATCGACCCAGGGCATCAAGGACACGGGAACGGGGGGCGGAGCGGTCAGGGTCGGTTTCTCGACCTCGAGCCAGACTTCGGACGTTTCTTCTTGAGGTTCCGCGGACCAATCGATGCGGTGGCAGAGCGGATGTTGGGGGATTTCGTGAAGCCAGAGAACGCTGTCGTAGCGGTCGAGGGTCCGAACGGCGCGGCCGCGAAGCTCGACGAGCTCTTTCAGGAATCGGAAGAGGCGGGAGGCTTTGTCGGTTTTGGGGTCGAGCTCGCGGGGCGCTGCGGGCTCGGGCTCGAGCGGTGCATGGCAGGCGCTGCAGAGGACGTGGGCCGTGGTCGAATGTGCCGGGATCCGGTTCTGCCTTCCGCACTCGGGGCACGGGACGATGCGGGCGATTAAGGGCTCAGGTGACATCGGTCAAGAGTTTGCGGGGCCGTGCCGGGATGACAACGGGACGCGGCACATTATGCAATGGGAGTGCCGGCCTACGCGAACAACCCGGCACAAACTCCATGGTTTGGAGGGAGGGCGCACGGCTCGCCCAGGAGGGGCAGGAGAATCGCCCGGTTGCGCGGGCGGATCGTCGGCTCTAGACTGACTTCAGACCGAATCGAGGGATTCTATGCCCGGTGCAACCTACGCTCATATTGAGGTCAGTCCTGATGGAACCGCCTACGTTGCGGGTACGCGCACCAAGGTGCTCGAGGTCGCTCTCGATCGGATCGCCCACCACTGGGACGCGGATGAGATCCATCGACAGCATCCGCATCTGAGCCTGGGGCAAATCCACGCGGCTCTCGCCTACTACTTCGACCACAAAGACGAGCTCGACGCCCAGATTGAGGACCAGCTTCGCCTCGCCGAGGATTTGAGGGCTTCCGCCGGGGAGTCGCTAGTTCGCGCGAAACTGAAGACGCAGGGCTAGCTCCCTTGCCCGTTCGGCTCTACATGGACCACCACGTGCCATCGGCCGTCACCGAAGGTCTGCGCCTTCGCGGAGTGGACGTTCTGACGTGCCTCGAAGACGGAACCTCCGCGCTCGAGGATGCGCCGCTCCTCCAGCGCGCGTCCGAGGTCGGTCGGGTGCTGTTCAGTCAGGATGCCGATCTGCTTCGCGTCGCGAGGGAGTGGCAAGAAACGGGTCGTGATTTCGCGGGTCTCTTCTATGGTCACCAACTCCAGCTGACCGTTGGACAGGCCGTCCGAGATCTCGAGCTTGCCGTTCGGGTTCTCGAGGCAGACGACATGCGGAATCGAGTCGAGTATTTGCCCCTGTGAGCCCGCCTCCAGCTTTGCACGCGATCGCTGTTGTCGACGAATCCCGCCTTCTTGAGGTAGCTCCGTGCCCGGGCCATCCGATAGCGGTGCTCGGCATCTTCAGAAATGCGCGAGCGCGAAGGAAGTCATTGAGGATGCTACTCGAGTGCGCCCTATCGCACCTCGCGAGCCCCCTCCCCTGCCGGAAAGGCTCGGTGCGGAGCTCGCGATCGATCTCGGTCCGCGAGTTGCTCCCGCGTAAGGGGTCCCGATCTCGCGGCGATGGGGCGGATGCCGCCGACAGAAGGTCGAATTCCGAGAACTCTATGATTTCGGGCCAACAGGTGTCGTTGCGGCTCGACGGCTCTCGGAGGTCCTTGAGCTGGCGCAGGCCATCCATCGGCGGAATGGTCGAACACTGAGGCGAATCAGGTCATGCCCTTCTTTTTCATCGCCATCCTTGGTCGCGGATCGAGGTTTTTGCGTTGCTTCGCCGCCATCGCCGGGGGCGCATGTTCCTGTTCTGCGACCGGATCCGTGGTTTCCTAACGCTGCGTGAGGACGTACAATACCAAGTTGAGGCCGTAGCGGGATCCGGGTAGAGTCGTGTCGTGGGCGACGAGAAAATACCCGACAATCCTCTGGAGTTCATCCAACGGTGCGTCCTCGAAGGAAAAGTCTACTGGACATATCACGTGAATATGCGTCTGGCGGGAAGGTATCTGAAGCGAAACGAGGTACTGGATGCCGTCGAAAGCTACGAGATCATCGAGTCCACCCCAAGGACAAGTACTTGCCCAGTTATCTTGTCCTCGGTGGATCGAGCTTCCATGTGCTGTTCGCGGCCGATGTTGAGGGGGACAACGTTCGTGTTGTTACGGCGTACCGACCCGATCGAGACGAGTGGGAGCCCGACCTGAAGACGAGGAGGGTAAAGAAGTGAGGTGCCGTACCTGCGGCAGCCACTTGGAGCGAACGACAACGGACCTGCCGTTCAAGGTCACCGAACGCACCATCGTGATCCTCAAGCAGCTGCCGGTGGTGCAATGCGAGCGTTGCACCGAGTATTTGATCGAGGATTCAATCTTCGAAAGAGTCGAGGAGCTGCTTTCGAAGGTCGACCCATCCGCTGAGCTCGAGATCATCCCGTTTGCCGCCTGACGCCGGCAGGTTCCTGATTCGGCGTCTCCTTGGCGATGGCGCGCGAGGGCGAGCGCGGATAGCCTTCGAGAGGGTCGGGTGTCTGATCCACTCCCGTCGAATATCGCGCGAGAACCGGCCCGAGCCGATCTGCTCGATGCGTACCGCATGTTGATCGGCGTTTCGGAACGACGATCATCCGTCAGTAAGCTCATGGCTGACTTGGAACTCCCGGTCCAGGTCCTCTTCCGTGTACTCCAGGTACACACCCGCGCGCTTCAAGAGGCCATCCACCTCCCACCGTGAGTCGAAACCGAGCAAGCGCTGGACCTGGCATTGGCTGAGCGCGCCGGAACGGTAGCCCTCGATGGCGATGGCTTCGCGAGCGGCCTTCGACAGGTCTCCCCACTTGCCTTGCAGGCGCTTGGCGATGTCGTCCGGTAGCTCGACGGCGATCTTCGTCATCGTTCCCTTCCTCCTCGGGCACAAGCATTTAAGCTGCAAGCGATTCGCCGAGAACGGACGGGGTGATCTCGCAAGACTCGATCTACGGAACCTCGGTCGGCTGCTCATGGAGAACCATGAGCTGTCGGGCGGGGACGGCGAGCAGGGCGTAGGTTTGCCCCTCGTTGTCGCTGAACTCCACTTCGTAGACCCCGGGCGCGAGAAGCTCGACGACCGTGCCCACCTGCCCGCGGCGAAGTCCTTGCTCGAGGTGGTCCTCCGTCAAAGCCACGACATCGAGAAGCTCTATCCCATCATTCACCGGTGCGCCTCCTTTCGGAGAACCTGGCAGGTGGTCAATCGGGGAAAGTCTTCCGAATTCAGCACGATCCAACGACTCCGGATCATCGCACTGCCGCCCGGACCCACCATTGGAAAGTCTAGCACGAAGCGCTGACCGTATTGATCTCGTCCGGTCGCGATCGCCTCCCCGTCACGAGCGGCCGCGAGTAGCGCATTTCGAAGCTCGTCGGAGCGTTCCACGGTAAGACCGAGGGCGGCGGCGAAGACGCGAGCCTTGTGGCGGCCGCGCCGGTGCTCGGGGTTGAGACAGTAATCGCGGATTTTTCTAATGTCGACGACGGTACGATCTGAATTTTGTGAGCTTCATAGACGACAGAGCTCAAGTCTCTGGGCGCGACGGATGGCCCATCATACCCGACCCTGCTCCACAGGCGGCAGGCGCTGACAAGAAGTCGTCGGACCAGATTGCCATCCCGCGTCCGGTCCATTTACACTGAACGCCTCCGAGGTGCCGCGGAGGGTTGGGTGCGGCGTTTCGTTCTCAGCCGATTCCGTCACAACACAATCGCCGGTCACGAAGAGAGGAGACCCTCCTGCTCCAGGCGCTCGACAGCCCACCGACCGGTCTCTTCTGGTCCGCCCCCCTCGCGTCCGATTCCGACTTCACGGTCGAGATTCGCTCTGCGCTCGACTACCTCGGCCAGCAGGTCGGGCTGTGGCTGTTCGGCGGGTTCATAACCCGAACGAACCGGGCTCAGAACTATGTGGTGGTTTTGTACGGTCTGCATCTCGCGGAGCTCGCCGTTCGCAAGTACGGCTACGGCGGAGACGGCGAGACGCGGACCCGGCTCTTCGAGCGCTGGGAGCGCTTCTGGGCGCTGGCGACGATGGAGGCGCGCGGGGGCGAGCTCGCGCGGGGGGACGACGGTTCTTCGTCTGGAGGTAGGTAAACACGACCTCGGAGGGCGCGAGCAGCGCTTCCAACCGTCCGATGCGGCGCAGGCGGCGTGCTATCCGGGGATCCCGGGCGTCGGCCCGCGCGGCGAGCGTCTCGATCTCCTTGCGGTCCACCCGAGCCTCGAGGTCGGTAAATCGGTCGACGAGCGATGCCAGCAAACTTTGGCGGCCTTCTGGCAGTGTCGTCACGTGGCGGCCATCTCGGAACGACTCGCCGTAGAACGAGCGCTCGCGTTCCGAGAACGCGGGGGCGAAGACCGAGGCCAGGGCGCGGAAGAAGGGATGATTCTTGGAGGTGTCGAGACGGCCGTCCTTCGTCAGCAGGCGCGAGAGATCCGACTCGTGCTTTTTCAGCGGGCGGGCGTACTCCGCCTGGAGGAACTCGCGCACGCGCGGCGTGAGCCCGACGGGACCGTCCGCAATCAGGCCGGAGGCCCGCGCGGGTACGGAGAAGAGACCCCAGAGGCCGTAGGTCTTCTGGTCGCTCAGGATGGCGCCCGACGTGACGCCAATCGGGACCTTCGAGCCTTGCTCCGCGAGAAACCTCTTGACGCGCTCGATGCCCCGAATCTCGCCTTCGACCTCGTGACCGACGTGGCGAGCGTAGGCCGCGATTTGCTCGAAGCGAAGGAAGATGGGTAGCGCGTCCTCCTCCTTGGCCTTGCCCTCCTCGATGAGACGCTCGGTGTAGTACCGAGCGAGGAGGAGCGTCGTGAAGCCGCGCGTCGAGTTGGAGACCGTCGTGAGGTTGCCGACCAGGCGTCGGCCGAACCAGTACCAGGCGGGCTGGGTCCCGAGGGGATCCCGAGACCCCTGGACTTTGGCGCGAGAGTCTTCAGAGTGAGGAACACGGCTACACCGGGAATCCAGGGGTCTTCACGCGACGAGGCAGGTCGTCCCGAACGTGGACCCGCTCGAGGGGGAGACAAAGGGCTGGAGCGACTCGAGATTCATCATGCAATGACGCGGTGCGGTCCATCGGCGGGGACGGTGGGTCGTGGCTTCGGGGCCTGAGTGTCGATCCGTCTGGCTTTCACGCGCGCTACGCACTCACTATTCGCGAGGTTAACCCCTGTGCCGGCCGTATGGGAACCCGAACGACTCGTAGGGGTTAGGTGTACCGCCGGACCCGGACAAGGACGGTCACACCACACCGCTTAAGCGTGCAGCGTGCCGCGCCCCCTGACCTGGTGCCCACAGGGAGGGCATTCCGGCTGCGAGGCTCGACCACGGGTTCTCCCTCCTGCCGAGAGACGTTCGGCGCGGACACACCCTAACGCGCCCTTCGCTCCTCGACCCTCTGGTGCGAACAGGAGCGCCGATTGGAGCTTCCGGAACCCCTCCTGGAACAGCGCGAAGAAGCGGCACAACGCACGCGCGGCTCACCGCGTTGGCACTAACCTCTTCAGCTCGCTGTACCAATTCTCGACGACGCGAAACGGGTACACCCGAAGCTCGTCTTCGGTGGGGGCCACGAGCAAAAACCGTCCGTCCGGCGCGACGTCGAAGGGGCGCCCGCGGGTTGCGCCGTCGAAAGCGAGCGCGGAAGCGATTTCCTTCCGAAAGAGGACCCGGGGTGGGCCGAGCCGCAAAACCGGCGCCGTCGACACCGCAACGCCAATGATGGCGTTCGCTCGACGGTAGAAGAGCTCCTGTCCATCTCGGCTCCAGACCGGATCGCTCCCTCTGTCGACCGACACCTGCCATCGACCTTCGCTCATCTGCGGAAACGGCCGGACCTGAATCTCCCCGTCAAATTCGTAGGCGATGAAACGACCGTCGGGGGAGAATCTCACTCCGTGCGCCAAAGGCTCGAGGACAGCTTCCACTGCGCCTTCTGCCCGAACACCGACCAGGCCGATGCGGGACTCCTCCGACGCTTCCTCCTCGGTCAAGGCGAGGATCGCCCCGTCCGCGGAAAAGGAATCCGGAAACCCCCAGAGCCCGTTCGACAACAAGACCTCGGCGGTCCCGCCGCCGTCGGCGGGTTTCCAATAGATATCGCTCTTACCACCGCGATTCGAGGCGAACGCCAGTCGTGTCCCGTCGGGACTCCAGACCGGCTGGACGTTCCGTCCTTCGAAGGTCACTCGCCGTCGCGTCCCCTGGGCCAGCCCGTATACCCAGATATCATCGTCCACCACTACGGCGATGCGGTCGCCTTGTGGCGACAGGCGCGGTGACGAAAAGGCGGCAGGCTCGAGCGGAAGGAGTTCCTCGGCGCCGTCCCGATTGACCCATTCGAGCCTTCGTTGGGCCAGAGAAGGCGCTGGAACGTACACGAGCGTTCCGTCTATTCCGACGGTGAAGGCCGCGGCACCGGATATGGGGAGGTTGCAGACGTCATCGACCACCTTGACGGGTGCTCCAGTGACCTCGAGCCGTCCCAGGTCGAATGGCACTGCGAAAAGGGCGTTCTCCGAGCCGTACACGATGTGCCCCGTCGGTACGTAGCGTGCGTCGAACGCGTCCGCGATCAGCGGGCGACGTTTCTTGCTCGCGAGCGACAGGACCTCCACTCGGAATCGCCGGTTCCGATCGTGGATGGTGACCAGCACCGCCTCACCGTTGGGGAGAAAATAGGCGGAATGCCAATCCAAGTCGCCGTTCGCTTCATCCGGGGTCGTGACCGGCTCCGGCTCGCCGCCTCGGTCGGAGACACGCCATAACCCAGTGTCCACGCCGCCGAAGACAATCTCGCCCTTCGGTCCCCAGCTCATCCTGAACCCGACCCCCCAATCGCCAGGTCGTCGGGCGAGAGTCACAGGAACTCCGCCCGAGATCGGAACCTTTCGGATCTCGCCCTGCGCCGTGAACGCGACCCACTGCCCGTCCGGCGAAAACACCGGAAACAACCCGCGCTCCGTTCCGGGGAGGGGTCGGGCCTCGAGCTCATCGAATCGACGTACCACGAGCGCAGAGACCTCGGGAGAAGGGGATTGGTACACCAGCCGACTTTCGTCCGGAGACATAGCGGTGTCCAGCCAGAAGACGCCCCCACGGTTCGCGACATCGGAGTGCGAGATTCGAAACGGCGGATGGGGCGGGAGAATCGACGTCACGCGGCGAGAAAACGGCGACAGCGACCACGGCGGCCAGTCCGATCGCTGCCAAGAACCACGGCAGGGAGGCGCGCCACGAATGGGAGGCGATGAGGCTCTGAGGTTCTCGCTGCGGCAGCGGCCAGCGCGAGGCATCATCGATTCTCGATGCAGGCCACACCCATGTGGGGAATCCGCTTGCTCCTGTCCTTCTTGAGACAGTTTCGAACGAGACGGGAAACGAGGTCCGGCGTGGACGAGGGAACGGCGTCCCAGTCGGGGTCGCGAGTGAGCACGGCCGCCAACACCTCGGGTATCGACCCGCCCGGGAACGCCTGCTTGCCCGAGAGCATTTCATACAGCACGGCACCGAAAGCGAAGACATCCGTCCGCGGGTCGACCTTCTCTCCCTTCACCTGCTCGGGCGACATGTAGCCCGCGGTCCCGAGGATGACACCGGATTCCGTGCCGTCTCTCGTGCGCGTGGGCGAAGCCGATGCAGCCGCCGGAGCGTTGTCATCGACGAGCGCCTTGGCGAGACCGAAGTCGAGAACCTTGACCTCGCCTTCTGGGGTCAGCTTGATGTTCGAGGGCTTGAGGTCGCGATGCACGATGCTCTTCTCGTGGGCCTTTTCGAGCGCGCGTGCGATTCTGACGGGCGATGTTGAGCGTCTCGTCGAGCGGGATGGATCCACGAATGATGCGGTCGGCTAGAGTCTCGCCAGGCACGTATTCGAGGACGAGATAGTGCGTTCCGTCGGAATCCTCGAGCCCGTGGATGCCGGCAATGTTCTGATGGCTCAAAGCGGCGACGAGCTTCGCTTCGCGCTCGAAGCGGGCGAATCGCTCGTCACTCTTGGCGTACGCGTCGGGGAGCACCTTGATGGCGACGTCCCGTCCGAGCTTGGAATCCAGCGCACGATACACTTCGCCCATACCGCCCCTGCCCACCAGCTCTACGATCTCGTAGTGGCCGAGCTTCGTACCGGGTGCCAGGCTCATGTTCGAGAAACGAGATTACCAGAATGAGAAGCGATTTTCTTTCCTGACCGACCGGTCCCGCGATGGAGGGTCCCCCAAACTCCCGGGCGACGACCCGCCGCGGTGGGACATCTCCGGTGGGACATCTCCGAGCGCGTCGCGAGGATGCTCGTGGGCCCCGGAGGCTCGCCCTGGGAGCGGCTGTCGACGAACCGCCTGCGGAAAAGCGGCGATGGGGTGACGCTGGATGTGCTCTACCCCGTGATTCGGGGCACCATCGACGAGCGCCTCTTCCGGACGGTGAAACAGCGCGAGAAGTGGCTCGAGTTCCTGCTCGGCGCAGCGCCGAACTTCTCGGAATACAGCTTGACCGACGAGGAGCCCCCTCCCCTGCCGGAGAGGCTGGGTCCGGAGCTTGCGATCGATTCTGGGTCCTCGGTTCGGCCAGGTCTAATCCGCCTGCTTCTCATGTATTCCGGTGTTCACCCTCGCGCGTCGACCATCGAGGCGGACTTCGTCGACATCGAGCTTCCCGGGCCGCGTATTCGCCCGCGGAAACCGCGCGCTCCAGCCTATTCCCCGCCGAGCCGAACGATCTCCCGGCGAATCCGCGTGCGGATCTCGGAGTTCATGTCAAGAACGTGAACCGTAGTGCGGCCTACGTCCGTCAGACCGAGGATCTCTCCGTAGTCCGTCGTCCGGAAGTGCTCGTCCCAGCGGTCGGTGCGAGGGTGGAACAGTCGAGTCAGAACGCCCGTTTCCGGGTCGAGGCCCGAGAGATTCGGTCCCTTCTTGCTATTGCAGAGATGACACGAAAGCGCCAAGTTGTCGGGGTCATCGCCCCCGCCGTGCTGCCTGGCGACGATGTGCTCGATGTGAAACGCGAAATCGGGATAGATACGTTGATGAATGCCGCAATACTCACAACGCTCGTTGGCGCGCGTCCGGACGAAGCGTCTCGTCTCCGCATCCATCACGGAGCGGACGTGGCGGCGCGTGAGCGAGCCTTGAGTCTCATATAGGCGACGAAATCCATGTACTCGACGTACTTGTGGTATTCCTCGCGCTCCTCGTCGCTGAGCGACCCCTCGTTTGCCTTCGCAGCGAGCTCGTCGAGGCGTGCCTGAAGCTCTGGATCCGGCGTCGGGAGCTCTGCAAAGTGCTTGGCCAATTCGGGCGTGAAGCCGCGCGTCAGGTGGTCCACGAAGCGCTCGAGGGTATCGGCAGGATCGCTCATGCCATCAGCTCCTTCTCCGTCAGCTGGAACGTAGAGACTCCGTACTCCGCAAGCTTCATCAGGAACAGGGCGCGGGGGATTCCAGCGAGCTTGGCGGCGGCTCCGGATGAGAGTCGGTCGAGCTCGTAGAGCTTCACCGCCGCGGCGAGACGGAGCTCCGTGCCCATTTCCTCCGGTGTGACCTTCAGGGCCAACAACGCCTCATCCGGCACGGAAAGGGTGATCTCACTCATCTGAAGCTCCTTTCACGTGTTAGCCCGAGCCGCCGTCACGATGCCTAGCGTCGGCGGGCGCGTACCGGCAGAAACTCCTCAAACCGCACCCTGGCAGCCGCGGAACCAGCTTGAAGGGGTACGAGACGTCAGGCATCCTATGGCCTAGAGTCCCCGTTTCACGTGGGCGGACCCGCGTGGAGGAACGAACACGACCCGCGGGCATTCGATGCCGCGCGCGCGTGCCCTACGGACGACTTGTTCCAAGTCGGTTCCGTGCTCGATGACCGCCTCGTCGCGAAGCACGACCCAGTCGCCAGCATAGGCGCTCAGCGTTGCGCCATCCAATCCCGTCGACGTGCTCCCCATGCTCTGCTCCTACTGAATCTATTCTAGCTTACTCGCTGCGAATCAGTTGCCTTCAGCGGCGACGGCAAGACGATGGCTCATCGATTCGTGAGCTCGCGGCAAGTCGCGAGCTCCCGATCCAGATCTTCTTCGGTGTATTCCAGATACACGCCCGCGCGCTCGAGGATCGCGTCCACTTCCCATCGCGACGGGAGCCCGAGCAAGCGCTGGACCTGATTCTGGCTGAGCGCCCCGGAGCGGTAGCCCTCGATGGCGATGGCCTCGCGGGCGGCCTGCGACGGATCGCCCGACTTCTCTTCGAGGCGCTTCGCGATATCCTCCGGCAGTTCGACTGCGAGCTTCATCGATTCTTCCCCCTCCTCGGTGCGGGAAGAGGTCGTGCTCACTTCATTCTGGCGCCGACCGATGTTTCTTGCACCCTCCGCTTCCATCCCGGGCCCGAGGGCGTCCGGAGTCATCGCGGGCCGTCCCTCCACCACGACCGCGGGCAAGAAGATTGAGGTCACCCTGAGCGGAGGCGCCGCCGAGCTCCGCGAGAGGGAGACCCTCGCGTCGCTCATGGAGCGGGTGAGCGAGAAGGTGCTCTCGGCCAAGCAGGACGGACGCAATCGAATCGTGACGTAATCGATTCCGAGCCGCGCTCCGCGCGGCCGCTCCCATAGACTGGACCCGTCGCGGAACTCTCCCTCGAATCGGTCGTCGTCGAAGCTCGGGCGAGTCTCGTGCATCGCTTGCGGACTGACTGAAATAGGATTACAAGTGAAGAGTGATGAGTCGAGTCAGCGTTGAGATTCCCGACGAGGTACGGATTAGCCTCAAGACCGATTCGGAGTCATTCGCTCGCGAGCTCGTGCTCCTGGCCGCGGTGAAGCTCTTCGAGTTGGGGAAGCTCTCGTCTGGACGAGCGGCGGAGCTGGCCGGATTGTCTCGTGTGGAGTTCCTCCTGGAGCTCCGGCGCTATAGGGTCTCGCCGTTTCCGGTAACACCCGCGGAATTACACAAAGACGTCCTGAATGTCTGAGCGCGTCGTCGTTTGGGCAACGCCTGACCACTCCTGTATCGAGGATTCGGTCTTCGAACGAGTCGAGGAGCTGCTTTCAGAAGGTCGACCCATCCGCTGAGCTCGAGATCATCCCGTTTGCCGCCTGACGCCGGCACTTTCCTGAGTCGCCCTCTCCTTGGCGATCGAGCGCGGGGCAGACGAGGGGTGTCTCGATACCAGGCCCAGCTCGGAATGAACGTCTCCGGCTCGAATGGTGATGTCGCGGCCGACGCTCCGCCGAGCGAGATCAACAGAATGCGCCTTGGCTCAGGAACGGATTTGCTCAGCCGTCGTCATGTTCGACTCCTTTCAACGTGCTTCGTGCGTGCTTTCCGTCATAGAAACGCTCGATCCAGAGAAGTAACGAATTGGACGCCGGGGACGTTCTTGCCGCTCAGCCTGTCGTCGTTCGTGATGAAGAGATCGACCTGTGCTCCGGCCGCGCAGGCCAGCTGGATGGCATCCGGGGGCCGGATCGCGCGGTCCCCGCGTATCGCAGCGAATGCACGGGCGGCCTTGACGTCAAACGTGAGGATGGTCGCCCCGGCGATCAGCAATCTCTCGTACTCGGCGGCCAGCTCGAGCTTGTTCTCTTCGGTTGGTTTGACGAGCACCTCTCCCAGAGTGAGTGTCGACGTGTAGAGAGCATCGTTGCGCGCCAACATTCGCTCCCGCAGCCGAAGGACGGCCTCCGCGCGTTCTCCTTCGCCCTCGATGAGGTAGATGAACAGATTGGTGTCCCAGAAAATCCGGCTCACTCCCATCCCTCCCGGACTCTTCGGACGTAATCATCCGCATCCTCGTTCTGCCAGAGGTCTCGACCGAGTCCTTTCAAAGCTAGCAAGGGGTCGCGTGCGGGCCGTTCGCTAGTGCTCCTGACGTATTCCATCCGGTACCAATCGAGGAGCTCGTGATATCGACTGGGAATATCGTCCGGGCTCGGTGTGCTCTTGGCACCCTCCCGTTTCGTATCGTAAGGGTCACCCGGTCGGAAGAGCCTTCTCCTCGTCTTCGCCGTAGCAATGAGCATCCGGTAGCGTCCGGGATTCGGTGGACGATTCGCTACGCAGTGCTGGGACGCATGCACCTGCACGCTCGGTCGGAGCTCCTCCGTGAGCCCCTCCTGGCGAGCCCGTTCCACGATCTCTGTGATGGAGAAGTCCTTGCGTTCAGGATGTTCTCGATGAAGTAGGGCGGTAGCGATCCAAACTTCGTCGGCGACTTTGATGGAGCGCTCGTTCGTAATTGTCATGTGCCACCTATGTACCAAGTATAATAGGTCAATATACTAATTCATCTTTCCACCGATGTAACCAGGAATCGCCGGGAACATGCGACACCAGTAAGTAACTGACTAACACCCTCTTATCCACAGGGTCGGCCCTCCTGCTCGGGCGCATGATCCCGCTCGCAGGCAGGCGCGACGTAGAACTGCGTACGCAGGTCCGGATTCCGACTACGGGTTCTGATACACTCACCAAGGTTTCTTGCCGAGTGGCTTTCCAGTCATGACGGGACGAATCTACCGCGTGAGAAAAATTGAAGGAGAACAACACGGTCAAACATGCTCGGGAGGGCCCGGGCGACCGCGCCGACGTCGTCGGATCGCTATCGACTGCCGTTTGTGGCGCAGGAGTGCAGCCTGAGGCGCCGGACTGCACCCTGTGGCCCTGGAGCTCACGCTCCCGGATGTGCGAGGCTTTCCGGATGAGCAAAGTACTCCTTCACCTGTCGGAAACCAGGCGGCGCGCGGTGGAGCGCGACGACATCTTCTGGGTCGAGGCGGTGGGCCACGATACGCTCGTGCGCCTTCGAGGCTCGACCCGGCTCCGCGATACGCGCAAGCTGGGCGAGCTCCTCCGCGTGCTGGAGCCCCATGGCTTCGTGCGCGTGCACGACAACCACGCCGTGAACCCGAACCATATTTTCGAGATCCGGAAGCGATCGCGTGGTCAGGACTGGGAGGTGAAACTGGAGCCGCCGGTCAATCGTGTCGTGCCCGTGAGTCGCAGCCGGATTGCGTCACTTTGGCGAGCCTATGACGATCCGTGACCGGAGTTGCTTCGATGCCGCGACGTCTTCACTTGAGGCGCGCGCAACACGTCAAAGATCGGAAGAAACGGAGGGTCGGGGGCGGACCTCCCAGCGATCGAGCTGATCGAGGAGACTCTGCAGCGGCGGTCTTCAGGCTCCAGCACCTCCGCTTCGGCACCTCGAGAGTGAAGATAACCGTCGACAGGCTCGCTGGTCTCGTACACTCATCTCGCAGAGAGCTCGTTGGTCCGCTGACGGGCCCTGATGTACGCTTTCACATGGGAGCCGATGCCGCGATTCAAGGGGATCCCGGGAACCGTAACGCTTCTTTTTCTATAGCTTCGACTGCAACGAGCTGGAGCCTGTTCACGCCCGACGGAACGTATGGTGTGCAAGTTCCGGGTGGACCCGCTCACCCTGGCGAGTAACTATGGCTTCTCACCGAGGGAATTGAACGTGATCCGGCAACATGTCGAGGACAACCGGGACAAGATATTGGAGGCCTGGCATGAGCACTACGCTTAGCGCGAATCCGCGCATCGCGCGCATTACCGTGACCGACGAAGTCATCACGGCGGAGCTCCTGGACGGGCGCGTAATCAGCGTGCCTCTCGTATGGTCGTGGCGTCTTTCCGAGGCCACGCCGGAACAACGCTCGCACTACGAACTCATCGGAGACGGACTAGGAGTGCATTGGCCCGACGTCGACGAGGATATTAGCGTCGACGGGATGCTTCATGGTGCTCCCGCCCCGAGGCCCAAGAAGCCAATCGCAAGCACAAAGAAGCCGTAAGCACTCCGGCATCCATCTGTTTTCCGAGAAGCTGGACACAGAGATCCGCGACCTGCTCGGGGACCTTGTCCTTCAGCACCTTCAGAGCCCGCGCCGTGTGGCTGGTCACGAGAATGCGCTGGCCCGTAGCGAGGAGGTGGCTTACGAGGTTCGCGATGGTGTGCGACTTCCCTGTTCCCGGCGGTCCCTGTACCAGAACGCCCTGATGGGTGCGGAGTCGCTCGACGATCCGACTCCCTCCTCGTTGGCGGGGAGCGGGAAATAGATTTCGGGGTCTCCCGATCCGACAGGCTCGCCTCCACCCGGGTCCTCTACGATCTCGACCAGGCGCTCGACTCCTTCCGGTAGGGGCTCGCCGGCTTCGATCTTCGCCAGGATCTCTTCCATCAATCTCTCGGCCAGTGGGGCGTCTCCCTCAATGGAGTCATGCGGGCCGGTCGCTATGGTAAACTTGCGCGTATGGAACGAACGTCGAGTAGCGGCGACTCATCCGCGTCCAGACTGCGGAGGGTGCTGCTGAACGGTCGCCAACCGGTCTCGAAAATCGGGGGTGCCTGACGACACGGGGTTCGATTCCTCCACCCTCCGCCAACCTTCACGGAGGGGTACTCAAGTGGTGACGAGGCCGGTTTGCTACTCCGGTAGGCCGACAGGCGCATGGGTTCGAATCCCATCCCCTCCGCCAACCTCGAGACGCCCAGCTTCATGAGCCAGACCCGAAGTGGTCTTGCCACGTCGCGACGTAACGTTCGTACCCGCGGCCCTCGACGGCGTAGCGCTCGAAGGGGACGCCGACGACGCCGGTCTCGCTGGTGACGCCTCGGGAAAAACGACGTCGGCGAGACCGATGGTGTGAGTCTCGTCGTTTTCCGTGACGCAGGTTGCGACGAGGCCGCGAGTACGTTCCCGTCGTAGTCCACTTCGTGGACCGAAAGCGGTTGACCCAGAACGAAGGCGTCCTGGGGCAACGGGACGTTGCTTCGAAACTCCTCGTAGAAAGCCGTCATGCCCTCGTCTTCGCCGTGCGCGTCCACGAGGATCCGCTCGATGAGCGCGTCGATATCCGCCGGGGTGTATCGCTTTGGCATTTCCCGCGGGCTCCGTTGCCGCCACACGGGCGCGATTCTGTTACAGTGCGTCCGGGAACACAATTTCTTCACGCGCGATGGAGCGACCCGATCCCTTTCCAGTCCTGTCGCTCCTTGGATTCATTCAGCAGAGGGACGCCGCGAAGCTAGAAGTCATTACGGCTTACGAGTGTCGGGACGATGCCGCACGGAAGACACGTTGATCTCGGAGTATCGCCGCAACAGCGCTTCGGCCTCGGCGACGACACGGTGGACGATGGAACCCGCCGGCTCCTGAGAGCGGATCAGCCCCGCCGCGAGACCGGCGCTGATATCGACCACGTCTTTGTCGTGTGCCTGAGCCCCTGCCTCCAGCTCGCGCCGCAGCTCCGACTGTCGCTCCCGGATCTCTTCGGTGCGGCCCTCCCAGGTGGTGTTGAACCGATTGCGCAGGACGCGGTCGGCGATATCGGCGGGGAAGGCGGCGCCGCGCACCTGGTCGTAGACCGAGGTGCGGACGGTGTCGTCGGTGGTGGCCGCCAATACGGCTTGCTGCTCCCAGGCACCACCTCCCCATTCGTGGCTGGCGACGAAGCGCGTCCCGAGCGAGGCACCGGCTGCTCCCAGCATCAACACGGCTGCCAGCCCCCGTCCGTCAGCGATTCCACCGGCCGCGACCACGGGGATGTCGCCCACGCTATCGACCACCGCGGGCACCAACGCGAGCGTACCCGAAGCACCCGTGTGCCCGCCCGCTTCGGTTCCCTGGGCGATGATGCCGTCCACTCCCGCTCGGGCCGCACGCCGGGCCTGGGCCACGCTCTGCACTTGAGCAAAGGTCAGAACCCCACGTGTCTTCGCCGCCGCGACATAGGGCGTCGGGTCGGCAAAGGAGTGGTTGAGCACCGCGACGCGTTCGTCGAGGGCCACCTGTACGAGGTCGTCGACGCCGGGGAAAGATGAGATGAGGCCGACGCCAAAAGGTCGGTCCGTCCGCGCCCGAGCGGCACGGATCTGGTCACGCAGCCAATCGGGCCCGCCACGGCTGGTGCCGCCAATCATGCCAAAACCGCCCGCATCGGATACGGCAGCGGCCAACGTGCCCGTCGCCGTTCCACCCATGGGCGCATTCAGAATGGGGTGGTCGACACCGAGGAGGTCGCACAATCTGGTATGAATCGTCATGGTCTCCCATGATAGAACACGAACCGCCGCGCACGCCGTGGGAAGTCTCTGCCCACGAAGCGCTCTAGCTCCCGCGGCGTCCGAGCGAAACCCGACGCCGGCGAGCCTCGGGGAGGCGCACACCCGTGGTAGATTGCCGGGGGCGTGAGCGGCGTGAGCGAGAAGAGTCGGGCGGGCGGTGAGCCGATCCTGCCCGACCGCAAGATCTCCGAGACGTTTCTGGACTTCGCCGCGCCTTTACTCCAGGCGATGCCGGCGGACGCTCTCGAAGAGGCGTTCGAGCGAGCCTTGAAAGTGGCCTACACCGTCTGGAACGCGGTGGTCTACGCGGACGTGGCCGACAATCCGCGCTTTCTTCGTGACGTGAGGCACGGGTTAGGAGACGAGCCCGAGCTCGCGCGCCTGACCGAGAGCCTGATCCTCCGCAAGCGCTCTCTGTTCGGCGACGATTGGAGATGCATCGGGACGTGGGAAGTGAGGAAGACGGCAGATGGGTTCACCGTCCGCGCCGATGCCAGAGATCCGAGGACGACGTCGCGCCGGAATCAGTGATTCGGTTGGCGGCTTCGAGAGCTCCATGGTGAAAGAACCCTACCAGTCGCTCGTTGCCACCAATCGGGGGCCCGGGAGGCGCTCTCCCGGGAGGAGCTCCAGAAACTCGGCAGGCCTCTTCCGGCGGACTTCAGGAGCCGGAGCGACGAGGAGCTCGTGGCGGGGCTCGCCAAGCTGGGCGTCACCGTCGATTCGGGAGTCGCTCCGGCGCGACGCGTCCTCCCATCCCTCCGCCGAGGAGCTGGCGGACCCCTATGCGAAACGCTACCGGCTCCGTACGAAGGGCTGGGACTTCGAGCGTATACGGATCGCTCTGACGCTTCTCTGGGAGCGATGGCTGCCGGAGAGACCTTCGCTCGAGGCGCTCGACGAGCAGATGATCACCGGCTACACAAGGCTCGAGGAGGACGACGTCACCGGCGCCGTCGAGAGCTGGCTCGAGGCCTGGGCGGTCTTCTTGCGCATCTTCGATGAGACCCGAACCCTTTCGCTGGCGGAGTTCGACGACGTGTTCGGATTGAGCGAGCTCGTGCAGAACTGGGTCGGAGACGTCGAGATGCACCTCTGGAACGCGGGTCTCCGGCACGAGCGCTTCTTCCGCTCCGGCATCGGGCTCGTGAACGAGTACCTGGCGAGGTTCGAGGCGGAGGACGAGCTCACGACCGAGAACATGAGGCGCGCCCTCGCTTCATTCCACGTCCGGCTCGGCGATCTGGCGAAGGCGGATGCGCTCTTCGAGCCGTGGCTGACGCGCGATCCGAGGTGGGGTGGGGCTGGATCGGATGGTCGAGACGCTTACAGTCTCGATGCGCCGGTGAAGGATATCGAGCGCGCCGAGAGCTTGCTGCTGCGAGGACTGGCCGTGCCCGACGTACGTGACGAGATCGATCTCCTCGACCGGCTCGAGACGCTCTACGAGGACGACGGCCGGGAGGACGACGAGCGAGCGCCTCGTTGCCGCCGACGTCGGCACCGTGGTCCATATCTACGGGAACGGAGAGGTCTACGAAGTCGAGTTTCTGACCCTCAACGGGAAGACGGTCACCGTGACGACCACCTGTGCGCATGCCCTCCAGGGCAGCCGTGGCGGTCAGTCGTCGGACGCCTGTCGCGTGTCCTCCAGCAGATCCAGGAATGTTCGGGGCGTTACGATGCGCACGCTCTCGACCTCTCCAAGAATCCAGCAGGTGCCGGTCGCCGGACACGATGAACTCCGCGCGTCCCTCGAGCGCCGCCGCTACGTACATATCGTCGTCCGGGTCCGATGTCACGACACGCACGACGGGACGGGCGTTGACGACGTCCGCGAGGACCCCGAGTGAGTCGACCCAAGCGTTCAACTCTTCATCGGTCGCGTCGATCCTTTTTCGGACCTTGGGGTAGTCCAGGCTTCTTCGGAGCTCGTCGAGGATACCTCTCGAAACGATCAGGGTGTGCGCACCCTCCTGGAGGAGTCGTTTCAAGACCTGGCCAGGGGGGCCCTGAGGTCGAATGAGCGCGCTGACATAGACGTTTGCATCGATGACGACGCGCGACATCGGTCAGCGGGTTCCTCGACGACTCTGGTGTTTGGCTTCGTTGGCAATCCGGTCCGCCTCGGATTGAGATATCGAGCCTCGTTGTCGCTCCATCAGCGACAGCAGGTGACCCCGCGAGGCCCGCTCCAACTGCTCGAGCTTTTCTAGCGGAACGACCGCGGCGAGCGCTTTGCCCTTGCGCTCGATGATGAACTCGTCGTAGCGCAACGCCACCCTGTCCAGAATTTCCCCGAGTTGCTTGCGCACGTCGAGGGTAGAGACGGTTCTTTTCAAGTTCGCTCCCAACTATCCTAATTATAGCATGTATGTCATTTCTATCATGTAGGCAATCTCCTCCGAGAACCACCGAGGCGGCAGGAAGCGAAGCCGGGGCTACGTTCGGTTCGTACGTCTTTCGAGGCCAGAACTTCGCGCGGGTTCCCGACTAGGCGTATTCTCCCGACTGGCTTCCGTCATAGAAACGCTCGATCCAGAGAAGTAACGAATTGGACGCCCGGGACGTTCTTGCCGCTCAGCCTGTCGTCGTTCGTGATGAAGAGATCGATCTGTGCTCCGGCCGCGCAGGCGAGCTGGATGGCATCCGGGGGCCGAATCGCGCGGTCCCCGCGTATCGCGGCGAATGCGCGGGCGGCCTTGACGTCAAACGGAAGGATGGTCGCCCCGGCGATCAGCAATCTCTCGTACTCGGCGGCCAGCTCGAGCTTGTTCTCTTCGGTTGGTTTGACGAGCACCTCTCCCAGAGTGAGTGTCGACGTGTACAGAGCATCGTTGCGCGCCAACATTCGCTCCCGCAGCCGTGGCCGATTCGCTACGCAGTGCTGGGAAGCATGCACCTGCACGCTCGGTCGGAGCTCCTCCGTGAGCCCTTCCTGGCGGGCCCGCTCCACAATCTCTGCGATGGTGAAGTCCTTGCGTTGAGGAGGTTCTCGATGAAGTAAGGCGGTAGCGATCCAGACTTCGTCGGCTACCTTGACCGAGCGCTCGTCCGTAACTGTCATGTGCCCGGAATAAATCGAAGGAGGACGAGCACGCGCCGACGTCGTCGGATCGCGATCGACCACCGTTTGAGGCGCAGGAGTGCAGCCTGAGGCGCCGGATTGCACCCTGTGGCCCTGGAGCTCAGGTTCCTAGATGTCCGAAGATTCCCGGATGAGCAAAATCTTCTTCACCTGTCAGAAACTAAGCGGCGCGCGGTGGAGCCCGAGGCCGGGCCTGATGAAGCGCTGGAATCAGGCCCGCCCGCACTAAAGGACGACTTTCCGCTTCCCAAATCCCCGACGACCGCCAGAAAGGGGTCGGTGCGGCACTTCTCCAAGAGCTCCTCCGTCTCTCGATCCCGCCCGTAGAAGAGGAGCGCGTCCCTCACATCGAAGGCGAGGGCCCGCGGAACGGAGCTTTGTCCGGAGGCAACACGGAGACGGCCTCAGGAGAGGTTGGAGATCGTTCCTAGGAAGCCTTTGAGATCCGCCGCCTGATCCATGACCGCGACGGCCCGACCAATCACTCGCCGCGAACGGTGGTCATCTCGACGTCGAGTCTCAGTCCGCCATCGACGACGAACTCTTGCCAGCGCCGGCTGACTTCGTTCTGCAGAGCCTCGCGCTGTGCCTCGCTCGCCTTCCCCACCGGGGCCGCGAGCGGGGTGCTGTGGATGTATTGCCACAGGAAGTCTGGTGGCGCGGGAAGCCGGAGCGTCCGGTGGGTCTTCTGAACTTCGACGTTGGAGAAACCGGCGTCCGACATGAGACGTCGGAGCTCATCGGCGTCGTGGAGCGAGAACACCATGCTCACGAAGCCGGCGATCTTTGGATCGATGTGTTTCGCGAGCGCTTCGCTCATCACAGCGAACGGTGCGGGCGTTGGGCCCGGCAAGTTCAGCACCGCTCGACCGCCTGGCTGGAGGATGCGACGAATCTCCCGGAGGGCCTTTTGCTTGTCGGGAATGAACTGCAAACCCATTTGACACAAGACGACGTCGAACGATCGGTCTGGTAGCGGGATCGCCTCGGCGCTGGTCTCGTACCACTCGATGGCCAGCTCTTTCGGCGTGACGGAGCGGGCGACGGCCAGCATCCCGGGGTTCATGTCCAACCCGGCGACAGATCCTCGCTCGCCCACCTTCCTTGCTGCCAGCCGGGTCACGACGCCGGTGCCGCACGCCACATCGAGAATGCGCTCTCCCTGCCGAAGAGACGCGGATGCGACGAGGTCCTCCGCCAGGGGTCGTCCGATGGCGGGTACGAAGAACTTCTCGTAGTTCTCCGGCCCGGTGCCGCGGTACTCGTTCGCGTTGTACGTCGCCTGAGTCATCGTGTCCTCCTTCGCTGGGAAGCGGATGTCGCTTCTCCGACGACCAGTCTAGGAGAACCACCCGAACGCCGCATCGCGCGGATTGACCACGGGCACTCTTTTTTTCAATGGTCAATCTTGACCATTGGCGGGCTCAGACGAGGTCGTTTTCGAACGCGAACGCGCTCGCCGCCGTCCGCGACGTGACGCCTATCTTGTTGAAGATATTGCTGACGTGACGCGCCACGGTGTGCTCGCTGATGCCGAGATCCGAAGCGATCTGACGGTTGGTCTTACCGGCCGCCACGAGCGAAAGAACCTGGCGCTCGCGGCGGGAGAGCTCGGCCACGCTCTCGCCAGGCGGCGCTCCACCGACACCGACCCGAAGCCGCGCCAATTCTGGACGTGCACCGAGCCGCTCGTACACCGCCTTCGCCGCCTCGACGTGCAGGATCGCCGTCTCTTCATCACCGAGTTCCTCACAAGCTCGACCGATAAGCACGCGGACACGCGCCGACTCGTACGGCGCCTCGAGCTTTTGCCACAGGGCCCAAGCCTCTCGCAGAGAAGCCAGCGCCTGTTGTGGCTGTCCTCGGGCCAATAAAACTTCGCCCGTAGTCTGCCCGGCCATCGCTTTCAAGAAGGGCGCGTTCATCTCGTCGGCGATGCTCGCCAGTTCCGCGGCGGCCGCGCCGGCAGCCTCCAGCTCGCCGGCGGCGAGCATAATCTCCACGAAAGGTTCGAGGATCTTCAATCCGCTCGCCTCCCCGCTGACCGCCGGCTTCGCTTTCCATGCGCCGTATGGACCGAACTGCTGCCTTCACGTCGCCCTGAGAGAGCCGCAAAAGGGACACGCCCGGCTGCGGCTCGAACCCTTTGGCGCCCGCTTCGCGGTACGCCTCATCGGCCCGCTCTAGATCCCCTGAGACGCGGTGGATCTCGGCCTGTTGGTAGAGCGCCCTACCCGCCAATCGCTCGGAGCGTTCGGACAACAATGCGTAGGCACGCTCCGCCTCGGCCAGAGCGGCGTTCCAGTCGCCCTTGAACTGCATGACCTCCGAGCGGTGCACCCCGCATTGGCCGCGAAACGCCACCAGCTCCGGCTGCGACGCACACCATTGGTCGAGGGCCGCCGTCCACTCGTGGACTCGTTCGAGATCGTAAACCTGCTCGCAGGTCAGAATCACCGCGCAGTAGACGACGCCTGCCGTGATGGGTGTCACCTCGCCGGAGGTCACGGTGACCATGGCCTCATCGAGCAGCGCCGTCCCGTCGTCGATGCGCTCCATCTGTATCAGCGCCTGCCCGTGGCCCAGAACGGCGAGGGCCAGTAGATCGGCGTCGCCGAATCGCTCGCCCAGCGCGATCGCCTCTTCGAACTGCGAAAGAACCTCTTCGCCCTGGCCCTTGAAGAGCGAGAACAGCCCCGAGAGCACCAGGAGAAGGCCGTGTTCCGCACACTCCCCTTCCCTGTCACCGATGAGCCGTTGGCACTTGGAGAGCCAACCGCCGCTTTGAGCCCCCTTGCCGCCGAGCAGAAGACAAAGACTCAACCAGAACCCGACTCGGGCGGCGCGCAGGCAGTCGTCCTGCTCGACAAAAGCGTTGTGCGCTCTCGTCCAAGCGGCAACGGCGTCGTCATCTCGTCCGATGAGGTAAGAAGCGCTTCCGAGCTGATCCAGCTCCTCGGCGCCAAGAGCGGAGTCGCCGTCGGCCTCGGAGTACAGGTCGAAGGCGGCTCGCCACTCGCGGTTTGCGAATGCTCGCCTTCCCGCCACGAGTGCCGGTTGTTTCGCCACAGCCCTACCTACTCCGGATCCAGAGTGAAGGCGTCGAAACGATGCGTCACGCGCCTTGCCCCTCCATGCGTGAAACGATTATAGGGGAAAGGCAAAAGCGGAAGTCGGGCAGGTAACGTTCGGCCCCCGCTGTCGAAGACAGCTCGAGGGCTCACGCTTCGATCTCGACCAGGCGCTCGACGCCTTCCGGTTAAGGGCTCGCCGGCTTCGATTTTCGACAGGATCTCTTCCATCAATCTCAGAAGGCTCAGAAGGCTCAGAAGGCTCAGGAGGCTGCGCTCCGTGCGCTCGCGCGGGATCAGGGCGGGAGCGAGCGTCACCCTGGGATGGGACGTGTGTCCGGGACCGGACTGAGACTCGTCTGGACCTCGGCGTCGGGCGCGAGGGCGTGGGGCTCCCTCGTATCCTACACTCATCTCGCCGAGAGCTCGTTGGTCCGCCGATGGCCTCTGATGTACGCTTTCACAGGGGAGCCGATCCGCGAGTAGGGCATCCCCGGACCGTATCGCTTCTTTTTCTATAGCTTCGGCTGCAACGAGCCGGAGCATGTTCACGCCTGAAGGGAACGTATGGTGTGCAAGTTCTGGGTGGACCCGATCACCCTTGCAGCAACTACGGCTCCTCACCGAGGGAGTTGAACGTGATCCGGCAACAAGTCGAGGACAACCGGGACAACATATTGGAGGCCTGGCATGAGCACTGCGATTAGCGTGAATCCGCGTATCGCACGCATTACCGTGACCGACGAAGTCATCACGGCGGAGCTCATGGACGGGCGCGTAATAATCGTTCCTCTCGTATGGTCGTGGCGTCTTTCCGAGGCCACGCCGGAACAACGCTCGAACTACGAACTCATCGGAGATGGACTAGGAGTGCATTGGCCGGACGTCGACGAGGACATTAGCGTCGAGGGTACGCTTCATGGCACTCCCGCACCGAGGCCGAAGAAGCGAGTCACAAGTGCAAAGGAGCCGTAACCACTCCGGCATCCATCTGTTTTCCGAGAAGCTGGACGCACAGGTCCGCGACTTGCTCGGGGATCTTGTCCTTCAGCACTTTCAGAACTCGCGCCGTGTGGCTCGTCACGAGAATGCGCTGGCCCGTGGCGAGGAGGTTGAGGTGGCTCACGAGGTTCGCGATGGTGTGTGACTTCCCTGTTCCCGGCAGTCCCTGTACCAGAACGCCCTGGTGGGTGCGGAGTCGCTCGACGATCTCGAGCTGCTCCTCGTTGGCGGGGAGTGGGAATAGACTTCGGTGTCTCCCGGACCGACGGGTTCGCCTCCACCCGGGTCCTCTACGATCTCGACCAGGCGCTCGACTCCTTCCGGTAGAGGCTCGCCCGGCTTCGATATTCGCCAGGCTCTCTTCCATCAATCTCAGAAGGCTGCGCTCCGTGCGCTCGCGCAGGATGAGAGCGGGAGCGAGCGTCACCCTGGGATGGGACGTGTGTCCGGCGGCCGGACTGAGGCTCGTCTGGACCTCGGTGTCGGGCGCGAGGGCGTGGGACCACTCCTCGAGGATACCGGCGAGCTCGGGGAGGTTCTCCAGATCGTCTCCGAGCTCCTCGAGGCGCCTTTCCGCCGAAGCTTGGACGCTTGCGGGCGGGCGGTACTGCGGGTCGAGCATGTCTTGCTCGAGGCGCAGGTTTGCCCCTTCGCCCGCGGGACCCACGGAGAGAACGCCGCGCTCGGCATCGAAGGTGAGGCTGGCCTGGCCGGTCACGAGATGACGGCGGATCTGGTCGTCGGACGGCGTTGTCCATTGGAGAAGGCCCAGCCCGAGGACGACCTCGAACAACTTACCGAGTTTTTTCTGCTTCTGGTAGGTGGAGAAGAGGACGTTTACGACGTTCTGGACGGGGCGGAGCGCGCGGTCTTTCTCCGCCCAGGGCTTCCATCGCTCCTCGAGATACCGATTCCAGGATGCGGTGATCTCCGGATGGTCGTTTAAAAGGAGGAACCGTGGGTCCTCCCCTTCCCTGCTCCCGGAGTTTGCGGCTCCGGCCCGGATGCGGTCGCGCAAGGCGGGACGTCGATCGAGGTATCCTTCAGCTTCTCGGGATCGACCCAGGGCATCAGGACACAGGTACACCAGGCGCAGCGGTCAGCGTCGGTTTCTCGATCGCGACCCCTATTTCGGGTTCTCGAACTTGAATCGGGACTCCCCTTTCGGCGGTGGGTCATTCAACCACGCCAGGGCGATCGGGGCATCCGATTCGAGCTTGGTGAGATCCAGCACCCAGAATCGAATCTCGAGCCCCTTCTCGTCGACCGCCTCGGACTCCGTGAGTCGTTGCGAGCCTACATACAGAATCGGGGGTATCGCTCTGACGGGCATGGGAGATTCGAGCTTCACTACGATCTCGAGCGCATCGGGAACGGGTTTGAGCGGGGATTTGAAATTGCGCGGCGCTCGAGGGCGATACTCCGCCTTCCGGATTCTCACGCTCGCGATCGCGGGAATCTTCCAGTCCGGAGCTTGCGACACTTGAGCTGGCGGGCCTTGATCGGACTGCATCATCGGATTTCTCCCCTCGCGGCTAGTATACTTGCAGGTCGTCGAACGCGATGGGTCGCGGTCGCCGCAGGTGGCACCGGATCAGGATCGCGACGACGCTCTTCCGATTGAATCGCTTCGCCTTGAAGCAGCTCCCGCGGAATCGGAGGGTAGAGAGCATGGTCTTGATCATGCCGGGATTCCGTGGATAGGGACGAGCGAGCCCTCCGACGAGGTTTGCGTCGACCCAGGCGCGGACTCCGTTCGAGTCTTCGAGGCCCAGCTCGAATCCCGTGCCTGCAGACGCCACGGTGTTTCCATCTGTCACCTCGGCCGTGCGTATCCAAACTTCTCTTTTCGTCATGTTCATCTTCGGCTTCAGCTGCGACCGGAAGATCGCTCCCGTCTCCTTGGGCGAGACGACCATTCCAGTCGTGAGGCCGTAGAACGAGGAATTGAACGCGGCCGGCACCTGATCGAAAGGATACTCGTCGGCGACCATCCCACCGATCTGGGTCGTCGGCTGGGAAAGCGAGTTCTTGGCAATGGTGTTCCCGTCCTCATGGTTGTCGACGGTGAGGGTTCGTCGGCGCTCGAAGGACCGGAAGACATGCTGCGTCAGAACACCGGAAGGCAGCACGTCCCCTGAAAGATATGCATCCGTCGCGTGTCCCAGGAGAGTCGCTCGAAGGAACGCACACCCGTAGGCAGAAAGAACGCGCTCGTGTTCGACCCGGGCAACGACCGGCGGCTGGGCGTACACGAGACTGTCGTCGCCGAGCCACTGCCGGTTGAAGAAGTTGTGGTTCGTGTAATGAACGTACAGCTGGCTCTTGAACGGTCCCGGGACGGCCTTGTCGTAGAACTGAGCCCCGTTGTTGTCTCGAACGTCCCCATCGCCCGCCGGGAGGATGGTCATGAAGGCGTAGCCCTCGGGCTCGATGGTCGAGAGGCCGGCCCAGTAGCGGAAATTCGTGGGGGCGAGGGCGAGGACCGAATGGATCGCAACGCCGGCAAGCGCGATGAACGTGGGTACCATCACGACGGCATCGCCTCCCCGCGAGTGGCCCATGAGCGCCAGACGCCCGAAGTCGATCTTCTTGTAGAAGATTGAGGACGAATCCGCGTCGAGACTCTGGAAATAGGCGATATTGTCGATGATAAGGTCCGCACGATCGACGATGTTCTGGACCCCGCCGGCGAATCCGTTCAAAACGTTGCAATCCACGGAGACCGCGATGATCCCCATCTTCGCGAGATCCTTCTGGAAATAGTCGTAGCCCAGGTAGCTAGGGTCGGCCGGAGAATGATTCCCGTGAGCGATGACGACGATCGGTACGCGGCCGAGCCGAGCCAGGCGTTTGTAGAAAGGCTTGTCCTGACCATCGTCCTCCGCCGGATAGTAGACCCTCCCCCGCACCGGCCCTTTCGCGTACTCCTTCCACCCGACCGGAAAAAGGTCCAGCCAGGAGGCATTTCCGGAAAACGGAGGATCCACGCATTGAACGACGACTTGCAGGGCGCTCTGCCCCTTGCAGCCAGCCAGGTCCTGGACCACGATGACGGTGTCCCCGTCCTCGAGAACGCGGTTGAGATTCACGACGGGGCCCCCACTCGCCCCCGCCTGGACGCCGTTCACGAACACCTTGAGAACCGCGTCCGGGAGAAACTCCGTGGAGACGATCTGTGAATCTCCCCCCTGTACGGGCCCGATCTGAGGCGCCGGCAAATTGGAGCAGGGCTGAACGGTGCCTGTCCCAGTCGGGCTCGGAGGGACGCCATGACACATCTGTTGGCTCGCGCCGAAGACCTCGCCGGCGCCGAAGGAGGCGAGCCCGTTGATCGTGAGGGCACCTCCCCAACAGCCCCACGTGCCCTGGTTGATTCCTCCCCGATACAGGGTAACTCTCGCGCCGTTGACCACGCTTCGAACGGTGATCGACTGCCCTCCTGCGTACACCGGATCGAGGGTGGGTATGGGCAGCGGGTTGGGTGGCGTTTGTGTGATGTGCTCCATCGACGGAGGACTGGGATCCCGGCAGAGCTCGAAGTACGCCCGGACCCGCTGGTTGAGGGTGTACGGGGGGCTGACGTTCACCCCCTGCTGCGGCGCGCAACCGTTCACGTCCCCTACGGAAACCCCGTCGGCTTCGATCCAGACGTGCCCTCCTGCGAGCAGGTTCCCGACGCCGGTTCGGACGCCGCACTCGTACACGGGAGCCGGATTGATTTCTGGACGGGGCGGGCCCGCCGGAAAGTCCTTCGTGTGATCGCGAACGATGATGGTCGCGGTCCAGGGGCTATTTGCGCTGCCGACTCGCTGTCTAGCTTTGACCTGGTCCCCCGCCGAAAGGGGGGAAGGCAAGGGGATGGTCACGCCGTTGGGAAACGGGAAGCCGCCGGGCGCTGTCGTGATCGTGCCGTTGACGCTGATATCGAGCTTGGCCTGCGGTTCGTAGCTCGTCACCGTTACCGAGACCGCGCATTGATACAAGGGCTCCACGATGATGGGGGGCGAGACAACCTCGGGTCTTCCTCGAGGTTCTTGGGCCTTCGGACAACCTTGCCGTTCATCCAACCCTCCTATTGGATTAGACGGAAAGAAATAGCGTTTTCCCGAACGGGCCGTGGTCCTCCCGCCGGTTGGTCCAGAGGCGCGTTCGTCCGATCGTGACACAGTCCACATCCTCCGGAGACTCGAGGATGCTGATGGTTCGAAAGCCCTCACGCTTCGGACCTTGGATGAAGCGTCGAAGCTGCGTCGCTTGCTGCCGGACGACGTGCAGGCCGAAGTCACGGTCGGGACGGTCTCGGTTGCGCTCGTGAAAGAGTTTCGGGTCGATCTGGAAGACGATCGCGCCGCGAGCTCGTATGCGTGACGAGCGTTCAGAGGCCTTACCTGCGACCTCGACGTTGTAAAACGACCTAACCGCAGCGCATCGGTTTGAACCTCTCGAGTGCAAAGACGAGCTCTCGCCTCCATGCTCGACCGGACCCGACCAAGTTCGTCACTTCACTAGACGGCCAGTGGCATCCGTTTCCCTGGCAGTATGGCTTCGATCACATGGCTTCGGGATGAACAACTGACGACCGGTCTTCTCTCGTTCCGCTACGGCTTGAATATCTGTGACGCGCTGAAGCCGATATAAAAGTACCGATTGTGTTTTTCGGGTCTTTGGCCGTTGCGGCTGATATTCCATCCGAGTCCCACGACGACCTTGTTTTCGAACAGTCCAATGCCTATCGGGGCGATGCCAATGTCCGCCGCCGCACCCGTTTTGCCCTCCTCCGCAGCATCACTGCCCTCGGCAGGCAGAAAGTGTGCCACGAAAGACCAGCGCAGGTTGCCGCCTCTCGCCCAATTCATGAACTTCCAGCTCTTCGGCCAGGGAAGATCGAAGAAAAGGCCAGCACCTGCGATTCCTGTATTTCCCGATTGGCGCGTGACCGCGTATGCAACTGTATCGGACACCGCAAAGGGCTTATACGAATTTGAGGGTGGGGGTTGTCCAGCTGAGGCGGTCGCGGGGCCCTGAGGTGGACTCGCGTCAAACGAAAATGAAACGTCCTCGATGTGGGTGGAGTTGCTCATGGGACTATAGACTTCTGCTCGCAAGTAGAAAGTGTTCCCAGGTTCTAGTTCTCCTTCGGTGAAGTCATATACCGTACCAGGGTCTCCGGACATCAAGCGAGTTCGGGATACTTGCGGTCTTCCGTTTAGAAGAACCCGCGTGAGAGTTCCGACGCAAGAAGCGCAATCTTCGTCGACGAACACACGAATGCGAGTCGGAGATGCCAGGTAAACGACCGAATCGTTGAACTCACCAATCACTGGTTCCCCGGCGAGGCGTCTTGCTTCGTACAACATAGATGCCGAAAAGGCTTGACCACTGACCAAAGCAAGAACGAGTGGAAAGAAGACACGCAGGCTTCGTGACGTAACAAATGACATGGTCAGACCCCACTCCTCCGTAATAGTTATTGCACGTCCACAATCCGGAATGCGGGCGAGGAACCTTCCTTGCCGTCGTTCACGGTAAGGCTTACTGTGTATCTGCCTCGGTTCTTGTAGATGTGCTGAACCACCGGCGACCGAAATAGGGCGGCCTCCCCGTCGCCGAAATTCCACGAGAATCTGAGGGCGTCGGCGTCGTTTTCATCTGGGTCCGAAGATTCGCTTGCATCTAGCGTAACGATTAGTGGTGGAGGGCCGCTCGCCGGTACAACGGTGAATCGAGCCGTCGGTAGCCGATTCTCCATGAGTACGAATTTGAAGGTATATGGATCCGACAAGACCTGGTCGTCATCTCGCACCCGAAGACCTGCCACGAAGGTACCGCTCTCAACGAAATAAGTGTGATCCCGAAGTCTTCCTTCGTCCCCTTTGAAAGTCTGACTCGACGTACCGTCTCCAAAATCCCAGATAAATTCCTGGATCCGACTGTCGTCACTTGAAGCGGACGCGTCAAATCGAACGGTCCATTCTCCTGGCGGACGCGCATTAGGGTCGGGGAGCTTCACCGTAAAGGATGCAGTCGGTTTCGAATTCAGCGGGGGAATGACGCCCGTGATCGAATCGCAACTTGCCAGTACGGTCAAAAATACGCACGCGAGAACCCAGCGATGCATTGATCCTCCTCATAACCCGAGAGACAAGCTCGCATCGCTACTGCATGACCCACTTTGCTCGCCGACGCCGAAGTTTCCCGCGCGGCGAAGGTTCGATCCGAGAGCTGGTTCCGTGGTCATAGCTCTTCTCCTTCCCGGCGAGACTGTGCGTCGTCGAACGACAGGACGACGGAGCGCCTCCTACGATTTACTAGACGGCCCTGCTCCGAGAATTACCGGAACTCCCATCGGACTACAACGCGCCAGCACGGCGTGAGGGTTCGCGTCACAAAGCCGCGGACTTGCCTGTTGAAGCGTAGGGCCGACTCGTTCACTGAGTCGGACGCACTGGTCGAACCAGTCGACGACCCCGGCAGCATCTTTCAACGCTGCGAGCGCGCCACCGATCAGCTCTTGCAGGGAGCGCATTCCATTCCTTTTGAAGCCTCTCAGAGAATCGCTCGAGATAGTCTCGATCGACCCCAGGTCAAAAGACGGGTCGAAGTCGAAGGCGATCGGTCGCACAACGCCCCTATCGGTGATCACCAGGGGATTGACCAAATCGGCCAATCTGTTCTCTACCCCATCCTTCGAGTCAAGTTGATAGGGGCATGACAGAAGGTTTGCATACGCGTCCCGTTGTGCCCAGAGACTCCGAACAGGAGCCAAGTCGCAGTGTAACGTTGCGCCATCACCCAGCTCCCGCTGCAGCGCCAGCACGACCAAGTAGAGGCGCGCTCGGTCCGCGGCGGTAAATGGCGCCGCGTCGGTCATCGTCTTCGCCCTACCAGCAAGAGCCAGAGGTCTGACCTGGAGTCGCCTGACTCCCAACGAGACCAGATGATCCGCGAGGTCGGGGAGATCCGAAATCCCGCTTCGAGTCAACGATACGGCCGCCGCGACGGGATGTCCGCTGCTCGCGAGCCAGGTCACCGTGCGGCTCGCTCGCTCGAACGCGTCAGGTCGACCCCGCAGCCGATTGTGCGTCTCCGCCATGCCGTCGAAGCTGATGGCGACCCCGTCGAGGTTCGAGGCTACCGCGTCGAGCCTCTCTTTCGAGAAAAGACCGTTCGAGATCATCGTTACCGAAAGCCCTGTTCCCGAGCGTTTTCGATCACGGGCAGCAAATGGGGTAGGTCATTGGCTCCCCGCCGGAAATGCTGATCAATCGATAGCCTTCGCTCCTCAGCATTGGCAGCACGCGTTGCACCGACTCCAAATCCAACATCGTTCTCTGCCGTGGACCGGACTCGGAGTAGCAATGCAGACAGGGAGGTTACAGGTCCGGGTGGGATGAAGGTGGACGATGCGGTCCGGCAGAAAGCCGGACCGCATCTCTACGACCGTCGAGGAGTCTCTCATCAGTGACCGAAATGCCCGGCGGAGGTGAGACCTTCGAGCTCGTCGACACCGAAGCCGACTCGAACGAGGAAGCGGTCCCAATCGATGATGCCGTATGGAAAAATCTCGACGCGTCCCACGTCGGGTCTGGAGAAAATACCGTCCAGCCGCGGAATCTTGTCTGTGAAGTAGTCGATGCAGATCCCGTAAATGCACACATCGAATCTCCGGATCTCCAAACCGTCGACGAGGACCCGCTCTGCCAACCTGGAGATGACCTCGTCGTGGAGCTTGTAGTTGGCCAGTCGCTTCGACAGTCGTTTGGATAATTCCTTGCCGTTGAGTGCCATTCTTTTTTCCCCTTCGTGCTTCGCGGCGTCGCATTTCACACGATCTCTTCGCTCACAAGAGCTTTACGGGCTGGTGACCGTTATCCGCGGGACGGGCATCCCCGGATAGCGAGATTCTCGACGTCCGTCTATTCAACGACGGACCTTTTTGAGAATTCCCGACGAACGGATCCTGCCGTTGACTCGGTCAGCTGAAACAGCGTCCGAAGTCGACGAGGAAGTTGGTCGTTGCGAGGAGATCTTGACGAACCCACCGCCCCAGATGTGGCTCCCACCCTCGGCTTGGTACCATTGGGCTCCCGTTCACTCGCTCTCGCTCTCGTGGGGTTGTCACGCGAACGGAAGAGCGTGACGACCCCGGAGCGACCGTAGCCCCGAGGCACGGATAGAAATCAACCGCAGCGTCGTTGCAGACGCTCCGGCGGTGCCGGAGCTGTCGCTGACCAAAGTCCAAAACGAAGAGCGGACGCCGTTCTCGATCTTCGTTTCCATCGTCTGTTTCGAACGGGAAGAACCCTGGGCCGATCCTCGAGGGAAGCTACGATCAATCAATTCAGCGTGCATCCGTCCGATAGTCCCGGCACATACCTGCTGCGTACTTCGGGAGCCATTCGCCCGCTTGTCGGAGGTCGCCTTGGAGGTAGAGTCCGTCGACTTCGCGCTCCTGCTCGAAATGGAGCGCGTGTCTGAATCGCAGCCCTGGACTCACGTGACGGTTTCGATTGCCGAGCCCCGTTGGCGCGTGCAACCCGAGGAGCGAAACTGAGTACCTCTCGTAGCAATCCGCCCGCGCAACGAGAAGCTATGAAAATGGAAGCTCGATTCCGCGATCACCATCGCGAGGACCAACTGAGGTGCCTCCTTGCGCGAGAGCGCAACCAGTCGGTTGGAGCGAAGCAGCATATACATCGGCTACCTCCTGCTCTTCTAGACGGACTGCGGGGCGCGGATTCTCGTGGAACGACTCCGGGGCGTGGCAGCTCACTCGTGGAGAACGAAGCATGCGGCAAGGCGAAGACGGACTTCCCGCTTCGGCACCCTCGAGTCCTGGGCTCGAACGCGGAGATATTTCGTGCGCCCGATTCGAGATGATCCCTTCTATCGGATCTTCGGCCGCCGTGTTGTCCATGGCATCAAGGACGCTCTGTCGATGGATCCCTTTCGCATCCAGCTTCTGTTTGAGGATTCTGAGAGCTCGGTCAAAGCACGAATAGACGGACCTTGGCTTGAGAGCGAGCCGACGGCTGACCTCCGCGAGAGGGATTCCTCGAACGAAACGATACTCGAGCAACTGTCGCTCGGCTTCTGGAAGCTCCGCTACCGCTTCCGCGAGAGCAGCCCCCACGGCACGCTTCCGACGCTCTCCGTCCCTCCTCCGCAGATTCACATCCGGCGCGAGCCGAAAGTCGGGACACACGTCCTCGATGGTGTCGAGGCGCACGAACACACGGGTCGGTCGAACGGGCGCGTCCAGGAACCCGTCTCGAAGCGGTGCTTCGGCCGCGTCCGGATGGCATGTTCGCACCGTGGCGACAGCATCCGAGAGGCTATAACCATCCCGGTAGACGAGCCGTTCCAGCGCTAGGGACGCGCTCCCTAGCTCTCGCGCTCTTTTTGACGGGCGCCATTTGCCGTGCATCGACACCAGGTAGTCGCAGTACAACCGATCGACCACGACCCGCAGATATGTGCGAAGGGAGCTCTGGCCTCGAAATTTCCTCAGGATCGCACCATCCCGCTCCAATACTCGTAGGACGACCCAGCTCCGGAAGTCGTCTGTGAAGTCTTTCCCCCTCCCGCGTCGTCGCGCCACCAGGTCCACAGCCCGGTTTACGCTCGGCAGAAAGTCGTTGAGGCAAAAATCACCACTCATTCCTCTGCCCCCCAAAAAAGCCGGTCGTCGCAACCTCCAGCCTCTCCCCGGCAACGACGAGCGAGTTACCCCATAATGTGCGTCCGGCCGGAAACATTTCATCGGGGCAACTCACTATTCATCCGTGGCAACAGCGACGAAGCTCTCCCCGAAGAGGAGGCGACAGTTTCCCCCCTGACCCAGGGAAACGCTCGGTGATGCCAATCCTTGGTCGGCGGCCCTGGAATCCCTAGGGACCCTTCCCCCTCGGTTCGAGTGTTTCCTCGCGGCTGACGACAGGGCTTGCGGCGTGGCGCGATGCCACGCCCCGCCCCACGACCGGAACGTCGAGGAATCGGACCTATCTTCAACTCGGCGCGGCAAGTTGCTTGCCCGCCCGGGTCGCGGAAAAGCGGCACGTGTTCCTTGTCGCCGAACGGTAATCCGGCCCGCTGACGGAAAGCTGTCTGCGCGCGCTGGCTGAATGCTTCCGGGACTGGCGGCTGCTCACGGACCCAGGAGCTCGGACGGAGGCAGTCCGGGCTATGAGCTATGACGCTTCGATGAGGTGGTGCGAGTTCCCGAAAAAGCGCGGTCGGCCGGAATCGATTAGGGGGGCAGCTCGAACGAGGACCCGTTCTTCGAAGAGAAGAATTCGACCTTCCCCTGGCTCGATGCTTGCTTCTTCACGAGCTTCTCGACCTTGACCATCTGATTCCGCGCCGGTTTCTCTGGGCGAACTTCTCGCTGCGGTTGAACCAGAGCTTGAACCCGGTCGATGCACCCGGGGCGGTCTTCCGCTTCCGTATCAGGAGCTCGACGAACCGCGTGTCGGGGTTTCCGTGAGAACCGTTGCCGCAGAAAACATAGTGGTCGGCGGTCCTTCCAGTAGGCTTTGCCAATGAGACGGACACGGAGCCAGATTTCTCTCGCAGCACGAACGTTCTGTCACGGTGGAGATGCCGACTTCGAGACCTCGACCCGAGTGATTGCCACGAGATTCACATCGTCCATGAGTTCGTGGCGGTCAAATCCCAGCTCGACCAAAAGTCCTTCGAGGACTCCCTTTCCGGAGCGTCCAATCAATGCGCTGAGAATTGCTGGGAGATGCCCATCATCGAACGAGTCTCCCGCATCACCGGCTACCGCGTGAATGCCGTCCGAGCCGACGAGCAGAATATCCCCCGGCACCATGGACAGCTCCCAGGCTTCGTACTCCGAGGCGACGTCGCCGTTGAAAAGCCCCAGGGGAAATCCGGCGAGCTCGACTTCCTCGACCCTTCCCCGCGAAGGACGCATCACGAACGGATACGGCAGGCCTGCGTTCGCGAACCGGACGAGGGGCGAGTGTGCGCGGAGGGTGAGTATCCCCGCGGCGGCGAACATCCCCTCGGGAAGGGCGCGGTGCAGACGGACATTCATCATTTTCAACACCTTGACGGGATCCACCGTCAACGCCGCGACTTCCCCGAACACCTCCTTCATGAGCATCGTGGTCAAGGCTGCCTCGAAGCCATGGCCGACGACGTCGGACACGATGACGACTAGATCCTCTCCCCGTTCCACGTAGTCGTAATAGTCGCCGCCAACCTCCTCACAGGGCTGGTAAAGATGAGCGAACTCGTAGCCGGCAATCGTCGGCGAACGAGCGGGGAGGAGACTCTGTTGGACTCGGGCCGCCCGGTCAAGCCCTTTCTTCATGAGGCGATAGCGCCGTTCGAGGATCCGATGCTCCTCCACGAGTCGATTGAGTGTGCCGGACATATCTTTGGGTGAATCGAGCGTCATGGTCCACTCCATGGGCTCCCTCGCTCTATATCCGTATGTACGTACCTCGTGAGACATTTCGAGCAACGCGCGCGATGGAAACGTTTTCTCTCCGCAGGACATACCACACAGGAAGTGTCAGACGTCCAAAATCGTCATGTGCAAATACACCGTTGACGGAAACTTGCTGACTGTGATACGGGAGGAGTGCTTTTCCTCCCGTGACCGAGACTGCTTTCTCATGGACTCATAACCGTTTCCCATTTCCAAGGAGTAAGTCGTGTCGGATAGCGAAACGAGCTGGACCGTAATGATTTACCTGGCCGGTGACAACAATCTGACGGAAGAGATGGTCTGGGCCCTCAAGGAGCTGACGACCTGGAAGGTCAAGACGGACGAGGATAGGCGACAGGCGGAGCTTCTGAACGCTGCACGCGGTCTCCTTTCAGAAACCGAGCAGGGTTCTTCGACGGTCCGAGCGAAAGCGGAGGCCGCTCGGCGCGCGCTGCAGGAGGTGACGCTGCATGAGTTGGCGCTGCAGGAGGTGGACCGCAGGCTGGTGCTCAAGGCCGAAGCCATCGGCGATTCCACGACTGCGCCCACAGAGGCTGGACCCAAGAGGACACACGCTCATGAAGAGACTCTCAAGCAAATCGCGTCCCGCGCCGCGCACAAGCTGACCCTCAACGTCGTCGCCCAGTTCGATCCGAGTGGAGTGGGTGTTCCGACGCAACGGTACGATTTCGGAAAGTTGCCGGACCAAGGGAAGGATCCCAACCAACTGGACAACTGGCGGGTGAAGCCACCTTTCGGTCCCATTGAGACCAACACCGGCAATCCGACGGCGCTTGCCGCTTTTATCGAGTGGGGCGTGGAACAGTACCCGGCGGACCACTACTTCGTCATCCTCTCCGGCCATGGGAGCGGCTCCACCCAGGACTTCCTCCTCAAGGACGAAAACGCTGCAGATTCCATGTCCATCCCCGAACTAAAGGAGGCACTCCAAAAAGCAGAGGGCAAGCTAGCCGAGGGTTCCAAGTTCGACATCCTCGGCATGGACGCCTGTTTCATGAGCATGGCCGAAGTATCCGGTTCTCTCACGGATTCCGTTCAGATTGTGATCGGCGCCGAAGGCTACGAGCCCGAGGCCGGCTGGCCATACCACCATATCCTTCACGCACTCCTCGATAATCCCCAAGAGTACGCGGAACCCGGGCCGTTGGCGAAGATGGTCGTGGAGAAGTACGTCAGGTACTACGCAGACTATGGCCCCCCCGCTGGCATGTCGTCGGACCTCGCCGCGATTGATCTTGCCACTATGGACCTTGAGGAAACGTCGGCGAAGATTGGTACGCTTGCTGACTCACTGATCGCGGCGCTGAACCGGGAAACAGACGTAGAGTCGGTCAAGCAGGTCGGCGCGAGTGCAGAGGCATTGGTCGAGGCGCTGAAGTACGACGACCTTGACGAGGCGGCCAGGAAGCAGATTCAGACCTGTTCCGACAGACTGACTAGAGCGATAACAGCCGACGCGTCCGACGGAGTCGCCAAGACGAAAATTGCGGACCTTGCCAAAAAGCTGGTTACGTTGAGGTTAAAGGACGACAAAGTCGATGAGCCAACCAAGATCCGGATGCAACCGCTTGCTGACGAGTTGAACGCGGTCATAAAGACCTACACTCTCGACTCAACAGCCAGGGCGATGATTGAGCTCGCTCACCTGCGGACGCAGCCGTACAAGTTCGACCAGTTTGCCGACCTTTATCACTTCTGCCAGAACATGGAATCCCTCGCACCAAATGGAGCATTCCACGATGCCGAGGCGGTCCGGAAAGCGTGCGAGGGGGTACGCACCGCCCTCGAGCCCTGCGTTATCCTGTCCGGCTGCGCTGGCGCGGTGTATCAGCACTCTCATGGCCTTTCCATCTACTTCCCGTGGTCCTCGGTCGCCGACCGATATATGCAACCCGAGAAAGGGGAACGTGCACCGGAGGGCTTCCGTAAATGGCTCGACTTCCTTAATACGTACGTCGACGTGACCCGGTACGCTGCTCGGGATTTCGAGCGTTCTCTGAGCCCCATCACGGGTCGGGAGACGGTGGATGCGGTCACGAGAGTCCTGGCCCGGAATTTCGTGAGTCGGCTCGTACCGGGATACTCGCCGGAGGAGTTGGATGCCGCAGCGCTTGTAGACGCAAAAACCGCAATGGAAAAGCTGCTGGAAGCACGGCGAAAGGACTCTGATTGCGACAAGGAACTTGAGCGGGTCCTGACTGCTCTCGAAGATCCAGCGATACCCCCACGATTCGGCGGGCTGGTGAAGATGGCGAGGGTTGCCAGCAAGTCGAAGGACGTGGATCTCCTGGAGGCGGTCGTCCACGACGTCCAGGACAGGGTCGATAGGTCTGCGAAACTGGAACAGCGCTTGATGGTGGAGGCAGGCGAAGTGGCTGCAGCATTGGGTCACCCGGCCCTACGCGCCGCTCTCGATGAGGGGCATCGGTTCGGAGACCACACCAAGTTCGGGGATCATACGAAGTTCGGAGACCACACCAAGTTCGCGGATAGCAATCGCTCCTTGAACGATCGCGACCGATGGGTAGAAACGCGCCCATCGAAAGTGGAATTGCGTGGTTCCCGAAAGCGCCCGGCTAGACGGGCGGACGAGCTCCCACACTCCGTCGAAGGGAGAGACGCCCCCGGTGAGACTCATGGAAGCCCACCTCGTGATGCTGCTTTGGGGCGTCTCTCTGTTCGCACTCGGTCAGCCGGCGCCCGAAGATCAGCGGGCGGCTGCCGAGAAGCTCTTCTCCGAGGCAAATGCGATGCGCCTCGAGTATCGAAAGGAACTGAGTCAGAAGGCGATCGAGAAGTACGAGGCCGTCGCCGCGTACTGGCTGCACGTCTCCGACACGGAGCGGGCCGCAAGAGTCAAGCAACAGATCGGTGCGGTACGCTTCGAGCTGGGCGACCTGGAGCCTGCGCTCGCGTCCTACCGCGAGGCTGAACGATTGGCGAAGGAGGCCTCCTCGGACACGGCTCGAGGCGAGATCCTGGGGGACATGGGCATCGTCTTGGCGTTTCTTGGCCAGGACTCTCAGGCGCGAGAGGCATGCAACGAGGCATTGACGCTGGCCGGCAACGCCAATCATTCCGCGGGAGAGGCCAAGGCCCTCAGCTGCCTTGGAGAGGTCTCTTACATGTCTGGAGACCTTGGCGCTTCCATCGAGTTCACCCTCCGGGCCCGATCTCTATGGGTCGGGTTATCAGACGGCCGCGGGAAGGCCGAATCCGCCCTCTCCCTCGGATACGCGTACTCCGACTTCAGCGATCTGGATCGCGCCCGGGCATGCTTCCTGAAAGCTCTCGACGAGTGGGAGGCGCTCCACGACAAACGAGGCAAGGCACTCACCTTCGTAGCCCTCGGAAGGCTCTTCCGCAGACTCGGAGAAAACCAGAACGCGCTCAACTACTACCGGGATGCCTTCGATCTCCTTTCCCCAATGGGAGACATTGTCTGGCAAGCGAGCATCGTGCAGGGGATTGGCTCGGTGTACTTCCAGATGAACGACTACCCGATGGCTCTCTCCTATCAGCGGCAGGCCATCGAGCTTTACCGAGCCGCCGGACTCCAAATCGCCGAAGCCGACACGCTTCTCTCACTAGGTCAAATTCTTCTTGCATCGGGGGATGCAGAGGGAGCTCTCGCCAACTACAAGGACTCACTAAGACTCTGCGAGGGGCTGAAGAGCGCCCGGTGCGAATCCTGGGCGCTCGGCTACATCGGAACGGCCCATCGGTCCAGGGGCGAGCTCGACTTGGCGCTCGACCACTACCAACAGGCCCTCTCCAAGATCCCTGCGGGAGAGGATCCCCGTACCGAGGCCCTTACGCTCGGGGACATCGGAGACATCCACGAACGAAAGGGCAATCTCGAGAAGGCCGTGGAATCCTACACGCGGGCCATGACTCTCGCTCGCGAAGCGAAGGACCGCTTCGGGGAAGCGAACTGGCTCTACCGTCTCGCCCGGCTGGAGCGAAATCGCGAAAACCTTGCCGAAGCCCGTGAGTACCTGACGGACGCTTTGGACAAGGTCGAATCCCTTCGAACCGGGGTCGAGAGCAAGGATTTGCGCAGCTCCTACCTCGCCTCCGTGTACCCCTATTACCAGCTCTACATCGACGTTCTCATGAGCCTCGATCGAGGCCATCCCGAGGAGCAGCTCGCCGCCGCCGCGTTCCAAGCTAGCGAGCAGGCGCGTGCCCGTGCGTTCCTCGAGATGCTTACCGAGGCTCATGTGGACATTCGCAAAGGGATGGACGCCGATCTCCTGGAGCGCGAGCGCGTCTTGAAGGAGAGCATCGACGAGAAAGCCGACCAGCAGGTCCAGCTGCTAAGTAGCGGTGCGAGCGGTGCGAGCGGTGCGAGCGCGGAGCAGGCCAAAAAGATCGCGGAGGAGATTCGGCAGCTCACTGCCGAGTACGACCAGGTGCAGGCCGAGATTCGAAGCAAGAGCCCGCGCTATGCCGCCTTGACGAAACCGGAGCCGCTTAACCTTCAGCAGGTCCAGAGCGAAGTCCTGGATGACGACACGGTCCTCCTGGAGTACTCGCTGGGAGAACGGAACAGCTATCTCTGGGCGGTGTCGAAGTCGGGCTACGCAAGTCACGTCCTGCCCGCGGAAGGCGAGATCGAGAAGCACGCGCGCGAGGTCCATCACCTTCTGACGGCGCGGCTACCCTCCCCCGGTGAATCGGTCCGGGACTACCGACTGCGGGTGAGGGATGCCGATTCGCGCTACTGGGACGAAGCCGCCCGCTTGAGCGAGATCGTTCTGGGACCCGTCGCGGAAGAGATTCGAGGCAAACGAATCGCGATCGTGAGCGACGGCGCGCTTCAATACGTTCCCTTCGCCGCCCTTCCCGTTCCCGGAATCTCCGTTGGGACGGATCCCGTCCCCCTCGTCTCCGAGCACGGAGATCGTCTGGCTCCCTTCGGCATCCCTCCTTGCGGTATCCAGAAAAGAGACGGCCGGGCTCGAGCCTGCCCCGAAGTCCGTCGCCGTCTTCGCCGATCCGGTCTTCGAGAGCGACGACCCTCGGCTCACACATTCCAAAAAAGAACCCCGGCCAGCTGAGCCGGCTTCCGACGTGACGCGGGCCCTTCGAGACTTCGGTTTCGGCGAGGGGCAAGCGTTTCGCGTGCCCCGCCTTGCGGGAACGTTGCGCGAGGCCGACGCGATTCTGCGTCTCGTTCCCGAAAACGAACGCATGGAGGCCGTCGGCTTCGATGCGAGCCGCAGTCGTGCGATGAGCCCCGCTCTCCGTGACTACCGGATCCTTCATTTCGCGAGCCACGGGTTGATGGACAGCGACGACCCCGGCCTCTCGGGAATCCTCCTCTCCATGCTGGACGAGAAGGGGCAGCCGCAGAACGGGTTCCTACGCATTCACGACATCTACGATCTCGACCTGAGGGCGGAGCTCGTCGTTCTCAGCGCCTGCAGCACGGCGCTGGGAAAGGAGCTCCGCGGCGAGGGACTCGTGGGCCTGGCGCGGGCATTCATGCACTCGGGGGCGAAGCGCATCCTGGCAAGCCTCTGGAAGGTGGACGACGAGGCGACCGCCGAGCTCATGACCCGCTTCTATCAAGAAATGCTCACGCAAGGTCTCTCGCCCGCCGCGGCGCTCCGGGAAGCACAGGTATCGATGTCGCGAGACAAGCGGTGGAGCGCGCCCTTCTTCTGGTCCGCTTTCTCGGTGCAGGGCGATTGGAGATGACGTCGATGGACAGCGGCGAGTACCGGTTGTCGCATATTCCGTGGAAGGGAAGGCCCTTCGACTTGACTCCCGAGGCGTTCGAGCAGCTCCTCAGGTTCCTGAACCCGGACCGCGACACGGCCGGACGAAAGTACGAGGCGATCCGCCAGCGGCTGGTCACCATCTTCACCTGCCGCGGCGTCACCCACCCCGAGGAGCTCGCGGACGAAACGTTCAACCGCGTAGCGTCGAAGGTCCCCTCGATTGCCGGAACCTACGTGGGTGACCCGGCGCTCTATTTTTACGGCGTCTCCCGCAAGGTTCTCCTCGAGTGGCTCAAGAAAAGGCCCATTCCTCCCGCGCTTCCCGATGTGCCCGGGTCGGAAGAGCGGGAGCTCGAGCTCGACTGCCTCGACAAGTGCCTGGAGAAGCTGACCACGCGAAACCGCGATCTGATTCTCGAGTACTACCGAGATGACGCCAAGGGGAAGATCGAGCACCGTCGGTCCCTCGCGGGCCGCCTGGGTATCGGTTTGAACGCTCTTCGCATCCGCTCGCACCGCATCCGGAGCAATTTGGAGAGTTGCGTTTTCGATTGCCTCCATCACAACCGAACGGAAGACCCATGATAGCGAAGGGAAATCGGGAGAATGCCTTCAGAGACTACCTTGTCGGTCGGCTCGCGGAGGACGTGAAAGAAGAGCTGGAGAAGCGCCTCATGACCGAGGACCGTGACTACCAGGAGCTTCTCCTTAATGAAGACGAGCTCGTCGACGACTACGTCAGCGGTGCGCTGTCGGAGGAGGTCCGCGAACGCTTCGAGACCCACTTCCTGTGCACGCCCGAGCGAAGGAGGAAGCTGCGGTTCGCCGCGATCCTGAGAGAATACCTCGAGATCCACTGGAAGTCTGCGCTCGACCGAAGAGCTCCCGCTAGAACGGGAGCCATGAGATCCTTCCTGAAGTGGCTCTCCACGCTCATATCGCGCCGGACTCCCGTGTGGAGCGCGGCCACCGCTGCCCTCCTTCTGGCCGTCGCCACCGGAGTCTGGCCGACCGCCGGTTACTTGCGGCTTCAGAACGAACTGGGCCAGGTTTCCGTCGAGCGCGGAGCCCTCCGGCGCGAGCGGCAGGAGCTCCAGGAGCAGCTGACGGTGGAACGGGCTCGGGCTGCGGAGGCGGAGGAACGAAGGCTCGCAGAAGCACGACGTCCCCACACTTCTGAGGCAGTCGCGATTACCCTGATCCCCGGGCTTCTGCGCGCCTCAGGAACGCTGGCCAGAATCGCGATTCCTCCGACCTCGAACCTGGTGCGACTTAAACTCGAGATCGGGCTCGATGAATTCCCCAGCTACAGGGCGGCGCTCCACGAGGCCGAGGGAGACGAGATTGGACCCAGTCCAAGCTCGATGCCCGGAGCGATTCGACCGGAGCACAGGTCGTCCTTACTTTGCCCTCCGACATCCTGCAGCCGGGTGACTACTATGTCGTGCTCGATGGCGTCACGGATGCCGTGACGACCGAAGGGCTAGAAAGATACGATTTTCGTGTAACCCTGCCATAGCCCACGTCCCGCGAAACGTTCGCGTCGTTTCTCACATACCTTCGTGTAGAGGCTTTCCCGAAGGACGGTGGAGGTGTCGATCGTGGCTCGTGGTCCGAATCTACTTCGTGTCCTTGAGAGGCCGGCTCGTCTCCGTTCGACGTCCGGACGTGATTCCCCGGGATTGGACGCGCTGGCTCCGTCCGAACAGCGACCTCGTCCTCGACCTCGGTGCCGTCCACGCAATCGATTGCTCGGGGATCGGACTCCTGGTGACGGTTTATGTGTTCGCGCGCGAAACGGGCGCCCGTCTTCGGCTGGCCAACCTTGCGTGGGGCGCCTGCCGAATGCTGGAGGTGTGCGGTCTCCTCGAAATGCTCCGGCCTTCCGAGTGCGAGGAGTCGGCGCTGGCCGAGCTCATCGGGGCGGAACGAAGCGAGCTCTACATGGACCGCGCCTCCTTGACACTGTCGCACGCGCTCCACTGACAGTCGCGAGCTGGGGACCGGCCGACCGGGCTGCTCAGCGTTCCGATGCCCGCCTCGAAATGAAGGTCCGTCGAGCGAAGCCGGCCATCACTCGCTTCGCCGGGCAGACCGCCGGTCATTTTATCGCGCAACGAGCATGTCCCGTCTGCTGCCCGTGCACGCGATCCGTGCAGTCGCTTCGTGCACGCACAAGTCCGCGACCTGCTCGGGGATCTTGTCTTTCAGCACTTTCAACGCCCTGGTGGGTGCGGATTCGCTCGACGATCTCGAGCTGCTCCTCGTTGGTGGGGAGCGGGAAATAGACCTTCCATCGCTCCTCGAGATATCGATGCCAGGATGCGGTGATCTCTGGATGGTCCTTCAGAAGGAGGAACCGTGGGGCCTCCCCTTCCCTGCTTCCGGAGTTTGCGGCTCCGGCAGGGATGCGCTCGCGCAAGGCGGAGACGTCGATCGAGGAATCCTTACCTTCTCGGAATCGACCCAGGGCATCCAGGACACGGGAACGGGGGCGGAGCGGTCAGGGACGGTTTGTCGACCTCGAGCCAGACTTCGGATGTGCCTTCTTGAGTTTCCGCGGACCAATCGAGGCGGTGGCGTAGCGGATGTTGGGGGGATCTCGTGAAGCCAGAGAACGCTGTCGTAGCGGTCGAGGGTCCGAACGGCGCGGCCCCGAAGCTCGACGAGCTCTTTGCCGGGTCACGCAAGTAGCCGAATGCGAAAGGATACGAAACCTCGGGCATCTAGAGCCCTAGTTTCGCTTGGCCAGGCTTGTGTGGAGAGACGAAGACGACGCGTGGTCGTTGGATGCCCCGCGCGCGAGCCTTGTCGGCGATCGTTTCGAGATCCGGCCCGTGCTCGATGACGGTATCGTTCTGGAGGACGACCCACTCGCCAACGTAAGCACGAAGCTCGGGTGCAGCATCCCCGTCTTTGTCGTGGTCCAACCTGGTAGACGTACCTGCCATGACCTCACTCGTTACAACTTTTTTTTGCGGCGATCATGAGGCGTTGAGCTTGTGACTGTTTCCATCTCCCGGTCCAGATCCCGCTTCGGTGGGGGCCGGTGCCGTGCGGTGCGCGTGTGGCTCAAAGCGGGTACACGTTGGCCACTTCGACCATGTGCCAGATGCCGCGCACGCGGGCGAGCGAGCAGCTCACGTCCCACCCTTTTCGAAGCAGCTCGGTTGCCGACTTCGGAGCCGGGATCGGACCGCGGGGACGCGCCTTCCCGTCCTCCCAGACTTCCAGCCAGACCTGCGCCGGCTCCACCCGCTCGACGGTGAAGTGATCGAAATCCACGTAGTCCTCGTCAGCCAGGTCCCGCGTGTCGATGCGTAGTTTGTCCGCAGCTTGCTGGAGAAGGCGGGCGGCGCGCTCGGCCTCCACCAGCTCCCGCGCGGCGACGGCGCCTCGTTCGGCTGCCTCTTCCCCCTCCCCTTCCGAGACGTACCCCTTCTCGCCTAGCCACTTCGAGAGCTTTCGGGTCACGGTGCCCGCGGCCCGTTTGAAGTCCTCGCCCGCCATCACCTTACGGATCATGAAGTCGCCGAGGAAGCCGTTCAGATTCTCCAGGATCTTGTCCGGACCGAAGAGCTCACAGAACTCGCGGTGCTCCTTACCCTCAGCGTTGAAGGAACGGTCGAACCATCGAGCCTCCGCTTTCGAGAGGCCCTGGTAGGCGTAACCGTTCAGGTAGCTCCGCAAGAGTTGGATGACGGCCTCACCGTTCGAGACCGTCTTCGCCGAGAGCCGCGCTCGCTGGCCCTTCAGAAACGCGTCCAAGACCTCATCGATGTTCGGCTGCGCCTGCTGGGGCAGGCTTTCGACCTTTGTCCTCACCGGAAACCTCACATGAATCGTCGGACATTCTCGCCTCGATCGCCCGGCGATACGAGCGCGATTGTACTGCGGCACGGCTTGCGGTCCCGCGCCGTAGCCTGCGCGTCGAAGAACACGATGACGGCGTTTGCGTCGACCTCGTCACCCCCGGATAAGGAATTCTCCTCTCGAGCTACCGCGAACCGCTCACTGCTCCTCCCGCTCCACCGCCACCTCGAGCCGTAGGTCGTCGATCCGGTAGGTCGTGGGCTCGTCAGCGCCGAGGTTGGCCTCGAGGGACAGAATGCCACGGCCACAACCGAGATCGCGCGGATCGACTGCAAAATTCTGCCAACCCCCGCGCGCTGCGTAGGCGACGGGAAGCCGAGCGAGGATGCGTCGGTCACCGCGTTCCCCTTCAAGAAAGACCGTGAGCACGTCGCCTCCCTCGTTGCCCTCTTCTGTCGAAATCGACCAGAGTCCGGCGAGACGGTAGGCGCGTTCGTCACAGGGAACCAGCAGTCGTCGTCGCGCTGTCGCGGTCGCACCGTCGGCACCTCCGAGGGCGAGGACGAGCCCGGCCGGACCGCTCTCGTCTCTCCAGTCGGCGGCTCCGGTCAAGGCCCATGACGAGGGTTGCTCGAATAGCTCCTCGAACCGATGCCAGTCGAACCCGTGCGTCCACTCCCAACGCGGCCATGGCACCGACTGAAGATAGACGGGACCGGAGTCGGGAATCGGGTGGATGCGAAGGATGCTCCGCCCCATGTTGGCCACAAAGAGCGTCCGATCCCTCGAATCGGTCAGCGGATTGAACCACAGACCGATGGGCCGAGACGGAATGGCGCGGGTGTCGAGGAGCCTTTGCCAGTTCTTGCCATCGGCGGTCCAAAAGACGCCCGCGACGCCGGCCGCAAAGCGGCGCAGACGGTCGTCCGGGTCGAAGGCCATGTCGTTGAGCGGGCAGGCGTGCCCGGAGCATCCCCAGGACCAACTGCCACTGGCGGTGATCGCGGCTCCGAGCTCGCGGTCGACGGACCAGCTGTCACCGCCATTGTCCGACCGGCGTACGGCGGCGGTGTCCAGACGGTAGACGACCTGATCGTTCCACGGGTCCACGAAGAACCGAACCGCCGAGCCCGTCGCCGCGCCCCCCGAAACGAGCTGGTTCCAGCTCTCGTTGCCGGCGGCATCGGTGTCGAGCCGCCAAAGACTCGTCCCGTCGCCGACGAAGAAAGTGGGGTTGCCATGTCCACCGGCCGCCTGCACTCGGTTGACCTTCGCTGGAAGCGTCGGGCCCACCTGCGTGAAGCCGCTGTCCGTCGCGCTCGCGTCGACACTGTCCTCGGCACGCAGCAGGACGCGGCCACCGGTGCGCTGCGCGATCACCAGGAGGTCTCCTTTTGCGGATGGCGTCTCGGTAGTGAGCGACTGGATCACCGGCCTGAGCCCGGCAATGGTCTGTGGGCTGGCCATGAATTGTGTGCCCCCATCCGGGTACGGGATGCTGTCCGGAGTCGTGCCCGAGGCGCTGGCGTTGGGAGGCGTTCCAGGTTGGCCGGAGGAAAAGATCGCGAAACGGTCGGAGCGGGGATCCAGTTTGAGCACGCGCTCGGGCTGGCGCAGATCCCCGTACCAGCTGTCGCAGTCACCACAGCCCCACTGCGCGTCGTGCCACTTCCGCCCGTCGTCGGCACTGGCGAAGTCATCGTCGTGCGTGGTGCCGAAGTAAAGGCCCCGCTCGACGAACGCGGTCTGTCGGTTGCCGGTCGCGCCGGCCACGTTGACCGCCCAGAGCGTGTTGAGTCCCGCTTCCGCCGGATGCCAGAGCTTGTTCTTGTTCTCGGGGTCGAGCTCGCCGCACTCGCTGTTCGAGAACACGCCGCCATCCGTGGACACCCACAGTCTGCCGCCCGCGCAGGAGGCGAGCTCCGCCATCCGGTCGTAGGGAGCCGGTTGCGTCGAAGTTCTGAGTGTGAGATTGAAGTCCGGGGTCCAGGCGAAGCTATGCGGGTCGACATGGACGAACATCCGTTCGTCGCCGATGCCGACTCCCTTCGCCTCGGACGCGTTGAGCCCTTCGAGACGGAACCAACCGCCGGCCTGGGGCCGGCCGACGGAAACGTGCCAGGTGTCCTGGTCGCCAAAGAAGACGAGGTGCCCGCTGCGGGTTTCCTTGGTGGCGACCGAGGTGGCCCCGCTGCCGGTGTTTCCCCAGTAGACAGGCGGACCCGGGAGCTGCGACCAACGGCCCGCGCCACCAGGCGACTTGAGCCGCCGGAGGTCCCCATACCAGAGGCTCCCCTCACCGCAAGGGCGAGCGCCGAAGTCGGTGGTGAAACCGCCGTAGGTCACGGGCGGATGGCGCAACGCCCGGTCGTCGTCGAGCGGGTCTCCGTCATCCGCTTCGCTCTGCGTCAATCGAACGTCGTCCGAGCTCACCTTCTTGTCATCGTCGGCGTCGTGATAGGCGGGCTCGCCGGGGTCCCAACTCCCGTTGCCGTTGCGATTGACGAAGCGGAGCTTGGAATCGTGGGTGAGCCTGGTCCCCGCGGCTGGGGCCTCGTTCAGGAGCCGCACCCACATGTCCCCCACGTCGACCTGGCCGTCGTTGTTGCCGTCGTAGACCACCGTGACGTTACACGGGACCGCTTCGGGACCGAGGTTCGCGTTGTGGTAGTAGCTAGGGCCGTTGGCTCCATTCGGATGAGCAAGATAAAGAAGGTCAGGCTGACGTGGGTCGAGCGCAAGCAGCTGAGCGGCCCCATGGTCCGTGCTCTCGTAGCCGGTCTTGGCACAGAAACCGGGCGGCATGACGCCTGTGCCGCTGTCGCGAATCCACGAGCGGGCGGCACCATCCTGGCGCGACAACCACACCGCTCCGTCCCCACAGGCAGCAAGGACCCGGTCGGTGGGAAGCCGTCCCTGCAGCTTGCTGACCGCCAGATGCCACACGCGGCGATTCCCGGGCGGCGAGCCGGCGGGTGTTTCCGGCGGCGAGAGGAGATCCCAACGCCCACCGCCGTCCTCGCTGCGCGCGATCCCGCAGCCCCCGGCCGCGTAGACCCGGCGCGGATCGTCGGGAGCAAACACGACCTGGCTCACCGCCTGGTTGTAGTTGTTGCAGCGGAAGGTGAATACCCGCGTCCAGCGGTCTCCTCCATCGGTCGAGCGGTAGAGACCGGCTTGCGAGGGCGCACGGCCCTCACGGTCCGCGGCGGCGAAGACCAAATCGGGGTCGGTCGGCGAAACCGCTACGTCGAGGATCGTGGTGACTGGCAATGAGCCTGGCACGTCCGTCGAGCCCAGCGGTGGCTGTGGCCGGGTGCTCTGGCTCCAGGTAACGCCGTAGTCGTCGGAACGCCATACCCCGGCGAAGGGAGTCGAGGAGTAGACCACGCGCCCAGAGCTTCGGGTGGTCACGTCGACTACGGACCAGCTTTCGCCGGGCTCCCGGCTCCAGACGTGCAGTCGCGCATCGACCGTGGGGGCTGCGAGATGTTGGATGAGACCGTTGCCCCAGGGAGTGGTCCAAGCGGTAAGCGGCACGCGGATCTCGACCCCGGTGGCAGCAGTCAAATCCACCGTGCTCCAAGGCACACCGTCGCTGCGGGAGAAGACTCGGACGTGATCCTCCGGATCCGGCGCCGCGAGGTTGGTCACCCGCTCTCCGAGCTCCGTCGTCGACCAATAGGTGGGAGGTGCAGCGATCGATATGCCGCCGGTTGCAGTGGTCACGTTCTCGACGCTCCAGGTGCCCTCAATCTCGTCCTCGAGGAAGATCACGAGGTCGTCCCCGGGCGACGCGATGGCGATCGCCTGACGGCCGCTATCGAGCCACGCCGTCGCCCTCCCTTTCACCATCTGCCCGCCGACGGCCTGCGTCAGGTCCCGCGCCGACCAACCGGAGCTTCCCACCGTGGAGAAGAGCAGCAAATGACCGCCAGGGTCGACGACCGCGATGCGGCTGCCGCTGCGGAAGGCCCAGCCCTGCGGGTCCCCATCGACCTTGTTGGTAGTCATGGTCACATCGCGTTCTGACCAGGCGCTCGCTCCCTGCGCTCGTGTGTAGACCACGAGCTCATCGCGATCGGTGCGCGCCGCGACATGCTCGCTCCGCTGGCCGTTGCTCTCGGTCGTCCATGAGGACACCAGACTCTCGAAACGCCGAGTGCCTGCGGGGTGAATTCTCTGACTCACCCAGTCGCGGCCAGAGCGCCACGAGAACATCCAGAGGTTTCCGGATCGGTCGCGGGCGGCGAGGTTCTCGATCCGATCGGAGCCGGTGGGCAGCTGCCAGCTCGCCGGCTGCTCCACGGCCACCTCCACACCCGTTTTGTCGCTGACGTCGACTGCCTTCCAACCGGCGAGCGAGGTGCGTCCCGCGCGGCGGTTGTCGTCGGGCGACCAGAAGAAAGCAAGCAGGCTGCCCTCGCTGTCGACCGACGCCACGTGATCGACGATCACCGGGCCGTTCGGTGCCGTCCAGCTGGTCGCCGGCGAGGAGGCCAGCTGACGTCCGGACGCCGCCACGCTGAGCATGACACCCCAAGGCATCGAGTCGTAAGGCCGACGCACGTCCCCGCTCACGGCATCGAGGTCGTTCGGGCTCGCGTCCTCGATAAGCACCGTCGCTGTGCCTCCACGGACGGGTACCTTCACCTCCCCTATCTGGCGCTGAGCACGAACCGTCGTGGTGCCGAGCATCAGCAACAGACCGAAGCCCAGACTCAGCGGGATGCGTCTCCGGCCAAAACCGCGAGATTTCAGACATGTTCTATTTCGATTACCCGGATACCATTCTCTGGCCATGGAAATCTCTCCCCGTGAATCGTCGTTCAGTCATTTATTGTTGTTCCGGCGGGCAACCATGGCAACAGCGTGAAGGTGGCCGACTGGGCGCGGGATCGCCTGAACGCCGCGCTCGGCGTCGGCCAGAGGAACCGCGGGTCCTCCCCTTCCCTGCTCTCGGAGGTTGCGGCTCCGGCCGGTATGCGCTGGCGCAAGGCGGGGACGTCGATCGCGGGAATCCTTCACCTTCTCGGAATCGACCCAGGGCATCACGGACACGCGAACGGGGGGCGGAAGCGGTCAGGTTTGGTTTCTCGACCTCGAGCCAGACTTCGGACGGTCTTCTTGGGTTTCCGCGGACCAATCGATGCGGTGGCAAAGGGGATGTTGGGCAATCTCGTGAAGCCGGAGAACGCTGTCGTTATGCAATGGGGTGGCTGGATGAGGCGAGTGAGTAAGAGTTCGGCGCCGTTTGAGCTGGCGAGGCTCACTCGCAATCGGTCGAGGGAGGCTTCGGACTCCGGATCTCGTAATAAGGATGATGTGATTTACTGGAGTTGGGGTGATCAACAGTCACTTGACTTCCTCCTGCATCCTACCCATTGTTGGATTACAGCGGCGTACCGATATGTAAGGCGATGGCGACTGCAACGTTGACGAGCAAAGGGCAGGTCACGATCGCGGTCAAGGCACGGCCCCAGCATCCTCGCCCACGCGGTGACAACCAAGAAATGCCAAGAGAAGGCTTCTTCCACGTCCTGAGGGTATGACTAGCGTGGGAATCCATCCGATCGCAATGAGCCCCAGACTACACTCGAGAGCGTCCCACGCCTGCACCCTCGTATTCTCGAAAACGAACAACGCGGTCCAAACGCCAGGGAGCAATCCGAGCACGGAACCCATCCCCAACACGGTAGATTGATCCGCATGGGTCTCGGGGCCCAGCGTCGAGGACGGCAAGAGATAGCCCGCGCTCACTAGAGCCCCGGCCAGGGCACCCACAGGAACAAACTGAAAGAAGTCGCGGGACATCGACGGCCCCACGAAGAACGCAAGCACGAGAACTCCCAAAGCCACCAAGACGATGGAGCACTGCCGAATCAGCGCTCCGGCGGTCCTTCCTCTCGATCTGACCTATCGGCGAACTCGACCTCAACTGACTCTCCAACGAGTTAGACGGACGCAGCATCCTTTCTTCGCGCTCCGCATGTTCCAAAAGCGAAGTCTCTGGGTTGGCGGCACCGGGAACAGCTCTCCGGCATGAGCTGGGCCGACTATGCCAGAAAATGTCTCGACCCGCACGGAATGAGCGCATCGAGCGTCGACCATGAGGGCCCGAAGATGGCAAGGGGTTACGGGGCTTTCGACCGGTCTCGCCGTTTTCCGCCGGCTTGCAGGTTCCTCACTAAATGCGGACGCGAACTGTCTCAAAGTCGTTGACACGTTCCGCCATTCGACGCTAAACGCCGCCGGACAAAAACCAGGAAGAACGTCGGCACGGCGATCGCAGAAGTGAAAATCGCGTGCCAGACTATCGGGAGCGCGGCGACGACACTGACGTACAGGGCAATCCCAAAACAATCCAAACGCGGCAAAACGCCGATAGCACTGTTCGATCTTCCTACGGTCTTGGAATTTACTCGTTGCGCGCTGGCTGGACCCCGCGGCAGTCTTCTCGAACCTTTCGCCGCGCGCGTGCGTTACCTTATTCGATACGCCATTTCGTACCCTTCGTCCGCTCATTTCAACGGAAACGGAGCTGCCCTCAATGAGCAACGTACTCAGTGACATACGCCAAGCGTTCCGCCTGCTGGTGAAGAACCCTCTCTTCTCCATCGTCGCGATCTCGACCCTCGCGCTCGGGATCGGGCTCAACGCCGCCACCTTCTCCGCCATCCACGGGCTTCTCCTCCGCCCCTTGGGAGGCGTCCTCGAGCCCGAAAGGCTCGTTCAGGTCTATCGCCAGTGGCCCGGGATCGACTACGGCTCCAATTCCATTCCTCACTACCAGGACGTGCGCGACCGTTCGGGCGAGGTTTTCGAGAGCACGGCGGCGTGGTTCTTCACGCCGATGTCGCTCTCGGCGGAAGGGCGGAACGAGCGCCTCCTGGGGATCGTGGCGAGCGCGAACTTCTTTCAGACATATGGCGTCGGCCCTGCTCTCGGACGCACTTTCGTTCCCGGAGTGGAGGACCGAGGCCCGGGCGCTCACGCGGTCACCGTCCTCGGTTACTCCTTCTTCCAGGCCCGGTTCGCAGGCGACGCTCGGGTCATCGGCCGCACCATCGACATCAACGGCCATCCGTTCGAGGTCGTGGGGGTCGCGCCCCCCGCGTTCAAGGGACCCATGGCGGTGATGGACGTGCCGCTCTACGTCCCCCTCATGATGCAGGCCGAGATCATGCCGGGGAACGACCTCCTCGAGTCGCGCGGGAACAACATGATGAGCGTCGTGGCACGTCTTCGAGAGGGAAAAACCATCGAGGATGCCCGGCAGATGATGGATGTCATGCTCCTCCAGCTCAGGGAGGAGCTGCCGGACGCCTACGAGGGGCAACGCGGCACGACTCTCGTCTACCAGTCGGAAGCGGGCATCCACCCCACGTTCCGGAGCGCGCAGCTCGGAATGAGCACGGTCATGATGGTCGTCGTGTCGCTGCTCCTGCTCATCGCGTGCGTGAACGTCGCCAATCTTTTCCTCGCGCGCGCCCGGGAGCGTCGACGGGAGATGGGCATCCGCATCAGCCTGGGAGCGGGACGCCGCCGAATCCTCCAACAACTCTTTACCGAGAGCCTGCTGTTCAGCCTCCTGGCCGGCATCGCGGGAGTGGGCCTCGCGGTTCTCGTGACGAGGGTCCTGTCTCGCATCCGGCTTCCGATCGACGGACCGTTCTCCTTCGACGTGGAGATTGACACGACCGTGCTGGCGTTCACGATGGGAGTGTCCATCCTCGCCGGCCTCGTCTTCGGACTGGCGCCCGCCCTTCAAGCCGCCCGGTCCGATTTGGTGACGGCGGTCCGCGGATTGTCGAGCGGAGGCCGAGGTCGTTCGCGCGTGAGCGGCGCCCTCGTCGTGTGTCAGATGGCGCTCTCCCTCGTTCTGCTCGTCGCATCCGGCCTCTTTCTGCGGGCGCTCGAGTCGGCGACGGAGATTCGATCCGGGCATGCACGAGCCAAACCACCTCGTGATGGCATCGATGGATCCAGGCCTCCAGGGCTACCCCGAGGCACAGACGCGCCTGTTCTACGATCGTCTCGTCGAGGCGCTCTCCGCCGCCCCCGAGGTGAGCGCCGTCGGGCTCACGGACACCGTTCCTCTCGGTTTCAACAACCACGACCGCGGAGTCGAGATTCCCGGTTACGAGTTCGCGGAGGGGGAGCGGAAGAGCCTGCAGTATTGCGTCGTGACCGAAGGCTATCTCGAGACCACGGGTGTCGATCTTCTCGAGGGACGGACGTTCAGCCGGCGGGACGATGGTACGAGCGCCCCCGTCATCGTCGTCAATCGTCGATTCGCGGAGCGCTTCTGGCCGAACGAATCGGCGCTCGGCAAAATCGTCCACACCGCGGGCAAGGACCGACAGGTGATAGGCGTCGTGCAGACGGGCAAGTACCGCAGCCTCGGTGAAGAGCCGACGGAGTTCATGTACCTTCCCGAGCGCGAGCTCTTCAGCTCAGGTCTCACGCTCTTCGCCCGCACACGGTCGAGCCCGGAGGCGGTCCTCCTCAGGGTACGGGAAGCCGTCCGTGCCATCGACCCGAACCTCCCGCTCTTCGACGTGCGGACGATGCAGGATCACCTGGGGATCGCCCTTCTGCCGGCGCGACTGGGTGGGTCGGTTCTCGGGATCTTCGGACTCCTCGGCCTCGTTCTCGCAGCGGTTGGGATTCTACGGAGTCATGGCCTACTCCGTCGCGCAGCGCCAGCGAGAGCTGGGTATTCGCATCGCGCTCGGCGCGGACCGACGGCGGGTCGTCGGGCTCGTGCTGCGCGACGGCCTCTGGCTCGCGTGCCTGGGAGTGGTTCTCGGACTCGTGGGCGCCGCGGGCGCCTCCCAGATGGTGAAGGGCATGCTCTACAACGTACGGGCCCTCGACCCCGTCGCGTTCGGAGCGATTCCCATCCTGCTGATGTTGGTGGCGGCGACGGCGGTCTATCTTCCCGCTCGGCGCGCGGCACGAGTGGAGCCCATGCGGGTCTTGAAAGTGGACTGAGCGCGTGCGGCACGCGCACTATACTATATTTTACTCTTCCATTATAACTTCTACAAACACTTCTTCACTAAAATACTCTTACAAGAGCTATTACTTTCAATAAAAACATACCTACACACTTCTAAACCTACACCTAAATAGCTTACTACCGAGACCACGCTCACCCCCTGAATACCTTTGAGCTGAGAGACCTGATCCGCGAGATCGTCTAAGACAAGTACCACTAGCTCCTTTAACAAGGGCGAACACTCGCTTCTTTGTGCTGAAATCAGTGCTCGAGAGCTACTGCGTTTGCGCTGCCGTCCTCGCCTTTGCCACCATGTCCCGCACGTCCTGCAGCAGCTGTTGCGCGTCGAACACGACGCCGTTGCGGATCGTGTATTTCACGCACTTCTCGTTCGCGGCCTTGCGGTCCAGGCCGACCTTCGTGATCCCGGTGCCGTACAGGACCTTGAGGTTCGCGAGCGGGTTCTCGCTCACGAGCACCATGTCCGCCAGGTAGCCGGGCCGGATCAGCCCGAGCCGCGGGTTTTGTACCAGGCGTGCGCCGTTCTGCGTGGCGGCGTGGATCGTCTCGAGCGGCGTAAAGCCCGCCTCCTCGAGCATCTCCATCTCGCGGATCGTCCCGAAGCCCCACACGGTGAACAACGACCCGGCGTCCGATCCCACCGACACGATGCCGCCGTGGTTCTTGTAGTCGTTCACGAAGTCGAGCCAGATGCGGTACGCGCGCGCCCAATCGGCTTCCTTGTTCGACGTCCAGTTGAAGAAGTACGACGCGTGATGCGACGGATCCGGCCGGAACGAGTCCATCACGATTGGCAGCGTGTAGTCCTCGTGCCATGGCAGGCTCTCGGCGCGCGCCACGTCGCGGTTCGCCTCGTAGACGACGAAGGTCGGCTCCATGATGAAGCCGCGCGTCTGCATCGCGTCGAGGAGCTCCTCGATCACGCTCGTGTGCAGATTCTCCACGTTCGCCTGCAGCCACGATCGCCCGGTCTCGAGGAACCGCTCCGCCTCGTTGTTGTAGTTGTAGTCCTCGGGCAGATGCTGGATCGTCCGATCGCTATACGACGCCTCCGGGTAGCCGTAGTGATGCTCGATCGAGGCGCCTTCCTTCGCCACCTCGACCGCGTTCATCGGATACACGCTGTCCTGCGCGATGTGGACGGCAATGCCCATCCCGTCTTTCCGGGTCTCCTCGCCGATCGCGTGGTAGACGTCGGGCCACAGACCCGGCTTGCCGGCGATCTTCACGCCGTCGACGCCGAGCGCGTGCCACTCGTCCACGATCTGCTTCGCGCCCTCCGGGTTCGTCAGCCGCGGATCGGTGCCGCGCCAGAACGGGTAGATGTACATACGCGGTGCTACGATTTGGTTCGCCGCCGCCTTCTCCCTCTCGGCGACCATCGCCTTCGGGTCGTCGCGGCCGATGTTGAACACACGGATCGTCGTGACGCCGTGCCCCAGGAACAGCTTGTAGATGTAGTCGGCCGGCACCGCGGGGTTCGAGCTGACGTGTACGTGTCCGTCCACGAGGCCGGGGATGACGTACATCCCGGTTCCGTCGATGACGCGATCGGCCTCGTCGGCCGTCCCGACGACGCCGCGGCCGGCGTTGATCGGATCGACCGGATCGACGCGACCGATCGTGCTGTCCTGGATCGTGATGTTGACCGGGCCGAACGCCGGCGCGCCCGAGCCGTCGATGACGGTGACGTTGCGGATGACGAGCGTGTGGTAGGGGCCGGCCTGCTCCGGCTCCGCGCCGCCCTGCGCTGCCAGCATCCGGGCACCGGCGATCAGCAGGGCGAGGGCGACCGCGGCCGCCGAAAGACCTCTCGCGCGCGGGATCATGGGTGAACCTCCTGGCCGTAGATTCTACCCCCAGCCTCCCACCAAGCGCACCTCGACCGCGGTGTCGCCTGATCAGCCTGGGCAGTGAATAGCCTTCGGGGCGAGCTTCGTCCGAGGACCCTCGTCCTATGTCTGGACAGCCGCCTTGCCGCGTGGTGATCGTGTACCGGGCGACGACGGGAGGCGCCTTCATCACCGAGCCCACCGTCATCAAGAAAATCCTCGACCACCGAGACAAGATCGCCGCCGAACCAGAGCCCCTCTCTCGAGCCCTCTCACTGATCGAGACCGGCGCCCCGCCCGGGCGCGCTACCCGTCTGTCTCGAGGCCGAATTCCCCTTTGCCCGAAAGCCAACCCGAAAGCGCTGCACGTGCCCCTCCCCAGAACGCTTGCGAGATTTCACTTCTCCACGGCTCAATAGGTACAATTTTGTCTCGTGACGACTCTACTCGGAGGGTTACGACCTCCTATCCGTCTCCCGGGCCCGAGTACCCAGGACCCAGATTCATCGGTACCTGGGTTCATGCGCTTAGAACGGCGCGGATCTATCCTGTCGCTGCCATGAACCGCTTGTTGATGGTCGCGCTTCTCGCTGGGAGCGCTTGTCGTGAGGCCTCGGCGCCATCCGGAGCCACCAGCGTCGTAACAACCTCCGCGCAGCCAACCACGAACGAAACGGCGGCACCGCCGCCGCAGCTACCGTCACCGCCACCTCCCGCCCCGCCGTCGTCGACGACGAGTACCCCCTCGAACCGGCCGCCTAGCGTTCGGATAGCGGGCGACGAAGGCTGTCACCCCCGACGTCGCGGTAATGTCGTCGACCCATGCATCGTCTCCTTTCGCGCCGAAGCGTCCGACCCGGACGGCGATCCGATACGCTACCGATGGTCCGGCTGCGCCTCGGGTCAGGAGGCCGAGTCTACCTGTCGTATCGATGAGCTCGGGAGCGTTACCGCCACGGTCGAAGTGACGGACGGCCGCGGCGGTAGCGTACGAGCGAGTAGTACGGCGATGGGGACCAACCTGCCGCCGAAACTGAACACTTTCTTCTGTTGGTTCATCGCCAGTCAGAACCCGGGAGTTCCGGACTGCGGGACGTACACTTGTCCTCCTCCCATTCCCACCAACGGGATCGGCAATTGCTGGGACGGCTCGTTCGACGCTTTCGACGAAGAGGGTGACGGCGAAGGCTGCGGGCCTGTGCTGCCACGCGGCGGGGTGTGCCACGGTCACGTGGGCATCTACGAATGTGGTGGCGTCGGAGACGCGTACAGCTTCGATTTTCACACCGGAAACGAGCAGGGCGAGTGCGTGTTCGAGATCTTCGTCAAAGACGACTGGGGCGCCACGGCCTCGACCACGGTAAGTGTCTCCGTTCGCGACTACCCATGAGCCCGGGCCGGCGGCTGTCCCGGCATTCGACGCGGGTTCGAAGCAGACGCTTGCCTGATGGGGCTTCGAATGGGAACGGAGACGATCCGAATCGTTCTCGCCGAAGATCACCACGTGGTGCGCGCCGCGATCGCCAGCTTTCTTTCCCGCGAGCCTGAGGCTCTCGCCGGGCGTGGCCGAGGTGCTGGTGAAGTCCGCGCCCAGCCTCGAGCGCGAGGAGTTGACGGCGCGGGAAGGTGAGCTGCTCGCCCTGATGGCGACGGGATACCGCAACGAGCGGGTCGCCCAGGAGCTCCGGATCTCCGTACAAACGGTCAAGAACCACGTCCGGAGCATATTCGGCAAACTGGGAGTCGAGACTCGGGTGGAGGCGGTGATCTACGCCATCAGCGAAGGATTGGCCACGGGCAACAGGAGCGCGGAGGCGGAGTAGGACCTCTATTCGCGTGAACGGTCTCAGCGATCGCCTTCGTCGGATTCTTCAGAAGAAAACCTCGCCGCCGGTACCCTCCCCTCCGGCCTTGCTACTGGAAATGACACGAGCTCTCGCGAGTGTCGTTTCGCGAGAAGAGCTCTCGGGGCTCCTGGTCGGCAGAGTTCCGGAGACGCTATACGCTCATGAAGCGGCCCTGCTACTTTCCGAGGGCGAATCCGACCTGGCGCTGGTGGAATCGAGCGGTTGGTCCCTCGACATGACGGATGAGACGCATGGGAGAGTGTTTCTCCCTCCACATACTCCCAGACGATGTACGGAGCGCCGTCGGGGAGAGTGGACAGGTCGTGGAGGGTAACGACGTTGGGATGGCGCAGCTCCTCCGCAAGCTTCGCTTCGTTACGGAATCGCGCCAGGAAGTCATCGATCTCCGCGAGCTCCGGATGCATGAGCTTGATGGCGCGATAAGCGTTGAGCTCCAGGTGCCGGGCCCGGTAGACGACGTCCATGCCTCCACGACCGAGAACGGACTCGATGACATATCGATCATCGAGGACATCGCCGATGCTGAACATCCCGCGCGTTCCGTTCACAACGATTCGTAGTATCGAGCGGCAATATCGAGCCCGCAAACCCACGGAACAGTACCTGGGTACTGTCCGGCCATCTGGATCGTGAACCGACGACGCGCTAGGCTTACTTTGTCGACTAGAGAAGAGTGGGGCGTTCCAATGAAACGACTGACCTCTGTCGTAACTGGCGTTGTCGTTGCCGTTTGGTCATCGATTGGCTGCAACGGTACGCCTTCGACTCCGGTAGAACCCGAGCTGGTCGTCGATTTCACGACTCCAGTTGTGGCCAAACCCGGTTCGGCTCCGTTCTATTTCGCGGAATGGCCGATAACCATTCGGGATCCGATGGGCCCAGGGGGACGGTTGGAATTCGTGGACGTCATCGTGACGAACCGGACTCGTGATCAGGAAATAGGGCACAATCGACGACCCAATACGGACTTCGTTTATGTCGAAGACCGGGTTCCGAGTCGAGGAGCCTTGACGGTCGAGGCCGGAGTCGTGTTCGAGATGCAGTCGTTGGCAGATGAGCTACTCGTAGCTGTGCAAGTTCGAATCGATGATGGGCGAACCGCCGAACGTACCGGGATTCTTCGAATGGCCGACCCCATGTAGCCGCAGCCGAGAATCTCAGCCGCTATCGGTGAAATCCGGGGGGCCGGGGCCCCGAAAACCGCCCCTGAGGCCCTGCGAACGACGCCGCCGACGTGGAAATTTCTCCGCGTGAATCGTCGCTCAGTCATTCGTTGTTGTTCGGCCGGGTAACTATGGCAACAGCGTGAAGGTGGCCGCGTGCGCGTGGGATCGCCTGAACGCCGCGCTCGGCGTCGAAGGGTGACGCTCGCCTGACCGGTCACGAGATGACGGCGGATCTCATGGAGCGCCGATGTCGGCTGCGCCGCTCCCGTCTTCGGGAAACTTGCCCGCGTACTTGTCTCCACCGTGACACGCTACGCATACGCCGGGGACGAACTTCTCTCGTCGCCCGTCCAAGTTGATGGACGGAAGCAGTTCGCCGCTGGGCCCAAAAATCAAGAAGCGGGTGAAGGGCTGATCGCCGTTTACTCCCGGGCTCACCATGTAGTCCATCATCACGCAGGCCACTAGGTTCTTGTTGTTCACCGCGTTGTCAATCGCGGTATTGATTTCGTCCTGCGTCGAATCAAGTGATGGCGGGCCCAGATGGTTGCAGACATAGGCCGCGGTATCGCTGGGTCCATAGGAGATCGAATGGTGGTTGCGCGTGAGATTCAAATCCACCTGGTTGATGTAAGTTGCCGCGTATTCCGGCGTTCCCGGAGTGGCATAAGCTCCGATCTTGACCGTTCGTCTCCAGTCTTCGACGTTGATGGCACCCGAAAAATTGCCTTCGTCGTCACATGCTTGCACGGCGCCGATGGCTTTGTAGTACTGGCACGCGCCAAGGCGCGAATCAATGCCTTTGTAGATTCGTACCAGCGAGAAACTCCGTTGCTCGGATAATTAGCGAAAGAGACTTTCCGTGAGCTGGTTCAGAAAGACTCCCTGGGGATCCATACGCTCACGAATCTCGCAGAAGCGGTCGAACTTCGGGTACATATTCCGAGCCTCCGCGCGTGACAACGTGAAGTATTTTCCCCAGTGAGGCCGCCCGCCGTGACTTTTCATCACCTTCTCGAACTTCGGGAAGATTTCCTCTGCGTCTTTTCGATTGGTGTACGCACCGATGTAGCAGACGTCGCTCTCGTAGGCAGGACTCAACAGGTACTCGTCTTTGGCGACGAACCGGATCTCGACCGGAAGATCAAGCGTGTAGCTCTCTTGCTGAATGACCGCACGAAAATCCTTGATGGCGCGGACGCAATTCGCAACCGAAACGGCGTACTCGCACTCATCGTGCCTTGGAGGCATGGTGATCGTCAGCGCCTTGTCGTAACGCTCCCGAATCCGGATAAGCCGACGACATCGGTTCTCTCCGTCCTTGAACTTCGAGACTTGCCTCACGAGTGAGCCTGGATCCTTGATGAGGGCAAACGTCGGCCTCGACGAACCTGGCGTCGTGGAAGAAGAAGAACCCGAGGCACGTCCCAGCGTTCCCTCAGGAGAACCTGGGGGATTCATGGTCATGGCGATCACCCCGTCCTGATTCCCGATCTTCCAGACGAGCCAGTAGAGTCTCAGGCGGGTGTATTCCCGAGCGAGGTTGGGAAGGTCGTCGATGATGTCATCGAGCTTGCACCAATATGCTGTGAAGTCCAGGTCATATAGATCGACGCAACGCAGCGTCACGTCCGTGATGATCCCGAGCATGCCCATGCTCACGCGAGCGGCGGCCATCTCTTCCGGATTGTTGCGTTCGTTCCACTGAATCGGTTGCGCTCGACCGTCGACGAGCGTAAGCGCCTCGACTTGAGTCGAGAGGCTGCCGATACCGAGTCCCGTGCCGTGCGTCGCCGTGGAGACCCCACCGGCAACGGTTTGTTCTGCAATCGACCCGGTGTTCTCGAGGCCGAGCTTCACCGTCTTCTCGCGAAGGTCGTCGATTAGGGCTTTGTACCGGATTCCCGCTTCCACTCGGACCCGCTTGTCGGGAGAGACGCTCACGAGCTCGTCGAGTTTGCCGAGGCTGACCATCGTGTCGTCCGTCGGGACGAGTGGCGACCAGGAGTGGCCGGAGCCCGCGACCCGGATGTGCCCACCGCGGGCAGCGACCTCTTTAACGAGCTCCTCGACAGCCGGCTGGGATTCCGGCTCGCAGTACGACGCGGGTTTGGCGATGAGCGACCTATCCCAGTTCCTGAACTTCTTGTTCGTTTTGCATTTCAGCATGTCGATCCTCTACAGCGTTTCGACTCGCTGGCGAACGCACCCAGAGTCGACTGCCGTGTCAAGAATTCGCATGAGTCCTTGCTTTCGTATGCTGTATGGTTGGTAGTAGCCTCTGGACATGCTGCCCACGCAAGCTGCCTGTCGTCCATAGGCAGGAAACTCGAGGGGGGCACACACGAGTTTCCGATGCTTTCGCCGGCGCGGTTACTTTTTCTTCTGCCTCTTCACCTTCTTTACGACACTTGCGGCGAGCTCGCGGACAAACGGATCCTCGTCTTCTTTTGCGACTTCCTGTAGTTTCGCCGCCACCTGCGGCGACTTGAGGCCGGTCGCCGATTTCAAAAGCACTTTGCGGACTCCGGAATCGCGGTCCTTTATCAAGAGATCGAGGACCCGCTCCGCCTGCGCTTGCGGGAGGTTGCGAATGCCGGAGGCAGCCGCTACACGCAACACGGGCTCGTTTCTTGCCGCGGCGGCCTCTAACACCGCAACGGACTTCGGGCTCTTGATCAGACTTGCGAGGTACGTAGCTTTGGACGCCAGCCCCAAGTCCCCGCCTTGAACCAGCTCCGTCAGGAACGGGATAGACGCTGGGCCGAGCTTTTTCGCGCCTGCGTAGTCGACTTCATCGGCATCGAGCCATGCACGAACGTCCTTCATCGTGGTCGGCATGCTTCCCTCCTAGGTTTCGAACGTCAACGTGCTCGCTCTCATGGAATTCACCTCGGTGGAAATCAAATCTGGCGGAGGATTGGTGATGTTTGATGTTCCGTTTCCCGTCATCAACCGGTTGTTGTCGTTGACATGGTTCAGAGTGAGGACGTGCCCCACTTCGTGCGCCAAGGTCCAAATCGTCGCTATTTGAGCAACGACCGCGCCCGGTTGTCCCGCGGGGTGAGCGGCACAGCCGTTGAAAGCCGGCACGGTGGAACGCACGAAGTACACGACCACGTCGCTTCCCCATGCATTGTTGCGGTTGGCAAACAGCTGCGTTTGTTCCTGGGTGATCGCGCCCTGGTTGCAGGTGCCCACATCGACGTCGTTGAGTGCCGCGAGGTTGAGGACTTCGGTACTCGCCCGGTGTACGCGGATTCCCACCGACTCATAGACCTGTTGCATCGCCACGACCATTCGGTCGATGGAGATGGTGGGGTTGGTGAGAATCTTGACGTGCAGCCTGACGGTCTCCTCGCCTAGCTCGAAGCGATTGTCGGCTGTGTTCAGAAGCCATCCACCGAATCGGGTGCCGTTCCGCTTCATCATGGGCACGTCGAACGTGTTTCCGGCGAATCGGAAGATACCGATGCCCCACGGGCTGGTGACCAGGATGTCCGTCTTGCCGTCGCCGGTGAAATCCGCCACGTTGTCGAAACGGTTGTCGGCCGTGTTGAGCAGCCATCCTCCGAACCGGGTGCCGTTCGGTGCCATCATCGGCACGGTGAACGTATTCCGATTGAGCTCGAGAACCCCGATGCCCCATGGGCTGGCAATGAGCAGTTCCGCCTTGCCGTCGCCGTTGAAATCCGCCGCCGGCCCGACTCGATTGTCGAGGGTATTCAACAACCAGCCGCCGAAGCGCGTGCCGTTCTGGGCCATCATCGGCGCGGTGAGCGTATTGCCGGAGAGTTTCAAGACGCCGATGCCCCATGGGCTCGTGATTACGATCTCCGCTTTGCCATCTCCGTCCAAATCCGCCATCGTCACCACGTGGTTGTCCACGGTGTTGAGCAACCATCCGCCGAAGCGCGTGCCGTTCGGTGCCATCATCGGCACTGCAAGCGTGTTCCCGGAGAGCTTTAGAATGCCCATGCCCCAGGGACTGGTGATCAAGATTTCGTCCTTCCCGTCTCCGTCCGCATCCCCGACGGGGCTGAAGCGATTGTCGGCGGTATTGAGCAGCCACCCCCCGAACCGCGTCCCATTCTCCGCCATCATTGGCACGGTGATCGTGTTCCCCGCGAGCTTGAAGATGCCGATCCCCCATGGACTGGTGACGAGGATCTCCGCTTTGCCGTCGCCGTCGAAGTCGCCCACCGGCCCGAAGCGATTGTCCGCCGTGTTGAGCAGCCATCCCCCGAAGCGCGTGCCGTTGGGCGCCATCATCGAAGCCGTGAATGTATTCCCCGAGAGCTTCAAAATGGCGATTCCCCAAGGGCTCGTCACGAGCAGCTCGGTTTTGCCATCGCCATCGAAGTCCGCCATCAAGTCGAAGCGATTATCGGCGGTGTTCAGAAGCCAACCACCGAATCGAGTCCCATTGGGCTTCATCATGGGTGCGGTAAGGGTATTTCCCGACAGTTTCAAGATACCGATGCCCCAGGGGCTCGAGACCGGGATCTCTGCTCTTCCATCGCCATCAAAGTCACTTTTCTTTCCAGGCACTTTTAACTCTCCCAGGCAAACGACCGACAACGGTGTATGACGAACAACCTTGACCGGTCGAGTGGAGGCGAAAAAGATCCGTTAGCGTAGCTTCAGGAGAATCGCTCCTCCCTGCTGACCCTCCTCTCCAATACGTTACGACTGCGGCGCGCGAACGAGACCCGCGCCGGCATCGGCCCGGTCCTCCGCTGTCGCGAGGGCGCCGCCGTCCGCGTGCCCGACGACGCCTCCCTGCAGCTGGGACGCGGGAAACCCCGGGTTCTGGGCTTGCAGCTTCTGGTACCACAGAGCGGCCACGCCGGCCACGTGGGGAGTCGCCATGCTGGTGCCGTTCAGCGACTGAAGACCTCCACCGGGCTTCGCGGAGCTCACGTTGACGCCGGGAGCCGCGACATCGGGTCCGGTATTGGAGAAGGTCGCAATCTTCAGGTTCGTAGTGGCGCTGGTGGTCTGTCCGAGGGCGGCGACCGCGAGGATGCCGTCCGCCTCGGCCGGAGGGGCGGTGGCGATTTCGTAATTCGGCCGGCGGCTTTCGTTGCCTGCGGCCGCCACGATGAGCGTGTTCAGGAACATTGCGCTCCGGGCTTGCACCAACGCGGCCAGGTGATCGAAGAGCCTCACGTTCTGCCGGTAGGCGGTAAGCGCCCTCGACGTCGCGGGCTCTATCGCGAGACCCTGCGTCGTCAAGTATTTGACGTAGCCGGGGAAGTCGAATCCGATCGACATCGAGATGACGTTGGCTCCGTTGCCAGCCGCCCAGAGGATACCATCGAGAATCTGCTCGGTCGAACCGCTCCCTTCATGGTTCAGCACTTTGCCGATCAGGGCTTTGGCGACCTTCGGAGCGACACCGATGCGGACGCCCCCGACCTCGCGACCGAATACCGTTCCCGCACAATGAGTGCCGTGTCCGTTCCCGTCACCATCGCCTTCGCCGGTGAAGTCTTTCTGAACGATGGTTGTTCCTTGAAAGGCCTCATGGGCCGCATCGATTCCGGTGTCGAGTACGGCGACCGTGACTCCAGAACCATCGAAAGGGCTGCTCAGCGCGCCAACCGCCTCGAGGCCCCAGGTCGCACCCTGCGCCACAGCCGTGCCGCCGACCGACGTTTGGCTGTCCGCGACCGGTGCGATCAGAGCCACGGGAATCCGGGGCGCCATGGACACGAACCCGCCCTCCGCTCGTACCTCGCTGAGCTCGCCCGCTTCCAACGTTCGCTTCTCGATCTTCAGTTCCGACTCATCCGAGAACTCGGCGGTGCCTCCGAGGAGCCCGCCCATGTCCATACGCTCGGCGTCGCTGATCTTCAACACGACATAGTCGTCTGGTGCCATCGAAACCTCCTTCGTAGAGTCAAGCCAATACTTTCAAGAGCTCACGTGCGTCATCCGACAGGTCTTCCTCACCACCGAAAAAGCCGTTTTCCTTTGTCCACCAGCTCACGTACTTGTCGAGCTGATAGCGCGTCGATTCCACTCCATATTCGAGATGGGCATTCTTGAGCTGTTGCAGGGCCTCCGAAGCTTCATCCAAACGCCGCTCTTTTCCCGCGAGGCGCGCCAGCAGTTGGAGCTCGGCGAGCGTCCCGTAGGCCCAACAGTCGGGCGCGGGGCCCGCGAGCGCGAATTTCGCCGCGAGCCCCACGGCGGTCCACTCTGGTTCCCCAATCCCACCGGTGAGAACACCGTCCAGGGCGAGGCGTTGCACGCCGGTCCAGTGGTGAGACAAGTTCGACTCGTATTCCTCCTTGTAATGCTGGAGTGACTCTTCGAGATTCCGCCGCGACTCGACCAGAAGCTCTCGGTCTCGAGGACCACTCCCGACGCCTCTTCGAAACTGCAGCTCCGAAAGCCGCTTGTATGCGCTGGCAAGAAGGCCGCTACACTCCGCCCGAAGGGCCGTCAGCTCACGAGGAAGAGTTTCTCGTCGGCTGGTGAGGGCCGCGATGCGGTCCCGCACCAATTCCTCGATCGGCTCGAGCTGGGAAGCGTCGGCGCCCTGTTCGAGCACGGCCTCCGCCTTTTTGCGAGCGGTGTTCAGCATCGCAAGCTCACACTTCAGGCCCACTTCCATGAGGTGGTCCGCGTAGCCTTCGGGAAGGCTGACGTAGCCGACCAGGCCTACCCAGTCATAGCGGGTCTTCTCAGCCTCCCGGAGGCTCACTCGAGCTTCGTGGAGTGCGGCGCGGACATCTTGTCCGCTGAGGAGCGGTCGATAGAACGACTCGGTCAGGACCACCGAGCCCGCCATCGTCAAAGGAAGCTGCGAGGCCACGACCACCGGCACCCCGTGCAAGTGAAGCTCCTGGGCAAAGCTATGCTCCGGAAGCGCCGTCTCCGCTTGATTCGCAGCGTCGCAGGCCGCGATCGTCACTACGACAGGCAGTCGCTGACCGCCGCCGCCGGCGTCGATCGCTTCGACCAGTTCCCTGGGCGAGGTCGACACGGCGTCTGGAGGTCCCAGCCGCAGGCCCCAGGAGACTGCTTGAAAGAGTCCCGGCTGATTGGACGACTTGCCATGCGCAAGAATGTGTACGTGCGTGAAGGGTCGTCTCGGCGCTCAACTTCTCGAGCTCCGATACATCCCATATTCCCTTCACCGTCAGGAGGTCGCCTACCGCACCCGCCGTCCAGGGTGAAAGGGCCCTGGTCAGGGCGTCGATGTGCTCGTCGATCAAGCTCTGGGGCAGGTCTGGAGATGCCGGGGCGTGAGCGAACAGCACGCTAGGCCGGACGGGCCAGGACGTCGTACGGTCCGCAAATCCCTGACGGATCCTCCGGGTCAGAACGACAGGTCGCTCACGGCTCGCGAAGACGGGCTCACCGTTCCGACGACAGGCTTCGAAAGGAAAGGCCCACAGCTCCGCCGCGCCCGCGACGAGATCCACTTGGACGATCTTGTCCGGCGTCCCTTCAGGGATCGCGGGTAGAATTTCGGACGCATGCTCGGACAGAGTGCCGAGTGCCGCCTCCGCGTCCGATCGGGTGCCTAAGTATCTGAGCTGATTTAGGTTTTCGAGAAACTCCTTCTGGTTGAGCGGCATCTCCCGTTCGACAACCGGCTCGTTCCAACCGCGGGTCATGAGATAGCGCTCACCGTGCCGAAAAAGACCGGCCGCCTCTCCGAACCGCTGATACTCGACGATGACGGATTCGATTCCACCCGGTGTCCCCATACCGAGCCCCCTTACAAACAGTTGGACGGACGAACCGTGAATTTTCCCGGGTTCGTCCGTCTACGTCAATTGCGCGGGCAGCATCACCTTCTTCGTGGACCAGCCTTGAAGCGCTGTCATTCGTTTCATCGAGCTCAATGTAATTAAGGACACCGACCAGGAGCCGCAGCTTCAGGAGGCGATCGAGTCGTCGTGATGCTGGATGAGCGGGTGTCTGGTGCTACTTACCCCCTTAGGCCATGCCAAGGTGGACTAACCGCCACCTTCGCCTACGGGTTCTTTCGTTGTCTTGATCCCATTCTCAAACCCACTTCCGCTGCCGCTGTAGAGCAGGTACATCGGCTTCTCGTTTCGCAGCAGATCGATCGTGTTCTGGAAATCGTCGAGGTGGTAATACAGGTTGACCTGGCTACCGACCATGGAATCCGCTGGAAGCGCCGACCCGTTGGGTTTGAAGATGAGCTGCCCGATAGAACTTGCGCCGTTGCGTAGCCAGATGCGCGGGGGAAAGTGGTTCGCTGAGTACATCACTTCGTAGTCGGTGATCGGTGTGATTGCCATTGAGTACCTCCTCGGTTCATCGTGTGCCTTCTGTGCGCAGTTTAGAGAACGCGACTCCCTACGTTGCCGCTCTCCATCGTCCATGTCCAAGCTATGATGGGGCAACGATTCTCCTCATGGAATCCTTGCCTGAACGAAGCTACCCAGTTGCTCGATGCTGACCTTCTTCGCCAACGCCTCGCCGATCTTCACCAGGTCGTTCATGTGGTCGGTCGAGTCGAGGGCGTTCACTTTCCTGGCGTCGATCCCTGTCACGCCAAGAGCGGCGAGCCCCTTGTCGGTGAGCTCGACGTTGTATCGGGTGTAAAGGAACGCCTTGCCGAGGTCCCGGCTCAGCGGCACTGGATTGCCGTTCTCCCGGGGGATGAGATCGTCCACTTCGCGGTCCAGTTTGTCGCCAAAGCTACATCGCCCGACGGTGCGACAGTTGACGTCCTGATCGAAGAGCGCCTGGGACATCAACCCCTGGAGGGTGCCGACGGCCGCGCTCACCGCGTTGGTCTCCGGATCATCTGCCACCGACCCAGCAACGGGCGCAAAGCCCGTTCCAATCGAGACGACGAGAAGTTGGTTCTCCCCCTGAGCCCATCCGAGATGGTACGCGGGCTCGGTCGCCATTCGGTACATCAGAAACGCCGGGCAGTTGTAGCTGGTGGTACCTCCATCGACGAAAACGAAGTCTTTGGCGTCGTCGTGCGGATCCCACTTGATGACCTCGGGCGGGAAGTAGACTGGTGCGGCCGTGCTGGCACGCACGAGCTGCCACAGGGGAATGCGAAGATTGCAATCGCGGCGCGACGCCGCGTTGTACTTGGCCGAGGGATTGCTGCTCAATGGCCAGGCGGAGTCCGTCGTGGAGTTCTTCGTGACCACGAGAAGGAGCGTCTTCAAATGTTTCCGATCCGGATCCGGGGTATCGCCGGGCATCTCGGGAACGAGGTCCGTCTTGCTCCCATAGACTTCCATCAGCTTTTGCTGCAGATTGCCGCCGCCGTAGAGACTCTTCCACCGTTCGTACCACCGCCGCTTCGTGAACGCCTCCCGGCCGAACTCATCGTAGAATTGCATTACCTCCTGGACGGACATCCCAATGGCGAGTGCCGCGGCGATGATGGCCCCCGTGCTCGTACCGCCGATGTAGTCGAAGAACTGGCAAAGCCGGAACCTTGCGCCGTTTCGAGAGTATTTGCCGATCTCCGCTTCCAGCTTCGCCAGGACTTGAAGTGTGATCAAGCCACGAATTCCTCCGCCATCGAGCGCCAGGATTTTTCTCGGGGCCGAGTCCCGGTACCGATTCCCGAGCCCACCCCAGGGCTCCCAATTGTTGTCCGCCATCATCGCCTCCATCTTTCGTAGACGGACGCGTCGTCGGCTTTCTCACGCCTGTCCAAAGCCGGGGGTTGGTGGTCAGGGTGTAGCGGACATCGCTACAGTTTGCCAGGGCTCGCCTCGATCCGTCGAGCTTTCGCGTGGTTTGACATCCCGAGACGGGCGAGATCATACTTCTTCCATGAACGAGCGTCCCACACCGTGGGCAAGAACGAGCTTGGTCTCGAGCTCGGCTCTGTTGCTTGCCGCCGTGTGTGGTGCGGCGCTACCCGGATCGGCGGAGTCGGAAATGGTTCAGGTTCAGATCGTGGAAAACTGGTCGGACATCGAAGGGGTGATCTGCGGGTCTCATCCCAGTCGCGACCTGCGGGATCACACCGTGGTCGAGATTCGGGTCGATAAAGTGAAGCCGGTGGAGGACTATCCCAACCTGCTAGGAGAATCGGAAGGCAAGACGATCGAAGTCCTCGTGCGCCAGGAGACTTTATCCGGAATCGACGTCACCGAAGACCGCAAGGTCGTCTGCCGGGTTCGCCGCGCCGGGCCCAAGAAGATTTTTGCTCACCCGGAGCGGTTCGAGACCAAAGCGCCTTGAGCCGCTGAGGGAACCTCTCCCGCCGCAAGCGACTCGACGATGGCTTCCGCGATGGGCTGACCGGTTTGCCCCTGGTAGTAACTGAAAGCGGGCGAGGGATTGACCTCGAAACAGTAGTAGCGACCGTCCTCTGCCCGCTTCAAATCGATGCCGCACAGCGGCAGGTCGAGTTCCCGCGACAGCCGAAGGCATTTCTCTTCGACCTCGGGAGGGAGACTCGTCGCACGCATTTCGACCGCCTCGCCGTCGCGCCCGGCATACCGATAGTCCACCGAGTCCGTTCGAATCTCTGTCGCTAGAACGCGCCCGCCGGCGACGTGCACCCGAACGTCCGTGCCTTCCACGAGCTCCTGGAACTGGGTCGGTAGATAACGCAGCTGGTCGAGACGCTTCTCGTAGCGAGGCGTGAGCTCCTGGACGATGGAGCGGATGGAGCTCACCGATTTGAAGATGACGCGGCGGTGCCTTCGCCGAAACGCCGCGAGCGCGTCCGCGTCGTTCGTGACCAACGTGTCTGGAACCTCGAACCCTGACTCCGCGATCCATTGCGACTGGTAAGGCTTCGACATGTTGGATGCCGACGCATAGGCACGGTTCATGACGAGACAAGGCGCCGCCTCGAGCCACTCCTGGAAGACTTCGTGGAACGCACGCGCGTGAGCGACGCTCAGGCCGTCGGGTGTCCGGCGCCCTCGCCCCCGGTACTCGGGAAGCGTCTGCCATTCGGTCAGCCTCACGTAGACGCCGGCCACATCCTCGAGGCCAATTTCGCCGGCCGGTGTCCACAGGCGCCCAACCAACCTCCCGCCCGAGATCTCGACGACACAATCGGACTGGGCGCACTCACGTTGATTGAGAATCCAGGTCTGGATACCGAGCTTCTCTGCCGCTTCGAGCACCAGTCGCGTGGGCGGCTCCGAGGAAATGCCGCAAATCAGAATCATCGGCGTCCTGCGCTTTCGAGAAACCCGCACACCGCTTGCACCTCGGACCACTGCGTGAGCTGGGGCAACGGATTGACGTCGAAAACCTTTCGGTGGGACCCGTCATCTCCGAAGCATGCCACCGAGATCTCCAGGATGGGACAGATCGCCCTGTTCGCCAGGCGAACGCTCGACGCGAGAAGCTCCGGCGGGCACTTCCCTACTGCCTTCTCCCCAACCACCAGATACGACGTGGTGTCCGACGAGAGCGGCTCGAGAAAAACGCCTGGACGCCGTCCCAGTGCGTAGATGGGAGAATCGGCGAACGCCCTCGTGGTCGCGAGCGGAGCGTCCTCGGGAAACGCGTGGGGAGCGAGCGCGCGAGTCGATTGGCGACGAGCCGAGCTCGCGAAAGCCGCGTCGCGGACGGGAAGCCCGGAGGCGGCCGCGAGCATCAACCATTCGAGCTGACTCTTACCCGGCCCGGCAAGTCCACGGCGACTGACGGGATTGACGACGGGACAGCGGAAGGCACGCAAGATGCTCATCCAGGAGGCGTAGGTCTCCGCCACGGCGTATTCCAGGTCGTCGGTTTTCGCTCCTCCAAACCATGCGGTCTCTCCACCCTGGAGGCGGTTGAACACGACGTCGAACCCGTCGTCCGAAATCCTTCTCCCGTCGGCCAGCGTGATGTCGAAGGTGCCTCTTCCGTCCGTTATGCGGTGTTCGAGCTTGGGCGCCGCCGCAAGCTCGAGTCCGGTGGCGAGAGTGACACGGCTTTCACCCCAGCGCGCCCGCAACGCCTCGTGCACCGCGAGCGCGGTTCGGTCGCCCGAGTGGGACAGGATGAGAGCTCGCATCGTTAAAATCGGGATGCGGCGGAAGCGCCGGCCGCGCCGGACGCCTCCGCCCCCCTTCGTTGTCTCCGCCCTAACTCTCCCCTTGCTTGCTGTCGAACAGGCGTTTCGCCTCCGCGGAGCCCTCGGCCATCCCTTTTTCGAGACCGGCGTCCGGCTCTTCGCTCAAAGCCCCATATCTGAGATCGGGGCGGAGAATCCGAACCGATGAACGGCTGGGCGCCCGCGATCTGCGCTTCGAGCGCGCTCACTCGAGCTTCGAGATTCGCAAAGGCGTCCTCGGAGCGCACAATCGGTGGACGCCCGCCGCCGTCGGTCGGCTTGTCGATGAACTTGCCTTCGGTGCGGGGATCCTTGTCGTAGGAGACCCGTTTGTCGATGATGGGCTTCTCCAGACGCTTGTCGGGGCGGGTCCATTTTTCGTAGCGCCACTCTTTCATGTACCGCTTGTCGACCTGCACCTCTTTTTCTTTGATCTTTGCACATTGGACCGATAGCTTGGCCGACATGATCGGCGCAGGACCGGAGATGTCGCTCACCGCGACACAGGTGTCGACGCCGGCATAGGACTTCGATCCCGGCGTGGACGCTTTGTCGAAAGTCCGGTTGGACGAAGACCCCGGGTAGGGATCGCCCGCGTCTCCGCGGTTCGCGCCCGAGCCGAGATCATTCCGTGCGTCCGCTTGCATGAGCGCCACCTTGGGATGCACCTCGTTGGTGTTGGTCGATATCGAGTCGTCGATGTGCCAGATGAGAAGGCCCTCTCCAGGAAGATGGAGATCGTATCGGGTTTTTTGCCGGTTCTCGACGAGGAAGTACTCGCTGCCACCGCCGCCATCCTTCCACAGCCGATAGATGCGGTTACCCGACTTCACGTCTTCGATATTGACGGTCGCGTTGTTCGCCTGGTTGATGATCGACACCCAGCCCTGATTCGCCTTGCACCACGCGCTCGGATGGGAGGGTGTATTGCCGCTGTCGTTCCAGCTTCCGCCCGCCATCAGACACCAATTCCCCAGCCCCGACGACGAGCCGTCGGTGTCGTAGAGATCGGGCCAGCCGAAGAGCAAATGGCCGAGCTCGTGACAGCAAACGCCGATGCGAGCGTCTTCGGGAACGGTGAGATAGCCGTAGACCGACACCCCATCGGTGCTGTAAGCGCCTCCCTTGAAGACCCACTTGTGAGACCAGATGTCGTTCGAATTTCCCGTTTCTTCCGCTCCCCGACCCGCGTGAATTACGATGAACGCGTCTACGAAACCGTTGGCGTCGTTGTCATAGGGCGCGAAGTTGACGTCGGCGTCCGCGGCGAGGACGGCGTCTTTGGCAAGGTCGCGCGCGTTCGGCGTAGTGTCCCCCGTACCCGACGCACCGTTGGCGTACTGGGCGAGGGTGCGAGGCATCCGATACGGACCGACCACCTGTCCCACGACGTCGACGAGCCCGTGGGTCACTTCGGTGTAGTATTCCCGCACACTCCCCTTCGCGAGCACGCCGGTCGAAAAGAAGAGCTCCTCGAAGTGCGCTTTCGTCTCCGTCATCGCTTTGTCGGAGAAATCCACGAGCACGACGATCACGCGAACGGTACCTCGCAGCGGAGCCCTGTCGGCAGCGGCGCTGCGTACCACTTCGGCTGCCGTTCCCACCGGGAAATACGAGCCGGGAATGATCAACCCATCATTGAAACCCATGGGCTGCGGGCGCTTGATCGCGAGCACCGGGGCCAGAACCTTGGAGATGTTGGTCCTCTTCTTGCCCGTTGCCGAACGGGCCGCTTCGAGCTCCGCCCGAATCCTGTCTTCGAGCTCCGGGCTCGGAGCGACGGCGCATCGATCCCGACAATCCGGATCGGCGGCCGAGAAAATCTTCGTAAATTCCTCAATGATCGTACGTTGTTTTCGCTGAACCATCGACGAGCCTCCACTTTCTTGAAATCAGACCTGGCTCCACCCCGTCCGCGGAGTTCTTGCTGTCACGCGACTGCCTCGAAGGGCCGTGCGCCACGGTTGAGTCGTTGGGTAGCTCACGTAACGGCGGCCACGCATGTATGCCAAACACTCCGCAATGGATTAGACGGAGCCCAAATCCGATTTACGCGACAACACTAGCCGGTTTTTTTCGCCGAGAGACGAATCAAGGCGTCGCAAGGCCCCAATATCATTCGGCCGCGGACTCCACACCTGAGCCTCGGGCGTTGCCGCTAGCCTCGGTACGCGAGAGCTCATCAGCGAGCAGCTTCGCCGGCGAGGCGCTCGGCTTTCGCCGCCCGTCCCTCATCCCCGGCGGTGCGGAAGAGGACGGCGATGTTCTGGAGGAGCTCCGGGTTTCGCGGGTCGACGAGCGCCGCCTCGACGAGACCGAAGGCGAGATTTTGTAGATCCGTGCGCTCCACCATGGTCTTGTCGTAGATGAACCCTACGTCGAGCGGTGAGAGTCGCGTTCGCCCATTCGCAACGAAAGCCTCGGGAGTGTCCGGCACGCCCACCGGGGCCGCGAGGCGTCCCTCCTTCACCGCCTGGCGTCAAACCGGGAAGCTCTTCGCGCATTCTGTCGTAGGACGCGCGAAACCCTCTCGCGAGCAGTCCCGACAGCTCCGCGAGCGCGGCAGCGTTCGCTGCAGCGGCGCCTCCCGGGGGAACGACGGTGGGTTGGCCGGACACTGCGATCGCGGGCGTTGAATGTGTTGAAACGTGTGCCGTCCAGCGCTTCGTCAGCTCGAGCGATTCCGCGATTCGATGCGCTTCGTTCAGGCCATCGAGCGCCGCGAGCTGATCCCGGACGGCCAGAGCCTCCGGGGACAACCCGGAACGCTCGCTGGGGATGCGGCCCGTTCCCATGTAGGCGAGCAGATCGCCGGCGAAGGCAGCGCCATCGAGGAATCCGCCGCAGTCCCCTGCGCACGCGGGTAGCCGCGCCCAGCCTCCCGGCCCACCCTGCACCTGGAGGAAGACCCACTCCTCCTGACGCCGTGCGAGAAAATAGACGCGCTCCTTGGGAAGCCGCGCCACGACGACCGCCCCATCCGCGGGGCGCTCCCGCAGCTCGTCCAGACGTTGGGCGCTCTGCCGGATCGAGTCAGAGACGGCGACCGGAACCCGTAGACGCTGGAGGGCGAAGCGGTTCGGACGAAGACGCGCCGAGAGCTCTTCGCCACCCATATCCTTCGGAAGCCGGAGGCGCCACGTGAATCGAGACTCGACGGTCTCGACGGGAACCTGAGCGTAGCTATCCAGGAGAATTTCATCCCCCTGTCGTGAAATCCGTCCCCAGACGGCGAGGGCAACGTCCTGGCTCGCGACGACGCGCTCCACCTTGTCGAAGTAGCTGACATCGCCCGGCTTGCTCGGCGAGAGATCCCCCTCGTAGCGAAGAACGCCGAGCGAGGACGCTCCGCTTCCCGTCAGGATGGCGCGCGCCATGAGCGCGGCCGCCTGGTCCCCGAGACCGGTGCCGTTCGGGTCTTCGTAGGTGAAGACGGCGACGCGAAACTTCGCGTTCGGAATGCGCCGGGGAGGCGTTTTTCCGAGCTCGAGGAGTCGGAGCTCTTCGTTGACGTCGACCCGGATCTCCGCATGAAGAGGGACGGTCGCGGCGAACAGCAAGAAGAGCAGCGACGCGCGCGGAATAGCCGCTCTCACGCTCATCCTCCGCGCCTCAGATCCGTCAGACCCGTCTCCCCCTGGCAGCGCCTGAGTGTCTCGGCGAGCGCGGGCGTCTTCTGGCCGAGGAGATGCTCGGCGGCGACCGCGACGTCGACGCATTCGGCGAACTTCCCCCGCTCGCCGAGACCGCGGGCGACGGCGGTCAAGATCGCGGCACGCATATCCCGTCCCAGCTTGGCGGTGCTCGGATCATTCAGCGCAACGCCGGTCGTCGTCGATCGGAAGGGAGGCTCGAACATGTCGAACGCGTCGCCAATGAGCGCGCTCACCCGAAACGCGCCATCGGCGGGCTCGACGTCTCCCAGGAGAAGGGCGTCCGCTCCAAGGGCACGCGCGTACCCCGTCGCGAATCCCAACGAGCGCGGGCTGGCCTCGTCGCACCCGACGAAGCGTGGTTGGAGCGCCGGCGGCAAGTTCAACGTTTGCAGAAGCGTGAGCAGGTCGTACGTGAGCGCATCGGCGATGCGTCCCGCGATGTCGTTTCCACCCTCCGGGGTCGAGACCGGGGGCCGGAAATGCCCCACGACGACGCCCTGCGCGTTCTTGATGACACAGCCGCCGAGAGCCTTGGGCAGTAGCGCGATGACGTGCTTCTCCTCGCCTTTCCGGATGGTCTCCGCGTGCTCTACATAGAGCTCGTCCTTGATCGAAAGGGTCGTGTTTTCCCGGCAAGGCGGAACTCCCAGCTCGAATTCCCCCGAGGCGTCGGTCACTCCCTCGGCAACGACCTGGACCCCACAAGCGACCTCGACCGCGGCTCCGTTGATGGCACTCTCGGTCGCGAGATCGCGAACCGTTCCGGTCGCGAGAAACTGCGGCGCCGGGTGGAGAGATCGCCAGGCGAAGATCGCGCCAACCACGACCGCGAGAAGGGCTACGGCGGGGATCGCCAGTCGCCGCCAGTTCCCACGGTGACGCGTCAGCTTCTCGACGGCGACATCGGTTTCCGCGACGACGTTTCCTTCCGGACGAAGAATCGTCACCGCTTTGAGGTACTCGGGAATGTCCTCGAAGGGCGTCGGAGCGATCATCACCGGCAAGACGTGACCACTCGGGCTCTTCCATCGAGCGCGCGCGAGCTCCATCTCCGTGAGGCAGTACGAGCCGTGTGCGACCGACTCGGGGCTCACCAGGAACACGAGCAAGTCCGAGTGCTCCAGGGCCCGGCGAATTCTATCGTCGTAGCTCTCCGCCGCTGGCAGATCGTCCTTGTCGAAAAAAACCTCGTGGCCCGACTCGCGCAGCCGGAGCGCGATCGCGTCACCGGTACTCCGATGTTCCCCGGCGTAGGACAAAAAGATTTGCATGATCCGAAGCGCACCCCAGGCGATTTCCACCCGCGGCCCGTCGAGTCCCTATGCTAGGAGCCCCAGGTTCCGGAAGCAAGGGGAAGCCATCGAGCGCGCGTCACCACGAGGATGCAGATTGGATGCCGCCGTCCATCAGACGCGACTCAGCTTCTCGACGACGTCGGCGCAGATGGCATCGCTTCCCATTTCCATCGGCACATACACCGTATCCTCGGGCAATTCCTCGAGTCGGGTGGCGTCGAGATTCACCGGGAGAAGGTAGTCGCGCCGGCCGGTTCTGGCGGCACCCTTGACGGCAGCCCGGAGCTCCTCGAGCGTCCATCGCTTACGCTTGTAGTGCTCGGAAACCAGGAGAATGCAGAAGGTCGACCGCGTCGAGTAGATCGCTCCAAGCTCCTCGCTGAGGCCCTTACCCCAGAGGCTCGAGCGCACATCGTGATCGAAGAAAACGCGTTTTCCCGCCTTTGCCAACGCCCGGGCGATCTCCTCCGCGTGCTCACGGTCCTCGCTGGCATACGACAAAGCGACGTCGTAGTGCTCGTAGTTGTCTACCGAGAAGTTCGGGATCTCGCCGACGGTGTCCTCCACGTACAGCATTGATGTCTGACGCGACGGATGCGGCACTGGTATTGGTGGACGGGAGTGACCAAACGACCTCCAGGAGGAGGGTTTCCTTCGGCCGCAACCAGTACACGGCAACCCGCCCTCCGAAATCTTTCGCAGCCCACGGCCCTTGATGCTCGTGCCAGGAGATCGCTTTGCCGGGCGGCAGCAGCAGCACGAGCATATCGGCCTCGTCCTTGTAGCGACAGCCTCTCGGCGTGCATGGAATCGCCACGTTACGCTCCACCGCCACTTGCACTCCATCGGGAACGAACACGAGCCCTTTGGCGACGCTCTGGAAGTTCTTGGGCGTCTCCTCCATCGGATACCATTTCACCAGAAACTGTTGATCGCCCATGACCGAGGCGATGTGCCGCGTGGAACGAATAGCATTCCCTGTATCCGTGAGGTCGAGCACGATCAACTTGGTAACCAACTCCGGAGCCATCGTCACCTACCCCGAGCCTTGGAGAGCTCGCCGGCCAAGACTTCTTCGCAATCCGGCAGATGCTGAAAGGCCGCGCGGATCTGTGCGCGCTCGTCGGCGGACGGACTCAGCTTGCGCATCAACCGGCACGCTTGTTTCCACGTAGTCTCGTGCGACCCGCGTTCCGAAGGCGCCTGGGCGACGGCATCGGCGTAACGTTTCCCGGCGAGAGCATAGCTCTTTCGTAACAGCTGGACTTCGGCGACCGTTGCCGTTGCCCAGTAATCGCCTCGCTTGGCTTCCGTCCCCACGATTTGCTCTACCCGCTCGGCCAGCTCCATCGCTTTCTTGATATCTTCTTCGGTACCGAGCAACACGCTCTTGGCCGCGGCGTTGATCCCCGTGTAGTAATCGTCCCGAGCGCCTTCGAACGCTTCGGCGTACAAGTCCCTGGAATGCCTCAGCTCCAGAAGGTCCCCGGAGGTCGCGTAGCGATCCATCCACGTTCGTGCGTAGATGCCCAACGTTTCCGGATCTCGATGACCTTTTGCTCGCAGCGCACCCAGGAGAGCCTGGGCGTCTCCGAGGTCACGGGCGCGCTCCGTTTCATCCTCGGAACCGGCCGCTCGCCGGGCGAGCGCCAGCGCGTGGAGCTGTTTCGTTCGAATCGCGTTTGGGAACCGCTCCTCGAGCTTCTTCGCCACCTCGAGCGCGTCATCATATCGCTTGATCTTCGTCAATCCCTCCAGCGCGCGGCACCCGAGCACCGACGTCGTCTCCCACGGCAGGCCACCTTGCCGGAAGAGCTCCACGATCCGATCACCCGCTCCGTTCTCGATCGCGGCGTCGATTTGCGCCGTGGCTTCCTCCGTCGCCGAATCCTGCTCCGCTGCGAATTTCGCCGCCTTCTCGGAAAGCGGTTTTCCCAGAACCGCGTGCAGGACTCTCAGCAGCTCCCCGCCATTCGGCCCGTCCGGGTAGCGGGTGAAGTCGAAGAAGATCCTCAGATCGGCGAATCCCGGGAGCTCGGCGTCATCGAGGCGTACGGGGACGAAGTGGAAATCGTCGTCCTCGGTTGCCATGGCCTCCATCGTCTCGTATTCCTTTTCCACCCATTTGGAATCGGCGGCGGCGCGCGACCATATCAGGACGCCCGCCTGACTCAGCTTGAGATTTGACTTGAGCTTTCCGATGAGCTGTTGCCCGCCCGCGAGAACGACCTGGTCCAGGAATACTTCATGGCCGTGCTGTCGAAGCACGTCGTACAAGTTCAGGACCCAGGGCCGATTGACGGAGCGGTACGACAGGAAGACGTGCCACTTCTTTCCCGGCGAAAGTGCTTCGGCGTTGGGCGCGAGCTCCATCCAACTGCTTGTCATGTCTCATCTCCTTCCTGGTAACGTTCCCGGCGCTATCTCGTGTTCAGAAAGTCAACGACACTTCTCACGAGCTCCTCGAGGCGAGCGGTGACATTGTACGGATACACGCGGCGATGCGCGATCATCGGAAACGATCGCTTTTCGACGCCCCGGAGCCCTACGATGCGTGTCGGACGCCCGAGCGCATGAGCGATACCGAGCTCGAAAGCAACGTTGGCGTTGAACGCGGTCAACTCTACGAGCACGTGCGTTGCCCGACAGAGCTCCGGCGCTTGAAGCTCCCGAGCGAATCCACTTCCCTTCCGCGCAGGCCATCGGTCCAATGCGGCATCCTGCCGCTGCAATGCGACGCTCGCCCGCTCCGCCCCTGGGGTAGCCATAGGGAATCTCCTGCCAACCGATCTCTGTTCCCTCATTTAGACGGACCCGAGCCCCGTCTTCCGATTCCAGTGAGAAGTTGCAGGCCGCGTCCGTCTGTATCGAGAAAAGGTCGGGTGTCGACTGTCGACCCGGAGGGAAGTGCATGCCCCCTACTACTTATCAGCCCCCGTTTCGTTCGTTTCAGGGATTTCTCGAGCTCATCCCCGAAGGCCAGCTCTGGGCGCGGATCGAGAGCTTCCTAAGCGAGACCGTCGAGGACCTCGGACGCCTCCATCCGGGACCTGACGCCGACCCCGAGGCACTGACCTTCGAGCGCGACGGCAAACGCGGCTACAGCTGCATCCGTCTCATCGACACGTTCCTGGACCGCGACTGCTTGAAGCTCGACGAGATCCTCGGGGCCTGCGCGCAGGCGAACATCCAGGCGAAACGCAAGATGGAAGGAGCGCAAACGCCGCCCCTGGTCCAACTCCTCCTGATCAGCCCCTTCTCGCAGATCGCCCAGGCCCGGTACGCGGCGCTGCGGGTGGCGGAGCCCGGTCGCTGGACGGCGAAGAATCCCATTCATCTGACGAACGAGAGACTCCACGAGCTCATCGGAACGCTTGCCGAAGTGAGCGGCATCGATCGACCCACCTGCCCTGATCCGGGCGTTACGAACTTCGCCGATCAGATGAAGGTACTCGCGGAGCTCGTCGCCACTATCCGCAAGCTGGGGCCCGAGGCTGGCTTCGAGCTTCGTTTCTACGACAAGTTCACCGACGCTCCCGCTTATTTCTTCGGCAAGTTCATCATCAAGGGCGTGATCCTGGACCGGACCGCGGCGGCGAAGAACCCGTGGCTCGCCTTCGTAGACGACCCGAACCAACCGCAGGATCTCTACGATTCCCTCTCTCGCCGCGTCGACGATCTGTGGAAAGACGCCCGCCGCCAGCCCTCCCAGTACGGTCTTCGGACGATGAACACCGACCGGGACGGAGCGAAGGAGGTCAACACGCTTACCGCGCTCATCGCCATGCCCATGAGCGCCGAGAACGCGCCCGAGCTCGATGCGCGCCTCGACGCCATCAAAACCGCTTGCGAAGCGTTCGATGAGGGCGCGTTCACGCTCAATGCGAGCCGCATCGATGATGTCTTCACGCTGAACCGATCCATCGATGACTTGCTCGTCGAGAAAATTCACGAGTGCGACTTGATGATCGCCGATCTGTCGCAGAACCGCCCGAACGTGTACTACGAAGCAGGGCTGGCGCAGGCACAGAACAAACCCGTCATCTTCGTCGCGGATGAAAACAGCTCCGAGAAGGTCGGTTTCGATCTGCGCAACTATCCCCGGTGTACGTTTGCGTCCAACGAGGAGCTGCAGAACCACCTTCGAGCCCGCCTGCGCGAGATCTTCGACACGCTGGGATTGCTACAGGCACGGGAGTGAGCTGTGCGTCGACCGCCACTGGTCGCCAGTGCCAGCACCTCTGAACCTCCGTCCGCGTTCCGTGGATCCGGGATCCGGGTTTCCGATCAGACGGGGGACGACACACGAAACCCGATGCCGTAGTTCTCGAAGGCCGGGACGGTTGTGCGGCGCGGAGGGCGCAGCGGAGGAGCCCCCTCATCAGTAGACGACACGACCCCCCGCGCAACGCACGCGACTCGTCTGCAAGTCATCAGACGCACCATTCCCAGACGTTGCCGCTCATATCCAATACACCGTAGGGGCTGACGCCCGCCGGGAAGAGCCCCACCGCGCGCTCGTCGAGCCGATGCCGGCGTCGAATCCGTTCATCTTCGTCGCATCGTACCTGTTGCCCCACGGATAGATTCCTCCCGTCCGCGCCCCGGGACGCCTTCTCCCACTGCTCCTCGCTCGGTAGCGCCACTTTCGTGGTTTCGAGCTTCTCCGAGAGCCAGTGAACAGAACGCTTCCGCTTCGTACCACGTCACGCCCACGCGCGGGTGATTGGGAGTCAGAAAGACCGCCTCGTAGTCCACCGGCCCTGTCCGATTCCTGGTTTGCTTCCAACTCCAACCCTTCTATTCGACCAGGCTCGTTTCCACTTCTCCGTATAGCCGCCGTCGTCGAGGAACGCTCGATACTGCGCGTTCGTCACCGGATACCGCGCGATGCGAAACGCTGGAGAGCTCGATCTTGCGCTGCGGCTTTTCGTCCTTGTCTAGGGCACTTCTGATCGTCGATGCCGTGCTTCCCATGAGAAACGCTCCCGCGGGGATCGTCACCCAGTCGATGTCCGGCACTCCGTCCGCGTCGGAGTACCGACACCGGTCCGCGGGTCGCCCAAGCGAGCCAGCTCCCGGCCGATCTCCCGCGCGCCGTGCCGGCGTCAGGCATGGGATCCGTCCAGCGACTCGACAAGCCGCACCGACCTCACTCGGCTCGGGTCCCGGATGAGCCCCCCGGCCGCCTCGAGACTCCCGTTCTGAGCGCTCAGAGCCCGGTTTCCTGCGGTTACGCTCGCGGCGGGGGACGTGATGTGCGATGGCATTGAAGCAGAATCTCGAGCTCCGGGTGTTCTCGGCCTTCCCGGTCCCAGTCCCACAAGCGTCCGCCGCTTCGAGACGCCGAAAGCCTACGCGGCGCCCGTCACCTTCTCGATGAATGCCGGTACGACTGAACGCTATCCCGCTCCTTGGCGTCCTCGGCTTCTTCCACAACCCAATCCCGTCGGATGGAAGTGCGTCTGACCAGAGTACGACGACACAGCCCTGCCGCAGTCCAGGGCCTCGTCGATGACCTCGGAGTATCGTCCGACCGGGTGGAATCCGTCGGTCCCACCAAACGCCTCCCATCCCTCGTCGCGCGAGCACGGACAGCCAGTCACCCCGCCACCTTCACATCCTCACGCGAATAGCTGAGAAAGACGTCCCACTGCGGGTTATTCGAGAGACTCCGGCATTCTACGCGATTCTCGACACAAACGTACGACAGAACCCGTTCCTGAAACCACCCCAATCCTCATCGGCGCTCCTCTCGCGCGATGGCGCCCCGAAGCCCCCAGGTGTCGCCGTAGCGCGCGTGGTTGAAAAAGCCACGGACGGAAGCCGTGAGCGCATCGATGGAGCGTCCCGCCTTCATCTCACGATGCGCTCGTCTCAAGCCGCGCCGGGCCTTCACCACGTTGCGGCGTTTCAACCGCCGGTGCGAGGGGTACACGATGAAGCCCAGCCACGGCGTGCCGTTCCCCACCGCGTGAACCCTCGATTTGTTCCGAGGACGGAGACGTTTCCCAGGTCGCAGCGATTCGTCGTGACCAAGAGGCTTCAGGATGCCGTGCTCGACTTCAACGAGCGCATCCTCGAAGCCCGAACGCTGGCGCGCGGGGGTGAGCGGCTTCGCAAGCTGAACGAAGCCGATGCGGCGCTTCAGAGACTCCGCATCTATCTGCGTCTCGCGCACGAGTGGCACTGGCTATCCGCCGGACAGTATCGCCACGCCGGCGAGATGGTGACCCGCATCGGCCAGCTTCTCGGGGGTTGGATTCGCGCCAGCCAGAAGTCGGAGGCGCCTCGGAGCCGGTAGTTCCGGCCCGGGAGGCGCCTCCCTTTTGTCTTCGCCCGCACCGCGCTCGGATGCAGACCGGGACGCGCCGCGCCGTTTTTTCATCGCCGGCACCTCGGACCCACGACCTGGGTCCCGAGCCATTTCCGGACGCCGGAAGAAAGACGTGGGACGACACACGAAACCCGATGTTGTTGTTCTCGTTGTCTGGACGGTTGTCGTTGCGGTTGGCGCAGCGGAGGTTCCTCTCATTGTTGTCGAACGCCCCCCCGCGCAACGCACGCGTCGCCGGACGGCGGCCCCGACCCCGAGCCTCGCCGGCCCGAGGCAGCCCGATTGTACTGCAGAAGCCAGGATCCGGGTTCCGAGGATCGGGGATCCGGGTTTCCGATCAGACGGGGGACGACACACGAAACCCGATGCTGTCGTCCTCGAAGTCTGGACGGTCGTCGAAGCGGTCGGCGCAGCGGAGGAACCTCTCATCGTCGCCGAACGCCCCCCCGCGCAACGCACGCGACGCTTCCAGGACGTCGGAGCACCACTCCCACACGTTCCCGCTCATATCCATGACGTCATAGGGGCTGGCTCCTGCCGGGAAGAGCCCCACCGCCGTCGTCGACCCGATACCGGCGTCACCTCCGTTCACCTTCGCCGCGTCGTACGTCTTGCCCCACGGATACAATCCTCCCGTCCGCCCCCCGGCACGCCTTCTCCCACTGCTCCTCGCTCGGTAGCTCCACGTTCATGGCGAGCGTCTCCGAGAGCCAATGACAGAACGCTTCCGCTTCGTACCACGTCACGCCCACGCGCGGGTGATTGGGAGTCGAGAAAACGCTGCTGTAGTCCCGTGGTCCTGGTACGATCTTCCTTCCAGCCCCACCCTTCCTTCGACCAGGCTCGTTTCCACTTCTCCGTATAGCCGCCGTCGTCGAGGAACGCTCGATACTGCGCGTTCGTCACCGGATACCGCGCGATGCGAAACGCGGGGAGCTCAATCTTGCGCTGCGGCTTTTCGTCATCATCGGCATTCTCATCTTCGTCCGTGCTTCCCATGAGAAACGCTCCCGCGGCGATCGTCACCCAGTCGATGTCCGGCACTCCGTCCGGACGGAGTCCGACTCCGGGTCGCTTGTCGCCGATGGTGCCCAGGTAGCGTCCCGCCTCGGCCCGCGCCGGCGCATCCAGTGACGCTTCTGTCAGCGCAAGCGTCAGCCATTTCCGAACCCGTTCGAGCTTGGATGCGTGCCGCCCAAGCTCGCCCTCGTGTCGGTCCGTTCGGACGAGGGCATCCCCGGCAAGGATTGCAAGCCTCATGCGGTCGATGTCAGGGGGTTCTTCGGGATCATCGGGAATCAAGGCATCGAGAAGCGTGTAAAAGCGTGACGCCGTCTCGCCTTCTCGCTCCGCGGCGAAGAGAAAGACCTCCTTCCATAGCTGGGCGTCTTGTTCCACGCGCCTCACGAGCGAGTCGGGGTACTCGTTGTCGGCAAGCAGGTGAGAGGCGGCGAAGAACTCCTGGAAACTCCGATGCGGGAAGCGGTAGTGCGTCTTGTCGTCGGAGAGCAGGATACCCGACCGCTCGTTGAGGTAGCTCGTGAGCTCAGCGAGGTCGAGGCTCTTGGTGCTCTTCGGCCGAGCTTTCTGCAGAGCGTCCCAGAATCTCCGTATGGGCGATGAACTGCTTCCTGGGGTCGTCCTCGCGTCCCCGGCTCTCGTGCACCGAGCAGGCGAGGGACTCGAGGCCCTTTCGTATCGCTTCGAGCGGCATGCCCGTAGCCTCCGAGAGCTTGTGTACGCCGTCTTTACGGTTCACCTCGTTCCAGCGATTGAGGAGAAGCTCCGTGCTCTTCAGGTAGAGGGCCGCGCGGCCGCCTCGAAACGTCGACTTCCCGCTGCTCGAAAGATTGGCCACCATCGTGAGCATCAAAGGACTGGAGACGAGTGGCTCCATGTAGCGTTCCGTGCGGATGGCGATTAGGAGCCGCTGCTCCCGCTCTTGCGCCTCCTGGGGCGTCGCCAACTTCCTGGCGACGAGCTGGCGAAACCAAGCCCTCACGAAGAACTCCACTGCCGGGGATTTCCAGAGGTTCGAGCGAAGTGACCTGGAAGCCGGCTCCGTCGAGACGCCACTCCGCGTTTTCTTCTATAGGCATACGGCCGACTGGTCACGAGCACCCGGCACTCGGGATAGGTCTTGGTGAAGCGGGTAATCACTTCGCGGAGCCGACCCCGTACGCCTTCCTTGGGGGTTTCGTCGAGGCCGTCGAGGATGAGAAGGCCTTCGTTGTCCCTGATTGCCTCCCGGATTTTGTCGAGGACGCCGTGCTGGATCGGATTCACGTCCCTGGACGCCAGGTAGTCGAACAAGTTCTCTGCCGTGGCTTTGTCCTCGGTCTCGGGGAAGGCGCCGCTGCCCACGAAATCCAGGAGCTCCACGAAAATCGGCACGAGCGCCCCGTGGGGCCACGCCCGGTAGGCCGGGGTCCACGGCGCGTCACCGGAAGGCCGGTTCAGCGACTCGATGCTCGCGCCGCTCCAATCCAGAACCTGCCCAGCCATCGCGAGCGCAAGGTGCTTGGCCAACGTGCTCTTGCCGCTTCCAGCCGCTCCCAGGAGCACGAGGCGGGACAGCCTGCCGCGGCTTCGAGCGCGGTTAGTTTTCGCGAATCACGTGGCCCCAATCCTCCATTGTCGTCCTGGAATGGGCGACCGCCTCGCGAGCGGCCGTGAGAAGACGTTCCTCATAGGCTGACTCCACCGGCAAGGTCACGACGTCCAGAGTCTCGTCGCGCTCGTGGGCCATTGAGCTTCCCAGTCGGCCTCGATCCTCCACGTGCAGCGTGGTGTACACTGCGGAGAGCTCCAGATTTTCGCGGCCCGCCCCCGTTTCGCGAATGGCCTGCATCTTGACGGGGGTCCACCGCGCCCATACCGCGCGGAAGTAATCCTTCAGCTTTCCACTGAGCGTCCGCTCCCGCTTCGCCCAGACGAGGCCCCCCTCGCCGAAGGCACTCGGGATCGAGAGGAGCGCCATGCGCGTGTGCTTCCGCGCGAGCGGCGCTCCTTGGACACGCTCCGCCATCTTGGCAGCAAGCGCGTTCAGGAACGCTTTGTAGTCCTTGGCCCGCTGCCGCTCGCTCAGGCGCCAGAGCCCGAGAGTCCGGAGACCTCGCCGAAATCGCCGTGCGCGTACTGCACGCGACGCACCGCTTCGGGAAGATCTTCCGGCCCCATGGGAACCCACAGACGGGAAAACGGCGTTGCTCCTATTTCCCGGAGGCCTCGTTGTAACGCGACGTGAACGCGGCCCATTCCTTTCCGCAGTACTCTCTTTCTAAATAGGCCGGAGAGTAGAGCGCTATGAAGGCCTGCCCGTTCCGAGAGCGCCCTCGAGCGACTCCGACCAGTCGACGCCGGGCTCGATGTCATGCTTGTCGAAGAAGCTTACCGGCCTGTCGACCCAAACGTGCTGCTGCACGGCCTTTTCGAGCCGGCCCACGAACCGGTCGAGCTCCTCTCCCCCGTTCTTGCGGGAGTAGCTGACGAAGAAGACGGGGCCTTCCATGACGACGCGCTCCTCTTCACATTGACGGACGAAGCGGCTGGATTATAAGCCAGGGGCACTCATCCGGCACACCCCTCGAACCACCCGGGGGCAGGCGCCGGCGCGCCGACGAGAGTCACCTTTTTTCGCCTACGCCCGCCACATTGTCCGATTCCGTCCGTCTAGAAGGGAGAGGGACCGAGATGCCGAAGTCCAAGGCAGGCCTACCAACCGCCGCGACACGCGCAAAGGAGAGTATTCCATGACCGGGAGATACGCGCCTATGTGTTTCGTGATCATGCCCTTCGGCCAGAAGACCGACAGCGAGGGCAATCAGATAGATTTCGACACGATCTACAACTACATCGTTCGTCCGCCCATCGAGAAGATTGGCGGAATCGAGTGTATCCGCGCCGACCAGATCGAGAGGGCGGGGCTGATCCACAAAGGACATGTTCGAGCACATTCACAGCGGCGACGTCGCGATTGTCGACGTCACGACGCTCAACGCCAACGTATTCTACGAGCTAGGAGTCCGTCACTCACTGCGCCCGGCGGTGACGGTCATGATCCGGAAAAAGGGAACGAAGCTGCCCTTCAACATTCAGGGAGTGCGTGTCATCGAATACGATCTCGTGCTTCCAGCCGCAGACGAAGCCAGACGGAAGATCGAGGAATTCGTCAAAAACGGACTCAAGGACGGAGGTCGAGACAGCCCTGTACTCGACGCGCTTCCTGAAGTTCAAGTCACCAAACATCCTCGCCGTTTGGAGAAACTCGAAGTTCATCTCTACGGCCTCAAGAACGACCCTCGTAAGCGGATCGCCATCGTCTCCGGTGACATCCGCAACACGAAAGGCGTTGGGGATGTATGGGTCAACAACGAAAACACCAACATGCAGATGGCCCGTTTCTACGACGGCACCATCTCCGCCATCATCCGCTACCTCGGCTTGCGGAGGGACAGGACCGGCCACATCGAGGAGGACACGATCGCGAATGAGCTCCGCGATGCGCTGGGACGCCACGACCGCGTAGACCCGGAACCGTCCCGGGCCACATCCGCGGGAAGTCTCTCCAAAACACACGGTGTCAAACGAATCTTTCACGCGGCATCGCACCAGCGCCTGCTCGCGAGCGGTTACCAGCCCATAGCAGACGTCTCTGCCTGCGTGACGGCTGCGTTGGAGCGAGCAGACTCGGAGGAATACCGGCAGGAAGATCTTCGCTCGATTCTCTTCCCGCTGATGGGAACGAACCAGGGACGGAACAATCTGGACCGGAACGCCCGGCTGATGTTGCGCGCCGCTGTCACCTACCTCGTCAACAATCCGGAGACCACCATCGAGAAGGTGTGCTTTCTCGCGTATACCGACCGGGACCTCGAAGCCTGCCTGCGCGTTCTCGATGAGGAATTGGTCGACGAATTGGTCGAACATCAATTGGATGGTCGCGAGACTCGAACCAGCAGCCCAAAACCACGCACCCCATCCGCCGACTTGTCGACCTGACTCGCGATTGAGCGGGCGGCCAGCCGAAAACTACCAACGCAAGGTTCTTCAGCCTCATGGATCGCGCCGCCTGCGCCTGTCTGCCGGCGATTCCGCAGGACGAGCCGCAGCTTGCTCGGCGGGGAGCGGAGATGAAACCCTGACGACCTCGAACACTAACTGATGCCTTAGGCTCGTGTAACCGGGTCGTGAAATAATCTCTCCCAAATCTCCAAAGGCTTGGACCATGACGAAACGCGATCAGGTCTTCATCAGCTACAGCCACAACGACAAGAAGTGGCTCGCGGAGCTGAAGAAGCACCTTGCGCCTTCTCGATCTCAGTCCATGGGCCGACACGCAAATCCAGGCAGGAGACAAGTGGCGGCAAGAGATTCAGGAGGCACTCGATAGGGCCCACGTCGCGGTCTTGCTGGTAACGCCGGAGTTTCTCGCGTCGAAGTTCATCAAGGAGAACGAGCTCCCGCCGCTGCTGAAATCCGACCGAGTGCTCTGGGTCGCCGTCAGCGCATCGGGGTACAAGCAGACCCCGATCGCGGACTACCAGTCCACCAACGATCCCTCGAAGCCGCTGGACATGCTGTCCAAGCCCAAACGAAACCAGGCCTGGGTCGAGATCGCGGAGAAGATTCAGGAGGCGGTGAACGCGGAGCCGAAAGCCGCCGACTTCACCGCTTACTTGAAAGGGATTCTCGCCAGCACGGACCACATCAATATCGGCGGGATTGGGAGCGGCGCCGGAAGGGTGAAGACCGCCACACGATTTCCCATCGAGCGCATCTACACCCCCCTCAGGAGCCGCGGTGAGCGTCAAGAGATTGGCGAGGGTGGCCTCGTCCTGCTCTCGGACATCTTGCCGCGCCACCGACGCCTTCTTATCGAAGGCCAGCCCGGCGCCGGGAAGACGACCTTCACCCGTCTGGTCACCGCTGTGCTCGCGCGCGATTGGCTCGAGGGCACCTCGTCGCGCAAGAGCTACCTGGGTCTCAAGACGGACGAGACGCCTCCCGTTCCGGCTTTTTTGCGCCTGGGCGAGGATTTACGACCCGATCCTCGAGGGCAGGAGCACGCCGAGAGCGGATGACCGACAGTGGCTTCTCGACTACTTCGAAGAGCTCTCGAAAAAAAACCGCTACGGCGTGGATCGCGCGGACTGGGAGTCTCTCTTCGAGCAAGGCGACGCCATGCTGCTCCTCGACGGCCTCGACGAGGTGGCGGAAGACGCGCATCGCGACACAATCTTCTCCATCTTTCGCGATGCCTGCGACGCGTGGAAAGACTGCGTCTTCGTGGTCACGAGCCGGCCCATCCAGACGGCGACGCTCCGTCAGATGGGCTTTCACCTCACGAGCATCGAGCCCTTTGGCAAGCCCGAAATCGAGCAGTTCCTGGAACACTGGGTGCGCGCGCTCCACGAGGTCGAGCTCGAGGCACCGCTGCCCGCCGAGGCGAAGGCCCAGGCCGACAAGCTCCGTGAAGCGATTGTCCGTGAGCCGAGTGTCCGCCTCATTGCGACCAACCCGGTCATGCTCACCTGCCTCGCCGTCGTCCATTGGAACGAAGGTGCACTGCCGGAAGGGCGCTCGCGCGTCTATCAGGCTGCGACGCGCTGGCTCATCGCGGCCCGAACGCTCCAGAGGAAGAAGGCGAAATTCAACGACATCTTTGCCCTCCGAGCGTTCGCGCAGCTCGCTCTCGACATGATGTCCGCCGGCGGCGAGGAGGGCGTGGGGAAGCGCTCCCGCGCCGACCTCGGAGACGCGGTCCGCGCTATCGACTCGCGGCTCGAGCGGGAGTTCCCCGACGAGGACGAGGTGGGGCGACGCCAGTGGGGCAAACGCTGGGTGGAGTTCGAGTGCCTCGGGAGCGGCATCCTCGAGAAGGTGCCGGGGAACCGTGTCCGGTTCTGGCACCTGACGTTCCAGGAGTTTCTCGCGGCGCGCCAGCTCGCGTGGATGGACGACGACCCGGAGAGCGAGAGGGGCTGGTGGAGAGCGATTCGCCCCCACCTCGATGACGCGCAATGGAGAGAAACGGCGGACTTCCTGCCGGGATGTCTGTTCGACGAAGGTGGTGAGGGGCGAGTCGACAAGCTCCTCGAGCGCGTCCTCGCGCCGCTCGAGAATGACGACAGCCTGCCGAGCGTGGCCCGGGTCACCGGGATCGTGGGACGGCTTGTGCAGCCGCTTCACGTGTATGACTACCGCCCGCCGCCGGAGGTGCGCCGCCGCTACCAGGCCGCTCTCGAGCGATCTCTCGAGAATCTTCACCCCCCGAGGGGGCGGCGAAAGTGCCCGTGACGCAACGTATCCAATGCGCCGAGGCGCTCGGCCGCGGCGGCGATCCGCGTCTCGGGTCCAACGTCGACAACGTGCTCGAGGTCCCGGGTCTCGACGGTGTGAAGCTCGGCAAGTACCCGGTGACGGTCGAAGAGTTCCGGCACTTCGTCGATCACCGAGGCTACGAGCACGAGGAGTACTGGGACGACGAGGGAAGGGCGTTCAGAGAGAAAGACGAGTGGGACGCCCCAGACCAGTGGGATGAGCAGCTCCTGACGCCGAACCGGCCTGTCGTTGGCGTCTCCTGGTACGAGGCTCGCGCCTATTGTCGTTGGCTGAGCGAGCAGCGCGACGAGGCGTATCGACTACCCAAGGAAGCCGAGTGGGAGCAAGCGGCGACGAACGAGCGCGGCCCGTATCCGTGGGGCGACGAGGAGCCGAACGACGAGCTCGCGAATTTCGATCAACACGTGGGCGCGCCCACGCCCGTCGGCGTTTATCCTAAAGGCGACGGTCCGGGCGGGCACTGCGATCCCGCGGGGAACGTGTGGGAGTGGTGTGAGAATCCGTGGGCGGCGGAGGGTTTCCGCGAAGACGAGATTCGTGAGTACGGTCCTCCTTATGTGCTTCGGGGCGGCTCTTGGGGCAGCCCCGCTGGCAGCTTGCGCTCCGCCGACCGCGACTGGGGCCGCGCGTCGAACCGGTACGTCGACGTCGGCTTTCGGGTGGCCGTCTCCCCGCGAGCCCTTTGATCCTTGGCGTGTTGATCTTGACGGGGGTCCAGGGGCGGAGCCCCTGGTCGCGACACTTGACGACAAAGTGACAAATCTGTCAGCCGATTCGCCCAGTGTCAACACGAGCGTCGACAAACCGCATCACGCCGTGGAAGGCGGCCACGCTGCGCTCTACCCGCTCCGCCTTGCCACGCAGCACCAGCTCCGACACGCGGCGGCGCATGCGATCCATGCTTCTGAGCCGTTGGCTCGATCCCCTAGCGGCGTACGAGCGTCAGCGGGAAAGAGGCAACGTGTCGCGGTTGCGTCCTCTCCCCCGTTCTTACGGGAGTAGCTGACAAAGAAAACAGAGCCCTCCGCGACGTGCTCCACCCTAAATTGACGGACGAAGCGGCTGAATTATGAAGCACCTTCACGGATCCGGCAGAGCGGCCGACCCGCTCGGGCAACAACCAGGACGATTCGGCGCGAGGGCCGCCGGAGGCTGAGCGAACGTCGGGGAGAAGTCATAATCCGTCCGTCTATGGAGGTGAGGGATGTAGCCATGGCTCAGGTCTTCATCAGCCACGCACATTGCGACGAGACCCTGGCTCGCAAGGTCGCCTCGCTGCTCGACACGGCACTACGCCTGGACCCCGCGGACACCTTCATATCTTCCGAGGCGGGTCACGGCGTGGCGCCGGGGGCAAACATCCTCGAGTCGATCGTGAGCGAGCTGCAGAGAGTCCCGGCACTCGTCGTCCTACTCACGCCGACGTCCCTCAAGAGCCCGTGGGTATGGCTCGAGGCAGGCAGCCGTTTGTGCCTTGCCAAAAAGACGCTCCCCATCTTTGTTGTTCCCTCCGGACGTGTCCTGCCGCTACCTGAGCCCGTTGCCGAGTGGCGTTGCCTGCGTCTTGACCGCGACGGCGACCTCCACGAGCTCGTGCAGGCCGTGGGCAAGAGCCTCGCCAGACGACCCCGAGACGTGCTGGACTACAAATCCGCTCTGGACGACGTCTTGCAGGGGTCGGTGCGCACCGACAGAACCGAGAGGCGGGCTCAGGTGTCCCGGTGGGTGATCGCGCATGGGTTGGGCTTGGCTCTCGCGGTGGCAGGTCTCGTGATGCTTGGGTACGGCTGGCACGGAAGGTCCGAGGCACAGCCCACGGACACCGTGACGCTCTGGCAATTGAACGACACGATAGCCAAGACCGCCTCCAAGTTCCTGGAGTTGAAAGGCCGCGTGACATCTGGCGAGAGCGGAGTTCATGGCGCGGTCGTCATGGTCTCGCGTGTGGAAGCTCAGGACCCGTCGGCCTGCATCGAGCCGGAGTGCACGCAGACGACGACCACCACGGAGGGCGAGTTCACGATTGACCTGACGAAGATCCTGGCGAACCGGGACGAACGCGTGGTGCTGAGCGTCGCCAAGTCCGGTTTCGAGTTCTTCTCCAAAGCGATCGAGGTGGATGTGCGCGCGATGGACGTGTCGGCGGCGCCGCAGACCGTGAAGCTGATCCCACAATCGTAGTGCCAAGGGAGTGACGAGCGATGAGATTCACGCCGGTGCTTGTCGTGCTGACGCTGGCGACGCCGCAGCCGAGCCCGGGGCAGACGCCCGTCTGCCAGCAGCCGCTGGCGAGCCTGACGGTTCCGTCGCTCGGCTATGCGGAGGTGAGCGCGCCTCCTTTCCAGGAGCGGGTGTTCGTCTACGTGCCTGAGATCCAGGCCGGCGGCGGGCGGTTCAAGCCGTTCCAGATGTGGATCGTCGAGGGGGTCTACGGCAGCCCGTTCGTACAAACGAAGGGGAGCCTCGATGCGGCTGGGTTCGACAAGTTGCGCAATAGCCGGAACGTGCGCGCGACACCCGTCTCCGTGGCCCGAGGCGACGGATCGGACCGGGGTCAGTTCCGGATCGGCCGAGCCCGATACTCGGTGGAGGTCGTGAGGGTGAACTTGTCGAAGGGCTCCGGCGTCGACGTTCGCGTCTGTCGCTAGGCGTAGGACGGAGTGCGACAACGTCCAAGGTATCTACCCATTCGACGGGATCTCCTCGAGCGTTTCGCGCCACGGTCCCGCTCGCTCCAGGACCTCGCGTGGAGTTTCTCGAAACTCTTGTCGCCCGAGAGTGTCGACGCGGCAGACCAGGGAGGAAAAATGGCGCGTGGTTCCGTCTCTTTAAAGGAGTGTCCAATCGTGTCGCCGCCGTTGTTTGAGGAGGGACCATGACCGGAGAACAAGTCTACGTACGCTTTACCCGCGACGGTTCGTCCGAAGGCGTCGACCTGGATTCCGCCCGGGCCTACCAGGTCAGCGTCGACGGAGGGCCGCGAAGTGAGTTCCATGCCCCGTGGAACCAGTCGCGTCTGGACGAGCTCGTCGACAAGCTGCGCAACACCACCGATGATAAACCCGACATGGAAGTCGATGAAACAAATCGGGCGGGAGCTCGGTGACGCCATTTTCCGGATCAAGGGTCTACCGGCAAAGCTCACCCGCGGAACCACCGTGTACTGGCAGCTGGATTATCCAGAGCTCGCACGTATTCCCTGGGAGTTGGCTACGACCGATCAGCTTCCGTATCAGCACCTCCTCCAAGAGGGAATCTCCTTCGTCCGTCGCGTCCCTGCTGCGATCCAGGACCTTCCCGCCGAGTGGCCGACGGGCCGCAACGAGAGTCTCCGTTTGCTTTTCGCCTGGTCGGAGCGAGCGCAGCAGGAAGTACCGCACGAGCAGCATCTCGACGCGCTGAGGCGTATCTCGGACAAATACGACGTCCGGCTCGTTGCGGAACCGATCCCAAACGTCCAGGCACTCACCGACCTTTGCACGTCCCAGCCATTTCACTTCCTTCACCTCCTGGCCCATGGGGTCCGCGCCGCGAACGGCGAATTCGGTCTCCTTCTCGAAAAGGAAATCGCAAAGGGCGAGCAGATCGCGCGCGCCATCGTCGCGGGCGGCCGCAATCCGGCGCTGGTCACCCTCTCGGCGTGTGACTCCGCCAACGAGCAGGACAACTCCTTTGGATCGGTCGCCTATCAATTGCACGTCTATGGAATTCCTCTGGTTCTTGCCTCCCAGTTTCGGATGCGAATCAACGTATCAACGACCTCCGTGGAGCGCGTCTACCTTGGCCTTCTTGGGGGCGGCGAGCCCCTTAGCATCGTCGAGGGACTACGGACCCAGCTCGCCCCCTCCGACAACGAGGCCTGGGCCAACGAGGTTCTCTATTCCCGGTACCGGCACGAATCCCTGCTGGAATTGTCTGCCGTCGCCCAGCAGCAGGCGGCGCTGCGTCGGGCTCGCGTCATCGCCCGCTCGCAGGATCTCCCGTCCAACGAGGCGATACAAGAGCTCGAGAAACAGTACCAGAGGCTTGACACGCTCGCAGGCTCTCTCGAGAAGGCACACGGGTCGCGAGAGGATCTGGCGGAAACCCATGGTCTCCTGGGAAGCCTGAGACGCCGCATCGCCGAGCTCCGAGGCACGTCCCCGGACAAGGAAGAGCTTCGTGAAGCCCTCTCGTGCTACGAACGGGGTTTTCGATGGAACGCCAACTCTCACTACACCGGCGTCAACGTCGTCCACCTGTGCCTTCTTCTGGGCGAATCCGAGAAGGCCGAGGACGTCATTCCCGTCGTCCGCTTCGCCGCGCAGAACGACATCGAGCTCACCGGAGACTTCTGGGCATACGCGAGCGCGGGCGAGCTCGAGGTGTATGCCGAACGACCCGAGGCGGCGGAGCAACACTACCGTGACTTCGCGAGCGCGGTCCGAAGAGCCACGAACGGCGACGTGCCGAAAATGATCGACAATCTCCAGACCTCCCGAAAACAGCTCGTTCGCGTCCAGACACTTTTTCCTGAAGCGAGATTCGCGGGCGTGCGCGGCGCGGCCTCCAAGGCACAGGCCGTGCTCGACAGCGCTCTGGGAAGACTCCGGTAGCCGGTCGACGAGGGACCACGATATGTACACGATTGAAATGCTCCCCGCCAAGCTGGGTGATTGCCTCTGGGTCGAATACGGAGAGCCAGCGTCACCGAGCCGTATTTTGATCGATGGAGGCACCGTCGGAACCATCGACGCCATCAAGTCCAAAATCCACGCGGTCGCGGCACGTGAAGGCCGCTGTCACCTGGAGCTCGTGGTCGTTTCGCACATCGATGCCGACCACATCGAAGGAATCATCAAACTCCTGGGAGAGCCGAGCTTACCGGTCGACATCGACGACATCTGGTTCAACGGAAACCAGCACCTTCCGGCGCCGGACGGAAGCAATGAAGACGACTTCCTCGGCGGCAAGCAGGGCGACTTCTTGTCGTTGCTCATCCGCAGGCGGGCGCTTTCGTGGAACCGTGAACCGTGGGACGGCGAGACCGTCTATATTCCCCGGGAGCAGCATGGGAGCTTACCTCGACACACGCTTCCGGGCGGTATGGAGCTCACGCTCTTGTCACCGAGCTTCACCGAGCTCCGCAAGCTCTCGAAAAGTTGGGCCGACGAGCTCGACAAAGCGGGTCTTGCGAACTGGACCGACAGCCAGATCCTCGAGGAGCTTCTCGCGAGTCGGACGCTGGCCCCGGAGGACGATTTCCTCGGCGACGAGGGTTTTCTCGGAGACGAGCCCATCGACGTCGCCCGCATGACGGCCGAGGCGTTCCGGAGTGATACGAGCCCTGCCAACGGCAGCAGCATCGCTTTCGTTGCTTCCTTCAGCGGTACCAGCGCCATCCTCTCGGGGGACGCTTACTCCACCGTGCTCGAGGAGGGCGTCGCCCGCCTGCTGCGAGAGACCGGCGAGTCGAAGCTGCGAGTCGACGCGTTCAAGTTGCCGCATCATGGATCTCGCGCCAACGTGCACGACGGGCTTCTCGAGCGCCTCGACTGCCGGCGCTTTCTCGTCTCCACCGACGGCAGTCGGTTCAAACATCCCGACCCAGAGGCGATCGCGCGAGTTGTCGCCGGCGCGTGGCGTTCCGACCCGGGGAACGCCCCTCCGATCGAGCTCTGCTTCAACTACCACACCAAATTCAACGGCAAGTGGGACGATGAAGAACTTGCCGACCGATACAACTACTCCGTGACCTTCCCCGAAACGGCGTCCGACGAAGACCAGCCATCAGGCCTTCTCGTTACGCTCGCAGACTAGTCCGGTCCGCAGGGGATGAAGTAGGGAGGCGAACGATGGCCATTGAGATCGAAGGGAAAAAGCGACGAATCGGGCTCGCGCTGTCCGGCGGCGGTTTCAGAGCCACGTGTTTTCACCTGGGTGTCTTCAGGAAGCTGCAGGCGTTGGGGTTGCTTTGGAAAGTCGACCTGCTCTCGTGCGTCAGCGGCGGTAGCATCGCCGGTGCCTTCCTGGCTTCGCGGTGGGAACAGAACAACGCGTTGGACGAGCTCGAGTCGTACCTCGGGACGCACTCCATCGCGGTCGCGTCGTGGATAGGGGGTCTGCTCGACCCGTTCGAATCCCGCATCGACAAACTCGCCGACTCCTACGACCAGGACCTCTTTCACGGACGGACGTTCGGCGAGTTGACCGGTCCGAGGCTCTATATCAATGCGACCAATCTCGCGACGGGAAATCTTTTCTTCTTCATTGGCGGCGGCGGTAAGCCGGCAGAGATGGGTGAGCACGAGCTCGGCGTCATCGAGTACCCGGACTTCCCTCTCAGCCGAGCGGTCGCGGCCTCCTCGTCCTTTCCTCCGGTATTTCCTCCGGTGCGATTGGATCCCGACGTGTATCCCCCGGGCGCAGCGGTCGATTACGTGACGCTCACCGACGGCGGCGTCTACGACAATATGGGCGTCAACCCTACCGTGCGCGACCGAAACGAGCTCGACTACGTGATCCTGAGCGATGCGGGAAAGCCGTTCGCTTTCGACGCGCGGCCCACGGAATCCAGCACGATGGTGCTACGCGCTGCCATCGACATCATGATGGAAAACATTCGAGGGCTCGAATTCGATCGACTCTTCCACCGACATATGGCCGACAGAGGTCCGCGGCCATTGTGGTTCTCGATCGACAGCACCGAAGGTGAGATCTCCGGCGGCGACGCCGCCTTTGCGGGGTCGATTGGCACCGATCTCAAGCGGCTGAGTGCGGCGGAAGTCGCAGTCCTGACCCGGCACGGCGGAGCTTTGACGGAGTCTCGCATCCGCCGCTACGCGCCTGAGCTCATGAACCAATGAGACCCGAGAGGTGAAGGGATGACCTGCGACTGAGACCTCGACGCCTCTCTACCCGGACGAATGGGTTGAACCTCAAGTGGTTGGACGCGAGATTCGAAGCAGCATCATCAAACCACGCGCCCTATCTGCCGACTCGCTGACCTGAGCACGACCACGCGGGCGGCCAACAAGGGAGCGTACCTGATGGCCGGGATACGAGGGCTTTCCGACGGGGTCTCAGAGTCGCAGTTCATTCTCGATCGAGACGCCGTGTCTGCGCTCACGCGGGAATTCATCATGCCACGCCGCTTGCTTCCTCGGCGATCGGAGGATTCCGCGAGGACGATATTATTCTCTTGCGAGGAGGACGTATGACGAACATGCGCATCATCGAGGTCGTAATCGGCCTCGTTTTCGTTTACTTGCTACTGGCGCTCTTCTGCACCGTGATCAACGAGATCATCGCCCGGGTCGCGTCCCTGCGCGCCCGAAACCTGAGGCGCGGCGTGCAAGAGCTTCTTGCCGACGAAAAGTTCGACGGTTTGGCGAAGCGGCTCTACGACCACCAGCTCATCAAACGGCTTGCGGACGAGGGCTGGACCGCGAGAATCATCCGGACGCTACGAGGATTCCAAGGCGGTCCGGCTTACGTGCCCTCGAACCTCTTCTCGAGAGCCCTGATCGACACCCTGGTCACCGACGGAAACGCCGGCGCCGACGTCACCGAGATCTCGGTCGCGAGCCTCCGGGAGGCGGTCAACAAGTGCGACAACCCCGACGTCAAGCAAGTGCTTCGTACCTTGCTGAACGAAGAAGGAGTCAAGCTGGCCGACGCACGGCGCCACATCGCCCTCTGGTTCGATGACGCGATGGGACAAGTGTCCGGCTGGTACAAGCGCCGACTACAGCTCATCTCCTACGTGGTCGCCCTGCTCGTGGTGCTCGCCGTCAATGCGAACTCGTTCCGACTTGCGGAGCGGCTCTGGCAGGATCCCACCCTCCGCGAGGCGATGGCGAATCAGGCCTCCGCGGCGGTCAGCACCTGTTCCGGTTCCGGGACCGATCTGGCCGACTGCGCGGCGTGGAAGGATCATGCGGCTATCGAGGCCGAGCTCGCGAAGCTCCCTCTCGGATGGGAGCCCGACACGAGCCCGACGGGCTCGACTAGCTTTCTGAAACGCTTGTCCGCAAATGCCGCCGACGTGTTCGCATCCCCCCTCAATTTGTTGGGCCTTCTCGCCACCGCGCTCGCGGTATCGCTCGGCGCACCCTTCTGGTTCGATCTGCTGAACAAGCTGAACTCCATCCGCTCGGATGCGGCGCCGCCGTCGAGAGAATGACGACTTGTTGGGCGGCGGCCCAGCTGGGATCCTGGGCGAGCTCGAAAGCACGAGACAAGTCCACGGTGCCCGTGTTGGTATCTGCTCGTTCCGGGAACATGGAGTGAGCTTCGCGACCGAAGGACCGCCTGGCTCGCCTCCAGTGCGGACCACCAAGGATCTAGCGCGATCGGGATTTTCGCGTGGCGCTCAGGAGCCCCGCGGCGCGAACGCAGCGAAACCCTACGTTCTTCCTTCGCTCTTCGGGCCAGGCCTGACTCCGGCAGGAGGCTCTGAGAAATCGCGCGCTCGAATCGAACGCGCCTCCGCGGAGGACGCGCGGGCCCCGAACGGAGCCAGGAGGAGCGGGGGATGGGTCTTCGGAGTACGGAGCGTACACGTCCCAACACCACTCCCAGACGTTCCCCAACAGGTCGAAGAAGCCCCAGGGGTTGGGCGGAAGGAGCGCCACGGGGCACAGGCGACCGGCGTTGTCCGCGAACCATGCGTAGTGCTCGAGACCGAGACCGGTCCCCTCGCCCGGCGCCTCGAAGAAGCGCGGGGATTCGGTACCCGCGCGAGCGGCGCACTCCCATTCCGCTTCCGTGGGAAGTCTGTACCCGTCGGCGCTCCAATCGCAGAGTACTTCGCCTTGCTCGATTCGATAACAGCGCGCGAACTCCTCACGGTCGGAAAGCCGGTTGCAGAAATGGATCGCGTCCATCCAGCTCACACCCGTCTCCGGCGCGTCGGGCTCGACCGAGCCCGGACGCACGTTGCGGCTCACCATGGTCGCGTACTGTCGATGAGTAACGGGAGTATCTGCTATACGCAGGTCCTCGATCGAGACGAGATGCCGTGGGCGCTCGTCGGGATCGCTTTCATGATCGTCCTCACCGCTTCCGATCGCGATGCTTCCGGAAGCGATCGGGATCAGCCGAAAAAGCGGTGGCGGAGCGCCAGTGGACGACGGGTCCGGGGGGCGCGGAGGGCTCGACAGGAGCTCGACGTATTGAGGCCAGGCCGCGTCGAACAGGTTTGCGAATCCAGCCAGGGGCCCGTTCAGCGAAGGCTCTTTTCGCTGACGACCCGCGCGATCGAGCCCCGGTCCTCCCCCATCCACATTCAGCCCGAACCGGTCGACGACCGGGCCTATCCGCGCGACGGTCTTCTCCTGCAGTGAAAAACCGCTGACGATCGGCTGATCGGGAAATCGCGCCCCACCTTGTTTCAGGATGCGCGCCAGCAGTTCGAGATATATCGCCATACAGGACACGATGTCTCGTTCGGGTTCCGGGAAGAGACCAGCGCGCTCGCCTTCGTCCCGCCATTTCCACCAACTCGGGACGAGATACTGGGTCAAGAGACCTGCCGCGGCGGCGAGCGGCGATTGCGCGCCCAGCACGTCTCGAATCATTTCCTGGAGCAGGTGTCCATCTCCGACAAGCCCAACCCGCCAACCGAGATCCGCGTATGCCTCGGCCCCCTCGAGCGCGGAGCGTCCCCGTGTCGGGCTCCAGTGGTCTGCGCTCCTGAGAACGATGGCGAAGCGGCGTCGCAGAAAGCCCATAACGTGTGGGTAGAGTCTCCTCTCGAGGCCGACTTCGAAAGACCACGAGCCCGATCTCGGGGCGTCCCGTGTTGCGCCTCGAAGTCCCAGGCTCGCGAGCATGGGAGCCACCATGCCCTCGTAATAGCGGGAGACCTCCTCCGGCTCGAGCTCGGACAACCAGACGGTGATTCGCCGCCTACCGGTGGAGCCTGCCCTCGTCGCGCGGATCCGTTCTTCCGCCAGGTCGACGATTCCGAGCATGAGAATCGGAGAAGGTCTGTCCGAACCTCCCACCTACCAGGTCCGGCAAAAGGTCGCCGCCTCCGTGAGGCCAGCTGGCCTCTTGCAATGTCTTCAAGCTCGCAGCGATGAGCCATTCCGCCATGGATTTGACCAAGGAGAACTGCTCCTGATTCATTCCGTCGGGGACGAACATCGCTTCGGAAAACGATTCCTGGCGCTGGTCCTGGGGAACGCTCCGGAAACCTACGTGAAAGGCGAGTCCCACCTGGGCCAGAAGGTCGCTCAGAGTCGCCGCCATTTCCTCCGTCGGAAGCCCCGGCCCCGCCTCGTAGCTCGTGGCAAAGGACGAGAGCTTCCGAGCGTCCGCCCGCAGCAGCTGGGGAAAGGATCGGAGGCGCCGCTCGAGACCGCCTGGACCCCGCGTCCACCGCTCGATCGCCTCCTGGATCGGAATCGACTTCGCATCGTCGACGCGGAAGAGCTCGACGATGTCCCGTCTCTCGAGCTCTCGATACCAGGCGAGCATTCGCTCGTCGCGGATGGAGCTCGGATCGACCGCGAAGACGAGCACGTCGATGCCGCGATTCCGAGCTTCGTCGTACTCTGCCTTCACGAAGTCGCTGTAAGTGGGCCCAGCCAGGAGGACCACGAGGTCCTCCTGTCGCTGCATGTTTCGAAGCCGGGCGCTCCTGTCGTCAGTGGCAGGTACTTCCTCGCGGATCACGAGGAACCCAGCTCGCTCGAGGGCTTCCATGACATAAGCTCGGTGTTCCTTCAGCTCCGAAGAGAGAGACGAGACGAACGCTCGCAGTGGAGCGTCCGAGCCGCCCTTCATGAGCTCCAAGCTCGAAACGACGTCCGTCGCATCGTTCTCCGAGAAGGCGGTGACGTTCGACGGATGACGCGCCCTGACGAGATAAGAGCCGACGCGCACGTCCGTGCTTCGGGCAGAGCCTTCGCGCACCAGGTCGTCCAGCCGCCCCACGAGGCGAAGGCGTCTTCGCTGCTGCGCGTTCTCGGCGCGAACGAGCCACACGCGACCCCCGTCGCCGGCAAGGTCCCACACCCTTCAATCGTTCGAGCGGCAATAGTCGGGTGCGGAAGGCGGAAGAAGACCGGACAGGGGAAAATTTCTTTCGAGAGCAAGGAGCTCGGGAGGTGGGCCGTTCGGCGAAGGCAACGGTGGGTCGACCTGGGCGAGGAGGTCGAGGAGCGTCGGGGCGAGCATCACTCGCTCTCCTTCCTCCGTGCGCTCGAGCATCATTCCCACGACGCGACCGCCCCTCTCGACCGGTCCGCCCGCGATCGTCGCCCCGCGGGAGTCGACGTCTCCCTTCCCGGTCGTCGCGAGACGAAGTCCACCATCGAGGGGGTGAAGCTCGGACCTGAACAAGCTCGACCACCCCGAATCGGACCGGCTCAGGAAGCTCAACGGGCCGTCCGGTGGAGCCGGCGCCCGCGAGAGCGAAAACACCTGTGGCCGCGGCGCGGCATCGCGCCAGTCGACGACCCGCACGACCTGCAGCCCCTGTCCCGACCAAATTTTCTCGACCCTAGCTTCGCTGTTCTCAAACAGCAGGCGATTGCCCGCCTTCCCGCGGTCTACGGACAGAACGAGGTCCGGCGCCACGAAAAAGCCGAGCGCGTCGACGTCTGGAAAATAGACCGTTCCTTCCTCGAGGAAACGTCCCGGCAGGCGGGTCCCCCCGGCCTTCCCTTCGCCAACGATTTCATAGGTGACGCCCGCAAGTGTTCGAATCCGTACGCTGTCGGCGTCGGTCTCGACGATTTCCGGCCTCGCGCGCGACACGAGAGCGTGATGCACGAATCTCGCCCGAAGAACTGTCGCCCGAGATCCGGAGAGGTACGGGCTCTGTATCCGGCACCTCGATCGCCTTCACTCCAACGGTCTCGCCCGACGCGACACCGAGCTCGAGCGTGCCATCACGAAACCGCAGCCGAAGGCGGCGCGTTCCGACCCGTCCCGCGAGACGCGCGAGGTCGAACGATACCGCTTCCTTGGCTTCGGGCAGAACCGCGCCCGGCCGACGGTTCGCCGGCGCCGACGCTTGCTGCAGAAGCCACCCGCTCGTCGAGCTCTGGGCACCCTCGGGCAGGCGCTTCCACGCGTCTCGGGCCCAATAGCGAAGTCCTTCACGCCCCTCCGCGAGCGCGTCGACGGCGCCGCGCAGAAGAGGCTCAATCTCGCTCGTTTCTCCACGAATCGAGTGCCACGCCACGCTCTCCTCGAGCTGGAGCGCGGGCAACAATCGGGCGTGAGCCCCGGACATCACTCCCTGGACGAGCTCGATTGCTTCCCGCCCCTCCGTTCGAGCCCACCGCGCCCGAAGCCGGCCACGAAGAAGACTCGATACCTCGCCTGCCATCGTGATGCCGTCGGGGCCGCGCGACTCGATGAGGGGGCTGAACCAGAGAATCCGCCTCGACGTCCGCTCCGAAATGCGGAAGGACATCGAGCCGCACCCGACGCAAGAGCTCGGGCTCGATGGTTGCCGCAGGGGACAAAAGAGTGGCGAGCTCGATGAGCTCTGGTCGCGCCGCTTCGACTTTCGCGATCCGCTCGCGCGCGTCGAGCCGCTCGTCGCTCATCCGCCTTGCTCCCAGGGTTGGGGGCTGAGTCGCGAGAGAACCCGCGTCATCGTCGTCGCCCGAATCCCAGGTGACGAGCCGCATCTCCCGCTCGAGTCCGAGGGGCCAGCGCTGCCGAGGGTAGGGCACGAGAGCCACCAGCCGGGACCCGCGGGTACGTAGGAGACGAGCGAGATCGAGCCACTCGTCCGGCATCGCTCTCTCGCGCCTGATCGGAGGGCCTCCGACGCCGAGGTCGGTGAGCGCGAGCACCGGGGCCCCGCGAGGAGGAGGCGCATAGGCACCCCACGAGGAGACCGGTCCCGTCCCGGCGCCGCGAAGGGGCGCGTCAAAGAACGAGAGCCCGCTCACGACCTCGCGACCAATCGCGTTTACCATGTCGTTCACGAGCTCTCGCTGGTCCCGCCCGAACGGCTCCATCGACTCCCCGAGGTCGATGAGGACCTGTACGTGGGAAGCGAGCCTCCGTTCGCACCGGAAGCGCAGCGGCGAGACCGATTGGCCGGAAGCAATCCGCGCGACGATATCTTCGAGATCGAGCTCCTGGCCCCGCGCGGGCCTCGAGGCGAGTGCTAGAAGCATCTCGCGCTGCGAGCGGGGTCTGAGGAGAGGCGCATGCGGCTGTCGTCTCTCCGCGGCGGGCGATTCCACGGGTAGCGGCACCGCGGACCAGACAGGAAGAGGGTCCTGTCCGGTCGCTGGAAGGGGTGCGACGAGCTCGACCTCATCCGACTTCGGCTCGAAAGGAGTCTCCGCTCGGGGTATCGACGTTGCTGGCGGCTCCTGGGGCGGTGGGGGTCTCGGAGCGGGAGGCTTCGAAACCTGTGTATCGGTTCCCGCGCCCGTCGCGGGTGCAGGGATGGGTGACGTGGACACACCGTCCTCGACCGAAACCTCGAGCCCCAGAGCGGCGAGGAGCTCGAGGCGTGTCCCGTCGTCGGCGGGATCGAGATGCGCGATGGCCTTCACCGCCTCCGCGATCCAGATACTTCCTCTTCGGGGAGGGTGTGCACCGTCCTCCGGCTCGCTTCGTTGCACTTTCTTGGCCACGATTGGTGCCGACTCCTCGACTGCTAGTCATTCTCCTTCTTGCGCATCGTGATCCGCTCGACGAGCGCCCACGTCTTCGCACCGGCAGGGTCGACGTCGAGCGCCCGGCATGCTCGCACCGCGTCGATGAACTCGGCGATGCTCGGGAGGTTCCGGTCGTTGGGTTTCTTCGTTCGCTCGTCGACGATCTTCTTCGCGAGCGTCGAGACAATCGTCTTGTCCCGAGCGCTGAAGGCCGCGCCGGGCCGCTCCAGGTGACGGCCCGCGATTTCTTCGAGACGCTTCTCTCCCGGCGGCTCATCCGGTAGGTGATGCAGCGCCTCACGAAGGCGTCCGGAAGGTCGCGCTCCTCATTCGTGGTAATGACGATGAGCAGCCGGCTCGGTATCGCGGTGTCCTTCTTCGACGTGATGGGAAGATCGGCCGTCCATGGCTTCTCCCACTCCCGGCGCACCACGCGATGCTCGATGGGCGTCACTGTGAACTCGTTCGAGCCGAGCGGCACGAGAAGCCCATTGGGGACGTCTGGATCCGCCTTGTCAATCTCGTCGATCAGCACTACGGCACACTCCTAGCTGCGCGTCTCATTGAGCTCCTTGCGAGGTCGCACCGCCTTTCGCGCTCGCTTCAACTGGGCGGGGTCCTTTGCTCCACGGAGCGCGGCCGTGGACGGGTCGAAGACCCACCAGATCACTCCCGGCTCGATGTAGTCGTAGTCCACGAGCGGGGCGTCGCCCTTGTCTCGGACCTGCGCGTCCGAGAGACGCCGGACGGTGTCGTACTGCCAAAGGAAATCCTCAGCGCGGGTACGCGAGGTGACCACCTGCTCGAAATACTGCCACCCGAGGTTACGGGCCACGAACGGGGCGAAGGACGACTTGCCGCCTCCCGGAAGACCGCGCAAGAGAAGCGGTCGTCCGGTCGCGAGCGCGACCTCGAGAGCGAGCTTGAGCTCTTCGTCGTAGGCGTAGACGCTGCCGTCCCGGGCATCGGGCGCGTCGACGCGCCACGGCTGCGGCCCTGGTTCGTCGCGAAGAGACGCGAGGAGCGGCTGATAGACGAGCATCCCCTTGTCCTCACTCATGGTTCCTCCTGCTTCCATTCAAGCGAGCGTCCGGATTCGGTTCCGAAATCTGGCGCCTTCGTCCTCATCTTCCAACTCGGGCTCGACGAGCTCGGCGCTAACAGAGCTCCCCGCGGAGCTCGTCAATCTCTTCTCCTGGTAGAAGCAAATACGTGAGCTCCGCGTACTTCGCCTGCATCGCGTGAAGCACGTCCAATCGAGCCTTCCCGTCGTCCAGGATCACAATCACCGGACCCTTTCCGTCGAGCCCCTCCTTCAGCGAGTCGAGGTCGAAATACTTGACCAGCACACTCTCGAAGCTCGCTACGACGTCCGCGGCGTTGACGGCACGGCCTCCAACTCTTATCACCATGTATTCCGAGCCGGCAACAGAAGGCACGATTCACGTAGTCGCGGCCGGAATCCTGCAGGCTGCCGTTGACGACCGCCACTTTCTCGTTTTTCGGATTGCCCGTGATACGGACGAGGTTCTTCGCGGCATTCGCCTCCACCCAGGCGCGCTCCACGTTCCACAACGTCGAGCGCGTGCCCTTGGCTCGGATGTTCACTGCGTTGCGCATTTAGCGCCATTGAGGTTTCGCGAGAGAAGGCGCGCGCGATGGCTCGAGTCCGCGATCGGAACTGGGCCCAATCCGCCGTTCCAAGGCCGAGAGCCTGGAACATCCGCCAGTGGTGAGTCTCCTGGTCGCCGAGGTTGGATTCGATGTCTTCGACCCATTTCTGGATTCTCTCGTCGCCCTCGACGGCCACGAGGCCGTCGAACTTCGAGACTACCTCCTTAACGACTTCGTCGAGATGGCCTTTCAGAATCGGCCTTTACCGCCTGGATCTCGCCCACGCCGAGCGGCCCGAAGCCCTTCTGCGAGAGACTCCCTGAAGTCACGGGGTCGAGGAGAATGGGAACGATTCGAACCCGTGAGCCCAGAAAGAAACGCCAGGTGAGGATGGTCGCTTCCTTCAGCACCCAGCCGGATTCGAGCGCTTCGGTGCTCAGGAGCAGCACCGCGCCGTCGCAGCTCCCAAGTCCTTCGTGGATCCCTTCACGCCACAGCCCGCCCGCCTCGAGGTTTCGCTTGTCGAGCCAAACGTCGAGACCCTTCGCCTTCAACGCGGTCTCCAGCCTCGCCCGAATGTCCCGCGCGAAAACGAGCCGGCGGTAGCGTGCCTTTGCGTCCTCGCTGGCGGGTTCAGCGGGCGGAGCCTCGTTGTCTTTACAGCTATGGCTGATGAATACCGTGGCCGACAAAGCAGATCTCTCGGAAGAGCGGTCGTCTCAATGAGAATCGATTCCCGCGAGTGTACGTCATTCCCAGACCATCGGCTAGCTGAGTGTCGTGAATCGCGTCCCGTGTGAGCCTGAGTGACTCGTCCAACCTCAACCTCAACCTCGACCTTCGTGGCCCAATGGCTAGCCGGGCAGTCCCTTTCACAATCCCGTCCGCGATTCTTTCGCTCAAAGCGGCGATGGCTTTCGACGGGTTGTGCCCTACGAGTTCGGGAGAGATCGAGCCATCGGCGACGTCCAAACCTTCGTAGCCGAAGACCGCTCCGCGGTGGTCGACGACTCCGGTCTCGCGGTCGTCCCCATGGGACACCCGCCCGACGCGTGGGGGGTCCCCGGCCTCGTGCAAGCGAAACGCGACGAATCCGAGCCATCGAGGCGGTTCCGAAAGCGGTAGTGCGCCACTCGAGAGATACCGTTAGCTTCCTCTTCGGCATCGTCGCTCTCCGCGTCGAGCAGAGCGTTCCTCATCGACGTCGTTGACGTCGTTGACCCGGACTCCACCGGGCATTTCCCGCTGAGGCTCGCCGTCGATGGCTCGTGACGCCCCGATTTCAAACCGTGCTGCTTGACACCACATCTTGCAAAGTCGTTGATCGCCGATAACGTTCAAGCTGAGACTCGGCGGGGAGACTCGCTCTCGGCAGATTCTCTGCCACGAGAGACGTAGCGGCGTTTTCGCCGCGCTTCCGTGCCTCGATTCGGGAGGAAGAAATGCCTCAACCAGAGCTCGAGATTGGACTGCATCGCCATCTAGTTACACCTGCGGTCTTATCTGCATGTAGAACACGGAACCGCAGTGGCCACAGGCGAGGCGCATCTCGATATTCCGAAGCTCAAAACACTGGGGCTCGACGAGATCGCGTATGGGCGCGAGCTGAGCAAGAGCCTCTTCGGCGACCAGAGCATTCGGACTCGTTTCGCCGAAGTTTTGAAGGCCACTGCGGCGCTGGATGACGGTCTTCGACTCCGCCTGTTCATCGGCCCGACCGCACCCGAGCTTCAGACGCTGAGATGGGAGCGGCTCCGCAATCCCGAGAACGACGCGCCGCTGTTCACCAAAGAGCGGGTGCAGTTCTCGCGTTACCTTTCGAGTCGGGACTGGCGCCCCGTTCAGATGCGGACGCGGACGTCTCTTCGGGCCCTGGTCGCCATCGCCAATCCCCTCGACCTCGAAGAGAAAGGGTTGCCGCCAATCCGCCCCGAGCTCGAGCTCGGCTTGCCGAGACGAGTCTCGCGAGCGCCCAGGTTGAAAAGCTCACGGCTCGTGGGGAAGCCACGCTCGAGAACATCATCGAGAAGCAGCGCCGCGGCGGCTACGACGTCTTGTATCTGGTGTGTCACGGGGTTTTCAACAAGAAGCGCAGCAGGCCCGCGCTCTATCTCGAGACCCCCGAGGGGAAGGCCCAGCTCGTCGACGGTGCCGAGTTCTCGCGACGGCTGGAAGAGCTCTCGACGAGACCGAGATTAATCGTGCTCGCGTCTTGCGACAGCGGCGGAAGCGTGGCGGACGACGAATGCGCCGAACCAGCTGGCCGCGGTGGGGCCTCGCCTGGCCCAGGCGGGCATCCCGGCCGTGCTCGCCATGCACGGACGGATCTCGATGGAAACGGGCAAGACGTTCTTGAAAGTCTTCTTCGAAGAGCTCCACAAGGACGGTGTCGTCAATCGGGCGGTCTCGGTCGCGCGCAGCGCGGTCCAGGGACGCCCCGGACTGGTGGAGGCCGGTGCTCTTCATGCGGCTTCGTACGGGACGGCTCTGGTACTCTCGAGGCCTGGACAAAGGCGGACTGGACCAGTGGGACGTCCTCGTCAGGAAGATCGAAAAACAGAAGTGCACTCCCATCCTCGGGCCCGCTCTCACCGAATACCTCCTGGGGGGGCGTCGAGAGATCGTTCGTCGCTGGGCGGAGGGTGGCATTATCCTCTCGCGCTCGATCGGGAGAGCCTCCCGCAGGTGGCGCAGTTTCTGAAGTCCCGGCACGACAGCTTCACCATGAGGGACAAGCTCGATCAGTTCTTCTCGTCCGAGCTGCGCAAGACCTACCGCTTCGATATCCGCCAGTACATGCGCACCTGCCTTGCCGGTCTTCCGCTGGAGCCGGAACCCCTCGAGCAACGCGTCACCGAGGAGCTGCGAAAACTGAGCCTGAACGAGGTCATCAGTCTCGTGGGCGGGCAGCGCTTGGAATCGGACCCGCACGAGCCTCATCGCGTACTCGGCCGGTTGGGGCTTCCTCTCTACATCACCACCAACTCCAACGACCTGCTTGCCGACGCCATCCGCTATCAGGGCCGTGAGCCCAAGGTAGAGCTCTATCGCTGGAAGGAGTCCGACGACGTCGTCTGGCCCGATTCCGTGTTCGACGACGACGAGAGCTGGAGCCCCTCCGCGGACGAGCCGCTCATTTACCACCTGTTCGGTCATTGGGACCATCCCGAGACCGTCGTGCTCTCGGAGGACGACTATTTCGACTACCTGATCGGTCTCGACCGCAACAAGAGTCGTCTACCTTCGCAGGTGGGCTCGAAGCTGAACGACTCCAGCCTTCTTTTTCTCGGCTTTCGCATGGACGACTGGAGCTTCCGCGTGCTCTTTCGCAGCATCATGAGACGCGGGGGCGCGATGCTCAGAAGCAGACACGCGCACGTGGCAGTCCAATCGACCCCGAGAGCGAGCTCACGACCAAGCCCGAGAGCGCTCGCGAATATCTCATGAAGTATTTCCAGAGTGAGAACATCAGCCTCTACTGGGGGAGTCCTCAGGACTTCGTCGAGGAGCTGAGCGAGCGGCTCCGATCGGCAATCGGCGCGGCCCCATGACTCACCCCGAGAATCCTTACATCGGAGCCCGCCCCTTCAAACGGGGCGAGCAGCTCTTCGGCCGGGACGAGGAGGGCACGGCTCTCACCGACCTCTTGCTGTCGGAACGCATCGTTCTGCTCTACTCCCCTTCGGGAGCGGGAAAATCGTCTCTGGTGGAAGCGGCGGTAGCCAGCCGGCTCACGAAAGACGACTTCCACGTCCTGCCGACGTTGCGGGTGAGCGCCCACCTCGACGACATGCCCACGGGGTGAATCCGTATCTTCTGAGCATCCTTGTCGGACTCGATGAGCACCTGAACCCGGACGCTCCGACCCCGCTAAAGGCGCTCGCCCGTATACGACTCAAGGACTACTTGACGTCGCTCGAGCAGAGACTTGGCGGAGGCGATGCGTCGCGCTTTTTCGACGTTCTCGTCTTCGACCAGTTCGAGGGGATCCTGACCCTGGGAGTGCCCAATCGCAGACGGCTCACTGGCGCCGCCAGTTCTTCGAAGAGGTGGGGAACACCCTCAGGAATCCGCGGCGCTTCTCGCTTTTCTCCATGCGAGAGACTTCGTCGCGGGCCTCGATCCTTATCTCAAGTGGATTCCCACGCAGCTTGCCAACACGTTCCGCCTCCAGCTCTTGACGCGGGAGAAGGCGGAACAGGCGATCGCCGAGCCCGCGAAAACCGTGGGGGTGTCCTTCGACGCCGATGCTCTCGATCGCCTCGTATGGAACTTGAGCCGCGTTGTCATCGAGGGGCCGAACGGCCCCAAAAAGCATCGAGGATTGTACGTCGAGCCGGTGCAGCTCCAGATCGTCTGCACCCGACTGTGGGGTAAGCTCGCCGAACGGGGTGCTCTCGACGACTTACGCATCGAGAAGCACGAGGTCGAGGACGTTGTCGGTGAGGTCGACAACGCGCTCGGCTCCTACTACGATGAGCGGGTTCGCGACGCTGCGCTCGCGAGCGGCGTCGACGAGCGTGCCATCCGCGATTGGGTGGCCCAGCAGTTCATCGGCACAGGCGGAATCCGCACCCAGGTGCAGGAGGGACCCGCTTCGACCGAGGGAGACCGCCTGCAGGCCTTGAAGGCCCTCCAGGACGCTTTTCTCATCCGCTCGGAAAAGCGACACGGCGCCGATTGGTACGGCTCGCCCACGATCGCCTCGTCCGACCCATTCAGAAGAACAACTCCAACTGGGCGCAGGCACATCTGCGGCCGCTGCAGCTACGCTCGCAGCATTCGGTCAAGAACCGGGACGATCGTCTCCTGTTGAGGGGCTCCGAGCTCCAGAGCGAGATCGAATGCGGCGAGATCGAACGAGGCACGCCTGAACGAGGACGACCGGCAGTTCCTGCAGGCGAGCCGGAACGCGGCGCACGCGGCGCGGGCTTCGCTTCAGATACGCAGGGGTCGTCGCGGTGCTCGCTTTTGCCGTTCTCGTTCTCGGCTATTGCGCGCGTGCGGAAAGGGATCGAATCGAAAGGCAAACGTTGGTCACTGAGCAGGAATGGTCGAAGCTCGTCGCCACCGTTGTCGACGAAAAGCTCGACGATGCCGAGCGTTTCATGACGGGAGAGGCGGAGGAGCCCGAGCTCAAGAGGCTCTTATCCGAAGAGGAGCCACGAACGGAGCTCCAACCCTACATCGAGCGTTTGCAGCAAAGGTCTCAATACCTCGGTTTCATCAACAGCGTCTTGGTGACCGACAAGAAGGCACTCGTGCTCGCGGCAGCTCCAGTGGGTCCCCCGGAGTACCGGATGAAACCTGTGATTGGTAACGCCTACCTCTATCGGGAGTGGTTCAACGGCGAAGCGGACTTCCTGAAAGAGAAGCGCGAGCCAAGACAACCCGCGAGGCGCCCGCGGCAAGAGCTCGGCCTGACGCTTGCTTACAAAGGTACACAGGCGGGCAGTCCCATGCTGGTGGCCCTTGCGGTCCCGGTAAGGAAAGAGCCCAAAGGGGAGATTTTGGGCGTTCTGCAGGCAACGATCCACGTGAAGACGTTCAGTCAGTGGCTCGAGAAGGTCGAGGTCTCTCGCGGGGGCAGGTGCCCAGCCCGTTTCTCTCTGCTCCTGAATCACAGGCAGCTCGTACGCCATCCGTGTCTCTCCGATGAGGAGCTTCTCGACAAGGTGGAAGACAAGTACGTCGACGAGTCTTCGGAAAAAAACCTTCTGAAGGGTGAGATGAACTTTCAGGATCCGCTCCGGCGCGGAGTGCGCTATTTTGCCGCCGCCTCTCCTTTCGAAACGGAAGGTGACTATCACCGACGGTTCCGAGAAGGAGATGGAGATGAAGATGGAAGCGGAGATCACCGACAGTGGACTGCGCTGGTCCTCCATGACCGAGCCAGCGCGATTCCAGGTCTCTCTGTGACCATCCTCCCAGTTCTGCTGCTGGCTGGGGTCACGGGATTCGTCGGGTATCTGCTGTTTCGAGATCGGCAGTGACGCGGATCCTCCCCAACGTCGCCGTCATCGGAGCATCTTCAGATAGGCGAGCCGAGTCCTCAACGCTTCGCGCACCGTCTCCTGGTGGAGCACCAGCAGGCTCTCGTTGCCTTCGCGGTTCTCGCCGACCACATGGGTTTCGATGTCGCCCGCGATGGAGACGTGGGTGCGGGCCAGAAGCTGTGAGTCGTCCCCGTCAGCCGAGCCGTCGAGATAGGTCGACACGACGAACGTCATCAGCTCGGCATCGGCCGGTGCCATCAGCCTCGGTACGGGTGGCGTACTCGGGGCCGATTCCAGAAAACGGTGGAAGTCGACACGCGTGAAGTGGATGCGCGAGAGCTCGTGGGGCACCGGTGCGAGCTTCTCCTCCCAGTACACCGGGCGGATGAAGCTCGGTCCCTTCGTGTCTTTCTGCCGGAGGGCGTGCTGCCATTCCTGCTCCACATAGGCCGATTCGGCCGCGTGCGCCGACCAGAACAGCTGGAAGATGTCCGCCTCGTCGATCTTCTGGAGTAGCTCGTCCGACCAGCTCTGACCGCTCTTCAGTGTCATGACGTCGCGCAGGTAGTCCATCCCGAGCGCCTGATACGCCTTCTCCACGGCTTCGACGACGGGCGTGTCGTCGTGGGAGTAGGAGGCGAAGACGGCACGGTACATTTTGGCGGAATACACTTTTTGTCCCGGCTCGGGCTCGTCTCCCTCTTGCCCGCGGGGAATCACGACGACGTCCAGGCGGATATCCGCGACGAGAAGAGGGCCCACGTAGCATTCGACGGAGCCGCTCGCGACGTGGTCCACACGCTCTTCGGTCGCCCGCATTCGAAATTCGGTTCGCTGCCAGGTGTCGTTCCAGGTCAGAACGCGTTCCGGGGGATCGAACTCGAGACCCTGGGCCCTGGGGACGAGGGTGAGCTCGGTACCGGGAGAAAGCGCCATGCTCGACTGAGCGCCTGCGTCTTTGTAAGCGTCTCCTTCCTTGCCGAGCACCTGGCCGGCGTCGCGCTCGACTTCATCGAGAACGTCGGAGAGATGAGCGTAGACGAGAAGCTTGCGCCACACCCCTGGCGCCGTCGCCCGCGGATGGTAGGCACGGAAGAAGACGTCTTCTTTTTCCTCTTTCGCCGACGCCGTGAAGCTGACTTCGGCACCGGCCGTCGTTTCGAGCGCTGCCGGCGCTTCCTTGGATTTCGTCGATGGCGCGGGTCGCGCGCTCTCGAAAGGCTCGCGCTCAGCCGAGCGAAGCTCGAATCGACGGTCTCTCCTTCGGCGCCTCGTCAGGTCCCGCGACCGGCAGCCGAACCGCGGGATCGCCGATGACGACGTAGCCGCGCGCATCGTTGTTGGCGGTCCACATCCCCGCGAGCTCATCGGGATCGTACTTCTCGTTGTACTGGATCTCCTCGAGCTCATCGCTGAGCACCGTCGAGAGCTCCGCATAGCGCTCGTTGAAGAATTCGAGCGCCGAGCCGATGGGATGACCGGCCAGAAGACGCTCCAGCGTGCTCTCGAAGACCGTCGTCTGGGGGCCGGCCTTCGACCAGTGAAACGAGTAGCCCCACGCGCGGTCCACGTGCCCCACCACCGCCAGAGCGCCGCCCTTCGGATGGCTCAGCATCTTTTTCGGAAGCGACGCCAGAAAGGGATACGGCGCGATCGCCGTACGGTCCTTGAACGCCTGCTTCGAGAACTCGTCGAGCTCGGGCGTGCCCCCCGCGTAGCACGCGAAGTAGAAGCTCAGCAGACCGAGGAGGCGCGCGTCCTCCCTCAGATCGTCGGCCGCGAAGTAGAAATCCTGAGGGATTGCGCCTTTGCCGTGCCAGGCCCGCGGTCCTGGCCAGTCCTGACAGAGGAGCGCCCCTTGATGAGCGAGCTGGCGCGGATCGCCCATGGGAAACTCTATGCCGTGGCTCGCGCTGAAGACGAGCGCGGGCGTCTGGTCACCGCCGAGAGCTCGGGTCAAGTTGGCCTTGGTCGCCTCCCCGCCGAGGAACGCCTCGACCTCCCAGTCCGGCTTCTTCTTCAAGTGATCGACGAGCGGCGCCACCAGGCTCTGGCGGCTGAGCTCCGTGGCGCGGTCGTCTGGATTCGACATGCCGAAGAAGCACAACTTACGCGCGAGAGACGGCGGTTGGCGCTCCACCGTTGCCACGCTCTCGGCGTAGCTCGCGTACTCCTCCCGGACATCGAAATGGATCCGACCGACGGCGTACTGCACGTCGAGCTGCGATTGAAAACGATATGGAATCGCATCGGGGCTTCCCACGAGCAGGAGGTAGTAGGGCACCCGCTCGGGATCGGCAGGACCGGGACCGACGCCCAACCTCGCGAGAAACGCGCCCTTGGACTCGCCCGGCCGGTAGCCGTCCCCATTGGCGTAAACCTTGAAGCGCTCCCCCGCCTGCTCTTTTCGCAGTTCGAGGAGCGGTTGAAGCGCAGCCCGAACCGCGGGGTCGGCATCATGGGCGAACACAACACCCCAGCCCGCCTCCTGGAGGTTCTTCGGGTCCACGCCCTCCTTGACACCGAAGTGCGCCTCGCCCTGCTGCTGGTAGCGGTACTTCAGCTCGCTGAGGTTATCCGGAGCGGACTCGCCGGTGATGAACTTCGAAAGCTCCGCCCCCGTCATCGGCGGCAGGCCGTAGTCTCCCGTCGCGCCGTTGATCCCGTTGAAGTAGAGCTCTTCCGTCTTCTTTTCGTCCTTCACTGGCATGTTGGGCCCCGCTCGCTCACGAAACGTTCCAAGGACGCCGATCTTCCTCCCGGCGCACTATATATGCCAGGTTGAAAACGAATCAACGGCATCGACTCGACTCAACGGCCATCACGAGCGACGATCAGCGGATGAACACGTCGGCGTTCGAGCGTAGATCATCGATGAGGTTGCCGACGTCCTTGGAGCTCACGGCCCGCAATCGAATGAGGCCGGAGCCAAGACGGCGATGACCGAGCGCGACAACGAGACGCCTGCGGCTCTCGACATCGCGAGCGCGCACGAACTTCCGGCGCTTTCGATGGGCATGAACATCTCGCCTCCGAGCGTTGAAGCAGCTGCTACCCCCAGGGTCGGGTCAGCCGCGATGTTTCCATCGGCAATCGCTTCGCTAACAGAGTAGACGGACCAGCCTCCGATTCTGCGCGTAAGAGGGCTGCGCAGTCCTGGCGCATCCGATGGAATATTTCGGTTCCATTTCGAGGAAAGCTCCCACTCACGTCCGTCTATCGATAATTAGAGAGGGGTTGTCGACCTGGAGGTCCCATGCCGAATCCGACGATCAGAGAAGGAAGCCGGGGGCCGGTCGTTACCAAGCTCACGAGAATTCTGAAGAAGCGGGGCTATTTCGATACCATTCAGCAGACCTTCAGCCGGCCGGTGCGCCGGGCGGTCGAGGAGTTCCAGGCACGGCACGTCGACGAACGGGACTACCCGCTCGTCGCCGACGGGATCGTGGGGCCGCTCACGTGGTGGGCCCTGGAAACGAACATCGAAGTGCTGGCACCTCCTACAGGCGTGCGGTTCGACGCCATGCCCGCGCGGGGAGGTAGCCGGCGGGGACGGGCGGCGCTCCAGACGGCGATCGGGGAGCTACGGGCCGGCGCGAAGGAAGTTGGCCGGAACAACGACGGCCCCTTCATCCGGAGGTACCTGAACGGTGTCGTGGCACCCCCCGCAAATTGGTGCGCGGGTTTCGTGAGCTGGTGTTTCGCGCAGCACCCTCAGGGCATTCCGTTTCAATACAGTCTGGGGGCGCGCAACATCCGCACCCAGTTCCGGGAACGCGGGTGGCTGATCGAAGACGCGCCCCCCGACCCGGGCGACATCATCGTCTGGTGGCGCGGGCAGCCGGATGGGTGGAAGGGGCATATCGGCCTCGTCCACCATTCCTCGAACGGGATCGTCTACACGATCGAGGGCAACAAGGGGGCCTTTCCCGCTCGGGTTCGGGGCTTCGACTACGTGTTCGGCAGAATCGAGCAGCTGCTCGGCTTCGGCCGGGTTCCGGACTGAGGAGCGGGCATGCTCACGAGACGAGCTGGAGCTGGAGCTGGAACTGGAACTGGAACTGGAACTGGAACTGGAACTGGAACTGGAGGTGCACGTGGCGGATCTGTTGGTTCGTGTTCTTGACGTCTTCGAGCAGTCGTTGAACGACCGGATGGACATCGAGGTGACGAACGTGAGCGATGGTTCGAGAGTCGTCCGAAAGGACGACCTGTCGGCCACGCGTGCGGTTCGCTTCACCGGACTGCGAACCGGCGAGCTCTACCTGGCTCGAGCCTTTCCGTTTCGCCACCGGCCCGCCCAGAGCCCGATCGTGCGCCTGCCGCCCTCTGGCGAGGCGAGCGTTGCGATCGTGTGCCCGGTGCACCCGGACCGCGTAAATCGAGTGACTTTTACCGTTTTCGCGAAGCTGGCGACCGAGCTCCAGGACATTCTCGCTCGGACGCAGAACGCCGAAGGTTTCGAGACGACCTCTGGCGAGGCCCTGTACCTGCTCCTCCCGGACGTCTCGAAGGCGGGACTCCTCAACCTCTTCGCGAAGATGGATCGAACCCGATTCGCCGATGGAACGAGCGTCGCCCAGCACGTAAACGACGTCTATCGCTTTCGCGGCGACCGCATCTTCGCGAACGTGGACTCGCGGCTTCGCGACCTCGTCAAGGAGAGCGAGACCCAGGGTGGCTTCCGGGAGGTCCTCGGCGCACTGCACACGCCCCCTCCCGGGTTCCATTCCGCCAAATCCTTCAAGACGCCCGACGCCTTCGGCAATCTCCAGCTCACGTTCTTCGCGAGCGACGACGCGCCGCTGAGATTCAAGGTCGACGCGGATATCGACGACGCCAACGGCATCGCCCACGGCTTTCAGGTGTTGCGCAACTCGGTCTGCGACCGGGCGACGCATCCGTTCGACATCCACCAGATTCTCGTCTATCACCAACAGCTCCCGCCCGCGTACGAAATCTCGGCCTTGTAGGTATGCCGGATGTCGCTAGTCCTCCACCCGCTCGTACATGGACTCGAACTTCTCCCTGCCCATGGCATAGCCGTCGGTCTCGTTCTCGTTGTTGTAGACGATGTAGTCGCCGGGCTCGTAGTCGGTCGTCCCTTCCTGCGTCCGGATCGTTCCCGCCTTATCGGCACGCTCGGCCCAGACCGGCGTCGTCTTGAGGAAGACGCCCGGGCTGCGCTGCTTGTAGGTCCTGGCGAAGGTTTCTCGATTGACGGTGTAGACGTCGCCTTGATTATCGACGATCCAGTCCCCTTGCCGGCACTGCTGTTCCCCGCCCCACTTGCGGTAGGTGAACCCGTTGGTCTCGAGGTCCAGCTGCACCGCGGTGACGGAAAGCTCCGGTCTCTTCTGATATTTGTGCCGTTCTGCCATATCGGTATGCGTTCTTCTCGTTCTCGCAACGCCATTGTATTCTACCGCCCGCTCCGGCGGGCCGTTGCATTCCATTCCCGTCAGGAGGCTGATCACCATGAAAGGCGAAAGAATCGTGACGAATCCGTTTCTGGCTCCGAAACAAAGACCTCTGGTCATAGGACACAGGGGTGTCCCCTGGGAAGTGCAGGAGAACACGGCGGCCGGAATCCAGCGGGCCCTCGACATGGGATTGGATGGCGTGGAGTTCGACGTCTTCGTCACGACGGACGATCGTGTCGTTGTGTTCCACGACCAGGATACCGAGCGTTTGACCGGCAAGGCCGGGGACATCACCCAGATGAGCTGGGACGAGGTGTCGCGGCTGCGGATCCAGAAGTCGATTCCCATGGGGAAGAACGCGAAGGGAGAGGACGTCGTCGTGGAGTACGAGAAGGAGCAGCCCATCCCGCTCCTGGAAGAAGTTCTCGACCGGTTCAAGGGCAAGCTCGCCATGAATGTCGAGCTCAAACCCGCTTCTCCTAGGTGGTGGGACCGTCACGTAGGCCGCAAGGTAGGCGAAGTCATCGAAGCCGCCAACGCCGTCGATTCCGTCATCGTCACCTCCTTCGATTTTTTGAAGCTCGACTCTCTCGAGAACGCCAGACCTGACGTGCACAGCGGCTTTGCCTACGACGACAACTTTCTCGACTTCGCGTCGGGGTGGCTCAAGCTCCTGCCGGAGTTCCCCTCGGAGCTCGCTCGACGACGAGCCGGGGACCAGAACCCGGAGACGGTGCTCAACGCGTTGCTCGAGTCGAACGTCGTCGGCCGCTACCTGCACTCCACCCTCGTCGACATCGAGCACACCCTGATCGACTCGAACACGGTGACGAAGTTTCACGACCGAGAGATGGCGGTGGGGGCCTACACCGTCTACCCGCTCGACACGACCATGGTGAAACAACCCCTGGGAGAAGCGGACGAGACCCGCGTCGCCGAGGAGTTGATCCAGGCGGGAGTGGACTGGATCGAGACGGACGATCCGAGAGAGCTACTCGACCTCGTGAAAGCGGCTTGAGCCGGTCTCCGGTCCTGCTCTCACCGTGAGGGGCTGTTGAGTCTGGCATCGAGACGCTCGACGCGAACCCCGGCCTCCCGAGCGAGGCGAACCAGATGTGCCGTGCCGGACGCTTCCTCGTTTCCCCATCGTTCTCGAGGACGATGAGCGTCACCCGTGGCCGGGGTAGTCCCTTGTTCACGATCCCGTCCGCGATTCTTTCGCTCAAAGCGGCGATGGTTTTCGACGGGTTGTGGCCTACGGGTTTCGGGAGAATCGAGCCATCGGCGACGTACAAGCCTTCGTAGCCGAAGACCGCTCCGCCGTGGTCGACGACTCCGGTCTCGCGGGTCGTCCCCATGGGACACCCGCCCAACGGGTGGGGGGTGATCAAGGCGTCCTTGAGCTGGACGAGGAATTTCCCGTTGGTAGCCTCGGCAAGCTTCTTGTGAATGTCCTGGATCGCGTCGAGCACTTCCCGTGCCCCGCTCTTCTCCCAGTCGAGGTCGAGCTTCCATTTGTGAAGACCGGTCCCGACGGGTGACTCCTTCACCTTGAACCGTCCGACGGGCTTGTCTCTCCCCTGCGCGAACCATAGCATGAGGTTTTTCAGCGGCTGGCCCGTCATTCCCTGGCTGAGCTTCCGAAGGTCCGACTCGAACGCGCTCGCTGGGCCCAGTGGCGTCGTGAGCAGATGGCGAAAGTCGTCGAACCAATCGGGTAGGCCTCCGTCCTCGATGAGGAATTTCTGACCGTTGTAGCTGTAATCCCCCAGGAACTTGATCGCGGCACTAATCGTTGGTCCGCGGTCTGGATAAACCTCACGATCGGGGTGCAGAGCGAAGCTCAAGTAGTTGGCGTTGGTGGACCACTTTGCTCCGAGCATGGAGCTCAGATTGGGCAACGTCTTGTGTTGATCGCGGCAGCGGAGGAGGAGCTCGGAGGAGCCGACCGAGCCGGCGGAGACCACGACGATGCGCGCGCTCACCGTCCCGCCCTGAAGCTTCCCGTCGAGGATTCGATCGAACCGAATCTGATATCCGCCATCGTCGCGCGGATTGATATGACGGACGATGTGAAGCGGCCAAACTTCCGCTCGGTTCTTCTCCGCCCGAGGAATATAGTTCAGGTTCAGGGTATTTCGGGCCTCGACCGGGCAGCCGAGATCGCACTGGCCGAGGTGGACACACGTACCTTGCTGAATTCCCTCGGCGTTCGGCCCCCAGGTGGTGTCCCCGGCATCGGGTTTCCGGGATGAGTCCCAAACGTAGCCCTTGTTGAACCGCACGGCGAGCGAGACCTGCTCGAACTGGTCTCCGAATCCCGCCTTCTCCGCGGCCTCCTTCAGGAGCTTGTTGCGGTTCGACCACTGGTTCGATGGAACCGGCTCCGGATGCAACATCCTCTCGACTCGCGGGTAGTACGTTGAAACCAGCTCGTCGTAGTCGATCTCGGGTGGCCACCCTTCCTCAAACAGGTCGCGAGGCGCGCTGATCGAGACGTTCGCGTAGTGAAGCGAGCCTCCGCCGACTCCCGCCCCCGCGACCGTCGAGATGTTCCTGAAAAAGCGGAGATCGAGCCATCCACTGCCTTTCTCCGGATGGATCTCGTCCCACAGAAGATCCTTCTTGGTAACGCTCGGATAATCCTTGTAGTGCCAGCGTCGGCCTCGTTCGAGGACGACCACGCGGAATCCAGCTTCCGCGAGACGGCAAGCGACCACAGCTCCACCGAAACCGCTTCCCACGATCGCCGCGTCGAAATCAAGACCCATTGGACCCTCCTTTCGGGGGAAAGGCGCATGCCAGAGTCGAGGCTATGCTGCGCCGAACCGTGAAGTGACAAAAGCTAACAGAAAACGTGCCACATTGCCATTTCGTTGTTGCGGAGACTCTTCAATTCGTTTAGGCTGCTCGCTGCTGCATTTCGCTCGAGTTTGCATATGTGGCATTTTCGCGAGCGTCCCCGCCTCGAGATCCAACTCGTCGCGCTTGTCGGCCAGCGCTTCGTCATGCGGGCAGACATCGACCACACCCCAAACCGGTGGAGCGCGGGTGTCGACTCAGGAGCTTTCCGGCGCTGGGCTGCCCGGGCGCCCTCCCCTCTTCAACACCATCTATCGAAGGCTGCGACAGTGGCGCACGTCACGGAGGCAACGACGAACGAGGGCTTTCGCATTCTTCTAGAGCGGGACGCCAAGCCCCTCGAGGTGGAGGAGGTCTTGAGGTCCACGGAGGAGGGGGATTACGGGGTGGATGGCATCATCATCGGATCGCCCTAGTCGGGTGCGTTCTCTGATCGACGACTGGATACGTCGGAACGGTTGATCGAATCGACGAAGGGCTGCGCAGCCGGGTCAATCTTGTAGGGAAAATGCCTCATGAAATCAGGAGATAGCGCTGTGAGCGCGTAGGCCGTCCTCTGAGAATGGCCTGCTCCGCGGGCATGTGCCGGAGGCCTTCGTAGCCGCTCGAGCGCCTCTCCTGCGGGCGGTGAGAGGGTCTACGTCTAATGCGATCGGGTGTACTTTCGGTAAAGCTCGTTCCGGCCCGTCCATCGGAAGATTTCCGACCATCCTGCGTGCCAAGCGAATCGATCCCGGACTGAAGGCACATCGTTTGTGTTTCTAATCACTTACGCCGATGTCTCCTCATCGAGATGCTTGGACCGAGAGCTCTTCCGCAAGAGCGTCGGCGAGCGCCTCGAGCCCCGTTGCCATGGAGAGCACTGGAAACGGCGCCCCGTGCTCTTTGACTCCGCGAGCGGCCACGCGCTCCTTGTATCGAGCAACGTCTTCGGAGACCGGCTCTCGACTCCGGCTGCCAGCCGCGTCGGGCCATCTCGGTCAGGGCTGCGTCGCTCGATCGCGCGGTCCGTGTCTATCAGACGGACGGATCAAACTCCGAGCTACAGCCTCCGGGTCGTGACGAGAGTGTTCAGAGCACCGCGCTCCTCGTCTCCGAAATCGATGAAACGAGCTCGCCGCGCACCCACGTTGCGGAAGGGACCCCGAGCTCGACTCGCTGCACCTCGGCCCGGAGAGAGTCGCGCGGCCGCTCAGGCGAATGAGCAGGCTTGGCGTCGCCCAGAAGCGGCGCATCCCACGCCGGCCAGGAATCCGACTGTCGTTTCTCCCGCGCGAGATTCCGCGCACAGTTTGGAGAGACTGAGGCAGTTTCATGTTGCAAGCTCTAGTTTTCCCCGGTACAATTCGTTCGCGATGAGGAGCTCTCCCCCAGGCTCCTCGAGAGTTCTTTCTGACGAGTCGACCATCCGCAAGTCGTGGAGGGCAGCGGCATTTGGATGAGCCTCTGGACGCCCAGAAACTCTATGAGGAGAACCTCGGCCTGATTCGCTCGATCGCTCGATTCGTCTGCCGGCGGCGGAAAGTCGGTCCGGAAGATCAAGAAGAGTTCGAATCCTATGTGCACATCAAGTTGATCGAGAACGATTACCGCATCTTCCGGCATTTCGAGAACCGAAGCTCTCTCAAAACCTACCTGACGGTCGTGGTCCAGCGACTGTTCCTGGATTTTCTCGACGGCAAATGGGGCCGCTTTCGGCCCTCCGCAGCCGCCAAGCGGCTGGGACCCGCAGCCTTGAGGCTCGAGGAGCTGATGTTCCGTGACGGCTACAGCTTCGACGAGGCGGCGGAGACTCTTGCCACGAACCACGGCGTTGAGCTCAGCCGCGACAGACTCTTCGCCATCGCAGAGCAGCTTCCACGCCGGTCGTCGCGGCGAGCGCAGCCGATCGAGCCTCTTCGTATCGAAGACCTGCCGAAGCACGACCTCGCGGAACGACCCCTACGTCAAAAGGAGGCGAACCGGCTCGCGCGCTCTGCCGAGGCGGCCTTCGAGGTGGCTCTCCGCGAGCTTGAGGCCGAAGATCGTCTCATCCTGAAAATGCGCTTCCGGGAAGGACTCACCGTTCCTCAAATCTCGTCCACGCTTGATCTCGAGACGCGGAGGCTCTATCGACGGATCGAGCGCGATCTCACCCGGCTCCGAGCCTCGATCGAGTCGCATGGGCTCACATTCCAGCAGGTGACCGAGGCCATGACCTGGGGTGACTTTTCCATCCGGGACGACTCCAAGGGATTTTGAGGGAAGAAGAGACAGCTGCAGGCACGAAGGGTGCGGCCGTGGAGACGTCGGGCTCGACCTTGGATCTCATCGCAGCGTTCATCGATGGGACGATCGACGACGCGGAGAGGTCGGAGCTCCTCGCGGTGCTGGCTGACGATGAGGACGCGTACGAGGTCTTCGTCGGGGCAATCGAGTTCCTTCGTGTGGAGGCCGAGCGGAAGGCCACGAACCGCCGCAAACGACCCCTCATCGCAATCGCCGTCCTTCTGGCGATCGCCTCTACGGTTCTCCTGTTCGTCTGGTGGTCGACCTAGGCGCCAACAGACGGCAGCTCCTTCTTCTCGGCGGGAAGCCTCCCCTTCTGTACCCATCTGGACCGTCCTAGTGGGCTGTAGCTTGCCGCTGGAAACACGGACGCCGCTTTCTCGTGGCTCGAGAGAGTTTCGGAGAGCGGCTCCGAGCACCTCGAGCGGCCCGTGCCGTTCGTTCGCAGTTTCTTCTTGCTCGGACGAATCGACGAGCAGAGAGGTGAGCGAGCTCGACCCCGGTTGGCAGCAGGAGGCGGGCCGCAGGATCGGATGAGTACGCTGTGACTTTTTCGAGCGGGGGACGAAAATTCCAATCGGCGTCCGTCATTAGTAATCAGGGAGATTAGATATGGCGACCCCCCTGTCGTTCGACAGCGAGCAAGGTACGATCCAGTTCCGCAAGGCCGCTTCACTTCTCGAGAAACGTCTGGGCGTCGACATCGAGGTCGATGCCAGCGCCGATCCGAGCGTTCTCAAGGCGCTCAGAGACAACGAACGCCTGCCCGTCACGCGGGATCCCGTTCGCCTGGGCAAGGTGCAGGTCGGTCTCAAGAGCCAGGAGGAAAGCGTCCGCTTCAACGCAGGCAGAGGCACCGTGAGCTTCTCAGGCGGTGCCGGGTTTCGCAAAGGGCTTGGTGTCTATGCGAATCCAGCGGATCTGATAGCCGACCTCGGTCCCGACAACCCCGACATCGCGAAGATCGATGTTGCCGCCTCCGGCGCGGAAAGGCTCTATGTCCTCTACTGGGGCTACGATCTGGATGGTGCCGCCGCCGGTTCGGTAGCGCTCGGCGCCTCCATAGCCGCCAATTTCGGCGTCGACGCTGCCCGCGGAGGGGCATTCGCTGTTATCCGGGGCTACAAGAACAACCCTCCGGCGGCCACGGCATTTCGGTCCGTTCTCGACGCCTGGCGGCTCCCGAGACAGGTCGCGTCGGCCGACGACCTCGACCCGGGCACCTGGATCGTTTCGGAAGTCGACGGCTCCATCAAGGGAACCATCGGTATCGAGTTCGGATTCAGCCAGAGCTGGGTACGAAGTGTACAGGCGGGCGGCCTATCGGGCGACATCGGCTTGAGGATTCAGGCGGCAGCGAGCGCCGCCTTCGGCTTCGAGGCGAGCGGCCGCTACGCCATCATCGTAGCGCGAGAGTCGCTGGACCCTGCCGACAGGACGATTCGCGTGCGGGTCCACAAGCTCGCGAAGAAGGGCTGGAACTTTGCCCTCGACGCCAACCTGGGCATTACGCCGAGCACGGGAGGGTTCCTTCCCCCTCAGCAACTCGACGACTTCATCGCGGGGATCTTCGGAGTCCATGGAGCGCAAATCGCGGAGTCCTTGAAAGAGATTCGCCACTGGACGGATCCGACGAAACCCATGAGCACGCTCGCGGGAGATTTTCTCGTCGATTTCGCCCGCGAGCGCTTGAAGGCGGGTACGGGCGTGGACCTGGCAGAAGGCTTTCGGAGCGCTCACAAACAAATCCTGGGCTTCCTGGACCAATGGGACGAGCTGGGGCCTCGGGCGGCGAGCGCACTCTGGGCCGCGGTGCGCCTCGATCGGTCCCGATATACCGAGTTCACCGAGCGCGTTCGACGCCTGAGTGCGTCGGGCTCGCTCGAAGACGAGCTCACGAGGCTCTTTGCAAGGATCGACCTGCTTTCGACCCCGGCCGGAAACTGGCTGCAGTCCGTCATTCCGGAGAAGACTCTGAGCGTCCTCCGGGATCCCGTCGCCCGGGCCAAGATCGAGGCGGCGGCACAGACCACCCTCGCGCTCCTCGAGGGGCGGGTGCTCGAACACCTCCTCGGCTATGTTGAGAACAAAGTGGGACTTCCCGCGATTCGAAAAGCGATCGAGGAGAACGACTTCACGAAGTTGGATAATAGCGTCAAGAGCAAGCTGAGCGACTTCTTGGGGCGCCCTCTGGACCAGGAGGGACTGGAGTCGATTCGAAAGACCATAGGTACCCTCGATGCCAAGGGCGAGGAGCTCTATCGGGCGGGCGTTCGAGCCCTCAACCGGACCTACAACTTCTCGTTCCACTATGCCTATCAGAGATCGACGAGCCGCGACGCCCTTCTGGACGTATCGCTCGACTTCGCGGCGAATCCCAATCTCGGTAGACACCTGGCGGCCGCCCTCGATGGCGACTTCACGTCCTTGCTCGGGGGGGCCGGCAACGACAGGATTCCCGGCGTCACGTTTCACGAGGCGGTCTTGACGCATCGGCTCGAACGGCAATCCCATGTCGAGATCAGCCTTCCGTTCTACGGCTCGGCCATGGACCACAAGAACTGGGCCGACGCCAGGTTTCGCGTGGAAGAGGACGAAGGCCGATTGTTCCTCTATAGCCTCGAAGCCAACGATCTCCTGGCGAAAAAGGACCGCTGGGCGAGCCGCTTGAGTGTCACCCTGGACATGGCCCGCGGTCGACTCGCTGATATCAGACGCCACGGTCGCGAAGCCACCGGCACCATCGACTATCAGTTCGTCCAGGCGGTTCCCGACATGCGAACGGAGCAGCTTCAACGACAGCTGCGACCGCTCGCGGACCTCTACTTCCCGCACCAGTTTGCCGGTCCGGCGGAGCTCGACATGCCTTCTCTCAGCGAGTGGGCCGTCGACCTCGACAAGCTCTTCGACCGCATACCGGGTGAAGGCAACGGCACGGGCACTCTGGGGAACACCCTCCTGTCGCTACGGGTGAGCGTTCCGGGCGAAGTGCTGGTGAGCTGGCTCGACGCTCCGGAAGATTCGAAAGACGTGATCTACATGGAGATGTCCCGGCGCGTTCAACAGACCATGCGCCGGTTCATCCCGTACATTTATTTTCAAGACGTCCGACGCTACGCCGATCTCGTGCCCGCGGCGGTCGTGCTCGCCTACGCCTCACTTCCTGTCTCGACCTCGATCCAGGTGGACCATCTGACCGGACAGGTCACCGCACTCAATACGAACAGGGATGTCTACTGGGACTGGATGGACCACTCCGACATCGGAGAACGACAGGCCATGCTCCGCCATCCTGGCACCGTCGAGAGGCTGCGTGGATCGATGCAGCACGTCGCCGAGATCCTCGCCAGCACTCCGAGCCTCCGGAACACGACCCGTTTCTACGTGCCCGGCAAGATTCAGGTCGGACGCCTTCTGAGCACCGTGGACGATATCCACCACGGAAGGGTCTTGTTCGACAGCCTCCTCTATTCGGAGGCCCGCTTGATCCGGTCGGCCGTTTCGGCGGGTGCACAGATCGGTCGGTTCGGCGCCCAATCCGCCACCCCAGAACGGGCGATCGAACCTCTCGCCGAGTTCGGAGCCGACATTACCGAGACCTTCAACACCAGACTCCGCACGCTCTTCGAGGCTGACGCCAACCCTCAGCTACTGCGAAACCTCGGCATCCTGGCGCTCGTCGAGGTCAGCCAGGCATTTCCCAACGCGCCCCGCGTCAGCCCAACCGCAACGCTGGATCTGTCGGTATTCAGAAGGGACGCCACTTTTCCGCCCTCGGGCTACCCCGAGAACCCGATCGTGGAGCGTGAGGCGCTCGGCGTCCATCAGTGGATCATCGAGAAAGGCGAGCTGGTCGGGTAGAGAATCCGGCGCAGCCGATCCAAGCCGCCACTGAACGGTTCGCGTCGTTTGTGGTGCAGCTTGCGTGCCCGCCACATGTCTTGCTCGGCGCGAGTCCAGGCGGAGGGATCGGAACTTTCGGCCCGCACTGTCCGATGATTGCTTTCGCGGCGCTGGACCTGAAACCTCCGAGCTCGAGGATGCTCCGCTTCTCCAGCGCGCTTTGCCAGGTCCCAATCATCGGCAGCTGGTGCCTCGGCAAGACCGGCGAGAGAATCCGCCCCGGCGACCGCACACCACACGGCGTCTCGGACGTGCGGTGTTTCTGCTTCAGCCCCCTCGCGAACCGGGCCCATTCACGATACTCGTTCCAGACGAGCGCGACGGTGGCCGTCGGCCGCGCCCCCTCCGCATTTCCCGTCGAAGACATGGTCGAGACTCCGGCACATCGGCGACATGCGAGATCAAGGGCAGCGACGCAACGGACCAGGGGAGTCTAACGGCGTCCCCATGCGTCGCTTCCAGGACGCTCAGCATCCGCGTTTGCAAAGAGGCAACTCGTTTCGTCAGACGCTGTCAAGCTTCTTTGTCCGGATCCGCTTCGTAACGTCGGGGAAGGGGGCCGCATCGGTCTCGATACGAGGCTGACGTACGATAAACGGCGAAGGGCGCAGAATTCTCACGACCGATCCGTCTACATTTCGTGGAGGTGGAAAATGGCGGAAGCGGCGAAACCGGTGCTGTTCATCTGCTACAGCCACACCGATCAGAAATACCGCGAGCGGTTCACCAAATTTCTGGACTCGCCAGCGCTGCAAAACATGACGATCTTCCACGACGCGAAAATCCAGCCGGGCGAAGACTGGCTGCAAAGGATTCTCGGCTCCCTGCAGAAGGCGACGGCTGCGCTGGTGCTGGTGAGCCAAGACTTCATGATTTCGCCGTTCATCCAGCAGGTCGAGCTTCGGGAGATCCTGACCAATCATGTCCGTCGCGGCCTGCGCCTCTTCCTCGTCCCCGTCAGGTCCACGCTTTATCAAGGCACCTATCTGGAGCGTTTAGAGTGGGCTCGACCTCCCGACAAACCTCTCGCGCTGCTGAGCGAGGCGGAGCAGGAGAATGCGATGGTCGAGAATCTGCCTCAAGATCGGCACCCCGGAGACCAAAGCGGACGCTCCGACGATCGAGAGCACCATCGAGTGCCTGGAGAGTATGCCGAAGTTGGACCTTCCGTCAGCCTACGAGCTGAGGGAGCTCGTCGGTGAAGGTGAGTTTGCCCGATGTTACCGGGCGCACGACCCGCTGCTCGAGCGAGATGTCATCATCAAGGTCCTCCATACACCGCTGTCGCGCGATTCACCGGCGTACGACAAGTACGTGCGGAGCACGTCCAGGCTGAACCATCGCAACATCCTCGGCTTGCACTTCTCTCATCCCGAGCCCCGGGTCCGGAGTACGGGTGCTGGCTCATTTGAAGGTGACCGAGGCCGCATTCTTCGCCCCCTATCTGTCCGAAAAAACCATCGCGGTCGATACGACCCTATCGGGCGAAGCGTCCGTGGACCGGGATCGGGCGACGATCTCTTCGAGCGAGGTGCGGCTCGGTCAGGGGCGTTTCGGAGTGACGGGAGAGATCGCGTGGGGCGATGCGCCGCGCCTCGACATCCAGGTGCACATGCCGCTTCAGGACTGCAACGCGGCAATGAGCGTCGTTCCCCCAGCTGTTCTCGGGGACTTCGCGGCATTCGAATGGAGCGGACGATTCGGCGACGCGGGGCCCGAACACAAGAACCGGAGTCGAGGACCCGAGGAAGCTCGCGTGAAGAGAAGCAGAAAAATAGATGAACAGGGACATCCTCGAAGGGAAGTGCAAGCAAAAATGCGGAAAGGTCAAGCAGTGGTGGGGAAAAGTGACGGACGATGACCTCGACCGTATCGACGGCGACGTCGACGAGCTCGCCGGGATCCTTCAGGAGCGGTACGGCTATGCTCGTGACGAGGCAAAGCGCGAGATCGAGCGCCGTTTCTCGTAGCCGTCGATCTCGTGGCGCGAACAGACGGGCTCTTCGGCAAGGTGCAACTCGCGCGGCGACCGGGCCGACGACGACGGGATGCGTCCATGAAGGAGCTGCGCGCTCTATAAAAAAAAGGAGCGCGCAGCTCAAATCCATCATCCTCAAGGAACCAGGGGCGTCTCTTGATCGTGGCGCTCAGGGGTTGCTGAAGAAGGTACCGCGGATGAGAGGGTTGCGCAGGCAGACCGGGTGATCGAGCCTGGGAACGAAGCGATCCCGCGCGCGCGGACAAGGAGCAGAAAGGGACGCTCTATGCGAAGCGTCCATACGAGCTACAATCGTAGCTGTATGCGTCTACCGCGCGTTCTCGTTCTCGTACTGATCTTTGGGGGATGCGGCAAGTCGTCGACGGACCCGTCGAGCACCACCGCCCCTCCCCTCCCTTTCGACACCACTTACGCGCGCAGCAGTGGGGCCGCGTACGCGATCCATGGTGCCGAGCCGGCTACTGAGGGCGGGTACCCCGTCTTCATCTACACCGTGGGCTCGTTTGGCGACTATGAATCGACCTCCGCGCTCGCCTGGATCGACTACATGGCTTCTCGCGGCTTCGTCGCCGCAACGGTCGAGTATGCGAACGGCTTCCCCGGCAGATGCTCCGTAGTCCGCGACAAAGCAGCGGAAATCTACTCCGGTCCCCGGAGCGCCATCGCCGTTCTCTGCGGCCGAGCTCGCGCCGACTGCCAGAAGGGAATCGTCACCGCCGGCCACAGCCAGGGCGCGTGGATGGCGATGCTCGCCGCCGACTACGACAGCCGCGTTCGCGCTGCCCTCGCCCTCGGTGCGGGCTTCGACGTGGTCGGTCCCGGGCTGAACGACGAGGCGTGTCTCGTCGATACGCGTACGCTCCCGCCCGACGCGCTTCGTGCCGTCAACGGACAGTCGGACACGATCTTCGGCAGCACCATGATCGATCAGCTCAACAAGCTCACGGGCATGTCCTGCGCCGCCACCGCCATGAGCTGTCTCCGAGGGAACGGGAGCGGCTGGGTCCTCGCCCCCGACAGCGAGGTGACCGACGGCCTGGCCGATCACTGCTACATGGGAGTCGTCCCCTCCGACGAGTCCGGCAGCGGCTGCGTCTTCCCGTCCGACCCGGTCTGGCTGTCGGGCAACGTCGCCTGGGGCCGCAGAGCTGGCGCCGACTTCCTCCAGCCCTTCGTCGATCGCTGAGCTTCCCGTGGCGGCAAGGGACGTCCACGCGACTGCTCCGCTATCCGCTCGACACGGTGGCGGTGTGGCTCGCCGAAGGCTCCGTGCGCGTGACATCGAAAGACGGCCGCTTGACGACGTTCGAAGTCGCGCCCGGCGACATGCGCGAAAGCGAAGCGGGAACCGTGGAGCGAATGGAGATCCTGTCCGGCTCGCCGCGGGCCATCGTGTTCGAGCGCATCGGCGAAACCGATAACGGTCGCCGGATGTCATTCGCCGCGGAGAGCTTCGGCGATGGCTGCCTCCGCAAGAAACGCATTTGCTACCGCCGAGAGGTTCGAGTGGTCCCGTTCATGAAGCCCTCATTTCGGAATGACGGTCCAGACGACCGTACGAGGCTGTCGAGTACAGCGGATGGGCGAATGGACCGGCCATGTCTCGTCGGTCGCGTCGAGCGCATCGCCGCGCCATATTACGGGTGGGGTGCTGGAGCCGTTGCTCGAAATACGTCGACAGCCCGATATCCACGACTAGGCTGAGGGGAACCCAGGAAACGCCGTCCGTCCCACCCATTGGGAGGAGGGCTGCCGTGTGGCTACTCGTCGGTCCTGTGGGCTACGATCCGTGACGGCTGCGGGCCCCGGGGAGCTGTCGATCGTTCCGGTAGATAGCGCCGCGCTCCATACCACCTATGAGAAAACCGCAACCTGTTTCCTGTTGGTCGCTCGAGAGGCAACGCGATTGGGCGCTGTAAGGAACGAGGCCCTGATAGGAGAGTAGTGAATTGCCCCGCGCCGGCTAGCGGAGTAGCAAAGTGGGGCCGAGATCTCGTCAGAGGCCGCATTTCGTCCGGACGAGGTAGGCTCTAGGCGCTGCCCTGTGTGGCCCCGGCGCGGCGGTGTTCGATCTGAATCACCATGGGCTCGGCCGCACTGTCTTCTTCCGTGAGGTCGCGATGGAGCACACGATTTCGTCCCGCCGCTTTCGCTTGGTAGAGGAGACGGTCCGCGAGGTGCAGGACCTCGGTGGGATCGCCGTCGACCGCCGGCACGAGAGTCACCCCTCCCCCGCTCAGCGAGACTTCGGCGGGAGGCTCCGACTCGGCGCCGGGAATCCGCAGTTGCTCGAACCGTTCCAGAAGACCTTGCACGACGTCCATGGCTCCCGCGGCGGTGGTGTCCGGCAAAATCAGAGCGAATTCCTCCCCGCCGAAACGGGCGACGACGTCCGCCGCGCGGCCGCACTCCTCCGAGAGAACCGCCGCCACCGTGCGCAGGCACTCGTCGCCGCGGATGTGGCCCCAGGTGTCGTTGAAGCGCTTGAAGTGATCGACGTCGAACAAGATGAGGGCGAGCGGCCTCCCACCGCGCGCGGACCGGCGCCACTCGCTCTCGAGCGCGCCATCGAAGCGCCGCCGATTGGCGATTCCGGTGAGCCCGTCGACCAGCGCTATCTGCTCCAGCGCATCACGAGCGGCTTGTCCGCGTCTTTCCGACTCCTCGAGCTGCGCGATCTTCTCGGCGAGCTCGGCCGTTCGGGCGCGGACCGTCGCCTCGAGGGCGGCCGCGTGGCGTCGAAGTTGGCGGCCCCGTAGCCGGACGAGCCCGAAACCGACGAGCGCCAGCAAACCCACCATCGAGGCCCGCGCCGGCAGTGTCTCGTGCCACAAGGGCTGGACAAACACGTCCAGCCGCATCGGCTTGGTCCAGGGCAGAACGCCAGCGACCCGCGCTTCGACTTCCACCGGGTTAAGTCCCGGGCCGAGGTTTTGGATGTCGAGGCTTTGGTTCCGCGTAGGCTCGGACCAGGAGTCCTTGAGTCTGGGCATGCGCACGCGGTATTCCACGGGCTCGGGCCCAAGCCAGGCCGCGGACCACCGCAGCTGTAAACGGCGCGCGAGAAGCCGCGCCTTTCCTTCCGCATCGATGGGCGGCGTAGAGGTCCAGCCAAGCTCGAGCGGCGGAGGAGCAAGGGGCTCTATCTTCGGATCGAATCGCGCGAGCCCGCCCATGGTTCCCACGTACACCGTTCCGTCGTCATCGATGAACAGGCCGTTCGAATTGCACTCGTCGTCGAGGAGCCCCGACCTCGAGTCCCATGTCGTCCAGCGCCCATCGGCGTATCGCCCCACGCCGTTGGCGCCGCCCGCCCAGATGGATCCATCGGGGGCTTTCGCCATCGAGTAGATGGTGGGACCCGGGCCGTTCGGCATGGGAAGACTTCGCCATTCGGATCCGCTTCTCACCGCGATGCCTCCGACACCGCCGACCCAAATGTCTCCGTTCGCGTCCTCCACCACCGCATTGACGGATTCCGGAAACGCGGGCTCGTTCGCGTTCGTGATCTTCTCGACGAGAGTCCCGTCGCGAAAGATACTGACGCCACGAAGCGTCTCGACCCACATCTCGCCGTCGCTCGTCCAGGCGATCGCCCGAACGTGGAGCGCGTCGAGATTCTCGTTGATGGCTGGAACCGGTCTCCACGCACCCCCGTCGCGCGCGAACACGCCTTCGGTGGTCGTGGCGGCGTACCATCGACCGGTCGGGCTTTCGAAGAGTCCGTTCGCGAAGCCGGAGTCGAGCTTCAGTGTGTACCGAAGCTTCTCGCGGCCGCGCGCCTCCATCACCCCGAAATGCGCGGCCACCCACAGTGTCCCCGGTTCGGGCTCGACCGCCTGGCGCGCGTGCTCGATCAGTCCCTCGGCGTCGGCCCAAATCCTGGGCGGCTGGCCGTCCGCGAGTCTCAGCACTCCGAGCGCGTAGCCAGCGACGATCACGCTGCGATCGCCCTTGCCGCCGGTGATTCCCGCGATGGCCACGCGATCCCCGGGCTTGCCTCCGTCGCTGAACGACACGCGATGGGACCAGGCCTCACCGACCCATTGGGCGAGACCGGTTCGGTTCATCCCGAACCAGAGGCTCCCTTCGCGATCCGAGAAGACCGTCTGAATGCCGCCCAGTGGCGTGTTCGCCCAGCCCCAGGTGGTGAAGCCCGTCTCGGGAGTACCGAACGCCACAGAGCCGTTTAGTGTCCCTGCCCAGATCCGCCCGCGACGGTCCTCGGCGAGACCGCGAAACTGGTCGACCTCCGGCCAGTCTGGGAGATTCACTTTATGCCACGTCGTTTCACCTGAACGCGTCCAATAAAGCGTCGCCGCGTACGTCGTCATCCATACGCGACCGTCGTGCGCGACGAGAATCGCGCTCGGTGCTCCCGCGAGCCCGCGAGCCTCGATCTTCACAGCCGTCCCGCGATCGAGTCGGAGCGCACCGGTTGCCGTGGCGGCCCAGACGGAGCCGTCCGGTGCCGCCGCCAGCGCGACCGCACTCTCCTCAACCTCGGGATGGGCCTGCCACTCGTCGTTCGCGCCCAACGTGAACACCGATCCGCTTCCATCGGCCATCCAAAGCGTGCCGTGTCGATCCTCGGTGAGAGCCACGACCGACCTTGTCGCCGGAACGAGTCGCCAGGTTTTGCCATCCGATACGTGCACGCCCGCCGGTGACGCGACCGCGAGGCCGCCCCCTGCTCGCGCCGTCATCGCGGTGAGGACGCCCTCGACCGGCGCGTTGGGCGCGGGCGTCACGCGAGTGAGCTCGTGACCGTCGAAGCTCGCGAGGCCGTCGAAGGTGCCGATCCAGAGAACGCCGTTCGTGTCCTGGGCGAGCAAACGGACGGTCGACTGCGGCAAGCCGGGCCAGAGAAATCGTGGGAAGAGCCGGAAAGCACGGACGGGGGTCCAGCCGTCGTCCGCGCGGAGCGGCGCAGGCGAAACGAGCGCCATGGCGGCCAGGAGCGGGCAGACGATTCTCAGAAAACGGACTCTGTGAGTCGGCATCGTTGGATCAGCGGATTGAACGGCTAAAGACAATTGTAGCTAACGGGTGAGGGTTTGTAACCCGAGGTACTGCCGGTGTCCCTTTTTCCTGGACGGCCGGGACCGGGCGGCGTTTCTCGAAGGAGACCGCCCCGCGTGCGACCAGCTCGTTCCGGCACCACTCGCTGGGGTCGTCACCCGGGGTTCACGGCTTCAGGTATGTCTCGAACCAACGGACGATCGAGAGAGTCGACCGGATCCGGTTGGGCGTCTTCCGAAACCCGTGCCCCTCGTCGGGAAAGAGAACGTACTCCACGGGAACGCCGCGCTTCTTCAGGCTCTCCACCACCTGTTCCGCCTCCACGACGGGGACGTTCGTATCGTTCGCTCCATGGAGAACGATGGTGGGCGCCTTCACACGGTCGACGTTGTGGATGGGCGAGAGCTCCCGCAGCATCTCGGCCTCGGTGTCCGGGTCTCCATACTCGACCTTGGAGATCGACGCCATCCATGGCTCCGTTCGGGCGAAGAACGTCTCGAAGTTCACGACCCCGTAGAGGTCGGCCCCCGCGGCGAAGGCGTCCGGGTACTCGGTGAGAGCGGCCATGACCATGTAGCCCCCGTACGAGCCTCCCATGACCCCGAGCCTCTTCGGATCCGCGAGTCCCCTTCCGACGACGTACTTCACGGTGGAGTCGATGTCCCGGATGCCGTTCGCGCGGAGAGCGCCGTTGTCCAGGTTCACGAACGTCTTTCCGAACCCGGAGGAACCGCGCACGTTCGGAGCGAGCACGGAAATGCCGCGCGATAGAAGCGCCTGATAGGTGGCGTTGAAGCTCGGCCGCTCCTGCCCCTCGGGTCCGCCGTGGAAGCTCAGGACCATCGGTCCAGGGGCTCCCGGCATCGGGGCTCCCCGCGCGCGATAGAGCCATGCGGAGAGCTCGAGGCCGTCGTGCGCCGGGTAGCGCACGAGCTCCGGCGACACGAGGCTTCCGAGAATGACTCCGGGATGGGGGCTGTCGGTGATGGCCGCGACACCCCTTCCCCGCTCGAGCACGAAGACGTTCGACGGCAACGCTGATCCCGAGACCGTGAAGGCGAGACGGGCGCCGTCCTTCGAGAACGTGAGGCCATAGGCAATCTCCGCCGGGAGCTTCGGCCCCGGGAGGGAATCCTTCGTTTCGAGATCCAGAAACGAGAGCTCGCTCCGCCCCGAAGCGTTCCAGAGAAGGGCCGCCGTCAATCCGTCCTCCGTGAGAGCGAACTCCTGGAGCTCCGCGTCCTCGCGGGATTCGAGGATCTCGACGGGGCCGATGCCGCCGGCGAGCCTCACTCGCGCGAACGCCATCCGGTCCCGGCCGCCGTTCGACGACAGGTAGACCGCGCGCCCGTCAGGAGAGAAGACGGCCTCGTTGAACTGCGCGGGAGGCTCGTGGGGAGTGAGAAGCGTCTCCCCGCTTTCACCCGTGAGCTGGACCAGGAAGAGGTCGTTGTCCCCCCGCGTCTTCTGCCGGTAGAGGATGGCGAAACGGCCGTCGCGGCTCACGTCGAGGAGATAGCCGACGCCAGGATTCGCCGCGACGAGGCTCGATTTCCCGCTCTCGAGGTCGTGGAGGTACGCGTCCATCGATTCCGGGTGCACCCGGTTCGAGGCGAACGAGAGTCCCGTCCCGTCGAAGGTCCAGGGACCGAGCCAGTTCGTCTCCTGGCCTCCGTCGGTGAGTCGGGTGAGATCCGTCCCGTCCGGCCGAACGAGGTACACCTGCTGGTTCATACCCCCGCCGGGAGCGACCGCGATCGCGATCTCGTCTCCTTGGGGCGACCAGGCGACGTCACTCACGGGATCGTCGAGTGCCGTGACCATCGAAGGCCATCCGCCGCTCGCGGGCACGGTCCAGACCTGAGGCACACCGCTCAGGTTCGAGAGAAACGCGACCCGGGACCCATCGGGCGAAAAGCTCGGAGAGCTGGACGAACCGATCTTCGCCATCCGGATGACGGACGCTTCGAGATCGTCCTCCGTCGAGGGGACGGCGGGCTGCGCCGCAAGCAGGATACTAATAATGAAGAACGAGACCCACCGTGGCATCATTGAGACCTCCGGGAACGCTCCGCCAAAGCTCGTCGGAAACGGCGGGACCACCCGTAGAGCGACGACTGCAAGTAGGGCGCCGTTTCGAAGCCGCTTCGAGAGATTCGGGCCCTCATGCTCCGGTTGGACGGAGACGTTCACGAACGTCGGCCCCGGCTCCTTCAAGATCCCATCGAGCGCGGCCTGGTAGCGGTGCGCGTCTTCGAAGTGATGGACGCGAGGAAATCCAATGGCCCGAGCCACCGCGGCAAAGTCTACCGATGCCGCACTCGGCACGGACTGGTTTCCCGTAATCTCGTAGGTGCCGTTCCCGATGACGAAGAGCACGAGGTTCTGGGCGCGGGTCTCGACGATGGTGGCGAGGGTTCCGAGCGACATCAACATGCTGCCGTCGCCGTTCAGGCACACGACGCGTCGGGATGGCTGTGCGAGGGCGAGCCCGAGCGCGAGGTCGGCGGTATGGCCCATGGCGCTGTCGGCGGACGCGAAATCGAGGTCGTGTGCCGAGAGCCGACCCCACGGCCTCACGACCCCCATGGTGGTGATGACGACCTCGTCGGTTCGAAGCCGTGCCAGAGGCTCGAGAAGCTCTTTCTTCGTCAGTCGTGATGCCACAGCTCAATCCAACGCTCGTGTGACGAGCAGTGCCGCGGGACGAGAAAGCTCGTCGGCCTGGACGAACGCTCGTTCCAGCTTGGAGAGGTCGTGAGGCCCCGCGTAACAGGCATAGGGCACCCGCCAGGCCGCGAGCGTGGGCTCGGTGAGGAGCGCAACCGAATCGACGTCGGCACGGACCAATAACTCGGGAGACTCCCGCGCGTCCTCCCGCGGGAGCTTCGCGAAACCGCGATAGGTGACGAGACAGACGAGCGGCACCCCCATGCGCATCGCCGTTCCCCGGAGGCTGTCGCCGCTCTCGAGGAGGCCCGTGTTCTGGACGAGCACGGCCGGCTTTCCGTTCCCGAGCCAAACCCCCGACGCCAGGGCGAAGGCCTCCCCTTCGCGGGTCACCTTCACGATTCTGGATCACGGGATCGCTCTCGAGGCGACGAAAGAGCGCCGCCGACATGTTGTCGGGAATGCCCACCACATGGGTGACGTCGTTTCGGCGAAGCTCCTCCACGAGCACACGGGCGGGATTGTCGGACGGCACGGTCCAACTGTATTACGAATCCTCGTCCCTCGTCTCTTGTGTCTCTGGTTCGTCTATCCAACGCCCTCTCTAGCCGCCGTCGAACCCTTGACTCCCTCCTGCGACAGCGAGTCCCGCCACGTTTCTCCCAAGCCCCGCGCCGACCACTCCAGCGTTTGTCCCGTCCGTCGCGCCCAGGAGCCCATGGAGGTCGACGCTGGCTCGACGGCACCCTTGTGGGCGTAAGTGCTGGCTTCGTAGGATTTTACGTTGGTATGGAGGGGCTTGGATCTGCGTGAGCTCCGCCCGGCGAAGCTCCGATGGGCAATCTGCCTCTGCTATCGTCTACACCTTCCTCAAGCGTTTCGAACGTACCGGAGCTCGTCGAGCGTAAACACGAGCGCGAGGCCGGGATCATCTCGGAGAAGGACGAGCCTCGTTATCTGGCCGATCTCGGGCGGCTCGCCGAGGCGCTCGAGTCCTTCCACTCCGTCCTGCCGCCCGAGGCGTCGAACCGAGATGTCCTCGAGAGCTTCGTGATCGAAGAGCGTTTTGGGGTGTGCGGGCCGCCGCGAGGGAGGACCGAGAGACCGAACGGGATGCTCGAGCAGTTGGCGACGATTCGATGAATGTTCTACCGTGCAGGATGAAGAGTAAGATCTCGATCACACTCTCGAAAGACGTCGTTGAAGCCATCGACCGTCTGACACCCGAAGACGGAAGCCGCTCGGAGAGGATTCGAGCAACTGCTCCGCGAGGCCTCGACCCAATAGAGGTTCATCGGAAGCGCTCCGGCAACGAACGTCGTCGTTCTAGAACGGCACCTGCCTCGAGGGGCGACGAGAGGTGGATAGAATCGAGCCAGTGCGTCGTGAATGAGCGGCGCCTCAGCTCAGCGGACCAGCGCCTTCATGAACTGATCGTAGAAATCGACTCCGGCGTAGAAATCGCTCGCGCGGATCCGCTCGTCCTTTCCGTGCGCGCGTCCGTCTCCCTGCTCCACGAAGAGGCCCGAGACGCCGTAGGAGGGTATCCCCACGACGCGGAGAATCCTGGAGTCTGCCATGCCCGTCTCCATTCCGGGCATAACGATGACTCCCGGCCACATGCGATGAGCCACCTCGGTGACCGCTCCGAACACGTCCTCACGCAGCGGCGAGGCGGGAGGATCGTGGGGCTCGTTGAACTGCCACGTGATCTCGACCCCGGGGTCGGCAATCGCCTCGCGAAGCGTCTGCAACATGTCGTTGGCGGTGTACCCCGGCACGATCCGGTAATTGAGCGTGGCGCAGGCTCGCTGGGGAAGCGCGCTCGGACCGTGGCCGGCCGCTGGAGACAACACCGGCGGGTGAAGGAGTCGACCGCGGATCCAGACGAGAGAGGGAGAAGCCTTCGACGGGTCGTTTCGTCGCGGTTCTCTCGCAGTTGACTCAAGCTCGTCGTGAACGGTATCGTCATTGCGCATCGAAATACCATGACTCTTCCGGCTGTGGCGTCCTCCTCACTCGCGACGTCGTATCCAGAAGGCCCCCGTAAAAGGAGAGCAGACCATGTGTACCCAGCGGATAGCCTTGACCGCGCTCCTGTTAACCCTCGCCTGCTTCGGAACCCAGGCCAGCGCTCATGGCCCGGCCACGGCGTCCCCGGCAACCCAGGACGGAGCATCGTCTTCGGTGCCCGCCGACTACAGGGTGTTGGCGACGAAGAAGACCTCGACCATGGAGAAAGAGCTCAACGAGGCAGGCGACGCGGGCTACCAGTTTGTGGCGGTGATGGGGGGCGAAACCGGATTCGGAGGGTCGGAAGTCGTGGTGATCATGGTCAGGCGGGCCGATGCCCCTGACGATGCACGATTCGAATACAAACTCCTGGCGACGAACAAGACATCGACGATGCAGAAAGAGCTTCAGGAAGCGGCCGATGCCGGGTTCGAGTATCGGGGGCAGACGGTGTTCTCTTCGACCTTCGGCGGCAAAGAAGTGGTGATCATCGGGGAGCACGAGGTGGGAGCGACACCCAAGTTGCGTGAGTTCAAGCTCCTCGCCACCAACAAGACCTCGACGATGCAGAAGGAGCTTCAAGAGGCGGCGGTCGGCGGTTTCGAAGTCGTGGGACTTACCGTGGCCTCGACCACCTTTGGCGGGTCGGAGCTCGTTACCGTGCTCCGACGCGATCGCTCGCAATGATGCGAGCGATTCTGGTCTCCGGGTTGCTCGCGTTTCTCGCCAGCGGTCTGGCATCGACGCAAGAGCGGGAGGCGTTTTTTTCCTGGAGCGACAAGCAAGCAGCCGAGATCGGAAAGGCGATGAGGGCCAACGGCCGCGTGGGCGGCTGGTTCGATACCCGCGTCGTCCATACCGAACACTCGTACAATTACAAGCTGCGGGGTACGTGGTTGACTCCTGAGGTGATTCGCGCTTCGGCGCGCATGCACCAGCTCCAGGAGGGCCTGGACGACGATGAGACGCTGGAACTTGTGAAAGAGGCCGAGACCCTTGGCGACACTGTGATTCTCGTCGAGATAGACCCCCGCGAGGGCTCAGGAATCATTCCCCGGGATTGGGTGGCACTCTTGCGGCCGAAATCCGACGACGGAGCCGGTTTCGCCCTGCGAGGAGTCAATCACCCGAAGCTCAGGGCGGTAAAGGCGCTGTCGGGGACCGAGCGGCGAGACTACGCGTACGACGTCTTCTGGCTCGTGTTCCCCCTCGTGACGTCGAAGGGCGAACTACTGTTCGGGGATGGCGACGAGGAGGCCGAGCTGGTCGTTCGTATCGGCGGGAAAGAAGGGCGAGTCTCGTGGCCGATCCCCCGTTCGATTCGCGACCGAGCGCGTGAGATCCAATCGAGAGGCGGAAACCCGTAGCCCTTCTGCACGAGATCTTCGCTCGGGCTCCATTCGAAACCGTCTCGTCGGCGGCGACGTGTCGGAAACGATGATCATTGGCCGGTGCGCGGCCGGCTAGCCTGATCTCCCCATTCCAGGTCTTCTTGCTCTCTCTTGCCGGCTACACGATCTCGTTCAGTCGGTCGAGAGGGATTCTCATCTTCCGGGCCGCTTCGAACAGGGACATCGTAGGCATCTCCTTCCCCCACCTGCGGCCAGAACCAATGAGAACGCCAGGAGCAAGGCGGACGCTTCGAGACTGAACTTCGACATGGCTCGTTTCCGTTCGCGAGACAAAGCAGAATTCGTATCTTGTTTCGTCCGGAGAGAGATCCTGAAGAGAAAACCACGGATCCGGCAAGCCTTTCTCGCGATCGTGCTCGCCTCCGCGCCGGCATTCGCGGACGACTGGTCCAACCTGACCCTCTGGTACCAACAGCCGGCGTCGGAGTGGAATCACGCGCTTCCGGTGGGAAACGGACGCCTCGGGGCGATGGTGTTCGGCGACACCGCGACGGAGCGGATTCAGCTGAACGAAGAGACGTTTTGGGCGGGCGGCCCCTACGATCCGACGAGACCGGGCGGCGCGACGGCGCTTCCAGAAATTCGGCGGCTGCTCTTCGCGGGAGACGTCGAAAAGGCGCACGACCTGTTTGGCCGGACGATGATGGGCCGTCCCTACGAGCAGATGAAGTACCAGCCGCTCGGCGATCTGTGGCTCTTTTTTCCGGGACACGAAGACGTCACCGAGTATCGGCGGGAGTTGAACCTCGACGAGGCGGTGAGCCGGGTCTCGTATCGCGTGAACGACGTCAAGTACACGAGAGCGGTGTTCGCTAGTGCCGTCGATCAGGTCATCGTCGTGCGCATCGCCGCCGACAGGCCGGGTGCGTTGACCTTTTCGGCCGAGCTCCATGGCGCTCAAAATCAGGCGCACTCCAACTACGGCACGGGTTATTTCTGGTGGGAGGGCGTTCCGCCGAACGGCCTGAGAATTTATGGCAAGAGCGACGATTACCTCGGAATCGAAGGCAAGGTCCGTTACGAGGCTCGCCTCGTGGCGAGATCCGAAGGCGGTATAGTCGAGGTCGATTACAAGACCCTCCATGTCCGCGGCGCGACGACGGCTACGTTCCTACACCAGGTTGCGCCGAGCTCGTTCGACACGCTGTGAGGTGTGAAACAATCCCTCGATTTGTCACGGGGCGCATTCGTTCCAGCGAAGAGGCGCTCCTCCGAACCCAGGTCGTGACCGCCCCACGCACCTTCCGGAGATGCGAGAGAAGGACGGAAAGATTCACGTCCTGCATCGGTAGTCGCCTCATCTCATCGAGGCCTCGTTCCGTTATTCTTCGAGGCGCGCGACAGTCACCCCGTTAACCCAACTCGTGGATCGCCGCTGAGTCCGGCAGGAACGCTTCCCGTTTCCAGCCGAGTCGACGGTGGTGATCAAAGACCAATACCGGCGGTAAGCTTGAGACTCGGAAGATCGCCGACGCCGGCGCGGAGCTCCAATAGATAGCGCCCGCGTGGACCCCACTCGAAACCGCCGATGAGGTTCAGTCCGGCCCTTGCGTTGAAGTCACCATGGCGATCGCCAGTGGGGCTGACCAGCGCCACTCCGAGTCCGCCACCCAGGTAGGGTCGCCATGAGGGCTTGCGAAAGGTGTACAACGCATCGATGTTGATGGCGCCGACGACTTCGTCGTTGCCGAAGCCGACCTCGAACGAGGGCTGGAAACGCACGCGGGGCGCAAACTCCCCGGCGTTGATATGAAACCCCACGTGAACCTGGTCTGGATCGATCGTGACTCCGGCGCGGAGGCCCCAGCTCTTGAATCCCAGAGGCTGTTGAGCGAGCCCCGTTCCGACCGCCATGAACAGGCCGAGCAACGCGAGCCCCACGACGTGAGCGAAGCGCGCGACCCGGAGACGCCTCCAGAATCCATCCATCCTGCGCCAGTCAGAAGCAAGGAACGTGCCACGATAGCCTCCGTGGCTATCCTCTTGACACGCGTCGAGATGGCCGAGCTTCCAACAAAGAGATGCCGGGACGAGGCGAGTAACAATTTCCCGGTCGGGTCAATCTGTCACCGGACCGTTCACTAGGGCAGTCGCCTGCAGTGCGTGCCCGGGTCCAGCGGAAAGGTGATCGACGGCACCATGGCTGCGATGTTGCCTGGAAAATGGATTTGGATCTCGAATGACGTATCGAGCAGGTGTTGGCAACCCGGTGATGGAATCGGAGGACGACGTCTTCAGCTGTTTGCGGGAGTCAGGGACAACCCTTATCCTGCGACCCGCGACGTCCTAGATGGTGGCCTTTATGAACAGACTCTTCCTTGCCGGTGTCGTGGCATTGATTCGATCCCAGGCGTTCGCGGAAGCGCCCGATTCCACGTCAATCAGGTCCACTCCTCCCGCTCAATCGCGCGGCACGGTCGAGACTGCGGCCATCCTGGCCACCCCGACGGGGCACGCGGTGAATCTCGGCGTGGGCGGCTACAGCTACGTCGAGCCCGGCGACCTGCGGGTGTCGATACACGGCGCCAAGGTCTCGGGCGAGTACACGGGCACGCTGGTGCTCAGCAAGCGCCGGCGCTGGTTTGCCCAGGCCAACGCGCGGGGCACCTTCGGCAATGTCACGTATGATGGGTTTTGCTTGCCCTGGATCATCTCGCCCAACGTCGACTCGCCGAACGGCTACGAGCTGGATCTCGGCGCCGCGTCACCGTGCAGCGAGACCGGCGACAGGGACTGGTACGCCGAAGGCCGCGTCCTGGTCGGCAGGGATTTCATCGGTCAGAAGTGGGGGTGGTCGCCTTACATCGGCGTGGGTTTTCGTCACTTGTCGAACGGCACGAGTGGTGTCGCCGGATACCGCACGGACGATTATCTCTATCCGCCCGTCGGTATCACGACACGCACCAGGGTCGCGTCGCAGGGCGTGCTGAGCTTCAACCTGGAATACGATCACCTGATCCACGGCTGGCAGAACACCCACTCGTCGGAATTGGGAGGCGGTGACATTCCAGCGACGCCGACGGCGCCCGCGTTCACGCTCGACGGCCTGACCGACATCTCGTTCTCTCAGCACACAGGATGGGGGCTGCGCGCGAGCGCGAAATACGAGATGAGCAAGGGCTGGTCGGTAGAGCCGTATTATGTCCACTGGAGCATTGCCTCATCGGCGTCGAATCATGAAACGGCGACGTTCACGGTCAATGCCGTGACCGCCCAGGAGCAGCTCGAAGCCTATGAGCCCTTCAACACCACCAACGAGTTTGGCGTGAAGCTGGGCTTCCATTTTCGCTAGTGGGCTGTAACAGCTATTTGGTGAGCAAATCGCGAGGTCATTTTGTGTGCTGGCAAGGCGCGATGACGACGACATATCTGGATATTTCGAGGAATCGCAACGCCGCCAGCGCGCAAAAGGGCCCGCGATTTTGGCGCGAAATAGCTGTTACAGCCCACTAGTCCCTGGTCGAACCGTCGCAGAACACGAACCGTTGTCATTTGCTCGCGTTCGAGCATGCAGTCTTCCGGCACTCCACCATGAACCTCACCGGGGTGGGACCGGTCGCGTCGTCCGGGGGTTGACGCCGCGGGCAAGGCGATACTACGGGAGATGTATTCGGCACGTCTTCTCGTCTAGAATCCACAACATGAGTCAACCGATCAGCAACCCCGGCCCTAGCGGTCCTCCCGAAGGCGGCCCGCCGCCATGGATCAACCCCGCAATCCAGCAACGCATCGAGTGGCGCGACGGCGACATCGTGATCTCGGTGCCGATCAAGAGCGGTACCACGTGGACGATGAACATCGTGCACCAGCTGCGCGAAGGCGGTGACCCGGACCTCGTGGACGTCTATGCCGAGGTTCCCTGGATCGAGTTCGTGCCCGGGCCGGCGACGACGGTCGACGAGCTCGCCGCTCGTATCGACGCGATGCCCTCCATGAGGCGGCGGGCGTTCAAGAGCCACTCGGCCCCACCCGCTCTTCCGTATTTCGCACCAGGCTCGGCCAAGGACGTCAAATACATTGTCGTCCTGCGGAACCCGGAAGAAGCGCTGGTGTCGCTCCACCCCTTCATCGGAGCGCATTCGGACGAACTGTTCGAGCTGTGGAACGTTCCGAAGCACGGGCTGGTCAAGGACGACTTCCCCACGTTCTTCGCCGAGGTCGCGAATCCGGGCTTCGTCGGCATGATCTTCGGCTTCCTCGCAAGCTGGTGGCCACATCGCCATTCCGACAACGTGCTCTTCCTTCACTTCTCGAACATGAAGCGGGACCACGAGGGCTCGGTCCGCAGAATCGCCGAATTCCTCGGCTTCGAGCCTTCGGAAGACCAGTGGCCGACGATCCTGGAGTGCACGTCATTTCCCTGGATGAAGGCCAACGAGGAGAAGTTCGAGGCGGGAACCGTCGCCGAAGTTCAGGTCCTGAACCGAGGCGCGATGATCCGCAAAGGCAAGCTCGGGGCGGCGAAGGAAGACGGCATGACCGATGCGATCGCGGCCGCCATCGCCGCTGCGGGACGGGAGATCCTCCGCGACGAGGCCGCGCTCGCGTGGCTCTACGAAGGGGGTCCGCTCCCCTCCTAGGACGAGCAGGATGTTCGTGGCGCGCGCCGGGTAGACCTCACCTCACCCATTCCACCTGCGCCGATTGGGCTCGACCTCAGCGGACGAGCGCCTTCATGAACTGATCGTAGAAATCGACTCCGGCGTAGAAATCGCTCGCGCGGATCCGCTCGTCTTTTCCGTGCGCGCGTCCGTCTCCCTGCTCCACGAAGAGGCCCGAGACGCCGTAGGAGGGAATCCCCGCGGCGCGGAGAATCCTGGAGTCTCCCATGCCGGTCTCCATGCCGGGCATAACGATGACTCCCGGCCACATGCGATGAGCCACCTCGGTGACCGCTCCGAACACGTCCTCACGCAGCGGCGAGGCGGGAGGATCGTGGGGCTCGTTGAACTGCCACGTGATCTCGACCCCGGGGTCGGCAATCGCCTCGCGAAGCGCCCGCAACATGTCATTGGCGGTGTACCCCGGCGCGATCCGGCAATTGAGCGTTGCGAGTGCCCGCTGGGGAAGTGCGCTCGGACCGTGTCCGGCGTCGAGCATCGTGGCGACGCAGGTGGTCCGCAACAGCGCGTTGTAGTACGGGTCCTCCGACAGGCGCTCGATGGCCGCCGTATCCGAGGGATTCAGGCCCACCGCCTTCATGTCCGCGGCCACCTGGCCCGACTCGAGACCGGCCAGCGCCGCGAACTCCGCTCGCGAGACGTCGTTCAAGACGACGGGAAACTTGAGCGCCTCGACTCGAGCGAGCGCGGCCATCAGCTCGTAAATCGCGTTGTCTTTCCGAGGCACGGAGCCGTGCCCGCCACGATTGCGGGTCTCGAGCTCCAGAATCGTTTCTTTCTTTTCGCCCGCCGCGACCGCGATGCTGAAGGGTTCTCCCCCGCGGCTCTGGAAATCGCCGGCGTCCGAGTTCAGCGAATACTCGGCATCGACGAGGTCGCGATGATTGTTCACCAGCCACGCGACGCCGTTCTCGTCGCCGTACAGTTCTTCATCCGCTGTGAGCGCCAGGATCAGGTCCCGCGCGGGGACCCAGCCCTCCTGTTTCCACCGGATGAAGTTGGTGAGGGCAATCGCAGCGGAGCCTTTCATGTCCTGCGTACCGCGTCCGTAGAAATAGCCGTCGCGTTCGACGAACTGGAACGGATCGAGATCGGGGGACCAGTCCTCCTTGCGGGCTTCGACGACGTCCAGATGGCCGATGATCAGGATCGGCTTTGCCTCGCCGGCACCGTGGAGCCGCACGACGACGTTCTTCTTTCGAGGCGCGGGGCCGATGACCTGAATGTCCCCCTCGGCGAACCCCGCCGCGCGCAGCCGACGCGCGACGTCCTCGGCGGCCGGGGTCGAGCCCACGCCCGAGTCGGTCGATTTGACTTCGACCAGTTCTTTGAAGATATCGCGCGCGAGCGACCGGTAATCGGTGCCGTCGGACCCCGCCTGCGCCCAAAGGGCGGGAGCACAGAGGATCGCGCACCAGGCGAGCACGATTAGTGGACCGAGTCCAAGGTGCCGACGCGAATTCTTTCCCATGAGTTCCGCTAGTATACGCGCCTCGCGCACTTCGTCAACGGAGTCGCGACGTCATGGCGGCGTCGGCCCGCATGGAGACTACCCTTCCCTGCGGACCAGCTCGACCTCAAGTCCCCTTCCTGTCGATCCCCTTCCGCCACGCCACCGGCGGCGCGCCGACGTGGCGTTTGAATGCCCGGTTGAAGGCCGCCTCCGATTCGTACCCGACCCGATCGGCCACCTCCGCGATCGGGAGGGTCGCCTGCAGCATGAGATGCTTCGCCAATTGAATGCGCCAGCCGGTCAGGTACCGCATCGGCGCCTCCCCGGTCAACTCGGCAAACCGTTGAGCCAATCCGGAACGAGAGACTCCGACCTCGTGCGCCCGGTCTTCCACCGTCCACGGGCGATCGGGACGGGCGTGCAGCACCCTCAGTGCCCGACCGACTTCCGGATCCTTCACCCCGGCGAGCCACCCCATGTGCCCCGAAGGAAGCTGCTGCATGTAGCGGCGCAGTACGTCCAGATACAATAATTCCGTCAATCGAGCCAACATCGCAGAACCGCCGGGGTCCAATGCATCGGCCTCCTCGATGGTGTGCCGCAGAGTCGTGGCGAGCCAGCCATCCGCGTCGACCAGCACGACACCGGGGCGCGCGGCCGCCTCCCCGCCCTTCCGACCGCAGCCGTTCCCCGGCGCCGTACCTACCCCCCGACGCCAGCGGATGGTTCCAGGCGTGGCTCGCATGGGTCATCGTGACCGACAACGATTTCCCTCGTCCTGGACGCCCGGGACACGGCGGCGTTTCTCGCGGGAGACCGCGCCACGTACTGCTAGCCGGCGGATTCGATTGCACGCCTTCCGCCTCGGTCGTCCCGACCGTTGTGCGGCGATGCGCGACCCTGATACAAGGGACGAGCGTCGAGGGAAGCTTCGGAGAACGAGGATGCCGCATCGTCGAGAATTCCTGAAATCCGCGGCGGCCGGCGCGTTGTTCTGCAGCTGCGGGCTCACGAGTCTATCCGGCGCGACGAGCCGTCCATCGACTTCCCGCCAGCGGGCGACGCCGGGCGCGAGGCCGCTGACGGTTGATTTCCACGCTCACGCCTACGTACACGAGGACTGGCCTCTCATCGAGGGGCGACCCGAGGCAAAGGCCCTCGAGAGCTTCTTCCAATCGACGGACATGAACGCGCTCACGAATGTCGAGGCGCGCATCGCGGAGATGGACCGGGAGGGCATCGACGTTCAGGCCGTGAGCCTGTATGTCGGCCAGTACCACTACTGGGCGGAAAGGTCGCTTTCGGAAGAGATCGTGCGGGTGCAGAACCGAAAGCTCGCCGAGCTCTGCTCCCGGCATCGCGACCGGCTCGTAGGTCTCGGGGCTGTCTCTCTCCACATCCCCGATCTGGCGGCGCGGCAGATGGCGGAAGCCGTCGAGAGTCACCGCTTTCCGGGCTTCATGATCACGGGAAGCGTCAACGGCGAAGAGCTCTCCGCGCCTCGTTTCGATCCGTTCTGGGCGAAAGCGCAAGAGCTCGACGTCGTCATCTTCATTCACCCACGCGGCTTCGTGGAAGGCGGCTCACGATTCGTTGGGCCGGGTTGGCTCACCAACACCGTGGGAAATCCACTCGAGACCACGCTCGCCCTCTCACACATGATCTTCAGCGGCTTTTTCGACCGCTTCCCCAAGGTCACGATCTGCGCCGCCCATGGCGGCGGCTATCTTCCTTCGTACATCGGCCGCTCGGATAACTGTCACGGCGTCGACGCGCGATGCCAGCAGATGAACAACAAGCCGAGCGAGTACTTGAAGCGGCTCTACGTCGATACCCTCGTTTACTCGGCGCGGGGACTCCGCCATCTCATCCAGGAGGTCGGGGCGGACCGCATCGTCCTCGGAACCGATTACCCATTCCCCGTCGCGAGCCGCGACCCGCTCGGCGACGTCGCCGCCGTCACCTCTTTGAGCGACGACGAGAGGCGAGCGATTCTGGGTATGACCGCCGCCCGCCTTCTCAAGATTCGTTAGCCAAACCGATTCGTCAGGGCGACGGTGACGACCGGGCGCTACCCGTTCAACTGGCCCGCGATGAATGCCTTGACCATCTCGCGTGCGCGGTCGGTTTGTAACCCCTCTTGGGCCGTCCACTGGTGTGTGCAGCCTTCGAACACGCGGTAATCGCAGTTGCCGCCGGCCGCCCGGTACGTCACAGCGAATTTCTCCTGCATCTCAGGCAGCACATTGTCGTCGAGCTCGCCTTGCATGATCAAAAGCGGCACCAGCGTCACCTCTTCATGGCGCTCGAGTATCTCCTGCGGGTTGGCTTCGTGAATCGTTTCCCACGGATTGAAGTAGGTCGTGTTTGCCGTGCACATTTCGGCGCGCTTCTTCGCAACCGCGTTCTTGAAGCGCGCGTAGGTGTTGCTGATCGGGGAGCGCGTCGCGATGTAGGCCACCGTTGCGTCCATCTCCGGCGCCTCAGCCAAGGGAATCGCGTTGTAGCGAGCGTCGTGCGGACGCATGCCGAGGAGCTCGGCGACGTGCCCGCCGCTCGAGCTACCGTAGATGCCGATTTTCGACGGGTCGCCGTTCCACGAGACTGCTCTCAGTTTGAGCCAGCGCACGCCGTAGTTTGCATCCTGCACGTCAGCCGGGTACGGCGATTCAGGCGCCCGCGTCATGTCGATGGCGACCACCAGCAAGCCGCTCGCCGCCAAAGCGCGGTCCATCGGTTCCTCGGCGAAGCGGTCCTTGGTGTTCCACGCGCCGCCGTGTAGATCGAGCACGGTGGGGAACGGTCCGTCACCCTCCGGTCGATAAATGCGAGCCATCAGCATCCGCCCGGCCGCGTTGCGCCGGAACTCGGCCTCGCTCACCTCGACCTCGAATCTGGCCGAGGGATTGTATGCCGTCCCCGTGCTCGATCGGGCTGCCGCACGAGCCAAATACACGGGGCGACGTACCAAGGCCTCCGCAACGACGGGGAGTGCCACTGCACCCAGTGCCGTCATCCTCTTGAGCCACTCGAGAAAGTCCCGACGCCCGGAAGAATAGGTGTCCATGCTGATCTCCCCTTCTCCTTGCACACGGATCGTGGACTACGTATCACGACTGCCGGAACACTGGCAAAAATCCAGTGCAGAGCGGCCGGCGCCGCCACCGCCACCGCCACCCAACGCTTCCCGGGCCGAGTGGATGCGGCTCCTCCTGGGCTTCGCGCTCCTCTACGGTCTACGGTCTCGAGCAAGCCCACCGTGGCGCCCGCGCCTTACGCCGCCTTCAAAAGAGCTTGAGTCGGTACGACCAGGCGGACGTCCTTCCGCCCACGGTCCAGCCCGAGAGCGGCCGGTAGCGCATTCGGTAGTAGCGGGTCGTGACCCCATCCGGCGGCGGTCCGCCGTCCACCTGGATGTCGACTCGTACAACCGCCTCGCCGCCGTCCTTGGCGTTCCAGAGGCCGCGTGCGCTGACGGATGGAAACGTGATGCTCTGAGTGGCGAGAATCCTCTCCGCGCGCGCCTGCGCTTGCTGCGGGTCGAGCTGTGGGTCGGACTCGAGGGCGTCAGAGAGCGCGGCGATGTCGTTCCCCGCGTATTCAGCGGCCAAGAAAGCCTTCAGCTGGTCGAGCGCTTCGGTCTCGAGCTCGGTCTGCATGGAGCTCACGCGGTAGGCGCCGAACAGCACGAGCGCGCCGATTGCGACCACCGCAGTGGGTCCGTTGAGCTTGATCTCCATATGTCGAGGATAAGAAATGAAACGAGGTTTGACCACCGAGAGGCTTGCCGGAAATCCTCGAGGACGACCGTCAGTCGACGCAGCCACTCGTATCGAACACCTACGTCGACCCCGTCACAGGTCAGGATTTCGTCGTCGAAGCCGAGGCTTCGTGGACCCGCAGTTCAGAGCGTCCGCAAGAACGCGATCAACGCTCGTCGGTCCTCGGGAGAAAGCCGTAGCCCAAAACGATGGCCACGCACCGGCCGTGGTCTACCGTCGACGCCCGCGAACCCCGTCGGCACGTAGTCGTCCTCCAGCCGGGCCGGGTCGAACCAGTCCTCCAGTGTCGCGACCTCGCCGCGGTGCTGAAGCGGGCCCCGATACCACACTCCCTTCAGGGACGGCACTTTGTAATAGCCGGTTCCGCGACGGGTCGTCATCGTCAGGGTCGCATCGGTGTCGATCCTGTAGCCGGACACGTCGTAGCGCCGGTAGTGGTCCTCCGGCGGGTCGAAGCCCGACACCGCCAGCAACTGGTTATTCGTGTATAGCGGGGGCGTGTGGCAGCTCGCGCAGCCCTCCTGCTCGAAGATCTTTTGTCCCCGTCGCGCCTGGTCGTCGAACGGGTTCGGGTTTGGAGGAGGCTTCAGCGAATAGAGATAGAGCGCGAGGGCGTAGAGCTGTGGATCGCTATACCGGTCGGCGGCACCCGGACTTCGAGCCCTCCCCGGCGGTGGCCGTTCGCTCGAACCACTCGCCGGCACGTAGTCTCCGTAGCTAGCGAGCACGTCCATCGTCTGGTTGGACGCGGCATAGCGCATCAGGTCGCCGATCCCGCGGTGCAGCACCAACCCCGTCGCATCGAGGTACTTCCGATCCTGGATGCCGATCAGATCGGGAGTCCGGACCGGCGCATCGAAGCCCGTCCCCTGGCGAATGAACACCCCGGGTGGAACCGCGGCACGAAGCGCCGCAAGCTCCTCGAGCGGCATTTGCATGATGTGTTGCGGATCGCGTAGCGGCTCGTCGATCCAGGGGGCCCCCGAAAGCAACTGGCTGAGCCCGCGCACCACGCGGGCAGGTGTGTCGCCCTCACGGATTCGCCAGGCCGTGATGCGCTCGAACGGGATATTCCCCTGCGCGCCTACGATGACGGACCCGTCGGCCATCAGACGCGTGTGACACATGGCGCAGCTCAGGTTCGTCACCTCGAGCTTTCCCTTTTCCCGAATCACCCAACGAGCCCAGGGAAACACGCCGTCGCTCGTGAGACCCAGTCGGTTCTCCTCGTACCATCGGGGGTCGACGACATCGCTCGGACGCACCGCCTGGTCGTATGCGATGGGTGCCTGGAAGACCAGGCCGCCGGCCTCGATCCAGTCCTGTTCGGTCGCGAGCTCCGCCGGGTCGAAGACGACCTCCGGGTCCAGTTGTAAAAGACGGTCCCGGTAGCCGGGCGGCTCATGCTCGGGGTGGTAGATGGGATACGACTTCCAGACCACGCGCTCGGGGAGCGCGTAGTAATACTCCTCCGACACGTGCTTCGGTGAGTACTCCGGCCTCGCCAAAGGCAGCTCGAACGACGCCACCGCATCGTCGGCCCAGGTGCGTGGGATATTCGGATGCTGGGAAGTCGTGGATTGGGCCAACGCCACGACGATCGGTCGCAAAGACGGACCCGGCGCGAGCGCTAGGAGAAAGAGGGCGGATCCCACCGAGAACGTGACGGTTACAAACGTCAATCTGGTCAGCGTTTTCATTTCGTTGGCCCTCCCGATCAGCCCCCGTGAGACAATCTGCACGGTATGGCGGTAGAAGTTTCGCGTGCCATACTATTTGGTCTATATACTATTCGTAACCAATACTATGTCAAGCACCGACGAGCCCTCACATCTCAATCCGCAACCGCCTCCGAGGTGGCTCGCCGAGGCGAAGCGTCGATTTCCCGACGCGGATCCCTCAGCGCTCACATCGGTGCTTCGCATGATCGGGTTGGGTCGCAGGATCACGGCGCTCGTCGGCCGGCACCTGCGCAACATCGGGCTGACCGAGGCTCGCTTCACCTTGGTGATGATCCTCTACGGCATGGAGTGGGATTCGGCAGTCGCGACGCCGTCGGACCTCGCCGAGCGCGCGGGCATCGGCCGCGCTGCCATGACCCAGATGCTCGAGGGCCTCGTGAAAGCCCGTTGGATCGAACGCCGCCCCCACGCGGAAGACCGACGCAAGATCGTGATCGCGCTGAGCCGGCGTGGCCGCCGGCGTCTGGAGGCGTTCCTGCCGGAGCACTACGCGCGTCTGCGAAAACTCATGGCGACGCTCGACGAAGCGGATCGAGCCAGGCTGATGCACCTCTTCGACCAGATCGAGACCGGCATCAAGACGGTGCAATCGCCCGAACGATCGGAACGATAGACAGAACGACACGAAGGTCCATCCCGACGAGGACGTGGCCTCGGCCCGTTAGAAGGTGCTTCCATGTTTCGAAGAGATGCGATGACCAGACCGGCGCGATGCATCCGCTCGGCGCTCCTGCTGTGGGTTTCGCTCGTCGCGGGGTCTTGCCGGCAGGCGCCGGAGCCGAAGGTGCTTCCCTCCTGGTCGGAGGGTCCGGTGAAGCAACGCATTGTCGGATTCATCCACGATGTGACGGACCCATCCAATGCGCGTTACGTCCCTCCGAGAGACCGCATCGCGGTGTTTGATCTGGACGGAACGCTCGTCATCGAAAAACCGATCCACATGGAAGTGCTGGTGGCGATGGAAGCATTGCGCGCCGCTGCACGAGCCGAGCCCTCCCTCGCCGAGGAGGAGCCTTACCGGTCCATCGTCGCCGGGGACCGAGACTACCTTCGGAGCCACGGCGCGGAGATTGTCTCCGCCGCGGTCAGAGGATCGGTCAAGGATTTCCGACGCGCGGTTCGAACGATTCTTCGACGCGAGCATCCGAGCCTCGAGCGTCCTTACTCTGCACTTTTCTACAGGCCGATGGTGGAGCTCATCGGGCTCCTGCAGGCGAAGGCTTTCGACGTCTATGTCGTCTCTCAGTCCCAGCAGGAGTACATCCGCGCGTTCGCCGAGCCCTGCCTCGGTATCGAGCCCGCGCACGTCATCGGCTCGATGTACGCGTTCGTGATTGACGGTGACGATTTCGTTCGAACCGCTACGCCGTGGGAGCCTTACAATCGAGGCGAAGGCAAGGTGCTTCGCATCCGCGAGCGCACGGGAGGGCTGCCGCTATTGGCGTTCGGAAACGGTGCCGGCGATCGCGACGTCCTCGAAGCGGCCGCCCGGGCCCAACCGAATCTGGTGCTGTTTCTGGACCACGACGACGCCGCTCGCGAGCTCGAGTACCGGAACGAGAGCATGCTCGAGCTCGCACGGCAACGCTCGTGGGAGATCGTGAGCATGAAGCGAGACTTCGCCGTGATGTTTGGAGAGAACTGTTCGCTTCCCGAATGAGCCATCCATGGCTCGGGCCGCCGCCAGACAGGCGCCACCATCCTTGGCGACGAACACCTGGGCAGCTTCGTCACGGCTAGCGCATTCGGTCGCCCGGGTTCGCTGGACTCCGCGCTCCTCGTGGCTGACAATACTCGGCGATGGACGAGGGAGAGACAACCGGTCGCCTCCCTCCGCGCCTGACGTTCATTCTGGAGAAAACCCGTGAAAGACAAAGTTACCCGTCGTGACTTTCTCAACGGCACCCGCATAGCCATTGGTGCGTCGATGCTCTCGCCGTTCACCGAGCTCTTCGGTGCGGAGCCATCCGAGTTCGCTCTCGGCTCGGACTATTACCCGCCCGCGTTGACGGGAATGCGTGGCAGCCATAAGGGCTCCTTCGAGGTCATGCATGCACGCGTGGCGGGCAAACAATGGCCCGCCGGTCCCCCGGATGAGCAATACGATCTCGTCATCGTCGGCGGCGGCATCAGCGGGTTGTCGGCGGCGCATTTCTTCACCCGGGAACGCCCTGGCGCGAGAGTGCTCGTCATCGACAACCACGACGATTTTGGCGGACACGCGAAGCGAAACGAGTTCAGCGCCGCCGGCAAGACGCTCATTGGCTACGGTGGCACCGAGTCGATTGATACACCCTCGTCTTACAGCGACGTGGCACGCGACCTGCTCGTCGATATCGGGATCGACGTCCAACGCTTCTACAAGTATTTCGACCAGAAGCTCTACGACAAGCTCGGTCTCAGCTATGCGATTCTCTTCGACCAGGAGCACTTCGGCCAGCGCAAGCTCGTGAGTGGCTATGGGTCGCGGCCGTGGAGCGAGTTTGCCGCGGACGCTCCGCTGAGCGACAAGGCTCGCGCGGACCTCGTTCGAGCGTTCACGGCCGAGCGGGACTACCTGCCGGACATGAGCGTCGAAGAGAAGCGGAGCCTGCTCGCCAAGACGAGTTATCTCGACTATCTGAGGGACTACGTCAAAGTCGACGATCAGATCCTGGAGATCTACCGTCGCTGGGGAATGAGCTTCTGGTGCGTCGGTATGGACGAGGTGCCTGCTCTATCGGTGCCTTCCTACGACGACGGAGGCGGGATGCCGGGTCTCCGATACACCATGCCGCGCGTCGGACACCGTGGCGATGAACCGTACATCTTCCACTTTCCGGACGGGAACGCGTCCGTCGCGCGGTTGCTGGTTCGCTCGCTGCTCCCCGACGCGGTGCCCGGCTCCACCATGGAGGACGTCGTCACGGCGAAGCTCGATTACTCGAAGCTCGATCGCGATGGCGCCTCGACGAGAATCCGGTTGAACAGCACGGCGGTGAATGTGGTGCATGCGGACGATAAGAAATCGGTGCTGATCACCTATGTCCACAAGGGCAAGGTACACACCGCGCGCGCCGATCGCTGCATTCTCGCCTGTTACAACATGGCCATACCCTACTTGTGTCCGGAGCTGCCCGAAGAGCAGGTACGGGGTCTGAGCTACAACGTCAAGATCCCGCTGACCTATACGAAGGTACAGGTCCGGAATTGGCGTGCGTTCGCGAAGCTCGGGATTCGCTACGTCTACTACACGAGCGACTTCTTCAAGCAGGTCGAGCTCGACTACCCGGTTTCCCTCGGCAAGTACCAGTTCGGCAAATCACCGGACGAGCCCATGGTGTTGCACATGTGCTACGTCCCGTTTTTCGCCGATATCCAAGGCCCGGACCAGTGGCGCGCCGGGCGCCGGAAGCTCCTGACGACCTCCTTTGCCACCTTCGAGGAGCACGTGCGCGACCAGCTCGACGCGGCGCTTTCGTCGGGCGGATTCGACGCAGAGCGCGATATCGAGGCGATTACCGTCAATCGATGGCCGCATGGCTATTCGTATAGCCCAGGCCTGCTCTGGGAGCCTGAATGGCCGAACGAAGAGAGCAAGCCGTGGGTCGTGGGACGCCGGCCGTTCGGGCGGATCGCGATCGCGAACTCGGATGCCGGTGCGAGCGCCGACACCAACTCCGCCATCACCCACGGTTATCGGGCCGTACAGGAAAGCCTGTAACGGAAGCTCTCTCTGTTTACCGCGTCCGAATCTGGAAGTCCGATCCCAGCGCGGGGTTGACGTAGTCGTTGGGCAGCACCCGATCGGGATCGGGTCGCACGCTCAGGTAGTCCACGTGCACGGGGACCTCGAGCCAGCCGTGCGGCGTGCCGGCCGGGATGATGACGATATCCCCTTCCTTCACATGCTTGGCGACCCAGTCCCCGACGATCACGCCGCTGCAGGACGGGCCGTTCAGGATCTTCGTCACGGGGCTATCCGGTGCCGACAGGTTCCCGTTCATGATTTGGCCACCCGTGACCAGTGTGCCCGAACCGGACGCGACATAGTAGGTCTCGGTCTGGTGGATATGCATGATGCCTCGCGCCCCGCTGTTCCGGTCGCCGCTCGTGACACCACAGGGTCGCTCGGGATTCGGCGCGGCCGTCCCGCTGCCTTTGGCCACCGCGCCTCGGTGGATGATGCCGACGGAGAGGTTCAGTTTGCCGATGTCCCGGCTCACGATTTGCCGGTCGATACCCGGGAGCTCGTTGACCGTTTGCCACTGCTCCTCGGTGATGTAGGTAGCGTAGGTCTGGTCGCTCTGCGCCATCATCCCCGCGGGGTAGGCAGCGAGCACGAGCACGAGCGCGACGAGCGAGAATGCGAAGGGCCTGTTCATGGAGTCCTCCTTGTGTGGATCGGGTCGTCCTGGTGCGCCCGCCGAAGCCGCAGTCGTCGTGGGGCTTCAGCGGATCGGGATAGCCGGGGCGCATCTTATCTGTCACGCCCACGGACGGCAAGGTAGGCGCTCGATGATCTCGGTCTTCGGCAGGAACTCGCCGGGCGTCACTCCGATCGCAGCCGCTCTGAGCGCGCTCATGCGCCGAGGAAAGACTTCTGAGGAACTCGAGCGCCCCCCTTACGGAGGAGGTTCTCGGCTCGGGGTTTGCGCATATTCCGACGCGTTGCCACTCCAATGCTACTTTGCTCAGTATGAGGGTATGAAGATTAGCGTTAGCCTCTCGGAGGAGGACGTTGCCTTCCTTGATGAGTACGCGAAGAGCCTGAAAATAACGTCGCGCTCCGCCGTGGTACAGCGGGCGGTCAAGCTGTCGCGGGCCAGCGGACTCGCTCCAGCCTACGCCGACGCCTGGAGGGAATGGGAAGAAAGCGGAGACGCGGAGGCGTGGGGCTCCGCCGTCGCCGACGGGCTCGGAGCCCGGAGCAAGTGATCCGCGGTGAGATTCGAGAAGTCGAATACGAGCCTGTGCGTGGCTCCGAGGCCAGCAAACGCCGTCCCGCAGTCATCGTCAGCAACGACGGCGCCAACACAACGGCGGCGCGTCTGAACCGCGGCGTGATCACCGTGGTGCCGGTCACCTCGAACGTAGAGCGTATCTATCCCTTTCAAGTCTATCTGCGCGCGACAGACTGTGGACTCAGTGTTGACTCCAAAGCGCAGGCGGAACAGGTGCGCTCCGTTGCCGTCGAACCTGTGGGACGCGCCTTGGGGAGTTGCCGGCCTCGAGCATGTCCGAGCTCGAGGATGCGTTGCGCCTTCATCTCGGTCTCTAGTGGGCTGTAACAGCCATTTGGTGCGCAAATCGCGAGGTCATTTTGTGTGCTGGCAAGGCGCGATGACGACGACATATCTGGATATTTCGAGGAATCGCAACGCTGACAGCGCGCAAAAGGGCCCGCGATTTTGGCGCGAAATAGCTGTTACAGCCCACTAGCCGCCGTCGAACACTTGACTCCCCCGCCGACAGCGACTCCCGCCTGGTTTCTCCCTATCGAGCTCGGCGTGCACGGTGGGTCGCTCGCTCTTTATCAACTGCGCCGACATCTCCATCGATCGGGCTAAGAAACAACTGTACTCTCCCTGCACATCCCGGGACTCGAGGCGCAACGCCCGGAGAAACCCATCGAGCTCCTGCTTCCGCTGTGGCACCCGCGCCCGTCCGGCAGGTGAAAGAACTCGGTCCGGCACCTGCTCCAGATTCTCCTCGAGCATCTTCACCGCCGCCGGCCCGTCGGGCGTGCCGCCATTCGGATCGACGAGCGCGAGGATGCGCGCGACGCCTATGGCGCCGAGCCAGTCGAGCGCGTCGGCGTCGTGGAGGTAGAGCGCCTCGTTACCGACGGGCTCTCGCGAGTACATGTGAGTACGAATGGCGCCGCGCACCGCGTCGATCTTGGCCATGGGAAAGCCGGTACCGTCGAGAACGGTGTGGACGATATCGGCGGCCTCGTCCGCATGGTCGACCGATTCCCTTTCCCACGGAGCGAAGGCGGCCATATCGTGCAGGTAGGCTGCCGCGAACAGGACGTCGTCGTCGAGAGCGACCCCGTCGGCCGAGGCGAGCTCTCTGGCAAGCGCGTAGTCGCGCGCCGAATGGGAGAAGCCCCAGGCGGGGTGCCGAAAATGTTCTTTCGCGAAATCCGTGACCACCGCGCGCCAATCGCGCTCGGCGGCCTGCGCTGCGGAGCACGCCATGAGGAAGAGAAGGGTCACGGGCACGAGGCACCGCCAGCTTGTCAATCTGTAGTGTTTTGGCATAGCTACTCCTTGTTCGAGCCGCAACCAAGCGATCCGTCAACCGGGGAGCTCAACCGTCCTCACGAAGCGGAACGGTGTAGTTCAAACCGAGACGCCCGCCGTCGGGATAGATGGTTTGCCCGGTCATGTAAGACGCATAGTCACTGGCGAGAAACACGGCGACGTTGGCGACCTCCTCGGGAGCACCGGCTCGGCCCAGGGGCGTGCGCGAGAGGATTACGCGGCGGGATGCGTCGTCCTGCATCAGGTGTCCCAGCATATCCGTCTGGATGGAGCCCGGTCCGATGGCATTCACCCGGATATCGTACGGGGCGAGCGCCATGGCCATCGCGTTGGTCAGTTGTCTCACACCGCCCTTGGAGACCGCGTACGCGAGCTGGTTGGGGATGGCTACCACGGCGTTCGTGGAGGACATATTGATGATGGCGCCCTTGATTCTCTTCTCCACCATGTGACGGGCCACCACCTGGCTGAGCAGGAACGTTCCCCGAAGATTGACGCTCAGGACGCGGTCGAAGTCCTCGATGGAGACGTCCAGGATGGAGCCGGCCTCGATGATGCCCGCGTTGTTCAGAAGGATGTCGCACTGCCCGAACCGCTGCACGCAGCTCGTCAGGAGCGCTCCACATTGAGCCGCGTCGCTGACGTCGGTTGAAACCGACAGAGTTTCCGCTCCGATCGAGGATTCGATCTCCGATGCCGTCGACCGGCATGCTTCTCCGTTGACATCGGCAAGAACGACGCGGGCGCCGTGCGAGGCGAACGCGCGGGCACAGGCGGCCCCGATCCCCCTTGCCGCACCCGTTACGATAGCTGTCCTGCCCTTCAAGTTCATGACGCGAGACTCCCTTCCGTTGGCGAAGCCCGGCAAGGATACCTTCTCTTGCCGTCCAGCGCGCGGTCCGGACCGAGCCGCCGGAGCTCACCGCCGACGACGGGCCGACACGGCCACTGGCGTTCGAGTCGCCTCCTCCGATACCATCGCACGCCGGGCCTTGACGCCCGCGCAATAGCCATAGGAGGGATCGATGCACACTGCGCGCACTGTGGCCACGAGGTTCGGGCTCGTCGCCGGAATCGTGGCCATGGCCGGCGTCAGGCCAACGTTCGCCGCGCCGTCCCCAGCGGACGATCCGGATGTGAAGGCGCAGATCGGCCTCTTCTCGGCCTGGCTCGACGGTCAGATTGCGATCCGCCAACTGCCCGGTGTGGTTGTCGGCGTCGTCTCCGATCAGGAACTGATTTGGGCGAAGGGTTTCGGCCACGCCGACGTCGCTTCCGGTCGTCCCATGGAGCTCGACACGCGGTTTCGCATGGCGTCCCACAGCAAGCTCTTCACCGCGACCGCCATCATGCAGCTGCGCGAGCAAGGAAAGCTCAGGCTCGACGATCCGGTCACCGAATACCTGCCGTGGTTTACGTTTCGCCATGTAGCCCCGGACGATCCCCCCGTCACAATCGAGAATTTGCTTACCCACAGCTCCGGCTTACCCCGCGAAGCGAGCTCCCATTGGAGCGATCTCGACTTCCCGACGGAAGCGGAATTGAAAGACCTGATGCCCCAGCGTCAGGCCGCGTTCTCGCCGGAAGTCCGGTGGAAGTACTCGAACCTCGCGTACACGATCGCCGGCATGGTGGTCGAGCAGGTCTCCGGCATGAAATGGGCCGACTATGTCCAGAAGAACATCTTCGACCCCCTCGGAATGAGCGCGTCGAGCGTTGATCGTGAGGACCCGAAGCTGGCGACGGGCTACGGACGGCGAATGCCCGATGGATCCCGTGAGGTCTTTCCGTTCGTCGACGCACGCGGCATGGCGGCGGCGACCGGCCTGACCTCGACGGTGGGCGACATGGCGAAATTCGTATCCGCGCAATTCCGCACCGGCGCCCGGGGCGGAGACCGTATTCTGGGCACCGCTTCCCTGCGCGAGATGCATCGGGTGCGCATGCTCGAGACCACGTGGACCCGCGGGCAAGCCATCGGCTTCAGCGTGCAACGGATCGACGACAAGCTCTACGTCGGACACGGCGGCGGGTATCCCGGATACACGACGAACACGCTCATCCAGCTCGACGCGAAGGTGGGCGCGATCGTGCTGACCAACACAGGCGATTCCAACCCGGCTCAGATCGCCCAACAGTTGATGAGCACCGTCGGCAAAGCCGTCGCGAAGGCCACGAAGCCGGAAGTGACAAGGGTTACGTGGGACCCGACGTGGGAGCGGTTCGCCGGCGCCTACCGCAGCCGGGGAGGCGAAAGCCGCGTTCTCGTCATGGACGAACGGCTGGTCATCATGGATCCTTGGGCCCCGAGCATTGAGGATCCGATCGAGCTCGAGCCGATCGGGGACGGGACGTTTCGCCTGCTCGCCCCCACCGGCGGTGGTCCCGTGGGCGAGATCGTCCGGTTCGTCGAAGAGAACGGTGAAGTCGTGCGGATGATTACGGGTGACTCCTACTCGGACCGAGTGCGCGAATGATCGGATCGAGTGGCTCTGGTTTCGACTTATCGATCGGCAAAACGAGTAACAAGCCAGGCTATCAAATAGTTACAGGACCCAGCGTGATTGGACTGACGATCCTGGCGGCTGCTGCCCACGCCCAAACGGACCTGCCCTTCAACGTCATGGTCGTGACCTCCTTCGACGAGCCCAGGGCCCTCGCGTTCCTGCCGGACGGGCGCATGCTGGCGACGGAAAAGAAGGGCAACCTCTTTATTGTGACTCAGGACGGTGAGAGCCCTGGGTTTTCCAGGACGACGAGGAAGCCAGCACCGGGCCGTTGCCCAAACTGACGCCCGGGGATTGAAATCCTGCCCTTCCAAGGCCGCGCCCCTCGCATCGCAGTGGTAGACTGTGCTCGGAGCGTCCAACGAACGAATCTTTTCAGAGGAGCAATTCATGATTCGACTCAACGTCAATGGTCAGGAGCACGAGCTCCAGGACGTCGACGCGTCGACGCCGCTGCTGTGGGTGCTGCGCGATCGGCTCGGGCTTCGCGGCGCTAAATTCGGCTGCGGGCACGGTTACTGCGGGGCCTGTACGGTGCACATCGACGGCCGGCCCTCACGGTCGTGCACGCGAAAGCTCGGTGACCTCGATGGGCACGCGGTCCGGACGATCGAGAACCTGGCGCCGTCGGCGACGGAGCTGCATCCGCTGCAGGCAGCCTGGATCGAGCACGACGTTCCCCAGTGCGGGTACTGTCAGGCCGGCCAGCTCATGAGCGCCTGCGCCCTGCTGGATCGCAACCCGGAACCGTCCGATGAAGACATCGATTCCGCGATGAGCGGCAACCTCTGCCGCTGCGCGACGTATCAGCGGATACGCGCCGCCATCAAGAGCGCCGCCGCCGAGATGAAGATCAAAGCCTCGGGAGGCGCCGCATGAAAGCCCAGGACAGACTCGCGCGCGATCCGAACATCGAGAGCGCGATGCGCGAAGCGGAAGCCAGGGCCGAGGGCGGGATCGCCGCCCATTGGGCGAAACTGAATCGGCGGACGTTCCTCAAGTTGACGGGCTTCGCGGGCGCCGGTCTGACGCTCGGGGCGTACGTCGCGGGCCCTCGGGTCCACGCGTCGGCGGCCGAGAATCCCGGGAAGGATTTCGCGCCGAATGCGTTCGTGAACATCTCGCCCGACGGGAAGATCTTGATCTACTCGAAGAGTCCCGAGATCGGCCAGGGGATCAAGACCGCGTTCCCCATGATCGTCGCCGAGGAGCTCGACGCGAGCTGGGATGACGTCGACGTCGAGCAGGCTCCCATCGATCCCGAGGTCTACGGGCGGCAGAGTGCGGGCGGCTCGACATCGATTCCCTCGGCCTGGAACCAGCTGCGCGAGGCCGGCGCCGCGGCGCGCGCGATGCTCGTCGCGGCAGCGGCCAAAACCTGGGGTGTCCCGGAGACCGAGTGTGTGACGGCCAAGAGTGTCGTTACGCACAAGCCGACGGGTCGGACGCTTTCGTACGGCGCGCTGGCGGAAGCGGCGTCGAAGCTTCTCGTGCCCTCCAGGTCCGAGCTCAAGCTCAAGTCACGCGACGAGTACACGCTCCTCGGAACGCGCGTCACCGGAGTCGACAACGAGGCCATCGTCCGGGGAGAGCCGCTCTTCGGGATCGACGAGGTCCGGCCGGGGATGCTGTACGCGTCCTATACCAAATGTCCGGCAACGGGCGGCCGGGTGCGCTCCGCCAATCTCGACGCGATCAAGGCCTTGCCGGGCGTCCGCGACGCCTTCGTGCTCGAAGGAAACGACACCGTATCGGAGCTGATGCCCGGCGTCGCGATCGTCGGCGAATCCACCTGGGCGACGCTCGAGGCGAGGTCGAAGCTCAACGTGGACTGGGACGAGACCGAAGCGGCCAACGACAGCTGGAGCAGGGCGACGGCGGAGGCGGAGCGTCTCGCCAAGAAGAAGGGCGCGCAGGTGCTTTACGAAACGGGAGACGTCTCGAGCGCGTTCGCCGAAGCCAAGCAGAAGCTCGAGGCGTTCTACAGCTATCCCTTCGTCTCGCACGCACCGCTCGAACCGCAGAATTGCACGGCCGAGTATCGGGACGGCAAGGTGGAGATCTGGGCACCGACGCAGACGCCCGACCGCGGCCTCGAGAACGTCGCTAACGTTCTCGGCATTTCCAAAAAGGACGTGACCATTCACCAGACGCGCGTTGGCGGTGGCTTCGGGCGTCGGCTCATGAACGACTACATGTGCGAGGTAGCGGCCATAGCCCGCCGCGTCGCGGCTCCCGTGAAGCTCGTGTGGACGCGAGAAGAGGACATGCAGCACGACTTCTATCGTCCCGGCGGTTTTCACGCGCTCGAGGCGTCCATCGACGCCGACGGGAAGCTCTCCGGGTGGTACGATCACTTCATCACCTTTACGCACGACGGAACGGAGCCGGTGAGCGGCGGCAACATGCGGCCCGGCGAGCTGCCTCAGGACCTGATCCAGCACTACAAGGTGGAGCAGACGCTTCTGCCGCTCGGGACCCCCACGGGGCCCTGGCGCGCACCGCGCTCGAACGCGATCGCGTTTGCGACCCAGAGCTTCCTGCACGAGCTATCGGTTGCGGCGGGCCGCGACCACGTGGAGTTTCTCCTGGAGATCATGGGAAAGCCTCGCTGGCTGGAGCCGGGCAATCCGCGCTCGCTCAACACGGGCCGCGCCGCCGCCGTCATCCAGCTCGCCGCCGAGAAGGGCGGCTGGGGCAAATCGGTGCCCGACGGGCACGCCCTCGGCCTCGCGTTCTACTTCAGCCACGCGGCGCACGTCGCCGAGCTCGCCGAGGTGAGCGTCGACGAGAAACGGAGGCTGACGGTCCATCGCGTCACCGTGGCCGCCGACGTCGGGCCGATCGTCAATCTGAGCGGCGCCGAGAACCAGTGCCAGGGCGCGGTCGTGGACGGTCTGTCGACGATGCTCGGCCTCGAGATAACTATCGAGGACGGCCGCGTGCAGCAAGCGAATTTCAACCGGTATCCGATCCTGCGCATGCGGAACGCTCCGGTGGTCGAGGTGCACTTCATCCAGAGCGACTATTCGCCGACGGGTCTCGGCGAGCCCGCACTTCCGCCGCTCGCGCCAGCCGTCGGAAACGCGATTTACACGGCGACCGGAAACCGCGTCCGGACGATGCCGCTGAACAAGGAAGGCTTCTCGGTCTAATCGGGACGCCGATTCGGGGCCTCCCGGTCGCGCATCGTGGCCTTCGAAGGGCTCATCGAGCACCTGCAACAAAAGGGAGGCGTGTGGTTCCCGATCCTCGAGAAGGCCGCGACATACGTGAAAGAAAAAGCCGGGATGAAATAGCGTCCGTCTTTGGGCGAGGGCTCCGGTTCCTGTAGAATGGCCCCATCGAGGCGAACGATGCCGGCTTCCCTCCGAGGTGACTTCACCGAGATCCCTGTGCTCTCCCTCGCGCCGTGGCGCGGTGGCGATCGCGACCACGATCGCGCCGTGCTGGCGGAGAACGTTTGCGACGTCTGTCACGACGTCGGCTTCTTCGTGTTGGTCGACCACGGGGTCGATCCGCGACTCGTGGATTCGGTCTTCTCCCTGAGCCGGCGTCTGTTCGACCTGCCGCTCGAGAAAAAGCAGCTCATCGACAAACGCCGTTCGCGCCATTTTCGAGGGTGGGAGGCCGTGGGGTCCGAGTACACGAACAACCGCCCGGACATGCGCGAGCAAGTCGATTTGTGGACCGAGCATCCACGGCGAGAGCCTGACGTGAGCCCAGTCTATTTGCGGCTTCTCGGACCGAACCAGTGGCTCGACGATGCGGTGCTGCCGGGGTTCAAGGGCACGATGGAGCGCTGGTTCGAAGAGGTCGGCAGGCTTGCTCGGACGCTTCTCGGGGTGTTCTCGGTCGGCCTGGGCTTTCCCGAGGACTACTTCGAATCACGCTTCGGGACCGAGCAGATGTCTCTGACGAAGCTGATTCGCTACCCCCCGACACCCGGGGGGCAGTTCGGCGTGAACGCGCATCACGACACCGGGTTTCTGACCATCCTGGCGCCCGGTGAAACGCCGGGCCTCGAGGTCGAGAACGCATGCGGGGATTGGATTCCCGTGCCCACGATTCCCGACTCTTTCGTGATCAATCTCGGCGAGATGCTGCAGGCGATGACGGGAAACTATTTCGTCGCCACGCCCCATCGCGTGTTTGCCCGTGAGCTTCGGTATTCCGTCGGCTACTTCCACGGCCCGTCGCTCGAAACACCGCTCGAGCCCTTGACGATGGAACGGCGCTATCGCGATGCCGTGGCCGCGAGCCCGCGTCACGCGAACGCGGGGTTCATGGCGCGCCGCAGCGAGCTCCAGGCAGGCGTCGGGGATATGCAGAGCCGCTACCGGCCCTCGGTCTACGGCGAGCAGCTCTGGAACTACTTCTGCCGCAGCTATCCCGACAACGTCGAGCGCCACTATCCGAAAACGGCGAGCTGAGCCGGTCGGGATTCATGGACTACGGCGCCGTCCGGTTGATCCTTCTGGCGCGCGCGACGGATTTTCGACGAGGCGTCGCCTGATCTCAGGAGCAGTCGGAGCTGCGATAGGGTCGTTCTCATGAGCAGTTACGTCTTCATGAAGGTGCTCGAGTCGACTCCGCAGCGCTACGATCGGGGCCTGCGGATCCTCAGCCGGGGCCGCATCGGTGCGATCTACGCGCGCCTTGCCGAGATCGTCACCTATCCGGGTGCACGCGTCCTCGATATCGGCTGTGGAACGGGCGCGGTATCACTGGCCTGTGCCGAGCGTGGGGCGCAGGTCATTGGCATCGATGCGAACGCGGGCATGCTCGAAATCGCGCGATCGCGGCCAGCTCCGGCGGCGGGTAGCGTGGAGTGGATCGAGCTCAACGCGATGGAAATCGAGGATCGCTTCCCAGAGGAGAGCTTTGATGCCATTGTGTCGTGCCTGGCGTTCAGCGAGTTGTCGCCCGACGAGCGGGCGTACGTCTTGCGAACGGCGCACACCCGCTTGCGGCACGGTGGCCTGCTCGCGATAGCCGACGAGGTTCCTCCGGAGACTCCGGGCCTCCGGCTGTGGCACCGGGTCGTCCGGTGGCCGATCGCGGCCTTGACCTACGCGATCACGCAAACGACGACGCATCCCGTCGCCGGTCTTCTCGATGCGATCCGCGCAGCTGGGTTCGAAGATGTCCTGCAGGAGCGGATGCCGCCCGGCGACTTTGCCGTAGTGCGCGCCCGCAGGGGCGAGCGATGCGCCTGCTAGAAATACTCGGCAACGTTCGCGACCTGTTGTTTCGTATGTTGCCACATCGCTATCCGACGGGAATCGTGAAGGTCGGGCGGCCAACCCGCTCGTCGCCCGTCGTGGCGACGGGCAACTTCGCTCTCACGGTACGACGGATCCGTCGGACGCTTTCGGGCCGCGACGTCTGGCTCCTCGTCACCAACAGCCGTGGCGTCAATGTGTGGTGCGCCGCCGGCGGCGGTCACCTCACCCATCATGACTTCGTCGCGGCGATCCGGGCGTCGAATGTCGCCGGGCTCGTCGACCACCGAACCCTGATCGTGCCGCAGCTTTGCGCCACGGGTGTCGAGCGCCGCCACATCACCGATGCCACGGGCTGGAACGTACGCTGGGGTCCGGCCGACATGGCGGATCTGCCCGCGTACCTCGATCGCGGCTGCCGCGTGCGTCGGCGAGAGCGCAGCGTTTCCTTCCCTCTGCGACGGAGGATCGAGATGGCGAGCATCTGGGTCTTCTGGATGGGATCTCTCACCGCCGCGATCGTCGCGATCGCCGCCGGATGGCGTCTCGCGATCGCCGCCACCGCCGCTCTCGCCCTCGAGGTCATGACCCTGTACGCCCTGACGCCACGCCTGCGCATCGCGGGGCACGCTCGCTGGGCCACGTTCGCGATCTTCGCTGCCGCAGGCGCCTCGATCGGGTTCGGGCTACTGTTCGCCGCCGGCGACCGAGGCGCCGCGGATTTGATTGCCGCCGCCGCCATCCCCGCGGCGATGATGCTCCTGGTCGGGCTCGATTTCGCCGGCACCACGCCGCTGTTCCCGAGCGACATCAACACCGCCGGTGGCGCGCCACACATCGAGCTCGACGTCGATCGCTGCACGGGCGCCGCGGACTGCGTACAGGTATGCCCTCGCGACGTGCTTGCGATGAACGGTCGCCGCCGGCGGGTCGAGATCGTGCGGACCGAGCAATGCATCGCATGCGGCGCGTGCATCGTGCAATGCCCTACGGACGCTTTGCATTTCCGCTACGACGACGGCCGCGTCATCGGTCCCGACGTGATCCGCACGACGCGGCTCAACCTGTTGGGCCAACGCGCCGTCCACGTCGACTGACGGGCAAGAACAACGTGACAGTCAGCCGAACGGACGAGCTCTTTCGCCCGGAGCGGCCCTCACCGTTCAGGCCAGGGACCGGAACAACTCCACGTAGCTCCGCACCGCGTCGTCCCAGCCCGCCACCTTGGGGTTCTCCGGCTCGATGATGAAATACTCATCCGGGGCGTGAGCACCGTCTCCGTGCCCCATGCCGAACATCCCGGCCGCGAGCCGCAGCGGGGGGCCGGTGAAGGTGACCCCGGGCCAGGAGCCCGCCAGCCGAGGCCACAGGACCGGCTCCACATCCATCTGGCGATAGGCGGCGATCTGGCCCCGGACCAGCTTCGAGTCCGGTGCCGTCTCGGTGGGATCGTAGCCGCCCGACATGTTGACCTCGATGTCCGAAAAGCCGTGCTTCGCCAGGTGGGCCTGGAGCAATTCCAGCGTGCCCTTCGCGGTCATGTCGGGGACGAGGCGCATGTCGATCTTGGCCACCGCCCGGTGCGGCAGAATCGTCTTTCCCCCGGGTCCCGTATAACCGCCCACCAGCCCCTCGATGTTGATCGTAGGCTGGGATACCAGTCGTACGAGCGAGTCATGCCACGACTCGTCCTTGTACCAATGCGTAACACCGAGCGACGCCTTCGCCCCGGCCTCGCTGCGCTTGGGGATGGACGCTTCGAGGATGGCTTTCTGCGCCGCGGTCAGTGGCTTCACCTTGTCGAAAAAGCCCTCGACCGCTGGTGTATGGCCGTCGGCTTCGACCAGCGTATGGAGGGCCTGCACCAGGTGCCACGCGGGGCTGTCGATCTCGAGCCTCGAAGCTCGAGTGCACGTCGTGCGTGGGGCCGCGCCCCCACTTCTCCCCGGCGGAGACGAGCTCTACCTCCACCATGCCCTTGGCTCCCAGGTTGATCGTCACCGAGCCGTCCAGAGCCTGGTTGCCGAGCGGGATGACGATGCCCAAGCACTTCTTCAAAGCCGCCTCGACTTCGGGCTTGAAGACGATTTGCGAGAAGTTGGGCGAGCCGATTTCTTCCTCGCCCTCGCAAACCAGCACCAGGTTCACCGGCAGCCTCTGACCGGCCGCCTTGAACGCGTGCAGGGCGGCGAGGCAAGCGGTTTGCGGCCCCTTGGTGTTGGTGGCCCCGCGCCCCACAATGATCTTGCCGAGACCGGGCTTGTCCACCAGCCGCGCCTCGAGCGGCGGTGAGGACCACTCGGCGGGGTCGAACTGCTTGACGTCGTACATGAAGTAGAGGCCGAGCGAGCTCGCCGCCCCGGAATCGAGCGTTGCGAAGACGCCCGGCTTGCCCTTGGTGGGCACGATCTCCACGTGCTGGAAGCCGGCGTCCCGGGCGAGCTGGGCCATGTACTCCGCGCCTGCAGGATAGTTGCGATCCTCGGCGGCGATGGACGGGAGCGCTATCCACTCCTGGAGCATCCGGATCGAGGCATCGTGCTGCGCCGCGATCTGCGAGACGACGGGATCCTCCTGTGGCGGGATGAGGAGCGATGCCACATGGCGTCCGCCCATCGCGACGACGGCCGCGCCCGCCGCGGCGCCGTGGAGGAACTCGCGGCGATTGATATCCCGGCGTTCCACGTTCCCCCCATCGCTCGGCTTGGTCACCATATCGACCTCCCTTTGGCCCACGAATGAAGATAAGAAATCGCGAATTTCATCGCGATCGCTTCGGCCTCCGGCGGCAACTGAATTAACACAAGGGCGCCAGGGAAGCAACAAGGCACGATTCAGGTTCAGGACGATCAAGAGGGAGCGTCGACGTCGATGTCCGTCTCGGCCGCAATCTGTGCATCGGATGCAGGGGGGGTTGCCAGGATCGTCATCGCTCAGCCGTGAGAGCTTCGGTTGGGAAGCGCTCGGTGCTACATTCTCGACGTGCAGAGTAAAGAGCGGACACCGAAGCAGACCCAGACGCGGCGCGCCGTTGCGTCACCAGAGGAAAGATACCGACGGGGAGGGCCGTGCTGCTCGAAGCGCATGAAGTCCTGACGGAGGTCTTTGGCTACCCGGATTTTCGTCCCGGGCAGGCGGACGCGGTGGGCGCGGTGCTCTCGGGACGCGACGCGGTCGTCGTGCTCCCGACTGGCTCCGGAAAGTCGATCTGCTACCAGGTCCCCGCGCTCGTCCTCCGTCGCCATCACAGAGGAACGACGCTCGTCGTTTCCCCTCTCATCGCGCTGATGAACGACCAGGTGGCGGCACTCGAGGGTTTCGGCGTCCAGGGCGCCGCCCTTCACAGTCATCAGTCTGCGTCGCTGCAACGGGCATCGATCGAAGCGTTCGAGCGCGGCGAGCTCGATCTTTTCTACGTCTCCCCGGAACGGAGCGCTTCGTCTGGCTTTCGAAGATCGCTGCAACGCGCAACCGTTGCGCTTCTCGCCATCGACGAAGCACACTGCGTGAGCCAGTGGGGCCACGACTTCCGTCCGGATTACCTGCGTCTTCGCGAGCTCCGCCAACACATCGACTGCCCCGCGCTCGCGTTGACCGCGACGGCCACCCAGGCGGTGGTCGCGGAGATCGCGACGGAGCTCGAGCTTCGTGACCCCGTTCCGGTACATTCGGGTTTCGCTCGGCCGAACCTCCACTTCGCAGTCCTGCCCGCGAGGACGCAGAAGGAACGTCTCACGGCGCTGCGGGCAGAGCTCGACTCCAGCAATCTTCGCGCAAGGCGCGGAGCGGGTCGCGGGATCGTCTATTGCAGTACGCGCAAGACGGCCGAGTCCGTAGCGAAGGCGCTTCGATCGGAGGGCTTCGCGGTCGGCTACTACCACGCCGGCCGAACGAAGCTCGCGCGCGAACGCGCCCAGCGTGCCTTCGACCTCGGACGAACACGAGTTCTGGTGGCGACGAACGCGTTCGGAATGGGCGTGGACCTGCCCGACATTCGTCTGATCGTCCACTTCCAGACACCCGGGAGTGTCGAGGCGTACTATCAGGAAGCCGGGCGCGCCGGACGGGACGGAGAGCCAGCCCGGTGCGTCCTCTACTTCGGGTCTGGCGATCTAATGACCCAACGCCGCCTGTCTCAGAACGGCTCCAGAAGCGCGGCAATCGAGGCGCGTAGAGAAAAGGCTCTCGAGGCGATGGAACGCTACGCGACGTCCATTCGATGCCGGCATCAGGCTCTCGTCGCTCACTTCACCGGGCGACCTCCGGGAGAAGACCCGGTTTGCGGGCGGTGCGATGTCTGCACGGATTCCGACGCCGTCATCGAGAAGCAACGCGGGGTCGAGACGGAACGCGAGCCTGTACGGACGCTCGCACCGGAAGCGAAGCGCGTCATCCTCGCGGCGGTCGAACGGCTTCGCCGGCCGGTTGGCAAGACCAACCTCGCGAGGGCCCTTCGGGGAAGTCGCGCGAAATCACTCGCCCGCGGCGGCCTCCTGACGCTCCCAGAGTACGGCTCTCTCGCCAATTACAGTGAAGCAGATATCGTCGCAGCCGTTGGCGAATTGCTCACCGAGGGGAGCTTGAAGCGGACGGGGCGCAAATACCCGACGGTGTGGATTCCGGGGAAACCGCTTCGCAGCTCGGGCCGAGAATCGAGCGCGGCGTCGCCGCGGCGAAGCTCTCGCTACGGCACGACGGGCCCAATCGTGCGCGCTCTCGACAACTACCGCCGCCGAAAGGCCAAGGCGCTCAGGTGGAAGACCTATATGGTACTCCAGCGCAAAGTGATGCTCGCGATCGAGAGAACCGAGCCGCGGAGCCTCGCGGAGCTGGAGCGAATCCCCGGGCTCGGGCCGGCGAAAGTCGCGCGATTCGGAGACGACATCCTCGAGCTGGTGCGAGCTCACGGAAGGAAGGGGCCACGCGGAGAATCTCCTTCCGTCGAGTGAGTCGTGTCAGGCGTCATGGCGGCGGCAGCCCCATGGGCTCGCGGATCGATTGAAACCGCGGCGACCCGCGCAGTCCCTCCGGCACAAGCTGCATGGCCGCTCCGGGTGTGTTGGGGTCGTGCTGCGCCAGCATGTACTCCATCCAATCCAACGCGTGTTCCCCGTCGCCGGCGTACTCGGACGTCTCCGCGATGGGCCCAGGATCGACGTGGCCGTGACCGGTCTTCACGCGCGCCGCGGGTGGGATCGCCGGTGGCATTTCGCAGCGGCAGCACCGCGATCGAGCGGATCTGCGGGCCTGGCGCGAGCGCGGGTCGCGCATGTCTTGCGCGAGACACGATACAATCCCGCGACCTTTCCAAGGAGCTCGACTCATGAGGCGCGTCGTGCACCGGCTCTGCTCGATTTTGGTTCCCCTGCTTCTCGTTTCCTGTCGAGGAAGCTCCACCGAGATCCTGTGGGACGATTGGGGTGTCCCTCACATCTACGCGCACGACGATGCGGGGCTTTTCGAGGCGTTCGGCTACGCTCAGGCCCGGAGCCATGGGGAGCTGATTCTGCGGCTCTATGCGCAGGCGCGCGGGCGTGCGGCGGAGGTCTACGGGCCGGAGTACCTTCCGAGCGACCGCTACGTGCGGACGATGGGGATTCCCGAGCGAGCCTCCGAGTGGTACCGACGACAATCGGATGCGTTTCGCGTCGATCTCGATGCCTTCGCTTCCGGAGTCAACCGGTACGGACGGGAGCACGCGGACGTTGTTTCTCCCGAGGCGAAAGCGGTCCTTCCCATCAATGGGACCGATCTGCTCGCCCACGCGCAGCGGGTCATTCACTTCGCCTTCGTCTACAGCCAGGAAGAGATGGAAGGCTCGGCGGAAGCGCTCCAGAAACAGCGGGGCTCGAACATGTGGGCCATCGGCCCGAGCCGCTCCGCGAGCGGGCACGCGATGCTCCTCGCGAACCCGCATCTCCCGTGGTCCGACCTCTATCTTTTCTACGAGGCGGAGCTCAACGGTCCGGGAGCTCACGTTTATGGAGCGACTCTGGTGGGATTTCCCGTGCTCGCCATCGCGTTCAACAACGAGTTGGGATGGTCCCACACCGTCAATACCTATGACGGCGCCGACACCTATCGCATCAGCAAATCGGGCGGCGGCTACCTCCTCGATGGAAAGGTCGCGGCGTTCGAGGTGAAAGACGAGACGATCCGCGTTCGCGAGGCGGACGGCTCCTCCCGGGACGAGAAGCTCGTGGTGCGCAGCACGGTCCAGGGCCCGGTCGTCCACGAGACGGACGACGATGCCCTCGCGGTGCGTGTCGCGGGCCTCGACGAGCCGGGGATGCTCGAGCAGTGGTGGGACATGGGCCGCGCGACGAGCTTCGACCAGTTCGAAACGGCGGTTCGGCGACTCCAGATTCCGATGTTCAACATCATTTACGCGGACCGTGCCGGCCACATCTACTATCTGTACGGTGGGCGCGTTCCCGAACGGGCGCGGGGGGATTTCGCCTGGTGGAGCGGGGTCGTTCCCGGAGATACGTCGGCGCTCGTCTGGAAGAGCACCCTCGACTACGATCGCCTTCCCCACCTTCTCGATCCGCCGAACGGCTGGCTCCAGAACGCGAACGACCCGCCGTGGACGGTCACGGTTCCCAGCACCCTCTCCCCTGCCGACTTCCCCGAATATCTCGCGCCGCGAGGGATGTCCTTTCGACCCCAGCGATCGGCCCACATGGTCTCCTCGGACGACTCGGTCACGTTCGAGGAGCTGCTCGGCTACAAGCACGACACCCGCATGGAGCTCGCGGACCGAATTCTCGACGATTTGATCCCCCTCGCGGAAACTCACGGGACACCCGCCGCTCGGCGAGCGGCCGACGTGCTCTCCCGATGGGATCGGCGCGCCGACGCTTCGAGCCAGGGTGCCGTACTCTTCGTCGAGTGGGCGAGTCGTTGGATGGACGCCGGTCCATGGACCGCGCGAGGCCTTCACCACGCCATGGAGCCCCGACGAAGCGATCACCACGCCCGACGGCATTCGCGATCCCGCATCCGCGCTCGACGCCCTCGACGCCGCGAGCAAGGGGGTCGAACAGCAATACGGCGCTCTGGACATTCCATGGGGAGACGTCGTGCGGCTCCGCTACGGTGCGAAGGACCTTCCCGCGAATGGCGCCCCTGGAGATCCTTTCGGTGTATTTCGTACCGCGTACTTCGGACCTGCCGGAGCCGATGGCAAAAGGAACGTTATAGGCGGCGACACGTTCTACGCCGTGGTCGAGCTCGGAGACCCGGTGCGCGCCAAAGTTCTGACCGCCTACGGCAATGCGACGGATCCGCGCGTCGAAGCACCGGGGCGATCAGCTCGAGCTGTTCGCCAGGAAGCAGATGCGCGATGCCCTGCTGACGCGTGCCGAGGTCGAGGAGCACCTCGAGGAGCGAACGATTCTGCGTTAGACCGCCAAACCTCCGGGATATCTGACCCTTTGCCCAAGCTGCGCTTCTGGTTGTCGACCCTCCTGGGCGGCGCCTTCTTTCTCTTGCCGATTCCCTCCGGGGACGGAGGGGGGTTCACGGTGCCGTTCGATCTTCTCGTAAAGAACCTCGTCGCGGCGTCACCGACACTCGTCGGCGTCTATGCCCTCCTCATGACGTGGCTCGGAGTTGTCCGTTCCGATTTTCGAAGTACTCCCCTCACCTCCTCCATGCGCGCCCTCGGAGGGTTGCTCGCGCTCCTCTACTTTTTCGACCTGGGCCCAGGGATTCTGAAGGGTCCCGGGATCGCGGGTCTCATGTGGGGCACTCTGGCCCTTTCGATCGCTGTCATCGTTCCCATCGGCGCGGCCGCACTCGCCGTTTTCGTCGAGTACGGAATCCTCGAGCTCGTTGGCGTCCTCATGCGTCCCGTGATGCGTCCGCTGTTTCGCCTTCCAGGGCGCTCGGCGCTCGATAGCCTGACCTCGTGGGTAGGAAGCTACTCGGTCGGACTCTACCTCACCCGACAACTGCTCGAGGCCGGCTATTACACACGGCGCGAGGCATTCGTGATCACGACTTGTTTTTCGACGGTCAGCATCGGCTTCGTCGCCGTCGTGGCGGGAACGCTGGACCTCCTGCGCCTGTTTCCTCTCATCATGGGAACGTACTTCGTCGCCGTCTACTCCCTTGCGATCCTTCTCGCGCGCGTCTGGCCCGCGACCCGCGTCCCGGACGCCTACGTCACCGCCCCCCGGCCCGAGCTACCTCACATCGGGCGAGTCCCTTCTCCGAACGGCGGCAACTCGTGCGTTCTCGCGAGCGGCCGAGGGCGCGAGCGTCGTGAAGACTCTAGGGCGCGGCTTCGGGGAGGGATTTCTCCTGGTCGGCACGATACTCGGCACCGTTCTCGCCGTGGGCACGTTGGCACTCCTCCTCGCCCGGGAGACGCCACTCTTCGATTGGCTCGGACGTCCGCTCGTCCCGGTCCTCACCGCTTCTCGGCCTGCCCGACGCCAGGATCATCGCGCCGGCGGTCGTCGTGGGCATCTCCGAAATGTACATTCCCGCACTCCTCGCCCGCGATGCGGCGCTGGAAGCGCGCTTTTTCATCGCGGTACTATCGATCTCGCAGCTCGTCTTCTTTTCGTCGGTTGGACCGATGATGATCGACATGTTCCGCAAGGTTCCGATTCGCGCGCATCAGCTCGCCGCGATCTTTTTCATGCGGACCGTTCTCCTCGTCCCACCGCTGGCTCTTCTCGCCCGCTGGCTAACATAGACGTCATGAGGCTTACGTGGTTTCTCACGGTCTCGGCCGGTCTGAGTTGTGCGCCCTTGGTTCGCGACGTTGTCGGGTCGAAAACCGGGATCGACGGCCTCGAGCCGATGGAAGCTCCTCACGAGAAGACCGGCGGCGGCGAGCAGCACGACCGTCATCCCGACCTCGGACACGACGAGCAGCTTCCGCGTGCGCTCCCGGCGCGGAGAGGCGCTCGACGTGCGGCCCCCACCACGTAGCGCCTCGACGAGCGCCCCGGCGGGACCCGCCGCCAGGGGCGCGAGACCGAAAAAGAGCGCCGCCGCCGCGCTCGCGGCAGCGAGGAAGCCAAAGACGCGAGAGAATGTGGGCTCCCGAAACGGAGCGTCGTCAGACGCCACTCAGATCTTCACGGTGGACAAGGCGGATTCGCAAAGAGAATCGGGACCCTATCACCCGAAAGAGTGAGAGAGAGCCTCAACGGAGCCCACCTGTTGCTCCGACCTCTCGACCCTCTCCCTATGCAGAGCGCTACGAGTCGAATCCACGTCCCGCGAGACGCCTTTCGCAGCGCCACATCGCCGAACGGAGACCTCCTCAGACTCCCGCGGCCTGGAGCGCGGCGAGCACGCGTTCGTCTCGGAAGGGCACTCGGCGCAGGCGCACGCCCGTGGCGTCGAAAATCGCGTTCGCAACGACCGCGAGCATCGGCTTGCAGCTCGGCTCCCCCGCCCCGTAGTGCGGAAGGTCGGGCCGGTCCGGGTTGGGATCGCCGTTCACGAGGACGACGTCGATGCGCTCGGGCACATCGCGGTGAGTCAGGGTCGGGGACGACGACCAGTTCACGCTCGTCACCTTCTCGGTGTCGAACTGCACTTCTTCGTGGAGCGTCCGGCTGAGCGAGTGCAGCATCCCGCACTCGATTGTCCGCTTCAGCGCCTCGGGGTTCACCACCAGGCCGCAGTCATGCGCGCATACGAGCCGCTTGACCCAGACGTGACCGGTGTGGCGATTCACCTCGACCTCGGCAATCTCGGCCACCGTCGTCTGGCTGCGAAACGCGTAGGCTACGCCGCGGCCCGTGAGAATCTCGTCGCTCGCCTTCCGCTTCGGGTTCGGCGACGGGCGGGAGTCCCAGTCATAGGCCTTCGCCGCGGCCTTGACTACCGCGAGGGATCGCGCCCGCCGGAAGCCATCGTCGTCGTCGTTGGTGGCGGAGAGAAGTCGTAGTCGAAACTCCAACGGGTCCGCGCCCGGCGGCCGCGGCGAGCTCGTCGATGAACGACTCGAAGGCGAACGTCACCTGCGGCCCGTCGGGATCCCGGAGGTTCCCGGTCCGAAGCGGGGTCTCCCACACGAGCGGTAGCGCGACGACACTCGCCAGCAGACGGCGATTCGGGATGGTGTATTTGTCCCAGGGCACCGACGCCCGGCCGCGAGCCGGCTCCGCGCGATGCATGCCGGCGAGCTGTGCGATCAGCACCGAGTCGTGCTCGTTGTAGCCCAGATGATTGTGGTCGGCGGCTCTGCCGTCGTACTCCAACGCGACGACGTTTCCCTTTTCGTCGAGGCCGCCGCGCATCCGGATCGCGTAGGCGGGGCCCTTGGCATCCCACGCCGTCTCCTCGTTTCTCATCCACTGTACGCGCACGGGACGGCCGAGCTCCTTCGCGAGAAACGCCGCCTCGAACCCCGCGTCGTCTGCCGCGGTGCGGCCATAGGCCTGCGGGCCATCCATCCACACGACGCGCACGCGATCGCGGGGCATTCCGAGAAACTTCGCGACGCCGTTGCGCTGGCCGTAGGACTTCATGTCGTTCGTGTAGATCGTCATCTGGTCGTTCGACGGATCCGCCGTGGCGTGCGCGGGTCCGATGGCCGTGTGGCCTTGAAACGGCACGTCGTAGTCGGCGTCGATGACCTTCGCGGCAGACGCAAACGCGCCGTCCGGGTCGCCCACGACCTGCGGCTCTTCGGTGGCGGTCGGTGTGGCCGCGCGCATGTAGGTGAAGAGATCTTCGGAACGCGGAAACGGGGCGGTGGTCGGTTTCTGCCAGTCTACTTTCAGCGCGCGCGCGGCGCGGATGGCCTGATCTTCGCGCTCGCACACGACGGCCACATAGTTCTCCTTGCGGACCACGCGGACGAAGCCGGGAATTCCACGAACGGAGGACTCGTCGATGCTCACCACCTTCGCCCCCGCCACCGGCGGCTTGACGTTGCGCGCGTGAAGCATACCGGGGAGCTTCACGTCCACGGCCCACTTCAACGAGCCGTCCACCTTCGACGGAATGTCGTAGCGCTGCGGCGACTGGCCGACATTCTCGAGCTGCTGCACCGGCTTGAGAGACGCGCGTCCCGTGACCGAGTTCACGTTGTCTCCGGTCAGCGTCACGTGAAATCGCCCGTCGCCGATGAGGTCACCATAGGTGACCTTCTTCGACGGATCCGCTGCTACCGAGATCACCCCCGCGTGGACGGAGAGCGCCGCGACGGGCACTCCGAACTTCGCCGAAGCCATCTCGAGCAGGACCCGCCGTGCTTCGGCAGCGACGCGCCGCATGGGCCATCCGTCGGTCTGGAGCGCGTCCGAGCCGCCCGATCCACCCTGATCGACGGTGACGTCGGTGCTGCCCATGACGCAGCTGGTATTCTCGTAGGGGATGTCCAGCTCGTCCGACATGATCTGACGGAACGCGGTCCCCGTTCCTTGTCCGAGGTCCGTCTTGCCGACGTAGAACGTCGCCGTGCTGTCGGGCCGGATGACGATCCAGGAGTCGAGCTGGTGGAAGTCGGGGTCGGGATAGGGGCCCGGTGTCTGCCCTGGGGCGGGTGTCTGCGCGACCGCGGACCATGGGGCGGCCATCGACGTAGTCGCCACCCCGACGACGAGGAAGCCCGACGTCTTGAGGAAGTCCCGGCGAGATGATGTCACCTTTCCCGAAGAGCTCCCGACCGACGTGGACGAACTCCTGTGGGTCGTCATGGCCTACCCCTCCTCGCCCGCATTCGTCGCCGAGGGCGTCATCGCCTTCGCCGCGCGTTTGATGGCCGTCTGGACGCGGTAGTAGGTCATGCAGCGGCACAACGTTCTCGCCATCGCGTCGCGGATCTCCGCGTCGGTCGGCGTGGGGTTGTGATCGAGCAGCACTTTCGCCGTCAGCATCTGCCCGTTCTGGCAGAAGCCGCACTGCGGCACCTGTTCGTCGATCCACGCCTGCTGCACCGGGTGGAGCTTGCCGTTCGCGGAAAGCCCCTCGAGGGTCGTGATCTCGGCGGCGCCCACCGTCGAGACCCGCTTGACGCACGAGCGTACCGCCTCGCCTCTGATGATCACCGTGCAGGCCCCGCATTGACCGAGCCCGCAACCGAACCGCGGGCCGTGCAGATCCAGGTCGTCGCGCAGGACGTACAGCAGCGGAGTCGTGGGGTCGACGTCCACGCTGTGCGTCGCGCCGTTTACCTTCAACGTGATTTTGCTCATCGGGCGCGCCTCCGATCGATGGCTCGACGGTGAAAACGCTAACACGCTGCGCGCGGTGCGGCAACCTCGCGCCGGACGACGACCGGCGGACGTAGAGTTTTCCTCAGGCGAGCGCTGGACCTCTGGTGGGCGGAGCCACCTCCGCCAGGAGCGCACGCCAGCTCTCGCGCTCCCGCGCGGGCTCGAAGCGCGGCCTCAGCCGCTCGCACCAGTCCCCGATCCCGTCGTAGAAGGCCGGGTCCGATTCGGCTCGCCACAGTAGATGAGCCAGCGCTTTCGTGTCGCCGACGGGGAAATACCCGGGATAGTCCCGACCCAGCATCCCGACCGATCCGTCGATCCGGGACGAGATCACGGGCACCGACGCGACGACGGCCTCGGCGACGACGTTCGCCCCGCCTTCGAGTCTCGAGCTGAGGACGAGGAGATGCGAGCGGGCGATGAGATGCAGGGCCTCCGCGCGAGCCGACGTCGCCGAGCCAGCGATATCGCGGGTTCGCCGCCTCTTCCGCGCGGGCTCGCGCCTCCCACTCCGGCGCGAGAGCACTCCCCGCGTGGACGACGCGCAGTCTCGACGAAGGGGGCGCGAGCCGGGCGGCGAGCGCCGCGCGGAGGGGGTCCTTCACCTCCCGCAGGTGTGACAGCACGGCCACCTGAAAGGCATCGTCGACCGGAGTCGATGGCTCGACCTCGGCGGATTGATAAATCACGCGCGACTTCGCGCGCGCGGGCTCGGGCAGTACGTCCGGAGCGCGATCCTGCAGGACGACGATCCGGCGGGCCAGTGCTATCGAACGAAGAGCCTCCGGATTGTCGGGGAGATCCGAGTACAGATCGGTTCCCGTCAACGCGACGATCAAGGCAGCTCCCGGGCGGGCGCGAGCAAAGCCTGAGATCGAGCCATGACTCTTCCGCGCGTGCAGGCCGACGAGGACGTCGCAGGGCTCCCCGTTCCATTCACGGAGGAGGCTCACCTCGTGGTCGAGCTCGGTCAAGCGGCGAGCCCAGCGGGAGGCCGTCACTTCGTTTCCCTGCCGCGATCCCGCCGGGACCGGCACCACGAGTCAGATCTTCATACGGAACATGTTCGGAACCCGGCCCATACGTCGCGACGGTCCGGCTTGTAGAAATTCCGCCACGTGTTCCTCAGAAGCCGTCTCCGCGTCGTCCAGGCGCCTCCGCGGAGCACTTTGTGCGTGTGGAACCACGGCTCCGAGTATTCTTTATAAGGATCGATGACGAAGCCCGGGTAAGGACCGAAGCTCGTGCTCGTCCATTCCCAGACGTTGCCGATCATCTGCCGGCATCCCCAGGCGCTCTCGCCCACCTCGCACGCATCGACCGACACGCAGCCCATTCGGTCCCACTCGAGATTCGCCCGGCCGACGCTTGGCGCGTCATCTCCCCAGGGGAAGCGCCGCTTCGCGTCGGCCAACGCTCGGCCTCCTGGCGCCGGAACCGCTGCAGCGGCCGCCTCCCATTCCGCCTCCGTGGGGAGCCGCCTCCCCGCCCAACGGCAGTATGCTTCCGCCTCGTACCAGTTGACGTGAACGATCGGTAGGTGGGGCTCGAGCGCCCGCCACTCGTCGAAGTGGCGCCGAAGCCAGCGGCCGCCGTCATCGCGCTTCCAGTAGACGGGATGGTTCGCGCCGGCCGTCTCGCGCCATGTCCAGCCGTCCTCGCTCCAGAAATCGGCGGTCCCGTAGCCGTCGCCTTCGACGAAGGCCAGGAACTCCTGCCTGCGTCACCGGCGCGCGCGCGATCGCGAAGGGCTGCAGCGTGACGGGATGGGCCCACTTCTCGTTGTCGAAAACGAATGATTGGTCCTGTTTCCGCGCGCCGAGATGGAAGACGCCGCCGGGAACTTCGACGTCACCCGGCAGTGGGTGCCCGGTGCCCGCGTCCAGCGACTCGGTGTCCGGCCGTTCGCTGAAGCGCGGGGCGGGGTAGCCGAGTGTTTGCCGCGTGTAGGTGAACGCCTCGTCGTGCATGTCCTCGTGGAACACCGACAGGCGAACGAAGTAGTCCTCCTCGGCGCTCAGCTCGCCCGCCTCCAGACGCTCGAGCACTCCGTCGCGGACCTCCCGCATGTAGGCGAGCGTGTCCGCGCGCGACGGCAGCGGCAGGCTCCATCGGGTATCGTGGGCGACCGCGGCCGAGTCGTACAGAGCGTCGCCGTCCGGACGGATCGGCGGCCGCCCCGCGATGCCGCGCAGCACCCATCTCTCCTGGAACCAGGCGACGTGGCCGATCTCCCAGATCAGCGGATTGATGATGGCGAGGAGCGGACCGAAGAGCTGCTCGTCGGCAAGATCCACCACCAGATCGAACGTGCGCTGCCTGGCATCGCGGACCCAGCTGCTGAGCTCGGAGGCTCGTGTAACCGCAGGCATGTTTTCTCCTCGGTGCCGGACCGCAACGTGGGAGTCTACCGATTCCGCGAGCGCGCGAGCAAGCCGGACGCTGCGTGCTGGACCTCATCGATCCACACGATGGCGCTTGTCTTGGAAACGCCCCTCGGGTTACCTTTCCAGCGCGCCGCCATGGCGGTGTCACACCTGGGGGGTTCGATGTTCGGTCCACGACGGCGCTCATCTCGATCCGGTCTACTTCCAGAGCGAAATCGTTCCCTACTGCGCGTGGGGCCCACCTTCCTCGTCGGTGCCGCGCTTCTGGCTCCAACAAGCACCGCCACGGCCACCTCGCCGGCGCCGGACAGGGTCACCTCGGTCGATATCTACCAGTACGCTTCGGAGTGCGTCACGGTGCGTGATAGCCGGACGGGTGGGTATCTGGGTCGCGATGGTCTCGGGTATTCGCTGAAGCCGTCGATCGAAGGCGCGACGCCGTTCCGGATGCAGGCCACCGGTCTCGGCAGCTACCTTCTTTATGGTCCCGATCGATCGATGCCCGTCGCGGACGCCGACGCCTCCGGTCGCGTCACTCCCGGCTCCAAGGCTGGTCCCCATGCCGACTGGAAGGTCACGGCGAAGGCGGGCCGACTCCAGCTCACGAACGTCGCGAGCGACCTCAACCTCTCGGTGTCGTGGCGAGGGCGGATGAACCAGAGCCAGACCCCGAATTTTCGCTGGATCTCGAACCGGCCGACGGCTGTTCCACGTTCCCGGAGGTCGAGGTCAACGCTGTGGGAGTCCCCTCCATCGGGCGGAGTGCCGGAGCCGAAGTGGAAGGGTTCCTCGACGCGCACGTCCACCTCGGTGCGTTCGAGTTTCTCGGGGGGCGTTTCCACTGCGGGCGTCCGTGGAGCCGGTACGGGGTCATGGACGCGCTCGAAGACTGCCCCGACCACGCCTTCAACGGCCGTTTCGCCTTCGCGGAGAATTTCCTCACCTACGGTCGACTCACGGGCACGCATTCGACGGACGGCTGGCCGAAGTTCGACGGCTGGCCTAGGTTTGACTCCCTCACTCACGAGGGCACCTATTGGAAGGGCATCGAGCGCGCCTGGCGTGGCGGTCTGCGCATCCTCGTGTCCGATCTCGTGGAGAACCGGTCGCTGTGCGAGATCTACCCTCTCAAAAAGAACTCGTGTCTCGACATGGATAGCCTGAGACTGCAGGCTCGAGATCTCTACGAGCTCCAGGACTACATCGACGCTCAATTTGGCGGCCCCGGCAGAGGGTTCTTCCGGATCGTGAAGAGTCCCGCGGAAGCCCGCGCCGTCATCAATGACGGCAAGCTAGCCGTCGTCATCGGCGTCGAGACATCCCTTCCCTTCGACTGCGTCTACCACGACGGGGTCGACGAGTGCTCGTTCGAGCGAATCGACCAGGGTCTCCAGGAGCTGTGGGGCCTCGGCGTGCGCTCCATGTTTCTCGTACACAAGTTCGACAACCCTTTCGGCGGGACGGCGATGGACGATGGTACGACCGGAGTCCTCGTGAATCTCGGCAACAAGTACGTCAATGGCCGCTGGTGGCAGGCCGAATCGTGCCCGGACGGAGAGCACGACAAGTCCCCAACGAACCTTTCGCTCGGCAATCCCGAGCTCTACGCCTTTCTTCACGACGTCATAGCGCCTCTCGTGGGCGGAGACCTGCCCGCGTACCCACCGGGACCCCTTTGCAACGTCCGCGGGCTCACCCCATTCGGCGAGTATCTGGTGCAGCGGATGATCGATCGCGGAATGATCATCGAGACGGACCACATGAGCGTGAAGACGCGCGCTCGAGTCCTGGATATCCTCGAAGCGCGTGGATACTCCGGAGTCATCACGAGCCACAGCTGGGGCGACGAGACTAGTCAGGTGCGCATCCAGAAGCTCGGCGGTGTCGTGTCGCCATACGCCAACAGCACGTTGAGGTACGTTCGAGAATGGCGGCAAGCACGCGCGACGCGCTCCAGCGACTACTTCTGGGGAATCGGCTATGGCACCGATACCAACGGCCTCGGGCAACAACCGGCGCCTCGCCCGGGCGCCTCGGGCAACGATCCTGTGACGTATCCGTACACGAGCTTCGACGGCGGTACGACGATGTACCAGAATGTCTGGGGCCAGAGGCTTTGGAACTTCAATGTGGACGGTGGCGCCCACTACGGGCTTTTCCCCGACTGGCTCGAGGATCTGAGCCACATAGCCGGCCAGGAGATCATCGACGATCTCGCTCGGGGCGCCGAGGCGTACCTTCAGATGTGGGAACGCGCCGATAAGATCTGATCGGTGCTACCGGCTTTGCTCCAGATAGCGGCGTGCGGTCTCGAGCTCGGGGCGGGACGCGCCCGGAACGCACATCTGAACGAGCGTCGCGAAATACTTGCGCGCTTCGTCCGACTTTCCCGCGTCCCGCGCCGCGATCCCGGCGCCATAGAGGCCGTTGAACCGATTCGGAGCGGCCGTGAGAGCCGTCTGGAACTCGACGAGCCCTTCGGCGGGACGTCCCAGCGCGACGAGAAGCTCGCCGAGCTGCTCTCGTGCCGGAATCAAAGGACCGGGTGTGACCGGACTCTTCTCCATCGATTCCTCGAGCGCGACCGCGGCGCGGAAGAGCTCCACGGCGTTGTCCGAGCCTCCCCGCGCGCGAGCCAGCCAACCGGCCGCTTCGAGGCGAAGCACTTCGATCTGACGGGACCAGTAGGAGTCTTTCGTGCCGTCCCGGAGAGACTCCAGCTCGGCCACGTGCCGCGCAGCCTCGTCGAGGGCGGAGCTTCGCGCCGAGCCCACGGCCCTCCCGTAGACGGTAATGGCGTAGGCGAACGGAAATCGGTCCCACGGAAGACTGGCGGGAACCGACTCGAGCGCGGCGGCCTCTTTCCACTGCCGCCGTTCCAGGTAGTACCGAGCGGGAACCGCCGCAAAGGGATGCGCCGATTTCATCGTCATGGGAGTGCCGGTCGGATGGGACTGAAGGTCGGTGAGAACGTTGCGCGCCGCTCCGTCATCCGCGATTTGCAGCAGGGCGTACATCAGGTACTCGAACGCGTGGAGCTCTTCGTCCCATGCTCCTTCGAGCCCGAGCTGGGAGGCGAATTGATGGCCGGCGTGGGTCGCCGAGGCGTTCGCCGCGACCGCCTCGTTCCACAAACCGAGCCGGGTGAAGATGTGCGACGACATGTGCAGGCCGTGGGGCACCGAAGAAGCGACCTCGGCGTAGCGACGCGCGGCGGCGAGCGCTCGAGGGGCCATCTCCGGAGAATCGTAGGCGTGAATCGTGTAATGGAGGATTCCCGGGTGCTCGGGAAACGCGGGCGCGAGCGCGTCGAGAAGCTCGGCAGCTTTCTTCTGGTTCGCGTAGGTCTTGTCTTCGGGAGGCGCCGTCGCGATGAGTCCGAGCGCGTAGAAGATCGCGACCTCGGGATCGTCCGGGAATCGGGCGTGGAGCGCCGACATCTCTTGCGCGAACGCTTTCTTGCGTGCCGGATAGTCGGGGGGCTCAGGGCCGATGAAGAACTTCGACACCGCGGAGATGTATCCGTCTTCCAGAGGTGACCCACCGCCGAGGGACGCCGCGCGCGTGCTTGCGCGCTTTCCCTTCTCGTAGTCGGGTACGTCCGGCCATAGAGGGTGGACGGCCGTCATCGCGACACCCCAATACGCCATCCCGCACTTTGGGTCTTTCTCCGCGATCTCGAGAAAAGCCGCCTCGGCCGCTTCGTACCAGAACGAATGCAGGAGTGCGACCGCCCGGTCGAATCGAGGTTGAATCTCGGGAGCGCAGGTAGTCGGAAACGAGACGACCCCGAGCTTTTCCTGGGCAGCGGCGGAACCGACGCCGAACAGCACGAGAGCGAATGCCATCAGCGCTGAAAGGACTCGAGTCAACGATTTGTCCATATGCAGGGCAGTATGGCGCACGCACGGTGAGATTCACACTCACACCAGGCTCGCGATGATTGCAGCCACCCCCGAGAAAAAAAGCCACCAGACAACGAGCGGAAATCAACCCTGCGCTCGTGCAACGGAAGAGAGCATCGTTTGGTACCGGTTTCTCCATTTCAGGAGCCGCAGGCTCCAACGGTACTTTCCGCGCTCGTTCTGCTCCAGGAACTGGGCCATTTTCGGGATGTCGTCCAACAGATGCCGCCGGCTCTCCTTGAACCACTCCCGCGCGGAAACATCACCATCGACGTTAGGCGTGGTGCTCGTTCGCGGTCGCCAGCAACGCCTCTTCGTCACCGAGAAGAGCGCAGGCTTCCGCCTGGACGTGGGCCGGATATCGAGCGCGAAGCCCCGTGTCCGTTTCCGGAGAGCCACTTGTCCCCCCTGGCTTCAAGTCACGATACGATTCCGGCCTCCCTGCTTCGCCAAAAGCAGGTTGCGGCTGACCCGTTCCATGAGCGTCGCGAGGGTTTCCTCGCCATCGCGCTCGGCGGCACCTCCGCTGAGGGTGACCTCGATTTCAACGTCGCCTGTCGTCTCGATTTTCCTGGCGCACACCGCAGACCGAACGCGCTCGAGAACGGGACGGGCGGCGCCGAGAGCGGTTCCGTGCATCACGATGCAGATCTCCTCTCCACCGTAACGGGCGGCCCAATCCTCCGTTCGGGTGTTGGCGCGGATGCGCGCGGCTACCTCGGCAAGCACCCGGTCTCCTGTCGGCCACCCATGAGTCTTGTTTACCGCCCCGAAGTGGTCGATGTCGAGAAGCGCGACGGTGAGAGGCGTGTTCTGTTCCGAAGAGACCTCGAATTCGAATGTCAGGCGGCGGTCCAGGTAGCGGCGGCTGAACAGAGCTGTCAGAGCGTCAACGTCGGCCTGCTCCCGGAGTCCCGCGAACAGCTTGCGACCGCGGCGGGTGATGAGCTCCGCGATCCGTTCGGCGACGACACGCGTGTGGTCTTCGAAGCTCTCGAAGGCCGGGTCCCGATCCTCCTCGCGGGCGCGCCGCTCGATCTCGTCGTAGTGGACGACGCAGTTCCTGCCTTTCGCCTTGGCGGAGTAAACAGCTGAGTCTGCAGGCTTGAACAGAGACTGGCCTGGGGTCTTGACGGTGGCACAACCGATGCTCACCGTAATGTCCATGCCGTGGATCCAGCTGGCATGGAATTCCGTTCGGATCCGCTCCGCGACCGCCACGGCGTCGGACGGGCTCAGGGTGTGGAGGACGCCGAACTCGTCACCGCCGAGCCGCGCCATGACCGCGCCTGGAGGTGCCGCTCGGGCGATGCGGGCGGCCGCTTCTTTGAGGGTCTCGTCTCCAACCGCGTGCCCGTAGGTGTCGTTCACGCCTTTGAATCGGTCCAGATCGACGAGCAGAAGGCTCAATGGCATTCGGTCCGGATCCTCGCCGGCCTGCTGCAGTTCGCGGATGAAGATGGAGCGGTTGAAGAGACCCGTGAGACTGTCGCGAAAGGCGGTGACCCCGAGGAGACGACGTAGCCGGAAGACCAGGAGAGGAGCTGGCGCGTCATGAAGGGCGATCTCATCGATGAGCTCCAGCGCGGCGGCCACCTCGGTCACCTCTTCCGGAGCACAAACCACCAGAACCGGGCACTCGGGGCGGGTATGGCGTACCTCCAGGAGAGCCGGGGTAGTGCCGAACGCGCGCGTGTCGAGGACAGCCGCCACTTCGTTACCGAACGGGTCGTCAGGCGACGTCCACGTCACGGGACGACTCAGAGCGGTCTTCTCGAGCTGACAGCGGATCTCCCTTGTCGTGCACCAGGCGACCGGGACTCCCTCCGCCTCCATAGCATCGAGGATACCACTTGCGCCTCTGACGGTCTCCCGGACCACCTGTGTCCGTAGGCTGGCCAAGTCGCCGAGGTCAAATTCGTGACGGATCCGGCCATTGCGGAACGGGTCTCCATTTGTTGCATGAGTCTCGCCGTGTGAAGCTCCATACGTCCGCGGGTCAGGAAACGAAAGTGACCGCAGCCGCGCACAGCAAGAGCTTGACCAGCCATCCGAGCGAGTGGGCCACCGTAACCAGGACGTGCGTCTTGATGAACAGATGGTTCATCAGGAGCAGCGGGAGCGCCACCATGAGCCAGACTCCCGCGGCGAGCACGAAGGCGTGGGCTCCTTGTGTTTGGCCGCTCCAGACACTGAGGGCGACGAACGACACGGGCGTCAGAAGGCTGACCGCCGCCGCGACTGCCACGGCTCGTCCTTCCCCCTGTCCCCCCTCGGGTCGTCTCCAGACTTCCGGGAACGCTTTGTACTTCTCGTGAAATAGAACCCCGAAAAAGAGCCAATCCGCCAGGGATGTGGCTATGGCCGCCGCCAGAATCGCGAGCCCAGCTCTCGTCCACGTCATGGAACTCCCTCCGAGTCTGCCCGGATGGTGCGCCCCTCGTCCCTTGCAAAGCAACCGCGAGCCGTCGCCCAGTGCCGGATCGAGGCTATCGGGGCGAACGGGTCCGGAGGCACGTTCGTTCAATACGACGTCCCTCAGGTGACCGCGCCCACGCTGATTCGCGGCTCGGTGACGCTCGTTTCGCGCGATTTCTCCCCGGTGGCCAACTACTCCACGACCGTCCAACCGTGAGCCGTCCGCGTCGATTCTCGTCGTCATCAAGGAGGTTTGTTCCGAGGGAACTCGTCGTAATCCGATAGGAGGTAAGACGAGCATGCAGATCCACAGTGCCACGTTGCGGGTTTCCCACATGGAGCACCTCTCGCCCGGGCTCCGGATGCTCTCAGCGACACGCCATCTGGAGAACTCTATCGGACATCACTCGCAGGGCGGCTTCGCGCGCTACTTCTCTCGCTTCGGAGGGAGCGTGGCCCTGAAGGCGATGCAGGGTTACCGGCTCATAGGCGCCGAGTGTCACGCGGAGATCGTCGAGGCCGCGCTCGCGCTCTTCCTGTGCTCCGAGAATGACGCGAGCGAGTATCACGTCCTCGACGATGCGTTCCGTGACCTCGGCTCGCCGCGTCCGCTGAAGCTCGAATACGTCGAGGCGCACCCTGAGGAGTTCACGAGAGCGCGGTGAGCCCCGGCGATCCTGGCGAGCATGGGGTACGGTCCCGGGACGACGCCGGACGCTCGTATGTCGCGAGCGAGCACTGAGGCAACGGCACCGTACAGCCGTATAGCCGTACAGCCGTACAGGCGTACAGGCGTGCAGCGAGGTGCTATGCTTCGTGCCCGACCGACGTGAAGGAGAATGTATCCGTGGAGCAGGGCCACACCTCCGTATCCATGAGCCGAGTCACATCGATCCGTTGGAACATTCTTCTTCTCCTGTTCCTGGCGAGCTTCGTCGCTTACGTGCTGCGGACGAACCTGTCGATCGCCGGCGCGCAGATGATGACCGACCTGCGCCTCTCGAAAGTGCAGCTCGGAATGGTGCTCGCGGCCTTCGCCTGGGGCTATGCCATCTTCCAGTTTCCCGGCGGTGTTCTCGGCGACCTTCTCGGCGCTCGGCGGGGCCTCGCTCTCATCGCCGTGTCGTGGGGGATAATGAACCTGCTCATGGGTCTCGTGCCGGGGCGGTCTCTCGCCTCCCCCACGATCATCCTCGTCACTCTCGTCGTGCTCCGCTTCTCGATGGGAGTCGCACAGGCGCCTCTCTACCCCATCACCGGCGCCAACATCTGCAACTGGTTTCCAGAGTCCGGTTGGGCATTTCCGAACGGACTGACGAACGCGGGCTTGACGCTGGGTTCCGCCGCGACCGGCCCTCTCATCGCCTGGCTCATGGAGACCGTCGGGATGGCGCCAGTCCTTCGTTCTGACGGCACCCCTCGCCTTGCTGATCGCGGCGGTCTGGTGGTGGTACGCGCGGGACTACCCCACCGAGCATCGAAGCGTCGGCCCGACGGAGCTCCAGCTGATCGATCGCAATCGGACGCCCGCGGCGGAGATGGCTCGAGCAAGAGGGAGCTGGAAGCTCGCGCTCCGGGATCGCGACGTGCTGCTGCTGACCGCGAGCTACTTCTGCAGCAACTACGTTTTCTACTTCTTCTTCAATTGGCTGTACATCTATCTCGTCGACAGCCGTGGGTTCGAGATGCTGGAAGGAGGCTACTACGCGGCCGCGCCCTGGATCACGGGGGCGGTCGGCGCGACGCTGGGCGGTCTCGTTTGCGACCGGCTGTGCACCCGCCTCGGGATGCGCTGGGGCTGCCGCTGGCCTTCGATACTGGGCCTCGTCCTCGCGGGAGGATTCATCGGCGCGGCCGCCATGGCGCCGTCACCCATCCTCGCCGTGGTTTTTCTATCGCTCTGTCTGGGATGCCAGCAGTTCACCGAGGGCCCTTTCTGGGCGGCGACGATCGCGGTGGGAGGGCGTCACTGCGCGACGGCCTGCGGAGTGCTCAATACCGGCGGCAACGTCGTGGGAGGTATCGGTGCGCTCCTCGTTCCGATTACGGTCGAAGCGCTCGGCTGGGGTACCGCGCTCGTGACGGCGTCTCTCTTCGCGTTCGTTTCCGCGTTTCTCTGGTTGTTCATCCGCGCCGACCGCGCCATCGTCGCGTCCTCGTGACCGTGAGCCGGGCTCGCTGTTGGGACGCTACCCGATCTCGGCTACCAGCACCTCCGAGGCAATGCCCCAACATGTCACGACTTCCCGGTGTCGGGCTCGAAAGCCGTGCGTCGTCAAGAGGTCGACGACTCGGATTGGCCGGCATCCGCCCACCCAGCCGGGGTGCGCGGCCTGCACCCACGCCCACAGACGGGAGACGAGGGACGAGGGGAGATGCTCGCCGCTGGTCAGCCCGGCGACGCACAACCTCCCGGAGGTGCCGAGAAGCCTCCGGGCCTCGTCGAGGGCGGCCGTGATCTCATGTTCGGGGAGGAGATCCAGAACGTACGTCGCGACGAACCGATCGAACGACGCGTCGGGGTAGTCGAAGGTCATCGAGCCGTGGGTCTGGACGAGCTCGACCCGCGCGGCGAACGGCTGCAGGCGTTCCCGCGCCAGGGCCATCATCGTGGCGCTGACGTCGACGCCCACGTAGGAGGCGTCCGTCCCGAGCTCGCTGGAGAAAAGCCGGTGAGCGAGCTTCCCCGTGCCGAAGCCGAGCTCGAACACTCGTCGAGAGGCGGCGAAATCGCCCTCGCGAATCAACAGGTCGATCGCGGCATCCTCATAGAATCCCTGATTGTCTTGCCGCGCGCCGAAGCGATCGTAGAACCTCTTCGCTTCCTCGGGGGTGAGCTCCGTCATCGATCGTCCATCAGCGAGCAACGTCCTCACATGCTATCTCACCCAAGGTGTAGGCGGGAGGGATGGTCGACCTAGCGCGCATTTGTGTCATTCCCGTGACAATTCGTGGCACGCGGCACTGTGGACCGCATGCTTCCGGCGATGTGCACTCGGCGGCACATTCGGGGAGTTTCTTTATGCACGGCGAACGTTTCCTTCAGAACGTTCCGAGCGACGCCCGACGCTCCGTGCAGTCGACGGTTATCCCGGCCGTTTGACTACGGCCCGCGGTGCTGATAAACGTTACTCCCCAACTCTTTCCGGCGCGGTGGGTTGCGCGCGGAGTGCCATGAAACGAATCGGCAAGTATTCGGTCGTGGAAACGATCGGCAAAGGGGGCATGGGCGTCGTCTACCGCGCGCTCGACACCGTTCTGGAGCGGGAGGTCGCGCTCAAGGTGCAGCGCTATGGGGACTCCCCCGAGGATCAGTCCTTCGAGCGCTTCTTCCGCGAAGCGAAGCTCATCGCCTCGCTCCGGCACCGCAATATCGTCACCATCTACGACATGGGCCAGGAGGATGACAAACTCTACATCGTCATGGAGCTTCTTCGGGGTGAGGACCTGTCGACCAAGCTCGCGTCCCAGCAGCACCTGTCGCTCGAGCTCAAGGTCCACGTCATCTCGGAGGTAGCGGAGGGGCTTGCACACGCTCACCAAAAGGGTATCGTCCATCGGGACATCAAACCCCGAAACGTGTTCCTCACCGAGGATGGAGAGGTCAAGCTCCTCGATTTCGGGCTCGCCCACATCGCGCACTCAACGCTGACGGAGGCGGGGCAGCTCCTCGGCACGCCTCACTACATGTCGCCCGAGCAAGTCAAGGGCGAGGCCGCCGACGCCCGCGCCGACATTTTTGCTCTCGGGGCCGTCTTTTACGAGCTCTTGACCGGCGTGAAGGCCTTCGGTGCCGAGGGTGTCCAGGCAGTCTTCGATCGGATCGTCAAAGGCGAGCTCCGCCCCATCGCCGACCTCCAGCCCGCGCTTCCGAAAGAGCTCAATGGCATCCTGACAAGGATGCTCGCGAAGGACAGATGCGATCGCTATTCCACCATGCAGGAGCTGCTGCGCGACGTTCGTTCCTTTCGGCGCTCGGTCGAGAAAAAGAAGGCGGTTCTCCGGAAGGAGACGCGTGAGGCGGCTCGTGAGCTCGCGCGCCTCACCCAGCAGCATCGCTCGATTCTCGCGTCACGGGGTTATGATGCCGGTCCCGGCAAGCTCGCCGAGAACGCCGACCGCGAGGAGCTGAGCTACATGGCACTCGTGGGGCTCCGGCGCGGCGCGAGCCTCGAGCTCGAGCGAATCCAGCGGGTCATCCATGGCGCCGACGGCTCCGATTCGGCCGCGGTCACGGCGATCCGCCCCGCTCCTCCGACGAAGAACGACAACGACGCACGCGCCGACGAAGCCTACGAGGACGCGATCCGGCGCTTCGCCCGTGGCGACCTCGCGGGCAGCCTCCTCCGCGTGGGAGAGGTGTTCGGCGTCGATTCGGACCACAGAGGCGCTTGCGATCTCGGCGAGCGTCTGCGCGAAGCGATCATCGTCCTCGTCAACCGCATCGAATCGGACGCGAACGATATCGACGCACTGGGACGCGCCATTCTCGCCCTGGATAATCAGAGCACCAACGCGAGCTCCCCGACGACCCGTTCCCACGTCGATCGGGGTGCGGTGGAGACGCTGAGCCGGATTTTTCTCGCCGGACTCCCTCCTGACAAAGAGGCCCAGCGCTGAGTCTCGACTCGGCGACGGCAACCCCTTGCCCCAACGGCCGCCGTCGCGCTACATTTCCGGACATGCCGTATCCAGGCGAGAGCTCCCGGGCAAATCGGGGGAGCTTGCCGTTGTAGATAGGGAACGGGCGGCGCTCAGGCCATGGGCACTACGGGCCGGGGCGACGACGGCGTTCCCCAGTAGGGAGACAGCGCGGAGGGCTCGGATCTCCTTCGCGCCGTTTCGTTCGCATTTTCGCGAAAAACAAACGGAGGAACCATGGCTACTACCAAGACCCCGGTCGACAATGGCGTGAACGTTCAGTTTCTTCTCGGAGCGCGGGAAGCGTTGAGGGAGGCGCCCGCGGGCGCCCAATTCAAGTGGCGGGCGACGTGCAAGTGGGTGTACGGCACGCACAGCCGCTCCACCGTCAAAGGGTTTTTCGGGCTCGGCGAGGAGCACCAGCACAAGACCGAGTTCACGTTCGATGCCGACCACCCCGAGGTCTTCGCGTCGGAAGACCAGGCGGCGACACCCGTCGAGCTCGTGCTCGCGGGCCTCGCAAGCTGCCTCACTGCGGGGATCGCGTCCGTCGCCCAGATGCGTGAGATCCAGCTGCGCTCGGTGACGGCAACGCTCGAGGCGGGGATGGACATCCAGGGCATCCTCGGTATCGACAGCGACGTTCGCAACGGGTTCGACGGGATCAAGGTGACATACAAGATCGACGCCGACGCCACCCCGGACGAGATCAAGGCTCTCGTCGCTCAGTCCCAGAAGCGCTCGGCCGTCTTCGACATCGTTACGAACCCGACGAACGTCACCGTCGAGGTGGTCTGAGCGGGAGGGACCGGGATTCGAGCGAACGGAATCCCGTGCGCGTCACCACAGTCATCATCGGGGCTGGCCATGCCGGGCTGGCCATGAGCCGGTGTCTCAGCGAACGGTCGATCGACCACGTCGTCCTCGAACGAGGCGAAGTCGCGAACTCGTGGAAGACCGAACGGTGGGACTCCCTGCGGCTGCTCACTCCAAACTGGCAGAGCCGTTTGCCCGGCTACGCCTACGAGGGCAGCGATCCCGACGGGTATCGCACGATGCCGGAAACGATCGCATTCCTCGAGCGCTACGCGGGCGTGATCGCGGCCCCGGTTCGAGCACGCACGAAGGTGAGCTCGGTCCGTCTCCACGGAAACGGCTACCAGGTCGCGACCGACCAGGGTGACTGGCAGTGTCGGACGGTCGTCCTTGCCACGGGCGCCTGCAACATTCCGCAGGTCCCCGCGGTCGCCGAGGCGGTGCCGACGTCGATCACCACCTTGACGCCCATGCGGTACCGAAACCCCGCACAGATCGAGCCAGGCGCGGTTCTGGTCGTCGGCGCCTCGGCTACTGGAACACAGATCGCCGACGAGATTCATCGTTCGGGCCGCCCGGTCACTCTCGCGGTGGGAGAGCACGTCCGGGCGCCCCGCATGTATCGAGCTCGAGACATCAAGTGGTGGATGGACGCGGCCGGAGTGCTCGACGATCGTTACGACGAGGTCGACGACATCGTCCGTGCCCGGAACGTGCCATCGCTGCAGCTCGCGGGCTCTCCTGAGCGCCGGACGGTCGATCTCAACTCTCTCACCCGTCTCGGTGTGAAGCTCGTGGGACGTCTCGCGGGTATCCAAGACGGAAAGGCGCAGTTCTCGGGATTGCTCCGCAACCAATGTGCGCTCGCCGACCTCAAGATGAACCGGCTGCTCGACCGGATCGACGAATGGGCCACCGGGAACGGATTCGACGATCAGGTGCCTCCACCCCACCGCTTCGAGCCCACCGAAGTCCCCGCGTCACCTCCGCTCGGCATCGACCTCGGAAGCGGTGAGATCCGGACCGTCGTCTGGGCGACGGGGTTCCGCCCCGATTACACGTGGCTCGACGTACCCGTCTTCGACCGCAAAGGCCGTGTTCGTCACGACGGCGGTGTCGTCGAAGCCCCGGGCATGTACTTGATGGGCATGCCGTTCCTGCGACGACGCAAATCCACGCTCATCGACGGGGCCGGCGACGACGCTCGCGACCTGAGTGCCCACCTCGCCTCCTATCTCGACCATCCGGATTAGTCGGGAGCGGGAAGCCCGGCAGTCAGGCAGTCGGGGAATGAGCGCCTGCTACGAAGATTCGTGGCTGTCGCCCTCGCTCCGTTTGAGGAAAGCGGGGACATGCACTCCTTTCGGGTGGACTCGATGGGAAAACAGAGCCAGTCCCCACTTTCCACGTCTCCCCACCTTCACTGTCGTCGAGTGAGGCTGCGCCACATCGTCGACTCTCCCTAATGGTTCCATTTCCCCAATCGGCCTTTCATCGCCTATTCTCCCGGTGGGGAGGGCTTTCCATGAAGCGACAGCGCGCCTCGTCTTCGTCCGGAAAGAAGCCGTGGACGTTTCTCGTCTACCTCGCGGGGGACAACAACCTCTCGGCCGATATGGTCTGGAGCCTTCAGGAGATGAAGAAGCAAGCCCGTGATCCTCGACTCCAGGAGTCTCTCGACGTCTCCGTGCTCTTCGACCCCGCGGGTACGAATCCTCGACGTTACGACATCATTCGGTCGGGCTTCGCACCCGCAAGCGACGAGGACGGAGATCTTCACGAGCTCCCCTGGACGGACTACCCGGAAGACACGGCCCGGACGCTCCTCCGTCGATTCCTCAAGGATCGCCTGGCGCCGCCTTCCCTCTCCGGGCACCGTCTCGTCGTGCTTTCGGGACATGGGAGCGGTGCCGTTGGGGAGCTCCTCGCCGACGACGCTCCCAGGAGCGCCCTCGGCATTTCGTCGCTCGGGAAGATCCTCGGAAAGGCGTCCTCCGGCGCCCCCATCGATGTCCTGGGACTGGACAGCTGCGAGATGGGCGGGGTCGAGGTCGGGTACGAGATACGCCAGGCAGTGAGATACCTCGTCGCCTCCGAGGGGCTGGTCTTCGACGCCGGCTGGCCGTACCACCGCATCGTCGAGTCGTTCGCGACCAGGGCGGGAGCCACGCCGCGCGGCCTGGCGCGAGAGATTGCCAGCCGCTACCTGACCTTCTATGAAGACTACGATGTCGTCGGGCTCGCGACGGATGTGTCGGTTACGGACCTCGGGCGGCTCGACCGCGTCGCCGAGTCGGTCGGCACGCTCGCGAGCGCGATGTCCGCGCCCCTCGACCGTATCGCTCCAGACGGTCTCGAGGAGGCGTTCGAGCTCGGCGAGCTCGAACCGTTGAAGCGGGACTCCGACGCCGAGCGCGCGAGAGACGTCCGCAACGCGATCGTGCTGGCGCACTGGAGCGCGCAATCATACAAGTGCGATCGCTACACCGATCTCTATGACTTCGTCGCGCAGCTGCTCCGTTTTTCGAACGGGCAGGTTGGCGAGGAGATAGACGCGATCCGTACGTCGGCCGCCCGCGTCCTGAAGGCCATCGACTCCGCGGTCGCCTTCTCAGGCACGACGGGGGCGGATTTTCAGCATTCTCACGGCCTTTCCATCTACTTTCCGTGGTCGAGCTCCGACTATGTTTCCGGCTATCGGAAGCTCGCGTTCAGCAAAGCCACCGGATGGTGGAAATTTCTCCAGGCCTACCTCCGGGCCACGTCGCGCATGCGACGTGACCAGCGCACGCAGGTGAAAGAGAAGACGCGCGGAAGAGGGCTCGCTCTAGACTCCGACGGACACAGGATTCGAGCCCCTGGAGCCTTTACGGCGGCCCACCGTCGATCTGGCGTCCAAGGAAGTGGACTTGGGCACGCACAAAGGCGAGAGCTGCCGATCGACGATGAAGAACTCTCCCCACGGCTACTACCTTCGGACGCCCTCCCGCAACACGAAATGAAGAGCAGTCTTCGAAAGACGACCCTCGGCGGCGTCTTTCTCGCGGCAACGCTGCTCGTCTCTTTCGTCGTGCTTCGCGCGAAGCGGCCGCGGCTCCGACCGGACGAAGTAGAGACCAAGCTGACGATGGCCGAGGCTTCAGGTCGGGATGGGGATCCGGAGAAGGCCTCCAGTGAGTACGAGGAGGCCCTCCGCGCCGCGCGCGAGCTAAACGAGCCCCTACTCGTTTCCCGCTCGGCGAACGGTCTTTCCGCTCTGGAACAGAACCAAGGTCGCCTGGGCCCGGCCCGAGCGCTCGCGGAAGAGGCTCTCGCCGCGGCGGAAAGAGCGGGGAACGAGCTCCAGCAAGCGACGGCGCTCTTCAACCTGGGCACGGTGCAGTACTCCATGGGCCGCATGCGCGACGCGATCCAGTTCTTCGAACGGTCCTCCGGACGCGCGCGCGAGGCCAACGCGCCGGACGTCGAAGCGAGGGCGGAGCTGCAGCTCGGGGTCGCCGCGACGATGATGGAGCATCGCGACCAGGCCCTTGCCGCCCTCGACAAAACCATCGCGATTTCTCGAGAGCAGGGCGACGCCCGCGCCGAGGCGCGGGCGGTCAGGGTCCTCGGAGAGCTTCACTCACGGCTGGGCGAGACCGACGCGGCGCTCGAGGACTACGAGCGCGCACGCGAGATTCTGAGACCCGTCGGCGATCTCTTGACCGAAGCGATCCTGTCGAACTCCATGGGCCAGGTCTACTTCGATCTCGACGAGAAACAGACCGCGCTCCAGTACTACGAAGAGGGGCTACGGATCATGCACAGCATCGGGCTCCAGCGCGGGATAGCGGCGACGAGCCTCGAGATCGGCCGCTGTCATCTCGATTTGGGCCGCGAGCAGCGGGCTCTCCCCTACCTCACGGACGCGCTCGCCTCGTTCCGCGAGTTCCACAACGAAAGACTCGAGGCCGACGTGCTGACACAGCTCGGCCGTCTGTACGGTGGGCTCGGCGAGGATGACGCCGCCCTTCGAAGCTTCGACGAAGCGATTGGGCTGAAAGTGGCCGATTCGGATCCGAGGGAGCGGGCCGACACTCTCCGGGAGGCCGCGCGCTTCGAAGCGAGCCGCGGACATCCGGACAAGGCGCTCGGCTACCTTCGCGAGGGGTTCGAGCTCAGCATGAAGGCGATGGATCCCGCGGGGGAATCTCTCGCGCTCTATCGGATGGCGGAGATTCAGCGCGACGCCGGAAACCTCGACGAAGCCCGATCCGAGGTCGAGCGGTCGCTCGAGATCGTGGAGTCGCTCCGCGCCAACGTGGCGAGCCACGCCCTCCGCACTTCGTTCTTCGCGTCGACTCACGACCGCTACTCGTTCTACGTCGACGTGTTGCTGCGGCTGAACGACGCCCGTCCCGGAAGCGATTTCGATTCCCTTGCTTTCTCAGCGGCGGAACGGGGTCGGGCCCGGACCCTCCTCGATAGTCTGGGAGAGGCGAGAGCATCCATCCGCGAGGGGATCGACCCCTCGCTTGTCGCGCAGGAGCAGACGCTGCGGGCTCGACTCGACGAGGCGGCGAGCGAGCAGCTCCTGCTCCCGAGAGGCGCGACGCCCGAGACGCGATTGGCGCTCGCCAAGGAGGTCGACTCCCTTTTCGCCGAGTATGACCGCCTCCAGGCCACAATCCGCACGCGTAGTCCGCGCTACGCCGCGCTAACCCAGCCGCGCGCCGTCACTCTGTCCGAAGTGCAGACTTCCCTTCTGGACGACGACACTCGCCTTCTGAGCTACACCCTCGGTCCCGACCGGAGCTTTCTCTGGTCGGTGACTCGCGATGCATCCGACATCTATACGCTCCCGCCGCGGGACGAGATCGAGCCGCTTGCCCGGCAGGTCCAGCACGATCTCCGGGCTCCCGGTGCCTATCGTTACATGGGATCCGGCGCAACTCCCATCGAGCAGCTCTCTCGGATTCTGCTCGCCCCCGTCGCCGGGTTGCGCGACAAACCCCGTCTCGTCGTCGTCGGCGACGGGGCACTGGGCTTCGTGCCCTTCGGAGCCCTCCTCGCCCCGCGGGACGAGGACGAGAGTGGCGAGCCCTCCCCTCTCCCTCTCGCCGTCGTCTCCGAGATCGTGCGCCTGCCGTCGGTCTCGAATCCTCCCCGAGCTTCGAGCGCAGTCGGCGAACCGGCGGTTCACCCGTTGGGCGGCCGTCGCTGCCAATCCCGTATACACGGGGAACGACCCGCGGCTCGTTCTTCCGTCGAGCTCCCAGGCCTCGACGAGCTCATCGAGAGACAGAGACAGAGACAGCGACAGCGACAGCGACTTCCGTCCGGCCCGATTGCTGTCCAGCCGACAGGAAGCGCACGCCATTGTCGCCGCGGCGCCTCCCGGCTCCGTCGAGGTCGTGACCGGCTTCGATGCGAGCCGTCGGTGGGTGGAGTCCGCGGATTTTCGCGGCTTTCGCGTGATGCATTTTGCCACCCACGGTATTCTCGACGACGAGCGGCCGGATCTGTCGGGCATCGTGCTCTCTCTCGTCGACGCAAAGGGAAACCCGGAGGACGGATTTCTTCGCCTCGTCGAGATTTACAACCTGTCCCTTCCCGTCGATCTGGTGGTCTTGAGCGCCTGCGAGACCGGTCTCGGCAAAGAAGTCCGCGGAGAAGGACTCATGAGCATCGTGCGGGGCTTCATGTACGCGGGAGCGACGTCGGTCATCGCGAGCTCATGGAAAGTCGACGACGAGGCGACGGCCGAGCTCATGGAGCGTTTCTATCGCCGTTTGTTCGGAGGGAACACGCCTGCGGCATCGCTGCGCGAAGCGGAGCTCTCCATGTACGAGACGAGACGCTTTCACGACCCGTACTATTGGGCAGGCTTCGAGCTACAGGGAGACTGGAGTTGGAACGAGGGGTCGCCGCCTCTCCATTAACATCGGTTCGCGCGCGCGTTCGCGAGAAGAGCCCTCCGACCGAGCTCACGCCCCGTGGAGGTGAGGGCGCGCATCTCCTCACCGAGAGTGGCGAGCCGGTAGTCGCCGTAACGCGGATTGCGGTAGCGGAACGCACGCTCTCCCGGCGTCAGAGCGACGTCGTCTTTCATCGGCTCGAAGGCGTGGCCCTCGTGCCACTCGTTGAACGAGTTGACGTAGACGAGAAAAAATCCGCTTCGGTAGTTCGAAAGCGTGGGATCGCTCTGGACTGCGATGGTCGTGGCGAATGACCTTCGAATGCGCTCCGCCGACAGCTCCGCAGCCCGCTCGCGGTCCTCGGAACGGTCGAAGTCGAGAGGCGGCGCGGGAGGCGCGAACGGACGCGGCTGGTAGCAGCTGTCCTCGGAGACGTCCCGAAGCAGAATCTCGTCGTACCCGGGATTGACGTTGAAGGAGAACAAGAGCCCCGCCCCCGATGCGCCGCGGGCGAGCTCCGGGTAGTCGGAAGGCGCAATGAAGTTGTCGTAGATACCGATTCCATCGAAGCCCGATGCGGGAGTCCGTCCGAAATCGAGCGAGTCGGCGAGCAGCACAACCCGGTCGAAGTCGTGGCGCAGCTCGCCGCGGAGGCCGTCGATCTGCTCGCGCCAGACCTCGTCCGGGGTGTAGTCGGCGACGAGCTCCGTGGCACCGTGGCAATTCACGATGGCCTTCGGCAGGATGCAGCGGAAACCCTTGAGAACGGGCCCCTCGCTTCCATCCTCGTTCGCGAGAACGAGAAACGCGTCCCATCCCCGCTTCTCCCCGTACTCGCGCAGGAGATAGAGAACGTCTTTCGCCAGGCGCCAGCCGCGGTCGTCGGCATAGGGCTCGAGTCCGAAGGTGACGGCGATTCCGTGGTCTTTCATCACGTCCATGACGTCGTGCACTCTCTCGTCCTCGAAGCTCCCCTGTCCCCACCAGGAAAGAGAGAATCGTGCCGATGCCGGCGGATGCGATCCACCGGGCGTGCTGCTCGATGGTGGCAAATTCCGTGGAATCGTACGCGCCGAGCCGCGGAACGTACTTGCTGGCGAGAATCGTCCGGAGGATTTCGTCCGTCACCGTCCCAGTGACGCCATGGGTTGCGCCGATACCATGGGTAGTACTCCAAGACGAAGTGCCGGTCGAGGTCGGTGAAGCGCCGAGAGGGCGGCGGCGCGGGTGGGGTCAAAGAGCTCGGGTCTCCCGGCATCCCTCTGGGAAGACTCGCTCCCGCTCGCAAGGACGCGAGCACCGAAGACTCGCGAAGGAGCTCCCACGAGGGTCCCCGACTCCAGCGAGTCCCGAAGCCCAGGGACAACAGGGCAGGAAGAGACGCCGCCCTCTTCAGAAACAGCCTGCGATCGATTCCAGCCATCGAGTTCCGAGCCCCGAGTCCCGAGCTCCCGAGTCCCGGGACAATCGGAAGCGTCGGCCCGTCGCTCCATCGTAGCGCGGGCCGTTTCCTCTTACGAGGTCGGCCAGAGAACGCCCTGGCTCTTCTTCTTTACCGGGGCGAGTCCCTTGTAGACGAACTTCTGGATCCGCTTTCCCTCGTAGGTCTCGGTAGTATAGATGTTGCCCTTGGAGTCGGTGGCGATACTGTGTACGCCGTAGAACTGGCCCGGCTGTCGTCCGCCGTCGCCGAAGCTCGTCAGAACTTCGAGCGTCTGCCGCTCGATGATGTAGACCTTCTCGTTCTTACCGTCGGCGAGGTAGATGTACTTCTGTTGCGGGTCCCTCGAGAAAGCCACGTCCCAGGCCGATCCGCTGCCGAGCGTTTCCCGAGCGACGATCACTTCCTTGACGAACGTTCCGTCGAGCTGGAAGACCTGAATCCGATTGTTCACCCGGTCGCACACGTAGAGGAGCCCGTCCTCGGACGGCACGGCACAGTGGACGGGATTGCGGAACTGTCTCGCCGGAGGAGCGTCGGGGTTGTACCGGCCGAGGTTGGCGTCGTCGGGCTCGTTGCCGTACGCCCCCCAAAACCGCAAAAACGCGCCCGTCGAGGCGTCGAGAACCGCGACTCTCTTGTTGAGATAGCCGTCGGCGACGAATGCCTCCTTGCCAGCGGAGTCGAATGAGATCTTCGCCACGCGGCCGAAGCTCTCCTTGTCACGAGAGTTCCCTACCCACGCGGGCTTCGCCGCCGTCGAGCCCTTGTCCAGCCTCGCCCGAGGGTGGCCGAATTGCTTCAGAAAGCGTCCGTCGCGGGTGAACTTCAGAATCTGGGAGTCTCCCTCGCCGTTGCCCCCGATCCAGATGTTGTCCATGGGGTCGATTGTGATCCCGTGATTGGACTCGGGCCAGTCGTAGCCGTCCCCAGGACCGCCCCAGTGGCCCACGAGGTTTCCTTCCGGGTCGAACTCGAGCACCGGAGGAGCGGGTACGCAGCACTCGCTGGCCGTCTTGGAATCCGTCGCGGCACCAATCTCGTTGACGTCGCTCAGAGGTCTGCTTCCGATGAATGATGAACACGTGGTCTCGCGAGTCGACGGTCACGCCGATGGTCGAGCCGATGAGCCAGTGGTTCGGCAGGGGCTTCGGCCAGAACGGGTCCACGGCGAACGTCGGCGCCTCGACGGACGTCTCTCCCGAAGCCCGGGCGCGGTCGAAAACGAGCTGGCCAACGGCGAGCGCCGCGAGAACGACGCCCACGATGACGAGCCGTTTGGCGGCGCCGGTATTCGTTCCTGTTTTCCCAAGCTCCATGGGTCGTGCCCTCCACAGCGCCTTATAAGACGTTCGCCATCCGACAGGCAAACGACTTCCGGGTATGGCCCGTCACGAAAGTTGCGGGCGGGTCACGATGGTGAAGGCGGCGAGAGCCGACAAGACCAGGCCGATCAGCAATACCGCCGAGGCCGACGCCGAGGCGGCAAGGATCAGACCCGCTCCGGCGATGAAGGCCAGGTCGAGGACGAGACTCCGTCGGAGCGGCCGCACCTGGAGCCGCCAGACACTCAGGACGAACAGCGCGACGGGAACGGAGACCGAGGCACCCACCGTCCAGGTCCCCATGTGAACGTGACCGGTGAGCTGATCGATGGCTACGCCGACGCCGGCGCCGACCGCGGCCGTCGAACCGAACACCACCAGATGGCCATAGCCCCATCGAAACGCCACCTTATTCGAGACGAGGAAGCGGTGCGCCGGCTGGTCGAAGTAGATCGACCACATCGAGAAGAGAATGAGGAGCGCGCCCACGATGAGACCGGCGAGCGGAAGGGATCGGGAGCCCTCGTCGAGGGCGGTCTGGATGGCGACGGTGGTCGAGAGCACCGACTCTCCGAGGACAATCAGCGTCAACAGGCCATAGCGCTCCGCGATATGGTGCGGATGCCACGTTGTCGGGTCCCGACGCTCGGCCCACATCGGCACCGCGAGCTCCGCGGGAGCCAGCACCAACCATCCCGCGAGCCACCACTCCGTGGGAAGCGCGAGGAGGGCAATCCAGCCGATCTGGCAGGCGGTGACGCCGACGGCGTATCGCACCGCAGTCCCGCGCCGCGCTCCATCGGCGCGGGCAGCTCGGAGCCACTGGGCCACCAGCCCCACCCGCATGATCACGTACCCCAGAGTGACGATCCTGAAGTCGCGATCTTCGAACGCGCGCGGCACGCCGGCGGCGAGCACCAGAACCCCGGCGATTTGCACGAACACTTTCAGACGATAGATCACGTCCTCGGGATCGTAGGCGGAGGCGAACCAGGTGAAATTCATCCAGGCCCACCAGATGGCGAAGAAAACGAGCCCGTAGGCGAGAAGGGTGGGCGCGACCGGAGCTCTCTCGAGACCGCGGTGAAGGTGCAGGGCCGCCTGTGAAATGGCCACCACGAAGCACAAGTCGAAGAGGAGCTCGAGCGGCGTAGCGACGCGGTGCTCTTCCGCAGGGTCGCGTGGCACCATACGGCGGAAAAGGGACGAGGCGACATCTTTGTTGCTGTGTTTCCCGGACGTCGCCGCGCTATTTCCGCACCTCGACCAGCCAGGCGATCTCGTTCAGATCGTGAAAGGTGACGTCGCCCTCGCGTACCCCGCAGGCCACCAGGTTCGAGAGCATGCTCCTCTCCGTCCACCGGACGGACCAGAAGCCGGAGTCGGTCGCGACGAATCGAGCGTCCGGAGGAGACACAATCTGCTGAGCGTTGTGCCGATAGAAATCGATCTGGGCCGCTTCTGCCGCGGGAACGTCCTTGTACACCGTGAGGAACAGATACCCCCCGGGCTTGAGAGCCCGATGGAAGAGGGACATCACCTCGATGAACTTCGGATTTCGGTCGAGAACCTCGTCGGTGTAAACGGTCAGGTCCGTCGATGGCTCTCTCAGATTACCGGGCGTGAAGTACAGGCAGAAGACGAGATCGTAGAACGCGGTCCTCGCGGGAGCGTCAGCGATGTCCCCCACGTAGAGCTCGGTATTCTCCAACCCTTCCTGACGCCAGCGGCCCCGGGCGATCTCGGCAATCTCGGGCGCGATCTCGAAACCATGGTAGAGCCGACAGCCAGGCGCGAAGATGGAGCCATGGTATCCGGTCCCGCATCCGAGATCGGCGATCGCATAGGGTCGTCCCTTGAAGCGCTCGACCAGGATCGCGTCCTGGCGCTGTCTCGCCTCCTGGATGAGCTCGGGGCAGTAGGACGTTTCGAGCATCGACCGCACCGCCTGGTCCTCATTCGCACGCGACTTCTCCTCCACACCACACCTCCGAACGGAGACGATGGCCCAGCTCCTCGCCCCGTGTCAAAAGGCGACGCTCGCTCTGGTGTCCAGGGAGGTCGTTCGGAAAGATTCGTCAGAGCTCTTGCTCGGAGCGTTCACCCGTGTCAAGATGAACGGCTCGCGCGACTCGCCCTTGCTTCCGTGCGAGACATCCAACGCCCGAGCACATTCTTGTTGCCACCGACGTGCCGCCCTCAATCGACAGCCTCAAAGAGCGGGACTCGGTGCGCCCACGCCGCGGAAAGGACGCTTCATGGCTGATCAGCCCTTCACTTTGACCACTCCCTCCTTCGAGAATGGCGCGGAGATTCCCGTGCGCTTCACCTGTGACGGGGACGACGTTTCGCCCCGGCTCGACTGGACGTCGCCGCCCGAGGGAACGCGCAGCTTCGCTCTCATCGTCGAGGATCCGGATGCACCGACGGGGACCTTCACCCATTGGATTCTCTTCGACCTCCCGGCCGAGACGAGGAGCCTCCCGGAGGGAGCCGAGGGCCCCGGAACCGGGGGACGGAACGACTTCGAGGAAGAAGGCTTCGGGGGGCCATGCCCCCCCATCGGAGACGGGGAGCACCGGTACTATTTTCGCCTCTACGCGCTCGATGCCGAAGCCCTCGGACTCCTGGCCAACGCCGGGCGCAACGATTTCGACTCGGCCCTCCAGGGACACGTCCTGGGCGAAGCGCAGATCGTCGGCCGCTTCCAGAGGGAGTGAGCGTGGACGCCTCGAAAGGTCCACGGGACCGCCAAACGTCTATTTGACAACGGGGCGGAATTAGCGGACTATCAATCCTTGTTCGGCTCACCCGATGGCTTTTCGAAGCAACTTTCTGCTGGTGACTGCCACCACACTTCCGTTAGCCCTCGCTTAGGCCACACGATCAGGAGTCCGTTTCAATGGCTAGAATCTATGTTGGCAATTGCTCTTACGACGTCACCGAGCAACAGCTTCGCGACGTCTTCTCGGCTTATGGTGAGGTAGACAACGTAAGCGTCGTCACGGATCGGGACACCGGCCGTCCTCGCGGCTTCGCCTTCGTCGAGATGTCCGACAGCGCGGCCGCGCAAGCCGCGATCAAGGGCGTCAACGGAACCGAGCTGGGCGGGCGCACCCTGAACGTGAACGAAGCCCGACCCAAAGGCGAGGGTGGCGGCGGCCGTGGCGGCGGCGGTGGACGCGGCGGCGGCGGCGGCCGGCGCTGGTAGATCCACTCAGCGAACGAATCCATTTCCCCGTACTCCGAGGTCGACGCGATCGCGGAGTACGGGGTTTCCCTTCACATGCCGCTCCGATAACGTTCGCTACCCCCCTTCGGCGCATGGTACGATGAGTGAATCGTAGCCGCGTCGGGCCAAGCGGGGCCTTTCACGAGCCTGCGATGCTTGCGAGAGGAGGCCCTATGACGACCCACTTGGAGTATCTCGGCTTCAAGGCCCAGAAGTCCACGCGAGAATATGCCCTGCGCGTACGACTGGCCGGCGACGATACTCGCGACTTCACTCTCGTGATCGACAACGACGCCTTCCTTTCCAATCGCGTTCGATATCAAGACGCGCCCGAAATCTGTTTTCTCAAGCTCCAGCGCGAGCTCGATGCCTGCTCGGAGGGAGCTCAACCCGCCCGGAAGCTGAAAGTGTCGAACGCCGAGCTCGAGGAGTACCGGGTCGCTCACAGTCCCAAGCCTCGCCTGCACCGGCTCATTCGCTCGACCGAAGCGAAGTAGCCCTTCACAAAATCGAGACAGCGCCGTCAGGGCATCCTCACGGAGGGCCCGGGACAGCTTCGATTGAAACTCCTGCCCCACCGGACCGGAGCGGCTTCGAGCCTGCCCGCGCATTTCTTGCGAGAACACACGCGGAGGGCATGCTAGACTGTTTCGTGATGGCGCCGTCGTCGGCGGCGCACGTCGTAAACCATCCTAGAGGATCCGATGGACGACCCAGCGAGTAGAACAATGTAGCGCCAGTCCACGGCACGGGTGACTCCTCGCGCCGAGACCGACGCGGATGGAGTCTCGCATGACCCGTGAATTCTTCTGTTTCCCGACCGCCCCGCCCTTTTCCCGGAAATTTCCTTCCCGAGTCGAGGCCCAGGCCTCAATCTCGCGCCCGACGTTGAGCGAGGTGATCCCATGAACATTCCCTCGATACTCGACGAAGAGAGCGTGAGAGAGCTCAGGGGGCGCTGGCCCGGCCTGTCTCCCGACGAGCGCGTCGATGCGTTTGGCCGGGTTCCCCGCGAGCAGGCATTCGATTTTTTCTTGAGCCTCATGCCACTGGGCCAATCGCAGATCCTTCTCGCTTTGCCTCCGAAAGAGCGTCTCGTCTGGATCCGCACTCTCGCGCCCGACGACGCGGCCGACGTGCTGCAGGAGATCGACGAGGACATGCGCGGCGAGTTTCTCGCCCTCCTCGACGAGCCCACCCGGCGCGAGGTGTCCGCGCTGCTCGCCTACGCCGAGGACGATGCCGGTGGGCTGATGAGTCCACGCTTCGTTCGGGTGCGGCCGGACATGACGGTCGACGAAGCCATCCGCTACCTGAGGCGGCAGACGCAGGCTCAAGTGGAGACCCTCTACTACGTCTACGTCCTCGACCACGAACAGAGACTCCTCGGCGTCACCTCGGTGCGGGAGCTCTTTACCGCGCCCCCGGACGCACCCGTGCAGACCGTGATGGAGAGAAGCGTCGTGTCCGCCCTCGAAGAGATGGACCAGGAGGAAATGGCGCGGCTCTTCGCCGCCTACGATCTCCTCGCGCTACCCGTCGTCGACGATGACAATCGAATGAAGGGCATCGTGACCATCGACGACATCGTGGACGTCGTGCAGGAAGAGGCGACGGAGGACGTGCAGAAATACGGCGGTATGGACGCCCTCGACGCCCCCTATCTCCAGACGAGCTTCCTCTCCATGATCCGCAAGCGCGCGGGCTGGTTGTCGGTGCTCTTTCTCGGGGAGATGCTGACGGCGAGCGCGATGGGAGTCTACGAGAAGGAAATCGCCCGCGCCGTCGTGCTCGCTCTCTTCGTGCCCCTCATCATTTCGAGCGGCGGAAACTCGGGCTCGCAGGCCTCCACCCTCGTCATCCGCGCCATGGCCCTCGGCGAAGTCCGGCTTCGGGACTGGTGGCGCATCATCCGCCGGGAGCTCGCCGCCGGGCTCACGCTGGGAATGATTCTCGCCACGATTGGAATGTTTCGCATCCTGCTGTGGCAGCGACTCTTTCACACCTACGGCGAGCACTACAGGCTGGTGGCGACGACCGTGGCGCTGAGCCTGGTGGGAGTGGTCACCTGGGGAACCCTATCGGGCTCGATGCTGCCTTTCGTGCTCCGCCGACTCGGATTCGACCCCGCGAGCGCCTCGGCGCCCTTCGTCGCGACGTTGGTGGACGTATCCGGCCTCGTCATCTACTTCAACATGGCCGCGCTCGTGCTGAGCGGAACGCTCCTCTAGATCCGTCGTTCGTGGACGCTCGCGCGACGTCGCGACGCGCTCACCGCGATTTTCCGGCGGCAAGCAGTTCGACCATCGGCTCCTGATTCTTTTCCCGTGCCATCTCGAGGGCGGTTCGACCGTCGTCGGCCCTGACATCGACGCTCGCTCCGTGATCGAGCAGGAGACGTGCGAGGTCGAGCTGTCCGTTCGACGCCGCTTCCTGTAGCGGCGTGAACCCACCTTCCTGTGGAGCATCGACGTCCGCACCGGCTTCGATGAGGAGTCTCGCGACCGAAACGCTGCGTGAGGCGACGGCGGCATGGAGGGCGCGCACTTTCATCGAGTTGCGCGCCGTGAAGTTCGGGTCGGCGCCTCGTGCGAGCAGCGCCTTCACCGCCTCTTCGCGACCGAAGAACGCCGCGAGACCAAGAGGAAAGAACCCGTCGCCAGCGACGGCGTTCACCTGGCCGGGATCGCCATCGAGGAGGACCTTCAACCGCTCGACGCGCCCGAAAGACGCCGCCTCGAAGACGTCGAGCGACTCCATCGCTTCCTTACGAGAGAGGAGGAGCTCCGCGATCTCCGTTCGTCGATGGTAGAGCGCGAAAAGGGGCGCGGATTCCTCCTTCTCGTTTCGAATCGATGCCAGCCAGGGCGCGGCATCGAGGAGACCCCTCACCCTGCCCAGATCTCCCGCGCTCACGGTGCACCAGAGCTCTGCTCGGAGCCGAGCTTCGTCGTCGTCCGATTGCGACTCAATCGCGCTCATACCGAGACCCACCATGACGATCGCGACCCACTCCATGCCCATGTCCTCACCTCACCTCTCTTCCGCCTGCCCGTTTCGTTCGAGAAGGCGGACCGCCTCCACCTGTTTCGAATCCTTCGCGATCTCGAGCGGAGTCCTGCCCGAATCGTCTCTTACGTCTCGGCCCGCACCACGCCCGAGCAGGAGCGAAATGAGATCGACGAAACCGTACTGCGCCGCGTAGTGAAGGGCGGTATAGCCCGCTCGCGGCCAGCCCCGCCCCCCCGCTTGGCGTCGAGCTTCGCGCCGCCCTCGATCAGAAGCTTCGCCGCTTCCACCTGCCTGCCGAAAAGAGCCGCGTGAAGCGCGGTAACGCCGATGGCGTGACGTGAAACGACGTCGACGTCCGCGCCGCGCTCCAGAAGGAGACGCAGGGTCGAAAGCTGTCCGAAGTGCCCCGCCAGCCCCACGGCGGTAAATCCCTCATCGGAGAACGTGTCGAGAAGCTCCGGTGTCTCCGCGAGAAGTGCCTTCACGCGCTCGACGTCCCCGATGGCGGCGGCGTCGTGAAAGCGCACGGCCGCGCCTCCTTCGCGAAGAAGCGCCGCGACCTCCGAATGACCGCTGTTCACGGCGATGATGAGGGCGGTATTGCCCATGACGTCGCGTCCCTCTCTTAGCCGCGGGTTTCGAAGGAGCAGGGCGCGCACTTGCTCGGTGTCGCCCCGGCGCGCCGCGTGGAGAATCTCGACCACTCCTTCGGCAAAGCCGGTGTCCCGGGAGGGTCTTCGTCCACGGAGCCCCTCCGTCAGACCATCGAGGAGGAGCGCCCGCAAACGGGTCCTTCCATCGTGGAGGCGCTTCTTGATCGTTGCCGTAGGGACGTCCAGAAACGTCGCGAGCTCGCTCAGGGAGTGGCCGCTCATGTAGTGCAGCACGATGACGCTTCGCTGCTTCTCCGAGAGATTCCGTAGGGCCGCCGCCAGTCGGTCGCGCATCTCGTTCCTCTCGGCGACGTCGGCGGGCGAGGCGGGACTCGAGAGCTCGTAACCCAGCTCCTCGAAAGATAGCAGGGGGGGACTCTTTCTCCGCGTGCGCCGGTCGCAATGCTTGAACACCATACGGCGAAGCCATCCGGGAAACGCGATGGCCTCTCGGAGGTCGCCGAGATGACGATAGGCGTCGAGAAAGGCCTCCTGAGCGGCGTCTTCCGCGAGATGAAAGTCCCCGAGTATGGAGTAGGCGTAACCCACGGCCATGTCCTGGAACCCGGTTACCAGGTCCGAGAACCGTTCCAGCTCTCCCGCCTGTGCCCGACGCACCGTTGTCGCGAATCGGGGCTCGGAGGACGTCCCATCGCTCATGAAACCTCTCTCTTCCGTAGAGACCCGGTTTTCGGCGGGAAGGTTACCCTCGCCGCGACGTTTTTCTTCTCCTCAACCGCGGCCCACGAACGGCATCGTGGTCGCGAGAACCGTCATGAACTGGACGTTGGCGTCGAGTGGCAAGCTGGCCATGTAGAGAACCGCTTTCGCTGCGTGCTCGACGTCCATCATCGGCTCCGGCGCCACCCTGCCGTCGGCCTGAGGCACGCCGCTCGCCATCCTCGCCGCGAGGTCCGTCCTGGCGTTACCGATGTCGATCTGGCCGCAGGCGATGTCGTATTTACGCCCGTCGAGAGAAGTCGATTTGGTGAGGCCGGTGATGGCATGCTTTGTTGCGGTATAAGGCGCCGAGTCGGGCCGCGGCACGTGGGCCGAGATCGAGCCGTTGTTGATGACCCGTCCGCCGCGCGGGTCCTGGCTCTTCATGAGCCGGACCGCTTCGCGGGTGCAAAGAAACGCCCCCGTGAGGTTCGTGTCCACCACCGCCCTCCACTCCTCCACGTCGAGATTCTCGATGGGAACGGTCGGGGCGCCGATCCCGGCATTGTTGAAGAGAAGGTCGAGCCGTCCGAAAGCCTCCCGCGTCCGGGCAAAAAGGACGGCAACCGACTCCGGGAGGCGGACGTCAGACGGAACGACGAGCGCTCTTTCGCTCGCGTCTCCGGCCTCGGTCCGAACCTCCTCGAGCCGCTCTTTCCGACGCCCGGCAAGCGTTACCCGATATCCGTCCCGAAGGAGTGCGAGCGAGACGGCGCGACCGATCCCGGTGCCCGCCCCGGTCACGATGGCGACCTTCGAAACCGATTTCTTCATGACAGACCGTCCTTTCTGACCTCTTCCGCGCGGAACGACGCACGGCAGCATAGAATACTGTGTGATGGTTCCATCCGAGCGACGATACGTGTTCGCCCGTCGCGGCCTGGGTCTCGCGGCGATCGCCCTCGCCTCGTCTTGTTTCGTTTCGGAAGCGGCGACCCCGGCCGGACGACGGCCGCGCCTTCCGCCGAGAGAGCGCCAGCAGAACCGCCTGGAATCCGCGGACCCACTTCACAGCCTCGATGAGGCCTTGAAGACGCTGACGGCCCGAGTCTCGCCGGCCGTCGTGCAGGTACTCGTGAGCGGTTACGGGTCGGCGGGAGAGGAGGACGACGAGGATACGAGCGTCGTCGCGAGGCAACATTCCGTGGGCTCCGGTGTCATCGCCGACTCGAACGGCTACATCATCACCAATGCCCATGTCGTGCGCGGAGCGGAGAGAATCGAAGTCCTGCTGACCAAACCGAAGACCGACACCGACGCCTCGTCATCTTCGGCGGCGGAGGAGCAGTCGCTCTTTCCCGCCACCCTCGTCGGAGCCAGCCAAGACTTCGATTTGGCGGTCCTCAAAATAGAGGCCACTGGACTTCCCGTTCTTCCCTTTGCCGACTCCAGACGCGTGACCCAGGGCCAGCTCGTGCTCGCCGTCGGAAGCCCCATGGGTCTCGACGCACTCGGTAACCCTCGGCGTCATCAGCTCCACGGCACGGCAGCCCGACCCGGACTCTCCTCTCGTTTTCGTGCAGACCGACGCACCCATCAATCCGGGAAACAGCGGCGGAGCACTCGTCGATGCCGATGGCGCGCTCATCGGGATCAAGACTTCATCCTCACCCAGGCGGGCGGTAGCGAGGGTCTCGGTTTCGCCATTCCCGGCTCGGTCGTGAAGTTCGTGTATCAGCGTCTCCGGGACAAAGGCCACGTCGAGCGACCGACCGTCGGGCTGGGCGTCCAGACCATCACCCCCACATTGGCAAAGGCGATGGGATTGAGCCGTGCGTATGGAATCATCGTTTCCGACGTCACCCCCGACAGCCCCGCCGACCAGGCCGGGGTGCACATCGGCGACATCATCCTGAAGGCGGACGGCAGTCCGGTCGCGAGTCCCCCGCAGCTCGATGCCGCGATCTATCTCCAGGAGCTCGAGGGGCCATTCACCATAGAGGTTCTGCGGGGAGGGAAAACGATTCCGTTCGAGCTCGTTCCGGCCGATGAGAAGAAAGAGAAGGCGTCGATTCTGGACCGGATTCGATCCCGACCACGACCGCGTGCCGGAGCTCGGCGTGCTCGCCGCGACCCTGACCGCCGACATCGAAAAAGACATCTGGGGGCTCCGCATCCACTCCGGAGTCATCGTCATCGCCCGGGAGATGGACCAGGCCGCCGCCGAGATCGACCTCGCCCGTGGCGACGTGATCCATTCGGCGAACGGAACCGACATCGACGACATCGACACCCTCCGCCGGGTGCTCTCGGGTCTCCACCGGGATGACGCCGTCGTTCTCCAGGTGGAGCGGGACGGCGCGCTGCAATTCATGAGCTTCCTCATGAACTGAGAGCGCAACGGAGCTCGGCCGTGCCCTACCCCAGACTGAGCATCGACCTCCAGCGGATTCGCTCGAACGCTCGCAAGATGATCGAGGCTTGCCGGCCTGGGATCGAGGTCATGGGGGTTACCAAAGGCGTTTGTGGCGACGTCGAAGTTGCCCGGGCGCTCGTCGACTCGGGGGTCGAGGCTCTCGGCGACGCGCGGCTCGGAAACCTCGACCGCATGCGCCGCGCCGCGCTCGGCTTGCCGTTGTGGCTCCTCCGATCACCCGGCCCGAGCGAGGTCCCCGCCGCCGTCGCGCTCTGCGACGGCAGCCTCCAGGCCGACACACGAGTCCTCGATCTCGTGGGCGAGGAGGCTCGCCGCCAGGGAAGACGTCACAGCGTTCTCCTGATGGTCGACCTCGACACCGGACGAGAAGGACTCACACCCGCCGACGCGCTCGCCTGTGCCGAGCGCGCCCGTCACCATCCCGCTCTGGATCTCGCCGGTCTCGGAATCTACGTCGACTTCCGCAGCGACGATCCGTTCGTGCGCCAGAAGTCCAGGGAGTTCGCCGATCTCGTTTCATCTGCGCCTTTCGAGATTCGTATCCGTTCCGGCGGGGCGTCCAACGTCTTTCACACGTTTCTCCTCGACGGTGAGCTTCCGGCGCCGATCAACCATCTCCGCATCGGGACCGCGCCGCTTCTCGGGATCTCCACATCCCACGGCCCCCGCGTCATCGACGGATGGGATCGGGACACGTTTCTTCTGGAGGCTGAGGTGATTGAGGTCAAGCGAGCTCGCCCCGAGGCCATCCTCGCCCTCGGACACCTCGAGGCCCCCCCGGAGTACCTCTATCCCACGACGCCTGGCATCGTCATTCTACGCTCGTCGAGCGACCATACCGTCGTCGAGTTCGATGAGGCGGGAAATCGTCTCGCCGCGGGCGATCTCGTGCGATTCCGCCTCGGCTACTACGCGATGAACCGGCTCATGCTCTCGCCGTACACCCGAATCGTCTATCGCTGAACGGCTGAACGCTACGCAAGGCGAGGCGCTCGATCCAGGTCGCGTTCCGGCTTCCGCCGGAGCTCACGGAATTGAGGGAGCGACGACGATCTCGTAGTGCTCGATGCCCGGTGTCAGCTCGAGTAGATAGTCTTTGTCCTCGGGATAAAAGACCGCCTCGTCCGGCTCGGCGGAGAAGGCACGCACCGCGTCCATGGACTCCCAGAGCGACAGCACGATGAAATGCGCTCTGTCGCCCTCGAGACGGCGAAGCACGAAGTCGCCGCGATTTCCCGCGAGCGACGTTTGTTCCTCTACCCCCGTCCGCTTCAGATAATCCACGTAGTCGTCCGCTTTCTCGGCGGGTGTCCATCCGTGCCAGATGCGTGCAATCATCGAAATTTCCTCTCTTTCCAACCGAGGCGGTCCATTGACCCCGCAACGGCTCGCGTGGCATTATAACCGGTCACAAGATTAACGATGGTTAGTAGCCGGAGCTGGGTCCCTTCGGGGCGGCGTCTCTGTCTGGACTTCATCAACACCGTCGACAACCGCCCCACCGCGGCGCCCCGGGAGCTTCTATCGACCTACGACGACCTTCTCGCCTGGTCGAGACAGTCTCGAATCCTCACCTTCGAGGAAGCGCAACGGCTCCGGGCACGGGCGAAACGCCGGAGGGATGAGGCGCGCCGAACGCTCTCGCGTGCACGAAGACTCCGGGAAAGGCTGTTTCGGATCTTCTCTGTGGTGGCGCAGGGTCGAGGGTCCGCGGCCGACACGATCCGGCTGGCGCCCGAGCTGAAGCGCGCCTTCCGATGCCCCGCGCTGCGCGCGCGGCGTCTCGTCTGGCAGGACGATCGGGACGAGCTCGACGGCATGCTCGGGCCGATCGTGCGCTCGGCGGTCGAGCTCTGGACATCTCCCGAGGTCGCACGCGTGCGGGTCTGCGCGGCTGAGGATTGCGAGTGGCTCTTCCTCGACGAGAGCCGAAACCGTTCTCGCCGGTGGTGCGAGATGACCGTCTGTGGAAACCGTGCCAAAGCGCGCCGCTACTACCGCCGAAAACGGTCCAGGCCGCCAAGCCGCCGGAAGGAGCGATGATGTCTTTCGATGCCGCCAGCCTGTTTCTTTCGGGGACGGTGCTGCTCCTCGCCGTTCTGCTGATTCGACAACACCTCCGGGCCCGCGATGCCGCCGAGGAAATTTTCGAGCGCTGGCGCACCCGGGAGATGGAGAAGGCCAGAGCCGAGCTGACGCGGAGTCTGGAACTGTCCGCGGAAACGCGTCTCGAACGTTGGAAGCTCGAGCAGGAAGCCAGGATCCGCGAAGACAGCCTTCGGAGGAGTCAGGCGGTCGTCACCGGAAAGACCACCGAGCATCTCCTACCCTTCTTTCCCGACTTCCCCTTCTCCGCCAGAGACGTCCGCTTCCTCGGCTCGCCCGTGGACCTCGTCGTCTTCGACGGAATGAACGAAGGCCGGCTTCGGGACATCGTGTTCGTCGAAGTGAAGACGGGCTCCTCGGCCTCACTCACCACGCGCGAGAGAAGATTCCGAGACGCCGTCGCCGCGGGACGAGTGCGCTTCCAGGAGATTCGCGCACCGGGGCCTGAGGTCGAACCGGCGCGGGAGAGCTTCTATCTCCACTCCAATCGCCCGACGGGGAGACGACCGGGCAGCTCGAGGTACTTCTCGAAGCGGGCGAGGTCCGCTATTGGTCCGACTGGTCGGAGCCCCCGGAGGTCTATCCCCTCCCTCCTGACGTCGTCGTGCCGATCGACGGCCGCCGATACGCCTTCAAGCTGGCTTCCGAGGGCGAACGCGCCGTTGCGCGGCTCACGGCGAAAGCCGCGATCGAGGTCGATCCGCAAGCGGGACTCTTCATGTTCCTGTCGCGACGATACGACCTCGAGACCGAGCGTCTCGAGTGGCGCCGGGGGGCTCTCCTCCTGGGACTCGACGGCGGTCGCTGAGCCCCGCTTACACTCTGCCGTTCACTCTCCGCGAAGCGCACCGGCGGGGTCCACCCGTGCCGCGCGACGCGCGGGAAGCCAACAGGCAACGACCGCCGCGAGAAGAGAGAACGTCCCGGCCAACGACAGAGTGACGGCGTCGGTCGTCGGGACGAACACGAGAAGACTCTGGAGCGTCCTCGAGAGGGGAAGCGCCAGAGCGATGCCGAGCGCGACTCCAACGGCCACCGGGACGAGCCCGAAACGGAGCACCCACCAGACGATGTTGTTCACCCTCGCCCCCAACGCCATCCGCAGACCGATCTCCGCGATGCGGCTCTGCACGCGCTGGGCCGTCACCCCGAACGTTCCCACGGCGGTGAGGGCCAGGCACAGCAGTGCCGCGACTCCGAGCAGCGCCCCTATCGAGCGCTGGCGAACGAGCAGGAATTCCCGCTCCTCGTCGAGAGGATGCGCGTCGAAGATCGGGAGGTCGTCGTCGATGGCGTGAATGGCCTCCCGGAGCGCCGGGAGAACCGACGTCGGCGGGCCCACCGTCGCGACGTGCAGGTTCATTCGCTGAAAAAACCGCTGCCCGAGTGGAAAGTACAGATAGGTTCGCGGGTCCTCCCAAAGGGTACGTATCTTGACGTCGCGGGCGATGCCCACGACCTCGTACCGATCGTGGTGCACTCCCCGCCGGCTCCAGACGCGAATGCGTTTTCCCAGGGCATCGCTCTCCGGCCAGTAGGTGCGTGCGAACGTCTCGTTCGACGATCACCGCTCCCGGAGCGTCTTCGTCGTCGGCCTCGGTGAAGTCCCGGCCGCGGACGAGATCGATTCCCATCGTGCGGAGGAAACCGGGAGTCACGATATCGGCGTCGGTTTGAATCCAGTCCGGTTCACCCGCCGCGGTCGTGACCCCGTCTTCGGGCACGAACAGTGTGAGAATACTGAAACGCTCGAAGGGGGTGTTCGCGGACCAGGCGGCGGAGCGTACCCCCGGAAGGTTACGGACGCGATCGAGCACCTCGCGATAGAAACCGCGGGCCCGAGTCTCGTCGTAACGAAACTCCAGCGACTGGAGATCGACGGACGCGAAGAGCACGTTCGCCGTATGGAAGCCGGGGTCGACGGCGTAGACCTTCTGCAACGTTCGGGCGAGCAGCCCGGCGCCGACGAGAAGGATCGACGAGAGCGCGACCTGGACCACGATGAGCCCACTGCCGAGCGGCACTCCTTTCGGCGACGCGTCCGGAGCTGCCCCCGAGCTCGAATCTTCGGCTGTCGAAGACGAGAATGACACTTCCCAGAATCGCACCCGCGAAGGTGACGAGGAGGCCGGCTAGAACCACCCGCCAGTCGAGCCGAAGCTCGACCTCGGCGAGCGAGATGCGGAACAGGCTCAGGCGCCGGAGGATATGGATTCCGGCGTCCGCGACCCACAGGCTCGCGGCGAACGAGGGAACGTAGAGGACGAGGTTCTCCACCAGGAACTGCCGCGCCATCCGTGCCGACGAGGCGCCCAGCGCCTTGCGGATTGCCACCTCCCCCTGTCGGGCGGACAGGTCGGAGAACTTGAGGCCAGCGACGTTGACGCAGGCGAGGAGAAACACCATCGCTGCCACCCCGGCGACGATCCCCAGATAAGAGACGACCGCCGTCCTGTCGGAAAGGCGGGTCTCGGTGAAGGCCACGGCTCGGAGCGTCGTCCCATTGTTCGTGTCGGGATGAGCCTCTTCGAGAGAGCGCGCATAGGACTCGAGGGCTCCATCTGCCGCCTGGAGACCGATGTCCGGTCGCAAGCGGCCGAGGACGACCGGCCCTGGCTGGTCGCGCCGCTCGAAGAACTCGACGACGCTCGGCCACAAGGATGGAAGCAAGGACAGCGGGGCCCAGAGGTCGCTCTCCGGCGACAGCACGAATCCGTGAAACCCGGGCGGCGCCACTCCGACGATGGTGAGATCCCGTCCGTTCACGCGGATGAGGCGGCCGAGGATCGCGGGATTGGCGTCGAAGCGGCTTCGAAAAACTCGATCGCTGATGATCGCGACCGGGGACGGAGTCGTTTCTTCCGCAGGGAGGAATCCTCGTCCGCGCGCGAGCGGAACACCGAGGACGTCGAAATAGCTCGACGAGACGAGCTCGCCGGCGACCCGCTCGGTGGCATCGCCCGCGCGAACGCTGAAGGTAAAGGCTTCACTCGCGAGAAGCCCGCTCAGAACGCTCTCACTCGCCGCGAGATCACGGTAGTCCGGAGCCGAGACGTTTCGTGCCTTTCCCTCCGCACGCTCTCGAGCTTCACCAGCTCTTCGGGGTGCGAAATCGGAATCGGCCGCAGGAGCAAAGCGTCGATGAGGCTGAAGACGGCTGCGTTCGCCCCGATGCCGAGCCCGAGGCTCACCACCGCCGTCACGGCCAGACCGGGACGGCGCCCGAGCCAACGAAGAGCGAGTACGATCTCCTGCAGCCAGGGAATCATCGGGGGCATAATGACGTCGCGTCATGTCCGACCGCAAGTCCTGGGACGAGAGACATCGCGACAGCGAATTTCTCGGTGAGAGCTCCCCTTTCCTCGAAGAGTGCCTTCCCGATCTCCCCGTCGGACTCGCCCTCGACGCACCCTGCGGCCTGGGCAGAAACGCGCTCCGACTGGGCGAGGCTGGCTATTCCGTCGACGCTCTCGATTGGAGCTTTCAAGCGACCCGAAAGCTGCGGACCGCCGCTCGGTCTCGCCGTCTAGCCATTCGACCGCTCGTCTGCGACCTCGTGACGTACCCGTTCCCGCGCGCGCGCTACGACCTCGTCGTTTCCGTCCGTTTTCTCGAGCGCTCGCTCTGGCCCGCGCTCACCCTCGCGCTGAAACCGGGGGGGGCGCTACTCGTCGAGACGTTCAACACGCGACACCTGGGCCGCAAGCCCGACTTCCCCCGCGAGCTCTGCCTCGAGGTCGGCGAGCTTCTCGCCACCTTCGAATCTACTCTGAGGGTCGCGCGGTATCGGGAGACGGCTTCGGAGTCGACGGCGTGCCTGCTAGCGTTTCGAGAATCCAGAGAGGGCCGACGAGCAGCTGCTGAAGGTTCGTGAAAAACGCGGGGGATTTTTTCTCGTACGCGTAGTGGCCGAGAAACTGGAGAGCCCATCCCCCGACGAAGCCCGCGGTGAGAGCCCGCACGCCCACGCCAGGCGCGAGCAGAAGCGATCCCGCCACGAACGCGGCGAAGGGCAACGTGAGCCGCGGGCTGAGAAGGAGATCGTAGCCGAGGGCGAGGAGCGCGATGGGAACCGCCAGGCTCACCGAGACCCCGGCGACCTGGACGAGCGGCACGCGCGCGAGGAGCCCCACGAGAGTGAAGACGATTAGCGGTATCCCAATGTAATGGCAGAGTTTATTGGCAGGATGCCGGTGATATCGCGCGTAGTCCGCAAAGAGAGTGGCGAGTCTGTCCGTTTCACGCTCCAGGTCCCTCACCGCGGGGCTCCTTTCTCCGACCGGTGGGATCCTCGCACGCCGGCGACGCTAAAGCCAGCGCGACGAAAGGCTTCGTCGCGAGCGTGCTATGATGTCTCCCAGGCCACGCGGCTGAGGGAGCTCGCGTCTCACCTTACTCTTAGGAGGTTGAACCACATGGCGAAGGACACGGGGGCCGCCGAGAAGGAAGAAGCACGGATTCCCGGGATCGAGTACGACCCGGGAAAAGAGGGCCCGGCCTCCTACTCGATGATCGAGCCACGCCTCAAGCAGATCTACGCCCAGTTCTACAAGGAGACGTACTACACGGAGAACAAGGTCCTCGATTCGAAGACGCAAGAGCTCATCGCTCTCGCTTGCTCTCTCGTGGCCAAGTGCGACGGGTGCATCGACGGACACATCAAGAAGGCACTCAAAGAGGGCGCGAGCAAGGAAGAGATTCAGTGAGGCCATCGTCATCGCCATCGGCATCAACGCCGCCGCCATCGTGGACCAGACCGACCAGGCTGCAGCGAGGCTCGGACTGAACCACTTCCCAGCGAAGCTCAGCCGCAAGATCTGAGCCAGCACGACCCGACGCTCCTCGCGCGGCTGGTCAGGAATCGCCCGTCGGGCGCACGCCATCGGAGCCCACGCCGTCCATTCCGAAGCGATCCAGCATGCGTTAGAGCGTTCTTCGATCGACGCCCATGATCTCGGCGGCGCGCTTGCGGTTGCCTCCGACCTGGCTCAACACCTGCGCGAGATAACGCTCGTCGATCTCTTCGAGTGTCGGAAGCCCCTCGAAAAACGACTCGTCGATGGGAGCTTTTCGCTCTCGAAACTTCTCCGGCAGGTCCTCGGCCCGGGCGCTCGACCGGCTCGTTTCCTATCCGTGGCCGGGAAACGGGCGCGAGCTGGAGAACGTAATCGAACGACTCGCGCTTAAGGAGCTTCACCTGCAGCGCCGGGCTCGTCTCGCTGAGCTCGTGGAGAAAGAGCGTGCCCCCTTCGGCGGCCCCAAAAAGACCCTCTTTGTCGGCGTTGGCGCCGGTATGGACACGTTTTACATATCCGAAGAGCTAGCTCTCGAGGAGGGTCTCGGTCAGAGCGTCACAGCTCACCGCGAGAAAAGGAGCGTGGCACCGGGGGACCTTTAGCATGAATGACGTCGCCACCAGCTCCTTTCCCGTTCCGCTCTCACCTTGAACGGGCACGGTGGTCTTGGACTCCCCAACCAGCGCGATGCTCTCGTAGACCGAGGCATCTTGGCGCTGGTCCCGATGAGGAGGTCTTCGGGCTCGACCGCCGATAGACTCCCCCGGGGGCCCTCGGCAGGAGGCCTCGTCTCGGGAGCACGAGACAGGAGGGCGCGACGGATGGTGTCCTTCACCGCTTCGACGTCGAAGGGCTTGCTCACGAAGTCGTAGGCCCCGAGCCGTACCGCCTCGATGGCGGTGTCGAGGTTTCCGAAAGCCGAGACCAGCACGACCTCGGTGTCGGGTGTGCCTTTTTTACCGCCTTCAGCACGTCGATTCCGGTGAGAGCCTTCTCGAAATTGATGTCGCTCACCACGACGTCGAATCGTTTGACGGTGGCGAGCTCATCGCGGCGTCCGGGTCCTGCCGGGTCTCGATTTCCGAGGCGACGTCGGCGAAGAGCTCCTGAAAGAACTCACACGTCGACGGGTCGTCGTCAGCTACGAGAATGCGTTTCGACATGATTGCTCAATCACCGCGAGGTCCGGTAATCGATGGAAAATCCAGGATGAACGTCGTCCCCTCCCCCACTGAGCTCTCCACACGGATGGTAGCGCGATGCGCGGCCAGAATCTCCTGGACATCGGAGCCCCAGGCCCGTCCTTTGTCCTCCCGCCTTGGTGGTGAAAAACGGCCGGAAATTCGCGGCAGGATGCCTTCGGAATCCCCTCGCCGTCGTCCGAAAGCCGTACGCGTACCATGCCTCCTGGCTCCTCGCTCGTCGCCACCCTGATGTTTCCCCCCGGGGCAAGGCGTCGAGGCTGTTGTTGATGATGGTGAGGAAGACTTGCTCGAGTTGATTCTCGACGCCTTCCACCCGCAGGTTTACGGTCGCGAGCTGGAGTTTCAGCGCGACCTTGCGCGCCGTGAGGGTCGGGCCGAGAAGCGCCCCGATGTGCTCCAGAAGACGGTCCAGCTCGAGCGGCTCTCGCCGAAGCGAGGCCCGGGTCTCGTCGAGGATGTCCCGAACGGTATCGGTCAGCCGTTCAATCTGCGCCTGGACGATGGTCAGCTTCTCGTGCAGCTCGCGGTCTTCCGGGGCGGGTGCGGTTCAGCATTTGCACGTGTCCCGAGATGAGGTTGAGGGGCGTGCCAATCTTGTGCGCGAGCCGCGCCGCCACCTGCTGCGCGACGCTCTGCCTCTCGATGCGGACCAGTCGCTGCTGGAGGAGAAACAGCTCCTGGTTCATCCGTTCGAGCTCCAGATTGCGGTGGGTGAGCTCGGCGGTAGCGCGCTCCACCGTCTTCGAAAGCTCGTCGTTGAAGCCTTGAACTCGACGCAGAAGCTCCTCCCGCTCGTCTTGCGTTTGCCGGATGCGGGCGAGCATCGTGTTGTATTGCCGCGCGATGAAGCCAATCTCGTCCGATCGGGCCACCTTCGCCTCGGCGGTGAGGTCGCCCTGCTCCACCCGAACCATCGCCTGCCGGAGAGTCTGTCGCGGCAAATGAACTTCTCGTCAGAAGACGAGGCTCAAAAGGGCGACAATTCGACGCGAGCGAGATCGGAAGGACGATGAAGGCGAGACGCCTCGTTTCCCCGGCCAGGACTTCGACCGCTTGCAAGCTCGACCAGACGCCGACCGCCCCGCGGCCCCCTTTTTTGAGCTCGATGGGGATCGCGACGCTCCAGAACGTCTCGCCGGCATGCGCGACGATCCGCGCGACCCGTTCACCGGTGATCGCCGCCTCCTCCTGCTCGTGGAACTCCTGGAGGTCCATGCCCGCTGCCGAGAGAGTTTCGATGGCGCCCGTCTTTCCCCGGATGACGACTCTCGCCGCAACGATCTCGGAGTTCTCGTGGACGTACTCCGCGAGGATGCCCTCCAAGCGAGGCGTCGGGGGAACTCCCGCGGCTATCCGAAGCGCGATGGACTCCGCGACGTCGGAAGCTGCGCGGTAGCGTGCCCGCTCCATCGCATCCACGCTCAGCCGCTGGAAGAGATAGGTGATGATCCCGGCGGCGACCAACACCACCAGTGCGTTCAGAAGTGTGAGGCGAGTCTGCACCCGCCAGAAGAAGCGGGGTGCTCGTTCACTCTCGCGGTGGTCGGGGATCGGTAGACAATCGATTGAGCGCGGAAGACGCGCGAGGCCAGTCTAGCGGAGAGCGGCCGACCTTTCCGCGCGCTGTTGACAAACTCCGACACGGTGCAGTTAAGTGTCGCGTTCGTCGCGGTTGGACCGAGCCAATCCGGCAATAGCGTCCGGTACGAGAACCCACAACAACAAAACGACGAGGAGCGAGGGATGACGGATCAGGAAGGGCAGTCGGCACCCGCCGAGGAGAGCAAAGGAGGGCTGAGCCTTCACAGCCGGATCCTCCTCGGATTGGTCGCGGGGGCGGCGGTCGGACTCGCCGTGAACCTGATGACGGGGCGCGGGCTGGATTTCGCCGGCGACGGTCGAGACCGTCGTCCACTACGTGACGCGGCCCCTGGGGCTCATCTTCCTGAACATGCTGTTTATGGTCGTCGTCCCTCTCGTCTTTTGCTCCCTATCGCTCGGAGTCACGAATCTCGGGGAGGGAGGCAAGCTCGGGCGGCTGGCCCTCCGGACCTTTGGTTACTTCATTCTGACCTCGGCGGTCTCAGCGGCCCTGGGGCTCTTCCTCGTGAACGTCTTTCGCCCCGGCGCGGGGTTCGACCCCGATACCCAGGCCCGCCTCATGGCCGAGTTTGGCAGCCAGGCAACGGAGAGATCCCAGGCGACGGGATTCTCGGTCGACATGTTCGTTTCGATCGTGAGCCGCAATCCCATCGGAGACGCCGCGGAGAGCCCGCCGAAGATGCTCCCGATCATCTTCTTCGCCATCATCTTCGGGCTCGCCCTCACCCGGATCCGAGGCGAGTACGCCACGCCCACGATCCGGGTTCTCCAGGGGATCGGCGACGCGATGGTGACCATCGTCGGCTTTGCGATGCAGCTCGCCCCTTTCGCGGTGCCCGCCCTCATCTTCAACGTCACCGCGGTTCTCGGCTGGCAGGTGATCAAACAGCTCGCGCTCTTCGTCGTCCTCGTCTTCGTCGGCTATCTGATACAGCTCTTCGGCACCTATTCCGTGCTCCTCCGAGTCTTTTCCCATTACCCACCGCGAACCTTCTTCCGCAAGGTCGTGCCGGTGATGGTGACCGCCTTCAGCACGAGCTCTTCCAACGCGACTCTTCCCACGTCCATCAAGCACGCCGAGGAGGATCTCGGAGTCCCCGCCCACATCGCCGGTTTCGTTCTGCCGCTCGGCGCCACCGCCAACATGAACGGCACGGCTCTGTTCGAAGGCGTCGTCGTCCTTTTCATCGCCCAGGTCTTCGGAGCGCATCTTTCTCTCGCCTCTCAGGTGCTGGTAATCGTGCTCGCCGTCCTGACGGCAGTCGGCGCCGCTGGTATTCCCGGCGGGTCGATTCCCCTTCTAGTGGGCGTGCTCGAGGCGGTCGGTCTTCCCGGAGGCAGCATCGCCCTCATCATCGGTGTGGATCGATTGCTCGACATGGGACGAACCGTCGTCAACGTAACCGGCGACATCACCGCCGCCTGCTACATCGCCGCGAGCGAAAACTACCCCCTCAAAGAGTAGTAGAACGCGTAAAGGCGAGAGAAATTCCCTTCGCGTCTTTGCGCCTTTGCGTTCGTTCCCGGATTTTCCGTCTCACAACCCATGGGAGACGAAGCGCGCGCGTGACTCCTCGATGACACGGATGGCCGCGTCGCGAATCCTCCCAGCCCTCGACGCCGGTTTTCTTCTCCTCCAGCTCCTTGTAGATGGCGAAGAAGTGCTCGATCTCCTTGAGCAGGTGCGGCGGCACATCCTCCAGGCTCTCCAGGTGGTTCCACATCGGATCGTGGAGGGGAACGGCCAGGATCTTCTCGTCCCTGCCCCTCTCGTCCCACATCTTGAATAGACCGATGGGCTTGGCGTCGATGAGGCAGCCGGGAAAGGTGGGCTCCCAGACGAGGACCATGGCATCGAGCGGATCGCCATCCTCGGCGAGGGTGTCTCGAATGAAGCCGTAGTCGCTCGGATAGTGGACGGCGGAGAACAGCATCCGGTCGAACTTGAGGAGCCCCGTCGTCTTGTCGAGCTCGTACTTGTTGCGACTCCCTTTTGGAATCTCGATGAGAACGGAGATCATCATGCGCACTCCTTCCGGGCGCGGTTCACCCAGACGACCCACGCCAGGCCCGTGAGGAGCGCGGCGAGGACTCCCGTGTAGAGCTCGGATGCGCCGGCAATCCCGGCTTCGTCTAGGAACAGATACGACGTGTACAAACCGTACGTCACCAGCAGGAAAGCCCCTTCGGAGCGAGTGAGCCTTCGGCCGCTCTCGAAGAAGACGAGACAGAGTAGCGCGGCAGCGATCATCACCGGGAAGTCGACGCGAACAGAGGCGGGTATCACCTCGATCGGCGCAGGTGCGACCAGGGTGGAGATGCCGAGCACTCCGAGGAGGTTGAACACGTTGCTTCCTACGACGTTGCCGATGGCGATGTCCTCCTGGCGTCGGAGCGCGGCAACGAGAGACGTGGCGAGCTCCGGAAGCGACGTACCTGCCGCCACGAGGGTGAGGCCGATCAGAAGGTCGGAAAACCCGAGAGCGGCCGCGACCGCGGTCGCGCCCCGAACGAGCCAGCGCGAGCCGATCACCAGGAGGACGAGACCCGCCACGACCCTCGCGGCCTTCAGCGTCAAAGCGAATACCCCGCGACGCACGGGGCGTTCAGTCTCCTCTTCGTCACGATCGGCTTCAGCCGATGCGCCGCGCATCATCAGGAGGAACAACGCCAGCCCCGCAGTGAGGATGCCTCCTTCGAGCTTCGATATCGACCCGTTCCAGGCGAATGCGAAAGCAAGCCCCGAGACACCGACCATAACCGGGACGTCGCGCCAGACGACGCGGCTGTGGATTTCGAGCGGCTGCAGGAGCGATACCAGGCCGAGAATCGCCAGTGTGTTGAAGATGTTGCTTCCGACGACGTTCCCGACCGCGATCCCGCTCACGCCTCGAGAGGCGGAAAGAGCGCTCACCGCGAGTTCCGGCGCGCTCGTGCCGAAGGCCACGACCGTCAGGCCGACGACGACCGGCGGAACTCCCAGGAGCGCCGCGAGCCTGGACGCCCCTCGGACGAGAAATTCGGCCCCTACGAAGAGGAGAACGAATCCTCCCAGAACGTCGATCGTAATGCCCATCGAAAATGCCCCGGTTGACGGTGGTCAGCGTGGGGGAATCGCCGTCGCCGGCGGCGGCACGGCGGGGACGCGCGAGACGAAGAACAGGATCTTGGACGGCAACGACGCGAAGAGGCGCCGGGCGTCCTCATCCGGGAGGACGATCCGCAGGCGAACTCCCGACGGGGGATCGCCCGGGAGCCGCAGTCGCTCCCGCAGACTCTCTAGGATTCCGAGCGACGAGCTCGAGACCAGGCGTAGCGCAAGCGAGGGATCGCAGTCGATTGATACCCCACCGACGTCGGCGGCGGGCTCCGCGGATTTCTGGGATTCCGTGGACTCCGGCGTTTTCGGGTCGGACGGGACCGCCGCCTCGCCGAGCCGGATCTCGGTTGGCGGATGCAACATCGGGACCCGACAGTGATAGAGATCGTTCCCCTCCACCCCCGCGGGCGCACCGGCAGCGGGAGGCAGCCCCAAATCCCATCCGCTCCACTCGATAGGTCGCGAGAGCGACTCCCGACAGCGCGAGGGTCAGGCTCGACGTTGCGGAATCCGCGATGAGATTGAACTCTCCCGAACGCGCCGCCTCGCCCTCGAGCTGCGTCACCCGTTCTCTCTCGCGCTCCTCTCGAAGCGCGGCGGCTCCATTTGAGCCGCTCCGAGAGGCATCGCGGCGTAGACCACGAGTCCCAGCAGCAGCGCAATTATCCTGTCGGCCATTTCACCGATCACCGATCACCGTTCATCCTCTCGCTCTCTCAGAAAATGAACACGGGAGCTCCGACCGGAGTCATCCGGTAGACGCGCTCGAGGTCGTCGTCTCCCAGACGGACACAACCGTGGGTCACGCTTCGCCCCAGATAACGCTGGTACAACGTCCCGTGGATCATGTATCCGTCACCGAGATAAAGGGCGTAATCGCCGAGTGTGTTCGGGTCCCTTCTCTCGGACCATTTCCCGGGCACGGGTTTGCCTTCCTCCACGAACGCCCAGTCGGGTTTGGTCCAGACCGGATCCTCCGCCTTGCGAATCACGCGGAATCGGCCGCGGGGAGTCTCGAACAGCCATTCCCGCTGGGTGTCCGGATCCTTGAGCAATGTGCCGCTTCCCGTCGAGCAGATCGCTTCGAGGAGGATCTTGTCGCGGCGCTTCACTACAAACGATTCTGAGACGTGTCCACCACGATATAGATCGATCCCGGCACCAGGGCAGCAAGGGAGTCGCGGCCGCTACGCGCTTTCCGCTCGAGCGATTGGATCTCCCTCGCGGTCTCGCCATCGATCCGTGCTGATGTCGCTTCGGCCGATGCTAGAGAATCGACAGCCTCGAGCGGTTCGTAGAGATAGGCACGGCTCGCGATTCCGAACAGGATGAGAAGCGTCGCCGACGTCACCGCGGCCCCTCCCGCGAGCCATGGCAGACGCCACGACTTCCGGGCGTCAGCGGCACGCCCCTTCGACGCGGGCGCGCTTCCGGACTCGATTCCGAAGCCGCTCGCCGCCACCGTCACTTTCCACCTCCGCTCGTCCGTATTCCGTCATAGCTGCCCACGATCACCACGGCACTTCCCACGCTCAGGGCCTCGAACAGACCGTCCATCTCGGCGTTTCTGACCGCGATGCAACCATCGGTCCAATTGGTACCTCGACCGCCCTCCCCGTGAATCTCGATGAGGCCGCCGATGGAAGAGCTCCTTCCGAGCTCGCCGTTCGCCTGCGCGCGCGCGAACCGTTCGCGGTCCGCAGCGTTCGGATAGTCGAGCAGAAGCGCTTTGTAGAATTGCGTCTCCCCTCGCCCCTTCCGTCGCACGACATGATAGCTCCCTTCCGGCGTCGCGCCGTCTCCAGCCCGAAGTTTCCGGTTCAACCCGTTGTAGCCGAGCTCCACATCCAGCCAGCCCGCGGGCTTTCCCCTCGACCAGAGGACTGCCAGCTGAGCATGCTTGTCCACGACCAGGGCGGGCTTTCCATCCCGCCTGGACTCCTGGATCGCGGCACGAACCCATTCGCCCCATCGGCGGCGGTTCGCGGGATTTCCCAGCCGATCCAGGAGAGCCTTCGTCTCGGGCGGGAGCTCGCCGGCGAGCGCCACCGCTTCTTGCGCCTTTTGTCGCCATCGAGAACCGTTCCTCCCGAAAGAGTCGGGCGGCCTCGAGCATCGCCTGCTCCGCGCCGCGGACGCGGGTTTGAACCGGATAGTGAGCGCGGATCGATCCCGACCCTCGTGCACTTCGAAGGGCATCCCCCGCCGAATCGAGCCAGGCCTGCGCCTGCTCTCTCTCCGCGTTCCTTTCGCGCTCGACCACCCAGCTCGCGATCTCGGCGCTGTCGAGAGCCCGCTCGAGACGCGGCTCCCAAGCCGGCTGACTCCCGAACATCATCGTCCCCGTCTCCCGTCGTATCGCGCTCTCGGCATCCACGAGCGCGTCTCTGGCCAGCGAGACCGACTGACGTCCAAGACCTTCCCCCACGTGAGGTGCGAGCGCCGCGAGATGACGTCTCGCTTCCTCGATCCGGGAAAGTGCGCGCTCCTTCTCCTCGGAGCGGCAGCTTCCCCAGGAGAAGCACCAGAGCCGAGCCCATGACTCCGAGCCCCACTCGGCGCACCAGTGCAATCGATTTCCGCATGGTGAATGGGTGTTCGAGTCCGATGTTAACGCAAAACGAAGGGGAGCGGGCGTGAGCACCCGCTCCCCTCCCGTCGTAGTCAGTACCAGGACCTCTACGAACCGCGACTCGCTTCTAGGCGCGCTTCTTGCTCTTCGCTTGAGCCTGCGCGATGTCCGCCGCGATCGCATTGGCCTGCTCCGTCACCGAATGAGCGCTCGATTCCACCGCGAGGTATTTCCCCGCCGCGAAGGACTCCTGCGCCTTGGCCAGCGAGGCCGTCATCGACTCGAGCTCACCTTTCATGGCCATGAGAATCCGCTTCGGTGCCCTTGCCCTTGGGAGCCTTGGTGAGAGCCTCCTGGGCCGCTTGAACCGCTGCCTGCGCTTCCTGGATGGCCGCTTCCGCGCGATTCTTCGCTCCATCCCGGGCGCTCCCGGCTTCACTCGCCGCGGCGTCGGCCGCCTTCACGGCCTTGTCGAGAAGCTGGCTCGCCTGGTCATACGAGCGGAACAGCGCGAACTTGTCGTTCTGCGCCTGCACTTCCGTCGTAGCGGACTTCAGCGAGTCCTGGGCCAGTTGCCATGCCTCGGGCGCATACTCTTCCGCTCCGGCGGTCCGAGCCTTCTCGAGCGCCTGGTTGGCGCCGTCAATCGCCTGCTGCGGAGGCTGCGCGCACGCGGCGAGCGCCAAGAGTGCGCCGGCCGCGAGTGCTACCGATATCTGTCTCATCATTTCGTTAATCCTCCTGATTGCGAAAGCGAAATGCGCTCTCGCACGATTCCGACGAGATAATTGCAAATGCGATGCCAACCGGGAGCGACGGTCGCTGACGCCTGTAACTCCAGCAACCGAAGAACACTCGGCTCGAAGAACTGCGTGGACGGCGTCTTGCCAACCGCAGAGCGAGTGTGGCAGATTGGCGCGAATGTGAAAAAAATGCCTGCCGAGTCTTAGCGTCCTTTTTCGTTCCACCGCGAGAGAGCCTTCAGATCCTCGGCCACCGCGCTCAAATCCTCGCCGTGAAGGACCCCGCGCTCGGTCACGTAGCCCTCGATTAGATCCGAAGGAGTCGACTCGAAAAGCGGATTCCGAACGTTGATCGCCGCCGGTCCTTCGTAGAGCGCGGCGGGATCGAAATCTTCGATATCCGCTTCGCTCCGAGTAGAGACTTTGTCGGTCGCGAAGATCGCGAAGACGGGAATTCGTTTCTCCCGCCCCGCGAGCGCCGCGAGACGGGTGCCAATCTTGTTCACGACCGCTCCGGAAGCGAGTACGGTGTCGGCCCCCACGACGACGACCTCCACCCCCAGGCTCTCCATCGCCGCCGCCATTCCCGCGTCGCCCACGAGGATGGTTTCGAGGCCCTTCGCCGCGAGCTCCTCCGCGACGGCGACGCCCTCACGGCCGGGACGCGACTCCGCCACGACGACGGAGGGTCGTGGAGAAGCTCCCAGCAAAGCCGCGCTCACCGTGTCCGACCGGGAAAGGGTGAGAACACGCTTGCCGGCGACGAGGGTGGCGCCACGGCGAGCGGCTTCCTCGTCGCGGTCGAGAGCTTCCCCGATCGCCCGGTGCGCGACGCGTTCCACCGTTTCCGGGGACGGAGACTTTCCCGCGCCGTGCATGGCCCGGTGGATTCGGTTCTCGATGACTGCCATCGAGGACCGCGCGGAAAGCAGAGCTCGGGCGAGTGCGGAAAGCTCGCCCCAGGACGCCGTCGCGTCGGCCTTCTCGTGAGCGAGAACGCCAGCGCGATCCCGGATCACTTCCAGTGCGCGAAACGAAAGGTACGAGGCGCCGTGCTCGCGATCCGCCGCGATGATCTCGACACGGGGAGCGACCCGCTCGTACGACGTCCATAGCCGCGGTACCGAGTCGCGCCGGAGAATCTCCGTCGGCGAGACCCACTCCCCTTCGACAGACTCCCAGTCCAGACGAGCGTCCCGACTCTCCGCGTCGAAGAGATAGGGATGAACGACCCATCTCTTTCCGAGCTCGGAATCCTCGACGGCGAACGCGTCTCCACGGGCGGCTTGCCGAACGACGCCGTCGAGCCCGGTCTCCTCGCGAATCTCACGGAGCGCCGATGCGTCCGGGTCGCCATTCTCGACGTAGCCTGCGACTCCGCCCCACCTTCCCCGGTACGACCCCACCCTTCGACTACGTCGCAGGAGTAGTACCTCTCCGCGATGGCGAACAAAGCAGGTCACCACGGGGGTGTCGGCGAGCATAGGAAGGATTGTCGTACCGATCCTCCCCGGGATCCAGTACCCCCGGCCTCTCGTTGAGGCTTCAGGCGGACGCCGGCCTCCGGTTCTTTCCGTTGACGAGTCGTTCCATCAGCGCTTCGAACTGGGGGAACAGGAGCGCCTGGGGACCGTCGCTCAACGCCTTCTCCGGTTCCGGGTGGATCTCGATCATGATGGCGTGCGCCCCGACGCTCTTCCCCGCGACGGCGAGAGGTGGCACGAGATCCCGTTTTCCCGCCGCGTGCGACGGATTGATCGCGACCGGGAGATGGGTTCTCGCCCGGAGAACGGGAATCGCGCTCACGTCGAGCGTATTGCGGGTCGCGGTCTCGAAGGTTCGGATGCCGCGCTCGCAGAGAAACACCTGCTGGTTTCCTCCCGCGAGAATGTACTCCGCCGCCTGGAGGAGCTCGTCGAGAGAGGAGCTCATACCGCGCTTCAGCATGACCGGGCGACGCGTGCGGCCGACCTCGGAGAGAAGCGTGAAGTTCTGCATGTTGCGGGCCCCGATCTGGAGGATGTCGGCGCGCTCCGCCACCCGCGCGACGTCCTCCGGGGACAGGACCTCGGTCACGACGGGAAGCTTGTACTTGCGTCCCGCTTCCGCCAGCATGTCGAGCCCCTCGTAGCCGAGCCCCTGGAAGCTGTAGGGCGAGGTTCTCGGCTTGAAACATCCTCCGCGGAGAATGTGCCCGCCGTGCTCTTTCACCTCGCGGGCACAGGTCATGATCTGATCGAGAGATTCCACCGCGCAGGGACCGGCGATCACGACGAGACTCTCCCCCCCGATCCGCACGCCGCGAACGTCGATGACGGTGTCTTCGAGCTTGTACTCGCGACTCGCTAGCCGGTATCCGGTGGCGGCCCGCTTGTCGGGAGCGGGAACGAAAGCCGTCTCGACGATTTCGGCTTCGTCCGTGATAGCCGCCGTCCGAATGTGCGCCTTGGCAACGGGCAGGTCCTGAGAGGGGTAAGAGCCGAGGATCCGGATGAACCGGGCTTTCCGGGTCACTTCATCGATCGCTTGCCGGACATTCTCGTCCGCGAGGTTTCCGGCGAAATCGACGTAGAACATCTCCTCCCACGGATTCTCCAGCACCGGACGCGACTGGAGCTTGGTGAGGTTGATACCGTGCGCGCTGAACACCAGCAGGGTCTCGAGGAGAGAGCCCGGCTCGTTTCCCGTCATCATCACGATGGAAGTCTTGCAGGGAATCCGGGGATCCACCTGGACAGGCTTTCGCGCCGCGATGAGGAACCGGGTGAAATTCTGCACCTGGTTCGCGATGCCGCGCTCGATGACCGCGAGACCGAACAAACGCGCCGCTTCCTCGCTCGCGATCGCAGCCTGCGACGCGACGTTGTCTTCCTTGATCTTGCGGCCGGAAAGAGCGGTGTCCGCGAAGTACTCGATCTTGACCTGCGGCAGCCGCGCGAGAAAACCGCTGCACTGGATGACCGTCTGCGGATGGCAATAGATCGTCTTGACGTCGGAAAGCTTGGTGCGGGGAAGCCCGAGCAGGCAATGATCGACCTTGAGCTTCACTTCGCCCACGATCGAAAGCTGGGCCGGGAGCAGCAGGTCGTAGACCTCGTTGATCGCCCCCGACGTCGTGTTCTCGATGGGAAGAACCGCGAGGTCGGCGGTTCCCTTCTCCACCGCCTCGACGACGTCTTTGAACTGGAGAAATCCAGCGTACGACACGAGCCCGCCGCGGCGGGCGAGGTGCTTTTGCGCCGCGAGGTGGCTGTAGGAGCCCTCGATCCCCTGAAAGGCCACGAGGGGCGAGGAGCGATTCTTCGTTCATCCGATCCTGGTAGAACTCCAGCTGGACGCGCAGTGAATCATCCAGAATCTCGCCGAAGAGGCTCGCAACGAAATGAGAGTCGAGCCCGGCCTCCTTCCCCACCCGGATGCGGTCGGCGATGAGCTCTTCCTCACGGGCCTTGTCGCGAAACCAGTCGCGCTCGACCGCCTTCGCCTTCGCCGCCTCCACGCTCCGCAGGCGTCTCTCGCCGAGCAGGCGCAGCAGGTCCCGGTCGACGGCGTCGATCCGTCGCCGGATTTTGTGAATGTCGCCGCCACCCGGCTTCTTTCGAGGAGTCTTGACGGCGGGTGCCGTCTTTTTCGGATTCTTCGTCTTCTTGGTCTTTTGCACTTTGCTCATGATCCAGCCTCATGTCGAGGAAAAACAAACACTGGTAACACTCGTGACGGTGAAACGGGGGGCGAGGGGTAGAGGTATTTTGGCGCTAGGCGCCAAAATAGAAGAAGAACCGGAAGGCGGGGCTGCCGAGGGTCGACACTGGTCTCAAGGTTCCTTCTCCGAGCTGGATTGTCTCCCAAAAGGGCGGGGAGGTCAAATACACCCCGGCGGGTCCGCGACTTCAATAAAGGAGACGGGCGAGCTTCGAGCGGTACTCGTCGGCGAGAGGGCTCCGCGCGCCGATGATATGGAAGATCTCCACCATGAGCTCTTTTGCCTCTCCCCGCGCGAGATCGGGACTCGATTGGGCGGCCTCGAACAGCGCGGCGAGCGCGTCGGGGTAGCGCTTCTGGGAGGCGAGCAGCTTCCCGAGCTCGAGAAGAACGGGGCCCCGAGGCTCGCTCGTCTCGAGCTTTTTGCGGAGCTCTTTCTCGCTCTCCGACGGTGCCGATTCCTGGATTTTGAGCTTCGAGGCGACCTTGTCGATTCTCTCGGCGAAGGGTCCTCCCGGTACGAGGTTCGCCACGAGCGGCTCCGCCTCGGCGGTCTCCCCGCGTCCCACGAGGAGCTCGGCGAGCCCGAGCTGCGCGCCTTGATGAGTCGGATTCGAGCTCGAGGGCCTTTCGGTAGGCCGCTTCGCGCTCGGCGACGCGGTCGGCCGGCAGCGTCTCCGCGCTCTCGAAGAGCTCGTCCGCCTCGGACGGACAGATGCTGTCGATGAACTGGCGCACCGACGTCTCCGGGAGAGCGCCGCTGAACTCGGCCGCCATCTGTCCCGCGCGGAACGCGATGACGGCCGGAATCCCCCGGACCCCGAAGGCCTGAGCGTGGCGCGGGTTGCGGTCCACGTCGAGCTTGGCGAGGATGAACTTCCCCTCGTATTCCCTTGCCAGCTTCTCGAGAGTAGGACCGAGCACGCGGCAGGGCCCACACCATTCGGCCCAGAAATCGACCACTACCGGCACGTCTCGAGATCGTTCGATGACCTTGCTCTGAAATTCGTCATCGGTGATATCTTCGATCCACTCCACGCGTTCTCCTTTCCAATCCCTTCATGCCAGCCGAGCTGGCGTCTCGGCGAAAACGCCTCGTCTCTGGGTCGCCGGGTCCGGTGTCGACCGCGCCCGGCTCTCCAGCGCTTCCCGCTCCGCTTCCGCGATCTCGGCCTCCACTTCCGCTTCCGCCCTCTCCAGCGCCTCCCGGTTCGAGCCCGACGGCAAGAGCTCGAACGCGGCGTCGGCGAGATACGTTTCGTACGTTCCCACCGGGTCCCGCTTTCCCCAATGAGCGAAGTCCGATGCTGGCAGGATAGCGCGCGACTCGCCTTCGTCGTGGGTCGCGTGGCCTCCCATGCGGAACGTTCGCGCAGTGATCACGACCGGGCCCTTGCCGAGCCGACAGAGCTCCGCCGCCAGCGCGGTCGCCGCGTAGACGTCGAGCACGTTGTTCCCGTCGCAGACATACTTGGTCGCGGCATAGATGGTCGCGACCATCTCCATCGGCGCGGCGCTGTGCTCGGCGAGCGGGGTCCCGAGCGCGATCCGGTTGTCCTGAACGATGACGACGAGCGGCAGAGAGAGCGCCTTGGCGCACATCATGCCTTCGTGAAATGCCGTCGTGCGGGTGCTTCCGTCTCCGGCCCACGTCAGAGCGACGCTGTCCTTCTTCTGGAGCTTGAACGAGAGCGCCAGGCCGGCCGAGACCGGCACCAACGCGCCCACCATGCTGATCGGCGCCACCACTCCCTTCGAGAGATCGCCAACGTGGAGGTCGCGCCCTCCCGTGGGCGAGTCAGCCGTCCCCAGATAGGCGCGAAAGAGGTCCGACAGACGCATGCCCATCTCGTGGCAAGCGCCGGCGTTGCGGATCATGGGACCGACGAAGTCCCCGGGCGCGAGAGCATGGACTGCCCCGATGGTCACCGCCTCTTCTCCCGTGCCGAGCCAGGCCTTCGAGATGACTCCCGTCCGAACCCAGCGTTTCAGCGCGATGTCGTGAAGCCGGTTCCGCACGAGCCCGCGATAGAGGGCGAGGTGGCGGGCCGGGGTCACTCCGGCGAGGACGCTCTTTCGAGTGGGATCCTGAGCGAGACGAGTGCGGAACTCCTCCATGACGAGCGAGTCCGGCACCCAGTTCTGGTACTCGGGAGGATCGTAGGCGGGGTAGCGTTTCATCGACTGCCCGCTCAGAGCCTCCGGAGCTCGTCGGCGGTGGCGAGAAATCGGTCGACGTCGTCCTGGGCATTGAAGACCCCTATCCCGGCGCGGATCTGCGTTTCCTCTTCCCGGAAGCTTACCCGAACCCGGTTGCGCTCGAACAGAGCCCTCGCTCGTTCGGGATCCTTGCCGTGAATGAACGCGACGATGGCGGACCGGTTGCCATCGGGAGTCCTCACCGCGAAGCCTCGCTCTACCAGTCCCTTCCGCATCGCTCCCGCGAGCGCGACTCCATGCTCCTCGATGCGGGCCAGCCCGAGTTTCGCGAGAAAATCGCAGGCGGCGTCCAGTTGATAGAGAGGGCCAAAGGCGAGCGTCGCGTACTCGTACTTCCGCGCGCTGGAGTAGAGTCGAAAATCGTAACCTGGACCCTCATGTTCAAGCGAAAGCTCGCCGTGACGGTCAGGAACGATCCGCTCGAGATGCTCTTCGCGAATGAAAAACGGTGCGACCCCGAAGCTCCCATAGAGCCACTTGTAGGTGCCGCTGGTGACGAAATCCACGCCCTCCTCGTGAAGATTGGTGGGGAACATCCCGAGAGCCTGGATTCCGTCGGCGTAAAGCAGCGCACCGTGGTCGTGCGCGAGCTTCGACAATCCTTTCAAATCGTGACGAAAACCGTTCTGGTGAGAGACCCACGCAACCGAGACCAGACGCGTGCGCGCGTCCACGTGAGGAGCGAACTGGGAGACGTCGGCTCGACCGCCGACGGAGGGGACGATGCGCAGATCGATCCCTTTCGTGCGCTCGAGCGTCTTGTAGACGACGTAGCTCGTCGTGTAGTGCAGGTCGTCGACGACGACGTTGTCGCCGGGACGGAGGTCGAGGGCTCCCGTGACCAGGTTCTCGCCCTCGCTCGTGGCGAAGAGAAATCCGATCTCGCGGGGTCGGCGCCGAACAGCGCCGCGAGCTTTCCTCTCACCTCGTTCCCCTTCGCCAGCATGTCTCCGAGCGAGATTGGGTTTTCCGCCTTCGCCCGGACGAAATCGATCCCGGCCTTCATCACCGACGTCGGCACCGGACCGATGTAGGGAGTGTTCAGGTACGTCTCCTTCTCCGCGACGGGAAAATCCCCGCGCACTCCCAGGGGATCCGGTGCGGCCGAGCGCCGCCCGGCGCCGCTCGTCGCCGTCGCCGTCGCTCGTCGCAGTCGCCGTCGTCGCGAGTCCCGCAGCCGCGGCGCCCATGAACTCTCTGCGGTCGAGCTTCACCGTGTCTCCTCCTGTCGAGTCGATTCCAGGGTCTTTACCATGAATAGAGCCCTCTGTCCCGCGGGATAGACTCCGCCGGGCGGTCGGGCGTGAAATCCGTGGCGAGCGAACATCCGCTGAGCGCGGGCGTTGCCCTCGGCGACCGAGAGGCGTACCTCGCGGGCGGGCGGCACCGATGCCCCGGCGACGGCAAAGCATTTCTCCAGGAGTGCCTTTCCGAATCCGCGCGATTGACGCTCGGGCACGACGGCGATCGCGAGAAGCTCGGCGACAACGGGAGAGGTTTGCGCGGCAGGATGGATGCGGACCATGCAGAATCCTTCCGCGACTCCGTCGCGCTCGGCCACATAAGTCGAGACTCCTTCGGTCGCGAACCATTCGGCGACGTATTCGTCATAGCTTCCGTAGGCGAGGAAGACTCTGCGGCAGAGGGACTGAACGAAGACGAGATCCGCGATCTCGGCGGGCCGAATCGACGCCGAAGGCTCGGCCGGACGCGTGGGGCTCGGACTTGCCGGCCGCAAGGCACCTCAAAAAGGACCGGGGAGGTCGTTGTCGACGATTTGAAAGTCCTCGACCGGCGAGGTCACGATACGAAGTCCGTCGGCCGAAAGCTCGCAGCACAGGCCGATCCCGATCCAGGCGACCTTCAGAAGCGTCCCTCCATAGCCCGATCCGCAAAGGTACGCGATGGTGTCGGTCGGAAAAAACCGGCCCCCGCGAACGGCGATTCTCCAGAGATCGGGGTCGAGCACGGTCATCTCGTAGACGCTGTTGCGCGTCTTGAGCTCGAGCCGGGTGAGGGGATCGAGGCGCGACACGTGAAGCCCCTTTCGATCCGCCATCGATTCCGTGAAGCCGGACAGAGTGCAGTGGCGCGGCACGGCGAGCTCGCCGCGATCTCCACGGAGAATCGCAGTAGAAGTGAGCGTATCCTTTGCCATGGGGTCCGTTGCCGCCTCAGTACTCGACGAGGGCGCGCGCGATCTCGTCCTCCACGAAATCCGCCCGATACTGCTTTCCAATCCCATTCGTCACGATCGAGAACACCAGCGGGCCGTGCGATTCGGAGAACGCAAAACCGGATAGCGAGCTCACTCCCGCGAGGCTGCCGGTCTTGGCCATGATACGCCCCATGTGCGCTTCGTTCAAGAAACGGTGGCGTAGCGTCCCGTCGACGCCTCCGAGAGCGAGCGAACAGATGAAATCGGTCCGGAGCTCCGGGGTCTGGTAGAGATCCTCGAGAATTCTGACGAGAATCGCGGCGCTCAAATGATTGTCATAGGACAGTCCCGAGCCGTCCTCGACGTCGAAATCGTCCTTGCTGAAGCCCAGCCCCACCAGATACTCCGAGACTGCGCGCGAACCCGACTCGAAGCCTCCCGGCGGCCCCCAGCGGTGAGCACCGAGCGATTTGAGGAGCTGTTCCGCGGTGAAGTTGTTGCTGTATTTCCCCATGGCCGCGATCACTTCCACGAGCCGCGCGGAGCGATGAACGTAGAGGGTATCGAGCTTCTTTCCGGCGATGCGGTCCCGGACGATCGCTCCCGGCGCCAGAATTCCGTTCTCCCGCAGCTTTCCCAGAAAGGCCGAGGCGAAGTAGGTAGTCGGATCGGGGGCGACGAACGTGCCGAGCTGCTCCTCCTCGTCACCCTGGATCACCCGCCCCCGCACCAGAACCCGATCGTGACGGAGCTTCTGGATCCGAAGCCAGGGGCGTCCTCTGGTAGCGGTCGTGACTCGGTTGAGCACGTCGAAGTAACCGTAGCCCTCGTCGTGCAGATCGGCGGTGATACCCGGGGAGCTCGGACGAGCACGGAGCTCGACGAGGTTGAAGTTGTAGGAGAGCGCGGACTGAATCGGAAGGCCCTTTTTCAGAATGTCGTCATAGGAGGCGGGCCCGCGGAGCTGATCGTCGAAGAAGCTGTCGTCGAGAATGATGTTGCCCTGGATCTCCTTCAACCCCGCGGCCGCCAGATTGCGCACGATGAAATCCATATCGCGCCGGGTGAGCGATGGATCGCCGGTGCCGTAAATATAGAGGTTTCCATTCACCACGCCGTCGACGAACGGACCGTCGATGAGAAACCGCGTCTCGAACTGGTAGTTCGGCCCGAGGTAATGGAGGCTGGCCCCGATGGTCGCGAGCTTCATCCCCGAGGCGGGAATGAACTTTCTCTGCGGGTTGTGGGCGTAGAGTGTCTCGCCCGAGTCGACGCTGTTCACCAGCACACCGAGCGCACTTTTCAGCCCGAACTGGCGCCGGATCCGATCGAGCTTCTTCGCGAGGTCGTTGTCGAGGCTTCCGGTGAATCCGAGGGTCGGGACGAGGAGATAAACGATGCCAATCGCGAGAAATCTTCGAAAACAACTCAATCCGGCACCTCGATGGCTCCCTCCCCCAAAACGCTAATCATATCTTCTTCCCCCGGGCGGAGAAAAGTCCAATGGGCCGGAGCTCGACCTCCGCGGGGGAGGCACTAGTGGGCTGTAACAGCTATTTGCGCCAACGCCGCCCGCGCATTGCGGCGTTGCGTTTCCTCGAAATTCCAGAAGCTGTCTCTCGCGCCTTGCCACAAGCCGCGCGCACAATAGGACGTCCACTAGACGTTTTGACTGACTTCCACCAGAGGCCATAGGATGCGGCGACGACGATGGGCAGAGAGAGGACCGACGAGGAGAACGAGCGCTCGTCTCTCGTCCGGACGGAGGAAGGTCTCGCCCGCAGCGGCATGCTTCTCTCGATGACGCCCTTGGCGTGGGTGGAAGCGGCGACGGCGAACATCGACGCCGTGCTCTCCGATCACGCTCACTGCGAGAAGAAAGCAGCGGCTTCCGCCCTCTCCCTCATCGCCGCCTACCCTGCCGAGGACGAGCTCGTGCGAAGGCTGAGCGCCCTCGCCGTCGAGGAGCTCCAGCATTTTCGCGCCGTGCACGAGCGGCTCGTCGCCCGGGGATCCAGCCTCGGAAGAGACCCCGGCGACCCCTACGCCCAGAAACTTCTCGCTCTCGCCCGTCCCAACCGCGGAAGGCTCGTCGATCGCCTGCTTCTCCTCGGACTCATCGAGGAGCGCTCGCGCGAGCGGCTCCAGCTGCTCGGAGAGCACCTCACCGACTGGGAGCTTGCACGATTTTATCGGCAGCTCGCCGAGGCCGAGGCCCGCCACGCCGAGTTGTTCCTCGAGCTCGCCCTGCGTTACGAACCGAGACCGTTCGTCCAGGAGCGCCTTCGCACTCTGGCCAGAGCCGAGACCGAGATTCTGGCGGCGCTCCCCATCGAGGCCCGGATTCATTAAGTGCATCGATGCCGTGGGGCCCCACCCTCACGACTCCTTATGTCGTCGGCCTATGCGGGCCGGGTCCTCCTGGCGGCTCGGGCGGCTGGGCGAGAAAAGGAATCACCTCTTCGCCGTGAGCGGTGTGAATAGCGGCGGCCACGACCCGGGCTCGAGCGAGAGCGACGGCTGCGGCCGCCGCCCCTCCGCGTACCAGCGCCTCTCTGCGGGTGAGCGCGGTGTCGTCGTTGCCATTCGTATTCCTCTCGTGTGAAGAGAAACGAAGAGCACAGCTCGGAGGCGACAATCAAACCCTCGAGCGCCTTTGGCTCATTTACTTGCGGAAACCACCGCGCTCATCTGCTTCGGAGGCTCGGCCGCCGGCGCTGGCTTCTTTTCCATCGCGAAGGCCGCCGCGAGGAGCATGAGGACCGAGCCCAAAGCCTCGAAGCCCCCGAGCTTCTCTCCGTAAGCGACGATTCCGACGACGAGCGCCACGATGGGAGAAACGAAGGCATAGAGCCCGGCGCGGGTCGGTCCCCAGTCCCTTAGAAGCGACAGGTAGATGGTAAAGGCGACCACCGTCCCTCCGAGAGCGAGAAACAGCCAACTCGCGAGTACCTGGGGACGCAGAAGCGCTTCGAAGGTATGGCGGCCGATGGGCTCGAAAAGGAGCGCGCCCACGGCGAGACCGGTTCCACCGACGAGGTTATGGAGGCTCGCGAGGCTCAGAGTGTCGATCTCCCGGAGGAGCGGGCGACTCAGCACGGAGCCCCAGCAATAGGCGGCCGTTCCCAGTACGAGCGCGAGCATGCCGGCGAGCGTCCCGGTCTCGCCCTGCGCGTCGAGCTTGGGAAAGAACAGAATACCGAGCCCAGCGACCCCGAGGGCGATGACGGCGAGCTTACGCGGGGAGAACCTCTCCTCGTTGGCGAGAACGCCGATGGTGAAGAGCCCCAACGGGATCAACGCAAGGTTGATGACGGCGGAGAGTCCCGAGGGGACGTACTGCATGCCCCAGAACAGCGACCCGTAGCAGATGGTGTTCACGAGGATCGCGGCGAGCACGATTCGTGGCCACGCGCCCCGCCGCGGAGCCCGCCGGCCATCGAGACGCGCGAGGAGGAACAAGACGCTTCCGGCGAGGAGCAGACGCGAGGCGGCGAAGGCGAAGGGAGGAACCGCACGGACGCCGATCTTGATCGCGATCCAGGTGAGGCCCCAGATGCCGCACATCAGGGCGAAGCGCCAGCGCTGCGATCTCACGATTGCCTCCTAACCTTCATACCGGTTACAATAGTAATCGAAAAACTCCTTGTCAACCACTATGGTGGTTAGGAGGGATCGGGCATGACGAAGAAGATGGAGAGCTCCGATCTGGTCGGGCGAAATCTCGCGCTAGATTTCGTGAACACCGTGAGCTGGAGAGCACGCGCGTCGCCCGAAGATCGGCTCGGTACCTACGCCGATCTCGTGAGGTGGAGCGAGTTGGCCGGTGGCGTCCCGCGACGCTCCGCGCTTCGACTTCTCAAATCGTCTGAGCGCAGACCGCGGCTCGCCGCACGCGTCCTCGAGCGGGCGAGAGAGCTGCGGGAATGCCTCCACCGCCTCTTCTCCTCCCGCGCGCGCGCGGAGCCGGTCGACCCCGGAGCCCTGCGGAAACTGAACGCGTTTCTGCGCCGGGCGCCGGAACGCAGAGGCGTCGCCGTCGTGGGAGAGTCCCTCGTCTGGAGACCGGCACTCGGTTCGGGGCTCGAAGAGATGTTCTGGCCCATCACCTGGTCGGCGGCGGACCTCCTCGTCGGTACCGCCCCCGAGCGACTCAAAGTATGCGCGGGAGAGGGATGTGGATGGATCTTCCTCGACGACAGCCGGAATCGGAGCCGCCGCTGGTGCTCGATGAAGGATTGCGGAAACCGGGCGAAGGCCCGGAGACACTACGCGAAGGCCCGAGGAAAACGTACTCGACGCGCGACCTGACTCACATGGTGCGCGCGTGCTTCAGGCTCGGAGTCGCGGTGGCACTGCCCGCGAGAAACCACGACAAGACGAACGAAAGGAAGATCCCGAGCTGAAGCGAAAGCCCCTCGAGGGTAGGCTGGAGCTCCAGAAAGGGAATCTGAGGAACCCAGGTGAGAAAGGTCTCCTGCACCCACCCGATTCGCTGGAGCTCGGCGATGCCGTATCCGGCGAAGACGAAGGAGAGCAGCCCCAATAGAACACCGGTCACGGCGAAGAAGGGTTTGAGCGGAATCCTCTTTCCGTATCGGAACATGAGAAGGACGACTACCGCGAGGGCCACGAGTCCACCGACGAGACCCAGCAGGACGGCACTCGCCGCCGTCCCGTTCTCACTGCGAAGCCACAGGGCCTGATAGAACAAGACCGTCTCGAAGCCTTCCCGGTACACGGCGAGAAAGGACACGGCGGCCAGGGCGAGACCGCTCCCCGCCCCGAGCGCCGTCCTCGCCCGGCCTTCGATATAGCTCTTCCACTTCGTCAGATCCGCGTGCTGGATAATCCAGAAGCTCACCGAAAAGAGAACGGCGGCGGCGAGAATCGACGTGATCCCCTCGAGCGCCTCTTTCTGGAGAGTGGAAGAGTGCACCATGCTCTGGGCCACGAACCAGGTGGCGAGCGCAGCGAGGATCCCGACGAGGGCGCCGCCGAGCGTGTAACGCCGTAGCTCGGGGTGTCCGGCCGCGGCGAGATAGCTCATCAGAAGGGCGACGAGAAGCGCCGCCTCGATTCCTTCCCGCAGGATGATGGTAGCCGACTGGAGAAACGTGAACCCGAATCCGGAGCCCGAGTCTTTGAGGGCTCGCTTCGCTTCACCGGTCAAAAACCGGAGTCGGTCGAGTCGCGCCTCGACCACCTCGGCCCCCGCTCCTTCGCGCAACGTCGCTCGGTACTGCGTGAGCTCCTGCTCGAGCTTCCGAACGAGCGGCCCATCGACGGTCATGAGCGCGCTCTCCGCCGGCTCGATTCCTTCCAGGTAGGCCTCGAGACTGAGGCGAACGGCCTTTTCCCGATCGCCGCTCCGATAAGCGCCATAGCTCTCCTCGAGTCGCCTCTGCGCGAGTGCGAGGAGCTCGTCCTCGAGCGTCTCGGGAAGAGCGCTGCGGTAGTAGTCGAGAACCGCGACCGGGATGCCGGTCTTCGCGTTGATCTCGTCGTCGGAGAGCGTAGCGAGATCGCGCACGCTCAGGTCTTCCAGGTCTTCCGCTTTGGAGGGCTCTTTCGGGGCGAAGTCCGAACGAAGGGTCATCAGATAGAAAGCGACGTCCCATCGCTGCGACGGAGTATAGGCGGCGTCGTAGGCCGGCATTGCCGTCCCCTCTACGCCGAACCCGATGGCGTTATAGAGCTGATGCGGCGCGACCGACTTCATCCGCGATCCGAGGAACGAAGTAGGCTGGGGATTTTGTCCGGGAGCGGACCGCCCCTGCCCGTCGCCGTTGGCACCGTGACACTGGGCGCAGGCGACGGCGTAGAGCTTCTTCCCCTCTTCGAGCTGGGGCGCTCGCGCAGGATAGGTGACGAGACCGAGCTCCCGCGTCATCGCGAGAACGAGCTCTCGAGTGAGGGTGAGAACCTTCGCCGGATCCGCTTTCTGCTCGACGAGGCTCCGGAGACGCTCGAGCCCCGTGCTCACCTCAGAGCCCGGACTCTTCTGCAACCGCCCGTGCTCCTCGACGAGGGTGCGGGTGAACTCCAGCATCTCCCGGTACTCGAACTCGTCGGCGACGGCGCCGTCGCGAACCGATCCGTGGTAGTCCGAGCCGACGTACTGCAGAATGAACACGAGCTCTTCGGGCGAGAGCCCCGAGCTCCCGAGCGCTTTGGCGGCGCTGTCAGCGGTCGCGGCACGGTCGAGCGCGCCGGTCGAGCCTCGCCGGGGGAAGAACACGACGAGAGTTCCGAAGACTAGAGGCAGAAAGAGCAGGATGTTGGACCAGGTGCGTCGGTTCGCCATAGAAATCATTATAGGTGAAATTGAACTCCGTTTTCAAAGTAGATTTTCCACTCTACGCCTCCATGCGGGCGCGGGATGGACGCCGGCCTCGTGATACACTTCCGGGAAGAATCGAGGAGAGGCACGGATGGCTAAGACATACAGCCGACTGACGTTCCCGATGGTACGCGACGGCGGAAAGCTCCGGCGGGCGAGCTGGGACGAGGCGCTCGACCGCGCCGCCGCGGGTTTTCGCGCATCCGTCGACACCCACGGAGGGGCGTCGGTGGGTCTATTCAGCTGCTCGAAGGCCACGAACGAGATGAACTTCATGGCCCAGAAGTTCGCGCGCGTCGTGCTCGGCAGCAACAACATCGATAGCTGCAACCGTACGTGACACGCCCCGAGCGTCGCCGGTCTGGCGGCGGTTTTCGGAGCGGGCGGTGGCACGAGCTCGTACCGCGAGCTCGAAGAGACGGATGTCATCATCCTCTGGGGATCGAACGCGCGTGACGCGCACCCCATCTTCTTTCATCACGTGCTGAAGGGGCTTCATCGAGGCGCGAAGCTCTTCTCCGTCGATCCCCGGAGGACTTCGTCGGCCCAGTGGGCCGACCTCTGGCTCGGTCTCGACGTGGGGTCGGACATCGCTCTCGCGAACGCGATCGGACGCGAGATCCTCGCCGGCGGTCTCGAGAACCGGAGCTTTATCGAGAACGCCACCACCGGTTTCGACGCCTATCGTGAGTCGGTCGAGCCCTACACGCTCGAGCGCGCGGAAGAGCTCACGGCCGTTCCCCGCGAGAGCATCCGCGAGCTCGCCCACGCCTATGCCAAAGCGGACCGTGCCCAGCTCTGCTGGACGCTCGGCATCACCGAGCACCACAACGCGACCGATAACGTGCTCGCGCTCATCAACCTTTCCCTTCTCACGGGACACGTCGGAAGATGGGGCTCCGGTCTCGTCCCCGTCCGCGGCCAGAACAACGTCCAGGGCGGCGGCGACATGGGAGCGCTTCCCAACAAGCTCCCAGGCTTCCAGGACGTTGCCGACGACGAGTCTCGCGGCAAGTTCGAGAGCGTCTGGCGCGCTCCGATTCCCCCGAAGCCGGGTTGGCACATCTCGCTCATGTTCGAGGCGATGGAGCGCGGCGATCTCCGCTCTCTCTACATCATCGGCGAGAACCCGGCGCAGTCGGAAGCCGACGCCACACGAACGAGAAAACTCCTCGACGGCCTCGACCACATCGTCGTGCAGGACATCTTCCTCACGAAGACGGCGGAGCTCGCCGACGTCGTCTTTCCCTCCGCCGCCGGTTGGGCGGAGTCGGACGGTACGGTGACCAGCAGCGAGCGCAGAGTCCAGAGGGTCCGCAAAGCCCTGGATCCGCCGGGCGAGGCGAAAGACGATATCGAGATTCTCTGCTCGCTCGCGAGACGGATGGGGCACGACTGGAGAACGCCGAGCGCGGAGGAAGTCTGGAACGAGCTCCGCGGCCTCTCCCCTCTCCACGCGGGGATGAGCTACGAGCGACTGGAGAGGCTCGGTGGGATCCAATGGCCCTGCCCCGACGAGACCGACCCCGGCAGTCCTTTCCTACACGGACGACTGTGGAAGCGTCCCGTCGAAGGACGGAGGGCGCCGTTTCACGTCGTGCAGAACGTACCTCCCATCGATCCTCTCGACGAGGACTTCCCCATCCGGCTTACGACGGGCCGGAGGCTCGATTCCTACAACACCGGGGTGCAGTCCGGAGGTTTCGCGTCGCCCATCCGCAGGAGCGAGACGCTCGACCTCTCCGCGATCGACGCCGAGCGATACGGGGTCGAAGAGGGCGAGCGCGTACGCGTCGTCTCGCGCCGGGGACAGCTGGAAGTCGCGGTGCGTTGTGACCGGAACCTTCGGCCGGGCCTCGCCTTCATGACGCTTCACTTCCCCGACGAAGTGGACACCAATCAGCTCACCATCGAGGCCTGGGACCCGAAATCGGGTACGTCGGAGTTCAAGGCCACCGCGATCCGAATCGAGAAGCTCTCGGTTCCGGTCGCGACGTCCGTCTAACGTCTAAAAGCGACAGCATGGACCTTCACTGGATCGAAGCCGAGGCCACCCAGAAAGAGAAAGAGGCAGTCGACGCCGTCGTCGGTCCGCTGCGCCGAGCGATGGAGCCCGGCGGCCCTCTGGAGGAGCACGTCGTCCGAGGCGGACTCGAGGAAGTCCACGCGAACCGAAATCTCCTCCTCCCCGCTCTCGAGGAGATCCAGGGACGTATCGGCTGGATCAGCCGGGGCGCGCTCGATTACCTCTGCCGGCGTCTATCCGTACCGCCGGCGGAAGCGTATGGTGTCGCGACCTTCTACGCTCTGCTTTCGACCGAGCCCCGCCCACCGCGCGTCGCGCACGTCTGTGACGATATCGCGTGCAAGCTCCTGGGCGCGGACGCGCTCTGCGGAACGCTCGAGAAGCGGCTCGGTCCCGAGGGCTCGAAGTGGTTTCGAAGCCCGTGCCTCGGGCAATGTGAGCGAGGCCCCGCGGTCTTGTTTCAGCTCGCGGGCCAAAACGACTGGACGCTCACGTCCGCGACACCGGAGAGAGTGGAAGCTTCACTAGCCGACTCTCCTTCTCCCGAGCCCGAGGCAGGCTCGCCGTCCACTCCGCAGACGCGAGAGCCGCGCGCGCCGGGGTTAAGGCTTCTGAAACGCGTCGGGCTGGCCGACCCCGAGAGTCTCGATGACTATCGCGAGCATGGAGGCTACCGCGCTCTCAGACGCGCCGTCGACCTCGGGCCGGAGGCCGTCATCCGGGAAGTGAAAGAGTCGGGGCTTCGCGGACGCGGCGGCGCGGCTTTCCCAATGGGTGTGAAGTGGGAAGCCGTGTCTCGAGCTCCCGTCCGTCCCCATTACGTCGTGTGCAACGCCGACGAGTCGGAGCCGGGGACCTTCAAGGATCGAGTGCTGATGGAAGAGGACCCCTTCGCGATCATCGAGGCGGTGACCATCGCCGGTTTCGCCGCCGGCGCCGAGAAGGGTTACATCTATGTCCGCGGCGAATACCCTCTGGCGATCCGGCGCTTGCGACACGCCATCGAGGAAGCGGAAAGACGGGCGTTTCTCGGCGCCGACGTCATGGGTGACGGTTTCCGCTTCGACATCGAAGTGCGGCAAGGCGCCGGCGCCTACATTTGCGGCGAGGAGACGGCTCTGTTCAATTCCATCGAGGGCTATCGCGGCGAGCCGCGCTCGAAACCTCCCTTCCCGACTCAGATGGGACTCTTCGGAATGCCGACGCTCGTGAACAACGTCGAGAGCCTCGCGAACGTTCTCGACATCGTTCTCGAGGGAGGACCGGCGTTCGCCGCGATTGGAACCCCGGAGTCAACGGGACCGAAGCTGTTCTGTCTCTCGGGACACGTCGCACGGCCGGGGCTCTACGAGGTTCCCTTCGGCACGACGCTTCGAGACCTCGTCGAGCTCGCCGGCGGGATTCCCGGAGGAAAGGCCCTCCGCACCATCCTCCTCGGAGGCGCGGCGGGAAGCTTCGTGGGACCGTCGGAGCTCGACACGCCGCTCACCTTCGAGGGAACGAAGGCGATCGGTGCAACGCTCGGCTCAGGGGTCGTAATGGTTTTCGACGAGAGCGCGGACCTGACGGCGACGGTCGCGCGCATCGCTCGCTTTTTCCGCGACGAGTCCTGCGGCCAATGTGTTCCCTGCCGCGTCGGAACGGTGCGCCAGGAAGAGGTCCTCTCCCGGCTCGCGAGAAATGGAGACGGCGGGAAGGAAGCGGCGCTTCTCGACGAGCTCGCCCAGGTCATGCGCGACGCCTCCATCTGCGGCCTCGGCCAGACCGCCGCGAGCGCCGTCGGCTCGGCGATGAATCGCGGTCTCCTGGGGAAGGAAGCGAAACGATGAGCGACCATCCGTCGAAACGGACCGTGGACGTCACCGTCGACGGTGCCGTGGTCTCCGTGCCCGAGGGCGGGACTCTGCTCGACGCCTGCCGCCAGCAAGGAGTCGAGACCCCCACACTTTGCTATCTCGAGAACCTCACCCCGTGAATGCTTGCCGGGTCTGCGTCGTGGAGCTCGAGGGCTCGCGTGTCCTCGTCCCCGCCTGCTCGAGGAAGGCCGAGCCCGGGATGAAGGTCCATACGGATACTCCGCGGGTTCGCCACAGCCGGAAGCTCGTTCTCGAGCTCCTCGCATCCTCCGTCGACCTGTCGCTCGCGAGCGCTCCGATCCGCGAGTTCATGAACCGCTACGAGGTCGATCCCGACAAGTTCGGCCCGAAGGCGCCGGCATCGCCCGCGGGCGAGCGCGACCGCCGGCACGCCGGCCACCACCACGTGGCAACGGGAGACAGGGCAGAGACGGTCGCGCAGCCGGTGAAGATCCACGACGAAATGTACGTACGCGACTACGGCCGATGCATCCTCTGCTACAAGTGCGTCGAGGCTTGTGGCGTCGACGCGCAGAACACCTTCGCCATCGCCGTCGCGGGACGGGGTTTCGACGCCCGGATCTCGACCGAGTTCGACACCCGGCTCGACCAATCCGCCTGCGTCTATTGCGGAAACTGCATCGGCGTCTGTCCCACGGGCGCGCTCATGTTCAAATCGGAGCACGACCGCCGGGAGGAAGGAACGTGGGACGAGTCCCGGCAGAGCGTAACCCGGACGGTGTGCCCGTACTGCGGCGTCGGATGCAACCTCGAGCTCCACGTTCAGGACAACGAGATCGTCAAGGTGACCTCGCCCGCCGACCATGACGTCACCCGCGGGCACCTCTGCATCAAAGGGCGATTCGGCTGGCAATTCGTCCAGAATCGTTGAGCGCTCCCGCCTCCGTGTTATCCTTTCCGCCGCGATGCCAGACACCCGACGCCGCTTCCTAGCCTAGTCACCGGGAGAAGGGAAAGATGCTGACCGCACTGCTACTTGCCGCCGCCCTCGTTGCCGCCCCTCAGGAAGAGACGCAGAAAAAGAAAGAGGAGACCGAGAAGGCGAAGCAGGAGGAGCAACAGAAGCAGCAGGAGAGGACGCAGCAGCAGCAGGCCGGGCAGGAGCCGGAGCCTTTGACCTACGAGGAGGTCGTGGTGGTAACCGCCACCAAGACCGAGCAGCCCCTCGTCGACTCGGTGAGCCTGGTGACCGCGGTTACGGAAACGGACATCGAGCACTCGCCTGCTCTCGTCATCGACGATCAGCTGCGACGCGTTCCCGGATTCAGCCTCTTCCGCCGCTCCTCGAGCATCTACTCCCACCCGACGACGCAAGGCGTCTCTCTTCGGGGTATCGGATCGAGCGGCGCCAGCCGCAGTCTCGTTCTCTGGAACGAGATTCCCTTGAACGATCCCTTCGGCAACTGGATCTACTTCAATCGCCTTCCCAATCTCTCGTTGCGAAGCGTCGAGGTCGCGCGGGGAGCGACGAGCCAGCTCTACGGAAGCTCCGCTCTCGGCGGAACGATCCAGCTCCTCCCTCGACCGGTCGAAGACCATACCCTCGACATGCGGATGCAGGCGGGAACCCTCGATACCTACGACCTCGACGTGTTCGCCTCCGACAAGTCGGGAGACTGGGGTTGGATCGCATCGGGCCGGGTGTTCGGCACCGAGGGCTACATTCAGATTCCAGAGGAGGACCGCGGAGCGGTCGACATACCGACGAACGCGAAGTTCCAGACTTTCCTCGGCCGCCTCGAGAACCGGAACTTCCATGTCGACGTGAATCTATTCAACGAAAAGCGGAGCAACGGTACACCCATCCAGCAGAACGACTCCCAGGTCTACATGGTGGATACCGGCTACGACACCGATCGGTGGAGCTTCAATTTCTACGGCCAGAGCGAGGTGCTGAACAGCGATTTTTCCCGCATCTTCGCCGACCGCTCGGGTGAGGTACAGACATCCTCACAGCACTACCCTTCCAGCGGATTCGGATCGAGCTTCACCCTCCGCACCGACCAGGACTTCAGTGGGGCGTCGACTGGCGCTACGGGGGCTGGGACGCGTATCACCAGAACTTCCTCGGGACGTTTCTCCAGTACATGTTTACCTTCGACACCCGCTGGGACGTTCTCGTCGGCGGCCGATTCGATCTGTGGCAGAACCGCACGACGCAGGGAACGTTCAACCCGAGGGCGGGGCTCGTCTTTCGCGCTTCCGACAAGTACACCATCCGCGCGTCGGGATATCGAGGTTTCCGCGCGCCGTCGCTCAACGAGCTCTACCGGCCTTTCCGGCTGGGAAACGTCGTAACCGACGCCAACGCGGATCTGACCGAAGAATACTCTATGGGGTGCGGAAGCCGGTATCGATATCCATCCAAACCGGTCGCTTCTCGTGCGGCTGAACGGCTTCTACAACTCTCTGCAGGACCCGGTCGCGAACGTCACGATTCGGGAAACGCCGACGATGATCTTCCGTCAGCGGCAGAACCTGGGGAGCTCGACGATTCGAGGTTTCGAGGCGGAAGCGATGTATCGGATCGCCGAGGGTTTTTCGCTTCGCGGAGCCTATCTGTTTTCGGACGCGGTGGTGGACGAGACCGGACTCGACATCCCCCAGACGCCCCGGAACCAGGGCACGATCGGGTTCGCCTACGACGGCCGGTTTCAGCTCACCGCTGACCTGCGCCTCGCGGGGGATACTTTCGACGACGATCTGAACGAGTGCCTGCTTCCCGCATACCAGCTTCTCGACTTCTCGGTACGGGTACCGGTCTCGAGCAAGCTCGACTTCTATTTCGCCGTCGAGAACGTGACCGACGAGGCCTACGTCGTGCGATTCACGCCGGGCGCGAATCTGGGCGCCCCCCGGATCGCCCATGGGGGCATCGAGCTTCACCTCTTCCGGTAGGTGACCGCGACACTCGCGACGAACGTCTCGCCGTTCAGAACGATCGGCTGGGTGACCTTCACGGGCTGACGCACGTCCAGAACCATCACCGGCCGAACCGGCTTGCGCGCGGCCACGACTCTCGGCTGGCGCCGCTCCACTCCACTCGTATCTGTTTTCATACTGACGAAGAGAGCAAGATCCTGGCCAGCGTGGCTGTTCCGCCAACTAACTATCCAGCAATGTGTTACAGATTTGGCTGCTTCTGGATCGGATCTGATAGACCGTTTTATCAGGCGTGACTCACTGATCTCGGGCTATAATCGGGCTCCATGATCCGACTCTTGATAGGTGTCGCAGACTCCACGATCCGCCTAAGGCTCGAGCGGCTACTTGGACACACCGGGCTCGAGACGGACACCGTGGACGCGATGGGTCGCCTATGGGAGAAGCTGGCCCGAGAGGACTACGACCTCCTCGTTCTCGAAAGAAGCCTCCTGCCGGGGAACCCCAGTGGCTCGCTCAACTTTCTCCGAACGCTTCCCGACCATCCCGCCGTCATTGTGCTCACGCAGATGGACGTTCCGAAGGAACGGGCCGAGCTGCTCTCGGCGGGCTCGCTCGGGGTTCTCTGGCTCGGGCTCGACGACGAGATTCTCCGCGAGACTCTCGCTGCCCTCGCCCAGCGGCAGGGCGACGAGGTCCTCGAACGTCTGGGAGCCGAGCGATCCGAGCGGCGCTCCATGCTCGACGATTTCACATCCAGGAGCCCCGCGATGCAGCGCTTCCTGAGGGTTTCCCGTCGCGTCGTCAAAAGCTCGAGCGCGCTTCTCATTCTCGGGGAGACCGGCGTCGGAAAGGAGCGGCTCGCCCGTTCGATCCACTCGGAAAGCGATCGCGCCGCCGGCCCCTTCATCACCGTGAACTGCGCTGCCCTTCCCGAAAGCCTCCTGGAGAGCGAGCTCTTCGGCCACGAGGAAGGCGCTTTCACCGGGGCGATCCGGGCGCGCCGCGGCTACTTCGAGCTTGCTCACCGCGGCACGATCCTCCTCGACGAGATCGGCGAGATGCCGCTCCATCTACAGGTGAAGCTTCTCCGTGTCCTCGAGGACCGGAGCATCCGGCGCGTCGGAAGCGAGCGGCCGATCGAAGTCGACGTCCGCGTCATCGCCGCCACCAATCGCGACCTGAAAAAGGACGTCGCCGCGAACCGTTTCCGTGCCGACCTCTACTATCGCCTCGCGGTCGTCACCCTCGAGGTCCCGCCCCTTCGAGAGCGAAGAGAAGACATCCCCGAGCTCGCTCGCGGTTTCCTGGAAAAGATCCGGCGCCAGCTGGGAAAACCGGTCACCCACATCCAGCCCGCGGCCATGGAGGCTCTCATCCGGCACGATTGGCCCGGAAACGTCCGCGAGCTCATCAACGTCATCGAGAGAGCCGTGCTCCTGGCGCCGGGGTCCGAGATCCGTGTCAGCGATTTCCGCGGAGGCGAGAGCTTCGCGAGAGCGGACCCCGCGGAGGGCTCGTCGTCGGACGAACCGAACGATGGTGAAGCGACCCACCGGCTGCACCAGACCATCGCCGAGGCGCGCGCGGAGATTGTTTCCGACTTCGAAAAGCGTTACCTTCGCGAGCTGTTGGTGAAGACCCGCGGACGAGTGGGTGCGGCCGCGAGGCACGCCGGGGTCAACGAGCGCACGCTCTATACGCTGTTGCGGCGACACGGGATCCGGAAAGAAGAGTTCAAAGACGACGACGCCAATTAGGCGTCCGAACGTCCACCCGCGCGTAAATCGGCCCCGCGTTCGCGATAGAATCGAGGCGGCACAAACATGCTTCTCATCCTCGGCCTGTTCAAGCGAAAGAGGGATCCACCGGTCTCCTCGACGCCGCCTTTCGGGGGGACGTCGCTGCCGTCCGGGCGAGCCTCCACCAGGGAGCGCACGTCGAGGAGCGGGGCCGCCAGGGCGCCACCGCCCTGATGCTCGCCGCTCAGGAAGGCCACGCCGACGTCGTCCGGGAGCTTCTCGCCGCGGGCGCCAATCCGAACGCGCGCAACGCCCTCGGTGTCACCCCCATGGGTCTCGCGGCGTTCGCGGGACAGGGCGAAGTTCTCTCCATCCTCCTCGCGTCGGGAGGCGACATCGAGTCGAACGACCGGAAAGCCAACACACCGCTCATGCTCGCCTGCGAGCGGGGTCGTGAAGAAGCCGCTCGAATGTTGCTCGCGGCGGGATCCGATCCAAAGGCGCTCAACGAGGACGGCCACACCGCGCTCACGCTCGCCGTCATCGCGACGCAGGAGCCGATTCTGGAGCTCCTTCTCGAGCACGGTCTATCCCCGGATGTTCCCGATCGCGACGGGACCCGCGCCCTCATGCTCGTCGCGGAAGCGGGAAACCTCGACCTCGCCGCTCGTCTTCTGGCCGCCGGCGCCGCCGTGGACGCCGCGCGGAACGATGGGGCACGAGCTCTCCACATCGCCACCTCCGTCGGGAACCGGCCTATGGTCGACCTGCTCCTCGCCTCGGGCGCAGACCCTCACGCCGCCGACTCCCATGGGCTCACGCCGTTCTTGAAAGCCGCGCTCTACGGCTATCTCGATCTCCTCGAAGCGTTCCTCGACCGGAAGGCCGAGATCGATCAGACGGACGCGCTCGGACGAACGGCGCTCGTCCTGACGGCCGCGGGAGGACAGTCGGAGCTCGTCTCGCGGCTCCTCTCGCGGGGAGCAGCGGTCGACATCCCCGCGGAAGACGGCACGACGGCGCTCATGGCCGCCGCCCATGGCGGCTACGACGGGATCGTGGAGATGCTTCTCGAGCACCATGCCTCGGTCGAAGCCCGCAACAACCGCGGCGAGACACCCCTTCTGAAAGCGGCCGAAGAAGGACATACCGAGCGTCGTTTCCCGGCTCGCCACGGCGGGCGGCGGGGTAAACGTCGAGGACGAGCGCGGACGAAGGCCTCTGGCGGTGGCCGCGGAGCGCGCGTTCTCCGATCTCATGGAAACTCTTCTCGAGCTCGGGGCCGAGCTCGACCCGGCGGTGAGCACCCGTCTCGCCGAGAACGCGGAGCGACAAGGACTGACCGACATCGCTTCCCTGCTTCGTCCGGTGGAATCCGAGCCCGAACGGGAAAGGAGCTGAACCCCCGATGCTTTTGACGCGCCGCCTCCATCGTTTCGCTCTCCTGGGAGCCTTCCTCTTTAGTGCTCTTTCGTCCATCGCCTTCGCGGAGAAGGGCGAGGGCGACATCAAAGGATTTCTCCCCGATGAGAAAGCGGCGGCCGCCGACTGGGAGCAGAAGTACCGCGACCTCCCCAAAGCGGAGAACATCCGGGAGTACATGCGGGCCATCACCGAGGAGCCGCATATCGCCGGTCTTCCAGGCAGCAAGCGCGTCGCCGAGTACATCCTCGCGAAGTTCAAGTCCTTCGGGCTGAACGCCTGGATCGAGGAGACGGAGGCGCTGATGCCTCTTCCGACCGAACGGTACCTCGAGCTCGTCGAGCCCGAAACCTATGTCGCGAAGCTCGCCGAGCCCCCGATCGCGCGAGGACAAGGACTCCGCCGACCCCGGCCAGCTCCCCACCTACAACGCGTACGCGGGCGAGGGCGACGTCACCGAGCAGCTCGTCTACGTGAACTACGGGATCCCGGAGGACTACGACAAGCTGAAAGAGATGGGGATCGACGTCACTGGCAAGATCGCCATCGCCCGGTACGGAAAGAGCTGGCGCGGGATCAAGGCGAAGCTCGCCCAGACCCACGGCGCCGTGGGCTGCCTCATCTATTCCGATCCTCGTGACGATGGCTACTTCCAGGGCCTGACCTATCCCGAAGGACCCTATCGCCCCGAGTGGGGCGTCCAGCGTGGCAGCATCATGGACATGCCCGTGCATCCCGGCGACCCCTTGAGCCCGGGATTCGGCGCCAAGACGGGACAGCCGAGGCTCGCCATCGCCGACGCGACGACGCTCATCAAGATTCCCGTACTCCCCATTTCCTACGGCGACGCTCTTCCTCTGCTGCGCGACCTCCGAGGCCAGATGGCGCCCGAGAGCTGGCGCGGCGCTCTGCCCATCGCCTACCACGTCGGGCCCGGCCCCTCGAAGGTGCACCTCAAGCTCTCGCTCGATATGAAGACGCGTCCTCTCTATAACGTCATCGCCCGCATCGACGGCTCGCTCTTCCCCGACGAATGGATCATCCACGGGAACCACCACGACGCCTGGGACAACGGCGCCGACGATCCGATTAGTGGACAGGTCGCCCTCATGGAGACCGCGCGCTCGCTCGCGGCGCTCGTCAAGCAAGGCTGGAAGCCCAAACGGACGATCATCCTCGCCGCATGGGACGGCGAGGAATGGGGTCTCCTGGGCTCGACCGAATGGGCCGAGACTCACAAGGACGAGCTCCTGGAAAAAGGCGTCGTCTATATCAACAGCGACAGCACCGGGAAGGGCTGGCTGGGGATGGCGGGAAGCCACACCCTCCAGGAGCTGGTGAACGACGTCGCGCGCAACGTGACCGATCCCGAGCGCGGAGTGAGCGTGTGGGAGGCGGCACGGGCCCGCGCCATCGATCGAGCGGCCACCGACGAGGAGAAGAAGGAGATCGAGCAGAGCGACGACCTCCGGATCGACGCGCTCGGATTCGGGCTCCGACTACACCGTCTTTCTCGATCACCTGACGATGGCGTCCCTCAATCTCGGGTTCGGCGGCGAGAGCCCCGGTGGCATCTACCATTCCGACTACGACACCTTCTATTGGTACACCCACTTCTCCGACGGCGATTTCCTCTACGGGCGAGCGCTCTCCCAGGTCATCGGCACCGCCATCATGAGGCTCGCGAACGCCACCATCCTGCCCTTCAATTTCGTCGACCTCGCCGACACCATGGAACGTTACGTGGCCGAGATCAAGAAGACGCGCGACGCGAAAGCCGGCGGAGCCCAGGTCGATTCTCGCTCCCGTCGAAGCCGCGCTCGCGAAGCTCCGAAGCGCGGGAGAGGCTTACGAGGCCGCGCTCACGCATCTACAGACCGTGAGCACGGAAGCGGTGGAGGCGCAGCCGGAGCTCGAGCACCTCAACAAACTGCTCTATACCTCGGAGCGGCGCCTGTCCCACGACGAAGGCCTCCCGAACCGGGAGTGGTTCCGCCATCAGGTGTATGCGCCCGGCCTCTACACCGGCTACGGAGTCAAGACCATCCCCGGCGTCCGGGAACAGATCGAAGAAGGGTCCTGGGACGAAGCAAAATACTATGTGAAGGTGGTCTCGGAAGCGCTCGATGGTCTCGTCACTCAGATCGGCCAGGCCCGGGTGATTCTGGAGTCGCTGCCGAAAAAATAGACGTCAGGCTTCGAGGGCGAGGAGCCTCTCGACCCGCTCGCGCGTGCGCGGGTGGGTCAGCAACATCGAGGGAACGACGGGCTTTCGTCCCGGAAGAAACATCCGGTCGAAGAAGCTCCGCTGCACGCGCTCCATCTTGGTGAGAGCGGACGCCAGGCCAATGGGGTCGCCGGTGAGGTCGACGGCGCCCGCATCGGCGTCCAGCTCGCGCGTCCGGGAGAGCGCGAGCTGAAGGAGCGCCGCTACCGTGGGTGCGGCGAGAAGCACGAGCACCGCGAGCCACGGAACCGCTTCGACGCCCGCGAGGAACAGAGGAACGGAGACGAACAAGAGGATGCGTCCGGCGAACGAGAAAGTCGCCGTTACCCGAGAGATGAGATTCGCCAGCATCATGACCTTCATATCGTTGCGGCTCACGTGGCTGAGCTCGTGAGCGAGAACGGCGACGAGCTCCCGGCGGTCGAGCGTTCGAAGGAGTCCGTCGGTGATACCTATGGCCGCGTCGTCGGAATCTCCGACGGTGAAGGCGTTCAGCGCCGGTGAGGGGACGTAGAAGAGCCGAGGCACCGTTCGGAGTCCCGCCTTTCGCGCGAGTAGCTCGACGGCTTCCCGAACCTCGGGGAGGGCGCCCGCCACGAGAGGCCGCGCGCGGAGAAGCCGCATGACCATGCCAGGCGACATCCGCGGGCTGAACCAGAGAAACGCGATCCCGACGCTCGCCCCAGCGAGCGCACCCGGCACTCCCGCGAGCGTGTAGCCGAGGACGAGCAGAAGCGCCCCCATTCCACCGAGCAGAAAGAGAGTCTGCCGGAAGGAGCGACTCACGTGCTCTTCACCTCGAGACCGATGGGGCAGCTCACGCCCGTTCCCCCGTGCCCGCAATACCCGCCGGGGTTCTTGGCGAGATACTGCTGGTGGTAGTCCTCGGCGTAATAGAGCTCGGGCGCTTCGAGAATCTCCGTCGTGATGGCGCGGTAGCCCGCCGCCGAGAGCTTCTTCTGGTACGCGTCGCGGGAGGACTCGGCGAGGCGGCGCTCGTCTTCTCCGAACGTGTAGATCCCCGAGCGGTACTGCGTGCCCACGTCGTTTCCCTGCTGCATCCCTTGCGTCGGGTCGTGGCCTTCCCAGAAGACTTTCAGGAGTCTTTCGTAGGAGAGGACGCCTGGGTCGAAGACGACGAGAACCACCTCGTTGTGCCCGGTGCGACCGGTACAGACTTCGCGATACGTGGGGTTCGGGGTAAAGCCAGCCGCGTATCCCACGGCCGTCGTGTAGACGCCGCCGAGATCCCAGAACGCTTTTTCCGCGCCCCAGAAGCACCCCATGCCGAACATTGCCCTCTCGAGCCCCTCGGGAAAGGGCGGCAGGATGGGGTTACCGAGAACGTAGTGCCGGTTGGTAACCGGCATCTTGTCCGTACGACCCGGGAGCGCCTGCTCGCGGGCGGGCATACCGCTCTTCTTGTTCACCAGGAACATTGCGAATCCTCCGTGCGAAAGCGTGCACACGAAGTCTCGCGCGCCCTTGGGCCAGGCGCAAGTGAAGATTCAGCGAAACGTGTCGCGGGCTTCGATCTTCGCTTCGAGGAAGTCGGCGAGGGGGACGTTGAGGAGCTCGGAGATCTTTCGAACGAGGTACTCTTCGCTCGCGACGAGCTCGGCGTCGGCGAACGCCACCTGCCAGAGATAGCGCACGAGCGTTTTCTTCTGATCTCCGGTGTAGTTCTCGTCGATGAGCTGGGTGAACTGGTAGAGCCGCTTCGACTGACGGACTTCCTCTTCGGCGAAGCGGATCACGGCGATGGCTTCGTCCTCGGTGAGGCCGAGGATGCGGCGCACGCCGCCGAGCACCGCCTGGAACTCGTCGGCCCGGAGGTCGAAATCGGACCGGGCGACCTCGAGAAGGAGGACCGCGGTCGCGAGCTGCAGCTGCCGGTCGGTCACCCGTGTGCGGGTCTTGGAGCCGGAGGTCTCGCCAGGGACCGACTCGGGCTTCAGACGGGTGTCGAAAAAGTCGTGGACGGCGTGAACGAGAGACTGCTCGAGCTCGGCACGGAGCTCCGGCGAAAGAGGCTCGATCACAGCTTCTTCTCCTCTCGAGGTTCCCGAGGTTCCCGAATTTCCCGCTTTTTTCAATTCTCTCCTCCGGTGCCAGGGACGTCAACCGACAACGCATCGTTGACACTCGCATCGAAGGGGTCTACGCTCGTTGTCGTGATGGGAGCGGGGGTTGTCTTTCTCGCGGCGGCGGCGGCGCTCCTGGCACGTGCCTACATTGGTTCTTCCTCCGCTCCTCCGATGCGCTTTTGGGGAAACGGCTGGGGCACGAGCATGTGGCGCGACCCGATTACGGGCTGGGCGATTTAATAATCCTCAGCGTCCTCTATCGAGCCGCCAGTCCGGATTCGCACGAGTCCCGCCAGTCCGGATTCGCACGAGTCCCTGGCACCTTTGGGGAAACGGCCACGAGTCCCCCTCCCCGCACGAGTCCCTGGCACCTTCTCGCGGCACCTTTGCACCTTGCAGCACCTTCTCGCGGCACCTTTGCACGTTCTCGCGGCACCTTTTCGCACGCTGAGCGCTTTGAAGGACGCGGATTCTGGATTCTTGCTTGAGCTATGGTCAGGTTCGTTTTCTCGTCTGCCACCTTTCGCGGGGGATTCACACGAGTCCCTGGCACCTTTCGCGGGATTGCACCTTTCGCGGGATTCTGGATTCTTGCTTGAGCTATTTTCGGACTCCATCAAGGAGGGGTCGGTTTCGTTTTCTCGTCTGCCAGGTGCATGGGACGTCCTCACCGATTCCTGGACAACGAAAGCGGTATCGTCGAGCTGACCTCGAGGTGCGTTCAAGGCCGCTTCCTCATGCGGCCCTCCTCCCAGGTCAACGACCGCATCCTCGGTATCATCGGGCGCGCCCAGCGGCTGACCGGTGTTCGTCTTTACGCCTTCAACTTCCAATCCAACCACTCGCACGAGCTTGCCGGCGTCGACTCCGTCGAGCAGATGGCCGCTTACGAGTGCATCCTCAAGGGCAATCTCGCCCGCGAGCTCGGACGCCACTACGAGTGGAAGGAGAAGTTCTGGGGGCGCAGGTACCACTCCGCCTGTCTCGCCAACGACGAAGCTGACCAGCAGAAGCGTCTCCGCTACATCCTCGCGAACGGATGCAAAGACGGATTGGTCGACTCTCCCCTCGACTGGCCGGGCGTCAGCACGGCCTGGGCCCTCTCCCAGGGGATTTGGACGCTCAAAGGGACCTGGCTCGATCGCTCGTCGGAGCGCTCGGAGAACGGACCGATCGAGGTCGAAGAGACAGTTCAGCTCAGCCCGCTTCCCTTCATGGAACACTGGTCTCGGGACCGGCAACGAAGGTGGTTCTGCGATATCGTTCGTAACATCGAGGACGAAGCTCGCGAGCGCCGTCGACGCGAGAGCAGGCGCTCCGTCGGCGTCAAGAGAATCTTGACTCAAAACCCTTACGACATGCCCGCAGACTTCCAACCTTCCCCCGCGCCGCTCTTCCACGCGAGCAGTCCCAAACAACGACAGCAACTCCGCTTGGCGCGAGAGCTCAAGGAAGCTTCTTACCAGTTCGCAGCGGAACGACTTCGACGCGGGCTTCCGAACGTCGTCTTCCCAAAGGACTGCTTTCTTACCCCCGCACGTCCAATCCCAACGCGGGCCACCGTAGAAGCTCGAGCCTCGGGCTCGACTCTCCCCTCTCTTCGACGTCCGGTCCGAGTCCCGATACCGACTTACAACGCCAGATCGTTCAGTCGACGTGTGCCCCGACGTAATTCGCATGACGTTTCAGAACGTCGTTGTCGCTCTCCAGTCTCTCACTCACGATTCATCCGCTCGCAAACCCTCGTCCGCTACCCAATGATTCTTCGAGACGCTCCGCGTAGGATCCTTCGGTTCGCGCAAGTCCCTGGCACCTTTTCGCGCGCTTCGGCACCTTCTCGCGGCACCTTTTCGCGCGCTTCGGCACCTTCTCGCGCGCGGCCTCGCGGCAGCCCCCACTCACGGGGATGCTTTACTGCCACATTATTCGGCATCGTTTGAACGCCTCCGTGATGTTCTTCTTGATCCGCTCACGATCATCAGCATTCCAGGCGGGGGCGTCAGCAGGTGAATCCCAGCCGTGTACGTTGTCGAAGTGTACGGCCATGTCGTATGGCACGCCGTGCAGCCACTCCCTGTAGATAGAGACCGTTCTCTCACCTTCGCGATAGTCAAAGCAGTCCCGTCCCCTCAATTTGATCGAGTACGGTTTTCGTCTGAAGAATCCGAACATCTGGTACATTCCCCCTTGGTAGACCTAAGGTACGCCGTGTACGGTTACCCAAACACCCATCCTCAACAGCTGAGGGCCTTCTATGGTGGCCCAGGTTGACGCGGCGCTTGCGGTCCCGTTCGCAAGGAACAGCTCGGCCGTCCCCGACGCGCCGCGAGCAAACGTGTAGGACACGAAGTCCCACATCGGTTCCCTCAACCCCAACCGCCCTACGTAAGGCTCGACGGTTGTAGCAATTCTTCCCATCACAGTCGTCCCTACCGTCTGACCTCCGATCGCTTCCGCGTAGGCGCTCGCTTCCAGCATTGCCGCCTCTGAGCCTGACCAGAATACTCGGACACCTGTGGCAGTGAAGAGAGTCGTTGCACCTCCCGTGGCTCCAAGGACGGTCGGCGCTACTGGCAGAATCAGCGAAGCCGAAGTCGCCCATGCCGTGCCGACGAGTTGCATGTCATTGTCGAATGTCTGGACCGTTTGCTGGGCGAGTTGCGTGACGGAGCCGCAGCTGAAGTACGTATCGCAGTCCTGGGCCCCGCCGGGAGGGCTCGGAGGTCCTGGAGGTCCTGGAGGACCCGGGGGTCCTGGAGGACCTGGAGGAGTCGGTGGGTCTGAGGAGCCTGGTGGCGTGGGAGCTTGACCGGGCTCGCGGCATCCGCCGTTCTGGCATAAGCCCCTGGGGCCCTGTGGCGTGTGGCCTGGGCCCCGATACCGCCCGAAGCCACCGCCACCACCACCCTCACCGCCTCCACCGCCACTAACCCCTGGTCCTACCCCGGCGAACCCGTTTATGTCGTCGAATCTGAAGACGCATTCAGGGGTACAGTGATATGGTGGCGGGTCGTCGGGGCCGAGGCCGGATGGGTCGACAAGGTTCAAGGGGTTGTTCCAAACGTAAGAGTATCGGTTCAACCCTTGACCGAAGCGTGCGAACGCGTCGGGTGCGGTAAACCTCCCAATCTCGGGGTCGTAGTACCGAGCGTTCAGATAGACCAGCTCCGTCTCCTCCTCCCGCTCGCCTATCCATCCCTTTGACTCCGGGTGGTTCCCACCACGTCATGCTGATCCCCGAAGGGCTTGTGCTTTTGCGCTGGAGCACCTGCCACCCGAACTGGTTCGACACGACCTGGATCGAGCCCAGGTGGTCCCGGTGCAAGATGAAGAACTTGTTCCCCTGCTTCTTCCCTCCAATGAGGTACTTGGTGACGGTGCCGTCCGCGGCAATCTCGTAGTTGCCTCCCAGGTACTTCGTCGTCTCGCCGCCGGAGATTTTCTTCAAGCGCGTGCCCACTCCGTCGTATACGAACGCCACGTTTCCGATCGACGACGGCTTTCCGTCTCCATTCCACTGGATGACGGTCCCGTTCCGGCTCGTCATCTGGCCCGCCGCGTTGTAACCATACGAACGGGTCCCCGCCGCCGAGACCGCGTGCGGCCTTGGATTCCCTGGCGCCGGGTAGGTGTAGTTTCCAATCTGCGAGTTGTAGAGTGATGTTGCCGAGCTCGTCGTATTGGAACGTTTGCGTGAGGCTCGGTGTGTCGGCGTTCGTCGCCGTGAGGAGCCTGTTCGAGATCGTCATACGCGTACGTCCAGCTCTCCATCGGCTTCGGGCTCGTCGACCGACTCAATCATCCCATCCGGGTAATACTGGTACGTCAAATCCTGGTGGACGGTCGTGTCCTTAACGTGTGGATGTTCTCGAGCCAGCCTCGGGTCGCCGAGTACGTCTGCGTGGTGATGACCCCGTTCGTGAACGAGCGGCTCAGAACACGTCCCGCGGCATCGTGGTCGACGCCGTGATCGTCCCCGTCTCCGTCTGTAAGTTTCCCACCGCGTCGTAGGTCCAGGAGACGACGTCGGAGTCGGGATAGACCATCGAAGAGGGAAGCCCCGCCGTGTTGTAGGTCGTCGTCGATGTGTAGGGAACCCCGTCGAATCGTCCTCTCCGAGCGGGCGGGCCGTCCCAGCTCGTCGAAGTCCGACTTCGACGTCCCCGCCGAATCCGTCATCGTCGTCTGAAACCCCACGTTGAAATACCCGCTCCGAGCCTCGTCGTAGGTAAACGTCGTGACCTCTTCGTCAGGTGCCCCCGTCCGGGTCTTCTTCTCGCGTGGGCCGACCCAGAAGATCGTAGGAAAGCTCCGTCCTCTCCGAGAGCGCGTTCACCGTCGCCGTCATCTCCCCGGCGTCGTCGTACTCCCGGGTCTCCGTTCCCGAGTCCGGGTCCGACAGAGAGATCACCTGCCCGAGGGAGTTCAGCTGGCTCACCCACACGTTCCCCTGGTGGTCCTGGGTCGTCTGGGTCCGGTTCGCGAGGTCCGTCGTGATCGAGGTGACGATGGGCGTTCCTCCCAGGTACTCGATGGTGTAGATCACGAGGCCCGTCTCGTCCCGCGCCTGACCCGTCACGTCCCCTTCGGGGTTCGTCACGTAGCTTTCCCGGAGCCCGTAGCTCTGGCTCACGGTGTTCAGATCCGGAAGAGTCGTCAGCGTCCGGCGATCGAGAGAGTCGTACTGGTAGCTCGTCACCTCCGCCGTCTCGTTCGCGTACCGCGTCGCCGTCGACGTCAGGACGCCTCCCCGCTCGTTGAACGTCACCTCTCCCGAAAGGATGTTCTGTCCTCCCGAGGGCCCCCGGCTCTCCCTCTCGTACGCTCTCCCCAGGCCGTCGAAGTAGCTCCGCGCCCACGCCACTCCCGTTCCATCCGGGCTCGGACCCTGCATCTCCACGTACTGCGTTCCCGGGTTTCCGAAGTTCTGGTAGACGCTCTCGGCGAAGCTCCCCAGGGGACCGTCCGTCCGCTCGTGGCGGCAGAACACGTCGTAGGTCGCGGTCGTCGTCTGGCTGTTCGGGTTCGTCGTCGAGCTCACCGCTTCACAGACCTCGTTCCAGTCCGAAGTCGTCGTCTGATTCAAGGCGTTCGTCGTCGACGTCGGGAAGAGATGGTAGGTCGTGTCGTAGACGACGCTCGTCTGGCCCCCCTTGACGTCCGTCGTCTGGGTGATGTTTCCATAGGCGTCGTACTGGACACAGGAGGCCAGGTTGCACTGCGGGACGAGCGCGTCGTCCGTGTCCCTCCAGACTGCCGTCTTCGTCAGAAGACCGTCCGTGGGAGAGCTCGTATACTGGCTCTCCCCGTCGTAGAGAAACTGGACTTCGCCGAGCTTCGTCCCCGTCGTTCCGATCCCGACGTACGACGCGGAACGGGCGGTCTTGTTCGTCACATACGTCGATGCGTTCGGGTAGAACTCCGCGGACGACGTCGTCTCGTCTCCTGCGACGTCGTAGTTTCCCCAGCTCCGGGTCTCGACCTTGTTCCCCCAGGAGTCGTAGTCGAACTCCTGGTAACGCCTTTCTCCGTTGGTACAGGGCCAGCTCCCGCAGCCCGTCACCGTGCCGTCGAAGACATAGCTCCATCTCTCCGTCACCCGCGCCCGGTACGGCTCCGTCTCCCCGTCTCCGTCGACGACAATCGTGTTCTCCATCGACGTGAATAGGTTTCCAGCGCCATCTCGTCTTTCGCTCTTCACCACGGCGCCCGCCGAGGCAACCGTCTGGCTGAACCACGTCTCGGTGTAGGGAGACTGGCCTTCCGTTGCGAGCTTCGGGAGGGTCACCTTGGAGTAGCCGAACCCCAGGTCTCGCCGCTTCTCCCAATCGAACTTCCCGTCCGCGTACTCGTAGCTCCTCGTCGATTGCCACCCTCGACCGTCGCTGCGGGTCAGTGACACGACCGTCTCTCGAACCGGCGGTCCGTTCGTGTTGGTCCAGCTGCTCGAAGGTGTGTAGGCGATGTCCACTCGCCCCCCGAGGCTTCCATCAAAGGAGGTCAGGACGTCGGGACGGCCTGTCACCGTGCCCGAGATCTCCACCGTCGTCGTCCCCGACTGGTAGCACCGGAGATCCGTTTTGCCGTCTCCGTTGAAATCGCCGCTGGTGCGGGCGAGCCCGCAGCCTCCCACGAGCCAGTACCCGTCGTTGACGAAGCCCGCTACGTCGCGTGCGAGCGCGATGGCGTTCCCCGTTCCCGTCCGGCAGAGAAGGTCCGTCCGCCCGTCACCGTTGAAATCCCCCGAGGCCACAGGGGAGGTGGAGCTGTTGCAATACCCGGGCATGGCCACGAAGTTCGACGAGCCGTCCACACCCACCCACGAATGACCCGTCGAAAGCGCCGCCCGGATCCCCCCCGGGTCCTGCCCCGCCGCTGGCACGCGGCACCAAAGGTCGGTTTTCCCGTCGGCGTTGAAGTCCGCCATTCCGAACGTCGACACGTTGTTACACCCGAGGGACAGCGTGGGAAAACTGCTGGCGATGAAGCTCGTTCCGGTGGACACCATGAAATCCGTGAGCCCGCTCGACGCTCCCCGGCACATCGCGTCCGCCCGCCCGTCTCCGTTCACGTCCGGTCCCACCGTGTAGAACGCGTCCGCGGTCCAGCACCAGTTGCTCGCCCACAGGCCGCTGGTAAACGACGTCCCGTCGGAGACACCGACGTAAGCTTGCATGCCGTCGTTCACTCCTGTATGGCACCACTCGTCCGTCTTACCGTCCCCGTTCGCATCTGCCACTCCCCAGAGCGCGTCCGACTGCCCGCACCAGCCCGCTACGTTCCACTGTGCCGGCGTCGAGAACGTTCCATCGCCGTTGTTGAGGCTCACCTCGGTGCGTGGAGCGCCCTTGAAATGGCAGGCGAAGTCCGTGAATCCGTCTCCATCGAAGTCTCCCGTGGTAAAGACATCGGTCACCGCGTTGCACCAGCTCGTGAGCACGACCTGTCCCGTGGAAAACGACGTCCCATTCGAGTACCGAACTTCGGTGTCGAGACCGTTCCCGCTTCCGAAATGGCAGTACAGATCCATGCGCCCGTCGCCGTCGAAGTCCCCCGTGCCCCGCATGGTGCCCGTACCCTCGCACGACTCGGTGGACCACGTCGCCCCGGTGAACGCGTTTTGCTGCCCGTCGTCCCGATACGTGAAGCCGTTCGCGGGCAGCGACGTTCCCCCCGTGATCGTCCCGGAGCCGTCCAGGACCGCGTCCGTTCCGTACATCTGCACGCTCGAAAGAAGGGAGCGAGCGCTCTGGGCGCTCGACGCGTAACTCAGCTGATACGCGCGCACGCGGCTTCCCGAGAGCGCCACGTCGATGCTCTCCAGTCGCTCCCGCATCACCACGTTCGCGGGAGACGAGACTGGGTCCGGGCGAGCCTCCCGGTGAAACTCGAGGAGGGCGCCGTTGTAGGAAACGCTCGCCGGGTAGCAATGGTCGGTCGCTCCGGCGCAGTCCCAGCTGTAAGTGACGCTGTCTGCCCGATACATCCGTGCGGGTCGTGAGCCCGAAGCGGAACTTCGTCGTGCCCGTGGCCCCGATGAGTGCATAGGTCGATTCGGTCCCGTCTTTCTCGGTCACCGTCCCAGGTGTCGTTCGCGTTCTGCGACGATACGCAGGTAGTTCTCGTTTTCGGCGAAGTGCGTCCCCCCGCTCTGGCAGCCCGGGACTCGCGCTCGCCCCGCACGGCACGAGCTTTTGCCCTCCGAGCCAGTACGTATCGGTCGCATCCCAGCTCGGCCAGCCGCCTTTGGCATTCCGGCGCTCGATCTCGTCGAAGCTCGCTGAGACTCCATCCCACTCCCACGAATCCGTCTCCTGCCCGAGGAGCCGTACACCAGAGCCAGCGACGGCTCGAGCCCGCGGAAGGACGGCACCTCGAGGGGAACCGACGTCGAATACCCGCCGGTGTACCCGCTCACTTCGTAGAAGGGCGGGGCCGCGGTGGCGAGCCAGGTCACGCCGCCGCCCGACATCGCCGTTTGCGCTCCGTCTCCGCCGGAGTCGGGCGGAGGCTGGTCCTTCGGGTCCGTCTTGGGATCGGTCGTCGAGCCCGACGTCTGCGCGTCCAGCCGACGCGGATGTGCGACGCGATCGCGCCGACAAGGAGCGCACCTGTCAGCGAGATTCTAAAGAAGAGAGAGAGAGAGAGAGAGAGAGACTGGGGCCCGGGTTCCGGGCTCCGTTCTCATGAAGGGCACTCCTTTCTCCGTTCCGCGATCGCAGCCGCGAAGAGCGTCCTCACCGATCCGACGAGCTAAGACGAGCTCACACCGCATCCCCGCACGGCCGAGCACTCGTTCGTCTGGAACGAAAACGATCGGTCCTTCAAATATCGAATCGAGCTCGATCTGTCAAGCGGAAAATGAGCTACTTGACAGAAAATTCACGTCGCCCATGCTTCAGCGCGACGCGGACCGGACCATGCGCGCGCGACGAGATAGGGATGATCGAGGGCCTACGGTGGGAGTTTCTTGAAATCTCGTCCGGACGAGATTTTCGAGGACCTGGAAGTCCACGCTTCCAGGTCCTCGCATTCGCTTCGGTTCGACGCTGCTCAATCCGTCGCTTCGCCGTCGAGGAAGGGCTCCATCATGATCGACTGGGGGCCGTTCTCGGTGCAGACGGCGTAGGTGGAGTCTTTCGACGAATACATCGAGACGCCCGCGTACTCGCCCTTCGCGTTGAGCACGTAGAAGCTCAGGCCGAAGTTCGGCAGGCCGCGGCTGTTGAGAAGCCGTTTCTCGATGGTGTTCTTCTGCACTCGTCGGAGCGCGTCCATCGCGGCGTCCTTGGGATGTCGTCCCGCGCGCATCTGCTCCACGACGTAGAACGAGCAGAGGTTGAAGAGGTTTGCTTCGCCTCGGCCCGTCGATCCCGCGGCGCCCACGTCTCCGTCGACGTAGAGGCCGGCGCCGAGGATCGGTGAGTCGCCGACTCGTCCCGGGATCTTCCAGGCGAGACCGCTCGTCGTCGTCACGCCGCAGATTTCTCCCTTCGGGGAGATGCCGTCGCAGTTGATGGTTCCGAAATAGTGCTCGGGGTGGATGAGCCCGTCGCGCACCATCGAGAGCCCGGCGGCGTAGCCAGCCTCGACACGTTTTTTCGGATCGAGATAGTGCTCGGGGTCGATCCGGCGCTTCCACTCGAGCCAGAGCCCTCGGGACTTCGGGGTGTTGAGGTCATCCTCGATGGTGAAGCCCATGTTGCGAGCGAACTCCTGAGCGCCTTTTCCCACCAGGAGATGGTGGTCCGTGTCTTCCAGAACGGCTTTCGCCACGAGCGACGGCGTTCTCACCCCTTCGAGCGAGGCGACGCCGCCCGCTCTCTTGCGGGGTCCGTGCATGCAGCAGGAGTCGAGCTGAACGACGCCGTCGGCGTTGGGAAGTCCGCCATAGCCGACACCGGACTCATCGGGATCGAGCTCGACGATGTTGACTCCCTCGATGAGGGAGTCGAGAACGTCTTTTCCTTCGGTGATGAGGCGGAAGGCGCGCTGGACGCAGACCTCGTTGCCTCCGTTCTTATAGACGTTTCCGTTTCCGGCAGCGACGACCACCGGCTTCACGCTCCCCTGGATCAACATCGTGGGCGCGGCACCGAAGGCGGTCTTGCTTGCTGCGGCGAGACCGGCAGCGGCGGCACCGGTCTTCACGAAATCACGGCGGCTCAGTTTCTTTCCCATCGGTCGGTTCTCCTGTGTCCGAAGAGGGGCTTGGTAACAATCAAGCCTAGCTAGGACCGAGGGATTTTATACCAGGACCGGTCAGATGAATACTTCGACCTTCCCCGCGGCACGCAGGGTGTCGATCTCACCCTGGATCGTCTCCTGCAGGCTCTTTCGCTTGAGGAACTCGCCGATTCTCTCCTGGACTTCTTCGTATGGCGCGATGCCCGCGTCCCGTTTCTCGTCCAAACGGATGATGTGATACCCGAACTGGGTCTCGACGACGCCGCTGAGCTCGCCGGGCTTGAGGGCGAGCGCGGCCTGTTCGAATGCCGGAACCGTCTGCCCGGGAGACATCCACGGGAGCTCCCCACCCTTCTCCTTGGAGCCGGGATCGTCCGAGTTCCGCTTCGCGAGATCCGCGAAGTCCTGCCCCGCTTCCAGCATGCCGTGAATGGACGTCGCCTTTTGCTTCGCCGCGGCCTTCTGCTCGTCGCTCGCGTCATTGTCGACGCCAATCAGGATATGGTGAACACGGAACTGGGCCGGCCGCTTCATCTGTTCGGTATTCTCGTCATAGAACTTGTGCTTGTCCTCTTCGGTCACCGTAATCGTCGGAAGAATCTGTTTTTCGACGAGATTCTGGATCGCGATCTCTTTTTTCAGCTCCACCCGGAGATCGTCCAGGGTGACGCCCTGCGCGTCTAGCGCTTTCTGGAGCGCGGCGTCGCCACCGAATCGCTCTTTCTGGGACTGGAGCTCGGCTTCGACCTCCTGATCGGTGGGAGCGAGCCCCTTCTTCTCCACCGACTGGTAGAGGAGCTCGCCGCTCACCATGTCGGCGAGTACCCGCTTGTAGAAGTCGGCACCGATCTCGAGCGCGGGCATCTGGTTTCGGATCGCCTCGGCGCGGTTGAGAAGGGCCTTCTTCGAGATCTCGGCTCCGTTCACCCGGGCCACGACGTCGGGAAATTCGGAGGGACCCATGGTAGCCTCGGCTTGCGCGGGTGGAGCTGGAGCCTGTGCCGGCGGCGTCTGGGCGGGAGGCGGAGCGGGCTGGGTTTGGGCGAGAGCGAGAGCGGAGACCGAAGCCAGGACGATCGTTGCTGTCGATACGTGGAATCTCATGAATGCTAACCTCGTTCCAATGGGACTCGGAAGCGTCCTCGGGTGGGCGTCGTTCCAACGGCCGGCGGCTCCGGCGAATACAACCACGACAGGTCGAGCTGCGAAAAACTCGCTCTCATATTAGGGCGACATCCGCCGAATGTCCAAGTAGATTCACTGCACCCTAACATGTTCCTCCGACGAGTTTTTTTCCCATTCGCCGCGGGATATTTCCTTTCCCAGCTCCTCCGGTCGGTCAACGCCGTGGTGGCGAGGGATCTCATCGAAGATCTCTCACTCGATGCCTGGACGGTCGGCTTTCTGACCAGCGCGTACTTCCTCGCCTTCGCCTGCGCCCAGTTACCCGTGGGCGTGGCACTCGACCGGTACGGACCCCGCCGAACGGAAAGCGCCCTGCTCCTCTTCGCCGCCGCGGGCGCCCTCCTCTTCTCACGGGCAGAGACCGTTCCCGGCCTCATCGTAGGGAGGGCGTTCATCGGGCTCGGTGTCTCCGCCTGTCTCATGGCATCGTTCCATGCTTTCGTTCACTGGGCTCCCGGGGCAAGACTGCCTTTCTTGAACGGATCGGTCATGGCCGCCGGAGCCATGGGCGCGCTCGCCGCCACCACGCCGGTCGAGTGGGCGATTGGATTCATCGGCTGGAGAAGCCTCTTCGTGATCTTGACGGGGTTGACGCTCGCCGTCGGCGTCTTTCTCTTCGTTTCCTCTCCCGATCCAACGGCCCGTTCGAAAGAGTCGCTCGGCGAAGTCATCCGCGGTGTGGGAGGAGTCTTCGGAAACCGGGCCTTCTGGAGCATCGCCCCCCTTTCGATCCTTCACCAGGGCACGTACCTCGCGATTCAGAGTCTCTGGGCCGGTCCCTGGCTCCGCGACGTCGCGCGACTCGATCGAGCGGCCGTCGCGAGCCACCTTCTGACCCTCGCTCTCGGAATGGGGATCGGCTACCTCGGGATGGGCTACCTCACGGAACGCCTCGGCCGACACGGCGTGTCTCCGCTCGTCGTCTGGGGAACGGCGGCGTTTTTCTTCCAGTCCATCCAGGGCGCGCTCGTCCTCGGCATCACTCAGTACGCGCGCGCCATTTGGTTCGCGTTCGGCCTATTCGGCGCTTCGGGAATGCTCGGCTACGCCATCCTCACCCGGCGTTTTCCCGTGGGGATGGCGGGACGGGTGAATACCGGGTTGAACGTGCTCGTCTTCTCAGCCGCGTTCGCGATCCAATCGGGCATCGGGGCGGTGATCGACTGGCTCTCGCCAACGGGAACGTTCTCGCCGGATGGCTATCGCGCCGCGTTCGCCGCGGCTCTCGCGCTCCAAATCCTCGGTCTCGTCTGGATTCGGTCGACGTCGTCCTGGCGCCGGGCGGACGAGCCGACTGGCGAACCTCGCCGGCCTCTGCTACGCTCCGCGCCATGAAGTGGGGGGTCTCGATCGTATACGCCGGTCTCGCCCTCGCCGCATTCTCGTTCCGGGCGACCCAGGAAGATCCCGTCAAGACTCTGATGAAAGCCAAGGCCGGCTACACCCACCGGATCCTCGACGCCGTGATTGCCCAGGACTTCGACACGGTCCGCGAGGAAGCCTTCCGACTGAAGGCCGTCGCCGAGACCGCGGACTGGAACGTCCTCGATACCGCCGAGTACGCGCGCGAAAGCGAAGACTTCATCCACGCGACGGAGGGGCTATTGGAGTCCGCGAAAGCGCGAAACGGGGACGCGATGGCGCTCGCCTACGTTGACGTGACCTTGAGCTGCATCCACTGCCATCGCTACATCAAAGCCAACGTCAAACCCTAGCTGAGAGCTTCTAGACATGGTCCGCCATGCGGACGCCGAGACGTCGAGAGCCCCAGTGCTCCGGGCGCGCCTCGAAGACTCCGGCGCAGCGCGTACCGCAGTAGCGACAGTTACCTTCCGCGGTCAGGTTCCATTCCCCGAGCTCGTACCAGTCCCGCTCGATGAGGAGCTTTCCGCACTGATGGCAGTAGGTGCTTCCTCCCTCTCGATCGTGCACGTTTCCCGTGTAGGCATAGCGCACGCCGTTCCTGAGGGCGATCGTGCGCGCGCGGCTCAACGTTGCCGGCGGCGTCGCGGGTTTGTCGAGCATTTTCCAGTCGGGATGAAAGGCGGTGAAATGCATCGGCACGTCCGGTCCCAGATTCGTCACCACCCACTTCGTCATCTCGTCGAGCTCCGCGTCCGAGTCGTTCTCCCCTGGAATCAAGAGCGTCGTGAGCTCGAACCAAACGTCGGTCTCGTCCTTCAAATACTGGAGCGTCTCGAGGACGGGTGCGAGGTGGCCCGCGCAGACATCTTTGTAGAATCGTTCGGTGAAGCCCTTCAGGTCGACGTTCGCGGCATCGATGTATCGATAGAATTCCCGCCGCGGCTCCTCGGTGACGTATCCCGCCGTAACCGCCACCGTCTTGATTCCGACGTCGTGGCAGGCTTTCGCCACGTCGATGGCGTACTCGAGGAAGATCACCGGGTCGTTGTAGGTGAAAGCGACGCTCTTCGACCCGAGCTCCTTCGCCGCGCGCGCGATGGCGTCGGGCGTCGCCTCGTCGGAGAGCCGGCTCGTCTCGCGCGACTTGCTGATGTCCCAGTTCTGGCAAAAGCTGCACGCGAGGTTGCAGCCGGCCGTCCCGAAGGAGAACACCGAGCTCCCAGGATAGAAGTGGTTGAGAGGCTTCTTTTCGATGGGATCGATGCAGAATCCACTCGAGCGGCCGTAGGTCGCCAGCACTACGGCATCGTTCTGCCGCGCCCGGACGAAGCACATGCCGCGCTGCCCCTCGTGGAGCTTGCAGAAACGCGGGCAGACGTCGCACTGGACGCGTCCGTCCTCGAGACGGTGCCAGTATTTCGTCGGAACGACGCTGCCGCTGCCAATGACCTCCATGAACGGATTATAGACATTCCCCGGGACGGAGGCTTCGCGCACCGCCTCTTTCGAAGTTATCATGGGTCATGCCGACACTTCCCAACAAGAAAGAACGCCAGGGGCTCCTGCGGGGATACTTGTCGAGCCTGAGCTTTCCCAAGCTCTTCCTGCTTCTCGGCGGTCTGTTTGCGCTCGACTTGTTCATCCCCGACCCGATTCCCTTCATGGATGAGGCGGTGCTCGGAATCCTGACGGTCATGGCCGGCATGCTGCGGAATCGTTCCAAGACCCAAGCAACCGACGCGCCCCGGGAGTCCCGGGCCAAGAGACCTCAGCTCGGCGACTGACGTGGTCTCTCTCGCCCGGATCGAGGAAGCGGCCTCGGTCATCGACCCGGTGTTTCTCGCGAGCCCCCAGTTCTCCAGCGATCGCCTGAGCGAGGAGCTCGGCTTCGAGCTCGTCTCGAAGATCGAGTGCCTCAACCCGATTCGGTCGTTCAAAGGACGCGGCGCCTCGTACTTCGCCCACCGCCACCACGACGACCGCCCTCATCCCTGGGTTTGCGCCTCCGCGGGAAATTTCGGACAAGGACTCGCCTATGCGGCCCGGGCACGCGGTATCCCGGTCCTCGTCTTCGCATCCAAGAAGGCCAACCCGTTCAAAGTCGCGCGCATGAGGGCGCTCGGCGCCGAGGTCCGACTCGTGGGAGAGGACTTCGACGCCGCCAAAGAGGATCGCGGCGCTACGCGGAGGCGAACGAACTCACGTTCGTCGAGGATGGACGCGAGCCCGCGATCAGCGAAGGCGCCGGCACGATCGCGATCGAGCTCCTGCGCGATCCCGCGGCCCTTCGACGCGCTACTCGTCCCGCTGGGCAACGGCGCCCTCATTAACGGTATCGGTACCTGGATGAAGGCTCGCTCACCCGCGACGGAGGTGATCGGCGTGGGCGCCGAGCGCGCACCGGCGATGGAACGCTCGTTCCGCGCGCGGCGCCCCGTCGCACTCGATGGGCCCGTCGCCACGATCGCGGACGGCGTCGCGACCCGAGTCGCGGTGCCGGAAGCCGTCGAGACGATGCTGCGCGTCGTCGACGACGTGCTACTCGTCGGGGAAGACGCGATCGTCGACGCCATGCAGGTTGTTTTTCGCGAGCTCGGCCTCGTCGTCGAAGCCGCGGGCGCGGTGACGCTGGCGGCTGCCGCCGTGCACCGGGACGCGGTTTCGCGACCGTCGAGTCGCGACGATCGTCGGAGGGGGCAACGCGACTCGCGGAGAGATCCGAGATTTCTTGTGCGGAGGTGACCTATGGGAGAGCGAATGACGCTGCGAGCGAGCGACGGGCACGAGCTCGGCGCCTATCAGAGCCGGCCCTCGGGCAAGGCGTCGGGAGGCGTCGTGGTGCTCCAGGAGATCTTCGGGGTCAACCACCACATTCGCGACGTGACTGATGGGTTCGCCGACGCCGGCTATACCGCCGTCGCTCCCGCGCTCTACGATTGGAGCTCGGTGCGGAACGTCGAGCTCGGCTACGGCCCGGATGATATCGCTCGAGGAAGAGAGCTTCGCGAGGAGTTCTCCTGGGACGACACGGTAAAAGACGTCGATGCGGCGATGAAGCTGCTCCAAGAGGAGGGGCTGAACGTCGGGACGGTAGGCTACTGCTGGGGAGGCTCGATCTCCTTCCTCTCCGCGGTCCGGCTGCCTCTCGAAGCCGCCGTCGTCTACTACGGAGGGCAGATCCTGCCTTACGTGGAAGAAAGAGAACGCTGTCCTCTGCTGATGCACTTCGGGAGGAAAGACGCTTCCATCCCGCCGGTTCAGGTCGAGACCATCGAGAAAGCGCATCCGGACGCGATTGTTCACGTATACGACGCCGACCACGGCTTCAACTGCGACCGCCGGACGTCGTACAACGAGGCGGCCTCGAAGCTCGCGAGAGAGCGGACTCTTGCGTTCTTCGCGAAACATCTAGCAAGCTAGCCCGAGAGGAGATCCAACCGTGTCCCAGAGGAGCGAGCGGCGCGTCACGAAATCGGAAGCCGTCGCGGAGAACGGGATGGTGACGGCAATGCATCCACTCGCCGCCGAGGCGGGGGTCGGCATCCTCCGGCGCGGCGGAAACGCCGCCGACGCCGCCATCGCGACCGCTCTAGCCGTGGGAGTGGTCGAGCCCTTCATGAGCGGTATCGGCGGCACGGCCTACGCCCTCGCCTACGACGCCTCGAAGGGAGCGACCCGTGCCTTCGACGGAAGCGCGGTCGCGCCCCGGGAGGCGCGCGAGGACATGTTCGAGCTCGCGGGAGACGATGAAGCCCGACTCGGCGTCTACGGCTGGCGCGCGACCGAGGGCGACGCCGCCGAGACCGGCTTTCGCGCCATCGCCGTCCCCGGCGGGCTCGCCGCGCTCGACGAGCTCCATCGCGCCATGGCGACTCTCTCCTGGGAGGAACTCGCCGCCCCCGCCGTTCGTCTCGCCGAGGAAGGATTCCCCGTCGACGAGTACTTCTTCGTCCATAGTGCCTCTTCGATGACGAGGCTCCGTCCCTTCCCCGCGACGGTCGAGGTCTTCTTCGGGCCCGATGGCGCGCCGAGAATTCCGAACCTCGCGGGCGGAGAGAGCGAGCGACTCTGCCAGCCCGCTCTCGCTCGCACCCTGCGGACCATCGGAGAGAAAGGACCGAGGAGCTTCTACGAGGGCCGTCTCGCCGAGGAGACCGTCTCCCACGTGCGCGCGAACGGAGGCATCCTCTCTCTCGAAGACCTGGCCGCCTATCGCCCCCTCGTCTCGGATCCGGTGCGCAGGCAGTATCGTGATCACCGCATCGAGCACTTCCCCGGTCCGAGCGGTGGGCCGACGGTCGCTCTCGCGTTGAACATTCTCGAAGGGTTCGACCTCCCTTCCCTCCCGCATGCCGCCGTGGAACGACTGCATCTCGTCGCCGAAGCGCTGCGCATCGCTTTCGCCGACCGGTTCCGCTTCCTCGCGGACCCCGACGTCGAAAGCGTCCCCTTCGAAGGGCTGCTCTCCTCCGGCTACGCGGCGGAACGGCGCGGCCTCGTTTCACCACGCGGACGCGCAACGTCGGTCCCCGAGGGCGATCCCTGGCGCCACTCACCCACGACTCGTGGAACGACTCTCCGCGGGTCGGGCGACGCTTCCCACCAGCACACGACCCACCTCAACGCGGCCGACCGCGATGGAAATCTCGTCGCCCTGACCGCGACTCTCGGGGCGCGGTTCGGCTCCGGAGTCACCGTTCCCGGCTCCGGCATCGTGCTCAATAACGGCATGATGTGGTTCGACCCGGAGCCCGGCCGCATCAGCTCCATTCGGCCGAAAAAGCGCGCGCTTCACGCGGCGGCGCCCGTCGTCGCGTTTCGGAATGATCGGCCGGTCGTGGCGCTCGGTGCTCCCGGAGCCCGCAAGATCCTCTCGGCGGTGCTCCAGGTCCTCCTCGGAGTGGTCGACCATCACATGGGCATCCAGGATGCGATCGCGGCTCCTCGCGTGCACACGGAAGTCGACCCTCCGCTACTAGTAGAGTCGCATTATCCCGACGAGGTTCCCGCCGGACTCCGCGCTCTCGGTCACACGCCGTCGGTGCGGCGCGATGGCTTCCTCGTATCCTGCTTCGGCCGGCCGAGCGGAATCGCCATCGACGCGGCAGCCGGTTGCTTCCGGGGTGGCGTCGAGCCCTACCGGCCGAGCCTCGCCCTCGGATATTGAAGCGCCCGCGAGCGCGCCACGCATAGAATAAACTCCGATGACCGAGACGACACCGACACCGACACCGACACCGACTTCTCCGATCCCGGCTACCGAGAGCGAGAAGGAGACCCCCGACGCCCGGACGCGCCGCCGCGTGCTCATCATAGGGGCGGGACAGACGGGCCGGGCGCTCGCTCGCATCCTGTCCGATGCCTGGGATATCGCGATGATCGACTCCGACCCCGAGAAGCTCGATCGGCTGCGCCAGGAGCTTCCCTCACGGTCGCTGCGCGTCTTCGCGAAGGACGGTACGAGCTTGCTGAACCTCAAGGAAGCAGGACTCGACGGCGCCGAATGGCTCGTGGCCCTGACGGAAAAAGACGAGGTGAATGTCGAGGCTTGCCGCATCGCGATCAACGTGGCCGAGCCGCCTCGGATGATAGGCGTCGTCCGCCGGCCCGAGCACCGTGAGAAGCTGAAGGATACGGGAGCCGAAGTCATCATCCGCCCCGACGCGATGGCGGGCCTCATCAAGAACCGCATCGAGCGCGCGCACCAGGTCGCGAGCGGGGTGGGATTGGGACAGGGAGAGATCATCGAGATTCCCGTGCTCCGGAGCTCTCCCGCGGTCGATACGAGGGTGCAGGATCTCCGCGCGAGAAGATGGCTCGTCGCCGCGATCTACCGCGAGGACCGCTACGTCGTTCCCCGCGGCCACGTCGTCATCCGTGAGGGGGATCGCCTGCTCCTCAGCGGTGAGCCCGAGGTCCTTCCCCACATCGCCGATTATCTGCGCGCCGGCGTCGCGCGCTTTCCGCTTCAGTACGGAGTTCGCACCGTCGTCGTCGCCCGCGGAGAACAGTCGGAGTCGTTCTGGAGCGAGGTGCAGTACCTCACCGAGCATACCCGCAGCCGCGCGGTGCGGGCGTTGCACGACAAGGACGCTCCGCCTCCCGAGCTTCGGATCGGGAGAGGCAAGCTCGAGACGCAGATGGTCAACGCGACCGACGATCTCGTGACCCTCGTGCGCCGGGATCTTCCCCGGCTCGACGTGGGCTGTCTCGTAATTCCCAGGACCCGCGTAGGGTTCTGGAGCCGCATCGGGATCACACGTCCCCTCTTCGCCGACGTTCTCGACACGATCGCGTGCCCCATGCTTCTCGCGGCGGGAGATCATCCGTACCGCCGCATCCTGCTGCCGGTTCTGGAGCCCGACTCCTCGATCCTGGCCGCCGAGCTCGCCATCGACTTCGCGCGCCAGGTCGACGTCGACATCACCGCCGTCGTCGTCACCCCGCCCCCATTCATCGTGGGCCAGGAAGTCGTCGACGCGCAGCGAGAAGCCTTGCGGACGGTGATGGAGATCGGCTCTCTCTACCACATGAAGCTCGACCAGATCGTCCGCGAGGGAAACCCCGCCAAGGAAGTCGCGCGCATCGCCGGCGAAGGCGACCTGGTGGTCGTGGCGCTGCGCGCCGGCCGGAGGACCTCGTTCTTCAATCCCAATACCGCGCTCCAGATCCTCTATCGCACCCGAAGCTCGGTGCTCGCGCTCTCCCACCGCGAAAGGATCCATGGAACTTTCTGACGGATGGGCCCTCGTCGTCTTCTACTCCGGGGCGTTCCTGATGCCTCTCCTCGCGGCCCGGGTCACCGTACCCGCGGCGGTGGCCGAGATCCTCTTCGGGCTCATGGTCAGCTTCCTGGGCATCGCCCACGAGAGCGCGACCACCGACTTTCTCGCCGAGCTCGGTTTCATCTACCTGATGTTCCTCGTGGGACTCGAGATCGACTTCAACCGGATCGAGAAGGAAGGGACGCGCACCGTCCTGCTCGCCTCGCTGGTGGCGATCGCCATCCTCTCCCTGGCGGCGGTGGTGGTGCGGCTTCTCGAGCTCCCCGTGTTCATGGCGCTAGTTCTCGGCGCCATGTCGGTCGGGGTCCTTCTCGTCGCCCTCGTCGAGGCCGGCGCGTCCCAGAGTCGCTGGGGTCAGCTCCTGCTCCTCGTCGGATCGATTGGAGAGTTCCTCACTCTGATGAGCCTCACGTTCTTCGACCTCGTCGCGAGCCACGGCAGGGGTTGGGATCTCGGGCTCTCGGTTCTCGAGGTGCTGCTCCTGTTCCTCGTCGCCTTCGTTCTCCTCGCTTCCCTGAAGCTCATGGTCTGGTGGTTTCCGCACAGCTTTCAGCGATGGGTTCGCGTGGAGGATCCGTCGGAGCTCGGCGTGCGCTTCGGCTTCGTGCTCATGCTCGGGCTCGCGACGCTCGCCGCCTGGGTCGGGCTCGAAGCGATCCTGGGCGCTTTCCTCGCGGGGATGCTCTTCACGTACGTCTTCCGGGAGACGGGTCCCCTCGAAACGAAGCTCGCCGCCCTGGGTCAGGGGTTCTTCGTACCCGTCTTCTTCATCAACGTCGGCGTGACGTTCGACTGGGGCGCGCTCGGTGATCCGAGCGGACTCGGAAAGACGTTGCTCTATCTCGCCGGCTTGTCGTTGCTGGTGAAAGCCCTTCCCACCCTCGCCCTGCTGCTGCTCCGCATCCCCTTCCGTGCGGTCGCCGCCGGGATCTTCCTTCTCGCAACCCCGCTCACGCTTCTCGTGGCGATTGCCGCCCTGGGTCTGAAGCTCGGCATGCTCAATCCGGCCACCAGCGCGGCCGTCATCCTCCTCGCCATCGTGTCCGGGGTCCTCTTCCCGACGGCGTTCAAAATCCTGGCGCCAAAAACGGCGGGGGATTGAAACCAAACCCAAAACGCAAAGGCGCAAAGATCGCTAAGGCGCCAAGGGGGGTCGGCGTTCGGTGTGAAGTGTCCCCTCCGCGCCTTGGCCTCTTGGCGACTTTGCGTTCCTTCTCAGGGCTTTCCCATTCCTAACTTCAACGTCGCGTCGAGCTCCTGCGCGAGGCGGTCTCTCTCCTCGTACACCGTGCGCCCCCAGCTGACGGCGTCCGGACCCTTATCGCCCCACTCCGCGTCGGGACCGTACAGGATGAAGCAGTCCCACTCCACACGATCGGGCTGCCTCAGGCGCTGCCCACCCTTGGTCACGTTCTCATCGAACCAATGGCCCGCAACGCGCTCGTCGTCCCAGTACACCGTCACCCGGGGGTCGGCGAAGAGCGTCTTCGGATCGATTCTGGACTTGGCGCCTACGTCATCGTGAACCGCCTCGAAATAGATCGCGTAGACCTTGACGTTCGCGTCTTGTCTCTTCGCCAGAAGCTCTTCTTGCACCCACCGGGCGCCTCGACGGCAGGCCCCTCAGGTGGGCGAGAGCAGGAGAACGAGACGAGCGTGCCCCTGGTCGGCGTTGAACGCCGCTTTCAAAGAATCGATCGAATCGAGATCCTTCCACCCTCCAGGCGCGCAGAACTCGAGCGCGAGAACGCTGGCGAATCCCAGAAGACCGAAGAGAAATTTTCGAGCGCTCATCGGTTCGATCCGATCGGGGCGCCAGGAGGTGTCTCGGGCGGCTTCGGTCTCGGGATGGTTCCCTGGGGTCGGGCCTGCCACCGGCGGATGTCCGCGAGAGCGAGCTTTCGCTCGGCGGTCGGCGCGCTGTCGGTCTCGATCCGATCGGCGAGAGAGTCGAGTCTGTCTTCGAGAATGGCGCGAACCCGAGCGGGATTGTCCGCGCTCGACGCTTCGAGGAGAAGCCGATCGAGAACGCTCCGCTCCGCCACCTCCGCGACTTCGGCCAGGTAGCGATCCGCGGGTCGCGTCCGGTACCAGGTGCGCTCCAGCGTTCGGTCCACCACTTCCTCGAGTCCGGGAAACTCTTGTTGCGGCTATGGAACTCGACGAGCCGCGCCATCCGCTCGGGATGAAAGACGAGCGACGACGTGTAATCGGCGGCGGTGTCGGCGGCGCTCAGCGCGTCGAACACGAGCCCGGTGTGCCCGTCGAACGTCTCGCCCTCTTCGGAGCGGAAGGCGGGGGGCGGGATCATGTCGAGGATGCGCTGGGGAATGGCGAGAAACCCGGGCTCGAGGGTGTCGAGGGCCGCTTCGAGAGCCCGTCTCTGTTCGGCGCCGGGAACGATGGCGATCGGCGTCTGGCCGTCTCCGCGCAGGGCGTAGTAGTACTCCGCTCCACCGAGACTGTTGAGAGCGGCGTTCAGCTGGAAGCGGTGGTGCAAATAGAGGGGAACGAGCGCCTGCTCCAGGAGCGACATCGGCTCCCCGGGACGGATGGCCTGGGGACCGAAATTCTGGAGTCCGATCTGCCGTCACCTCGATCTCGTGAAGCAGTCCGTCCACGAGGTTCGCGCCATTGTCCCAGACGGAGGCGAGAGGGTGGGCGCCTCCGACGATCGCGTTGTCGGTGTGGTCCATGAAACGCATCTCGCTGCGAAGGCCGGACTGGACGATGGCGTCGAGCGCCTCGGCCTCGTTCGTTCCCGGAGGAAAGTCGGAGTACAGCCATCGGATCGCGAGCTTGTCGTACTCGCCGATGCCGACGGCGTAGGCGTCCGAGAAGTCGAGCTTGCCGTCGCGAATCTGAACCATGGGCGCGGGGTAATCCATGACGCTCGCCCGGCCGCCGTACGTGCTCGCGAGATAGTTGTGCGGAAAGCCCAGCGTATGCCCCACCTCGTGCGCCGCGAGCTGGCGTACCCGTGCGAGCGCCAGTGCGACGGCATCGGCCCCCTCGGTCACCTCGGCCAGGTACGAGAAGCCGGGCGCTTCGGAAAGCGAGCATCCACTCGGGGAGCCGGCCCCGCCGAACTGCGGAACGAGACCTTTCCCGATGAGATAGTCCTGCCGCAAGCGCAGACTTCCCAGGTTCACGTTTCCCTTGATGATCTCGCCCGTTCTCGGATCGATCACCGCTTCTCCGTAGGACCAGCCGCGGGTGGAACGATGCGTCCAATGGATCATGTTGTAGCGGATGTCCATCGGATCCGCCCCTTCGGGAAGGACCTCGACGCGGAACGCATCGATGAATCCCGCGGCTTCGAAGGCCTGGTTCCACCACCGGGCGCCATCGAGAAGCGCGCTCCGAATGGGCTCGGGCGCTCCGCGATCGAGATAGTAGACGATGGGCTTCACGGGCTCCGAGCGCGCCGCGCTCGGATTCTTCTTCTTCAAACGATGACGCGCCACCCAGTTCACCGTGAGGCTACCGTCGATGGGAGCGGCGAAGTCGTAGAACGTCGGACCGAAGACCCCGATGCGCGGGTCCGAGATCCGCGGTGCGTAGCCGGAGTCGGGAAGCTGGACGAAGGAATGATGCTCGCGCAGCGTCACCGCCTCACCGCTCGCGGCCACCGACCGTACGAGCGGGCCGGGCTTGGGGCTGGTGAACGTCAGAAGGGTCTCGACCTCGGTGTTCTCCGGAAAGCTCTTCGTGTGCGGCATGTAGAAGGCGCTCCGGCTGCGATCGAGGGCGTAGCTTCCCTGTCCCGCGCTCTCCATCGCCGCCGCCGCCCCACGGGCATCGCGCAGGAAGAAATCGGTGGCGTCCACGAGCACGTGGTTTCCGGATTGCGCGACGATTCTCGAAACCCCAGTGCACGGAAGGAGCGAAGGCATCCTCCACCGCCTTCACCTCGTCGGGATTGTCGCTTCGCGCCCGGTAGCGGGTATTGGGCTCCATCAGAAGGAGGCGGCGTCCGACGAGCGTCGGCGCCAGGATCACCGTATTCCCGAGCTGGCCTCGGTCGAGCCCGACGGGGTTGCTCCCGAGTCCGGACGCGAGCGACACCTGATAGAGAAATTCCTTGCCGCTCCCGTCGAGCTCCCAGTAGAGCTTTCCCGACGATGCATCCCAATAGAGATTGAAGAATCCCTCGAGCTTCTCCGCCCCCTGGACTTTTTCGGCGATGGCGGGAAGAGCTTCGTCACCGATCGCGACGCCAGCCATGGCGAGGGCAAGGGCAAGGGCAAGGACGAGGACAACGAGGACACGACGCATCAAGGCCTCCTTAATCGGCAATCGGCTCGATTCGCTGCGTTGTATGGCGTGTATAATGATTCAATCCTACGACAAACAATGGTTTCAGGCGATCTCGCGGAGGCAGGATGAGTCTAGGTGAAGCGTTCAGGAAGGCGAAGGAGTTCGGGCCCCCGATGTGCGTTCGGTGTGTCTTCTATCACTCGCTCAAGGAGCACCCGGGTGGCCACTCCGGAACCTGCAACTTGAATCCCCCTCAGGTCGTCTCCCACGAAGGCAAGCTCCACCATCTCTATCCCGCGGTCGCCACCGACTGGTTCTGCGGCCACTTCGTGCGCATCGAATGACTGCAGGCGGGCCGACGCTCGCCGAGTTTTTTTTTGTCAACGCGGGATCGGTTTGTCGATCGAGTCCCAGGCATAGGCGCGAGCGATACGGTCCTTCAACTCCCGCATGACGATGCCGCCGTTGTCCCCGTTTGTCATGACGGCGTAGCCGTAGCCCTTGACCTTGTGCGCCAGCAGGTCGCAGCGGAAGCCCCAGTTGCTCCCTCCGTGACCGAAGTACCATCCCTCGCCGATTTTCTCGACGCGGAACCCAACGCCGTAGTCTCCCACGCCGACCGGGTCGAGCATCTCTCGAACGGTGCCCTTCGACAGGACCCGGTTACTCTCGCCTCGAAGCGAGGTCTGGACTTCGATGGCGAACCTCGCGAGATCGACGGACGTCGTCCAGAGGCCGGCCGCCTCGAGCTCCGGATAGACGTGCCACTTCGCATCCATCGCCCGCCCCATCTCGTCGTGGGCCCTCGCCGCCTTTCGATTCCTCGACTCGCCGAGAGGCTGCTCGAAAGTGCTGTCCTTCATTCCGATGGGACCGAGCACCCACTCGTCGAGGATTTGGGGAAAGGGCTTCCCCACGGCTTCGACGAGGGCGAGCTGCATGATGGTGACGCCGCCTCCCGAGTACTTGAATGCGGTGAGCGGCGGGCGCTCCAGTCGAACGGGACCGACGTTCGAAGGGCTCGCGCCGTCCAGGATCTGCACCGTCGTGGGAAGGGGGCTCCCCGGTGGATACCCCGGGAACCCGAATCCATCGCCGGTACCGGAAGTGTGGCTCAGGAGGGTGCGCGGAGTCACCGGACGCTGGTCGGTGAAGCCGTCTCCCGGGAGCTTCCACGACTTCAAGATCCCGTTGATGTCCTCGTCGAGCGAGAGCTTCCCCTCTTCGACCGCCTTCAGCACCGCCATCGCGGACACGGGCTTGCTGATGGATGCCGCCTGGAAAAGCGTGTCGTTCTCGACCGGAGCGCCGGTTGCGACGTCCGCGGTCCCATAGCCCTTCGCCCATTGAATCTGGAAGTCGTAGATCACCGCCACCGACATCCCCGGAACGTGAAACTTTTCCATCACTTCCGAGAGGGTGTAGGGGTCGAGGCCCTCGCGGTTCGGGGTCTGGGCGCCTTCGATCTCCGCCATCGCGCGTTCGACCGACGGTTGGGCGGCGGCGAATCGAGGGCAAAGGGACACCGCGGCGGCAACGAGCAATCCCACGAAGCGGTACGACATGTTTTCTTCCTTCTTTCCGTGAGCGGATTCTCGTCGAGATTCGAGCGGACGCTCACCTTAGCACCGTTTGCGGCGGGCTGCGCCCCCCTTGACTTACTTAACCGTATCTGCAATTATTCGCCCGCACGGAAACTACTTCCGTAAGGGAGGACAGAGTCATGAAACCAACGCCTCCGGGCTGGCCCCGCATATCCACGTCTCTTTACTACGACGACGCTGCCGAAGCCATCGACTGGCTCTGCAACGCCTTCGACTTCGAAGTCCGACTCAAGGTCGAGAGCGATGAGGGGAAGATCGAGCACTCCGAGCTCGTCTACGGTGAAGGAGTGGTCATGGTGGCCGACACCAGCAAATCGGAGAAATTCTCCTTCATCCGCAGCCCTCATCAGATCGGTGGGGGCAATACCCAGAACCTCTTCGTTTACGTCGACGACGTCGAGGCGCACTGCAAACGCGCCCGGGAAGCCGGCGCGAAGATCGTCTCCGAGCCCAAGACCACGGACTACGGCGAGGATTACTGGAGCGATCGCGCCTACGAGTGCGAGGACATCGGCGGTCATCACTGGTGGTTCGCTCAGCGTATGCGCAGTCCCGAGCCGAAGGCGTGAGTCGGGCCTAGTCTGGAAATGGCCCTATCCGCGGGCGACGTCGCCAGGGTGAGCGTCTTCGTGAGGGTGCCTCCCGACGTGGCATTCTCCGTTTTCACCACCGAGACCGACCTGTGGTGGGGGAAGGGCCCGAGGTATCGGCGCGCCGGTAAACGCCCGGGACGGGTCGGCTTCGAAAGCGGGCCCCGAGGGCGTCTCTTCGAGACCGTCGAGCTCCCCTCGGGCCCGCGGACCTTCGAGGTCGGAAGGATTCTCGTCTGGGAGCCTCCCCTTCGGCTCAGCTTCGAATGGCGGGGGGCGAACTTCAAACCCTACGAAAAGACGCTGGTGGAAGTGACGTTCGAGCCCGCGCGGGATGGGACGATGGTCACGGTGAGGCATAGCGGCTGGAGTGCCCTTCCCGCGGACCATCCCGCGCGTCACGGGCTCGCCGGGCGCGACTTCTCGCGGATGATCGGACTTTGGTGGGGAGAGCTCATGACTTCGCTCCGCGAGCGCGTCTCCGAGCGAAGCAAATAACACGGCGCCTTGCGCCGGTAGCGAGCTTTGCGGCAACATGGCGCGCTATGGAGCTCGCCAAACGATACGACTTTGCTTCCACCGAGGAGCGCATCTACCGCCTCTGGCTCGAAAACCACTGCTTCGACAGTGTCTACGGTCCAGACGGACGGCCGCGCTCCGCCGAAGAAGCGGGAAAGACGCCCTTTACCATCGTCATCCCGCCGCCGAACGTGACCGGGCGGCTCCACATGGGTCACGCCCTCAACAACACCATTCAGGACGTGCTCATCCGCTTCAAACGGATGGACGGCTACGACGCCCTCTGGGTACCGGGAACCGACCACGCCGGCATCTCGACCCAGACGGTCGTCCGCAAGCATCTCGACGCGGAGGGTATCGACTACCGCGCTCTGGGACGAGAGAAGTTCGTCGAGCGCGTCTGGGTGTGGAAGAGAAAGTATGGCGACGTCATTCTGGATCAACTGCGAAAGATCGGCTGCTCCTGCGACTGGCGACGCATTCGCTTCACCATGGACGATGGCCTGTCGCGGGCCGTGCGTGTCGTCTTCAAGAAACTCTACGATCGCGGCCTCCTCTACCGCGGCAATCGGATCGTGAACTGGTGTCCGGTGGATCGGACCGCCCTCTCCGACGACGAAGTCGATACCAAGGACGGGGGCGAGCCCGGCCACCTCTGGCACATCCGCTACCCTCTCGTCGAGCCCGTCGGCGCCATCACCCAGGTGACCGTCGCCACGACGAGGCCCGAGACTCTCTTCGGAGACGTCGCCGTCGCCGTCCATCCCGAGGACGAGCGCTACCAGGCTCTCGTCGGCAAGAAGCTCCGTCTCCCCCTGCAGGGACGCATCATCCCCATCATCGCCGACGACTACGTCGACCGGGAGTTCGGAACCGGTTGTCTCAAGATCACCCCGGCTCACGACGTCAACGACTTCGAGGTCGGCGCGCGCCACGCGCTCGAGCCGGTCAACGTGATGAACGAGGACGCGACGTTGAACGACGTCGTCCCCGAACGCTACCGCGGACTCGATCGGTTCGCCGCCCGGGAGAAGGCCGTGGAGGAGCTCGAGCAACAGGGGCTACTCGAGGCGGTGGAGGATCGCATGGTTCCCATCGGGCGCGCCCAGCGCTCCGGCGCCCCCATCGAGTACCGGCTCTCCACCCAGTGGTTCGTCCGCATGGAACCTCTCGCCGACAAGGCGCTCCGGGCGAGCGGATACGAGCTCGAGGGCGATACGTGGGTGAAACGTGAGAAAGGCGGTCTCGACTTCCACCCTACGCGGTGGGAAAAGATCTACTACGACTGGCTCACGCGAATTCGCGACTGGTGCGTGAGCCGTCAGATCTGGTGGGGACACCGCATTCCCGCCTGGTACCACAAACAAACGGGGGAAATGCTGGTCGACGTCGAGACACCGCAACGGGTCCTCGACTCTCCCGAGGAATGGGAGCAGGACGAGGACGTGCTCGACACCTGGTTCAGCTCCTGGCTCTGGCCGATGACGACCCTCGGCTGGCCGGAGAAGACGCCCGATTTCGAGCGGCACTTTCCGACCACGGTGCTCTCCACCGCGAAGGACATCATCTTCTTCTGGGTTGCCCGGATGAACTTCGCCGCGCTCGAGATGGAAGAGCGGCTCCCCTACCGCGACGTCTATATCCATCCCACGGTGCTCGACGAGCGCGGGGCGGTGATGAGCAAGAGCAAAGGGAACGGCATCGATCCTCTCGGCGTCATCGACGGGGCGACCGCCGAGGACCTCAAAGAGCCAATCTACGAAGCGCGGCCCTCGAACATGAAAGAGCTCCTCACCCGGGTGGACAAGAGCTTTCCCGACGGATTCGAGGCGGTGGGCGCCGACGCGCTCCGTTTCACCCTCGTCTACTCCTGCTCCGAGGGACAGGAGATGAAGCTCTCCCTCCAGCGCTTCCACGAGATCGGCAGGCGCTTCGTCACCAAGCTGTGGAACGCGAGCCGGTACCTCCTGATGTCGCTCGAATCACTGCCAGGGCCGGAGGGAGGCTTCGCCGAGCCCGCCGTCGAGGACCGATGGATCGTTTCCCGCACCAACTCGACCATCCGAGAAGTGCGCGCCGCGCTCGAGGGCTTCGACTTCGCTCCCGTGGGCCAGGTGCTCTACCGGTTCGTCTGGAACGACTACTGCGATTGGTTCCTCGAGCTCACCAAACCGCGGATGACGGGCAGTGACCCCGCCGAGGCGCGCCGGGCGGCCCACGTTCTCGGCGTGACGCTCGCGGAGATCCTCCGGATGCTCCACCCCGTGACCCCTTTCGTCACCGAGGAGCTGTGGGGCAAGCTCCTCGATGCGATGGATGTGAACGATCTCTGGCTCGATCGGCGCCCCTCGTCGCGCCTTCTCGTTCTCGAGCGGACCGCGGAGCCCACGGCTGAGCCGCATCCCGAGCTCGAGACCGACTTCGAAGCGATTCAGAGGGTGGTCGGCCGCGTCCGCGCGAGCCGGGCCGGAGCGAGGCTCGCGGAGAACGTCCGACTGAGCGCGATGGTCGCGCCGCGCGAGGAGCGACTGAAGACCCTTCTCACCCAGACCGCCTCGGTTCTCGAGGGACTCGCCAACCTCGAAAAATTGACCGTCGGCGGAGACCGCCCCGAATCGAGCGTGACGTTCGTCGATCCCGCCTTCGATCTCTTTCTCGACCTCGGAAAACACGTCGACCTCGACGCGGAGAGGAAGCGCATCGACAGGGAGATCGCGGAGGCGCGCAAGAAGCTCGAGCAGGTCGCCAAGAAGCTCGAAAATCCAAAGTTTCTCGCGGGCGCCAAGCCCGAAGTGGTCGAAGAGCAGAAGGCCAGGGACCAGGAGCTCCGAGACGTCATCGTAAAGCTCGAGGAGCTCCAACGCGAGTACGGAGCGATCTGACTCTCAGGCTTTCGCAAGCGAGATTCTCGCCACTTCGCCTTCGATCTCGACCTCCCGGGTCGTTCCCCCGAGGGCCTCAACGGAGGCGCAGTCCTCGGTGAGCTCGACACAGAGCGTCTCCTTCATCAAGTGCTCGCGGCGCCTGCGCAAGATGTCGTGAAGCGACTCGGAGCCCTCGATGGCGAGGCGGATTCGCTGGGTGTATTCCAGTCCCAGGTCCTTGCGGAAGGTCTGGATGCGGTTCAAGAGCTCGCGGTACTTCCCTTCCTCGAGAAGCTCGGGGGTGAGCTCGATCGAGAGCACGACCACCGCGGTTTGATCCCCCGCGGCCGCGTACCCCTCTTTCGATTGGACGACGATCTCGATGTCTTCGGGCTCGAGCGCGATGGTCTCGCCTTCGACGTCGAGCGCGGCTTTCCCGGTCGCGAGAAGCGATTTTCTCAGCGCGCTCCCATCGAGGTCCTCGAGGGTCTTTTTGACCGCGGGCATCTTCTTTCCGACCCGAGGCCCGAGCCGCCGAAAGTTCGGCTTCAGGCGGTACTCCACGTGCTCCTGCGCCCCGTGCACGAAATGGACGTCCTGGACGTTGAGCTCTTCCGCGATGAGCTCCGCGTAGCCTTTCACCCGCTCGTCGAGCTCGGGATTCGAGAGCGTTATCTCGGCCTTGGTGAGGGGCTGGCGCACTTTCAGCTTGTTGTCGGTGCGAACGCGGAGACCGAGAGACACCAGGTCGCGGACCACCGCCATCTCCTCGTTGAGGGAGATGTCGACGCGTGACGGATCGGCCTCCGGGTAGCTGTCGAGGTGCACGCTTTCCGAGGCGCCGGGGACGGCCGGCCGTCGCACGAGGTTCTGGTACATCTCCTCGGTCATGAACGGCACGAAAGGAGCGGCGAGTCCAATGACGGTCACGAGCGCCTGGTAGAGCGTCGCGTACGCGTCAATTTTGTCCTCGTCGCGCGCCGACTTCCAGAAACGACCGCGGCTTCGCCGGAGATACCAGTTGGAGAGAGCGTCCACGAAGTCGGTAAGCTCCCTCGCCGCCTCGTAGGCCCGGTAAGCGTCCATGTGAGCCACGACGCTCCCGTTGAGCTTGGCGAGCTCCGAGAGGATCCATCGGTCCAGGTACGTCCTTTCGGCGAGGGGCCGTCCCTTTTCCGCAACGGGATCGAAGTCGTCGATGGCGGCGTAAATGGTGAAGAAGGAGTAGACGTTCCGGAGCTTGATGGGAAACTCCTTCTGGAGCGCGCGGACGTTCCCCAGCGAGTGCCGCTTCGAGTTCCACGGGGGATTCGACGCGAGAAAGAACCAGCGGAACGCATCGGCCCCCGGCGCCGGAGTCGCCGGATCCTCGATGGTGACTTTCTCCTCGTCGGGAAGTCGAGGAACGTCGGCGGGCAGAATCTTCAGTCCGCGATCGGATGTGGCAACGCCGAGAAGAGAGCGAGCGGCTTCGGGAATGACGACCACGCGGCGCGGAAGCCCCTTGGCGGCGTCGATCGAGAGCTCGACCGCGGGCTCGGTTCCTCCCGCCGTGTACACGCGAACGGCGGAGCTCGGGCTCAAGTCGAGGCCTTCGAGATCCTCACGGGCGATGAGGGCCGTGCCCTCGCGCGCCGCGATACCGGCGGTCTCGGGGGAAACGACGGCAAAGTCCATCGCCACTTTCTCGAGGATGACCTCGGGCGGCGTGTAGTTGCCTTTCGACTTCGACTCCTTCTTCCCTTCCTTGTCGTTGACGTGGCCGAGCACGATGCAGGTTCGGTAGGGATGCGGGTACTCACGGTCGAAGACGAGGGTCGAGATCATCAGCATCGAGTAGAACCAGCCCCGGGTCTGGTCGATCGCTTCGACGATGTAGTCCGCGGGGAACGTCTGCTCGAACTCTCTGTGTCCCTCCCGGGGATAGCCCCACTGCGCGAAGGGCATGCTGCCGGAATCGAACCAGCAGTCGATGACCTCGGGAACGCGGCGGTAGATCCCGTCCTCTCCCGGCTCGACGAACGTCACCTCGTCGACCCACGGCTTGTGCACGAGGAGGTGCTCCGAGAGCGTCGGGTCTTTTTCGCGAGCTTTCTCGAAAGCCTCGAACGCGCGCGGGTTCTTTTCCAGGATCTCGGCGACGGAGCTCGGCGCGACCATGTTGCCGGTGACGTCGTTGATCCAGACGTTGAGCGGCGTCCCCCAATACCGCTCGCGGGAGAGCGCCCAGTCGACGTTGTTCTGGAGGAAGTCGCCGAAACGGCCTTCTTTGATGTGCTCGGGAATCCAGTTGACCGCGCGGTTGTTGCGAATCGCTTCGTCTTTGCGGGCGGTGGTTCGGATGAACCACGCCGGCCGGGCGTACTGGATGAGCGGATCGTCTTCCGCCCGCCAGCAGAACGGGTACTCGTGCCGGTAGGTCTCGTGATGGAGGAGGACGCGCCGCTCTTTGAGGTAGCGGATGATGTCCTTGTCCGCGTCCTTCACCCATTTGCCTTCCAGCATCGGAACGTCGGTCGTGAACCGCCCGTCGGGCGCGACGGCGCAAAGAAGCGGTGCCTCGCCCGGGTCCTTGTAGCGGGCGACGACGGAGCGATGGAGCTCGTGATCCACTTCGCCGAAGGCGGGGGCCTCGTGGACGAGGCCGGTGCCCTGGTCGAGCTCGACGAAATCGGCGGCGAGGACCTTCCACAAGAGAGGCTCCGAGCCGCCGCTCTCGAGCTCGACCGTCCGCTCGCCGTACTGGGAGTAAAAGTCGTCGAAGGGGGGCCGGTAGCGTTTTCCGAGGAGCGCTTCGCCCTTCAACTCGTTCACCACCGGAAGGTCGCGCCCCAGTTTCGCCGCGATCACTTCGCGAAGGGCGGCCGCGACCACGAGCTTTCTTTCTCCGTCGTCGACGACGACGTAGTCGATATCGGGCTTCACCGCGGCGTACATGTTGGAGGGAAGGGTCCAGGGAGTCGTCGTCCAGACGAGCAGCGCGGTGTCGGGATCGTCGAGCAGGGGGAAGGCAACATAGACCGACGGGTCGTCGACGGTCTTGTAGCCGAGACCGACCTCGGCGGAAGACAGCGCCGTCCCGCCCTGGGCCCACCACCAGACGACCTTGTGCCCCTGGTAGAGGAGGTTCTTCTGAAATAGCGACGCGAGCGCCCACCAGACGCTCTCGACGTAGCTCTTGTGATAGGTCACGTACGCGTCGGAGAGGTCGACCCAGTGACCCATCTGCTCCGTCATTCGTTCCCATTCTTTGGTATAGCGGAACACGGAGTCCATGCATCGGCGAATGAACGCCTCGACGCCGTACGTCTCGATCTCGGCCTTCCCGTGGATACCGAGCTCTTTTTCCACCTCGACTTCGACGGGAAGCCCGTGGGTGTCCCATCCCGCCTTGCCGAGGCGCGTAGAAGCCGCGCATCGTGCGATAGCGCGGAAAGATGTCCTTGAACACCCGCGTCAGCACGTGCCCGTTATGAGGTTTTCCGTTCGCGGTCGGCGGCCCGTCCGCCCATACGAAGGTCGGCGCGCCCCGGCGGTGCTCGACGCTCTTTTCGAAGATACGGTTGGCTTTCCAGAAGGTGCGGATCGCCTCTTCGCTACGGGGAAAATCCACGATGGCGTCCGCCTTGAGAAACCGCGGCTCCTTACTCATAAGGGCTCATCTTAACGCAGCGGCGACGGCGTGGGTCAGGTCGGTCCCTCACGGGGCCCGCGCGCCTCGTCGAGCTCGTCTGCGAATCGATTGGCCAGCCCCCGGATCCCGTCCGCCATCGCGCGCTCGGACGTGGCCCGCTCCAGGGTGTCCGCCATGGTGAAGAGCGTCTGGACGACGAGATCCTCATCTCGTCGACGAGCATGTCTTTCGTCCAGAGGTCGATGCACATCGCCCGCTTCTGCTCTCCATCCCAGACCGAGAGCAAAAACGACTTCGTCTCCCGGACGTCTCCTTCGGGAGCGTCGGTCGCGGACCACTGGATTCTGACCGGGAGCTGCCTCTCGTTCAGATCTACCCGGAAATGAATCTCGGCGCTCCGCTCCGCGCCGGTGGGGGTCTCTTTCATCGCCGTCACCTTCCCGCAGGAACCTGCTTCCGGCGGCGATGCTACCACGCGGTCGGACTCAGGGGTCGAGCTCGAAACGGAGACGAACGCGCTCGCCCGGAGCGCCACTCAGCCGGAAGGTGATGCCGTTCGGAGACGTACCGACGACGTTGCCTTCCACTGACCGAATACTCCCGGCTCGGAGCGGCGTTCCCGGGAACGAGAAGCTCCACGTGCCCGGCGCTCCGTCGGCGCGCGCGACGACCGCTTCGAGATCGTGCACGCCGGCCGTCAAGGAGATGGGCATTTCGACGGGCTCACCACTTCGGAGCCCACGCACCAGGACACCGTCCACGAGGACGCGGCCGCTTCCCGAACCGTCTCCGGGCGGAAGCTCGAGGCGGCTCTGAAGCGTGATCGCTGCCGGCGTCGCGCCCCGCGGAGCTTGAAGAGCGTCTTGGGCTGGGAGCGTTTTCTCTGACGTCGACGATTGGGCGCCGCGATAAACGGTGAGGCGAAAGACGAGATCGTGCCCCGCGTTGCACTGCGACGGCGGCCAGGTCTGAGTGAGCGCCGCGGGACCGTTCGTGATCGATGATGCGCTGAAACTCGTTTTCCGTATCCAGCACCCAGTCGTATTGATCGACAGGCTGCGTGACGCAGGTCGCGTCGACGTGGACGCTGCACTTGGAGAGGCGCACCACCGTGAAACAACCGGCGTTCAGAGTGCCGGGCGTGACGGTCGTCGTCGTGCTCGAAGTCGTCGTGGTGGAGGGAGACGTCGAGATGGAGGTTGAGGTCGTAGGTCCAGGGGCCGTGCTCGTCGTGGTGCTCGGCCCGACGATCGTCGTCGTCACGACGCTCGTGGTCGGACTCGGTGGAACTGTGGTCGTGCCCGGCGGCGGAACGCTACCCGCGACGGTGGTCGTGACAGAGGTCGTAAGCGACGGCGGCGGTGCGCTTATCGGACCGCTCGTCGTCGTGGTCTCGGCGCCGTTGCCAGCCGCCACCACCACTCCTCCCACTCCCGCCGCCCCGGCGGCAGCGGCGACGACGACGCCCGTCGAGATGCCGCCTCCCAAACCCGATGCCGCCCCGGCGGCGGTGATCGCCCCCACGATTCCCGCCGCCGAGAAACCCGGCGGGACCGCAGCGGCACCCGCGGTGGTCGCGCCCACGACGATTCCGGGATTCCCCCCCGTGAAGACCGCGGCCGCGGGGTCCTTCTTGCAGTGACCGACGACGGGGTCGAACTCGGCCGAGCGCACGCTGTCGAAGACCTGATCGACTACCTCGACGTAATAGAGGATCTGATGCGTTTCCGGAGCCACTTGAGGGAGGATCCCGACGAATTTATCCCCATCTCCCTCACGACGCATCTCGACGTAATAGAAGTCCGGGTAGAGAACGGACCGAAAGTAGACCTTGGCCGTTTGGACCTCCTGGCCCGGATTGATGATCGAAAGTACCAGGGCAAACGTCCCCGGCGCGATACACCGGAGCCCCGCGTGGTCGATGCGAGGCTCCGCCTCGAGAACCGATCCGACGGCGACGAGCAAGAGGAGCGCCAGTTTCGGGCGAAGGAATCGCATTCGTATCACATGTTAGGGCGGAACGACTCCAACTGAAAAGGGGGGGGTTAACAATATTGTAGCAAACGGGGGCGAGACCGGCGAGCCTACTTCGAGAGGAGTTGGGTCTTGAAAGAACCGATAATCTCGTCCAAATACTGGTCAAGCCCCGCGCTCGATTCCGCGCCGAGCTCGTCCGAGTGGAAGGTGAGCCCCTCCGCCTCGCTGAAGGCGCTCTCCGCCCCAGTCTGGTCACCGGTAAAAAACCGCATCGCCGCGACGATGACCAGAGTTTCCTTGCGCGTCGTCGAAGGGGAAGCGCCCTGTAGCTGTTTTTCCGCGATCGTCAGTGCTTTTATCCGCGCCGCGCGCGCCGGCCCCGCCAATCCCGCTTCCTCCATGTGGAATCCTTCGATGCGGTGAAACTCGCACCAGAAGGTGTCGTCCCGCCCGAGGATTTCGTAGACCTTCTCGGCAATCGCGAGACGGAGCACCATGGGAATGTCGTAATAAGGTGTGACCGTGCCTCCGATCTTCGCCTCTCTTTCCAACATCGCCGCGAGGATCGGCACCTTGTCTTTGGGAACCTCCTGGAAGTCCCCCATATAGGCGGTCAGGTGGCAGCGCTTGCAGGTATAGAGGAAGCGGTCCGTCGTGGAGGGCCAGAAGACGTACTGCAGCCGCGAGGGCTCCAGATAGACGTAGGAGCCGTAGCTCGCCGGCACCTGAAACACGTTCACCGCGCCGCAGACCGGGCAGGTTACCTCGACGTCGACCCAGGTGGTGGCCGATGCCGTACTCGCGGTGAGCAGCACGGCGACGGCGGTGGCGAGAAACGGGAGACAGGGACGCCGAGCTCTCATGCCGGCGGCCATGTTACCGCGAAATACCCGCTTCAGCCCCTCCGACCGAAGCTCCCCCGGCACAGCCGCGCTGCCATCTCGGCGCGCCCCGCACGGGTCAGGGCGATCGCGATGAGCACGAGCACGTGCGCAGGCACGGACGAAAGCTTCTCGGCGGCGAAATACGGCTCGCTCAGTTGAACGCTCACCGTATAGAGGGTCCCGAGCGCCGCTCGTACCATCGTGGGCGAGAGGGTGATCGACCCGTGGGCGTCCGCGTGGTCGTCGACGATTGCGATATGGCGCGACATTCCGCTCCACTGCGTCCGAAGGGTCGATTCGATCCGCGCTTTCACGGCGTCGGAAAGGGAATCCGCCTCGATACGGAACGTAAACCGCATGGGCCAGGAGAATGCCGGCTCACGCAGCTGCCGCATCAAACGAAGGTCGTTCTCGATACGGAACGCAGAGCGGTCGTCCCACCTATCGGACGCGTCCCAGGTGAACGCAATCTCGTTCTTCGTTCTTGCGCGCGGCAACGACCGGTCCTCGCTGGGATCGTTCTGGAAAGCCCATCTCAAGAAGAACCGTCCGGTGGGCGCATGATACCGAACCATCAGCACAGGCGGGTCGAGCGAGCGGTAATATTCCAGCGTATCCTTTTGAATGGGTAGCCGCAGGGCCTTCGGCAGAGTGAACTCGGTGGCGCCGGTGAGCTGTACGTGCCATCTGAGGCCGCTCGGTCGGCCCGAGGCATCGACGACTTCGACTCCAGCGCCAATCCCGTAGTCCGGCTCGATCCGCCGGAAGTTCCACCGATGCGGGATCAGAAAGCGGAACGCGTCCTTCGCCATTCGGTCGAGCTGATGTGAGCGCGCAAATCGTGGCATGAGAGGTTCCCCCGTTTACTTCCTGGATCCACCCCCACACGGTTCAAGGGGCAGTGGAAGCCACCTATCTGTCTAATGACGAGAACCTGTGAAGTATTCCTCCTCAGATGATCGATTTTTTTGGGGACAGCCCGGCCCCTCCGGGCAAACCATCGAAAACGCAATAGGTTAGCTCTGTTCGACAGGATCTAGACCGCCACGAGATCGCGGCATCCACACCTCTGCCTGAATTCATCATCCGAGCGACCGCCTGTCAACTATCCAGGCGGGAGAGGCGGACAGGCACGATGACCGGTGGCAGTAGCTCGTGTCGTCGAAGGTGGGCTTGCCGCAGAAGTCTTGAAGGCGCCCCGGAGCCGCGGCATACCACGAGACCGGCGATGGCAAGTGGCGGAAAATAAGGATGATGCTACCCGAGCTCGGACCAACGAGGCTGACGTGCCGCTGGCAATACGTCGCCGCTCTCGTCGCAACCCTTGCGTTCGTCGGGTTGCTGATCTTCCTCGCTGGCAGGTGCTGAGGTCGACAACAGTTCTCCTGCACTCGAAGGCATCTCGACCGAAGAGCTCGTTCCGGCGGGAGTTTTTGTTTCTCCCCTCGGATGCAGTGCTCTTCCGCTGCGATGGCGATTCCTTCTTCCGCAGCCTGGATTGGACTTCCGCCCGTTCAGGCAGGCAAGCTCGAGGGTCTCCTCGAAGCGGTCGGTTCCCTCGAGACCCAAATGTTCCTGTTGGTTTGATCCAGATGGGTCGTCGTTTCCTGCGGCTCGCTTCCCCTAGCCATTCCTGCTACTAGGAGTGATACTTCCCGTGTTGTGGGAACTCCCGCACTGCGGAGTCGGCAGACCAGGAAACCAGTGGAGGAGCACGATGGGCGACAAGGGCGGCAGGAAAGACAAGGACAAGAGCCAGAAGCAGGACGCCAGGAAGCAGACGAAAGAGGCGAAGACCAAGGCAGACAAGCAGCCGAAGAGGAAGCCCTGAAGGAAGACGGGAGCTCCGTCGGAGTGCCGAAACTCGCAACGCTGGATCCGGCTCGGCAGCGACGCGCTCGAGAAACCTCGGAAGGGATGCTAGGGGGCATCGACGGCTGGGCTCGCGCCAAAATCGTGCACGTTCTCAATCCTTGTGGTGGGCCTGTCCGTCGCGGAATGCTCCGGTCCTGAGTCGGCGGCGATTTCACCGAGCTCTGGATGCCCGGAAATTGATCCCGACGGTGCCGAAGCTCGCGGCACTCGACTGCTGGGGCGCGTCGCGAAAGACGTCTCCTCTCCACGTGATCTCGAAGTCCTGGAATCCTCTGGCGGCGACCGCCGCCTCGAGCTCTGCTTCCAGCAGAGCGCCGGCGATTCAGCCGGTCCATAGGTCGATGCGCTCTTTGGCCTTCTCGCTGACGGGCTTCTGCACGAGGATGTCCGCGATCTGGAGCCGCCCGCCGGGCTTCAAAACCCGCGCCATCTCCCGGAGCGCTCCAAGCTTGTCCGGCATGAGATTGAAGACCCCGTTCGAGATCACCACGTCCGCCCAGCCGTCCGGCACGGGAAGCTCTTCGCCGAATCCCTTCCGGAAGTCCACGTTGCCGCGGCCCGCTCGCCGTCGCGCGCCCTCCGCTCGTTCCAGCATGGCGTCCGTCATGTCGACGCCCGCGACCGCACCTTCCGGACCCACCATTCCGGAAGCGATGAAGCTGTCGATCCCCGCACCGCAGCCCACGTCGACGACGCGCTCTCCGGGCGCGAGCTTTCCCATGGAGAACGGGTTTCCCGTCCCGGCGAAGGACGCGATCGATTCCTCGGGCACGCCTTCGAGGAGCTCGTCGTCGTAGCCGAGGATTCCGGCGAGCCGGCGCCCGGTATGGAAGTGGAAACCGCGGTCCGGCTCCCGCGCCACTGCGCGATATTCCTCGCGGATCGCATCACGGAGGGTTTCTCGATCCACCGCCGGAGCTCTTGGAAGGCTCAGGGTCATATCTATCCTCCTCGATTGGAGGTACGCGCTAAGGCTGGAAACCCGCCATGTAACGTAACTTCTTCGACAGCATACGCCTTCACGAGCGGATTGGAGATTCACACTTCTTCTGGGCACTCTCCTACCTGCTGTTCCAGGTGGCGGTAACGAGCCCTGCGGCTGGGTGGACGCCGCTTCGCCACCGCCCTCGCGTGGCTGGCGGTGCGGCCCGGCCGCGTGACACCACTTGCCCTGACCCGGGACCGAGGCTATATTCCCTCCCACGAGCGGTGCTCGGCGCGGCTGATATCTCGCGAAGACGACCTCTGGCTAACCACCGTGCACACTGACCCGCGCCCTTCCGGTTGAGCCGCACCGTGCGTTTTCCAAGGAGGTATCTCGTGCGAAGCTTCTTCAAGATTTTGATCGGGCTCTCGATTCTTCTCTCTGCATGCGGAGAAGGCGATCCGGAAAAGGAGGTCGTGGACAATTTCTTCAGTGCGGTCCAAAAAGGTGACGCAACGGGTGTCCAACAAGTCTCGGTAGCCGCGTTCGACGGCAAGCCCGAGTCGTGGGAAATCGTCGAGCGCGGGTCCGAGTCGGAGGCACCGTTCGAGCTCGCGGATCTCGAGGCGCAGCTCGAAGAGCAAACGCGATGAAGTCAGGGCCCAGCAAGACGAAAACTCGAGCTTCATCAGCGACAAACGTGACACCTACGATGCCTACAAGAGCCAGTACGCCAAAGACCCATCGAAGCCGTTCCAAGGAGCGCTTGCGGCGTTTAACAAAGAGTTGCAGGAGAGGCAGGCGCACCTGGCCCAACTCCAAGCCGACGCCGATCAACTGGCGCTTGACGTCGAGGCACTCAAGAAAGCGGCGACGCTCTCAGTTAGCACACCGGTCGACACGAGCTTCGCGGGCAAGATCAAAGTGAAACCGCTGCAGGTCAAAGTCAAGGAAGCCACGGGAGACAAGACGTACACAGTCGTTCTGCAGCGTTACGAGCTCACCATCACCGACCAACCCAGGTCTCCGACTCCTCGGTGGATCATCGCAGACATTCAGCCGCAAGGATGATGGAGACTCAGGCTCTCGGCTGAGTTGACGGCGCCGGCCTTCGCGTCCACGACGACACCGACGCAACCGATTTCACGACTCATCCGCTCCGCGAGCTCGATCCCGAATCGAAGCAGAGCTCGCCCGACGCCGAGCCCGCGAGCCGACTCGTCGACGGCGAGCCGCGCCACTCGAAGAACGGGAACGGGGTAGGGCGGCGCTTTCCGGCCGGACGGAAGATCTTCGGCATCGAGCGACGCTGGCGACACGGTCACGAAACCGAGAATCCGACTCTCGGCGACCGCAACGTACGAGACCCCGACGTGGTGGCGGAACTGATTCTGGCCGGCATAACGGTGGAAGAAGAGGTCGAGCGATTCGTCGCCGGAGCGGAACGCTCGACGATCGTCGTCGGGCGAAAGCGCCCGGATTCTCAGCGCTCATCGAAGAGACGCTTCATCTCCTCCGTCGGCTCGTGGGGGCGGGTGAGCATCTCCGCGATGCGCTCGGCGCTCTGCTGGTTCAGAACGACGCGCGCCGGCACGACGACATTCCCGGGGAGCTCTTCCAAAGCTTGGAGGTGAGAAAGCAAGGCGTCTTCGATGACACGGGCGCGAGTCTGGCCGGTCCGTCGAACGAATCGCTCCAACCGGGCCTTTGTCTCCTCGGAAATATGGCCAGATACCGGAGTTGTTCCCATGGCCTTCCCTACAATTTTGTATATCGTACTTACTACAGGGTTGCTTACGGGCATACTCGTTTAAGGGGATGCCATCCGCCCGTTAACCTGGCAAGGTCGAGGAAACACGGGCCTTTTGCCTCAACTGTAACAATGTAGTAGAATGTGTAGCAATAAAGGATCCGATGGCCATCAACATTAGAAATCCAGAAACGGAACGTCTCGCTTCCGAGCTCGCCGAGCTGACAGGCGAGACGAAGACCGAGGCGGTCACGGTTGCTCTTCGCGACCGTCTCGCACGCGTCAAGCGCATGCGGTCGAAGCGCCGTCTGTCGGATGAGCTGGACCAGATCGCGCTCCATTGCGCCGCGCTCCCGGTGCTGGACTCTCGACGCCCTGAAGAGATTCTCGGTTACGACGAGCTGGGCCTGCCTCACTGATGGTCGTCGACACTTCGGCGCTGCTGGCGGTTCTCTGCGATGAGCCCGAGCGCCGGCCGTTCAACGAAGCGATCGAGGCGGCGGAATCGGTGGCGCTGTCCGCGGCGAGCTTCGTCGAAACGTCGATTGTCATCGAGGCACGATTCGGCGCCGAGGGAATTCGCGACCTCGACCATTTTCTCAGCGTGGCAGGGGTTGAAATCCGGGAGGTAGACGCCGAGCAGGCCTACGTCGCTCGACGAGCGTTCACCGAGTTCGGCAAGGGACGTCACCCCGCCGGACTCAATTTCGGTGACTGCTTCTCCTACGCTCTCGCGAAGGTGCGCGGCGAACGACTGTTGTTCAAGGGCAATGATTTCGCCAAGACCGATATCGAGAGCGTCATACCGTAGCTCTTGCGTACTGCTGCCACTGCTACATCTCCTTCCCAGAAGCATTCTCGTGAGCTAGCCCCGATCGTTCATCGAGAGGAGAGTGGTCGTGTTATGCGGAGGGTAACGTCTCCCGAGGAGGGGCTCGCTCGCCGCTGGCAGTCTTCTTGAGACGATAGAGAATGTTTCAAATGACGCGCGGCTCCTCGATGAAAGCCACCACGCGGAGGGTACCGCCGCAGAGGCACAGAAGTGGATCGACGCTCGAGGACCCTACGAATCAGATTTGCCCCGTGTCGCCGCAGTGTCTACCTCCAAAGGGAAGTATTCTAGGCGTCGATTCGATCATCGAGTCGGGGTCCGATTGACACCTTCCTCCGCACCGGCCTATCCTTCTGTCTCCAGAGGCTACGGACGGGAATCCCCCTTCCCGGTCATTCCGCTGGTAGCGGGGCGTCTCATGCGGCACTCGATTCTCATCATCAGCGTCTTGTTTTCCGTTTCCGGGCTCTTTGCAGCGAACGCCTTTTCCCAGAGTGACCCACCCCGCTATTCGGTGACGGATCTGGGCGACCTCGGCGGAGGCGAAGCCGTTGCCTCGGCAATCAACTCGTCGGGACAGATCGTCGGATTCTCGTACCTGGCAGGACATACGCTCAACGGCTCTTGCGACGAACGTCGCGGCTTCCTGTACGCGGACGGCTCCCTGGAGGAGCTGGTTTCGTTGCCGGGCACGAAGTTCGCGAGCGCTTCCGCCATCAGCGACGAGGGGGACATCGCGGGCACGAACGAAGTCTACGTCCCCGACACCAATTGCCCGGGCGGCTGCTTTCCTGGCTCTTGTGGTGCCCAGACGCCCACGCTCATCCATGACGGCCAGGTCATCGACCTCTCGGAGCCTCCCCCCACACCGTGGTACGCGGGTGTGGCCAACGACGTGAACAACCTCGGACAGGTCGTGGGTTGGTCGCGCAAATCGGACCTGCCCAACCCTCGCACGTGGCACGGCTACCTCTGGGAGAACGGGATGCGGACCGATCTCGGGACTCTTCAAAACGACTGGAGCATCGCGACCCGTATCAACGACATGGGGCTCGTGGTCGGCTACTCTGAGCTCGAGGAAGGCAGCGGCCTCTTGTACGGGTTCCGCTGGAGCAACGGAGCGATGACGCAATTGCCCGTCCTGGGAACGAATACCAACAATGGCGCCAATGACGTCAACGCTCAGGGCGACGCGGTCGGCTGGTCTGGTGCGGTCAACGACGTGAGACCCGTCTTCTATCCCGCTTCCGGAGGGGTACTCGATCTCGGGAGCCTCGGCGGTACGGATAGCTCCGCCTTCGCGATGAACGATGCGGGCGACGCCGTCGGCTACTCCTATACTCCGGGGAATCAGAGCCGACATGCGTTCGTCTACAAGGACGGCTTTCTCAGGGATCTCAACGAGCGAATCCCCGCGGACTCGGGATGGGAGCTCATCGCGGCCACCGGCATCAATGACGCCGGGCGGATCGTGGGATACGGCTGCAAAGACAGCACCGTCGTTCCCCCCAGCGCCTGCAGGGACGCCAATGGAAGCGACACGTTCCGGCGTGCGTTCCTTCTCACGCCCGTCCCGTCAATCGAAGATCTCGAAGATCTGGTGATCTCGCTCGACCTTCCGCGGGGTCTCGAGACGAGTCTGCTCGCGAAGCTCGCCGCCGCGCAGCGCGCGATCGATGCGGGCCGGATTGGAACGACCTGCAACCTCCTCGCCACCTTCGCCAACGAGGTCGAGGCGCAGAGCGGCAAGGCCCTCACCACGGCCGACGCCGACCTGCTGCTCGAGACCCTCCGCTTGATTCAAGACGACCTGGGCTGCACCTAGCCGGGAATTGGTGACAGGCACTCTTGTGTGCGGTCCGTTCAACACCACAAGGGTGCCTGTCCCTAATTGTCAGTTTCGGGGACGAGACTCAGTAGTACGAGAAGTTGAGGTGGCCGAGTCGGAAGCCGTCGCCGATGCGGACGTAGACCGCGGTCATCGGGCCGTGCTGGTTCTCCGGCGTCTTCCGGTCACCGAAAACCAGATGGCGGTGACGACGGCGGTATCGCCGAAATCGTCGCCTTGACCTGGCTCGAAGCGGGCTACGCCGGCACGTTCGCCGCGAGCGCGAGCGCGAGCGCGAGGGCGACGAGCAGGGCGATGGCGATCGTAGATTTCATGGGTCGCTCCTCCACTAGCCTTTGACCTCGAATCGAAAGACGTCGGGGCGTGCGTAGTGTCCGGCCACGTCGAACATCCGCTTCGCCGCCCGCACGGCGGCGAGATCGATCTCCGCGTACAAGATCTCCTCTTTCTCCTCGGAGGGGCCGGCGACGACGTTTCCCCTGGGGTCGACGATGACGCTCTTTCCCTTGTTGATCCACGTTCGCCCCGTGGGGTACAGGCTCTTGAACTCGTAGCGATCAGGAATGGACGTCATCGGGAGCGCCATGCAGCAGCTCACGACGTACATGCCTCCTTCGTTCGCGATGTGGCGCATGGCGTTGAGCCAGGTCTCGCTCTGGTCCCACGTGGGAGCGAGGTAGATCTCTACCCCGCGCGAGTACATCACCGTTCGGGCGAGCGGCATGTAGTTCTCCCAGCAAAGGAGCCCTCCGAGCCGGCCGAGCGACGTGTCGAACGAGACGAGTGTCGTCCCGTCACCGGAAGCCCAGACGAGACGCTCGCCCCCGGTGGGAACGAGCTTTCGATGCTTTCCGAGAATCTCCCCGTCCGCGCCGATGTAGAGGAGCGTGTTGTAGAGGCTCTTCCCTGTCGCCTCCGTGTTCCGTTCGTTGATTCCGACGGCGAGACAGACTTTCGATTTCCTCGCCGTCTCCGCCAGGGCCGCCGTAGCCTCGTCGGGAACGCTCACGGCGTTCTCGAGGAGCTCCGTGTAGAGCGCGTCGTGCATCGCGCGCTTCCCCGCCGGGACGACCCACACCCAGTCGGGATAGGCGGGGATGAAGGCCTCGGGGAAAACAACGAGCCCCGCGCCGTTTCGGGCCGCCTCGGCGGTGAGCTCACAAGCTTTCTCCACGGTGGCTTTCTTGTCGAGAAACACCGGAGCCGCCTGAACGGCGGCGACCACGTTCGCTCCGGTTCCTGCGGTGCGCGGCATGTATGAGGATTCTAGCGGATCTTGCCCGAAAGATCTGTCGCCGGTGCGTCGTCTTCACGGGCTCGGGTCAGGCGTTGTCGCGCGGAACGCGCGCCTCCCGCTCTTCGGTCCAGTTCACAACGACGTGCAGCGTCTCACCGCCGGCGGATCCCTCGATCATCACAAAGCGCTTTCCGTCTTCCTCAACAACTCGCCCAACGCCGTCCATCTCTGAACAGGTCCTGCTTCTGCGTGGACATCTCACGGCGACGCCCTCGCCGTCCACGACCCGCGCGGTGTTTAGTGGTGAACAGGATTTGGCGTCCCCAACGGGATTTGTTCGGATTGTAAGTGTACGCGTTCCCCCGCGATGGGTAGCATGAAAAAGCGTAGCGAGATACGTCCGCTCAACCAGGAATGGGATTAGTTCGGAAGGTACGGACTGTAATCGCTCCGCCGCCTCAACTCGCCTTGAGCAGCGGTTTTGGCAACTCCTTGAGTCGTCTCGCCGCGGCGTACAGGTCCATGGCTTTCTGAGCGTTCAGCCAAAACCCCGGCGTCGTACGGAACGCTGCACCCAGTTTCAGCGCCATCTCGGCGGTTACGGAAGTGCGGCCGTTCACGATCCGGTTTACGACCTTGACGTCACAACCTAAGTGATCCGCGAGTTGTTTTTGCGTCATTCCGAGCGGAACCAGGAACTCCTCCCTGAGGATCTCACCAGGACTTGTCGGTTTGCGCACCCTTCTGGTCACACTCATGGTCCTTCTCTCAATGATAGTCTCGGATGTCGACGTCCACGGGGCCGGCGTCCGTCCACCGGAACACGACTCGCCATTGGTCGTTGATTCGAATGCTGTGCAGCCCTTTGAGGTCTCCCTTGAGCGCTTCGAGCCGGTTTCCAGGTGGCGAAGCGAGGTCGCTCAACGCTTCAGCGTAGTCAAGCACATCCAGTTTCCTCACTGCGATCTTCTTCGCGGAAGCCCAACGGACACCCTTGCCGAGTCGGCCGTCCTTGAAGAAGCGTTCGACTGACGGGTTGGCGAAGCTCTGTATCGGCACGATGCCCTATACCCTATCAAGGTATACCGTAGCGAGGTAATTGTCAATTTCAATCGCTAACCAGCCGTTGACCCGACGGGGCTTGATATGTGTTGGTCCCTTCCATTTTGGAGATCGGTGTTCGACCCACCGAATCAGGATCGTCTCCGCTACCGCGATTCGCTTGCGAGGAAGGATTCCGAGCGAACTTGGCGGCAGCGGAACGATTGGCGTCCCCAACGGGATTAGTTCGGAAAGTACGGATTTGTATTGCGTCCGCCGCCTAGCGCGCCGCCGATCGCGCGTACAGGATTCACCCTCTCGAGCTGGAACGGGATTAGTTCGGAAAGTACGGATTTGTATTGCGTCCGCCGCCTAGCGCGACGTCGATCGCGCGTACAGGATTCACCCTCTCGAGCTGGAACGGGTTTGTTTTCGGCGCGCCGCTTAGGCCGAGCGCCGATCTCACCCTATCGCTGACCTCGCCCTCGTGGTCCTTTGTTCTGATAATCTCCTTGGCCACGATGTCATCTTTATCAAAGATGTAGCGTTGCGCCAGTGCGCGAGAAATCTGACGAAGTCCAGCGTTGACCGACTCTCGATTGACGTTTCCGAGTTCATGTGCGCCTGTATCACCAAGCCATTTCACCGCCTCGAGCATCTCGGCAACTCTTCCGTGGCTCTTCTTGTATTCCTCCAGTCGTTGCCCTAATGGAATGGGTGCTCCACCGCTCCTTCTGCTGTCTATACGCTCGGTATCCAGGAATATCTCGACGGCGGTTCGGAGGCGACTAACACACGCATCTTTGTCAAGCCAGTAGAAATGAAACGAGCTGATGATTGCCTTCGCGACGTTCTTTGGTGTGCCCTTGGCCACTTGAAACAACTTCGCGGGCGGAGTCATGTACTTAGGATACAGATCCGCTGTTCCCAAGAGTGCATCTCGTCGCTCGACTGATTGTAATCTTCGTGTTCCTCGGTGCGAAAGGTGCCCACGACAAACACGTTCCTTCCGCAGTTATCGCATGCCAGGTGAACTGAGACGTCCGACCATGACCACGGGAACGGAAAGAAGTTCCCCTCATCGTCCCACTCACCTTCCCGGGAGCATTCGCCCTCACATAATGTTTTGACCTCGAGTCTGAACTCGTCACATGAAGGACATGGGAGGAAGCGCCCGAGAGAGGTATACGGGTAGACCTCTCGCCATTTCCCCGGTTCGAAGAGCATCGTTCAAGACCGCCGCTTTGGTACGGCTGACATTGTCCCATTCTACACGGAGGGTTTCTCCTTGCAGGGTATTTCGAGCTCGAGGCGAAAGCGTGTTACAGTCCTTGCACTAAAGTTCGCATGGATGTCTCAAAAATCGAAATCGACTCATTTGTGCGGTCGATTGGCGTAAATTGGGACCGCCCACACACGTTCTTCCTCGGCGCCGGGGCTTCGGTTTCCTCCGGCGTCCCGTCCGCAGAACGATGCATTTGGGAGTGGAAGCGGTCACTCTATTGCACCAACAATCCAGGGTTCGAACAACAAGTTTCAGAACTGTCTTTGCCAGTGGTCCAAGACCGCATACAGAGCTGGCTCGAAGCCAACGGCGTCGTTCCGGACAAGGTTCAAGACCCGTATTCCTACTACATCGAGAAGTGCCTGCCCATAAGAGACGATCGGCGTTCGTATTTCGAGCCATGGGTTCGGAGGGCCCGCCCCCATATTGGCTATCGACTCCTTTGCCTTCTAGCCGAAGCCGACCTTGTCCGCAGCGTTTGGACCACGAATTTTGATGGGCTCGTCGCGCGTGCAGCAGCCGACTTTGACATCACACCCGTAGAAATCGGGATTGACTGTACGTACCGGGTATTCCGACAGCCGGCACGGAATGAACTGCTTTGCGTCTCCATGCACGGAGACTACCGCTACGATAGCTTGAAGAACACTAGCGGTGAGCTTCAAACCCAAGACACCGAACTCCGCTCGGCGTTTGTTGATACGCTAAAGACCCACTCCTTGGTTGTTAGCGGCTACAGCGGGCGGGACGCCTCGGTCATGGAGGCGATTCGCGACGGACTGCTACAAGCCGGCTCGGCGGGTAAGCTCTTTTGGTGCGGATTCTCAGAGACGCCGACGGCTGACGTTTCGGATTCTGCTAGTCAACCTGCAAGACCGCGGGAAAGATGCCTACTATGTTCCCGGGGCATCATTGACGACGCTATTACGCGGTTGGCGGGTCACTGTTCTCAGGGCAATCATCTGGACACGGCCAGACTCTTGCTCGGCGCCGACGATAAGACCAAGCTGGAGCGAAGCTCGTTTCACATTTCGCAGCTAGAGCCGACGGCCATCATTAAGAGCAATGCCTGGCCAGTCCAATGCCCTTCCGAATTGTTTGAGTTCGACCTACGCGAATGGCCTGAGCACAAGGTTTGGAAGTGGCTTGTTTCCAAGACGAGCGGGCGCGATGTCGTTGCTGTGCCCTTTCGGAACGTCGTCCTCGCTCTTGGCACATTGGACTCAATAAAGGACGTCTTCAGCGACCTGATCAACGGAGACATAAACCGCGTCCCGATTTCTGACACCGAGTTGTGTTACGAAGATGGCGCCGTTGTAACGTTGCTTCGCCGTGCGCTAGTTCAGGCGATCGCCTCACAATGCGATTTTGCGACAGATGGAAATCGACAGCTTTGGAGGAAGGAAAAGCTCAAAACGGAACGACATGATGATCAACGGTTGGCTGTCCATGAATCCGCACGACTCGCTCTGCGGAACGTGTCAACGACTTTGAGACAGTTTGCGTTCGCATTTAATGTCGAACCTCGAGGCCGGCGGGAACGGCGAGACCGGCTGAAAGCTCGTAACTGATGAGCGAGGGGGGATGCTGCAGGTCGTCCGGGGTCGAGACGACGGCTCCTGGGGCTTGCGGGCGAGTCGTTTTCTCGGCGGGAGGGTTGATCCATACCGCTTCGGGCATCGAAGGGGGTTCAGGTGTTCCGTGAACGAAGCGCTCGGGGTGGCGGCGAAAGGCCTCGGTCAGAACCTCACGTCGGTTGTTGAGCAGGCGCGGAGCGTGACCGTAGTGGACGCTCGCCGGGGTCATCAGGCCGAGCGAACCATGATGGTGCTCGTTGTTGTACCAGTGGAACAGCTTGCGGGAGACCGAAAGGGCGTGTTCGTAGGAGCCGAATCGGTTGGGAAACTCGGGGCGGTACTTGAGGGTCTTGAACTGAGCCTCTGAGAAGGGATTGTCATTGGAAACGTGAGGACGGTTATGCGAGAGCTGGACGCCGAGCCGTGCGGAGAGCATGGCGACCGACTGGCTGGTCATGGAGGGACCGCGGTCGGAGTGGAGGGAGAGCTGGGCGGACTCGATGCCTTGATGCTGGCAAGACTCCTCGATGAGGCGGCTCGCCAGGGCTCCACTCTCCCGATGGGCAAGCATCCAGCCGACGACGTACCGACTGAACAAATCGAGCAAGACGTAAAGATGGTAGTAGGTCCATTTCACCGGGCCGACAAGCTTGGTGATGTCCCAGGTCCATACTTGGTTCGGAGCCGTCGCCAGGAGCTGGGGAGGCGTGTAGTTCGGGTGCCGGAGCTGGTCTCTTCGTTCCCGAACCTCCTTGGCGGAATCCAGAACTCGATACATCGTACGGGTCGAGCACAGGTAGGTTTCGTCCTCGTCCAGAAGCCTGGCATAGACCTCGGCGGGTGGTTGATCCATGAACCGCTCGGAGTTCAAGGTATCGAGAACCCGTTGCCTTTCGGCTGGGCTCAGCGCTCGGGCCGGAGTCTTCCGAGGTGGACGAGCTCGCTCGGGATGTTGCCTCCGATACCAGGATGCCCGGCAGATTCCGAGAGCCATGCAGGCAACGACGACCCCGACCACCAGAGCGAGCTGGTCCACGCTCAGCATCAGCTCTTCTCGTCGCCGGGGCTCTCCAACGGAATCCCCAGGAGTTCCGAGATTTTTTTTTGAACCGCAATGATGATTTCCGCGTGCTCGAGCCGCTTCCGAAGCCGGACGTTTTCCCGTTCCAGCTCCTTCACTCGAGGATCGACCACCCGGGCTTTGGGACCTCGCTTCTTCGAACGCATCGCAGCTCGCGTCCCTTGCTCCACCTCCCGGCGCCAGGCGGTCAGCAACGACGAGTACAGCCCTTCACGGCGGAGAAGGGCGCCGATCTCTCCAGGCGCCTTGCAGCGCTCGGCCTCTCGAACGATCCGGAGCTTGTACTCCGCTGTGAACTTACGCCTCTGGGCTTTGGCAGGGACTTCGGGATCCGGTACTTGTGCGGCCAGGCGAGGCCTCGGCGACGACGATTCCTCGGGAACTCCAGTCGCGCTACGCGCTCCTTCCGGTCCCGAGGAATCTACAACATGCGATTGTCTCGGAGATGGGATCATGGGATGTCACTCCTACGCCCTCTACATTAATCTCTATGGGGCTCCCTGTCTCACGCACGTTGTCACAGAGGGCTGCGCCTAATAGACAGTAAGCCTTATCTAACACTCGACCCCACTGTTTACTTTCCTGAAGAAACAGACCAAGACTCCGACGCCTGTCGGGCAATCCGGATCCGGATTCTCGGCTACCAGCACAATGACAAATTCAACGCTGCGT
>CAWFHP010000015.1:0-918921 GCA_963815675.1 uncultured Acidobacteriota bacterium | reverse complement strand
TCCCGAAGGCCCCGAGCATCTCGTCAATTGATTTGAAATCCGAATACCGGCACGAACTCGGGTGGAAACAAATCGTCGAAATGGACCGGGCCGCTAATGCTCTGCGCTCGACGCTGCAGCGTGTCGAGCTTTCGTACCATCTCATCGAGGCCTGTGATTTTAATCATAGTCTTCTATCTGATTCAACCCGAGAGTTGGTGATACCCTCGCGGCATTGCGACTTCTTGGATCGATGTGAACGTCCCAACGGTCACCGCGGAAAATCGTCCAGTAACCCGCTGATGACGTAATACCCATCCCAGTGGCCGGCGTTCGCTGCGAGCGTCTCGATGTCGACCAATTCGTCATAATGCGAAGGTCTGCCCTTCACGATCGCCTTCAATGCGCGAGCCAGCTTCATGCTCCGCTCCCTCGTTCCGTTCGAATCGACTCGCCGGAGAGGGTTAACGCCCGGAGCCACCCATGCGAGGTGAGACGAAAAACCGGACGACCAAAAGAGCTTATCTCGTCATCGATCAAACCGTCATCGAGAAGTTCGCGCCATGTGGTGGGAAGCACATCGGTGAACCCGGTATCCGTGGGCTCGACGCCGTATTCCGGAACCGCGATCCCCGAGTTGTTCGCGAATCAAGCACAACGTGCGGCGCCAATCTTCTCGGCGCCGACTATCGGAAACGGACATATGAAATCCCTCCCTCGTCCAACGGGAAATCCTGTGACGCGGTATCGGGCCGGCACGCCTCCCCCCTCGACCCAGCCCAATCCGTTGCCCTTCTTTCGATACCCTGACTGCGACCAGTATCACCGCGTCCTGGAAGCGGGAGCCGCTCTACCACTGATCCCTCCCGGTCCCTGCGAGCTTCCTCCCACCGACTTGAAATGTCCGGTCTCAGCGTCTCGTCATTTTCCCGCAGAGTCCTCGGTTTCTCTTTCTTACTCATCGTCGCGATCTCCTCTGAACCAGCACCCACAACATCCCGGGGCCGCAGGATGCGCGAACTCGAAGGTCTAGGTGTTTCGGAAAGTGTAGCGCCGTCGAGGAGTGCGAGTCAAGGGAACCGGGCACGGAGCTTGCAGTCCGGTCGTCGCGGCGCGCGCGCTAGCGACCCGTGGTGAAAAGCCCCCGTAAACGGCAAGAGGACTGCCTGGCGGGCTCTCCACTGCCGGGTGAAATATGGTAATTCTCCATGTCGAGGAACCTGGTCGGTGCTTAGTTGGTCTGGGCCTTGCTATCCCCGTTCTGTTCTACGGCGCGGGGCGATGGTGGTTTTGGTGGCAGATTCCGAAGTGGCTTAAGAAATCACCCGTCCGTATCCCCTGACGACATCGCCTACGACAAGACTCACCAGATCAACGCGGTGTATAGCCACGCCATGGCTGACTTCGATAAGGCTCTGATGTGGGCATCCGGAGGTGCATTCATCTTTTCTTTATCGGTTACTCAATTCTTTGTCAAAGAACCGATCAACAACACACCGATATTTCTCTTCCTAGGCTGGTCGCTCTTACTCGTCACGATCGTAATCGAAGTCGGAAACCCTTACTCGGCGACGCGAATGGCCACAAGAACGAGAAGGCTAGTCTCCTTGCGCAGTATCCGACAAACAACAGTGATCGCGCCGAAACAACTTGGGGTCGCGCCCCGGGCGTGGGGATTTCTAACTAAGAATTGAACGACTGGTCGATGCGCGTTTCTCATCATCAGCATCTACTACATCGGGGTGTACGTTATCGCCAATGTCAGTCTGCGCAGAGAGTTCATCAAGTTCCTTTGTCAAACTACACAGGGTCTTGTTGACGTCGATTTGCCTTCGACGAACGAATCGTGCATCACCTCGCGCAAAATTAACTTGACTCGACCAACACCCTCCGACGATCCTCGAAAGTGAGCATCAGCAATTTCGCGGGTGCTCACAAAGAGGACACATGGCAATACCTAAGCTTGAAGGGATAGTGAAAAGGAGACGGCTTTCGAGGAGGGCCGTCGCGCTCTTCGAGTTGGTGGAGAATATTGGGATCGCTTGATGTCAGCCGCTGAGCTCGACGCTATGCGCGACGACGGCGACGATGGTTTGGGCAAGCTCACGCAGGCACTCCATGAGCAAGGACTCAACGAGGAAGAGGCGCGAGTCGTCAAGCGAGCGTTTTTAAACTCTCGCGGCGGGTCTCGGCTTCAAGGCGGTCGCGAGGTCTCTCAACCTCGAAGGTCTCCCCTCGCCCGAATCCGCTGGAAGTACCGAGATGGTCGCCCCGTCGAGCGCGGGTGGAAACCCGGTACCGTTCGCTCGCTCCTCTCGCGTGAGCTCTACCACGGTGTTCACGTCTGAGAATCGCTAGCAGAGCGACCCCGTGTACCGCCACGTCGACCAGAGACCGCGCCCCGAGAGCGAGTCGAAGCGAATGAGTGGCCCCACTCCGAATCATCTCGGATGACCTATGGGCGCGCGCGCAACAGAGGCTCCCCAGGAGGTCAGGGGGCGCGCCATGCGGTTCTCCTCGGGTCGCCTGACGGTCGACCGACCGAAACGCGAAGTGAAGAACATGCTCTCCGGGCTCGGCCCAGTGCGGGGTCTGCGGCGGCGGGCTCGTCGGTCGAGACATCTGCTCGCAAGGGCCACAGCGTCGCCGAGTACGTCTGTCGGAAGCACCGCCACTCGCCCACGATGAAGGATCTGCATCGGTTCATCGAGGAGCCCGGTCGCGAGCCGAAGCTCGACGACTTCTTTTGCGCAAATGCCCTCCGGGTTTCCACCGAGGCGATGCACGAGGCCGTGCTCCGGGCCCGGCAGGAGCGCGTCCTGTCCCCGGCGTCGTAGGAGCAGGTCATCCAACTTTCGCAGCGCGACGATCTCCAGGAGCAGCGAAAGAAAATCGACCGCGAGCACCGGGCCTCGACGGAAGCTCGAGCGTGAGGCCGAGATGCCTACGAGCAAGGGTGAGCCCCATCGCCCTCGCGAGGATTGAGGAGCTGGAGGCGAAGCTCGAAGCACTTCCCGACCTCGTCGAGGTTGCGCCCGCGCCTGCAACCGAGGGTGATAGAGAGCCGACTGGCCGAGTGGCGGAAACTGCTCAGGGAGTAACCGACGCCGGCGCGACGGTGCTACAGAAGTTCCTCCGCGGACGGATCGTCTTTACGCCCACCGCTGACGGGAAAGGCTACACGTTCGAGGCAGAGACAAGGTTCGACCGGCTCTTTTGCGGAATCTCCCTCCCGATGGAGCCCGTGCCCTCCTACCTCGCTAGGTACTCCGGTGACCGACGCCGGGACCGAGAGTCCCAGTGACGTTGACTACGGACGCCTCCTGGGCGCCGCGTGTGCTGCCGGAAATTGGAAAAGGGGTGGCGTCCCCGACGGGATTAGTTCGGAAGGTACGGGTCTGTGTTCGCTCCGACCGCTTAGTTCTGACGCCTCTCCAAAACTCGGACTACCAACCCCCGCGACACAGGTTCTGGCACGCATCAAAAGGTGCAATCGCTCATCAGGACGTTCATCAGTAGTCCATCGACCTTTCCCTCGAGCGTCACCGTCTGCCCCTTCTTTACCCGAGCCGCGCGCGATGCCGCCGCGGCCACGAGCATGCATTGACGACGGGATCTCAAAGTCGTGACCGTGCCCAAGAGTTATGTACGGCTTGCCGAGAATATCCTTCTTTATGTCACCCACTACCCCGGTGACGCGAAAGCGACGGCCCTTGTAACGAGTGTCAGCGGCTACCTCATTGTCCTTTGTAGTCTGAGAGCCAGCGTGTCGAGGCTCACCGTTGCCGCAGCCGCACATCTTTGGCGGCGCTGTCGGCCTGGAGCGCTCGTCCGTCGGTGCGACGAGGTTCGCAACCAACGCGGAAGGCTTCCTCCCAACAAAAATAATGCTAGGCAGCCGATTTGCCACCTCGGCGTACTAGATATAACTTCCAGTTCCTCTTCTTTACGCGTGCCGGGACGTGGTTTTGTTTTGGCGGGCGATTCTGATGGAGGCGTACCGGCGGCTGGAAGATCTCTCCGACAATGAGGACAGACGATCGCCGCATCCTTGATATCCTCAGCGCAAAATGGGCAAGTCTTCATGATGTAATCGTGCCCTACCTTGTGGTGCCTAATACCACTTGATGCCGGATCGCGCAACCCCCGGAGAAACCAGCTCAATACGGCAATCGTTCTCCCCAGGCGTCGAAAGATTAGTTCGGAAGGTACGGGTTTGTATTCGCTTCGCTGCGTAGGCTCCCCAAGACACGATTGGGTTCTCGCGGCCTCTCGAGAGACTGCGCTTTTTGTAGGTTCGCGGGCTTATGGAGTCCTCGATTGGTGAATACCTCGTGGCAGTACGGACATTCAATCCGCACGTTGGGCTTCAGGTCCGACCAGCGACTAGCACGATTGACGAACAGTTCGGACGCGTGAACGACTCGTTCCGATCGACGAATGTCGTCGGTCGACGAGAGGGCGCATCATCTCGAAACTGAAGGTGAGGTTCGTCCAACGTGGTAGCACCATGAGGGTCATCGAGCGCAATTACGCCGTGCGCCGCAATAATTGCAATTTCGAGCTTCGTTCGGCAATTCTGCTTGACAAGACTGGCAATAGTCCGGCCGGCGCACTACATCTTGATCCAGGGGTGTCTCGCCTTCCAGCATTCGGCTGCGAAGCTCAAGAAAGAAGCCTTCGTTCTGTTCGTTGAGCAGTTCAAACCACGCGTGTTGCTCTCCACCAATTGCGATCGCGAGCAGCAGAGGGTCGCCGGGGTTCTCCAGTCGTCGCTGTGCAATCGCACGATTAGAAGCATCCTGATGGCTGCGATTTCGCGTCGACGGCACTTTCCTTGAGTACCGCGTATTCAGCGAGCAACTCATTTGCTCCGCGCTCATCATCCATCATCATGAACGGCGCCAGTAAGGTCCAGCCCAGCGCTTCGGGGAGATCCACGCCAAAAAACGCCTTCCAGCGCGACCCGAGTGCTCCATAGAGCCCTGCCAGATGCGGCGTCGTCATCTCATCGAGTGGAATCTCTCCCTTTTCAGCCATTCGTCTCGGTGGCGTGTGTATGCCATCCGCATCGCCTCTCGGATTCCTTCCGGGTTGTTGACGTTTCTGAGCAGTTTCAACCAGCCCATCGTTATGCTCCGCTCGCTCCCTGCACCAGCCGGCAGTCAGGAATACCGGTTCCTTCTCCGGCGATATCGATCGGCCGTTTCCTACCGTAAAGAGGCCTACCTACGGCTCGAAATGCTTATCACGGGATCCCTATCGTCGTTCTTGTGTTCTTCTGCCCGCGGGCGACGTTCGGCCGGAGAGTGCGCGAGCTGAGAAAGGCGCGCGGACTCACGCAGGAGGAGCCCGCCGACCGCGCCGGTCTCCACTGGGAGGAAACATCTGTTGCCGGCGCGGCTGAAGAACCTCTGTTCGTCCTGCCGCGACAAGAGATCGACCGCAGCGCCGCGAAGGAAGGCCGATGTGCCACCTGCGGCGGCAAGAAGTCCGCGCCGGTGACGACAACCGCGGCGAAGCCTGCGCCTCCGACAGAAGCACCGGCCCGCGCGCTGCTGCGGCGGCTCATCGGACCGCTGGAGATGCCGCCCGGCCTCGCGTCAAGGCCGGATTTCATCGAGTACGAGGCGAAAACGAGACCCGAGGGCATGCTGCGAGGTCTCGTACAAGATGCCGAAAAAATGGCGTCCCCAACGGGAATCGAACCCGTGTTCCTGCCGTGAAAGGGCAGTGTCCTAGGCCGCTAGACGATGGGGACGGCGAGGACTTCGAAGCACAACCTTGGTAGGCCGTGCAGGGATCGAACCTGCGACATCCTGCTTAAAAGGCAGGCGCTCTACCAACTGAGCTAACGGCCCGTAGCCCGCGATTTTAGGGCGTTTCGTCTGCCTCGTCAATGTCGCGCTCTCGTAACGCTCACGCTGGACCGAGCCAGCGGTCGAGGACGGGCACTTTGTCGTGGGCCATGTCCAGGATGGTGGAGTTTCGCTCGGGGCCGGTCGAGACCATCTCGACGGGCGTCTGGCAGAGGGTCTCGAGCTTCTCCAGGTATTTGCGGGCGTTTGCGGGGAGCTCCTCGAGCCGGCTCACCCCTCTCGTCGATTGATGCCAGCCCGGGACGGTCTCGTAGACGGGCTCGCAGACCTCGAGCATCGAGAGCTCGCCCGGGAACTCGTCGATCTTTTCGCCTTTGTACCGGTAGTGGGTGCAGAGCTGGATCTCGGCGAGGTCGTCGAGAACGTCGAGCTTGGTGATTGCGAGCGCGTCGAGCCCGTTGATGCGCTTCGCGTAGCGCACGACGACGCTGTCGAACCAGCCACAGCGGCGGGGCCGGCCCGTCGAGGCGCCGAACTCCGCGCCCTTCTTCCGAATGGTCTCGCCGAGGGGCTCGGCCATTTCCGTGGGAAGGGGCCCGGCTCCCACTCGCGTGATGTACGCCTTGGTGATGCCGAGGATGTAGTCGATGCACTTGGGGCTCACGCCGCTTCCGGTGGCCGCGCCTCCCGCCGTCGGATTCGATGACGTCACGTAGGGATAGGTCCCGTGATCGATGTCGAGAAGGGTCGCCTGGGCGCCCTCGAAGAGTACGTTCTTCCCCGCCTCGATGGCTCGATAGACGAGGAGCGACGTGTCCGCGATGTGGCTCAGCGCGATCGCGCGGAAGCGCTCGAGCACGTCGTCGATCTCGGCGCGGATCTTCGGCGCCTCCTCGGGAATTCCGAGGGCGGCGGTCTTCTCGGCGACGAGGTAGTCGAGCTTTTGTTTCAAGAACTCGGGATGCCGCAGATCTCCCACCCGCAGGCCGCGCCGTCCGATCTTGTCTTCATAGGCGGGACCGATCCCGCGGCACGTCGTCCCGATGCGGCGGCTCCCCAGCTTCTCTTCCTCACGCTGCTCGGCGAGCCGGTGGTATGGAAGAATGAGCTGCGCCCGATCGCTCAGGAACAGGTTGTCTTCGATCTCGATTCCCTGCTTGCGGAGCCTCTCCACCTCGTCGAGAAACGCTGCCGGGTCTACGACGCAGCCGTTTCCGATGACGCAGGTCACGCCGGGATGGAGGATGCCGGAAGGGATCAGGTGGAGAACGAACTGCTTGTCACCGATGACCACGGTGTGGCCGGCATTGTGTCCACCGCCGTAACGGACGACGACCTGGATCCGCCCGGAGAGGAGGTCCACATACTTCCCTTTTCCCTCGTCGCCCCATTGGGTGCCGACGACTACGAGGCTCGTCATGCCGCAGATTTACTCCTGGAAAGAAATCACAAGCACTGAGTCTACCAAATCTCCAGACGTTCTCCCAGACAGGCGCGTGAAGACTCCAAAGCGGATATGATCGGGGCCGGATGAGCTTCGATTTTCCGCGCACCGCGTTCGTCGAGGCCATCCTTCGCGAGCTGGAATCGACTCCCCTCATCCTCGTCTGCGGACCTCGCGGCGGGGGGAAGTCCTGGCTCCTCCGACGTTTCGCTCGCGAATACCGATGCCTCGAGCCCGGGGTGCCGATCGCGCTGGTGCAGCTCGAGCCGGTTTCTTCCTCGCCCGAGGTCCTCCATCGCGAGCTCGCTCGGATCGCCGGCCCGGCCCTAGGGAAGCCTCGCGGCAGCGCGGCGCACTATTCGTTCGATGGCCTCCTCGATGCGCTCCAGCGTAGGCCGAAGGATTCCCTTCTTCTCCTCGATGACGTGACGGAGATCCGGACTCTCTCCTACTACCCGTCCGTGGAAACACCGCTCGATACATTTCTCGACGCCTTGAAGAAGGGCGGACGGGCGCTCCTCACGAGCCGCTTCTCGTACTGGATGGAGCGTCGGTTTCCCGAGCTCCCGTTGCGGAGGCTTCCGCCGCTGTCTTCGGACGAGCTCGAACAGGCGGGAGCTCCCGAGCCCGAGGCCGTCGCGCGCGCGACGGCGGGTCTTGCCGTCCACGCCGCTCGGCTCGCGGAGACCCTGGAGGAGACGACGTCCGTCGTCGCTCGCGGATCGACAACGCCCTCGCTGCCGAGCTTTCCGCCGGAGGCCGGATCGAAGCGGAATGCCGGGCCACTCTCGCCGAGCTCTTGCACCGGGCTCGGGGCTATGGCGCCTGCAAGAGCGTGCTCCACGTCCTCGCCGAGGAGGAAGGACTCAAGCTCACCGAGGTCGCGCGTCGACTCAATCGCACGCCGGGCTCGACCCGCGACTACCTCCGGTGGCTCGAAGAGGTCGACCTCGTCGTCGCGCGGGAGAAACGCTTCTTCTACGTGGACCCTTTGCTTCGTCTCTGGATGCGGATCCATGGCAGAGGCGAGCCGCCGAGCGAAGACGGCATCCGTCATGAGGTCGAGCTCTATCTGCAGCGAGTCGTTCCCGCGAGCCGGCCCGCGCGGAGAGACGAACACACGAATTCGGATTCGGATTCGGATTCGGATTCGAGTCGAGTCTGAGACGGAATCCGGGTTCACTTTGCCGCCGCCTCCGAGCGAGGACTTCGTCGAGATCGACTGAGCGCGGCTATTCAGCGACGCCGAGAAGCTCTCGGACGTCGCTCTCGATCATCGCGGGAGTACGATCCGGGTCGAATCCGATGTGGCGCTTTCTCACCGTGCGATCGCCATCGAGAAGATAGCTGGTGGGCATTGCGACGATCTGGAATCCGTCGTCCACTTCCATCGTGCTCACCAGGTTCTGGTAGTGGATGCCACGCTCCTCGAGAAAGCTCTTGACCTCATCGGGCGAAGGCATGCCCTGGTCCACGTGAAGGCCGACGACCTCCAGCCCCTTCGGGCCGTACTCGTCCTGGAGCTTCTGGAAAAACGGCATCGATTCCTGGCAGGGTCCGCACCATACCGCCCAGAAGTCCAGGAGGATCACCTTTCCCTTCAAGTCGGCGAGCTTCACCGGCTGTCCGCCGATCGACTCGAGCTGAAAATCGGGAGCCTTTTTCCCCAGGATGTCTTCGGGCTCCGGTTCAGCCGGAGATCCGAGCCGGAGTCGGAGGCGGACTCGGAGGACTCGGGTGCCGACGCCGTCTCGTTTCCCGCGGCCTTGTGCTGCGCACGAACGTCGAGCACGATGCGCGCGATTCCGAAGGCGGCGAGAATGGCGATGGCGAACCAGAATCCCTTCGATGCCGTCGACTTCATGCCGTTTCTTCCGCGGCGGCGCTCGCCGGGTCGCCCTTGTGCTCGGACTCATGGTCGTGCTCCGCGAGAAACCGTTCGGCGTCGATGCTCGCCATGCATCCCGTGCCCGCGGCGGTGATCGCCTGACGATAGACCTTGTCCATTACGTCTCCGCAGGCGAAGACACCCTTCGACCGACGTGTGAGTCCCCTTCTCCCTCTCGACGAGGATGTATCCCTGATCGTCGGTTCGGAGCTGTCCGAGGAAGAGCTGGGTGTTGGGTACGTGCCCGATCGCAACGAAGAGAGCCCCGGCCGCGATCTCCGACTCGGCGCCGGTCCTTGTATTCCGGACTCGTAATCCGGTGACGCCTTTGTCCCCGAGAACTTCGATGACCTCGCTCTCCCACAGGAACTCGATCTTCTCGTTCTTGAGAGCGCGCTCCTGCATGATCTTCGAGGCGCGCAGCTGGTCTCGACGGTGAATGACGGTTACCCGGGTGGCGAAGCGCGTGAGAAACAGCGCTTCCTCGACCGCGGTGTCTCCACCGCCGACGACGGCGATCTCGCGTCCCCGGTACAGAGCGCCGTCGCATGTGGCGCAGGCGGACACTCCTAGGTTGGTGAGACGTTTCTCGGACTCGAGGCCGAGCCACTTCGCGGCCGCGCCCGTCGCGATGATGAGCGCTTCCGCGAAGACCGACTCCGCACCCATCTCGATCCGGAACGGTCTTTGCGAGAGGTCGACGGCGGTCACGTCTTCGTGGACGACGTCGGCGCCGAAACGCTCCGCCTGTTTGCGGAAGAGCTCCATGATCTCCGTGCCCGTCACTCCCTCGGGAAAGCCCGGGTAGTTCTCGACCTCGGTCGTGAGCATGAGCTGTCCGCCGGGAATGCCGATTTTGGGATCCGTTCCCGACGCGGCGATGACGAGCGGCGCAAGCTCGGCACGGGCGGCGTAGATCGCGGCGGTATAGCCCGCGGGGCCGCTCCCGATGATCACGATACGCCGGATCTTGTCGTTGGATGGAGACGGATTCATGACGGGTTCCTCAATGTCATCAACGACTTCATGTCAGATGTCGCTCGATGAGCTTGGTCAGGTTCTCCTTCGAGGTGACTCCGACAATCTGCTCCTTCATCTCGCCATTCTTGAAGAGGATGACCGTCGGGATGCCCCGGATGTCGTATTTCTCGGAGGTCGCGGCGTTCTCGTCCACGTTCAGTTTGCCGACCCGCGCCCTTCCGTCGAACTCTTCAGCCAGGGCGTCGATGGTCGGCGCCATCATGCGACAGGGGGCGCACCATTCCGCCCAGAAGTCGACGAGCACGGGATGCGGCGACGAGAGGACGTCATCGTGCCATTTGTCGTCGCTGAATGTAGCCACTTTCTCACCCATCGGACCTCCTCGACGAATGCGTAAGCCACTGGCCCAAGATAGCGCATCGAGCCAGCGGATGGCCCCTGGAAACTGGACAGGTCAACGTAGCAGACGCCTCCCAGCCCAGTCAAGCAATCGCCCCGTGCTATCCTCCTGATATGTCAAGGGCTATGCGCGGTGATGACGACTCGTTCCGACCGACTCGGTCGAAGGGACAGTGCTTCCTCCAGGACGAGCGTTACATCCACCGGATCGTCGAGGCCGTCGCACCGTCCCCGGAAGAGCCCATTCTGGAGATTGGCGGAGGAGCGGGGCAGCTCACCCTGCCACTCGCTCGCGCCGGGGCTCGCGTCCTCACGGTCGAGTCCGACCCGAGGCTCGCCGCGAGGCTGAGGAGCTCTCTCACGGGAAGAGTTGGCGGACCGGATCGAAATCATCGAAGAAGACGCGCTGGCCCTGGATTTCGGAGAGCTCGTCGAGAGCCGGTCGCTCCAGCGCATACGGGTTTGCGGCAATCTCCCCTACTCCGTCGCGGCTCCGATCCTGCTTCATTTGCTCGTGGGAGGTGCCAGCCACTTCTCAGAGCTGGCTCTGATGTTCCAAAGTGAGGTTGCGGAGCGGCTCGTCGCCAAGCCGGGGACCAAAGCGTATGGATTTCTGACGGTCATCGCGCAGCAGGCGGCGCGGGTTCGGGTTCTCTTCCAGATCCCTCCGCAGGCGTTTCGCCCGCGCCCCCGGGTCGTCTCCTCCCTCCTCCGCTTCCAGGTCCGCGACGGAGAGGCCCCCGACGTCGGGGACGAGAGCCTGTTTCGTGCGCTCGTTCGGGGTCTCCTGACCCATCGCCGTAAGACGATCGCGAACAATATCAAGCGTTTGGAGACAAACCGGCTGTCGCCGGCGGCGATCTCGGGCGCGCTCGAGACGCTCGGAATCGACCCGGGGCGACGCGCGGAAACGCTGCGAGTGGACGAATTCGCCGCGCTGTCCAGAATTTGCGCTTCTGTGGGATAACCTTTTTCTGATACTATGAAGCGATTTCTGAGCTCCATTTAGCTAAGTCCCTGTCGCCAATGGTGAAATCCGCGCAGCCCGGGTCGAGATCGCGCCAGGCGTCCGTTCTCGAGGTCATTCCACTCGGCGGGCTCGGCGAGTTCGGCATGAACATGATGTTGTACCGGCTCGGCGACGACATCCTCGTCGTCGACGCCGGCGTCATGTTCCCGAGCGCGGACACCCCCGGCGTCGATCTCCTGCTCCCCGACACGACGTACCTCGATGCGCATCGCGATCTCATCCGGGGGGTCGTCCTCACCCACGGGCACGAAGACCATATCGGCGCGCTCCCCTATCTTCTCCGCAAGCATCCGGTTCCCGTCTGTGGAACGAAGCTGACCCTTGGACTCTGCCGTCGACGTCTCGAAGAGCACGGGTTGCTCGATCGGGTCGAGCTGCGCGAGGTCGCGCCGGGACAGCGCGCGCGGCTCGGCGCATTCGACATCGAGTTCATCTACATGTCGCACAGCCTCGCCGACGCCGTGGCCCTCGCCATCGAGACGCCCCAGGGTATCGTCCTCCACACGGGGGATTTCAAGATCGACGAGGCGCCGCCCGTCGGCCCACCGATCGATCTCAAGCGGCTCGGCGAGCTCGGTAAGCAAGGCGTCTTGTGCCTGATGTCCGACAGCACGAACGCCGAGGTGCCCGGTCGGACGGGCGCGGAGGCCTCGGTCGCCGCCGGTTTCGAGGCAATTTTGCGTGACGCGCCGGGGCGAGTGTTCCTATCTTGCTTCACTTCCAGCACCCACCGGCTCCAGATCGCCTTCGACACCGCCGCGAGCCACGGCCTCAAGGTCATCCTCGTGGGACGGAGCATGGTGGAGAACGTTTCGATCGCGACGTCGCTCGGTTATTTACGCGCGCCCTCCGAGCTCCTCTGGCCGGTCGAGGACATAGCACAGCTGCCCCGCGCCAAACAGCTCGTCATCACCGCAGGGAGTCAGGGCGAGCCGATGTCGGCCCTCGCTCAAATCGCGAACGGCACGCACCGCTTCGCGGTGGCCGAGCCCGGCGACCGCGTGATCCTTAGCGCCCGCACCATTCCCGGAAACGAAAAGGCGGTCAACAAGGTCGTCAATCATCTCTTCAAGCTCGGCGCCGAGGTGTTCTATCCGCCCAAAGCGAGCATCCACGTCTCGGGCCACGGGAGCGCGGAAGATCTCGCGATGCTGCTGCGGCTCGTCAAGCCCCGGCATTTCGTCCCGATCCACGGGGAGTGGCGGCAGCTGTTTCATCACGCGAAGATCGCGCGAGAGACGGGAGTCGACGAGAGCTCGGTGTTTCTCGCGGAAGATGGAGACGTGCTGCGCTTCGACGCCGATGGCGCTCGGGTCACGGACCGGATCGAGACCGGTCGGCTGCTCGTGGACGGAAGCGGGCTCGGCCTCGTCGAGGACTGCGTCGTCAGGGACAGAAGGCGCCTCTCCGCCGCGGGACTTCTCGTTCCGATGGTCTCGATCAATTCCTCGAAGCAGCTCGAGGTCTCGGACATCCTCAGCCGGGGGTTCATCGAGAACGAGGAGGGGGAAGCCCTCATCGCCGAGGCCCACGACCTGATCGTGGCGGCCGTCCGCGCTCTATCTCCCGGGGAAGAACGAACCGAGCGCGCCGTCGAGGAGATTCTCGAGGCGACGTTGAAACGCTTCTTCCGCAAGAAGTCGGTGCGCCGGCCGGTCATCGTGCCGGTCGTGGTGACCACGGAGGGCTCGTGAATCTCGCGTCGGCGATTTTTCTCGGCGTAGTCCAGGGGCTCACGGAGTTTCTCCCGGTATCGAGCTCGGGACACCTCGCCATCGCCCAGCATTTCCTCCCCGGATTCAAACAGCCCGGGCTCCTCTTCGACGTCGTCCTCCACCTCGGAACGCTCGGCGCCGTCGTAATCTATCTTCGCCACGAGGTCGCGCTCCTGCTCTCCGGGCTGAACCCCGGTGCATCCGGTCGGCCCGGACGGAAGCTCATCTGGCTGCTCATCATCGGAACGCTGCCCGCGGTGGTGGCCGCGCTTCTCGTCGGCGATTGGGTGGAGAAGACTTTCGAGGATCTCTGGATTGTCGGCGTGGGCTTGTGTGCCACCGGGGTGCTGCTTTTGTTCTCGAAACGATTCTCCAGGCCCGGCCGCGCCCTCGCCGACGTGCGATCGTCGGATGCCGTCGTCGTCGGATTGGTCCAATGCGTCGCGCTGCTCCCCGGGGTGTCGCGCTCGGGGACGACCATCGTGGCGGGGCTCGGTCGCGGCCTCGCGCACGGCTCGGCGGCGCGGTTCTCCTTTCTGCTCTCGATTCCCGCGATTCTGGGAGCGGCGGTCTTCAATCTCCGCGAGGTCTCGCACGTCGACGGAGGTCTTCTCGGAAGCTACGTCGCTGGATTCCTGGCGTCGTTCGCCATAGGCTATCTAGCAATCGGAATCGTCATCAAATTCCTGGCGAGCCAGAAATTCTACTTGTTCGGCTATTACTGCCTGGGCATGGGGGGTTTGGTACTTGTCTACGTCGCGCTCCATCTCGCGTAAGAACGAGACGGAGGGATTTCTACCGACCGAGCGCCTGTCGGAGATCGCGGGCGTGGTCGCGATGGCGCTCGCTCTCATGGTCGCGGTGAGCCTTCTGACCCACGCTCCGCGGGATCCCGCCTGGTACTTCCACGAGACGACGACGCGCACGACGGAGAACCTGATCGGTCCTGTAGGCGCGTTTCTTTCGGAGATGCTTCTGCAGGTCTTCGGTCTCGCGTCCTATCTCTTTTCCGTCATCCTCTTTCTCGCCGGATGGAATCGATTCTGGTATCACCCCCTCGAGGCGAGGCCGACGAAGATCGTGGGCCTCGTCTTCGTGCTGACGAGTCTCGCCGCCCTTCTCGCCCTGGCGCTCGGAGAGATTCCGCTCTCGGGAGAGCTGACCCCCGCGGGAGGTGCCGCCGGACAGATCCTCGCGTCTTATCTCGTCTCCGCGTTGAACCCCATGGGGGCGTTCATCCTCCTCGTGACCGTTCTTTTCACCTCCATCACCGTCGCCACCCACTGGTCGCTCTCCGCCGGATTTCGCGCGTTCCGCGTCTGGCAGCGCAAGAAGGGCGCCGACATCCTCATCGCCTTTCACCGGTACCGCGAGACCAAACGCAAGGAGAAGCTTCGCGAGCGAGTCGTCAAGAAGCACGCGAAGCAGGCGAAGCTGAAGGTCGAAGCCGAGCGGGCGGAGCAGCAGGACACGGAGAAGGCGAAAAAGGCCTCCGCCGCCCGCGTGTCGAAGAAGGGAATCCCGGCGGCCGCGCCGGCGAAACAGGAGATTCTGCCCTTCACTCCGAAGAAGGGACGCTGGAACATGCCGCCCTTCGGTATCCTGGAAGCTCGACGCGAAGAGGTGAAAGCCAACGAAAAAGAGCTCATGGAGCAAGCCAAGCTCCTCCAGGGGCGCTGCCGGGAGTTCGCGGTTCAGGGGCAGGTGCAGCAGATTCACCCGGGGCCGGTCGTCACCACGTTCGAGTTCAAGCCCGACGCAGGGATCAAGTACAGCAAAGTGACCTCCCTCGCCGATGACCTCTGTCTCGCCCTTCAGGCGGAGTCGGTGCGCATCGACCGTATCTCGGGAAAATCCACCGTCGGCATCGAGATTCCCAACAAGGAGCGCGAGACCATCGGGCTGCGCGAGCTCCTCGAGTCGGAAGAGTTCCAGGGAAGCTCTTCGCGTCTCACTATGGCGCTCGGCAAGACCATCAACGGGGCGCCGTACGTGAGCGACCTCGCCAAGATGCCCCACCTGCTCATCGCGGGCGCGACGGGAAGCGGCAAGTCGGTCCTTCTGAACAGCCTCATCTGCTCGATTCTCTACAAGTCGACCCCCGACGAAGTGCGGCTCATCCTCATCGACCCCAAGCGCATCGAGCTCGGCGTCTACCAGGACATTCCGCATCTGCTCACCCCCGTCGTCACCGACCCCAAGAAGGCGAGCGACGTCCTCAAGTGGGTCGTGTACGAGATGGAGAGCCGCATCAAGATGCTCGCCTCCGAGGGTGTACGCAACATCGATCAGTACAACAACATCCTCAAGGGCGCCATCGAGGCGGGTGAGAAGAAAGAGGACGACAAGGGAGAGCCTCTTCGGCCACTTCCCTACATCATGGTGGTGATCGACGAGCTTGCCGATCTCATGATGGTCTCTTCCTCCGACGTCGAGGACGCCATCACCCGTCTCGCGCAGATGGCGCGCGCCGTCGGAATCCACCTCGTCCTCGCGACGCAGCGGCCGTCGGTCGACGTCATCACCGGCATCATCAAGGCCAACTTCCCCACCCGGATCGCATTCCGGGTCGCCTCGCGCGTCGACTCGCGCACGATTCTCGACTCGAACGGCGCCGAGCAGCTCCTCGGACGCGGCGACATGCTTCTTCTGCCCCCCGGTTCCGCCCGGCTCATTCGGCTCCATGGGCCGTTCGTCTCCGAGGCGGAAGTGGGGCGTCTCGTGGCGTTCTGGAGGCGCGAGGGCAAGCCGGAGTATAACCAGTCGATTCTCGAAGCCCAGGAGTCCGTGGAAGTAGGCGCGTTCGAGAAGGACGAGCTCTTCGACAAGGCCGCGCGGGTGATCGTGGATACCCGCATCGCTTCCGTCTCTCACCTGCAGCGCCGGCTTCGCCTGGGTTACAGCCGCGCGGCGCGGATCATGGACATGCTCGAGGCGGATGGTATCGTAGGCCCGAATGACGGGTCGAACCGGCGCGAGGTGCTCGTGCCCAAGGACTACTTCGATGAGGTGGACCAGCAACTGCGCTAGGGCCGTCGCGCTCGGCACCGCTTTGCTGGTGCCGGCGGCCCGAACGGCTCGAGCGGAGGCAAAGAAACCAGCTCGCGCTCTGTACGACGGCGCGCAAGCGGCGGAGAAACGTCTCCATCAGTCGCAGGCGCGGCTGGGGAAGAAATCCGAGTGGCTCCGTGTCGCCCGCATGTACCGGAGCGTCGTGATTCAGCACCCCCAGAGCGGGTACAGCGACGACGCGCTGTACTACGAGGCCGAGATTTGTCTCGAGATCGACCGGCGCTTCGGGGACGACGCCGCCGTCCAGCGTGCTCTCGATACGTATCTCCTCATCGCCGACGGCTACCCGTCCAGCAAATGGGCGGTGCGGGCAAGGCTCAGCCGGGGGAAGATTTTCCTCGAGCGATCCGACAAGACCCATGCCACGATGGAGCTGCGCAAAGTGACGTCGAGCTGGCCGGGCTCGACCGAAGCGGCGGAGGCGCAGCGTATCCTCGATGACCTGTCCAAGCCGCGCCGGGCGGCGGCGCCCGAAACGTTTCCCTCCGACGTCATCGGCGTTCGGAACATCCGGCATTGGACCGGCCCCGAGTACACCCGCATCGTCATCGACCTCGATCGCGAAGTGAAGTATCAGGAGGGACACGTCGAGAATCCTGACCGGATCTTCTTCGACCTCCAAGGCGCCAAGCTCACGAAGGACCTGGCGGCGAGAAGCTTCCCCGTCGGCGACGGCTTCCTCCAGCAGATTCGCGTGGGACAAAACCGGCCCGAAGTCGTGCGGGTCGTTCTCGACCTCGCGAGCGTCAGCACCACCAACGTGTTTTTTCTCCCCGATCCCTACCGGATGGTCGTGGATATCGTGGGGCAGACCCCCTCCGCATCCTCATCCTCCGACGTCGTCGTCGCCGACAAAGCCCGGACATCGGCGCCAGCGCCCACGCCCCCCGACGCCACCTCCTCCCCCTCGGACGCGAATCCGGAACCGCCCGTCCCGGCTGCCCAGTCCGCTCCGACCGCCAAGGCGGGCAAATCCCCGGAACTGGAGAGTAGCGGCTCCCGGTCGTCCCCGCCGTCGCCGCCGTCGCCGAGACGAGTCCCGACGTCGTTCGCGTTCCCCCTCCGCCCCGCGAAGATGGCTATTCGATTACCCAGATGCTGGGGCTCTCCGCCCGGACGATTGTGATTGACCCAGGACACGGAGGCCACGACCCCGGAACGATGGACAAGAACGGCCTGCGGGAGAAGGACGTCGTCCTCGACATCGCCCGCCGGGTGAGAAAGCTCCTCGACGAGGAGGGATTCGAGGTCATCATGACCCGCGACCGCGACGTCTTCATCCCCCTCGAAGAGCGCACCGCCATCGCCAATTCCAAGAAGGCGGACCTGTTCGTCTCGATCCACGTCAACGCCGCGCGCAACCCTCATCCTCGCGGCACCGAAACCTACTACCTGAACCTGGCGACCACTCCTGACGCCGAGGAAGTCGCCGCGAGAGAGAACGCGGTCACGACTCGCCGCATCGGAGAGCTCGAGAGCATCCTGCAAAAGGTGATGAACAACAACCGGATTGTCGAATCGCGCGAGCTCGCGGGACGGGTCCAGAATTCGATGTCCTCGAAGCTGTACTCTTCGACCACCGACGAGCGCAACCGCGGGGTGAAGACGGCGCCGTTCTATGTTCTGCTGGGAGCGCAGATGCCTTCGGTCCTCGTCGAAGTCGCCTACCTGACCAACCGCAAGGACGCCACGCTTCTCGGGGACGCCACCTTCCGCCAGCGGGCGGCGGAGTCGATCGCCAAGGGAATCGGGGTGTATCAGGAATCGCTGGTCAAGACGACGAAGGCCGACGCCTCCACCTCCTCGGTCGCTCAGAAAGACTAGCCCGCGCTAGAATGGGCCATGGTGCTCGCTCTTCTCGCGCGATCGCCCCTCGCCGCGGCGCTTTTTCTCGCGTTTCAGCCGGCGAACGACGGCATCCGGTACTACTCGCTCAAGAGTCCCGAGACCGAGCACGGGCTTGCCTGGTTCGTACTGAACGCGTTCTTCCTCGTCGCCGTGGCTCTCGGGGCCACTCTGCTCCTCGGGATCGCGTTCGGAGGCTTCCGGTTGTGGCTCTTGAACAAGTTTCCCAACAACCGCTTCAACGGCACCCCCGACGAGCCCTTCTCCCTTTCGTTCCCACGCGACGACCCCACGAAGCCGCAATCCGAAGCGGATTGTTGAGCCGAAGCCCAAAAGGAGAAATTAGGGACAGGCACTAATTTTGGAAAATTAGCGCCTGTCCCTAATTTTTCTTCTCTGCCACTTTGTTCTGGTTCTTTTCACGTGACGACGCGGATGCGGGCTCGAACGACGCTCCCGTCGGCCGTTCGAGCTGTCGCCGATTCGCCGTTCTCGACACCCGACGGGATCCGGAAGCGCAGCCGTTCGTAACGGCGTACCGCGCCAGCACCGCCGCAGGCAGCGCACCAGCCGAAGAAGTCGAGACCGCGGCCTCCGCAGCTCGCACAGTCCGTCTCGTGCGGAACCTCGAGCACGACATCCCCTCCCCGTCGCGCCTCCGCGGGGGAAACCACGATGTCGAGATGCACGGCCGGCTGCGATTGAGGCCGGGACGTCACTTCGCGAAAGGCACCCCAGGTGGGCACCGGCTCTTCGAATCCTCCACCCCAGGAGACCGGGACGGACATCCCCCGGCCGCCGCGGTCGTAGGTTCGGCGCCGCTCCGGGTCGGAGAGGGTCTCATACGCTTCCTGAATCTCGTGAAACCGCGCCACGTCTCCCGGCTCGCCGCTGTCCGGGTGGAATCGTTTCGCGAGCTGACGGTAGGCTCTCTTGATCTCGTTCTCGGTTGCGTCGGTCGGAAGACCGAGTCTCTCGTAGAACTTCATGGATTGGGACGGGTCTCGCCTCGGTCTCGCTCTCGGCCTCCCCCTCGCTCGTCGAGTCGGCCGCCTCGACGCGGTGGATCTCGATGCGATTTCGCCCGAGATGCTTCGCCTGGTAAAGCGCTCCGTCCGCCGCCCGCAGAAGCCCTTCGCCGTCGGGGGCGTGATCCGGGAAATAGCGCGACGCCGCATGCTCACCGTAACCTTTTTGCGAGGCCCGCCGGGATGAATGGCGGAGCGGGCTACCGAATCGCGAAGCCGTTCGGCGGACTCCATCGCGCCTTTAAGGGTCACCTGAGGAAGGATGACGACGAACTCCTCGCCGCCGAAGCGCGCGAGGACGTCCGCCTTCCGAAGCGCGCCCTGAAGGGTGAGGGCGACTTTCCGGAGAACGACGTCTCCCATCACGTGGCCGTAGGTGTCGTTGAAGCTCTTGAAGTGATCGATATCGATCACGAGAAGTGCGAGCCGGGACGACGTCCGGTCACAGCGCGCGAGCTCCCGGGCGAGAGCGCTCTCGAAGTAACGGCGGTTGAAAAGTCCCGTGAGCGCATCGGTGGCCGCGAGGTTCTCCACCCGCTCGTAGACGATGGCGTTCTCGAGCGCGACCGCCGCCTGATTGCAGTAGATCCGAAGCAGCCGCAGCTCGCGCGACGTGAAGGGTTCGCCCTGGCGCGTCAGAAGCAGCGTCCCCGAGATTCGATTTTGCGCCTTCAAGGGAACGGCGAGAAAGCTCGCGCCTGCAAGCGTCCGCTCTTTCGGATCCAGGATCGGCATTCCCGAGCGGCGCTCCATGCGTATGGCGAGCGGCTCTTCCCGTGCCCGGAGGACCCAGCCGGCCCACGTCGGCGCTTCGAGCGGGAAATGGTTTCCGACGATCTCCTTGCGGTAGCCCTCGGCAACGGCGACGAGGAACTCGATCCTTTCCGTCCTCGCGGAGGCATATCGCGCAGGTATCGAATTTCGAGACGTCCCGAGCGTAATCGACCATGTGATTGAGGAGCTCCGCGAGACGAGTCGTCCCGGAAAGCTTTTCGCTAGCTCGAAGGAGACCCTTGAGCTCGAGCTCCTCCACCGATTTCTGCGCCTGTCGGCGGAAGAGCGTCTGCGCCTCCTTCATCTGCTGAGCCACGGCGCGGGCGAGCTCCCGTCGCTCCTCGTCGAAGAAGCCCGGGGCACGATGGTGAAGGGCGAGGATCCAGGGAGGCTCGTCCCAGATTCGAATGGGAACGGCACAGACGGACGGGACCGGCTCGTCTTTCGGAAGCCAGGGAGGTCCATCCATGTCGCCGAATCCTTCGACGACGACGTCGCGGTCCGACTTCAGCACTTCGCAGAAGATACTTCCACGGAGCGGGAAACGTCGTAGCGACGGCGCTGTTTCCGGGCTCGAATGAAGGCGCACCCAGAACGAGCCTTCGTCGGCGCCGACCTGCAGGAGCACCGCGTCGTCGGCGCCCGTCGCCTTGCGCACGAGCCCGAGGAGCGGCGCGAGGTGGGTGTCGAGCTTCTGCAGCTGCTCGGCACGGCTCGCCCGCTGACCATCCTCGCTCAGAGGCGAGATCGCCTCATCTTCTTCCGGCCCCGAAAGCTGCTGCAGTCCCGCGTTCAGGCGCAAGAGGCGATCCTCGGCCCTCTCCGCGCGCTCCCGTTCGGCTCGCTCCATGAAGTTGAAGCCGATGACGGCGAGGAGGAACAGGAGAGCGAGACGCGACAGGTCAACGAGCGACGTCCCGGGTTGAACGGTCCAGTTCGCCACTTCGACGGCCAGCACCGCCGCGACCATCACCACGACGAGACGCCGGGAGAAAGCTACCGAGGCGAGCCCGCCGAGCACGAGATAGAGTCCCTGCCAGTACGAGCGGGATCCACCGGTGAGCTGTACCACGAGGTTGACGCCGCAGACGAGGAAGACGAGAAGCGAGAGCTCGTCGAGGAACGCGTGCTGTTTCGCGGCGTAGCGCACCGCGGAGTGCGCGAGGCCTCCGAGCAGGACGACGACGGCCAGGAGGCGGACGAGGTCGCCCGCTCCCATATCGGTGCCGACGCGAATGGGCGGCTCGTCGAGAAAGAGTCCGGCGCCGCTCGCGACGAGAGTGACAAGGAGAGCCGCAGACGAGGCCACATTGCGCCACCGTCCCGCGGGGACGAATAGAGACCCCGTGGACGGACCGACAAAAGACGGCGTCGGCCGCGAGCTCACTGTCCCGCTCCCGCGACCTGCTCGAGCACGCTCACCGACCGCGCAAGAGCGTCGGAGAAGCGCTGAACGAGTGGAAACGTGTCGAAGAGCAGAGCCCGCTCGACGTCGCTCCGGATGTCGTCCGCTTCCGCGAGACGGAGGCTCACGGGCGGATAGCCCTTCTCGAGCGCGAAGAAGCTCACCATCAGGTGGGCGGTGCGGAAGTTTCCTCCCTCGAAAGGCGAGATCTCCAGGAACCGGGCGAACCACAACGCCATGCGCTCCGCGGGAAACATCGACCGACCGCTCTCGCCCGAGAGCCAATCGAGAAGGTTCTGGAGCCGTGAGGGAATGAACTCCGCCCTCGAAGGGCGGGTGTTGCGGAACTGCGGGGAAATCTCCTTCGAACGGAACTCCCCTTCGGACGGCGGATTGGCCGAACGGTGAACGTCACGGATGAGCTCGATTCCGAGCGCGCGCCCGTCCAGGACGGCGGACTCGAGGCAGTCGATTGCTTCGAGCTGGCCGAGGACGACGGCGTCTCCTTCGACTCTGCCTTCCCGGCGAGCCATCTTGCCCGCGTGCCGCGCCACGACGCTCCTCTCCACGCTCGCGCCGGTGAGCCCGAGCGTTTCGAACGCGCATTCCACGCGCATGCGATGGGCCGCTTCGCGCCAGCTTTCGGCCGCCACGTCTTTCAACTGGACGAGCTTCCGCTCGAGTGCGTAGCCGGGCGCTTCCGGTCCTCGTTCCGGGTAGATTGGTAGCTCCGCCATAGGTCGCGTTACGGGCGCTCCACCGGGAAACGCCCCGGAGTGCGTCGAGCGCACGTCCGTTCGATGCCCTTAAAGCTGAATTGTACCTTAACGGGGGGGTTGGTCGCCGTTCGGCGGGGGGGTTCGTGCCGACGGCAAGGCGACGGGGAGGCGACGGAACGCTGGAAGGGCCTCCCTCGGTCGTTAACGGAAGTGGCTCAAGCCGACGCACTCCGGGCGATCCGCGTCGAGCTCCGCTCCAGGTGATGACCGACCCGCTCCACGACGTGGAGGAGCTCCATCTGCAGGCGCGGATCCCTCGACATGCGGCGAAACGCGCGGAGAAGGCGGTGCTCTTTGGGTCCGAGCGCGTCCTCTTCCACGGGAGTCTCGACCGCGCTCATGAAGTAGCCGACCGGCACCTCGAGCGCCCGGGCGATCTTCAAGAGCCACTCGAGCGAGATCTTCCGGCGCCCGAGCTCGAAGTTCGTCAGGGCACCCTGTGAGATACCGATGCGACGAGCCAGATCCTTTTGTTTGATTCCCTGCTCCAGCCGCACCTTGCGTATGCGCAGACCGATCTTCTTGAACATGCAGAACTCTCCCTTGCGTCGATGTTGGCGTCAATGGTGTTGGAGGGTGACCGTATTGTCTAACGGCACCGGTCGCGTGTCAACACGAAAAATGCCGTTGAGAAAACGGAAATATCGAACGCGGGTCTCAAGAGGGGAAGAAATGCTCGAGAAGCTCCGCGAAGCGCTTCAAGACCTTCAGACGCGCGCCGGGTCGGGGGCGAACTTCCTCGTGCTCGAGGCTCCACGTTCTCGGGTGTGGGATGTACACCGCACCGAGACCCACGTCGAGCGCCGGATTCACGTCGGAGCGTGGGCTATTTCCCACCATCCACGTCTCCTCGCGCTCCAGGCTGTAACCATCCACCAGACGGTCGTAGTCCTCCGGGTTCTTTTCGCTCGTGATCTCGACGTGGTGAAAATAGACGGAAGCACCGCCGCGCTCCACTTTGTCCCGCTGCTCGTTGAGATCGCCCTTGGTAAAGAGGATGAGGCGATGCCGCTCCTTGAGAATCGGCAGAGTCTCCCGAACGCCGGGAAGATACTCGATCGGCATGTTGCGCACGTTGTCACCGAGAGACAGAATGCGCTCCCGGTCGGCGGCGGAAGTCGGCTTGCCGGTAATCTCCTCGAGGGTGTCCATCATCGAGCGGGTGAAGCCGCGGGTACCATAGCCATGGAGTGGAATGTTCCTGCGCTCCCAACGCGTGAGGAGGCTCCTCGCCAGCACTCGAAGCTCGGATTCGGCGCTCCCGGCTCGCTCCTCGACGAGATCGAGGAAGCGGTCCGTCGCCTTCTCGAAATGAACGTTGTTCTCCCAGAGCGTGTCGTCGGCGTCGATGATGAGCGTCGTCTTCGAGGTCACGATGCCGACCCTTTCCCGGTCCGGACACCCTCTCGTGCGCGCAGCGCTTCGGCGATCTCTTCGGGACCGATGCCGGCGTCTTGCCAGAGCACGAGAAGATGGTAAAGGAGGTCCGCGGACTCTTCGGCGAGAGCCTCCTTCGACGCCGCGCCCGCGAGGGCGGCGATGACGACTTCGACGGCTTCTTCCCCGACCTTCTGAGCGATCCGGGACGTCCCTTTTTCGAAGAGCTCGGCGGTATACGAACCTTCCGGCCGGCTGCGGTGCCGCTCGCGTATGGTGCGGAAGAGACGTCCCAGAACGTCGCCGAGATCCGCCGCGCGCGTCTCCCCGGTGAGAGCGTCGAAAAAGCAGCTCCGCGCCCCCGTGTGGCAGGCGGGGCCTGCGGGCTCGGCGCGCACGAGAAGACAGTCCCGATCGCAGTCCGCGACGATGGACTCGACGCGCATCACGTTTCCCGACGTCTCTCCCTTTCGCCAGAGCGCGTTTCGGCTGCGCGACCAGAAGTGCGCCTCTCCGGTCCCGAGCGTCTTTTCGAGGCTTTCGCGGCTCATGTAAGCGACCATGAGAACCGAGCCTCCGTCGGCGTCCTGGACGACCGCCGGGATGAGGCCGTGCTCGTCGAACCGCAGCCGGTCGAGCGGGAATCGAAGGGAGAGCCTCTGCGATCCATCCGCCATCAGCGCACCGGAATCCCTTTTTCTCTCAAGAAACGCTTCGCCTCCTGGATCCGGTACCTGCCGAAGTGAAAGATCGAGGCCGCGAGGACCGCGCTCGCACGCCCTTCGACCAGCGCCTCTGCCATGTGCTCGAGCCTTCCGCAGCCACCGGATGCGATCACGGGAATCGTGACGGCGTCGGCGACCGACCGGGTGAGCTCCAGATCGTACCCCAGCTCCGTCCCATCGTGATCCATGCTCGTCAGGAGGATCTCGCCGGCGCCGAGCTCCTCGGCCCGCCGCGCCCAGTCCCGTGCGTCGAGACCCGTCGGAGTTCTCCCGCCGTGGACATAGACCTCGAAGTCCGCGCTCCCCGGCCTCCGCCTGGCGTCGATGGCGAGCACGACGCATTGCCTTCCGAATCGACGAGCACCCTCGCGCAGAAGCTCGGGGCTCTCGACCGCGGCCGTGTTCACCGCCGTCTTGTCCGCTCCCGCCATGAGGACGTCCCGCATGTCCTCCACGGTCCGGATTCCGCCGCCGACGGTAAAGGGGATCCCGAGCCGTTCGGCCACCTGCTCTACCATGCGGCGCTGGATCTCCCGTCTCTCGTGAGACGCGGTGATATCGAGGAAGACGAGCTCGTCCGCGCCTTCACCGTCATAGGAGGCGCCCACCTCGACGGGATCCCCCGCATCCACGATGTCGACGAATCGAACGCCCTTTACCACGCGTCCCCGATCGACGTCGAGGCAAGGGATGATCCGCTTCGCGAGCACGTCACGCCTCCAGGATGGCCCGCGCCTCAGCGAGGGTGAAGGCCTTCTCGTAAAGAGCTCTTCCTATGATGACGGAGTCGACACCGGCACCAGCGAGAGCTCTCAAGGCCCGCAGATCATCGAGCGTCCCGACCCCACCGGAGGCGACGACGGGTTTTTCCACCGCGCGGGCGAACGCGCCCGTCCGTTCGAGGTCGAGACCTTCCATCGCGCCGTCGCGAGAGATTTCCGTGTAGACGAAACGCGAGACGCCGGACGAAGCCCACTTCCGCCCGAGATCCACCGGTTCGACTCCCCCGCTCTTCGTCCACCCTCGCACCGCGATGCGGCCATCCTTCACGTCGACCCCGACGACCACCGCCTCGCGATCTTCCCCGAGCGCCGCCTCGACGACGTCCGGGCTCTCGATGGCGACAGTGCCGAACACGATTCGCGCCGCGCCCGCGTCCCGAAGCCGTCGAAAGTCCGCTACGCTGCGAACGCCCCCACCGACCTGGACGGGAATTTCCACCGCGCTCACGATCGCGCCGACGAGCGCTCTTTGCGAAGGCTCTCCAAACGCGGCATCCAGATCGACGACATGGAGCGACGAGGCCCCTTCGGATTCCCAGTGGCGCGCCGCCGCGACCGGGTCGTCGACGTAGACGTTCTCCGTGCCTTTCTCACCCCGAAGCAAGCGCACGCACCGTCCATGCCGCAGGTCGACGGCGGGAATCACCATCATGGCGTCGACCGGCAGAAATTCGAGAGTACCCGCAGGCCGAGCTCCTGGCTCTTCTCGGGGTGAAACTGGATGCCCGCCACGCGCCCGTGCCCCGCCACCGAGCAGAAGCGAGTTCCATAGTCGGTGAACGCCCAGGCCGAGCTCTCGCACGCGGGAACGGCATAATAAGAATGGAGGAAATAGAAGTAGTCACCCTCGGTGACCCCGTCGAGAATCGGCTCGCTCGTGAGCCCTTCCAGCTGGTTCCAACCGATGTGAGGCACGGGGTTCGCGTCGCCGAACCGCCTCACATCGCCCTCGATGAGGCCGAGGCCGGCAACGCCGGGAGCCTCCTCGCTCGTTTCGAAGAGCATCTGGAAACCGACGCAGATTCCGAGGACGCGTCCTCCGGACCGGACAGAGTCTCGGATGGGCTGCTCCAGTCCCCGGGCGCGGAGGTTCGTCATCGACTCTCCGAAGTGGCCCACTCCGGGAAGCACGAGGAGATTGGCCTCGCGAACGGCCGAAGGGTCGCTCGTGAGCCGATAGTCCTGGGAGAGACGGCGCAACGCGCGGCCGACGCTTCCCAGGTTCCCGACGCCGTAGTCGACGACGACGAGGGTCATACCGACAACGTTCCCTTGGTCGAAGGCACGACGCCCAGGAACGAAATGGTTGCCGCCTGCGCGAGCGCGCGGGCGAAGGACTTGAACAGGGTCTCGGCGACGTGATGACTGTTCTTGCCGTGGAGAAGATCGACGTGGAGCGTGATGCGCGCCCGATCGGTGAGGGCGCGGAAGAAGTCTTCGAAGAGCTCGGTGGGAAAGCTACCGATCCGCTCCGTCTGGAACGAGATCCCGAAGCTCAAGTAAGGTCTCCCACAGATGTCCACCACCGAGCGGCAGAGCGCTTCGTCGAGCGGCACGTAGGCGGACCCGAACCGCTGGATCCCGGACTTGTCCCCGAGCGCTTCGCCGAGGCATTCGCCCAGCACGAGACCGACGTCCTCCACCGAGTGGTGATAGTCGACGTCGAGATCGCCTCGGGCCGTAAGCTCCAGATCGAAGCGCGCGTGATGCGTCCAGATCTCGAGCATGTGATCGAGAAAAGGCATGCCGGTACCGATCGAAGCAGCTCCCGAGCCATCGAGAGAAAGCCGGGCCTCGATCTGGGTCTCTCGGGTAACTCGCTTCTGGTGTCCCTTTCGCGGCGGCCTGTCCGGCACTCGTGAGCTCATGTCGTCACCTCCGGGGCTTGCAAGGTCTCCTGCAGGGCGCGGAAAAACGTCTCGTTCTCTTCCGGAGTCCCGACGCCTACCCGCAGCATCTCGCGGAGCAAGGGATGGCCGCTCACGTCCCGCACCAGGACACCCCGCTCGACGAGCCCTTCGAAGGTCCGCCGCGCCCCGAGTCTCGTTCGGAACAAGAGGAAGTTGGCCCGGGAGGCAAAGACCTCGACGCCTGCGAGCGCCGCGAGACGCCGATAGAGTCCATCGCGCGCCCGCGCGATCTCGCCCGCGCGCTCCCGCGCCAGTTCGGTGTGCCGCAGCGTCGCCCGAGCCGCCTCCTGAGAGAGTCGGTTCAAAGGATAAGGCTGCTGCACTTTTCGGAGCTCCGCCGCGACTGCGGGCGCGGTGAGGACGTAGCCGAGGCGGATTCCCGCCATCGCGAACGCCTTCGAGAACGTTCGGAAAATCGCGAGATTCGGGAAGGAGTCGAGAAGCTTTCTCGCGTTCCAGGAGGCGAACTCCCAATAGGCCTCGTCGAGAGCAACGATGCCGGGCGCACGGTCGAGCACGGTCTCGATCGCCTCGGGAGCGAGAACGGAGCCCGTGGGGTTGTTGGGCGAGCAGAGGTAGACGACGGTGGGATGGTGCGTCTCGATCGCGTCGAGGAGGCGGCCGAGGTCGTACTCGCATCGCAGGAGTCAACGATACCTCGATACACTCGGCTCCCATGAGCCGGGTGGTGTAGGCATAGACGAAGAAGCTCGGCGTGGGCGCGACCGACGTTCTCCCCGCCTCGAGAAAACCGAGGGCCAGGTCATGGAGGAGCTCGTCCGAACCGTTGCCCACGAGAATCCCGGCCTCGGGCCAGTCATTCGCGCTCGATAGCATCTCGAGAATCTCCGGTTGTCCCGGCGTGGGATACCGGTGGAGCGGCGCCGTCTCGAGAGAAGCGATAAGCTCCCTGCGCACGACTTCGAGGCAACCCAGGGTGTTCTCGTTCTGGTCGAGCTTCACCGGCACGTCGTAGCGGTCGAGATGATACGGAACGAGCTCCTTCACGGCGGGACGTATCAGGGCGGCGGGGTCCTTCTTCATCTTCATCGTCATCGTCGAACTCTCGAATTCGTTCTCTTCACGTCTCGAATCTCACGGAAACGGCACGGGCGTGGGCCTCGAACCCCTCCGCCCGGGCGAAAGCCTCGATGTCCTCCCGGTCTCGTTCGAGCCGGGCGCGGGAGTAGTGAATGACGCTCGACCGCTTCACGAAATCCTGCACCCCGAGAGGAGACGCGAACCGGGCCGTGGTGCCGGTGGGAAGAACGTGATTCGGGCCGGCATAGAAGTCCCCCACCGGAACGGGAGAGTACTCTCCCACGAAAATCGCGCCCGCATTCCGCACCCGCTCCGCGAGCGTCGCCGCGCCCGCCGTCAAGACCTCCAGATGCTCGGGCGCGATCCGGTCCACCGTCTCGAGCGCTTCGTCGAGATCGCTCGCCACCACGAGCGCTCCGTGCTCCCGGAGGACCCGCTCGATGCCGTCTTTTCGCGGCAGGGTCGCGGCCTGAGTCGAGAGCTCCGCCGAGACGCGCTCCGCGAGCGCTCTCGACGTCGTGACGAGGATGGCGCTCTCGTCCCCCGAGCCGTGCTCGGCCTGGGAGAGCAGGTCGGCGGCGACGTAGCGGGGATTGGCGCTCTCGTCGGCGAGCACGACGATCTCGCTCGGACCGGCGATGGCATCGATCCCCACGCGACCGAAGACCATGCGTTTCGCCTCGGCGACGTACGAGTTGCCTGGACCGACGATCTTGTCCACCGGACGAATGGACTCCGTTCCGAAAGCCATGGCCGCTACTGCCTGCGCTCCCCCGACGCGGTAGATCTCCTCGAGCGCGAGGAGATCGAACGCCGCCGCCAGCTCGGGAGAGCGCTCGAGGGCCCCGGGCGGCGTAAACGCGACGATGCGCTCGACTCCCGCGATCCGGGCGGGGATGACGTTCATGAGGACCGTCGAGGGATAGCTCGCTTCGCCTCCCGGAACGTAGACGCCGACGCTCTCGAGAGGCCGGAGTCGCTGCCCGAGACGTGAGCCGTCCTCGAGGTCGATCTCGAAGCCCGTCTGAAGCTGATGCTCGTGGAAGCTCCGTATGTTGGCGGAGGCTTTTTCGAGCACGCTTCGGAACCGGGTCGACGCGGAGGCCGCGGAGCTCGCGATCTCGTCCGCGGTGACGAGGAGTCTTTGCGGCACGAGATCCACCCCGTCGAGCTCGGAGGTCAGCTCGACGAGCGCGCGATTGCCGTCGTTGCGGACGCGCTCGAGGATCGCCTCGACCCGGGCCCGGACCTTCAGTGGCGGCTCCAAGCCTGCGGCCGCCCGCCGGCTGAAGAAATCCCTCGGTTCGTCGTAGATTCGGATCACGTCGTTCCGCCTTTCCCGGGCGCGAGCCGCTCCCCGAAGCTCCGCAGGAGCTCGCTCTTCAACCGATAGCTCGCTCGGTTGATGATGAGCCGCGCGGTGCTCTCGAAGAGGACGTCGTCGACCTCGAGCCCGTTGGCCTGAAGCGTCCGTCCGGTCTGCACCAGATCCACGATGCAGTCGGCGAGACCCAGAACCGGCGCGAGCTCGACCGAGCCCGCGAGCGGAATCACCTCCACGGGAATCCCCCGCCCGTGGAAGTATCGCGTCGCGACTCCCGGATATTTCGTCGCGACCCGGACGACGGGAAGATCCCGATAGAACCCGGATGGACGCTCCTCCGACCTCGCTACCACCATGCGACAGGCGCCGATGCCGAGGTCGAGCGGCTCGTAGACGTCGGGGCGAAATTCTTCGAGCACGTCCCGTCCAACGATGCCCGCGTCGGCCACGCCATGCTCGACGTAGGTGGGCACGTCGCGATCCTTCGCGAGAACCAGCGTGCAAGGGCCAACCTCGATGCGCAGCCTCCTCCCGCTGCGTGCCGTCTCGGGAAGGCGGATGCCGCCGCGCTCGAGAAGCTCGGCGGTCTCCTCGAAGATCCGCCCCGTCGGGAGGGCGAGCGTCAGGGACGTGGCGCTCTTCACGCGATTCCCGCTCTTCTAGGCCCGACCACCCGGACTCTCCTGCCTCGTCGTCGCTCCTCGAGAGCGAGGGCGAGGGCGAGAGCGAGCGATTGCTCCGGGTCGTCCCCGAGCGCGATCGCGACCGAGCGCTCCTCTTCGAGGGCGCTGCCGCGCCGCTCGAGAAGCTCGGCGAGTCGATCGAGAGACAGAGAGAACCCGATCGCGGGCATCTCGCGGCCGAAACGCCCCAGGAGCGAATCGTAACGCCCGCCACCGCCGAGCTCGAGGCCCGATCCCTCGGCGTGCATGTCGAACACGAGGCCGGTGTAATACTCGAACCCACGCACCTCCCCGAGGTCGAAGCGTACTCTCCGAGACAACCCGAGCTCGTCCAGGAGACCGGCGACGGCCTCGAGCCGGTCGAGCGCCTCTCGTTCGACGATCGCCGCATCGGCCGCGACGAGCCGCCGCGCCTCGCGCAAGACGGCCGAGTCTCCCGCAAGACCCATCCATGCGGACCACGCCGACGCCCGTTCCGGCCCGAGGACTCTCCGCAGGGCTTCTCGGTCGTGGTGCCTCATCGCATCGAGCGCCGCGCCCTTTTCCGCGTCCGCGACGCCGCCGAGAGCGCTCAGAGCGAACCCGACGTGACCCAGAGTGATGACGGCATCGTCGATGCCGAGGCTGGTGAGCGCCTCCCGCGCGACCAGCAGTACCTCCACGTCCGAAGAGACGCCGCTCTTACCCAGGTGCTCGAGCCCGATCTGATAGAGCTCTTCGCGCTGGCCCGCACGGGGGGGTTGGTATCGCAGGACTTCACCGCTGTAGAAGAGGCGCAGCGGTGGCTCCTGCCGCGCGAGCCGCGAGACGACGACCTTGGCGACGAGGGCGGTGAAATCCGGTCGCAGGGCCATGACGTCTCCATCGCGGCCAATGAAGCGGTAGATACCACCCGTCGACGTCGTGCCACCCCCGCCTCGCGTGAAAACGTCATCGAAATCGAAGAGAGGTAGAACGATCTCGTCGTAGGACCAGCCGCGGAACACGTCCGCCACGGTGCGCTCCACCTCCCTCCGGAGGCGCGCTTGCTCGCCGAAGAAGCACTGTACGCCGGAAGGAATCTCGAGAAGGCTCCGCCTCGTCATGACACTCGCCTCCGGACGAGCCGTCGGGGGAACAAACGCAAAGGCGCCAAGGCGGGAAGATGCAAAGGAGATCCGGGCGGCGCGAACGAGATTCCGCCCTGCGACTTTGTGTCTTTGCGACTCTGCGTTCTCGTTTTTTCCATTGGATCGGACATCGAGATTTCAGCTTCCAACGTACTTCGCATAAATTGTTCTCGCCTCGGCAGGGTCGTCGGTCCCGTGCACGATGGCCCGGCCATCGGGAAAGAGCACGATCTCGTGCTTCCCGAGCTTCGCGCGAAGGAGATAGCGATTGAGCTTCGTCTCGCCCAGCTCGCTCAGTCGGCCGGCCATTTCTTCCAGCGATACCGTGGCCGTGCGTGCCGGTCGAACCTGTACCGCGTTCCGCCCGCAGAGAGTCATCGTCTGACTCTCGGACTCGCCCTCGAGAAAGCTCAAGTGACCGAGCCCGCATGCGGGGCAGTCCTCGCGACGTGCCGACGGGCGAAAACGATCGACGCGGCCCTCCCAGACATCCAGCGAGAGAAGAGACCCGCTGAGAGCGTCCGCTCTTCCCGAGAGGAGCTTCAGCGCCTCGGTGACCTGAAAGGCGGCGACGACGTGCACCACCGGGGCGATGACGCCAGCGGTATCACAGGTGGGCGACGTTCCGGGCGCGGGCACCTCTTCGATCAGGCAGCGCAGGCAGGGAGTCTTGCCGGGAAGCACCACGAAGCTCATCCCGTAGCTTCCGACGGCGGCGGCGTAGATCCAGGGCACGCCGGTTCGAATCGAAGCGTCGTTGAGGAGATAGCGGGTCTCGAAATTGTCGGTTCCGTCGAGGATCAAATCCATTCCGTCGACGAGCGCCTCGACGTTTCCCCGATGAACGTCCTCGACCCGTCCCTCGACCTCGACGCCGCCGTTGATTCGGCGGAGCTTTCGCGAGGCGGCCACCGCTTTGGGAAGCCCCTCACGGACGTCTCGTTCGTCGTAGAGACTCTGGCGCTGGAGGTTCGACTCGTCGACGTAGTCCCGGTCCACGAGCCGCAAGCGTCCCACTCCGGCGCGCACGAGCATCTCGGAGGCGATTGAGCCGAGCGCGCCCGCGCCGATGACGAGAACCGCCGACTCGCAAATTCGCCGCTGACCCTCGGGACCGATTTCCTTGAAGAGAATCTGCCGGGAATAGCGCCGCATCGCCACACCATCCCGACGGGCCGAACCGTCCGCGCGCGTAACGAAGGAGCTCGCTCGCGAGAGGTTTCTCGCCGGTCCATAGACGCGCCTGGTCTACCGCCTGAGCGGCAAGCATCTCGAGCCCGGTCACCGTGAGGACTCCCGCGTCCCGAGCGCGCTCGATGAGAGGCGTCCTTTCCGGGACACTCACCATGTCGAACACTACCGAGCCCGGCGCGATCTCACCCACGGGCAGCTCCGCGGACGTGCCTTCGCTCCCGACGGGCGTCGCGTTGACGAGGAGATCCCAGCTCTCACCCGCGAGCCGTTCCATCGGGCCCGACTCGGCACCCAGGGGTCCAGCGAGCGTCTCCGCACGCGACGGGTCCCGGGCGAGGACGACGAGGTGGACCTTTCGGTCCGAAAGAGCCGTGGCGGCGGCACGCGCGGCGCCGCCGGCTCCGAGGAGGACAACCTTCTTGTTCTCGATGCCGTCGAGGGCGCCGAGCTTGCTCAATGGCTCGAGGACGCCGTCGCGATCGGTGTTGTATCCTTTCCACTTCCCGGCTTTCACGACGACGGTGTTTACCGCGCCGATCCGCCGCGCCTCCTCGTCCACTTCGTCGAGGTACGACAGGATGCTCTCCTTGAACGGAAGAGTCACCGAGAGCCCGGAGACCCCCAGCCGACGCGCCGCCTCCACGAAAGGCTCGAGCTCATCCTCCTGAAATGGAACGTAAACGGCGTCGCGCCCGATTCGCGCGAAGAAACGGTTGTGCATCGCGGGCGACAGGCTGTGCGTCGCCCGTGAGCCGAGGATTCCGTAGATCTCGGTCGCCTCCCCGATCGAGGAAAAGCGATACAGGTCGAGGAGGTCATCGAGAGGGACCTGGCCCGGTCCGGTCGGACGCGAGCCTTCGACCGGCGCGTAGGCGAATCGAGCGCCGAGCCGACGGGCGAGGATTCGGGCGCTCGTTCCCGAGGGTCCCAGAAACACCGGGGCGAAGTCCTTTCCCGCCGCTCGCGCGATGACACCGAGCTCCGCGAGCCGAAGCGAGTCTCGCAGCGAGGCCACGCGAGCCGCGATCTTCACGATGTCGGCATCGAGCTCGAGCGCCCGCTCGACGAGCGCCGTCATGTTTTGCGGAAGGCCCTCGAAGTCGTGATGGGAGAGGACGAGCTTCGTCTTCGAAGCCTTTCCGCGCTCGAGAGGGGACGAAAGACTATCGATCTCCACGTCGACGTAATCGAACCCGACATCGAGCGCGCGGTGAACGAGCGCAAGACGTTCGGCCTCGGTACCCGCGAACGCGCCTCCCTCGCGCCGCGAGCGACAGGTAAGCAGCATGGGCTTTCCGAGCTTTCCGACCTCTTCCCGGAGCCGCTCCAGGTCGGGACGGGCGATCGAATCGACGCGCAGCTCGACGCCGTCCGCCCGGCCGGCCGCCTCGAGCGAGAGGCGGACGAGCTCCGCCTCGCTGTCGGCTGCAATCGATGCCATGAGCTCGGTCGTCATCTTCGCTCCCTGAAACGTGCCTTCGCGTCTTGGGTACGGATACCTCTTAAGAATGACCGGCGGGGGCGAGACGCTTCAGGGCTCGAACGTCGACCGCAACCGGTCGGCCGGGAACGGGTCGGTCGGCTCCTCCGGGGAGTAGTCGGCGACCCTAAATATGATGGGCGCGGTCTCGATGCGCCATGAGGTAGCCGGAGGGCTCGGAGCTCACAAAGCACGTACGGTGGGTCACGTTTCCGGCCGTCATGGTGAATGTGGAGAGTAGCAGCACTCGAAAGGAGAGTCAAGATTACCGGACGTTCCCCTCGCATTTCGTTGACCGGAGCCTGGCGCTGAACTATCATAACTTGTTGGGCACAAACGAAATTTGGCGCGCCATAATGCCCCCGTCTGAGGCCCCCAGCCGAACTTCCTCTACGCGCGCAACGAGATGAGAACGACAATGAAGATGTCTAGCATCCGCTCCTCGAGGGTCTCGGCAAAGGGCCTGCTCCGCGGGGTCCTCTTTTGTGGTGTTATCGGATGTCTGGCAGTCTCCCCTTCGGCCGGTGCGATGACGGTCCAGTCTCTATCTGTGGACGAAATTCGGCCCGGAATGGTCGGCGAGGGCCGCACCGTGTTCCAGGGCGAGAAGATCGAGTCCTTCAAGGTCACGATCCTCGGAGTGCTCAGGAACTACGGACCGGACCAGAACATGATCCTGGCCTCGCTCGAAGGCGGACCGCTCGCGCATACGGGTGTCATCGCGGGAATGAGTGGGAGCCCCGTGTACATCGACGGGAAGCTCATCGGCGCCATTTCCTACGCGTTCCCCTTCGCCAAAGATCCCATTGCCGGAATCACGCCCTTCCAGGAGATGGTCGACGCGACCGATACGCCCTCGGTGCGCCACGCCGCCTCGGCGCCCCTGTTCCCGCTGACCCCGGAAAAGCTCGCGGCGGTGGCGCCTGCGAAGGCGCGGCCGATACCGATCCAGGGCGCCTCGCTCGCCGGGATCGACGGCCTCGCACCTTATCTGGGAAAGCTCATCGCACCCATCGCCACACCGGCTTCCGTGACGGGGTTCCCTCAGGAGTCGTTCGAGATCATCGCACCGCTCCTGCGCCAGCTCGGGATGGAGCCTCTCATGGGTGGAGCACCCGTCGGTCAGGCGGCCGGAGACTCGACCGCGGCGGCCAGCACACCGGTCACTCCCGGCGACGCCATCGGAGTCGCGCTCGTTACCGGCGATCTGCAGATCTCGGCGACCGGCACCGTCACCGAGGTCGACCGCGATACCGGGACGGTCTACGCGTTTGGGCATCCACTGTTCAACCTCGGCCCCATCGAATACCCCATGACCCGCTCCAAAGTGTTCGTGGTTCTGCCCTCCCTCATGAACTCGTTCAAGATGGCCTCGACGGGAGCGACCGTCGGGACGTGGGTTCAGGACCGCGCCACCGCCATCAAGGGAATCGTGGGCGTCCGACCCCGGATGATCCCGATGGAGGTTGACGTCCACACGAGCCGAGGCCAGGAGAAGTCCTACAACGTAGAGATCGTGAACGACGAGCTGTTCTCACCCGTGCTCGCCTACGCCTCGCTCATCTCGATCCTCCAGGCCACGGAGAGACAATTCGGGACGCAGACGGTCAAATTGTCCGCCTGGGTGGAGACGACCGACAACCGGCGCATCAATATCGAGGACATCTTCGCCGACCAGCAGGCAGCCGTCTCGGCGTCGGCGATGGTGGCGGCTCCGCTCGCGTTCCTGCTCACCAACGACTTTCAGGACGTTACCCTTCGCGACATCCGGGTCGAGGTCGAGGCGAGCGAGCAGCAGCAGACCGCGACCCTCGTTCGCGCCTGGCTCGACAGCGACGAGGTCGCGCCCGGCGGAACGGTGGCGCTCAAGCTCTTGCTGCACTCCTATCGGGGAGACGACGTGCTCGAGAGTGTCGACATCGACGTGCCCGCCTACGTCCGTAGAGGCACGGTGCGGGTCACGGTGGCTGACGCCGAGACGGTCTCCGCCCTCGAGCGACGGGAGGCGCGGCAGCCTTTCGTTCCCAAGGACATGGACCAGCTGGTGCGAGCGATCAACTCCTTGCGCAAGAACAATCGTCTCTACGTCCGCTTGAGCCAGGTCGCCTCCTCTGGCGCCATCGTCTCCGGGGAGTACCTCTCCGCTCTTCCCCCGAGTGTCATGAGCGTGCTCGAAGGCGACGAGTCATCGAGCGGCTTTACACCCCTTAGCGGCTCCACTTTCTGGGAGCACGAGAATCGTCACCGATTACAGCGTTTCCGGATCCCGGGTTCTGCAACTCGAAGTGACGAATCGCTGACGCTCCCGAACGGAAACCCGTCGAAAGGAAACGGATCTTGACGATGCCTCGATTCGATCGCCCGCTGTTCGTCCTCTCCACTCTCGCGGTCGCGGTGTCGACCCTCGCGGCGGTGCCGACCTTCTGGAGACTCGAAAGCCAGTCGGACTTCCTGCCGGGGGACGCCGAAGGTGTCTCCATCAGCTCGGACGGAGTGATGTCCCTCGCCCCCGCGACGCAGATGCTGAGCGAGGCGACCGACCCTCATTTCTGGAGCCTCGCGGTCGACGGCTCGGGTAACGTGTACGCCGGGAAGCGGAAACGACGGCAAGATCTACCGCGTCGACTCCTCCGGCGAGAGCAAGGTGCTCGCGGATACCAACGAGCTTCAGGTTCATGCCCTGGTGGTCGACAAGAAGGGCAATGTCTACGCGGGGACGTCTCCGCGCGGCATGGTCTATAAGATCTCGCCCGACGGAAGCCAGGAGGTTTTCTTCGACCCCGACGACCGATATATCTGGGCTCTCGCGCTGGACTCGCATGGAAATCTGCTCGTGGCCACGGGAGACCAGGCCCAGATCTATCGAGTCTCCCCCTCCGGCGAGAGCGCGGTCCTGTTCACCAGCGACGAGACCCACATCGTTTCCATGGTGCTGGATGGACGAGACAACATCTTTGCCGGCACCGCATCCGACGGTTTGGTCCTCGCGATCGACGCCCGGGGAGTGGCGTCGGTTCTATTCGATACTCCTTTCGAGGAGGTACGGTCCCTCGTTCTCGACTCTCGTGGCAACGTATACGCGGCGACGGTGAACGGAGGATCGCGCGCCACGCCCGAGCCACCGACAACCACCGCGCCTTCCGGTACCGGAGGAGCTCCCGTCGGCGCCGTCGCCACTTCCGCAGGCGAGATGGTCACGGTGACCGCGAACGTGATTTCCAGCGTCTCCACGTCGTCGGGCTCCTCCAACACGGGAAGCTCTGGAATGACGGGCGGCCTCTACCGTATCGCTCCCGGTGGAGCGGCGGATCTCCTATGGCAGTCGCGTAGCGAGATCCCGCTCTCGCTCGCGCTCGCGAGAGACGACCGTCTCATGGTTGGAACGAACACGAACGGGCGCATCTATCTCATCGGCCAGGACGATACGAGCGCGCTCCTGGTCAGTCTCGAGGCCGATCAAGTCACGTCGATTCGCCCCGGCCCGGGCGGAGAAACCTTCCTCGCCACGTCGAACCCGGCGAAACTCTACCGGCTCAATCGTGGCCGTCGCACCGAAGGCACCTATCGCTCCGCCCCCATGGATACGAAGACCGTCTCTTCGTGGGGAAAGATCCGGTGGGAAGCACGCACTCCGGCGGGCACCACCGTCGAGCTGCAGACCCGTACCGGGAACTCCGCGGAGCCCGACAACACCTGGAGCGAATGGTCACAGGCCTACAAGCTTTCCGATGGCGAGCAAATCACGAGTCCGCGGGGGAGATTCGTTCAATGGCGCGCGGTGCTCAACTCGACGGGAGAGTTGAGCCCGGAGGTGCTGGACGTCACCACCGTCTACCTTCAACAGAATCTTCCTCCCGAGGTGAGCGACATCGTCATTCAGCCGCCGGGACAGACGTTCCAGAAGCCGATTGTCGCCGCGACGGGTCAGCTCGAGATCCTCGGGATGGAAGAAGCTCTTTCAGACAGCTCGCCGACGGGCAGTAGCTCGGTGTCGCCGGGAATGGGTCCCGGTGGCATGAACCTCACCGCGATAGCGCGGCCCTTCTACCGCAAGGGAATCCAGACGGTGACCTGGAAGGCCAGCGACCCCAACGACGACGACCTTCGCTTCGACGTGCAGTACCGCGCGGAGGGAGAGAGCCTCTGGAAGGTCCTCCGTCAGGGGCTCCGGAGCCCGGTGATCGCGTGGGACACCGTGGCCATGCCCGACGGCCGCTACACGTTGCGCATCATTGCGAACGACGGAGACTCGAATCCGGCGGACTCGGCGCGCACGGGCGAGCGCATCAGTCGGAGCTTCGAAGTGGATAACACGCCTCCACGGGTCGAGAACCTCGCCGTCGAACCGACGGCGAAAGGGCATCAGATCCGATTCGTATCCCGGGACGACATCAGTCCCATACGGAGCGTGGAATACTCGGTGAACTCGGGCGGCTGGAGCATGGTGTTTCCGAGCGACGGAATCGCGGATTCGAAGGAAGAGAACTTCGACTTCTTGGTGCCGGGATACAAGGACGGCGTCTACACGCTCGTCGTCAAAGTGAGTGATACGCTCGGCAACACCGTCACTGCCCGCGCCGAGCTAAAGAAGGAATAGACGCAAAGGCGCAAAGGCGCGAAGGCGCGGAGAAATTGCGTTGCGTCTTTGCGTTTGGGTTTTCGTCTACGCTGCGCGCCAGACGAGCAACGGGCGTCGGAGGATCTCGTCCGTCGTCAGCCTTCCTCCGGCGGCACGCACTTCGGTCGTCGTGAAGAAATAGAGGAAGTTCACCGGGACCGTGCGATCGCCGAGCCGCGCCGGCTCGAACCCCGAGTCTTTGACCGCCTGCAACGTGCGCAACAGCATGCCCTCGTCGCCGCTGCGGTAAATCACTTCAAGGGCCTGTACCGTGCCGTTCTGGTCGATGGAGGCGAGGGTCAACATCGTGCCTTCTTTGCCTCGCTCCACGTCGGCGAAGGGGAAACCGTTGACCGACCCGTCCCGGAACCGCGGGGAGCTCATGGGCTCGTGCAGCAGAACGGGCTCCGGCAACGACATGGGGATCAACGCCGAGGAGATCTTGCGCGCCGCGCGCTCGCCGTAGTTGTAGTCGAGGAGAAGCACCATCCCGACGAGCACAAAGCTCGCCAGCATTCCCATGCTCACCGCCGGGAAGAATCCGGAATGATTGCCCGTCCGCAAGATATGGCCTCGGAGCACCGGGACCATACCCCGATCCTCGGAATCGATCCGCTCGCGGACCGTCGCCGCCAACATCGCCGGCGCCCGAAGCGTCGACAGGTGTCGAACGCTGTTGGCAAGCTCCGCCAGTCTGCGGTACTCCGCGCCGCACCTCTTGCACTCTCGCAGATGATGCTCGACCGCCGCCGATTTCGCCGGAGGCAGTTCCCCGTCGTAGAAGGAAGAGATCATCGCGTCTCGTGGATGCACAAACATCTCACACGTCCTCTGCTATTCCAAAGATCTCCGGGTCGAGATGACTGCGGAGCAATTTTCTGGCTCTGGAGAGACGGGACTTTACTGTCCCGAGGGCGAGATCCAGCGTGGTCGAGATCTCCTCATAGGAGAGCCCTTCGATCTCTTTCAACAGGAGAATCGTCTTCTGATCGAAGGGCAGCTTCTCGATAGCTTCTCGGAGAATCTGCCCCCGCTCTTTGCGCTCGAGCGCCTCGTCGGGGGCGACCGGGTCTGTCGCCATCGTCGGTGCCTTCGAAGCTCGATGGCCCCAGTACGCGCTCGCCTCGGCTTCTTCGAGCGGCATGGCGGTCATCTCGCCGATGCGACGTTTCCACCAGCGCTGGCGGTTCTTGGCGCGGTTGATGACGATTCGGTAGATCCACGTTCGCAGCGCAGCGTCCCGCCGGAAGGTCGAGAGCTTCCGATAGACCTGCAGGAAAACTTCCTGGGACAGGTCGACCGCCTCGTCGTGGCGGCTGAGAAGTCGAAAGGACAGGTTGAAGACCATGTCCTGGTAGCGCTGAACGATCTGGTCGAACGCCGTATCGTCACCGGAAAGGCATCTCTCGATGAGCGCCGCCTCGTCCAGCGACAACCGGGCGGACTCGGGTACTTCCCGCGCAAGCCCCAGGAACTCTTCGACCGGCAGGGCTGACGTCGGATCGTACATGATGTTTCCCCACGGCCGGCGCATACTCGCTAAACCTTTGGTGTATCCTACCACGGGGTCGGAACCACCCTGGCTCACACCAGCCGTCACGTACTTGGACACCGCTCGGCCGCTTTGGGTTCCCTGCCCCATGAGAGCTCGGAATGCTTTGACGTCCCCGGGTGATCTCTGCTAACCTTCTCATTATTTGGAGTTTATTCGTTCGAGATGCGTAAGCTTCTCATCGTTTTGCTGGTCCTGCCCCTCTTTGTAGGTGGAGGAATCGCACTTTATCGCGTAGCGAGCCGCGATTATCGCTATAACGAGCTCGTGAAGCTCGGGGACGGGTTTCTTTCCGACGATTTGCCGCTGGAAGCGGCCCGCGCCTATACCGCGGCCATCGCCCTCGAGCCCGACGAGCCCATTGCTTACGTGAAGCGCGCCGACGCCCGCCGCCGGCAGGGCGACCTGGCACCCGCGTTCGCCGACCTGGAGAAGGCAAGCACGCTTTCGAACGACGTCCTCCTCGTCTCCTCCCGACTCGCGGAGCTCTGCTACGAGAGCGGCAGATTCGACGAGGCCGCGAGTCACTACGAGAAGATCCTCGCGCTCGATCCCGACTCACCCATCATCCTGTACAAGCTCGGGCTCGTTCAGTTTCGCGCCGGTCACGAGGCCGAAGCGATCGAGGCCCTCAATCGCGCCGCAGCCCTTCGGGCCCGCTTCTGGCAGGCCTACTACCTGCGGGGTGCCGTCTTCCGGTCCCTTGGTGGAAGCGACGAGGCCGAGAGGGACTTTCGCACCGCGCTCGAGCTCGCTCCCGAAGCCGGCCTCGCCCGCTCGGCTCTCATCGAGCTGTACCTCGACGAGAATCAGCCCGCCAAAGCGCTTCCACTGGTGCAGTCCGAGATTGACTCCAACCCCGGCGCGGCCCGTCCCTATCTGGATCTCGCGGATGTCCACCGCCTCGGGGGCCGGACCGCGGACGCCATCGAGGCCGTAGGACTGGCGCTGGAGCAGAATCCGAACCTCCCGACCGCCTATCTGCGACTGGGAGAGCTCTGGCTCGACGAGGCGAGCGCGCGAGACGACGCCGTCGCGGCGGAGAAGGCTCTGGCCGCGCTAACGAACGTGGTCAAGATGGACCCGAGCAACGGCGCGGCAGCCCTCGCGCGCGGGCGCGCCTACCTCGCGCTCGGCGACGAGGAGCGCGGTTTCGCGGAGCTCCAGCGCGCGAGTCAAGCGACTCCCGTGCAGGCGGAGGCCCTGAGGCTCCTCGGGGATCTCTACCGCGCTCGCCGCAATCCCACCGAAGCGGTCACCGCATATCACGTGTACCTGAAGCTCTCCGGGGATACTCCCGTCGTTCTCGAGCGGCTCGGTGACGCGTACGTGGAGAGCGGAAAGCCCGATGAAGGAGCCCGGGTCTATCTGAAGCTCGCGGATCTCGAGCCCCGGAGGGTGGCGCCGCTCGTGAAGGCGGCTCGCGCCCTTCTTCTGAGCGGCGACGGTGCCGCCGCCGTGCGCGCCTGCCGGCGCGGACTCGCCGCGAATCCCGAGAACCGGCTCCTTCTCAATCTCCTCGACGAGGCCCGAGGCGGGCGACCGCACCGGTCCCCTTCCCCGAGCACGATCTCGCCGTGACTCAGGTTTCCCCCCGGCACCGGGTGCGCCATCGAGCGTGAGCGATTCTCGACGAGCTACTCGCGGTCTTCGCACGCGCCCCCGAGCTCGGTCGGGTGAAGACGCGCCTTTCTCCTCCGCTCACCGCCGACGAAGCGCTCGAGCTCCATCGCGCGCTCGTGGAGGACACCCTCGAAAAGCTCGATGCGATTGAGCGCCCCGGTCTGTCGAGAGTCCTCCTTCTCACCCGACCCTTGCTTCACGGCAACGACCTGGACATCCCGAGGAGCTGGACGGTCGGCATCCAATCGGGCGGCGACCTCGGAGAGCGTCTCGCGAGTGTCTTCTACAACAGCTTCCGCCGCGGGGCGCGCAAGGTGCTCATCCTCGGAAGCGACAGCCCGACGCTTCCTCGGGAGGTCATTCAGGACGCCTTCGACGGGCTCGAGCGCGCGGACGTCGTCGTCGGTCCCGCGACCGATGGAGGGTACTATCTCATCGGAGCGAAGCTCTTCCTTCCCGAGCTCTTTCGCGGGATTTCCTGGGGCTCGGCGGAGGTTCTGCAACAGACGAAACGCGCTCTCCAGGTCCTCGGAACCCGTTTCGAGCTCCTCGTACCCTGGTATGACATCGATCGAGCGCAAGATCTCGAAAAGCTCCGGCAAGAGCTCGTCTACCTGAGCCGCTACCACCCGGAGCTCGTGCCACGCCGTGTCGCGGCCGCCCTCCCGGCCTCCTCGGACAACGAGTACTCCCTGGGCCCCGACTTCTGAGACGAACGCTCGCGCAGGAGTGGGTATGACTCTCCCCGCACCCTGGTCTAATCCCGCTCCGGGGAGATTGCGACTGGACCCAGACCGCGCAGACTCTCGTTGACCGGACCGAGAACCCGAGCCGCCACTTCCTCCAAGTGGGCGATTGCCTCGTCCGACTTGTTCTCCAGCAGACGGGCCCGTTCCCGCTGGACCGGCGTCGGTCCGTGAAGCGTTCCCTGCTGCACACCCATTCCCTCAAGCTCCCCGAACAGCGACAACCCCTGTGCGGCCAGGCTCGGCGTCCGGAAATTGGGCGGCCCGCCGCCCATAGGCTTCCGCGCCATTTCGATTGCTTCCCGCGCCGAGCGAATCCCGCTCTCGGCGGCGTCGTTCTTCTTGGGGGCGATGAGCGCAAGCGCCGCTTCGAGCTTCCCGTCGAGCGCCTCCGCCCGGGATACCGCGGAGGCGAGCTTCGTCTCGAGCGCGTTCACTCGGTTCAGAAACTCGAAGCGCTCGAGAAACTCCGCTTCGGTCACGTCCAACCGCGGATCGAGAACGACCTCGACGGAGCTCGTACGCTTCTCGCTCCCCAGGGTGAGCTCGATGCCGTAGCGTCCGGGAGGCACGAGCGGCCCTCGGCCCCCGGTAACGCCCTCGGGGGGGTTCGCTCTCAGATCCCACGTGACGCGGTGGAACCCCGCGTCCGACGTTCCCTCCAGCACTCGAACCGCGCTTCCGTGCGGGTCGAGAATCGAGATTCGTACCGACCCCTCACTCTCCTTCGACAACTGGTAGGTAACGAGCGCGCCGAACGCGGGATTCTCGCCCGCGAACCGTCGTTGGGCGCCGTAGCTTTCGTTCTTCCAGGGAAGAAACAGCGTCGCGCTGCGCGCATCGAAGAGCTCGATGGGGTCCCCTCCGGAGCGGTGTCGCTCCAGGGGTGTCACGTCGTCGAGGATGTAGATGGAGCGTCCGTGCGTTGCGACGACCAGATTGTGGTCGCGCGGGTGAATCACCAGGTCGTCGACCGGAACCGTCGGAAAGTTCCCCGTCATCCGCAGAAAGCTAGCGCCTCGATCGAAGCTCGTGAAGAGGCCGGTCTCCGTACCCACGAAAAGGAGGTCGGGATTCCGCGGATCTTCGAGCACCACGTGCACCCATCCGATGGGCGGGAGTCCCTTCCCGAGCGCGCGAAAGCTCTTCCCGAAATCCTCCGTCACGAAGAGATAGGGCGCGAAGTCACCCGATTGGTGTCGATCGAACGACACGTAAGCACGGCCCGCGGAAGCGGAGGAAGCGGCGATGCGACTCACGGTGGCGCGCTTGGAGTCGAAGCCGACGACGTTGGACTCGAGCGACTCGAATCTCGCGCCGCCGTCACGGCTCAGCTGCACTCTCCCGTCGTCGGTCCCGACGTAGACGAGCTTCGCGTCGAGCGGAGACTCTTCGATGGTGGTGATCGTTCCCCAGTCGTCGACACCATCGTTCCGGGAGAGGGTGGTCTCGCCGGGAACGACTCCCATGATCGGGAGCTCGTTTCTGTCCTCGTGCCACGTGAGATCGGCGCTCGCGGTCCAGCTCTCGCCGCGGTCTCGAGAAGCGAAGAGACGGTTTCCCCCCAGGTAGATCGTCTTCGGATCGTGCCGGGACAAAACGAGCGGAGAGGTCCAGTGGAAGCGGTAAGGGTCTTCGCCCTCTCCTGGATACGGCTTGATCGACATCCGGTCGCCGGTGCGGCGATCCAGTCGGATGACGTTGCCACCTTGTGACGACGTGTAGACCGTCGTCCAATCACTGGGGTCCGCCCGCTGGTACATCCCGTCGCCGAAGTGGATCTGCACCCAATCGCCGTTCAGGATGCCGGCTTCGTTCCGGGTCGCGCTCGGCCCCGACCACGAGTGCGTATCCTGGGCACCCGCATAGACGTGGTAAGGGTCTTCCATGTCCACGGCGACGGAGTAGAATTGCGCCAGGGGCATGTTGTTCACTTTGTCCCAGTTGCGGCCCCGGTCCCAGGAGAAATAGAGTCCGCCGTCGTTTCCGAGAACGAGGTGGTCCGAGCTCGCCGGATCGATCCACAGAGAGTGGTGATCTCCATGGACACCCACGTCGTAGGTCGGGGTCATCTCCTCGTTCTCGACGAAGGTCCTGCCGCCGTCGTCGGACACGTGAAACGATGACCCGAGGACGTAGATCCTCCGCTCGTCGTTTGGATCGACGTAGATCTGGCTGTAATACATGGGGCGTGGATTGAAGCTCGTGAGCTTCTCCCAGCTCTCTCCCTTGTCCGCCGACCGGTAGACGCCGCCTTCGGTCGCATGCTCGACGATGGCAAACACCACGCGCGGGTCGCGGCGAAAAATCGCGATGCCGATTCGTCCCACGACCCCCCCGGGCAGACCGTTGCCGAGCTTCTGCCAGGAGCTCCCCCCGTCGGTGCTCTTGTACAGCCCGCTTCCCGGTCCACCTCCCGAGAATCCCCAGGGCACCCGCCTTCTCTGATAGAGAGCGGCGTAGAGAACATCGGGATTCACCGGGTCCATCGCCATCGTGACCGCGCCCGTGTTCTCGTCCACGAAGAGGACTTTGTTCCAGCTCTTGCCGCCGTCGAGCGTGCGGTATACGCCCCTCTCCGGGCTCGGCGACCACAGAGGTCCGAGAGCGGCGACGAAGACACGGTCGGGGTCACGGGGGTGCACGAGGATCCTACCGATATGGTCCGTTCCCTCAAGGCCGATGTGCGTGAATTTGTTTCCGCCGTCCTCCGATTTGTAGACGCCCGAACCGAAGCTCGAGCTCTGTCGATTGTTCGCCTCTCCCGTCCCCACCCAGACGATTCTGAGGATCCGACGGCGCCACCGCGACGTCGCCGATGGACGACGTTTCCTCGCCGTCGAAAATCGGAGTCCAGGTCGTGCCCAGGTTCGTGCTCTTCCAGACGCCCCCGCTCGCCGTGCCGATGTAGAGGGTCGAGGGAGAGCCCTCCACCACCTCGACATCATCGACGCGACCGCCCATGACCGCGGGGCCAATCGAGCGAAAACGCAAGTCGGGGAACGCGCTCGCTTGCGAGGCCTCCCGGGGCGAGCCGAATCCGGCGCTGGCGATGAGCGCGGAGACAAGGACGAGACTCGCGCCGCGTCGCGGCCCGATGCAGGCGGTGTTTTCAAATAGGTTCATTGCGGCGACTACCTTTTGTCGATGGTTCGACTGCGCTCGCGGAGCGGATCATTTACCAAAAAGTCACTTGACCTGAGCGCTCTTTTGTCCTAACTTCTGCGACTACAGCCAAAAGGCGATCGAAGCTGGCCACGGCTGAATTTGGTGCCGCAACTGTGTGGTGGAGGCGGTATTGGAGGGGACCGTGCGCCAGGATCCTTCTCTGTGTTGGGTTTTGCCGTCTCCACCGCATCACAGTTTCTCGTGAGCGGAACACCTTAGATCAAAGCGCTCTTTCCCGCCAGCCGTTTCGCGACGTCCCGAGTCCGTGACGTTTCAGTTTCCGATAGAGTCCCTGCCGCGAGATTCCCAGAGAGCGCGCCGCCATCGTGCGGTTGCCTCCGTGGCGGGCAAGGGTCTCGGTGAGCAGAGTCCTCTCGAACGCCTGCGACGCGCCGCGCAACCCCCTGGCGCCGGCGATTCCCCGGCGGTGAATCGAAAGGTGCTCGGGTCGAATCTCGTCCTCTCCCACCGCCCGCACCAGCGCCTGGGTCACTTTGTTCTGGAGCTCCCGCACGTTGCCCGGCCAGGAGTGCGCCAGCAGGAGCCTCTCGGCTTCGGGTGCGAGGCTAGGCCGCGCGATCGAGAGGGCTCTCGACTTGACCCCGATGAAGTGGTGTGCGAGGTACCCGATGTCCACCGGCCGATCGCGAAGAGGAGGAAGCTCGATGCGGGCAACGTCGAGGCGGAAAAGGAGGTCCTGCCGAAAGCGGCCGCCGGCGACTTCCACGTCGAGGTCCTTGTGGGTCGCCGTGAGCAGGCGAAAGTCACTTCGCCTCGAGGACGTCTCCCCAACCCGTCGGTACTCGCGCTCTTGAATCACTCGAAGAAGGACGGTCTGCGCCCGAGGGCTCGAGATCCGCCACTTCGTCGAGGAAGAGCGTGCCGCCGTTGGCCTCGTCGAGGAGGCCTCGTCTCGGCTCGGTCGCGCCGGTGAACGCTCCCCGCGCGTGACCGAAGAGCTCCGCTTCGAGGAGCGTATCGGGAATGGCCGCCGCGTTTACCGCCACGAAGGCGCGCGACGCCCTCGAGCTTCCATGATGAAGGAGCCGCGCCACCAGCTCCTTCCCCGTCCCGCTCTCCCCACCGATGACGACCGGCACGTCCTCGAAGGGAGCGAGGATCGCGACCTGACGCAGCACATCCCGCATCTTCTCGCTCCGCGCCACGATCTTCGGCCGCGACGCGGCGATACGAGCTCTCGTTTCCGTCTCCATGGCGAAACTTCCCCCATTTCCCACCCGGGTTTCTAAGACGAAGTTTTTCGGGAAATGCGCCCCGGCGGCGGGGCTCAGAGCGAAAGAATATCGGAAGGAGTGCGGAGAAGATGGTCCGGACCCGCTTTCGCGAGCTCGTCGTCGCTGAAGGGCCCCCAGAGAGCCCCCGCGGTTCGGACTCCAGCGGCGCGCCCGGCGGCGATGTCGTGGGGAGAGTCGCCGATGAATACCGTGGTCTCGACGTCCGCTCCCAGCTTCCCGAGCGCTCGCTCGACCGGCTCTGGATGCGGCTTGTGGCGCGTCACCTCATCGGCAGACACGATGATATGAAAATGCTCCGCGATCCCGGTCGTGGCGAGCCCCCGCTCGGCGCCGAAGCGAAGCTTGCTGGTGACGACACCCAAGCGCGCGCCCCGCTCGAGAAGAATCGGTAGAACGACCGCGATCTGAGGATAGAGCCGGATGCTCCGATCGTGATGCTGCTGGTGATACTCGCGGTAGGTCAGCACCATCGCCTCGATGAGCTCGGGATCGTCCGAGACCTCTCCGAGCTGCATGCGAAGCGGCGTTCCCAATCCCGCGAGCCAGACGGAATCGGGGGGCGACACATTCAAATGGCGCTCTGCGGTGTGGCGGTACGCGCGGAAGATCAGATCGATCGAATCGATGAGGGTCCCGTCCAGATCGAACAGATAGGTGCGATAAGGCACGGGCGGATCTATTGCCGGAGCTCCGCGCCGAGACGGCTCTGGAGTCGGGCAAGGATGCGCTCGCGCGCCTTGGCAACGTCGGCGTCGGTGAGCGTGCGGTCGGGGGCCTGATAGGAGACCTGGAATGCGAGCGATTTCTTTCCTTCGGGCACGGGATCGCCCTGGTACTCGTCGAAGGCCCGCACCGAGGCGACGAGCGGATGCCCCTGGATCTCCGCGCTCACCGCGCCCGCGGTCGTGTCCACGGAGACGACGACCGCCAGGTCTTCGATGACCGCGGGGAACTTCGAGACCGGCCGATACCGCGGCACGGAGCTCACGTGTGGGAGCAATTCCCGGAGGCCGACCTCGAACAGGAACACGTCGCCCGCGAGGCCGAAGCTTTCCGCCGTCTTGGGATGGACCTGGCCCAGGACTCCGACGCGTGCGTCTCCCACCCGAATCTCGGCGCATCGGCCGGTGAGAAGACCATACTCGTCGGAGGCGGCATACGCAGCGGTGACGCCCGTCGTCTCGAATACGCGCTCGACATAGGCCTTGGCGTCGAAGAAATCGACGCGTTCGTCCGTGGGGCTGCCCCAGCGGTCGAGACGGGCTCCCGACACGGCCCCGACGACGCGCTCCCTCTCGTCGGGAAGGCCGTTCGGTGTCGGCAGATACACCCGCGCCGCTTCGAAGAGGGCGAGCCGGGCAGTACCGAGACGCTGGTTGCGGGCGACGATCTCGAGGACGGAGGCACGAAGCGACGTCCGCAGCTTCTCCTGGCCGACGTTCAACGGATTGACGACGGCGAGAGGTGCGCTCGCCGCGAGCTCGTCGGGAGAGACCACCCGCTCCAGAACCTCGGGGCTCGTTAGCGGGTACGTGATGATCTCCTGCATCCCGGCGCCGACGAGAATGTCTTTCACCCGCTCGCGAAGCTCGCGCTCCGGCTGCCGGACCCTCGGGGGGATGCGTCCGTCGAGAGGCAGCACGGGAATCTCGTCGTAGCCGATCATGCGGGCGACCTCTTCCACGAGGTCGTCGGGAATCTGGACGTCGCGACGCCAATACGGCACGATGGCGGAGAGACCGTCCCCGTCGCGCGAAACGTCGAAACCTAGCCGAACGAGACACTCCGTGATCTTCTCGAGCGAAGGATCGATCCCGAGGACCTGGCTCACCCGTTTTCGGGGAAGAGAGATCTTCGTCGGTTCGGATTTCACCGGGTAGACGTCGATCAACCCCTGGGCCGCCGTTCCCGACGCGAGCTCCACGAGAAGCTTCGTCGCCCGGCGCGACGCGAGGGGCGCGAGCTCGGGGGCGATGCCCCAGGCGAAGCGGCGCGAGGCCTCGCTCGGAAGCTTCAACGCAGCCGCCGTGCGGCGGATGCTCACCGGGTTGAAATTGGCCACCTCGAGAAGAATGTTCCGGGTCGCGTCGGTGACCTCGGTCGCGAGCCCTCCCATGACGCCGGCGACGGCGACGGGTCCCGAGCGATCGGTAATCAGGAGCTGCTCCGGGGTGAAGGACCTCTCCTTGCCGTCGAGCGTCGTCAGCTTCTCACCCGGCTTCGCCCGGCGAACGATGATGTGATGGTCCGCGATCTTGTCGTAGTCGAACGCGTGGATCGGCTGGCCGAGCTCGAGCATCACGTAGTTCGTGACGTCGACGACGTTGCTGATGGGACGCATGCCGGCGGCGAGCAGCCGCTCCTGCATCCAGCCCGGAGACGGTCCGATCACGATGCCCTCGATGAGAGCGAACGTGATGCGCGAGCAGAGATCGGGATCCTCGATCGTCGCCTTCGCCCGCTTCTCGATAGCCGCCCCCTTCGCTTCGAAGGAGAAATCCGGCTCACGCGCCGTCGTCGCGGTGAGTGCGGCGACATCGCGCGCGACGCCCAGGATCGAGAGCCCATCGGCGCGGTTGGGCTTCATGTCGATCACGAGAACGGTGTCTCCGAGCACTTCCGCCAGCGCACGTCCCACGGGAGCGTCGGGCGCGAGGACGAGAATCCCCTCGTGCTCATCGGATAGGCCGAGCTCGCGCTCGGAGCAGACCATCCCCTCGGAGACGACGCCACGGATCTTCGCCTTCTTGAGCTTCTTCGGCTCGCCCGTGTGGGCGTCGATGAGGCTCGCCCCGATACTCGCATAAGCGATCCTCTGTCCCTGGGCGACGTTGGGAGCGCCGCAGACGACTTCGTGACGGGTCGTTCCGTCGTCCACGGTTACGAGACGGAGACGGTCGGCGTCGGGGTGAGGCTCGACCTCGATCACCGCGCCCACGACGACGTTCTCCCAGTCGGAGCCCGTGCGCTCCACCCCGGTGACCTCGAGACCGGCCATGGTGAGCCGGTGAGCGATCTCCTTCAAGGGCAACGGAGAGATCGACGTAATCGGATAACCAATGAATCGGTACGCGCATCAGAACTGTCTCAGGAAACGAGCGTCGTTCTCGTAGAAGTTGCGGATGTCCTCGACGCCGTAGCGCAGAAGAGCGATGCGCTCGACGCCGAGGCCGGCGGCGAATCCGGTGTAGACGGAGGGGTCATACCCCATGTTCGAGAGGATCTCCGGATGAACCATCCCCGCGCCGAGGATTTCGATCCATCCCTCGCGCTTGCAGGTGCGGCATCCCGAGCCGCCGCAGATGAAGCAGTCGATCGCCATGTCCACGCCGGGCTCGACGAAGCGGAAGAAGTCGCAGCGGAATCGGATCTTCCGTTCCTCGCCGAAGAGCCGCTTCGCGAACTCGAAGAGCGTCCCCTTCAGGTGAGCGAGGGTGAGTCCCTCGTCAACCGCGAGGACCTCGAGCTGGGTGATCATCCACTCGTGCGTCGGGTCGGTGGCCTCGTTCCGATACGTGCGGCCGGGACAGACGATCCGAATCGGAGGCTCGTTTTTCTCCATGAAACGGATCTGGTTCGGCGACGTGTGCGTCCGGAGGAGGAGCTTCGCGTCGCTCTCGTCCTCCCGGTCGATGTAAAAGGTGTCCATGAGCTCGCGCGCCGGATGGTCCTTGGGAATCCGGAGCGCCTCGAAGTTGTAATAATCGAGCTCGACCTCGGGCCCCTCCACGACGGAGAACCCCTGGGCGGTGAAGGCCTCGACGATGTCCCGCACCGTCTGAGAGACGGGATGGAGCCGGCCTTCGGCGAGCGGCCGCGGCGGAAGGGTGACGTCGATCGCGACCGAGCGTCTCCGTCCTCTGGATCCGCTGCTCGCGGAGCTCCTCCTGCCGCTCCCGGAGCTCTTTCTCGAGATCCCCTTTGAGCGCGTTCGCGGCGCGGCCCGCCTCGCGCCGGACGTCCTGCGCGAGCTCCCCCACCGACTTCAGGATGCCGAGAAGCTGGCTCTTCCGCCCGAGAAACTCGATCCGCCACTTCTCGAGCGCTTCCTCGTCCTCGACCCGGCGCAGAGCGTCGCGCGCCCGGGCCTTCGCTTCTTCAATGGTTTCCAGAACTCCCATGCCCCTCCTCGATCGCCAAGCTCACGAAACCCGTAAGTCTACCTCGAAAAGCGCGGAGGGCGGGATGCACGCGACCAGGAATGATTCGAAGCGGCGTCGCGGCGGCGGCTCTCGGTTGCGAATTTCCATCGTCAGAGGAGCGATGAAGACGACGCCAAGAGCCTCCGGACGAGCGTCCCCGAGCCTCCGGAGTCGTCAAGTAGCGTGAGAGACGTTAGCGGGAGCAACAGCGCAGAGCCGTCTCCCCTTGGCGCCTCTGCATCTTCATGGGTTTTCGGGCGAGGCCGTAGGACTCAGGTCCGACTGTCCCGAATTTCTAATGGCCACTTGCGAAATTGGTGCCTGTCCCTAATTTCTTTGTCCCTAATTTCTTTGTCACTCGGAGGCTACTTCTCAAAATTGGTGCCTGTCCCTAATTTCTAGTGGCCACTTGCGCCGGTGTGACGTCCTCGGATAAAACCCAGCGGCGACGTCGTCGTCGCCCACGAAACGAGGTTCATTGCCGATGAGACTCCAACTCCTCATGGTCATCCTCCCTCTCCTCGCCGTCTCGCTCTCGCCGTCGCGCGGGCTCGCCCAGGCGCCGCTCAAGGTCTACATCTCCGTCGACATGGAAGGCATCGCCGGCGTTGTCACGGATCAGCAGCTCGGTCCCGAGGGGTTCGAATATCAGCGATTCCGCGAGTTCATGACGGAAGAGACGCTCGCCGCGATCCGGGGCGCTCGTGCGGCCGGCGCGACCGGGTTCGTCGTGAGCGACTCTCACGGGAACGGCCAGAACCTCCTCGTCGACCGCTTTCCCGACGACGTCGAGATCGTGCGGTCCTGGCCCAGGCCTCTCGGGATGATGGAAGGAATCGACGATACGTTTGCCGCGGCCCTCTTCATCGGATACCACGCCGCGACGTCCAACCCCGAGGGTGTTCGCGCTCATACGTTCTCGAGCGCCACTCTGACCGACGTTCGGCTGAACGGAAAGTCCGTCTCCGAGGCCGCGTTCAACGCCGCCATCGCCGGCCACTTCGGGGTCCCCGTGGTCATGATCTCGGGCGACGACGCCATCGCCGCCGAAGCGAAGCGAACCATCGGGGATCTCGAGACCGCCGTCGTGAAGCACGCCATCAGCTTTCACGCGGCGAAGACGATGACACCGGGCGCGGCCGCGAAGCTCATCGAGGCGACGGCCAAGCGAGCGGTCGACCGAAGGCAATCAATCCCGCCCGTTCGGCTCTCCGGAGACATCGCCTTCGAGGTGAGCTTCAAGAACTATCGCCAGGCTGAGATTCTTGCCTATCTTCCCATCGTGGAGAGGACCGGACTCTCACAGCATTCGCTATGTTGCGAAGGACATGGTCGCCATCTCGAAGTTCGTAGAGTTCATGGACGGGTACGAGCCCGGGCTCGCCCCTTGACCTCGATCCCGGCCGGCTATTCGGGTACACCGCTTCCGAAGAAGCTCGGGATCCGGGAGGGCTCGCGGCTCGCGCTCGACGGGGCTCCCCGCGGGTTCCCGTCGACGCTCGGCCCGCTTCCGCTCGGCGTCCGCGTGGGCTCGCTCCACCGGGACGAAGCGGTCGACGTCATCCTGCTGTTTGCGAGAGACGCAGCGTCCCTCGCGAAACGGATCGCGGACGCCAAAGCCAAGATGTCGCCCGACACGGCGCTCTGGGTGTGCTGGGCGAAAAAGTCCTCACCCCTGGCGAGTGACATCTCCGAGGCGCTGGTCCGCGAGCGGGGCCTGGCCGCCGGCATCGTGGACGTCAAAATCTGTGCCGTGGACGAGGACTGGTCCGGCTTGAAATTCGTGTATCGTCTGAAAGACCGTCCGTCTCCCGGCGTCAAGAAGGCGAGAAAGAAAAAATGAAGCAAGCGATCGAGGAAAAGAAGGGAACGTCGCAGGCCGAATCGGGGAACTTCCTCAGCCCAGGTCTTTGAGGCGGTCTTCGAGCTCGTCGGCCATTCCGTCGTGATGATGGGAGCGGGCGGCCTCGATCCCCTGGCGGAGCGCCCAGCCGGGCCTCTTTCACCTTGCCGAGCTTCTGGTACGAATCCGCGAGGATGCGGTAAGCGGCGCCCTCGTCCTGCTTCGACTGGAGATAGGACTCCATCTGGTCGGCGGCCTCATCGTAGTTGCCGTTCTTGTAGAGCTCGGTAGCCAGCATGTAGCGAGTGGTTGGATCCCTCGGGTCCTTTGCGAGGAGATCCCGAAGAGCCTGCACGCGATCGATCGCCATTTGTGTCAACTCCCAGGAGGTTCGATGAAGGCTAGCACGGTCCTGGCCACTTCGTCCTCGATTTCTCGGGGGGTTCGTCCGCGCGCTTTCGGAACCTTGAAACCGTGATCCGCGCCCTCGATGAGATGGAGCCGGGCGCGGGCGCCGAGTCCACGCACCACGGGCTCTAGAAGGTCCAGGCTGGCGAAGGCGTCCCTCGTTCCGCTCACGAAGAGCATCGGGACGGAAATGCTCGCGAGATGCTCTTTTCTCTGCTTCTCGCGCTTTCCCGGAGGGTGAAGCGGGTACGCGACGAAGAAGATCCCGTCGCAAGGATACCCATCGGCGACGAGGTACGACGCCATGCGCCCCCCCATCGACCTCCCGCCGAGAAAGAGTCTTCGTGGCGACAGCTCCTTGCGGGCCCAGTCCGCGACCGAGCGCCAGCAGGCGACGAGCACCGGCTGCTTGTCCGGGCCCTTTTTTTTCTTCTCGGAGTAAGAGAAGTTGAACCTTACGGCGGTGACTCCGGCGGCAGCGAGCCGCGTCTGCAGGCCGACGATTGCCGGCGAGTCCATGTTGCCCCCGGCGCCGTGAGCGATGATGGCTAACGATTTCGAGGTCGAGTCGCGTCGACCCCGGCGCGGCAACCGACACGGAAACTTCCGAGAGAACGGCGCCGGTCTCGCCCACCACCGCAACCTTGCGACGCGACTCGCTCACCCGGCGGGGCCCGCTACAGAATTCTCTTTCCGAAGGCCGAGGCCACCATCGCCACGGCAACTTCGGCGGTCGAGTTGCGAATATCCAGGATGGGGTTCACCTCGGCGACCTCCATCGAGACCATCTGGCCCGTCTCGGCGATGAGCTCCATGACCGTATGAGTCTCGCGATAGGTCAGGCCACCCCTCACCGGGGTTCCGACACCGGGGGCGACGCTCGGGTCCATCGCGTCCACGTCGAAGCTCACGTGTACGCCGTCGGTGCCTCGCGTCGAGATGCTCGATCGCCTCCTGGCAGACGTCGTAGATCCCGCGCCGGTCGATCTGTTCCATGGTGAAGACGTGAAGTCCGATCTCGGCCAGGATCTTCTTCTCGGTCCGATCGATGCTGCGGGCGCCGATGATGCAACAACAGGCCGGGTCGAGCTTCGATTCCCCCGGCGCGAAGCCGCCGATGGTGGTGAGCTCGTCGGCGCCGCGGCCGAACGCGATCGCCTGGGGCATCCCGTGGATGTTCCCCGAGGGCGACGTTTCGGGAGTGTTGACGTCACCGTGAGCATCGAGCCAGATCATGCCGATCTTCTTGCCCGCCTGACGATAGTAGGCGGCGAGACCGGCGATGGTGCCGATCGCGATCGAGTGATCCCCCCCGAGCACGAGAGGGATCTCCGAGGACGAAAGGCTCCGCGTCACTCGCTTCGCGAGGTCTTCCATCACCGCCGTGATCTCAGGAAGGTACTTGAGCTTCGGGTCCAGGATCTCGATCGCCTCGGGCTCATCGACGTGCAGGTTGCCCTCGTCCACCACCTCGTAGCCGAGGTCCCGGAGCCGCTGACGGATGCCCGCCTTGCGCATCGCCGAAGGCCCCATGTCGACGCCCCGCCGTCCCGCTCCCAGGTCCATGCGAACGCCGATGATCCGAATGGTCTCCATGGTGAAAGGAGTCTAGCACGGCCCCGGCTCCAACCGACCCTCTGTGGTATTCTTCCGTCGAGCCATGCCCGATTCGCCATCCCGCAAACGCGTTGCTCTCGTCCTCGGCAGCATCCTGGCCCTTGCGACGGCGCACCTGGAGCCAGCCCGAGTCCCGTTCCTCGAGAGAGCCGATCGATCTTCCAGGAGGGAGCAGGGTCGAGTTCTCGTCGATGAAGAGCGAGGCGATTCACGGCGACGAGCCCTTCAGCATCTTCCTTCCGCCTTCCTACGGGAAGAGCAACCGGAAGTACCCGGTGGTCTACTTCCTCCATGGCATGTTCAACGATGATACGAGCTGGACCGTCGACAGACACGGGGACATTCCCGCCGAGGTCGACGAGCTCATGACGCGGGGCGTGCTCCCGGAAATGATCCTCGTCAATCCCGACGGAGGGCGCAGCTTCTACACCGACTACCGCGACGGAAGCATGCTCTACGAGAAGCTCGTCGTCGAAGAGCTTCCGCGCTACATCGAGGCAACGTACCGGGTGGAGCCAGGCCCGACCCATCGGGCCATCGCGGGCACGTCCATGGGAGGCTATGGCGCGCTCAAGATCGCGATGAAACATCCGGACCAATATGCAGTGGCGGCGGCCCACTCCCCCATCGTTTTTCCGAGAAAGAACCCGCTGGACGTACCCGAGAGCGCCCGCGCGAGCCGCCAATATCAGTACCTGAGCGGCGTATTCGCCGCGGTCTACGGGGATCCCTTCGATCAAGCCTATTTCGACGCCAATAACCCGCTCGAGCTCGCCGCGAAAGCCAACATCCAGAAGCTTCCCATCTATTTCGACTACGGGACCGCGGACCGTTACGACCGGCTGATCGGGCTCGGGCTCGGCATGCAGAAGCTGGACCAGGTGCTCACCGCCCGGGGCATCACCCACGAGTTCCACTCTTACGAGGGCGAGCCGCACGGCTGGGCCCTCGTCTACTCTCACATCGGACACTCCCTGCGCTTCATCGCCGACCACCTGAAGGATTCGTCCAGAGGCTCCTGATCCCCCAAGGTTTTTATCTGATGTTCGGCCGCACGCTCGTACTGGCGCTGGCGCTGGCAGCCGTCCTGTCACCGAACGCCCCCTCCTGCACCGGTACCAGAGACGACGCCACCGCCGTCGTGAGCGATGCCGAGTTCTCCCGTCTCTGCTCATGAGCTCTCGGAAGAGGGCGGCTACTTCTGGAGCAACAACTACATCTCCAACGAGACGTCCTATCTCCACGTGATGGACGAGCTGGAGTCGAAATCGGTCCGGGGCGGGGTCTACCTCGGAGTCGGTCCGAATCAGAATTTCACCTATATCGCCGCCATACAGCCGGAGCTCGCGTTCATCGTCGACATCCGGCGGCAAAACCTCCTCGAGCATCTCCTGTTCAAAGTGCTCATCGAGAAGTCGGCCACCCGTGACGAGTATCTGTCGAGGCTCCTCGGACGGCCGCTCCCCGCTCCCCTTCCCGCGAACGCCACCCTCCCCGAGATCGTGGCCGCGATCGAGAGCGCGTCGCCCGACGAGACGTTCTTCCGCAGACAGATGCGGGAGGTGGAGACCGAGCTCGAGGCGTTTCCCGGGCTGGAGTTGACGGAGACGGACCTGGAGGACGTCCGGCAGATTTATCACGAGTTCTATGCGCTCGGGCTCGACATCAAGTACGACAGCTGGCGGTCGTTCTTCTTCCCCTCGCTGAAAGAGTTCCTGTTGGAGACCGACCTGTCGGGAAGACACCGCAGCTGGCTCGCTTCCGTCGCGACCTACGAGACGGTGCGGACGATGGAGCGCGAGAATCGCATCATTCCCATCGTGGGCGACTTCGCAGGCGAGCAGGCGTTCCGCCGGCTGGGGAATTTTCTCGAGTCCAGGAACTTGACGGTCTCCGCGTTCTATCTATCGAACGTCGAGTTCTACCTCTTCCGCCAGCGCAAATGGCCCGACTTCGTCGAGAACGTGCGGGCGCTCCCCACCGACGAGAAGAGCGTCTTCATCCGGGCCTACGCGAACCTCCATCGGCCTCATCCCAAGATGGTCGGCGACCACATCACCGTGACCCTCGTCCAGAACATCCACGCGTTCCTGCGGAACGTTCGGGCCGGCCGCTATCACACGCTCTGGGACGTGGTTACCGTGGAGGACCATTGAGCTTCATCTCGCCTCGGGTCCAGCTGCGGACGAGATCCCTCGAGTACGGCTCCACCTCGACGGGCGCTAACACTTCCCGCTGGAGGAGGCCTTCGCCGATTGTTTCGAACGCGCCGGTGACGACGTATCCCTGACCGAGCCGGTCGACCCGATACGCGTACGCCGCGCTCTCCGTTCCCCGCTCGCCGGCCCCCGCAAGCCGCCGCCGCCTCCTGAGGACTCGGTCCCGAGCGCCACCATCCGGTGCGAAGAGAGACGGTGAAGTCTCCCGGGGGCGACGAGGCGAGGGCGGAGTCGACGGGGGCGAGGCCGGGACAAGGGAACGGCGCCGATGCCTCTTCCTCCCATCCGTCGGGCAACACCACCGAAGGCGCGCCGGGATCGGGAAGGGCCCGTTCCACCCAACCCATCCGTTCGGGAGCGAGCGCGACCGTCACCGGAGAAGTGCGCAAGGGCTCGACTTCGATGCTCCGAAGCGATTCCAGAAGGATCGAGCGATTGAAGGCGACGGATTCCGCGGTGCCGGTGTAGCGGACGATGACTTTCTCGTTCTGCTTCCCAAGGTCGAACAGCGCGTATTCCATCTTGGCGTCGCTTCCGGTCCGGACGTCCTGTCCGGTCGCGCTCCCCAGAACGAGGCGCCCTCCCGACACCACCCGTGACTTTTTCGCCGCGGTGGCACGGAACGAGCCGATCTCGCCTCCGCCCGAGAGAAGTGTCTCTTCCAGACGCGGCAGGTCCCAGGGTGTCGCGACCCGATCGGACGCGAAGCGGATCGAGGCCTCCGCGGGATCGGAAAAGGCGGTCAACCTCGTCGGAGAGTGGTCTTCCATCGAGTCCGGAAGACGAAGCCGGAGCCCTTTTCTCTCGAGAGCTCTGTTCGGCTCCGAGCCGAAGCCGCGCGACGGGGAGAAGTCCGACGTAGCCGTGCACTTCGAGAAAGTCCTTGACCTCGTTCACGGGAATGGCGAAGCCGATGCCGTCGCCTCCGCGCAGCTTCAGACGAATCACGCCGAGGACGAACCCTTCCGCGTCCACCATCGGACCGCCGCTGTTGCCGGGATTCACCGTCGCCGTCGTCTGGAGAAACGCGGTGTTACCGGCGTCGTCGGCTCTCACCGCAGACACCGCGCCCCGCGAGACGCTCACCGTGGGAACGATGTCGGGAAGCTCCGTCTTTCCCACCTCGACGTCTCGACCGAAGGGAAAGCCGTATACGCTGACCGCCTCTCCGGGGTCGGCAGCGTCGGAATCTCCGAGCGCGAGATAGGGAAGGTCGGCGCCGTTCACCGACAACACCGCGAGATCGACCTCGGGGTCGGAAGCTTCGACGCTCGCATCGAAGCGGCTCGGAGCGCCGTCGGTATCGGCCGACGGGAGCACGACCTCGATCCGCTCCACCGTGAGACGAAGGGTCATATCGTGCAATCCCTGCTTCACGTGATACGTATCCCCGCTGACGACGTGATAGTTCGTCAGGACCTGACCGTAAGGAGTGAACACGAAACCGCTACCGGTGCCGAGCTCTACGTTCCGCTCCTGCTCTTCCCCAAAGCCCGAGTTGTCGACGACCCCGATCTTTCCGATGACGCGAACGAACACCGTCGCGGCGGACGCCTCCACGACCCGCTCCGACGCCGACGCGGGGAAAGAAGCGAAGACGAAGATGTGGGTAAGAATGAGAATGAGGCCGGTCGTTGCCGCAATCCGGGTCGCACCGCGCCGCATGAAGAGGGTCACTCTCTTCTCTTATAGCGCCCTTCCGCCTCCTCTTCAATTCTCGTTGTAGCGGGCACGGCTACAGTCACCTCGTTCTTGCCGATGTGTGGCCAGCCGCACAACACGTCGAAGGCCGGCTGCCGCCGGAACCATCGCTTTCGAGCGCGGTCTCGGGCCGGCACGAAATTTGCGTCGAAATGAGCTAGACTTCGAAAAACGCACCGACGGGAGTGCGATAAACGTGAGTTATCGGGAGATTCCTCCAGTTCCCGGCCGATCCGCTCGGTCGGATGCGGCCTCCTCTGCCGAACGGTGTCCCTGGTGCGCCGAGACGGTAGAGAGTACCGCGGCGGAGTGTCGCCGGTGCGGGCGCTCGCTCGTGCTCGGGAGCGACTCGGCTACGGCACGAGGCTCGCGAGTACGGACGGAGTCTTTCTGGTCTCCCGATAGCGCTCCGGCGGTCGAGCCTCCGCTCGACTATTCTCCGGGGGAGCTCTTCGCCGGGCGCTACGTCGTAATCGATCGCCTCGGCCAGGGCGGCATGGGCGTGGTCTACAAAGCTCGTGACCGCGAGCTCAAGCGCACCGTTGCTCTGAAGATGATCCGCGGAAGCCTCGAGGGGGACCGGGAGACGATGGAGAGGTTCCGCCGCGAGCCCGGTCTCGCGCAGCAGGTGACCCACGAGAACGTCTGTCGGGTACACGATTCTCGGCATCGCCGACGGTCTTCGCTACATCAGCATGGAGTACCTCGAGGCCCGAACCCTCGCCGAGCTCATCGGAACCGTCGGCACACTCTCGACACGGCAGACCCTCGAGATCGGGACCCAAATCTGCGCCGGTCTGCAGGCGGTGCACGCTAGAGACATCGTCCACCGCGACCTCAAACCGTCGAACATCGCCATCGACGGCACGGGACGCGTCGTCGTCGTGGACTTCGGGCTCGCGCGCGGTCCCGTCGACTCCGAAGTGACTCAGCCGGGAGCGCTCGTCGGCTCGTACGCTTATCTCGCTCCGGAGCATATCCGGGGAGAGGCGCTCACCGCCGCGGCGGACGTCTACGCTCTCGGTCTCGTTCTGTACGAGATGCTCACCGCGCGTCGCCCGCCGGGCGACGAGGACAGGCGCCCGCTCGCGATGCGCGGTGAGGCCGCGGAGCTTCCTCCGCCGAGCGTTTTCTCACCCGATGTGCCGCCGGAGCTCGACGAGATGGTGCTCCGATGCCTCCGGTGGAGAGCCGAGGATCGCCCGAGCGTGCCCGAAGTAAAGGAGCTCCTCGACGCCGTCCTCGCCGAGGAGCAGCGTCGCACGGTCGCCCTGGCTCGATTGCATCCCGATCGAAATCGCCGCCGCAAGCGAGCTCTCGCCGTCGCTGCCGCCGCGCTGCTATCGGGAATCGTCGCTGTCGGCGTCCTGCTTTACCTGGTGGATGGGGGCGCGCGCGCCGCCATGAACGTGGCGCTCCTCCCCTTCGCCGCTGAGAGTCCGAGCGAGGACGCGTCGTTTCTGACCGCGCTATCGGCCGACGGGCTTTCCGCCGGGCTCACCGCCGCGCCCGGAATGCGGGTGAGTCCGGTCGAGCGGAAGCTCCGCTCGTCACCCCCGTCCACGATCGCGCAGACTCTCGGCGTCGAATGGGTTCTCGGAGGTACGTTTCGCGTCGAACGCGGAGTCGTCACGTGGCATCCCCGGGTGTGGAACCGATCGGGAGAGCTCGTCTGGGAGAACGACCTCCAGGGCTCGAGCCCGGTCCAGGGCCTCGACGAGGTCCGCGATGCCCTCCTCGCGCGATTCCAACCGGCGAGGCCTTTCCGCTTTCTCGGGTCCGGCAGCGGACCGCCTCTCCGCGACATCGAGTCGCTACGCACTCCGAACGAGACCGCCTACCGCAAGTACCTCGAAGCGCGGGCACTCCACGAAGGGTGGTACGCCGAGGGCGAAGGCTCGCTGGAACAGGCGCGCTCGCTCTACCGGCAGGCGCTCAAGCTCGACCCCAACCTCGCCGTCGCGCAAGCGGGACAGGCGATGGCCTCGTTGGGGAGCTTTCTCAAGACACACGATCCGGGCGACATGTCCGTCGCTCGGTACTCGCGGGAGCGTGCCCTCGCCTTCGGTGAAGGACTCCCCGAGTCCAAGCTCGCCGACGGGGTGGTTGCGGCAGGCGAGGGCCGGTGGGACGAGGCGCGACAGAGCTTCCAGGAGGCGTTCGCCCTCGCACCCGGAGACGTTCCTTCCTGGTGCAACGTCGCGAACCTCTACGAGACCCTCGGCAGGAGCGAGGAAGCTCGAGAGCTATTCGAGAAGGCCATCGAGCGTCAGCCGCGCTTCTGGATGAACCACTATTGGTACGGGCAGTTTCTGTACCGCGCGGGAAACCTGAAGGCCGCGGCGGTCTCCCTCGAGAAGGCGCGGGAGCTCGCTCCGGAAGAGAAAGGTCCCGTCACCCTCCTCGGTTTCTATCACTTCGCGCGAGGCGACCTGGACGAGGCCGAGAAAGAGTTCGGAAAAGCTCTCGAGCTCAGCTCCGATCCGCATTCGCGACAGCGCCTCGGGCTCGTGAACTACTACGAGGGGAAGTTCGACCTCGCCCTCCAGCAGTGGTCTCTCGTTCTCGACGGCGAGCCGGAACGTCCCGGGGCCCATGCGGACGTCGCCGACGCGCTCCGCCAGCTTCACCGTGACAGCGAAGCGAAGCAACGCTACCGCGAGGCGCTCGGCCTCTACGACAAAGCGCTCGCCTCCTCCACCACCGACGAGCTCCTCGCCCAGCGCGCGCAGGTGCTCGCCGCCGTCGCACGATGCGACCAGGCCCAATCGGACATGACCGGGGTCCTCTCCCGCTATCCCGACAACCCCGACTATCTCTACTACGGAGCTCTCGTCGCCGGCCGATGTCAGTTCGACGACTGGGCGGTAGACCTCGTGCTCCAATCCATCGGCGCCGGAAACGTCGTCGGAATCTGGTTCGATCCAGACCTCGCTCGCGTACGGCTCGACCCGCGCGTCCGCCGTCCCCTCGATCTCATCGGCGCCCCATAGGTCCCAACGTTTCCTCCATTGATGCATTAGTGGGGCCCCCTGCGGCTCGTCGCGCAGGGTGCGTATGACTCCTTCGGCACCCTGCTAAAATGGGGCCGCTTGGAGACATCTCGACAAAAAGGAAAAGGCATGGACGCTAAGGACGCAAAGGAAGCGATTCGGGAACGGATGGACCAGGAGCGTGAAAGCCTCGTCGAGCTGAGCCACCGCATCCACGCGAATCCCGAGCTGGGATTCGAAGAGGAGAAGGCGGCGGCGTGGCTCTCCGAAGCGCTCGCGGACGCCGGATTCTCCGTCGAGTCCGGCGCGGGAGGCATGGCCACGGCCTTCGTTGCCCGTGCGGGAAGCGGCCCTCTGCACGTCGCGATCTGCGCCGAGTACGATTCGCTGCCGGCGATCGGCCATGCCTGCGGTCACAACCTGATCGCCGCGATGGCGATAGGTGCGGGAGTAGCGGCGGCTCGGGTGGCGGATGACGTGGGGCTCACCGTCACCGTCGTCGGGACGCCCGCCGAGGAAGTGGGAAACGCGAGCGGGAAGATCCGGCTCCTCGAGAGCGGAGCCTTCTCCGACATCCACGCCGCGATGATGGTGCACCCCGCCCCCTTCGACATGCTCCTTCCCAACATCATCGCCGCGTCGATGTTCGACGTGCGCTACACGGGGAAAGAAGCGCATGCATCCGCGTTTCCGGAGCTCGGTATCAACGCTGCCGATGCCCTGACGATCTCCCAGACCGCGATCGGACTCTTGCGGCAGCACCTGAGGCAGACCGACCGCATCCACGGCATCGTGACGAAGGGTGGCGACGCTCCCAACGTCATCCCCTCCCATACCGAGGCTCGATACATCATCCGCGGGAACACGTTGGACGAGCTCATGGAGCTCCGTCCCAAGGTGCATGCGTGCTTCGAGGCGGGGGCCACCGGCACCGGATGCCGGCTCGAGATCGTGGGCGGCGACAAGCCCTATGCCCACATGGTGCACAACGAGGCGATGGCCGCGATCTACCGGCGGAACGCCGAGACGACGGGTCGTACGTTCAAAGACCTCGGGCCGACGGGAGCTCGGTTGTCCGCCTCGACGGACATGGGGAACGTGTCGCTCGCCGTCCCCTCGATTCATCCCATGATCGGGATCGACTCGCTCCCGGCGGTCAATCATCAGCCGGAGTTCACGGCGCAGTGCGTCACGCCCATCGCGGACCAGGCGATCGTGGACGGCGCGCTCGCCATGGCGTGGACGGCGGTGGATCTCGCTACCGACGAGGCGACGCGGAGCCGCTTGATGGACCGGGCCTGAAGCTCCGGGCCGCTCCGCCGGGTCAATCTTTTCGTCGGGGCGTGTCCCAGGTCGGATCGTTGACGATCGTCTCTCCGGTCGCGGGGTCCTTCTTGCGGACGACGTACTTGCCGCGGCCGGGGACGATGACCGGAGACGCGTTGATGCGATCGGGCACCTTTCCGGCGAAAATGCGGCGTCGTTGTCCCTTGGGGTCTTCTCCGAACGGGGTGTTCTCGGGGAACTCGATCTCGACTTCGGTTCCCACCGTCCCCACGAGCTCGAAGACGACGCTCCCGTATTTCTCGACGTTGAAGTGTGGCGGCCAGACGAAGGGAGCGCGAAACCCCTCACTCTGCAGCTTCTCGTCGAGTCGGGACCGATCGTCGGTATCGACGGTAATGACGACGCTCGCGGGTGTCCCCACCTTCACGGCGGCGAACACGAACGCGAGGGCGCCGAGCGCGGCACCGAGAAGCTCGACGGCCATCGCGCCGGAGAGCCGGGCGAAGAGCTCCCATCCCACGATCGACCCGAGAAACGAGATGAGAATTCCCGGGCACAAATGTTTACGGCGCGGGATCTGCCAGTACGCGAGCTGGACGGCGAGCGCATAGACGACGACGGCGACCACGAGATGCTCGACCAATAGCCAGAGGAAGCTCCAATCCCAGTCCACGATTCCCTCCTGTTCGACGCCGCGAGGAAGGCCGGTTTTTTGCCTACCGCTTCTGGTTGCGAGGTCTACGGTGGGTGGCGCGCCGTGGCGGAGATTCTAACGCCGCTTGCGTCGTTCCACGTCGAAAAAAAAGAATCGCGCCGGCTTTTCGCATAGGATCGCGGTCGTGAGACAAAAAGCGGTTGTCGTCACCGGAGCGTCCTCCGGAATCGGTCGCGCCGTTGCCATCTATCTCTCCTCGCGGGGATTTCGCGTCTTCGCGACGGCACGTCATCCCACGAGCGCGGATCCCATCGAGAGCATTCAGCTCGACGTTACCGATGAGGCGTCCATCCGCGACGCCGCGGCCGCGGTCGAGACGGCGCTCGGGGACGAGGCCCTCCATGGTCTCGTGAACAACGCCGGAATCGTGGTGGGTGGGCCGCTGGAGTTTCTCGGGATCGACGAAATCCGCCGCCAGTTCGAAGTCAACTTGTTCGGCCAGATCGCGGTGACGCAGTCGTTCCTGCCTCTCCTGCGCCGTGCGAAGGGCCGCATCGTGAACATGAGCTCCATCAGCGGCCTGGTCGCACCGCCCCTTCTCGGCCCCTACACCATGTCCAAATTCGCCTTCGAAGCGTACAGCGACGCGCTCCGGCGGGAGCTCGAGCCATGGGAGATCGAAGTCGCCGTCATCGAGCCGGGCGCGATCCGAACACCTATCTGGGAGAAATCGATCGAGGATTCGAGGGGGCGCGTCGACAGGATGCCCGCTCTCGTGCACGAGCTCTATGGGAAGAAGATCGAGAAGACGAGGGAGCGCGCGAGCCAGCTGAGCGAGACCGCGGTGCCAGCCGAACGGGTCGCGGAGGCGGTGTACCAGGCGCTCACCGCCAGGCGGCCGAGGACGCGGTATCTCGTCGGCACCGATGCCCGCATCGCCGCCAAGCTCGCCTGGCTTCTGCCCGACCGCCTTCTCGACCGGCTGATGCGACGCCGCTTTCGCTAGCCTATTTTTCGAGCAGGATCCGCTCGAACAGGGCCAGCGCGCGCGGATCGTGGGATTGTCCGAGCCAGAAGAAGGCCTTCTTTCGGACTTCGCGGTCGGGGTGCGTCGACGCGACCTCAATCAACAGAGGGACGCCCTCTTCCGCGGGAAGCTGCGAGAGCGCGAATACGGCCTGCTTCTTGACGTCGATCTCGGGATCGTCCCGCACGGCCGAAGCGATGGCGGCGGCGGCGCGCTTGCCCGCCTTCTGAGAGAGCCAGAATAGAGCCCGCTCCCGAACCTTCGCGTCGCGGTCGCTCCGCGCGATGTCGACGAGCTTTTCCGTCGCCGGAACGGCTCGGGAGAGACTCAACGCGAATACGATCTGCTCTCGAAGCCGGGCGTCGGACTCGTCCTCGAGCCGCCGGACGAGAATGGGAAATCCTCCTTCGGCGCGAATGGCGCCGAGCCAGAAGACGGCCTTCTTGCGGATTCCGAAGGAAGCTCCGTCCGCAGCGATCCGCCCGAGAATCCCGTCCGCCCCCGGGTCCCGATGTAACGCGATCGCCTGGATCTCCATATCGGCCACTTCCTCATTCGAGGCCGAGAGGACCGATTCCAGCTCGGCGAGACTCTCCGCCGCCGAGATCCCATCCAGCCAGTGGAGGGCCCGCGGACCGGGATCGATGCGGCATTCCGACGAGGCCAACCGGATGCGCGTCACGAGCTCGCCCTCCATGCGATAGAGGATGACCAGGTCGTCGTCGGCCGTCGCGGCGTTCCCGTCATTCCCCTCGGGGCCCGAACCTTCGCCGTCCAGACGCAGGACCTCCTCCTCACCGCAGAGGTGATGATTCCCCGCGATCAGCGGGACACGGTACCCCGCCCAGAATGGCTCTTTCGAGCTCGTAGCGAGCTTCGCCAGCTCGGCGGGCAGCCCCGACGGCGTGCGCCTCGGCGTTTGTACCGACCAGAGAGACAGCAACAGAAGGCACGCGCTCGAAGAGAGATTCATTTCCTCAGCAGCTCCATGAGAAAGTCCTTCGCCTCCGTCGTACCCATGAGCGAAATGTAACGGACCGCTTTTTTCTTGAGCTCCGGATCGGTCTCGGAACGGGCGATGGCGATGAGCTCGGTGGCGGATCCCTGGATGAAGAGGCCGTTCAGTGCCTGCTCCTTCAGCTCCGGCGAGCTCTCGGAGCGATAGAGCCCGACGAGGGCTGGCGCGGTCTCGTCCCCCATCGTGCCCAGGTCGCGGATGGCCGCTTTGCGCAGCGCCATGGGCTCGCTCGCGTCTCTGGCCACCTCCGCGATCCGCTCCTGTTCTCCGGCGACGAAGAGCCCTTGCAGAACGTCTTTCTTCACTTCCAGCAAGCTCTCGCTGCGGTAGAGATCCCAGAGAGCGTCGTTGGCGCCCTGCGCCCCGAGGAGCCGGATCGCGGCGCCGCGAAGACCCTCCTCTTGCCTGGTGTCTTTCGCGACCGCGAGAAGTTGTTCTTCGTTCCCGCTCACCATGAACGCCTGCAGGATCGCTTTTTTGATCTCCTCCGAGCTCTCCTTCTGAAAGAGCTCCCAGAGCTCGCTCGAAGCGTCCATGGTGCCGAGCAGGTGGATGGCCTTTCGGCGCAGTTCGGGATTGGGCTCGCTCCTGGCCAGCTCCAGGAGACGCGACTTCTCTCCCGCGACCATGAAGGCATCGAGAATGGCGCTCCGCGACTCGGTCGTGCTCAAGCTCGAGTAGAGCTCGGCGAGGAGCGCGAGACCGCGCTCCCCCGCGTGCACACCGATGTAACGGATCGCCTTGCGCTCGAGCTCGGGGTCGTTCTCGTTGCGCGCCACTCGCGCGAGGATTTCCTGGGCCTTGTCCGAATCGCTCTGGGCCAGAACGAACAGCGCGCGTTCCTTGAGCCTGGGAGAGCTGGAGCCGGAAAGAAGCTCCTCCAGAATGGGGATCGCCTGTTCTTCGTCGGACTGGAGCAGTCCGTTCAGGGCCATGAGCTTGACGTCCTCGTCGGTGGCGAAGACCGCCGCCTGCTCCGACTTGGACGAGGCACCGCGGATCTCCGCCGCGAGGGCCTGCGCGTCGTCCCGCCAGGCGCTCTCGGGAAACCGTTTCTCGAGCTCGGCTACGAGCTCCAACGCGCGAGCGGTGTCTGAAAGCTTGGCCAGAGCGTAGGCCTGCCAGTAGAGGGCGGCATCGGCGACCGCCGGATCCTTCTCCGCTTCCGCGAAGGCCGCGGCGGCGTCCCGAAAGCCGCCCCGGTCGAGCGCTTCTCTCCCTTTCCGGTAAGACTCGTTCGTCTCCGGCGATTGCAGGAACGCCGCGGAAACAACGATGGCTATGGCGGCGAGACTCGGATGATGCAACATTCTCTTCTCCTCAGAATTTCTTGATCGCGAGCTTCTGTTCCCGGCTCTTGACGCTGGCATCGAGAACGCGAAGCTTGAACAGCATGTCCTGGTCCCGGATGCGGTCCTGAATGGACTTCTGTGCTTCGCCCGAGTCGGGAGCATGGCTCACGTCGAGCAGGAGCCGTTCCAGGTCTTCGAGCAGGTCAGCGGTCGCCACGTCTCCCAGGCGATAGGCGGACTGGCGGTAGAGTCGACTCGCGCGCAGGAGCTCTTCCGCCTTTTGTCGATCGAGCGACGAGGCGCGAGCTCCATCATCGCGATTCGCGAGCTCGACGAGGAGCACCTGCGACTCCTCGACGTGCTCCGAGAGGGCCACCAGAAGGACGCGCTCGCGCACATCACCCTCACGATTGCGCTCGAGGTCCGAAGAAGTCGACCGTGCCGAGAACCGACCGGCGAGGAACGTGGCGAGAAGCACGACCGCCGCGGCCGCGAGCAGGGTCCTGAGCCGCACCGGCGAGCGGCCCACTCGTTTCACCGCCGGCGGGAGCCCGGCGGAGACCCGTTCCCAGACCTGCGAGGGGTAGTCGACGGGTCGCTCCGGCACTTCGTCCGCTTCGGACACCTCGGCGAGAACGTGACGAAGGAGTGACGCTTCGTCACGACAGGAAGCGCAGTGGTCGAGATGCGCTTCGATCGCGGCGGCCGAAGGAGGCTCTCCCATATCTAGAAAGAGATAGGAAACGAGATCCTCCTGAGTTGGATGATTCATGTGAACGACCCCGCGACCGGTGCCAGGCACTTCCGGAGCTTCCGAACGGCGCGGAAGAGGGCCTGCTTCGTCGCGCTCACGGTGGTGTCGAGGCTCTCGCTCACCTCGGCGAGGGACAGGTCCTCGAAGTGGCGGAGGACGAACGCCGTGCGCTCGAGCTCGGAGAGCTCGGAGAGGGCGGACTCGACCCGCTCTCGCATCTGGCGTCCGAGCACACGGGTCTCCTGGGACGGCGCCGTTCCCAGACGCCGGTCGGACTCTTCCGGGAGGGGCACGCTTCGGTCCTGCGTGCGCTTCCTCCGCCGGATGATGTCGATGGCGGTGTTGGCTGTCACCCGGTAGAGCCAGGTGCCGAAGCTCGCCCGGGACTCGAACCCGTCGAGCTTGCGATAAGCGCGAAGAAACGTCTCTTGCACGGTGTCTTCCGCGTCCTCCTCGTTCCGCGTAATCCGGAAGGCGAGTCGGAAGACGTCCCGGCTGTATCCCTCGACGATGAGCCGGAAGGCGGCCTGGTCCCCGGACCGAGCCCGCTCCAGGACGTCCTCGTCTACGACGGCCTTCATTCGCCTACTTGGACGACCCGAGCGAGGCTACGGTTAGGCGGACAGGGGAAAAAACGCAAAGGGAACCGAGTCGACTTGCTCCGGTCTTCCCGGACATTCTTCGGTTTTCTTGGCGACTTCGCGCCCTTTGCGCCTTTAGGTTGAGCTCTTTTATTTCCCGTCGAAGTCGGTAATGAGGGCTTCCGAGGGCCCCCTCTTCTTCTGGAGCCGGGCGGCTGTCGCCTCGACCGCCCTCATCACTCGCAACACGTTCTTTCCAAGTATCTTGCGGACATCCTCGTCTCCGTAGCCGCGCTCGAGGAGCTCGCGGGTGAGGTCGATGAACTTGGAGACGTCCTCGAGACCCAGAGGAACCGACGTGATTCCGTCGAAGTCCGAGCCGAGCCCTATGTGATCGATGCCGGCGACCTTCCGGATGTGGTCGATGTGGTCCGCCACCTGAGAGAGCGTCGCCCGGGGGGCCGGATGCTGCGTGTCCCAGGAATGAAGTCCCGCGGTCACGCGATCGTCGGTGGAGCCCTCGAGGGCTCGGAGACGTTTCCGCTCTGCGCCGCGCGCGTCGTCGTGGGCCTTGACCTCGGGCGAGATGAACGAGGGGACGAAGGTAACCATCACCACCCCACCGTTGCTGGGAAGCCGCTTCAGGACCTCGTCGGGCACGTTGCGAGGGTGGTTGCACAGGGCGCGGGCGGAGGAATGGCTGAAGATGACGGGCGCCTCGGTGACGTCCAGAGCGTCGTTCATCGTGTCGGGCGAAACGTGGGAAAGGTCGACGAGCATTCCCAGCCGGTTCATCTCGCGTACGACCTCCTTTCCGAATCCGGTGAGCCCCCCGTGCACCGGTTCGTCCGTCGCCGAATCCGCCCAGGCGGTGTTCTTGCCGTGGGTGAGCGTCATGTAACGCGCCCCGAGTCGATAGAACATGCGGAGCGTTCCGAGCGAGTCGTTGATCGAGTGTCCGCCTTCCATGCCGATGAGGGAGGCGATCTTTCCCGATGCGAAGATGCGCTCGACGTCGTCCGCGGTGCGGGCAATCTCGAAAACATCGGGATACCGTCGGGCGAGCTCGTAGACGGTGTCGATCTCTTCCATCGTCGCCGGAACGGCGTCGGCGCCCTCGAAGTCGACGGGAACGTAGACAGACCAGAACTGCCCACCCACGCCGCCCTTGCGGAGTCGCGGGATGTCGGTCATGAGAATCGGGCTGGGGCTTACGTACGTCGAGCTCGGAGAACTTGCGCTGCACTCGTTCCCGATACTCCCAGGGAAGGTCGTTGTGCCCGTCGATGAGCGGGACTTCCTGTTCGAGCCGACGGGCCCGGTCCTCTGTCTGCCCTTCCCTCGGTGCCGCTTCGGGAACGGCGCAGGAAATGGCGAAGATCGCGAGCAACGACGGGACGAGCAAACTCTTCATTCCCTTCACTGGAACCTCCTTGACGGGCACATGGTCGACGAGTCTCGAACCGACAACACTACGAGGTCGCTCTCCGCCCTGTCAAACCACCCATCTGCTACAATGGCGCCCCGACGAATCTCTTATGCCGAAGTTCTATCTCACCACCGCGATCGATTACGTCAACAGCCGGCCTCATCTCGGGACCGCCTACGAGAAAGTGATGGCGGACATAATCGCCCGCTTCAAGCGGCTCGCCGGCTACGAAACCCACTTCGTCATGGGAAACGATGAGCACTCTCTCAACGTGTACAAGAAGGCCGAAGAGCTCGGGCTCACGCCGCAGGCTTATTGCGACCAGATGGAGAAGGAGTTTCGTTCCGTCTGGAAGCGCCTGGACGTTTCCTTCGACGATTTCATTCGTACCACCGAGTCGAGACACCGGATCACGGTCCAGGCCCTGATTCAGCGCATCTACGACGCGGGCGACGTCTACGAGGGAAGCTACCAGGGCTGGTACTGCGATTCCTGCGAGGGGTTCAAGCAGGAAAAAGACCTCGAGGACGGGATGTGCCCCCTGCATCGCAGCAAGCCGCGCTGGCTCGAGGAGCGCAACCATTTCTTTCGGCTTTCGAAATATCGCGATCGGCTGCGCGCCCATTACGATGCGAGCCCCGAGTTTCTCGAGCCCGACGTGCGCCGCAACGAGATATTGAACGTCATCGACTCGGGGCTCGACGACATCTCCATCAGCCGCGAAAGCCAGAAGTGGGGAATCCCTGTCCCCTTCGATCCCGAGAGCGTCGTGTACGTCTGGGTCGACGCTCTGATCAATTACATCTCGGCCGTGGGCTTCGCGCAGGACGAATCACTCTTCGAGAAATGGTGGCCGGCCGACCTCCACATCATCGGCAAGGACATCACCCGATTCCATTGCATCATCTGGCCGGCCATGCTCCTGAGCGCCGGCGTTCGACTTGCCGCGCCGCATCTTCGGACACGGGTTCGTTCTGTTTCGCGGCGAGCGGATGAGCAAGACGCTGGGAACGGTCGTCGATCCTCTCGATGCCGCCGAAAGGTTCGGCCCCGATCCTCTGCGGTTGTATCTCGCCCGCGAGATCACGTTCGGTCAGGACGGTGACTTCTCCTGGGAGCGGTTCGAGGCCCGCTACAACGCCGACCTCGCCAACAACCTGGGCAACCTTGTGAGCCGCATCGCGACCATGGCGGCAAAGTACCGCGATGGCAGGCTAGAGGTTCCCCCTTCGCACGATGAATCCCTTCGACGCGCCGCCGAGGACGCGGTCGACCGTTACCGCGACGCCATGGAGTCTCTCCAGATCCAGGAAGGCGCGGCTTCCGCGTTCGCCTTGGTGAACTCGGTGAACGAGTTCCTGACGGCATCCGCACCCTGGGTGCTCGCGAAAGACGACGCCAACGCCGATCGTCTGAGCCAGGTACTCTACGATGCGGCGGAGGCGACGAGGGTCGCGGCCGTGCTCCTGCTCCCCGTCATCCCCGGCTCCGCGGCCGAGATCCTGAGGCGTTTCGGCTCGAAGTCGCCGCCTGCGACCATGCGGCTAGGCCGGGAGACGGCGTGGGGCGGCGAGGGAGCGCTTCACCTCGAGAAAGGCCCCGCCTTGTGGCCGCGGCTCGAGCCCCGGGAGTGAAGAGTCTCGCTTTGGGTCGGTGTGGTGAGAGCAGAGCTGGGGGGATGCGGTGTCTCCACTAACCCCTGGTTGGGGCCGGGGGTAGAGTATTGCCGCACACCTTGGTTTTTTGGGTTGGGGACTCCACCCTCACCACGCGGTTATGAGTATAACCAAACCCCAGCAGATTCGGTGATATAGCGCACAATTCTTTGTTTGCATCACGCAAACCTATGTTTTCAAAGGCAATTATTTTTTCGAAGAATCGTCGGCTTGGACCTCGAAGAGCTTCAAAAAGTCTTCCATGGCGACGGGAGCGACGCGGGCCGTGCCCAGGTTCTCACGAACGTGCTCCCTCGATTTCATTCCGACGAGACCAATCTTGACTCCGGGAGTGGACCGCACGAATTGCAGCGACCTCTGGGCATCGGTCGAAAGCCCCCGGAACAGGGTACCGAGCCAATCCGGGAGGCCGCTGGTGAGCCGTCCCTGAGCGATGCTCGCCGAGGTCACGACGTGAATGCCGAGCTCCTCAGCCGCCTGGCAGAGCGACAAGCTCCGATCCCCCACCGTCTGGTTCTGAACGGTGAAGATCTCGGTCATGGCAAGGTTGTAGGGGGCTTGCACGAAGCGGAAGCGATGTTCCGAGCCCGATACCTCCGTCGCCACCGAGACCGCGTCCTCGAGAGAGAGAAACCCGCGCGTCCCCGGCTGTACCCGGTATCCATTCCACGTGGCGGTACCGTAAAAGCGCAATAATCCCTCGTCCGCGAGCCCTTCCAGACACTCGAACGCGGCTCGCAGCCGATCGCGAAAGCCATCCTGGTCGAGTGCTTTGAGCTGAGTCTCGGGGTTGTGGAGATAGTAGACGTCGACGGCGTCGAGGCCCAGGTTCTCGAGGCTCGACCGGAGCTGGTCCCTGAGAAACCCGGGCGCGAGGCAGTGGCATCCAGAGACGATATCCTCGGGGACGCAGATCCCCGAATCGAAAAAGCGGCTCTTCAAATAGTCAGGGGCGCTCTCCGGGGGCTCGGAATCGAAGGGCAGGTAGCCACCCTTGGTACAGACGAAGAGCTGGTCGCGCGTCCTCCCGCGGGCGAAGGCGTCGCGTAAGGCCTGACCGATGGCCCTTTCGCTTCTCTGACAACGATAGTTGATGGCGGAGTCGATGGCGTTCGCGCCCTGTTCGATCGCGTCGAGGATGGCGCCGCGATAGAGCTCGTCGGTCGCGTCATCGCTCTCACCGAGATACGTTCCCACGCCGATACTCGAGACGGCCAACCCCTCGAGCTCGCGAAAATGCTCTTCCACGACGCCCCGTTTGAGCGCTTCGGCTCGATAGGCTTTCGTCCCCGTCTCCGTTGCCGTCGTCAATTGCGTCCCTCCTTGACACCGACCCCGTAACGATACACGAGCTCGCCCCCACGCGCCGCCGTCGACAGAATGCTCCATTGCGCCGCCACGGCGAGAACAAGAGCCGCGACCCGAGCGCGGCTGAGCCGTGGCGCCTCCTCGCCCCGCTCGCGCCAGAACGCCTCGAAGCGGACGAGGGCGACGATGAAGAAAAGCACCACCGTGAGGAAAGCCGAGTCGCTGTGAGCGCCGACCGCCGCTACCGTGTCCGCGCCGAAACCCGGCGCGAGTGCGTCCGCCGAGATCTTCCCCGTAATCGCGGACCCGAGCGCGGAGATCGCCGCCACCGAATAGCTGAGCATTGACGCCCGGTCGAGCCAGGAGCGGCGGAATCGCACCAGGAGCAGGAAGTCGCAAACGAGCCCCAGCGTGAACAGAGCCACGGGAAAATGCACGAGAAGCGGGTGAACGCTCGGAAGAGACGACAAGGAAGACAAGGTCACGAGCACGCTCTGCCGGAGAAGCGTACCCGGTTGACGGGCCGGCTACAAGGGGAACCTCCTCGCCGGAAGAGTCGATACGGTGGACCGTACGAGAGAGCCCTCGGCGACCGCCGATTGGAGGAGCTCGCGGGAGGCCTCATCCAGCCGGAGGTCTGGGCATGTCAGAGAACGCCGGCTCAGGTTTGCCTGCATCACCCCCTCAGGCGAGTGGGACACGGACGGTGCAATGCGATGCACGAGCTCGTGGACAACGACTCGACCGAGCGCACGGGCGAGGTCTCTTCGCTCCACCGGCGTTAGGAGTCCATCGTTTCTTTCCACGCGCCCGGAAAGACCGAGCACGTCGAGCACGCGACGATAGAACACGAAGACGGCGCCGGACTCGTCGCTCCGAAGGTAGACGCCCATCGCAGCCGCCTTCAGCGCATAACCATCTCCACCCGGGTCCGAAGGACTCACGATGACGGTGACCTCCCGGCGCCCCGCCCCCGACGCCGCGCGATGGGCCTCCCCGGTCCAGACCACTTCGATTCCCGCCTCTCCCAGAATCCGATTCACCTCCTCGCGAACGCCGTCGAGGTCCTGCACGAGTCGATGGCCGTCGTTGACAGAGATTCTCACCGCGGCTCCCCGCAGATCCCGCGCCAACATAGTACTGCCGACAAAAAAGAGCACCACGGTCCAGAGCGCGTGTCGCACCGGCTCACCTCCTATTTCGTACCAACAGCTTGGTCCGAAGGGACTTCAGGAGGCGGTCATCTTCGGGTAACGCTTCGATCTGGAGGGATCGGGAACTTCTCACCTTCGATTCGGAATCCAATGAATGGAATCACGATTCAAACGATTGGATTTCTTCGGACTTGCATGGACACACCGGAAGCACCAGTCGCGCGCATAGCAATTAAGCGTAATTTTTATGGCTAGTTAAAGGTACCCACGGAGAGACTGAAGGGCCCGCCCGCATGGCATCTCTTTTGCTCTTGATTTCTCTCGTTGGCTCAGGGCAGCGGATCCAACAGACCGCTGTCGCAATTCTCATTCATTCGTAACTAACCTGGAGGGTTTACGTGCTGAAACGAGTCCTACTGTTCGTAGGTCTTTCCCTCTTGCTGGCGGCAACCGGCTTCACCCAGACGGCGCGCGTGGGCGGCAAGGTGACTGACCAGCAAGGAGGCGTCCTGCCCGGGGCGACCGTGACCATTACCAACCCGGCCACCGGTCTCTCCATGGAGGTCGTGACCAACGCGGCCGGCTCCTATCTCTTCCCGTCTCTCGATCCTGGGAGCTATCGTCTCATGATCTGCGATGTCGGGATTCGCGAATTATGCTCGTGAGGGAATCATCCTCGTCTCCGGGCAGGCCATCACGGTAGACGCCGCGCTCCAAGTGGAGGGGGTCACCGAGACGGTCACCGTCACCGGGGAGTCGCCGATGATCTCGACCCGGGAGTCTTCGGTACACGGGGTGGTCGAAGCCGAGGAGATCGAGAACGTTCCCATCAACACCCGCGACGTGCAGTCACTCGCCCTCCTCGTTCCGGGCGCCAAACGAGCCAACCGTTTCGACCCCACGAAGAGCCGCGTACCCGCGATCAGCTTCGGGACCAACGGTAGCGGCCGCGGCATCCTCTATATGCTGGACGGCGGGGACAACACCGACGACGCGGTGGGCGGCATCGTGCAGCAGGTCTCCATGGACTCCATCCAGGAGTTCGAAGTCGTCACCTCGCGCATCAAGGCCGAGTACGCCCGCGCCGGCGGCGGCGCCATCACCATGGTGACCAAGTCCGGGACGAACGACTTCCACGGGTCGATCTTCAACTACTTCCGCGACAAGTCACTGAACGCCGAGACCGAGCCCGAGAAGCTCGCCGGGCAGGGCAAGGCTCCCTTTCGCCGCTACCAGTTCGGCGGCACTCTCGGCGGACCGATCGTCCGAGACAAGGCTTTCTTCTTCGTGACGCTCGAAAGGCTGCAGGAGGACTTCAACTCCATCCTCGCGGTCGACCCGGCAGCGGCAGCCTTGTTCGACCCCGCGCTTTTCGCGGAGCACGGCGGATTCGGGGCGATCCCTCAGCCCTTCAAGCGAAACTACCTGACGGGCAAATACACCCAGCAGTTCACCGGCAGCAACCGGCTCGACGTCCGCTTCGCGAAAGAGAACAACAGCCGCGACGGCGATCAGGTGGGCGACCAGTTCGACGCCTTCCTCTCGCAGGATCAGGCGGCCACGACCACGAACGATTCTCTGGAGCCTCCTCGCCCGCATGCAGACGCTCGCGGGCCAGTCCGGCTTCAACGAGTTCGTGTTCCAGGTGAGCGACTTCACCAACGTGATCCAGAGCGTGACCCAGACCGATTTCCACGTTCCCGGAACACCGACCCTCGCGTATCCGAGCGTCACTCTCGGGCAGAACACCAATACACCCCAGAAGACCTTCCAGAGAAAGTGGCAGTTCCGCGATACGTTCTCGTACTCGCTGAACACCCACGACCTGAAGTTCGGGGGCGAGCTCCTGCGCGGCGACCCCTTCGGGTTCGACCTTCCCTTCTCCTCGAACGGATACTTCTCGTACGCCAACGACGGGGATCCCATCGACAAGGCGGATTTCTTCACCCAGTTCGACATCATTCCGCCGGCGGAGATTCCCTACTCGGCAATCGGGTTCTTCGCCCAGGATGACTGGCGGGTCAGCGACCAGCTCACCCTGAACCTCGGCCTGCGCTACGACGTCGAGATCGGGACCCTTTCCAACATTCCCTACGGGCCCAACGGTAGATACGCTCAAGACCAATCCGAACAGTCCTTATGTGGGAAGCACCGACCTCCAGGACGACAAGAACAACTGGGCGCCCCGCCTCGGATTCGCCTGGGACGTGGGCGCGAAGGGGACGACCGTGATCCGCGGCGGATTCGGCGTCTACTACGACAAGATTGTGGCCAACACCACCCTCTTCAACTTCATCGACTACGACCAGGTGCGCGGCGTTTCGATCTCGAGCCCGAGCTTCAGTCCGGAGAACGTTCCAGGGTTCGACCAGCTCTTCCAGGAAGCCGGCTTTCTCCTGCCCTTCGACAACATCGTCGCCCCCGGCTTCCAGTTCCCCAAGACGAAGCAGTTCACCATCGGCTTGAGCCATCAGATCACGTCGAGCCTCGCGATCGATGCGGATTACATCCGCTCGAACGGGGACCAGCGTGGAAAACGGTTCGACATCAACGAGCGCCGGATCCCCGGAGACAACACGTCCCGGCTGTTCTATCCAGACAACAAGGGCCGCCTGCGGGTCATCGATTCCGTCGGAGTCGACACCTACGACGGGCTCCAGATGTCGCTCCGCCAGCGGCTGACCAACAACATCCAGTTCACGGCGAACTACACTCTCGCCAATCTGCGAGGCAACGCCGAGAGCGGATTCGGAAACGAAGCCGAGTGTTACCCCTGCGTGGGCGATTCCAGGGACATCGGACCCTACGCCAACGACACCCGCCACAACCTGATTCTGGGCGGCATCTTCTCGCTTCCCGCCGACTTCCAGTTCTCGGTGCTGGGGCAGTTCGAGAGCGGCCGTGCCTTGACGGCTTCCTCGAGCCAGGACCTCAACGAGAACGGGCGTCGTCCTGAACCTCGATTTCACCACCGGGCCGAACGGCGAGCCTGCCGGACGAGGCAACTTCCGCGGGCAGCCGACCTACGTCGTCGACTTGCGAGTCTCGAAATTCTTCCGTTTCGGTGGTGAGAAGGCTTTGCAGCTCGTATTCGAGACCTTCAATGTGTTCAACCGCGTGAACGAGGGGACCAACCTCGAGCAAACGTTCGAATCGCCGAACTTCGGAGGATGGACGCAGGGACTCGAGACGAACCAGCTCCAGATGCAGCTCGGCATCCGCTTCCATTCTAGCTCGAAGCGAAGCTCGAGAGAACTCGAATCTCAGGGGAGGCCGGATGGCCTCCCCTTTTTTTTGTCCCGACATTCCTTTGAAAAAAAGTAGGGACAGGGACAGGGACAGGGACAGTCGGACCTGAGTTCTACGGCCGCACCCTGAAACCATGAAAATGCAAGTCGCCAAGGGGAGACGGCTCTGCAGCCCTTCGCGACCGTTCGCGCTCTCTCACGCAACTTGACGACTCCGGAGGCCGGTCGCCTGTCCCGTCGAGCGTTGGAATTTCTTTGCGTCTTTGCGTTCCTTCCCCGTTGAGGCAGTCTTGTGAGCTCGAGCCCCCCATTTTCGTAGCAGGCACTAATTCTGAAAAAATAGTGCCTGTCCCTACTTTTTTCTCCTTCTTTTGCCAGGCTATTTGTGGGCGTTTCGGAGGAAGTCTCGGAGCTCGGGCTGATTCGGGGGAGAGCTCGAGAGAGCGCCGGAGAAGCGCGAGTGCTTTTTCGGAATTTCCCGTCTGGCCATAGGCGAAGCCGAGGCTGTTGAGCACCATGGGCGCGTCGGGAGCGAGCGCGAGCGCTTTTTCGAGCTCGGCGATCGCGTCGTTCATCCTTCCCGCGAGCGCCAGGCTGTTTCCGAGACCGAAATGAAGCTCGGACGACTGAGGGTGGAGTCTCAGTCCCTCGCGATAGAGCGTCTCCGCCTCGTCGAGGCGCCGCTGGGTCAAGAGGAGGTTTCCGAGCTGCGCTCTGGGCTCTTCCTCGAAGGGCGCGGCCGCGAGGGCGCGCCGAAAGGCCTTCTCGCCGCTGCCGAAGTCTCCCTTCAGCATCGCGAGCTTGCCTTCGATCATGAGGACGCCGGGCGAATTTGACTCCCTCCTGCGCGCTTCGGCGAGGGCGGCCTCCGCGTCCTCCGGGGATTGCCGGTGGAGCTCGAGCTGCGCGAGCTCGGTCCAGGGTTCCGCGGAAGCCGGGTCGATCGCGGCGGCACGGTCGAGGAACTCCCGGGCCTCGGGCTCCTTTCCCATCCGGAGGAAGCTGCGTCCTGCCAGCAGCGTCGCGTCGAAGTCGTCCGGCTCTTCGGTCAAGATCCTCGAGCACTGGCGGGACGCCTCCGCGTAGCGGCCACGGTCGAAGTAGGCCGCCGCGAGATAGGAGCGCGCTAGAAGGAGATCGGGCTCTTTCCGCAGCACGCCCTCGAGCGACGCGATGGTCTCGTCGGCTTGTCCTCGCGCCAGGAGATCCATCGCGCTTCGAATCGCCTCCCATACCGAAAGCCGACTCTTGGGGTCCGGAAGCGACTCTCCCGTCGCGGGTGCAGGTGTCTTCGCAGAGCTCAGATAGCCGAGGCTACGCAGAATCGAGAGGGTCCTGGCGTCCGGCTCTCTCTCGGCGGACGCCGACGCCTCCGGTCCCGCCGTCGCCGCTTCCAGATCCGCCAGCGCGGAAGACAACCCACGCACTTCGTCGGGATGCGTGGGGGCGACATTGTCGAGCTCGCCGGGGTCCGACGACAGGTCGTAGAGCTCGGGCTCAGGCGCGGCAATGAGCTTCCATTTGCCCTTCCTCAAGCTTCGAAGTTCGCTCCAGCCGAGATTCAACCGCGGGAAATAGGTTTCCGCGTACGTCGCGACCGGCGCCAGAGCCCCGCCTTCGATGGCGGGAACGAGGCTTCGTCCCTGGCAATGCGCGCAATCACCGGAGTGGCCCAGAAGATCCAGAATCGTTGGAACGATGTCGATGGAGCGCGCGTCGTCCTTCACGATCGTTCCCGGGGGAACGCCCGGACCACGCAGAATGAGAGGTACCCTGAGAGTGCTGTCATAGATGAACAGAGAGTGAGTCGACTCTCCGTGCTCACCCAGGCCTTCCCCGTGATCGGCAGTCACGACGACGAGGGTGTCCGCCCCGACCGAGTCGAAGAGACTCTCGAGAACGTGGTCGACGTAAGCGACTTCTCCATCGTATTTGTCGGCGTAAGCGGTGTCGAATGGCTCGGGTGGAGAGTACGGGGCGTGGGGGTCGAACAGATGCACCCACGTGAACGTGCGAGCGGACTCGTGGACCTTCATCCACGCGCGCGCAGCCTCGACGACGACCTCCGCCTTCCTTTCGGCGAAGACGAGCCGCCCCCGAGCGCCGCCGAAATCGTCGTCATAGCGGTCGAATCCCTGCGCGAGTCCGAACCGGGAATCCACCGGGAACGCGCCGACGAAGGCGGCGGTCGCGAAGCCCGCTCGCTTGAGGATCTCGGCGAGGGTGTCCATGCTATCGGGAAGGCGGAACCGGCCGTTGTCGCGGACCCCGTGGTACGTCGGATAGGTTCCCGTCAGAATCGAGCTGTGGGACGGTAACGTCAAGGGGCTCTGGGCGAAGGCGCTCGGGAAGAACGCGCCCTCACGCGCCAATCGGTCGAGGTGAGGAGTCGCGACCGCGCCGCCGTAGATACCGAGACGGTCGGCGCGAAGCGTATCGACGGTGACGAGAAGGACGTTCGAGTCTCGCGGCCGGCGCTCGCTCGCGCATCGGAGGGTCGCAAGCACACCCAGAAGAGCGAGCAGAATGCCGCACCGCGGGATCATGGTCGGGTTTTCGAGAGACGCTCGTAGTTGTTCTGCGCCTCCTGAGCTTCCTCGTCACGCCCGAGTCGACGAAGCGCCTCCGCCAGGTTCATGTAGGCTGGACCATAGTCGGGATCCAGCCGCACCGCCTCCTCGAAGAGCGAAACGGCCTTTTCGAGGTCGCCTTTTTCCGAGTAGAGGACTCCGAGACCGTTTCGCGGAAGCGCGAGCGAGCCGTCGGCCGCGACCGCCTTCTCCAGCGTCGCGAGCGCTTCGTCCGTCCGTCCCGTTTTCGACAGGAGAACGCCCAGATCGCTCAGCGCGAGCGCGCTGGAGGAATCGATCTCGATACTCCGGCGCAGGTAGCTCTCCGCCTCCTTCAGGTCTCCCTGCGCGAGCAGAACGGATGCCTTCAGATGAAGTGCCGGCGCGTCGTCGGGAGAGAGCTCGAGCGCCTTTTGCACGGCCCGTGAGGGCCTCGTCCGGTTTTCCCGCCTGCAGCAAGAGCTCGGCGAACGCTTTTTGCAGCGCGGGCTCCTCCGGTGCGATCTGAGCCGCCCGCGACACTGTTTCGAGCGCCTCGCGGTCCCGCCCCTGCCGGCGGTAGAGCTTGGCGAGCTCGAAGAGGCTGGAGACGTCGTCGGGAGCGATCTGGACCTGGTGCTCGACGCTGTCGACGTCTTTCTTGATCTTGCTGAGCTCCTGGAAGTGCGCGAGCACCTTCTGGGCCTCCTCCGTCTTGCCCTGTCGGGCGAGAAGCCGCCCGAGCTGATAGTAGGCGTCCACGAGATAGGGCGCACTCGCGATCGCCTCCCGACACTGTTCGACGGCGGTATCGACGTCTCCCGCCGCCGTGTAGAGCCGCGCGAGCTCGTTATGTGCATCGGCACGAACGCTCGGCTCCTCGAGAGACTTCTGTAGCGATGCAATGGCCCCCGGCCGGTCGCCGAGCTTGGAAAGAGTGATCCCCAGCTGGAAGTGCGCGAAGCGGTTGTCCGGCTCGAGCGCGACCGCTTGCTCGAAGCAATCTCGCGCCTCTTCGAAACGTCCCGTGTTCAGGAAGCAATACCCGAGGTCGACGAGGACGGACGCGCTCGGTCCCGCCGCCTTCAGTACCGTCTCGAGCTCGCGCGCCGCGTCGTTGAAGACGCCTCGTTTCAGATAAGCGCGCGCGAGCGCGTTGTGCAGAAATGGCGTGTCGGCGCCTGCGGCGATCGCCTGCTCGTAGGCCTTTGCCGCGAGCTCGTAGAGGCCGAGGTCGAAGAGCACGGCGCCCAACCGCGTCGAGGACTGCACGTTCCCCGGACGGAGTGCGAGCGATTTCTCGAGCTCGGATCGCGCGTCGTGCAGGCGGCCCATCTCATGGTAGGTCACTCCCAGCAGATGATGGACGGAAGCGTCGTCGGGCGAGCTCTCGAGCAGGGTCGCGAATTGGGTCTCCGCCTCCTCGAACCGACGTTGCCGCAGGCGAAGTCGGCCGAGGTTGTACCGCGCGGCGGCGAGACCGGGGTCGAGCTTCAACGCGCTCTCGAAGGAGGAGCCGGCGCCCTGTTCGTTTCCCAGTGAAAGCTCGGCGACTCCGCGCAAGAGGTAGACGGGTGCCACCCCTTTGGGGGTGTCCTTTCCCGCAAGCTCGGGAGCGAGGGGCTTCAGCAGCTCGAGCGCCGCCTCGGGCTGGTTCTGCTCCAGAGCCTTCTTCGCCCGATCGAAAACCTGGGACGGCGTCGTCCCTTGAAGGACGAAGGCGAGGACAACGAAAGCGAGCATCTCGTACGGTTCGGTTCGGACCGCTCACGGAGACGGCGAGCGCTTTACCTCTTCCAGGAACTTCCGGACCTGCGGCTGGTCGGGTGCGAGCTCGAGCGAGCGATTGAGCGCCTGGACCGCGGCTTCCTTGTTTCCCCGCCGAAACTCGGTCTCGGCGAGGGCGTTGAGGATACCGGGCTCGTCCCCGGCGATGCCGATGGCCTGGCGGTAGGATTCGACGGCCCCGTCGAGCTTTCCCTGCCGGAACTGGGCGAGGCCGAGGACGGAGAGGGCGTCCACGTTCTTGGGCTCGCGCTCGAGAGCCTGGCGCGCGGTCTTCTCCCCGTCCGCCGGGCGTCCGTCGTAGATTTCGGCGCGCGCCTTCGAAAGCCTCGCACTCTGGTAGTAGGGCTCGTAGTCGAGCGCGACGTTCAACAGCCGGATGGCGTCCCCGTAGCGCTCGGCGGCGAAGTAGTGTTGTGCTTTGTGATAGAGCTTTTCCGCCGGCGGCAGATCCTCGGGAAGTCCCATCGTGCTCAGACGGCCCATCGCCTGGGGCGGGCCCACGGTGAAATCGAGCCTCGCCATGTCGGAGAACGCCGTCCGGCCATCGGTCACCATCGCCTCGAGCTGGTAGTCGCCCGGAGTCAGGACCGGTCCTGAAATCTGTTTCAACACGTCGACGGCGTCGGGACGCTCGGCGCTCGGCCGAAACCGGTTCGTCTCGTCGAGAACCGTCTCCTCCCCGCGCTTGAGGGTGAAGCGAACCGAGACCACGGGATCGCGCGCCTTTTCGTCTCGAGGGTAGTAGACCTGGAGGAACGCGAGCAGACGCTGTCCGTCGCCCAACAGGTGGTTCGGCTTGGGATAGAGAACGAGGTGTCCGAACTGATTGGGCAGCGGTCTCGCGTCGCCCGAGGCATCGGCATCGTCCGCCTTGAAGGCAGCGAGAAAGCTCGAGATTGATATCTTTTCGGCAGGGAAAGCAGGGACGACGAGAGTCCGATTGACGATCCCGAGCCGCCTCCCCACGAAATCACGCACGTAGAGCTCGAGACGGTAGCGGCCGGGGAGAAGCGCCACCTTCTGCTGGAACAAGACGGGAAAGTGTCGCGCCGTCTCCCAGTCCTGTTGCGGAATCTGGATCTCCAGCGAGTCGCGAAACTCCTCGAGCGCTTCGCCGCTGTCGATCCGCGTGATCGTGCCCAGCAGGTCGTAGCGTCCGAGCATCCGATCGTCGTACTGGTTGACGTGCAGGTTCTCGGGCGAGATTTCGAGAGCGAGGTGCGCCTCGGAGAAATCCTCCTCGCCCCGAAAGAAGTCTACCGAGAAGTCGACGGGAAGCTCACCGCCGAAGCTCGCATCGGATGTGACTCGCGCCGAGAGATTCTTCCGTGTTTTCTCGAAAACGAAGCCCGGCGTGCGCAGGTCCCCGAGGACCTGCTCGGAGGAGAGCATGTCCTCTCCCGGCGCCACGCTCTCCGCCGCCTTGATGATGTCCACGTCCCACATCTGCCGCGCAGAGAAGGGAACCTGGCCCAGAGGCCCGAGCATTCCCCGCTGGACCGGATCCGCGATGAGGGATTTCATGCCGTCGAAAGCGGGGCTGAAGAGCCGGTACTCGCCAACACCGTTGCGCTTGAAGAAGACGAGCTGGAGCGCGCTCGGAAAACGAGGGATGCCGAGGTTGTAGTAGAACCAGAATCTCGAGAGGAAAGAGGTCCTCGTTATTGGGATAGGACTGTACGTCCGAAGGTGCTCCGAGCGTGATGTAGGTGCGTCCTTGTTCCGTCATCCAGCCCGGGCGGGCCCCCTTGAACTTCTCGTTCGCCTCGCGAATGCGCTTGAAGTGCTCCTCCTTGAACTCGTTGACCGCGGTCTCCGGCACCGGGTCGCGCACCTGCCAGAAGCGCTCGATGAAGTCGTCCCGCTCGGCGGAAGTCGGAAGGGCGAGAAAGCTCTCCCGTTCGGACTCGGTGATGATGTAGACCGCTTCCTCGTCGAGGAATGCCTTTTGGTCTTTCGTCAGAGCGGGTCCAGCCCCGGGCCCGGACCCCGCCGCCTGTGCCCAGCTCAGCAAAGAGATGGCCAGAATCGCGGGAATGTTCCACATAATGCTCGTGTGCACAATAACATGCGGGGTTTCTTCGTTCAACGCGATGGGCTACCATGTCCCGGTGAGTCGACTGGGATTACTGTTCCTCGGAACTACGATCGTGCTCGCCGCGTGCAATGGAGGAGACGGGGGCGCACCCAGGGCCGGCCGGAGCTTCGTCCTCGTCACCATCGATACGTTGAGGGCGGACCACCTCGGCGCCTACGGCTACCGCGAGGGCCGCACTCCTCACCTCGATGCGCTCGCCCGTGACGGCGTCGTCTTCGAGACCGTCACCAGCCAGGTTCCCGTTACCCTCCCCTCGCACGCAAGCCTGTTGACCGGCATGGTCCCCCCGACGCACGGGGTCCGCGACAACACCTATTTCCGGTTGGACGATGGCGCCACGACGCTGGCCGAGGTTCTGAAGGCCCGGGGATACGACACCGCGGCCTTCGTCGGAGCCTATGTTCTCGACAGCAGCTTCGGCCTCGCCCAGGGCTTCGATAGATACGACGACGATCTCGCTGGCGACGGAAGCGAGAGCACCGGAACCATCGCCGAGCGCAAGGGCGAGGACGTCACCAACGCCTTCTTGTCCTGGCTCGACGGGCGCTCGGACGACCGTCCGTTCTTCGCCTGGATCCACTACTTCGATCCTCACCTTCCCTACTCTCCCCCGGCTCCGTACCGCGAAGAGTTTGCCTCTCATCCATACGACGGTGAGATCGCGTACGCGGACGAACAGGTCGGACGCGTTCTCGATGCGCTCGACAAACGAAGTCGGCCCGATGGCACGCTCGTCGTCGTGACCTCGGACCACGGCGAGTCCCTCGGAGAGCACGGCGAAAAGAGCCATGGCTTCTTCGTCTACGACGCGACGTTGCGCGTTCCTCTCATCCTCCGTGAGACGGGATCCATCTCCCCGGGAACGCGGATCGTCAGTCCCGCTCGGACCATCGACATCTTTCCGACGGTTCTCGAAGCCCTGTCGGTTCCCGTTCCCGCTGAAGCCCAGGGCAGGAGTCTCCTCCCGCTCGTCGCCAAAGACGAGCGGACCGGCCCGGAAGCCTACGCCGAGTGCTACGTCTCGGAGCTCAACTTTCACTGGGCACCCTTGATCGCGCTCCGCGACGGCGGCTACAAGTACATCGAAGCCCCTCGTCCCGAGCTCTACGATCTCGAAAGCGATCCGGGAGAGACGCGGAACCTGGCGGATCGAGAGCCCGACCGCCTGCGCCAGATGAGGGCCAAGCTCGCAAAGCTCGTCGAAGGCTTCCCGAAATCCCTCTCCTCGCGACTCCAGCCGGACCCGGAAACCATCGAGAAGCTCCGTTCGCTCGGCTACACGGGCTCGGGCGGCGGAGCGGCTCCAGGAGGGCTCGACGAGGGAGCGGGCGATCTACCCGACCCGAAAGACCGCCTCCACCTCTGGTCGCGGCTCGAGGAGATCATTCTGGACCGCGCGGCGGGAAAGCTCGACGAGGCCGAGGCCTCGGCTCGCGAAGTGCTTGCGGAGGATCCCACGAATCTTCTCGCGCTGGAGCTCCTCGCGAGCGCCCGCTCGCGCGCCGGCGACCGCAAGCAGGCGATCGAGCTCTATCGACGCATCCTGCAAGTCGACGACACCCGGCCCCTGACCTATGTGAATTATGGAAACCTACTGTGGCAGTCGGGAGATCTCGAGGGGGCGGAGACGAGCTATCACGACGCCCTCGAGCGCGACCCGAAAATGGTCGTCGCCCACCGGCGGCTCGGTGAGCTCTATCTTTCGACGGGCCGCACCGCGCAAGCGAAGGAGAGCTTCGACGACGCCGCCGCGGTCGATCCGGCGGACGCGCGCGTGGGGCTAGGACTCGCCCGAACCGAGGAGGCGACGGGAAGCGTCGCGGAAGCCTCCGCGCGTCTCGAGAAGCTCCAGGCGGATCACCCTGCCGATCCCGAGATCCTCTCCGAGCTCGCGAGGGCTCTCGCCCGCGTCGGACAGGTCGACCGCGCCGTAGCACTTCTGAAGGCGGGTCCGGATCAGCGGGACGTGCACTACACGTTGAGCGTTCTCTATCGCGCGCAAGGAAAGATGGAGGATTCGCTGGCCGAGCTCGATCGGACCCTGGCCCTCGATCCGAGCTCGGCTCCAGCGCTTCACGACCGGGGGGTGCTTCTGTCGCGGATGGGGCGCCTCGAGGAGGCGATCGCGGCGCTTACGAAGGCGCTCTCGATCCGCGACCTTCCTCCCACGAGAAACGCTCTCGGCACCGCGCTCTGCCGGATGCAACGCTGCGCCGAAGCGATTCCGCATTTCGAGCGGGCGGTGAAGGACGCGCCCGATTTCGTCGAGGCCATCGAGAATCTCGCGCAGGCCTACTGGATCGTGGGAAGACAGGCAGACGCGGAACGCATGAAGAAGAGAGCGGAGACACTCGAGTCACGGCAGAACGGGCATCCGAAATAGCCAAGCTACCTCAGCCGGCCCACCCCTTCCTTGACGAGGATGTCTTCCCCGGCACGAACGGTGCCGAGCTCCATCGCGCCCGAGGGCCACACGAGCTCGACCTTCGTCGCCTCGTCGGCGTCGCCGATCCCCACGAGCAGCCTTCGATCGTTCGTCGATAGATAGCTCCAGATCGTGCCCGAGTCCCGGGTAGAGCTTCCGCCCGCCCACCTCCAATGAGACGCTCACGCCGAGACCGTCCCGATTCGCCCGGCTCCCCACGAGCGAGAATCCGAAAGCGGTGATTGCGGTGCTCCGCCTCGTCGACGAGGAACGTCGGAGGAGCGCTCATGTTGTTGATGAACACGTCGAGGTCCTGATCGTCGTCGACGTCGGCGAAAGCGACCCCTCGACTCGAGCTCTCGACCTCGAGTCCCGGTCCGACCTCCTTCGAGACGTCCTGGAGTCGCCGGCCCGACGCGTCCGGCAGATTGAGGAACACCTGGTTCTTCTGGCGGTACGTCTCTCCGATTCCGCCGCTATCGACCTCGGGATAGACGTGTCCGTTGGTCACGAAGAGGTCCAGGAAGCCGTCGAGGTCGACGTCGGTGAACCGCGCCCCCCATCCGAGCTTCTCGAACGAGGGCGCGGTGAGGCCGACGGCGTCGCTCACGTCGGTGAAGATGCCCAGGCCTTCGTTCCTGCGGAGCGCGTTGTAGTCCCCCTGGAAGTTGGCGACGACGAGGTCGGGTCGACCATCGTTGTCGTAATCACCGGCATCGGCTCCCATTCCCGCCTGGGGCTTTCCGTACATCGACATCGAGACACCCGCCACGAGAGCGACGTCGGTGAACTTACCGGTGCCGTCGTTCTCGAAGAGGTAATCCGGCGTCGAATCGTTGGCGACGTAGATGTCGCGGTCCCCGTCTCCGTCAAAATCCAGGAATGTCACTCCCAGACCCTTGCCGTCGGCATCGTAGACTCCCGACGCTCGGGTCACGTCCTCGAACGTTCCGTCGCCGCGGTTGCGATAGAGCGCGTCCACCTCTCCCGGGAGACCGTTGGGACCACACATCACGGATATGCCGCGCCATAGGCAGAATTTGGGTTCGATTTTCTCCAGAATGCCGGGCTCGAATGCGATGTAGTTGCAGACGTAGAGATTGAGAAGCCGTCTCCGTCGATGTCGCCGAAGGCGGCGCTGGTGCTCCACCTCGGGTCGGCGACTCCCGAGCCGTATCGGTGACATCGGAAAAGGTCCCGTCGCCGTTGTTTCGGTAGAGCACGTTGGCGCCGAAATTCGTGACCAGAAGATCGATGTCGCCGTCGTCGTCGTAGTCCGCCGCGGCCGCTCCTCCGCCCCAGCCCCGATCTCCCACGCCCGCCGCGTCGGTGACCTCGACGAAACGCCCGCCGCCCAGATTCCGATAGAGCCGGTTCGGCTCGCCTCCCCGACCCGAGGCGGCTTCATCCAGAGTCTGTCCGTTGACCACGTAGAGATCGATGGCGCCATCCCCGTCGTAGTCGAACAACGCGGCACCCGAGCCCGTCGTTTCGGTGATGAGCTTCTTCGCCTCGCTTCCGAAGCGGTTGGCGCGCGTCAATCCCCTCTCGACGGAAACGTCTCGATAGGAAGGGAGGTCATGGGACTCGTTCCCGGAAGTGCCCGAAGTAAATGCCGCGAGGAGCGCCGCGAGGCCGATCGTGGCCCCGAGGCTCAAACCGACGTGGGGGCGCATCACTCGTGATTATAAACGCCGAGCATCTCGTAGGTGGCGGCGAGAGGGAGATCGGTCTCGAAGAGAACGAAGCTCCAGGCCTTCCTCTGTTTCGCTGGAAGCTGAGAGAGGCGAATCGCGCCCAGAGACCGATCGATGAGCCGGAGCGCGCGCCGGGCGTCCTCGTCCTCGACGACGTCGCTTCCTCGTTCCGCCGCGAGCGCCCTTGCCGCCCAGCAGAGGATAGGAAAGGTCAGCACCAGTCGGGGAACTGCTTCGACGAAAGGAATGGGGTCGTCGCCCTCGAAGAGAAAGCGTTGGCCCAGAATCTTGGCACTCAGATAACGGACCACGAGAGCGGTGCCTTCGGAGCGGACGAAGATAGTCGGCCCTGGTGCCGGAGATGGTGCGGAAGCTGACCGGGAGCTCCCGGTTGTCGACGAGCGGTCTCGACTCGGGAAACCGGTAGGCGTCGGCCATCTGGACCCGGAGTCTCACCTCCCGCTCTCGTTTCTTCCCGGAGCTCGAGAGGAGCTTCGCGGGCGTGGGGTTGAGCGTGAGGAACAACAGGTGAAAGAACACCGCCCGCCCCGTCGCGTCCATCCGGCGGAATTCCGGCTCGAGCGGCTTCTCGCGAACGAGCTTGGACACCCCGCTCAGCATCACCTGTCGCAGAGTGCGCGCGGCGTCGGTCGCGGGATCGCTCGTCGTCGCCAGCCGGTTGAACTCGACGAGAGCGCGGATCCGATCCGGGAGCGAGAGGCCCTCGTCGGAAAGAATCTCCAGGAGATGGTGCTCGAGCTCCCAGAGAAGCTGTCCCGATACTTCGTACTTCTTCGAGAACGCGAACCGCGCGCGGACCGTGGAGTCCCGGAGGAGCCCGCGCCACTCCGGGACGTGCTCGCCGAGCGGAGCTCCTTGCTCCTGGCTCACGGCACGGCAGGAGAACGACACGTCCACGGCCACCACGCCGCCGACGGGAAGAAATCCGAACGGAAACAAACGGCACATCAGCGGCTTCGCGTCTTTGCCGAAACGCTCGTGGATGCGGCATTGGTTCTCCGCTCCCAGATAGATGCAGGAGCCGTCCTCTCGCTTCGCGAGCGCGAGACGTCTCGACCCCGCCTCGGAGCGGCTCTCCATGCGGGGCGACAGGCCGACGAGATTGGGTGAGCTCTCCCCCATTCGAGCGCGTCCAGTCTCTCCGCCTCGCCCGGACCGAGCATGATGTTCGGCCCCCGGCAGCAGTCCCCGCAGCGCGAGCAGGTGAAGCAGAGCTCCCGCGGATAGACGAACTCCAGGTCGCTCACGGGCTCGCCACGTCGTGGATGAAGCGTCCCCACTCCGACGAGGGAGGCATCTCGAGCTTCCCCTTGTGGCCCGGTTCTTCGTTCTCGTGGCAACGCTCACAGAGGGGTACCGATGGACGGACGAGACCCGCCATCGCCGCCTTGTCGGGATCGATCATCACCGCGGGCGCGGCGTAGTCGCTGCCGGGCCCGTGACACGCCTCGCACTGGACCGAGGGCACGTCGGCGCCGTTGGTGGCATGGCAGGTCAAGCAGTGCTCTCTTTGCTTCTCACCGATGTCGGCCTCGGAAGGCACGACATCGATGGCCCGCGCATGCGGTGTCTTTTCCCAGGATTGATAGACATCGCGGTGACAGAGCTTACAGCGAGAACCGCCGACGTAGGACGCTCCCGTCGCTCCCGGAGCCAGACCGGCGGCGAGCGCGACCGCCGCGGCCGTCCAGGCGAAAAACTGGCGCATTCCAGCTCGGGGGGCGGGCCGCTTCGTCCCCGAGCTACTCCTCGCTCACGGTCACCTTGAGCATCTTGTCGCCTGCGGCTATCTTGTTCACCACGTCCTGGCCCTCGAGCACCTTGCCGAAGACGGAGTGTTTGCCGTCGAGCCAGGGAGTGGGGACATGAGTGATGAAAAACTGAGAACCGTTGGTGTTCGGTCCGGCGTTTGCCATCGACAACACACCTGGTGAATCGTGCTTCAGCTCCTTGTCGAACTCGTCCGCGAATTTGTAACCGGGTCCGCCAGTACCGGTGCCGAGAGGACAGCCCGTCTGGACCATGAAATCGGGAATGACGCGATGAAACTTCAGGCCGTCATAGAAGCCTTCCTTCGCCAGTTTCTCGAAATTGGCTACGGTCCGCGGCGCTTTCCCGTCATGAAGCTGAAGCTTGATGGCTCCCTTGTTGGTCTCGATGGTGGCGACTTTCATTCACGGTCCTTTCTAGAAGCTTGCTCGGCTCGACGATTTTTTCCAGTTTATCAAGTTTCGAGGGACGAGGTCGCGGCGACGCTCCCTCGTCAGCCCCAATCGAGGTCGATCACGTCGAAGTCGGCGGCGGTGATCCGCCGAAACGCCGGATTGAGCTCGTCGTTGTTCCACCGGGTGTCCATCGTGCCGGTCACGTAGAGGTCGCTTCCGTTGTCCGCGACGATCAAGCCGTGCCGTTTCATCGCGGTGAAGACCAGCTTCAGGTACGTGGGAAACCCGGAGAGGTCCACTTCGCCTTTGAGTCTCAAGCGCGCCCCCATCGGGAGGGCGCCCGGGGTATCACCAGCCTGGTGCGAGGCGGGCGCGACGTAACCGTTCGTTTCGCGCAGCGTGACCCGGAAGGCGTGACCGATATCAGCGGCACCGAACGCCTCGTCCGCCCGTACCAACCCGGGAAAGATGGAGAGGCCGGCGGCGTCGGCCGACGTCCATCCTTCGGGACGACGATCGTTTCGATTCAGGTCGAAGGCCGCCCCGAGCCCGCTTCCCAGATTCCATCCCCGTCGTTCCAGTGCGTCGCCCAGGTCTCGAACAGGAGCCATTCATCTCGATCGATGACGACGAGGTGCCGGTCGCCGTCGGTACCCCCTCCCGGAGCGCCTCCCTCGATGAGATTGGGCGTCGTCCGCGCCTCGTCGGGAATCGGGTATCCGGGCTCTCGACCCGGCGCTCCGGCATCGCTCTCGTCAGGATAGTCGACGAACCGGACGGGAACGCGGCGCTGCTGGCGGGATACGGTCACGTAGGGAATGCCGTACGGTTGGGGTCCGAAGTCGGGGTGGAGGCCGCGATCGGGGCCGATCCGGTCGATGAAGGCCCGCGAGCGGGAATCCACGGGGGCGGTGCTCACGTCGCGGTTCCACGGGTGGTCGGGAGGAAACACCTGGCGTCCGACGAGACTCTCTCCCACCAGAACGCCGCCGGACGATGTGCTTTCCGGACCGCTATCGGGCGTCGGCTCGGCGGGTGAACCGCCGTGGCAGCGCGACACGAGCACGCCGCCGAGACCGCTCACGAGCAGCTCTCGTCGACTGATTGGCATCTCGTTTCTCCTCGTTACTCCTCTGGCGAAGCCTTGAGGAGGGCGCGGGACGCAAGCGAGCGAGACCCGAAGCGCGCCGTTATCGGACCGCCCCATGGACTCGGCGCCCGAAGCGGCTCTCCGTCGGGGCGAAAGGCGATGAGCTCGGTCGAGTCCCGAACGAGCTCGACCTTTCCGATCTCGCGCCCGCGTGCCTCGACGCGGAAGCCGCCGCCATCGAGCGGCACGAAAGAAACCTCGATGCCGTCGATCTCGATTCGGTCTGGCTTCTCGGTCATGTCCCGGCGGGAGAAAGCTCGAGCCCAATGGGATCGTGGTCCGAGAGGGGGATGTCGAGACCCTCCCGAAACTCGTGGAGCACGACGGGATCCGCGACCGAAAGGCCGCGGGTCGCGAACCAGTCGACCTTCAGCGGGCAGCGCCCCTCGTGGTTGCGGAGGGCCCAGCGGATGAAGGCGAAACACCACGCCGGAATCCACTCGCCGAGGTTGGCGCGCGTCTTTCCACAGGAAACGTCGAAAGACATCGTGCGCTCCCCGAGCAGGTTCGACGAGCGATAGTCGAAGCCGTTTGCGTTCAGGCTCTCGAAGAGGTCTTTTTCGAACCAGCGATAGGGGTGCAGGTAGTGGTCGATCGCGCGGTCGATGCCGAGAAATACCCGAAGCCAGTAGCCCATGATGGCATGAAAGGCCCGTGATGAGTTGTGGGTGGTGGTATTCCAGTCGCCGCCGATCACCGCGTGGGCCGAGGTCTCCAGCGCTTTCAAAATGTCTCGCATCTGATCCCTCCGGTGGCTCTGGGTCGACTGGGCATCGAGGTGGACTGCCACGGCAGTGAGGTCGAGACCGGGGAACCGGACATCCGCGGCGAGTGCGGCCTGGTTTCCGAGGCGCTTCTCGCGGCCGGCCATCTTGTCCTTTCCGTTCTCGAGCGAGATCACCCGCGCGCGCTCGAGCGGATAACGGCTCAGGATCGCGTTTCCGTGAAGACCGAGCTCGTTCTCCCCCTGCGCGTCGTACTCGTGTCCCGCGCCCTTCGCCAGGTTGATGTAGCAGGGAGCGAAGGCGTACCGCAGACCGAGCTCCCGCGCCAGGGTACGGGCGACGTCCCTGTTTCCGGAGCGCGCCATGCCTACGTCGGTCTCGGTGAGCAGCCACAGATCGCAATCCCGCAATACGGGTGGCGGCGAAGCGCTTCGAGCTGGCCGTCGAGCTCGATCCCGCGCTCGAGGTTCCAGGCGACGACTCGATAGCGCTCCTTCGGAGGCGCGTCCTCGCACGTGAAGTTGCCCTCGTCCGGGGTCAGCAAGACGCGACGGACCACGGGCTCGAGCTCGCGATAGAGCGGAAGCGCGTGAGAGAGCCACCGTCGATTCGCACCGGGAGAGCTCGGCGAAATGCGGCTTGAGCTCGGACTCGAGGAGCGTGTAGGGTTCGAAACGGTTCGAGGTCAATTCGCAGCATTCCTGGTCACGTCCGATTGTAGCCGTCTCCCGACGGCGTTGACAAGCCCGGGGCGCATCGAGGACGATCTGCGGCCAATGCCGTTTCCAAGGACAGCGCCTCTCCTCATCGCTCTGGCCCTGCCTTCCGCCGTCCCCCTCCCGCCCAGCTGCCCGAGACCGGCAGGGAGCTCTACGAGAGAGGAGCCGAGCCGGACCCTGCTTCCGCAGATGGGAGGTCAGGCTGAGCGAACGGCAGCACGTCCGGATGAACGCGGGCTTCGGCCTTCCTTTGAACCGCCGCGAGGAGCGGGCGACCCGGGTCGTCTTCTTCTTGTGGGACGGTTTCGACGAGGGCCTTTTCGAGGGATGGTAGGGATATGGTGAAAGACGACAAAGAATTCATCGCGCGTCTGGTCGCTTTTCGGAGGGATCTCCACCGGCATCCCGAGCTCGCCTTCCGGGAGAAACGCACGGCGCAGCAGGTCGAAAAAGAGCTCGACCGTCTCGGCATCACCTACAAGAGCGGTATCGCGGGAACCGGCATCATCGCAGAGATTCCCGCCGCGACCGGCAGCGGTATCCCCTGGGTGGCGCTTCGTGCCGACATGGATGGGCTGCCGATCCAGGAAGAGACCGGGCTCGAGTTCGCGTCCGTCCACGAAGGCGTCATGCATGCCTGCGGCCACGATGGACACACGACGATGGTCCTCGGGGCGGCCGAGCTCCTCGTCGCCGAAGGGAATCTCGAGGCCCCGGTGCGCCTCTTGTTCCAGCCAGCCGAGGAACGAGGCTCGGGCGCTCTCGCCATGATCGAGGCAGGCGCCCTCGAGGGAGTCGAGATGATCTTCGGCGGTCACGTCGACCGGCACTACACCACCGGACAGATCGTCACCCATGCCGGGGCGGTGAACGCCTCGACCGACAGCTTCCGCATCGAGATTCAGGGAAAGGGCGGTCATGCCGCGAGACCTCACGAGGGCGTCGATTCCGTCGTCGTCGGAAGCCTCCTGGTGATCGCGATTCAGACGATCGTTTCCCGGGAGGTGAACCCCGCTCATCCCTCGGTGGTCACCGTGGGACGCTTCGACGCCGGAACGGCGTCGAACGTGATCGCGGGACGCGCCACCTTGCAGGGAACGATTCGAGCGACGGAACCATTCGTGCGCGATCACATCGTCTCGTCCCTGCAGCGCATCTGCGATGCCGTCGCGAAGCTGCACAACGCCCGGATAGAGGTGACGGTCGACGAGGGAACGCCGCCGGTCGTCAATCCCCCCGAGATGGCGCAGATTGCCCGCGACGCCGCGAGCCGCGTAGTCGGCGAGGACAACGCCGTACCGCTCCATACCACGAACATGGGAGGCGAGGACTTCGCCTACTACATGCAGAAGATTCCGGGCTGCTACGTCCGCCTCGGCGCCCGTGAAGAAGGCCGGGAGGGATTCCCCGCGCACTCGAGCAAGTTCGACTTCGACGAGGCCGCCCTGGGCATCGGCGCGCGCTACTTCTACGAGGTCGCGAAGCTCGCGGGGGCGAAGCTCCACTCGCGCGGTTGAAGCGCGTTCACGCCGCTATTCGGGGCGCTCTCCCAGCACGACGTCGAGGTCGACCACGCTCCCGTCGCGCCAGACCGTGACCTTGACTCGATCCCCGACACGGTGCTTCGTCTCGAACAGTACGGTGAGATCCTGGCGGGTCTTCACTGGCTCGCCGTCGATGGCGAGGATGTAGTCCGCGCCAAGGGGTATCCTCAAGTTCCCCATCAGGCCCATCTGCGACGGCCCCTGGATGCCGGCGGCGGCCGCGGGCCCACGGGCCACGACGCTCGCGACGAGGACGCCACCGCCTCCCGGCGTCCTCACGTCGTTCCGGTTGAGGAGAGTGGCCAGGTTCGAGCTGACGTCGAGCGGATCGACCCCGAGCCACGGATGAGCGTAACGGCCGCGGGCGATGAGCTCGGGGACGACCCGCTCGATCGTATCCGCCGGAATCGCGAACCCGATTCCCGCCGACGCTCGGCTCGGGCTGAGGATGGCGGAGGTGACCCCTACGACCTTTCCCTCCAGGTCGAGCAGAGGTCCCCCGGAGTTACCGGGGTTGATGGCGGCATCGGTCTGGATGATCTCCCCGATGAATCGGCCGTCCGGGCTCTCGATCACGCGTCCGAGGGAGCTCACCACTCCCGTCGTGAGCGTCTGCTGGAGCCCGAAGGGATTCCCGATGGCCACCACGAAGCGCCCCACCTTGAGGCCCGCGGAGTTTCCGATCGGAATGACGTGAAGGAGCGATGGCGAGACGGCGACCTGAATCACGGCCAGGTCGTTCGAGGGATCGGCGCCGACCACCGTCGCCGGGACCCGGGTCTCGTCGTAGAAGGTCACGTGGAGCTCGCTCGCGTCTTCGATCACGTGGAAGTTCGTGACGATGTGCCCCTCGCGATCGAAGACGAAGCCCGAGCCCGAGCCTTCCTGAGGCACGGCGCGCAGGAAGAAGTCGTAGGAGATGCTGCGGTTCGTGATATTCACGACCCCGGGTCCCGCGGATTGGAACACCCGCATGACCTGATCTTCGAGCTGGTTCGCCTGGACCGCGGCAGGAGCTTCGACGGGGGAAGACGCCGCGGCGGCGCTCGGGGCGGCGCTCTCGGAACGGATCTCTGCGGGGGCGGTAGAGGTCTCGCTCCTGGCTTCTTCGGCGCTCGGAGCAGGCGGTGGTGGCTCCGTTACCCTTTCGCAGGCGGAGAGCCCCGCCGTCGTGCCACAAAGCCAGAGCCAACCGACAAACGCTCGCATGAAAACTCCTTCCAATCTCGTTGCTTATTCTAGATCCGGGAGGAACTGAGTTAGTATTCCTTCCCGACATGCTGCATGCCCTCATCGAGAAGCTTTCCAATTTTCCGGGGTTCTTCCTCTTTTGCCGCGGTCTGCTCGAGGCGAACTTCACCGTAATCCGCAAGACGATCGCAGAGCACCTCGCGTCCGATCCTCGCGTGCGCGTGCTGGACGTGGCCTGCGGACCGGGTGCGTTCTCCGACCTCTTCCCCGAGCAGAGCTACACTGGAATCGACATCAATCCGATCTACATCGAGTACGCGAAGCAGCATTACCGCGGCGAGTTCTTCGTTCAGGACGCTCGCCGGCTCTCGTTTCCCGATAGTCCCTTCGACGAAGCTCTCGTCTACGGCGTTCTCCACCACCTGAGCGACGAGGACGTCACCGAAGTCGCGCGTAGCTTGAGCGGCGTCGTCCGCCGGGGCGGCAAGGTTCTCGTGATCGAGGACATTCCCGCGGAGTCGCACCTCAACCTCGTCGGCCATCTGCTCCACTGGATCGAGAACGGACATTATATCCGCCCCGCGGAGGAGTACCGCCGGCTGCTCTCGCCGTTTTTTCGCGTGGTCGAAGAGAGGCTCTTTCGCAGCGGCGTCTGCGACTACTACATGGCTCGCATGCTCGCGGAGCCGGAGAACGAGACAGCAAGCTCGGAGCCCGTCGGGACCGCATGAAGGCCGAGGCTCGCGCCGCCGGCTTGCTCTTGCTGGTCGCGATCGCCGTTCTCCTGCTCGCATATCAGGCCCCCGGAGACATCTTCCTCGATTTCGGCCCGAATGACGGCCGCTACGTCCGGGGGTTTCGCGAGGACTTCGAGATTGACGAGCCCACCCTGATCCACTGGACGCGGGATCGCGCGGAGGTTCGACTTCCCTTCGAGCTGCGCGGCCCCTATGACGTGACCCTTCGCCTCAAACGCCACATCGAGGAGCCCGCGGAGCTTCGCCTGTTTCTCGGTGGAACGCTCGTGCAGACGTTCACCATTCCTCAGCAGGATTTTTCGCTGCGACGCATTCACTACGACAACCCGGAGGGAGGGCCGTTCGAGCTCGACCTCGTGACCACGTCCGCCGATCGACGCCCGCTGGGGGTCGCGCTCGACTGGATGTCGGTGACGCCGTCCCGCAAATTCGGCGCCGTTCGCCCCGCGACCGGCGCCGTCCTCTGGATGCTGTCCTGGGTCCTGGTTTTTTACCTCCTCGCCCGTCTCCTCGGGCTATCGAGGCTCGCCGGCGTCGTCTCGGGCCTCCTCGTCCTCGCGACCCTCGCGGCGATGGCCATCGGGCACAAGCTCTGGCCGGTTCACGTGGCACTCACGCTCGGCGCGCGCGCCCACGCGGCGATTCTCGCTTTGTCACTCCTTTGCTTGTGGAGGAGTCGCTCGTCGGATTCTTGTTTCGCCCGGCCCCTCGCGCGGTGGGCGGTGCTCCTCGTCGTGGGGGGGATGACGGTGCGGCTCTTCGCTCTGTTTCATCCCGATTTCTACTATCCCGACGTTCGGACGCACTCCAAGTTCGTTTCCCTTCTCTGGACGGAAGGCCTGCGCGGCTTTCTCTCGCATCACATCGAGAACCAGCACCGCCACCTCCTCGGTCTCCAGTACGTCGGCGGCCGGTGGCTGGCGTTTCCCTATCCCCCTCTCCTCTACCTGACGATTTATCCTCTTAGCCTGCTCCAGCTGCCCGTCGACGATTGGATGAAGCTCGTTCCGACGGTGCTCCTGGCGGTGGAGGCGCTTGTCGTCTTCTCACTCGCGGGCAAGCTCGGGGCATCGCCCGCAACCTCCTGTCTCGCCGTCGCGCTCCACACCACCGCCCGCGTCGCCGCCTTCCGGTTGGCGGTCGCATCTTATGCCGCGCTCTTCGGCCATTTCTGGGACGTGGTGTTCGTGCTCTACCTGACGTTTCTTTTCGATCGACTGACGAGGCCGATCTACGGAGTCGGCCTCGGGCTACTCGCCGCGATCTCGCTCCTCTCGTACGCGGGAAGCGCACTGGTGCTCGGTCTCTTCGTTCCCTTCTTCTGTCTCGCGCTCCTCGCTATCCACCCGCGTCCCCGTCCCACGATTGTCGTCGCGACCGCCGGCTGGTCGCTCGTCGGGGCGCTCGCGGCCACGGTCCTCTTCTATACCCAGTACCTTCCAGAGCTGTTCCCGAACGGCGCGGCCGCGGCCGCGGCGGCGGCGGCCGGCGCTTCATCCCACGGCCCCGCACTCGGCGGGCTCATCGACCTCCGGCTGACCCCGTGGACCGCGCTCTCGATGGCCGCCCATCGACTGACGCTCTTTTATGGTTGGCCTTACGCCCTAGTCGCGGCCGGGGCGCTCCTCGTGCTCCTCCTCCGGCGAGACTCGACTCTCCATCGACTCGCTCGACCACTGGCGGTCGCCGCGTCAGGGACCTATCTCGGAATGAACTTCCTGCGCTCAGGGCTCGGGTCCACCCACATCTTCCAGTTCTCCAAGGACGATCTGGTGGTGCTTCCGCTCGTCGCACTCCTGGTGGCGGGGCTGCTCCATCGCCTCGCCCGCGGAGGACTCGCGTCCCGCGTGCTGGCTACGGGTCTGTTGGCGGGTTGGATGGTCTGGGGATTCAGCTCGCTCGCGTCGGACGTCCGCGGTCGTTTCCTCCGTCCGGACTATCCTCCGGAGACGGGCAGGCCCTCACGAGGTGAAAACGACGCGGTTTCCGCCGGCGCGTTTGGCCTCGTACAGGGCCTTGTCGGCGAGCTCGAATAGCTGGACCTCGTCGTTCGCCTGGTTCGGCAGAGCGGAAAGCCCGAAGCTCGCGGTGATCGGGCGGGGGAACTTGCCGAAAGGGGCGCTCCGGAACTGGATGTCGATGCTCGTACACAGCTTGTGCGCGACTCGCTGGCCGTCGTTGGGGTCGGTCCGGTGCAAGAGGATGGCGAACTCGTCTCCGCCGAATCGCGCGATCAAGTCGCTCGCGCGGAGGCGCTTCTGCAGAATCTGCCCCACTTCCCTGAGCACGTCGTTACCGGTGCGATGTCCCAGGTTGTCGTTCACCTGTTTGAAGCCATCGAGGTCCAGAAGCAGCAGGCAAAGGGAGGTCTCGTAACGCCGGGCCCGCGCGACTTCCGTCTTGATCTCGCTCTCGAAGTACGCGTAGTTCCGGAGCCCGGTGAGGTGGTCGAAATGCGCCATGAGCTCCGTTTGCCGCAAATGCTCCCGCTCCATCACCAGAGGCTCCACCAGGAGGTCGGTCTCGTTGAGGAAGTAGTCGAACGCCGCGGTGCGCAGATCGACCGTCAGCCCGTCGGGTGCGGGGAAGCGCGCCTGATGCAGGACAAGCCGCTGCCAATGGTACTCGACCTCGCGGGACTCGAGGTTGAGCCGGAAGAACTGGAAGATCCGGTCTCGCTCTCGGGCGTGAACGAAAGAGTCGCACATTTCCGGAACGGCCGTTGGCTGCGACTTCGTGAGTGGCTGGGACTTCAAAACCGCTACCTCCTCGAATACAGAGGCGCGCGCGGGCCGAATTTGGGGGGTCCGGCGCTCTCTAGAAGCTTTGTGAATGGGATCACTGAAATTGTAGCAAACCGAACATGCACCCGACAAGCGCCCCTTGCTCCTGCCGTGGTCCTTTCCCTATGATGCAATCATGCCGTGGATGACCAGCGTCGCTGCCCTTCGTCTACCTTTATCGGTCTTGTCGGTTATCTCGGTCTTCGCGCCGACTGTCCTTAGAGCAGCGGCGCAGCCGGCGCGGGAGGACGCCCGCACCCTCATCCAGCGCGTGATCGACTTTCAGCAACGTCAGCAGGAGCTCACGAGACAGTATGCCTTTCGCGAGAGCATCGTCACCCGGGACGTCACGTCCGGCGGCGATGTCCGAGACTCGGAGAGCGAGACCTATCTCGTCACGCCCGGACCGGGCGGAGAGTATCGGCGTCTCGTCGCCAGGAACGGGGCGCCCCTCAGCGCGCGCGACGACGCCGGTGAGGAGAAGAAGTTTCAGAAATACCTGCAGGAGCAGCTTCGGTTACCCGAGAACGAGCGTGAGGCGGAGACCCGGAAGAAGCTCGACAAGAGGGTGAAGCGATTCCAGGAACGGCTGCGAGAGGCGCTCGAGGTATTCGATTTCGAGCCGCTTCCCGACGAAGTCGTCGGCGGCCAGCCGGTACGGGTGTTCCGTTTCTCGCCCAAGCCGGGCTACGAAGGCCACTCGAGAGCGACCGACATCCTGGCACGCCTGGACGGCAAGGTCTGGATCGACGACCAACGGGACCAGCTCGCCAAGCTCGAGATTCGGTTCCGCGAGAGCTTGAAGTTTCTCGGGGGCGTCTTCGGGAGGGTGTCCGAGGGATCCCACGGGGTTGCGGTGGCCTCGTTCAACGAGGATCTCTGGCTGCTCGATCGCGTCGACGTCTCGCTCGATGCCCGCTTCTATTTTTTGAAGAAATACCGCCAGCAAATCACGCTCGATTATCACGATTATCAGAAATACACCGTCGTCACCAAGGAACGGGTGACGCCGGTCGTGAGATAAACTTCATGGGACGGGAGTCGCGCCGAATCGAAGTGGTGGGCCTTGCCGGCATTCCCGAGGTCCGCCCCGGTGACGATCTCGTCACCCTCGCGCTCGACGCATGCACCCGGGACGAGATCGAGGTCACCGACGGGGATATCTTCGTCTTCACCCAGAAGATCGTTTCCAAGAGAGAAGGACGAATGGTCACGCTCGAGTCCATTGAGCCCTCGGCCCTGGCACGCACTTTTGCCGAAGCCTCGGGGCGAGACCCGCGCCTCGTCGAAGTCGCGCTGCGAGAGTCCCGACGCGTCGTGAAGATGGATCGGGGGGTGCTCATCACTGAAACGAGGCATGGATTCGTTTGCGCCAACTCCGGTGTCGACACCTCGAATCTCGACGACGACAAGACCGTGTGCCTTCTTCCGGAAGACCCCAATCGGTCGGCCGCGGAGCTGCGCGTTGGGCTCGAAGCGCGATCGGGGAGCAGACTGGCGGTCCTCGTCACCGACACCTTCGGGCGCCCCTGGCGGGAAGGGCTCACCAACGTCGCCATCGGAACCTCGGGCATGGAGCCTCTCGATGACCAGCGGGGCCTCAAGGACCCCCGGGGACGCACGCTCGCGGTCAGCGTCCTCGCGGTAGCCGACGGAATCGCCTGTGCAGCGGAGCTCGTGATGGGAAAGCTCGAACGGATTCCAGTGGCAATCGTCCGCGGATTTGTCTACGCTGCGGCGGCCGGCGGGACCGCGAGTCTCCTCCGCGACGCGGAAAGGGATTTGTTTCGTTAGGGCGCCGCTTCGCCGGCCGGTTCTGGATGGGGAAGTCCGAATCATTGAGCAAGGACGAGAAGAACGCTTCCATCGCGATCCTGGGCGGAACGGGAAAAGAAGGCCGCGGCCTCGCGCTCCGCTTCGCGTCCTGCGGCCGCCAGGTAATCCTGGGCTCGCGGGAAGCGGAAAAGGGACGGAAGATCGCGGCGGAGCTGAACGAGCAGCTCGGGTCACGAGGGGTCGATTCGGCGATCGCGGGCGAGAGCAACGAAGAGGCGGCGCGTCGAGGCAACGTTATCGTCTCGACGGTGCCCTATGACGGGCATCTCGACACGATGAAGCCCCTAGCGGAGCTCGTCGAGGGCAAAATGGTCGTCACCGCGACGATCCGATGGCCTCCGGGACTCGACGGGAACGCCTCCGCCGCCGAAGAGCTCGACCAGGCCCTCGGAGGAACCGCACGCGTCGTCGCGGCGTTTCAGACCGTATCGGCGAAGGCTCTCGCGCGCCTCTCCCCGGACCACAGCGAAGACGTTCTCGTATTCGCCGACGACCCCGCGGCGCGACGAGAGGCGGTCGCGCTCGTGGCGGCGACGGGGCTCAGAGGGGTCGAGGCGGGTCCTCTCCAGGGCGCTCGGGTGGCCGAGGCGCTCACGGGGATTCTTCTCAAGGTCAACAAGCTCTACGGCGTACGCTCCACGGGGATTCGGATCACGGGCCTTCCCGACGGCGGGTCAGAAGCGTGAACGGCGAAAACGAAGTCGACGGGACGAAGCGACGTCGTTTGCTCGTTCGCACCGTCATTCCCCCGATTCTGACGGCGGCGATCTTCGCCTTCATCTTTCACAAAGTCCCCTTCTCCGCTTTCGTGGAAGCGTTGCGGGATGCCGACTACTTCCGATTCTTCGCGGCACTGCTTCCCTTTTCCGTACTGTATTTCGCCCTCGATACCGTGGTGCTCTGGTACGTGGTCCGCTGGTTCCACGGCGATCTCCTGTTCTCCGACCTCCTTCCCGTCCGAGCGGTCGACTACCTCCTGTCGATTCTCAACCAGAAGCTATCTCAGGGCGCCATGGTCGTATACCTGTCACGCCGGCTGGGGACGAGCCTTCTCGAGCTCGCGAGCAGCATCCTGTTCCTCGACCTCCTGCAAAAGACGCACCTGGTGCTATGGGCCGCCATCGGAATGGCAGTGGTCTCACGCGAGGTTCCCCCGCTCCTCCTGCTCGTGCCGCTCGGGATCGCCTCGCTCTGGCTCGTCTTTCTGGGCTACGTGCAGGGCCGGTTCGCATTCGTCGGTCGATTGATGAAGGCTCCCGACTGGCGGTTGTTCCGGACGTTTCGTATGGCGACGCCGGTCCGCTACGTGCAGGTGCTGCTTCTCAAGGCACCTCTGCTGCTCATTGCCGTCGTCGCACATTTCTACGCCATCCGCGCTTTCGGCTTCGAGATCTCCATGCCGCGTCTGCTCGCTACCCTCCCCATCATCTTCATGGTAGGTGCGCTTCCCATCAACGTCGCCCGGCTCGGCACGACGCCGCTCGCGTGGATCTATTTTTACGGGGACACGGTGGAACCCTCGAAGCTGCTCGCCTACAGCCTCGCGGCCCACCTCACGTTCATGCTGGCGAACGCCGTTTACGGGTTGATCTTCCTCCCGCGGGCCTATCGCGAGCTGTTCTCGGAACGGATGCGGGAAGAGCCCGGTATCGCAACCGGGAGAGCCTAGGCCTGCTTCACCGTCGGAAGGGTTCGGCTCGCGGAGGCAACCGCGACCTTGACTCGCGTCGACTCGAGGCTGGTCTTGAGAGCGGCGAGAACCGCCATCTGCACGAACGCGCGTTCCATCACGTTGCTGGTCAGGAACACGAGGCCGAGCCCCCCGGGGATAGTGTGCTCTCGACCCTCCACCGCCTCGATGCGCCGGGCGACGACGGCCTGAAGCGGGAGCGACTTGTCCGCACCCGCGATGCGTAGCTCGACTTCGAGCTTCGTCCCTTTCTTGAGGACGAAATCGGTGGCGACGAACGCTCCGGCGTTGTTGAGGTCGACGACGCGACCGAGGGTCTCGACGCCGTCGGCGACGAGAAGCACCTCCATCAACTGGTCGACCGGTATGCGGCGATGTCGGCGGCGTTCCGTCATGGATCCGAATCTATGCAATCCGCGTACCCGGTGTGGAAGTCCTGGAAGCCCGCACAACTCCTAGTGGAACCAACGCTTGAAGGGATTTGCCCGCCCGTCCTCCGTGGGCAATCCCCTACGCCGATGGGGTAGTTTCGCGAGGCCCTTCAGCCCCGAAAACAACTACGGCGGGAGACCGGGCTCCCGCCGTAGATCGCGATTCGATAGCGGAGACTCTTGCTACTTTGCCATCTCCACGCTCGACACCTTCACGGTGTTGGTCGACTCGTCGAGCGTTCCCTTGACGGTGACCATGTGTCCGAGATTCTTTTCGACCGTGTCCTTGTCGATGTCGAGAACGACGAGGCCGTCCTTCATCGAAAGCGCCCACTTGGCGCCCTTTGCGACACAGGCTTTCGCGCAAGCCACGTGCTTCTCCGCGCTCGATTTGGTGTAGTCCTTGGCGCAGTTGGCGTCGGAAATGTAACCCATCCAGCTTCCGTCTCCGGCCAAGGAGAGCCCGGAAAACCCAATCAACACGACGAAAATCACGAGAAGAGCGAAGGTTTTCTTCATTGACCAATCCTCCCAGAAAGGTGCGCAAAGGATAGATCCCGCTCACCCCGCTGTCAACCCATCGTCACCGACCGGTCGGAAGCGCGGCGCTCCGGGGCGGCTCCCGGGGAGCACCCGAGCCTCACGACTATCTCTCGAGGACGGCCGAGCCCGAACAAACCAAGCTGATGGCGCTCATCGCTCTCCGCCGTCAGGCCGGTGGCGGTGAGAGCGAGACCGGCGAGGTGGTCCTGTCTCTTCGGCGTCATCTCCGCCAGCCTCAGTCCCGCCTCCAGGAGCTCGTCCACCGCCGCCGTGGGACGAGACAGAAGAACGTAGGTCTCCCGCACGACCCCGTCTTCGTAGAGCACCTGCAGCTCGAGTCCTCGGGCCCGACGCCTGGAGCTCCCGAGCCGTCTCGCGAGGCGCCGCGAGAGCAGGTCCACCGCCCGCGCCAGCCGCCCCTTCCTCTCGACGTCGAGGAGCCGGTCCTCACCTCGAACGAGTGCGAGAAGCCTCTGTCCCTCGACGCCGAGAAGCGCCCGCGCGTCCTCGGTCCCGAGACAGGCCATCTCGTCGAGAGTGCGGATTCCGCGGGAACGGAGCCTCGCGAGCTGAGCGGGGCGAAGCTCGTCGAGGTCCTCGAGGGGCCATCCTTCGAGCAGCTGCCTCTCTTGACCCGGCATCCAGAGCAGGATGCCCCGCGGCCGCGCCATCCTCGAGCAGATGCGCGCCGCGACCAGGGTCGAAGCGATACCGACCGACGCGTCGAGGTGGAGCTCCTTGGCAATCTCGTCGTGCAGCGAGCCCGCCCAGTCCATCGGCGAGCGTCGTCGAGCCCAGGGCGCTCCCGCCAACGTGGAGACGAGAACGGCTTCGTCGGCCGAGGGCCGAGTCCAGCCCGAGCCGTGCCGATCGAGCAGCCTCCCCACCTCCTCCGTCAGCGACATCATGTCCTCGAGCCCGCGCCCCCGGCAGGCCCGTCGAAACCGCTCGACGGTCAGGTGAACGACGACCCGGCTCTCCGACACGACTTCGGCTCTCCTAATCCGCGCTCGGGGGTCTCGCTCAGTGGACGTTGCCGTCTTTCATCTGGCCTTTGATCCAGCCGACGTTGGTATAGGAGTCCTGGTAGACCCTCAGGTTCTCCTGGAGCGCCGCGGCCAGAGGTCCCACGAGCTGCACCGGGATCACGACGCGTGTCTTGATGGGCGCTCGGATGGTCCGGGTCGTCCCTTCGGGAGCGTCGGCCACGTCCTTCTCGCTCAACGGCTGCACCTCGCAAAAGGTGAGTATGAAGTCGAACGGCGTGTGGCTCACCGCGCAGAAGTTGGCGTACGTGCGCTCCACCGGTGTCTTCTCGTCCTCCTTCTCTTCGGGCACGATGGTGAAATTGATGGATTTCTTCGTCGTCGTCATGTCACTCCCTAAAGGGCCTCCAGGCCCCGGATTGCCTCTGGTGCCGAGGCTAGTGGGCTGTAGCAGCCCACTAGTACTTTCTCAGAAGACCCACGACCACGCCTTGGATCACCAGCTCGTCCTCCTGAACGAAGATGGGCTTCATCGTCGGATGGGCGGGCTGTAGTCGAATCTGCGTCTTCTCGCGATAAAACTTCTTCAGCGTCGCGCTCTCCCCGTGGAGAAGGGCCACGACGACCTCCCCGTTCCTCGGCTCGGTGCGGTTCTCCACGATCACGTAGTCGCCGTCCCGGATCTGATCGTCGATCATCGATTCCCCGCGGACTTTGAGGACGTAGACGTCACGGCGGCCGATCATGTCCTCGGGAACCGCGACGAGCTCGTTCGCCCGAACGGCCTCGATAGGCGCACCGGCAGCGATCAACCCGATGAGCGCGACGTCGCGCGCCTCCGGCCGCTTTTCGCCCGCCAGCACTTCGATGGCACGAGCCCGGTTCCAGTGGCGGCGGATGAGCCCCTTCTCCTCCAGGTGAACGAGGTGCTTGTGCACAGTGGAGATCGAGTGCAGTTTGAACCGCTCGCCGATCTCAGTCAGACTCGGGGCGTAATCGTTCTTGCGGATCGACTCTTCGATGAAGGTCAGGATCTCTTTCTGCCGTTTCGTCAGGACCACGCGAAACATGACCTTTCGTGGACGTCCCGATTGTAGTCGAACAGAAAACAAAACTCAAACGAAACTCCACTCCACTGGAGTCGAACAAAGAAAGGAGAAAGGTGGCAATGGCGAGTGACTTGGCCTCGAAAAGCTGCGTGCCCTGTCGAGGCGGCGTCCCCAAGCTCGAGGGAAAGGATCTCTCCGCACTGCTCGAGCGCCTCGGTGGCGGCTGGAGAGTCGTCGACGAGCATCACTTGGAGAAGGAGTACTCGTTCCCCGATTTTCGTACGGCGCTCGACTTCACCAACCGCGTGGGAGAGGTCGCCGAAGCGGAGGGGCATCACCCCGACGTCCATCTCGCCTGGGGGAGGGTCAAGCTCGAGGTCTGGACCCACAAGATTGACGGGCTCACCGAGAGCGACTTCGTGCTGGCAGCGAAGGCGGACCTCCAGTACCAGACGTAGCCCCGTCAGGTATGGGGTGAGAGCTCCCCCGTCTGGGCCCAAGAGCGGAAGCGGCCCCAGTGAACGAGACCGGTCCGGCGGGCGAACTCGACGAGCACCACGAAGCCGATCGCCTCACTCACGAGATTGTACGGGTTGAAGACGCTATAGACCCAGTTCTCGAGAGGGAGGAAACGATAGCCGAAGGCGCCGGTGAAAGGCCAAAGGGCGACCCAGGGTCGCATCCACATCCGGTCGCACAACTGATGGAGCCAGAGGGCGAGAGCGTAAACCCCGGGCTTGCGCGCGAGAACAAGGACGAGCGTCACGAGCAGGTTTACGGAAAGGGAGTGAAACCAGACCCTGCCGTTGTTGATGGTGTCCCGGAAGACGACGAGTCCCAGGGGCTTGTCGATGAGGTCCGCGAGAAGGGTGAAGAAAATCACCCATCTCAGGTCGGCGCGGCGATCGAGTGCGTGACCGGAAACGGTCGCCGCAGCCACGTGACCGAGAACCAGCACGGCTCAGAGCGAGAGCGTGAACCGGTGTCCGTCGAGCTCCAGCTCCACCGAACGTTCCTGGATTCGGACCACCACTGCGCCCTCGATGGTGTCGCCCTCGAAGACTCTTCGGTCGCTGATGACGGCCACGGGATGGCCGTCCACCACGGACGTTCCCTGAAGGACCAGGTGCGGCAGGTCCGCCGGGCGGGACGGCCGCTCCGAGGGGCTCGGGTCCGCGTCCGTATCCATGCGCGACGGCCCCCCCCTGTCCGCGGGACCGACGAGGCGAATGGGCGCCGCCGTCTGCGTCTGCTCCGGCGAGGAGTCCGCCGAGGGCGAGTCATCCTCCGGGGGGCGGATTGGGTCGGAGACCGCGACGCTCTCCGGCGTGAGCTCGGGCCCGGCCTCAGGCTCAGGCTCGGGCTCCGGTTCGGGCTCGGGCTCGGGCTCGACTGGTGGCCGTGTCGTCGTCGCCGCGGCCGCAACGCTCTCTGGCTCGGGTCGCGAACGAGCCGGTATCGCATTCGTCTTCTTTCCCGCGGCCGTGACGACCTCCTCGCTGCGGAGAGCCGGCTTCGGAGCCGGCGCCGTCGCGATCGATTCCGGCTCGACGGATACGTTCTCCGTCTGGGGCTCTTCCGGCGCCGCGCTTCCAGCATCGGAAGCGGTCTCGAGCGCGGCCGCGGGCGGCTCGGCGTCGACGGGCGTCCGAGGAAGGAGTCTCAGCACCACCACCGTGAGGCCGGCCGAGAGGAGAGCCGTGACGATCATGAGGGTATGGAGGCGACGTCGCTTGGAGCGCTCGAGACGAGCGGCTCGTCCATCTCCAGCCGTCGCGAGAGTCGCGGCGCCCTGGCGCTTTTCCTGCTCGACCTTTCTGAGCGCGTCGAGAATGAAGCTCATGGCTTTCCGAGACGAGGCATCCGGTAGTCACCGCCCAGGCTGTAAAGCGCCATCCGGGTCTCGTGTCCCACGTCGCCGTCGGGCTCGAGGCGCATCTTCCTCTGAAGCTCGCGCACCGCGGCCTGTACGTCTCCCGGCGCGCCTTCGGACTCCGGAAGAAGGCCGAGCGTCTGGAGCCGGGTCCTCGCCCACGCCAGCCTGCGAGAAACGTCCGACGTCTCCAGCGAATCGAAGTCTCTCCAGAACAGACGCGCCCTCCCGCTCCAGAATTTCTTCAACAAGGAGGTGGGGATGCGCAGAAAGTCGCCCGGGGCGAAGTAAACGACGGCCGAGTCCCGGTCGAGGCTGGTGAGGGTCAGGTACAGCACGGTGTCGCGAGACGGATGAAGGACCTCGAGGACCGCCGGCAGGTCGAGCGCCTGAAGCTGGTCGAGGGTCGTGTCGAGCTCGGTATACTGAAGCGCGACGCGCGAGGCGAGCTTCGGCATGTCTTCGAGCCCGGAGATCGAGGCGATGCCCGCTCCCAGCTGAATCCCCCAGCGCTCGAGGAGAACGGCCGACGCGGCCCGCCGAGATGGATCCTGCGACAACGTGACGAGGCGCAGCTCGAACAGCTCCGCGAGCTCCGCCGGCGACATGCCCGTGACCGCCGTCGTGCTCGGTGCGGCGAAGAGTGATCCCGGACGAAACCTCATTCCGGCAAGCTGGGGAGACAGGGCGTTCAGCAAGTAACCCATGCCGACGGCGAGCACGGCGATCGAGGGGAGCCACGTCGCCGCCCAGCCCCACCGACGGTACCAGGGTCTTGCCCGGCCGCCATCGAGCTCTTTCATCGCCCGGCGCACGACCGCGCCATCGATGAGATCCTTCTCCAGGACATAGCCGGCCAGCAACGCCCGGTCGCAAAGAAGGTTGATGAGCCGCGGGATGCCTCCGGAGAAGCGGTGGATCAGCCGAAGGGCCTGCGCCGTGAATTCGACCTGCCCGAGGCCCCCCGCCACCACGAGCCGGTGCCGGATGTAGAGCGTCATCTCGCTCCGGCTGAGCGGATTCAGATGATACCGGGCCGTCACCCTCTGCGCGAGCTGGCGCAGGTCGCTTTGAGCGAGAAGCTCGTTCAGCTCGGACTGGCCGATGAGAACAATCTGGATGAGCTTTTCCGTGTCGGTCTCGAGGTTCGAGACCATGCGCACCTGCTCGAGCACGTCACGGGAGAGGTTCTGCGCCTCGTCGATGACGAGCACGATGTTCTTTCCCGCCGCGCGGGACTCGAGCAGGAACTCGTGGAGGATGTCGATGAGCTCCTTGTCGGTCTTTCCATCGTACGGGACCCCGAGATCGCGGTTTACCGCTCGCAGGATCTCCGTCGTCCCGAGGGCCGGGTAGAGGATGAACGCGCTCACCGTCCTCTCGTCGAGCCGGTCGAGAAAATAGCGGCAAAGAGTCGTCTTCCCCGTTCCGACCTCACCCGTTACGACGATGAATCCGCCCCGTTGGCGCAGACCGAACTCCAGGTGGGCAAACGCTTCGTGGTGCTTTCCCGAGAGGTAGAGAAACTTCGGGTCCGGCGTGAGGTTGAATGGCTTCTCGCGGAAGCCGTAGAAGGCCTCGTACATCGAGACTTAGCCTAGCTCAGTTCCAGATTTTCCTTCAAACCGAGGCGGTAATGTACCATGAAATCGGGTATTTCTTCCAGCTTACGGCGCCGCGAACCGAAAATAGTCGTAGGCGTAGCGAGCCACCTCCGCGATAGCCCGCTCGGCAGCGTCCCGGTCCTTCATTCCCCGGCTCAAAACTGAGATGGCGACATGCCCCCGGTCCTCGGGTAGATAGACGATCCCGACGTCGTCGACCGTGCCTCCGAGCGTTCCCGTCTTGTGGGCAACGGCCACGTCCTTCGGAAGAAGCCCTGGTATTCGCGCTTTGCCGGTCTCGCAGGCGAGAAGAATGTCGAGCATCTTCCGGGTGGCGGACGCGCTCGCCGCGCGCCCCGTGAAAATCAATCGAATCAAACGGTTCATCGCAACCGGAGTCGCCGTGTCCCTGGGGTCCTTTTCGAAGGCCGCGGCCGCGGCCGCGAGCTCCCCGGGCACGGGCTTGTAGGCGTTCAGGAAGTCTTCGATCTCCTGGTACGTCATGCCCTCCGTCCTCTCCGGAGCCATCCCCAGCCAATCCAGAATCAGCCGCTGACACGTCCGATCGACCGACATCCCCTGGATCTCGAGGCTCGAAAGCCGCTCGTTCACTTCCCTGGCCCCGACGAGGCCGAGGAGCTTGTCCGCGGCCGAGTTGTCACTCACGCGCATCATGAGCATCGCCAGGTTCTCGATCGACAGGGCCACGCCGGGTACGAGGAAATCGTGGAGCTCGCCGCTGCCGATATGAACGTCGTCACTCCCGAGAGATACCATCTCATCGAGGCGAATCTTCCCTTCGTCCGCTCGATGAAAGAGCTCCGCGAGCACGGCGAGCTTGAAGGTGCTGGCCATGGGGTAACGGATGTCTCCATTCACCTCGAGGGATTGGCCGCTCTCCAGGTGCTCGATGGCGACCCCCATGTCGCCCGGCGCCGCGGCGACGATCTCCGCGACGGCACCGCGCAGCCTCTCGAGCGACGGCTCCGCCGAGGCCGCCAGTGCGGTCGAAAGCAAGAGAGCGCCCGAAGACCACGAGATTCGCGTGCGACGGCTCATTTCGGCTCCTTTTCAGTATATGCTCGCGAAGAGGTACGAACGATGAGATCTAGCGCCGCTGCCGTGCTCCTGCTCCTGTCGGCGGCCTGTGGTGGCGCCCCAAAGGCGGCGCCCATCGGTGGGAACGTGGGCGCGGTCGTAAGCCGCGGAATCGCGGAGGGCAGGGGGAAATTCGACCACGGGATCTGGGACGAGCTCGTCTCCCGGTTTCAGGTCCGGAATGGAAGGAGATTCGACTACGCGGGGCTCAGGAAAGAGCAAGACCGGTTTGACGCCTACCTCGATTCCCTCGCGCGGGTCGACCTCGCGAGTCTCGAGGGGGTCGAGCTCGAAGCGCTCTTCATCAACGCCTATAACGCCTTCACCATTCGCAGCGTGCTCGAGCACGTCTCACCGGATGGAAGGTACGAGATCGCGAGCATCCGTGACATCGACGACGTCTTCGGTCGAAACGTCCACGTGGTAGGAGGATTCCACTTGAGCCTCGACGATATCGAGCACGGAATTCTGCGGCCGACGTTCCGCGATCCACGGATTCACTTCGCCGTGAATTGCGCCTCCCTTTCCTGCCCCCCGGTTCCGGTTCATGCCTTCACCGGCGCGGAGCTCGATGAAAGGCTGGAAGCCGCCGCGAGAAACGCGCTTTCCAATCCCGACTACGCGACCGTCGAAGGCGGCGATCTCCTCCTCACGAAAATTTTGGATTGGTACGGCTCCGACTTCGTGAACCCCGACTACCACGGTGCGGAAAAGACGGTCCCCGCCTTCGTCCGGAAATACGCGAGCGACGACGTCCGACGCTTTATCGACGAGCAGAAGGACGACGTCCCCGTCCGTTTCCGCGACTACGATTGGCGGCTCAACCGACCCGACCGCTAGCAGGCAGCCTGGGTCGACTCACTTCACCTTCTCGCCTTTTTCCAGTACGTCGGCGGCGTTCACCAGCTGAGGGTCGTTGACGCCGTACTGTGCCGCGAGCTTCGCGTGCTCGATGATTGTCTTGACGAGCGCTTCGTCCTCCGGCCCGCAGGGGCAGCCCTTCTTGATCTGGCCGAAGCTCGACCAGGCGAGGCCCCAGTGCGCGTATCCAAAGTTCGGATAGGCCTCGACCGCCTTGCTGAAATAGTCGGCGGCCTCGGCGAACTGCTGTTTGTCCTTGAGGACGAACCCGTAATAGGTCCAGCCGAGTGCGTTGGAGAAGCCGGGAACCGAAACCGCCTTCTTCAGCGTGTCGAAAGCCTTGTTCACTTCTTTGTCGTCGTAATATGCAATCCCGAGCTCGGCGAGATAGTCGCCGTTGTCGCCCCGGAGGGTGACGGCTTTCTCCAGCTCGGCGAGCGCCTCCGCCGTCTGCTTCTTCTGCCGGAGAATCTTTCCCTTCTGATAATGCGCGTCGGCGAGCGAGTCGTCGAGCTCCGCCGCCTTGGTGAACTCGGCGAGCGCCTCGTCGGTCTGCTGCGAGCTCTCGAGCGAAATCCCGAGGTAGAGGTGGATGCTGGCGTTGTCCGGCATCTTCTCGACGGCCTTCTTCATCAACGTCCCGGCTTCCTGGAGCTTGCCTTGCTTGATGTAGATCTCACCGAGAGCGGCATAGGCCTCGGTCAGGCTCGGGTTCAAGTCCAACGCTTTCTGAAAATACGTCGAGGCCATGCTCAGATTTCCCTGGGACTGGTACACCTGGGCGTAAGCGAGATTGGCGTCGGGGTCGTTGGCGTTGACGGTAATCGCCATCGCGAGGTCGGATTGGGCCAGATTGGTTTTGCCCAGAGCGTTTTGGGCCTTGCCCCGAATCCCATACGCGCGGGTGAGCTGGCTGTCGATCTCGAGCGCCTTCGACGCCTCGTCGACGGCCCCGTCGTAGTCTTTGTTCCGGAGAAGGATCTCGGCGAGGCCCGCGTGGGCCTCCGCCTCCTTGGGATCGAGCTCGAGGGCCTTGCGGAACGCGGGCTCGGCGTCGGCGAGATTTCCATCGGCGAGCGCCGCTTCCCCGATGGTCGCGTGCACGACGGCACTGTCGGGAGCGAGCGCGAGAGCCTTCTTCGCGAACTGGGCGGCCTCTTCGAGCTTGCCCGTCTTCGCGAGCGCCGTGGCGAGCGCCACCAGCACGTCGGCGCTCTGAGGATTCAGCTCCGCCGCCTTTTGTCCTACCTCGACCACTTTGGGGTAGTTCGCGAGCTTGCCGTAGGCGACCGTCATTCCCTCGTAGCACTGCGCCTGCTCCGCGGGGTCGGTGAGATGGTCGACAGCTTTGGAGTAGGCGTCCGCCGCGTTCGGAAAATCTCCAAGGTCGCGATAGATGGTCGCGAGCTTCAGCCAGATGTCGCCCCGATCGGGAAAGGCGTCGACGACGGTAAGGTAGTAACCGCCCGCCTTCTGCGGGTTCCCGTCTTTCATTTCCTTCTCGGCGGCTTCGAGATACTTCTTGATGTCCTTTTCCGATATCTTCTTGTCCTGAGCGACCACGCTCCCCGCCAATAGCGCGAAGAGAGCGAGCACCGCGACCGAGGGTAGCGTCCGGCAGATCCTCATCACGTCCCTCCTGTGGATGAATCCCCGGAGCGCATCCTATAACTTCGACCGGAGCCGGTTCAACCGAACCCGCGGGCTCGAAGGAATTCTTCGTCGAATAGGGCTAACATGCGCTTGCGACATGTCGGAGCATCGCATCGTGCTCGGGCCATCGGCGGCCGACCGGAGAAAAGAGGCGCGCCGGTGGCTCGCGAGAAAAAGTGGAGAATCGGAAGCGCTCCTCGTCGCGGCGCACTCCGAGTCGGCCGATGGCTTCGTTCGCGAGCTCGCCGCGGAGGAGGGCTCGATCTTCGGGCTTCGGCGCCAGACGCTGGACTCGCTCGCCTATCGTCTCGCCCTGATAGCGCTCGCCCGGCGGGGACTGACCACAGGAAGCCGGCTCAGCCACGAGGCGGTGACGGCGCGGGTGCTTCACCACGCTCTTCGCGACCGTCGCCTCGGCCCACTCGAGCGCGTGGCCAGAGGTCCCGGCCTCGTCCGTGCTCTCACCACGACGCTTTCGGAGTGCCGTCTCCACGAGGTGAGCCCCGACGACCTGGCCGAGCTTGGCGAGCTCGGAAGCGTTCTCGGTCATCTCCTCGCCCGCAGCGAAACGATGTCCATCGAGCACGGTCTCGCCGATCGCGCGACCGTCCTCGGGCTGGCGCGCGACGGTGCCGCCGAGATCGACGGGACCGCCGTCCTCCTCGATGTCGCCATCGAGAATCCTCTCGAGGCGTCGCTGGTAGGGGCGATCGCGGGCCGGATCCCCGTATGCGCAACCGTCGTCGAAGGCGACCAGTCCACGCTCGATCGCCTGACGGAGACGCTTGGAGTCGTGCCCGAGCGCGCCCCCACCGGGAGCGCGACGGCGAAGACGATCCTCGACCTTCAGACGTATCTCTTTTCCGACGAAAGCCCGCCGACATCGGAAGGATCCTCTGAGGTCGTCGTGCTCTCCGCCCCGGGCGAGGCGCAGGAATCGGCGGAGCTCGCGCGAGTGATCCAGGCCGAAGCAGACGAGGGCGTTCCCTTCGACTCCATCGCCGTCTTGTTGCGTTCGCCCGACGTCTACACTCCGCTTCTGGAAGACGCGTTCGAGCGCGCGGGAATCCCGGCGCATTTCGAGGAAGGAACGACGCGTCCCGAATCCCGCCGGCCGCGCGTTTTTAGCACTCCTCGACTGCGCCGCCGAGGAGCTCTCGGCCGCGCGGTTCGCCGAGTACCTCTCGCTCTCTCAAATCCCGCGCGTCGACGCGCTCGGCGCACCCATCCTCGCCCCCGAGGTCGAGGAGAGCGGAGTCCTCTGGGTTCCGCCCCGTCATTCGCTCGCGCCCCCACCGAGAGATGAGCTGATACCGGTACAGCTCGACCTGTTCGCGCCGCCGGAAAAGGTTGCGGAGCCAGAGCGAACGCCTGTGATCGATGGGACGCTGCGGGCGCCCTGGCGCTGGGAAAAGCTCCTCGTCGACGCCGCCGTCATCGGGGGGCGCGATCGCTGGGAGAGACGGCTGTCGGGACTCGGCCGCGAGCTCGACTTGAGGCTCATCGAGATCGACGACGACGAGAGCGCGGAGGCGGAGGCCCTCGGGCGCGAGAGGGCGGATTCTCCTTCACCTCAGGAATTTCGCCCTGCCCCTCATCGAGCGACTCGCGGAGCTTCCCGAGGAAGCGCTCTGGGGGATGTGGCTCGACATGCTCGAGGAGCTCGCGCGCGCCTCGCTCGAGATCCACGAAGGAGTCCTCGCGCTCCTGGAAGAGCTTCGACCGATGGCGACGGTCGGCCCGGTCGGCCTTCACGAAGTGCGCGAGGTGCTCTCCGAGAGATTGACCCTCCTCGCCCAGAGACCCACGGGGTACCGCTACGGAAAAGTCTGGGTCGCGCCTCTCGAGACGGCGCGGGGCGCGAGCTTCTCCGTCGTTCTCGTCCCCGGTGTTGCCGAGCGGATGTTCCCCCGGAAGATCGTGGAGAATCCGCTCCTTCTCGACGCGGACCGCCGACGCCTCGCTCGCACCATGCCCCTCCAGAAAGACCGCATCGAGAAGGAGAGACTGGGCCTGAGACTCGCCGTCGGGGCGGCGACCCGAAAGGTCGTCTTCAGCTACCCTTCCGTCGATGTCGCGCAAGGCAGGGCCAAGGTGCCGTCCTTCTACCTGCTCGAGGTGGCCCGGGCGAGCCAGGGAGAGCTTCCCGACTTCGAGACGCTCGCGCGCGAGGCCGCGAGCTCGAGCGGCGCGAGGCTCGGATGGCCGGCTCCGCGCAATCGCAAGCGCGCGATCGACGCCACGGAGTTCGACCTCGCCTTTCTCTCCGATTCGCTCCGTCGGGAGACGACGGAGCGGGAGGCCCGTGGCACGGGACGCTATCTCGTCGAGGTCAACGCTTCTCTCGCGCGATCGCTTCGCGCGCGGTACCAGAGGGGCCGGCAGGGCCGCTACACGACCGCCGATGGATTCCTCGAGCCGTCGGAAGATTCGCGTCGAGTCCTGGCGAAGCACCGTCTCGAGGCGCGGGCGTACTCCGTGACCGCGCTCGAGAAGTACGCCGCCTGCCCCTATCGTTTCTATCTCAACGCGGTGCTGCGACTCCGGCCCCGCGATTCCGTGGAAGCGGTTACCCACCTCGACGCTCTCACCAAGGGAAGCATCATGCACGAGGCGCAGTTCTACATCTCGAAGCGCCTCGAGGAGGAGGCGGCTCCTTCCGGTAACCGAAGACAACCTCGCCGCGGTGCTACGCTCGTTCGAGGCGGTTTTCGACGAAGTCGAGGACCGATTTCACGAAGAGCTCGCGCCCGCGATTGAGCGCATCTGGAAGGACGAGCTCGAGCGCATCCGCTTCGATCTGCGCGGCTGGTTGCGGCGGGAAGCGGAGCGCGACGACGGGTTCGTCCCCTATCGGCGCGAGTACACCTTCGGCATGAGACCGCGGGGCCCCGCCGATCCCACCGAGCACGCTCGAGCTCGCCGTGCTCCCGAACGGCCTTCGTCTCCGCGGCGCCATCGACCTCGTGGAAAAACGGGAAGACGGAAAAGTGCGGATCACCGATCACAAGAGCGGGAAGGTCTGGACGCCCGAAGGAGCGATCGTCAACGGCGGCGAGACGCTCCAGCCGATTCTCTATACGCTCGCCTACGAGGCGCTCACGGGCGAGTCCGTGGAGTCGGCCCGCCTCTACTACTGCACCCAGCGCTCCTCCTACACCGAGCGGGTCGTGCGCGCCGACGAGGAGTCGCTGAGGGTCGTGGCGGAGCTCGAGCGACGGCTCGACGACGTGATCGAGACCGGTTTCTTTCCCGCGGCGCCCAAGCCACCGCTCGGGTGCCAGTACTGCGACTACCTCCCCGTCTGCGGCCCGAGAATGCAGATCGACGCCCGCCGCAAGGAGAACGACCCCCGGCTGTCGCCGCTCAACTGGCTCCGGAACCTCACATGACGGACCCTCTCGCCGACGAGCCCGCCCGACGGGCGATCCGCGAGGAGCTCGACTCGACATTCGTCGTCGAGGCGGCGGCGGGAACGGGAAAGACGACGGCGCTCGTGAGCCGCATCATCGAAGTGGTGCGCAGCGGCCGGGGCGAGCTCGCGCGTCTCGCCGCCGTCACCTTCACCGAGAAAGCGGCAGGTGAGCTGAAGCTCCGGCTCAGGGGAAAGCTCGAGGAAGTCCGCAGCGCGAGCCGCGCCGCGGGCGACGACGAGGTGACGGCGAGGCTCGAGCGCGGCCTCGCCCAGCTCGAAGAGGCGCACATCGGCACCATCCATGGATTCTGCGCCGACCTCCTCAGACAACGTCCTCTCCAGGCAGGCGTCGACCCGTTGTTCGAGGTCGCGACCGAGGATGAGACCGAACGTATCTACCGTCGAGTCTTCGACCGTTGGCTCGAGGAGACCCTCGGGGATCCGCCGCCGGGAGTGAGGCGTCTCGTCCGGAGGCAGGCACGGTACGACGAAGGGCCGGTCGACGAGCTCTATCGCGCCGGACGGACGCTTATCGAGCTCCGCGACTTCCCCACTCCCTGGCAGATCCGTCCGTTCGATCGCGAGGACGCCATCGATTCCCTCGTCGAGCGCGCGATGAAGCTCGCGGAGAAGGCCGCCCGGGCCGAGAGCCCCCGCGACTACCTCTACATGGACTTCTCCGATCTCATCGCGTTTGCCCAGGACCTGAAGGGACAGGAACAGGTCAGCGGACGCCGCGACTACGACGCTCTCGAGAGTCGGCTCCCCTCGGTGAAGCTGAAGGGCCGCAAGGGCCGGGGCCCGTACGCGGATGGGATTGCCCGGGAAGACCTCATCGAGGAGCGAGATCTCCTGTTTCGGGACGTCTCCGAGCTCAACCAGAAGGCGCGCGCCGACCTCGCCGCCCATCTTCAGAACGAGCTCCAGGGGCTGGTGAAGCGCTACGAGTCGCTGAAGGAGCGAAGAGGTCTGCTCGACTTTCTCGATCTTCTGGTGCGCGCCCGCGATCTCTTGAAGCACGATGCCGGGGTGCGAAACGAGCTCCAGCAAAGCTTCAAACATGTCTTCGTCGACGAGTTCCAGGATACCGATCCGCTCCAGGCGGAGATCCTGCTCCTCCTCGACCGCCGACGATCCCGGGGTCGCCGACTGGAGGAATGCTCGGCCGCTGCCGGGAAAGCTCTTCATCGTCGCCGATCCCAAACAGTCCATCTACCGGTTCCGCCGCGCGGACGTCGCCCTGTACCAGAGAGTGAAACGGCAGCTCATCCTCGCCGGCGCGAAGCCGCTCTATCTCACCGCGAGCTTCCGCTCCGTGCCCGAGCTCCAGGAAATGGTGAACACGGCGATGATGGCCGCGATGAGACCGACGACCGACAATCATCAGGCGGACTACGTTCCTCTGCATCCCTACCGCTCGACGATCCCGGGCCAGCCCGCAATCGTCGCCCTTCCCATTCCCAGACCCTATGGCGATTGGGGCTACCTGACTCAATACGCGATGCAGCGTTCGGAGCCCGCCGCGGTGGCGTCGTGGGTCCGGTGGCTCCTCGAGGAGAGCGGCTGGAAAGTGAGCGCGCGAGGGGAGCGCGAGGCCCGGCCCGTCGAGGCATCGGACGTGTGCCTGTTGTTCCGCCGCTTCATCTCCTTCGGCAAGCCGGTGACACAGCCATACGTCGAGGCCCTCTCCGGTCTCGACGTTCCCCACGTTGTCGTCGGCGGACGCGGATTTCACCAGCGCGAGGAAGTCGACGCTCTTCGCGTCGCGCTGACCGCCGTCGAGCGGCCGGACGACGAGCTTTCCGTGTTCTCCACATTGAGAGGTCCCCTCTTCAGTCTTCCCGACGAGGCCCTGTTTCTCTTTCGCTCGCGTCACGGCTCGCTCCATCCGTCGAGGGCCGCCCGGTCTCCGCTCGAGGGGGAGGATTCGGCCGTTCGCTCCGCTCTCGACGTTCTCGCCCGGCTCCACAAGGACCGCAATCGACGCCCCATCGCCCTCACCATCCGCGAGCTTCTCGATTCGACCCGGGCTCAGGCGGGCTTCGCCCTGTGGCAGTCGGGCGATCAGGTTCTCGCCAACGTGCTCCGGGTCATCCAGCTCGCCCGCACCTTCGAGGAAAAGGGCGGACTCTCCTTTCGCGGCTTCGTGGATCACCTCACGCGCCTCGCCGACGTGAAAGATCGGGTCGAGCAGCCGGTCATCGAGGACGGGGTCGAGGGCGTGCGGTTGATGACGGTGCACAAAGCCAAAGGGCTCGAGTTCCCGGTGGTGGTGCTCTGCGACGTCACCTGTCCACTTTCCACCGGAGCGTCACGCCACGTGGATCCCGATCGAAAAATCTTCGCCGTGCGACTGGCCGGCGGCTCCCCCTGGGAGCTTCTCGATCACGAGGAGAGCGAAGCCGAGCGGGATCGAGCGGAAAGTCTGCGATTGCTCTACGTGGCGGCAACCCGCGCCCGGGACGTTCTCGCCATCCCGGTGGTCGCGGACGCGCCCCACGAACGGGGTTGGGTGGGTCCTCTCCTCCCGTCGCTCTATCCCCCGGAGCGTGCCCATCGCTTGCCGATGGTTCCCGTGGGTTGCCCGCGGTTTCACGGCGAAGACACCGTCATTGACCGGCCGGCGAGAGCGCCACGACAGTCGGGGATCCGTCCGGGCCTTCACAAGTCGGAGCAAGGCGGGCACGGCGTCGTGTGGTGGGATCCGGAGCTCTTCGAAATCGCGACCGACACGAAGCCCGGCCTCAGGCGCCATTGGATTCCTCCAGGCCGATTCGGGCGAAGAGCCGGGCGTCGGCGCGCGCGAGTACGCCGAGTGGGAGCGTCGGCGCGCGCGCATCCTCGAGACCGCGTCCCCGCCTTCGCGTCGCGTCACGAGCGTGACCCGGCTGGTCGAGACCGAGACGACGGACGTGGAAGGCGCGGCCGACGTCGCCGTCCTGACGATCGAGGGAAGGGACCCGCATCGTCCCACCGGGAAGCGTTTCGGAACGCTCGCCCACGAGGTCCTGGCGCGGAGCCCCCTTTCCGCCGACGCCGCCGAGGTCGCGTCGATCGCCTCCAGCCTGGGCCGGCTCTTCGGAAACACCGAGGCGGAGATCGCGGCCGCGGCGGACGCCGTCTCGGCGGCGCTCCGTCATCCGCTCCTGAAACGGGCGCGACAAGCCGCGCATCTGCACCGAGAAATACCTCTCGTCCGCAGGGAAGATGATGGAAGGCTCGTCGAGGGCGTTGCCGACCTCGTCTTCCGCGACGATGCCGAGTCGCGTTGGACTGTCGTCGATTTCAAGACGGATCTTCGTCCCGACATGGCTCAGTCCGCACACCGACGTCAGGTAGCGCTCTATCGGCTCGCCCTGCAGGAAGCCACCCGTATTCCCGCGGTGGGGTGCATCCTGTATATCTAGTGGGGCCCCACCCCCTCGGCGTGTCGCTACGTGTTTCGCACTGCGCGACGGCCTTCTCTTCGCCTTCCTTCTGCATTAGACTCCGCGGTCATGAAGACGACCTCGACCCTCGCCATCGTCTGCGGTGTAGCTTTGGCGCTCGCGGCTTGCCGCCCGATCCCTCCCGCACTCGTCGCGGACACGATTCTCGTGAGCGGAACGATCCTTACCGTCGACGAGGCCGACAGCATCGCCGAGGCGATAGCGATCCGGGACGGAAAGATCCTCGCCGTCGGCACCGACGAGGAGATCCGATCACTCGCCGGAGAGAGAACCGAGGTCATCGATCTCCACGGGATGACGGCGACCCCCGGGCTTCTCGACGCCCACTGCCACTTCGCCTGGGGCGGCACCGACGAGCTCTACGTCGAGGACCTCTCGTATCCCGGCGTAAAGAGCCTGGGCGACGTTCTGAAGAGAGTGGGCGACAAAGTGAAGGCGGCAAAAGGCGGTGAGTGGATCCAGGGGCGCGGATGGGACGAGGGAAAGCTCGAAGAGCGGCGTTATATCTACGCCACGGACCTCGACCCCATCTCTTCCGAGAATCCCGTCTTTCTCTCGCAGACCATGGGGCATTACGGCGTCGCGAACGGCCTCGCGCTGAAGCTCGCCAACATCACGAAGTCCACACCCGATCCGCCCGGAGGCACCATCGACCGCTACCCCGACGGAAGCCCAACGGGCGTGTTGAAGGAGTCGGCCCAGGACCTCGTCACCCGGCTCATCCCTCCCATCACCGTCGAAGAGTACCGGCGGGGCATCGAGCACATCGCTACCGAGTTCAGCAAAGAGGGCATGACGGGACTCAAGGAGCCGGGGATTGGCCCGACGGAGTGGGAGGCCTACCAGGAGGCGCTCGTCGCGGGCAATCTTCCGGTACGCGTCTTCGTTCTCTGGAGCGTCGGGAAAACCGTCGAGGACGCGGAGCGTCTCAGCCGAGAGGATTGGTCCCTTCACCAAGCCCTATCGAACGACCGGCGACGACCACCTCATCTCGGGCGGGGTCAAGCTCTTCGTCGATGGAAGCGGAGGAGCGAGAACGGCCTGGCTCTACCAGCCCTGGAACAAGGACTACGACGAGGTGGACGAGGGCAACTACGGCTACCCGGCCCTGTCTCCCGACATCCTCCGCCGCCAGATTGAGATTCTCCACGACGCCGGGCTCCACGTCAGCGTCCATTCCATCGGCGACCGGGGCATCGACTGGGTCGTGGACACCTACAAGCTCGCGCTCGAAGCGAATCCCACGAAGGGGCTCCGGCACGGAATCGTCCACGCCAACATCCCGACCGACCACGCCATCGAGGTGATGGCCGAGCTCCAGAAGGACTACGACGCCGCCTATCCCGAGCCCTCGGCGACGTTCATGTGGTGGATTGGCGATACCTACGCAGGCAACTTCGGTCCCGCTCGCACGCGCCGGCTGAACCCCTTCAAAACCTACGTGGAAAAAGGCATTCGATGGGCGGGCGGCTCCGACTTCAACGTCACGCCGTTTCCCGCGCGGTACGGGATCTGGGCTTCGATCGCGAGAAAGCCCGCCCTCGGCGTTTACGGCGATGACCCGTATGGCCGCGAGGAGTCGGTGGACGTTCACACCGCCCTCCGCTCCTACACCATCTGGAGCGCCCACCAGATGTTCCTCGAGGACAAGATCGGCTCGATCGAGCCGGGGAAATACGCGGACATAGCCGTTTGGGACAAGAACCTGTACGAAGCTCCGACCGACGATCTCGAGAACCTGGAGTGCCAGATGACTCTCTTCCAGGGGAAGGTCGTCTATCAGAAATCTCCCGCGCCATGAGCGTCTCGTCCGACGTCGATCTCGTCATTTTCGACGTCAGCGGCACCACCGTCGAGGACCGGGGAGAGATCGAGAGATCGTTCGCCGCCGCCCTCGCCACCTGTGGCGTCGAGCTCGACGGGGAGCGATTCGCGTCGGTACGCGGGAAGTCGAAACGGGAAGCGCTCGGGGAGATTCTTTCTCCCGGCCTTCCCGACGACGCCCGGATCGATCGGGCTTATCGCGTCTTTCTCGATCGCCTTCGCGAGCGATACTCGGAAGGAGCTCGATTCCTTCCCGGTGTGCTCGACTGCTTCGCCTTTCTCCGGGAGCGCGGCGTGGCGCTTGCCCTCAATACCGGGCTCGACGCCGCGATCGTCGCCCTCCTTCTGGAGAAGCTCGCTCCCGGTAATCTCTTCGCCGCCGTGGTGTGCGGGGACGAGGTGCGGCGAGGCCGCCCTGCCCCGTACCTGGTCTTTCACGCGATGGAGCGGGCCGGCGTCGAAAGCGTCCACCGCGTCATGACCGTCGGAGATACGGCTCCTCGATCTGGAGGCCGGATTTCACGCCGGTGTCCGCTACAACGTGGGCGTCCTCAGCGGAGCCCACGAGCTGGCGCGTCTCGAGACCGCCCCCCATACGCACATCCTTTCTTCCGTGGCCCAGCTCACGAGCCTCTGGTCTTAGCCGAGCGGCTCGTGGCGGGTCTCGCTCCCGACCGCGTAGATCCAGGCATGACGCGAAGCTCCTCGATCCCGGCTAACCGCATCGGACGCTACCAGCTCCGCTCCGTCCTTGGGGTCGGCGCCATGGCGGAGGTCTACCTCGCCTTCGATTCGAAGATGGGCCGCGAAGTCGCCTTGAAGGTGCTCGACCGACGCTTCCACGGTTCTCCCGCCCTCGTGCGGAGGTTCGAGCGAGAGGCCCGCGCGATGGCTTCGGTGAATCATCCCAACGTCGTTTCGATTTTCGACGTGGGCTTCGCGGACGCGACACCCTTCATCGCGATGGAGCTTGTCCCCGGACCGACTCTTCGAGAGCTCATCTCCGACGCCCCTCTCCCGGTGGAATCGATCGTCGACATCGGAAGACAACTCGCGTCGGGCCTCGCGGCCATTCACGGCGCAGGCGTCGTTCACCGGGATTCAAACCGGAGAACGTCATCGTGCCACCTGAGAGCCTCGTCAAGATTCTCGATTTCGGTCTATCCAAGCCGATCGAATCCTCGCTCTCGAAACGGGAGGATACTCCGTCGCGCGACGATGGCGAGAGCTCGTTGACCCTTCCGGGAACTCTCGTGGGAACGCCCGAATACATGTCGCCCGAACAAACGAAAGGGATGCGGGTGGATTTTCGGGCGGACCAATTCGCGCTCGGAGCGATCCTCTACGAGATGGCCACCGGGGTATCGGCGTTCCGGCGGGAGACGCTCCCCCTTACCCTGGCAGCGGTCGGAGAGACGATCCGTTCCGGGCTCGCGAGCTTCCGCGCAGTCGTGCCCCGTGAGATGGGAAAGGTGGTGGAACGACTCCTGTCGAAACGACGCGAAGACCGGTATCCCGCGATGGTGGATGTGGCGGACGCGCTCGAAACGATCGGCCGCTCGCCGTGGAACCGCAAGGTCGCGTCCAGCGCACTTCGTCTCGTGGGAACGCTCGTCGGGTTTCTCGCGTAGGGGGGACGACGTGGCCGTTTGTCGCTCAACGCGAAAGCCCCCGAGAGAGGCTTCTCGGGGGCAAAATCGAACCGCGAGCGAAGGTCTCAGGCGACCTTGATCGCGATCTGTTTCGGCTTCGCCGCTTCGACTTTGGGGAGCTTCAACCTGAGCACCCCGTTAACGTAGTTGGCCTCGATCTTTGCCGCGTCTACCGTCGCCGGCAGAGTGAAAGAACGGCTGAAGGCGCCGTAAGACCGCTCGCTGCGGAAGAAGCCTTCTTTTTCGACTTTCTCCTCGCGCTTCTTCTCACCGCGCAGGGTCAGTACGTTGTTCTGAACCTCGATATGAATGTCCTCCTTCTTCATTCCCGGGAGCTCCGCCTTGAGAACGATCTCTGTACCCTCGTCATAAATGTCGACGAAGGCGTGCCAGCCGGTCATGAGGTCCATTTCGGGGTACTCCCCCTCGAACAGGTTGCTGAAGCGTCGAGCGAGGGTTCCGAACTCCTTGAATACAGGATCGAGCCGGAAGGGTTCCCAACGCACCATCTCTGACATTTTCATCACCCCCTTTCTGTATAAAGTCTATTCGAAGACGACTCAAATGTCCATCTAAATCTTAGCATCTACAAATCATATTATTTAGGTCCGAGTTCATATCCCTTGCATTTTTCCAAAGAACCGTCTCCGCGCTCAACGAGCGAGGTTGGTGAGGACCTGGGCGCGCCCGAGCGTCTGTTCCCGGAAGAAGGCGACGAAGGCGTCCCGGGCGTCCAGAAGCTGGGCGATGTCGTCCGGCGTGGGCGGCTCGTCGTTTCGAGTGAGGAGGATCCATGCCTGACGGAACTGAGTCGGAGCGGCGCCGACGGCTGGCTGGCGGGAGCCCGATGCCCGGATCACGTCGTCGATCGAAAGATCGATGCGCGTTCCGGTAATGAGTACCGCCACCGTCGGCGGAGCTTCGGCATTGACAACGTCTCCCGAGATCGACGCCGGCTCACCACGAACCGGTCGGGCAGGTTCAGTACCCGCACCGCTCCCTTCTCGGTGGCATCGAGATCGTCGAAGAACAGCGCGATCCGCGGCGGCCCGGTCAGAAATCGTGACAGATTCCTTGCGATGCTGGCCGTGTCACCCTCGGTGAAGGAGAGGTTTCCGTCGGAGTTGACGAAGATTCGCGAATAGCTCTCACCGAAGAAAGGGAACCCGAACGACAGGTCGTACGACCGCGTTCCGTCATCTTCTATGTCGATGCGACTCCCGATGCCGGGCTCGGGTCCGCCGTCGTCGACTCGAGCTTCGTATCCACCCGACGCGCCGGGTACGAAGACGATCGTACGCAATGAGAGATCGAAGGGGTTGGCCTCGGAGACGAGGGTGCCGTCGTCAGAAACGAGCACGAGATCCGCCTGAACGTCGATTCGGGGGCCGGCGAGCGACCGCCGTCCTCCCGGGGCTCGGGCGAGGCGATCGGCGAGCAACCGGTGCGTCGCGATCTCAACCGCGCGTCTTCCCGGTGACGTTCCGCAGGACGGAGCGTCGCGGAGCTCGGCGGGTGATGCCGACCCGGCGAGACTCAGCGTGGTGGCAAACAGGACAAACGGCAGGGCTCGCACGATCGATGACTCGAATCCTACGCGGTCTCGATTCCCGCGGCGCTCTCCAGGCCGAGCTCGGTGACGGAGATTTCCCGCATCCGGAATTTCTGGACTTTCCCCGTCACCGTCATTGGAAACGAGTCGACCAGCTTCCAGTATTTCGGAATCTTGTAGCTCGCGATCTTCCCGCGGCAGAATTGCTCGAGCTCCGGAGGCTCGAGCACCACTCCACCCTTGAGCTTGACCCAGGCCATTACTTCCTCCCCGTATACCGAAGAGGGAACGCCGATGACTTGAGCGTCCTCGATCCCGGGATGAGTATAGAGAAACTCCTCCACCTCCCGGGGATAGATGTTGTCTCCCCCGCGGATGATCATGTCCTTGATCCGTCCCACGATCCTGACATAGTCGTCGGAGTCGACCATCGCGAGGTCTCCGCTGTGCATCCACCTCGCGCGGTCGATCGACTTCGACGTCGCCGACTCGTCGTTCCAGTACCCGAGCATGACGCTATAGCCCCGGGTGCAGAGCTCTCCCGGCGTCCCTCGAGGCACGACCGCTCCCGTTGCCGGGTCGATGACCTTGATCTCCACGTGGGGATGCACCCGTCCCACGGTAGACACGCGCTTGTCGACGGGGTCGTCGACCCGCGTCTGGGTCGAGACCGGCGACGTCTCCGTCATGCCGTAGCAGATGGTGATCTCCTTCATGTTCATTGTCTCACGCACCTGCCGCATGACCTCCACCGGACAGGGTGAGCCCGCCATCACCCCCGTTCGAAGGCTGGAAAAATCGCGTTTTGCGAAGTCGGGACAGTGGAGCATGGCGATGAACATGGTAGGGACGCCGTAGAGGGAAGTACAGCCCTCCTCTTCGACCGCGGCGAGCGTCTCCCCCGCGTCGAAGGCTTCCCCGGGCACGACCACCGCCGAGCCGTGGCTGGTGGCGGCGAGATTGCCGATGACCATGCCGAAACAGTGATAGAACGGAACGGGAACGGCGACGCGGTCCTTCTCCGAATAGGAGAGGATCTCACCGATGACGTATCCGTTGTTGAGGATGTTGTGGTGGGAGAGCGTCGCGCCCTTGGGCGATCCCGTCGTACCCGAAGTGTACTGGATGTTGATCGCGTCATCGAAGGACAGCTCCTTCTCTCGAGCGACGAGGGCGTCTTCACCGATTCCGCCGGCTTCTTGCAGAAGCGCATCCCAGTCTTCGTCGATCACGACGATTTGTTCGAGCGAGGGACAGCGGTCGCGAACCTCGCCGAGAATCGCCACGTAGTCCGTCGCCCGAAAGCCGTGGGCCATAACGAGCATCTTGAGCCCCGACTGATTCAGAGCATACTCGAGCTCTCGCGCCTTGTAGGCCGGGTTCACGTTGACGAGCACCGCGCCGACACGCGCGGTGGCGTATTGGGTCACAACCCATTCGTAGCGGTTCGGCGACCAGATGCCGACGCGATCGCCTTTCTCGATGCCACGGGCAAGGAGCGCTCTCGCGAGCTCCGACACCCGATCCCAGAGCTCGCGGTAGGTCGCGCGGAATCCCTGCGAGCGCACCACCAGGGCGATGCTTTCCGGGAAACGCTCGACCGTCCGCCTCAGGTTCTCGCCGATGGTCTCCCCCAGCAGGGGAAGATCACTCGCGCCGTGGAGGTAAGAGGGAGCCGTCATCGGTGTCCTCCCGTCAGGACCTTCCGCCTCGTCGCATAGACCAGCACGAAGGCGACCGCACTCGCGACGAGCCCGACGAGCGTCGGGTTCCATATTCCATACCCGCGCCCGCCGGTCCGCAAATGGACGGCGAGCAGAGTCGAGACCCCGAAGGCGATTCCCGCGAGCGCCTCGGCCGCCCTCAGCCCTTTCGCATGGAGCCCGGCGACCACCGGCACGAAGAGGCTGACGCTCAGGAGTGAGTAGAAGATCGTGAGCGCGCCGATGATCGACTCGAACAGGATCGCGATCGCGACTCCCAGAACGCCGCCCGCCGCGGCGGCGATCCGAGCGACGCGAAGAACGTCAGCGTCCTTCGCGTCCGGCCGAAGAAACCTTCGATAGAGATCGCGCGAGAGCGAGGTCGCCAGCATGAACAGGATGGCGTCGGCGGAGCTCACCTCGGCGGAAAAGATGGCGGCGAGGCCGAGAGAACCGAGAGCGAGAGGCATCCGGTCGACGAGCAGCCGGGGAAGCGCGAGGTCCGCACTCGCGAGCTCGGGAAACTGCGCTCTCGCCACCATTCCCAATAGGGGTGGAATCCACGCGAAGCCGAGAAGCGCCACTCCCGCGAGCGCGACCGCGACCTTCACCGTTCTCTCGTCTCGGCCTCCATAGACCTTCTGCAGGATTCCGGGAGAGACGATGAATGCCGGGACGAGGAGCGCGAGATACCGAAGGCCCCCGCCCCAGGGATCGAGATAGGTCGGGGTCACGCCCATTCCCGCCGTGGAAGTGAAGAGCCCGGAGAGTCCCCCCACCGAGCTCAGTGCAAACGGAAGCGCGGCGAGAAATCCGACGCCGAGCACGATCAGCTGCACGAGGTTCACCCATGCCGAGGAGAGAAGTCCGCCCGCGGTGAAGTAAGCCGTCATCACCGCTCCCCCCACGACGCAGCCCCAGATCTTGGGAACGCCCGCCACCACCTCGAGTATCCTGGCCACGGCGAGCAACTGAGCGGCGAGGATGAACAACGTCGCCGCCCACAAGAGCCCGGCGACGATACCTCTGACGACGGCGCCGTAACGAAGCTCGAGAAAGTCCCCCACCGTCTGAAGATCGTTCTCCTTCGCCACCCGCCACATCCGCGGGCCTACCCAGAAGGCGAGAACGAGGGTTCCGATTCCCGCCGAGCCTACCCACCACCACCCGGAAAGCCCCGTGGCGTAGCCGATGCCAGCCGCGCCCACGGTGGAGCCCGCGCCGATGTTGGCGGCGAGAAGCGTCGCGAACAGGAGCGCGGGCGAGAGAGCTCGACCGGCCACGAAGAAGGCGCCCGTCGTCTTGACCCAGCGCCCGATGAAGAGGCCGAGCGCCACCAGCAGCACGGAATAGGCGAGGACGAAGAAGAGTTGGAGATTCACTTTAGTGTGCATTCATGCCGTGGGGACCCCACCCCCACGGCTCGTTGCTTCGCGCTTGGCGCTGCGCTCCAGCTGAAGGCTCCTCGCGCAGCGTGCGGATGACTCTTTCAGCACCCTGCTGAGCTCGAAAGTCGACGCCGGGTATGCTATACCATTCCATCTGTCAAGGAGGCCACCATGACCCGTCGCCAGACCACGCGTCGTTCCTTCCTCGCCGAGATGACGGCCGCGGCCGCCGTCCTTCCGGCGGCGTTTCGCCCGAGCGGGACGCTTCTTTCCGCGAAGACCGCCGGCAGCGCTCTCGACGGAGAGTCCTACTGGCAGATGGTACGGTCACAGTTCTCCTTTTCCGAAGAGAAGGTGCCTATCAATGCGGCGAACCTCTGTCCGTCGCCCTTGTCGGTGTCGGAGAAGGTCACCGAGCTCACGGCCGACATCGACCGCGATTGTTCGTTCAACAACCGCGCCAAGTTCTCCGACCTCCTCGAGGCCTCGCGCCGCAAGGTGGCGGAGGCGCTCGGCGTGAGCCCGGAGGAGATTGCTCTCGTCCGCAACACGAGCGAGGCGAACAACACCGTGAACAACGGCCTTGCCCTCGAGTCGGGCGACGAAGTCGTTCTATGGGAGCAGAACCACCCCACGAACAACGTCGCCTGGGACGTACGGGCCGCGCGCTTCGGCATCACGGTGAAGAGAGTCACGACTCCTCGGAAGCCGAAGAGCGAGCAGGAGCTCGTGGATGCCTTCGTCCGCGCCTTGACTCCCCGTACCAAAGTCCTCTCCGTGACCCATGTGTCGAACGTGAGCGGCGTACGGCTACCGGTCAGGGCCCTCGCCGAGGCGGCGCACGCGAAGGGAATCTATTTCCACGTGGACGGCGCCCAGACATGGGGTGCGCTCGACGTCGATCTCCGCGAGATTGGCTGCGACTCCTACTCCGCGTCCGCCCATAAGTGGTTCCTCGGCCCCAAGGAAGCCGGCATACTTTACGTGAAAGAACAGAACATCCCCCGCATCTGGCCGAACGTCATCGCTCCCGGCTGGGGCAACGACGCCGACCCCGACGTGAAGGGCGCGCGAAAGTTCGAATCGCTCGGGCAGCGGGACGACGCCTGCCTCGCCGCCGTCGGGACCGCCGCCGACTTCCACCGAGCCATCGGCTCGGACCGCGTCGAGGCCCGGGTGGTCGAGCTCTCCTCGGCGCTCAAGAGCGGACTCGCCGACGCCGGGTTTACTCTCGTCACTCCCGTCGACGCGGAAATCTCGGGAGGCGTCTGCATTATCGAAGTACCGAGCAAACGAGGCCATGAGGCCAACGACCGTCTCTATCTCGAGCACGGCATCGCGGGCTCGACGTCGGGGGGACTGAGGCTCTGCCCTCACATCTACAACACGATGGAGCACATCGAACGAGCCCTCGCTGGCGTCAAAGCGCTTCGGGAAGTGATCCTCTAACCATGCTCGAGAAGGGCACGTCCGCACCGGATTTCGAGATTCGGGATCACGAGGGGAACCTCGTCCGACTCTCCGACTACCGCGGAAAAAACGTCGTTCTCTGGTTCTATCCCAAGGCGGACACCCCCGGCTGAACCGCCGAAGGTTGCGGGTTCCGCGACAAGCTCGGCCTCTACGAAGAGAAGAACACTCAGATTCTCGGCATCAGCTTCGACACGGAAGAGGACAATCGCACGTTCGCGAAGAAATTCGATTTCAACTTTCCGCTGCTCTGCGACACGACGCGCGCTGTGGGTCTTCTCTATGGGGCGTGCGATAGTGCTGACGCAGCCTATGCCAGGCGGATCAGTTATCTCATCGGACCCGACGGCACGATCGTCGCGGTCTATCCCAAGGTCGACGCCGCGCGCCATCCCGAAGAGGTGTTGAAGAGCCTTTAACCCTCCGGAGAGCCGCCGGGCTCGATTTTTCGCCCCAGCTCCGTAGGTACATCCCTACAGCCCCGCTCGGAGTGACACGAGAAACTCGTTTCGGGACAAGGGCTTGAGCTTTCCCGCCCCTCCGGTATCGTCTTTGCAGTAGCCCTCCGCACAAGCATCCAAACCAAAACCGCGCCCGTCGGTGCCGGAGGGCGAATCATGTTGAAGACGCTCGGTTGGGCGGCTCTCGCCTCGTGTATCGCTTTGACGAACGCCGCCGCGTTCGAGCAGAACGCACCCGAAGAACAGAAGGATCACGAAGGGATCCTGCGGCCCCTCGCGCCGACTCCCGCGGATCTCGAGCCGTTCAACTTGCGGCCGACCGATTCCGATTCCGTCGTTAGAGGCGTCGATTTCCAGCCCGAGGGTGGCTCGCCGCTCTTTCAGATCTCGGGCTTGGGGATGTTCGCCGCATCGGGGGCCGATTTCGCCACGACGGAGATTGGCCTGTCGAGCGGCCTCGGCGAAGCCAATCCCATTGCCTCGAACCGCTCCGTTCGGCTCCTCCATCACGTCATCGGCCCCGCCGCCGTCTGGTGGACCACCGCGGAGCTCCAAAAGAACGGCAAGACGAAGCTCGCGACGGCACTGCGCATCGCGCTCATGGGAGCTTACGGCTACGCGACCCTTCACAACCTGCGTCAGGTGGGCAGCGTCCCCTGAATCGCCGGCTCCGTGCCCGGAACACCTTGACAACGCGGCACAAATACCGTCTTATACGAGAGTTCCGTCCATTCGTACGATGAGGAGCGTCCAGGATACGCCGCGCAGTCATCGGTCGACGATCGACGACCCGTGGAGCTGCGCCTGGAAAAGATCCTACCAAACGAAATGAAGGGGCACCGCGACGAGGCTCGGTTCGAGCGCGCTCCCGTTTTGAGACGATCGAGTCGGTCGGGGTAGGAAAGGGAGTCAACTCAATCTTTGGTGGAAATTAATCACAAGGAGCGGTTTCTCCGCGTCAAGATCCTGTACTACGGACCGGCGGCGGGCGGCAAGACGACCAGCCTTCAGATGCTGCACAAGCACGCCCGCAGCGATCGGCGACAGGAGCTCGTCTCGGTCAACACCGCTCAGGACCGCACGATCCTCTTCGATCTGCTCCCTCTCTCGACTCCCGCGTTCCGCAGCTACGAGCTGCGTTTCCAGGTGGTGGCGGTTCCGGGACAGAAGTTCTACGGAGCGACCCGGAAAATGCTCCTCAAGAACGCGGATAGCATCGTTTTCGTTGCCAACTCCGCCACCGATCGCTGGCAGGAGAATCTCCAGAGCATGAAGGAGATGACGGAGTATCTCCTCGATCACGGCATCGAGCCTTCGACCATCCCGATGGTGTTCCAATACAACAAGCGCGACCTTCCCGACACCACCGATCTCAAGATCATGGAGCGCGGGCTGAACGCCCGGAGCACGCAGAGCTTCGAGTCGGTCGCCACCGAGGGTCGAGGGGTATTGGAGGCCTTCGGCGCGATCCTCGAGCGCACCATGACGGAGCTCGCGACCCGCTACAAGATCGGGGAGAACATGGGCGACGCGCGCTCGGGCAAGGAGTGGGCGTCGCGAACGATGCTCGAGGTCTTCGGGACGACGCTCGAACAGCTCCAGCGCTCGAAGGAGCCCCCATATCCTCCGGCGGAGCCGGCGCCGTCTCGAGTCTTCCGGGTCAAGGCGCCAAAACTGTCTTCCGCGCCCGAGTCCCTCTTCCAACCGCCTCCACCGCTCCAGAGCGCTCCCCCGCCGGGAGGACCACCGGTTCATTCGCCTCCGCAGGGGGCGATCCAGCTCGATACCAAATCGGCGAACGCGATGGTCGAAAGCTATGCCGAGGCAGCCTCGAGTCTTGCCGACCACATCAGCGAGCTGAACGAACAAACCCAGCTGGAGTCGAAGAAAGTCGCGACCTACCGCGCGGTGGCGGACGTCGCGCAGAAGCTGTTCCAAGCAGCCCCCGACGAGACCCCGGTGCTGCTCGAGAGTCTCATGGGAGCCCTCGCCCAGTCGTTGCGCTGCGGCCAGGCCTCGCTCAGCCTCATGCGCCCGGACGGACACTTCGAGCAAGTCGTCGGACTCGGCCTTCCCGTCGATCCCTTGGAAGGCGCCAAGACCCCGGGCGGACGCCCGCTGGCACAGGCGCTCGTCGATGCCATGAAGCCGATGCTCCAGGTGCGAGGTGAAGCGGGACCCCTGGAAGACGCCATGGATCGCGCCGCCCTCGATTGCGTCGCGGTGCTCGCGCTTCCCATGCGCACTCCCGTGCACCCTTTGGGGCTCATGACCTTTTACCTTTCTCAGGAAGCACCGGCGCCGAACCAGGAGACCATCGAGCATCTGGAGCGGGTCGCGCTCGAGCTCACGATGGCGCTCGAGGTCATCTCCGATGCCCACGCCTCCGAGTCGCTGAAGCAGAGCCTCCGGAGCGCCTTCCGCGGACGCGTCGCCGAGGGAGCCACCTACGGCCTCGACATGCCCCTCGGCAGCATCGATGCCGCGATGGTGCGCATGCGAGCGCGCCGCGACGCGCCCGCATGGCTTCATCAGGAGCTCCAGAACGTGGAGACGTCTGTCTCCAGCGTCAAGTTCATGCGCCAGACCCTCCTCGACCTGAGGGCAGGCCGACTCCCGGGCCGGGTGCCGACGCCGGTGAGCGAGAATCCTCTCGCGGCTCGAGACCGAGCTCGGCACCGCCCTGAACGAGCAAGGGATTCGCTTCATCGTCGAGGTCAAGCCGGGCGTGCGGCCCGTCTATGCCGAGCCTTACCTGCTTCGCGGTCTTCTCTACACCCTCATCGACAACTCGCGTCGACGGCTCATCGGGGCGGGCGGAGGCGTCATCCGCGTCCTGGTGCAGCCCGATACCCACGGCGCGCGGGTTTCCATCTTCGACAACCTGATCGCGGTCTCGAACGCGCTCTCCGCTCCCGCGCGCTTCCTCTCCTGGCCGCTCGAGCGCCGGCTCACCGACGTCACCAACGAGTTGATGCAGAGCGTCGTGGAATACTTCCAGGGAAGGTGGGCGGAAGAGACGCGCGAGACGATCGGTACGGTGCGCACCATCGTTCTTCCTACTGCCTGACCCCGTCGCAACGCGTCAGGCGAGCTCGGGAGCCGGCCGGTTCGCACCCACACCCGCCCCCGCGCCATGACGAGCCGCGATCGCCGCCGCGGTGAACAGCCCCCCGATGACGGCGAATGCCAGGACGCCGAAGAGCTGCACCCAGTCGGTCACCGCGCTCGGGTGAGAGAGCCCGGTGAAGGCTCGCAGCAGGTCGAATCCCGCTTCCGGCGTTTCGCGCATCGCCTTGAGAGCGGAAAGCGCCACGACGACGATTACCGCGAAGAGCCCCGAGACGACGCTTCCCAAAGCACCTCTCGCGAGAAGCTCGCCCGCGGACAAGGGCCGCTTCAGCTCCAACGCCTCGACACCGAAGCGCGGCTCGCGAACTCCGAGCGGAACGAAGCGGGACAACATCACCATTCCCGGAATACCCATCGCGAGCGTCGTCAGGTAGAACGTGCGCCAGCCCATCGCGTCCACGGCAAAACCGCTCACTGGACCGGCGATGAGCCGCGGTAGCGCAAAGAGGCTCGAGAACAGAGCGTACTGGGTCGCGGAGAATCGTTTCTGGGTCATGCGCAGGAGGAGCACGGAAAACGCCCCCGTCCCCATACCCGACGTCAGGAGCTCGAACCCGGTGGCGGCGTACATGGCGGGAAGCGACGGCGCGGGGAGTCCCGCGAGGAGGAAATAACCGACGTTCGAGAAAATCTGGAGGAAGCCGAAGATCCACAGGGAGTGGCCGAGCCCGAGAAGCGTCGTCACCCAGCCGCCGATGAACGCCCCGACGATGGTACCGACCATGCCGATGGTGGAGAGCGCCACCCCTCGCTGATCGGAGTTGTATCCCATGTCGATGAGAAACGGGCGCGTGAGCGCCTGAGCCAGTTGATCGGCGAACTTGTACAGAAGGACGAAGGCGAGGATCTCGAGGGCCCGGTGCCGGGCGAGAAAACCCAGAAACGGATACCAGACCGCTTCCCGGAGCGTCCGCGGCGCCTCGGTCTTCTCCTCGGGCTCGGGGGCGCGCCAGGTGAGAAGGAGCATGGGAATGTAGACGAGGCCGAGGAGCACGTTGACCGCGGGCCAGCCCCAGTGTCCCGCGAGGGTGATCGAGACGCCGCCGGAGACCAGCATCGCCGCGCGATAGAGGGCGATCTTCGCTCCCACCGCGGGCCCCTGTTCGTCCTCGTGCAGGACGTCGACGGAGTACGCGTCGTAGGCGATGTCCTGGGACGCCGAGGCGAGCGCGATGCCGAGAGCGATCGCCCCCACGACCCAGATCGCTTCGGGGCGTCGGCCGACGCCCGCGAGCAACAGGCCGAGAACGGCGAGAGCGAGCTGCGTGAGCGCCATCCAGCCGCGCCGCCGTCCCCAGAAGGGTGGGACGAAGCGGTCCATGAACGGCGACCAGATGACTTTGAACGCCCAGGGAGCCTGCGCGAGCGTAAACAGACCGACGATCCGGATGTCGACTCCGATGTCGCGCATCCAGTCGGGGATTGCGTACCAGACGAGTCCCAGCGGAAGCCCGGAGGAGAACGAGAGCAGTGCCACGGCGGTGGTGCGCCACGAGCTCATCGCCCTCGCGAGATTCTGGAAAGTACCGGGACGTTCACTCACTCCGCGCTCAACTCCTGACTCGATAAAACGACTCCACCGTCTCAATCTCGTCGAGCCTCTTGCGTTCGTCCCATCCGAGCTCCTCGCCGACGAGAAGCGCGGCGCGCTCGAGCGCGGGGCGGCCGGGATGTCCCGCGGAGCCGAGCTCGGTCCGACGAAGCACGACCGACGCCAAATCGAGCGCCATCTCCTCGCGCACCCCGTACCGTATCTCGGCGGCGAGAACCGGACTCGTCTCCGACACCCGATCGAGATCCCCGAGCGCCAGCACCCGACCGCAGCGGGAACCGTAGCTGTAAGCAAGGTGCGGGAGCGACACGCTCGAGAGGAGATTGGTCAGGCTCTCGAAATCTCCGCCCACGAGCGGCGTCACCGCCGAGCGCGACGAAACGCGCGGCTTTCCCAGAAGGTCCAGGCAACGGTCGACCGCCTTTTCCGCGACGTCCCTCGCCGTCGTGTACTTGACCCCCACGATGGAGACGAGCCCCGAGAGCCCCTCGTCACGGTGGTCCAGGATCCGGTAGCTCTTGAGCAACGTGACGCCGCCCCCGCTGCCGTTGGTGGAGCCCGCCGTCGGTGGGACCATGGGAAGGAGACCCCGGTGAACGAGCCTGACGTCGTCACGCACGAGCTTCGCCTCGGGATAGGCGGTGTTCACTTCGTCGAGTAGCGCTCGTACGTCCGCTTCCGCGGTCTCGAAGGCGTCGGGCTCGCCGAGGTAGGGCGCGTGGCTCGTACCGACGATCGAGACATCCCGCCAGGGAACGATGCAAAGCAGTCTCCCGCTACGATTGAGTCCGAGCGCGACCCGGTCCCGGACGAGCGAGCGCGTCACGAGGTTCATCGCCTTCGAGAGGTGAATCAGTCGGGGGCGAGCGGCGCTGCGGAGCTTCGCGAGGAGGCAATCCACCCACGGTCCAGAGGCGTTCACGACCAGCTTCCCGCGGATTTCGAGCCCCCCGGTGTCGGTGAGCCGGTCCCTCGCCGCGACGCCGGTGATCTTGTTTCCTTCCCGAAGAAGGTCGGTCGCCTCCACGTGATTCGCGACGACGGCGCCCCTCTCCGACGCGGAGAGAACGAACGAAAGGGTGAGCCGATCGGAGTTGTACATTTGCGCGTCGTACCATACGACGCCCCCCGTGAGCCCTTCTCGATCGAGACCGGGCGCGAGGCGAAGGCAGTCCCGGGGAGAGAGCGAACGTCCCGCCTCGAGGCGCTGACCCGGCTCCAACCCGCGGTTGCGGTCCCAGCTCAACAGATCGCTGAGAAGCACCGCGGTCCGGAGCGCCGCCCGGCTACGGGTCAACGAGCCTTCGTAGGTCGGGACGAGAAACGGGAGCGGATGGACGAGGTGCGGTGCCACCCGCATGAGGTTCCGGCGCTCGCGCACCGATTCCCGGATGCGCTTGAAGTCCGCATGCTGCAGGTAGCGGATCCCGCCATGAATGGTCTTGAGATTGTTGAACGAAGTCCCCGAGCCGAAATCGTGCCGCTCGATGAGAGCGACGGAGAGCCCCCTCAGGGAAGCATCCCAGGCGACGGCGGCACCGTAAACACCGCCGCCCACCACGATCAGATCGAACTCGCGGTCGGCGAGAGCGGCGATGTCCCTTTTCATGAAAGAAGCGAGCTTTCGAGGATACTATAATATCGCCTTGCGAACCGCACCGACGGAGCTGGAGATCGATCCCGAGAGCCTTCTCGGAAGAGTCCAGAGTTACTGGAACGAGCGGATCCACGACCTGGAGATGACCCGCCATCCGCCGGGCTCTCCCGAGTTCTTCGCCGATCTCGACGAGTATCGCTTCGATAAGCTCCGTTATCTCCCCCGGGTCGTCGACTTCCAGGCCTATCGGGGGAAAAAGCTTCTCGAAGTGGGTTGCGGCGTGGGGACCGACCTCGTGCGCTTCGCGAAAGGCGGCGCCGACGTCACCGCCGTGGATTTATCGGAGACCGCGCTCGGCCTCGCCCGCAAGAACGCGTCGATCGCCGGAGTCGCCTGCGACCTCCGGCTCGCGAACGGAGAGGCTCTGCCCTTCGAATCGAATCGATTCGACGTCGTATACGCGCACGGCGTCCTCCAGTACACCGCGGAGCCGAGGCGCATGGTCGAAGAGTGCCACCGGGTCGTGAAGCCGGGAGGCCGCGCGATCTTCATGGTCTACAACCGCATTTCCTGGCTCAACGCGCTCTCGAAGCTGATGCGGGTCGAGCTCGAGCACGAGGACGCTCCCGTCCTGCGGAAGTACTCGATTGGTGAGCTCGAAGACCTCGTCTCCTCGTTCACGAGCGTCCGCATCGTACCGGAACGTTTCCCGGTCAAGACGCGACTCCACAAAGGCTGGAAGGGCTTTGTCTACAACCGGATGTTCGTCGGTGCCTTCGAGCTCCTTCCTCGCTCGTGGGTTCGCCCTCTCGGTTGGCACTTGATGGCCTTCTGCGAGAAGACATGAGCGGGGACGATCGATTCACGCTCTACGACCTGCGGGTAACGGTGACCGAGATCCGCGGAAGGTCGGTCTGCGGCCTCCGCGTCGGAGACTGGTTCGAGGTTCGCAACAGCAGCCGGCTCGTCCTTCCGCCGGACCACCACTTCTGCATCTTCGCGCTCGCCGCGGTCCTTCCCCTGATTCCCGCGAAACAGCGAGAGCTCTCTTCGAACGACTGGCTCTCCGCGGATAGCCTCGTCGCCTGTCCCGACCCCGACGAGCAGCTGGTGATGAAAATCGAGAGGCTATCGCCGGTCACGCTGCGGAGGGACGATCTGACCTGACGGCGAGCGACCATGCCGAGCATCGGAATCTCCTTCCAGAGCGACAAGAGCCTCCGCCGATATCGCGAGCTGGCCGCTATCGTCGACCGATACGATTTCGAGACGGTCAGCGTTTATCAGGATCTCTTCTTCCAGCCTCCCTGGCCCGCGCTCCTGCAGTTCGCGGAGCTCACGCGCAAACCGCTCCTCGGGCCGGCGGTCGTCAATCCGTATCTCACTCACCCCGTGCTCGTCGCGGCCAATCTCGCTCTCCTCGATGAAGTGAGCGGAGGTCGCGCCTACCTCGGAGTCGGCCGCGGCGCCTTCTTCGACGCCATCGCGGCTCCTCAGCCGCGGCCACTGACGGCGATGCGGGAGACGGTGGAGCTGGTGCAGAGATTGCTCACGGGAGACCGGACGCCTTATCACGGCAAGATGTTCCACGCCTCCGAGAAGGCTTACCTGAAGTTCGCCATTCCCGGCCGACGCCTTCCCGTCATGATCGGCGGCTGGGGCGAGCGCACCGTCCGTCTCGCGGGAGAGATTGCCGACGTGCTCAAAGTGGGCGGCACCGCCAACCCGGAAAGCGCTGCCTGGTTCCGACGCCGCCTCGACGAGGGTGCCCGCAAGGCGGGACGCGACCCGGAAGAGGTGCGCCTTTGCTTCGGCGCCGTCACCGTAATCGATCGGGACCGGGACGTCGCCGAAGATCTCGCTCGGCGCAAGGCGTCGATGTACGTCGCCGTCGCGGGACGCCTGGATCCCGTGTTCGACCCTCCCGAGGGGGAGCTCGAAGCGCTCGATGCCGCGATCGACGCCGGAGACGAAGAGGCGGCCGCCCGCGCTCTCGCGCCGGAAACCCTGCGCAAGGTGTGCTGCTTCGGAACCGCCGACGACATCGCCCTTCACCTGCAGGAGATGTTCGACGCTGGAGTCGACCTGTTCGAGCTTGGGACTCCCCACGGAGTCGACGAGGCGGCCGCGGTTCGTCTCCTGGGAGAGGAGGTCCTGCCCCGTTTCGATCCCGGCAGCAACTCCTCGTCGCGCTTCGCTCCTTGACCTGACGACGGCCTCTCCCTCCCATGAATCCTGTTGTTGACAAACATCGATATCAAGAACTATTGTCACGACTCGATATCATGAACAAGAAGAGTCTGAACGTCGACTTCATCGAGCTCCATATCCTCTTTCATGCGTCCGAGGGGCAGGTATACGGGATGTGGATGCTCGAAGAGCTCGCCGGACACGGATATCGGCTCAACCCCAGTCACCTCTATCCTCGGTTTCATCGCCTCGAAAGACGCGGTCTCGTCAAGCAACGGCGTGAAGTAGTGGAGGGAAAAGTGAGGAAGTACTACCGGATCACCGCCCGCGGGCGCCGCTACTGGAGCGGACAGAAACGGCGGCTCATCGAGCTCGCGAGCGAAGCGCTGAGTGCGAGCGAGCTGCGAGCCGCGCTGGCGAGGAAGCGTTGAATCGCACCCGGGTCTCGGTCTATTTCGCCGTGGCGTCGTTGTTCGTCGGCGGCAGGGCCTTCCCCCAAGACGCCTCCGAGCCGATGCGACTCAAGGCCGCGATTGCCGCAGCGGTTTCCTCCTTCGCCCGGGTCCGCGCCGGGAAAGCCGACCTCTCCGCCGCCGACGAGAGCCTGGCCCTAGCCAAGAAGGCCTATCTCCCTGGCGCCGATCTCTATCTCCAGTGGAATCGTGCCAGCCGGAACAACGTGTTCGGACTCCTGCTCCCGGGCGGAAACCTCCCTTCAATCTCGGGACCCGCCCTCGATGAAAGCGACGTCCCAAGGTACTTTTGGAAGCGTCGCCGCCGCCCTCCTGCACTGGGAGGCCGTCGATTTCGGAGAGCGCTCCGCCGGGGTGCGGGAAGCGGACGCGCTCCGGCGCCGCGCCGACGCCGGTCTTCGGGTAACGGAGCTCGACGTCTCGATGCAAGCGATGGACTCGTTTCTCGCGGTCGCAGCCTCCCAATTCACCGTTCGAGCGGCGGAGGCCGCCGTCCATCGAATGGAGGTGTTCGCCGAGGCCGTCTCGACGCTCGCGGACAACGATCTGAGACCCGGAGCGGACCTCTCCCTCGCCCGGGCGGAGCTCGCGAGAGTGCGCACCGACCTCGTCCGGGCCAAGGGGATTCGCGAGCAGGCGCGGGTGACGCTCGCCGAGTGGCTCGGCCGCACGGGACAGCCGGTCGATGTCGACGCTGCCGAGCTCATCGCCACCCCGCCCGCCACCGGGAGCTCCGCGTCCCCTGAGGATGATACCGAGCAGGCCGAAGGGCACGAGGACCACCCTCTCGTTCAGGTCGGCGCCGCCGAGCGCGATGCCGCCGCGGCCCGCCGCAACGCCGCGGCGAGCGCCTACCGTCCCAAGGTCGACCTCGTCGCGGCCATCTACGCGCGCGGAACCGGGGCGCTCGTCGACGGAACGTTCGAGGGAGGCTCGGCCGGCCTCTGGCCGGAGACGACCAACTGGGCTCTGGGAGTCGCCGTGCGGTTTCCCATCCTCGATTTCCTTTCGCGTCAGCAAACGAAAATGGAAGAGTACCGGGAGCAGGCTGCCGAGGCCCGCTACGAGGACGTTCGTGACCACGTGACGGCGGAGCTGGAGCGCGCCCGTATCGGACTTGAGGCCGCCCTCGACGTTGCGGAGAACACTCCCGTCGAGCTCGAAGCGGCGCGCGCCCTGCAGGCCCAGGCTCGAGCTCGCTACGATGCGGGGCTCGCCCAGGTGATCGAGGTCGCGGAGGCCGAGCGCATCCTGCAGCGCGCCGAGACCGAAGACGCTCTGGCGCGCCTCGCGGTCTGGCGGTCCCGCTTCGACGTCGCTTCGGCCGAGGGCGACCTCGCTCCCGTGCTCTCACAACTCGAATAGGAGCAAACGCCCGTGTGGCTCATACGCATCGCCATGAGGAGGCCGATCTCGATCCTGATGGTCATCCTCGGCATCGGTCTGACGTCGGTCCTCGCCTTCCAGCGCATGAGGGCCGACATCTTTCCCGATCTCGGCACTCCCGTCATCTACGTGGCCCAACCCTATGGCGGGATGGATCCCGCGCAGATGGAAGGGTATCTGGTCAACTACTACGAATACCACTTCCTCTACGTACGCGGCATCGACTACGTCGAGTCCCGCTCGATTCAGGGTGCCGCGCTCATGTCGCTCCACTTCCACCAGGGCACCGATATGGCGCAGGCGATGGCGGAGACGGTCGCGAACGTGAACCGGGCACGTTCCTTCATGCCCCCGGGAACGGTGCCGCCCTTCGTGATGCGCTTCGACGCAGGAAGCGTCCCCGTCGGCTATCTCGTCTTCTCGAGCCAGACCCGGAGCGTGGACGAGATCTCGGACCTGGCTCTGTTTCGGGTGCGGCCGATGTTCGCCGCCGTTCCCGGAGTCTCGGCGCCACCTCCCTTCGGCGGTTCGGCCCGTACCCTCGTCGTTCGGGTGGACCCCGACCGGCTTCGCTCCTACAAGATGTCTCCCGACGACGTGGTCGCCGCCATCGCGCGGACCAACACCATCCTCCCGTCGGGAAGCGTTCGTATCGGGGACGTGAACTACATGACCCCGGTGAACTCGACGGTACGGGAAGCCAGGGAGTTGAACGACGTCCCCATTCGCTCGGGGCAAGGACCGACGGTCTATCTCCGGGACATCGGCCACGCGGAGGACGGCGCCGACATCCTCACGAGCTATGCCCTCGTCGACGGCCGCCGCACCGTCTACATCGCGGTGACCAAACGAGCCGACGCCTCGACCCTCGACGTCGTGCGTAGAGTCCGGGAAGCGCTTCCCACCTTTCGCACGGCCGTGCCGGAGGACATCGACGTCTCCTTCGAGTTCGACCAGTCGTTCTACGTGAGAAACGCTCTCGACGCCCTCCGGTTCGAGGGACTCCTGGGAGCGCTCCTCACCGGCGGTATGATCGTGCTCGTCCTCGGAAGCTTCCGGAGCGCCCTCGTCGTGGTGACTACCATTCCCCTCGCGCTCCTCTCCGCCGTCGTCGCGCTCTGGGCCTCCGGTCAAACCATCAACCTCATGACGCTCGGCGGACTCACGCTCGCCATCGGCATCCTGGTGGACGAGTCGGTCATCGCCGTCGAGAACATCCACCGCCACATCTCCGAGGGCAAGCCCGTGGCGCGCGCCGTCGTGGACGCGAGCCGCGAGGTCGTGGTGCCGCGCCTCCTCATCATGCTCTCCATTCTCGCGGTCTTCGCCCCCTCCTTCTTCATGTCGGGAGTGGCCCACGCCATGTTCGTACCGTTGGCGCTCTCGGTCGGTTTTGCCATGGCGTCCTCGTTCTTCCTCGCGAGCACCTTCGTGCCGTTGATGGAGACCTGGCTCCAGAGTGGAAGTCATTCCGCCACGGGCACGCGCGCCGATCGCCTGGAACGATACCGGGAGCGGTACGCTTCCTGGTCCAGGCGTGCACTCGGCCGAAGGCGTGTCGTCGTCTTCGGCTATCTCGGGGCGAGCGCGGTCGTCGTGGCGGTGCTCCTCACGCTCCTCGGAAGCGAGATCTTCCCCGGCGTCGATACCGGACTTCTCCAAATGAGACTCCGTGCGCCCGCGGGCACGCGCGTGGAGCGAACCGAAGCCCTCGTACGCCGGGCGCTCGACGTCATCGAGGAAGAAGTGGGACCGGGAAACGTGGCGAAGTCTCTCGCATTCGTGGGAGTCCAGCCCTCTTCGTTCCCCGTGAACCTCATCTTTCTCTGGACCGGCGGGCCTCACGAGGCCGTGCTCCTCGTTCGCCTCGCCGAGGGCTCGGGTGTTTCGACGGCGGCTCTGCAGGAGCGGCTCCGCGAGCGGTTACCCCAGGTGATGCCCGGGGCGAGCGTCACCTTCGAGGCGGCGGATCTCGTGAGCCAGGTCATGAGCTTCGGCGCGCCGACGCCCATCGAGATCGCGGTCACGGGCTCCTCCCTCGATACGAACCGGAACTACGCCGAGACCATCCGCGATACTCTCTCGAAGGTACCGACGCTGAGAGACGTGCAATTGGGCGAGCTTCTCGAGTACCCGACGCTCAGAATCGACGTCGACCGCGCGCGGGCGGCGCAGCTCGACGTGAGCGTCAGCGACGTGGGCCGGGCTCTCGCGCCCGCCACCTGGTCCAGCCGGTTCACGACCCCGGTCTACTGGGCCGACCCGAAATCGGGAATCGCCTATCAAGTGCAGGTCGAGGTCCCGCAGGCGCGGGTCCGCTCCGTCGACGACGTCGGCGGGATCCCGGTGCACCAGAACGGAGCCGGGGTACCCACGCTTCTGCGAGACGTCGCGACGCTCCACACCGGCGAGTCCTTCGGTGAGTACCACCGCCGCAACATGCAGCGGATGGTGACGGTCACCGCGAACATTCAGGGAACGGATCTCGGCTCGGCCGCGGCGGCGGTGAACAAAGCGTTGAGCGGCCTTCCCGATCCTCCGCGCGGAGTGAGCGTGAGCGTCCGCGGGCAGGTCGCGCCCCTTCTCGACCTTCTCCAGAATCTGCGGCTCGGCGTGGTGCTCTCCGTCATCGCCGTCTTCCTGTTGCTCGTGGGATATTTTCAGTCGGGCCGGGTCGCGCTCGCCGTCGCCTCCGCCGTTCCCGCCGTGCTGGCCGGCGTGGGCATCGCGCTCCTGCTCTCCCGTTCGACGCTCAACCTTCAATCGTTCATGGGGGCGATGATGGCGATTGGGATCTCGGTCGCGAACTCCATCCTCCTCTGTACCTTCGCCGAGCGTTATCGGCGCGAGGGTATGAGCGCCGAGGAGGCGGCACTCGAAGGCGGGCGCTCCCGTTTCCGGCCCATCGTGATGACGAGCCTGGTGATGGTGAGCGGCATGCTTCCGATGGCGTTCGGAGCGGCGCAGACCGCGCCTCTCGCGATCGCGGTAATCGGAGGCCTGGTCGCTTCGCTCGTCGGGACGCTCTTCGTCGTTCCATCGGCCTTTGCCATGCTCGCGGGCGGAGCTCCGTCTCATAGTCCCTCGATCGACCCCGACGATCCGCAGAGTCGATTCTTCGACTCCGGGCTCGAAGGAGAAACCCATGCTGCATAAGAACGAAGGGATTCTCGTGCTCTCGTTGCTCGCTCTTTCCATTGCGAAGCCGAGCTTTTCGACTGCCGAGGATGGCGTTACCACCGAGCTCGCCGACGTCACGTCGGGCGAGCTCGACCAGACGACCGTCCTGCCCGGCGAGCTCCGTCCATTCCAGGAGGTCGAGCTCAGGGCCAAGGTGACGGGATTCGTCGAGAGTATCGACGTGGACCGCGGGAGCCGGGTCGGCAAGGGCGATCTCATCGCGGTCCTGAGCGCGCCCGAGCTCCAGGCGAGGAAAGCCGAGGCGCAGGCGCAGCAGACCGCCGCCGAGGCTCAACTGGCGGAGGCGGAGGCCCATCTCGCCGGAAGCGCCAGTACGTATGAACGGCTGAAGAAGGCATCCGAGACGCCGGGCGTCGTCGCGGGGAACGATCTCCTCCAGGCGGACAAGAGCGCCGAAGCCGATCGAGCTCGCGTGACGGCCATGACCCGGTCCGTCGAGGCGGCACGGGCGGCGCACGACGCGGTCGAGAAGATGACGGACTACCTCCGCGTCACCGCACCCTTCGACGGCGTCGTCACCGAGCGCCACGTCCATCCCGGAGCTCTGGTGGGGCCCGGCGCGAGCTCTCTTCCCCTCGTGCGGCTCGAGCAGATCCGTCGCCTGCGTCTCGTCACCCCGTTACCGGAAGGCTTCGCCGAAGACGCGCGCAGAGGCGTGGAAATCGGCTTCACCGTTTCATCCCACCCCGGTGAGACGTTCAAGGCCGTGGTGAGCCGCCCCGCACGCTCGATCTCTCCCGATACCCGGACCATGCCGGTCGAGGCCGACGTAGACAACCGGGACGGTCGTCTCGTGCCGGGTATGTACGCCGACGTCTCCTGGCCCATGCGCCGGGAAGCTCCGAGCCTCTTCGTGCCGCGCACCGCGGTCGCGGAGACGACGGAAAAGATCTTCGTGATCCGTGTGCGCGAGGGCAAGGCGGAGTGGGTCGACGTCCGCCGGGGAGAGCTCCAGGGCGATCGCATCGAGGTCTTCGGCGATCTCGCACCCGGTGATCGTGTCGTCCTCCGCGCCACGGACGAGATCCGACCCGGCACCGTCGTGACCGCCCGCTGAGCGAGGCGGCCCTCGTGGGACGCGATCGCGACGGCGGAGCGACGGCGAGGTCCCGTGTCGTTCCCCTGGCGTGACGTCAATCGGCTCGGGCAGAGGCGCGGGAGCCCGTCACGAGACTTCCCACCGCGAACGTCACCGTCGCGCCTACCGCGACGTTCCACGTCCAGGCGAGGGGTGTGAACCGGCCGACGACGAAAGGGGCGAAGATTCCCGTGAGCATTCCCGCAAGCGCAGCGGCAGAAGAGGCACGCCGATGCACGAGCGCGAGGAGAAATGCCCCTACCGTCGGTCCGGAAGCGAAGGAGAGCGCGGCGAGACCGGCTTCGAGCGCCGACGACGCCCTCTGAGCGAAGATCGCGACCGCCGTCTGTGCAATGCCCCAGAAAACGGTGAACGCCCTCCCGAGCTGAACCTGCCTCGCATCGGAAACGTTGGGGTCGAGATAAGGAAGATAGAAGTCCTTCAGCGTCGTCGAGGCCAGGCTGTTGATCGACGGCGAGAGCGCCGCCGCCACGACCGCCGCGAGAATGAAGCCCATCCAGGGACCGCGAAGCGATTCGGCGATGAAGCTCGGGAGCACTTCGTCCCCCCTCGCGAATACCCGTCCCTGGTAGTAGCCCCACAGCAAGGTCCCGATGGCGAGGAAGAGCACGAATTGCACGGCGACGATGAAACCGGAGAGGACGAGTCCCGTCGAGGCCTGCCGTGCACTCCTCGCGACGAGGAGACGCTGCACGAGATAGTGATTGGTTCCGTGCGTCGCGAGAGTGAGAAAGACGCCGCCGATGACGCCCGAGGCGACGGTGTAGGTCGTCGAGAGATCGAATGACGGCACGAAGATCCGGAGCTTTCCCGCCTGCTCCGCCGAGGCGAACACCGCGCTGACTCCCCCGTCGGGAAGAAGGCGGACGACGGCGGCGAGCACGACCAGCGCCCCAGCGACATAGACGAACATCTGCACCACGTCGGTCCAGATGGTGGCCTTCACTCCACCTTCCTCGGTATAGAGGATCATCGCCGCCGCCAGAACGAGAATGCAGTAGACCTCAGGGACCCCGACGGCAATGGCGACGACGAGCGCGGCGGCGTGGAGCCGGATGCCGTCGGCGAGGGTGCGGTAGACGAGAAAGACGCCCGCCGCCACGCTCCGAACCGAAGGCCCGAAGCGCTGGCTCAGGAGCTCGTAGGAGGTGAAGACTTTGCCACGAAAGTACGCGGGCACGAGAATCACGGAGATGAGGATTCTCCCGAGGACATAGCCGATGACGAGCTGGAGAAAGCTCCAATCCGTGGTGTACGCGAACCCGGGAACGCTGGTGAAGGTGAGGACGCTCGTCTCGGTGGCCACGACGCAAGCGGCGATGGCCCACCAGGGCACGCTTCTTTCGGCGAGGAAATAGTCATCGACCGACTTCCGGCGTCGTCCCAGGTACGACCCGAAGGCGGTAATGGCGACAAGATAGAGGAAGAGAACGGCGACGGTCGAGAATGAGAGGTTCAAGCCGGACCGGACCCGGTCAACGAACGACGCGACCCTTGGAGCTCACCCGAAAGGGCTCGGGCAGCGCGGATTCGACCTTCTTTCGGTAGCCTTTGACGTCCCAGTCGAGCTTCTGAAGAGCTTCGCCGATCCGGGTCTTGACGCGGGCCGAGTCTTCCTCTGGATCGACGAGAGCTTCGAGCAGAGGCTCTTTCGCCCGCTCGTCCGCGTGGGCGGCGAGGCACTCCACCGCCACGAAGCGAACGGTATCATCGGCGCTCTTCAGGCAGGGAATGACCCCGGGCACCACGGCGGGATGGTCGATGTGCTCGAGAGCGGTCAAGATCTGGTTCGCTTTTTCACCCCGGATGTAGACGGGATCGCCCTCTCGGAGGACCTCGAGGAGAAACGGCACGAACTTGTCGAGGGGCAGGAGCTTCTTCAGCGCGTCGATTCCCCAGGTGACCTGATCGTGCCCGCGGATGTAGCGTTTCAACGGCTCGATCGCCTGGTCGCCGAAGCTGATGAGAACGTCCTGAACGTATTTCTTCTCCTCCTGATCGACCCCGAGGTGCTCGGCGGTGGCCGAAAATCGCCTCGCGAGGCCGAAGATCGCCTCCGGAGTACCGATGTCCCGGAGCTTGTCCGCGGCCTCCATCCGCACTTCGTGCTGAGCGTAACGCTCGAGGAGATTCTTGGTGTTGCGCCGCGTACGGAACTGCAGCCTTCCCTCCGAGGTCAAGAATTCTTTCAGATTCACGATCGAACGTTCTCTTTCTGACTCATGACGATGTGAGCTGCCATTCCGGCGGGGGTCCCCCGAGAGCGCGGTCGAAGAAATCCAGAATCCGATTCCAGAAGATGCCTTCGGGAGGATAGTTGTCGAAGCCGTGCTGACCGCCGGGAAGGATCCAGATTTCGCTCGGAAGCCCGGCTCGGAGCCGCGCCTCGTGCATCCGCTCCGAATGGGTGACGGGCACCTCGGTGTCGGCGTCGCCGTGCACGAACAGCACGGGAGCCTTCACCTCGGTGATGGCGTCGATGGGATGAATCGAAGCCAGGTCCACTCCGGTGCGGATGCGCACCGCGACGGAGAGCGGATATCGAAGAATGGGATGGACGCCACGCGAGCGCAGCATCGCGCCCGCCGCGTCCCAGAGATCGGCATAGGGCGCGTCGAGCGCGAGCGCCGGAAGCTTGTCGTCGCCGGCAGCGGCGAAGATCGAGGAAGCCGCACCGTTCGAGGTCCCGAACAAGACCACCTTGTCCGAAGCGATGGGTGGATGGCTTCGAGCCCATTTCAGCATGCTTCGGATGTCCTTCCTCTCGTCCACGGTATACGTGATGTATTTGCCTTCGCTCGTGCCTCGCCCGCTCAAATCCATCGCCAGCAATCCGTAGCCGCGGCGATACCAGTACTTTCCGCCATGCTCGAGAGCCTGGAATCGGGAGGCGTTGGCGCCATGCACGAAGATCACGAGGCGGCCATCGCTTCTCTCCGGAGGAGGGATGAACCAGCCTCGCAGCAGGTGACCGCTGTCGGATTGGATCTCGACATTCTCGAACGGAAGCCCGAGGTCGCCCGGATCTCGAAGGAACGCTTCCAGGGTCATGCGCGCGTCGAACGGCGGCTTGCCGTCGCGCACGACCCTCAGCGATACCGCCTGTCCGGCAGCGCAGTTACCGAGAAAGTACTTCATCAGCTCCTGCGAGGAACGAAACGTCTTCCCATCGACAGCGGTGACGACGTCGCCCGTCCTGAGGCCGATCTCTCGCGCCATGTCTCGAGCTCGCACGATTCGCATTCCCGGAGGGTCGTCCGAAGGACGAGTGAAGCCGAGGAACGCGAAACCGGGAACGGGACCGCCCGCTTTGACCGGATCCCCGAAAAAATCCTGCCCCGGCACTCTTCGCTGGCCGGTGATGTAAGCGAGGGCCATTCGATCCACGGTTCGGGCGCCGAAGAACGCTCCGCCGAGAAGGGCCAGGAACACCAGAGCGAAGGCGAGCTTCTTCATCGCCCGGGATGATAGCGGGAGTGGACGGCTGGGGCAATGGTGCCGCAGTCGACGTCTCGTGGCTCGACCTCATCGAGGCATTATGGTCGGAGCAGGGTGCTCAAAGAGCCATCCGAACGAGGAGACCGCGCGCGCGGGACGACGTCCCGACGACACAAGAAGCCGCGGGGGTGGGGCCCCGCGCAATGCGCCAGTAATCCGCCTTCAGTGCATGCGCTCGCCGGGGAACGCAGTCTCGAAGGCAATCGGATTCTCGCGAACCCTTCGCTCCAGTAAATCCCGCACCAGCTCGGCACACTCGATGAGCCCGCGGTCGGAAAGGCGGGTCCAATCAATGTGGCCGTACTGGCGACCGGTGGCGCTCTCGATACATCCTCGAAGAACTCGAATGAATTGCTCGCGGTCCATGATCGCCTCACATGAATGTTGGAACGGAAATACGAAGACCGGTGGAGGGGATGTAACACATATCGAACTCGAGCCCCTTCTGTCAAGCGCCGTCGAACGCCCTCGAGCGAGGCCGAGCCGGTGCGGCGGCGAGCCCCTTCGCGCGGTTGACTCGACCGCGCGCTCCGTCCTAATCTGGAAGGGTAACGATTCACAATTCGGTTCGACGTAAAAACGCGGTGTTTTCCCCGCAGGGGTGCTCGTATGGACGGCAACGAGAGGGAAATCATCTTCGAGCAGGCGATCGCGGATTACCGGCGCGGATGGTTCGTATCGGCCCAGAAGTCCCTGGCACATCTCGTCGAGAACGGAAGCCGCGACCCGACACATCTCTCCTACTACGGTCTTCTGCTCGCCCTCACGGGAAACGACAAAGCCGCCAGCGACTGTGTCGAGCTGTGCCAGGAGGCGGTCGTCAAGAATGGACGTCGGTCGAGCCTTCTCTACCTCAACCTGGCCCGAGCGCTCGGCGCCGCCGGGAGGCGCCGTGAATCCATCGACGCCCTCGAACGTGGTCTCCTGGTGCACCACAACGATCGCCTTCTGAAACGAGAGTTGCAGCATCTCGTACCCCGGGGACGGCCGCTCTTTTCTTCCCTTTCGAGGAAACATCCCTTCAACCGTTACTTCGGCCGCGCCCGCTCGCTCTCTGGACGGATGTGGATGGCTATCGCCCACCCCGCCGCGACGTCTGAAGACTCAAAACCCTAAGCGCAAAGGCGCCAAGACGCACGGGGGGCCCGATTTCCCTTTGCGTCTTCGTCTTGCGTCTTTGCGTTCTCTCCTCTTCCCGAGCCCGCAAACCGGCTCGCCGCTGGAAGATTGTGATTTCGATGTAATAATTCCTCTTTCCCTTACGTATGGATCTATAGGAAATGGCGGGCCGCGGAAATCTCGAGAGCCTGGTCGAGATCGCTCGAGCCGGCAGTAACGCGGCCTGGGGAAAGGTGTATGAGCAGCTCGCGCCAACGGTCTATCGGATCTGCCGCAGGCTTCTCGGCTCTCGAGAGGACGCCGAGGACGCCACCTCCGAGGTTTTTCTCAAGGCTCGGCTGCACCTCTCCCAGTACGACCCATCACGCCGCTTTACTCCCTGGCTCTACCGAATCACGGCCAATCACTGCTGGGACGAGCTTCGGAAACGCCGCGGACGCCGGGAGCTCGACGAGGCCGAGCCCGAGCTTTCGGAGCCCGTCGACGACGCGCCCTCGCCTCAAGAGGCGGTGCTGGCCATCGAGAGCCGGAGCGCGCTCCGAGAGGCCATCGACGAGCTCGAGGACCGGCCCCGGACCGCGGTGGTGCTTCGCTACTTTGCCGACATGAGCTACGAAGAGATTGGACAGGTGCTGGGGATCTCGGCGAACTTCGCCGGGGTCCTCCTCCTTCGCGCGCGCCGAACGATGAGGAAGAGGCTGGAAGTGCCATGAGCCATCCCGACGAGCTCACCCTGCAACGCATGGTCGACGGAGAGCTGACTCGCGAACGGAAGGCTTCGACCCGCGGGCATCTCATCGAATGCGCACGCTGCCAGGCGGACTACGAAGCGCTCAAGACCGAGACCGAGCTGCTGCGAGCGGCACTGCGTGAGGATCTGGAGCCGCCCCCGCCCGCGTTGAACGCGCTCGAGAACCGACCCGGAATCTCCTGGTTCATGGCCGTCGCCCTCGCCCTCGGCGCTCTCGGGCTCTCGTCATTCTGGAGCACGTTCGTATCGCCGATGATCGAGGGAATGGAGCGCGTCGGCATAGACGGGTCGAGTCTCGCCACCACGATGGTCATCCGGGGTCTGCTCTACCGAGGCTGGACGAACATGGTATCGACGATAACGGAAATCGTGACTCTTACGTTGTTCGCCGTGGCGGTGGCCGTGGCATTCATCTGGGCGATCCGACACTGGCGCCGCTTCCGCACCACCGCGCTCGCCCTCTCGGGTGTGGCGCTTTTCGGAACGATGGCCCGAACGGAAGCGGCGGAGATCGCTCTGCACCGCGAGACCTATGTTCTCCACGAGGGCGACACCATCGCGAACGACCTCATCGTCGGCGGCGAGGTCGTGCGGATCGAGGGAACGGTCCAGGGCGACCTCATCGTTGCAGCACGGATCGTGGAAGTGTCGGGTCAGATCGAGGGCGATATACTGGGGTTCGCGGAGGAGGTGGATATCACGGGACGGGTCGATGGAAGCATCCGCACCGGGAGCCGGACGCTCGACATCGAGGGCGTGGTGGGCCGGAACGTCACCGCCGCGGGCGAGACCATTCGATTGCGCCCCGGCGCCCAGGTCGGCGGCAGCTTCACCGCCGCGTGCCGTGAGGCCGTTCTCTCCGCGCCGGTGAAGCGCGACCTTCTCATCGCGGCGCAAACCAACGAGCTGGATTCGAGAGTCGATGGATCGGCAATGCTCGCGGGCGGCCGGCTCATCATCGGCGACGGGGCGGAGATCCAGGGTACGGTGAAGTTCCATGGAGGAAACGAGCCCGAAGTCTCGCCCCAGGCGCATCTCGGCTCACCCGTCGACTTCGTCCAGATCGAGAGGCACGAGCATCGATCCCGCTTCGCCTGGTTGTCTCGTTTCGTCTATTTCTGGGCGGCTGCCTTCCTGCTCGGAGCCGCCTTCATCCTTGTCGCCCCGAGGGCGGCCGAAGCGATCACGGCGGTGCACATGTCCTCTTACGGCAAGAGCTTACTCGCCGGCGTTCTCTCGGCTTGCGCTCTGTTCACGCTTTCGCTCGCTCTCCTCGTAACCCTCGTGGGGCTCCCCCTCGGGCTTTCGACGCTCGCCATCTGGGGAATCGGCCTCTACCTCGGTCAGTCTTACGCCGGCCTCTACGTCGGAGGCGAGCTCCTCGGGCGTCCCGCCGACCGGAGCCAGCTCCTCGTCCGCCTCGCCGTGGGACTTCTCGCCATTCACATCCTCGAGATTGTCCCCTTCGCCGGGACGGTCGTGAGAGTGGCGGTGGCTCTATGGGGCTTCGGCGCTCTGAGCCTCTGGGTTCTCGACCGGTTCCAGCGTTCGGCGCCGCCCGCTCCCGTACCCGTACCCCAGACACCATGATCCGTACGATCCGCGAGTTCTTCACCGCCCACATCGTTTACGAAGATCGTGCTCGCGACGCGTCCGCGGGCGAGCTCGAGCTGGCGACCGCCGCCCTTCTCATCGAAGTGTCGCGCGCGGATTTCGAAGTTCGGCAAGAAGAGCGCGACGTCATCGTTCAGGCGGTAGAGAAGAGCTTCGGCCTCTCGCGCGAAGCCACCCGGGAGATCGTCGCTCTCGCCGAGGACGAGGTCTCTCGTGCGGTCTCGCTCTACGAGTTCACCCGGCTCGTCGATCAGAGCTTCGACGCCGCACAGAAGCGGCACATCGTGGGGCTATTGTGGGACGTCGCCTTCAGCGACGATCGACTGGAGGGTCAGGAAGAATACTTGATCCGCAAGATCGCGCACCTCCTCCACGTTCCTCATGAGGATTTCATCGCGGAGAAGCTGGCCGCGCGCAACCGGCGCCTCCAAACGGACGGAGAATCCGGGTCCCAATGAACGCCGGGGGGATTCTCAACGCAAAGGCCCAAAGACGCGAAGGGTTTCGCGATTCCTCTCGGCTCATTTGCGCCTTTGCGTTGTTTCTTATTGGGCGACGAGCTCGGCGATGAACTCTCCGACTTCGCTCGTCGAGCGCCCCTTGCCAGCCTCGGCGAGATCCTGGGTCACGATGCCGGCCGCGAACGCCGCCTCGATTGCCCGTTCCACGATCTGCGCCTCCTTGTCGAGCTCGAAGGAATAGCGGAGCATCATCGCCGCCGACGCGATGGCCCCCACCGGGTTGGCGAGGCTCTTGCCGGCGATGTCCGGTGCCGAGCCGTGGACGGGCTCATACAGTCCCGTGGCGCCGCCGATACTCGCGGAAGGCAGCAGACCGAGCGAGCCCGCCAGCATCGAAGCTTCGTCGCTCAGAATGTCGCCGAAGAGGTTGCTCGTGAGCAGGACGTCGAAAGCAGCCGGCCTCGACACGAGCTCCATCGCCGCGCGGTCCACGAGCATGTGGTCGAGCTCGACGTCGGGATAGCTCTCTCCCACCTCCGTCACGACTTCGCGCCAGAGCTTCGAGCACTCGAGGACGTTGGCCTTGTCGACGGACGTCACCCGGCGCCGCCTCTTGCGCGCCGCCTCGAAAGCCACGCGAGCGATGCGCTCGATCTCGGAGGCGGTGTAGACCATGGTGTTGACGGCCCGCCGGTCGGATCCCTCCCCTTCGACGCCTCGCGGCTCGCCGAAATAGAGCCCGCCGGTCAGCTCGCGAACGATCAGCAGGTCAACGCCTTCGAGGGTCTCGCGGCGAAAGGGCGAGCGCGACGAGACGAACTGGGAAACGACGGGGCGTAGATTCGCGAAGCTCACGATCAGCTGGCGTAGCTGAAGAAGCGCGGCCTCGGGACGCTCCCTCGGCGGCAGATGATCGTGCCTGGGATCGCCGACTGCTCCCAGCAGGATCGCGGGAGCCGACAGACAGGCTTCTCTCGTGTCGTCGGGGAAACCTTTGCCCGTGGACAGAAGACCCGCCGAGCCGAAGGCCCTCTCGCGCAGCTCGAGGGTATGGCCGAATCTCGAGGCGAGCGCCCGCACAACGTTGGTAGCCTGGGCAATGACCTCGGGGCCGATCCCGTCGCCAGGAAGAACGGTGATGGAAAGCTTCATAGGGGAACGAATGCTATCAGGAAAACGCTCCCCCAAAAAGGTTCGGGGGGCGCTTTCGCGCCCCCCGAGCTCCCGATAAGGATTTCCGCCAAAGGCTGATTATGTGGAGTTGTTTAGGACGAGGTTAATAATTTTGAAGGATGAATATGCGGGTTCGGTCGATGGATGGAGAAGACCCGACCCGTTGAGGCCGGATCCATGGTGGACCTTCGACGAGCATTCCTTATCGGAAACACACATAAAACGCATTATAGAAAAGACTTAATGTGTTGGGTAACACAGTGTACCCAGGGCTCCCGGTGGTGTCAAGGCGAAACTTTCGTAAAAATCGCGGCCATCGACGCTGCCACGGGTATCTCTCACAAAAAAAGGGGTTCCGCTGGACTCCGACGGTACCCCGCGAGCCCGTGGCGAGCACGCAACGCGCTGAAGACTCGTCTCTTCTCGCCGACGACGGCGGAAATCGAGTCGTGGCTTTCCATCGAGCGTGCCCGGCGCTCCCATCGGGGCGTTCCCCGGAAGTTCGACGGGAGCCGCGAACGGGGCTGTGTTACGATTCGTTGAATGCCCCTCCGCTCCATCGCGACCGGAGCGCGCGCCGTAAAGGAAGGGAATGGAGAATCCACCCATGGGCTCTTCCAGCGTACCAAAGCCGTGTGGTACGCCGTGCTGAATCAGTCGGTGACTGAAATGGAAGACCAGAAGGTCCTCTCGGTGATCGAGGCTCTAGGTCCCGTCATCGTGGTCATCGACGAGGCGGACGCCGCTCTCGGAAGCCGCGGAACCTCGAGCCGGATGTTCGCGATGATCGCGTCTCTCATGATCGACACGGAGTATGGCGGACGGATCCCCTGGATGCTCCTCACCTGCCGCCCGGATCGGCTTCCCGTGGATCTGAAACGACAGGGTCGGTGTGAGGTCCACATTCCCCGGTTTGCCCCGGCTACCGACGAGGCGCGCCGCGAGATGTTCGCGAGCACGGAAACCGCGCGGCGCTCGAGAATCGAATCCAGGAGATCGCGGCACGCCTGGGCGCCAACTCGAGCTGACGCTCTTCTCGAAAGAAGCTTGAAAGCCCTTTGAAAGACGGACCCGTTCGCACGGCCCTCAAGCGCGTGGGCCTCGGCATCTACAACGTCCGGCTTGCCCTCCACCGAGCGGGGGCGAAGGCCAACGGAGCCATTCGCTACGACCTCGGAGGGTCCTGCATCGCCTGTGCCAAATGCTGCGAGGCGCCGGGTATCCAGGTCGGGGTCCTCACGTGGTACCTCACGCTCTTCCGGCGCGTCTTCCTTCTCTGGCACGGCCACGTGAACGGGTTCGAGCTCATCGAGACGCGCCGCGCCGAGCGTGCCTTCATTTTTCGGTGCACTCACTTCGACACCACCACCCGTCGCTGTGACAGCTACCACTCACGTCCAGGCATGTGCCGCGACTACCCGCGCGTTCTCCTCGAGCAGGCCAACCCAGAGCTCTTCGACGGCTGCGGCTTCAAGGCCATCCACAAAGCGCGGGCGCCCCTGCTCGAAAGCCTCGAATCGCTCCACCTGAGCGAAGAGCAGATGAAGAAGCTGAAAAAGGGCCTTTATCTCGAGGATTGACCGCCTTTTTGCCGCCTTTCTTGCGGCCGACGCGGCCAGGCGGTACATTGAGAGAATCGCCAAGGATATGGTGCAGAAGAAGGTCCGGATTCGACGCTATCTGGCTGCCGGATTGCTCGTCTGGATTCCTCTGGGCGTCACCCTGTTCGTTCTCCGGGTGCTCATCAACTTGATGGACCAGACGCTCCTTCTGGTTCCGAGCCCTTTACGCCCCGAGAACCTCGTCGGGTTCCACATCCCGGGTCTGGGCGTCATCCTCACATTTACCCTCCTGCTCCTGACCGGAGCGCTCGCCGCCAACATTCTCGGAAAGCGCCTCCTCGACGCCTGGGAATCCGTCCTCGCCCGAATTCCCCTCGTGAGCTGGGTCTATACCGGCGTGAAGAAAGTCGCGGAAACGCTCCTCTCCCCATCGGGACAATCCTTCCGCAAAGTGCTTCTCATCGAGTACCCGCGGAAGGGAATCTGGAGCGTCTGCTTCCAGACCGCGAGCGCCCTCGACGAGGTTCAGGCCCGAACCGCCAAGGAAGTCATCTGCGTCTTCGTCCCCACGACACCGAACCCGACTTCGGGGTTCATCATGCTGGTACCCAGGGACGAGGTCATCGAGCTCGACATGACCGTCGACGAGGCGCTCCGCATGGTGATCTCTCTCGGCGTCGTCGTTCCGCAATGGCGGAAGCGCCAGCTCGTTGCCGCAGCGCTTCCCTCTACCCCGCCCACGGCGCCGGTAGCGAAGCCGGAAGAAGTCAAAGTCTAGCCTTGAATGAGACCCGCCACCGCGCGGGTTGAACTCCGCGTCCCCGGGAACTATGATGTCGTGTTGGGTGGCTTCCGGAGATGCAGACTTGACGCCGACGACCCGAACGACCTGTCTCCTGATCCACTCCCTTCCTTCATTTCCCCATCCGGATCTTTTCCATGACGACCTCGAAAGACGCATCGGACAGGAAGACCGCATCCAACGGCCCCGGGGACTCGGAGCGCTCGACCCCAACGAGAGCTCGCCTTTCCGGCGGCAGACGGTTTAGCCGAACCGTATCGTGGCTCTCGGCCGCGGGCACCGTCGTCGCCGCTCTTTCCGGCTGTAACGCGGACACGTCTCCCAAACCGACCCTCGCGGTATTGAACGCGAGGATCTGGACCGGCAACCCTGACGCGCCCTGGGCGGAGGCTCTGCTCGTCGCCGGCGACCGACTCCTCGGCGTCGGCACGAGCTCCGAAATTCGCGCGCGCGCGGGCGACGCCCGGGTCATCGATGCCACGGGGAAGTTCGTCGTGCCGGGCTTCATCGACTCGCACGTTCACTTTCTCGACGGCGGATTTCGTCTCGCCTCGGTGCAGCTCCGGGACGCGAAGACCCCGGAAGAGTTTCGCGATCGCATTGGAGCGTTCGCGAAAACCGTACCTCCCGGGACCTGGATTCTGGGAGGCGACTGGGATCATCAGCTCTGGGGTGGCGAGCTTCCCCGTCGAGAGTGGATTGACGCCGTTACTCCCGAGCATCCGGTCTGGGTGAACCGGCTCGACGGCCACATGGCGCTCGCGAACTCGCTCGCGCTCCAGGCCGCCTCGGTCACCAAAGACACCCCTGACGTCGAAGGTGGCACCATCGAACGGGACAACGGCGGCGTGCCGACGGGAATCCTCAAAGACAACGCGATGGGCCTCGTCGACGCCGCCGTGCCTCCTCCCAGCGAGGAGATGAGCCGGCGTGCTCTCGAAGCGGCGATGCGCTATGTCGCCGAGCGCGGAGTCACCTCCGTCCACCACATGGGGACCTGGGCCGATCTCGAGGTGTTCCGGCGGGCGCGAGCCGATGGCGTTCTCACCACCCGGATCCGCGCCGCGGTCCCGCTCGACAGCTGGGAGCGGCTGCGGGATTTCGTAGCCAAGGAAGGAACGGGCGACGCCTGGCTGTCCTTCGGCGCACTCAAGGGGTTCGTCGACGGCTCGCTCGGCTCCCACACCGCCGCGTTTCACGCCCCCTATGACGACCAGCCTGCCGACCGGGGTTTCTTCGTCGAACAGCGAGGACGATCTCTATCGATCGGATCTCGGGCGCGGACAAGGCCGGGCTCCAGGTCGCGGTTCATGCGATTGGGGACCGCGCGAACGAGACCATCTTGAACATCTATGAGCGGGTCGAGCAGAGAACGGCCCACGCGACCGCCGTTTTCGCATCGAGCACGCCCAGCACTTGAGACCCGAGGACATTCCCCGGTTCGAGGCGCTCGGTGTCATCCCCTCGATGCAGCCCTATCCATGCGATCGACGATGGGCGATGGGCGGAAAGCTCATCGGGCCGATCCGAATCCGCACGACCTATGCGTTCCGGAGCCTCCTCGACGCCGGGGCCAATCTCGTCTTCGGAAGCGACTGGTTCGTCGCGCCGCCTACGCCGCTCGAGGGCATCTACGCTGCCGTCACCCGGCGGACTCTCGACGGCAAGAATCCCGGGAGGCTGGGTTCCAGAGCAGAAGATCACGGTCGAGGAAGCTCTCGTCGCCTACACGCGCGCGGCGGCTCACGCCGCGTTTGACGAGACGACCGGGGAATGCTCGAAGAGGGATTTCTCGCGGACTTCGCCGTGATCGATCGCGATCTCGACCGCGATTCCCCCGGAGGAGGATTCGAGACGCCCGCATCGTCATGACGGTCGTCGGAGGAAACATCGTTACCGAATAGCTACGAACGACAAGAGGTCCAGCGCATGCCTGACTACCTGCATTCGCTGATGTCCGAGGTCAAAGCCAAGAATCCCGCGGAGCCCGAGTTCCACCAGGCAGTCCAGGAGGTCGCCGAGTCCCTGTGCTCGTGCTCGACAAGCACCCCGAGTACCGCGAGCGCCAAGCTCCTCGAGCGCATCATCGAGCCCGAGCGGGTCGTCATGTTCCGCGTTCCCTGGATGGACGACCAGGGCGAGGTCCAGCGTCAATCGCGGCTTCCGCATCGAGATGAACAGCGCCATCGGCCCCTACAAGGGCGGGCTGCGTTTCCACCCATCGGTCAACCTGGGCATCCTGAAGTTCCTCGCCTTCGAGCAGGTCTTCAAGAACTCCCTCACCACCCTTCCCATGGGCGGCGGCAAAGGAGGCTCCGACTTCGACCCCAAGGGCAAGAGCGACGCCGAAGTGATGCGCTTCTGCCAGAGCTTCATGACCGAGCTGTTTCGTCACATCGGCCCGAACACCGACGTCCCCGCCGGCGACATCGGCGTCGGCGGACGTGAGATCGGATTCCTCTTCGGCCAGTACAAGCGGATCGCCAACGAGTTCACCGGCGTGCTCACGGGCAAGGGCCTCAACTGGGGAGGCTCGCTTGATTCGGCCCGAGGCCACCGGTTACGGCGCGGTCTACTTCGCCGCCGACATGCTCGCGACCCGCGACGAGACCCTCGAAGGCAAGATCTGCCTCGTCTCGGGAAGCGGAAACGTCGCGCAGTACACCGTCGAGAAGCTCAACGCAGCTCGGCGCGAGAGTCGGTCACGCTCTCGGACTCGAGCGGCTACGTCTACGATCCCGAGGGGATCGACGACGAAAAGCTGCGACTGGGTCATGGACCTGAAGAACGTGCGGCGCGGCCGCATCAAGGAGTACGCGGAGAAGTACAAGAGCGCGGCGTATACCCCGTCCACGCCGGCGCGGGCTCGAATCCGCTCTGGAACCACAAGGCCGACTGCGCGTTCCCGAGCGCGCACGCAGAACGAGATCAACGCCAAGGACGCGGCCAACCTGCTCGAGAACGGCGTCTACGTGGTCTCGGAAGGCGCGAACATGCCCAGCCACGCCGGAGGCGCGTCGAGAGCTTCATCGAGCACAAGGTCCTCTACGGTCCCGGGCAAGGCGGCCAACGCCGGCGGGGTCGCGGTCTCGGGGCTCGAGATGGCTCAGAACAGCATGCGCTACGCCTGGACGCGGGAAGAGGTCGATCGGCCGGCTCCACATCATCATGAAGAGCATCCACACCGCCTGCGTCGAAGCGGCCGAGCACTACGGCACGCCGGGCAACTACGTGAACGGCGCGAACATCGCCGGTTTCCTCAAGGTCGCCGAACGCGATGCTCGACCAGGGCCTGGTGTAGGGAGGAATCAAGGGGGATAAGGGGATGAGGAGGGGATAGGGGGATAAAATTCCCCTCTCTTCCATCCCCATCTCCCCTCCTATCCTCGTATCCGCTCTCTGCCCGCCTTTCAGTTCGTAAGGTATGCAAAGAGGTTCACCGACGCACTCCGGTCGGTGGTGTTGTACAGATACACGCGGTAGCGGGGAAAGGCGATGGCGAGACCGCTGCGCGTTCCGCTGAAGTAGGACCGCCCGTCGGGGACGCCCTCCGCGAGCGCCTCTAGAACGAGGTGGATCTCACCTTCGGAGAGTGCGCGCAGGACGGTCTCCTCCTCGGGCACGAGGACGACCCCGACGGTTCCGGAAGCGCCCGGGTTTCCTCGAAATTGCCCCTGAAAGCTGAGAACCACGGACGAAAACCCGTCGGTGTCGATGGCGCCCGCCTCCGTCCAGAGCGCGGGATCGCTCCGCGGCGATGGAGCAACGACGACTTCCGAAAGACTGCGCATCGGCGCTGTGCGGGATCGGTTCGCCGATCTTCACCGTTCCCTCAATCGGGTGAGGATCCTTCAGATTCACCACGAAGGTTCTCGTGAGCTCCTGAACGCCGAAGACACCGGCGAGAAGAAGCGCGACGAAGGCGCCGAGTGAGCTGACGACGTCGAGACGCATGGCTTCACCTCCCTGCGGCCGCCCGAGCCTGGCATTCGCGAGCGACCCAACATAATCTACCGTTCATGTCCAGGGTCGACATCCCCTCCGACGAGATGGTGAGCGCGGAGCGCTTCCACGGCTTCCAGGATCTCATCCAGAAGCGGGTGCAGGACGTTCTGCTGGTCGCGACCCTCTACGACTATTACATCCTGTCGCAGGACGGGCGATTGAGTGAACAGTTCCTGGGAGAGTTCCTGGAGCTGAACCTTCGGCATACTCCCAACATCACCCGCGTCTTCTCGGGCAAGGAAGCGGTGAAGCGCGCCCACGAGGAGAGCCGCTACAACGTCATCATCACCTCGGTCGAGCTCGAGGACATGAACGTGCTCGGCCTGGTGAAGGCGCTGCGGTCGGAAGGCATCCAAACGCCGGTGGTGCTCCTCGCCTACGATCGGCGCGAGCTGAACGAGTTCATCGAGAGAAACGACGTCTCTTCAATCGAACGGATCTTCCTCTGGCAGGGCGACGTCCGCATCCTCCTCGCGATCGTCAAGTACATGGAAGACAAGATGAACGCCGCCTACGACGTGGGCGTCGCCGGCGTTCCCGCCATCATCCTGGTCGAAGACAATATCCGGTACTACTCATCCTTCCTCCCCGTGATCTATACCGAGCTCGTCAAGCACTCCCAGGGACTGATGCCCGAAGGGCTCAACCTTACGGACAAGCTCATGCGCATTCGCGCGCGGCCCAAAATTCTCCTCGCGGACCACTACGAAGAAGCCTGGGACAACTTCGTTCGATACTCCGACGAAATTCTGGGCGTCATCTCCGACATCCAGTTCCCGCGCTGCGGCGAGCCCTGCCCCGACGCGGGGTTTCAGCTGGCGAGCGAGATCCGGAAGCTTCGTCCCGATGTCCCCATCATGCTCCAGTCGAGCCGTTCGGAGAACGAAGCCCCCGCCCGCTCCATGGGCGCTTCGTTCCTCCTCAAGGGCTCTCCCGTGCTCCTCCACCAGGTGCGCCGGTTCATGGTCGAGAGCCTGCGCATCGGCGATTTCGTCTTCCGGCTCGCGGACGGGACCGAGGTCGGCCATGCCTCGGACCTGAAGACGCTCGAGATGATGCTGGAGACGGTGCCGGCGGAAAGCCTCGCCTATCACGGCAAACGAAACGACTTCTCGACCTGGCTCAAGGCTCGTACCGAGTTCGCCCTCGCCGACAAGCTCCGCCCCGTGAAGGTATCGGACTTCGCCACCCTCGAAGACCTGCGAGCGAACGTGATCCGCTCCATTCACGAGTACCGGCGAGAGCGCAACCGCGGGCAGGTCGTCGACTTCGACCGGGCCGCCTACGACGCCTCCGCGAGCTTCTACCGTCTCGGTGGCGGGTCGATGGGAGGCAAGGCCCGGGGCCTCGCCTTCATCAACAGCCTGCTGAATCAGTTTCACGTCGACCGCTATTTTCCCGGCGTGAGCATCGCCGTCCCCACGTCGCTCGTCATCGGAACCGAGGTCTTCGATGGGTTCATGGAGCACAACGAGCTCACCGACTTCGCTCTCCAGTCGGAGAGCGACGAAGAGATCCTGGAGCGCTTCGACAAAGCTACCTTCCCCCGGGCGCTCATGAAAGACCTCAAGACCTTCCTCTCCCACGCGACCTTTCCTCTCGCGGTTCGCTCCTCGAGCCTGCTCGAAGACTCTCAGTATCAGCCATTCGCAGGGGTCTACCAGACCTTCATGCTGCCCAATACCCATCCTCGCATCGACGTCCGACTGAAGCAGCTGGTGGCGGCGGTCAAGAGAGTCTATGCCTCGACCTATTCGACGCACGCGAAGAAGTTCCTGGGCGCGACCCAGTACCGCCTCGAAGAAGAGAAGATGGCCGTGATCATCCAGAAAGTGGTGGGCTCGGCGCAAGGAGAGCGCTTCTACCCGCACTTTTCCGGGGTGGCCCGATCGTACAACTTCTATCCCATCCCTCCCGCTACCAGTGAGGACGGAATCGCCGCGGTTGCGCTCGGACTGGGGAAAACCGTCGTGGATGGAGGAACCTGCGTCCGGTTCTCGCCGAGGTATCCCCGCCACCTCCAGCAGGTGTCCACTGTCGCGGGACTGATAGAGAACTCGCAGCGGGAGTTCTACGCGATCGAGCTCGACCCCGACGGCCGACTCGACTGCTGTCTCGAGCCCGCCCACTGGGGCGTCGAGACCGCCTACCAGGACGGAACGCTCCCCGCCCTCGCGTCCACCTATTCGCACGAGAACGACGCGATCTACGACGGCGTATCGCGTCCAGGCGTTCGTCTCGTGACCTTCGCCCCCATTCTCAAGCACGGCCTCTTCCCGCTCGCGGAGATACTGCAGGTTCTCCTCGAGATCGCGCAACGTGGCACGCGCTCGCCGGTGGAGTTGGAGTTCGCCGTCGATCTCGATGCCAGAGCATCGGACGGAAGCGGTGGGCCGGCGGAGTTCGGATTCCTGCAGCTTCGCCCTCTCGCTCTGACGAGGGAGATCGAGGCCATCGAGATCGACGCCGACGACGAGGACGAGCTCCTCTGCCGGAGCACCAGCGTTCTCGGACACGGCAGGATCGACGACATCTACGACGTCGTGACCGTCGACTACCAGCGACTGGAGCGACGAGAGAGCAGCCGTATCGCCGACGTGGTGGGCAGACTCAACGCCGCCCTCACCGCGGAAGGCCGGGGCTATCTCCTCATCGGCGTCGGCCGCTGGGGCTCGAGCGAGCCGTTTCTCGGCATTCCCGTGACCTGGGGGCAGATCGCGGGCGCTCGCGTCATCGTCGAGGCGGGATTCCGCGACTTCCAGGTGACGCCCTCTCAGGGAACGCACTTCTTCCAGAACCTGAGCGCGAACAGCGTCGGCTACTTCACCGTGAACCCGGAGTCGGGCGAAGGATTCGTAGACTGGGGCTGGCTCGAAGCCCGGAAACCCCTCACGACGGAAGGCTCGGTGCATCACCTTCGCTTCGATCGACCGCTGGTGGTGAAGATGAACGGAAGACGACACGAGGGCGCCATCTTCAAACCCCGGGCCTGATGTAAAATCGTGGCGATGAACATCGCCTGCATCGGAGGAGGCGCAGGAGGTCTCTACTTCGCGATTTCCGCCAAGCTGCGCAACCCCGGGCACGACATCGACGTCTACGAGCGCAACCGTCCGGACGATACCTTTGGCTGGGGCGTGGTGTTCTCCGATCAGACTCTCGGGAACCTGCGAGACAACGACCCGGTCTCGGCCGAGCGCATCTTCCGCTCGCTCCACCATTGGGACGACATCGACATCCATTTCAAGGGGAGCTCGACGCGCACGACGGGACACGGGTTCGCCGGGCTTTCGCGAAAGAAGATCCTCCTGCTCCTGCAGGAGCGGGCCCGGGAGCTGGGCGTCCGCCTCCACTTCCAGACGGAAATCGACGGCATCGAGGACGTAGGCGAACGAGACCTCATCGTGGCCTCGGACGGGATCAACAGCAAAATCCGGAAAACGCTCGAGGACTTCTTCGAGCCCGACATCGATCTTCGCGCCAACAAGTTCGTCTGGCTCGGCACCCACAAGATCTTCGACGCCTTCACCTTCATCTTCGAGGAGACGGAAAAGGGCTGGGTCCAGGTACACGCCTATCGTTTCGACGAGGACACCAGCACGTTCATCGTGGAGACGACGGAGGAGACGTGGAAGGGGCTCGGGCTCGACCGGATGACGAAAGAGGAGAGCAATCGGTTCTGTGAGAAGCTCTTCGCGGGCTTTCTCGACGGCAACGAGCTCATGGACAACGCCGCGCATCTGCGTGGATCCGCCTGGCTCAGCTTTCCCCGGGTGAGCAACGAGAATTGGCACCACGGCAACGTCGTCCTCCTCGGCGACTCCGCCCACACCGCGCACTTCTCCATCGGCTCCGGGACCAAGCTCGCGCTCGAAGACGCCATCGATCTCGCCGAGCGCATCGAGACCATCGGCCCGGGCGTCGATCTCGCGAGCGCCCTCGATGCGTACGAGGAGAAGCGCCGGACCGAGGTGCTCCGGCTCCAGAGCGCCGCCCGCAACAGCACCGAATGGTTCGAGAACATCGCTCGCTACACGCATTTCGAGCTCCCGCAATTCGCCTACTCCCTTCTCACCCGGAGTCAGCGGGTGAGCCACGAGAACCTGCGCAAGCGGGACCCCCGGTGGATCGCGGAGTACGAATCCTGGTTCGCGCGGCGCGCGGGTCTCACCGGAAGCGAGTCTCCCCCTCTCCTCTCCCTCCACCCCCTCCACCTATGTTCACACCGTTCCGCCTCCGCGGTCTCGAGGTCTCGAACCGGGTCGTCGTTTCGCCCATGTGCATGTACAGCGCCGAGAACGGTACGCCCTCGGACTTCCATCTCGTCCACCTCGGCTCTCGCGCCATCGGCGGTGCGGGCCTCGTCTACACGGAGATGACCGACGTCTCGGCGGACGCTCGCATCAGCCCCGGTTGCACGGGAATGTACCTGCCCGAGCACGGCGTCGCGTGGAAACGAATCGTCGATTTCGTCCATTGCGAGACTCCTTCCAGGATCGCGATCCAGCTCGGTCACGCCGGTCCCAAGGCATCGACCAAGAGGCAGTGGGAGGGTGACAACGAGCCTCTCGACGAGGGGAACTGGCCCGTCCTCGGTCCCTCCCCCGTTCCCTACTCTCCGAGAAACCAGGTCCCCCGGCCGATGGATCGCGCCGACATGGACGGAGTGATTGGCAATTTCGTCCGGTCGACCGAGATGGCGCGAGAGGCGGGATTCGACCTTCTCGAGCTCCACGCCGCTCACGGATATCTCCTCTCCGCTTTCATCACTCCCCTCTCGAACCATCGAACCGATCGCTACGGCGGGAGCCTCGAGAACCGTCTTCGTTTTCCACTGGAGGTCATCGCCGCCTGCCGCTCTCGCTGGCCCGAGGACAAGCCGATGTCGGTGCGTATCTCCGCGACCGATTGGGTACCCGGCGGAGTCGACGGTGCCGAGGCGGTCGCCATCGCGCGCGCGTTGAAGTCGGAAGGCGTCGACATCATCAACGTCTCCGCGGGTCAGACGAGTCCCGACGCACGACCCGTCTACGGCCGCATGTTCCAGACCCCGTTCAGCGATCGGATCCGCAACGAGGCCGGCATCCCCACGCTCGCGGTAGGAAACATCTTCACCTTCGACCACGTGAACGGAATCGTCGCCGCGGGTCGAGCGGATCTGTGCTGCCTCGCGCGTCCCCACCTCGCCGATCCCTACTGGACGTTCCACGCGGCGGCGGAGCAGGGGTTCGACATTCGCTGGCCCGATCCCTATCTCGCGGGAAAGGCTCAACTCGAGCGCAACTCGAGGCGGCCCGAGGGAATGGTCATCGACATCTGATCCGGAGACCGAGAGCAATGAACATGCAGGACTTCCGCCCCCAGCACTTCCGATTCCGGCTCGAAGGGGCCGTGGCCACGGTGACTCTCGATCGCCCCGAGCGCAAGAACCCCCTGACCTTCGAATCCTACGCGGAGCTTCGCGACACCTTCCGTCGTCTCCCCGACGCCGACGACGTGGGCGCGGTGGTCATCACCGGAGCGGGAGAGAATTTCTGCTCCGGTGGAGACGTTCACGAGATCATCGGACCGCTGCAGGAAATGGACATGAAGGGTCTGCTGCGGTTCACCCGCATGACTGGTGAGTTGATTCTCGCCATCCGGCGATGCCAGAAGCCGGTGGTCGCGGCCATCGATGGCGTCTGCATGGGAGCGGGCGCGGCGATCGCGATGGCGTGCGACCTCCGCGTCGGGACCGCCCGGAGCAAGGTGGCGTTTCTCTTCACCCGGGTAGGCCTCGCCGGTTGCGACATGGGCGCCTGCGCCATGCTTCCCCGCATCGTCGGGCAGGGACGCGCGGCCGAGCTCCTCTTCACCGGCCGGAGCATGGACGGCGAGGAAGCCGAGCGGTGGGGTTTCTACAACCGCCTCTCACCGGCCGACTCCCTCGCGAAAGACGCGAACGAGCTGGCCTCTCGACTCGCGGACGGACCGCGTTTCGCGCAAATGATGACCAAGACCCAGATGGATCAGGAGTGGGCCATGAGTCTCGAGGCGGCGATCGAGGCGGAAGCACAGGCGCAGGCGATCTGCATGCAGACGGGCGACTTCGAGAGGGCCTATCGGGCGTTCGTCGCCAGAGAGAAGCCGCGCTTCGAAGGGAGCTGAAGCTCGATGTCGGACGAGTCGTTTCTCGACTGGCCGTTCTTCGAGGAGCGCCATCGCGCTCTGCGGAACGAGCTCCATCGATGGATCGCGGACGCCGCTGCCGGGATCGACGAGACCGATCCTCGACGCGCGTCGGCACTCTTCGTCGAGCGTCTCGCTGCCGCTGGGTTTCTCGAGCTCGCCGTCCCCCGTCCCGGCACGAGTCTCGACGTGCGCTCTGTTTGTCTCGCGCGCGAAAGCCTCTCGTACCACCATGGTCTCGCCGATTTCGCCTTCGCGATGCAGGGTCTCGGGAGCGCCCCCATCTCTCTGTTCGGAACCGAAGACACGAAGACCCGGTACCTCCCCGCGACCCGCGAGGGAACGAAGATCGCGGCCTTCGCGCTTTCCGAGCCGGACGCCGGCTCGGACGTGAGCGCGGTCGCCACCCGAGCGAGCCTCGACGGCGACCACTACGTCCTCGACGGCGTGAAGACGTGGATCTCGAACGGGGGACTCGCGCACTACTACGTGGTCTTCGCTCGCAGCGAGAGCGCGCCCGGCGCGAAAGGCTTGAGCGCCTTCGTCCTCGACGCCGACACCGAGGGTCTCTCGATCGCGGAAGAGATCGAGGTCTCGGCGCCCCACCCCCTCGCCCGCCTGTCTCTCGACGGATGCCGCGTCCCGCGCTCCCGTCTTCTCGGCACCCCGGGCCAGGGCTTCGAGATCGCGATGGCGACGCTCGACATCTTTCGCTCCACGGTGGGCGCGGCGGCCCTCGGTCTCGCCCGCCGGGCGCTCGACGAGACCATGTCCCGGGTCTCGTCGCGGCGCCAGTTCGGAAAGCGGCTCGTCGACTTCCAGCTGACTCAGGCGCGGCTCGCCGAGATGGCGGTCGCGATCGATGCCGCGGCGCTTCTCGTCTACCGGGCGGCGTGGGCCCGGGGTCGTTCCGAAGGCCGCCCCATCCAGAGAGAGTCCTCGATGGCGAAGATGTACGCCACCGAGGCCGCGCAGGAGGTGGTCGACTCCGCGGTGCAGCTCTTCGGCGCCGAGGGAGTCGTCCGGGGCAGCGTCGTCGAAAGGCTCTATCGCGAGGTTCGCGCTCTTCGCATCTACGAGGGGACGACCGAGATTCAGAAGCTCATCATCGCCCGCGAGCTGCGCAAGGATCACGCCCTTGACTAGACGAGATCCACCAACCGGTCCTACCGCACACGTCGACTCGTTCGTGCGCGATCACCTGCCCGCTCCCGAGGCCTGGCCCGATCTTCTCTACGATCTTCCCGAGCTGCGCTATCCCGCGAGGGCGAACGTCGCTACCGAGCTCCTCGACGCGCACGTCGCGTCGGGGCGAGGCGACCGGCCCGCCCTTCTCACGGATGCGGGCGCCTGGAGCTACCGCGATCTGATGATGCGGTCCAACCGCTGGGCGCGAGTTCTCATCGAGGATCTCGGCATCGTCCCGGGAAATCGCATCTTGCTGCGATCTCCCAACTCTCCCCGGCTGGTCGCGGCATGGATGGCGGCGGCGAAAGCGGGAGCGGTGATCGTCGCCACCATGCCTCTTCTTCGCTCGAAGGAGCTCGCGGTCATCTGCGATCGCGCGCGGGTAGGCCTGGCCCTCTGCGACGAGCGCCTTCTCGAGGAGATCGAGAGGGCGAAGGGAGAGAGCGAGCACCTCGGGAAGGTCGTGCCGTTCGCCGATCTCGAAGAGCGGGCGAAGACGAAGAGCCCCGAGCTCGAGAACGTCGATACCGCCATCGACGATCCTCTTCTGATCGCCTTTACCTCTGGAACGACGGGCCAACCGAAGGGCTGCGTCCACTTCCACCGCGATCTCCTCGCGTCCGCCGATACGTACTTCAAGGCGACGCTTCCCTGCTCCGAGAACGACGTGTTCACTGGCTCCCCGCCCCTCGCCTTCACCTTCGGGCTCGGCATGCACATGGTGTTCCCGTTTCGCGTCGGGGCCCGGGTCGCTCTCGTGGAGAAGCCCTCTCCCGAGGCGCTTCTCGAGTGCTGTCGGCGCCACCGGGTAACGGTGATCTCGACCGCCCCCACTGCCTACCGCGCCATGCTGCCGCTCCTGCCCCGGTTCGACCTATCGAGCTTGCGGGTCTCGGTCTCGGCGGGCGAGACGCTTCCCCGGTCTACCTGGGAAGCCTGGAAGGAGGCGACGGGAGTCTCCATCGCCGACGGGATCGGAGCCACGGAGATGTTTCACATCTTCATCAGCGCCGCGGGCGAGGACGTCCGGCCCGGGGCAACGGGCAAGGCGGTACGGGGATACGAAGCGAGAGTGTTCGACGACGACGGGAGGGAGCTGCCTCCAGGAGAGATCGGCCGTCTCGGAGTCCGGGGACCGACAGGATGCCGCTATCTCGACGACCCGGTTCGCCAGGGGGATTACGTGAAGCATGGTTGGAACTACACGGGAGACGCGTATCTCGTGGACGACGACGGGTATTTCTTCTTCCAGGCGCGCACCGATGACCTGATCATCTCCGCCGGCTACAACATCTCCGGTCCGGAGGTCGAAGAGGCTCTCCTCGCCCATGAATCCGTCGCCGACTGCGCCTGTGTGGCTTCGCCCGATACCGATCGAGGCAACGTCGTGAAAGCGTTCGTCGTCCTGAAGCCGGGCGCGACGGCCGGCGACCCCGTCGTCAGGGCTCTCCAGGATTTCGTGAAGGCGCGGATCGCGCCCTACAAATATCCCCGCGAAGTCGAGTTCGTCGACAACCTCCCGCGCACCGAAACGGGCAAGGTCCAGCGCTTCAAGCTCCGGAGGCTCGAAATGGACAGAAAGGGCTCCCGATGACCATCCATCGATCGCTCATACCGCCGGGATGGCGTCGCGGCAAAGGCTACTCTCATGGAATCGAAGCGGAAGGGCGCCTCGTGTTCGTCGCCGGCCAGGTGGGCTGGAACGAGGACGAGACCTTCGAGAGCAGCGACTTCGTGGCTCAGTTCCGCAGGGCTCTTCTCAACACGAAAGCTATTCTCGCCGAGGCGTCAGCCGGGCCGGAGCACGTGGTGCGCATGAGCTGGTACGTCGTCGACAAGAAGGAATATCTCTCCCGCCTGAACGAAGTAGGCGCCGCTTGGCGCGAAGTCATGGGCCGAAACTACCCCGCCATGGCGGTCGTCGAGGTGAAAGGCCTCATCGAAGACGGAGCCCGGCTCGAGATCGAGACCACCGCGGTCGTGCCTCGGACTTAGCTCCACTCCGGCGCCACCAGGCGACGACGCCGGTCAAATTCGTGCGGTCGGCGCGCAGAAAGCCACGTGGTCTCGTCTTGTCTCGAAGCGACGGACGCGATCCGCGTCGCCTTGACCCAGCCGAGCTTTCCGCCCGCGACGGCCTCGTGAAGCTCGGGGATTTCGTCGCCTCCATCATCGGCGCTGCTGCCTGCGCCCGAAACGATGAAAGATGGCCGCGAAAGCGACCTCCACGTCCTTCTCCTCGACGTAAATGTAGAACTCGGTCGCGGTGGAGGCCACTTCGAGGACATTGATGTTCTGGAGAGCCACCTGCTCGAGGAGCTGATGGAGGACGCCCTTCACCGTCAAATACTTCTCGCTGAAAGCTCATCCCCACCGATGCCAGACTGCGGTTCACGATCTTCGGTCGTGAGGAGAGCGCCTTTCGCAGGAACGAGAAGTTCTCTTCCTCCACGATAACCGTCGTCTCCTGGAGGCCTTCGGTAATCGTGATGAATCCGTTGCGCTCTTGAATCGACGTGAACACCCGATTGAGCTCACGGTGCGTCGTCTGGGTCTTGGCGAGGGTCACCGAGCACAGACCGGAGACGATGCTCACCTTGTCGAGCACGAGGGACTCGGTTGCCTGGAGACGGCTGCGGGCCCATTTGCGCTGGAGGCGGGAAAGACTCATCAGGATCGCCGACTCGCTCACGTCCTTGTGCGTCTGGGCCGCGACGCTCGGCCGAAGGTAGCGCGCGAGCTGGGTCAGATTGAGGAGCCGATGATGGAGACCGAACGCGAGCGCCGGGTGCCCCGCGACGACCGTTTCCACCGCAGAAGAAATCTTCTTCATTCGTAACCCGCCTGTTTCATACGTAACAGTCTACGGTATTTATGCTTTTCTCGTCGCGTTTCTCGACGCCAGGAAACAAGCCCTGTAAAAGTGCGGGCGGAGGAGGATTTACCCATGACCGCTCCCTGTCCCGTTTGCGAAGCCCAGGTCGACCTGTCGATGGAGGTGTTGGTTCACGAGCTCGTCGACTGTTCCGAATGCGCTACCGAGCTCGAGATCGCCTCGCTCGAGCCACCCGCCCTGAGAGAAGCTCCGACCGAAGAGGAGGACTGGGGTGAGTAGAAGCCCGGGGCTTCGACTCGCTCTCCTTCACGACGTCGTGCGGCGGGAGGAGAAGCTCCTCATCGACCGATTCCAGCGCGCCACCGAGCTGGAGCTGGTGCTCGTCGACGCTCGAGAGACTGCGTTCGTCCCCGGCGCCGGAACGCAGTTCGACGCGGTCCTCTGCCGATCAGTGAGCTTCTCGAAGGGACTCTACGCGCGGCGGCTCTTCGAGGCCGCCGGGGCTCGCTGCTTCAACAGCGCCCAGGTCGCGGAGACGTGCGGCGACAAGCTCCTCACGTCCCTCGCGCTCCAGAAGGCGTCGATACCGCAGCCCGAGTTCCGGGTGGCTCTGGAGGAGGCCTCGGCCCTCCGCACCATGGAGGACATGGGATTTCCCCTGGTGTTGAAACCGGTGGTCGGTTCCTGGGGCCGTCTAGTGGCGAGAGTGGACGATCGCGACCAGGCGGAGAGTCTCCTCGAGCATCGGGCGGCACTTCCGAGCCCGCAGCACCACGTCTATTACATCCAGCGCTACGTCGACAAAGGCGGCTCGGATCTGCGGGTTTTCGTGGTCGGGGGGCGGACGATCGCCGCCATCCGACGCCGGAGCGAGAGCTGGCGCACCAACACTCATCGTGGCGGAACGGCGGAGGGCATTTCGGTGACGGGCGAGCTCCACGAGATTCTGCGCTTGGGCAGCCGCTTCGGTAGGCGGCGGAATGCTGGCCCTCGATATCTTCGAGACACCCTCCGGGTATCTGGTGAACGAGATTAACGACACCATGGAGTTTCGCAACAGCATCGAGCCCACGGGAGTCGACATACCGGGCGCCATGGCGGAATACGTTCTTTCCGAGCTCAAGTCGGAGGCGGCGTGCGATCGGTTGGCATCGTAGGCGCTTCCGGATACGCCGGAGGAGAGCTCTTGCGGCTTCTCCTCGCTCACGGACGGGTCACCGTCCGGGAAGCGAGCTCGGAGAGTTTCGCCGGGAGAGCCGTCGGCCGGGCGCATCCCAACCTGCGGGGGGCGACCGACCTGCGGTTTCGACGTTTCGACGAGCTCGAGCCCGTCGACGTCCTCTTTTGCTGCCTGCCTCACGGACTCGCCGCCGAGAAGTGGGACGCGATTGCAAGGCTCGGAGAGCGCATCATCGATCTGTCACCGGATTTTCGGCTGACCGATTCACGCGTTTACCAGCGCTATTACGGCCGCGTCCACCCGATGGCCTCGCTCCTGGGGGGATTCGCGTACGGTATCCCCGAGCTCCACCGCGACGAGATCCGTGAATCGCGCAGGGTCGCCTGTGCGGGCTGTAACGCCACCGTCGCCATCCTGGGCCTGTATCCCCTCTACCGCGACGGAATCGTGGCGGGCGAGCGCACCATCGTGGAGGTCAAGGCGGGCTCGAGCGAGGCGGGACGCCGTGCGAGCCCGTCGAGCCACCACCCGGAGCGAAGCGGCTCGGTCCGCTCCTTTGCTCCCACCGGGCACCGGCACACCGCGGAGATTGTCCAGGCCCTGTCCAACGGCCGGCCGGCGGACGTGCACTTGACGGTGACGGCGATCGAGATGGTGCGCGGCGCCGTCGCGACATCCCACGTCTTCACCAACCGCCCGCTGGGCGTCAAGGACCTCTGGGGCATCTACCGTCGCGCCTACCGCGACGAGCCATTCCTGCGGCTGGTGAAAGAGCGCGGGGGCACCTATCGCTATCCCGACCCCAAGCTCCTCGCGGGCACGAACTTTTGTGACGTGGGCTTCGAGCTCGACGAAGCGAGCGGCAGAGTCGTCGTCGTGAGCGCGATCGACAACTTGATGAAGGGCGCCGCCGGTCAGGCGGTCCAGTGCATGAACGTGATGCTGGGGCTCGACGAGAGACGCGGTCTCTCCTTCCCCGGGCTTCATCCTTTGTGAGACCTCGGCCATGTGTCGGCTCCTGATGTTGCGCCGAGAGAGCGGGTTCGATCCCCGTCCCGGGCTCCAGGCCTTTCGCGACCGCTGCCGCCAGAGCCCGGAGTATCAGGGGCACGGCTGGGGCGTCTCGTTTCGCTCGGGCGGCGAGTGGAGCCGCTATCGAAGCCTCACCCCCATCTGGGCGGACGCGTTCGATCTCCCGCGAGCGGTCGACTTCGTCGTCGTTCACGCCCGAAGCGCGTTCCGAAACGAGGGCATCGTCGCAGAGAACAACATGCCCTTCTATCGCGGAAGCAATTCTTTCGTCTTCAACGGAGAGCTCCATGGAGTGCGGCTCCGGGTTCCCGGACGCATCGGCGCCGAGCGCGTTTTCGAAGTCGTCCTCTCGCGAGACCGAGGCGACCTCGCCAAGGCCCTCGTCTCGGCCGACCGCCTTCTGCGGGCTCGCAGCCGTTACGTCCGAGCGTTGAACATGGCGGTGACCGATGGCGCCCGCATCTTCGCCCACTGCCGGTTCAACGAGAGACCGGACTACTTCACCCTGTACTACCGCGGCGGCGACCTGAGCGGAGTCTCCTCCGAGCCTCTCGACGAGAGCTTCCTGCCCATGCGCAACGGCGAGACCCGGGTGCTGTGAGTCGATGATTCTCATCAAGGTCGGAGGTGGAGCGGACGTCAACCTCGAGGGAATCGCCCGCGACCTGGCTGAGCTCGGTCGAGAGGCTGTCGTCGTGCACGGGGCAAATGCCTGCCGCGACGATCTCGCGGCGAGGCTCGGGGTTCCGACGCGGAGGGTGACTGCGGCGTCGGGCGTGGAGAGCACATACACCGATCGCGAGGCGCTCGCGGTCCTGATCATGGCCTACGCGGGTCTCGCGAACAAGCGGTTCGTGAGCCTCTGCCAGCAAAACGGAGTGAACGCCGTCGGGCTCACCGGGCTCGACGGAGCGCTCATCCGGGGTCGCCGCAACCGCGGCATACGGGTGGTCGAAAGGGGCGGCGGCGGCTCCTGCACGATTTTTCCGGAAAGCCGGTCGCGGCCAACGTGGAGTTCCTCCGTCTCCTGCTCGGTGCCGGCTACACACCCCTTCTCACTGTTCCCATCCTCGACGAGGAGGGCCGGGCCATCAACAGCGAGAACGACGACGTCGTAGCGCTTCTCTGGCAATCGCTACTGAGCGACGAGGTGGTCGAGCTCATCGAGGCTCCCGGCCTCCTGGGAGATTTTCGAAACCCCTACAGTCTCCTCGGGCGGCTAGGCCTCGACGAGCTGAGAGAGTTGGAGTCCGGCGCGTCGGGTCGCTACCGGCGGAAGCTCATGGCGCTTCGAAAAATGATGGAGTCCGGCTGCCGCCGGATCGTCGTCGGAGACGGGCGGCTGCCTCATCCGCTGCGCTCGGCACTCGGCGCTGAGGGTACGGTGATCCAGTGCGAGACGCTCTCGGTCTAGACCCTGTCGATACCGCATCGCTCCAGAGCCGCTACGAGCTCGACGTCTACGGTAAGAGAGGGTTGACGCTCGTCCGCGGAAAGGGCGCCCGTCTCTGGGACGAGGAGGGGCGGGAATACATCGACTGTATGAGCGGGCACGGTGCCTTCAACCTGGGCCATTCGGATCCCCGCCTCCTCGAAGCGCTCTTCGACCAAGCGAGAGAGCTCATGGGCGCGTCGGGCGCGTTTCACCACCCCCAGAAGGCGCGGCTCATGTCACGGCTTTTGGAGCTCGCTCCTCAGAGCCTCTCCCGCGTCTTTTTCTGCAACTCGGGCACCGAGGCAATCGAGGCCGCGCTCAAGTTCGCCCGCGTCTCCACCGGAAGAACGTCGTTCGTCGCGTTCAAGAGAAGCTTTCACGGACGCACGTTCGGCGCCATGAGCGCGACCTTCCATCCGAGGTACCACGAGATGTTCGCTCCCGTCGTTCCCGGAGTGCGCTTTCTTCCGTTCAACGACACCGAGAGTCTCGAGAGCGGGCTGGGAGAAGACGTGGCCTGCGTCCTACTCGAGCTGGTGCAGGGTGAGGGCGGGATCCACGTCGCGAGGGCCGACTTCGTCGACGCGATCGCTCGTCTCTGCCACGAGCGCGGCATCCTCCTCGCCGTCGACGAGGTCCAGACGGGGTTCGGCCGCACCGGCACCTTTTTCGCTTGCGAGCACTACCGCCTCGAGCCCGATCTGCTCGTGCTCGCGAAGTCGATCGCCGGCGGCTTTCCCATGGGCGCCGTTCTCGTCAGCGATCGGATTCCGAAGTGCCCGTCGGGGCGCACGGCTCGACCTTCGGAGGAAACCCGCTGGCGTGCGCCGTCGCCAATCGCGTGCTCGATTGCCTCCTCGAGGACGGGATCCCGGAGCGGACGCGTCGGCGGGGAGCCGACTGGCTCTCCCCGGCTCCAACGCATCCCGTCACCTCTCGTCGAAGAGGTCCGGGGTTTGGGACTCATGATTGGTATCCAGCTTCGGACGAAGGTCGCTCCGATGCTCGCAGCCATCTCCCGGGCGTGGGGCGGCACGGCATTGACAGGGGTACTGGCGCTTGCCGCCGGCCCGAAGGTCCTGCGGCTCCTGCCGCCTCTGGTCATCGACGACCGTGACCTGGAGCGAGTCGCCGTCTCGATCGAAGTCGCCCTCGAGAGCTTTCCTCGCGACCCAGCCGACCTTCGATAACGCCGAGTCCCACGCCGTGTTTGAGACCTCGATCCGTCGTCCTCTCCCCATTCGGTCGCCCTGCGTCCCGCGTTCGTCTTTCGGCGGCGATCGAGCCCTAGGAGCGGTAGGCCTCGCGGCCCGTTCCCTGGATCAGGATCCCCTGATCGGCGAGCACTTCGTACTGCAGGGAGAACATTACCGCCGCGGCTTCGTCGATCTTTCGGGTGAACGCGATCGACCCTTCCAGGATCGGCTTCAGCTTCGCTTTCTCCTGAACTCGCGCCGGCGGATATTCGTGCTCCACCACGAGAGGCTTGTTCGCCACGTCCAGAGCCAGGAGCTCGCGGGCAGCGAGCTGGTGGCCCAGCCACTCGACGCTTCGGTTCTGCAAGTAAGCAAGCGGATCATGGCGCGCGGTACCCGGAAGTTCGTGGGTACAGAGCACGGTCTGCTTTTTCCACGCGTTCAACTGGTCCGCGGGCGCGCCGATCTTCATGAACTGCGGCGCGAACGCACGTGGCATGGTTTTGCCTCCCGTTTGTTGGTCGGACAAGCTACGCTCGGTCCGACCGAGGTCAAGGGTCATCGACCGCCGCGGCAGTAGAGGCAACCGCTCTCACCACTTCAGCTGCTCTGGGTCGGGCCAGGGAGCCTCTAGCTCCAATCCGGCGCCACGAGGCGCCGTCGCCCGCTGGTATCGAGGACGACTCCCGGCTCGTCGAGATGCACGCGATCCCAGAGCTTGCACGTCACTTCACGATGCTTCTGGTCGAGAGCCTCGCAGTAGTTCGTGAACGCGCAGCGGCGCACTTCGGCACCGCGTCCGAGTCGAGTCTTCCGGAACCAATCGGGATCGGCGAGGCTCTGACGGGCGGCGGCGACGATGTCCGCTTCCCCCTTTTGCAGGATCGACTCCGCGAGCTCGAACGTACCGATGCCTCCCGACGCAACTACCGGCGTCTCGAGACCGGCCTCGCGCAATTTCCGCCGGATGGCCGCCGCGAGCGAAACGTTGCGCCCGAACGGACCGCGAGCATCGGAGTAGACGGTGGGCATGCACTCGTAGCCGCTCTCCCCGGTGTAAGGATAGGCGGCCCAGCCGACGTCGGGCATCTTCGCGTCCTCGAACTTCCCTCCCTTCGAGACGGAGATATAGTCCATTCCCTCTCGCGCGAGCTCGACGGCGTAGAGCTCCGCGTCCTCGACGCGGCTTCCTCCCGCGATGACCTCGTCGCCGAGAATCCGACCGCCTACGACGAAGTCCGGGCCCACCCGCTCTCGCACCTCCCGGTAGACTTCGAGCGGCAAGCGCAGTCGGTTCTTGGGCGACCCGCCATATCCGTCGGTGCGGTCGTTCCGGCGAGAGAGGAAAGAGGCCATGGTGTAGGCGTGGGCGTAGTGAAGCTCAACCCCGTCGAAACCGGCGCGAAGCGCGCGCGAGGCGGCCTCGGCGAAGAGCGGAGGGAGGACGCGGGGGAGCTCCCGGATGTGGGGAAGCTCCATGTCGGTTACGCGCTCTCGGGCGCCGTACCGCAGGTCCTCGATCTCGCGGGGGTCGAGGACGGCGTCGATCTCCTCATCGGAGGCGGAGAGGAGCCGCTCTCTCATCTCCTCGTCGGCGGCTCCCGCCCATCGTGTTTCCCCCGTCGCCCGCACGAGCCTCTCCCGGTGCTCGTCGCGAAGCTTCCAGAAGCGGCGGAAGTACCTTTCCCGCGTCGGCCGCCTCTTGATTGACAGAAAGTCCAGGATCTGGATGAAGAGGCGCGTCTCGCCCTCGCTAGCCCGTCGAACGGTTCCGACGAGCCGCTCGAGGCCCGGAAGGAAACGATCGTGTCCGATCCGAAGGAGCGGCCCGCTCGGAATATCACGAATGCCGGTGGCCTCGACGACGAGGGCTCCCGGCCTGCCGCGGGCGAAGCGCTCGTACCAGGAGAGCACCGCGTCGGTGACGAATCCCTCCTCGGTAGCGCGCCAGGGCACCATCGCCGGGACCCAGGTGCGCTCTCGAAGCGTGACCGGCCCGACGCGGACGGGCTGGAACCAGAGCGCGTCCGCCGCCTCCTCCGCGGTCGGCCACCGGGTCCCGGGAAGCGGGTGGCGGATTCTCTCGCGGGGCGTCCACATGACGTTGGTTCGAGTGTAACCCGCTACTGGAAAACTCCCCTTCGTTTTCGATAGAGTACGCCGATTTTCAGAACCTCCCATGAACCACATCGGCGTCATCCTGTTTCTCTTCTATCTCGTCGTCATGGTCGCGGTGGGCCTCGTTTCCGCGCGCTACCAGAAAACTTCCGAGGACTTCTGGGTTGCGAGCCGCCGAATCGGACTTCCGGTAATGGTCATGGCGAACATGGCGGCGGTGATGCACGGGGGCTCGATCTCTGAGCGGCGTCGCCCTCGCGGGAACGGTGGGAGGCGTCGCCGAGCTTCCGTACATCGCGTTCTGCGGCGGATTCGCCGTGATCTTCTTCTTCTTCGCCAAGAAGCTGCGAGAGTCGCGGGGCTTTACTCTCCCCGACTATATGGGGGACCGCTTCGACAGCCGCTTCCTCCGCGGGTTTCAGCGCTGCCATGGTCGCCCTCTCGAGCATCATCTATCTCGTGGCCCAGATCCGGGGCATGGGCTTCATTCTCCAGAGCCTGCTCGGGATCCCCTTCTTTTGGGGCCTCCTGCTCGGCACCTTCATTTTCGTCTTCTACGTCGCACTCGGCGGGTTGCTCGCGGTGGTCTGGACCAACATCGCCCAGTTCGTTTTCATGTGGCTCGGTCTCGTTCTGATAGCACCCTACGTCTACGAGGCGGTAGGTGGATGGCACGACGTCATCGCGCGCGTGGAAGCGGTGGCCCCTGGATGGACGTCGCCTCAGGGCACGTCGTGGTCTCTGAGCTACCTTCTGTCGTGGAACGTCATCTGGTTCGTCGCCTATTGCACGCGGCTCGAGCTCATCACGAAGATGTACGCTGCTCGCGACCACCGCATCGCCCGCCGATCGCTTCCCTGGACACTGCTCCTGGTCCTCGTCTTTCTTCTCTATGGGAACTTCTATCTCGGGGCCGCGGCGCGCGTCCTGGTGTGGAATCAGATCGCGCTGAAGGATCAGGCCTTCCCGATGATGGTGACGACGCTCGCTCCCCCGCTTCTCGCGGCCTTCGCGCTCACCGGGATCGCGAGCGCCGCGATGTCGACCACCGACTCTCTTCTCCTCATGTCGGGCGCCGCCGTGGCCCACGATCTCCTGCGCAAGTGCTTCCACGAGCCGCGCGGAGTCGTCAAGGACGAGGCCTACTATCTTCGTGCGTCTCGCTGGACGATTCTCGCCGTGGGCGCGGTGTCGTTTCTGGGAGCGATACCGCACCTCGACCTCATTCTGCAGATCGTCTCCTACGCGGTCGCGTTCGTGGGGGCCACGTTCTTTTTTCCCCTCATCATCGGCCTCACGTCCCGGCGGGTCAGCAAAGAAGCGGCAATCGCCTCTTCGGTAGGCGGCGCCGTGTCGACGGCACTCTGGACCTGGGCGCGCCTCGCGGGGGCCTCCTGGGCGCAGGACATCCATCCGGGGGTCATCGGCCTCACGACCGCGGGAGCGGCGATTCTGTTGGTGACGCTGGGGACGAGGCCGGTTCGCGTCGAGGCGATTCGAAAATTCTTCCCCGAGGCGGCCCGCTGATGTCGATACTGGGTCTTCCCTTCTCGAGCTTCGTTCTCCTCTTCGTCGTTCCCGCCGCGATCACGCTCTCGATGTTCTACTACTCCTGGCTCATCAAGACGGGCCGTCGGGAGTGAGCCCATCGATCGTGCGCAAGTCCTCTTCGTCGAGCTCCAGCGCCGCCGCTCCGACGAGCTCTTCGAGCTGGCCGGGACGGCGGGCTCCGACGATGGCGCCCGTTACCGCGGGATTTCTCAACGTCCAGGCAATCGCGACCTCCCCGGGGCTCGCACGGTAGCGATCGCCGAGCCGGCGGAGCGACTCCACGCGTTCCAGGTTCCGTGAGAGCTTCGGCTCGCGAAACTCTTCCGATTTCGACTTGCGCCAATCGTCGTCGGGAAGAGCCGCGATTCGGTCTCGCGTCATCTTTCCGCTCAGTAGTCCGGACTCCATCGGCGAGTAGACGATGACACCGATGCTCCGCGCGAGACAGTACGGCAGAATCTCCGCCTCGACCTCTCGCCGAAGAATCGAATAGGGCGGCTGGAGCGAAGAGACTTCGGAGAGGGCGCGGATCCGTTCGAGCTGTCCCACGTCGAAGTTCGATACCCCGATGTGCCGGACTTTCCCCTCTTCCTTCAACTTCACCAACGTCGCCCATCCCTCCCCGATCCCGAGCGCGGGCCCCTTGGGGTCGAAGTCCGGCCAGTGGATCTGGTAGAGATCGATCGATTCGACACCCAGCCTTTCGAGGCTTCCTTCTGCCTCTTTCCGAATCGATTCGGGCGAGAGGCTGTGGCGTATCTTCCGCTTCTTCCACGGCAACCCGCATTTTGTGAAAACAAAGGGGCGCTCCGCCCGCGGAAGCTCTCTCAATGCCGCACCGATGACTTCTTCGGAGTGTCCGAGACCATACACGGCGGCGGTGTCGACCCAGTTGATCCCTTCCATAACGGCGCGATGAATGGTCCGAACCGAGTCTGCGTCGTCCTGCGCCCCCCAGCCAAAGGCCCATCCCGCACCGCCGAGGGCCCACGTTCCCAGACCGATCACGCTCAGCTCGAGATCCGTTTTTCCCAGGCGGCGTGTCCTCATCGTTTTCCCGCCGCCGCATTGCAGGCGGCGTTGACAGACCGTTCCCCCGCGCCTAACATCTTGATAGGAACCTCGGACAAATGAGAAGTCTCGACGTCGAGAGCGCCCGGCGGCTGATCCTGCTCGTCGCCGGCATCTACATCTTTCTCCTCGGTGCCGTGACCATCGCGAAGCGTTTCGGCGCCGAGCCGCTCGCCGCGAATGGGATCATCCAGACGCTCACGACCATCGGTAGCCTCGCCGTCGGAACGATCATCGGGTTTTACCTCGCTTCACGCCAGCGTCAGAGCTGATACTCCGCATCGACACCGCCCTTATTCGGGCTGTGCATAAGTCTGTGGAAAACCTGCATCCCGGGCACGAGATCCCCGCAACTCATAGCCACAACGGCACTTCGGTGCACCTCGAAGCATGGGTTTATGTGGAAAACTGGGTGTAAGTTGCCGAGAATTTTTGGGGCCCATCCACCTCATACCGTTCTTTCTTCGGTACCTTCACCAAAACACGACGTAGAGCGATACGGTACAAGCGACCACTCCGAAGGCCCAGATCCAGGCGCCCTTCATCGGGGTTACGTCGATCTTCCCCGCTTCCGGAAGGACGGCGGCGGTCGTCATCGGCCAGATCCACGTAACGACCGCCATGAACGCCACCTGGAGGAGGAACGTGATTGCCATGTGATGGAGAAACGCCACTTCCGGAAGGCTCCAGAGGAGAGCCGCGTAGATGGGAGCTCCGATCAGCATCGCTCCGATGGCCGCGATAGGCGGTGCCCTCTTGACCACCATGCCGAACAGAAAGGCGGCAACGATGCCGGGGCTGATGAAGCCCCAAACCATCTGAATGTAGGTATACACACCCTGGAAGCGAGAGATCACCGGGGCCCAGAGACAGGCGATCACCGCGAAGAGCGCCGTCGACGTGCGGCCCACCCGGACCAGATCGGAGGGGGCGGCGTCCTTCCGGACGTGGCGCGCGTACAGATCCATGGTGAAGATGGTGGACGCGGAGTTGAGCATCGAGTTGAAGGAGCTCATCACGGCGCCGGTGAGAGCCGCGAGCATCACACCTCGCAGCTGCGGTGGCAGAATTCGACTCATCAAGAACGGATAGGCTTCGTCTCCGTTGCGGATCTCGTGCCCGTAGAGCTGAAAAGCCATGATGCCGGGGAACACGATGATGAACGGGATGAGGAGCTTGAGAAACGCGGCGAAGAAAATTCCCTTCTGCCCTTCCGCCAGGCTCTTCGCTCCGAGCGTCCTCTGGGTAATGAACTGGTTCAGGCCCCAGTAGAAGAGGTTCGGAATCCAGAGCCCGCCGACGAACACCGCGAGCCACGGCACGTCCGGATCGTTCCAGGGAAGCACGGTATGGAGCTTTCCGCCGTTCGCGGAAAAGAAGCTCTCGACACCCGCCCAGAGCCCTGCTCACCTCCGAGAAAGCGGAAGCCCTGAGCACACGACGAGCGCGCCGCCGAGCAGCAGCGCGGCCCCCTGGATCGAGATCCGACCAGACGACGGCCTTGAGCCCGCCGTAGATGGTGTACGCCCCCGCGATGAGGCCGATGAACCAGATCGACGCGACGTTGGCCCAGTACGAGGCGTCGGCCTGCCCCATGCCGAAAGCGCTCTCGAACCGCTCGGTGAGGCCGAACACCGCGTTCAGACCGATGGCGCCGGAATAGAGAACGGTGGCGAGAGCCACGACGACGTAGGCGACCATGAGGAAGAACGCCATGAGCGTCCGCGTGCGCGCGCGTCGTAGCGGTACTCGAGGTACTCGGGCATGGTGTAAATCCCGGCTCTCAGAAACCGGGGCAGGAGAAACAAGGCCACGAAGACGAGAGTCACCGCCGCCATCCACTCGTAGCTCGCGATGGCGAGACCCGACGCGGCCGAAGGCGGAGCCCGCCATCCCCACGAAGTGCTCGGTCGAGATGTTGGAGGCGATGAGCGGAATACCGATCAGCCACCAGCTCAGGCTCCGTCCCGCGAGAAAGTAGTCCTCCGTCGTCTTTTCGTGGCGGCCGGCGTAGAGGGACACCGCGACCACGACCGCGAGGAAACCGAGAAAGAAGACGAGGTCGAGCGCCGAGAGGCTCATGAGAGCAGGTTGCGGAAGATCTCGATACCGCCCAGAACCGACCCGAGCATGCTGCCGAGACCGGGAAGGAGAAACGCGAGGAAGACGCGCAGAAGCTTGTTCTGCCACCAGCGACGAAAGACGGTAACGTCCTCGCCCGCCGATTCGAACTCCCTCACCACCGGCGGCCGGACGTAGGCCTGAACGAATGCCGTCACGTAAGCGGCGCCGATGAGGGGGGTGAGGCTGGTGATGGGCGCGGAGACGAACGCGGCGAGGATGGTCAGCGGATGCGCCAGCGCCAGCGCCGCTCCGATCGCGCAGGGAATTCCGTTGGCGAGAATCCAGTACAAGGCGTTGTCCCCCGCGGCCGAAGCGCCCTTGTTCCAACCGATGGCTAGGATCGAGCCGATGATCACGGCGGGAATGCCCCAGCCCACCCATTTCCACACGGGAGAGACGGGTGGAATCCGGTTGAGCTCCGCCATGTCCGTTTCGCGATTCTCGAGGAGCGCCCGTTCGATTCCCGCGAGATGACCGGCCCCCACCACGGCTACGATGCGAGTGCCCGGTACCTCCCGCATCTTTCGCGCGAGGTACAGGTCTCTCTCGTCGATGAGCACCTTCTTCAGAGCGGGCATTGCCTCTCCGAGCTCCCGCATCAGCTCGGAGAGAACGTCCCGTTTCAACAGCTCTTCGATCTGCTCTTCGCTCAGCTCCCGTTCATCGAGAACGCTCGCGAGGATCGCGGAGAGCAGGACGGCCTTCTTCCAGAGCGAGGTGGAGCGCCAGGCTCGCCGGAGAGTCACCCTCACGTCCCGGTCGGCGAGAGTGACGGGAATCTTCAGCTCCTCCGCGGCCTGAATCGCCTCCAGCAGCTCGGTGCCTGGCATCACCCCGAGCTTCAGACCGAGCCTCTTCTGGTAGGCGGCGAGGAGCAGGTTCACCATGAGGGTGCTGAGCTGTTTCTCACGGATGACCTGCTTGATGTCGAGCGACTCCCACCGCTCGTGCTCGGTGAGCGCACGGTAGCGCTGGGCATCGAGCTCCACGGTGACGTGGTCGGGCTTTTCCTGCTCGATGACCCGACGCACGAGCTCCCGAGAGCCCCGGGAGATGTGAGCGGTTCCCACGAGGATGAGCTCCCGGCCGCCGACTTCGAGGAAATGGACCTGGTCGGAAGGATAGCTCCGCTCTCCCTGAGGTTCAGCAGTCGAGATGGAAACCTCCTCTCGCTCTCCGCGTCCGACCGCGCGCCGCGAGCGCGGACGGTAGCACAAAGGCGAAGCTCCTCCAAGCCGCCTCCAACCCCGCGCCAGAGTCACGCTGGCTTTGCCGGGCACCCGGCGCTATCCTGAATCGAAATCCTTTCCAACACTACTCGAGATTCGAACGAGGCGGACATGGCGAATCCAGCCCACGAGGCGCTCTTTCGTCAGGGACTCGGCGAGTGGAACCTCTGGCGCACCCAGAACGAAAGCGTGACGCCCGACCTATCCGGGTTGACGATGGCAGCGGCCAATCTGCGCGGCGCCGACCTGAGTCACGCGTCGCTCCGGGGCGCCACCCTGATCCGATTCGAAGCTCGAGGGGGCCGACCTTCGCTATGCCGATCTTCGCGAAGCCCAGCTCCATGAGGCGGACCTGAGCGACGCCGATCTGTTTCGCGCCAACCTGGAGGGGGCGTTCCTCGCCGGAGCCAAGCTGCGCCGGGTGCGCCTTTTCGGCGCCAACCTTCGCGGCGCGCAGGTGACGGCGGTGGATTTCCGAAAGGCCGACCTTCGGGAGGCGGACCTCGAGGGAGCAGATTTGCGGGAATCGACCGGGCAGGGAGCATCGCTCGAGAGGGCCAACGCCAAGGATGCCATGCTCTCGGGCTGCATCCTCGTCGAGTCCAACCTGGCAGGCGTTAGCGGCCTCACTCCGCGCCAGGTGGAAGCGGCGATTCTCGACGAGACGACGGTGCTCCCCGAGACCGTCCAGGCTCAGCTGACGGCCGCTTCGTTCGCGTCTCTCGCTCGCGCGCTCGAAGAGATACGGGCCCGACTGACCGGGGACACCGTTCCCGAGACCGACGTCAGGTCCTACCGTCGCCTGCTCGCGAAGGCCTCGTCGCTCGGCCTACGCGTCGACGACGCGCGCGTCGAAGCCGACTCGCCCGCGACGCGCTGGGTCGACGCGACGCTCCTTCGCTCGAAGCTCGATTCCCTCCTCGACGAAATTCGCCGGAGAGCGTCGTAGCCCGCGCCTTTTATTTCGCTCCCCCGTCGGTCGCCCGACGCTCCATCTTCTGCTTCTCCACCATCCGGGCCACGTCGGCGAGGAGCTCCTTGGCGTCGTAGATGATTCCGTCCTTGATGGTGTATTTGATACCGCCGACACGCTCCAACTGGCCCGTCTCGTCGTTCAAGCGCTCGAATCCCGTTCCGTAGAGGACTTTGAGATTCGCGATGGGGTTCTCGTCGACGATGACGAGGTCGGCGAGAAGACCCGGCCGGACGACTCCGAACTCGATCGGTTTTCCCTTGGGCTCGAACAACGCCTCGGCTCCGTGCTTGGTGGCGCCCCGGAAGATCTCGAGTGGATGGAAGCCGGCCTCCTGAAGAAGCTCCATTTCTTCGATGTGGGCGAAGCCGAAGAGACTGTAAATGAAGGCGGCATCCTCGCTCACCGTCACCCGACCGCCCTTGTTCTTATAGTCGTTGAGGAACTGCATCCAGACTCGATAAAAGTTCCGCCACGCCACTTCGTCCCAGGTGGTCCAGTTGTAGAAGTACGATCCGTGATTGGTGCGGCTCGCCCGGTAGTAATCCCACAGCGAGGGAAGCGTGTACTTTTCATGCCATTCAGCGCGCTGCTCCCGCATGAGGTCGCGGCCCGCGAGATACGCGGTCATCGTCGGATCGAGGATGGTCTTGTGCTCGAGGAACTCGTCGAGAAGGGCGTTCCACTGGGGGCTGCCTTGCGGGTAGATCTTGTCCCACTGTCTCGCGACTTGAGAGAACCGATCCTGCTCGTCGTTGTAAATCGCGTCGGGAGGCCAGGGCTGGACGTCGTTGTGGTTGTAGAGCGACTCGAAGATTCCGTAGAAGTGGGTCACCGTTCCCAGACCGAGCCGCACCGCGTCGATGGCATTCATCTCCGCGACCCCGACCTGGGAGAGATGGGCGGTCGATCCGAATCCGAACTTCTTCCCTTCGTCGAGCGCGGCCGCCATGATCTCGGGACGGTGGGAGTCGAGCTTCAGGCCGTCGATGCCCTTCTGCGCCGCGAAGCGAACCCACTCCCGGGCCTGTTCCGGAGTCTCGACGGGTCCGCCCTTCCAATCCTCTCCCTGCCCGAGCCGGTGATAGACGAAGATGCGCGGTGCCACGATCTCGTTTCGAGCACTCCGCTCCCGCTCGCTCAGCGACCAGTTCATCGGGCCCGCGGGCACCCCTCGCACCGTGGTGATGCCGTGAGCCATCCAGAGTTTGTAGGTGTACTCCGCCTCGGGGGCTTTGGGGACCCCACCGACGTGGACGTGGATGTCGACGAACCCGGGAAGAACCCAGGAATGCGACGCGTCGATTTCCTTCGTCGCCCCCGTGGGACGGACCTTGGGATTGATGGGAACGTGGGGCGCGCCGACCGTCTTGATCTGGACGATTCTTGTTTCCCTCGACCACGATGTCGACGGGACCGCGAGGCATCCCTCCCGTGCCGTCGATGAGCGTCGCGCCCCGTATGATGAGTCGTTCGAACGGGCCTTCCCCTTCGTTACCCCGGGGCGGCGCGGGAATGAGCGCCTCGTCTTGGGCCCAGGCGGCGGCGCCGAAGACCAGGAGCAACAGCGAGACCACGGCGAACGCCACGGCTCGCCGGGAAAAGAATTTCTGTCGGGTCATGTTTGCCTCCAGAAGACGGAAGATGGTGCGCAAACGCCACGCGCCAAGCGCGACGATGATAACCCACATGCCGAGGGGTTACTCGATCTCGCGCAGAACTTTCTCGATTTCCGGACGGGCATCGGGCCTGAGGACCAGGGCGCGCTCGAGAAAGACTCTGGCCTCGTCTCTCTCTCCCTCCCGGGCAAGCTCGCGCCCGAGGAGGAACAGGGCGCGGGCGTGAGCGGGACAGGCGTCGACCGCGAGCCGGAGCTCGGCGATGGCCTCCTTGCGCCTGTCCGGGATCCGCGCAAGCTCACGGCCCTGCGACACGTGCTCATCCGCGCGCTTGATGGCGTCGAACGCCCGGAGCTCCTTGTCCGCTTCGTCGTTGCGCCCCTCGGAGACGAGAGTGCGGGCCAGCAGATAGTGCGCGGAGGGATGCTGCGGCTCGAGCGCGAGCACCTGCCGGAGGAGAGCCTCGGGATCCTGGCCTTGCTCGAATCGGATCTCCGCGAGCAGATCCAACGCTGCGGCTCGCGGCGCGACCTCCGGCGAGTCGAGAGGCGTCCGTGAATCCTCAGGTATGAGAGCCACCGCCTTCCGGGCGGATACCTCCGCCGCGGAAAGCTCTCCCACCGCCCTCTCGACCGCAGCGAGGTAGTAATGAGCGAGTCCGGAGCGGGGGGCCACCTTCAGAACGCGCTCGAGCTCCGTTCGGGCCTCGTCGTAGCGGGTCAGATCGAACAACATCGCGGCGCGCGTGATCCGAAGGCCGGTCTGCTCCGGCGCCCGCTCGAGCGCTTGCCCGAGAGCCGTCACCGCCTGGGGCACGCCTCCCGTCGACGCGTACAACTGCGCCAGGAACGCGAGCTCCTGTGGTGTTGCGGAGGCGAGCGGTCGGCTCTCCAACAAACGAATCGAGTCTCGCACACGGCCGCTCTCGGCGAGCAGGCGGGCGCGCTCCAGGGTCGAGTCCTGCACGAGAAATAACGACGAAATCAGGACGAAAATCATCATCGCGGTTCAAATTGTACAGGTTGAGAGGCGGAATCGCCCTCTATCGGACCTAATAATCCAATTATCTGGATCACAGATCTGAGATCTCAGATCCATATTCCAGGACTCTAACTGATTTACAATAAACGGCTTTCATCGATTTCGATGAATTCCATTGGTTCGAGAACCAATATCTCGGATTCTCGACCACCGCCATGCCGAACGTTTCCATCCAATCGCAAGCATATTCATCGACTATATATTACAGAACACGCATTGCAGCTCCGTTTTGTTCGGTAAATGCCTCTTGGCACCAGACTTGCTCTCGATTTGGATGGCGTTCATCGGGTTTTTTCATCCCTGGATTTCTGAGTTTCCGATCACCAGTAATGTCGCCTAGCGCACAGGGGAAAGCAGTAACTGTTTCGTTCCCGCTTTCCTCAGGAGGGGTTAATTCCACGATGTTGAAATTAGAGGGAGTCCGAGCGACCCAGCTCGAGGCTCTCGGCCGCTCTCGTCAGCTTCCACTTTCATCGATGGGCGTCCCTGTCCTTACCAAGGGGGATTTTATGCAGAAATGTCGTTTCTTTCTTCTGGCGGTTTGCCTGCTCGCCGCCTCGAGCCTCGTGACGGCTCAGACCCAGACGGGTACCATCACCGGCTCCGCGGTCGACGACCAGGGGGCGGTCATGCCCGGTGTCACGGTGAGTATCGCGAGTCCGGCACTCATTGGCGGCGCGCGCACGATGGTCACGAATCAGACGGGTAGCTATCAGTTCTCGCAGCTCGCTCCTGGAAAATACAGCGTGACCTTCCAACTCTCCGGTTTTCAGACTCTCGTCATGGAAGCCATCGACGTTCGAGTCGCCTTCGTGAGCAGGGTCAACGCGCGGATGCAGGTCGCGGGGGTCGAGGAGACGGTCACGGTGACGGGCGAGTCCCCCATCGTCGACGTGAAGTCGTCGGTGACCGCTACCAATGTCAACAAGGAGATCTTCGACACCGTTCCCAGCGGCAACAACCCGTTCGTGATGGCGGGCATGGTGCCGGGAATGGTCACCGACCGGCTGGATGTCGGCGGCAACGAGGGTGCGCAGCAGTACGGGCTCCAGATTTTCGGCTCGGATCCCAACCAGAAAACGTTCTCCGTCGACGGACTCAAGGTGAACTGGCCCGGCGGTGCCGGCGGAGCGACGATGCAGTACTACGACTTCGCCATGTACGAGGAGTACAACTTCCAGACGGCGTCGACGGGCGCCGAGGTGGACGTACCCGGCGTTTATATGAACATGGTCACGAAGTCGGGCGGAAACACGTTCTCCAACGACAACACGTTCTATTTCGAGAACAGTTCCCTGCAGTCCGACAACATCGACGACCATCTTCGCTCCCTGGGAGTCACGGGCGGCAACCCGATCGACATCGCGTACGACTGGAACTCCACCGTCGGCGGGCCCATCATGAAGGACAAAGCCTGGTTCTTCGGGTCCGTGCGCTGGTGGCGTCTGAACCAACTCCAGACGGGAGCCGTCAATCCGGATGGCAGCCAAGCTATCGACGATAACCTCATCCGGAACTTCATGGGAAAGGGAACCTTCCAGGTCACTCCCGATGACAAGTTCTCCCTGATGTGGCAGGGCAACCACAAGCAAAGGTTTCATCGCCGCGACCCACCGTACCTGTTCGTGGAGGACCAGGCCACGCGCTTCCAGAACCAGTGGGCGTACAACGTTATCGGTCAGTACAACCGCGTGGTCGGCTCCACTGGCCTGTTCGACATCCGGTTCGGTCGCATGTGGGGCGAGACTCCCTATGCCTACCAGGATGGCGTCGGTCCCGACGACATCAGTATCGCCGACACCGTGCAGTTCACCATCAAGAACTCCCAGTTCACCGAGTACTTCAACCCGAACAGCCGGAACCAGTTCAACGTTTCCTACAGCACCTTCCAGGACTGGGGTGGACAGAACCACGACCTCAAAGTCGGCCTCCAGTCGAGCTGGGAGCGGATGTTCCAGCAGAGTCTGCGGCTCCAGGACTACCGACTGGAGCTCGCCGACGGCGTCCCGTCGTTTGCCGTTCTCTCCAACACGCCCGTGGATGAAGAAGAGCTCACCCACACGTGGGCCATGTTCCTCCAGGACAACTGGACCATCGGCCAGAGGCTCACGCTGAATCTAGGCGTCAGGGTCGATAGCATCAACGGCATCGTGCCCGATCAGACGAGCCCCGCCGGCACGTGGGTCGGAGACCGCACTCAACCCAACCTCGACGGGCTTCCTAAATGGACGAACGTGGCGCCGCGCCTCGGCTTCGCGTACGACCTGCAGGGCGACGGCCGAACGGCGATCAAGGGCAGCTACGGTCGCTACTACGTGCAGACGGGAACGCTGATCTCCGAGCAGTTGAACCGCAACGGGTTCTCCGAGGTCCGGGCCACCTGGAACGACCTCGACGGAAACCTGCGGGTCACGCCTGGCCCCTGCGGGGACATCACCTGCAGCGCCGAGCTCGGAACCATCCCCTCCTTCGGAGTCAGCAACCGGACCTACGACGGAAACGCCAAGCGGCCGTACGACGACGAGTTCAGCATCGGCGTCGATCACAGCTTCAGCGGCGATCTGGGAATCAGCTTCACCTACGCCCACCGCAATCACCCCTACGGACTCGGGATTATCAACTTGGCGCGGCCCTCGACTGCTTACACTCCCGTCGATCGGCAGTACACGGATCCTTCCGGCGCGGTCCAGTCCGTAACCGTTTACAGCCTCGACTCCGCGCTCCTTACGGTGTCGCAGACGTCGATTACCAGCAGCGACCTCCTGAAGACCTCCTACGACGGGGCCAACTTCACCGTGACCAAGAGGTTCAACAACCGGTGGCAGCTCCTCGGAGGAATGGCGTTCTCCAATAACAAGGGCTATTACAACGACGGGATCCTGACGACGGGGAACGGCTTCGATCTCAACAATCCGAACAGCTCCATCGGCCGGCCGGATTCCGCCATCTTCACCGACATTCCCTTCCAGCTCAATCTGGCGGGAAGCTACCTCTTCCCCAAGGACGTGCTTCTCGCGTTCAAGTACACCGCCCGCTCCGGGATTCCCGAGCTGCGGCAGCTGAGCGTTCGGGGGTTGACCCAGAACGAGACGGTCTACGTCGCGCCTCGAGGCACGGACCGGACCGAGTTCGTGGACAAGTTCATCGACCTCCGGGTGTCGAAGCGCTTCACCCTCGGTGACGTCGCCAGGCTCGAAGCGAGTCTCAATCTGTTCAACCTGCTCAACGCTAACCACGTCCTCGACCAGTCGACTTCGGTCGGATCGAGCACGTCGTCTGGCGACGGTCGCTCCTCTCAGCTCGAGCTGGGGCCTCCCGAGTCTCATCATGACCCCGCGGATCATCCGTCTGGGCATCAAACTGTCGTTCTAAGCCAGGCCGAGCCGGCGGCTCGCGATTCGCCGAGCACCGGGGGGGCTGAGTCACTCAGCCCCCCCTCATCGGAGGCCGCCCACGGTGACCGAATCGGAAAAACTCACACTCAAGACCCTCCGGGAACAGGTTTACGATTACCTCCGTGAGAGTCTGAATCGGCGGGAGCTGGTCCCGGGTGCCACCGTCAATCTTTCGAAGCTCAGCCGGAAGCTCGGCGTCAGCAAGACTCCGCTGCGATTTCGCGCTCTTCCAGCTCGAGAATGAAGGATTCGTCACCATTCTTCCCCGCCGGGGATGCGTCGTGAACGTCCTCACCCTCCAGGAAGTTCGCAACATCTATCAAATCATCGGCGCTCTCGAGTCCTCGGTGGTGCTCGCCGAGGCGAGCAGGATCACGCACCACGTCCTCGAGCGCCTTCGAGAGTTCAACGAGAAGGCACGGGTCGCTCTCGACGACGACGACTTCGACCGCTATTACGCGTTCAACCTCGACTTCCACGATACGTACCTCGAGCTCTCCCTCAACGAGCCTCTCCTGCGTTCTGTTCGGCTGCTGAAGCACCGTCTCTACGACTTCCCTCGCAAAGGCCGATTCGTGAAGAAATGGGAGCTCCGATCCACCGATGAGCACGAGGAGTTCGTGCGCCTGCTCGAGCTCGGCCGAGCCGAAGACGCCGCCGCGAAGATCCGCGACGTCCACTGGTCGTACGAGGTGCAGCGGCCCTTCATCGAAGCGTACTACAGCGAGGGCGACGTCGAGCTCGAACCTGCCGAGATGGTTTTGTCCGAGCCGCCCCCGTGACCGCTCGCTGGGCGCGCCGTTTCCTCAGCGCCCTCGCACTTGCGGTTTCGGTCCTGACCCGGACCGTGGATGCCGCCCCGAGCCCGAGCCACCCGCAACCGTTTCGACTTCTTACCGAATTCGTCCCCTACCGGAATCACTCGAGCTCGGGTGACGACACCGCGATCACTCGACATGGTGGGCTCGGGGATCTGCGTTCTCGATTACGACGGGGATGGTCTCTGGGATCTGCTCATCCCCGACCGGAACGTCCCGGGCGCCGGAGCAGGCACGAAGCTCTTCCGCGGACTCGGGGAGCTACGATTTCAGGATGTGACCGCTGCCGCCGGCATCCGAGACGACGGATGGTCCGAGGGGTGCGCCGTTGCCGACGTCGACGGCGACGGTGACCCCAATCTCTTCCTCACCCGAATCGGCCCCAATGCGCTCTACCAGAACAACGGCGACGGGACGTTCCGCGCGACGGCGATCGAAGAGAATCGCTCGTCATGGAGCACGAGCGCCGCCTTCGCCGACCTCGATCTCGACGGTTTCGTCGACCTCTACGTCTGCAACTACATCGACCTCGAACGGGTCGACCTCCGCGCGCGCTGCCTCTACTTCGGAATCGAGGTCTTCTGCGGCCCCAACGGTCTCCCCGGCTCTCCCGACGTGCTCTATCGGAACGAGAACGGGACCTCGTTCCGGGACGTCACCGCCACGTCCGGCGTCGCCTCTCCCGAGACCCGCGGGTTCAGCGTTCTCCTGACGGATCTCGACGGCGATCGGCTCCCGGAGATTCACGTCGCCAACGACGCGAATGTCGATCTGCTGTTCCGGAACCGGGGCGGATTCCACTTCGAGGATGTCTCGCTCCTCTCCGGCGCGGGATACAGCGGGCTCGGGATGGAGCAGTCGGGCATGGGCTCGACCGCGGGGGACGTCGACGGAGACGGAGACGAAGACCTCTACGTGACGAACTTCCAGCGAGACTACAATACGCTCTATCGCAACGACGGGGCGCTCTCCTTCCAGGACGCGACGAGCGCCGCCGGTCTCGCGCTCCCCACGCTCTCGCACCTCGCGTGGGGCGTAAGCTTTCTCGACGTGCGAAACGACGGAGCCCTCGACATTTTCGTAGCCAACGGACATATTTACCCCGAGCTCGAGAAGCATCCAGAAGTGGGAGAGCCCTACCGCCAGGCGGCTCAGCTCTTTCTCGGAGACGGTAGGGGCAAATTCCACGAGGTCTCGGTGATCGAAGAGCCTCCCCTCCGGCTCGGCCGGGGCACGGCGGTCGTCGACCTGAACGAGGATGGCAACGTCGACGTGATCGTGAACAACCTTGGAGGCGCTCCCGACCTCTACCTGGCCGAAGGGGCCCGGGAGACGGACGCGGGCTGGGCGCGGCTACGTCTCGTGGGAACGACGAGCAATCGCGATGGTCTGGGCACGGTGGTTCGCGCCCACATCGGGGCGTCGACGCTCCGGCGCGAGCTCCGGGTTAGCGACGGCATTCTCGGAAGCAACGAGCCCGTGGTACAGCTCGGTCTCGGGGGCTCGGAGAAAATCGAAGATCTGGAAGTTCTGTGGCCCTCGGGAAGGGTCGACCACTGCCATGGGATACCCGCACGCACGACTCATTGGATCAAAGAAGGCATAGGTTGTCTCGATTAACCGACAGGAGGAAATTATGCGCTCACGAAGAGATTTCTTGAAGCTGGGAGGCGCCGTGGCCCTCGGCGGTGCCGCATCCTCGGCCTGCCAGCCAGCCACGAACGGGGGCACCGCCTCCACCGCCTCGACGCCGTCGGGCCCCTCCGGAGATTCCGCGAAGATGCTCGCGGGGAACGCCCATCAACCCGAGCCCGGCGACCTACGATCGCCTGCCCCGCGAATGGCACGAGGCGACGGTGAAGCGGTTCCAGCAGAAACTGGGAGAGAAAGGACTCGGCGGCGCCCTCATCACCGACCGTTGGAACATCATCTATCTCACCGGACTCTTCCACACCACCACCGAGCGTCCCTTCGCCTGCTTCATCCCCGCGGACGAGCTCGCCGTCCACTGGTTCTATCCCGGCCTCGACAAGGCCCTCGTCCGAAGCTGGTGGTTCACCGACGGAGACTATTACTACGACTACCCTCACGCCGAAGGAGGCTATCCCGATCAGGGCAAGGTGGTGACGGGACCTCCCGTGGATCTCGTCGCCTTTCAATTGAAGGGAATCGAAAAACGAGGATACGGAGACAAGGGAATCGGACTCGACCAGTCGCCTTCGGCACCGAAGCTCGAGCACATGAAGAGCATTCTTCCCAAGGCGCGATTCGAGGTGGTCGACGACGATCTCATGAAGATGCGGATGGTCAAGACCCCCGAAGAGCTGGCCCTCTCTCAGCGCGCCTACAACTACTTCAGCCAGATCCACGCCTGGACTCGGGACTATATTCTCCAGCACGGAACCGACCTCACCGATTATCAGATCGCGAACGCCGCCGAGAAGTACGGCACCGACCTCATCATGAAGGACATCAAACGCGACGGCCGCCCCCATACCGCCGTCGGAATCTCAGATCGGGATCAGCTGCCGCACGGGTGTCGGCAACGCCTACCCGCACCCGAACCAGTTCCACTACAACCGAGTACAGAAGGGCGACTCGCTCCAGGTCGCCGGCGTCGTCAAGATCGGCGGCTGCGGCGGGGAGCTCTACTGCCCCTACCAGATTGCCCCCTGGAAGCCGGAGTGGGAACGGACCTGGGAGGTCATGGCGGAAGCCTCGCGCATGCAGATCGAGATGTCCAAGGCGGGTGCCGTCTGCCAGGACGTCGCCAAGGCGATCCACACGATGCAAGTCGACAAAGAGATGCAGGACCTCCTCTACCAGCGCGTGGCCCACGGCGAAGGCATGGAAGGCCACCAGCCGCCGTACATCGCGCTCGGAGACCAGACCGTGCTCGAGGAAGGGATGACGTTCTCGATGGAGCCGGGGCTTTTCTATCCCGAGCAGGGCTACGGCTACAACCCTTCCGACAACGTCGTTGTCGGAAAGGACACCGGCTGGGTCCAGGGAAGCGTCCCCAATTTGACGAAGGAATGGGCGCTGCTCAACCTTTGAAGGATTAGCGCGCAGGCAGCCGGCGGAGAGAGATGAGGTTCGCCAGGATGCGATAGGCGCCCGGAACCCCGAAAGGGAGCTGGCGATGAAGGGCATAGGCGAAGTAGGTGTAGTACCCCTGCCCGTAACGTGCCGTGAGCCAGCCTCCCTTTTGGGGTGCCTGCTCCTGGTCGTGGGATGAGACGAGGGGAACGTAGCGGTCGTCCCACTCGCTCCAGAACTTCGAGCCCCGCTGCTCGACCCAGCCGCCGAAATCGGCCGGACCGATCCGGTTCGGCCAATTGAGAAGAGGGTGCTGGGGGGCGAGGATCTCGATGGGAGCGTCCTCTTCCGATACCTCCTCCGCGTTCTCTGGAAGCTCCGCGGAGTACGGGGCGAGCCCGGTCGGGTGGAACTCGGGAGTGTTGTAGAGCACGACGAGATGCCCGCCGCCTTCCACATAGTCGAGAAGGCGTCGATTGTGGGTGACGAGATCTTCGCGAACGGCGTAGGCGCGGGTACCTAGCACAACGGCGTCGAAGGAGGAAAGCTCGCGCCCGGCCAGGTCCCCGCTCGAAAGAAGATCCACCCGCGCACCCAGCGCTCGAATCGCGTCGGGAACTTCGTCCCCCACGCCCATGACGTAGCCGACGACCAGATCCGAAGGAAGGCTCACGTCCACTCCGACGAGACGAACCCGTGCGGGGGTAACCTGGTAGCGTATCGGCAGATCGCGATGCTCCAGGGGCTCGTAGCCTTCGCGATAGGTTCGGGCTCCACTCACCACCGTCGCACCGAGAGAGACGACGTTCGTCCCGATCGATGGAGCGACGACGTGGAACGGGTACCGCATCGACTGGGGTGCGCGAGAAGAGGTGAAGTCGTAGAACGGGGGATCGGCGGAGAAGCCTTCGGGCAGGTCGAGTGCCACCCGGCCGTTCACGCCTCCGGGATCGTGGCTCGTGACCTCGACGACGACATCGAGCGCCCTCGAAGACGAGTCGAGAGGAACGATCCCCACGCGGGGCGCGACCGAGACCGACAAGGCCGGGAGAACGACGAGCTCGCGCGCAACGAGCCCATACGGGAGCTGTGACTCCCGACGCTCCACCACCTCCCTCGCGACGAGGGACAATCCGTCTACGTCGTAGTCGAGCTCGGCCGTCGCCACGGGCCGCGGGGCACCGAGAAACCAGTCTCCGCTCGATTGGTACCGGCTCTCGGCGATGGAGGCCCGCTCGACGTTGGGACGGAGAACGGGAGACTCGGAGCTCACCCGGACTTCATAGACTCCCGTCCAACTCTCCCCGCTTCGAAGATCGGAGGTACCAGACGCCCCTTCGACCGTCCAACCCTCGGGGACGAGAAGCTTCGCCGATCGGAGACGCACCGTCCGAGCGCCTCGATTCGAGAGTGAGAGGCGGACGTGGAGATTCTCTCCCGGCACCGCCGGTCCCATGGGCTCGGCGATCGCGGACACCCGGATTCCGAGTGCGGAGCGAAGAGCCTCCTCGAACTGGTCCTCTTTGCGTTTCAGAAGAGTCGAGATTCCCCTGCTCTCAGCACGGTCCCGCAGGTGTCGAACGAGGTCGAGGCCTCGGGAAAGCGCGGGAGCGACCGCCTCTGGTCGCGAGGGGTCATAGCTCGAAAGCGCCGTTCTCGCGGCGTCCTCGATCGACCGGAGCTCGGGCTCGAGGGCAGAGGCCGATGAGGAGGCAATGCGCGCGACTCCGACGAGTGACGTATCGATCCCGTCGAAGAAGCTCGACTCCCGCTCGGGAGCTTCGACGAGACTCTCGAGCCGCACGTAGTAGCGAGGAAAGGCCCCCTCGACTCGGCGGAGCTCTCCCCCGTTCTGTGACCGCTGGAAAGCGAGCCCGGTGCGTGCGACGTTCTCATAGGTCTCTCCGAGCCATGGGTCGTAGTCGCCCGCATCCACGGAGAGATTCCATCGCTCGTCTGCGCGAGCTCCCCCATGTAGAGCTTGAGCGGCTGCCAGGGCACAACTCCCGCGGCGGCAAGCTCGGGAAACGCGTTCGGGTCACCCGCGGCGCGAAAGGCCTCGCGGCTCACAACACCCGCGAATTGATGCTGACCGTGGCCGTCCCGTTCGTTCCCCTGGAACCGGGACACCACGACCAGCGGCCGCTCGGTGCGGATGAGGAACACGAGATCCCGGAGCGCGTCCTGCTGGCCCCACTTTTCAATCGCTTCGGACAGGCGCTTGGAGTATCCGTAGTCCGCGAGACGGGTGAAGTAGAGAGCGTCGAGGCCGTAGAATCGACCCGCTCGCGCCAGCTCTTCCGCCCGGACCGAGCCAAGTGCGTCGAAAAGCTCGGGTCCGATGGCGTTCGCTCCCGCCTCTCCCCGGGTGAGGCTCGCGAGCGCGACCCGCGCCCCGAGCCCCCGGCTCACCAGCGCGAGCATTCCCCCGTGCTCGTCGTCGGGATGGGCGGTGATATGGAGGAGGCTCGCGGCGGTCTGGAGCTTCACCAGCCTCTCGTGGAGGGAGGCGGCGGAGTCGCCGCCGATTTCCTGGGGAGCTCCCGGACTCGAAAGTGCCGCGAGAAAGCTCAGTGCCAGCCAGACTCGTTTCACGGTTACTCGCTCCTCGAAGAAAAAGGAGAATTCTACGGTAGGATGTGCGGCCGTGCGAACCACTCATCTCTCGGGAATGACCTACATGATGATGGGGGTGACGTCTTTCGCAGTCATGGACGCGGCGGGAAAATGGGTGGTCCGCGATACCTCGATCTTTCAGCTGCTCGCCCTTCGGAGCGGGCTCGCCCTGCTCGTGCTCGTCGCCGCCTCTCGCTTTCTCGGAGGTCGAGAGGCGTTTCGAACCCGACAGCTTCCCGCGCACCTCGGCCGCGCTCTCGCAAGCGTTCTCGCCTTCTTGTTCTTCTTCGCCTCGGTGCGTTTCCTTCCGCTCGCCGACGCCGTCGCCGTCGCCTTCGGCGGCCCGTTCATCGTCACCGCGCTCTCGGTGCCGATGCTAGGCGAGCACGTCGACGGACGCCGGTGGCTGGCGGTGGCGGCGGGATTCGGCGGCATGCTCCTGATCGTGCAACCGACGGGCGAGGGGTTCCGTCCCGCCGCTCTCCTCGTGATCGCGTCGAGCTTCAGCTACGCGTTGATGATGGTCTCGACCCGATGGATGTCCCGCCGCTCCACGAGCGGAGAAAAGACGTTCGCTTTCCTCTTCTACACGTTCCTCGTCCAGACGATCGCCGGCCTCGTCGTCGCGCTCCCCGCCTGGCGTCCGATGTCGCTCACGGACCTCGGTCTTTCCGCGGCGGTCGGGATTCTCGCGCTCGGAGGGCACTTCGGCGTGACGAAAGCGTTCCAGACCGCTCCCGCCTCGGTCGTGGCGCCGTTCGAGTACACCGCCCTCGTCTGGGCCGTTCTCTTCGGATTCTTCGTGTTCGGTGATTTCCCCGGGCTCCCGGTATGGTCGGGGGTGGCGGTGATCGTCGTCGCAGGGCTCTACACCGTCTACCGCGAGTAAGCGGAAGCGCTCACTCTCCCTTCCGCCAGCCAGTCCTCGATCAATCTCCGGGCGATCGAGATGGCGGAAGGCAGCTCCGCGCCCTGGCGGAGACGAAGCGCGTCGCGGGTAAACCACCTCGCGTCCTCCAGCTCCTCGAGCTGGAGTCGAACGTCGCGGGTCGTGGCACGCGCCGTGAACCCGAGCATGAGCGAGCTCGGAAAAGGCCAAGGCTGCGAGGAGTGATAGTGAACGTCGGCGAGCTCGACTCCCGTCTCCTCCTGAACTTCCCGGCGCACCGCTTCCTCCAGGCTCTCTCCCGGCTCGACGAAACCCGCGAGCGTGGAGTAGACCCGCCCGGGCCAGGAAGACTGCGCGGCCGAGAAGGCATTCGTCGCCATCGGTCACGAGCATGATGACGGCGGGGTCGGTTCGTGGAAAGTGAAGGGCTTTGCAGCTCTCGCTTCCACACGTACGGACGTGGCCACCCGAGGTCGGCTCGGTCTCGCTCCCACAAACGCCGCAATACCGATGGCGGCGGTGCCAGGTGAGAATCCCGCTGGCGTAGGCGAGAAGCGCGCCTTCCGGCTGCGGCAGCAAAGGGGCGACTTCGCGCAGTCCCATGAGGGCGTGGGCGGGCTCGAGCCCGAGCTCCGCGATCGGCTCCTCCACGTCGGAAAGGTCCATCGCGAAATAGCCACGACCTCCGGAAGTCCCCAGAAACACCCGCGTTTCTCCTCGAGACACGACCGCTTCGGACTCGAGGACCGCGACCTCCGGCGGGTCGCTCGGGATCATGATGTGCCTCGACCGCCAGACGGGGAGGACACGGGTATCGGACCGACGCCATACCTCCTCGAGCGCGTCGGGATCGGATCGAAGCGAGGCGCCGCGGTCGAGATCGAGGCCGCTGAGATAGTTCGGCCGGCTCAAGTTGCCGACCACCGTCCGGGCGAACGTTTCCGTCACTTCCCGGTACACCCGGGAAGGGTCGTCCTCGTAGCGTTTGGAAAAATGAAACGGCACCAGTTTCGCCACGCCCGCGAGAGCCGCGATGCCGCCGCAACTTCGGGCGGTGAGGTGATGGGTCGCACGCGCCAGCTCACGGTCTGCCTCGAGAAAGCTCGCCTCGCAATACAATACCCGCGCTCCCCTCGCAAGCGCGAGGAGGTTCTCCCGGTTCGCCGGGCTGTCGTCGAAGTCCGTCGCGTACACGAGCTTTTCTCCTGGCTTCGAGAAGACGAGCTCGATCGCGAGATTGCTCGCCCGCCGGGTGCGGCCGTCGGGGAGCGTCACCGGATCCTCGTTGCGGCCTTCCAGCAGCAGGCGTTTCAGCTCCCCGAGCCACGGCCCCGCCGGAATACCGCTCTCGCGCAGCCGCTCGGACCGGACGTGCAACGCTCGCGTCTCTTCGAACGCGAAGGCGAGAACCGGGACTCCGTGATCGAGAGTCCTCGCGCGCACGCGGAACTCCGGCTCTTCCAGCAGGACGTCGTCCCGTATCTCCAGGTCAGCGAGCGGCTCGCCGCGTTTCCCGCCGGCGGTGAGGCGGACGCGCCGGAGCCTTCCTCCGTGCACTTCCCGCACATCGAACACGGGACCGCGATCCCCGATGCGATCCCATAGAATGCCCGCCATCATTCCTTCCACATGCGCGGCGAGCCCCGGCGGCCCGTAGAGGCGCCGCGGCCGCGGCGACCCGATCGAAGACCGGAGGAGCCAGAGAAATCCCCCGAAGTGATCGAAGTGGGCATGGGAGACGAAGACGTCCGATACCTGGTGGGCGATGCGGGCCGCGAGCCGCCCTGCCTCGCCAAGGTCGAAGAGCAGACTTCGCTTGCGATGCCGGAGACGCAGGTGAAGGAGAGGATCTCCGAAAATCCCGTTGACGAGAAAGGCCTTTGCCGTGGTGAGCGTCATCACCGGCGGGAAGAGACGCTCTTTGGGAGGCCGAACCGACGCACGCAGATCGGAATGTTCTTTTCCCTCGTTCTCGTCGTTGCTCGCTTCCCATTGCCGGGCGCCGGACGCTCGATGACGACGATCGGTGGTGAGGAGGCCCTCACCATCACGGCGGGCGTCGCGGACGAGGAGCGAAGCCGGCTCCTCGTCCAGAAGACGGCGCGCGCGCACCCGCATCGATTCGCTTCCGAGCTCTCACGATCTCTCCGAACGCCACCGTGCGGCCAGAACGCCCGAGAAGCGCGACTTGACGGCCGATCCAGACGTCTTCCGCGCTCCGCGGCGGCGGTGCGCCGAGTATCGGCATCCCACGAAGAAGGCTCGGGATGGTCATCACCGTTGCCTCCGAGAGAAACTCGTTCCAGAGCCGCGTGCGTCGCTGGGCACGGTCGCCCTTCGCGGAGGCGGACGGAGCTCGCATCGCGCACGTTTCCGACGTCGATGACGTCGATGCCGCTCGAGACGAGCTCGGCTTCCAGACTCCCTTCTCGTTCGCCTCCCAGACGGAGGACGACTCCGGACGAGACGGATCGAAGCAGGCCGGTGGCGAGCTCGGCGCCCGCGATGCCGCGGGTGACTCGCGGAACTTCGACGAGCAGGACGTCGGAGTCGACCGACTCGACGAGTCGCTCGAGGGCGAGAACGAGCGGGAGACGGAACCGCGCCGCGTCGAGACTGCAGACCGCTTCCGTGCGATCGCGCCGCAAGCAAGCGCCTCCGAGGCGCCCCACCGAGACCGCGCCCGGTGGCCCGATGAGAGGCAAGGCAAGATCGCTGGAAGCGAAGGCGGCGGAGATGCTCCGTCGATTCGAGCTCGTTCAGGAGACCGCAGGCGAGCGACCGCCGGTCGTGACTCTCCCCCCCACGAGTAGCGCCCGTCCGCCCCGAGAAAGGATTCGCTCGGCGAGGAGCTCGTGCGGAGGAGCTTCCACGTGGCGAATCTCAACGATGGGGTACCGACCGAAGGATGGGATAGAACTGAGTGAAGACGTTGTCGGTGGCGCCGTGCTCGTGGTGGCAGTCGTAGCAGCTCTCGCGGGGAAAGGGTGTGGCGGCCTCCACCATCCTGGAGCCGTCCCGCATGAAAGTCACATATCCCCAGCCCTCGGGAAAGCGGGCGCCGTCCTTCACCGCAGCGGACAAGCCCGTAAACCGGTCCTGAAAATAGCCCGACGTCAACCCCGACTTCGGGTCGCGTGTCCCCGCGTCGTAGATCTCCATCACGAGGATCGTCTTGTCGGGAAAGCGTCCGGTCTTTTTGAACTCCTCGTACGCCTCCGGCTGGATATAAATGTCGTGGAAGCTGCCCGGTCCGTCTTGCGCGCTCGCCCCGTACTCGAGGCCGAGGGACGTCCCGACGAAGACCCAGGTCCGGTAACCCTCGGGGGGCTTCATGTCTCCTCGTGCGTCGTAGACGGGCGCGGTCATCGCTGCAGACGGCGCGGCGGAGGCGGCACGGCCTTCGCCACAGCCCCACAGCGACGACGAAGCGAGAGCCGAGAGCACTGAACAGCAGCAACGCTTTGCGCATGGGCTCAACATACGACGCCGGCTCCTGACGTGCAATTCGGTTTCCCGGGGCGCTGGCGAGTTTGCTCGAACCGCGGAGGGCGTGAGCTCGAGCGCGGTCACGATGCGAACGGGCTTCGCGACGCTCAGCCGTAGTACGAGAACATGAGCGAATGGATCTTGAAGCCCGAGGGGCCTCGAATGAGCAAGAGCACGAGCTTCCCGCGGCGTTTCTCGCCCTCGTCGGTGAGGACGAAGTCGACCCAGACGCTCGCGAGGCGGCCCTCCCGAGAGATGCGGACGTTCTCCAGGACTTCCCGAATGGCGCGTCCACTCGCGAGATACCTCGCCTGAGCATCGAAGAACTCATCGAGCGTCCGGCTGCGTAGGGTCCCATCCTCATGGGTGAAGGCGACGGTGAAGGACGGCAGAAAGAGCTCCTTCCACTGAGCCAGGGTTTCGTGGCGGTAGAGCGCGACGTAGTCGGCGACGACTCTTTCCAGGTCGTCCTCCGCCGGGGCGGGGGTCGCGAAGGCGAGCGCGAGAACGAGAAGGAGACCGGTCATGTTGCACCTCTAGTCTAGTGGGCTGTAACAGCTATTTCGCGCCAAAATCGCGGGCCCTTTTGCGCGCTGGCGGCGTTGCGATTCCTCGAAATATCCAGATATGTCGTCGTCATCGCGCCTTGCCAGCACACAAAATGACCTCGCGATTTGCGCACCAAATAGCTGTTACAGCCCACTAGAGCCGGCGGATCCGATTTGGCCTGGACGATAGCTTGCTTGCGAGTCTCGCCCATGTCGCGTCGCTGGAAGGCGCACCTCGAATCTGGCCGTCGGGCCCATGGCGCCTATTTCTTTGTCCCCTCTTCTTCCACGACGCGTGCGTCGAGAGCCTTCATCGCCTCCTCTGCCAGCGCGCGGCACGCGCCAGCGTCGATGAACGGGTTGGGCCCGCCGGGGTTCTCGGTTCGCCGCTTCAGCTTGCCGTCCAGGTCGCTCACGAACGGGTGCGCGCCGATCATCACGTCGCACGGAAGTTGCGAGACTTTTGTGATGCTCCGGCGAAACGATTCGACGATGGATGGGTGGGTCGCGTCCCCGGTGAAGCGGAACCCGGGCGCGGACACAGCGGAGAGGCTGTCGGCATAGACGACGTCGAGGCATCGGCCGCCCTCGCACGAGCCCCAACTCCACGTCGTGCCGCCGGGCGTATGGCCGGGAGTGGCATGCGCGGTGATCGCCACGTCGCCTACTTGCAATACGTCGCCGTCAGCCACGCCCTGCACGTTCGCGACTGGCGGGAAGCCGTTGTTCTCGAAACCCACCTGGGGGTCGTCCGGGGTGTACCGTCCCTGCGTCAGGGCAGGTACCGCCGCGGCCCCGGTCGCGACCCTGGCGCCGGTGAAACGCTGCAGCGCGCTGATCCCGCCCGCGTGGTCGTAGTGCGCGTGCCCGTTGAGGATCAGCTTGATGTCCTCGGTCTTGAATCCGAGCGAACGGATCGCGGCGTCGATGTGCGCGACCGACTGCGGCAGTGCACCGTCCACCAGAACGAGCCCGGCATCGGACACGATCAGCACGGACGAGAGGCCCGCGACGCCGACGTAGTAGGTATTCCCGAATATCTTGAAAGCATCCCGCGGCTGGTTCCACTCGTCACAGCTGTCGCACTTGATGGGCGCATCCGGCTCGAGACGGGGCGGAGCCTGGCTGAAAGAAGCGGCGGCCGACAGGGCAAGCAGGGCGAGCAGGGCGAGCAGGGCGAAGATACGCTGAATCATCCCGCAAGTTTACCGCATCAACGAACCCCTTCTTGTACCGTGAAATTTGAAGCGGCGCAGGGTGAATATTCTTCCTCCGACGCCTCGCCGAGCCCGGGGGCGAGGATGTGACCATCGAACATTGGTCAGGTAAGGCGGCACGGCCGCCCAAGGGGAATCGTTGAGTCGCGGCCAGGATCAGGGACGATGAGAATTCGGTCCGGAGCGGGAACCGGTACAGAGTAATCTCTTGTGTAAATGGCTCCGAGGCGGTCATCTTCTACAAACCACGAAAGGAAAGGCAATGAGTGGAATCTCACGGCGGCAGATGATGCGAAGTGCGCTTCTGGGGGCGGCGGCGATGGGCGTTCGCGGGCTGGCGCGGGGGCAGCAGTCTGTACCCGAGGTCACGCGCGCGGGCGATCCCGAATCGACGATCCTCCCTCCCAACGGCGTCGTGGTCGCGAAGCCCCGTCTCACCGGCGTGCGACGGGTGATCGTGGACACCGACCCCGGCAATGACGATGCGCTCGCCATCCTGATGGCGCTCTCCGCGCCGTCGCTTTCGGTCGAGGCCGTCACCGTCTGCCCGGGCAACATGGGCATCGAGGGCTACGACCAGCAGGTGCGTAACGCGCTGTACGTGGTGGACCTTGCGGGCGCGAGCGGCGGGACCCCCGTCTATCGCGGCGTGGCGCGGCCCCTTCTCGGACGGCCGTACCCGGTGGCGTCGTTCATCCACGGCAGATACGGGCTCGGTGAGGTCGAGGTCACGACGGTGAAGCAGAGGGTCGAGCCGGAGCACGCGGTGGATGCCATGCGGCACATCGTCAACGGCGCCCCGGGGGAGGTGACGATCCTCGCGCTCGGCGGACTGACCAACGTGGCGATGGCGATCCTGCGCGATGAGGCCTTCGTGGGCAACTTGCGCGGCGTGATCTTCGTTGGGGGGAAGTATGAGGGGCCGGGCTTCGCCCCGGGTTACAACGTGCTCGTCGACCCCGAGGCGGCCGAGGTGGTGGTGCGTTCCGGTGTGCCGCTGCTGATGGTCGGCGACGCCTCCCGGCACGACTCCGTGCTGGTGACGGAGGATTACGACCACGCCGCGGACTTCCACACGCGTCGCAGCGACTTCTTCATCAAGTCCAACGCGCTACGCCGCACCTACGAAATGAAGTACCGCGGTGCGGCGGGGTCCATCAACGCCGACCCCATGGCTGTGGCGCTGGCCGCCGACGGCACCATTGGGCAGAAGTACATGTCGGTCGCGATGAAGGTGGAGCTCGAGGGCGAGTACACGCGCGGGCTGCTGGTCTACGGTGAGGACATCTACGCGGGACACCCGGTTCCGCCCGGCAACGTGGACGTCTGTATCGACGCCGACCACGAGCGCTTCCGGCAGATGGTCTTTCGTACGTTGCAGATGGGTTGAACGTCTGGCGCCCGGGGTGAATCCGATCCGTTCGTTCATTGCGTCATAAGGGACGCCAGCCCGAATGCCGATGGAAAATCGACGCCGCTGACCGTGACGTCAGGATACCCTGGAGGCGCCGTCGAGAAATCCTCCGTAACAGCGCCAGGTCCGGCGGGCGAAGCCCGATTCGAAGAGTCCACAATCGAGATACCTCATGACGACCGCGTCGTAGAAGTCCGGCGAAGTCGTAGCGTCGTTCGAAGCGCTCCTCCCACAGGCCTTTGAGTCGCTCGTAGTAGGTGTCGAGGAGCTGATAAAGGGAGGTGGGAGAACGGTAGTCTCTCTGAACCCCGACAGCGTCATTGGCGTCATCGAGATCCTGACGAAGCCCTGACGGAAATCAGCAAACTTCCCTCATGAGTCCGAAGGCGCGTCCCGGGCTCGTGGCCGCCTTTCCGGCCGGGCACTCGAAATTTTCTTCGCGTCTCGGCGCCTCATCGGCGACCTTGATCGCCTCGGGCGGCTGTGCGACTCTTACAGCAAACACCGAGTCTGAAAACGGGGGGATTCCATGTCCAAGCAGCCACCGGCTACCAAGCAAGTCTTCGCCTTCGAGAAAGGGGACGGGAAGAACAAGAAGCTCCTGGGCGGCAAGGGCGCCAATCTCTGCGAGATGACCCAGATTGGCCTGCGGGTGCCGCCGGGCTTCGTCATCTCGACCGAGGCCTGCCGGTGTTATCTCGCCGAGCCCGAGCGCAAGCTGCCTCCCGGACTCATGGACGAGGTCCAGGAGCACATGCGCGCGCTCGAGAAGAAGACGGGGAAGAGTTTCGGCGACGCGAAGAACCCGCTTCTCGTCTCGGTCCGTTCGGGCTCCGCCGTATCGATGCCGGGCATGATGGACACAATCCTGAACCTCGGGCTCAACGCCGGGAACCTCCGCGGGCTCGCCGAGCGCACCGAGGACGAGCGGTTCGCCAACGATGCCTACCGCCGGTTCATCCAGCTCTTCGGAAAAGTGGCGCTCGGCGTTCCCGACGAGCTCTTTGACGAGGAGTTCGAAGCCATCAAGGAGCGCGTCGGCGCCAAAGAGGACGTCGCCCTCGCCTCCGAGGACCTCGAGGAGGCGTCGAAACGCTTTCTCGACGTGGTGCGCCGCCATACGGAAAAGCCTTTTCCCGAAAACCCGCTCACCCAGCTCGAGATTGCGATCAAGGCCGTCTTCGATTCCTGGATGGGCAAGCGTGCCGTCGACTACCGCAAGCAGTTCCACGTCACGCCCGACGTCGCCGACGGCACCGCGGTGAACGTCGTGGCGATGGTCTTCGGCAATCGAGGCAACGACAGCGCCACCGGCGTCGCCTTCACGCGGAACCCCGGGACGGGGGAAGCCCAGATCTATGGCGAGTACCTGGTGAACGCGCAGGGCGAGGACGTCGTCGCCGGCATCCGGACCCCCAAGCCGATCCAGAAGCTCAAGACCGAGATGCCCGAGCTCTACCGCCAGCTCGAGGAGCTCCAGGCGAAGCTCGAGCGCCATTACCGCGAGGTCCAGGACTTCGAGTTCACCATCGAGCGCGGGACGCTCTACTGCCTCCAGACGCGCAACGGCAAAATGAACGCTCAGGCGATGGTGCGCACTTCGGTGGAGATGGAACGCGAAGGCCTGCTCGACAAGCGCGAGGCGCTTCTCCGCATCGATCCCGAGCACCTCGAACAGCTCCTCCACCCGCGCCTCGATCCCGCGTACGGGGGAACGCCGATCGCGCGCGGTCTACCCGCCTCGCCGGGAGCCGCCTCGGGCCAGGTGGTCTTCGACGCCAACCGAGCCGAGATCCTCGGCCGTTCCGGAGCGAGGGTGGTTCTCGTGCGCGAGGAAACGAAGCCCGAGGACATCCACGGGTTCTTCGCGGCGGTGGGCATCCTCACGAGCCGCGGCGGCAAGACGTCCCATGCGGCCGTCGTCGCCCGCGGCATGGGCAAGCCCTGCGTCGCCGGGGCGGAGGCGGTCCGTATCGACACCGGCGTTCGCGAAGCGAGCGTCGCCGAGGTCACCATCAAGGAAGGCGATGTCGTCACCGTCGACGGAACGACGGGAAACGTCTACCTCGGCGAGGTGCCGACGATTGAGCCCGAGTTCTCTCGCGAGCTCGAAACACTCCTGAAGTGGGCCGACGAGGCGTCGCGCCTCGGGGTCATGGCCAACGCCGACACTCCCGAGACCGCGCGCCGGGCCGTGGAGTACGGGGCCCGCGGCATCGGGCTCTGCCGCACCGAGCGGATGTTCAACCAGGCCGATCGTCTGCCTCTCGTCCTCGAGGTGATCCTTGCCGAGAGCCCGGCCGCGCGTCGCGCCGCGCTCGAACGGCTTCTCCCGATTCAGAGGTCCGACTTCAAGGCGCTCTTCGAGGCGATGTCACCGCGCCCCGTGACGATTCGGCTGCTGGACCCTCCCATCCACGAGTTCCTTCCCTCTGAAGACCAGCTGCGGGACGAGCTCGACCAGCTCTCCCACCTGCAGAAGTCCGTCTCGGGAATGGACATCCTCGTCGAGACGGTGCGGGTGCTCGCGCTCTCCCGCGGCAGCGGGACGTTCGGCGACGTCCTCCGGCTCGCCGATCCTTCGCTCGTCGAGGAGGCCATCGCCAGAAAACGGACGCTCCTCAAGAAGGTGCGGTCGCTTCACGAGGTCAACCCGATGCTCGGGCACCGCGGCGTCCGCCTCGGGCTCACCTTCCCCGAGATTTACGCGATGCAGATCCGCGCCGTGCTCGAGGCGACCGCGGAGTGCGTCAAGGCGGGTATCGAGGTTCATCCAGAGATCATGGTGCCGCAAGTCTGTACCTCTCAGGAGCTGAAGCGGGTCCGCCGGCACGTGGACGCGGTCCGGGAGAGTGTCGAGGCAGCCTACGGGCTCGAGCTCGACGTCCGGTTCGGGACGATGATCGAGGTCGTCCGGGCCTGCTTGCGCGCGGACAGCCTCGCCGAGGAGGCGGAGTTCTTCTCTTTCGGCACCAACGATCTCACCCAGGCGACGTTCTCGTTCTCGCGTGAGGACGCCGAGAACAAGTTTCTGCCCATGTACAACGAGACCGGCATCCTCCAGGACAACCCCTTTGAAGTCCTCGACGTGAAGGGCCTCGGCAAGCTCATGGAGCTCACGGTCGCCTGGGGGCGGAAGACGAAGCCCGAGCTGAAGATCGGCATCTGTGGGGAGCACGGCGGCCATCCGGCGTCGATCGCCTTCTGTCACCGCATCGGGCTCGACTACGTATCCTGCTCCGGACCGCGGATCCCGATTGCGCGGCTCGCCGCCGCTCACGCAGCGCTTCGTGAGGACGCGAGCGACTTCGGCGCGGGCGGCGATGGGTGGAACGTTCGGAGGGTCGCCGCCTCGGTCTAGCGTCTGGTCGCTTCGACGTGAGACTTGGACGGGCTCCATCGGCCATGAGCAGCTACGTTTTCATGAAGGTGCTCGAGTCGACGCCGCGGCGCTACGACCGGGGTATCCGCATCCTCACCAGCTTCAAACGACGGTGAATCGATCTGATATCCGCGTGTCGGTTAGCGCCTGACATGCTTTCGCCGCGGAGCTGCATCTCTCTATCATCGAGTGTGCTCTCCAAGGGGGAGACTCCTAGGAAATTGCGAGGATTCTCCAACCGGGCTCCTCGTGCCCTGGCCACATCCGTGCGATGACTTCGCTTCATGACTCCCGGCGTGTCATGCTCGCGCCTGGGTTGATGGCTCCATGACCGCACGGGCAGCTCGAGAGTGGAGCCAGTAGACAGAATATGGCGCGCTCGATTTCACGGTTCCTATCATTAGAAATCCCTATTCGTTCTTCGACGAAGCGCAGTGGGAGAGATACCGTCGACTCGGCTTTCATATCGCTGAGGAACGGTTCGGCACGCGTGAGTCGCTCCGCCCTGGGTCGGCAGGTGGATCCCACAGCCGAAGCCGGGGCAGCACCGGTCGGGCAACGGGAATCCGGTCGCATCACACTGACCCTGACCGCCGACCGCGCCACCCCGCGCACAGATGACATCTTTGTCCCCTGCCGCGGGTTGTGTACATCCGTGTACATCTTCATGGCTGGGCTTGCGCCCTCCATCCCATAGGAGCAAGATACGCCCACGATGCCGGCCGGGCATTGCCGCGCCATTCATGGCCCGCGCGCCACACGCCGTTGCCGCTGCACGACCATGTCCGCCCGTGCCGGGCGAAGGAGGATGCGATGAGGGAACACAGTCGTTGGATGCGGGGCGCAATCGCGCTGGCTGCTGCCGCTGCGGTGGCCGCGGGACTGGCGCCGTCGGCCCGGGCCCAGACGATGGCGGCGGACACCGAATCCGCTGGCCGCGCTGCACTTCCGGGCCATCGGCCCTCAGGGGAACCGGCTCTCGGCCGTCATCGGCGAGCCCGGCAACCCGGCGTCGTCTACGTCGGCACGGCGCAGGGCGGCATCTTCAAGACCGATGACGGCGGCATCAACTGGCGGCCGATCTTCGATGACCAGGACGTCGGCCCGATTGGCGCGCTCGCCATGGCCCCGTCGGCGCACAACGTCATCTGGGTCGGCACGGGCGAGACCTGGATGATCCGGCCCTTCTACGCGATGGGCGACGGGATGTACGTGTCGACCGACTCGGGTCGCACCTGGCAGCACCGCGGCCTGGAGCAGAGCGGGCACATCTCGCGGATCGTCATCGATCCGCACAATCCGGATCGGGTGTTCGCCTGCGTCCTCGGCGAGACGTTCAAGCCCGGGCAGCAGCAGGGGTCTTCCTCACCGACGACGGCGGCAGGAACTGGAAGCGGACGCTGTTCGTGAACGACACGACGGGCTGTTCCGATCTCGCGATGGATCCGCACGACCCGGACACGCTGTTTGCCGGCATGTGGCAGGTGCAGGTCCACCAGTGGAACCTCGCGAGCGGCGGCACCGGTGGCGGCGTGTTCGTGTCGCACGACGGCGGCGACGACCTGGACGAAGCTCAACGGCCACGGGCTGCCCGCGGAGGGGACGAAGGTCGGCAAGATGGCGGTGGCGATCGCGCCGACCAACCTGCAGCGGGTGTACGCGCTCGTCCAGGAGGCGACGCCCTCGCTCTACCGGTCGGACGACGGCGGCCACACGTGGACGCTGGTGAACCAGTCGCACGTGCCCGCCGAGCGGGGCCCTACTACACCCGCTTCGCGGTCTCGCCCGACAACGAGAACCTCCTGTACTTCATGAGCGTCGCCTACAGCATTCTCGCGTGACGGCGGCAACACGCTGTTCGTCCCGTCGCGCGCGGCGGTCCCCACGGATGGCAGCGGCCAGGCCTCGGCCGGTGGCGACAACCACGACGTCTGGATTGATCCGACGAACGCGGACCGGATGCTGGTCGCGAACAACGCCGGGATCAACATCAGCCTGAACCACGGCCGCACCTTCTCGCACACGCGGCTGCCCATCGCGATGATGTATCACGTCGCGGTCGACAACGACGTGCCGTACCACGTGCTGGGCAACAAACAGGACGGCCCGTCGTACCGGGGACCGAGCCGCGTGCTGTACGGCGGCTTCGGCGGGAGCAGCATCACCGCCGGCGACTGGGTGACGACGGCCGGCTGCGAGGACGGCTTCGCCGTGCCCGACCCGACCAACGGCAACATCGTCTGGGGCGGCTGCGACAACGGCCGGCTCGACCGCATGGACCACAGTACGGGCATGTCGCGTGACGTCACGGTCGTGGCCGGTCTCCGGGCTGGGCTGGGCGCCGAAGGATATGAAGTACCGCTGGCACTGGGTCTTCCCGATTGCCATCTCGCCCGCACGATCACAACCGGGTGTACGCGGGCAGTCAGTACGTCCACGAGACGACCGACGGCGGCGAGACCTGGAAGACCATCAGCCCGGATCTCCACTCGCAACGATCCGAGCCACGCCGACAACTCCGGCGGCATGGCCTACGACAACCTGACGACCTTCGACGGTTCGATCGTCTGGGCGATCGCCGAGTCGCCGGTGAAGGCCGGCGTCATCTGGGTCGGCACGGTCGACGGCCAGGTACAGGTGACGCTCGACGGCGGCGCCCACTGGACGAACGTGACGAAGAACATCCCGAACCTCGGGCCCTGGGGCGTCGTCTGGAACGTGGAGCCGTCGCACTTCGACGCGGCCACCGCCTACATCACGGTGAACCGCCAGAGCGTCGGCGACTACGACACCTACGTCTTCAAGACGACCGACGACGGGAAGAGCTGGTCGCTCGTGAGCGGCAGCATCCCGAAATCGGTGAACGGCTCGGCCCACTGCGTCATCGAGGATCCGGTACGCAAGGGGATGCTGTACCTCGGCACCGACAACGCGCTCTACGTCAGCTGGGACGACGGCGGGCACTGGACGCGGATCAACAACAACCTGCCGGCGGCGCCCGTGTACTGGCTCGTCATCCAGCCGACGTTCGACGACCTCGTGGTCGCCACCCACGGCCGGGGCTTCTACATCCTCGACGACGTCACGCCGCTCCGCGAACTGGGACCAGGCGCAGTCGCACGACGCCCACCTGTTCGAGCCGCGGCCGGCGTACCGCTTCCGGAGCGTCGACGCGGCCGTGCAGTCGACGCCGGGCGACCCCGTGGTCGGCGAGAATGCGAACTACGGCGCCGACCTGAACTTCTACCTGAAGGCGCCGGAGAAGAACGTCTCGATCGATCTGCTCGAGGGAACACCGTCATCCAGACGCTGAAGATCGACGGCCACGCCGGCCTCAACCGCGTCTGGTGGGATCTCCGCGAGAAGAACGCGGCGGAGTTGAAGTTCCTCACGACGCCGCCCGAGGCGCCGTGGGCCGACCCGACCCGCCACTACGGCGCGTATGGCACGCGGCTGCCGGTGGCCGGGCCGATCGTGACGCCCGGCACCTATACCGTGCGCCTCGAGGCCGGGTCCCAGCGGTTCAGCGAGCCGCTGCGGGTGCTCGCCGACCCGCATTCGCCCGGCACGCCGGCGAGCATCGAGGCGCAGGTCGCCTTCCTGCGGCAGGTGCGCGACGAGAGCACGCAGGTGACCGACATGGTCAACCACCTCGAGCGGACACGGAAGCAGGTGAACGACCTGCAGGCGCTGCTCGCGGAGCGCGGCGGCGACAACGCCGCGCTCGACGAGGCCGTGAAGGCGTTCGGCGACGAGGCCGTGGCGCTCGAAGGGAAGCTGATCGACATCCACAACACCGGACGGAGCGAGGACGTCTTCCGGCATCCGATGCAGCTGCTCGGGCGCATCGCCTGGATGGTGGACGAGATGAACGGCCGCGCCGGCGGCGGGAGCGGCGGCGCCGACGTGGGGCCGACGTCGCAGCAGGTGGCGGTGAACGACCAGTTCAAGAAGGATATCGCCACCATGCAGGGCGACTTCGAGCAGTTCGTCGGACCGACGACGAACGCGTTCAACGCGACGTTGAAGCAGCACGGGCTGACGCTCGCGATCCAGCCGTAGGCACGACCGCGGACGGGAGGGCGCAACCGGTTGGGATCAGCATGTATGAGTACTGATACGCGCCTGCTCGCGCTGCATTCGACGACAGTCGAATCTCGCTATCCCTCATCGTTCTTCATCGCGTTCGAACGAGGGAGGGTATGAGGGTGGCGGTCTGGATTTCCAAATTCCTCGGTCCGATCATTCTTGCTCTCAGTATTCCGATGATCGTCACGCCTGCGCGCCTTCAGGACACGACCAGGCGCTTTCTGGCGGACAGCCCCCTGGTCCTCATTTCTGGCGTTCTTGCATTGACGGCCGGGCTTTCGATTGTCAACACGCACAACGTCTGGGGACTGGACTGGACCGTAATCGTAACTCTGTTCGGCTGGGCGCTCGTGCTGGGCGGAACGACGAGGATTGTCGCACCGCGCGTCGTGGACAAGGTAGGCGGTACGATGATGGACCGTCCGATCCTGACGAGAATCGCCGGCGGCTTCTGGGCGCTTCTGGGAGCTTTCCTGGCGTTCAAGGGCTACGCGTAGAGCATGTCATGGCCTGCCCCGACCCAGCTCACCCGCTACCTGCGCCTGAGCATCGCCCCGGGGCTCTGCTCGGTGACGCTCGCGAGGTAGTGATTCTCTCGAGGAGAGCCGCCAGGATGGACTTCTCCGGTTTTCCGGCAGAACGTTTTGCCAGTGTTTTCCGTCCAAATCGACAGGAACCGTCGACCGCTTGGAACGGGAGTCGCCACGATGGGGAGCGCTTTGTTTCGAGACCTGCTTCGAGACTTGCTCTACGCGCTCCGCGGCCTCCGGCGGGACGCCGGCTTCTTCACCCTTGCCCTGCTCATCATGGCTGTGGGCATCGGGGCCAATACCGCGGTGTTCAGCATCGTCAATCCTCTGTTGATTCGCCCCCTGTCGTTCGAAGAGTCCGACCGCCTGGTATGGAGCGCGCACGCACGCACGGGCGGGATGTCCGCGGCAAGGGCCGCCTATGTCCCCGCCCGCCGCGCCTCGGGTATCCAACCGATGTCGGTGCTCCGATTGTCCTGAAAGTCACCGTCGCCGCCGCCAGTCGGTCGTGCGAGCGCAGTGAGCCTCACCGCATGGCCGGCCCGGGTTCGTGAAGTACCTCAAAGGGTCGCGAGAGCCAGACGAAGCCCTTCCAACTCTGCGGAATCCTCATGTTGTTGCCGCGGGTATAGGCCTGCCGCGGGCGCGGGCATCCTCCGGGGCAACCAACGCGCTCTACTGCAGCAGGTCGACTCGCCAAACCGCCTTGCAGCCGGGCGCCGAGCACTGGAGTCCGTAGTAGGAAGTCGTGATGATCGTGTCGCATCTCGATCGGGTGGACCCCGGCGTCACCGTCACGGGAAGGAGCCCTCCCGCGCTGAAGAGCAGATCCTCGGAGCCGGTGTTGACAACCGTCGCGCAGGCTTGCACCAGCGGGCCGTTGTTCATCCACACCGGCACGGTGGCCGTTCCGGGGAGGAAAAGGGCCGGCCCGGCGATAGTACGACCGGTGGGCGGCAACAGCTCAGCCGGCGTTTTCTCCTTTCCATTCGAGGCGACCTGTTGAACGAACAACGGCGAGTTGGCAGAGTTGGTGACGGCGATGGTCGATTCCTCGGCCAGCTACACCGCGCCAGCCACGGTCACGGAAGGTGTATTGGTGATGCCGACGTTCCAGGCTCCGGACTGCTGCGCGTTGACCGTCGGGCTGTTGACGACATTCACGTTTCCGGTTACGGCGATGTTTCCCTGGACCGGGATTGGTTCGGGGGCTGTGACCGGCAACGGTACCGGCGCAGCGATGACGACCGATCGAGTCGGTGGACCCTGCGCCTGAGGTGGACCCTGCGCCTGAGCGTTGCTCGAGATGACGAAAAACGCCGCGCAAACGGCGACGACCAACACGAATACACTGGCGAGAACGATCCGCATGATTGCACCCCTCCTCCGATGCGTGGTTACGAAACGCGATGACCCACTGAGGCGGGTATTGTATCGCGATTGTGGGCTCTTCGAATCCGGTTTCGCTCGCGCTGTTTGTCCGAAGTGACACCTCTCGGAGCTCCTTTGACGCATTTCTTGCTACCCGGTGTGCGCCGCCCTCCCACTCCCGAGAGCCTTTCTACTGGCCTTATGCCCGTGCCTCGTTCAAAGTTCCTGAGCGCTTCTCGGACTCGCGGGAAACCGACTGTCCTCGAAAGGTATCCTCATCATCGAGACGTCGCAGCATCGCTCGCAGAAGCAGAACCGTGAGGAGGCGATCGCGCGCCGAGATCAAGAAGTCCCGGAGAGAGCTCCCAGGGTGAGGCCTCAGGGTCGACGACGAAATTCCTTTGAGGCTCGAGGTCCTCGAGTGCAGATCAAAACCCGCAATTCGGTCTCTTCATCTGAAGAAACGCGGTGATGGCGGGGGAAGTGGGACACGAGAGCTCGGCCCAGGAGGGCAAGGCGTCGGAGGGCGGCGATGGGGGACATGGCTGAAACGCCCAACCGATAGCGGCCAGCCCGTACAATTGATTGGACGCCAACACTGCGCTCTGCCATACTTAGAAACACTCAGAAACATTCAGGAACGCTCACGTGCGCTCTCGAGCGCGTAGGCGAATAGTAGGTATTCGGTGCGGGTGGAGACTTCTTGCCCGACTTGGTCCCACGTGCCGGACCGAACGGTTCATTCATGTCGGAGCATGAGGAAATGGCGAGCGACAACGAGTTCATCGACGTGTTCGAGGCTTCAGCCCTCCTCGGGGTTCATGACCAGACCCTTCGTAAGTTGGCGAGGCAAAAAAGGATCCCCGCCTTCAAGGTGGGAAAGGAGTGGCGTTTCATGCGTGAGGCACTGGTGCGTTGGGCCGACGAGCAAGGCCAGGTTGAAACCGGTCGTAGCGACTATTCAGTGCTCGTCATCGACGACGAGGAAACGGTTTGCCAGGCGCTCAGCAGAATGCTCGCGCGGTTTGGGTGCCATACCCGCACGGCAACCTGCGGCGCGGATGGCTTGGGGCTCGCCGCCCACGAAACGCCAGATCTGATCCTCCTGGACCTCCAGATGCCTGACATGAACGGCCCTCAATTTCTGGAGAAACTGCGAGCTCTCCACCCGGATCTTCCGGTGGTCATCGTCACGGGCTATCCGGACGGTGAGTTGATGCAGAGGGCATCACGGCACGCGCCGCTGATGTTGCTTTCAAAGCCGGTGGAGCAGGAGCTACTCGAGCGGACTGTGCGCACGGCGATCGGCGAGAAGCTGGCCATTGCTGCCAACGCGAGGAACGAATGAACGACACTCATGGGACTGTTGACAATCCTCCGTCGACGCTCGCCAAAGCCCGCACGGGGATCTCCGGTCTCGACGAAATCACGCACGGTGGACTGCCGGCGGGTCGTCCCACGCTCGTCTGCGGCGGTCCGGGCTGCGGCAAGACCGTCCTGGCGATGGAGTTCCTCGTCCGTGGGGCCTTGGAATTCGGCGAGCCGGGCCTCTTCGTCACCTTCGAGGAGAGCATCGACGACCTTCGCCAGAACTTCAAGTCGTTTGGCTTCGATCTGGCCGCTCTCGTAGAGCAGAAGAAGCTCTTCATCTCTCACGTGAAGCTCTCGCGTAGCGAGATCGTGGAGGCGGGCGAGTTCACGCTGGACGGGCTGCTCCTCCGCCTCGAGCAAGGCATCCTGCAGGTGGGCGCGAAGCGCGTCGCACTCGACACCATGGAGACGCTCTTCTCTTGCATGTCGAGCACGGCGAACCTCCGCTCCGAGGTCGCGCGCCTGTTCCAGTGGCTCAAGGACAAGGGCGTGACCTGCGTGATCACCGGTGAGCGGGGCTCCTCCGAGCTCACTCGACATGGCTTCGAGGAGTATGCCTCCGACTGCGTGCTGCTGCTCGACCACCGGATCAGCGAGCAGGTCTCCAAACGCCGCCTCCGAGTCGTCAAGTACCGCGGCTCATCGCACGAGAAGGACGAATACCCCTTCCTCATCGGCGACACGGGGTTTTCCGCGCTGCCGATCAGCTCGGTCCAACTCGACCACGCCGTGAGCATGGATCGGGTCAGCACCGGCGTGCCGGATCTCGACGCGATGATGGGCGGACTAGGGTACTTTCGGGGCAGCAGCATTCTCTTGTCCGGCGCCGCCGGGGCGGGCAAGAGTACCTTGGCCGCTACCTTCGCGGCCGCGACCTGTCAGAGAGGTGAGAAGGCTCTCCTCTTCTCTTTCGAGGAGTCGGCCGGCCAGCTCATCCGGAACATGAGCTCGCTCGGACTCGACCTGCGAACTTGGATCGAAAAGGGTCTGCTGCGCATCGAGTCGCGCCGTCCGACGCTCTTCGGCATAGAAGAGCACCTCGTCTCCATCCTGGCCCACGCGAACGGTTTCGCCCCAAACGTGGTGGTGATGGACCCGATTACGAACTTCCTCTCCGTCGGGGCCGACTGGGAGGTCAGGTCATTGCTGACGAGGATATTGGACCGACTCCGAGAAACCGGTGCCACGGTGCTACTCACCAACCTCACGAGTGGAACCGGTACCGTGGAAGACACCGAGACAGGCATCTCGTCGATTATGGACACCTGGATCGCGCTCAGTCAGAGTATGAGTGGCCACGTTCGCCGCTGTTACCTGTACGTGCTCAAGTCGCGCGGCATGGATCATTCCCGCGAAGTGCGCGAGTTCATCATGTCGGCAAACGGTCTCTCCTTGCGGGCGCTCCCCGCGGACGGCGCCGAACAGAACCAACAAGCCGGGCCCTCTGGCTCGAGCAGGGGGGAACGATGACACCGCAGACCCGATCACCCGCCGATGCCCCCGATGATGCAGTAGACGAGAGATGGAACCTTCGGCTGTATGTTGCGGGGATGACCCCGGCCGCACGCCGCGCGTTCGACAACGTCAAGAAGATCTGTGACGAGCACCTGGCGAACCGTTACACGATCGAGGTCATCGATCTCCTGGACAACCCTCAGCTCGCGGAAGGAGAGCAGATCATCGCCGTCCCCACGCTGGTACGGCGCCTCCCGGAGCCGGTCCGCAGGATCATCGGTGACCTCTCGCTGACGGAGAAGGTTCTGGTCGGGCTCGACATCAGGCCGACGAAGTGAGCCGAGGTGAATGATGAGGGCGCGGCAGTTCCAAACGATAGTGCAAGAGGCTGCCGACGGCATTCTGGTCATCGATGCTGAGGGGGTCGTGCTCTTCGCGAACCCAGCGAGCGAGGTGTTGCTGGGTCGGTCCGCAACCGAGTTGACTGGCACCAGCTTGGGTCAGCCGATCGTCGTGGACGGTTCGACCGAGATGGCCATTCTGCGCAAGAACGGCGAGCTCGTCACGGTCGAGATGCGTACCGCCGACATCACCTGGGATGCGGCGCCTGCGGTACTCGCATCCCTCCGGGACGTCTCGGAACGCGTGCGGACGAGCGCCCAGATTGAGCACCTCAACTCGGTGCTCCGCGCCATTCGCAACGTCAACCAGCTCATCGTTCGGGAGAAGGATCCGACAGCGCTCATAAAGAGAGCATGCGAGCTGCTGGTCGAAACCCGCGGCTATAGCGAGGCGTGGATTGCAACCGGCAATGGCCGAGGTCCATCGAAGAACTTCGCCCAGGCCGGATGCGGAGATGATTTCGCGCCCTTCGAGGCTTCCCTGCGGCAGGGCACGTGGCCCGCATGCTTGGAACCGTGTTCAGCCTCCGACAAACCGCTCGCGGTTTCCGACTTGGCGGTGAGCTGCACGAGCTGCCCTCATTCGGACGCCTGCCAGAACCACACGGGGCTGGTCACGACGTTACCCCATGGCGAGAACGTGCTGGGGTTGATTGGCGTGTCGCTCGCTGGCTCGTCGTTCGACGATGAAGGAGAACGCTCCCTCCTCAGCGAGGTCGCAGGGGACATCGCCTTTGCGTTGCATGACATCGAGATTGAGCGGCGCCAGCATGAGACCGAGAAGCGGCTGCATTACGCGGTCGAAGCCGGGGGCGTGGGGTTGTGGGATTGGGACCTCGAGACGAACCAGGTCTTCTTTTCCCCCGAGTGGAAGGCACAGATCGGCCATCGCCCAGAAGAGATTGGTGACTCCTACGAGGAGTGGGAGCGCCGGTTGCATCCCGACGACCTCGAGCCGACCCTCGAGTGCATCCAGACAACATTGAAGCCGCCCCATCCCCCCTACCGGGCCGAGTTCCGCCTGCGTCACAAAGACGGGAGCTACCGTTGGATCGACGCGCGGGCCAGCGTGGAGATCGGCGCCAACGGCCAGCCGAGAAAGATGCGGGGAACCCAGGTCGATGTGACCGCACGGCGACTGGAGGCAGACAAGCACCGGCTAGCGCAGCAGGTCGCTCACCTCGGCCATTGGGAGCTGGATGCCCTCGACGGTACACCCGTCTGGTCTGATGAGATCTTCCGGATCTTCGGGCTCGAACCCGGATCCTGCAAGCCTTCGTTTACCACACACGATACGATTATCCATCGCGAGGATTTGCCGCTCCTTAACGCCGCGGTGCGGACCGCCTTCGAGAACGGAACCCCTTTTGATCTCGTCTTCCGAATTCTCAGGCCAGGTCAAGAGATAGGATGGATGCACGCGATCGGAAAAGCGACCCGAGACGCCAGCGGCAAGGTCGTCAGGGTTTTCGGCACCGCTCAGGACGTCACGAATCTCAAGCGAGTCGAGTTGTCATTTCGTGACACCAACGAGCTCCTGTCGCAATACGTGCTCAACTCACCGGTCTACACGTACGTGAAGGAAGTGACCCCGACCGAGAGCCGGGTCGTTCTGGCCAGCAAGAACTACCGCGAGTTGATCGGCATCCCGGGCGCGGAGGTGGTGGGCAAGACCATGGCCGAGCTGTTACCGGCGGAGGTCGCCGCCAAAATGACCCGCGATGATTGGGAGGTGGTCTCGGGCGGCGAGAGCGTCGAGCTCGATGAAGATTTCGCCGGTCGAAGCTACACCTCCATCAAGTTCCCCATTCAGCTCGGTGACCGACGCCTGCTTGCCGGGTACTCGATCGACGTTACCGAACGCAAACGCGCTGAAGATGAATTGCGTGAATCACGACAGCTCCTGGAAGGGATTCTCGACTCGATACCGGCACGGGTATTCTGGAAAGACAAGAACCTCGTCTTCTTGGGCTGCAACGCAGCATTCGCACGCGACGCAGGGTTCGCCAGTCCCCGGGACGTCATTGGAAAGGATGATTACCAGATGGCGTGGCGTGCGCAGGCCGAATTGTACCGCGCCGCGGACCGCGAGGTCATCGATAGCGGCCACTCCAAGCATCTCATGGAAGAACCCCAGACAACGCCAACTGGGGATACCATCACTCTTCTCACGAGCAAACTGCCTCTACGCGATGCCGCCGGCGAGATCGCGGGCGTCCTCGGGACGTATATGGACGTCACCGAACTTAAGGAAATGCAAGCCCAGCTCGCCCAGGCCGATCGTCTCTCGAGCATGGGAATGCTCGCAGCCGGTGTGGCGCACGAGATCAACAACCCACTATCGTACATTCTGTACAACCTGGAGAGCCTGACTGAAGACCTACCCGAGTTGCTCAATGCAGTCCGACCAACGCAGACTCAGCAGGGCGAGCTCTCGTAGCACCGGCGACCTGCACGAAAAACTCGGCTCCGCGTTCCAGTTGATGAACCCAGTGATGCTGGACGACATCCTGGCCCGCTTCAAGGACGCCCTTGGCGGGACCTATCGTATTCGCGATGTCGCGCGCTCCCTGGGGACCTTTTCACGGGTCGAAAAAGACCAGCTCGTGCCGGTCAACCTGATGCACGTCCTCGAAGTCGCTATCAACATGGCCTTCAACGAGATCAAGTATCGGGCTCGCCTGGTCAAGGACTACGGCATCAATGTGCCCACGGTGATGGCTAGCGAGGGACGGTTGTGCCAGGTCTTTCTCAACTTGATCATCAACGCGACTCACGCCATCGACGAGGGTGATCTGGAAAACAACGAGATCCGCGTCAAGACCTGGGCCGAGGGGGAGCAAGTCTGCGCGCAGGTGCGAGACACCGGGTCTGGGATCGCCCCCGAGAACCTCGGCAAGCTCTTTGAGCCCTTTTTCACCACCAAGAAGATCGGCATGGGATCGGGCCTTGGCCTGGCGATCTCCAAGGGCATCGTCGAAGGGTACGGTGGCACCATCGAGGTCGAGAGCAAGCTCGGCACTGGCACCTGCTTCACGATTCGGCTGCCGGTGGGAGCCGCCGCGCCGGCGGTCGAAGTTTCAGCCAAGGCCGAAGTGGGGCCAGTTGTTCGAGGGCGCATCCTCATCGTCGATGACGAGGACGCGATCCGAAGCCGCCATGGTTCGAATGCTGCGCGAGCACGAGGCGGTCCAGGCAGCGAGCGGTGCACAGGCGAAAGAGATCCTGGAGAGTGACCAGGCCTTCGATCTGATTCTATGCGACATGATGATGCCCGATGTCTCGGGCATGGATCTGCACGAGTGGCTAACCGAAAGGCATCCGCGATTGGCCAAGCAGTTCATCTTCATTACCGGCGGGGCTTTCACGCCACGAGCCCGGGACTATCTCAGCAAGGTCGACAACATCAGACTGGAGAAACCCTTCGACATGACCAACTTCAAGAAGATCGTCGGTGACCGCATCCACATGTCAAGGGGTACCAGGCCCGCGTGACACATCGCGGGGTCGAAGCCTTGCCTTCCGCACTATCGTAATCGAAGACGCCCGGGGGCAGGATCGCCGTATCGAAAACCGTAGTCGGTCTGAGCACCGGCGGCCCATGATCGGCCGCGTCGGGAACGTTCACTTCGCGCTCGGTTGCTCCGGCATGAGCGTTTCGCTCGCTACGATGAGCGGCCGCCTATTGTCCGACCTCGTCGCCGGCAACGAAGCCCCGTGGGAATCGCTCCTCTACCTTCATGGTGTCTCTCCAGCGGAGCGCTGGTTGTTCTTCTCCTTCTCGGGGCTCTTCTCGGTCGCCCGAACTTTCACCTCCCCAACCTCAAACAGCATCCGCGAGCATCGACCTGATTCGGGTAAGATGGCGGACCCATGGCCGTCGAGCTCCTTTGCTTCGGAGAGACGTTCGACGATTTCGTCTTTCACGGTCTCCCGCACCTGCCCCGAGCGGGAGAGGAGCTCAAGACCGAGCGCTTCCTCCGGACGGTCGGAGGAGGAGCGCTCATCACCGCCTGCGCTGCCGAACGGCTCGGGACGGGTGCGCGCGTCGTGAGCGCGCTCGGCCCCCGAGGAATGGAACGGCTCGAGATCGAAGGAGTCTCCTGTCGGAACCTGAGACGAGAAGGCGAGGATCCCGCGCTCACGGTGGCGCTCTCGACCGAGCTCGACCGCTCCTTCGTCACGTTCGAGGGCGGCAACCGTTTCGTGGAAGAGGGAATCCTCGACGTCCTCCGCGAGGAGCAGGCTCGGCACTTCCATGGCGCACTCTATCCCCGGAGACCGGTCGATTGGAAGCTGCTCCTCACGGATCTCCGGCGGTCGGGTGCCACCTGCTCCTGGGACTTCGGCTACAACCCAGGCATCGTCTCCAACCCCGAGTCCCGCGCCGCGTTCGAAGGTCTCATCGGTGAGCTCGACCTCCTCTTTCTCAACGAGACGGAAGCGAAGCTTTACTCCGGACATTCCGAGCTCGAAGAAGCCATCGCTTTTTTTGGCGGACGGGCGCGGACGACGGTCGTCAAGCGAGGCGCCATGGGCTGTTCGTGGGTGAGCGAGGACGGCGCGGGCTCGTCTCCCGGCGTTTCCATCGAGGCGTGCGACACCACGGGAGCGGGAGACGCCTTCGACGGGGGCTACCTCCATGCCTTCCTCGCCGGCCATCCGGTCGAGGTCTGCGCCCGAACGGCGAACCGGGTGGGAGCTCTCTCGACTCGACAGGCGGGAGGCATCGACGGTCTCCCGTACCGGCAAGAAATGTCGTGAAGGTAACGATTGTCGGCGGCGCTTCCGCCAGGACTCCCCTTCTCGTGCGGGCGCTCGCGGAATCGGACATCCCGGTCTCGTCCATCGCGCTCTTCGATCCCGACGAGGAACGACTGGCGCTCGTATCCAGCGTCTCGCGCCACTACGCGGCTCAGATTCCGCTTCAGATCACGAAGGGCCCGGAGCCCGCAATCGAGGGGGCTTCCTTCGTCCTCGCGAGCATCCGCGTCGGGGGGATGGAGCAAAGGGCACGGGACGAAGAGGCCTCGATCGCGCTCGGACTCCTCGGACAGGAGACGATAGGCCCTGCGGGCTTTGCGATGGCGCTTCGCAACATTCCCCCGATGGTCGCCTACGGTCGTCTCGTGGAGAGGCTCTCGCCTCGGGCCTTTCTCATCAACTACACCAACCCCGTGGGCATCGTCACCCAGGCGGTCGCCCGGGAGACGGGAGCGCGCATTCTCGGTATCTGTGACACCCCGACGGAGCTCTTCGTGGCGACGGCGGAAGCACTCGGCGTGCCCGCCGAGGAGTGCGCGTTCGACTACGTCGGATTGAATCACCTCGGCTGGCTCCGGGAAGTCACTCACGCGGGGGCTCCGCGGCTCCAGCGGATTCTCGAGGATGACGACAAGCTCCGTCGGATCTACCGGAGCGATCTCTTTGCTCCGGGGTTTCTTCGAGGGCTCGGTCTCCTGCCCACCGAGTACCTCTACTTCTACTACCGTACGCGAGAGGCGCTCGCGTCCATTCGGCGGGCCGGGCAAACGCGGGGACGATTTCTCATCGAGCTCAACCGAGCGCTGTTCCGGGAGCTCGTCTCCGATTCGAGTCCCGTCGCCGCGTACGAGCGCTATCTCGCCGAGCGCGATCGCACCTACTTTGCGCTCGAGGCGGGCGTGTCCAATTCCGGCCGCGGCGACGTCCCTTTCGCCGCGACCGGTTACGACAAGATTGCGCTCTCGGTGCTGCGCGCCATCCACTTCGACACCGGGGATACCATTCCCTTGAACCTCCGGAACGGCGCGACCCTTTCCGAGCTCGAGCCCGACGACGTCATCGAAGTCCCCGTGCGCGTCGGCCGTGCCGGGGCCAGGGCTCTCCCGGGCAGCATCCCCGACCAGGCGCGCGAGCTGATGACGAAGGTCAAGGCCTACGAGCGCCTCACCGTGGCCGCCGCGCTCGGAGGCTCCTCGGAATCCCGCATCGAGGCGCTTGCGTCGAACCCCCTCGTCGGAGACCTCAGGCTCGCCGCCGAAGCGATCCTGCGGATGGGAGCTTCCGCCTCGTGAGCCGGGAGAGTGCCCCGAGCCGGAAGCTCGAACGGAAGATGGGCCTCGGCGAGGCGGCCGCCACGAACATCATCGGAATGGTCGGGGTCGGCCCCTTTCTCACCATCCCCTTCATGCTCGCGGCGCTCGACGGTCCCCACATTATTTATGCGTGGCTCGCCGGCGCCGTCCTGTCGCTCGCGGACGGGCTCGTTTACGCGCAGCTCGGGGCGGCCCTTCCCGGAAGCGGAGGCCCCTATCTCTATCTGCGGGAAGCCTTCAAGCCGTTTCGGCTCGGCGGACTCATGGGATTCGTATTCCTGTTCCAGATTCTCCTCGTGGCGCCACTCTCGATTGCGGGAGGCGCCGTCGGGTTCGCCGACTACCTTGGCTTCTACTGGCGGTCCATGGGCCCGATCGAGCACCACCTCGTCTCCGCCCTCGTCGTCATGGCGGTGGTGGCGCTCTTGTACCGGGATATCTCGGCGGTGGGGCGCCTGTCGGTCTTCATGCTCGTCATCGTTTTCCTCACGACCGGATGGGTGATTCTCGCGGGGCTGTCCGACTTCTCCCTCCGCCAGGCGTTCGACTTTCCGCCTCGCGCCTTCCGCTTCGATTCCGGTTTTCTGCGGAGCCTCGGCGCCGCGAGCGTCCTCGCCATGTACAGCTACGGGGGCTACAACCAGGTCTGCAACATCGCCGGTGAGGTCCGAGCTCCGGAAAAGACCGTCCCCCGCTCGATCGTGCTCTCGATACTCGTCGTGGCCGCCATCTATGTCGCGATGAGCATCGTCATCGTCGGGCTGATCCCCTGGCAGGAAGCGGCAGCCACCCGGACCATCGCGTCCCTCTTCATCGCTCGCACCTTCGACGATCCCGCCTCGGGCCGCATCGCCGGCGGGGTGATGACCGCTCTCATCCTGTTCGTCGCGGCCTCGTCCCTCTTTGCCTTCGTCCTCGGGTACTCGCGCATGCTGTACGCCGCCGCGGCCGAGGGTCAGTTCTTCCGGCCGTTCGCGAGGCTCCACCCGACGAAGCTCTTCCCCTACTTCTCGCTCGTCACCATTGGCCTCGTCTCGATTCCATTCTGCTTCTTTACCCTGGGGCAGCTCGTCAGCTGGTTGATGCAGGTCCAGATCCTTCTCCTCTTCAGCTGGCAGTGCGTCGCCGTCCTTCTCCTCCATCGATATCGCAAGGACATCCCCCAGCCCTTCGTGATGTGGCTCTATCCCCTTCCCGCACTCGTCTCGCTCGCGCTCTGGCTCTACATCTTCGTCACCGGACCGACCGAGGGTATCGTCTTCTCGTTCCTCTTTTTCGCCGTTGCCGTCGGTGCCTATTTCCTGTTCGAGGCCCGCAGGCGAAAGATTCCCAAGGGAGATGTCGAAGGACGAGGCGAGCCTAGCCGCTATGCCTGACCCTTTCGGAGCGGGGTATCGACGAGCGGTCTTGCGGCGGCATTCTGGACTCTTTCCCCCGGAGGATCCCCGTCGAAGCGAGCACGATGCGGCAAGGCACCAGTAGGTACGCGTTGCCCAGGAGCCGTCCGACCATGAGAGACACCACCGCCGCCACCGCCCCCACGAAGTCGAAGACCCGGATGGTCAGAAAGAGCATGGTCACGATTGTCGCGACCTCGACGATAGTGGCTCCGGTAATGGGCCGGGTCTTCCGGCCGAACACGAGGATTGCCCGTTGGAAGGCGATGAGCACGGAGAAGAACGGGATCAAGCTCACCAGCCGCAGCGGAAAGACGGAGAACTGGGTGAGCTCTGCGCTCAACCCCGAGACCGACCGAAACCACATGCCGGCGAGAGGGCTCAGGGCGATGATCACGAGGAGAGACGTGGAGACGATTCCGATGGTCAGGGCGAAGCCGGCGATCTTGCGGAAGTTTGCCCGGGTTCCGTCGAGGAGCGAGATCGCGACTTCCTGATAGGACAGTGCGGCGCTCCGGAAGATGAAGGTAAAGGAAGTGACGACCGGCATCACCGCGAGAGAGTCGAGCGCCCGGCGACTCCCCCCGAGAAAGAACGTCTCCATGGGCTGAACGGCGAGAGCGATGGCGGAGGTGAGGGCGAGGGGGAAGTAGAACTCCGAGATCCTCCGGAGAGTGAGGGGCTCGACGGGCGCTCTTCCCGCCGTGGACGATGCCGCCGCGGCGATCCGTTCCTTGACGCCCCAGGCCATGAGACGCGTGCCGATGGCTTCGAGCACCACCCCGCAACCGAGGGCACCGGCTCCGACCATCGCGCCGGGCAGTTCGGCGGCGTGATAGAGAGCGAGCGCCCCCCCCGCCATTCCGACGACACGGATGACGGTGCCCATGGCGACACGGCGCGTGAGCTCCTGTCGGATCAGAAGTCCCTGGTAAAACCTGCGGAACCCGATCGCGGCCGGCCAAGGCAAAAGGAGCAGCAGGGCGCGATGCGTCAGATGAGCCACCGCCACCGGAAGCCCGATGAGACCCAGCGTGATCCCGTCGAAGATCGGAGGAACGAGGACGCAGAGCATGACGAGAGTGACCGCGAGATTCAGAGTGAAGGCAAAGTTCCGGAGCTTCCGGTAGGAGTCCATGTCCCTCACCAGAGCGGTGGCGGCGCTCAGCATCATGATGATGGGAGATTCACAGATGGTGGCGAAGGAGAACGCGACCCCGTACGCGGCGAGGTTGACTTTCGGATCGGGGAGCCGTGCGATGAGGGCGGCGAGAAACGGCCCTTCGACGGACATCATGAGCCAGGTGGCGGCGAGGGGCACCCAGATGCGGAAAATCCGCGCGTTGGTTACGGTGTCGCGATCGTCGCTGGGCATGAATCGGTCGATAGACGGAAGCGGCTCGCGAGCCCGTCGGCCACGGCGAGCCCGTCGAGGGTGGGCCGAAGCGTCGAGCCACCGAGAACGAGAAGCTCGTCCTCGACCGCGGTTCGGATCAACGCCCGGTTGACATCCAGGAGGTCCACTCCGAACCGCTCGCGCACGCGCTCGAGGTCGAGACCGTCCCGGGTGCGCAGCCGCAGCATGAGAGTCTCGAACAGAAGAGCCTCGTCGGTGAGAGCCTCTTGCCCTCCGCGTGGGAGCACGTGGGAGCGGATGGCGCGGCTCCACTCGAACACCGACCGCAGATTCCACGAGCGCGTACGGCCGTCGAATGAGTGCGCGGACGGTCCCAGACCGAGATACGGGACGTGGCTCCAGTATTTTTCGTTGTGTCGCGAGCGGTGCGCGCGGGCACGGGCGAAGTTGGACACTTCGTAGCCCTCGTATCCCGCGTCTTCCAGCGCCCGATGGGTGAGACGGAAGAGCGCCGCCTGCGCATCGGCTGACGCTTCGATCAGACGACCTTCCCGACGAAGCCGCCCGAAGCGTGTCGAATCGTGAACGGTGAGCTGATAACAGGAGATGTGGTCGGGTCCGAGCCCGACCGCCTCCTCCAGGTCGCTCCGCCACCGAGATTCCGTCTGTCCCGGAAGTCCGTAGATGAGATCCAGCGACAGGGTGTCGAACTCCGCCTCTCGCGCGCTTTCGAACGCCGCCCGCACATCGTGGGACGAATGCCGGCGTCCGAGGAAGCGAAGCGACTCGGGGTCGAAGGATTGGACCCCGAGGCTCAAAGTGCCGACGCCCGCTTTCCTCCATTTGGAGAGACTTCTCCCGGTGACGTCCTCGGGGTTGGCCTCGAGATAGACGACGGTGGACGAGTCGACCCAGCCACGCTCCCGGAACGTCTCGAGGATCGACGCGAGCTCTTCGGTGCCGAGAACGCTCGGCGTGCCGCCTCCGAAGTAAAGCGTGTCGAATGCGCTTTGGGGCCGGCCGCGCAGACCCATTTCCTGGGCGAGGAGCGCCCGGTAGCGGGCGCGGCGGGACGCCCCGCTCCCCACGTTTACCGCGAAGTCACAGTAGGGACAGAGAGCCGAGCAGAACGGGACGTGGACGTAGAGTCCCGATTCGGGAAGTTCAGGACTCATCCGACTTGAGGACGGCGACGAAGGCGGCCTGAGGAATCTCGACCGCGCCCACGATCTTCATCCGTTTCTTCCCTTCCTTCTGCTTTTCGAGGAGCTTTCGCTTTCGGGTGATGTCTCCCCCGTAGCACTTCGCGGTGACGTCCTTGCGGTAGGGATTGATGGTGGTCGCGGGCGATGACTTTGGCGCCGATGGTACCCTGAATGGCGATCCGGAACTGCTGCCTCGGGATGGTCTCCGCGAGCTTCTCGCAATAGTGGAGAGCGCGGGCACGGGCCTTGTCCTCGTGAACGAGCTGGGACAGCGCGTCGACTTTCTCCCCGTTCACGAGGATGTCGACCTTCACGATTTTCGTCTCCCGGTAGTCGAGCAGCTCGTAGTCGAACGACCCGTAGCCCTGGGTCAGCGTCTTGAGCCGATCGTAGAAGTCGAAGAGCACTTCCGCGAGGGGAAGCTCGGAAACGAGCTCCACCCGTCCCTGGGCGAGGTACTGGAACGTCGATTGCTCACCGCGGCGCTCCCGGCAGAGCTCCATGATCGGCCCCACGTAGCGCTCGGGCATCATGATCGAGGCCTTGATGTAAGGCTCCTCGGTCTTCGCGATATTCGCCGGCTCCGGGTAGACGCTGGGATTGTCGACCATCATGACGTCCCCGCTCAGGAGGGTCACGCGGTAGCGCACCGAAGGAGCGGAGAGAAGAAGCGAGAGACCGTACTCCCGCTGGAGCCTCTCCTGGACGACGTCGAGGTGGAGAAGGCCGAGAAACCCGCACCGGAAGCCGAAGCCCAGCGCGGCGGACGCGTCCTTCTCGTAGACGATCGCGGGATCGTTCAGAGCGAGCTTTTCGAGCGCTCGGGCCAGGTCCTCGTACTCGTCGGTCGACATGGGATAGATGGAGGAGAAGACGACCGGCTTCGCCTCCTTGTAGCCAGGAAGCGGCTCGGCGGCGGGGTGATCGGCGTCGGTGATGGTGTCGCCCATCGCGATGTCACGGATGGTCTTGATGTTGGCGATGACATAGCCCACCGCCCCCGCGACGAGCTCCTTGGTCTTCACCCGTTTCAGCTGGAGGAGCCCGACTTCCTCCACTTCGTACTCTTTCTCGGTGTGCATGAGACGGATGCGCAGTCCCGGCCTCAGCGAACCGTCGTACACGCGGCAGAGCACGACGACGCCGCGATAAGAGTCGTACTGGGCGTCGAAGATGAGCGCCTTCAGCGGGGCCTCGGAATCTCCCTTGGGGGCCGGCAGTTTCTGCACGATGGCCTCGAGGAGCTCGTCGATTCCAGTTCCGAGCTTGGCGGAGACCGGGATGGCTTCGAAGGGATCGAGTCCGAGATCGGAATCGATCTCCTCCCGGATGCGGTCCACGTCCGCGGCGGGAAGATCGATCTTGTTGATGACCGGAAGGAGGGTGAGATTGTACTCCATGGCCACGTAGAGATTGGCGAGCGTCTGCGCCTCGACCCCCTGAGATGCGTCGACGAGAATGAGCGCGCCATCGCAGGACATGAGCGCCCGGCGCACTTCATGGGAGAAATCGACGTGACCGGGAGTGTCGATCAGGTTGAGCTGGTATTGTTTTCCGTCTTTGGCGTTGTAGAGAAGAGTTACGGAGTTGCTCTTGATGGTGATGCCCCGCTCCCGTTCCAGATCCATCGAATCGAGAATCTGGTCGCGGAACTCGCGGTCGGGCACCCCCCCGCATCGCTGGATCAGCCGGTCGGCGAGAGTCGACTTGCCGTGATCGATGTGGGCAATGATACAAAAGTTGCGAACGTTGTCGGCGGTCATCGTGTTAATCGAACTAAACTGGCCAGTTTAGCACAGGATTGAGATATAACCCACGGAGCGAATCTGAGCCAAACTGGAGGGCAATCGACATGGAACGCATTCTCGGTAAGTATTCGACCCAGCTGTACGCCATTTTGCGAATCGTCGCCGGTCTCTTGTTCATGGAGCATGGAGCTCAGAAGATCCTCGGTGTCTTCGGAGGCTTCGGCGGTCAGCCCGGCCAGCACGCGCAGTACTTCTCTCGATTTGGTCTCGCGGGTTTCATCGAGCTCTTTGGAGGACTGTTGATCGTGCTCGGAGTCTTCGCCGGCTTCGTCGCCTTCATCTGCAGCGGTGAGATGGCGTTCGCTTTTTTCCTCGCTCACTTCCCCAGGGGCCTTTTTCCCATTCAGAACGGGGGAGAGTTGGCGGTGCTCTATTGCTTCTTGTTCCTGTACATCGCGTCGCGAGGCGCGGGAATCTGGAGCGTAGACGCGCTGCGGACGAACAAACCCAGCTGAAAACAAGCGGACCAGTGCTCCGGGGTCTCTCCCCAAAAACCGAGACCCCAGAGCACCGGCCTTATGCGACAGGCACGGAGGGGCGAGCGGGCTGGGCGGCCCGCTCCTGTCGCAAAGCTCTTGACTGTCTCCGGTATGCAAGCGGTATGCCCGAAACGACGAACGGCTCGACAAACGGCAACCTGTTGATACGAAGCCTGTTGCCGAAAGCGCTCCCTGGGGCTCTCGGAAGGGTCTGAGGAATTTGACCGGGAACGATGCGAGATTTCACGCCTCCGCCGGCACGTCGACCTCGCGGTGACTTACCCGGACGCGCCGCGTCGAAAGCTCGTCGACGAATTCCGGGAAACGTCTTCCCAGAAAAATCTCCTCGGGAAAGAGGACGCCCCGTTCCTGGAGCGTCCCTCGCGCGATCCAGCGGGCGGCGAGCGCCGCGGTGAGGCCCGTCGTCCGAGCCATCGCGGTGTAACCGGTTTCCGGATCGAGCTCGTCGACGAGCTCGAAGACGTGCCTCCGGTGTGAGCCCGCTTTGCGGCCATCCACGATCACGCGCATGACGAGCCAGTCTCCCGCCGGTCCGAGCCGCAGCCGTTCGCCCAGAACGCGAGTCAGAAGATCGAACGGGCGAACTTCGTTCCCGTCGACCGAGACGGGCTCTCCCGAAAGCAAACCGCAGTCGGCGAGCAATCGGATTTTTTCCGCGTGACCGGGATACCGAAGTGTTTTTTCGAACAGATCTCCCGAGATCCGCCCTCCAACCGTCAACGGCAGTGAGCCGAGCCCGTCCGTATAGAAAGCCTCGAGCTCACCGATTGGGTCCGGGAACCGAATCCGCTCGAGTCCCGAAAGCGGCGGAAGCTCGACCCGCGCTCCCTGCCGTACGATGACCGCGTTCCTGCGATAGGCATTGAAGACGCTCTCGAGGAGATAGACGGTCTGGTAGTCGAGCGGTGGCGCCTTCACCTTGGGTATTCCGCCCACGTAAACGGCGGCGTTCTCCGTCTCGTCGAGGAGCTCCATCCCGTGTGCCACGCAGACGTTGCTGATTCCAGGCGCGACGCCGCACCCCGGGATCACCAGGACGGCCCGCTCGCGCGCGCGCTCGTGGAGGCGACGACGCTCCTCCGGGCCTTCGCCCACCAGGTCCACGAGAGGCGTGCCGGCTTCGATCGCCCCCTCGACGACGGTGAGGCTCATGCCGTGGGGCACAGCCGCAACCGCCGCGTCGTGGCCCGCGAGGGCATCGACCACCTCGCGGCCGCGCGTCACGTCGAGCGTGGACGCGCGCACGCGGTCGCTTCCGATGAACCGGACCGCTCGCGCGAGGAGATCTTCGTCCCGATCGAACAGGGACACCTCGGCCGTGGAGTCGGATTCGACGAGATCCCTGGCGACGACCCGCCCCATCATTCCCGATCCGACAACGGCGTATCGCGCCATTTCCGAATACCCTCCTTCAAACGACGACGAGCCCGACGAGAAGATACAGCAACGAAGAAATCCCCGCGACCGCCAGAGCATAGGGAAGCTGAGTGCGCACGTGATCGATGTGATCGCTCGCGCTTCCGAGAGACGAGAGAACGGTCGTGTCCGAGAGGGGCGAGCAGTGATCGCCGAAAACCCCGCCACCCGCCACCGCGGCGAACGAAGCCGCCACCAGGCTGTCCAGCTCTCCACCCGAGAATCGATAGGCGAGAGGAAGTGCTATCGGGACCATGATGGCGTAGGTTCCCCAGGAAGTTCCAGTCGCGAAGCTGATGACGGCCGAGACGAGAAACAAGAGCGCGGGAAGCAGCGCGGGAGACATCCAGCTCTCGGTAATCGATACGATGTACTGCGCCGTCGACATCTCCTTGCTCACCGAGTTGATGCAATAGGCGAGCGCCAGGATGATGACCGCCGGCATCACCCCCTTCATCCCCGCGTAGACCGTCGTCATGATCCCGCTCCAGCGATCGACTTTCTGGAGCCAGAGAACGAGGGTGGAGACGGCCACCGCGAGCATGAAGCTTTCGAGCACGGCCGCGCTCCCGCGCAGGAAGAAGGATCCCATGTTCACGCCCACGATGAGAGCGATGGGGAGGAGGAAATTCCAGAAGAGACCCGTCGAGGGCGACGTGCTCGGCTCGAGGTCGGTGAGCTCTTTTCCCATCATCGGCACCGCGCCATCGCGGAGAACTTTTCCTTCGGTGAGCGCCCGGCGCTCGGCGGTCCGCATCGGACCGAAGTCGGGCACGAGCTCGAGGGCGACGAGCAGCACCAGGCCCACGGTGAGATAGGCGTAGAAGTTGTAGGGAATCGCACGCACGAAGAAGTGGATCGCTGCCGTCTTGTCTGCGATCCCCGCGAGCCCGACGGCGAGGCCGCTGAGGTAGGCGGCCCATCCGCTGAATGGCATGAGGAGCACGAGCGGAGCCGACGTGGAGTCGCAGAAGTACGCGAGCTTCTCGCGTGAAATCCGATGCTCGTCAGTCAGATCTCGCATGACGGGCCCGACGAAGAGCGGACTGAAATAGTCGCTGAAGAAAATGAAGACTCCGAGCCCCCAGGCGAGAACGTTCACCTGCTTTCGACTCCTCGCCCAGCGCCCGACACGCGCGGTGAACATGCCGACGGCCCCGCTCCGCTGAAAAAACGCGACGAGGACACCGATGCAGAGCTCGATCCCGCAGACCCAGACGAAGTCGGGGTTGCCGAGGGCGCGGGTGACGAGTGAGGGAAAGCCGCCGAGGCCCTGTCCCATGAGGAGAACGCCCGCGAGACAGGCGAGCGCGAGGCTGGTCGCGGCGTCCCGGGTCACGAAAGCGAGAACGACGGCGAGAACCGGCGGTATGACGGAGAGGAAGTTCGGCTCCATGGGACGACTATCGAACATCAGAGCATGGACGCCTGTCAACGGGCCTCGCCCCGCCCGGGTCGAGCCGTCCCTCCGAACTGTAGGGGAAATCCCTTCGGAAGGCGCCATGCGGCATCACGGATTGAAACCCGAACGCTCGCGAGACGAACGGCCCGCCCACTCGAAATGACCGCGCGTCAAAGGGTTTCCCGGTACGACCGCAAGGAGAGCTCGTGGCACATATCTTGCAGTAGGGGCCATTACGGAGGTTCCGTCATGGCCAGTTCTGGTGTGAGACGACGTCATTTCCTCGCCGCGGCAGGCGCGCTCCTTCTCAGCTTCGCGGCCGGAACGCTCGTCGTCCGGGCGGCGGAAATGACGGACCCCGAACGTCAGGGAGACCTGTTCAAGAGGATCTTCTCGTACGACAAGGACCTGCGCGGGAGCGAAAAGATCGTCGTCATCGTGGTGAGCGAGACGAAGACCGGCAAGGAGGTGAACAAGGTCGCCGCGGTGTTCCGCGAGAAGGGCATGTTCCCGGCAGTGGTCACCGTTTCGGAGCTGACGGACGACCTGACGGCGACTCTGACTGCCCAGTCCACCGTCGTTTACGTGATGCCCGGCGTCGCCTACGGCGCCGTCAAGACCTTCGCCGCGGCGAAAGGATTCCTCTCCATCTCCGGTGTTCCCACTCTCGCCGAGGCGGGCCACGTGTCCGTCAGCGTGAACGTCGCGGGCGAGCGTCCCGAGATCGTCGTCAACATGGCGCGGCTGCAGACGGAGCACCACGAGCTCTCGTCCGAGCTCCTGAACCTCGCCCGCGTGATCCGCTGAGCTCTCGGCTCGATCTTGAGCGGGACATCCTCGTGCGATAACATCTGCCGTCACCCGCATAACGGTGGGGAGAGGAGCAGAAATGAACCGCTACATCATCGAACGGGACATTCCCCAGATCGGAAGCGCCGACCGGGAAGCGCTTCGCGAGGCAGCCAAGAAGTCGAACAGCGTGCTCACGGAGCTAGGCCCCGACATCCAGTGGGTCGAGTCCTACGTCGCGGGCGACAAGACGTTTTGCGTGTACCTGGCGAAAGACGAGGCGATCATCCGCGAGCACGCGCGCAAGAGCGGATTTCCGGCGACGAAGATCACCGAGATCCGCAAAATGATCGATCCGACGACGGCTGTTCCGGCGGAATAGCTCCTATTTTCGCGCTCGCGGTGTGAGAGTGGTCTCTTTCCGCTCTCCGCCTCGCAGGTAAACGACCTTCACCGGCACGCCGATCTTCACGACGTCCAGGGCGTAGGTGTAGTCGTAGATGTTCGTGATCTTCTGGCCGGCGAACTCCACGATCACGTCTCCCCCGCGCAGCCCCGCCTCCTCGGCCGGGCCTCCGCCGATGACGCCGCTCAACAGGAGTCCTTCCGCTTCCGTGGTGTAGTCGGGGATCGTGCCGGTGAAGACGCGGAGGGTGTCGCGGCTACCCCCGGCCTGCTTGGTGCGGGCGACCTTGATGAAGTCGGGTTTCTCGCCGAGGGCCGCGATCTTCTGGGCGAGGAGCGTCCCGAACTCCGAGACTCGCTCGAGATCTTCGTAGTCGATGAGCTCCGGACGATCGGCGGGACGATGGTACTCCCTGTGGCTTCCGGTAAATAAGTTCAGGCTCGGAATCCCCGCCTGATTGAAGCTGGTGGAGTCCGTCGGCAGGTACGGATCCTCGCTCAGCTGGACGTCGAAACCGATGGGAACGTTGGTCTGCTCGAGGAGGCGAGGCCAGAGCGAGCTCGTGCCCGTCGCCTGGAGAACGAGCTTGTTGTCCTTCATCCTCCCCACCATGTCGAAGTTGACGTACGCCGCGATCGCGTTCGGGGCGAGGACCCGGGACCGCACGAACTCACTCGACCCCAGCAGCCCCAGCTCTTCTCCCGACCAGAAGGCGAATACGATGGGCGCTTTCCGCTCCCGGTCTTTCAGCTGGCCGGCGATGGCGAGGACAGCCGCGACTCCCGACGCGTTGTCATCAGCGCCATAGTGAATCTTGCCCACCTCGTCGCTCCCGGCGAGAGAGTTCCCGTCCTTGCCCCGGCCCAGATGGTCGTAATGGGCGCCGAGGACGACGTACTCTCCGGCGAGGGCTCCTCCCGTCGAGGTCGCGGGCAGAAAGCCGACGACGTTATGTCCCGTCCTGGACTCCTTCTGGAGTCGCACGTCGAGGGAAACGGTGGTATCGGGGATCGAAAAGCCGGTGACGTGCGGGTTGCCGCTGTCGAGCTCCTTCTGCGTGTCGGCGAGCGTTTTTCCGGGAACGCCCTCGAAGAGCCGATCCGCGACGTCGCCTCGAATGCTGGCGGCGACGATTCCCGACCCGGCGACGGCGGCGTCGAAGCTCATCTCCACGAGCTCACCCGCGTTCGGCGAACGCGGTCCGGTCGCGAGAAGCATTCCCTTCGCTCCCCGCTCCCGCGCGTTCATCGCCTTGAAGCGAAGCCCGGAGTAGTGAGCGAGAACGCTCTTCTCGTCGGGGGACGCGTCCTCCGGAAAGTATCGGAGCACGAGCACGATCTTGTCTTTCACGTCGAGGCCCTGATAGCTGTCGTAGCCGAAGCTCTGGCCCTCGGGCACGGTGATTCCGTAGCCAGCGAAAACGACGCCGCCCGAAACGCTCCCGTCGTCCGAGAACGAAAGACCGCGGATGGATTCCGGCGGAGCCTTCCACTCCGAGATTGCGAGGGACGATCCTACGTCGTTCACCCCCGCCGTGAACTCGAAGGGCATTCGGAACTGCTCGCGCCCGGGAAGAGGCCTGACGCCCATTCGCTCGAGCTCGGAGACGATGTAGTCGGCGGCCCGGCGCGCCCCTTCCGTTCCGGTGAGGCGACCCTCCATCTCGTCCGAGGCAAGCGTCTTGACGTAGGTCAAGACGTCGTCGGTCCCGCCTTCGGCACGGGCCATCGCGAATGGCGGGACGACGAGGAGGAGTCCAAAGGCAACGACTCGAAGCAACGACGTCATGGGCTGACGGGCTCCTTTCGAGCGGGCGGTGAGGCTTTCAGCGCCTCCAGAGCTTTCTCTTGACTCCAACGGGCCATGAAAATCTGGCCCCCCGCTCCACCGGCGCGATTCGAGGTCCATGCGAGCTCCTTCCCATCCGGGGATGGCACGGGCAGACCATCGAACCCGTCGGTATAGGTCACGCGCACAGGCTCCTTGGTACCTTGCACGTCCACGATGTAGATCTCGAAGTTGGTGAAGCCGAGCTTGTTGGAAGCGAAGAACAGGTACTTACCGGAGGGGTGAACGTAGGGCGCCCAGCTCATCGAGTGAAAGTCGGTGATCTGGCGGGCATCGCTCCCGTCGCGGTTCATCGTCCAGACGTCGGCGATGAGACCTTCGGCATCGAACCGGCGCCACACGATGCGCGATCCGTCGCCATAGAAGAACGGCCCCCCATCGTAGCCGGGAACGTCCGTGAGCCTCTTCAACCCCGTCCCGTCGGCCTTCATGACGTAGATATCCGAGAAATACGCGGGGTTTACCTCGAGGATTTTCTTTTCCTCCGCGGTGAGCTCGCGCGCGTAAGCCTGCCGCATGGACGAAAAGACGATCCATTCCCCGTCGGGCGAGAAGCTCGCCTCGGCGTCGTAGCCGCGTACGTTCGTGAGCCGGGTGAGCTGCCCCGAGCCGGCGTGGTAGAGATAGAGCTCCATCTCCGGGTCGTAGTCCCAGGAGTAGCGCCTCTGTTTCCCCGCCGCTCTCATGTCGAGCTCCTGTTTCTGTAGCTCGAGCGAGCGCGGGTCATGGTGGGTGGAGGCGAACAGGATGTTGCCCGTCGCGGCCTGAAAGAAGGCGCAGGTGGTCTTCCCCATACCCGGAGAGATTCGCTTCGTTTCTCCCGTCGTGAGATCCAGATCATAGATCTGATAGAACGGGTTTCCCTCCTCACGCTCACTCTGAAACACCATGTGTTTGCCGTCAGGCGAGAAATAACCTTCGCCGGCGCGCCGCCCTTCGATGGTGAGACGCCGGATCCGGGTGAGGAAGTCTTTTTCGGAATAGCCTCCATCCTGGGCGGCCGCGAATCGCGCGGCGGTCAGGAGGAGGCCGCACCACAGGCCCACTCGCATCGTCCGCATCGTCCTTGTCACGGCGAACATTGTACCCCGAAGCCTTGACCCCGGACGCCGCCAGGGGCAAAGATGCAGTCGAATCCATGGGCTACAAGAGCTTGCGCGAGTGTCTCGTCGATCTCGAGCGCCACGGCCAGCTCGTACGGGTCCACGAAGAGGTCGACCCCTATCTGGAGATGGCCGAGATCCAGCGTCGTGCCTATCAGGCCGAGGCCCCGGCCCTTCTCTTCGAGAGCGTCAAAGGCTCCCGGTTCCAGGCGGTGTCGAATCTCTTCGGCACGCTCCCGCGGGCGCGCTTCCTCTTTCGAGACACCCTCGAGGCGGTGAAGCGCCTCGTGAAGATCAAAGCCGATCCCGCTCGCGCCTGGCGCAGACCGACGGGCTCTTCTCGGAGCTCCCTGGACCGCCGCGCGCTCGCTACCCAAGTACGTCCGCTTCGGAGCGTCGCTCGCGCATCCGGCCACGATCGACGATCTTCCTGCGCATCCAGTCGTGGCCCGACGACGGGGGGCCTTTCATCACGCTGCCCCAGGTGCTCACACAACATCCCGACGGCGGCAGGCTCATGCGGTCGAACCTGGGAATGTACCGGGTACAACTCTCGGGAAACCAGTACCGCGCGGGAAAAGAAGTCGGCCTCCACTATCAAATCCAGCGCGGCATCGGCGTCCACCACGCCGCCGCGGTTCGAAGAGGCGAGCCGCTTCGGGTCAGCATCTTCGTCGGCGGGCCTCCGGCCCATATGTTGGCGGCGGTCATGCCGCTTCCGGAAGGATTGAGCGAGCTTCTCTTCGCGGGAATGCTGAACCGGAGGCGCTTTCGCTACACGATCGTCAACGGGTTTCCCGTTTCGGCGGAGGCCGACTTCGTCATCACCGGCACCATCGATCCGAAACGGACGCTTCCCGAAGGTCCTTTCGGGGATCATCTAGGCTATTACAGCCTGGTGCACGAGTTTCCCGTGCTCGACGTCCAGTTGGTCTTCCACCGGGACAACCCCGTTTGGCCTTTCACCGTGGTAGGCCGCCCACCGCAGGAAGACACGACCTTCGGCGCGCTCATCCACGAGCTGACCGAGCCGATGGTTCCGGTGGAGCTTCCGGGAGTCAAAGCGCTTCATGCCGTCGATGCTGCGGGTGTCCACCCGTTGCTTCTCGCTGTCGGGAGCGAGCGCTACGTGCCCTACGCCGACGACGAAGAGCGAGAGCCTCGCGAGCTCCTCACCATCGCCAACGCCCTGCTCGGTTTCGGACAGGCGTCGCTCGCGAAATATCTGTTCATCGTGGCCGCAGAGGACGACCCCGCACTCGACGTGACCGACGTCGGGGCGTTTCTTCAGCACCTCCTCGCGCGGGTCGACTTCCGGCGGGACCTGCACTTTCAGACGAGAACGACCATCGACACCCTCGACTATTCGGGCACGGGACTCAACGCCGGCTCGAAGCTCATCATCGCCGCCGCGGGCCGGGTGAAGCGGGAGCTAGCCCGGCGCCCTCCCGAGGGCTTTCTCCGAGGGCTCGTCGCTCTTCCGGGGGTGCTGGTGGTCGAGGCGGCGCCCTTCCCCGGCTATCGTCGCGTCGAGGACGAGATGGCGGCGCTCGAGAGTGCGCTCTCGTCGCTCGATCTCGAAGGGTTTCCCCTCATCGTCCTGGCCGACGACCCGGCATTCACTGCCGAGAGCCTCCGAAATTTCCTGTGGGTCACGTTTACGCGGTCCAATCCCTCGCACGACGTCCATGGTGTCGCCAGCTTCGTCGAGCACAAGCACTGGGGCTGCAACGGATCGCTCCTCATCGACGCCCGCCTGAAGCCCCACCACGCGCCACCCCTCGTCGAAATCCCAAGGTGTCGAAACGCGTCGACGAGCTGGCGTCGAAGGGTAAGAGCCTCCACGGGATTCTGTGATGCTCAGAAATTAGGGACAGTCGGACCTGAGTCCTACGGCCTCGCCCGAAAACCATGAAATGCAGAGGCGCCAATACTTGACGACTCCGGAGCACGTCGCCTGTCCCGTCGAGTTTTTCGCGCCTTTGCGTCTCTGCGCCTTTGCGTCTTTGCGTTCCTTCCCCCTTGAGGCAGTCTTGTGAGCTCGAGCTCCCCATTTTCGTAGGGACAGGCACCTATTTTTCGATTTTCGTAAAATGAGTGCCTGTCCCTAATTTCCGAGCTCCGGGTTAGAATCTCTCGTGCGTTGCTGGTCCCGTCGCGAATGGCTTTCGCTCCTCGGAGGAGCGGCCGCTGCCTCTTTCGGTTGCCGCCAGCGCGGAACGCTCGAGCAGCCGGGGAAGGCTCCCCTTGCCCTCACCGATTTCGAGCCGCGGAGCATGCTTCACGTTTCGCAGTCCACGGTGGAGCGAGCGCGTTTTCCCGTCATCGACTTTCACACGCATTTGAGCTGGTCCGCCGTGCCCCTCGGGGGCGGAGAGCCCTACGGCGAGCGGATGGACCTGCTCGAGCCAGCCGCGAGCATCCTCGAAGTCATGGAGCGCAGAAACCTCGCGGCCATGGTGAACCTCACTGGCGGAGTCGGCAAAGGCCTGCAGCAAGTTCTCGGAGCGCTCGACGACGCGCATCCGGGCCGATTCTTTACCTTCACCGAGCCCTCCTGGAACGACTTCACCCGCGCCGATTTTCCATCGTTCCAGGCCGAGCGGATCGAGGAGGCACGCGCTCTGGGAGCGAAGGGACTGAAGCTCACCAAGACGCTCGGTCTCTACCTTCGCGAGAAGCTGACCGAGGGACCGCTGGTCAAGATCGACGACCCGCGGTTCGGTCCCATGTGGGAGACCTGCGGGGGCATCGGAATCCCGGTGGCGATTCACGTCTCCGATCCCGACGCCTTCTTTCTTTCCACGGACCGGTTCAACGAGCGCTACGAAGAGCTCGAGAACCACCCCGACTGGTCGTTTCACGGAAAGGACTTCCCTTCGAAGGAGTCGCTTCTGGAAGCGCGCAACCGCGTGTTCGAAGCTCACCCGCGAACGACCTTCGTCTCGCTTCACGTCGGCAATCATGCCGAGGACCTCGACGACGTCTCCGCCTGTCTCGACCGCTATCCCAACATGAACGTCGAGATCGGAGCGCGCATCGGTGAGCTCGGGCGTGAGCCGCGGAGAGCGAAGCGTTTCTTCGAACGCTACCAGGACCGCATTCTCTTCGGCACCGACGCGATTCCCCCTCCGCTCGGAAACGACACCCCACAGCAGATCTTCGGCGACGAGCTCTACGAGATCTACTTCCGGTTCCTCGAGACCTCGGACGATTACTTCGACTACGCCCCCGCTCCCGTCCCGCCCCAGGGTCGGTGGCGGATCTACGGTCTCGGGCTCGACGAGAGCATCCTGAAGAAAGTCTATTACGACAACGCCGCTCGGATCTTGAGCTTGTAACCTGCGCGAAATCGCCCAGGACCGGAGCGGATCACCCTATTCGCGGGCCGACGGCTCCGATATAGCCGCGTTTTCGGCAGGCACGGTTCTTGCGATCTCGACCGGCATGAACGGCGTGCTACGCGTCCGCTTCCACGGGCGCGGTGGGCAAGGGATGAAGACGGCGAGCCGAATCCTGGGCTCAGCCGCCTTCCACGCCGGTCGTGAAGTCCAGGACTCCCCGGTTTACGGCGCCGAGAGACGGGGCGCGCCGATGATGGCTTTCACCCGCATCGCGACCGAGCCGATTCTGGAGCGCGGGGCTATCGAGGCGCCGCATCTCGTCGTGGTCGCCGACGATACGCTTCTCGACGACCCCGCAGCGAGCCCTCTCACCGGTTGTGACCGTTCGGCAACGCTCCTCCTGAACAGCGCCAGGGACGTCGGAGAGCACGCGGGGAGGACCATCCGCCACGACCTCACCGGACTCGCGCTTCGGACCACGCAGACCGTAGTCAGCCTTTCGACCGCCCTCGGTGTTGCGGCCTGTCGACTCGTGGGTCTCTCGCTCGACGACGCTCTCCGCGGCGTCGAGGACGAGCTCTCTCACTCGCTCGGACCGGAACGACTGGAACGGAATCGCGTGCTGGCACGGGAGGTCTATCGTCTGGGCGAGGGCTGGGCCGCGCTCTCTCTGTCCGAGCAAGAGGTGCCCCTCTTCCCCCAGGCGGTCAAGCTCCACGAGCCCGTGCTCGATTCTCCGCTTCGGTCCACTCCTAACGTCGTGGCGCTCGCGAACACTCCTGAGCGCCACACGGGCAACTGGAGGCAATTCCGTCCCATACTCCAGAAGGACGGCTGCAACGGTTGCTGGCTCTGTTTCGTCTGGTGCCCCGAGGCGGCGATCACCCTGGATGAGAACGAATACCCGATGGTCGACTACGACGTTTGCAAAGGATGCCTGCTCTGCGCTCATGAATGCCCGACGCATGCGTTCCGCGTAGAGCGGGAGGTGCGTGCATGAGCACGAGAAGGCTCGTCACCGGAAACGCCGCCGCCGCCTGGGCAGCGCGCCTCGCGGAAGTGGACTACATTCCCGCTTTTCCCATCACGCCTCAAACCGAGATCATCGAGCTGCTCGCCGAATGGGCGGACAATGGAGAGCTAGACGGCCGCTTCGTGAGCTTCGACTCCGAGCACTCCATGCTCACCGCCGCGTCAGCCGCCTCGGTCGCGGGCGCGAGGGTCTTTACCGCCACGTCGAGCCAGGGTCTGCTCTACGGGTTCGAGGTGCTCTACTCCATGGCGGGCTGGAGAGCCCCGCTCGTCATGGTTAACGTCTCGCGCGCGCTCTCGTCTCCCGTCACCCTCGAAGCCGATCACAACGACGTCCTCTCGGCGCGGGACAGCGGGCTCATCCAGATCCACACCGAGACCTGCCAGGAAGTTCTCGACTCGATCCTCATCGCCTACCGTCTGTCCGAGAGCGAGGATGTCAAGCTTCCCTCTCTGGTGAACATGGACGGCTTCACCCTCTCGTTCACTCGCGAGCCCGTCGTTTTCCCCACGGCCGAGGAAGTGAAGGCGTTTCTTCCCGACTATGCGCCCGACCACGCCTTCATCCGCGGCGACAGGCCGATGTCGCAAGGTATCGCGGTCCTGGGAGGCTCGGCCTACAGCTACTTCCGCTATCAGCTCCACCTGGCCCAGCGCCGGGCCCTCGACGTATTCGAGACGGTCGCTCGCGATTTCGAAGCGGCCTTCGGAAGACACTACGACGTTTTCGAGTCCTACCGGATGGACGATGCCGAGACCGTTCTCGTGATGTCCAACGCCTTCGCCACGAAGGGAAAAGCAGCGGTCGAGAGGCTCCGCGAGCGCGGCCGCCGAGTGGGACTGCTGAAGCTCCGCCTCCTGCGGCCGTTTCCCGTCGAGAAAATCGCGGGGGCGCTCCGGGGAAGAAAGGCCGTCGCGGTCCTCGACCAGAATATCGCGCCCGGGCTCGGGGGCATCACCTTTCCCGAGATCGCGGCGGCGCTCTATCCCTTCCGCGATCGCCCGGCGCTCCTGAGCGTCGTCGGCGGCCTCGGTGGAAAGAACCTCTCCGACTCCGAGCTCGATTTCATCTTCGGAAAGCTCGACAGAGCCGCGGCGGGCGAAATCGAGATGGAGGTGCCGCCCCTGCCGCAGCTCCTCTATACGACGGCCGAGCAGGAGCGGATGGAGACGCTCCTCCGCATCGCGGGAAAAGAGGTTCCGACGTGACGGTCCAGAACGTTCCCGCGAGCTCCGAGAATCGGGGCCATCAAGAACCTGAAACAGATATCGCGCGAGGAGATGATTCTTCCAGGAACCTCCGTTTGCGGGGGATGCGGCGGCCTCGAGGCGCTCCGGCTCGTGGCCAAGGCCCTCGGGCCGAAAACCGCCTTCGTGAATGCCGCCGGCTGTTTCACACTTCTCGCTGTGTTTCCCTACACGCCCTTCCGGGGCTCGTGGCTCTTTACCAACATGGCGAGCGCCGCCGCGGGAGCCCAGGGCGTGCGGGACGCGCTTGACGTCCTCATCCAGAAGGGAAAGCTTCCGCGAGAGGACGACGTCGAGGTCGTCGTGGTCGCGGGTGACGGAAGCACCTACGACATGGGGCTCTCGTCGACATCGGCCGCGATCTTTCGAGAGCTGGACTTCTGGTACTTCTGCTACGACAACGAGTCGTACGGCAACACCGGCGTCCAGATGTCGAGCGCGACTCCCTACGGTGCGAGAACGACGACGACGCCACCGGGCCGCGCCGCGCGGGAAGGAACGGAGCACGGGAAGAAAGACCTGTTCGAGATCTGGCGCGCCCATCGACCCGCCTATCTCGCGACGATCTCGCCTCGCTACCCCGTCGACCTCACCAACAAGATCCTGAAAGCGAAGGCGCGGCGCGGTCCGAAGCTCTTCATCGCCCAGGCGCCCTGTCCCACCGGCTGGCTCTACGATCCCGAGAGCACGGTCGAGATCGCGCGCCTCGCCGTCGATACCGGTCTCTTCGCGTTGAAGGAAGCGGTGGACGGACAGCTCGTCCATACCCACGTCCCCCGGAAACGTCGGCCGGTGGAGGACTACCTGCGCCCCCAGGGACGCTACCAGCACCTCTTCGAGCCCGAGCGGAACGAGGACGCCATCCGCCGCATCCAGGAGCAGGTCGACTCTTACTGGTCGCGAGTAGCCTGACGGGGCGGACGCTATTTCATCTCCTTCGTGACACTTCGGCGGGCGAGCCAGGCTGCGATGATGCTATCTTCACGGCATGCTCGTTGAGGCTCTCGTCTCCGTCTCGCTTCTCGTCGGATGGCCGCTCGACTATCCCCTCCTCGGCGTCGAAGACGCTCGCGGCGACGCTCGACCGCTCGTCGAGGCCCTGGAGAGCGACGACCGCGCCGTCGTCCGTCAAGCGATCCGCGCTCTCGGCCGCTTCGAGCGCCCCGAGCTAGGCGATTCGATACTCCCTTTCCTCGCGGCCCCGGAGCCGGAGATTCGCACCGAGGCGGCGAACGCCCTCGCCCAGATGAAGGCGCCGTCGAAGCTCTCCCCCTACCTCGAGCGCGAGCGCGATCCCGACGTCCGGTCCGCCCTCTACGAGGCGCTCGGTCGGCTCGACGAGGCAAGCGAGGCCGCGTTCCTCACCGGCCTTTCGGAAGAGGATACGGTCCGACGCGCCGCGATGAAGGGACTCGAGCGATTCTTGCGCTCGAACGAGGTCGCGCCGAGCAAGACGGCGGTAGCCGCCATCCGGAAAGTGGCTCGCGACTCACGTGATGCCGCTACCCGGGAGCTCGCCCTTCTGACGTTGAATCGCGCCGGCGATGCCGACCCCGAGACGCTCCACGCGGCTCTCGCGGACCCGAACCCCGGCGTACGGAGGCTCGCCGTCGCCGGGCTCAAGGAGTGGCACGACGACCCCTCGTACATCGTTCGCTACGAGGGACTCCGAGCGGCGGGCGATTGCCGGCGCGCGGAAGTCTCTATTTCCGATTCGAGCGAGCACGTGGCGCTTCTCGCCATCGATCTCCTGGGGAAGGGCTGCTCCGCCGAGGCCCTGGAGAAGATCCTCGCCGAGCCGGGCGGATGGCGGCGTCCGGCGCACGCTCTCGTTTCCCTCGCGCAGGTGGCCCCGGAGAAAGCGCGATCCGCCCTTGCGCGATTCGCGGCCCATCCCGTCTGGCAGGCTCGCGTCTACGCCGCCCGCGCGGCAAAGGTACTGAATGACGGCGAGGTCCTCGCGCGACTGCGTACCGATGAAAGCCCGAACGTGGTCGCCGAGGCTCTCGTTACCCCCGAGGACGCCCTCTCCGCGCTCGCGACCGCGACCGACCATTACGGCCTCCTCATGGCAGCCCTCCCCTTGCTTTCGGATTGGGATGGCGGAGGCCGGACCGCGCCCGTCCTCCTCGAAACGCTCGCGCGGGTAACGGCTCAGAAAAGATACACGTCGCGGGACCCGCGACGACTCCTCCTGGACCGACTCAGGGAGATCGGAAGCGCGAGCGACGCGGAAACCCTCGCCTACCTTCTTGCCGATTACGATCCGTTCATCGCACGGCACGCCGCCGACGTCATGCGAGAGAAGACGGGGAAAGACGTCGAGCCGAAGACGCTTCGCTTCGCCCCCGACCCCCTCCCCTCGGAGAAGACGCTGCGCAGCCTTCGCGGTGCCCGCGCCGTCGTGCGGATGAAAGAGGCGGGAGAGTTCCGCATCGAGCTCCTTCCCGAGGCCGCGCCTCTCACGGTGGTGAAATTCGCGGAGCTCGCCGAGTCGGGGTACTACGACGGGCTCACCTTTCATCGCATCGTGCCCGACTTCGTCATCCAGGGAGGAAGCCCGGGGGCGAACGAGTACGTCGGGACCCCCGGTTACATGAGAGACGAGGTCTCGCTCTTGTCCCACGAGCGCGGAACGCTCGGTATCTCCACGCGGGGCCGGGACACCGGCGACGGCCAGATATTCGTGAACCTGGTCGACAATTTTCGACTGGATCACGACTACACCGTTTTCGCGCGGGTCGACGAAGGCATGGAGACCGTCGATGCAATCCAGGAGGGAGACACGATCGAATCGATCGCGGTCGTGAGGCAGTGAAGGAGTAGTCCCTAAGCCGCCTTGCGCATCCAGAGAAGCGCTTTTTCCATCTCACGCTTCATCTGCGCCCGGGGAAAGTGGCACCGTCGTCCGTGGCCCGGGAGAATCCACTCGAAAGAGAGCTCCGAGAGCCTCTCGGCGGAGCGGACGAGCGTCGACCAGTCGAACCAGCAGGCGCCCCGAAATGCATAGATGTGCCCCCGGGTCTCGCTCCAGGCGAGGTGATCTCCGGTGAAGAGAAACTGCTCGCGATAGAGCAGGCAGGTGGAGCCGCGGGTATGACCCGGCGTCGGAACGAGCAGCATCTCCTCGTCGACCGCGACGGTCTCGTCTCCCTCGATGGGGCGCTCGACGTCCCGGGTCCCGGCACTCCGGTCGCGTTCGTGAAGGATGCGCTCGCAGCCGAAATGCTCGTGGAACCTCCGGTGATCCGCCACGTCGTCGCGATGGGTGAGGAACATCATCGCCACGCCACCGAGCTGCTCCAGACGCCGCACCAGAGGGCGGGTGAACCGCGGCGAGTCGACGAGGACGTTTCCCCGTTCGCGGACGATGAGGTAGCTCGCGGCACCGAAGCTCGACTCGCTGTGGAACCCGCAGTGATATACACCGGCCGCTATCGGATCGGGAAGGCTCGCGAGGGCTTCCGCCATATCGTGCTTTTCCGTCGTCCCGATCGAGCCGGTTGGACAGGAAACGAGCGCCATGAGCGCCCGCCGCGTCGTCTCCCCGCGGCCCGGTTGGCTCCGGACGCTCGCCTGGCCCTCCCGCTCGACGAAAGTCTCGGGTGCCATCCACCGGCAGGTGTCGCAGTCGATACAGCTCGAATCCACGAAGAAATCGCCGGGAGCATTGTGCGTCAGCCGGTCGCTCGCACGAGCCATATTCAAAGTATAGCCCGGGTCCGCCGCGAGGAATCCCTCGGGTATAGAATGGCGGCGCACATCGGGAGGGGTAGCCAGCGTGTCGTTGCCAACTCTTCGCCCCGCCGTTCGCTGGGAGCTCGGCATCGCGGTCGTAGCCGCTGTCTACGTGGTGCTCGCCTGGACGGCGCTCGAGCCTCCCTTCATCAAGGGCACGCTGGGAAACATCATATGGCCACCGAGCGGGTTCGCCCTGGGAGCCCTCCTCCTCTACGGAATCGACCTCTGGCCGGGCGTCGCCATCGGGGCCTTCATTGCCACCGAGGCCACCTCGGGCGCCCATTTGCACTCGCTCGCGACCGCGGTGGGAAACTCCTTCGAAGTCGTCTCCGCCGCCTACCTTCTGCGACACGTCGCCCGATTCGACAACCGCATGGAACGGTCGCGCGACGTCGTGGCGCTCGTGTTGTGCGGGGGGCTGGTCGGCGCCTTCGGCAGCGCCGCTTTCGGCACCCTCGGCCTCTACGCGTCCAATATCGCGCCGGTCTCCGCGCTTCAGAGGATCTGGTGGAAGTGGGCGCTGGGCCATGCCATGGGTATGGTCGCGATCACTCCTTTCCTTCTCACTTTGAGCTCGTGGTGGAAGGACTCGCGCACCCGATGGATCCGGTTCGAGGCTTACTCTCTGTTCGCCCTGATTCCGCTCGTGGGGGCGATCGCGTTCTTCGGAGGCTCGTGGCGGGGCTACGACCTGGAGTATCTGCCGTTTCCGCTCCTCATCTGGGCCGCGTTTCGATTCGGGGTTCCTGGAGCCGCCACCGCGAACTTTCTGACTTCGTCGATGGCGGTCTGGGGAACGGCGGCGGGCTCGGGACCGTTCACCTCCGGCTCCTCGAGCGAGGACCTCCTGCTCACCTGGAGCTTCGTCAACGTGAGCGCGATAACGACGCTGTTGCTGGCGGCGGTGGTGTCCGAGGGACGCCGCGCCGAGGAAGAGCGGCTGAAGAGCGAGGCCCAATACCGCATGCTCATCGAGCAAGCCGCCGACGGGATATTCCTTACCGACAACAAGGGCCGATGCACCGACGTCAACAGCCGGGGGTGCGACATGATCGGAGTCGATCGGGCTTCGGTGCTCCAGATGGAGCTTTCCGAGCTCGCCGCGCGCCGCGATCGCGAGCGAGTCTCCACCCTGCTCAAGAACCTCGCCCCCGGAAAAGCGGTCGTCTCCAATTGGCTCGTGGGTCGAACGAACGGCGCGCCCTTTCCCGCCGAGGTGAGCGCGAAGCGACTCGAGGACGGCCGCATTCAGGCCTTCGTGCGCGACGTAACCGAACGCCTCGCGCTCGAAGAGCAGCTGAGTCAGTCTCAGAAAATGGAGGCGGTAGGCCTCCTCGCGGGAGGCATCGCGCACGACTTCAACAACCTGCTCACCGCGATCATCGGCCATAGCGACTTCGCGCTGATGCGGCTGACCCGGGAGCATGGCGTCCGAGCCGACATCGAGGAGGTCGCGAAGGCGGCAGGTCGAGCCGCGGATTTGACGCGAAAGCTCCTCGCGTTCGCGCGCAAACAGATCGTGGAGCCGAGGGTCGTCGTTCTCGCCGATCTCGTACACAACCTCGAGAACATGTTGAAACGCATTCTGGGTGAGAACGTCGAGCTCGTGACCCCGAACGCCGGGGAGCCGTGGCTGGTGAAAGTCGACCCGGTGCAGCTCGAACAGGTCATTCTCAACATCGTCATCAATGCCCGCGACGCGATGCCTCGCGGCGGCCGACTCTCCCTCGAGTGCGCAAACCGTCCTCTGGACCAGCCACGAGAACGGGACGGAGATCGACATGGTCCCCGGTCCCTACGCCACGCTGACCGCCACGGACACCGGAGTCGGGATGGATGAGGACACGCTGTGCCGAATCTTCGAGCCCTTCTACACCACGAAGGATTGGAGTCAAGGGACCGGCCTCGGCCTCGCCGTCTCCTACGGAATCGTCAAACAGGCGGGGGGCTACATCTGGGCCTCGAGCGAACGGGGTAAAGGGAGTGTCTTTCGCATCTTCCTTCCTCGCGCCTTCGAGACCGAGGTCGACCTCTCCGAGGAGCCCGCGGCGCAGGACGCCGTCGGTGCCGACGCCGCCATCGGCGGGGAGACCATCCTCCTCATCGAGGACGAGCCTCTCGTTCGCGACCTGGCCGTGGAGGTCCTCAACTCACGCCGTTACCGCGTCCTGACCGCGTCCGATGGAGAGGAGGCGCTCGCGATCGCGAAGGTCTATTCCTCCGAGATCCATCTCGCCGTAACCGACGTCGTGCTTCCGGCGATGAGCGGGAAAGAGCTCGCCCGCAAGCTACGGGAAGCCCGTCCCGGGCTCAAGATTCTCTTCATGTCGGGATATGCGGAAGAGCAGGTGGTGCATCAGGGAGTAGTGGAGAGGGACGTGGCCTTCCTCGCCAAACCCTTCACCCCCGCCGCGCTCTACGAGAAAGTCCGCGGCGTCCTCGACCAGTTCTGACTCACTCAGATCAACCCCCGCACGACGCGCAGGAGAATCAAGAGGATCATCGGCGAGAAATCGAGCCCGCCCACCGGCGGGATGACTTTTCGAATCGGCGCCAGCAGCGGCTCGGTGACCATGCGCGTGTAGCGCACCACGGGATTCGAGGGCGGGAGCTGGAGCCAGCTCACGATCACCGCGACGAACACGACGACGGTGTACAGATCGATGAGCTGGCCGACAACGTTTCCTTGATGCACCAGTCCCCCTTACGGCGAGCCGAAATCCTACCATGATCGCCCAACCTCGACGACAACGACGTGTTGCTACAATGGGTGGAATGGAGACACCCGAGCAGGTAACGATCGCGTCCCGCCCGCGGTCCCACTGGCCATACGTGGTCGCGGCTCTCGGCCTCGCCGCGCTCGGCCTCGCCGCATACTTGATATACCAGGTGCGCAGTCTTCCCGGCGATCTCATGAAAGAAGGTCGCTCGATCGCGAGCGACCTGAAATCGGTTGCCGCCGCCTTCCGCACCGGCACCATCACCACCAGCTTCGTCAGCTACGCGACGGAAATGAGCGGGAGCCACTATCTCCAGTTCGCGACCCTCAAGGAGATGGAGGTCTTCGAGCGCACCGATCGCGCCGCCGTCCTCTGGGGACAGCTCGAGCTTCCCGACGTCGTCGTGCGGGCGGAGGCGCCGGTCGAGTACACCTATTACCTGGACCTCGATGCCCGGTGGGAGCTCACCCTCGAAGAGCAGTCGGTGATCGTCCGGGCCCCGGCGATCCGATTCAACACTCCCGCCATCGACGTCTCCCAGATTCGCTACGAGGTGAAGTCGGGAAGCGTCCTGCGGAACGAGGAGCGGGCGCTCGAGAACTTGAAGCGCGGCCTCACCGGGCTGTCCAAACGACGCGCCGAGGAGAACGTCGCACTGGTGCGGGAGCTCGGCCGGAAGAAGACGGAGGAGTTCGTCAGGACCTGGCTCCTGTCGAAGTATGAAGATGCTTCCTCCTACCGCGTCGAGGTTCTCTTCCCAGGCGAAGGCGCGGCGAGAGACGAGAACCCGCCGGAGCGCCCGCTCACGACTCGGTAGACTTCGACAGCGAGACGCGTACGCTTCGGAAACGCTGGAGCGTAACCTGGCCCGGGGGAGCTCCCCGAGGCTTCTTCACGTCCTTGACGCTGGCGACGTGTACCGAGACCTGTCCACCCGCCTTGGCCTTCGAATGGACCGCGGCGAGCCGAGCGGCGAAACGCAGAGCCTCGCGCGGAAGGACCTCGAGCCCTTGGGGGTTCCTGACGATGACATGGGAGCCAGGCGTGCCGGCGACGTGAAGCCAAAAATCCCGCTGCGAGGCCACTTTGAACGTCAGAAGATCGTTGTCGGCGGCGCTCCGCCCCACCAGAACCTCCATCCCGTCGGGCGAGGTGAATCGCCGGGCAACGTCGTCTTCCGAAACCAGGCCTCTCATGGCGCGGCAGTCCGCGGCGAACGTATAATTCGCCCGTGCTCCTGGCTCGCCTTCGCGGTCTGCCCGTTCTGACTCTCGTTGATCCTGCTCACCATCGCCGCCGACACGCAGACCATCCGGGTGCAATGGGAGCCGGGAACCGATTTTTCGAAGTACCGGAGTTTTGCCTGGGTGACGGGACAGGCGGCGGTCGATCCGAAGGCCGGCAGGCTCATCCGGGAGTCGGTCGAGAACGCGCTCTCCCAGGAGGGCATCTTTCCCAACGAGGACAATCCCGGTCTCCACGTCGCCTACTACGCTTCCGCCAAAGAAGTGGTCGAGGTCACGGGCGGATACGCCAGCAACTGGACCGAGGCGGATGCCATCCTCGTGAACCGCTACACGGCCGGAACACTGGTCATCGATCTCGTGGACGCCTCCGAGAACCGGCTCTTGTGGCGGGCCACCGCCAACGCCACCATCACCGGCGACCCCAAGAAGAGCCGGTACCGGATTGCTCAAGTCGTCCAGAAGATGTTTACCGACTTCCCCCCTCAGAAGTAGCGGCACCCTTCTTCGGCACCACGACCGGAGGCAAGCTCAGGCCCGACACCAGCCGGTTGAACGCGGCGACGTCCGTAGCTTCGATGTTCTCGAAGCTCGCCTCGAGCTCCCGGAGCTCCGGCTTCAGATCGTCGAAGCGCTGGTAGGCACCCGCGGTCGGCTGAAAATCGCCGAGCACCACGTAGCTGTAGAGGCCCGTGAGCTGGTTGTCGATCATCGGGGGAAAGTTGATGGGGTCCTGCCCGGATTTGCTCTTCACCTGGGTGATCTTCTCTTCGAGCTCGGTGAGCTTGTCGGTCATCGCTTTTCCCGACTTCGTCACCTCTTTGTTGTCGATCCCCGCCTTCTTCACGCGCTCGAGGATCGCGCTTGTCTGGCTCTTCACGTCCCTGAGACTGGTGAGAGTGTCGAACAGAGATCGGATCTCCGTGGCGATTTCCACGCCGAGGTCGTGCTGCTTCTGCAAATCCGCGACGGTCGAGGTTAGGGTCGGCGTGAGAGCGATTTGGAGAGGCTGGGTCTGGCTCCAGTCCCCGGCGCTCACTCGAACCTGATAGCTCCCCGGCACCACTTCCATTCCGGGAGCCCCTCCCCAGTGGACGACTCCTTTGGGAATCTCCGGCCCCTTTTCCCGCAGGTTCCAGATGAAACGGTTGAGGCCTTTCTTCACCGGAAGCTTCAGATCCGGCCCCGCTCCGAAGAACGCGGCGAAGCGGTTTCGCGGACCCTTGGCGGGCTCGTCTCCCGCCTTTCCCTCGAAGCTGCGCACGACGTTCCCGCTTCCGTCCAGGATCTCGAGCTTCACTTCTTTTTCGGGAAGTTTTTCCAGGGAATAGTACAGGCTCGCCCCTTCGCTCGCTCCGCCCCGGTACGCGGTCCGGGGAGCGAAGAGCCAGTGGTCGGCTTTCTTGACTTCGTCGGTCAACTGCCGGAGCGGCGTGATGTCGTCGAGCACCCAGAACGAGCGACCCTGCGTCGATAGAACGAGATCGCCGCGGTGGACGCGGATGTCGGTCACCGGAGTCACGGGCAAGTTGAGCTGCAATCGCTGCCAGTGGGCGCCGTCGTCGAACGAGACGTAAGCACCGAACTCGGTCCCGGCATAGAGGAGACCCTTCTTCTCGGGATCCTCGCGAATGGCACGGGTGAAGTGGGTCTCCGGGTATTCCGTTCTTGCCGTCGGTGAGCAGATCCCAGCTCGCGCCGAAGTCGTTCGTCCGGAAGATATAGGGGTGGAAATCGTCCTGGCGATACCGGTAGACGGCGATGAAGGCGCGCCCCGGATCCTTCGGAGACAGCTCGATGACGTTCACCGTTCCCCCTTCGGGCATGGCCTTGGGGCGTGATCTCGGTCCAGCTGTCGCCACGGTCGCGAGACAGCTGGACCCTTCCGTCGTCGGTGCCGACCCAGAGAAGCCCCGGCGTCACCGGCGACTCGGCGAGGGCGAAGATGGTGTCGTAGACCTCGACCCCCGTGCTGTCGTGGCTGATGCGGCCCACCGGAGTAGTCCTGATGCTCGGGGTCGTTGGTGGTGAGGTCGGGGCTGATCGCGGTCCAGCTCTGGCCCGTCCTTCGACACTTGGACCACCTGAGACGCGTGGTAGAGGATGTCGGGATCGTGGGGCGAAAGCGAGAATGGGAGCGTTCCACTGGAAACGATACTTCAGATCGCGCGGGGCACTCCCGAGCTGAAGCTGCGGGTAGCTCAAGATCTGTTCGTATTCTCGCCCGTCTTTCGGTTCACCCGATTGATGCTGCCGCCGTAGCAGCCGGCGTAGACGATGTCCGGGTCTCGCGGGTCGACCGCGATGTGGCCGCTCTCGCAGCCGCCGACTGAATACCAGTCGGGCACGACTTCCCCGAAGCCTCCCGCCTCGCGGTTGGGAACCGAGATGGTGGAGTTGTCCTGCTGGGCGCCATAGACGCGATAAGGCCACTGATCGTCCACCACCACCCGGTAGATTTCCGCCGTAGGCTGGTTCATCTCGCTGGACCAGGACGCTCCCCCGTCGAAGGAGACGATGGCGCCGCCGTCATTCGACTCGATCATGTCGAGCGGGTCGTCGGGGTTGATCCAGAGATCGTGGTTGTCGCCGTGGGGCACTTCGATCCGCTGATCGAAGTTCTTCCCTCCATCGACCGATCTGTAGACCCCGGTGTTCAGGGCGTACACCGTGTCTTCGTCTCGAGGGTCCGCGAAGATGTGAATGTAGTACCAGGGCCGCTGTCTCAAGTTCGCGTCGCCGTTGATGCGACTCCAGCCCTCGCCGCCGTCGTCCGAGCGGTAGACACCGCCTTTGTCCCCCTCGGCCTCGATGAGCGCCCACACCCGGTTGCCGTTCTTGGGAGAGACGGAAACGCTGATTTTCCCGACGAGCCCGCCGGGAAGACCGCCTTCGAGCTTCTTCCACGTGTCGCCGCCGTCGGCGGTGCGATAGATCCCGCCGTCCTCGCTTCCCGAGATGATGCTCCAGGGCTTTCGTTCCGCCCTCCAGGCGCCGGCGAAGAGGATGCGGGGATTTCCCGGATCCAGGGAAAGGTCGACGACCCCCGTTCGGTCGCTGATGAAGAGGACTTTTTCCCACGTCTTTCCGCCGTCCTTGGAGCGGAAGACGCCGCGGTCCTCGTTGGGACCGAAGATGTGTCCGAGCGCCGCGACGTAGACCCGGTCGGGGTCGCGAGGATTGACGCGGATTTTTCCGATCTGGCCCGCTTGCCGCAGGCCGATGTGCGTCCAGGTTTTTCCCGCGTCGGTGGATTTGTAGACTCCGTCACCGACCGAGACATTCCCCCGGGGGCAAGCCGAGCCGGTCCCGACGTAAATCACGTTGGCATCGGACGGAGCGACGGCGATGGCACCGATGGAACCGACTCCCAGGAATCCATCGGTGACGTTCTTCCAATTGTTTCCGCCATCGACGGTCTTGAAGACGCCACCCCCGGTCCCACCGAAGTAGTAGACGAGCGGTTCTCCCCGTACTCCCGATACCGCCGTCGAACGTCCACCGCGGGTGAAGCCGACCTCGCGGTACTTCAGCCCCGAAAGGAGCGACGGGTCGACTTTGACGTTCGCAGGACTCTCGACGTAATCGTCGTAGCTTCCCTGGGCCGCCGCCAACGAGGCGCAGGCTACGAAGGGAAGGCAGAGCAACAGACCAACCGATTCATCCCGATCCCGATCCCGATCCCGATCTCGTGAATTTCATGGGCTGACTCCTGTCTCCTCCCTCCGGCAATGCGAAATGGTAGTCCGCGGCGACATTCACTTCAAACCGATACCCTCGTCAGGGGGAAAATCGGAGGATGGTGGTGGTGGTCTCTTCCGAGGCCGAGAGGACGAGGAGATAGAGGCGGTCGTATTCTCCGTCGTCGATCGGAGGGCCCGCATCGCCGCCGAGGAGGCGGACGAGCTCGGGCGTGGTATTGCTGTGGCCTACGACGAGCGCCCGGCCCCCGCGCGCGCGAAGGCGCTTCGCGAAGCCTTCGAGATCGTCGGTGTTGTAGATCTCGACGGGCTTCGAGATCCTTTCCGCCGTGGGCCGGGCGGTTTCCCGAGTTCGAGTGAAGTCGGTGCTGTAGACCGCGTCGATACCGGCGTCTTTCAGCAGAGCTCCCAGGGCCTGCGCTCGTGCCTTTCCTTTTTCCGAAAGCTGGGCATCCACGCTGTCGTCGACCTTCTCGCCGTGCCGCACGAGAACGACGACAGTCTCGGCAAAGGTCGATGCGACGGCCGAAAAAAGGGCCACGGCGACGAAGAGAGCACGAACGACCGGCACGGCCGGAATTGTAGCCGATCGCTATATTTTTGTCTTCGTCCGATCCTTGCTCAGGGCGCCGAGGAGCTCTCCCGAGCGGCGGGCGGCGTCCGCCATAGCCAACGAAGAGCGACTCGAGGACGGCGCGGCCGAGCGACACTCCTCCCTGCGATTCCAGGAAGCTCAGATACTGTCGAAGCTCTCCATCATCGGCCTGCCGATAGCGATAGAGGAGCAACAGACGGACGCGCGCGTGCGCGGCCGCGAGAAAATCGGGGCGGGAGCGCTCCGCGACGTCCTCGATCTGGCGCGGGCTCAACCGCCGGGCGGGATCGAGGGTAGGGTTCATCCCAAAGAGAAGGGTTTTCATGAGCGCGACTTCCATCACCGCCGCGGTGTTGCTCGTCCCGGCGGCTCCGTCGAGCCGCTCGACGAGCTCGAGCCTCGATAGAGATGGTGGGCTCGACGCGAGCGTCCTTTCGAACTCCTCGAGACTCGAAGGCGAAGGGTCTTGCGCCTGGAGCCGGTTGAGCTTCCGCACCAGCGCCGATTGCAGCCAGGGCAGAATCTCGTTCCAGGCGAGCTCCGCCGAGCTCTCACGGAACGCGGCGGCGGCGACGCGATAGAACCGGTCGGCATCGAAACCCTCACGAAGGGCGGCACGAAAACTCTCCGCGCGCCGGTCTCCCCCCTCCTGGCCGACGTAGTCCTCGCCCGCGCGATGCGCGGCGAGCACGATCTCGTCCGTGACCGCGCGGAGGTCGAGAAGCCGCAAAGCCTCGCTGCAGGGATCGGAGACCGACTCCGCCCGGTTCGATGCCTTCGTCGCGTCCAGATTGACGGACGCGCGAGGAACGGAGAGGAGCTTCCCGTCGGGAGCGGTCATCACCACGAGGTCTCCCTTCAGCTCGTAGCCGAGGATCTCCATCCGGCTCCCGTTCTCGAAAACGACGACCTCCGCGCGCGCCGGGCGCGCCGCGAGGACGAGCGCGGGAAAAACGAAGAGCACGAGACGAGACCAGAGAGGGAAGCAAAGCGGAGCCCGATTCATCAGGATCTCCTTCAGCCGTTCTCGCAACCGGTCCAGGCTCAGGCCCGATCGATGGAGAAGCTCAAAACCGAGCGAATGGACTTCGTGTTCGCCGCAATCATCAAGAGCCGAATCGAGCCCGAGGGCGACCCCCGACGAGGAAGGAAGCCCCTCTTCGAGCGCCGCGAGCATCCGCTCGTCCGCTCTAACGGGAGCGAGACCCGCTCGTAGCCGCTCATCGAGGTCCCGACGGAACCGCTCCCTTTGCTCGGAAGCGCTCGTCAGCTCGTGGTAGCCATTTGCAAGTTCCATTCCCTGAAAGAAAACCTCGAACCGCTCCGCGACGGGCGGTGTGCCCGGCCGAATCCGCGCCATCGCCTCGAGCCCCACGGGAAAGTCATAGACGAACCGCGGCGCGCTCCCGCCGATGGACGGCTCTATCACGTGCGTCATGAGGAGGTTGAGCCAATCCTCCCGGCTCAGTTCTCCCGCGACGTCCGACGCGAGGTTGGGAGCGCCGATAGCCCCCGCTCGCGCTTCGAGCTCTCGAGCCGATGCGAGATGGGGGCTTACTCCCACATGGCGTTGGAAAATCGCCTCATAGGTCTCGCGGGTAGCGGGAGCGGCTCCGAGGACTTCCTGGAAGAGATCGTCGACTTCGTCCATCAGTGCATGATGGTCGAGCCCGGGTCGATACCATTCCACGAGAGTGAACTCGGGGTTGTGGCGGCGGCCCCGCTCGCCGTCGCGGAACGCTTTGCCGATCTGATAAATCGGGCCGCTCCCGGCGGAAAGCAGCCTCTTCATGAAGAGCTCCGGCGACGTCTGCAGAAAACAGGGCTCGCCCCCGACGGCGGCGCGAACACTTTCGATGTGGGGATCGGTGGCGGTGGCGGTGCCGAGCAGGGGCGTCTCGACCTCGAGAACCCCGCGTTCGTCGAAGAAACGGCGGATGCGACCGAGGAGCCGCGCCCGCAACCTCAAGATCGCCAGAGGCGCCGTGGGCTCCCAGTCGCTTCCCGAGCTCACTCCTTGACGCGGCCTACGTACTCGCCCGTGCGGGTGTCGAGCTTCAGTTTCTCGCCGACCTCGATGAACAGCGGCACGCGCACGACGGCTCCCGTCTCGAGCTTGGCGGTCTTTCCTCCCGTTCCCGCCGTGTCCCCACGGATTCCGGGCTCGGTCTCGACCACCGTCAGCTCCACGAACATCGGCGGAGTCACTTGGATCACGTTGTTATTGTGAAGGGTTACCGAGCATTCGGCCTCTTCTTTGAGCCACTTCGACGCGTCGCCCACCGCCGCCTCGTCCGCCTGATACTGCTCGTAGGAGCCGGGATCCATGAAATGCCAGTGCTCTCCGTCTCGATAGAGGTACTGCATCGCCGTCTCGACGACGTCCGCCCCTTCAATCGTCTCGCCGGATTTGAACGTTCGCTCGAGAACGCGTCCCGTCTTGAGATTGCGCAGCTTCGCGCGCGTGAAAGCCTGGCCCTTGCCCGGCTTCACGAATTCCGCCTCGATCATGACGCAAGGGTCGCCGTCCAGCATCACTTTCAGCCCGGAGCGGAACTGATTGGTGCTAAGGGTTGCCATCGTTTCGAAAAAGTCCTTTCTCCGAGTTCACTGAGAGCGTCATTTTAGCTCCGATTTCGCTCCGACTCTAGCCCACGATTGACGTTCGACGAGCGGTGTCGAAATCAAGATAGAATCGGAGACACGATGACGCCCTCGAAGTCACAGCCGCCGAGGCCGGGCCCCGCGGCCGACGACCGGAAGAGCGACCTTCTCCAGGGAACGCTCGACCTTCTCATCCTCAAGACGCTCTCCCTCGAGCCCCTGCACGGATGGGGGATTTCCCAGCGGATCCAGCGAATCTCGCGAGACGTTCTCCAGGTCAACCAGGGCTCGCTCTACCCCGCGCTGCACCGGCTGGAGGTCAACGGCTGGATCGCCTCCGAATGGGGAACGTCGGAGAACAACCGGCGGGCGAAGTACTACCGTCTCACGGCCGGTCGGGCGGCGCCGGCTCAAGGAAGAAACCGAGAACTGGGACCGGGTCTCGAGCGCGATCGGACGCATCTTGCAGACCACCTGAGCCTCTCGAAGGAGAAGCGACGCCGATGATCCTCCGCCGTCTCTTACGCGTCGGGACGGCAGCTCGTCGGGAGAAAACGCTTCGAGAACGACCTCGACGAGGAGCTCCGCTTCCACCTCGAGATGGAGATCGACAACAACGTCGCTCTCGGCATGGACCCCCGAGAGGCCCGCTCCCGGGCCGAGCGCGCGTTCGGCGGCGTGGCCCGGACCAAGGAGGACGTGAGGGCCTCGCGAGGGTTGAGCTTCGGCGACGCCCTCGCGCAGGACTTTCGCGCGGCCCGGACGGCCTTCCGCCGCTCCAAGGGATTCTCCTCGGTCGTCATTCTCACCATCGCGCTCGGGGTGGGCGCGAATACCGCCGTCTTCGGTGTTCTCCGCGACGTGCTGCTTCGTCCCCTTCCCTACGGCTCGAGCGAGCGACTCGTCTTTCTCCGGCCGGAATCGACGGCCGAGATCACGGGCTCTCCCCCCATCGCCCACTTGTTCTCCGTTCCCGAGCTCGAGGACTATCGGCGGGAAACGAGAGCGCTCGACGCGCTCGTCGAGTATCACTCGATGTCGTTCGTCCTCCTCGGAGATCGCGAGCCCGAGCGGGTGTCGACGGGCGTCGTCTCCGCCGATTTCTTCGACGTCCTGGACGTAAATCCGAATCCTCGGCCGCTCCTTCCTTCCGGGAGAGGACCGAATGGGCGCGGCACCCGTGCTGCTTCTCGGATATGACTATTGGCAGGAACGCTATCGGGGAGACCCCGCCGTCGTGGGCCGCGTCCTCCGGATGAACGATCGACCCCATCGGATCGTCGGAGTCCTTCCTCCCCTGCCCCGTTTTCCCGAGAAGAACGACGTGTTCATGCCGGTCTCCTCCTGTCCCTTTCGTTCCGGCGCGGGGCTGAAGGCAGACCGCGGCGGACGCATGTTGACTCTCGTCGGACGGCTTGCACCCGGCGTCTCGCTCCCGGAGGCTTCCGCCGACATCGAGAAAGCGACGCACCGAATTCGCGCCGAGTATGCCGACGCCTATCGGGATCTCCCCGGTTACCGCGTCGACGTCACCTCCCTCGATCAGGAGATCACCCGCCGGGCACGACCGGTGCTCTTCCTGCTGTTCGCGACCACGGGTTTCGTGCTCCTCATCGCCTGCTCGAACGTCTTCAACCTCATGCTGGCGCAGCTATCGAAGCGCGACGGAGAGCTCGCCCTTCGCGCCGCTATCGGCGCCGACCAACGGCGCATTCTCCGACAGCTCGCCTCGGAAGCAACCCTGCTCACCCTCTCCGGTGGCGCCCTCGGTCTCGCCATCGCATGGGCGGCAACGGGTCTGCTGCAAAGCCTCGCCGCGAGACTGAGCCCGCGAGTCGCCGAGGTCCGACTCGACAGCGGCCTGCTCGGCTTCGCGCTCGCCCTCTCGATCGGAGCCGGGCTCCTCTTCGGAATCGTCCCCGGGATCGTCGCGCGCAGACGTCTCCAAACGGCCAGGAGCTCGCGCTCCGGCGTGCCGACGCTGCTCGTCGTGGGGCAGCTCGCAGCCTCGCTCGTGCTGCTCTCCGCGGCGGGCCTCACGCTCAAGAGCCTCTACCGGCTCGAACGGGTGGACGTGGGCTTCGAGACGGAGCACGTCCTCACCATGTTGATCGACCTCGACTGGTCTCGTTACCGTGACGCCGACAGCGTTCGCGAGTTTCAAGACAAGCTCCTCGATCGACTCTCCGCCGACGACGGGGTGGTCGTCGCGGCGCTCGGCCGGACGTTTCCACTCGGTGATCGCGCGGAGCCGATGCCCGGCCGACTGAGGATAGAAGGTAGCTCCGGCGGGAGCGAGACATCGAGACCGCTTCTCGACCTCCACTCGGTGAGCGCCGAGTATTTTCGTACCCTCGGCGTGCCCCTCTCGCAAGGCCGGTACTTCGACGAGAGCGACGACGCCAGCTCTCCCCTCGTCGCGATCGTGAACCGAGCGGCGGCGACCCGCTATTGGCCCCACTCGAGTCCGCTCGGAAAGAGGGTCTCTCCCGACGGCGAAGGCTGGTACCGGGTCGTCGGGGTGGTGGGCGACGTGCGCCAATACCGGATCGATGCCGACGCCGCCGCTTCGGTGTATTTCGCGTTATCTCAGGTCCCGATGCGGGTGACCGAGCTCGCGGTCAGGACCGTCTCCGACCCACTGGAGACGGTGGATACGGTCAAGAGCGTCGTGCGCCGCCTCGACCCCGAGCAGGCAGTTGCCAATACCAGCACGCTCGACGAGGCGAGGCGCGAGCGCATCCAATCTCCCCAGCTCACCACGACCCTGCTCGCGACCTTCGCCGGGCTCGCGCTCCTCATCAGCCTCGTGGGCTTGAGCGGCTTGCTCGGCCTTTCGGTCGAAAGACGCTCCCGGGAGATCGGTCTTCGTCTTGTCCTCGGCGCCTCCCCCTCGGACGTATTCCTGCGGGTCATGCGTCATGCGGCGACGGTTCTCGGCGGCGGTCTCCTCATCGGACTCCCCGCCGCGCTGATGTCGTCGTCGCTTCTCTCCGGCTTTCTCTTCCAGGTAGAGCCACACGACCCGCTGACGTTCTCGATGGTGAGCATCGTCTTCGTGCTCGCGTCGTTCGCCGCTTGCCTGATTCCGGCCCGCCGGGCGACTTCCATCGAATCCGTTGGAGACGTTACGGCGCTGACGTGGACTCATCGCGCGAATGCGCGGCCGCGCATGACGTTGTCCGTCGCCTGCTAGACCGAGAGCCAGGCCACCTTCAGGGGCGGCGCGCCATCGAACGAGGGGAAGTCGTCCTCGGGAGCGATGACCTCCACCTGCTGGAGGGGCCGTTCCCACTTCTCTCCGCACCGCACCATCGCGTCGAGCCAGCGGTCGAGCTCGACCTGGGGCGCATGATTGGTCGCGAGAACGCGTCCACCTTCCGCGGTCGCGAGGAGTGCCGGCTTCAGAAGCGCCGCGTAGTCGCGAATCACGTCCACGGCGCCGAACGGTCCCGTGGACCAGCGAGGCGGGTCGAGGACGACGACGTCGAAGCGACGCCGTTCGAACCGATCGAACGAGCGCTCTCTTCGTGTCCCGCCGTCGGTTCGTCTCGACGCCACTGGCAATGACGCCAGCTGGCGCACCACCGGTAGAACGTCCGCGGCGATGAACCGCATGCGAGCGCTCTCGCTTTCGGCGCCGTATCCGTTCCTGTGCAGATTCCGCTGTCCCACGCGCAACGCACTCCTGGAAAAATCGACGTTCCAGATCTCGTTCGCGCCCGCCGCGCGAGCGACGAGCCCGAACGCACAGGTATACGCGAAGAGGTTGAGGACCGACTTCCCGCCCGCGGTCTCGCGAATGCGCCTGCGTCCGGCGCGCAGATCGAGAAACAAGAACGGGTCGACTCCGCGGTGTCGAGGCGTGACGTCGTAGAAGATACCGAGCTCTCTTCCCAGCGGGGCGACGGGAATGGGAGGGGCGTGAAATCGGGAAAAGGGCTCCGTGCGCTTTTTGTTGCGATGGTTCCAAACGGGATGGAGCTCGCACGCGAGCGCCTCCTCCACCAGGCGGTGGCAGGACTCGAGATCGGAAGCGCTCAAGGGCTCGCGCCACGTTTGAAACAGCAGGATCGGGCCGTACCGGTCGATGGTGAAGCCGGGCCTTCCCTCCGCGACCCCGTGGAAGAGCCGGTAACAATCGGTTCCCTCGGCCTCGAGCCGCTCGAGGAGGAGCTCTCGTCGGGAAAGAGCGACCGAGACGAGGCTCGCCGTCGCCGCAACCGAAGACGTCGCCTGGGACGTCACTCCGAAAGACCCGAGTGACGCAGGAGCGCCTCGGTCGTTGGCTCGCGTCCCCGGAACCGTTTGAAGACCTCCATCGGCGACTCGCTCCCGCCGAGCGCGAGGATGGTCGACCGAAATCGCCTCCCGGTCTCGACGAGCGCCGGTTCGCTATCGAGTCCCGCCTCCTCGAACGCCGCGAAGGCGTCGGAGGAAAGGACCTCCGCCCATTTGTAGGAGTAGTAACCGGCGGCGTACCCGCCCTGAAAGATGTGAGAGAAGCCGCAAAGGAAACGATCCTCGGGGAGCGGGAGGAGAACCGTCGTCTTCGCCGCGATCCGCCGCTGTACGTCGAACGGCGTGTCCTTCCCGCCGGGAAGAAATCGATGATGGAGCTCCAGATCGAGAAACCCGAAGTTGAGCTGGCGCAACGTCGCGAGCCCCGACTGAAAGGTCCGCGCCGCGCGGATCTTCTCGAAGAGCTCGAGGGGAAGGGGCTCTCCGGTCTCTATGTGGCGGGAGAGTCCGATGAGAGTACTCGGGTGGTAGCACCAGTTCTCCATGAACTGGCTGGGGAGCTCGACGGCGTCCCAGTCGACGTCCCGGATGCCGGAAGCGAGTCCATATTCGACCTCGGTGAGCATGTGCTGCAACGCGTGGCCGAATTCATGGAACAGCGTCTCGATCTCCCGGAACGTCGTGAGCGACGGCTTGCCGTCCACCGGCGCGGAGCCGTTGCAAACGAGATAGGCGATGGGAAGCCGCGAAGTCCGGCCGTCGGTGGCGAAGAGCCTGCTTCTTCCCACCACCTCGTTCATCCAGGCCCCACCGCGCTTCTCGACGGGACGCGAATAGGGGTCGAGATAGAACGCGGCGAGATCCTCTCCTTCGAGCGAGCGAACTCGGAAGAACCGCACGTCCGGATGCCACACCGGCACCTCGCCGTCGGCGGGCGTGACCCGTATCTCGAACAGACGCTCCGCGAGGGCGAACAAGCCGTCGAGAACGCGCGGCAGCGGAAAGTATGGACGATCTGCTCCTCGCTGTAGTCGAATCGCGCTTCCCGCAGGCGCTCGCTCCAGTAAGCGAGGTCCCAATGAGCCAGCTCTTCCGCCTCGACGTCGGCTCCCTTCTCTTTCATGAACCGACGGAGCTCATCGAGCTCCCGCCTGGCGGCGCCGTACGAGGCCACGCGCAGCTCCTCGAGAAGCCTCTCGGCGCGCGCCACCGTGCCCGCCATCTTTCGCGACAGGGAAAGCTCGGCATAGCTCTCGAACCCGAGCAGGTGTGCCTCTTCCCTTCGGAGACGAAGAATCGAATCGATCAGAGGACGGTTGTCGTAGTCCCCTTCGCTCGCGCGGCCGATGTAGGCCCGGTAGAGCTTCTCGCGCAGATCGCGGCGGGCGCCGTGTTTCATGAACCCGACGTAGCTCGGGCCGTCGAGCGTGACCCGCCACGGCCCTTCGGCGGCGTTTGCCCACTCTTTTCCGCGGCACGAGCCGCCTGTGCCGCCATCTCGAGAAAGCTCGGCGGAAGCCCCGCCACCTCGTCCGTCGTCGTGAGATCCAGGGCGAAAGCAGTCGTCGCGTCGAGGAGCTGATTTCCGAATCGAGTCGAGAGCTCAGCGAGCTCGAGACGGATCTCCCGGAACCGTTCGAGATCTCTTCCTTCGAGCGCGACCCCCGAAAGCTCCGCCTCCTCGATGAGCTTCGCCACGACCCGCTGCTGTGCCGGATCGAGCTTGTCGGGCGCTCCCTCGGCGTGGTCGCGCAGCGCCACCAGGCGGCGGTAGGTCGGCTGACTCTGGCCGATCCGCATGGAGAGCTGCACCACGTCGGGCTCGACCTCTTCGTAGGCTTCGCGGAGCTCCTTGCTGTTTCTCACGCTCATCAGATGCTCGACGGTCCCCCAGGCGAATCCGAGCCGATCGCGCATCCTCTCGATAGACTCGACGACGTCCTCCCAGGAGACGGACGATTCCGACTCGACTGCGGCGAGCATCTCCGTCACCTCGGCAACGATGGCGCGGATTCCGGGAACGACGTCCGTCACCCGGATCGAATCGAAGGCCGGCGGCGACGTCGCCTCCTGGAGCAGCGGGTTGGTCTGGTGTGGCTTCATGCGAATCCTCTCGCCGTGATTGTGCGCACCCTCGTCCTGGTATTGTAGCGCCGAGGGGAGGTCAGATCTCGACCTCGAGAAGCACGGGAGCGTGGTCCGAAGGCGATCGCCAGCCGCGCACCCGGTCGAGCACGTCGGCGCTCACGAGACTCGCTTCCAGCGCGGGCGTTACCCAGGCGTGGTCGAGTCTCCGGCCCTTGTTCACCTGCCGCCAGTCGGGGGTGCGGTAGCTCCACCAGGTGAAGAGGGGACGTGGAACGGGATGAAACAACCGCAGCGCGTCCACCCAATCGTGAGAGCGGGCGAGACGGGCCATCGCTCTCCTCTCGGTGGGAGTGTGGGTGACGACGTTTTTCAGCTTTTCGTGCGACCAGACGTCCTCGGGAAGCGGAGCCACGTTCGAGATCCCCCACGAGCACATAGCGATTCCCGCGGCGGGCCCTCGCACGAAACCATCGGGACAGGTCGCGATAGAAGCGGAGCTTGTGAGCAAACTTCGGATTCAGCTCCGGGTCGGGGACGGGACCGCCCGCGGGAAGGTAGAAGTTATGGAGCACGATTCCGCCCGGAAGCGTCGCGTGAACGTGCCGGCGATCGGTCTTCCGGCACCAGTCCCGGGTCCCCGTTTCGGTGAGTGGGAGCCGGGAGAGGATGGCGACGCCGTTGTAGCTCTTCTGACCCAGGACGACCTGATGGCGAAAGCCCAGCTTGTGGAAACGATCGGCGGGAAAGCAACCGTCCTCGACTTTCGTCTCCTGGAGGCACAACACGTCGGGCCGGTAGGTCTCCGCGATGCGGGAGAGTGCCCGCATGCGCAGCCGCACCGAGTTGACGTTCCAGCTGAGGATCTTCATCCAACGACGTTGCGATATACTCCGCGCGCCATGAACACCGCTCTCGACGAATCTTTCAGGACTCTCCCGCTGCGAGGGGCGTTCGGCGGGCTCCTCATGGGACTCGCCAACCTCGTCCCTGGCATCAGCGGCGGCACGATGCTCCTCGCTACGGGAGTCTACCCCGAGTTCATCGGCGCCATCGCAGAGATCTCGACGCTTCGCTTTCGTCTCCGCTCCCTGCTGCTGCTCGGGAGCGTGGTGGCGATGGCGGCGCTCGCGATCCTGCTGTTCGCCGGACCGACGAAGAACCTAGTGGTGGAGCACCGCTGGGTGATGTACAGCATCTTCATCGGCCTGACCCTGGGAGGAGTCCCCATCGTCTGGAAGCTCGCCCGGCCCGCGAGCCCGGGAGTCGCGCTGGGGGCACTCGCCGGGCTTCTCGTCATGGCGCTCATGGCGATCGGCGAGCCGGGAGCGGCCGCATCCCGGGGAGGGTACGCAACGCTCCTCTTCGCGGGAATCGCGGGCGCGAGCGCGATGATTCTGCCGGGAATCAGCGGCGGCTATCTCCTGCTTCTCATGGGCCAGTACATCCCGATCTTGAGCGCCGTGGACGACTTCAAACGAGGTCTCCTCGCACCCTCGATCGACTGGCCGCTCGTCCTCTCCTCTCTGAAAGTGGGGATTCCGGTGGGGGTGGGCGTCGTCGTCGGTGTCGTCGGCGTGAGCAACATCCTGAAGTGGCTCCTCGAGCGCCACCGTAACCCGACTCTCGGGGTGCTGCTAGGCCTTCTCTTCGGAGCGGTCCTGGGCCTCTGGCCCTTTCAGCAAGCCATCTCCCCGAAGCCGGGCGACGTCATTAAGGGCGTAACCGTGACTTCCACGAACGTGGAGAGCTTCAAGCGGGAGGATTGGCCGACGGCACGCTTCTCTCCGCTTCCGGTCCAGGTCGGGGGCTCCCTGGTACTCGTCGTCGCCGGATTCGCGGTCACGCAGCTCATCGGGCGCCTGGGCCGTAACTCGATTGAACCCTGAAGGTTGCGCTTCGGGACCTCGTGAGCCTACTATCAGGGTGCTGAAAAATCATGTGCACCCTGAGCGAGGAGCCTTCAGCCGGAGCGCAGCGCGAAGCGCGGAGCGACAAGCCGCGGGGGTGGGGTCCCACGGCACGAATGCACTAGAATCAGGGTGCTTAAAAAGCATGCGCACCCTGAGCGAGCGGAGCGAGCACGGCCCGCATGGGCCGACGACACAATAGGCCGTGGGGGTGGGGCCCCACGGCACTAATGCACTAGATGACCAAAGGAGATATCTCATTGAGCAAGACGGCAACGGCATCGGCAACGTTCATGGACACGGGCTTGCCCCTGTTCTCCGATATTCCATTCAAAGTCAAGGACCTTTCGAAAGAGACGGTCGCGTTCGGCCGCAAGGAGATCGAGCTCGCCGAGCACGAGATGCCCGGCCTCATGGCCTTCCGGGCAAAGTACCGGGATTCGAAGCCCTTGAAGGGCGCCCGCATCACCGGCTCGCTTCACATGACCATCCAGACCGCGGTCCTCATCGAGACCCTCCGCGAGATCGGAGCCGAGGTCCGCTGGGTGAGCTGCAACATCTTCTCGACCCAGGATCACGCCGCGGCGGCGGTCGTCGTCGGTCCCGACGGAACCCCGGAGAATCCCAAAGGACCGGCGGTCTTCGCGTGGAAGGGCGAGAGCCTCCCCGAGTACTGGTGGTGCACGCTCCAGGCGTTCCAGTGGCCCGACGGGAAGGGACCCAACATGCTGCTCGACGACGGGGGTGACGCGACTCTCCTCGTGCACAAGGGCGTCGAGTTCGCGAAAGCGGGGAAAGTCCCCGCTCCCGACACCGCCGACAGCGAAGAGTTCGAGGTCGTACTCACGCTCCTCGGCCGGCTCGCCGAGGAGCGGCCTGGAATGTGGAACGCCATCGCCGAGGGAATCCGCGGCGTGAGCGAAGAGACGACGACGGGCGTCCACCGGCTCTACCACATGGAGAAGAAGGGAACTCTCCTCTTCCCCGCGTTCAACGTCAACGACTCCGTCACCAAGAGCAAGTTCGACAACATCTACGGATGCCGTCATTCGCTCGTGGACGGCATTCTCCGCGCGACCGACGTCATGCTTTCGGGAAAGCTCGCCGTTATCTGTGGTTACGGCGACGTCGGGAAGGGCTGTGCCCAGGCGCTCTCCGCCCAGAAGTGCCGCGTCGTCGTCACCGAAGTCGACCCCATCTGCGCGCTCCAGGCATACATGGACGGGTACGAAGTCGTGCTCCTCGACGACGTCGTGAGCCGCGCCGATCTCTTCGTCACCGCGACTGGCAACTTCGGCATCATCACCGCAGAGCACATGAAGAAGATGAAGCACAACGCCATCGTGGGCAACATCGGCCATTTCGACAGCGAGATCGACATGGCCGGACTCGGCAAGATCAAGGGAATCGAGCGCATCCGCATCAAGCCTCAGGTGGACGAGTGGAAGTTTCCCGACGGACACTCGATCATCGTGCTCTCGGAGGGACGGCTCCTGAATCTCGGCAACGCCACCGGCCACCCGAGCTTCGTGATGAGCAACAGCTTCAGCAACCAGGTGGCGGCTCAAATCGAGATCTACACCAACGCCGGCCAGTACGAGAAGAAGGTCTACACTCTGCCCAAGAAGCTCGACGAGGAAGTGGCACGACTCCATCTCGACAAGCTCGGCGCCAGGCTGACGAAGCTCACGCCCGAGCAAGCCGAGTACATCGGGGTTCCCGTCGATGGACCCTACAAACCCGACCACTATCGGTACTGAAACCTCGAAGGGCGGCCCCCCGCCGGGGTCGCCCTCGTCTTCCCCTTTCGACCCCCGCCACTATCTGGCAAACGCGAGCCTCATCGACGGCCGGGCCGTCGTCCTCCGCGCCATCCGACGGGAGGACAAGGAAGGTCTTCGAAAGGGCTTTCAGCGGTTGAGCGAGCGCTCCGTCTACCTGCGCTTCTTCCAGGCGAAGAAAGACCTCACCGAGCAGGAGCTCAGATACTTCACCGAGCTCGATTTCGAGACCCATGTGGGCCTCCTCGCCATGTTGTCGGAGGGCGGAGAAGAGCACGGCATCGGGGTGGGCCGCTACATCGTCGAGCCCGAGACGGGAACGGCGGAGATTGCCTTCGTCGTCGACGATTCTCACCACGGACTCGGCGTCGGGACCCTGCTCCTCGAGCACCTGGCGAACATCGCCCGCGCGCAGGGACTCCAGAAGTTTCACGCCTACGTGTTGTTCGACAACCGGCAGATGCTCGAGGTCTTCGAGCACGCGGGCTTTCCGATGGAGAGAACGCTCCAGGGAAACGTCATCCAGGTAACGCTGACGCTCTAGCCCCGGGTGCAGAGCGGCCCACTCCGCACCCGGGTGACCCGATTTGCAGGATTAGGCTCGTCTACGAAAGGGCTCCCTCGAGAAACATCGTCCCGAAGTGGAGCGTCAACACCGCCCGGCCTTCGAACTTTCCGTGCCCCGGTGTGATGTCGATGAGCATGTGCTCGGCCTCCCCGTTGTTCGCCGAGTACACGGATTCGAGCTTGATCACGTTCGCCGTGTCCGGGTCGGCGCCGCGCGGGAGTCCGCCCTTGTACAGCGCCATCACCCAGTCGTTCGAGCCGTTCTTGATGACCCCGATGGTGTATTCGCCCGCGGGGAGCGTGACGCCGCCGGCGGTGACGTCAGCCGATAGCTTGAGCGAAGGACGGCGCGGAGTGATGAACGTCCCCACCGCCGCGCTGTCGGCGTTGGCCATGTTGGCGGGCGTCGTGTTGTAGGTGATGGTCGCTTCTGCGCCTCCCGGCAGCTGACAAGTCACCGTCTTGTTGAAATGCGGATGCGCGAGAATCAGTGCCGGGGTCAGAACGACCGCGAGCACGACCGATGCGGAAACGAATCTCTTCACAATGACCTCCTCGGCTCCAATCGAGCCCCTCCAAATCCCGAGGATGCTAGCTACGGAAAGGTCTCGTTGCAAGTGCCCGCGGATGAGATAATTCCCTGCGATGGACGGATACGCCTTCGACGAAATGCTGCGGGCCACTTTCACCGCGAACCTGGAATGTTTCGAGCGAAAGGCCTCGACCGAGGCCCACCTCACTCCCGCCGCCGTCGCCTTCGCCATCGTCGGCACGAGCGACCGACGGGCGGCATTCGTCCTCACGAGACGCACGGCGAAGCTCCGCAACCACGGTGGACAGTGGGCCATTCCCGGCGGTCGCCTCGAGAAGGGAGAGACACCGGTCGACGCCGCCCTGCGCGAGCTCGAGGAAGAGGTCGGAGTCTCCATCGCGAGCGAGTGCGTCCTCGGGCTCCTCGACGATTTCCCCACGAGATCCGGGTTTCGCATCACCCCCGTGGTCGTCTGGGGCCCGCGACGGGTCGAGCTCTCTCCCGATCCCAAGGAAGTCGCCGCCGCCTACCTGGTCGAGCTCGGCCTGCTGGAAGCCCCGGGGGTGCCTCGCATCATCCCTGGTCCCGACGCCGCCCGTCCCCTTTTGACTGTTCCCCTCGATTCTCTCCAGACGGTCGTCTACGCTCCGACGGCGGCGATGATCTATCAGCTACGCGAGGTCGCGGTCCACGGGAGACCGACGCGCGTCGACCATTTCGGCGAGCCCCGGTTCGCCTGGAGCTAACTCGAGAGCGCCCTCTGCCGAAGCGCGTGGTCGGCAAGGGTTACGGCCATCATCGCCTCCGCCATGGGAACGAATCGAGGTAGAAGGCAGGGATCGTGGCGGCCTTTCGTGGCGATGGTCGTCGGCTCTCCCTCCCGGGTGATCGTCTCCTGTTCCCGAGGCAGGCTGCTCGTGGGTTTTACCGCGCAGCGCAGGACGATGGGCATGCCCGAGGAGATGCCGCCCAGCATTCCGCCGTGACGGTTGGTGCGGGTGACGACTTTTCCCTCTCTCTTCTCGAGGACGTCGTTCGCTTCGCTCCCCCGCATGGTCGCCAGCGCGAAGCCGGCTCCGTACTCGACGCCGACCACGGCGGGAAGGCTGAGCATGGCCTTTCCCAGATCTGCCTTCAGCTTGTCGAAGACCGGCTCTCCCCATCCGGCCGGTGCGCCCTGAGCCACGATCTCGGCGATGCCGCCGATGGAATCCCCCTCCCGTCTCAGCTCTTCGATGAGCGCGACCATCATCTCCGCCGCGTCGGTATCGGGACAACGAACGATGTTGGCCTCGACTTCGTCGAGCGTCACCCGGGTCGGGTCGGGGATGTTCGCCTCGATGGGGCCGATCCGCTTCACGTACCCGACGATGGAAACGCCCCAGTGCACGTGAAGAAGCTTCTTCGCCACCGCTCCCGCCGCCACGCGTACCGCGGTCTCCCGGGCGCTCGACCGACCTCCGCCTCGATAATCCCGGACTCCGTACTTGGCGTCGAAGGTGAAGTCGGCGTGTCCGGGCCGGTACTTCTCCTTGATCTCGCTGTAGTCCTTGGGACGCTGATCGTGATTGCGAATGACGATCGCGATGGGCGTTCCCGTCGTCTTCCCCTCGAAGACGCCGGAAAGAATCTCGGCTTCGTCCGTCTCCTGTCGCTGTGTCGTCACTTTCGACTGACCGGGGCGGCGGCGAGCCAGGTCTGGCGCCAGGTCGGATTCCGATAGCTCCAGGCCGGGAGGAACGCCGTCCACGATCACGACGTAGCCCGGGCCATGGCTCTCCCCCGCGGTGGTGATGCGGAAGAGCTCTCCGAAGCTGTTGCCGGCCATGAGACGCGCTCCTCAGGTCTTCCCGGCGTTTTCGGGGGAAGCCGAGGGAAATCTCACGATGGTTCCGTGGAACCGACCACCGATCCTCGCCGAGTCCCAGGAGAATCCTCACCGTCGCGAAGCTCGGGTCGCGGGTCCGAATGAATCTGCCACGGGTGAAAGCGGGCGTGCCTTCGGGAGGTTCGGTCGTCGCTCGCGCGACCTCCCTCGGTGCGAGCAGGCGGCGCGCGAAGCCGTTCTTCTCGAGCTTGGCCGCGTAGCCTTCCCCGAGCTCGTGGTAGCGCAAGTCGACGGTCTTCAGCAACGCCCGATCGCGCTCGTCGCCGCAGGATTCCAGAAGATAGCGCTTGGTCACCCAGTCGACACGGCCGACGAGGGCGCTCATGTCACGTCGTTCCAGAGATGCCACCACACTCCGCCACAAACGTACCACCTCGAGAGCTTCCATCGACGTCGCCTTCGACTCGCGCACGAATTCCTCGGCACGCTCGACATAGTACTTCTGGATCTCGAGCGCCGTCATCGGACCACGGTCCGTCGCGACCTTCGTCTCGAGCGCCGGGTCGACGACGATCGCGTGGAGCGCCGCGATGGGTCGTCTCAGCCGGGGCGCGTCCGCGAGAGCGCCGGCCTCGGTCATGTCGACGACGAGCGCCGTGGAGCCACTCTTCAGGAACTCGGCCTCCTGCAGCATGTTCGAGTCCGCGAGGCCGAGCTGCAGGCGCTGCGTCCGCCGGAACAAACCGAGCATCGGCGTCAGATGAAAGTGCGCGGCCGCCAGCACCGGCTTCATCAGATTTCCCGTGTCGAAGATGGCGCGATCCGCGGGGCTGATGCCGAAGCGCAACATGCGCCGGATGGCCGGCCCCTTCTCCGAAAGAAGAAACCTGCCGCTCTCATCGACGGTGCCCGCGCCCGACAGGATCGGTCGGGACACGAGAAACGCGGTGGCGTGACGGCGAATGGGACGAAACGCGAAGAGCGAAAGCAAAGCGGAGAACGACGCGATGAAGGGCCACGTAACCGCGTAGCTCAAGTAGTAGAGGAATCGCCCGAGCGCGTTCTCCAGGCTCCGGTCCTCCCGGGAGAGGAGCTTCACGAAGAACCCGCGGCGACGGAAGGGGGGAAGCGCCGCGACCAGCGTCGACGCGACCGCGGCACGCGAGCATTCCGAACATGAGAAGAAGAAACACCGCCCAGCCCGCGACGACGGTCAGGGCCAGCAGCGGAAACAACGCCGCGAGTGCGAAGCGGTAAACGAAGAGTCGCGGGCCCGTCGACAGAGCGACCTGGAAGCTCTCCTGGGCGCCATAAACGTGCCCTTCGGCGTCCCGGCAGTTCTTCAACAGCCCCAGCTTGCCGGGAAAGCCCGAGGCCCGGAGTATTCCTTCCGCCTCGGAGAGAGAGTCGAGAAGCAGAGCCTCCTGAGCCTTCTGATAGAGAAGCAGCTGCGCCGGGCCTCGGCACTCGGGAGTCGCTCCCTCGATGAGGCCGCCTTCGGCGCAGTACGGGAGGTACTCGTAGTGAAACGCACCCCCGTTCTCGATGAAGATCTGGGGGCGCTCGGCGTAGAGGCCCGGCTCGCTCTTTACCCGCGAGCCGATGGCGGTGGACAGCGCGTCGTAAATGACGTCGTTACCCGGGTGACGTCTTTCGGGTGAGAAACGTATCGCGTACTCGGTCTCCTGACCGAGAAGGCGGTCGAAGAGCACGGAGGTGGAGAGGGACGCTCCGGGAGCCGGGCGCCCGGAGCTACTCGCCGCCCTCGGGAACGACGGTCTCTTTGGAGTAGCGACTCTTGAGCCTGCGAGCGTCCTCGGAAATCTCGACGAGGATCCGCTCCGCGCGCGTCAGCTCCTCTTCCTGGGTGCGTTCGATGGGCTCTTTCAGATCCTTGCGGTTGGCGATCATCCTGTCCTCCGGTTTCCCATCCAGACTAACACAGGGTGAACGCCGCTGCACGCTCCCCCGGCCTCAGTCGCCTACTACCGCTGAGACCGACTCGGCCAGGATGGCGACGATGCGGTCGATCTCGGCGTCGGTGGCGACGAGAGGCGGCGCCAGGACGTAAACGTCCCCCCGATGTCTCGAGAAAAGACCCCGTTTCTGCGTCTCTTCGTGCACCCGGAAGCCCACTTTATCCGAAGCCGGGAACTCCTCTTTCGTCGCCTTGTCCTTCACGATCTCGACGCCGCACATCATTCCCAGGCCGCGCACGTCGCCGACGTGTGGGTGGGAAGCGAGAGCCGCGGTCAGCCCCGAGAGGAGCTTTTGCCCCTTCCGCTCCGCTTCCTCGATGAGCCCTTCCTTCTCGATGATGTCGAGGTTCGCGAGAGCGACGCGGCAGCCCACGGGATGCGAGCTGTAGGTGTACGCGTGCATCCACACCGGACTGCCTCCGTCGAGAGTCTCGGCGATCTCGTCGGAGAGGCCGATGCCGCCGAGCGGAAAGTATCCCGAGGTGATGGCTTTGGCGAACTGCATCATGTCGGGAACGACGCCCCAGTGCTCGAGGCCGAACTTCGTCCCCGTTCTTCCGAACCCGGTAATGACTTCGTCCGAGACCAGCAGCACTTCGTACTGGTCGCAGATCTCGCGGATGCGAGGGAAATAATCGTCTTGAGGCACGATGACACCGCCCGCCCCCTGCACCGGCTCGGCGAGGAACATGCCTACCGTGTCCGGTCCCTCCTGAAGAATCGCCTTCTCGAGCTCGTTCGCCGCCGCCACCCCCTGGCTCACTCCTGGAGGCGCCTCGTATCGATAGGGATACGGAGACGGAATGTGGAGAAACCCGGGAACGCGCGGCTCGAACATGGGCCAGTAGGACGAGATCCCGGTGGCGCTCATGGCGGCGAGGGTCACGCCGTGATAGCCCCACTGCCGGGAGATGACCTTGCGTCTTTCCGGGCTTGCCCTTCAGCCGCCAGTAGTAGCGCGCGGTCTTGAAGCTGCTGTCGCTCGATTCGCCTCCCCCGGAAGTGAAGAAGAACCGGTTGATCGCGGGGTAAGCCCACTGCGACAACCTCTCGGCAAGCTCGATGGCGGCCGGGTTCGTGCTCCCCGAATAGCCGGAGCAATAGCCGAGGGTCGACATCTGATCGAAGGCCGCCTGGGCGAGCTCCTTTCGTCCGTGCCCCGCGGACACGTTCCAGAGACCAGACAACCCGTCGATGTACTCCTTGCCGTCGATGTCGTAGAGCCGGGCGCCTTCTCCTCGCACCCACACGTGCCCTTTCTGATGAAGCGACGGGCTGTGGAGGGGGTGGATGAGATGGGCCTGGTCGCGAGCGAGAAGCTCGGTCTTCGTTTGAACCGGTGTGGTCGCCATGGAAGTTCTACTCCGATCTGTTCATTCTTGGCGCCCGACGCGAAGCGCATCGTGGCTCTTTGCGATGATGAAGCGAAACCCCTGTCGCACGCGCGTCTCGACGTCGCCGGGCCCCGCGGTGATACCACAAATCACTCCGTGGCCCTGGCATGCCGCGAGAACCGTCTGAACGGCCCCCTCGACGGCCGCGGAGTCCCCGTCGTACGCGCGGCTCAAATCGGCCGGCCCGGGAATGACGACGCTGACGCCGGGGGTCGAGACGATCTCCGCCGCGTTGTCGACTCCGACACGATCCTCGATGATCAAAATACCGAGAGGGCCGTCGTCGAGCCCCTCCGTCCCCGCACCCAGCGACCGGACGGCGTGCTCGGCCTGAGCTCGATTCTCCACGTGAGGAAACACCACGCCATCGACTCCGGCCTTCACGAGCCGTTTCGCCCGTTCCTCGGCCTCGGCAAAGCCGTCCCGAATAGGCGGCAGCCGCGTGACCATCGGACGACCAGCAAGGTCACGCAAGACGCTTTCCATTCCCTCGACGTCGAACGGGCCCTCCTCCATGTCGTAGAACACGAAATCCACTTCCTCGTCGGACGCGAGCTTCTCGGCGGTCGCCCTCGTCGCGTCCGGGAGGAACAGGCCGAAGACAGGTTTTCCCGATCGCAGAGACTCGACCCATCGGATCGACGCGAGTGTTCGCATAAAGTCCCGGGGAGATTACCAATCCCGAGGGACGGGGGCAACCCGCCGTCGGGCTTCGGGCTTCGGGCTTCGGGCTTCGGGCTTCGGACTTCGGACTTCGGCGCGGCTGCGGCGCGGCGTTCGGGGAAGTGATAGATTGCGACGACATGGAGATGCGCCGACGCGACGTCGACGTCCCGATGCTGTCCGGATGGGGCCGGATACCGAGGCCGGGCCGCGAGGTCTATTCCGAGGACCTTCGATCTCTCACCAGGGATCGGGTGCTCTGCCGGGGGCTCGGGCGCTCATACGGGGATTCCTCCCTTCCTCCTCCCGACCGCCTCGAGGTCGCGAGCACCGTTCTCGCCGACCGCATCCTCGACTTCGACGAGTCCACGGGTTGGATGCGCGTCGAGGCAGGGCTGTCGCTGCGCGAGCTGAACCGGCTCTTCCTGCGCCGAAACTGGTTTCCACCGGTCAGCCCCGGAACCCAGTTCGTCACGCTGGGAGGAATGGTCGCCGCCGACGTCCACGGAAAGAATCACCACGTGGAGGGATTGTTCGGATTCTCACGTGCGCTCGCTCCTCTTGCGCGTCGCCGACGGCCGGATCGTGGAATGCTCTCCCGAAGCGGAGCCCGACCTGTTCTGGGCGACGGTCGGGGGCATGGGCCTGACCGGCCACATCCTCGAGATCGAGTTCCGCATGAACCGGATCCCGAGCCCGTGGATCTATGAGGAGCGGGAGCGTTTCGCGAACATCGACGAGCTCATCGGCGGGCTCAAACGCTCGGCGAAGACCTGGCCTTTCACCGTGGGCTGGATCGACGCCATGGCGCGCGGCAAACACCTCGGGCGCGGAGTTCTAAACCGCGGCCGGTGGGCCGAGCCTGGCGAGGCACCCAACCATCCTCCGCCCTTGCTCCGGCGTTTCACCGTCCCGTTCGACTTTCCCAACTGGGTGCTCAACAAGTGGAGCATCCGCGTTTTCGACGCGGTCATCTACCACGGGCACGCCTGGTCCCGTCCACGGGTGAGCCATCCGGAGAAATTCTTCTACCCGCTGGACACGATTCTCGAGTGGAATCGCATCTACGGGCCGCGGGGGTTCACCCAGTACCAGTGTGTGCTGCCGGAGGCTGCCGGTCCCGATGCCGCGCGTCGCTTCCTGGAAATCCTGACCGAGAGCGGAGGCGCCGATTCCTTTCTCTCCGTCATCAAGGACTGCGGTGCCGAAGGCGCGGGTATGCTGTCGTTTCCCTGCCCCGGAATCTCCATCGCGCTCGACCTCGCGGTGCATCGGGGGACAGAGCGTCTCGTCGACCGGCTCAACGAGGCGGTTCTCGCCGAGGGCGGCCGCGTTTATCTCGCGAAGGACGCCTTCACCCGCCCCGAGCACTTCCGCGTCATGGAGCCGAGCCTCGAGAAGTGGACCGCGGTGCGGAAGCGGTGGGACCCGGAGCTTCGCATCCGCAGCGCCCAGTCGGTTCGGCTCTTCGGAGATCCCGCATGAAGGTCGCACTCCTCGGCGGCACCAGGGGAATCGGCCGGGCCCTCGGCCGCCTCCTCGCCGCCAAGGGACACGAGCTGGCGCTTCTCGGGCGGGATCTCGAAGACGTCCGCCGCTCCGCCGCGGATCTCTCGATACGAAGCGGCCTTCACCCGATCGTTCCCGTTGCGATTTGCGATCTCATGCGACCCGACACCTTCGGTCCCGCTCTCGACGAGGCGGAGGCGAAGCTCGGCGGGCTCGACACCGTCATCGTGACGGCGGCGATGTTCGCCACCCAGGAAACGCTCGAGTCCGATCCCGCGCTCCTGCGCGATCTGCTCACGGTGAACTTCACCCACACCATTCTGTTCTGCGAGCAGGCGAGGAAGCGTCTGCTCGCCGGTGGCGGCGGAACCCTGTGCGTCCTCTCCTCCGTCGCCGGGGAGCGCGGACGCAAGCCGGTCGTGCTCTATGGAGCCGCCAAGGCCGGACTCTCGTCTTATCTCGAGGGACTAGACCACAAGTTCCGCGCGTCGGGCCTGAAGACGATCTGCGTCAAACCGGGGTTCGTCAAGACCGGAATGACGGCGGGTCTCTCTCCCCCGCCTTTCGCCGGTGAGCCGGAAGGCGTATCGAGAGACATCCTCGCCGCCATCGAGCGCGGGCGGCCCGTCGTCTACACGCCCGCCGCCTGGCGCTACGTCATGCTCGCCATCCGAAACCTGCCTCGTTTCGTCATGCGCCGCGTCGCGTTCTGAGCCGGAGCCATGCCCGACACGCCAACCAAGCAGCTCTCCAAAGTCCTCGGCCGCCACGACGTCCTCTCGCTCGCGTTCGGAGCGATGATCGGATGGGGGTGGGTCGTTCTCTCCGGCGCGATGATCGCCCGTGCGGGAACGATCGGCTCGGCGCTCGCTTTCGTCGTGGGAGCGGTGATGGTCTTCCTCGTTGGCCTCACCTACGCCGAGCTCACGCCGGCCCTCACCCGCGCCGGTGGGGAGCTCGCCTTTTCCTACCTCGGTATCGGGCCGCTCGCGTCGTTCGTCTGCGGTTGGGCGCTCGTCCTCGCCTACATGACCGTCGTCGCCTTCGAGGTCGTCTCGCTTCCCACGGTGCTCGAATATGTCGTTCCCGGTCTCGAAACGGGCTACCTCTACACCGTCGCCGGCTTCCGCGTACACTTCGTCTGGCTCCTGGTCGGAATCGCGGGAGCCCTCTTCATCGGTGCCGTCAACTATTACGGCATTCGCATGTCGTCGATTCTGCAAGGCGCGGCAGCCACGCTGCTGTTCCTCATCGGCCTCGCGTTCTTCATCCCGGGACTCGTCGGCGGGGATACCGGAAATCTCGCTCCGGCGTTCGTTTCGACCGAAGGCTTCTTTCGCGTCGTCATCATGACCCCGTTCTTGTTCCTGGGATTCGACGTCATTCCCCAGGTCGCCGAAGAGATCGACTTTCCCTTCCGCGCCGTGGGAAAGCTCATCCTCTTGTCGATTCTGATGGCCATGGGGTGGTACGTGCTCGTGCAGCTCACCGTGGGACTCACTCTCGGAGAGACGGCGCGCAAAACGTCGGACCTTCTCACCGCCGACGCCATGGCGAGAGTCTACGGAAGCCCTTGGGGCGCGCGGGTCCTCATCTTCGGGGGCATGCTCGGGATCGTGACGAGCTGGAACGCCTTTTTTATCGGCGCGTCGCGACTTCTCTTCGCCATGGCGCGCGGAGGCATGCTCCCTCCGATTTTCGGCCGGCTCCATCCCCGGTACGAGTCGCCCGTCGCCGTCATCGTGCTGCTCACGATCCTCTCCATCCTCGCCCCCTTCTTCGGACGACAGGTGCTCGTCTGGCTCGTCGACGCCGGCGGTCTCGCGACCGTCGTAGGCTACTTCCTGGTGGCGGTCTCCTTCGTTCGAATTCGCAAGCTCTATCCGCGCCTCCCGCGACCCTACGGCGTTCCCCTGCCCCGTGTCGTGGGCGCTCTCGCGCTTCTGGCGACGGTGATCTTCGTGCTCCTCTACATGCCGGGAAGCCCTTCCGCGCTCGTCTGGCCCAACGAGTGGCTCATCATCCTCTTCTGGGCGCTCGTCGGCATCGTCTTCTTTGTCGGGGCGCGACGCCGCGTCGCCGCGATGGGCTCGGAAGAGCAAGCGCGCGCCATCCTGGGCGAGTACGCCGACAGGCTTCCGGAGGCGAAAGGGGACGGGATATGAGCTCGCACAAGGGCAACCGGGGCTTCTCCAACAAGGCGAAGAGCGGGTCCAACGCGGCCACGAGCCGCTGGCAACAATCCGCCGCCAGAGCGAAGCTCTCGCCGCCGAAGCCCGACCGCAAAGCCGGAAAGAAGCGCTAGCCGCGCGGCCGGCAGACGCTCAGCGGTCTCCCCCGCTCGCACCCGCCGGTGCCTTCAGGTGTCGGTCATACCAGTCTACGAATCGCTCCAGCCGGTCCCGCTGATAGCTGGGTTTGCTGAGACCGTGGTACTGGGCGGGATAAATCACGAGCTTGGTCTCGATGCCGAGGCTCTTCAGCGCCTGGTACATCTGCTCCGAGTTCAGGAGAGGCACGTTGAAGTCGATCTGGCCGCCGAGGAAGAGCGTGGGTGTCTTGATGCGATCGGCGTGGTAGAAAGGATAGGAAACTTTCAGATAGGGCTCGATGTTCTTCCACGGGAGTCCGAGCTCCAGCTCGTACTGCCTGATGTATTGGTCGGTCCCGTAAGCGGCGAGCATGTTCGACACACCGGCGCCGCTCACCGCGGCCTTGAAACGACTGTCGGTCGCGATGGTGTAGTTCGTCGTCATGGCGCCGTAGCTCCAACCGCCGATGCCGAGCCTCTCCGGGTCGGCGATTCCCTCGGCGATCACGTGATCCACGGCGGCGATGACGTCCTGAACCTCGAGGTGCCCCCAGTCCGCCTCGATGCTTCGGGTGAAGTCGAGCCCGCGGCCCGAGCTCCCACGGTAGTTCGGAGCGATCACGACGTAGCCGTGAGCCGCGAGCGTCTGCCGGATGAAGTCGAACTCGAACCCGTCCTGGCCAACGGGTCCGCCGTGAATGTAAGCGATGGTCGGATATTTCTCGACCAGCCCGATAGCCGGGAGGCTTGATCAGCATGCCGTGGACTTCCGTCCCGTCTCGACTCTCGAGCTCGAATCCCTTCGACGTCGCCGAGCTCGATCCGCGACATGAGGTCGCGATTCTGCGCCGAGAGTGGCCGGAGCGCGTTTCCCTCGAGCGCCATGACCTCGGCAGGCTCCTTCGGGGTCGTTGCGACCACGGCGATGCGACCTTCGCCGCCGATGCTGAAGCCGTTCACCACTCCCGGCGCCCGGGCGTAGCGGCCGACCTGTCCTCCGCCCGCGGGAACGCTCGCAACCACCTGGTTCCGGTCGTCCTCGAGAAGGAAGTAGATGTTCTTGCCGTCCCGAGACCAGACGGGATTCGAGATCCCGCGGTCGAGCGATGGCGTGACGAGATGGGGCTCTCCCCCGACCACGGGAATGACGGCGAGCCGCGGCATCTCGTAGGACGTGTATTTCGGTGAGGAGCCCTGGAGGTACGCGACGAGCCGGCCATCGGGACTGAACGCGGCGGGACTTCCCCAGCTCGTATCGTCGTCGCCTCCGGTAAACCGGGTGAGCTGCCGCGGGGTGGCGCCGGCGCGAGCGTCGATGAGGTAGATGTCCCAGTTCTCGTTTCGAATCGGGGTCGCCCTCGCGCTTGGACGAGAAGGCGATGAGCGAGCCGTCGGGCGACCAGGAGGGAAGCGCCTCGTCGAAGTCGCCCGGGGTGAGAAGATCCGACTTCTCCGTGGAGACGTCGAAGAGGTAGAGGTGATCCCGGACATGCCGGAGATAGCCCACTCGGTCCGCCTTGAACTGGTAGCGATCGATGACGATCGGCTTCGGTGTCCTCGCCTTCTTCTTTCCACTCGCGGTCGTCTCCGCCTCCCCTTCCGCGATCTCGTCGGGATCGGGATCGGAGGCAATCACGGCGAGGCGTTTCCCGTCGGGCGACCAGGCGTAGTCCGAAACTCCTCCGGGGAACTTCGTGAGCTGCCTCGCCTCACCGCCTGCCCGCTCCAGGATCCACACCTGACTCTTCACCTTGTCTCCCTCGCCGCGGCTCGCGAGGAACGCGAGATAACGCCCGTCGGGGCTGAACCGCGGCGTCGACTCGCTCTCATCGGTATAGGTGAGCTGCAGCGTCCGCGTGCCGTCCCAGCTCACCATCCAGATGTCGCCGACGATCCGGTCCTGGTCGAGGTCCGCGGTCCTCACCACGTACGCCACCCAGTCGCCTTCCGGCGACACCTGGGGATCGGAGACGCTGCGCATGGCAGCGAGATCCGGGAATTCGAGGGGGCGCCTCTCTGCCTGGGCCGCTTGGAGGGGTGGGGCTGCGAGACAGCCACAGGCGAAGAGGGTGACTGACAACAAGGTTTTCGAGACGTCGATGGTTCGTCGCTTCATGGATCTCCTCGTTCGATATACTGCGTCTAAGCTATCAAACCTTCCGGCCCGGGTTACAATACCTCGGTGAAGCAAGGAACGAACTTCTACGAGACGAGTGGCAAGGTTTTCATCAAGAGCCGCGCCGAGATCGAGACGATGGCACGGGCCGGCCGGCTGGCGGCGGAGTGCCTCGAATGGATTATCCGCCAGGTACAGCCTGGAATGAGCACCCAGGACATCGACGATCTACAAGTGGATTTCGCGAGGCGCGAGGGCGTCGTCGCCGCGCCCCTCCACTACCGGGGGTTTCCCAAGAGTATCTGCACCGCGGTCAACGAAGTCATCTGTCACGGAATTCCCTCGCCGAAGCAGGTGCTGCGCGAAGGAGACATCGTCGGCATCGACGTGACCCTCATCGTGGAAGGCTTCCACGGCGACAACGCCGCGACCATTCCCGTGGGCAAAGTGCGCCCTGAGGTGATGCGACTTCTGGAAGCCACTCTCGAGTCGAACCGACGAGCCATCGAGGTGGTGAAACCCGGAGCGCGCCTCGGCGACGTCGGGCACGCAATCCAGTCCTACGTCGAGCCCCTCGGCTATTCCGTCGTCCGCGATTTCGTCGGGCATGGCGTCGGACGCGGGTTTCACGAGGCACCCCAGGTTCCCCACTACGGCGTTCCCGGACGCTTGCTCCGGCTCACACCGGGCCTCGCTTTCACCATCGAGCCCATGATCAACGAGGGCACGTGGGAGGTGGTTCTCCTCTCCGACGGTTGGACGGCGGTGACCGCCGACGGAAAGCTTTCCGCCCAGTACGAGCACAGCCTCGCCGTCACCGAAGAGGGTGTGCGGGTGCTGACGGTGCAGAACGACGAAGGCATCTGGGAGCCTCCCGGCCGCTGGTCCCCTCCCGGGTACACCTACCCGTCATTGGACTGAAGCCGGGCGTCCACGAGCGAGAACCGCTCGAACGGCTCCGGAAACAAACCCTCGACGACGTCGACCGAGAACCCCTCCCGCTCCAGAAGCGCTCGAGCCTCGGGGAGGAGAAACGTCAGGTAGAGCATGATGAAGGGTGGCGCCCAGAGGGCGTTGCGGACGTGCATTACGGCATTGAACGTGCGGGAGATCCAGTAAGCCCTCGACCCGATCACGCGGCATCCGGCCGGTCGGGAATACGAATCGCCCTCCGGGAACGAGCATATCCCGAACCGATCGCACCAGGCTCTCGTGCTGCGCCGGGAGGAAGTGACCGAGCGCGGAAAAGCAGGTGACGAGGTCGTAGCTCGCGGCGAATGGCGGGTTCAGGGCATCGGCGCGTACGAAGGCCGGCGAACGTCCTCCCACCAGACGCTCTTCGGAACGGCGGGCGACCCGAAGCATTCCCATGCTGAAGTCCAGCCCGACGACGAGATCGGAGGCGAGCGGACGGAGGATGGAGGCGACGGCCCCCGTGCCGCAGCACAGAATCCAGTGCCCGGGAGAAGGACCCGCCCTCGAGGTATCGCGCGGTGGCATCGAGGACCTCGTCGGGAGTGCGAAACGGTGTGGCGTCGAACTTAGGGGCGAGCAGGTCGTAGCCTCTCTCAGTCGACGAGAGCGCCTGCCGGGCAAGCTCCCATAGAGTCGGCCCCTCGGGGTGAAACATCAGCGGTTTCGAATTCCCAGCCGCTTGCCGTCGTAAGGGCAGAACTCCATCTCGAAGGGATACACCCGCCGGCAGAGCTTGCATTCCTTCGCGGGCAGACTCGGCTTCGCGCTCCCGGCACGGCTTCCGAGCCAGCGGTCCCGGAACGCCCGGATTGCGTCGCTCACGTCGCGGCCGGCGCGCTCGAACGAAACGACCTCGATGGCGGGATCTCCCTGGAGCGTGAGCTCCGACTCTCGACGCTCGCCTCGCTTCTCGAAGACGATCGTCTCTCGCTCACCGGGCTCGAAGGACGAGAGGACGTCGGCTACGCTCGTATCGCCGACGAGTCGCTTCCCTCCGAGCTCGAGCACGAGATCGCCCAGGTCGGCGCCGACGTCGTAGAGGGGAGCGCCGATGAGCGGCCGGGTGCGAACCCGGGCACCACCGCTTTCCTGCGAGAGCTCCGCCCCGAGCCACGCCTTGCTCGAGTCGGGCCTTCGGAGCTCGAGGCCGGCGAGTGCGAGCAGTCTCTCGAAATCGGGAAGGTCTCCCTTTCGGATGAACCGGTCGAAGTAGTCGCGGGCAAACGCCGGGTCGGTCGTGGCTCCCAGAGTCTCTTCCAGGTTCGATAGCTCGTAAGGAATCTCCGTCTTCCCGTAGCGCCGCCAGGCCTCGCGCATGAAATCGTCGAGCGAGCTTGCGGGAAAACGCTCCCGGATGGAAAGGTCCAACCCGAGCGCGAGAACGGCGCCATAGGGGTAGTACGACGCGTACGTGTTCTCCCGGTTCGTGGGATCGATCGAGACCGCGGCATCGACGAAGGGAGCTTCACGGCTCATGCCCACCGGTGAAAAAAATCGCCGTCCGGGAGCGTTCACGATGTCGTCGAGCGAGCGCCCGAGCGCCTCGGCGTAGCGATCGAGGCTTCTGACCCCGACGCGCTTCAGCACCAGGGCGTCGTAGTAGCTGGTGAAGCCCTCGGCGAACCAGAGCTCGCCCGACATGTTGGCCTTCTCGAAGTCGAAAGGCTCGAGCGAGCGAGGCCGCATCCGTTCCACGTTCCAGGAGTGGAAGAACTCGTGCGCCACGGTTCCCAGGTTCGGCACCGGATCTTCGATGTCTCTCCGCGAGGTCATGACCGTCGAATTGCGGTGCTCCATCCCGTCACCGGCGGCATAGGGAAGGTAGTCGGCGATGAACGTGTAGCTTCCGAAATCGTAGTCGGCGAGCTCTCCGTAGATCGCTTTCTCCTCCTCGACCACCGCCTGGGCGAGCCGCGCGTAGATCTCTCCCTCGACCTTCGTGCCCTGGTGATGGAGGGCGAGCCGGAAAGAGCGCGGCTCGCCGTTCGACGTCGTCGTCCACTCGTGGAGCTCGAAGGGGCCGATCTCGACGGGACTGTCGAAGAAATAGTAGAGGTTGGGAGCGGTGTAGACGTTCGCGTCGGCCGCCTTCAACTGAGTCGCGACCCGGTACTCCGGCCGGGCCGGAACCACGACGAGCTCGATCGGACGCGCTTCCATCGACCGGGCCCACACGAACGTCGCCGGCATGTTGAGGTGCGCGTGGGTGTTGTCCACCGCGAGATAGGTGCCGTCGCATCGGTCGCCGAATACGGTATAGCGGGCGACGACGGTGCCGTCGTGCCCCCGGACGTTCCACCCGTAGGGATCCGGCCGCGTCACCTCGAGCGGTCTTCCCCTTCCGTCCGTCGCTTCGAATCCGTAGACGTTCTTCGCGAACTCGTGCAGTGCGTAGCGTCCGGGCGAGCTTCGACTCATACGAAGCTCGAGGGTCTCGCTCGAGACCCCGCGGAACGTCGCCACCACCTCCGCTTCGTGGTGATCGCTGTGGTCGAAGCGTATCTCGTAACGGACGGGCTCCTCGGCTCGCACTGAAACGGCCACGAGGACGCAGCCGAGCAGAAATCGGGTAGACAGCTTCATCGGACGGGCACCTCCCGTGACTCTAAATGATTGAGCGCGAGCGTGTTCATTCCATTTTTGGCAAACTCTGACAAAATGAGTACTATTTCAGGGCTCGCGCGCGAGGGCGTGCGAGAGACGACTTCTGTCGACAAACCCATAGGAGGCACGAATGGCAACGGTGACACTAGGCGGCAACCCCATCTCGATTTCCGGCGAGCTCCCCAAGGTGGGCACGAAGGCCCCGGATTTTTCTCTCACGGCCACCGACCTCTCCGACGTGTCGCTCGCGACCTACGCGGGAAAAAAGGTCGTCCTCAACATCTTTCCCAGCCTCGACACTCCCGTCTGCGCCGCCTCCGTCCGGAGATTCAACGCCGAAGCGTCGAAAATCCCCGGCACCGTCGTACTCTGCATCTCTCGCGACCTGCCTTTCGCTCAGAAGCGCTTCTGCGGGGCCGAGGGTCTCGACAACGTCGTCAGCCTCTCCGCGATGCGCAGCTCCGACTTCGGAAAGGCTTACGGGATCCTCATCACCGACGGTCCGCTCGCGGGCCTCTTCGCACGCTCCGTCGTCGTCCTCGACGGGAGCGGCAAGGTCGTGAAAACCCAGCTCGTTCCCGAGATCAAACAAGAGCCCGACTACGACGCGGCACTGTCCGCGGTGAAGTAGCTCACGGCAGGTCACGCACCCGCTGCTCCACGATGAGCCGATCCTCGTCGCCGGACCGCTTGCGGAAACCGAGCAGGTGGAGGACCTCGAGCGAGGACCAGCGCGCGACCCGGAGATCCACCTGCAGCGCGTGCGGCTCACCCTCGATCCGCGAGACGCCGGGGAGCCAGTGGGCGATCTTTGCCGCTTTGAGCCGCCGGAGCAGCGCCGACAGGGCGAGCCAGAAGGCGCGCACCCGCCGTACGACGAAGAACCCATCGTCACCCTGCTGTTGGTACAAGGGCATCAAGAGAAATCCGTCCGCGGGAACGGCGACTTCCCCGTCGACGTCGTCGGCGATCACCTGCCCCTGAACGATCGGCTCGAAGCTCCGATAGCCGGGGCGCATGCGAAACGCGTCGTCGCGAGAGATCGCGTGCCGGTAGGTGACTTCCAGGATGCCGGGAATCCCGCCCGTCGCCCGCGCCAGTCGGGTCCGCGCCCCCTTCACATCGGCACGACGAGGCGCCACCATCTGAAGCTCTCCGAGAGCGATCCAGACGACGGAGGCGAGATTATCGACCGAGCGCGGGTCCTCGTGCTGGCCGCCCTCGAACCCGACGGCGACGTGGCCGAGCAGGCCGATGTAGTCGACGAGGGTCCCTTCGAGCTGTTCTTCGAGCCCGAGCACCAGCGGCAAGGGAAAGCGCCGCGCGAAGCCGCGGCTGCGCAGGGTATCCGCGAAAACGGCGAAGGGTTTACCGTCTCCGGAGGTGCTGTGCAGATCGACGAGCACGACCGGTCCCCTCGCCTCTCGGAACCCGCGGAAGACGGCGTCGATGAGCTTCTTCCTCTCCGCGTCTTCCGCGCTCTCCACGAGCTCGCCCCGCGACACTCTATCGATGCGCTCGCCGCTCCAGCGTCGGTTCAGGTCTTCATCGATGAATCGGGCTCCCGCTTCGAGAGCGGGCAGGTTCCCCACGAGAGCCAACAGGTCGCCGCGCACGAGAAGCTGCTCCCGTTCCAATCGCTCCACGATTTTCGCGAGCGCGATCGAGCCCGCGGGCTCGTTCCCGTGAATCGATCCCACCGCGACGAGCGTCGGCCCCGGCGCGGCACCGCGCAAGCGGCCGATGACCCGTGGACGGGACGAAATGGCGATCGGAGTGGCGACGGAAGAGGTCACACGGTTTCCCGGCGCGGCACTGGCCGGGATTGGAGTCGGTTCCACACCCACGGCGCGCGCCGCACGGCAATGTCTAAGAAATAGAGTAGCAAAGCGATGGGAACAAGGACAGGCGCGAGGGCCGTAGGAACGCTCGCGCGCTCGCCGCCGACGTTGAAGATGTCTCCGATCTCGGGGCTCACTTTGCCCCCGGTCTCTTTGGCGAGCGCCTCGAGCTTCTCGATGTCCGGGGGATAAAACCGATACTCGTCGGGATAGGGATAGAACACCGTCCTCGTCCGTCCCGCGCGGGCGAGTGCGTCATCGGGAAGGCCCTCGCCCGAGAGCTCGAACTTCCAGGGCGAGCCGGGCGAGATGGAGACGGGAACCGACGCCCGATACCGTCCCGGAGCCGTCTGCCGCATGGCCACCGACGCGATACCGGATTTGGGGCCGGTCACGCGCAGCACCGGCTCGATGCCCTTGGGATAGTGCCCGGTCTCGTCCACCACCGAGAGCTCGACTTCGGCGGCGTTGCCTTTCCGCGTGACCTGGAAGTCCACTTCCGCGCCATGTTGGCGCCGGGCGGTCTCTCGAACGAGCTGCGACCAGAACTTTCCGTAACCGTCCCACTTGAGCCAATCGACAGCCCACCGGTTCTTGACGTCCGAGGTGAACATCACCGAACGGCCAATCCCGTAGTGCCATCGCGCGAGAAGAGGGTCTTCATCAGACGCCTCGAGAATGACCTCGGCCGTATCCCGGGGGACGGTCGAGACGTAGCCGCGCAGAGGCGGCGCTTTCGAGAAGTCGATCCCTCGGAGCGCCTCCACTTCCCGTTTGACGACGGGCTTGAAGGACTCCTCGACCAGCGTCTGCTCGAGAGCGATCTGGGTCTCCTCGATGAAGATCTGCTGGACCTTCGCCGCGTCCTCGATGAAGTAGCTCCTCCCTTTTCCCCAGTCGGCGATGTCCTTCAGGAGATCCCGGTCCGCTTCCTCCCCCACGGCCACGGTGGAGACGGTGATGTCTTTTTCCGTCATCCTCGTCACCAGCTCTTCGTAGTCGTCGGGGTAGGTCTTGCCATCGGAGAGGAGGATGACGTGCTTCACCTTCGAGGGACTCTGCTCGAGCTGCTCGAACGCACGCTCGAGGGCGGGGTAGATGTTGGTCTGGGCGCTCGCCTGGATGCGGCTGATACCCTCTTTGATGGCTTCCTTGTTGACCGCGAGCTGGAGCGGGATGGTGGTGTAGGGGTTCCAGTCGAAGGTGACGACACCGAATCGGTGCGTGTCCTCGAGCAAATCGAGCGCGGCTTTGGTCGCTTCTTTGGCCAGAGCGATCTTGCGTCCGTACATGCTGTAGGATTTGTCGAGCACGATGATGAGCGAGAGGTCCTTCCATTTTTCCTCGACCCGGAAGGAGACCGGAAGGATGCGCTCGATGATACTGTCGGAGTAACCTCCCTCGCCGTAGCTCGTCTCGCCCGACGCGAAGATGAACCCGCCATCCTCGTCCCTGACGTAGTGCTCGAGCCGGAGCATCGTTTTTTCATCGAGGCTCTTGGCGGCGACGTCACTCAGAATCACCGCGTCGTACGAGGAGACCCTCGAAACGGCGGAGGCGACGCCCGAAGCGGGGACGACGGTCACATCGAGGCCTTCCGACGTGAGCGCGTTCTTCAGATACGAGGCGCTCGGAGTGTAGCCCTCGATGTAGAGGACCTTGGTCGGAGCCTCGACGGCTACCGTCTCGACCCGGGAATCGTTTCCTCGAAAGGGGTCGGAAGCAGTCTCGATTCTCGCCTGCAGATCGACGACGCCCGCCTGAGGAAGTCTCGTTTCGAATGTGACCCTGGTGAATCCCGGCTCGAGCTGGAGCTTCTTTTCCGCGAGCCGAGCGGTGGACGTCTCGAGCACCACTTCGGCCTCCTTGCGGGCTCGAGAGAAAACGAGGACTTGGACCTCGGCCCTTTCCTTCGCCCGGACGTCGGGCGGCACCTCGATGCCCTCGATCCAGCAGTCTCCCTCGGCACGCACCGCCGCGGGTACGGTGAACACCCGGATGTTCTGGGCCGCGAGCTCCGGGACGACCGAAGCCAGGTCTCCCTCCGTCTCGTGCCCGTCGGTGATGAGCACCAGACGCTTCAGCGTGTGGGGAGCGAAGCTGGACATCGCCTGACGCACCGCCCGCTCGATGTTGGTCTTGCTCTGATCGATGCCCGTTGGAGCGGGACGCGCTCCCGACTCCATCGAGATTCCGTCGTAGACCGCGAGCGAGCCCAGCTCCTCCGCTCGCGTGACCATCGCCGACTGGGCGGCGAATCCGATGAATCGCGCGTGCTCGGGCTTGCCCTTCTCGACGGCGTCACCGCTCCACCGAATGGCGGCGCTCAGGAACTCGGGAGAGATGCTCCGCGAAACGTCCACGAGGAAGACGGCGGAGATTCCCGTACCGGGCCGGTTGAGGTGGGGCCGCATGAGGGCGAGAAGGAGCAGCAAGACGATCGCGGAGCGCATCCCTCCGATGAGATTCAGGTGGCGACGAGACAGCGACGTGTGCGTATGACGGCGCACCCACCACACGTAGCCCAGGGCAGGCAGCAGAACGAGCGGCCAATAGCTCTCGAAGGTCAGCGACATGACGATTTTCCCGTCGACCGTGCGCTCGGACTACCCGGTGCCAGCCGATCCGATGAATTCTATCTCAAACCCCTCGGGCTACCGTCCTGCGCCGGAGGCTCGCAGGACCTCTCGGACCTTCTGGGCGAGCGCGGCGGCGGTGAAAGGTTTTGCAAGGAAGGCGGCGCCGTCCTCGAGAAGCTCTTCGTTCACCCCTTCTCCCGCGTATCCCGAGATATAGAGGACCGGGATCCGTGGTCGATAGGAATCGATCGTGCTCCGAAGCTCACGGCCTCCGAGGCGTGGCATCACCACGTCGGTGAGCAGTAGATGGATCGGCGCCTCGTGGCTCCGGGCAAGAGCGAGCGCCTCCGTCGCCCCCGAAGCCGGCAGAACCCGGTACCCGTACCACTCGAGCATTTCCCGCACCGTACGCCGCACGCCCTCTTCGTCCTCGACGAGGAGCACCGTCTCGTGGCCTCCCGCGAGCTCGGGCGACGTGCTCGCGGGGGCGTCACGCTCTTCGAGGGCGCTGTCGACGCGGGGAAGATAGATTTCGAATCGAGCGCCGCGACGGAGCTCGCTCGCCGCCCAGATGTAGCCACCGCTCTGTTTCACGATTCCATAAACGGTCGCGAGCCCGAGCCCGGTCCCCTTCCCCGGCTCCTTGGTGGTGAAGAACGGCTCGAAAATATGCGAGAGCGCATAAGCGTCCATGCCCACTCCGGTGTCACTCACGACCAGGAGAACGTAGGTACCGGGAGGCATTGCTCCCGGCTTGACCTTGAAGCCTTCCTCGATCTCGACGTCCCGGGTCTCGAGGACGAGCCTTCCCCCGTCCGGCATCGCGTCCCGCGCGTTCACCGCGAGGTTGAGGAGAACCTGCTCGAGCTGGCTCGGGTCGGCTCGAACCTGACCTCGAGCTTCGAGGCGCGTCGTGAGCTCGATGTCTTCCCCGATGATCCGCCCGAGCATGCGCTCCACGTTGCGCACCATCTCCTTCAAGTCCAGCACCCGGGGCTGCAGGAGCTGGCGACGGCTGAACGCGAGGAGCTGCCGGGTCAACGCGGAGGCCCGGTCGGCCGCGCCGAGGATTTCCTCGACGTAGCTTCGCCGCGGATCGTCCTGAGGGACGCGGGATCGGAGAAGATCGGCGTAACCGGTGACGGCGGTGAGGAGGTTGTTGAAATCGTGAGCGATGCCCCCGGCGAGCCTTCCGACGGCCTCCATCTTCTGGGACTGGCGAAACTGCTCCTCGAGGAGGCGGCGCTCGGTGACGTCCTCCGCGATCATCTCGAAGCCTCGCTCTCCGTCGTCGTCTCCGGCAAGCGGCTTTCCGGTCACCCGAACGGTGATGGGCGTACCGTCGCTTCGCAGCCAGACCACTTCGAGGCCCTGAATGCCGCTCTCGGTCTCGGAATCGGCGAGGAATCGATTCCAACCCCCCGGTTCCTGAAAGAGCCCTTCGACGCTCCGGCCCAGGAGACTGTCGGCCGACTCCATGCCGAGCATCGCGGCGAGCGCCGGGTTCACGCTCACGAACGCGCCTTCGACGGTCACTCGGAAGATCCCGTAAGGTGCGCCCTCGAACAAGGAGCGGTACCGCTCCTCGCTCGCCCGGAGCGCTTCCTCCGCCCGGCGCCGATCGGTGACGTCATCCATCAGCGCGAGCACGTGGGCCTGATCGTCGTTTCCGCGGAGCACCGACATCGCGATCCGGACGACGCGCTCCCCGCCATCCTTGCGGGTGATGACCCATTCCTCGCCGTGAAGATCGTCGCCGGCTCTCAGACGCGACATGCGCTCCATGGCACGCCCGCGGACCTCCTCATCGGCGTAGAGCGACTGGTGCCACCCGAGGCGATTGATCTCCTCCATTTCGTAACCGGTGATCTCGGTCATTCGGTCGTTCCAAACGGTGAACGAGGTGAACGGGAACTCATTCGTCTCGTGGCAGACGGAAAGCCCCTCCGCCGCCCCCTTCAGAAGCGATCTTCGGAACGACATCTCGTTCTCGAGAGCCTCTCGGGCCGCCTTCTCCTCGGTGACGTCGCGGGTCGCGGAGAAGATCAGGCCTGCCTCGGTGGAGGAGCGGGCGTTCCAGGAAAGCCAGCGGTAGTGGCCGGCACGGTGGCGATAACGGCTCTCGAAGCCGATTAACGTTTCGCCCCGCTCGAGACGGGAAAGGGCCGCGAGCGAGGCCTCGCGATCGTCCGGGTGAACGAGCTCGATCCATGGCGTGGCCATCAGCTCCGCGATGCTCCAACCGAGCGCCGGCTCCCAGGCGGGGTTGAGCTGCTTGAACTTGCCGTCGAAACCGGTGACGGACAGAAGCTCGATCGAAATGTCGAAGAGGCGGTCTCGTTCCTGCTCGGCGCGACGCCTCTTCTCTTCCGATTCCTTGAGCGCGGTGACGTCTTGAACGAATCCGAACATCCGCACGGCACCGGTCTCGGGATCGCGCAGGGCCTCGCCCTCGGTGCGATGGTATCGGAGCGCGTCTCCGACCCGGATCCGGTACTCGACTGGCTCGAGCCGGCCTGATTCGCTCGCTCGCAACATGCTATCCCGGAGCCGAGGAAGATCGTCGGGATGGATCGCGGCGAGCGCCAGGTCGGCGGGCGCTCTCGAGTCCTCGGGCGAGAGCCCGTAGTGACGGTACATGCCGGGCGACCAGCTGGCGACACCCGACTCGAGGTCCCAGCTCCAGCTGCCGATACGCGCGAGCTGCTCCGTCCGGAGGAGCTGGTCGCGGACCGTCCGCAGCTCTTCGACGAGATCGGCCTTGTTTTTCCGGCGATCGTTCATGATTGGAACTGGAGTCGAACGATCATAACACTGCCGCGGAACGCGTTTTCCCGAGATGGAGCCGGTGGGCTCCGCTGGAGGTCCGCGGGAAGGCTCCGCCTCACGCAGATCTTTTGAGGCGGGCGGAATATCGCCAATACCGCCCGAGCCAGACCGCGGCGAACAAAGACAACCACGGGTCGATGAGGTAGTCCCAGAGGTTTGTCGACTCACCGAAGCCGAACCTCCATGCCGCGACCGCCCCGAGCAGGGAAACGAGCAAGAGATCCCTCCTCGCGAGTGCCGACGCGACCGCCCCGAGCGCGACGACGCCGAGGAGCCACACCGCGTGGCTTCGGTAGCCGAGAACATAGGGGTCGAAACGCGCGAGCCCGAGGCTCATCGGATAGAGAAAAACGGCCGCCGGGATTGTGGGGAGCGCTACCGCGAGAATCTCTTTCGCCAACCTCGCCTCGGATCCGCCGGCGACCGCCAGAAGCGACGCACCGAGGAGCACGAGAGACGTCACGCTCGGGGCACCTGCCGTGCCTCGAAGATACCCCGAGATGGATAACCCGCCCGCGAGAGGAACGGGAATGGCGGCGAGGACGAAGACGCCGCCACAAACGGCGATGAGCCACGGGCCGCGGCGCTTTCGTGCGGTGAGGAGACCTGCGAGGGCACCGATGGCGAAGCTCCAGGAGAGGGCTCCGAGCGAGATCAAGACGCCGTCGTCTCCCGGCGGTGGAGTCGAACGTGAACGATGCGGCGCCGGTTCCAGGTGTACAGCAGATGGAGGTCTCCGTTCGAGCCGCGGACGAGCCACGGATAGGCGAAGCGCGCGGGCCCGTCCTCACTGGGGTCAGTGGACTCGGGTGGCTGCAGCACCTGAAGGATCCGAAACGACTGGCCTCGATCCGCGGAGAGGGCCAGCGTCAAGTTGCTGCGGTCGGTCTCGCTGTCGTTGAACACCATGAGGAGAGTCCCGTCCGGAGCCCGCTCGGCGAAAACGGCGGAGTCGGGGTTCGGGAGCGGTGTGGGCTCGAGGCTCGTCCAGCTCCGGGCGCCGTCGTGGGTAGACACCGAGAGCACGCGCGGAGGGCTCGAACCGCTGCGCCTGAGGAATGCGACGGCATCTAAGGGCGTGAAGGGAACGACGACGGGCTGGAGGGACGTTCTTCCGCGCGAGAGTCGTACTTTGCCGAGAACGCTGCCATCGGAAGCGATGCGAACGAGCTCACCGAATTTGCCGATGAGCTCCTGGTACACGGGAAGTCCGAGACTTCCGTCGTCGTAGAAAATCACCGGTCCCTTGACGAGCGTGCTGACGTTCAGGAAGGGAGAGGTGACGAGCCGCCGCGCCGGGCCCCAGCTCTCCCCTTCATCACGGGAGATCCTCAGGTTGACGGCGCTCCCCGACCACCCGCCGATAGATACGCTGACATAAAAGAGCCAGAGACGTCCGTCCTCGCTTCTCGCAAGCACCGCGTTTCCGAGCTTTCTGATGTAGCGTCCCTCGTCGAGGCCCGTTTCTTCCCGCGTCGTTACCCTTCGCTCGTCGCTCCACTCTCGGCTATCTGGATCGTAGAGGGCGCTCCAGATCGCGACGTCTTTCGCACCCTCGCGGCTGCCGCCGTACCAGACGGCGTATAGCCTTCCTCCGGAAATCTCGACGGCGGACGGGCAGTGGACGGACGGCGTCGCCCCCGCCGAGGCGAATTGGGTGTCGGCGAGGAGATTGTCGTATCCCCCGTCGGAAACGTCGGCAACGGGCGGAGCGACTCGGAAGCGGGGAGGCGAAGCGGTAGCCGTACCGGCGCGATTCACGAACGCCTCACCGAAAACCGCGATGATACCGAGGAGCGAGAGCCCGCGGACCAGGTTTCCCTTCATCGCGGCGCCAGTATACATGCGCCACAGTGGGCGGGTGCCGGCCGAGATCGATTCTCCCGAGCTCCCTCAGCTCCCACAACGGGAGACCGCCGCCCGAGAGTAGCCGCCACATTCCAACTCCCAACTGAACAGGGTCACGAACATGAGCGAAGATTCCTCTTACCGCGAGCGGCTGGCTCGTGTGGCAGCCTCTGGGCGCGCGAATCTCGCCTCGTCCATTCCCTGGACCATCGTCGGTCTGCACCTGGGCGCCGCGCTCCACGTCGCGATCGGCGGTTGCGCCTTCGCGCTCGCTGCTCCCGTCGCCACCTGGCCCGCCACCCTCGAAGGTCTCTTCGTCATGGGAAGTGTCCTGACGTTGAGCTCGTTTCTGGCTCTGGGGAGACGCTTCGGGATCCTCCCCGGCGTGCGAAGTGTCGTGACGCGCGGGCCTTACCGTTCGATACGCCACCCGGCGTATCTCCGCGAGCTCTTCATGGTTCTCGCCACGACGCTGTCCCGACCCGGGCTCTGTGGATTCCTCGTGTTCTGCTGCGCCGTCCTCCTCGTCGGGCTTCTATCCATGCCGAGGAGACGCTTCTTTTGGAGTCCCAGGGCCATCGGAGCGACACGGAAGAGACGACTGTTCCGGCTCGTTCCCGGACTCTGGTGACACCCGGGACTCTTGGGATTCGAGTGTCAAACCGAAGAAGCTGCGTTACCATGAGTACATAGCCCACAGCCAACATCCCCTCACTCACCATGGCCCTGAACGGACGCTTGGAGGACATAAATCTCCTGGAGATCCTCCAGATCGTTGCGTTCTCCAGGAAGACCGGCACGCTTCGGGTCGAGAGCTCGCTCGCCAACGGCGCGATCTTGTTCCGGCATGGCCGGGTGCTCTGCGCATTTTCCTCGGGGTCTTCCGCGAACCGCTCGTTTCTCGCGGCGCTGACCGAGGAGCCTCTAGACTCGTCCCGGCTCGCGCTTCTCGATGACCTGAATCGGACGTCCTTGTGCGAGCTCGTCGGCCTCCGGGAAGGAACCTTCGAGTTCGAGCTCCGCGCAGAGCTTCCCCGGGAATGGGAGGGGCTCGACGTCTCCCGGTTCCTCGAGACCGAGGGTCTGGACCCGCAAGAGCTGATGCTGGAGCTCGCGAGAGAGATTGACGAATCGCGCAAAGATACGAGGCGACTCCTGGAGTCGTCCGGCGCCATCGAGGCCGTTCACCGCTGCGCCGTCGTTTCTCCTCTCGAGCCCGCCGCCGTCAATTGGAATTCGGACGTGGCGGTGGTCGTCGTCGACGACGAGGGCGCCGTGGTCGAAGCGGTATGTCACGAGCTCGCGGATACCGGTTCCGTCGTCGAGTGTGCCGACGGACCACGGGACGCGATGGCGCGGATCGGCGGCCTCTGCCGATCCGGAAGCCGCATGGTTCTCGTCACCGACCTCGCGATGCCGACTTCCGCCGGCGACAGCTTCGAAGGCGGTTTCGAGATCGTCGAGCGAATGAAAGAGCTCGGCTGGGTCTCTCCCGTCCTGCTGATGGTGGAGAGTCTGTCCACGGAAGCGCGCGCGCGTGCCAAAAAGCTCGGGATCCGGAAGGTCGCCTTCAAACCGGCGCTGACCAAGCTCGACATCGACGAGTATCGATCCGACCTCACGGCATTCGCCAAAGTCTTGAAGGGGGAGATTGGGGAGCTCGTGGGTCTCGCCGGAGCTCGAGAGCCGACGACCATCGCCGACGTCGACCCAAACCACGACGTAATCTTCGATTTTCTGAAGACGATGACCGATCAGCTCACCACGCCTGCGAATGGAATCGCCCGCATGGTCCTCCGCGTGGCGTCGAAGTACGTGGAACGGGCTCTGCTGTTCATCGTGAAGGAGTCCCGGGCGCGCGGCCTCGCGGGAGTTCACGAGGGGCGGGCCACCGCGAGCGTCGTCGAAACAACGCAGACGCTCTCCTACGAGCTGCAAAGGGTACAGCCCTTCGCGGAAGCCGTCTATTCACGGGAGCCGGTTCGGGTCGAGGATCCGACCGAGCTGTGGCCCGAAGGAATCGACCCGGGGCAGGCGCGTGAGTTCGCCGTCTTCCCGCTGATGCACCTTCACGAAGTCCTGGCGGTGCTCTATTGCGACAACCCGAACAGCGGCGCTCCCCTGGGCAGGCTCGCCGGCCTGCAGCTGTTCGTGGCGCAGGCGGGAATGGCCCTCGAGAATGCCTCGCTCCACCGGAAACTTCGATCTCTGGAGAATCGGTACTCGCTCGAGGACCAGGGCCCGCTCACTCAGGAGCTGACCCCACTTGCTGGAGGGAGCGATGAGTGACAAGAGAATCAATTCCCGCCTCGGCCCCCTGGTGATCAAGACGCTGTTCATCGTGAAGGGTCGAAAGCGGGACGGGTACCTGACCAACGTGAGCGTCGGCGGTGCGTTTCTCGCCGTCGCGGATCCTCCGCCCCTCGACGCGGATGTCGAGCTCAGAGCGGCTCTCCCGTGGCGCCTGGGAGAGCTTCACGCCGGTGCCCGCGTCGTGTGGCGCAACGAAGGTTCCGACCCGCCGCCGAATCTCTCCGGCGTGGGGCTCTCGTTCACGCGACTGGACGTCGAAGGGAAGGAGCGTCTCGACGCGTACCTCGCGCGGTTCGTCGAGCTCGCCGCCCAGATCGAAGAAGGGTAGCTAGTTTCAACCCTCGGAAGAAGCGAAAAACCCTAACGCAAAGGCGCCGAGACGCGAAGCCGCATTGAAGATTCCCTTTGCGTCTTTGCGTCTTTGCGTCTTTGCGTTTCTAACTCTTTCCTGGACGCTAGGACTTGCTCTTTTTCTTCCGTCGCACGGGCGGCGACACCGCCCGGCCACACTTCTGGCACAGGCCGAAAATCTGATGCCGGTGAGAATCGATGACGAATCCGTAGGCGTCGGCGATCTCGTCCTGGAGCCGCTCGATCTCGGGACTGAGGAACTCGATGATCGTTCCACACTCGGTACAAATCATGTGGTCGTGATGCGCGTGACGGTACTTGTGCTCGAACCGGGTCCGCCCGTCCTTGAGCTCTATGGCGGAGGCGAGCTGGGCATCCACGAAGAGTTTGAGCGCCCGGTAGATGGTGGTACGGCCGATCCCCGGATGCCGCCGATGGATAACCCGGTAGAGGTCGTCGACCGTCATGTGACCGCCGGTATCGAGAAAGTGACCGAGGATCACCTCGCGCTGACGCGAGTGCTTCAGACCATGCGCCTGCAAGTACTCCCGTAGAACGCTCAGCTCTTCGCTTCGCTCCACCGGTCTTCTCCTGCCCCCCGAAGACTACCCGACATCACGGGCGGTATGCCACGATCGTCCCGTCGCGCTCGAGCCGCGAGACGAGCTCCGCCGCGAGCCGATGCGACCCGCCTTCGTTCACCTCGACGACGAGACTGGCGCCGTCGTACTCGGACTCTCGCAGCCCCACGATTGCCCGGAGCCTTTCCACCACTCTGTCTCCCGGAACCGCGATCGCTTCCGCGATCAGGGTCACGTTCCTGCTTCCGCCCTTTTCGAGAGCTCGGCCCAGTTGCCGACTCGACGGACGGAGATGAACGAGATGGGTCTCACCCACGACCGTCTTGCGATTGGCCCTGGTGCCGAGAGCTCCTTCCCCGAGAACGAGGATGGCGGGTGGGGACGAGGCGACCGCCCGCCGGAGCTCTCGCGATTCCGTTTCCCGGAACCGGGCGAGGCCTCGGGCCAGAACGAGCTCGTGAACCGAAGAGCCCTCCCGATGCTCGACCGCCTCGTCGAGAATCACGAGCCCGGCACCGGTCAGCGCGGCGAGACTCGCGCCCACCGCGCGGCTCAGCGAGTTCAGAACGCTCACCAGGCTCACGTGTCGCGTCAACCGGTGGGTCGGGCCGGAGTCGTAGTACCCGCCGCTTCCCATCAGCTCGGCTCTCGGAGATAGAAGTCGAAGAAGTCTCGAACGCGTCGCCACGCGTCCCGCAGGACGTGCTCGCGATGAAAGTAGTGGAGCTCCCCGGGATATACGGCGAAATCGAACTTCTTGCCCCTTCGCAGAAGCTCGTCCACGAGACGGAGAGACTCGACAAAGGGCACGTTCACGTCCGCGGTTCCATGGAGCACGAGGAGCGGCCTCGTGATCCGATCGACGCGCTCGATGGGAGCGGCCTGGGAATAGGCCGAGGGATTCTCCCGAGGGTCCCCCAACCTCCCTGCGACCCAGATTCCGCCGGGGTCGCGGAACCAGTCACGAAAGTCTTCGACTCCGGCTACGTCCACCCCGCATCGAAACAGCTCGGGATCGTTCGTGAGCGCCGAAAGCGTCAGGAAGCCGCCGTAGCTCAAGCCCCAGATGCCGACCCGGTCGGTGTCCACGTACAGCAAGCTCGCGAGATAAGGCACCGCCGCCGCGACGTCCCGATAGTCCATCCCGCCCAGATCCCGGTAGGGCGCGACGCGCCAGGAGCGGCCATAGCCGACGCTTCCGCGATAGTCGGGGGCGATGACGACGTAGCCCTGCTGTGCCAGGTACTGATGAAAGCTGTAATAGACAGCGTAATCGCGCCGGATGTGCCAGCCATCGTAGTTCTGCGCGATACCGTCTCCGTGAACCCATACGATGGCGGGATGCTTCTTCGAACGATCGAGATTCGGTGGAACGAAGAGATAAGCGGGAACTTCGCTTCCATCGCTGGATGGATAGTGGACGAGCTCGGGCTCGACGAGGAGCGACCGGTCCACCGTCGTGGGCAGCGAGTACGTGAGCTCGTGAGGAGTCTTCTCCGCCCCCCTGACTTCGATCCAGTTGAGCTCCGCGGGCCGCCGGGGATCGGTGTGCTGGAAGAGAATCCTCTTGCCGTCCGGGGACCATCCCCCGTCGGGCCGGATCAGGCTGAATCCGCCTTCATCGGCGAGCTGGACGTTCGTTCCCCTTCCTTCCGTGAGGATCCGCGTGCTCGGCTCATCGGGATTCGACAGATCGCAAACGGCGAGGTGCCGTTGTCCGGGCCCGGAGCGGTTGGTGTCGAACGCGATCTCGGTTCCATCGGGAGAGAACGCGAAACGGCGAATGTCCTCTTCGGGTCCCGTGAGCCGACGAACGGCGCCGCCCGCGGTCGATTGGAGGTAGAGACTGTCCCAGCCTTCGCGCGTCGCTCACGAAGGCGATCCACTTTCCGTCGGGAGAAGGTCTCGCCTCGGCCCCGAGGTACGACAGACTCCACCATCGCGCATCGACGTCGCGATGAAGCGAGCTCACTTTCCCGGAGACGACGTCGGCGAGGAGAATGTCCCGCGTGCGGTAATCCAGACTCACGCGTTGCACCACGAGCCTCCGCGAGTCGACCCACCGAGGCGAGCCCTCCGATGCCGGGCTCGCGGCGACGGGCACGACGGCCCCTCCGGAGACGGAGACGACGCCCACGTCCGCCGGCTCCTGCTCGCTGCGCCGGAAGACGAGCTTGCGGCCTACGGCGTCGACCTCGTCCTCCCTCGGAATCGCGCGCCCGTAGACGAAGGCGAGCCTCGTCCCGTCGGGAGACCACTCGATTCCCGACTCCGTCACCAGCGTGACGGTAAGCCGCTTCTCGCGGCCGGACGCGAGATTGCGCACCCAGACGTCTCCGAGGCGAACGAAGGCAACCTGCGCTCCATCGGGCGAAAGGCGGACGCCGGTCTCCGCCGCGTCGGTTCCGAAGACCGCGGTGGGAGAGCCGCCCTTCTCCGCGGGGATGCTCCAGAGCTCCCCGTCACGCTCGTAGTAGAGAGCCCGGCCGTCCTTGCTCCAGAAGGGGGCGGAGAGGAGCCCTCCCTGATAGTCGGTCAACGGCTGTGGCCAGCCGCCCACCCGGTCTACGACGTAGAGATTCTGGACCCCCGCTCGATCCCAGACGAAGGCGACGCGCGATCCGTCGGGAGACCAGCTCGCTCCCGAGGGATGACGGATGGCGACGATGGAGTCGATGTCGAGCGCACCCAGGCTCTCCGCCGCTGCGATCGTCGCCGGCATCATCGCGGCGGCAAGGAACAAGGCGCGGAAGGTCATGGGGCGCTCACGACACGGCCGCTGCGATGGCCTTGGCGGTAACGCGAGAATGGGAGGCATGCCATACGACGACACCCTGTCGAAGCACGAGAACTTGCGGTGATTGGTGGCGGATGCCCGTAACGCGCTCGATATGTTCGGCGAGCCGCCGATGCTCGATGACGTCCACCTCGTGTACCGCCCGATCCGGGTGGGTCTCGAGAAACGCTTCCGCCTCGCGGAGGGCGCGAGCGCTGAGAGAGCACATCGTGCTGTGCTTGAAGACGATCGCGAGAGATTGGGAGAGGAGGACGTCGAACTCGTCTTCCGAGAAAAGTTGTTTCACGAAATCAATCTTAGCCCCGATCCGACGACGAGGACAGTGAGGATCCAGAAAGCGGCCTGCTAGCTCCGATTCCTGTGTCGGATCGGGGCTCACGTCCCTGGGGCAATCCGCCCAGTTCCCGGGGCTTCTCCACCACGACAGACGGAACCCGTGCGCGTCGATACGACGTTTGTCGGTGGCACGAGATTTGAACTTGCTTCCCGGCAGAGGTGAGAGGCCATGAAACGAGACATCGAGCTCCCCGCGCTTGCTCGGTTCCTCAAAGACATGACGGAGAAATACGAGACCCGGCCCTGCACGCTAGAAATTCTGCAGGGGACGAGCCCGATGACCGAGGCGGAGGGAATGCCACTCGTGGGGCTCGATCTCGAGAGCGGGGCCGGCGAACCCGCCGACGTGGAGATCGTCCTCGGCGACGAAGCCGACCGCGGCGGACGCTATCTCTCCCACCGGGTGCCGAAAGTCCAGCGGGTAACGGTGGAATCGGAGAAAGGCAACCGGGAAAAACGCTTCGTCTTCGAAAGCGCCACGGGCGCCCTCACCATTCTGTCCCTGGATTGAGATTCAGCCGCCGTCTGACGAGAGCATGGCCAGACGGGCCTTTACTCCTTGCTGTCCCGGGTTCAACTGGAGCGAGAGCTCGAACATCTCGCGCGCCTTGGCATTGTTCGAGAGCCGCTGGTAACAATCGCCGAGCGCGTTGAGAAGCGACGTATCGGGAGTCCTCAATCCTCTCGCCCGCTCCAGATAAGGAAGCGCTTCCGAGTAGCTCTCCTTGATGTAATACGAGAAGCCGATGCCCTCGGCGACTTCCACCTGGTCCTTGTACTCGTCTTTGAGCGGCAGGAGAAGCTCGAGGGCCTCGTCGGCGTCGCGCCGAAACAGGAGAGCGCTCGCGAGCTTCCACTTGGCCATCGGGAGCTGCGGATTGTCGGGCACGACCGCGCGGCGCAGTCGCGCTTCCGCTTCGTCGATTTGTCCTCGCGCCATCAGCTGCTCGCCCAGCGTCATGTCGAGGAGGCCGGGCACATCGGCGTTGAAACTGTGACGGTAGACGAACCCCGCCCGGATGATGGAGGTTCGAGGCGAGATTGAGAGGGGCTTCGACTCGGAGCCCGCCACCGTCCCCATGCCATCGATGAGCTCCGCGCGAAGCACGTAGTCGCCGGGCTCCGCTTTCAGGAGGGTGAGCTCGCCGTCCACGGCACCGGTCACGGTCCGCCACGGGCACTTCCTGCGACACCAGGACGTTGTCGCCCTGCACGACGGAGAAACGCACCTTGAGGTTGTTGTCGGGATTCAGCACCTGGATCACCGGATACAGGCTGGAGCGGCGCTAAAACGTTCTCGGTAACGGGATCCATCTCCAGAGAGCCGAGCTGAAATGTCATGTGGCTGTCGTCTTTCGCGTCGAGCAGGCTCTCGACGGACGACGCCAGAATGAGATCTCCGAGGGCCGGCGTGATTGCCTTGAAAGGCGGGCACCGAGATGCTCGTCTCCGCGACGGTGTACTGCTTCGTCGCGCGGTTTCTCACGATCACGCTGACCTGGTAGTCCCCCGGCAGCACGGGAAAATTGTCCCGGTAGGCGAAGGGAAAGGACTTCGCCTGTTCGAACTGGCTCGCGGTGAGCTGGAGAAAGGGTTGGTTCTGGGTGATGGCGAACAGCTGCCCCTCGGTTCCGCGAAGCTCGACGGTCACATCGAGGGTCGTGTAGTACGCCGGTCTTGTCCTTGTTCGCCTCGAGAGTCAGTTGCTCCGGCGGGATCTCGATGCTGTAGTGGACGAACGAAGTGTGATCCGGGCCCTCGAGCACGGCGAACGCGTAGCGACTGCAATGTAGTTGAAGGAGTAGTCCGCCGAGACCTGGTTGCCATACTTGAGGTACCCGGAGAGATAGTCGGTGTTGACCTTCTTGATGGGATAGTCCTCGATCTCCACGAGGTTTCGGTCCGCCGACATCGAGGGACGAACCTGCAGGAGCGTAGGGTCCCGGCTGTTACGGGCCGAGAGCATGTCCGCGGTCGGCTCGGTCAGGTCGATGGTCACAGACGCCTTGGCGAGGTCCATGGACACCGTTTCCAGGATATCGATCGCGGCATTCTGGTTGGTCCTCAAGCTGAACCCGTCGTTCAGGAGCGCTTCGGGACCGTCCCCCATGGGGTTGTAGAGTCGGTACTCGCCAATGTCGTTCTGCTTGAAGAACATGAGGTTGAATCGCGGAGGAAGCCCCGCGCTGGTGTCGCCTCGATAGATCCACAGCTCGATGCTCACGACTTCGTTCGAGCCGTCATAATTGCTGAATCTCGTCGGGCTTGCCGAGAATGATGTAAAAGCGTCCTCGATCGGTCTTCCAGCCGGGACGGGTCGAGTCGCGGCCGAGCACGGAGTTCGCATACTGCAGGCGCCGATAGTGCTCCTCCATGAACTCGTTCTTCTTGGTCGCCGGATTGGGGTCGCGCCGGTCCCAGAAGGCCTGCTGGAACCGCTCGCGCTCCTCTTGCGTCTTCAGGTCGAGAAAGACGTTACGCTCCTGGGGAGTGATGATGTAAACGACCTCCTCCTCGAGCCAGACGCGGTCGTCTTCCGGCAGGGCTTTCACACGGTCGTCGGCCGCGGCGGTGACGGCGGAGGCCAAAACGAGGAGACACAATAACTTGGTGCGCATGGTCTTCATTATCACCACCCTAGAGCGTCATGGGAGAGACATTCCCGGTAAGGTTAGCCGCGTCTGTCTCCCGGTGCAACACTCGACTCGGAGATTTCCACAGATCGGTCCGCGAACGCGTGGATTGTCACAGGGCATTTTGGCGCTTGCGTTGGCACGTCATCAGGTGTAACTTAACGTACTTCAGGCGGTAAGGAGCTAAATGGAAATTGGGGTCCTCAGCATCGATTCGAGGATCTACGTGCCGCCAACCCCGTCGCCATTGAAATTCCACGCCTTGATCGCACTCGTCGGGGCTGTCCCTGGCCCCGAAGTCGCAACATTCACTGTTTTGCTTCGAATGTCACGTTGAACGCCACGTTGAACGAAGGAGGACCTCATGACGCTATCGCGCCGTGCGTTCTTGCGCACCGTAAGCCCTGGTACCGGCGTCCTTGCTCCGGCGATGGTCGCCGCCCGAGGACGGGAGGCGCTCGTCGGGGAGTTCGGCGCTCCACCATCGCCGTTCATTCCCCCGCCTGACGCCGACGAGATACGAATCAGCTCCAACGAGAACCCGTTGGGTCCCGGCCCCACGGCGGTCCAAGCGATTCACGACAATCTCCACGAGTCGAACCGCTATCCCATGAACAGCAAGATCACGGACACCGAAGTGGCGAAGCGGATCGCGAATATTTACGACGCCAAGCGGGAGAACGTGGTGCTCGCTCCCGGTTCGACCGAGATTCTTCGAAACGCCGTTCGCGCTTTTTGCAGTCCCGATTTCGCCTCTCGTAACGGGAGAGTGCTCCTACGAGAACCCGCTCTATACGGCGGCGTACTTCGGGATTCCGGTGAAGGCAATCCCTCAGAGAGACGACCTCGGTCTCGACCTCGACAAGATGGCGGGAGCCGCCATCGGAGCGGGTCTCGTCTTTCTCTGCAACCCGAACAATCCCACCGCCACCGTCCACGGAAAGAAGGCGGTCGCGGATTTCCTCCGGTTCGTCACCCGGGAGTCGCCGTACACCCACGTCCTCATCGACGAGGCGTATTACGACTACGTCACGGATCCCTCGTTCGAGACCGCGGCGGATCTCGCGCTCAAATACCGGAACGTCTTCGTGAGCCGCACGTTCTCGAAGGCCTATGGAATGGCGGGCCTGCGCCAGGGCTACGCCGTCGCCGGTGAGGAGACGGCCGCAAAGCTCCGCGGCTATAAGCTCACCTTCGGAACGAACATCCTCGGTCTCGCCGCCGTGCGCGCCTCGCTGGACGACCCCGCGCATATCAAGCAGGAATCGGCGCGCAACACGGAAGTCCGGAAATACACGCTCGACTTCTTCCGGAACGCGGGCTACTGGGCGACCGACAGCAACGCCAACTTCATCTTCGTGAAGATCAATCGCCCGGCGAAGGACTTCCGTGAAGCCTGCGCGAAATTCAACGTCCAGGTGGGCCGCGACTTCCCGCCCTACGAGAAGACGCACGCCCGGATCTCCATCGGAACCATGGACGAGATGAAGCGCGCGACGGACGTGTTCCGCCAGGTGTTGGGAATGTCGGCCACCGACGCCGGCTCGGGCAAGATCTAGAGCCTCGAGACGGTGTTCACGATGTCAAAGGACAAATTCCGAAACTGGACTGAGGAGGTTACCATGTCGCTTTCGCGACGCGATTTCGTGAAGACTCTGGGCGTCGGTGCCGCGGGTGCGTATGCCGCTACGCTCGTGAGCTCCCGCAGACAGCAGTCGATTGCCTTCGCCGCCGAGACCGGTCTCGATCCGATGAGGTGATCAATCTCGCGAACAACGAGAATCCCCTGGGCCCGGGCGATCCCGTGCTCGCCGCGATTGAGGACACTCTCGGGCCGACCGGCGCCACTGCCGGGCGTTATCCTTTCGCCTTCCACAAGCCGCTCCAGGAGGCCCTCGCCAAAAAGTGGAACGTGAAGCCGGAGAACGTGCTCATCGGCGCGGGCTCGACGCAGATCCTGGTGGACGTCACTCACATATACACGTCGCCCACCAAGGCGCTCGTCGGCTCGCTCCCCACCTACGAGGAGTGCTTCGGCTACGCCTCGCTCATCGGGAGCCGGACCAAGGCCGTTCCGCTGACGTCGGACCTTCGCATGGACCTCGACAAGACGATGTACGCCTTGAAGGGCGCGGGGATGATGTTCTACTGCAACCCCAACAACCCTTCGTCGACGATCGTCAACCCGAGCGACTCCAAGGAGTTCGTGACCCGGGCGCTCAAGGCCAACAAGGACCTGCGCATCCTCGCGGACGAGGCCTACATCGACTACGTGACCACTCCCGGTCACGAGACGTTGATCCCGATGGCGGTCCAGGATCCCCGGCTCATCGTCGCCCGTACGTTCTCGAAAGCCTACGGCATGGCGGGTCTCCGCATCGGCTACGGCATCGGCCACGCCGACACCATCAAGGAGCTCGACAAGTTCAACATGGGCAACGCGAACTCGGTTCTCACCTACGCCGCGGCGCTCGCCGCGATCGATCGGGATGCCAAGGATCCGAGCTACATCCCCAACGAGCGCAAGCGCAACGACGAAGCCCGCTCTTTCATCCTGAGCTGGTTCCGGGACCGCGGCTATACGCCAGCGGACTCCCAGGCCAACTTTACGTTCATCGACGTGAAGATGCCGGTGGAGGACTTCCAGGCCGCCTGCGCCAAGGAAGGCGTCCGGGTAGGACGGCCGTTCCCGCCCTATTGGACCCACTGCCGCATCTCCGTCGGAACGATGGATGAGATGAAGGCGGCAGCGCAGGTCTTCGACAAGGTGTTGAGCCAGGCGAAAGCCCAGGCCGCGTAGTCGGTCCGACGAAACGGATTCAGGCTGCCGCTTCCCTCACCGGAAGCGGCAGCCTTTTTTCTTTCTGCAGCGTGCTCGAGAAACCATGCGCACGCTGCGCGAAGCGCGAAAAATGGGCGGACGACACAAGAAGCCGTGGGGAGAGCCGTCAGCCGTCGCGCAGTGCGAAGCACGTAGCGACACGCCGCGGGGGTGGGTCCCCCCGTCCCTGATGGATGCGGCCCCACGGCATTGAGCACTCAAGGAGAACGTCATGGAGCGCCGGGAATTTCTCAAGACCGTGGGCGCGGTGGGAGTCGCGACATCGATCCCGGGGGCCAAATCGACCGCGGGACCCCGGATCGACATCCACAACCATTTCTATCCCGCTTCCTACTTCGACTCGATCCGGAAGCTGGGAAGCTCCGAGTACGCGTTCGACACCGACGCGTCAGGGACGACGATCATCAAGTACCGCGGGGCGCGGTTCTTCGGAATCCAGCCGCCGATGACCGACGTCGGCCTGAGGCTCGAGGAGATGGACCGAGTCGGGGTCGACGTTCAGGTTCTGTCGGTGTCGGTCCCGAACGTCTTCTTCGGGGACGAGTCGAACGAGCCCGAGATTGCCCGCGTCGCCAATGACGCCTATGCCGAGGTCATCTCGAAACATCCCCGCCGGTTCAAAGGGCTCGCCTCCATCCCGATGGATCTTCCAGACGCGGCTCTATCCGAGCTCGAGCGGGCCCTCGACGAACTGCACCTGAACGGAGTCATCCTCCTCTCCCACATTCGAGGCAGGCCTCTGACCGACCCGACCTTCCGTCCCTTCTTCGAAGAGGCCAACCGTCGCAAGCTCTGCATCCTCATCCATCCGATGATGCCCGAAGGAATGGCGGCTCAGCTCAAGGATTACGTTCTGGGTCCGATCGTCGGATTCCTCTTCGACAGCACCCTTGCCGTGGCGCGGATGTGCTATGCGGGTCTCCTGCGCGACTTCCCGGATATCCGCTTCGTCATCCCTCACCTCGGAGGCGCCATTCCCTATCTGATGGCGCGCCTCGACCAGGGCTTTCACGACTTCGTCGCCTGCCGGGAGAAGATCGACGAACCGCCGAGCTCCTATCTGAAGAAGCTTTATTTCGGCACCGTCTCCTCCAGCACCTATAGCGTCGAGATGGTGCGCGACCTCGTGGGCACCGACCACATCGCCCTCGGCACCGACTACCCCCATTTACTGGGATTCGATGGAAGGGTCGGTCGCTACCATCGAGAGCCTCCGGATTCCCGCGGAAGAGAAGGAGCGCATCTTCAGCGGCACCGCCCTCGAGATTCTGAACAACGTGTGAGAGCCGCTATTCGTAGCGGAGGACGGAGACCGGGCTCAGGCGGCTGGCTCGGAGAGCGGGAACCGCCCCCGCGACGAGCGCCACGGCGACGAGCGCGAAGGTGGAAAACGCGATGGTCAGAGGATCTCGCGGGGCAACGCCGTAGAGCTGGCTTCGAACGAGCTCCGCGAGCCACCAGGCCGCCGGCAGGGCCATCGCCACGCCGATCGCGCTGAGGATCAGAACTTCTCTCAGCACCATCCGGACGACGGTCGTTCCCTCCGCTCCCAGAGCCATCCGAAGCCCGATCTCCGACGAGCGCCGCGTGACCCCGAAGGCGGTGACGCCGTAGAGCCCCATGAACGCGAGAAGAGTGGCGAGGAGTCCGAAGGCGGACGAGAGAAGCGCCACCAGCCTCTCCACCGAGAGCGAGCGATCGAGCTGATCTTCCATCGTCGACATGTCGAACAGCGGCATGGTCGCGTCCAAATCCGCCACCTCCTTGCGAATGGTCGCGAACATCGCCTCCGATGGAAGCGACGTGCGGACGTACACCGTCATCTCGCTCGCCCAATCAGCCTGCTGGTAGGCTACGAACACCTGGCGAGGGACGTCTTCGCGCAAGTTTTCGTACTTCGCGTCCTCGACGACGCCGACGATCTCCATATCCGGCTTCGACGACGGTCCGCCGAAGCCGATGTGGAAACCGAGCGGGCTGCCCTTGAAGTACTTCCTGGCGAACGTCTCGTTGATGATGATCGTCTTCGTCGAGCCCTCGACGTCTCGCGCGTCGAAGTCTCTCCCCGTTTTCAACCGGAGTCCGAGGGTCTCGAAATAGCGGGGCGAGATTGAGTTGAAGTGCGGATTCATGTCCTCCCCTTCCGCGGTGGGATAACCCTCGACGGAAACGGTGGAGTCCCATTCGTCGCCTTCCATGATGGCGACCACCGCGAGCCCGGTCGCGGAGACGCCAGCGGTCGCGTCGAGTCGTTGTCGGAGCCGACGATAGAGCTCCTTCGTCCGCGGCACGTCGTATCCACTGAGGGGCGGATTGAGCTTGAACCGAACGAGGTTCGTCGCCTCGAACCCGGGATCCACTCGATGAAGATTGCGAAGGCTCTGAAGAAAGAGCCCGGAGCCGAGGAGCAGCAGCAGCGCGAGGAAAACCTGGACGATGACCAGCGTTTTGCGAATCCGGCTTCCCTGTCCCGCCCCCGCCGCTCCGGACTGCTGCTTCATCGTCGAGACCAGGTCGGTACGGGCGGCCTGGAGCGCGGGAACGAGACCGAACAGGAGCGCCGTTCCCGCCGACACCGCGAGCACGAACAGGAGGATGCGCGCGTCCGGAGTCGCCGACAGGCTTTGTCGCATCGGCTCGCTCGGAGCGAGCCGGATCAGCCCCCGGGAAATCCAATAAGCGAGAGCGAGCCCGAGGAGCCCGCCCGCGAGCGCCAGAAGACCGCTCTCCACCAACAGCTGCTCGATGATCCGGAACCGGCCGGCGCCCAGCGCGAGACGCATGGCGATCTCTTTCGTTCGGCCCGTCGCTTTCGCCACCATCAGGTTGGAGACGTTGGCACAGGTGATGAGGAGCACGAACCCTACCAGGATCATGAGGACCCGCAGAGGGGTCTTCAAATCCTCCCTCGCTCCCGAGTACCCCTGGCCGCCCGGCAGCACCACCGCGCGCGATTCAAGGAACCGGTCCCGGTAGTAAGGCGTGACCTTGTCGAAGTAGGGCTCCTGGACTTCCATGGCGATGATCTGCTTGTACAACGTTCCAATCGACGCTTCAGCCGCCTCGGGGGTCACACCCGGCTTCAAACGAGCGAAGACCTGGAGCCATCGGCTTCGACGGTTCTCGAGATCGTCCCAGGAGGGCGTGACCTGTTTCTTCATCGTCACCGGGACGTAGAGACGAGGGCGGAATCCGAGGCTCAGCCCCTCGAATCCCGGCGCCGCGACTCCCACGACCGTCATGGGATAGCCGTTGATCCGGACCGATTGGCCGAGGATCGCGCGATCTCCGGAGAAGCGGTTGCGCCAGAAGTCGTAGGCCAGGACCACGACCGGATCGGCCCCCGGCGCCCGCTCGTCACCGAGGGTGAAGACACGACCGAGAGCCGGCTCGATGCCGAGAACCTCGAAGTAGTTGCCAGATACGAGCTCGGCCTCGGCCCGCTCCGTGCTGCTCTGGTAGCCGAGGTTGACCACCTCCCCCCGGCGGCAGAGGATCCCCTCGAATACCTGATTGCGCTCGCGGTAATCCTTGTACATGGGGTACGAGATCGAGTTCGTCCCGCGATTGCTTCCCGTATGGGACCCGCGGGTCGCGACCATCACCAGCGACTTCGGATCCTCGACGGGAAGCAAGCGCAGCAGCACCTGGTCGAACAGCGTGAAGATCGCGGTGTTGGCGCCGATCCCGAGCGCGAGCGACAGGATCGACGCGAGAGTCAGTACGGGAGACTTCTTCAGCGAACGGTAGGCGAACCGAACGTTCTGGATCCACGACGACGTCATCTCATCGCGGCCTCCGGAAGCTTCCTCGCTTCTTTGACGAAACGAGCCCGCGGCGAGTTGCCTGCGAATGCGGATGCGCTAAAAAATGAGGGTTCCGTTGCGCGCCGATTCGCCTCCCCGGTGTGGGAGGTGGTCCTGGGTCCGTTTTGAAGCTTTTCGGAGACATGCTGCGGCAGGCGCGCGAATCGAGCGGCGTCACTCTGGGTGCCGGTGGCGGCGAAGACCCGCATCTCACGCCGTTACCTCGAAGCGCTCGAGCGGAGCGACCTGTCGGTTCTCCCCGGCGGCGTCTTCGGCAGAGGGTACATCCGGACCATCGCCGACCTGCTCGACACCGATCCGGGCCCCATTCTCGAGGCATACGGCACCGAAGAGCGTCGTCTCGGACGAGGAACACCGGAGAGCACGGAACGTACCACTCGGGAGCTCTCCGCTGAAGCCCGGTCGACGGGAGAACGAGAGCGCTCGGTTCGATCGCGTGTCCATCGGACCTGGCCCTGGGTGCTCGCCTCCGCCGTGCTCGGGTCGGTCACGGCTATCGCGTTTCTGCCATCGACGAGGAAACCTCCGGCCCCGCCTCACCACGAGAGCGTCGTCGCTCCCGCTCCCGCTCCCGCTCCCGAGCCCTCTCCTCCCCCCCCACCCATCGGCGTGGCAGAAGGTTCGAGCGGCGCGAGTGGGCTCACGGTCTCCGGCTTCGGAGTCGGAACGGGTCTCGTCGACCGGGCGCTCACGGGGCGTGCCGACCGTTTTGCCGAGGGGACGCGCGTTTTATTCTGGACGCGGGTCATCGGCGGCGAGAGCGGCCAGACGCTGCGGCACGTGTGGCTCCACCAGGGCCACACCGTCATGCGGAAGCAGCTCGAGATCGGAGGCCCTCACTGGCGCACCTTCAGCGCGCTGGAGCTTCCGAAAGACGCCACCGGCCCGTGGACCGTCGAAGCGCGAGGCCCGGACGGTAACCTGCTGGCACGAGACGAGTTCCTCTGCCTTCCCTCACCCGGCCCGGCGCGGGAGTCCGCCCGTTGAGAACATACCCCGGCGTCCCTCTGGCGCTCGAGCACTTTCGTCGCTAAGATCGCGAATCGCTTCGATAGGAGCTGGAAACAGGAGGACCCCGTGCATCGAACCGCCTTCGCAATTGCTTCGATTCTCACGCTCGCCCTTCCCGGCCTTGGTCTCGCTCAGAATCCCAGGGGAAAGGCGGAAACGAGCCTGGCCGGCAAGAAGATCTCGATCGAGTATGGCCGCCCGAGCTTGAAGGGCCGCGACCTGCTCTCCGAGGCGCCGACGGGCACGGTGTGGAGGACCGGCGCCGACCAGTCGACGACGTTCTCGACCGAAGCCGACCTATCCGTCAACGGTACCCCGATACCCAAGGGCTCCTACAGCCTCTGGACCAAGAGAGTGGACGACAAGAATTGGAGTCTCGTCTTCAACAAGCAGACGGGTCAGTGGGGAACCGAGCACGACGCGGGCCAGGATTTCGCGACCGCACCCCTCAAGTGGGAGCAGCAGGCCTCGGGGCCGGAGATGTTCACCATCGAGCTGTCGTCGATGGGGTCGAAAGGTCAGGTACGGCTTCTCTGGGGCAAACAGGTCCTCAGCGCCGCCACCGAGGTCAAGTAAGGCTCCTTTATCGACACCGACCGTCTCACCAACCCCCGGCGGCCTCCTGGCGCCGGGGGGTTGCCTGACTGGGCACCGGCCTCTGGAATTTGTACCCACGGGCTTCAGCTAGGAACGTCCTCCGACCGAGCGGCGAAGAGCTGCGGGAGAATGGCTCTTCCACCGTCGGGAACGAGGGTGAGATCCGCTTTGCTCTCCACGATCCGCTGGACCTCCAGAATTTCCATGAGGCCCTGCAGCACCTCGGCGTCACGCGCGATCTGAGAGAGCGCCTGGCCCACGAGTCGCGGACGCACGGCATCCGCGCGAGCGAACTCGACCGCCGCCTCCTTCTCCGCCGCGGAGCGGACGACGTCCACCTGGTTCGTCCCCGCCTGTCGTATGGCGGAGGTCACCTGCCGGAGGCGGTTCACGACTTTTTGCTCGATCTGCTCGATCATGTGGAGATCGCGGAAGTGCACCTTCCGGATATAGACGGATCCGAGGCGGCCTCGAAGTTGGCGATACGCTCCCTCAATATCGAGATGAAGTACCCCATGACGTGGGCGACCGGGTTCTTGACTCCGAAGAGAAACGCGTAGAGGTTCTGCTCCGCGGCCTTGAACCGGAGCTGGCCCGTCATCCCGATGTTGAGCTGGTCCTTGGTCACCGCTTCGAGCATGGTATTCCCCCGGTTCGCTTGCGGGTCTTCGGGGTCGTAGGCGATGCTCACGGTCCAGATGGCCACGTCGACCTTGTGGACTTTCTGCCACGGAAGCTTCAAATAGGGCCCTCCCGGACCAGTCACTCGAAGCTGTGGATAGGTGTAGCGGTCGCGCTCGTCCTCGTTCAGCCGTTCCGCGAGGGGGAGCTCGAGCGTCGTGTGGCCCTCGAGCCTGTGAGCGCAGCCGAAACTGGTAATGACCGCCCGTTCGTTCTGCTGGACGGTGTAAAAGCCGCTCAGCAGAACACGATAGAGAAAGTAGACGAGAACCCCGGCAACGATGCCGGCGAGTGCCGACATGAAAGTACCTCCTTGGGTGGATCGTCAGAGACGAATGGTTAGGACGTGATCCGTTATTGTCCCCGAGCAGCCGAGTCCAGGTCAAGAGTCCCGGGCATTCGCTCCGCGAGCGCAATTTTGCTAAGATCATGGCGTACTCCCAATTTCGATGCTGACAAGGAGCCGATCACATGGGACAACCACGTCCTCTCCTCGCCAACAGTTCGCGCCGCACGTTTCTCACGCGCTGCGGCCTCGCTCTCGCCGGCGTAGCCGTCCAGGGCGTTCGCGCCGCCGCCTCGCCGCCGAAACGAACGCTCGCGCTCGTGAGCATCCACACCGGAGAGGAGATCGAGACCGCCTACTGGACCGGCGGCACGTACATCCCGACGGCTCTCTCACGGATCAACCATCTCCTGCGGGACTATCGCACCGGTGACGTCGTCGACATCAGCGTCGGGCTCCTCGACCTCCTCGCTGGCATCCGGGCGGAGCTCGGCACGTCCGAAGCGTTCGAAGTCGTCTCCGGGTATCGTTCTCCCAGGACCAACGCCTGGCTCAGGCAGAACGGTCACCACGTGGCTCGAAGAAGCCTTCATATGGCTGGCCAGGCGGCCGACATTCGTGTCCCGGGGGTGTCGCTCACCGACTTGCGAGACGTGGGCCACCACCTCAAGAGAGGCGGCGTGGGCTACTATCCAGGGGAGTTCGTCCACGTTGACGTCGGTCGCGTTCGCTACTGGTAGACGCGGCCGACCGACGGAGAGCCACGAAGGAAGAAAAGGAGGCCCGCCGTCGCGACCGCTCTAGTCTCTCTGCTCCTCACCGTCTCCGCCTTCTCGAGCGCACGTGCCGAGCTCGCCTCCAAAATCGAGGACCGGGTCGCGGGCTTCGATTGTGGAGAAGGGCTGCGCATCGGCAACGAGATCCTTCATGCGTCTTCCGTTCTGCCCGAGGTCTACGCCGAGCGCGACTACGCGCCCATCTGGACCGACGGTGAGCGGCTCCTTCCGATATCCGAGGAGCTCATCCGCACGATCCGTGATGCGGCCGCGGAAGGCCTCCAACCCGCCGACTACCACTACGACCGGATCGTGAACCTTCAGCTCGCCATGGAGCGGCCCATTTCCGGGTCGATACCGGACCTGCTCGTCGATCTCGATCTGCTTCAAACCGACGCCTTTCTCGTTTACGCCTCCCACCGTTCGACGGGCGCGGTCAATCCCGTCACCATCGATCCCGAATGGCTGGTAGAGCTCTCCGAGAGCGACGCCGTGTCCGCGCTGAAAGAAGCCCTGCGCACGGGGGCGATCGCCGCGAGTCTCCGGGCTCTCGATCCTCCCCAGCCGGAGTACGCGCGCTTGCGCGCTTCCCTCGCTCGCTATCGAGCGCTGGAAGCGGCGAACCTCGGAAAGCTTCCCGGAGGCCCGCCCATCAAACCTGAAGAACGAAGCGACCAAATCCAAGTTTTGCGCGTTCGCGTGGCGGCGGCGCTCGACGTCGGCGAGGCGCCGGCCCCGGAAGGCGACGACAAACTGTACGACGGCTCTCTGGTGGAGGCAGTCAAGACGTTCCAGAAGCGGTGGGGGCTGGTGGAGGACGGCGTCGTCGGAGGCGCGACCCGGGAGTCACTCAACCGGGATCCCGAGGAGCTCGCTCGCCAGATCGAGGTGAACATGGAACGCTGGCGGTGGCTGCCGAGAGACCTCGGCGAACGCCATGCGCTCGTCAACATCGCTTCCTTCAACCTCGAGGTGAAGGAGAAGCAGGAGACGGTGCTCTCGATGCGCGTCGTCGTCGGCCGTCCCTACCGTCGGACACCTGTTTTCAGCAGCCGGATCACCCATATCGTGCTCAACCCCTCCTGGACGGTGCCGGAGACCATCGTCAGAGGCGAGGTTTTGCCAGCGGTTCGAAAGAGCATCTCCTACCTCGAAACGCATCACATGAGGGTCTTCGACGGGTGGTCGGAGGGCGCGCACGACCTCGATCCCGCGACGATCGCCCTGGGACTCGGTGAGTCCACGACGCTACCGCTTCCGCCAGGACCCCGGTCCCTGGAACGCGCTCGGTCGCGTGAAATTCCTGCTGCCCGATTCCAACGACATCTACCTCCACGACACACCCGAGCGCTCTCTATTCGCGAACGCCTCCCGGAGCTACAGCCACGGATGCATTCGACTCCAGAAACCGCTGGAGCTCATGAAGTATCTCGTCTCGAAGGAGCCACGTTGGCCGCTTCCGGTGGTCGAGAAGACCCTCGAGAGCGGAGAAGAGACGACGCTGCGGCTCTCCAATCCTTTGCCCGTCCATGTCCTCTACTGGACGGCCTGGGTCGACGAGTCGGGAGCGGTGAACTTCCGCCAGGATATCTACCTGCGGGACGAACGCGTCTGGAAGGCTCTACGAAGGCTCACTGCCCCCTGACGCGCTGACGCGAAGCTCTTTTGCGGGCCGTTTTCCCGCATGCTACGATTCCAGCGGAAACGCATGGCCCGTCGCCGCAAGAAGACCCGAACGTCGAAAAAAGACGGCGGCGGAAAGCCGAGAGCCTCCGCGGTTCCCTCACCCCCGAGATCCGAGCGCGCGGAGACCACCGTCCTACCGCGCCGACGTCTCGGCATCGGGCTTGCGATCGCCGCCGCACTCGCCCTGGGTCTCGGTCTCTGGATTTTTCGTGAACGACGGTCGGGAGCGGGCCGAATCGAAGCGCGACCCCTCAACGTCATTCTCGTCACCGCCGACACCCTGCGGGCGGACAAGCTCGGCTGCTATGGCAACGGCGAGATCGCGACCCCCAACCTCGATCGATTGGCGCAGGAGGGGGTCGTCTTCGAGAACGCTTCGACCGCCGTTCCCGTCACCCTTCCCTCTCATGCCTCGATCCTGACAGGCACGTATCCCGTCTTTCACGGCGTGCATGAGAATGGTGCGCGAGCGCTCGAGGCGGCGCGAACGACACTCGCCGAGGTGCTGAAGGCGCGAGGCTACCAGACGGGAGCGTTTGTCGGTGCGTTCGTCCTCGACTCCCGATGGGGGCTCGATCAGGGATTCGACCGCTATGTCGACGACTTCGGCGACGGGAATTCCGGTCGCGAGGCAGCGACGCGCCGCCGCGGAGAAGACGTCCTGAACGACGCCCTCGCCTGGATGGACTCCGTTCACGACCAGCGCTTCTTTTCCTGGATTCACTTTTTCGACCCTCACGCGCCCTACGATCCTCCCGAGCCTTTCCGAGGTCGCTACGCGAACGATACCAACTCCCTCTACGACGGCGAGGTCGCCTACGTCGATAGCCTGATGGGAAGACTCCTCGAATGGATTGACAAGAACGGGCTCTCCGATTGGACGCTCGTCGTTTTCCTCGCCGACCACGGGGAGAGCCTCGGCGAGCACGGAGAGCTGACGCACGGGTTCTTTCTGTACGACGCCACCATGCGAGTGCCGTTTCTCCTCCGCGCTCCCTCCCGAGCGCTGCGCGGCCTTCGGATCCCCGCACAGGTACGCACCATCGACGTGATGCCCACCGTCCTCGAACTCCTCGGAATCGAAACGCCGGGGGAAGTCCAGGGGGCGAGTCTCCTTCCCCTGCTCACCGCCAGCGGGTCGGAAGAGGAGCGCGTCGCCCTTGGGGAGTCGACCTTTCCTTCTCACTACGGATGGAGCCCTCTCGAATCGCTTCGCACTCGCGAGGAGCTCTTCGTGAGCGCGCCGCGGCCGGAGCTCTACGACGTGACCCACGACCCCGGCGCCGAGCGCAACCTGGCCTCGGCGCAGGCGGCGACGGTCCGGGAGATGGAAACCCGGTTGAAAGAGATCCGCGAGCGCTATCGCGCCGACGAGGGTGAGACCCGGAGCCCGTTGCCGCTCGACGAGGAGACGCGCAGAAAGCTCGCCGCCCTCGGGTATCTCGGAGGCGCTTCGAGTCCAACTCCGGATGCTACCAAGGCGCTGGCCGACCCCAAGGACAAGATCGAGCTCTTCAACCTGATTCGGGCAGCCGCGGGCGACCTCGACGCCGCGCGGTGGCAAGAGGCCATCGACAAGCTCCAGCGCGTGGCGAGCTCGGATCCGGACGTCGTCGAGGCCCAGACGATGCTGGGCCGCGCCTACTTCTCCTCCGGCGATTGGACGCGGGCCGCGGACGCCTACCAGCGCGCCCTGTCTTCCGACCCGTCCTACGTTACCGCCCTGTTCGGCCTCGCCTCGACCTATCAGAAGCTCGGCCGACTCGATGACGCGGCGGCGGGGCTCCACCGGGTCCTCGCGCTCGAGCCGCGGTTTACCGGCGCGGCCCTGTCGTTGGCGCAGATCGAAATGGGGCGGCAGAAGTTTCGAGACGCCCTTTCGATTCTGGAGAAAGCAGAGGTCTCCGAGCGCGAGCGGGCCGCCGTCCAGAATCTCGAAGCGGAGTGCTACCTGCAGCTGAAAGATTTCGAGGCCGCCCTTCGAGCCTACCAGCAGGTCGTCGAGGTCTCACCCCGGGATCACCTCGCTCATTTCAACATCGCGAAACTCCTCGGCCAGATGGGAAAACAAGACGAGATGATTGCCGAGCTACAAAAGTCCATCGAGGCGGACCCGAGCTTCACCGTCGGCCACCTCTACCTGGCGAACGCCTACCTCGACCGAGGCAACCTGGAACAGGCGGTGGAGCTCGCCCAGAAAGGGATCGCCCTCGGGCCCGAGCCCTCGCTCGCCCCGTTCGGCCATTTCATCCTCGCCGACGCCTACGATCAGCTCGGAAGAAAGCAGGACGCCGCCCGCGAGATGCAGATCGCCCAGCAGCTCCAGAGCGCGATTCACTAGTGTGGGCTGCAACAGCCATTTGGTGGGCAAATCTCGAGGTCATTTTGTGTGCTGGCAAGGCGGGATGATGACGACATATCTGGACGAAATAGCTGATACAGCCCACTAGGCCGAATGCAACGATGCAATTGGGCCGTTCGCGGCAGGTCTCTATAATTTGCATCCAGGAGGAAGACGCGTGACCGAAGACCTTCGATATCCCGTCGGAAAATTCCACTTCTCCGAGAGCGTGAGCCGCGAGGAGCGGGAGACGTTCATCGCGCAGATCGCGGAGACTCCCGAACGCTTACGAAGAGCGATCGCCGGCTTGTCCGAACCGCAGCTCGAGACACCCTACCGTCCCGGCGGATGGACGGTCCGACAGGTCGTCCACCACCTTCCCGACAGTCACATGAACAGCTACGTTCGCTTCAAGCTCGCCGTCACCGAGGACGAGCCCGCGATCAAAGCCTACGACGAAGCCCGCTGGGCGGAGCTGGAAGACGCGAGGAGCGCATCGATCGATTCGTCTCTCGGTCTCCTGGAAGCCCTCCACGAGCGCTGGACGATGTTCCTCCGCTCTCTATCCCCCGAACAGCTCGCGCGAAAGCTTCTCCATCCACAGCTGGGCCCGGTCACGTTGGACCAGAACCTGGCGCTCTACGCCTGGCACGGTCGCCACCACGTGGCGCACATCACTGCACTCCGAGAGCGCGAACGGTGGCCTTAGCTCTCATTCCTTCTGGAGCTCGACGACGATGACCTCCATCGTTCCCGGCCCTTCGTTCAGATCGCCATGTGTCGCTTCCCGGAGGGTCGGCGTCGAGCCAGTAGGCCTTACCATCCTCCCAATGGTAGGTGTCGACCGTCTTGCCTGACCCGTCGACGACCTTGAGGTTTCCTCCCTTGAGCGCGATGAGCGCCCGGCCGTGCTCGTGCCGGTGCAGGGTGAGAGGCTGGTTCGGAAGGATGATGCTCTTCCAAACCTTGACTTTCTCGTTCTCGAACTGCGGCTCGCGGCGGGAGCGCTGTTCCTGCAACGCCAGCGTGGCGCCGACGGAGGCGAGCGCGGTCGCGACGACCAGAATCAGGACTTTCACTTTCGACATGTGCCAGCTCCTTTTGGATCCTCGCGTCATTTCGTTTCGTGCACGACCTTGCCGCCTACGATGGTGGCGACGATCTTCCCTCGAAAGAGCCCGGCCGGGTCCGTCTCGCCCACGACGAGCGGGTCGATGTCGATGACGCTGATGTCCGCCCACTTCCCCGGCTCGAGCGTTCCCGTCTCCTTCTCCAGGTGCCCGGCATAGGCTCCCCAGATCGTGTAACCGCGCACCGCTTCCTCGGGCGTCATCTTCTGCTCCGGATACCATCCTTCGGGCGGGTTCTCCTGCCGGTCCTTCCGGGTAATCGCGGAATGCAAGCCGTAGAAGATGTCGTGGTCGGAGCCCGACAGGTCCGAGTTGAACGCCAGCCTCGCCCCCGCTTTGCGCAGCGTCCGCCAGGCGTACGCGCCTTTCACCCGCTCGGGTCCGAGACGCGCTTCCGCCCACCTCTGGTCCTCGGCACAGTGCGCGGGCTCCATCGAGGCGATGACGTCGAGCTCGGCGAACCGGGGGACATCCTCGGGGGAGACCACCTGGGCATGCTCGATCCGGTTCCTGAGGTTCCGGGTCTCCGGATACTTCTCGATGACCGACTGCAGAAAATCGAGCGTCTCTCGATTCGCCGCGTCACCGATGGCGTGAACCGCCACCTGGAACCCCGAGTGCATCATTTCGCTCACCAGCTCGGTGTCGAAGCCGTACTCTCCTCCCGCGCTGCCCTTGTGCCCCGGCATGTCGGAGTAGTCCTCGAGGAGCTTCGCCCCGCGCGAGCCGAGGGCGCCGTCGTAGAAGGCTTTCACCGAACGGGTGATCAGCATCTTCTCGTTGTCCTCGTCCGGCCCCTTCTTCATCCACTCGCGGCACAGCTCGGGATCGCGCGCCGAGAGCATGGCGTAGACGCGAATGGGAAGCGTCCCGGCGGCCTCCAACGACTCGAAAGCGGCCATGAGCCTCCGGTCGGCTCCCGCTTCGTGCACCGCGACGTAGCCGTCACGGGCCATCCGCTCGAGACCCGCTCGGACCCAGCCCTCGTACTGCTCGTCAGTCGGTGGAGGGACGGCGTCCGTCAGGAGCTTGGCGGCACGGTCGACGAGAACGCCGGTGAGATTGCCCTTGCCGTCCTTCAAAATTCGCCCGCCGCTCGGAGGAGCGGTGTCTCGTGTGATCCCGGCTACCTCGAACGCCTTCTTGTTCGCCCAGAGCGCGTATCCATGGAGGCTCCCCATGAGCACGGGGTTGTCGGGAAACTTCTCGCTCAGCAGGTCCCACGTAGGATAGTGGCTCGCCCAATCGCTGTCGTCCCAGCCTCGGGCCAGAATCCACTGTCCCTTGGGAACGTCTTTCGCTCCGTCCACGACGCGCTGAACCGCCTCTTCTTCCGTCGCCACCCCTGTCAGATTGATCTGTACCTCCTGCTGCCCGAGCCCCGCGACGTGGGTGTGCGAGTCGATGAGACCGGGAAGGACCGTCGCACCCGCGACATCCATCACACGGGTCGAGCTACCGACATAACGCTTCGCCTCTTCGCTCGAGCCCACGAACAGAATTTTCCCGCCGCGAACGGCTACCGCTTGTGCATCCGGGTGCCAACCCTGCGCGTCCCGAGGAGCACTCGCCGCGGGGGTTCCATCGAGAGCGGGCTCTTCCCAGGAAAAGGTATAGACGCGCCCGTTCACGAGAACCAGATCGGCACTCTCCCGGGGCGCGGGTGCCCCGCATCCCGAAACGAGAGCCCAGAGGGTTAGAAGAGTGAGCGAGATACTCTTGCCGCGCATCGCAACCTCCCGTCGAAAGCCGCGTGATTATATGGAAGTTCGCCTCGTCGATCGAATCACCGAATGCCCGACGGATGGCGAGGTTTACCGCGGCGACACAGGGATATCCTCGAACCGGCCCGACCCTTCGCGCACCGCATATCTCCGGTCGAGCGAAAGGCCCTCGACGCGGTCGGTGACGTCTGAACCGGGCCAATAGATCGAGACCGCGTCGATGCGCTCGGCGCGGCCGAGTCCGACCATCTGAAGGCCTACGGAGCTCGCCCCGAAGCTGCCCCCGCTGTTGGCGTACTTGTAGATCGTGCGGCTCTTGCCGTCCTCGGTGACATCCACGCGGATCCGGGCGCCGATCCCGGCGCGGTTCGAGCGGACGCCCACGAGCTCGAGCTCGAGCCAGTGGTTTCCGAACCCCGGGTTCCGGTAGAGAACGTTCCAGAACTTGTCCCCGGCGAGCGCGCCTCCCATCTCTTCGAAGACGTCCTCGTCGCCGTCTCCGTCGAGGTCGGCGAACGCGATCGCATGTCCTTTCTGGAGATGCCCGAAGCCGCCGGCGGTGGTGACGTCGGCGAACGATTTCCCTCCCCGATTCCAGTACATGACGTTCGGCATGAGGGCGTAGTAAGGAGGATACCCGGTTCCGAGGTAGAAGTCGGGGTAGCCATCGTTGTCGAGATCGCCGAAGTTCGCTCCCATCGGCGCGTTCGGTCGCGCCAGGTCCACCGCCGCCGCCACGTCCGTGAACCCGCCCTTCCCGTCGCCGTGGTAGAGATGTTGAAGCTCCACCTTCTTGTAAGGCTGCCCCAGATAGTAGGCGGCGAGATTCATGATGAAGGCCTCGTAAGCCGAGACGTAGATGTCGAGAACGCCGTCGTTGTCGTAGTCCCAGAACCAGGCGGGAAAGCTCGCCTTGGGCTCGGTGACGCCGAGCTCGGGAGCGACGTCCCGAAAGGTGCCGTCCCCCTGGTTGCGGTAGAGGCGATTCCAATCGTAGAGGTTCGAGACGTAGATGTCGGGCAGCCGGTCCGAGTCGTAGTCTCCCCAGACGACGGCCTTGGTGAAGCGCCCGTTCTCGACCCCGGCGCGGGCCGCGACGTCCACGAACGTCCCGTTTCCCTGGTTCTGAAAGAGCTGACAGGGGGCGTCGAGACCTTCGTTGGTCTCGTTTCCCACGTAGAGATCGAGATCTCCGTCGTTGTCGTAGTCGGCCCAGGATGCGGTCTGGGTCGGATAGAAGACCTCGCCGAGGCCGGATTCGAACGTCACATCGGTAAATGTCCCGTCGCCGTTGTTGCGAAGCAGCGAGTTGGGATGGCGGCCGCCTTTGCCGAGCCACGCGCCTCGCATTATGTAGACGTCGATGTCGCCGTCATTGTCGTAATCGCCCTGCACCATGTTCAGGCCGCCGAGCAGGCCGACGATTCCCGCCGAGGCGGTGACGTCGGTGAAGGTGCCGTCTCCGTCGTTGAGGAAGAGCCGCAGCTGACCGGTGGGGTCGTAGCTCGATACCAGAAGGTCGAGGGAGCCGTTCTCGTCGAAATCCTCGACGACGACGCCGCCGGAGAGGGTGAAGCTGTCCACTCGGGCATGGGCGGCGACGTTGTCGAAGTGGGGGAAGTCCGCGTCGGAAGCGAGCCGTTCCGGTGGAATCAAGTAGTCGGGTGGGACTTCGTCGGGATAGCCCCCGACGGTCATGTAGGCGATGTTCAGCAGCCAGAGGCTCGAGAGATAGGGATCCGTTCCCGCCTTCGCCCGCTTCAGCGCCTCGGTGAAGAAAGTAATCGCGCGGCGCGACGGGGCTTTGTCCACGTGAATGCCCTTCCCACGGATGGGCAGGATGCAGCTCTCGGCGTTGTGATGGAGGGCACAGTTCTGGGTCTCCCCCGCTCGCAAATAAGCCATTCCGATATCGAAGAGGAACCGGACGACCCAGTCGCGGGCGATGTCGGCCTCCAATTTGGGGAGAAGGTCGTAGGCCTCGTCGTAGAGCGAAATCGCTTCCTGCTCCCGGCCGAGCCTCTGCTCCTCCTCTCCGAGCTTCACCCGGATCTCCCACTTGATGAGATCGGGTACGTCGGGGCGCATTCTCTCGAGCTGTGCCCTGAGCTCCTTCTCTCTTCTGTCGTTCAAATAGAAATGCTCCTCCGGGCTTCGCGCGATGATCTCCTGGAGAAGCTGCAACATCCGCTCGTGGCCGGGAGGATCGTCCGCCTCGGCGGCAAGAGCGAGGCCGTGCTCGCGACCGTGCCGCCGCCGCCGCCGCCGCCAGAATCCCGAGGCGTTTCAATGTAGTCCTTTGCCCTTCCCCTTCTCGAGGGTGAGAGCCCGGTTCAAGGCACCGCCGGGAAAGCTCTCGCGGCTCCCGTCGGGCCACAGCACTTCGATGCTCTCGAAGCTCGCATTCCCGGAAGCTCCGACCACTCCAAAATGCGCGCGGGGATCGTTCGAAGAAAGGTAGCTGTATCCGGGGTCGGCGATCCGCACGGTTCTTTTTCCGCCGGCGACGAGCGTTACCACCGCACCGTAGGAGTCCCGCTTCCGCGCCGGTTCGTAGGCTCGGACGATGAGCCAATTCCCGCGCTTGGGAGCGTCGTTTCGGAAGAGGCGTGCGGGACCGTCGGTATTCGTCTCCACCAGATCCAGATCGCCGTCTGAATCGACGTCCCCCACCGCGAGTCCTTTGCTGACCTCGATCTCCGAGGTGAAGTCGCCGGCCTTGGCGCTCGCGTCGGTGAAGTTTCCATTTCCGTCGTTCTCGAAGAGAAGGTTCGGCTCCGCGTAAGGCTTCCAGTATTCGGGCACCTTCGCGCCGGCGAGTGGCGGGTCCTTTCTCACTCTTCCGTCCACGATGGCGATATCGAGATCTCCGTCGTGGTCGAAGTCGAAAAACGCCGTCCCGAATCCCGTGTACTTCAAGCTCACCGCTCCCAAACCCCGGGCGGTGGTCGCGTCCTCGAATCCGCCCATTCCATCGCTGAGATAGAGGGTATTGGTCTGATTCTGGAGGTGAGTGATGAAGAGGTCGAAATGGCCGTTCCCATCGACGTCGCCGATGATGACGCCCATCCCCGCCTCGGCGCGGCCCATCGAGTTGAGCGCCGCTCCCAAGAGAAAGGCCTGGTCGGAGAACTTGCCGTCTCCCTCGTTCACCCAGAGCTGGTTCGCCTCGCCGTCGTTCGCGACATAGAAATCGGGACGGCCGTCTCCCGTCAGGTCGGCGCAGAGGACGCCGAGTCCGGGAGCCGCGAGCGCATGAATCCCCGACTTCTCCGAAACGTCGGTGAAAGAGCGTCCGCCTTCGTTATGGAACAACGTATCCTTGTCGTAGCTGAAGCTCTGAGGGCTGCAGTAGTCGGGACTTCCGTCTCCGGCGACGCAATTCTTGGTGATGTCGTTCTTCACGTAGTGGGTGACGTAGAGGTCGAGGAACCCATCGCCATCATAATCGCAGAAGACCGCGGAAGCCGACCAACCGTCCTCGACGATGCCGAAGGACTTGGTGACGTTGCGAAACTTGCCCCCGCCCTCGTTGTGGTACAGCGCATCGGGTCCGTAATTGGCGACATAGACATCCACGCGGCCGTCGTTGTCGATGTCGCCCACCGCGACTCCCGTGCCGTATCCCGTGTCGCCCAGTCCCGACGAGGCGGTCACGTCGACGAACTTTCCGCCGGGGTCCTGACGATAGAGACGGTTCGCCGGCCTCTCGGTGCTCCTCGTCTCCGGGAGCGGCCCGCTCTGGATGAGATAGATGTCGAGGTCCCCGTCTCCGTCGAAATCGAGAAACGCGCCGCCCGCCGCCATGATCTCCGGAAGCCAGTACTTGCCCTCGTTTCCCGCTTCGTGGACGAAGTCGATTCCCGCCTCTCGCGTGATCTCCGTGAAATAGCCCTTCGGCTGCGCCTCGAGCGCCGAGGGGGGCACGATGAGGGAGAGGCCCAGCATCATTCGGAGTCTTGAACTTAAGAGCATATCCTTGAATGATTTGCAGGCGAATTCTCGATCGCCGCGAGGCCCCTGTCAAACCGGGCCGGGTTGCGACATCCGAGCCCGGAACGGATAATCCTCAGTACCATGAGGCACGGCAAGACGCTCCTCCCGCTCGTGGCCCTCCTCCTCGCCGCAGGTTGCGGCCGGAAGGCGTCCATCGACGACGTCGTGCTCATCAGCATCGATACCTTTCGCGCCGACCACGTGCGCCCGGATACCACTCCCCATATCCTCGCTCTGGCCGGAGAGGGCATCCGTTTCGAGAACGTTCTCTCTCCCGTTCCTCTTACCCTTCCCGCGCATAGCGCGATGCTGACGGGGACTCTCCCGCCTCGAAACGGTATGCACGACAACCTCGGCTATCGGCTGAGCGACGAGAACGTCACGCTGGCGGAGGTGCTCAAATCCAAGGGCTTTGCGACGGGCGCCATCGTCTCGAGCTTCGTACTGAGCTCGAAGTTCAACCTGAGCCAGGGATTCGACAGCTACAACGACCAGTTCGTTCAGGAGCACAAGATCGCCTACCTCTCGGAGAGGAAGGGCGACGAGACGACGAGCTTCGCCGAGAAGTGGCTCGAGGCGCATCGCCGCGAGAAGTTCTTCCTCTTCCTGCATTACTACGACCCTCACGACGACTACTCTCCCCCCGAGCCGTTCCGCTCCCGATTCGCCACCGACCCGTACTCCGGAGAGGTCGCGTTCGCCGACGAGCAGGTAGGGAAAGTCGTAGCCGAGCTGAAGACGCTCGGACTCTATGACTCCACCCTCGTCGTCGTCACCGGCGATCACGGCGAGATGCTGGAAGAGCATGGCGAGAGGACCCACGGGTTCTTCATCTACCAGTCGGCTCTCCGCGTCCCGCTCGTCATCCGTCCGCCCGGACTGTCCTCTCCCCGAGTCGTCTCCGAGTGGGCGAGTCTCGTCGACATCGTGCCCACGGTCGCGAGTCTGCTTGGCATCACCCCCCCGCCCCGGACCCAGGGCCGGGACCTGTCCCCTCTGTGGAACGATCCGGCCGCGCCCTGGGCGAGGCGCGAGCTCTACGCGGAGAGCGTCACCCCCGACCGCTACTACGGCGCCCGTCCTCTTTTCGGGCTTCTCGCCGACCGCTGGAAATACATCCACACGAAACGTCCCGAGCTCTACGATCTCTCCCGGGATCCGGAAGAGTCGACAAACGTCCTGTCCGACAATCCGCAGATTGCAGAGGGGATGAAGAAACGCCTTGGCGAACTGCTGAGCGAGAAGCCGGCCGATGCCACGACCGAGCTCGACGAAGACTCCCGCCGAAGGCTCGCGGCACTCGGGTATCTCTCCGGAGGCCGGAGCTCGAGCCCGAGTCTCGAACTGGATACTACCGGGAAGGATGCGACGGACGCCAAAGACTGGATTGGTTTCTACCGGAAACACGAACAGCTGGAAAAGCTCGTGAACGACGGCTCCTACCCCGAGGCGCGCGCCCTCGCCACGGAGATGCTCAAAGAGCATCCAGACTTCGCCGCGGGTCATCTCCAGCTCGCGCGGATCGCGACGGAGGAAAAAGACCTCGAGAGCGCGCGCCGGGAATACGAGGCCGCCCTCGAGCTCGACGACGCCAACCAGGCGGCCCACTACAACCTGGCGAACATCCTTCGGGAGCTTGGGCAGCTCGAGCCCGCCATCGCCCAGTACCGGCGCGTCCTCGAGCTCGCACCCGACATGAAGGAAGCCCGGGAGCGGCTCGCGCGCGTGCTCATCGAGGCCGGCCGCCCGGCAGAGGCCGCGGGCACGATCGATGCGGGCACGGGCTCGACTGGAGGCGAGGCGCACTTCCAGATGGCAAACGCTCTCGCCGCCCAGGGCAAGTGGCAGGAAGCGGCTTCGGAGTTCGAAAAGGCGCTCCCCGGGGCGCCCGATCCCGCCGAGGTCCAGCACCGCCTCGGTCTCGCTCTCCGCCAGGCAGGTAAGCCCGGCGAGGCCCTCGTCCATCTGCAGCAGGCGGCGCAGGTCTCACCCGAGCGGGCCGACATCCACAGCGACGTGGGGGTCGTCCTCAAACAGCTCGGCCGCACCGACGAAGCGGTTGCGGAGTACGAGAAGGCGCTCGCTATCGACCCCAACCTCTCCGTGGCGAACAACGATTCTCGGATCGGTCCTGGGCTCCAGAGGTAAGATCCACGAAGCCATCGAGCATTTCCGCCGGGCGGTCGCCTCGGATCCCAGGAATGCTTCCGCCTGCAACAACCTCGCTCTCGCTCTCCGTATGACCGGCGATCGGCACGAGGCCCTGACCCACTTCCGAGCGGCGCTCGCGCTGCGGCCCGACTGGCCGCAGCCCATGACCGAGATAGCATGGGTGCTCGCAACGTCTCCCGATGCCTCCGAGCGCAATCCCGCCGAAGCCCTGCGGCTCGCACAGAGGGCGGCCGAGCTCACCTCGGGGCGCGAGCCCATCGTCCTCGACGCGCTCGCCGCCGCCTATGCCGCGAACGGAAACTTCGATCTCGCGCAGAAGACGGTCGAACGGGCGATCTCGATCGCGTCGCCGCGCGCGCCTGGCCTCGCCCTCGAGCTCCGGTCCCGCCTCCAGCTCTATCGGCAGGGAAAGTCTTTCCGCGAGGCCGAACGAACGGTGGCGGCACCCCGTCGATGAAGTTCGGTCGTCTCGCTCCCTTGGTCGCCGTCGCCGCCGCCCTCGTCTCGGCCTGCGGGCCAGACACCTCGAAGCTTCCTCTTCCCGTCGCCCCGGGAAGTGCTACAGGCTACGACGTCGTTCTCGTGACGCTCGACACCACGAGGGCCGACCATCTCGGCTCGTACGGGGACGAGGAGGCCAACACTCCGGTTCTCGACCGGCTCGCCCGCGAGGGCGTTCGGTTCGAAACGGCGATCTCTCCCGCTCCTTTGACCCTTCCCGCTCACGCTTCGATTCTCACCGGGCTCGACCCGCCGTCACACGGCGTTCGTCACAACGGACAGTTCCGTCTCGCCGAGGAACAGGAAACCCTCGCCGAGCGCCTGCGGGCCGAGGGCTACCAGACGGCAGCCTTCGTCGGGAGCTTCGTCCTCGATCGGCGCTATGGCCTCGCGCAGGGCTTCGATACCTACGACGATCGGGTCGACGCTTCACCCGACGCGAGCTTCGGCGGGATCGAGAACGAGCGAAAGGGCGAAGCCGTCACCGACGCCGCTCTCGCCTGGCTGAAAGAGACGAAGGAGCGTTCGGGCTCGACACCCTTCTTCCTCTGGGTTCACTACTACGACGCTCACTATCCGTACGATCCACCTACCGGGGGGGGAAGAGCCCGTATGACGGCGAGATCGCGTACGTCGACCGTCAGATCGGGCGGCTCCTCGCGGGCCTCCAGGAGATCGACCACCCGAAACTGGTCGTCGTCGTCGGAGATCATGGAGAGAGCCTCGGAGAGCACAAAGAAAAGACCCATTCTCGTCTGATCTACGACGCCACTCAGCATGTCCCCTGGATCCTCTGGAGTCCGCCGCTCTTTCATGGGCCCTGGGTCGTCCGAGACCTCGTCGGGCTCGTCGACGTCACTCCAACCGTCCTGGACCTCGTGGGAATCGAGGTCTCGGGCTCGTTCGATGGTAGAAGCGCGCTCGCCCCCCCGGACGACGATCGACGCATCTATATGGAGACCCTCGCTCCCTATCTCGACAACGGCTGGTCACCCCTTCACGGAATCCGGAGCCCGAGCGCGGCGTACATTCTCGCGCCCTCACCCGAGTACTATGACCTGAGGAGCGATCCCGGCGAGACCAAGAATCTCTTCGGGTCCGAAGCAGCGGAGACGCTCGAGGGACTGAAAGACGCCCTCGCCGCAAAGCTCGGCAACGAGTCGCCGGAGGCTATCGCGAGGGAGAGCCGCGCGGTGGGTCCCGACGAGCTACGTCGTCTGCAATCGCTCGGCTACCTCGGCGGCGCGGGTCCGGTAAAGCCCACGGGACTTCCGGATCCAAAGGACATGATGCCGGTCCTCGAGCTCCTGGAGCAGGCGGAATCCGCCCGGCGCGCGGGGAAACTGGACGAGGCCCTGGAAAGAGCGGAGCGCGCGAGCCGCGGCGCCCCGGACGATCTCCAGGTCCTGCAGGAGCTCGGGATTCTCTACGCTCTCGCCGGGCGCTTCGACGAGGCCGAATCGGCCCTTCGCCGATATCTCGATACCAAGCTCAACCCCAACGTCACCATCCTGCTCGCCAACGTCCTTCGTGAAAAGGGAAACGCCGCCGAGGGCCGAGCGCTTCTGGAAAAAGAGGTCGAAAAAGAGCCCGACCACGGTGGCCTCCTGGTGACCCTGGGAGATTTCGCGGCGGCGGAGGGACGTCCTTCCGAAGCGCTGCGGCTCTACCAGCGCGCGAAGGAAGTCGACCCCGTTCGCGCTTCCGCGCTCGCCGACGCGCGGATTTTCGAGCTCCGGAGCCGGCGTTAGCGCGCTAGCTCGCTCCGCTCCGCGCCGCGAGCTTTTCCAGCTGGGCGATGAACCCCGGTTTCATCGGCTGGCCGAGCTCCTCTGCTCTTCGCGCGTGCTCGAGCGCGGGCGCGAACTTTCCAACCGAAGCGAGCGCGACGGCGAGCTGGAAGTGGACGAGGGCCGGAGCCGGGCTCGGTCTCCAGAGCTTTGCTGAAGTAGCCGATCGCCGTCTCGAAGTCCCGCGCCTTGAGCGAAAGCTCGCCCAGCTGCCGATTGGGAGCGAACGCCTCGGGCTCGATCTCGAGTGCTTTCTTGAACATCTGCTCGGCTTCGGCGGTCTTCCGTTGGAAGGCGAGGAGAGCCCCGAGGTTGACGAGCGTGGGCACGTGGTCTGGTCTCGCGTCGAGTGAAGCCCGGTACTGTTCGATGGCCTCGTCGTAGCGCCCCTCCAGATTGAGAACGGTGCCGAGCCCGTAATGCGCCTCGACATGCTTCGGATTCCGAGCGAGCGCCTCCTGGTACTGCTCCTTCGCCTGCGACAGCTGGTGCTCCTGCGCGTAGACGTCGCCGAGCCGCGCATGCATGTCGGCGTCGTCGGGCCGGAGCTCGACGAGATCGCGATAGGTCTTCTCGGCGGTGCCGAAGTCGCCCGACTCCGCCGCCTTCCTGGCCCGCTCGAGCTGCACCAGCGACGAGACCGACTCCTGCCGCATCTCGAAGTGGATGGGATCGGCGATCGCCACCGGGCTCTTCTTCTCGAAAGCGAGCGCGGCCTCTTTCTGAGCCTTATCCGCTTCACCGAGCCGCCGATAGAGCTGAGCGAGAGAGGCATGGATGGCACCCGCCTCGGGATCGAGCTCCTCCGCTTTCTCGAGCAGTCCGCTGCGCCTTCTCCATCTCCCCGTTCGCGAGGTAGAGCCTTCCGGCACCGAAGGCCGCCATGGTGTTCGTGGGATCGGCCTCGAACGCGGTCCGGTAGCGGGTGATGGCCCACTTCGTCTCTCCCTGCTCCTCCAGGATCTCGGCTTCCAGAACATGGGCGGGGGCGTAGTTACGATCGAGCGCGAGGGCCCGCTCCGCTTCCTCCAGCGCCTTCTTGGGATCGAACTCGCGCAGGCTATGTGCCCGGAGATAGAGCCACCGGAACTCCTTGGGGTCGCGCTCCACCGCGTAGCGGTAGCATTCCGAGGCCTCCCGGTCGAGCCCGTGCGCCTGGAGCACCATGCCGAGCTTGCCCCACGCTTCGCCTGAGCCGGGATTCGCCGCTACCGCCTCGCGATAGTCCGAGATCTTCTTCGCCACCTGAGGTTCCATCTCGGAGACGTCGATCTCGGGGATCACGACCGGTTCGCGCAGGAGATAAACGGCACCCGCGACCCCGCCGAGAACGGCGACGGCCGCGGCAGCCGCGATCCACTTTCCTCGAAACCGAACGGCACGGCGTGGCGAAGGTGCAGGTAGGGTGCGTGTCGGTGGCGCCGAGCTCTTCTTTTTGCCTTTCTTCTTCTTGCTCACCGGTCGATAGTGTACCGCTTCGGAGAGAAAAAAAGGGCGGGCCTTTCGGCCCGCCCTTACTGAAAACGGTAACGCTTAGTGCTGGATCTCTACCACATCACCTTGATCATGAACTGGAACAACCGCGGGAACCCGCGAACGCCCTGGATCTGGCCGAAGTTCGACGACCCGGTTACCGACCGAGGACCGCGCCAGTTGACTCCGTTGAAGAGGTTGATGAGCTCGAAACGGAGGTTCAAGTTGGCGCCACCGCCGATGGCCGTCGTCTTGTCGAACGAGACGTCCCAGTTGACCAGCTTCGGCGTAAGCGCGGTGTCGAGCGAGCGAGGCGTGTTCCCGAGGGTGAAGGGATCTGTGTTCGTGAACGCGGCCTCATTGATAATCGGAGTGCCGGCGGCGACGAGATCCTCGGTGTTGCCGGAAACGCTCGGATCGCTACCGGTGAGGGTCGGTCTCTGATGGTCGAACCCGAACTGACTGCCCAGGTTGTTCGCCGACTGCGAGATCGCCAGCGGGAATCCGGCCCGGAACAGGGTCGTCATCGAAGCCGACCAGCCACCCAGAATCTTCTCTCCGACGCCGCTGGACGGTCCGGGCAGGCGGTAGAGAAAGTTCAGGTTCAGCCAGTGCTTCGACTGAATCCACGAGGGGCCGTAGTCCTGGTCGACGAGGCTCGTGATGTAGATCGTGTCCTGCTGATCGGTCTGGAGCGTATTGTTCCTCTCGTAGACGTTGTCTTTCTGGCTCGAAAGGGTGTAATTGATACGCATACCCCAGTTGCCCCGGAAGCGCTTCTCCAACTCGAGTCGCATGGCGTTGTAGTTCGACCGTCCGTTCGAGACCTGCCGCGCAAAGACGTCACCGAACTCAGGATAGGGCCGAAGCAGCTGGCCGCGCGGAAGCGTTTCCTGACCGGAGAGGTTCCCGAACGCCGGGTTCCCGAAGAACGGATTGGGAAGCTGGTCGTCGAGAGCGTCGCCGAGTGAAAGGAAGGCGGGGTCGAGCTGGTTGATGTTCGTCTGAGTATTGGTGGTCCCGCCAATTCCGAGCTGCGAGCCCTTGCTTCCCACATAACCAACCTTGAGCGCGAGGTTCGTTCCGATGTCCCTCTGGTAATCGAACGACCACTTGGTGATGTAGGGGGACTTCCGGAACTGGTCGTTGAAATAGACTGTTCCACCCGCGTTCTGGAGCTGCCCCAGGCTCGATTGCGTTGGCTCGGTCAGCCCTTGCGGGAACGGGTCCGAGAGCGACCCGACTCCACCGCCCGGTTGTCCCGAGGGATTGACACCGTCGGTACTGGAGAGGTAGTCAGTAGTGGCGGTGTACCCGATGGTGCCCGTCTGGGTCTGGCTCGTGCCCGCGGGAAGAATATACGGCGCCCAGTAGACGCCGACGCCGCCCCGGATCACCGTCTTCTCGTCGAGAGAGTAGGCGAACCCGGCGCGAGGACCCAACTTGATGCCCGGAGGATCGAACTGGTAGTCGTTCGCTCCATTCTGGCCGGGATAGAGCAACCCACCCACGAGCGGGAAGCCGGGCGCGTTGCCGAGACCCGCGGGCGGCGAGACCTGAACCGGGAACGCTTCGTCCCGGCTGAACCCGGTGCTGAACCGGTTCTGAGCCTCCTTGAGACCGGTCTCGTGCTCGATTCGGAGACCGAGGTTCAAGACCATCTTCTCGCTCAACCGCCAGTCATCCTGGACGAAACCGCCGAAGTAGTCGGCGTAGAAGTTCCCCTGAGTCGGTACGGTGGCCCGACCGGTGTACGGAACGCCCAGAAGCATCGAGGCGACGGCGTCGCCCGAATCCCCGGACGGGGCCCGCGGATCCGGACCGCGGGTGAAGTCCTGATCGAACTTGAATTGGAACCCGTAGTCGTAGTTGATGGCGTCGAGTCCGATTCGGCGCCACTGGGCACCGTATTTCAGAGTGTGAGAGCCGACGAACTTGGAGTAGTTGCCGCTCACTTCCGTCGACCACCACTGGATGTTGTTCGAGGTCCAGCTGCCATGGGTGGCGCCGCCGTCTCCGTAGCCGTCGGCATAGATATACGGGAATTGAACGACGTTGAGCTGGTCGAGCCAGCTTCCCTGGAAGCCGAGAGACCGCGCGTCGGCGTTCGAGAACGCGGGGTTGCTGGTGCTGTCGTCGAAATAGGTCCAGCCGAAACGCAGCGTGAGAACGTCGCTGTCGCTCAGAACGTGCGTGCTGTTGAGAGCGAGAACGTAGGCGCGCCGAAAGAGAGTGGCGGAGCCGGTATCGAAGGTCGGGATGTTTCCGCCTTCGACCGCGGTGTAGTACTTGTTGGCGGGCTCCTGCGAGTCATAGAACAACCAGGTGCCGGTCATCTGCCAGTTGTCGGTGATCGAAGCGTTGACGTTCGCCGTCCACTGGTAGGCGATGTTGGCGAGAATCGCCGTCGCACCCACGTCGCAGGGAGTGGCGGAGGACGCCGCGCATCCACCGTCCACGCCGATCTGAGCGAGATCGCGGGCCAGGTTCTGCCCCGCGGGATCGATGTATTGCGAGGGAATGATGTTCCCGGCGAAGGGAACTCGATTTCCGTTGGCATCGGTGACGAACGGATTGTAAATCTGCTTTCCGAACGCGGAGTAGTCGCCGTTCGCCATCGCCATGCTCGGGAAGGTCACGACGCTGTTCCGCGAGTCCGTGCCCTTGTAGCCTTCGCTGCTGACCCAGAAGAAGGCCTTGTCCTTGACGATGGGGCCGCCGAACGAGCCCGCATAGAGGTTGTACGGCGTTTCCGGAACGACGCCGCTTCCACCAGCCCGGGGCTGCTCGAAGAACTGCAGGCTCCGGCCCCAGTGAGGCCTCATCTGCCAAAGAGCGCTTCCACCCCAGTTGTTGGTGCCGCTCTTGGCGATGGTGTTGAACACCGCGCCACCGGTACGGCCCATCTCGGCGTCGTAAGTATTGATCTGAACCTTCATCTCTTCTACGGCTTCGAACCCGGGAATGATGACTGCCCGATTCCGCATGTCGGTAATGGAGACGCCGTCCATGGTGTAGTTGTTTCCACGGAGGGGACCGCCGCCGAGGGACAGAAGCGACGCGTTCGTCTGATCCTGCTGGCGTACGAACACCGGGTCACCGGTATGGATGACGTTCGGCGTCGTCACCGCCATGATAAAGACGTTCCGGCCCGGGGTCGGAAGGACTTCGAGCTGAGCCTTGTCGATAGCCGACGAGATCGAGGCGTTCGCCGTCTCGATCAGCGGCGTCTCACCGGTCACCGTCACCGATTCGGCGATACCGCCGACCTGCATCGTGACGTCCTGAACGAGGAAGGTCTGGACACCGACCTCGAGTCCTTCGCGCCGGTAGGGCGCGAATCCGGCCAGCTCGACCGACATGTTGTAGGTCCCGGGCGCGACCGAGGCGAACACATACTCGCCGCGCTCGTTGGTGACCGCGGTACGAGACGTGCCCGTTTGCGTGTTGGTCAGAGTGACCGTGGTCCCGGGCAAGACACCGCCGTCGGCATCTCGCACCGCCCCTCGTACGCCGCCTGAGAACTGCTGCGCAGCCGCCAAGGCCGGAACGAGGAGCATGAGACCAATGAGCGTGTGGATGAAGGCTCTCATGCAAGTCCCTCCTGATGAGTGAATGAAGCAAATGAAGCAATTGAAGCAAGTGACGCTACTGGAGAAATCGGAGCAAGCCCTTTCACTCCGAGAGTCACTCGGAGGACACGATGGATCAATCGGGACGGAATTCTATGCCCCATGGTCGAATCGTGTTCCCGAGCGAATCTCAGTTCTTGACTCCGAGGTCTGGACCGGCGGAGAGCATATTGCTCCAGCCACCTGTTGTCAACCGGGCCCTTGGACAGCAAATCTCGCGCCAAACCTGGGCAACGACGGAACTATCGCGAAGCGTCGAACATGTCGAAGCCTACGAAGGGGTTGGCGCATTCGCGCGAAACCACGCTTCTCTCGATTCCAGCTGGAGGCGTCCAATAATTTGAATCTCCCTACGAGACACCGGATCCTCGTTCCCTTTTCACTCGACCTTCTTCCAGCGATCGACGATTCGATGCGCCTCACCGCCCGGTGCCCAGATGACGAGCGCCTTCACCGGCTCGTCGCCGGGGACGACATGGTTGACCTTGTCAGGAGGACGAACGAAGCCGACCATGCCCGGCTTCAAGAGGTGACTCTCTCCGTTTACCACGTGCTCGAGCTCCCCGGAGAGCACGTAGAAGATCTCGGTCGAGCCGTGGGGATGGCTCCCCGAGCTCGACCGTGGAGGAAACGTGATCTCACCGAGCTCGACCTCCGTACCGCCGAGATTGTTCTCGTCGAGCAGAAGCCGAATCTTGGTGCCGCCGGGACTCTGGTACGTCTCCCCCGAGAGCTCCATCCCCTGAGTGGAGAACGTCGCTCCCAAGGCGACTCCCAATCCGAGGGCTAGCAACAGAAGAACGAAAACGGAGCGAAGGCGCATGATGACTTCCTTTCCTTTCTTTCGTTTTTTCTTCTCTCTTACTACGATCGGTCACCCGCTGTTTACCGGCACCGTCCAGCGGGAACGCGCGTAGTCCACGAAATAGATCACGAGCCCCGCACTCAGCGTGGCGAGCCCGGCGAGTGACTCCCAGGGCTGCACCAGGAGCATGTAGGTGAGGCTCCAGGCGCTCAAGCCCAGAAAGATGATCGGCGGCCAGGGATAGCCCCAGGTGCGATACGGCCTCTCGATGTCGGGCTCCCGCCGCCGGAGCACGAAGATCCCGGCCACGGTGACGGCGGTGATCAGGCTGAGCGTGAATCCGGCGTACAGCAGAACCTGCTGGAAAGTCGAGGTGAAGATGAAGGTGAGGGTGATCGCCGTCTGGACGAGAATCGCGTAGACCGGGATTCCCTTCTCCGACCGGAACGAGAGAGGACGGAGAAGACGATAGTCTTCTCCCATCACCTGGACGATGCGCGGACCGACGAAGATCATCACGCTGACGGTCGACGTCAAAATGAGGGCGATGGTGAGCGCCATCACCTCTCCTCCCGTCGCTCCGAAGATTCGTGAAGCGGAGAGGTAGCCTACCTCGATCTGTCCCGCGAGCTCTCCGAACGGAACGGTATGCATGAAAGCGTAGTTAACGAGAGCATAGAGCACGAGCACCACCAGGGTACCCAGAAAGAGCGCGCGGGGAAGATGACGCTTCGGATCCTCCATCTCCCCCACGATGTAGATCGCCGCGTTCCATCCGGTGTAGGCGTAGGCAACGTAAATCAACGAGACCGCGAAAGCGGGAGTGACCACGAGACCGAAGTCGCCGGCTCTCGGGAGCGCCGTCAGCGGCTGCGCCGCCGGGACGCGAAACGCCGCGCCGATGAAGATCAAGAGCAGGATCACTTTGAAGACGGTGAGGGCGTTGGTGAACCGGTTTCCCCAGGTGATGCTCACGCAGTGTAGCGCGGTGAACAAGAGGACGATGGCGGCGGCGGCACTGACGACATCGATCCAGGGAAACACTGCGGCGGAGTACTTGGCGAACGCGATGGCCGCGAGCGCGGTGGGAGCGGCGAATCCGACGGTCGCGGAGACCCAGCCCGAAAGGAAGCCGACGACGGGATGAACGATCTTGCTGAGAAGGTGGTACTCGCCCCCCGAGCGAGGAAGGGCCGTCCCGAGCTCTCCGTAGGTGAGAGCCCCGCAGAGGGCGGCAATCCCTCCCAACACCCAGAGGAGCTCGATGGGAAATCCCGATTGGATGTCGACGACCTGGAACCCCAGGCTGGTGAAAACCCCGGTACCGACCATGTTGGCGATGACCATGAACGTCGCGGTCCATAGTCCAATCTTGACGGGCGCGTTCGGCATCCGCGAAGTCTAGCCCAGGTCGCGCCCCATCGTGATATCGTACCGGCCCAGCAGGGTGCTGAAAAATCTTTCGCACCCTGCGCGAGCGGAGCGAGCACGGCCCGCCGCCGTCCGCAGCGAGCCTGCGAGCGGAGGACAGCGCGCGAACGAGGAGAGAGCGCGCACTCGAGACTGCTCCGACGACACAAGACGCCGTGGGGGGGCCCCACGGCTGATGCTTAGATGAGGAGACCCATGAGCAAGTCGTCCAGAGCTCTAATTGGCATCGGCCTCTTCCTGAGCGCCGCACTCGTGATGGCAGGACTCTCCGCGGCGCCGCCGCCGAGCGGTGAAGAAGGCGGTCATCGGAGCCGCGAAGCCCGTCGGCCCCTATTCACCGGGGGTCGATATCGGGAGTCTCGTGTTCGTGGCCGGCCAGATCGGAATCGACCCGACGACGAGCAAGATGGTCGAGGGCGGAATCGAGGCTCAAACGCGCCAGGTGATGAAGAACGCCGACGCGGTGCTGAAGAACGCCGGACTCGGTTTCAAGGACGTCGTCCGCACGACGGTATACCTCGCCGACATCAAGGACTTTCAGGCGATGAACAAGATTTACGCCGAGAGCTTTCCCGAGGGGACCATTGCTCCGGCACGCTCGACGGTCGCGGTCGCGGGGCTCGCGGCCGGCGCCAGCGTCGAGATTGATTTCATCGCCGCGCGCTGAGCGCGCCGCGTCGCGCGATCAGCTCGGACCGGCCCGCGTTCCGCGTTCCGCGTCGTAGACTAGTGGAAAGAGGTCGCTCGCCATCGGCTCGCCCGGTCTCAACCGGAGCTCCGGAAAGGGCGGCGACGTCGGGAAGGGCCTTTCCGCAAAAACCGCGTCGTCTCCGAGCCAGCGGGTCGCGATGGCTCGCCGACGGAGATCGTGTGCCTCGGTGCCCGGGGCCCCGTGGAGCGTCTTCATGTGGAAGGCGATGGCATCACCCGGTTCCATGTCCCAGCAAACAATCTCATAGTCTCCCCGTCGCCCATCGATGTCGGGCACCGGCTCGAAGCGCTCCAGGGCCCCGTCGTACGGGCGGTGATCCACGAACTTCCGCGGCGCGAAGAGCCGTCCCCAACGATGGGATCCCGCGACGAACTCGGGACAGACGCAGCGGGGCACCGGATCGAGTGGAAGCCAGAGGCTACAGACCTGTTCGCCATCCACACAGTAATAAGGCTGGTCCTGGTGCCACGGGCTGACTTCCCGCGTCCCTGGTTCCTTCACGAGCACGTGCTCGTGGAAGAACCGGACGCGACGAGACCGGAGGAGTCGGGCCACGCGCGACGCGATGCCGGAATCGAAGACGAAGTCCCGGTACTCGGAGATCCTCTGCCAGTTGCAGTAGTCGTCCCGGAACGATCCGGGTCCGCCTTCTTTCGTATAGCGACACCCATAGGGGCTCGGATCCCGCAGGTTCTTCTCCAGACCCTCGGCGAGACGGTCTATCCAGGCCGGCGCTACGACCTGGCGCAGGACGACCGCGCCGTTGTCGGCGAAGAGATCGTCCTCGTTCATCGTTGAAAGTCACCCGCGTTTGCGGCGCGCGAGCATAGCATACCGACCCGGCCTCCCAGGTGTGGCCAGAGCCTTCCTCCGTTCCGTTTGGTACACTAGAGACAGAAAATCCCGGACCCAAAAACCGAAGCATCGCCCGATAGGAGGATTCCATGAGCCGTTTCCTGGTCATGGTGCTGTCTCTCGCGTTCGCCCTTCCCGCCGGGGCCGCGCCCCTCCGGGTCGTCGCCATCAATACCGATTTCTTCTTTTACGAGAAGGACGGGGAACCCGCGGGCATCGAGTATGAGATTCTCGAGTACTTCGCGAAATCGCGAAACATGACGATTGAAGTTCACTGGGCCGACTCCTTTGGAGACCTTCTCGATCTGGTGAAGTCGGGAAAGGCCGACGTGGCCGCGGGAACCATCACTATCACTCCCGAGCGTGCGCGACAGGTGGCGTTCTCCACCGGCTACTTTCCGGTGCAGGTGATGCTAGTCGAACGAATGAACGATGGCGCAAAGTCGCTCGAGGAGCTCGCCGGCAGCAAAGTCGGAGCCTTCGCCAAGACCACGGCCGAAGACGCGCTCAAGAGCGTGCCGGGAATCCAGATCGTGACGGACGGCACGCTCGAGGAGATGCTGAAGGCGATCGACAAAGGAGATCTCCGAGCCGCGGCGGCGGACTCGAGCGCCATCATTCCGGTGCTGGAGAAGTATCCCAACCTGAAGATCGGATTCTCGCTCGGTGATCCGCAGAGCTTCGGATTCGCTCTTCCGAAAGACTCCGCGTTGAAGGAGCCGCTGAGCCAGAGCATTCTCCGGCTCAAAGAGTCCGGAATCTACTTCCGCATCGTCACCGCGCACATGGGCTCGCGAGCGAGCGAGATCGTCCGCGCCGCCAAGATCGAGTGAACCGTTCCGGCGCCGAGATACCTCATCGGCTCCGCCCGGACTCGCTCGCGTAGACTTGCCTGCCGTCGACGGTAACCGAATCGATGGCCGCGAAGGCATCGACGCTCCGTAGAGGGTTATCGTCGAGGACGACGAAGTCCGCGGCCTTTCCCGCTTCCAACGTTCCCCTGGAGGCGAGCAGACCGAGGGCGAGGGCTCCGTTTCGAGTCGCAGCGACGAGGATGTCGCCGAGCGGCATCCCCGCCTCGGCGAGCATCCGCAGCTCACGGTGGAACGAGGGCCCCTGGAGCGTACCCACGTTTCCTCCATTGGTTCCTACGGCGATCGGAACTCCGGCCTGGTACAGCCGCCGCACGTTCTCGAGGAGTATGCGTCGGCCTTCCGGTGAGCTCCCCCATCGAATCGAGGGCGGGACAGGAGGTCTCTCGGCCTCCGGAATACGACCGAGATCCTTCCAGGTCGCGATCGCCTCTCGGTCGCCGCATCGCATCTCGACGGGGAGGAGGTCGCGCGACAGACCCAGGACCTGGCGATACGCATCGAAGTGCGCGAGCCCGCTGATGGAGACGACGCGCCTTTACTCTTCGCGAGCGACAGAAACTCGTCGTCCACGACCCTGTCGGAAACGGTATGGGCGAGGACCTGGACCCCGCTCTCCAGTGCCATCTTCGCCGCCGCGAGCTCTTCGGCATGCATGGCTACCCGAAGCCCCTCCTTTGCCGCTTCGTCCACGAGGGCTCGGACGACGGGTGCGAACTCCGCCGGCCGGTCGCCGACGTAGCCGACCTTGATGATCCCGACCCCGGCGCGATGGAGCTCTCTCACTTTCGCGCGCGCCGCCTCGGGGCTCGCGATCTGGACCAGCACCGGGTCTTCCCGGGTCCAGAGCGTCACTTTCCCGACGAGGAAATTCGCGAGAAACGGCCCGGCGGGGACCAGGTGCGGTGCCTCGGTCTTTCTGGCCAGCGGAAGCTCCCAGCGAGCTCCTCCGAGCGAGGCCACGGTGGTGACGCCCGAGCAGAGGAACCGATCGAGCGTCGACTCGATTTTCCCCTGGATTCGCTTCCGCTCTTCCTGATGGGGCACGAGGCGCGTGAGGTCGTAGTCGTCGGGGCTGGTATAGAGACTTCCCGAATCGAAGAGGTGGACGTGAGTGTCGACGTAGCCCGGCACGATCCATTTGCCCGTCTCGTCGATCACACGTCCGCCGACCGGGGATGGTAGTCGGCGGCACGACCGACCGCGGCGATGCGTCCGTCATGAATCTCGACGTAAGAGTCCTCGAGGGGCGGGCCTCCTCGGCCGTCGAGGAGCACTCCGTGGAGGAGCACGACGCTGGCAAGAACGACGGGGCTCACGGCAAGAGGGATTCGGTCTCTTTCAAGACGCGGTCAGCGGGCGGCGCTTGGTCGTCGCTCACCCATCGATCGAGAATCAGAAGCGATTGGTGCACCGCGTTCAGGTAGGACGCTCCGGTGGCCATGGCGTCGAGGGACGCTTCGTCGAGTCCCATGCGGGAGCCGACGTATTGGAACGAAGAGATGGCGTCGTCGTCCCGGGAGATGTGCCACGCGCCCTCGACCCGGTAGAGTCGATGCCGATCGCCGGTCCCGGCGGCGTGGACCTTTGCATCGTACGCCAGGACTTCCGGAAAAACGACGTCGTCGAACGTGCCGACCACTTCGATCGTCGGCATGGCGAGCTTTCCCGAGGTATCGTCGCCAGGTCCCGAGCCCGAGCCCGAGGCCGAGCCCGCCGACGCTGAGGCCGACGTCGAGGTCGCCGATGAACGGCCAGAACCGGCGCGCTTCGACGGGCGTTCCCACGGCACGGGAGTAGGCGGATGAGATCTTCCGGCCGGGGGCTCGTCACCTTCCCGGGATCGACGCGCGGCCAGGCCTCTGCCACGCGCTTCCGGCGCTCGATACGCGTCGCGAGGTCTCCGTTCGCCCCCGCCACGATCAGCGCCCCCTGGTAGCGCGGCGGCGACTCCTCCGCGGCATAACGCGTGATTCCGCCTCCCATCGAGAGACCCACGAGGTATCTCGTCGCTGGCGCCGAGCCCAGCCGTTCGCTCAACCGTTTCGAGATCTCGTCGGAGAACGTTTCGGTCAACCGGAGTCCCTCGCGCGTTCCGCCCACTCCGTCGCGATCGAAGCTCGCGTACGCGAACCCGTTCGCGAGAGCGAAGTCGCCCACGACGTCGTCGAGGGCGGTCTCGTCCGTGCCGATCACGCGTCCGTCGCGACTGTAGTCACTGCCACCCGTTCCTCCGTGTGCCCCCACCACGAGTTTTCCGTTCCAACGCGTGGTCCCGGACGGATAGCGAAGCACGAACCGCTTCCAGACGGGGTCATGCTCTCCCCCGGCCTCGATCGCGATGAGACCACGCTCCTCGATCGCGACGCCGCTCGCGGTCTCGAGCCGCGTCGTACGAAGGTCTTTCGTCGTCGCCGGCCCGGTGAGAAAAGGGAGAACGCTGAAAACGGCGACGAGAAGCAGTCGCATTCCGGTCACACGAGCTTTCGGGGGAGCAGCGGGTTGAGGTGCATGGTGAGATCGTAGACCGACGTACCGGAGCTCTGTCCCAGGTCCTCGGGCCGGGATCCACGCTGCCAATCGAAGTAGACCGCCTCGTCTCCCACCGAGACCGTCTTCTCGGCTCCAATCTCGACGATGTTATGGCTCGCGGAGACGCTCGCCACGATGGGATAGAGCCGATCCCCGATGCGCACCTTCGAGGTATTGGCGACGGTTCGCGGAAGCCCGTCGGTATGCCCGACGGGAACGGTCGCGACCCACACCGGTTTGTCCGTTCGATACGCGCGGTTGTACCCGGCGCTCTCTCCCGGCTCGAGCTTCTTGACATAGATCACCCGCGCCTTGAGAGCGATCGCCGGCCGGAGCTCGAGAGCATCGGAGCCACGGAACTCCTGCTCGGAATAGACGCCGTAGATCGCCATTCCCGGACGCACCATATCGAGGAAGAAGTCCGGGTGCTGAAACAGAGCGAAGCTCGAAGCGGCGTGTAGCTTCCCGAGAGCGACTCCCTCCGAGGCGAGGCCGGACGTGAGGACTTTGAATCGTTTCTTCTGCTCGTCGTCGAAGTCGGGGTCTTCGGTAAAGGTCATCATGACCCCGTCGAGACGCACCGACGTCCGGGAAGCGAGGTCCCGGATGAGAGGGGAAGCGACGCGATAAGGCACTCCCACCCGTCCGATCCCGGTGTCGACACAGATGTGAATGGGCACCGGTTGATTCCGCTTGGCGGCGATGCGATCGAGGACGTCCCCTATCGGGGTATAGACCATGGGAGTGATACCGAGGGCGACGGCATCCTCGAGGTTCCGTTCATCGAAGGGCCCCATGAGGAGCACGGGCTTCCGAATTCCTCCTTCCCGGAGCGCGGCGGCTTCCTGGAGCTTCACCACCGCGAATCCGTGGATGGCGTCCAGAGGCTCGAGGAGGCGGCCTACGTTCACGCCCCCCATTCCGTAGCCGTTGTTCTTGATGACGGCAAGGATGGGCGTGCCGCCGACACGGCGGTGGATCTCGCTCACGTTGTGCTTCAAGTTCTCCCGGTGGATCTCGACCCAGGGATCGAAGGAGGAGACGGGACTCGGAGTGTCGGTGCCGGAGACCGCGCCCAGGGAGGCACGGGAGACGGTGAATCCGGACAGCGCCAGAACAGGGCTGGCCTCGAGGAACTTACGACGATCCATGGGTCACCTCTCTATCATTATTATCGAGATTATCGGGAACGTACCGCATTACGGATGTACGCATCGCTGGGACTGTACCGCATATGGACGGGTCATCCCACCTCGAGGGGACAGGTCATGCAGTGGGCGCCGCCGTTTCCCTTGAAGAGCTCTTCCGCGGGAAACGTGGCGAGGTGCCATCCCGAGCGTGCCATCTCCGAGCCGATCCGGGTCGCGGACTCGAAACCGACCGCGGTCTGCGATCGTTTGGTCACCACCACGTTCAAATGTCCCCCCTTCCGCTCCGCCGACGTGAGGGTGATGGTGCGCAGCCCCTTCTTCTTGAGGAGCTCCTCGAACATCACGTGGCGCACCCCCGGCCGCCCGTCCTCATAGAGACGGCAGGGGAACACGCGAAACGATTCGGGATACACGAGAGCGAGGTCCCGGTCGAGAACCATGAAGATACCGTCGATGTGGATGTGCCCGAACGGAAGGGGCACTTCGAGAAAGTACTTCACGTCCTTGCCGAGAACGAGCTCCCGGAGCATCCGGGTTCCGGTCTCGTTGGCGCGATCGCACAGAGACGCGACCGCGACATCGTCTCCGATGAACGTGACCCCGCCCCCTTCGAGAAACCCGGGCGGCTCCACCGCGCCGAGGATGGGTATGCCGAGCCGCTCGAACGCCCGCCTCATCATGACCTGGTCGCCCCACCGTCCCTTGAGGTGCGGCGACATGAGCACGGCGCCCCGGGGGAAGACGACGGCGAGGTCCCGGGTGTAAGTCATGTTCGGCCGCCGCGCCATGTATCCGATGGCGTCGTCGTCCTCCTTGAGAATATCGCTCAGAAGGAGGGTCTCGACGCCATGGGCCTGGAACAGGCCGAGCATGGTGTCGTAGTCGGAAACGAACCTCTCCCGGTCCACCGGCCGACTGAAGTGGAACTCGGAAAGAGTCTTCTCCGTGACCATGCCCAGCTCCGGCCCCGGCCGATGCATGATGACTCGTTTCAGGTCGCCGTAGGCATTCGAGACGAATCCGCTCACTCCCTCTTTCCTTCCTGCGCCGGGCGTAACATTACTCTTTCAACGGGCGCGCAACAACGTGGATGAGCTTGGAGCCCGGGACCGGCCTCTCTATAATGCCTGAGAAATCGAGCTTTCCGCATGCGTATATTTCTTGCCTTTCTGACATTTTCCGCGCTCGCTGACGCGGCCGCCCGCCCCCCGCAAGAGCCGCCGAGTCAGGTTCCCACGTTCCGCGGAGGAGTCAACGCGGTGCTGGTGGACGTCGTCGTCCTCGATCGAGACGGAGACCCAGTGGCAGGACTCACCCAGGACGACTTCGAGGTTCTCGAGGACGGAACGCCACAGACGATCGCGACCTTCGACGTGACCGACTGGACCTCGTACGTGGCGGCGAAGACGGACGCGGGCGAGGCTCCGGGGACCGGCGGCGGCGCGAACGGAAATACCAATACGTATCCGCGGCGGTTCGTCTTCATCATCAACCGGCAGGGCGCGAAGTTCGAGGATCTGAACCGAGCCAAACGCGCCCTCCAGAGTTTCATCGTCGACTCCATGGCCGAGGGAGACGAGGCGATGGTGATCGACGTCGGTTATTCGCTGAAGGTTGCCCAGCAGTTTCAGGCGTCCAAGCAGGCTACCCTCACGACGGTCAAGAAGCTCAGCCAGATGGAGATCGCCTATCCGATGGGTCCCGATCGCGCCGCGGGAGCGTTCTACACCGACCTCGGCACTCTCGGTGACACCCTCGCCAGGATGCCGGGCCGGAAGGTGATCGTCGTCTTCTCGAACGAGCTCCTCACCTTCGCGCCGCCAGGAAGCCTCCAGGTCGACCAGGGATTCTCCTTGAAGAAGGCGGTCCAGGCTCTGAATCAGGCCAACGCCACCGTGTACACCATCGACATTCGGGGACCCGAGAGCTCCGGACTCTCGATTGCCGGCGGCCTCTCTCCCCTCGCCACCGAGACGGGCGGCCGCTACTTTCGCAACAATCCCTCGTTCGATCCTCCCCTGCGCATCATCGGCCGCGAGAACCAGCGCTACTACCTCCTGAGCTACGTGTCGACCAATACCGCCGCCGACGGCTCGTATCGCAAGATCGATGTGCGCGTGCACCGTCCCGACGTGCAGGTCATCGCGCGGCACGGATACATCGCCCGTGCGGGTGAGGCCGAAACGACCGCGACGGCTCCGCCACCTGCGGGGTCCGCGAAACGGGACGACAAGACTGCGCCAGCACCGATTCCCGCGAGCGACGAGCCGCCACTCGCCGTCGAGCTCACCACCTACCTCCTTCCCACGGGCAAGGGGTCGGTACGAGTGTCCGTGAGCGTCGCGCTCCCGGCGGAGCTCCTCACGGGAGAGGGTGGGGTCGACCGGACGCTCCGCCTGACCATCACCGACGCGGCGGGCAAGGCGGCGCAGGACTTCGCGTCCCCGGTCAGCCTCGAGCACTATCAGGTTCTGCACGACGTCGAGCTCGATCCGGGGAGCTACCTCTTGAAGCTCGTGGTCAGCTCCGAGCAGCAAGAGCTGTATCAGGCCACGACCGCGGTGGACATCCCCGCGGGGTATGGCGACGACTTCGGAGTCTCGAGCATCATCCCCGTCGTCTCCTCCGAGGCTTCGAGCGAGATCGGGAAGCGTGAGGACCTCCCCATCCTGCCGGAAGCCGCCGTGAAACGCGGAGCACCCCTCAATTTGCTCTTCCTCGTCTTTCCGGGCCGGGAGGAGAAGGCACAGCGCGCACGAGATCAGCTACCGCGTTCTCGATGAGCGCGGAGCCGAAGTGCGTGCCACGACGCGAGGAAACACCATCGAGCTTTCTCCACCGGCTCCACCGGCTCCACAGGCTCCACAGGCTCCACAGCTGGCGGGCACTCCCGCCATCCTCAGCATCCCCACGAGCGGACTCGATTATGGCCGGTACCGCATCGAGAATCCGGGCGGAAGAATCCTGCCTCGGGACGGCGAGCGGCCAGCGAGATCGAGTTCCGCGTCCGCTGACGAGCCCATCGGGGAGGAGCCGGGCTCGTTTTTTCGTCTTACGCCTCCGAAGACCGACGACGGCGATGATGCGGTTGTCGACTTTCCGAAGGAGGCGAAATGAAACAAGCGCTATTGGTTCTTCTCACGCTGGCGGCGGCGGCCCCCGCTCTTCCCACTCCTCACATTCATGAGGTCTTCTACGACGCCGAGGGCTCGGATTGCGCGGCCGCGTTCACCGAGCTCTGGGGTCTCCCGGGAGAAAGCCTGGACGGATGGGTACTCAGCGGCATCGACGGTTCGACCGGGCGTGCTTACCGCACGATCGAGCTCGCCGGCGCCGTAATTCCCTCCGACGGCCTTCTCGTCGTCGCGACGGCACGTGCCGTGGACGATGTCCTGTTCGCCAGGGATTTCATCGCGGATGTGGACTGGCAGAACGGACCCGACGCGGTACAGCTTTGGGACCCTCTCGGCGCGATTGCGGACGCGCTCCAGTACGGGGAGGCAACCGGATTCGCCGCGGGAGAGGGTCTCGCCGCTCCGGACGTCCTTCCGGGGTTCTCGCTCAGCCGTGACGGGAAGAGCACGGATACGGGGGACAACTGGACGGATTTCGCCGTCGGATTCCCCACTCCGGGCGTCCTGGGGGCGACGGCACCCGTTCCCGAGCCCGCGACGACGATTCTTCTCGCGACGGCGCTCCTGCTCGCGCTCCCTGGATCTTACGGGAGACGCGATTCCTTCAGGGAATCCTTGCGAACGATGATGTCGAAGCCTTCGAATCGATAGCGGCGGAGGTCTCCGTCGTCGGAGAACTCTCCTTCGCCGCGGAGAATGGTGCGAAAGGCCTCGCTGACGCGGGGAATCACTTCGGAGGCGATCCAGGTCTCGTTGTGACCCGGGAGCACACGATCGTACTCGTCGACCCGCTCGGCGAGGCGATCGTTCGAAGCGAGATAGCGATCGAGGTCCACACCAGGGCCGAACGCATACAGCGGGCCGGGATAATAGTGATCGCCGGTAAACAGAAGGCGGTTACCGGCGTCGAGGTACGAGACCGAGCCGGGAGAGTGCCCCGGCGTGTGAATGACCTCGAGCGTTCGACCGCCGAGATCGATTCGATCTCCGTCGTGGAGTCTCGTCGTCGGAGTCACGCCGGGCACGGCAAACGTCTCGGGGTCGACCCCGGACGGCAGCGGCCGCCATACCTGATCTCCGGTGACGAAGCGCCGCGCCCGGTCGTTCGCGACTCCGGCGGCAAGCCGCTCGATAGCCTCCGGGTCTGTCGAAGACGGCGATATCCCGGAACGCGTGGCTCCCGCCAAAGTGATCGGGGTGCTCGTGCGTCAAGAGCACGCGTACCGGAAGCTTCGTCAGGGCCTGCACCACTTTTTCGATGCGTCCGATTCCATTCCCGCTGTCGACGAGAGCGGCTCGCTCGTTCCCGATCACCAGGTAGCTGAGTGCTTCCTGGAACTGATAGGGCTCGTAGATGGCGTAGGTATCGTCCCGGAGGCGGTAGACCTCGAACCAGTCGTCGAAAACCCCTACCTTGTCGAGCGAAGCGTAGCTCGGGCGCGGAAGCGCGTCCCACCAGTTGTCGGGCTCGACGAGAGACGAGGTTTTCGGAGCGGGGAGACCCTCCGTCCGGCAGCCCTGCGCAACGAGAACGAGGAAGAGACCAAAGGCGAGGCCGCGAGGCCGACGTTTTCTCAAGTCTCACCTCGCTCCAGCGGGAGGATGAGGCACGTCGGTCCTCCCGCTCCCTTGCGAAACTCCGACAGATCCACCCCATGGACCGCGACCCCACGGGCATCGAGCGCCTCCATCGTCTCGCGGTTCTCTGCCTCGTTGGCGAGGATCTCGTTGGGACCGAGACATATGACGTTGCCAGACGACGGCCCCGTCTTCTCGACCCATACGACTTCGAATTTTCGGAAGAACCCAGCGGGGTAGTCGCCCCGACAGGCGACGACGCGGTCGGGAGCGATGGCGCTCATCGCCCCGCCAAGGTGGAGAGACCCGATTACGTCCGCGATGCGCACTTCGTAGCCCATTTTCTGGAGCAGCTCCGAGACCTGGCGAACCCCTTCGGTATTCGTTCGCTCGGAATGGCCCACGAACGCCACTCCTCCCGCGAGGATGACGTCTCCTCCTTCGACGGTGCCGGGTCGTTCAATCTCTCCCGCGCAGGGCTCGTCCTGTTCTTCGAGGGCGTTCGCCATCCACGCTTCTTCACCACGTCGGCTCGAGAGCCCCATGCGAAGCTTGATGTATCCCTGGGGCGCGACGAGGGAGACGTCGCGGGTGAAAACCGAGTTGGGATGCCCTTCGAGCTCGCGGACGTCGACGACGCCGACACCGCGCTCGACCATGGCGGCGACGAGCGCGCCGTGCTGTGCCGCCGCCTTCTCCGGGTCGGCGACCTCGTTCACGTTATGGGCCAGCCGGTCGGTGACGCGGAAGTACTCTTTGCGCGGCGACGAGACGACGGCCCGCAAGAGGCGCTCTCCTTCGTTGCGAATCATCTCCCACCTCCCGACTGCGAATCCAACAGCCTGGCATCCCGGTCAAGATTAGTCCAGACGCCGCGGACGGCAAAGCCCGACCTTCATTTTCATATTGCTTTCAGGAACCCTTGTGCTATCTTCGATTCGAGAGACAGCCGAGAAGAGTGCAACGGATCGAAGTTGTTCCGGAGGCAGTGCCAGGTAACGGCACCGGTGACGACCCCGCCGCCGACGACCCCAACCAACGCCCCCCAGGCGTTTCTTCCAGAACGAAGTCCCGTGTGCCGACGATCGAGTTCGGCACGCCGACGGGCTATGTCTCTCCCAGCCTGGTGGGAAGACGCGACGCGCTCAAGGGAGGGCGAGGAGTCTTCGCCCGGGTCCCAATCCAGAGATCGGAGATGCTGGTGGTCTGGGGCGGAGAGATCGTCACCGCCAGCCAGCTGGCGCTCCTGCCCAAAGGCGCCCGCCACCGACTCTGCCTCCAGGTCGAGGAAGGCCTCTTTCTGATGACGACGAGGGAAGGGCCTTCGGACTGGGTGAACCACTCCTGCAATCCCAACGCCGGCTTGAGCGGACAGAATCGTGCTCGTCGCGATGCGCGACATCGAGCCCGGCGAGGAGATTTGCTTCGACTACGCGATGACCGACTCGTATCCCTACGACGAGTTCGACTGCCAGTGCCGTTCCCCGATGTGCCGGGGCCGCATCACCGCGAACGACTGGCGCCTCCCCGATCTCCAGGAGCACTATCGGGGGTATTTCTCCTCCTATCTGGAGAAGAGAATTCGCGAATCGCGACTCAACCCAGACGATGAACCGAGTGGGTCTTGATGATGAGCTCGACGGGAGCACCGATGGGAAGACCGAGCGCGGTCACCGCTCTGCGGGTGAGACGAACGTAGAACGGCTCGCCCGCGTCGACGCGCACCATCGCCACACCCTCTCGCTCGTCGATCGCGCTCACCACCCCCGCGATGATGTTTCGCGCCGAGAGTCCCTCGGGAGCGCCTTTGGCGAGAAGAATGTCCTCCGCGAGGACTCCGAGCACGACGCGCTCGCCCGCGGGCGCGGGGCGATAGGGTATGAACAAGGAAAGGCCCCGCGCGGTCGCGACCCGAGTCAAACCCTCGTCGGGATCCTGCTCCACCACGCTTGCCTCGAGGATGTTCTCGAAGCGAGCGTGAAAGAAAGCGCCGCCGGCACCCGGCCGTTTCAGCACCGCTCTCGGGTCACCCCGCTCCACGACCTTCCCCTGCTCGAGGACGATGACCTCGTCGGAGAGGCCCATCAAGTCAGAAATATCGTGACTGACGACGAGAGCGGGAATCCCGAAGAGGTCTCTTACCCGCCGCAGGTAAGGAAGGATGCGCTCCTTCAGGCCGACGTCGAGAGACGCCACCGGCTCGTCGAGAAGAAGAAGGCGCGGTCGGGAGACGAGAGCCCGCGCAAGCGCCACCCTCTGGCGCTCACCTCCGGACAGGGCGCGGGGCGAGCGATCGAGCAGGTGCGCGATCTCGAGCGCCGAGACGACCGACTCCAGGCTGAGCGGGCCCGGTTCCTTTCGAAGGCCGTAGCGAACGTTGCGGCGAACGTTCATGTGAGGAAACAACAGGGCATCCTGGGGAACGTATCCGAAGCGCCTCCGTTCCGGCGGCAGGAAGATTTTTTCCATGGAGGCGAACACCACCTCGTCCCCGATGCGTATCTCGCCTTCGACGGGCCTTCTGAGGCCCGCGAGGGTCTCGAGGAGGGTCGTCTTGCCGGCGCCAGATGGGCCGAACAACGCGGTGATGGGCTTGTCAATCGCAAGCGAGACGTCGAGGTCGAACGACGTCAAGGGCACGCGAAAACGCGCGCGGATCACGGAGCCACGCCCGGCGCCCGGTCCCGGGGGCGACGCACGAGGCGCTCCGAGACCCAGATCGCGGTGAACGCCACGAGAACGGTGACCGCCGCGAGTCGATAGGCCTCCCGGTCGCGGCCCAGCTGCACGAGCTGAAAGATGGCGAGCGACAGCGTCTGCGTCTCGCCGGGAATGTTGCCCGCAACCATGATGGTGGCACCGAACTCCCCGAGGGCCCGTGAGAATGCCAGAAGCACTCCCGCGAGGATGCCGCGAGAGGCGAGCGGGAGGGTAACGGTGACAAACACGTAGACCGGCCCCCGGCCCAGCGTCCGCGCCAGGGCTTCCAGACGTGGATCCACCCCTTCGAACGCGGCGCGCGCGGTGCGGACCAGAAGCGGGAAAGACACCGCCGCGGCGGCGACGACAACCGCCCGCGGCGTGAAAGCAATGCTGAGACCGAAGCTCTCGAACAACCATCGCCCGATGGGCCGGTTGCGTCCGAACATTTCGAGCAGAAGGAGGCCGACCACGGTCGGTGGAAGAACCAGCGGCAGACTCGCGAGCGTCTCCACGACGCTTCGTCCCGGACGCCGCGTCCGCGCCAGCCAGAATGCGAGGAGAACTCCGAAGGGAAGCGTGATCAGAACGCCGAGAAGCGCGACCTCGACGGTGAAGCGAACGAGAAAACCCAGGTCGATGGCCACCTCGCTGTCACCGCCCCTCAGGGAGAAAGACGAACCCGTATTTTTCGAACACTCGTCCCGACGCCGCCGTTCCGAGGAAACGAAGGAGATCGGACGCAGCCTCCGATTCTCCCTGGCGCATCAGGGCGACCGGGTAGAGGATTCGAGGACCTTCTTCGCACGGAACCTCATACGCGATCCGCACCCGGGGATCGATGCTGGCGTCGGTGCGATACACGAAGCCCGCCTCCACGTTGCCGCTCGCCACCGCGGCGAGAGCTCCGCGCACGTCGAGAGTGGGAACGACCTTGCGCTGGAGCTCCTTCCAGATCCCCAGCTTCTCGAGGTAGCGCCGCGCGTAGACGCCGGCCGGCACCGCCTCGGGGTCCGCCATCGCCACGTGCTTCAGGAGTCGAAGATCCTCCGGAGCACGAACCGAGAGTCCCGCCGTTCTCGGCACCGACGACGACCAGCTGATTGGAGAGAAGGTCCTGGCGCGAGGCGCTCGCCGACCAGCCCCGCCGCGGCGACCCGATCCATCTGGTTCTCGTCCGCGGAGAAGAAAAGATCGGCGGGCGCGCCCGCCAGGATCTGTCGAGCAAGGTCGCTCGAGCCGCCGAACTGAGGAACGACACGGGTGCCGGGGTGTGACGTCTCGAACAGGACGGTGACCTCGGAGAGCGCGTCGGTAAGGCTCGCCGCGGCGAAGATCCGGACCTCGGTCCCCCTCGGCGCCGCCGACAGGGGAAGAGACTCCGCGAAAAAAAGGAAGAGCGCCGCCGAAAGAGTGGCGCTGGAACGTGCACACCTCGCCATGTTCATCTTCCTCCCGTTCCCAATATCACCGAGGCGAAGACGACTCGCGCTCCCGCTCCTTGGCCAACGCGATCGACGAAGCTCCCCGCTACCAGCTGCCCATACTGGATCTCGATTTCGGCGAACCGGAAGAGCCGGTATCGGACCGACAGGTCGATGCCCTGTCCGACAAACGATCCGCTCGCTCCCGCAGGGTCGACGAGCCCCGCTCGAACGAAAGCGTCCCGCGCGCTCGCGAGCCAGTAGAGGCGATAGAACAGCTCGGCGCGAAGGGCAGGCTTCGGACGGAACGACAGCGCGATCGTCGGGTTGATCAAGTTCTGCCAGGCGAACAAGTCGGTAAACGCGTACATGGTGTGGGAGGCGCCGAAGAGGGGCTCGAACCTCTCGTCTCGATCGTCATCGGGATCGCGGTCTCCCGTCGCGTAGTTGATCCAGACCGCGACCCGCGGCGACGAAGGCAACACGAACGTTCGACCGAGCTCGGCGTGAATCGCGAAGGCACGATGGGATCGTTCCCCGTTTCTCCCGCCTTGAAAGGCGAAGTCGAAATCATGATCGAACCGGCCCTCGTCGAACGTCCCGAAGAGGTGGACTCCAGCGGTATGGAGTGCCAGGCGAAGCGCTCCCTTCGACTGGTACGAGAGGTAGTAGGGCTCGACGACGACGGCGGACACCGTCATGCGACCGAGGACACCGAAGAGTCCACGGTCGGCCGCCGGTGGGTCGAGCGCCTCCGTGCGCCTCTCCGTCGGAGCGAGGGCCAGCACCTCGGCGCCGAGCGCTCCTCCTTTCCGCCCGAGCTCGACGCGCAGACCGTCGAACGCGTTGGTAGTGTTTCGGAACCGGTTCCGAGCGATCAGGCGCCGGTCGACGGCGTCGAACGAGCTCCGGCCGACTTCGACTCGGACGGGAGCCCTCACCAAGCGATCGAGGTCGAGATCGACGCGAAGCTGCAACAGGTCGAGATGGTTCACTGTCGCCGTGGTTCCGGGGAGATCGTTCGCAAACTGTCGCGCGTCCTGCACCTCGAAGATGAACCGCAGCGGCGCGGTCTCGGGGACGATTCCGAGAAAGAGCCGGGTCCGCGACAACCCGAAATCGAGGCGGGTCGCCCCTGGCCGATCGCGCAGGAATCCTGACCGACCTTCGTAGCGCATCCGCTGCTCGAGCCCGAGACTCAACCATGAGGGAGCGTCGCGCCAGAAGGAGTCCCGGGAGGTGCTCGAAGCGAACGTATACGACGGCGGCTCGCTCTCGGGCGTAGCGGCCGCCGCGCGGCTCGGCGGGCGTGAGCCATTGGAGGAAGGGACGCCAGCCAGAAGAAGCAGGACGAGCGGGCCAGGGGAGAGCTCAAGCAACCGAGCGCTCCTCTCCCATACGCCCGACCTCGTAGCCGGGGAGGTCCCGATAGAGCTTCTTCAAGGCCACGCTTCGGAGCGCGCGTCGGAGAGCGGAAACGACGACGTCGCCGAGGAGGGTATTCGAGTAACAGAGCTCGTAGTCCTCCTTCTGGAGCCCGAGAAATCCAAGACCCGCTTCTTCCGCCGCGAGCCGCACCGCCACCCCCGCCTCCGCCCATCCACCGCGGATCGCGAGAGCCACGCCGCGGTGGTCGAAGGCGAGGTGGCGAAAGCCCCGGAGAGGCCTCCGCCCTTCCATCAGGCGATCGAGGCATCGCCTCGCCCCGGAACCTTCTTCGCGGGCGACCCATCGGATCCGGGTGTTTACGAGAGCGCTTCTCGAGCGCGCACGGACGCCGGCGCCGAGGGCGACGCCCTCCTGCCATTGCGCGACGTGAACGAGGCGATACTCCGTGCCCAGGGTCCTCGCGACCACCGACGCGTTGGCGTCGTCCGTCGATTCCTCCGACCAGTGCAGACCGGCGGCGTGAACGAGCCCCGATTCGAGAAGAGAGAGGGCCGGGTGACTCGCGCGGGTGAGAGGGATCACGCGAACTCCCTCGACGCGCCCGAGCTCCGAGACGAGAAGCCCAACGGCGGGATCGCATCCGGCAATGACGAGCGTCTTCTCTGGAGCGGACGAGGGCTCGCGGAGGAGCGAACTTCCATGAAAGACGCCGTCGTGCGGGACCTCGCCCAGGGACGTCGTTTCGACGGGAAAAAGAAGTGTCCGGGGACCCACCCGCGCTTCCCAGAATCGGCCCGAGCTCGCGCCCGGCGCCCAGGCCCAGGTTGGCCCCGACACCGGAGCACTCCGCCCCCCAGGAAGCTCGAAGAGGTCCTCGACGCTCCGCTCGAGCGCGGCCGCGAGACGCAGGGCGCTCGCCGTGGAGGGCACGAGGCGCCCGTTCTCGATGGCGCTCACTTCGGCCCGCGAGACGCCGGCGCGGCCCGCGAGCTCCTGCTGCGACCAGCCGGATTCCCGCCGAAACCGTCCCACGTGGTTGGACAGTATCCTGTCACACATTGACAGGATTATATCCGACGGAATCTCGAAGGCAATCGCTACTTCTGGATCTTCACCTCGTCAGCGGCGACCGACTCACAGGTCACGAGAGTTCCCTTCACGTTCACCTGGTTGCCGGGACCGACCTGGCAGCTCCCCTTCTTGGCGTTGCCGACGCAGGTGGGGGTGCCACCAAACGCGACGTTGACCGGGCGGTCGGCGCGGTTGCCGTTCACGTCTAGAACGAAGTTCTGGGTGTTGCCGGATACGACGGTTCCTTCGAGGACGATCCTCTCTCCCACGCGTCCTCCGCTCACATTGGAGCACTGGCCGTTGGAATCACCCGTGTCTGCGGTCTCTTCCTGAAGGATGATCTCCTGCGCGAATACGTACTGGCTCCCGTCAGACCCTGTCTCCCAGACTCCCTTGACGTGAACGCGGTCACCGCTCTCCAGATCGTCGAGAGTGAGCCGGTCGTTTCCTTTTCGAATGGCCGTTTCCGAAGCGCGCGTCCGGACGAGTTGTCCATCGACCTGGAGTGAGCCCGTCATCGGATCTCCTTCGACACGGATACTCCGCGCGATTCCTTCGAGCTCGACGTCACCGTGGCCGATACCGGTTCTCTTTTCCTCGAGAAGACGAACCGTGCCCGCCTGAACCTCGACGACGATCGATATCTGCTGGTTCGGAAGGACGCTGTCGAAGGAGAGTGACCCGACCTTGTCCGCACCTTGATAGAACTCCACGGTGAATCGGCCGTCGGGAAGACCTCGAAGGGTGAACGTCCCGTTGTCCACCTCGAGACGCCCCACCTCGGCACCGTTCTCGTCGAGAACCACCACGGTCATCGTATCGGCGCTCGCCGAGAGCGCGTGGAGCCCCTGGCTGGTGGATTGGCCCAGGACTTGTCCGGTGAGAACGACGCCGGATCCCTCGCCGTTGAACCCTTCGAAGGGGGCGGTGGGGTTGTAGCTGCACCCGACGGCGAACAGGAACGAGGCCGCAGCCGCCGAGCGCAGAAGTCTCGCTCTCGCTTTCATGCTGGTTCCTCCGTATTTTGTTGTCCGGCGCGTTGATTCAGACTCGCGCATCGCTTCTCGTAGAACAGTGATTCGGCTCACTCCGAAGACCGCCACTCAGAAGTTCAACCCGAACACCAACTTGAGCTCCGGGGTGTCGCCCATCCCGACGCGAGCCTCGACGAGATACCGGTTCAGGGACCGCGATCCCTTTCGCGATGCGCCCCATTCCAATCCGCCGACGAGGTTCAGGACCGGCTCGAAGTCGAATCCCGTCCCCTGCCCGAATCCGTTCTTGACGTCGATGACGTTGAGACCGAGGCCACCGCCCGCGTACGGCCGGTACCTGCGACCTCCGACGAGCCCGAAGAGATAGTGGAGGTCGAAGTTCGCCGAGCCGAGGAGAAGGCCATTTCCCAGCCCGAGCTCCGCGCTCGGCTGAAGCCGAATCCGGTCATTGAGCCTTCCCGCGTCCACATGAGCGCCAACAGCGAATTGGTCCGGGTTCGCGGCGATGCCGCCGCGGAGCCCGTAATCGAATGCCTATATCCTGCGACGACGCCGTGGCCGCGAAAGCGAGCGGGAGCACGGCGAGTGCGAGCCACCGATTCTTCATGAGTAGGAGTCCTCTCGAGAGCCCGTCCGCAGCAAGAATCGCACCAATGAGATCCCGTCGTAAGTGCGATTTAGTCCAATGTCTCGTCGTTGGCAGCGTGGGAGGTCCCACATCGATACGAAGAAACGACACTCCTTCGCTTGAGGAACGTAGGACTCGCACCTTCAGGGCCGACTCGGCTACAATGCCGTTCGCGCGTCCCAGGCGAACGAAAAGAAGTGAGCGATTTTCTAGAATTCACCTGCCCTGCCTGCAGCCAACCGCATCTCGTCGATGCCAGCGAGCTGCCCGCTGAAGGCGGATGGCGGTCCTGTCCGAGCTGCGGGAGCAGCATCCACGTAACGCGGGAGGGCGGCCGTGGAGTGGTTCGGCCGGCGGACGTTTCCGACGCCGATCCCGTGCCGTCGCCAGAGTCCGGCGAAGAGGCCCTCGGGGTTTACGTCAAGATGTCCTCGGGCGCGGTCCAGCGTTTGAGCTCCGAAGCGATCGAGCAGGGGATCCAGATGCGGCGCATCATGCCCTGGGACCTCGCCTCGACCAATTCCCGCGACTTCTATCCCATCTCCGAGGATCCCGAGCTCCGAAACCTCTTCCCTCCCGGCGACTTTCAAGCTGTCGCGCAATCGCGCTGCGCCAACCATGCCGACGCGATGGCGGCCGCCACCTGCCGCAAGTGTGGCCGAAGCTATTGCGCCGCCTGCGTGCAGTCGCTGTTCAACATCACCCCTCGACTCTGCCCGGCCTGTAACGGCGCCATCTCCGACCCCGATCCGCGCCTGCGGCAGGAGCCGCCCTGGAAGAACGCGAAGGAGTTCGTCCGCTTTCCAATGGAAGGCGATGCCCGCGTCCTCACACTGCTCTTCGGCGCTCTCATCTGGGTGACGAGCCTATCGGTCTACCTGATCCCGATTCAGCTGATCGCACTCCTGTTCCTCGTCGACATCGTGCTCTCCTCCTCGAAGGGGTCGAAGCGGTGGACCCTCTCGCGATCGCTCTCCTCGGAGCACCTGCGGGATCTCGGCCGGGAAGCGCTCCCCGTCCTCTTTCTCACCGTCGTGCTCGCGATACCGCTGCTCGCCATCCCCTTCGTGCTCGGCCCGTCTCTCGGCGTGCTCGTCCAGTTCCCGATCACCCTCGTCCTCTTTTTCTACTACCCCATGGCGGCCGGCGCGCTCCTCGTCGCCGAAGACAAAGACAGAGCCCTCCACCCACGGGCGGTGCTGCACGCCATCTGGATGGTGCGAGACGAGTACTTCGTCTACATCGCCCTCTTCATCGCCGTCGCCATCGCCGCGATTGCCGTCATACTCGTCTTCACCTTCATCCCCTACCTCGGCCCGCTCCTTTCGAGCATTGCCCTCGCGTATGGCTGGATCCTCCAGGCGCACTTCCTCGGCTTCTTTCTGTACATGAACCGCGAGCGGATTCGGGCCGCGATTCGAGGCGCCCCTCGACGAGGCGATGACGACCGGCAGATTCCGAAGCCTCTTCGGTTCCTCGGGCAGTATTCTCATCGGAGTCGTCCATCTCCCCGCTCTTCCCGGCTATCCCCAGAGTCCCGGCATGGAGCGGGTCGTCGAAAAGGCACTCGCCGATCTCGCGGCGCTCGAGTCCGCTCCCATCGACGGTGTCCTCGTCGAGAACGAGGAGGACCGCCCGCATCGGGTGGAGGCGGCGAGGGAGACGCTGGCGGCGATGACGCGGGTCGCGCGGGAGCTCGTCGTCGCGCGCCAGAATTCGGCCACGCGAATCGGGGTCGAAGATCCTGACTCAACGACCCCGAGGCCTCTCTCGCGGCGGCGAAAATGAGCGGCGCCTCCTTCATCCGGACCGACTACTTCGTCGACCCCATGGAGAGGCCCGAGCACGGAGGAGAGATGCGGATCGATCCCGATGGGCTCCTCGCCTACCGGCGACGCATCGGCGCGGACGACGTCCTCGTGCTCGCCGACCTGCAAGTCAAGTACGCGAACATGCTCGTGGAGCGCCCGCTTTCCGAGTCCGCTCGGCTCGCCCGGGAGAAAGGCGCCGACGCCGTCGTGGTCACCGGCTCGGTCACGGGAGAACCGCCTGCCATGAACGACATCGAAGAAGCGAAGCGGGGAGCGAACGAGCTGCCCGTGCTCGTCGGTAGCGGGCTCGCCCTGTCGAACGCCCGCGCGCTCGCTGGCCGCCGCCGACGGCGCCATCGTGGGCACGAGCCTCAAGACGGGAGACGACATCGACCCACGAAAGGTGAGAGCGCTCCTGAAGGAGCTCGGGCGGTAATCCCGATGAACGTCGTCCTCGTAGGAGACTGCGGGGTCGATCGTTACCTGCCTCTCGGCCTCGACCGGCCGGGCGGCATCACGCTGAACTTCGCCGCCCACGCGCGAAGACTCTTTTCTCCCGACGATCGGATCACGGTGATAACGGCCCTCGGCTCCGACCCCGAGGCGGCGATGGTACGCGCGGCGCTCGACGAGATCGGCGTCGAGTGTCTCGTGCGCGAGCTCTCCGGAACGACCTCGCTCCAGCGGATCGATCTCGAGCCCTCGGGCGAAAAGATTTTCGTCTCCTATCACCAGGGAGTCTTGGGAGACTACCGGGTAGGCGTCGAAGAGCGCGCGTGTATCCGGGATGCCGATCTGCTCGTCGCGCCGCACTACCGACAGATCGACGGCTTCTTCTCCTCGGTCATGACCGCGCCCTCCCGCGGGCTCCGGGCGGTCGATTTCGCCGATATCTCGGAAGACGCCGTCACTACCCACGTCGAGAGGTTCATCGAGCGACTCGACATCGCGTTTTTCGGCGTAACCCTGGACCAGGCAACGCTCATCGATGAGCTCGACGAGCTCGCCCGACGTCACCGCAAGCTCTTCGTCGTGACTCTCGGTCCCGGAGGAAGCCTCGCGCTCACCGAGAGCGGGCGACATGCCTGCGCCGCGGCTCCCGTCGAGCGGGTCGTCGATACCACCGGCGCGGGAGACACCTTCGCCGCGGCATTTCTCGCCGAGTACTCACGCGGGCATGACGTGGGAAAGAGCCTCGAGCGCGGTGCCCGTGAGGCGGCGCTGACGATTCAGAAAGTGGGCGCCTTCTAGTGGGCTGTAACAGCTATTTCGCGCCAAAATCGCGGGCCCTTTTGCGCGCTGGCGGCGTTGCGATTCCTCGAAATATCCAGATATGTCGTCGTCATCGCGCCTTGCCAGCACACAAAATGACCTCGCGATTTGCGCACCAAATTGCTGTTACAGCCCACTAGTTCGAGCTCCAGGGGACGAACCCGACGCTCCTCCAGAGCTCGGCGGCGTCGTAGATTTTTCCATTGGCGACGACCCAGCGAACCGCGCGAATGTTCGAGATGCGCTCGAGGGGATTGGCATCGAGGACGACGAGATCGGCGCGCTTGCCGACTTCCACCGTCCCGAGCTCGCCGTCGAGGCCCATGGCGCGGGCGGAAACGGCGGTCGCCGAGCGAATCGCTTCGAGCGGCGTCATTCCCGCTTCCACGTAGAGCTCGATCTCCCGGTGGAGGCTGTGTCCCGGAATCCCCCCGTCTGTTCCCGCCACGATGGGAACACCAGCCCGGTGGAGCTCGTCGACGATGCGGAGCCCCTTGTCGAGCTGCGCCCGCGCCGCCTGCGGATCGACGCCCGCCGCGCTCGCGCTCGCGAAGAGCCGCCTCAACGGTACCGGAATCTTAGGAAACCCCGGCTGGAAAGACGCGATGGGCGTGTCCTTGGAGCGACCGAGAAGCTCGTTCCAGGATTGCGTCGGGTCCATCACCGTCCCCCGTTGCTTCAAGAAACGGGCCGTCTCCTTCAAAGCCTCGGAGCCCGGCTCGTCGGTGACCGCGAGGTGCGCGATGTGATCCATCCCCGCTTCCACCGCCTGACGAAGTGTCAAAGCCTTCGGAACGTGACCGGTCACCGTCATGTTCAAACGGTGTGCCTCCTCGATGATCGCGGAGACGACGTCGGGCCCGAGCAGGCTGTAGAGCTTCATCTGCTGGAAGCGCGCGTCGTGATACCGGCGGACGACGGCGCGGCCCTCTTCGGGAGTGGCCGCGGTAACGATGCCGAAGGCGTCGGGTCCCGGGCCGTCGACGAGCCCGGCTAGCAGGAGTCGGGGCCCGAGCGCTGCCCCGGAATCGAACGCGTCCCTGAGGGCGGTGATGAGCTCCATCTCGTTTCCCATGTCCCTCGCGGTGGTAACTCCCGAAGCGAGATAGACGGAGCCCCACTCGACCTGGGTGACGTGAGTATGCATGTCCCAGAGCCCCGGCAGGATCGTCTTGCCCGCGACGTCGATGACGGGAACCTCGGGAGGCACCGCGACCTCGGACCGTGGGCCCACGGAAACGAGACGACCGTCCCGAATGAGGACGACGGCGTCCGGAATGGGAGCCCGTCCCGTCGCGTCCACGAGCGTCGCTCCCGCGAGAGCGAACGATCCCGAATGGAGTGGCCGGACGGAGTGAGCGATGCCGGCAAGATTGGCAATCCCGTCCCGGGTCGCGGTCTCGACGAACGTCGTGAGCGCGGACGCGAGATCCTCGCGCACTCCTTCGAAGCTCAGACCTCCGGCGCGCGTGATCGCGGCCGCGAACGCTCCCTGCTCGTCGAGCCAGACGGTGCCCCGTCCCCATGCAACCCCCCGGACGGTGTAGCGATCGAGCGCGATGTTTCCCGCACCACCTTTGAGGTCAAGGATGTGGACCTCGTCCCGCCCGCGGCGCTCGATCCGGATCTCGTTCCACGGGTCGCCGGGGAGCGTCCGGAGAACTTCGGGCCGCGCATGCGCGCTCCAGTACCGGATGAGCATCATCTGGACCGCGAAGGGAGCGTACCCGTCGATGGTGAAGGATTGGTCGGGAACGACCGCGTGCGAGGTCTCGTCGCGGGTCCGGACGGATGCGGAGCGCCCGTCGACCACGACCTCCGAGTCGACGTTCACGTAGCGGTAGCTCCTGCCCTTGACCCGGAAACGCCGTGGCGTCAGGTCGGAGGTCATGGCGAGCGTCGCCTCGAGCTGCACTCGGCCACCGCGGTCGGTGAAGTTGGAGGCCGACGTCAGGATGAGGCCGTCGCCATCGCGCGCGATCTCGTAGCGCTCGACGCCGATGGCGTGCTGCAGGAGATGGAGACGAATCGTCCCTCGCTCCACGGAGTCGGTCGACGGTGCGATAGCGGTCGCGAGGATAAGCGCGAGAATCGAGAGTCCCATCGGGAGTCACCCTAACATGGAACCCGTCCCTCAATAGGTACCGCCGGCGCCGCCGCCGCCGAAATCTCCACCACCTCCCCGAAAGCCGTGCTCGCGGTGTGACGGACCCGCTCCGGGGGCAAGCGCCGCCGAGAGACCGACCTCGAGAACGCGCGTCCCCGAAGGTTCGCCGAAGAGAGGCTCGGCGGTGAAGCCGTACCTCTCCCCTCCCGGACCGCTACGAAGAAACCGATGGAGCAGGAGGGCGGCGACGATTGTGACGCCACCGGAAACGGTGAGGACGACCCAGAGCGGCGCGATGTGAACGTAGAAGCGCAAGGTCACGACGGAGGCGATCCCGAGGACGAGCCCCATCCGCAGCAGCAGGGGACGTCGGAGGCGGATCCCGGACGCGAGAACGAGCAGAGGAAAAACCGCCATGGCCACGGCAAAGAGCGGTCGTCCCCATCGCCCGGGCGCTTCTACCGCAACCCCGTCCAGACCCAGCAACGACGTCCCGCGCTCGATGAGCCAGATGTCATAGGAGCCCAGGTGCACCGCGACGTAGAGCGCCGCGAGCACGGCCACGAGAGCGGCATCCACGGAGCGCCGCTGAGAAGGCGCGAGATCGGGTGCGACCGACAGCGCGACGAGCAACGGAGCGAGAACTGCTCCGAAAAGAATCCACGCGGGGCGGGAGTCGAGTATGAGAAAGAGACAGAGGGGCGCGAGCGCACCGAAGACGCTCATCCCCCACCGCCAGGCGGCCGCTCCCGCGAGCAGAGAGGTCGCGAACAACAAAAAGCGCCAGGAAAGCTCCCCCCCGAGACGGTCCCGCGTCCAGGCCAGCGCTGCGAACGAGAACCCGACCGCGAGGAGCGCCGTCGCTTCTTCCGCGCCCGCGCCCCATCGCTTGAGCCTACCGATCTGGACTTCGGTGAGAACGACGCACCCGGCGGCAGCGAGGAAGAGAAGCGCCCCCGTGGGCGCATCGTTGATGGCGAACAGAGCCACGGTGGCACCCGCGGCGACGAGGGTAAACACGAACAGGAGCACCCGGAACCCCGGGCCCGCTCGCGAGCGATCGTCGGGATACTCCGAGACGATCGCCTCCAGCGTTTCTCGATCGATGGCGCCCGCTCGATGCCAGTCGTGAGCGGCCGAGCGGACCTCCTGCCGCCGGTCCGCCTCTTCGACGTCCTTCCTCACGACGCCCCCGCGAACGTCCGGTGAGCTCGAACGAGGGCAATGATGGCAGCGATCGAAGTCGACAAGAACCACAGGAAGACGAGGGTGTCCTCGTCCAACAGGGGAACGATGAATCGACTGAGGGCGACGTAGGCGGCGAGAGCACCCAACGCGAACAGCGGGAACCGCCCGCGATGGAACGAGTGCACCGCGACTCCCACGCCTATGGCGAGAAGGGCGAAGTTCCACGCGCTCCACGACGACTCGTCGGTCAGGGCGCCCGAGGCGAGCGAAACGAAGAAGAGGAGGAACCCGAGGTAAGTCGCGACCGGCTCGAAGTGAGCCTTTCGGTCCTCTCGCATCATCACGAGACCGATCAGAACGAATAGGAAGCCGCAGACCGCCGTATTGAGCCTCGCGGCGGTCGCGAAGTTGGACCAGAATCCGTGCTCTAGGATCGAGACCGACACTCCGCGCCAGGAAGCGAACGTCGACAGGGCGAGCGAGAAGACCACACGGGAATCGTAGCGGACGGCGACCGCCGACATGGCGAGACTCACGAACAACAGGTGCCAGGGCCAGTTCACTCCTAGAGGCGTAAACTCGGCCTCGATATAAGCCAGGTCCGCGGAAGCGAGCAACACGCCGAGCAGCAAGATATAGTCGAAAGCGATGTGAGGGGAGATCGTCGGTCCCCACGAAAAGGCGGGCGCCTGCTTCCAGATCCAGAGAAACGAGATCGCCGCGGCCACGCCGAGAGCGGTGGCGATCGCCACCGGGCCCAGCCGCCCCCGGTTCTCCTGAACGAGAAGTCCCACGCCGGCGACGACGAGCACGACGCCGGCATAGAGAAGGATCCGGAGCTCGGTGTCGAGGGAGACGAGCTCGCCGCGGGCCACCCGAAGGAAGAGACGGGCCGCGGACTCGCTCAGGACTCCGCGTTCGCGCAGACGGGGAATCGCCCCGGCGACGTCCGGGCTCATCGCGCCGCTCCTTTTGAAAATCGTACGATTCGGATGGCTATTACCGTAGAGTATAACAGGTTTGGATGCCGTGTCTCCGCGCGGCGACGCTGGGGTTCCCCGGCTCAGGCGCTTCGATTCCAGATATCGACGTAGATCTTCCAGCCGTCCGAGGTCCGACGGAAGACGAAGAGCCAGTTTCCCCTCTCCGTCGACTTCTCCTGGGTCTCCTTGTCGGTCCGCCTCTGCGACCACGTCCCCCAGGCGTAGGCCCACTCTCCTTCTGCGACGAGGCCGTGAATCGCGGTGTGCTCATCGAAGGAGGCGATGCCGAGCTCGTCCCTCAGTCCGTCGCGAATCTCCCCCCGCCCGACCCGCTCCGGCTCGCCGTCGTTCATGCGGTGGGCGTTCGACGCGTACATTCCCGAAAGGGGTTCGACGTCACCGGCGTTGTACCTCTCGTCCCACGTCGATACCGCGGCCTGTACTTCCCGGGAATCCGCGTCGAAGCCGGATTTCTCGGGACGATCCGGGCGGCCGGGGCGGCCGATTCGTCCGGGGATCTCCTGAAACCGGCCGCCCGGGTGTCGCGATTCCAGATGTCGACGGCGTACTTCCATCCGTCGGGGGTTCTTCGAAAGACGCTCACCCACTTGCCGATGTCTTCCATAGCGGCGCGAGTCCGTTTGTCGGTCAGGCGGTCCTGGTAGGCTCCAAACGCGAACCCCCAGTCTCCGTCGACGTGAACCTCCTCGGCTGGATCGGAGGCGTGGAAGATCACGTTGTCGAACGCCGTACGGAATTCGTCTCGTACCGCTTCCCTGCCGACGGTGGGCGGGGCCCCGGGATCCATGCGGACGACATCCTCGGCAAGGAGGCCGATGAGGCCATCGAGGTTGGCGGAGTTCAACATCGGATCCCAGGAGTCCGCGACGGCGAGCACCGCGCGCTCCTCGTCCGAGGAAGGGACCGCACCGCCGCCACCTTCGTTCGCGGGCGACCGGCAGGCGCAGGGCATGGAAGCGAATGCCACCATCGGTCCCAGGATGACAAAAGCGCACAGGCGGAGGGTCAGAGCGGCGCAGGATTGGTGGCTGGATACGAAGCCCCGGCGCATTCGCCTCAGAGTCGCATTGCCCCGAAGAGCTTTTCGTGACCCGCGACGATACGTTTTTTTGCTTCTTCGTCGGGCTCGAGAGTCCAGTTGCCCCGCTCGTGCGTGCCACCGAGAAGGATGCCGTCCTTCCTCGGCATCATGTAGAGGTCCCCGAAGAGCGCGACGTAATCCACTTCCGGCTGGGGAAGGATGAAGGTGAGCTGTCCCTTCACCGGAACGAGGTCCTGGTCATCGAAGAGATCTCTGGCACCGAGACCGGTGCAGTTCAGGATTGCCGGCTCGGGAAGCGAGAGAACTTCCCGAGCGCTCCTCAGCTCTTTGACAACGACGCGGCCGGAGGCGAGCTCGAAGTCCCGCATCACCGCATTCAAATAGACGGGCGGCTCGATCATCATGGTGACGAACTGCCGAACGTATTTCACCGGGAAGGAATGCTCTTCGGGAGTCAGGTCGCGCGAGTCGGGAAACAGATCGTCGATGCTCCCTTCCCCTCCCCCTCCACCGCCGAACGGGACGTCGCTCAGCACGTAGTTCGTGAGCCAGCGGATTCCGTAGTAGTCACCCACCAGCTCCTGGAAGTATCTGTTGGCGAGGCGGGAAGCGGGCTCGAACTGCTGTTTGAAGCGCTCGGAACGTTTGGAGAAGTCCGAGACGAAGTAGGGCGACCACTGCCCGGCGGCGACGTTCGACGTCGTTCGCGGCGGAAGATCCTTCGCGTAGATCGTAACCTCGACCCCTCGTCTCTGGAGGAGCCGCGCGGTGGCGAGCCCGAGAGCACCCGCACCCAGGACCGCGGCCCGCGTCGGAGCGGTCCCGTCGCGAAAGAGCTCCTCGACCGCGAGATGCGACGTTCCCCAGGAGAGCGTGATTCCTCCCCCACCGTGTCCGTAGTTGTGGACGAGAATCTTGCCTCCGAGTCTTTCCTTCTCGACCCGGAACCCGGTGGAGCGGAACGGCCGGAGCCCGGCGATGGTACGGATGACGCGGGATTCGGAAACCATCGGCGGAATGAGCTTGCGCCTGGGCGCCGCGGGGGCGACGGGCGTCGGTCGCGACGAGCAGCCGCCCGCAAGTGCTCCCGCCGCGAGGATACCGGTCGTCTTCAGTGCGCGTCTTCTGCTGATGGGGCCCATGGGATTCGTGGGGATGGAGGTCATTCGCGATTTCTACCATGCCGGGCTAGACTCGCGCCATGTTGCCGGGTCGCGATGCTGATTGAAGCCTGCGTCGATTCCGTGGAGAGCGCCATCGCCGCCGAGAAGGGCGGTGCCAGCCGGGTGGAGCTATGCTGCGCTCTGCTCGAAGGCGGGCTCACTCCGAGCGAAGGCGCCATCGCGCTCGCGCGCGAGAGGCTATCCATCGGGTTGAACGTCATCATACGGCCCCGCGGCGGAGACTTCCTCTACACGCGAGCCGAGCAGGAGGTCATGCTCCGCGACATCGACGCCGCGAAGCGACTCGGTGCCGACGCCGTCGTCATCGGCGCCCTCACCGCCGAAGGCGACGTCGATGTGGCGGCAACCCGGACCCTTTCGGAAAGAGCGCGCCCGCTCTCGGTGACCTTCCACCGCGCCTTCGACATGACGCGCGACCCTTTCGCGGCCCTCGAGACCCTCGTCGGACTCGGCATCGATCGCCTGCTCACCTCGGGACAGGAAGAGTCGGCGATGGCGGGCCTCGACCTGCTCCGAGAGCTCGTCGAGCGGGCGAGCGATCGCATCGTCATCATGCCGGGGGGAAACATCCACGAGAGCAACGTCGAGAAGATCGCGAAGGTGACCGGCGCCCAGGAGCTCCACGTCACTGGATTCGTCGACGTCGAAGGCGGCATGAAATTCCGGAACCCTCGCGTTTACATGGGAGGTCTCTTGCGGCCTCCGGAGTACATGCGCACCGTCACCTCTTCCGAAATGATCGGAGCGCTCGTTCGCCTCGCGGGAAAGGGTCGATGAACGGCGGGGTCGGCCCCTGGATCGTTCTCGCTCTCTCTTCCCTGGTGCCGCTGTTCGCCGGGTGCCGAGGCGCAAAGCCTGCCCCGCCGGCGACGAAGCCGGACCCGATTGCCGTCTGGATGGACGTGGACCCGGCGGTGATGCGCGGCGGACACGAGCCCGACGACGGCCTCGCCCTCCTCCAGGCGTTCCACTCGAAAGAGCTCGAGGTGAAAGGCGTGAGTGTCGTCTTCGGAAACTCCCCCCTCGATACCGGCTATCCCATCGGGGAGGAGATCGTGAAACGCTTCGGACCTCCCGGGCTTCATGTCTTTCGGGGTGCCGCGAGCGGCGCCGAGCTCGGCGAGGAGACCGAGGCCTCGCGAGCCCTCGCCGACGCGCTTCGCCGTGGAGAGCTCACCATCCTCGCTCTCGGGCCCGTGACCAACGTGGCCACGGTGCTGAAGATGCATCCCAATCTCGCCCGAAGGGTGAAGGAGATCGTCTCGGTCGCGGGGCGCCGTCCCGGCCAGTCCTTCGTGATCGCGAAGGGCGGAACGCCCTTCATGGACTTCAACTTCGAGCTCGATCCCGTCGGATACCAGGTCCTGCTCGACTCGGGAATTCCCATCGTCCTCGCCCCGTTCGAGATTTCCTCGAAGACGGTCCTTACCGCGGAAGACATCGAGCACTTCTCGAGCGTCCCCGAGATCGCCGATTTCTATCTCGAGCCCCTTCGAGACTACGTGAACTGGTACGAGGAGCGATTCGGAATCCGCGGAATCTACCCTTTCGACACCCTGGCCGTCGCCTACCTCACGTCACCGGAGTGGATTGAGCACGAAGAGCTCCCGGTCGCGATCGAGACCCACGCGGACGACATTCATCCCGAACGGGAGAAACCCTACCTGCTGGTCTCGCGCGAGATCGACTCGCCTCACCGGGCGGTGTACTGCCACACCGCAAGCCCGGAGTTCGTTCCCGACCTGATGAAACGGCTGCTGGACGTGCGCTAGCCCGGGCTCGGGATCAGGCGCCGACGGTCGTCTTTTCCTTCTTCTCCGCCTTCGGCTTCGGCTTCGCGGGAATGGGACCCTCTCCCGGCTTGACCGTGATCGGGTCGAGGAACGGCATCATCGCGCGGAGCTCGGCGCCAACCCGCTCGATCAGATGTTCCTGCTCCTTCGCGCGGGTCGCCTCGAACCAGGGCCGCCCCTTTTCGTTCTCCTCGATCCACTTCCGGGCGTAGGTCCCGTTGCGGATCTCGTCGAGGATCTTCTTCATCTCTTTGCGGGTCTCGGCGGTCACCACCCGCGGACCACCGGTGTAGTCGCCGTGCTCCGCGGTGTCGCTCACGGAGTACCGCATGTAGTTGAGGCCGCCCCGATACATCAAATCCACGATGAGCTTCAGCTCGTGCAAGCACTCGAAGTAAGCCATCTCCGGCTGATACCCCGCCTCGACGAGAGTGTCGAACCCCGCCTTGATGAGCTCGCTCACACCGCCGCAGAGAACCGACTGTTCCCCGAAGAGGTCGGTCTCGGTCTCCTCGGCGAATGTGGTCTCGAGAACCCCCGCACGAGTGACCCCGATTCCCTTCGCGTAGGCAAGGGCGAGCTCTTTCGCCTTTCCCGACGCGTCCTGATGGATCGCGAGCAGAGCGGGGGTACCGCCTGCCCTCGAGATAGGTCTCCCGGACGCGGTGTCCCGGCGCCTTGGGAGCGATCATGGAGACGTCCACGTTTTTCGGAGGCACGATCGTTTTGTAGTGAATGCTGAAACCGTGGGCGAACATCAGCGTCTTGCCCGCGGTGAGCCCGGGGGCGATTTCTTTTTCGTAGATCTTGGGCTGGCGGGTATCCGGAGCGAGCACCATCACGACGTCCGCCCATTTCGCCACGTCCGCGACCGAGCCCACGTCCAGTCCGTCCGACTCGACTCTGGCGCGGCTCCGGCTCTCAGGGTGGAGGCCGACGCGAACTTCGACTCCGCTGTCTTTCAGGTTCAACGCATGGGCATGGCCCTGTGAGCCATAGCCGATGATGCCCACCTTCTTCTTCCGGATGATCCCGAGGTCGGCGTCCTTGTCATAGTAGATGGTGGCCATTCACTTCTCCTTTTATTCGTGCTCGTCTCAATTACGTGCTTGTCTGGCTACGCCGGTATCGGTTCGGCGGCGCGGGCAATGGCGACGATTCCGGTTCGGGCCATCTCCAGGATTCCGAAAGGGCGGAGGACGTCGACCAAGCTGTTGATTTTATCCTCGTTTCCCGTGATCTCGAAGATCAAAGCTTCGGGGCTCACGTCCACCACGCGGGCGCGAAACACCTCCGCCACCTGCATCACTTCCGAGCGGGTGCTGTGATCGGCGCGGACCTTGATGAGCGCGAGATCCCGCGCCACCGCGGGAACGTTCGAAACGTCCCGGACTTCGAGAACGCTCACCAACTTGTAGAGATTCGCCTCGACGAGGGCCGCGACGCGGTCGTCAGCATTCAGCACTACCGTGATGTGAGAGACGCCGGGACGATCGGTGTGACCGACGGTCAGCGACTCGATGTTGTACGCGCGGCGCCGGAAGAGAGAGGCCACCCGGTCGAGGACGCCGGGAACGTCCTCCACCAGCACCACGAACGTGCGCGGTCTCGTTCCAGAATCTCGAGCGATCATTTCGAGCCCTCGGTAGCGAGCGCCGGGCGAGGCCTGCGGATCATGTCCGCGATGTCTTTCCCCGGCGCCACCATCGGATACACGGTGTCTTCCTTCTCGACGCGGAAATCGATGACCACCGTCTCCACGGAGCGGCGCGCCTCCGCCACCGCTTCCGCGACCTCGGCGCGTTTCTCGACGCGGAGCCCCTTCAGCCCGTGTGCCTCGGCGAGCTTCACGAAGTCGGGATTGCGCATGGGCGTCGCGGCGTAGCGCTTGTCGTAAAAGAACTCCTGCCACTGGCGCACCATGCCCAGGTAACCGTTGTTGATCAACGCGATGTTCACCTTGACGTTCTCCTGAGCGGCGGTCGAGAGCTCGGCGGCCGTCATCTGGAAGCCGCCGTCTCCCACGATGACCCAGACCTCTTCGTCGGGTCGCGCCATCTTCGCTCCGATCGCCGCCGGAAGCGCGAACCCCATCGTTCCCAATCCACCCGAGGTGATGAGCTTTCTCGGGCGATCGTGCTTGTAGTATTGCGCTTCCCACATCTGATGCTGGCCGACGTCGGTGACGACGAGTGCGTCGCCACCGGTCGCGATCCAGAGGTCGCTCACCACGTGTGCGGCGTAGAGGTGACCGCTGTCGGCGAGCGACTGGATGTCGCGAACGGCGGTGTCCCCTTTCATCTCTTCGATGCGCTCGTGCCAGGAGCTCAGGTCCGTGCATTGGACGCGGGGAAGGAGCTCGTTCAGGGTCGCGGCAAGATCTCCCACCAACGGCAGATCCACGCGCACGATCTTGTGTACCTCGGAAGCGTCGACCTCCAGGTGAATCTTTCGAGCGTTGACGGCGAACTTGCTGGGATCGCCCACGACACGATCGTCGAATCGCATCCCCATGGCGATCAGCAGGTCCGATTCCTGAATGGCGTGGTTCACCCACGCCTCCCCGTGCATTCCCATCATGCCGAGGTTCAGCGGATGGCTCGCGGGAAAGCCGCCGATCCCGAGGAGCGTCATGGCGACGGGGATGCGCGTCCTCTCGACGAAGTCGAGGAGAAGAGGCATGGCACCCGAGAGCATCACCCCGCGCCCCGCCAGGATGAGAGGCCTTTTCGCCGCCGCGATCATCGAGAGGGCCCGATCGAGATCCGCCGCCGTCACCGGACGCGCTGGCCTCCGCTCCGGAAGCAAGATGGGCGAGTCGTCCGGCTCGTACTCTACGAGGCCTTGCTGCGCGTCCTTGGTTATGTCGACGAGCACCGGTCCGGGTCGGCCGCTCCGGGCGATGTGAAACGCCTTGCGGAGCGTCGGCGCGATCTCCCCGGTGCGGGTCACGAGGAAGTTGTGTTTGGTGATCGGAAGCGTCACACCGGTGATGTCCGTCTCCTGAAAGGCATCGGTCCCGATCACCTTGCTCGACACCTGCCCGGTAATGAAGACGACGGGGGACGAATCGAGCATCGCCGTCGCGATGCCGGTCACGAGATTCGTGGCGCCGGGACCGGATGTCGCCATCGCCACTCCGACGTTTCCCGAGGCACGCGCGTATCCGTCCGCCATGTGGGCCGCCCCCTGCTCGTGCCGGACGAGCACGTGGTGAATCCGCGAATCCAGCAGGGCATCGTAGATGGGCAGGATCGCGCCCCCCGGATATCCGAAGACCGTGCGCACCGACTCCCGCTCCAGGACGTCCCAGACAATCTGGGCTCCAGACCTTTCCATGGCGAGATTCTACCGACCGGTAAGTAACTCGTCAACTCCCCCGTCGGGCGCCTTCCACTAACCTTCTTTTTTGCAGGTGGTTGACATAGTGCCGTGGATCTGGAACTGTGTGCACGCAGGATGAGCACGAGCGAAAGACCCTGGGAATCGGTTTCATCGGCAGTGGTTTCGTCACCCGATTTCACATTCAGTCCTTCGTCGCGGTGCGGGACGCGGACGTCCGAGGCATCTGGAGCCCCAACCAATCTCACGCCGGCGAGGCGGCGGCGCTCGCGAGGGATCGTGGGGTCGGCGACGCTCGAGCTTTCGATTCGATCGAGGCGATGGTGGCTGACCCCGCGATCGACTGCATCTGGATCTGTGGCCCCAATCACGAGCGCATCGCCAACATGGAAGCGATCGTCGAGTGGCTCGAATCGAGGCGCGGAGAGCTCGTCGGTATCGCCTGCGAGAAGCCCCTCGGACGAAACCTCGCGGAAGCGAAGCGTCTTCGCGAGCTGGTCGAGCGTGCGGGAGTCCTCGACGGCTATCTCGAGAATCAGATCTTTTCCCCCGCGGTCGTCGCGCGGCAAAGAAATTCTCTGGTCGCGCGGAGCGAGTCTCGCCGGACGTCCCTACCTCGCGCGCGCCGCCGAAGAGCACAACGGACCCCATGCCTCCTGGTTCTGGCGTGGCGATCTCCAAGGCGGCGGTGTGCTGAACGACATGATGTGCCACTCGATCGAGACGGCCCGTTTTCTCCTCACCGACCCGTCGAAAGGCCGTAACAGCCTCACCTGCAGGAAAGTGACCGCGCAGATCGCCTGCCTCAAGTGGCAGCGGCCGGAGTACGCGCGGAAGTTGCGCGAGACCTACGGCAGCGAAGTCGATTATTCCGAGAGGCCGTCGGAAGACTTCGCCCACGCCCTCGTCGAGTACGTGGACGAAGCGGGCGAGCCGGTGCTCGTGGAAGCGACGACGTCCTGGAGCTACGTGGGGGCGGGCCTGCGGCTGTCGATGGAGCTGCTCGGTCCCGAATATTCGATGAGTGTTTCGACCCTCGCTACCGAGCTGTCGCTCTTCTTCAGCCGAAAGCTCCGGCAGACGTCGGGTGAAGACCTGGTGGAAAAACAAAACGCCGAGCTCGGCCTCATGCCGGTGGTAACCGACGAGGCCGCGTCCTACGGCTACGTCGACGAGAACCGCTACATGGTCCAGGCCTTCCTGAAGGGCGAGCGGCCGCGGGAGAATTTCGACGACGGTGTCGACGTGACCGCGCTCCTGATGGCTGCGTATCTCAGCGCAGAGCGGGGCGCGTCGGTGGATTTCGCCAGCGCCTCCCTCGACGACTTCGTGCCCGCGGTGGCACGCGGCGAATGGAACCCGAGGAAGTAGCTCAGAGGCGTCCCAGGTCCGTCTCCTTCACCGCCTGGTCGACCGAGGGAGCGGATGACGATCGTGCCAGCGATTCGTATCCTGCTCCGCGGGGCCGGGCTCGGAACCGGACGCCTCCTTCTCGATGAGGGACTTGAACTCCGCGAGCGTGCGGCCGCCGAAGGCTTGAGAGAGCTCGTGTTCTTGCATCACCGCGATCGCCTCGCGCCAGCTTGATATCGCTTCGTCTCGATCGCCGGCGTTGCGATACCAACACCCCAGCGTTCCCAGGTGGCCCGCCACCCCCCGGGGGTTCTCTGCCTCGCGGGCTCGCGCGAGCGCCGCCTCCAGCAGCGGCAGCGCCTCCTCGGCCCGTCCCTCGAGCTCCAGAGCCTGCCCCTTCCAGCTGAGCGCCCAGCTCTCCGTGACGCGGTCCTGAACTTCGCGCGCAATCCGGAGCGCCTCGTCGGCGAGTGCTACCGCCTCCTTCCGCAGGCCGAGCGCGATGTACAGGTTCGCCATGTTGCACATGGTGATCGCCTGCAGACGCCGGCCACCGGTCTCCCGGTGGATCCCGAACGCTTCGAGCAGAGCGGGAAGCGACCGCCATAACTCGTCGAGGTAACGGTACGCGATCGCCATGTCGTTCAGGTCCTCGGCCTCCATGCTCCGGTTGCCCACCCGCCGGTGGATGTCGAGAGCTCGCTCGAAGTAGCGGATGGCCTCGCGGTGCTGGCCTTCGTTGAAGCGAACCGAGCCGATCTTGTTCAGCATGTCGCCTTGACCGCCCAGGTTGCCGCTGCGCATGAAAATGTCCATCGCCTCGAGGTGGAGCTTCAAGGCGGTCGCGTGGTGCCCGAGCCGCCAGTGGGTCTCTCCCATGGACTTCAGCGTGGTCGCAATCATGTCGTCGTCGCCGAGCTCGCGCTCGATCTCGAGCGCCTGCGAGAGGACGTCGAGTGCTTCCATCGGATGGGTCGTCAGCCGCAGCAGCTCCCCGCGGTGCGTGAGGTACTCGGCCTCGCTCGCGCGCTCGCCAATCACCCGCGCGAGGCGGATCGCCTCGGTGAAGTAGTCCCCGGCAGAGATCGGGGTCGCTCTTCATGGTCCACTGCCCGAGCGCGTCGAGTGCTTGGGCCTGGGCGGGGCCATCGCCGAGAGCCCGGGCGCACACGAGGCCGAGGTGGAGGCAGTTTCGTCCAATCTCCCCGATCTCGGGTCGGGCGAGGACGTACCGGAGGACGGCGGTGGAGAAGTCGAGGGCGAGGGCGAGAACGGGAGCGTCATCGGCCTTCGGGGGTGGAAAGGCGTCGAACTGCGGCCGCGCTCTCGCGGCGAGGTCGCCGAGCCTTTTCTGTCCGGCCGCGACCAGAGTCGCACCGACCCGGTGGATGTGTGCCCGCAAGAGCTCGAGAGTAATCCAGGACTCCGGCGGCCGGGCGAAACCTTCCCGAGCGACGTCGATCACGTAGCGCGCGTACCGATCGAGGGTCCCGTGGAGCGCTTCCGGATCTTTCTTCAAACGGCCGTAGGCGTACGCTCGGAGGATCGGGTGATTGTGGTAGAGCCCCGTGTCGACGTCGAGGGTGACGAGCGCCCGATTGTGAAGTGCCCTCAGCGTCGACTTCACCTCCCGGCGACCGCCGACGCCCCAGACCGCGCCGATCATCTTCGCGTCCTGAACCGCTCCGTCGGGAAAGACGCCCAGGGCGTCGAACCGCCGCGCCCGGAGGAGCCCTTCTTTCTCTTCCCGAATCAGTCCCTCGAGGCTGTCCTGGAGACAGATGGCGAGGCTCGCGTTCTTCCGAAGCTCGGGGATGTCGAGCGCAATCTCCTCGATCTCGCCCTCCTCGAGCTTCTTGCTCAGAATCGTCGAGGTCCTCGTCGAGGTCACGGGTGCTCTCGAAGTTGGCGGTGACGAGCTCGAGCGAGAGCGGATGCCCCCCGACGACCTTCACCAGGCGATGCAGCGTGGCGACGGGAGGCGCCGGCCCCTTGCCGCGCAGGCGATGCCGGAGGAACGAGAGCGCGTCGGCGTCGTCGAAGTCGGCGAGGGGATGGACGAGGCAGCCGAGGTCGGTGCCGATGTCCGCGAGGCGGGTGGTGACGATGCGGGTCGCGTCCGGGGGCAAGGCACCGAGGAGCTGTCTCACCTCCTTCAGATCTTCCGCGGGGACGTCGTCGAGGAGAACCAGCACTTCGCCGTAGCGCTCCTTGAGATGGGACCGCACGTCGATGACCGTCCATTGCGGCTGGGGATAACGTCCCAGCATGTACTTGGCCCATTTCTGGAGGACGGCCTGCGCGGACGCCGGACTCTGCCCGCGCGCCTCGATCGCGACCCCTCCGGGATAGTGGACCCCGATGCGGCGGACGAGCTCCTGCGCCAGCATGGTCTTGCCCGTCCCTCCCATGCCCTGGATCGCGACCGCGAGTCGGCCGGTAGGGACGTTCTTCGATTCTCCGTCGATGAGGGAGAAGACGCGAGCCAGGTCTTCCTCCCGTCCCACGAACCCGCGGCTCAGGGGGGGCGTGGCGTCGACGAACTTGGCAGCGCCACTCGGTCCCAGACGCGGTGCGAACCTGCCCACCGCGTTTCTCAAATCGCGGTAGCCCCGCTCCCAGTCTTCCCGGAAGTCGACGTAGTGGAGGTCCTGCAGGTGCCCGGGGAGCGCGCAATCCTCAATCATGAGCGGCACCACTCGCCGGAACAGGCGCCGAGCCTCGACCTGCTCATAACGGATCCAGCGGCGTTTGGGATCGATCGAGCGCGGCGTGAGGAGCGCGAGCACGATTCGGCTCGCGTAGAGCGCCTTGTCGATTTCTTTCTTCCACCGGTCGCCGCCGTCGATCTCCGGCCGGTCCATCCAGACCGCGCCGTTCTGATCCTTCAAGAGAGGCTCGTCGAGCAGACGCTGGTAGAGACGCTGAGCCACGGGCCGGTCCTCGCTCGCGTAACTGAGGAACACGTAGACCGGAAGAGTCCCGGCCGCCGGCGACGTCGCAGAATCCGTCGCAATCCGCATCGTATCAGTCCGGCGGCGGGACGTCCGACGTGTCGTCGAGAACGTCGCGATAGCGGTCGACCATGAGCGAACGGCCGTCGGCGAGATACGTCGTCTCGTCGTAACAGCGCCCGAACGCCTCGCTCACGCCGTACGCTCCGGTACGCGCCCACACGATGTCCCGCCAGAGCGGCATGAGCTTCGCCGGATCGCGCTCAATCCAGTCTGCGTCGGGCTCCGCGACGTAGAAATGGCCCTCGCCCACGAGCTCGCCGGTCTCGAAGTGATGGATGGGGATGGAGGTCCGGCCATAGTAGTGCTCGCGCTCGTCGAGCGCCTCGAGCTCTTCCCGGGTGACGGCGAATCCCAGCCCGTTGAAGCTCGCCGCGTCCGCCGGCTCGACGTTCATCGCCGCGTTCTCGATGGGCTCGCGGTGGAGCTTGTGGCTGGTGTCGTAGTGCGTCGGTCGGAGGTTGAAGAGCCGGCGGTAGCCCCGCACCAGCACGGGCACGATGCCCTTGCGCGAAGCCCGGTCCTGGCCGATGGAATGCCCGAGCGAGCCGCGATGGAGGAGCGTCCCGTAGCCTACGAGCAAGATTTCTGTGGGCATCGTCCCGGTTCCGTCTGTCCGAAGGATGTCACATCGTAATGACTCACCCCCCGGCATGCAAACTTACGTACGTGGAACCGAAACCCGTCGCATGTCCACGACCTTCATCGAGGAAGGTAGCTCAGATATGCCCCAGGTCCATCTCCTTTATCGCGTAGTCACAGGCGCGTGCCGTCAACATCATGTAGGTGATGGACGGGTTGACGCAGGAGGAGGAGGCCATCGCGGCACCGTCGGTGACGAAGAGGTTCGGAACGTCGTGGGCCTGGTTGAACGAGTTCAGGACCGACGTCTTCGGATCTTCGCCCCATTCGGGCGGTTCCCATCTCGTGGATGCAGAGTCCGGGAGGATTTCGCTCCTCGATGAGGTCGATGTCCTTGGCGCCCGCCGCCTCGAGCATCTCCGCGGCGCTCACCGCCATGTTCGCGAGAAGGGCCTTCTCGTTCTCACCCCATTTCATCTGAACCCGGAGCGCGGGAATCCCCCAGCGGTCGCGAACCTCCGGGTCGAGCGTGACCCGATTGTGCCGATTGGGAAGACATTCGCCAAAGCCGTAGAAGGTGAGGCGCCACGGACCCCAGCTCCGCAGCGAATGCTTGAAATCGGCGCCGAAGCCGGGCGTATCGAGGCCCTGCTCCCAGCGCTCGCGCGAGCCCCCGCCCTGGTAGCCGAATCCTCGGAGGAAACCCCGCTCTTTCGATTTCACGTTGCGAAAGCGCGGCACGTACAGGCCGTTCGGGCGCCGGCCGTTCGGGATCCGATCCTCGTTTCCCGGAATCGTGCCTTCGGCCCCTCCCCCCATGACGTAATCCATCACGTTTCGCCCGAGCTCACCGCTCGAGTTGGCGAGCCCGTCGGGAAATCGCGTGGATCTGGAGTTCAGCAGGATGCGGGCCGACTCCAGCGCCGAGGCGCAGAGAAAGACGACTCGCGCCCGGACCTCGAAGACCTCGTGGGTCTCAGCGTCGATGACCCGAACCGAGGAGGCCCGGTTGGTGGCGTCGTCGTAGAGGACGCTCTCGACCACGCTGCGAGGACGGAGCGTGAGGCGGCCGGTGCCGCGAGCCACGGGGAGCGTGGCGTTGAGGCTGCTGAAGTACGACCGCGTGATGCAGCCGCGCTCGCAGGGACCGCAATAGTGGCAGGGCGCACGGCCGTTGTGCTCCGCCGTCAGCACCGCGCACCGTCCAATGGTGAGCAGTCTCTCTCCGGCGAATTTCTTCGCGAGCGCCTCCCGCGCTACCCGTTCGGCACAGTTCAACTCCATCGGCGGAAGGAACTGTCCATCAGGAAGCTGCGGGAGCCCTTCGCGCTGTCCGCTGATGCCGACGAACCGCTCGACGTAATCGTACCAGGGCGCGGCGTCGGCGTATCGGATCGGCCAGTCGACGCCGATCCCCTCTTTGAGATTCGCCTCGAAGTCGAGGTCACTCCAACGATAGGTCTGGCGGGCCCACATGATGGAGCGGCCTCCCACATGCCGCCCCCGAATCCACAAGAACGGCTCGTCCTCGTCGAAGGTATAAGGGTTGTCTCGATCGTCGACGAAGAACTTGCTGGACCATTCGGTGCAGGCGTAGCAGTTCTTCTGGATCGGCTGGCGTGCGGCGAGACGCGATCGGTCGCCCAGCCCGTGGAAGCGCAGCTGCCATGGTTTCAGATGCTCGACGTAGTCGCGCTCGGGAGAGATCGGCCGGCCGGCCTCGAGCACGAGGGTGTCGGCTCCCCTCTTGGTCAGCTCCATCGCCGCGAAGCCACCGGTGATCCCCGAGCCCACCACCACCGCGTCGTAGACTTTGGATTTCGACAGGAACGCCATCGCCTTCTCCTGGTCTCTTCGGGCTATTTTCGCGAGAGAGGCATGCAGCCTTCGTACGACCCGGGAAAATCCACGTACGAAAGCTCCCGCTCCATCCCCACTTCCGACGTGAAGTATCCGTAGAGCGTCAGCCATTTGAGCACGGTGAAAAACGACGCCCGGGGTGACGTGCGGGCGTCACGGATCTCGCGGTGCGTCGCCGGCGCCGGCCGCGCTTCCGCGAGAGCTTCGGCCTCGACCGCTCTCAGGATCTCCACCTGCTCCGGCTCGCTGAGAGACACGAACCCCCGGCCTCCCGACGCCTGCGCGCGATCCTCGAGATCGCGGAGGCCTCGCACGAAGAGGCCTCGTTCGTCTTCGTCGAACCAGTCGGTGAGGAGTAGATCGATGAGCTCCGGGACCCGGGCGGCACGGGCGCCGGGAGTATCGGTCTCGGGAAGGATGAGCTCCGAAGCTACGGCGACGATCTCGGAGGTGTCGCTCGCGAGCGTCTGATAGACGTAGCGCCCCTCCTCGTCCATCGACTGGAGTCGCCGCCGGGCGGCGCGGGTGGCCGCGACCAGCTCGGCCCCGCCGGCGGAGAACGAAACGACTGCCGCCGCGCCGAGACTCTTCAGCACCTCTCGTCGATCCATGGCGTCCTCGCCTCCCGTTTGCCGGGACGATAGCGAAGCGGAGCCCACTTCTGCAACAGGACGCACTTGAACCTCCCCATGGATTTGCGCTATTCCTTCCCCGACCTCGGGAACGAGAAAAAATGGGGCTGTTCGCGAAGAGCCGTATCGTCGCCGGGCCGGGATACAACCGCTGGTGGACCGTCGTCGGCGCTCTCCTCATCAACCTGTCGATCGGCCAGGCCTACGCGTTCAGCGTCTTCAATCTCAGGCTGACGCGCGTCATCGGCGTCACCGCTTCGGCTCCCGACGACTGGACGCGAACCTCGATCGGCTGGGTCTTCACTCTCGCCTACGTATTCCTCGGTCTTTCCGCGGGGCTTGCGGGAAAGTGGCAAGAGCGGGTGGGACCGAGAACGAGCGGCCTCGTCGCGGCGATCGCGTTCGGCGGCGGCTTTCTCCTCAGCGCCGCCGGCATCTACCTGCACGAGATCGTCCTGCTCTACATCGGCTACGGCGTCATCGGCGGCTCCGGTCTCGGCATTGGATTCACCACGCCCGTCTCGCCGCTCATCCGGTGGTTTCCCGACCATCGCGGACTCGCGACCGGACTCGCGATCATGGGCTTCGGAGGCGGCGCCATCCTCGCCGCCCCGGCATCGGAAGCCCTGATGAAGGCCTTCACTTCGGCCGCCTCCGTGGGATTGTGGGAGACCTTCGCCGTCCTCGGATGCGTCTATCTGGTGGCGATGATGGCGGGCGCGTTCCTGTTCCGGGTTCCGCCGGAAGGTCGCGAGCGGAGCGAAGCGGCGGGCGACGAGCTCTCTGGCGTGAGCGTGGAACAGGCGGTGCGAACGCCCCAGTTCTATCTCATCTGGACCATCGTGCTCTTGAACGTGACGGCGGGGCTCGGAGTGCTCGGCCAGGCATCTCCCATGATTCAGGAGATCTTCGCCGGCTTCAGCGCCGCCGCGGCCGCCGCCTTCGTCGCCGTTTTGAGCTTCTTCAACATGGGAGGACGGCTCGTGTGGGCGACTCTCTCCGACTTCATCGGAAGAAAAGCCACCTACGCCCTCTTCTTCACTCTGGGTCCCCTCTTCTACGCAGCCGTTCCCTTGGCCGGCCATCTCGGAAGCGTGGTGCTCTTCGTCGCCTTCTTCGCACTCATCCTCACCATGTACGGCGGGGGTTTCGCGTCGCTTCCCGCCTACGTCGCCGACATCTTCGGGACGCGCGACGTGGGCGCGATCCACGGCCGCCTGCTAACCGCCCTATCGGTGGCGGGAGTCGCGGGGCCGACGATCGTGAACTATCTGCGTGAATACCAGCTCTCGCGCGGGGTCACCGAAGGGCAGGCCTACGACGTCACCATGTACGTCCTCGCGGCCCTGCTGGTGCTCGGCTACTTCTGCAACCGCGCCGTTCGACCGGTGCAGCCGTGGACCCCGGGAACCGTTACTTCCCGCGAATCCTCTTCACCGACCGAATCCGTATCGGCGGCGTGAGCCGCTGCTCCTCGTGCGGCGCCGTCTGGATCACTCTCACCACTTCCATGCCACTGGTGACCCGGCCGAAGGCCGCGAAACCCTGACCGTCGGGATTTCGCTTGCCGCCGAAGTCGAGCTCCGGCTGGTCGCCGATACAAATGAAGAAGCTCGACGTGGCCGTGTCCGCCTCGTCGCGCGCCATGGAGACGGTTCCGTCCCGGTGGGAGAGGCCGGATTTCGTCGTCCGCTCGAGCGCGATCGGACCGAATCCGCTTCCCTCTTTGTCGCGCGAGACGCTCGCCTGAACGACTTCGATCTTCACCGGGCTCGAAGGCTGGTTGTCCATCGTGACCGTTCGGTGAAACTGACCTCCATCGTAGTGCCCGGCATCGACGTAGCGAAGGAAATTCCTCGCCGTCTCCGGCGCCTTCGCGGTCTCGACCTCGACCTCGATGACGCCGAGCTCGGTGTCGATGACGACCTCGACCGTTGCTTCCTTTTCCGCCCGGCCGGCCGCAAGCGAGGGCGCGAGCACGGTCGCCGACAGGGCGAGCGCGACGCGAGCGGCGCCCAACTCCCTCGCGCTATCATCGGCCGAGCATACCACCGTCCCCCTCGCGACTCTCCCGCCCGGCGTGACCTAGTGGACTGTAACAGCTATTTCGCGCCACAAATCGCGGCGCCCAATTGCTGTTACAGCCCACTAGAATCGGAAGAGCTTGGTGAACTTGACGGCGAAGGTTCGGTTCAGAAGAGCGGGAAAACCGAGGACGTCGGTCTGGCGTCCGTCGGTGAACACGACGAAGAAGTCGCTTCCCGGCTCGTACTCCCACCGGTAGCGCAGGCTCGTGGAGAGCGAGTTGCTGGTGGAGTTGTACTGCACCAGGCTCGCGAGGACCATGCGGGGGCTGAAGGTCCAGTTGAAACGAGAGCTCACCAGCTTGGCGGTGAAAGGGCCCTCCGGAATGTCGACGATGTTGACGCTCGCGGTGGGCTCGATGGAGAACTTGGGAGAGACCTCGATCCTCCCGTTGACGGCGAACTCTCGACGGTGGCCGCCGAAAAACGACCCGTTGCGGAAAGTGACGAAGCCAGGGAACGGTCTCTGGGGACCGAAGCGGTAGATGAAGTTGACGTCTCGGAATCTGTAGGCCCCTACCGGTATGAACGTGCCTTCGATGATCTCGAAATCCTCCGGGAGAAACTCGTACTGGTGATTGAGCTCCACCGAGGCCTCGTCTCCCGATTCGAACTCGATCTGAAACCGTCCCTGGAGCCGACGGGTCTCCACCCTCCCGGTCGGCTCGCCCTCGATGTAGTCCGCCTCTCCCTGGAAAACGAACCTTCGAATCGACTCGATCGACAGCGGCCGGGGGCTGAATCGGCCCTGGACGAAGCTCCGGCGGAAAGCCTCGCGGCTCACGAATCCGAGCTCGGGCTTGAAGCTTTCGCCGACCTTGAGATGCTCCAGCTGGAGTCCGTACCGTTCCCCACCGTAATCGAGTTTCCCGAGATAGCTGACGTCGTTTCCCCCGAGGGTACCTCCTCCGTCGAGCGGAGTGCGGCTCGCGGCGAAGTATCCGTTGAGACGGAGGTTGCTGAAGAACGCGAAGTTACCGTCGAGTCCGAAGACGCTGTTCGCCGCTCCCCCTTCGGTGAGAGAGGTCGTTCGATGGGTCGCGATGAGACCGACGTCGCTTCGCTTCAGAACGTCTCGCCGCACCCGCAGGACGCTGAAGTTCGTGGGCTGGACCACAGTTCCGTCGATGCCGCGCGTCTGGATGTCGAGGACGCCGATACGATAGGGCCCGGCGCGGCCGGTGACCCGCCCTCCGGCGAGAATCGGGTCCTCGCCCTCTTCGGTGAGTCCGATGGTGCGGCTGAAAAAGAGGATGGGGGTGAGGTTGGCGGCACTGTCTCCGGGACGGTTGGATCCGCCGCGCTGCTGGACGCCGCCGAAGCCGAAGATGCCCTGTCCCTCGAGGAAGAACTCCCGCTTCTCGGGAAAGAAGAGGCTGAATCGCGTCAGGTTCACCTGCTGCTGATCTTCTTCCACCTGCGCGAAGTCGGTGTTGTAAGTGAAGTCGGCGATGAGCCCCTGTGTGAGTCCGTATTTCAAGTCGAACCCGCCATCGACCCCGGGGTCGTTCTCCTGGAGTGTAAAATCCGGGTCCCGGTTGGTCACCACGGTGGCAATTCCATAGGGCTTCAGCTCGAGGTTGCGGGATCCGCCGGGGATCTCGATTCCAACGAGGGTGGCGGCGTCGGAAAAACGATAGATCCCGCGGAAGCGATGGGACGCCGCGATGGGCGACAGGTAGTCCTCCTCGTTCTTCCATCGCACCGATCGCTTGAAATTGAAGCCCCAGATCTGGTCCCGTCCCTTCTTGAAGCGGAGTGACTTGAACGGGATCGCGATTTCCGCGATCCAGCCCTGGTCGAAGACCGACCCCTTGGCGTCCCAGACCGTGTTCCAGTCCTGGTTGTTGGACTGTCCTTCGTCCATCACCTGCTGGTCGCGGATGGCGCCCAGCGGGTTGGTCTGGAAGAAGTACCCGTTCCTGCGGTCGTAGAACGTGTCGAGGACGACGGTCACGTTCTCGTTTTGAAAGATGTTGAAATTGTCGCGCCGCATCTCGTTGATCACCATCCGCTCGGGATGGTCGTCCCAGCAGCGCGCGGCAAAATAGACGTTCCTGTCGTCGTAGAACACCCAGAGCTCGGTCCGCTCCGTCGCCGGCTCTCCCTCGTGAGGCTCCTGCTGGATGAAGCCCTCCGTCCCCGGTATCTGGCGGTATATTTCCTCGTCGAGCTTCCCGTCCAGAACGAGGGGCTCGCGGAGCCGCGTCGCGCGGAAGGTCACGCGCCCGGTCTCGTCCCTGGAGACCACCGCCGGCGGCACCGGCGGTGGGGGCCCGAAAATCGCGACGGTCGGCTCGTTGCTGTTGGTATCGTCGTGCTGTCCGGCGCGGATCGCGACGGCTGACGACGGCGTGGCGAGAGCGAGCAGAAAAACGAGGGATCTCAAATGCATTCGAAGGAACCCTATTTTAGCCGTTTTCTAGAGGCGCCGTCGACCCAGAGCCACGAGAACGATTACGGCGACCAGGATGGATAGCGCGAGACTCCACGGGCTTCCGGTGAACCCCGCCACCAGATAGCCGACGAGGCTCGCGCCCGCCCAAACGAGCGCGAAGGGCAGCTGCGTCTCCACGTGATCGATGTGGTCCGAGCCCGCTCCCATCGACGAGAGAATGGTCGTGTCCGAGATCGGGGACGAGTGATCGCCGAAGAGCCCGCCGGCGAGGACGGCACCGACGGCGAGTGGCAGCGGGATGCCGAGCGAATGAGCGAGTGGAATCACGAGCGGGAGCATGATGGCGTAGCTTCCCCAGGAGGAGCCCGTGGCGAAGGACATGACGGCTCCGACGACGAAGACGAGCGCGGGAACGAGAGCCGGGGGCACTCCGGCCTGTGCGAGCTCGATGATGTAGCGCGCGGTGCCGAGCTCCCGCCCGACGGCGCCGAGCGACCAGGCGAGCAGGAGAATCATCGCCACCGGCATCATGCGCGAGATTCCCTCGGTGTATATGCCGAACGAGTCCTCGAACGACTTCACCCGATGAAGGGTCATGAGACCGAGGAGGGACAGACCGGCGAAAAAGTATCCCGTGGCGAGCGCGGTGCGGAAAACGCTTCCCGAGACCTGACGGGCAGGGAAGCCCTCGGGGGCGAGGACACCGAAGAGGGTCACGAACAGGACCACGAGAGGAACGACGACGAGGCGAAGCGGGCCGTCCTCGGCCGCTCCCTCCTCCGAGCGACGGAGAGGTTTCGAGTGGGGCCAGTACACTTCCCCTTTGCGCGCCCGCTCCTCGGCGCGTCTCATGCGCCCGAACTCGAGGCCGCCGATGGCGACCGCGGGCACCATGATCACGGTGAGGATCGAATAGATATCGAAGGGAATCGCGGCGACGAAGGTGTCGAGATCCGAGAGCGGAATTCCCAGGGCATCGTACTCCTTCTTGATGAGCCCCATGATGTAGACCGCCCAGCCGGTGATGGGAACGAGAACCGCCACGGGAGAAGCCGTCGAATCGAGAATGAAGGCCAGCTTCTCGCGGGATACCTTGAGTCGGTCGGCCAGGGGCTCGAAGATTGGCCCGACGATGAGGGGAGTTCCGAGATCGGAAAAGAATACGGTGACACCGCCGAGCCAGGCGGCGAGCTGCATCCGCACCCCGCTCGATATGATCGGCGCCGCGCGACGGGCGAAGGCAGCGGCACCGCCCGAGCGCTCCATCAAAGCCACGAACCCGCCAATGAATACGAGGAGCACGAGAACCCCGGCGTTATAGGGGTCGCTCATCTGGACCACGAGATAGTCCCGGATGAGCGACGTCGTGGCGGCGATGGGGTTTCCGTGCTGGAGAGTCAGCACGCCGATGAAGACCCCGAGGAAAAGGGCTAGAATCACTTTGCGCGACAGGATGGCGGCGGCGATGGCGAGAAGCACCGGCAGAAGGGACAGGAAGCCATACTCCTCCATCAGAGCGGATTCTAAGTGAATCGCGACCGTAGCCAAAGGGTCCGATTTCCTGCGGGCCCATCCTGACGGGTTCTTCGTCGACCCGACCGACCGGGACGGGCTCGAGCGCTACGCGCGATCTCGTGGCTGGATCGGCGCCGACGAGCACCTGGTTTCGGTTGCGAAGCCGGGCGAAGGCAACATGAACTTGACCCTTCGCCTCGTGACCGAGCGCAGGAGCTTCATCCTGAAGCAGGCCCGTCCCTGGGTGGAAAAATATCCGTACATCGATGCGCCTGCCGGCCGGGCGCGGGTGGAAGGAGCGTTCTACCGGACGGTGGCTTCCAGCCCGGCGCTACGCTCCGCGATGCCGGAGCTCCTCGACGAGGACGAGACGTCGAGCGTTCTCGTGCTCGAAGATCTCGGCCAGGCGCAGGACTTCACTTCCCTTTACGCCGGCGCCGAGCTGTCGGAGCCCGACGTCGAGGCGCTGGTGAGCTACCTCGCTGAGCTCCATCGTTCCGTGGATCCACCGCACCCGCGCGCTGACCGGGAAATCCTGAGAAACCTGGAGATGCGCGTCCTCAACCACGAGCATATCTTTCGACTTCCCCTGGCCGAGGACAACGGGCTGGCGCTCGACGACATCACCCCCGGCCTCGGCGAGGCGGCAGAGACGCTCCGAAGCGACGCTCGGTACGTTCTGCGCGCGCGGGAACTGGGCGCGCTCTACCTCGAGGACGGACCGGCGCTCGTCCACGGCGACTACTTTCCCGGGAGCTGGCTTCGAGCCGCCGGGGGCGTCAAGGTCATCGACCCCGAGTTCTGCTTTCTGGGCACGCCCGCTTTCGACCTCGGAGTCTTCGTGGCCCACCTCTATCTCGCGCGCCAACCGCCGGGACTGGGAGAGACCGTTCTCGAACGCTACCGCGAGCTCTCGGGCGCGGGGTATCGACTCCTCGAGGTGGGGCGGCAGCTCGCGGGGATCGAGATCATGCGCCGTCTGATCGGGGTAGCCCAGCTCCCCCGACTACGCGCCACCTTGGAAGAGAAGAGAGCCTGGCTGGCGCTCTCGCGTGAGCTCGTCTGTTCCTCGCGACCGTAGCGTTGCAATGATGCGGTCGCGGCGATACAGTCCCCGCGTCCCGTGAGCCTTTCAGCATGCTAGGAGGTCGGACATGAAATTCCTGCGCAGCCTCGCTGCCCTCGCCTTCGTCGCGTCGCTTTCCCACTGTGCGCCACAGGCGCCCAAGGAGCCCGCGGACATGGTGCTCCACCACGGCAAGATCGTCACCGTCGACGAATCCCATCCTCAGGTGCAGGCCGTGGCCGTCAAGGACGGCAAGATCCTCGCGGTCGGAACCGACGCCGAGATTGACCCTTACGTCGGACCGGCGACCGATGTGATCGACCTCGGCGGCAAGCTCGTGACGCCCGGCTTCATCGAAGGCCACGGACACTTCATGAGTCTCGGTCAGGCCAAGATGATTCTCGACCTCACCCGGGTGAAGGACTGGAACGAGATTGTGGCGATGGTGGGCGACGCGGCGAAAAACGCCGCGCCCGGGGCCTGGATTCAGGGACGTGGCTGGCACCAGGAGAAGTGGGACTCGCCTCCACCGGGAGCCGTCGAAGGACTTCCCATTCACATCGGTCTCTCGGAGGTCTCTCCCGAGAACCCCGTCATTCTCACCCACGCGAGCGGCCATGCCGCCTTCGTCAACGCGAAGGCGATGGAGCTCGGGGGCATCGACCGGAACACACCCGACCCTCCCGGAGGGACGATTGTCAAGGACTCCAAGGGAGAGCCCACCGGCGCTCTTCGGGAAAAGGCGCAGGGTCTCGTTCGCGACGCGCTGGCCAAGTATCTCGACCAGCGCTCGCCCGAGGAAAAACGAGCCGACGACGAGCGCCGTCTGGAGCTCGCGAGCCAGGACGCGATGTCGAAGGGCATCACCAGCTTCCAGGATGCCGGCTCGGATTTCGCCACCATCGATTTCTTCAAGGACATGGCCGCCGCTGGAAGGCTCCCGCTGAGGCTCTACGTCATGGTGCGCCGCGAGTCCAACGAGACGATGGACGAGAAGCTTCCGCAATACAAGATGATGAACGCCTACGACGGCCACCTCACCGTTCGGTCGATCAAGCGTCAGATCGACGGCGCTCTCGGCTCTCACGGCGCATGGCTGCTCGAGCCGTACGAAGATCTTCCCGAGTCCACCGGCCTCGTCCTCGAGCCCGTCGAGGATATCGCCCGTACCGCCGAGATCGCCGTAAAGTACGGCTTCCAGGTCAACACCCATGCGATCGGAGATCGCGCCAACCGCGAGGTCCTCGACATCTACGAGAAGGCTTTCCAATCCGCCCCCGACGGCGGAAAGAATTTGCGCTGGCGCATCGAGCACGCGCAGCACATCGATCCCGCCGACCTCCCTCGTTTCGCCCAGCTCGGAGTCATCGCTTCGATGCAGGGGGTTCACTGCACGTCGGACGGGCCGTGGGTCCTGAAGCGGCTGGGCGAGAAAAGAGCCAAATCCGGCGCCTACATGTGGAGGTCGCTCATCGACTCGGGCGCGGTCGTGACCAACGGCACCGACACCCCGGTCGAGGACGTCGACCCGCTGCCGAGCTTCTACGCGGCCGTGACCCGCATGACCCGGGACGGAACGCCCTTTTACCCCGAGCAGGTGATGACGCGCGAAGAAGCGCTGCGTTCCTACACGACGAACAATGCTTACGCCGCGTTCGAGGAAGACGTGAAAGGCTCCATCACTCCGGGAAAGTACGCGGACTTCACCGTCTTCTCCCAGGACATCATGACCGTTGCTCCCGACGAGATCCTGAAGACGAAAGTCGTCTACACCATCATTGGAGGAAAGGTCACCTATCGCGGTGACGGAGCGACCGACTGAAGAAGTCCTCCACCCCTTCTTGACTAAGGACGGGAAAGCGCCTACTTTTGAGGAAACGACAGTAGAACCGTCCCATGAAGCGCGATCTCGATCTCGTTCGCCACATCCTCCTCCACCTCGAAGGCGAAGGAGAGGATGCCGGCCCGTCCGGCGCGAGCTCGTTCGGGTGGAGCGCGTTCGTCGAACAGGGGCATGAGCTCGAGACGATCCACTATCACGTGCAGCTCCTCCACGACGCCGGCCTCATCGAGGCGAACGAGGTCATGCCCGGCCAGTGGTGGCCCGAGCGAATGACCTGGGCGGGTCACGAGTTCCTCGACGCGGCCCGTAACGAGGACCTGTGGCAGGAGACCAAGCGCAGGGTCGCGGGAAGCGTCGGTAGCGCTCCCTTTCTTCTCTTCCACGAGACCCTGATTCGGATGAGCCGCGAGCGGCTCGAACGAGACAGCGCCTAGTGGGCTGTACTAGCTATTTGGTGCGCAAATCGCGAGGTCATTTCGTGTGCTGGCAAGGCGGGATGACGACGACATATCTGGATATCTCGCGGAACCGCAACGCCGCCCGCGCGCAAAAGGGCCCGCGATTTTGGCGCGAAATAGCTGTTACAGCCCACTAGAGACGAAAGCTCGGGCTCCAGGTCCCTCACCCCGTCCAATCGCCCGAGACCACCGGCTCGAACCCTTCGGGGGGCGGCGCCTCGTGCACGTAGATCTCGACCTCCTGTCCGAGGGGTCTCAGGTAGACGGATTCACGCCAATAGTCGTACGGCTCTTCGAGAGCGTCCAGCTCCGCAAGCTTCGGCTCGTCGACTTCGAAGACCTCGACGAGAACCTCATACTCACGGCCCGGCGCCGGCACCAGCATCGGGTGGTCCGGAGTGCCGTAGAGACGATACGGAAGAGCGGCGAAGCCCCGGAAGATCGGTTCTCGTCCGGCGAGCAGCCGCTCGTAGTTGCGATAGCCCTTCTTCAGCGTGCCGTAGACTGCGACCCGGGTCACGTACATTTCCCTCCCCATCGATCCCGATCCCGCCGACAGCGGGTAGCGATCCTATCGCGTTCCGTGGCCGGAGAGCAGTAACATAAGCCCCATGACCACGTGGCCCCGAATGACTCTCGCGGGAGGTCCGGTCCAGGCGACGGAGAGGACCCTGCGCGACATGTCGCGCCCCGTCCTCTATCACTATGACCCGGCCTTCCTCGAGCTCTACCAGCGGACGACCGAGCTTCTCCAGAAGGTATATCGCACGCGCCACGACGTGGTGATCCTGCAGGGAGAGGCCGTCCTCGGGCTCGAGGCGGCCGCAGCGAGTCTCATCTCCCCCGGGGATCGCGTGCTGAACCTGGTCTCGGGAGTTTTCGGCAAGTGGTTCGAGCTCTTCATCAGCAGGTACGGCGGAGAGACGGTGGAGCTCGCCGTGGCATACAACGACGCCATCGACCCCGAGGACGTGCGGAAAAAGCTCGAGCAGGACCGCGGGATTCGGTTCGTCTCGGTGGTCCACTCGGAAACGCCCTCGGCGACCCTCAATCCCGTCGAGGAGATCGGAAAGATCGCGAGAGAGCTCGGCGTCCTGACCATCGTGGATACCGTCTCCGGCCTCGGCGGTGAAGTGCTCAGCCCCGAGGAGTGGGGCATCGACGTCGCGGTCGCCGGCCCCCAGAAATGCCTCGGTGGCCCTCCCGGTCTTTCGCTCCTCGCGGTGAGCCCCGAGGCCTGGCGGGTCATGGAGGGCAAGAAGGATCCCGTACGAGGAAGCTTCCTTTCCATACTCGACTGGAAAGACACCTGGCTCGAGAAGAAGGTGTTCCCCTACACGCCTTCGGTGAGCACCATCTATGGCCTGGAGTCGGTCCTGACCCAGACACTGGAGGAGGGCATCGAGCACATGGCCGCGCGACACCAGATGATCGCCCGGGCCTGCCGCCGTGGTGTCGAGGCCATGGGGCTCCGCCTCTGGGCAGCGCGAGAGGAGATCGCGGGGCCGGTCGTGACCGGCGTCGTCGTCCCCGAGGGCATCGAGGACAAAGCGCTCCGCGGCCATCTGCGCGATCGCTACGGAATCATGATCTCGGGAGGATATGGAGAGCTTGCGGGAAAGCTCTTTCGGCTGGGCCATATGGGGGTGGCGGCCCACCCGACGTATCTCGCCGCTCAGCTCGCGATGCTCGAACGGACCCTCGTCGATCTCGGCTTTGCGCTCGAGCTCGGCGCGGGCGTGGGAGCGGCTCTCGAGTCGCTCGCGGAATGGAGGGCATGATGCCGAGAAGCCGACTGCCGATCTTCCCCGCTCTCGCACTCCTCGCTCTTTCCGCGCAGTCAGTCGACGCCCGCGTCGTACGACTGCGGGTGGAACGCCGCGAGATCCTCCTCGGCGGTAGACCCTTCGGTCTCGCCGGAGCCTACGAGAAGCTCGCCGGTCGCGTGGAATTCGCTCTCGACCCGAAGCTTCCCGCGAATCGGCTCGTGGTCGACCTCTCTCTCGCGCCGCGAAACGCTCGAGGAGAGGTCGAGCTGGAGGCGGATTTCTACCTCCTGAAGCCCGTCGACCCCGGCCGCGGGAACGGCATCCTCTTCTACGAAGCGGGCAACCGAGGCACCAAACGAATCCTTCGAGTGTTCCAGCAGGGAGCGACTTCGGAAGACCCCGCGACCGAGGCCGAGATTGGCGACGGAAGCCTCATGCGGCAGGGCTTCTCCTTCTTGTGGATGGGCTGGCAGTGGGACGTGCCCGAAGGCCGCATGCGGATGGAAATGCCGATTGCTTCGAGGAACGGCGCTCCCATCCGGGGTCTCGTCCGGTCCAACTTCGTCGTCGGCGTCCGCTCCGAGACCGCGAGTCTCGCCGACCGCGGACATCGTGCCTATCCCGCCGTGTCGCCTTCGAGTCCGGAGAACCAGATGACGGTCCGTCGAAAACCGTTCGATGCACCCGAGATCGTTCCCCGCGAAAGATGGCGTTTCGTCGACAAGTCTACGGTCTCGATCGACGGAGGATTCGAGCCCGGTCTCATCTACGAAGTCATTTACGAGAGCGAGAACCCGCGCGTCGTCGGCTGCGGTCTCGCGGGGACGCGCGACCTCGTGAGCTTCATGAAGTATCACGAAGGCGAGGACAATCCACTGCCCGGCATTCACCACGCGATCGCCTGGGGTGTCTCGCAGACGGGACGGTTCCTCCGCCACTTTCTCTATCAAGGCTTCAACGCGGACGAGAACGGACGACTCGTGTTCGACGGAGTCATCGACGAGCGCGGAGGGGCGGGCCGGGGCTCGTTCAATCATCGATTCGGTCAGGCATCACGAGACGCGCTCCAGCACTTCAACTTTCTGTACCCCGTCGACATGTTTCCGTTTACCGATACTCCCGAGACCGACCCCGAGACCGGCGTCACCGACGCGCTTCTGGCGCGGGCGAAACAGAGCGGCGCGGTTCCCCGTGTGTTCCATATCCTGACCAATTCCGAGTACTTCAACCGCGGCGGATCGCTGGTCACGACCGATCCGGCGGGAAGGCGAGACGTCGAGATTCCCGAGACGTCACGGGTCTATTTCATCGCCGGTGCGCCTCACATCGTGGGGCGTTTTCCTCCCGCTCCCAACCCCGACGCCTCGTTTCTGGGTCGGGCCCCCATGAACCCTCTCCGCACCGACGCGGTGGTTCGTGCGCTCTTTCGAGCCATGGTTTCCTGGGTCTCATCCGATGTCCCGCCGCCGGCGAGCAGCTATCCCCGAATCGCGGACGGTACCCTGACATCGCCGGCCACGGCAGGTTGGCCCGCTATTCCCGGCTTCGCTCTCCCCCAGGAGCCTCAGACGCCGCACCGACTCGATTTCGGTCCGGATTGGAATGAGGGCATCGTTTCCGTCGAGCCGCCTCGTGTGGGTGACGCGTTCGTGGTACTGGTCCCCGCGGTGAACGAGGACGGGAACGACCGCGCCGGGATCCGACTCCCCGAGATCGTGGTTCCGCTCGCGACCCAAACCGGCTGGAACTATCGCGATCCTTCGATCGGGATGCCCGACCGTCTGGCGAGCGAGATCGGCTCGTACATCGCGTTTCCTCGCACGCGTGACGATCGGCTTCGTACCGCAGACGCCAGGAAGAGCATCGCGGAGCGCTATCCCGATCGGGACGTCTATGTCGGGAGGATCACGGAGGCCACTCTCGCCCTCGTTCGGGAACGCTATCTGTTGGCCAAGGACGTCCCCGGGATCATCGAGCGCGCCCGCGCTCACTACGACTGGGCTACGAGCCGGTAAGCCTCGGCGGTCGACGATTGCCGGCGTTCGCCGGATCGCGTCCTGCGCTTCCCGTCGCTCTGAATAGGTGGTACCCTTCGTTCCCGTTGGAGGGGACGTGAGCAAGGGATCGACCTCGACCTCGACCGAAGATCGCCTTCCCGGCGCACTCGTCGCCACGACCGCCGGTCTCACCGCATTGGCCTTCGCGATCGGTCTCACCGGAAGGCACGCGAACAGCCTCGACCAGATCGATAGGCTCCTGCACGGCTCGCTCGAGTGGGGGGACGTCTCGGTCGCGCTCTTTACCGCGGCGCTCGGGCTCTCGTACTTGAAGGTGCGCCAGGACTCTCTCGTCTGGGTCATCACCCTCGCGTCGATCGCGTCGTTCGTCTGGGATGGAATGCACGCGGTTTCGAGCGTGGACGAGGTCACGGTTACGTCCCGTGCCGCCGCGTTCGTTCCCTGGACCTGGGCGGCGGCGCGAACGATGGAGGCGCTCGTGCTCGGCGCGGGAGCCGCCGTTCTCGTTTTCTCCAAAAGGGTCCCCTTCCGCCTGGGATCGTGGTCGTTGCTCGGGGCAGGGGCCTTCTTCGCGCTCGCCGCGTACCTGTTCTGGGTCGTCTCGATCGGCGCTTCCCTGCCTCCCGCACAGCACCCCGGTGCCGTCCTGACTCGTCCCTGGGACCTCCCCGCTCTCGTCATGGTTCTCTTCAACGGCCTCGTGATCTATCCGCTGCTGGTGCGCCGTCGTCCGAGCGTGCTCTCGAAAACGCTTTTGCTGGCCGCCCTGCCGGAAACCGTCTCGAGCATCCAAATGGTCTTCGGGCCGGCCGTCCTCTACGATTGGGAGCTCATCACCCCGCACGCACTCAAGCTCGCGAGCTCGCTCCTTCCCATGAGCGGCCTCTGCCTCTATTGGCTGCGCTCCTACCGCCAGGAAGTGACCGGAGCCCAGTCGATGGAGCGACTCATCGCGGACCTGAAGCGGGCCGAGGACGGTCTGCGCTCCAAAGAAATCCAGCTGAATCAGCTGACCAGCAGCATCAAAGAAGTGTTCTGGATCTCCTCGGCCGATGGAAAATCGATGCACTACGTGAGCGCCGCGTACGAGGAGATCTTCGGTCTGCCCTGTGAGGCGCTCTATCGGGACCCTGGTGCGTTTCTCGAGGTCGTACATCCCGACGACAAGCCCGTCATGACCCGGCTCCTGGTCGAGGTGGCGACGGAGGGATTCGAGATTGACTATCGCATCCTCCGCCGCGGCGGACGGAAGGGCGAGGGAGCTCACGAGGGCGAAGAAGGAGAGATTCGATGGCTTCGCACGCGGGGCTTTCCCATTCGCGATGACGCGGGGGAGGTCTACCGCGTGGCGGGGCTGACGGAGGACGTGACCGAGCGAAAGCACTCCGAAGAAGAGCTACGAAGGAGCGAGGCTCGACATCGGGCCCTGTTGCGGGCGATGCCCGACATCATGTTCCGCATGAGCCGGTCCGGAGTCTTTCTCGACTACTGCGCGCAGCCCAACACCGCGTTCTACCGGTCGCCGAGTGTCTTTCTCGGGGCGCGGGTACAGGACGTGATGCCCGCCATCGGCGACATCTTCGTGAGTCGGATTCAGGAGACGCTCGCAACCGGCGTGGTCCAATCGTACGAGTATCCTCTCGACTGCCGCGGCCGCCCCGGTTATTTCGAAGCTCGATTCGCCCCGAGCTCCGATGACGAAGTGCTCGTCGTGGTCCGCGACGTCACCGAGCAGATACGGCTAGAGAAGGAGCTGCTCGACGTGAGCAACCGGGAGCGCGAGCGATTTGGCCACGACCTGCACGACGGGCTCTCCCAGCAGCTAACCGGGATCGCCCTTTTCTGTAAGGTCCTCCAGCAGCAGCTCGACGTCCGGGAAGCCCCCGAGGCGGAGCGCGCCCGCCAGATTGTCGCGCTCGTCGAAGACGCGCTCTCCCAGACGAAGAGCCTCGCCCGGGGTCTCGCACCGCTCGAGCTCGACGCCGGTGGCTTGACCATCGCTCTTCAGGACTTCGCGCACGGCGTCGAGACGCTCCATGGCGTGCGCTGTCATTTCCGCTACGACCGGAACGTGACGGTTGCGGATCGCGGTGAGGCGGTCCATCTCTATCGCATCACCCAGGAAGCGGTGAGCAACGCCCTCAAGCACGGAAAGCCGTCGCGCATCACGATTGAGCTCTCGAGGTCCATGGGACGCCTCAGGCTCGCCATCGAGGACGACGGCACCGGGATCCGGGATGATTCCGGGACCCACCACGGGATGGGACTCCACATCATGCGTTATCGCGCCCGCATGATCGACGGCACTCTCGAGGTCCGGCGCCTGGTCCAAGGCGGGACTCTCGTCGCCTGCGAATGGCCGGACATCCGTTCGGGCGACAGAAGCTTGACGCCGGAAACAACCCAACGCGGCGGACACTAATCCGCCGCCGTTCCCCAACCGCCATCATAATGCGGAGATGAATGTCATGAGAACGAACCGACCCCTGCAGCTCGTCGCTTTTTTCGCGCTCGCCTCCGGTGTGTCCTGTCAGAGTCCGGCGCCGCCGTCCGCGACGACTGCTACCCAGGCTGCCCCGCCGGGGTCAATGTACCAGGGCGACGCCTTCACCTTTCACAAGATCAAAGACGGCATCTACCAGGCGGTGGGCACGGGAAACCTCGCGGTGGGCTGCAATGGGGCGGTGATCGTGAACGAGGACGACGTCCTCGTGGTCGACTCCCACATCTCCCCCGCAGCGGCCTGGGCACTCCTCAAGGAAATCAAGAACATCACCGACAAGCCGGTGCGCTACGTCGTGAACACCCATTTCCATTTCGACCACGCTCACGGAAACCAGGTATTCCCACCGGACGTCGAGATCATCGGCCACGAGTTCACCAGGGAAAAGATCGCCTCGGGAGGGTCGAAGAGCGGCAGGTCCTACGATCTCTATGTGGGCGGCCTGCCCGCCCAGATCGAGAAGCTCGAAGCCGACTTGAAGGCCGCCAAAGACGCCTCGGACGGCGAGAAGGTGAAAGAGCTCGAGAAGACCCTCGCGGTCCAGAAGCAATACAAAGAGGCGACGGACGCCGTGGTTCCGACCCCTCCCAACACAACGATGTCACAACGCATGACGCTGTACCGCGGCGGCCGCGAGATCGAGCTCTTGTTTTTCGGACGCGGACATACCGGAGGAGACGTCGTCGTCTACCTCCCCGCGGAAAGAGTCCTCGCGACCGGCGATCTCATTACCGGCGGTTTGTCCTACATGGGAGACGGCTATTTGAGCGAATGGGCCGACACCCTCGAGCAAGTCAAGAAACTGGACTTCGAGTGGGTGCTTCCCGGACACGGCGAGGCATTTCAAGGAAAAGAGAAGTTCGACTACTTCCAGGACTACCTGCGCGACCTCTGGACCAAGGTGCAGAAGATGCATGCGGAAGGCGTGAGCGTCGCCGACGCCGCGCAGAAGATCGACATGACCAATCACGCCGCGCACTACCCCTCGATCAGCGGGCCCGGCGTCAACCCTCACGCGGTCGCTCGCGCCTATGCCTTGATCGAAGGCACGGAGCAATGACAGCAGAGAGGGGGATGAGGAGCTCAGGAGGGGATGGGGCGATGACAAGATTCGAGCATCTCCCTATCTCCTCCTATCCCCCCATCCCCTTCTCTGAAATTCAGTGCGTGTGCGGCGACGCGCCCCAGAGCTTTTTCAGAACGCTGTCTCTTCCGCAGCCGAGCCGGTAGATCTTGTAGCGGACCGGGTTCTTCTTGTAGTAGTCCTGGTGATAGCCCTCCGCGGGGTAGAACGGACCCGCGGGTAGAATCTGGGTCACGACGGGCTTCGGCAGTTGACCGGAAGCGTCCAATTTCTTCTTGGACTCTTCCGCGAGTCGCTGTTGCTCTTCGTCGTGGTAGAGAATCGCGGTGCGATACTGGGGACCGCGATCGCAGAACTGCCCTCCTCCGTCGGTCGGGTTCACGTTGTGCCAGAAGACGTCGAGGAGCTTCTCGTAGCTCACCTTCGCCGGGTCGTACACAACTTCGACGGACTCGAAGTGGCCGGTGCCGCCCATCGAGACTTGCTCGTAGCCGGGGTTCTTGACGTCGCCGCCGGTGTAGCCGGAAGTGGTGGAGACGACGCCGGCCAGAGCATCGAAGGGAGGCTCCATACACCAGAAACAACCTCCGGCAAAAGTCGCCTTCTCGAGGCCATTGTCGTCGGCAGCCGCTCCGACCGACGCGAAAGCGATCGAGAGAGCGAATAAAGCGCTCAGAAGCGCCTTCATGACCGGAGCTCCGGGAGCTTCTCCCCGTCGGGTACGAACGAGAGCGCGACACCGTTGTTGCAGTAACGTTTTCCCGTCGGCTTCGGGCCGTCGTTGAACACGTGGCCCTGGTGTCCACCGCACCGGGCGCAGTGGTACTCGGTGCGAGGATAGATGAGCTTGAAGTCGGTCCTCGTTCCCAGGTGGCCGGCGATCCCCTGGAAAAAGCTCGGCCAGCCCGTCCCGCTCTCGAACTTCGCTTCGGAATCGAATAGCGGCAGAAAGCAGGCGGCGCAGATGAACGTTCCTTTTCTCTTCTCGTTCAACAGTTTGCTGGTGCCCGGGCGCTCTGTCGCTTCCTCGAAGAGGACTCGATAAGCATCCTCGTCGATGAGCTCGCGCCATTCCTTTTTCGATTTGGCGAGCTTTACGATCGTATCGCTCTTGTCGTCGGCAATCGTCATCGGTCGTCTCCTCGTGGCCCCAGTGGCTTCCGCGAGTCCGCCGGCACCGAGGGCCAGGATTCCGGTCGCCTTCAGAAATTCTCGTCGATTCATGTCCACCTCCACTATAGGCTGATGAGCATAAGATGCGCAGCAACCCTTCACGGTTTCGTCACGAAACGGTCTTTTTTTGAAGAACCACGCTCGCTTGACGCTCTGCCCTCCGCCGCTCTAAGGTAACCCTGCCGCCAGCAAGGAGAAAGACAATGCCCTGTTCCCTGCGCAAGTGCGCGATTGCGATCTCCGTCTCCGGGCTTTGGGTGCTGTTCGGGCTCGTGTCCCTCTCTTGCGGAGACGGGTCGCCCTCCTCGCCGACGCCGCCGACGCGCGGGTTCCGGTTTCGTCGTGTTCACCGACCCCGCCAGCGGATTTTCGACGACGGACGTGCGAGACCTGGACGACCAAATCGTTCGCTTCAACCCCGCGGACAACACGATGCTCTGGACGCCGGACAACCTCTTGTTCGACAGTTGGGTGGTCGACGGAAACTTCATGGACGCGGCCCACATGTTTCAGGTTCGGTTCGGAAGCGTCTCGGGTGAAAAGCGCGCCTATTTTACCGAGGCGGGGCGGGGCACGCTCTGCGACTTGAAAGTCGAGCAGAATACCCTCCAGCTTCTTCCGACGAACGTATTCCCCCGCAGTCTTGACGTCTTCCCGCGCGCTGTTATAAGGTTAGCAACAGCCGCCGCCGAGGAGACCCTATGCTGGTGCGTCTGTCTCGAACGAGCGCCTTTCCTCTGACTCTGGCGCTTCAGGGCGTAGCTCTCACCTTGCTGGCGTTGGTCGTGTCCTCGACGCCTTCCAGAACGGATTCGGCCGCCCGCATCGGCACGGGTGATCTCCCGACTCCACCGCGTCTCGCCTCGACGGAGATCGAGATTCCCCGGGATCTCGCCCGGGAGCGATTGCCGGTACCGAACTTTCCCGATCCGGACGACGGCAAGCCCTCTCCCGCGCCCAAACCGAAAGCCGACGCTCCCGAAGCGCCGATCGTCCAGGGACCCCAGCTCGACGCGCTTCGAGTGGAGACCGTTGCGCTCGCGTCCCTCGCTCTCGTGAACCTTCCCGCTCCCCTTCCCGGACCGCCCGACAGCCTGGAGCCCCATGAGATCAGCGGCGGCTCCGGCCGAAGCTGGTTGAGCCACCCGGGTCGAGGAGGCCCGCGCACGACGGGCGGTAACCTGAATGGCCCTTCGGATACGGGTCGGGGAGACGGCGGCTTCGCGGGCTCGGGACATGGTGGCTCCGGAGGCGGGATGGGCGGTTATTGCCCCAACCCCTCGGGTATCGGGCCCGGAGGCGGTCGAGGGCGACCTGCCGGCGGAACACCTGGCGCGGTCGGACGTCCCGCGGGCGCGGGCGGCGGCGCGGGTACGACCGGCGGAGGATCCGGGAGACGTCCCGGCCGAGGTGGAGAAAACGGACAAGGCGGCCACGGCAAAGCCGGCGGCAAGGGCAAGAACTAGCTTCTTCCCATCTCCAACCGGAGACCTCCATGAAGATACCGACCGTTCTGCGAATCGTCGTGCTCGACGTCCTCGTCGCCGTTTCTCCCATCCTCGTGGGACTCGGCGCCTATGTTCTCGTTCACCTGCTCGTCTGAAGCCTGACAGCCTGACAGCCTGACAGCAAGCCCTCCCTCTCACTTCGATTTCGGCCGTTCGCGGCCGCGGGTGAGGACTTCTTCCTGGCTGGGAACGTCCCGCAGACGAGTCTTGAGCTCGGTGTAACGGGCGATCGCTGCGCGGGCATCCTCGTCGCGTCCCGCGCGGCGGTAGGCCTGCGCGAGCTGGTAATAGGCCTCGTAGAACTCCGGGTCCAGCGCGACGGCCCGCTCGAGCGTCTCGATGGCAAGATTGACGCGACCCCGCTTGAGCTCGAGCTCTCCCAGGAAGCTCAAAGGAGCCGGAAAGCTCGGGTCCAGATCGCGCGCCTTCTCGAGCTCTTCCTCCGCCTCGCTCGTTTTCCCGAGGGTCATGAGCGCGCGTCCGATGCGATAGTGGGGTGCCGCCGAACCGGGAGCAAGCCGCGCAGCCTTTCGATAGAGGTCCAGAGCCGCGTCGATTCCTCGGGCTTCCGCTCGCGCGCGTAACCGAGCGCGAGGAGCAAGCTCGGTTCTTCCCCCGACAAACGCATAGCGCGCTCGAAGGCGGCGATCGCGGGATCCCATCGAAGGAGCACGAGATTCGCCGAGCCGAGCTGTCGCCACGCGGAAGCATCGTCGGGCCGCAGCTTCAGGAGTCTCTCGAGAGCGTCGACCGCGGCGGGCCAGGCCTTGGCCTGAACGAAAGCGGCCGAGAGCTTCTGATGAAGCGTCGCGTCGTCCGGATCGAGATCCGCGGCCAAACGGTAGTCCGCCGCCGCCGCCTCGATCTCACCGAGCGAGAGTAGCACGAGCGCCGGAGTCCCGGTGGCGAGGAATCGGTTCGCTTGCGGCGGGTAGCGGGCGCGAAGCTTGGACACGATCCCGGACGGAGGTCCCGACGCCTCGGACCCGAATGTCGCATCGAGCAGCTGGAACAAGAGAAGCGAGCCGGCCTTCGCGCGGGCGAGGGAGAGATCTTCGCGAGCGGCCTCGGTCCTGCCGAGAGACCAAAGGGCTTCGGCGCGATAGAGCCGCGCGGGCACGAAGTCCGGGTGAGCGTCGAGCGCCTGCCCATAGACTCGTACCGCCGCCTCGAGGTCGGAGGAGAGGTGCGACGCGATCGCGGCTTCGAAGCTCCGGCGCTCGTCTTGCGAGAGAAGCGAAGCCAAGAGAAGCAACGGCAGAATGCTCATGGCGCCGCGCCGACGAGGCCCGCCTCCTCCTTCACGACGTAAACCCGACCCCCGCTCAGCGCACCGAGACTCGTAACAGTACCGGACGGCCAGACGACGCGCCCTTCGGTGATTCCGTCCGCATTCCCGAGCCCGAAGTGGATGCGACGGTCGCCGCTCGAAAGATACCCCTCGCCATCTTTCGCCGTGGCGCGCTCGAGTCGTCCTTCCGCATGGACTTCTACCCGGGCACCCACGCCGTCGCGGTTCGAGGGCCCTCCCACGAGCAGGAAAGCGACCCACTTCCGACGGTTTCCGCCATCGTTCTCGAGAAGGCTCGGCCGAGCCTGCATGTTGGCCACGACGACGTCCACGTCTCCGTCGTCGTCGATATCAGCGAAGGCAGCCCCGCGCCCGAGCCTCTTGTCGCGAAGCCCGGCGGCCGCCGACACATCGCGAAAGGTGCCGTCGCCGACGTTCTCGAAGAGCTGATTCGCCTGGGCGTAGGACGTGCCGCTCTCGAAACGGTCGGCCTCGGGATAAATATGCCCGTTCACCACGAACAAGTCGAGATCTCCGTCGTTGTCCACGTCCACGAACCCGGTCGCCCAGGCGAGGTGGGTGAAGGTAACCTCTCCGAGCCGGGCCTCGAAGGTACGATCGGTGAACAGCCCCCCGCCCTCATTGTGGTAGAGGGTATTGTAGTCGTCAGAGAAATTGGTCACGTAGAGGTCGGGCCGGCCGTCTCCGTCGTAATCGCCGGAGTCCACGCCCATCCCTGCCTGCTCCCGGCCCCCTTCCACGTAGCCTGCTCCCGAGAGGGCAGAGGATTCCTCGAGGCGTATTCCCTCTCCGGTGCCGTCTCCGGTTCGGTTCAGAAAGAGAAAATTCTCGGTGAGATCGTTGGCGACGTAGATGTCGAGCCGATCGTCGTCGTCGAAATAGTCCATGACGACACCGAAGCCGAACCCCGGTTTCGCCGCCACTCCCGAAGACCGGGAGATGTCGACAAACGTTCCATCGCCGCGGTTCCGATAGAGAAGGTGGGTCTCGGGCACGTGCGCGAGAGGACCGCAGGCGATCTGGATGCCTTTCCAGTAGCAGGGGAGCTTCGGCGGCTCCTCCCGATGATAGACGGCGTGATTGGAGATATATAGATCGAGGAAGCCGTCCCCGTCGAGATCGCCGAAGGCCGCGCTCGAGTGCCAGCGGGTATCGTCGATGCCGGAACCCTCGGTCACGTCGGTGAACGTGCCGTCCCCGTTGTTGCGATAGAGAATATTGGGACCGAAGTTCGTGATCAGCAAATCGGGATCGCCGTCGTTGTCGACGTCCGCCGCCACCACTCCCCCTCCCCAGCTCGTCGAGCCCAGTCCCGCGCTCTCGGTCACGTCGGTGAAGTGGAATCCTCCGTCGTTGCGATAGAGTCGATCGTGAGGCGCCTCACCGGGAGCGAGCTCGAGGGCGGAGCCGTCGACGAGGTAGAGATTGAGGTCGCCGTCGCCGTCGTAATCGGTGAGGCTCGCTCCGGTGCCGGTGTACTCGACGATGTAGCGCTTCTCTTCGCTCCCGAAGGTAACGACGAGATCGACCCCCGACTTGTCGGTAACGTCGCGGAACCGCACTTCCGACGCGCCCCCGAGAAGCGCGACGATCGCCGCGCCGCCCAGCACGCGGCTAGCGGCTCTTCGGCACGTTGGCCACCCCCCGGCCCGTCATCGATTTCGTCTCCTGGTAAAAGGAGGCGATTTCGGTCTTCATCTTGGCGAGCGAGCCTTCGTGGATGTACATCATGTGCCCCGCCTCGAAGTACTCCGTCTGGATATTTCCGCGGAGCTCCGACGGGAGCCCGAGGTGCGTCAGGGTGTACTCGGTGCCGAAGAACGGCGTCGCCATGTCGTAATAACCGCAAGCGACGAAGACCTTCATATAGGGGTTGCGGAGCATCGCGTCCCTGAGATCGTGGCTGGTGTCCGGGAACTCACCCCGATCGCCGAAGCCCCAGCGTCCCACGCCGCCTCCGAGGATCCAGTAGGTGAGATCGCTCTCGTAGCCCAGGTCTTTCCGGACGTACTCGTCGAACGCGGCGGTGTAGGGGGGGCGGATCGCCGCCATGCTCGGGTCGAACTCGAAGTGCTCACCTGCAGAGTCCTTGTCCATTCCCACGAAGCGGCTGTCGAGTCGTCCCACAGTGAGCTTCTCCCCGCGAAGGAGCTCCTTCCGGAAACGGTCGTCGTCGACACGAAGGTTCGCGCGCTCGATGAAGTCTTCCGGAAGACCGGTATAGCGGGAGAGGCCCTGCGCGATCTCGCGCCGCTCGTCGGGACCGAGATCGCTTCCCTTCGCGAGCGCGAGCCAGTATCGAGTGAGTGCCCAGTTCTTGGCTTCCTCGAGCGTCTTGGTGAGATTGGCCTGGAGGTCGGGAGCTAGCTTCTTGTGATACCAGGCGGTGGCGGTGTAGGTGGGGAGATAGAGCACGTAGGGAAGGTCGTTGCCTTCCGCGAACGAGATCGTCTGAAAGTTCAGCACCGAGGAAACCAGGATGACCCCGTTGAAGGCGATTCCGGACTGATCCACGAGATAGCCCGAAAGCCCCGCCGCGCGGGTGGTGCCGTAGCTCTCGCCGATGACATAGAGCGGAGACGTCCAGCGCTCGGAACGTGTGAGGTATAGCCGGATGAACTCGCCCACGGTACGGATGTCCTCGTCGAGCCCCCAGAACTCCTTTCCTTTGTCTGGCGTTGCCGGTCGGCTGAAGCCGGTACCCACGGGATCGATGAACACGAGGTCGGTGAGATCGAGCCAGCTGTACTCGTTGTCGACGAGCTCGTATGGCGGCGGCGGCATCCCCCCGTCGGCGAGCATCGCGACGCGTCGGGGACCGAGCATGCCGAGGTGGAGCCACACCGACGCCGAGCCCGGACCGCCATTGAACGAGAACGTCATGGGCCTTTCCGACGAGTCCCCCACCCCGTCGAGCGTATAGGCGACGTAGAAGATCTCGCCCTGGAGCTCTCCCGTATCCGTCTTGATGGGGAGCTTTCCCGTGGAGACGTGGTATTTGAGGACGGCTCCATTCAGGCTCACCTGATGAGCGGTGACGACCGGCGGCTTCTCCTCCGCGGCGGCAGGTTTCTCCGGGGCGGGCTCCTTCGGCTCCTGGGCGGTCGAAAGGCCGGCGAGGACGAGCGAGAACGATAACGCGAGCGACGGCGAGAGTCTTCTCATGCTGGGGATTGTTCCACAAGTCGCGGACGGGTGGGCGAGGTCGAGGCCCCGGCGCGGGGCAGATAGGATGTGCTATCCTGACGAGGAAACCGCGTTTTCAACTTGGCGTCGAACGTTTCCACGGCCGATTGGCTGCAGGGAGATTCCTATGCGCTCGTCTCTCCTCCGTCTGAGCCTGATGCTCGCCTCACTCGCCCCCGTCATCATGTCCGCCAGCGCCATCGGAAAGGACGACCCGCCGGTCTCCACCGGCGAGTACCAGATTCGCCTCGGCGGGAAACGGATTGGGGAAGAGCAATTCCGTGTCTTCAAGAGCAAGGGGTATGTCATCGAGTCGACGCGGATGCTCTACTGGCCCGAGCCCACGCGTACCGAGCTGCGCTACGAGCTCGAGGCCTCGCGCGAGCCGAAGAAACTGAACATGACGGTAACGCGCGGCGGGATTGTCACCGAGCTCGAGCTGACGCGCAGAGGCGACAACTGGCGGGTCGAGGTGAAGGGGCAGGGCCGGGACAAGAAGAAGCAGGAGCTCGGGAGACGGGCGGGATCGACGGTCGACTTCGACTCCCTGCTATTCAACACCCTCGCGCTCGAAAAGCTCCTCGTCCCCGAAGGCGCGTCCAAGGAGATCGATGTCATCACCCTCGCCCTTCCCGACGTCGCCGGCACCCGCGAGCGGCAGACCTATCGCAGAGTGCCAGACGAGGAGATCGAGACCGAGGCCCTGGGAAAGCTGAAGGCCGCGGTCTACGAGATTGAGGCCGGCTCCGCCACTCACCGTCTCTGGGTCGCGCCGTCGGGAATCGTCGTCCGGGGAGTCTTCGACCGCATCGGTGGAGAGCAAGAGACGCTTCTCGTGCGCCTGAAGTCCGCTCCCGGCGCCTGGCCCCCGTAGTCGATTCCGCGAAACAGGACCGCGAAGTATGGCGCCCCCGCCGTGGATCGAGATCGTCGCATCCCGGAATCACCCTTCTCAACTCCGGAACGTTCGCTTGCCTTCTCGTCGCCTCCGGCGGGAGCCGTCGGCCACGACGCCGCGCTCACGAGGAAGGCACTCCCGGCGAGCGTCTTTTTGATTCTCATCGGGAGAATCTACCCCAGACCTACGCCACGAGCCAGACGCGCATGAGCGCGGCGACGGCGAAGCCGACGTAGTTTCCGATCGCATAGCCGAGAAGACCGACGGCGACGCCGGGAAGAAGTCGGTCGGTGTAGCCCCGAGCGCTCGCCATCGCCATCGCCGACGCGGCGCCGCCGACGTTGGCCTGCGACGCGACCGCGAGCGTGCCGAGATCGATGCGGACGAGTCGCCCGAGCCCGAAGATGAGGATTCCGTGGATTCCCACGGTCAGGCAGGCGAAGTAGAACACCGCCGGTCCGACGCGTACGATGTTGGCGAGGACCGATTGCGCGCCGTTCGAGGCGAGAAAGAGCAGCACGAGGTAGTTTCCCAGCATCGCGCTTCCCGCGAGACGCTGGACGGGCTTCACCTGTCCGAAGGCGAGCGCGAGCGTCGTGAGCCAGAGCACTTCGGGGAGCAGCGGCACCCAGGCAGCGAGGACCCGCGAAAGGAGAACCGCCCCGAGGGCAATGGCGACGAGCGCGGCCGCGTCGGTGAGAGCGACGGGATCGCCGCTCGAATAGAGACGGCGCTCGAGAGTCATCGGCCCCGCCGCATCCGAGGTTTCCTCCGCTGGGGCCGGCGGCTCTCCTCCCCTCCCGCGACCGAGGAGTACCGGCACCGAGAGGCAGGCCGCCATCCAGATCGCGGTGATCACGACGTCGGCGGCGATCGCGGCGGTGAACAGGTTACCCGAGGTGGCAAACGCCTGTCCCAGTGCGGCGAAGTTCATGCCGCCGCCGATGTAGGTTCCGGTGAACTGCCCGGCGAGCTTCCACGTCTCCTCGCCGAGCTCCGGTGCGAGGACGAGGCTCGCGGCGATGGCGCCGACGGCGGTGCCGAACGCACCGAGAAAAAACGCCGCGAGCATCGTCGGACCCGCTTCGAGCACGCTGCGCACATCCACTCCCAGAAGGATCGAGCACGATCCCGATGCTCACGCCCGTCCCCTGGAGGAAATCGTAGGCGGGCGACAGTCCCGGAATCACGCCGGTATTCGAGAGCAGCATGCCGAGTAGAATCCCGACGAGCGCGGCTCCGAGGGAGCGAAAGATGGAAGACCGCTCCTCGAGCTTGAGCGAGACCCAGACCACGGCGGCGAGGAGGACGACGACGGCGAGTGGATCCTCGATCATCGCGTTAATTTAGCATCTCGAGCATCCGCGCGAGGAGGCAATCATGCGTTTGAAGGGCAAGACCGCCATCATCACCGGCGCCACCGCCGGCATTGGCCGCGCCACCGCACTTCTCTTCGCCCGCGAGGGCGGCTCGGTCGTCGCGACCGGCCGCAATCGGGCGCGCGGCGAGGCTCTCGCCTCGGAGCCCGGCGGCGACGTGCGATTCATCGCCGCCGATGTCCGCATCGCCGCCGACTGCCGCCGGGTCGTGGACGAGACCATCGATTGGTTCGGTCGCGTCGACGTTCTCTTCAACAATGCCGGCGTTCTCTACCCCGGTAGCGTCGTCGACCTCACGGAGGAAGCCTGGGACGAGACCATCGACACCAGCGTCAAGGGGGCTTTCCTCATGTCGAAGTACGCCGTCCCTCACATGATCGAGCGCGGAGGGGGCGCCATCATCAATATGGGCTCGGAGTGGAGTATCACCGGCGGCGAGGCCGCCGTCGGCTACTGCGCCGCCAAGGCCGGCGTTCTCAACCTCACCCGGGCCATGGCCATCGACCACGGGCCCCAGGGGATTCGAGTGAACTGCATCTGTCCCGGGGACGTGGACACGCCGATGCTTCAGGACGAAGCCCGCAAGCGCGGCATTCCGTGGGAAGTCTTCTCCCGCGGCGCCGCCGCTCGGCCTCTCGGTCGCGTCGGCACGCCGGAGGAGATTGCGAAGGCCGTGCTGTTCCTCGCTACCGACGACTCCTCCTTCATGACCGGGGCGGCCCTCGTCGTCGACGGAGGGGGCACCGCGGGCTGAACGATTTCTTGCACCCCCGCCCGCGGCTCGCTATACTACGGCAACCGATATAACGGTAGCCAATATATTAAGCCCATGCCCAGACCCGGAACCCCACGCGAGCTTCTCACGCCCGCCTCCCTGCACGTCCTTCTTTCTCTCGCCGAAGGCGAGCGCCACGGCTACGGAATCAAGCTCGACGTCGAAGAGCGAACATCCGGCGCCTTGAGCCTCGGTCCCGGAACCCTCTACGAGGCCATCCACCGCATGGAAAAGGCCGGCTGGATCGAGGAATCCCGGAAGCGGCACGGCGGGGGGAGGGGCGACGAGAGGCGAAGGTACTACCGGCTGACGCGGGAAGGCCGGGAGCGGCTTCGAAACGAGCTCGAGCGGCTCCGCGATATCGTCACCTATGCGCAGTCGAAAGAGATGTTGCGGGACCCGGGAGCGTCCGGATGAAGCGCCCGCCGAGGCTGCTGACCCTTCTCCTCCGTCTCTACCCCGAGGAGTTCCGCAGCGCCCACGAGGAGGAGATCCTTTCATTCATCGAAGAAGAGAGCTCCCTCGAGCGAGGCGGGGTTGGCTTCTGGACGTTCACCGCGCTCGAATCTACTCCGGAGCGCCCTCCGCGTGCGCTGGCGCGAGCGACGCCACTCCGCTCACAAGGCCCGTCACGGCCTTTACCGCCTGCGCAGGATGCCCGGCGTCTCTTCGTGCTACCTCGATTTCCGCCAGGCTCTCCGGAGCATGAGAGCAACGCGTCTGGTGAGCGTCGTCATCGTCTCGACGCTCGCGCTCGGGATCGGCCTCGACGCCGCGAATCTTCAGCGTCGTCGACGCTGTGCTCTTCGAGCCTCTTCCCTACAAGGACCCGCATCGCCTCTTCTACGTCAACTCTCGCTGGACGGCGGAAGGCGTCCAGCGGGCCCACCATACGGGAGCGGACTTCGAGCGTCTGAGGCGGAGCACCCGGGCGTTCGAGGACGTCGCGGCCGTCGTCTCCATTCGGCAAAACTTCACCGGCATCGAACCTCCGCTTCAGGTGCAGGTCGGATGGGCGTCGCGGAACCTCTTTCGTCTTCTCGGGGTCGAGCCCGCCCTTGGCACGGGCTTCACGGAGGATGCGCCTCCCGGCACGCTGCGTCTTGAGCCATGCCTTCTGGGAGCAGGTGTTCGGAGGGCGCGACGATGTCGTGGGAAGCGTGGTACGTCTCGACGACCATCCGTATACCATCGCGGGAGTCCTCCCCCGCGGCTTCACTCTCGAGCTCCCCAGGTTTCCCGAACGGATCGACGTCTGGAAGGTGCCCGATGGGTGGTGGCAAAACGGAGACGTCTGGAACGGCGACGGATTCGACTTCGCGAATCCTCAATCTCGTAGGTAGGCTCGCGAGAAACGCGACGCCAGCGGAGGCGCGTGCCGAGTTGAAGGCCATCGCAGGCAGCGTCCGAGAGGAGCGCGCGGACTACGCGCGCGCGGGTCTCGAGTACGAGGCGGTACCGCTACAGGACTGGCTCGTGAGCGGCGTGCGGCCTCAGCTGTTGTTGCTCTTCGGAGCCGTCGCCCTCGTGCTCCTCGTCGCCTGCGCGAACGTGACGAGCTTGATGCTGACCCGGGCCCGAGGACGATCGAAGGAGCTCGGACTGCGGCTCGCACTCGGCTCGTCGCGGGGAAGGGTCGCACGACTACTCTTGACCGAAGCATTGCTGTACGCTCTCGCCGGCGGCGTGGGCGGCGTCGCCATCGCCTACGCCGCCACTCCGCTCGTCGCGCACCTTGGACCGGAGAGGCTCCCGCGGCTCGACGAAATCTCGACTCATCCCGTCGTGCTCGTCTTCGTCGCGTCCCTCACGCTCGGCTGCACGTTCGTCTTCGGACTCCTCCCCGCCCTCACCGTCGCCCGGAAGGAGCCTCTCGGCTTGCTTTCGGGAACGCGGGCAACCGATTCCCGAGAGCGCGTCCGCCTCCGAGGAATGCTCGTCGTCGGGCAGCTGGCGGTCTCACTCGTGCTCTCGGTCGCGGCGGTGCTTCTCACCAGAAGCCTCGTGCATCTAGCCGAGGTGAATCCAGGGTTCGATGCCGCCAACGTTCTGACGTTCTCGGTGTCGCTTCCGGGGACGAAATACCATCGGCCCGAGGGAACCGACCGCTTCTTCCGCCAGCTCGAGTCGAGGATCGAGGCCCTGCCAAACGTCCGCTCCGCCGGGCTCGTGTGGCCGCTTCCGCTCTCCGGGCGCAACTGGTCCAACACCTACGTCGCCGGCGGAGTCCGGTCGACCGACCGCGCTTATGCCGAGTATCGCCTGGCGACGCCCGGCTTTTTCGGAACGATGTCGATTCCCTTTCTCGGGGGGCGGAACTTCTCTCTTGCCGACAAACGGCACGTCGCCATCATCAACCAGTCCCTCGCCCTGCGGGCGTTCGGCGGAGAGAGCGCACTCGGCCGCGAGATCCGCGCGAATCCCTGGGGCGCCGCGCTCGAAAGCTTCGAGATCATCGGCGTCGTGGCAGACGTTCGCTTCGAGGACCTGCGCCGGCGCCCCGACGAACGATCTACTTCGACTCTCGGGGATGGTCCTGGACCGATTGGGAGGTCGATTTCGTCGTTCGCACCTCCGGTCCTCCCGAGGCGCTCGTGGGGGCGATCCGCGAAGAGCTCACTTCCCTGGACCCTTCCATTCCCCTCGCGCGGTCGAAGACAATGACCGCATACGTTTCCGACCATCTTGCCGCGAACCGCTTCGCCCTCACTCTCATTGGTCTTTTCGCGGTCGTCGCCGGACTTCTCGCGCTCGTTGGGCTCTACGGAGTGCTCTCCCATTCCGTCTACCAGAGCCGGAACAGGAATCGGGATCCGGATGGCGCTGGGCTGCGAATCGGACGGGAGTCCTCGTTTGGGTCTACCGCCAGGGTGCGGCTCTCATCCTCGTCGGAATCGCGACGGGAGTCGTGGGAGCGCTCGCGCTCACACGATTTCTGGAAACGTTGCTCGTTGGGGTCGCTTCTACCGACGCCCTCACGCTCGCTGCCGTCGCGTCGACGTTCGCCGTCGTCGGGGCTCTCGCCTGCTACCTCCCTGCCCGACGCGCCGCTCAGCTGGACCCCACCAGCGTTCTGCGCTCGGAATAGCGCCCGACGCTTTTCCTGCGTCCTTTTCGCTCGTCGAGCGTATTACCATCCGAATGTTGTCGATATGGGCGATCGGGTCGGAGGAGTGGTTGACCGCGGATAGTCAGATCGTGCGCCTCCGCGCCGGCGATCCGGATGCATTCGACGCCCTGCTCTCCAGGTACCAGAACCGGCTCTACCGGTATCTGACGCGGCTCGTAGGAGATGTGAGCGTCGCCGAGGATCTGTTCCAGCAGACGTGGCTCCGGGTCATGACGAGGCTGGACCGCTACGATGAGCGGAGGCCTTTCGACCCGTGGCTGTTCTCGGTGGCGCGGCATCTGGCCATCGACCATTTGAGACGAGCGTCTCCCCAGAGCCTCGACGAACCATCGGTCACGGGAGAATCGAGAGCAGCGAGGCTTCCCGACGGCGAGCCGGGAAGCCTGGAGCGGATTCTGGAGCGCGAGCGACGGAGCGTCCTGGAGCAGAAAATGGCGGAGCTGCCTCCGCTCTACCGGGAAGCGCTGGTGCTCCGGTTCGAGGAAGAAATGACATTCGACGAGATCGCCGACGTGCTCGGAGCGCCGGTGTCTACGGTCAAGTCCCGGGTTCAGCGGGCGCTCGCGATGCTACGCCGGAAGATGAGCCGATTCGGGCAAATCGGGAGGGCCTCGCGATGAGCGAGCGTCACGACCGCCTCGACCAGCTTTTACTCGCAGTATCGGGTGCTCTCGACGCGAGCGAGGAGCGTGGGCTGTCGGAGCACCTCTCGGCCTGCCAGTCCTGCGCCGAGCAGATCGAGTCCTTGCAGGAGTTGACCTCCGAGCTCTCCCGGCTTCCGACGCCGATGCCGCCGCCAGGGCTCTTCGAGCGGGTCCGGCGGGTCGTGCACCTGGATCTCGCCGGCCGTGCCGACGAGCGTCTGAACCGTCTCATACTCGTGTTTCTCCTGCTCTTTTCGTGGACAGTGACTCTCGTCGGTTTTGCCGGCGTGCGCCTGGTGACGGGCGCCCGCAGCGAAGTGTTCAGTCTGCTGCAAGGGGCGAGCCTCACCTGGTCGGTGGCCTATTTCGCGTCCGCCTGGCTCGTGGGAGCCGCGGCGTTGGTTTTGATCGGACTCCATCAGCGCCGATCGCGTTCCATTCGGAGGACGATATGAGCCGGCTGAGTCGAGAGCTGAGCGTGGCCCCTCGGCCCGGGTTTTTGATTTCGGTGGTGGTGGCGCTCACGGCGTGGACGATGTTCACGGCCCTCGCGCGCGACCTACCCATCGCCGGGAGAGTCGTGCTGGGTCTGTTCATGGGTGTCGTGCTCCTCACGTACGGCCTCCTCGTCTCCTACGTCTATGGAGACGCCCGCCGGAGAGGAATGCGTCACATCCTCTGGACGCTCGTCGCCGCCTTCGTTCCCAACGCCCTCGGATTCATCGCCTATTTCATATTGCGCGAGCCGTTGCTGCAGCCTTGCGGCTCCTGCGGCGCGACGGCACGGCGCGACTTCGCCTTCTGCCCTCAATGCGGTTCTGCCCTCCCCCGCGTCTGCCCCTCGTGCCGGCGTCCGGTAGAGCTCGCCTGGACCCACTGCGCCCATTGCGGAAAGAAACTGCTGGGAATCGATCCGTCTCCCGCGACACCGGCGGTCGGCGAGGCCGACGAAAGCCCCTTCCAGGAGGGCTGATCCGGGCGCTGCGCTATAATCGCCGCCTGCCCGAGCGGGGCATTCCACGAGAAAGGTTCCCTGGTGTCCAACGATAGGCAAATCATTTTTTCTTTGATTGGGGTCGGGCGCGTCTTTCCCCCGAAGCGACAGGTGCTTCGAGATATCTATCTCTCGTTCTTCTACGGGGCCAAGATCGGCGTCCTGGGACTGAACGGATCGGGGAAGAGCACGCTTCTTCGCATCATTGCCGGCGTCGACGACGGATACCAGGGGGAGCTTTCGTTGTCGAAAGGCTATTCCATCGGCCATCTCGAGCAGGAGCCGCACCTCGAGCCGGGAAAGACCGTCCGTCAGATCGTGGAAGAGGGGAAGAAGGAAGTTGCCGCGCTCCTTCGCGAGTATGACGCCGTGAGCGACAAGCTCGGCTCCGATATCTCTCCCGAGGAGATGGAGTCGCTTCTGGAAAAACAAGGCACCCTCCTCGAGAAGATCGAAGCGTCCAACGGCTGGGGACTCGAGACCGAGCTCGAGATCGCGATGGACGCGCTGCGCTGCCCTCCTCCCGATACGTCCGTCGACGTTCTCTCCGGAGGCGAGAAGCGCCGCGTCGCGCTCTGCCGCCTGTTGATCCAGGAGCCGGACATCCTGCTCCTCGACGAGCCGACGAACCATCTCGACGCGGAGACCGTCTCGTGGCTCGAGCAGCACCTGCAGCGCTATGCCGGAACGGTCATCGCCGTCACCCATGACCGCTATTTTCTCGACAACGTGGCCGGCTGGATCCTGGAGCTCGACCGCGGCTACGGCATCCCCTTCGAAGGCAACTACTCTTCCTGGCTCGGGCAGAAGCAGGAACGGCTCGCCATCGAAGAGAAGGCGGAGACGAAGCGGCAGAAAACGCTGGAGCACGAGCTCGAGTGGATCCGCATGGCCCCCCGCGCCCGTCAGGCGAAGAGCAAGGCCCGCGTCGCTCGGCTACGAGGAGCTGCTCTCCGCCGATCACGAGAAGGTCGCCGACGATCTCGAGATCTACATCCCGCCGGGGCCGCGGCTCGGCAAGGTGGTCCTCGAGGCGGAGCACCTCCAGAAAGCTTTCGAGGATCGCATCCTCATCGACGATCTCTCCTTCCAGGTTCCGCCCGGTGCGATCGTCGGTGTCATCGGGCCGAACGGCGCGGGCAAGACGACGCTCCTGCGAATGATCGTGAGCAAGGAGACTCCCGACGGAGGAAGCTTGCGCCTCGGGGATACGGTGAAGCTCGGCTACATCGACCAAGACCGAACGCTCGATGCCGAAAAGAGCGTCTGGGACGTCATCTCCGGCGGAAACGACATCGTCCTGCTCGGAAAGCGCGAGGTCCCCTCACGCGCTTATGTCGCACGTTTCAATTTCAGCGGCTCCGACCAGCAGAAACGGGTCAAGGATTTCTCGGGGGGAGAGAGGAACCGGGTCCACCTCGCTCGCATGCTCAAAGAGGGAGCGAACTTCCTCCTTCTCGACGAGCCCACGAACGACCTCGACGTGAACACGCTCCGGGCACTGGAAGAGGCGATTCTGGAGTTCGGGGGAAGCTCTCTCGTCGTGAGCCACGACCGGTGGTTTCTCGATCGCGTCGCGACCCACATCCTCGCCTTCGAGGGCGAGAGCCGCATCGTCTGGTTCGACGGGAACTACAGCGACTACGACGCCGACCGCAAACGCCGGCTCGGAAAAGACGCCGAACAGCCGCACCGCATTCGCTACAAGAAGCTCACGCGGAGCTGAAGCAACCGCTTCGAGCTAGGGCTGGGCGAGCGCGAAGGCGAAGAGCTCGTCGTTCTTGGTGCCACCGTTGAGCTTGATCGGTGGATAGCCCGACCCCCAGAACACCGTTCCGTCCGCGACCGCGGGGCCCGCGTCGACGGTGGCGCCGCTCGCGAAACGCCACAGGATCTTTCCGGTCTCCGCACTCATCGCGAACATCGTGGGCCGGCGCGGACGGCGGCCCATCGAGCCCGCGAAGACGACCCCGTTCGCGACGGTCACGGCACCCTCTGTCTTCTTGCGATTGGGATCCGCCCTCTGCCAGAGGATCTCGCCCGGTCCGAGCGTCGAGTGCGCACCAGAATCCACCCTCCGTGGTCTTCGGCGAGCCCGGCGGCGGCCGCACGAGCTGGTAGTGCTCGCGATTCGAGTTCACGTTGGCGACGTAGATGCGCTCGCCGTCGGTCGCCGAGCCCCACATCATCCCGCCGATTCCTCCCGCCGGCCCCACCTTCGTCTGCCAGACGACGTCTCCGGTTTCGGGATCGAGGGCCCAATAGATTCCGCTCTTCTGCCCCGCTCCCGAGAAGCTCGCGGCGGCCTCCGCGACCGTCGTCCACGGTGAACAGCGACCGGGCCCTGACCGAAATCGTGGTCGGGACCGCTCGGAGAAGGACAGTTGCCGGGATTGACGAGACCGAAGGCGCAGGACACGGTCCACGCGTCGAAGGGCAGTGCCGAGCGCGCCCACTTGACCGCGCCGGTATCGAGATCGAGCGCGAGGATCGCGTCGAAGTAATTTCCCGGCACGTTGTTCACACAGAGCCGGACCGCGGCCTCATCCTCCGGGTGGGAGCTACGAGCGGTCGCGATGCAGTCTTCGAGCGCCTGGGGAACGGAATAGTTGTTGCCCGTCGTGACATAGAGCGACCTGCGGGAGGCGTCCACGACGGGCGAGCTTCCCCAAACCGCGTTTCCACCGTAGCCGGCGACGTCCGGCGCGGTATGGGTCTTCCAGAGGATCCGCCCCGTTTCAAGGTCGAGAGCGAGGACGCTCCCTCGAAAGCTGCAGCAGACGTAGCCGCGAATCAAAGCCGCATGGGCCTCCTCGAGCGAGGAGACCCCGACGTAGACCCGTCCGTCGTAGACGACGGCCGACTGGGTAATCATCGCCGAGGGATGATCGTCGACCTCGCTCACCCAAAGGGTGCCACCCGTCTGCTTGTCGAGAGCGATGACCCGGGCGCCTTCCCGGAAGTTGCCCGCCTGGTCTCCGAAAACGAGCCGGTCAGAGGCGACGGCCGGGGTCGCGCGCGCGAAGTCGAACGGCACGCCGGTGATGTCGGACACGTCGCGGCGCCACACCTCCTGCCCGGTCTCGCGGTCGATCCGGAAGATCTTTCCCGACCAGTCCGGCACATAGACCGAATCTTCGTCCACGGCGGGCGTCGCGGAAACGCTTCCTCCCGTACGGAATATCCACTTCGGAGAGAGTCGACCGACCGTCTCCGGGCTGAGGATGCGCTCGTCGGGCTGGTACCTCGTGTTGGAGAGATCGTGGCCCGACACGGGCCAAACGCTTCGGAGAACCTGCGCCGTCACCCTTGCGCCCCCGAGAACGAGCAGGATGAGCGCAAACACAAATGCTTCCCCGAGAACCGCCCGTTTCACGTCCGCACCACCACGACCGGCAGTCTATTCCGGTCCGTGGGGGGATGTCGATGAGGAAGCTAACACGAAGAGTTCAGACGCCCGCGGCGCCCTTGTTGCGGTAGGCATAGTGCGTGTTCAGCTGCGATAGCAGGTATTCACCGTAGGGTATGGGCGGGTATTTGGGCGGGTTGTCGGCGCCCTGACAGCTGGAGAGGCACTCGACCACGGCCGCCATGCTCGGGTCGAAGAAGAATGGCACCGAGTAGCGTTCCCCTCCCGAGAGGTTGAGGACGCGATGTGGAGTGGAGACGAAGCGGTCGTTGGTCCAACGCGCCATGACGTCCCCAACGTTGACGACGAACGTGCCCGCGATGGGCGTCGCCTGAATCCACTCCCCCGAGCGGTGACGCACGTGGAGACCGCCAGATGAATCCTGGGCGAGGATGGTGATGGCGCCGTAGTCGGTGTGAGGTGCCGATCCGAACTGGTTGTCGGGGGAGTCGGCGGGCTGAGGCGGATAGTGGAGGAGGCGCAGGAACGTCGTCGGCTTCTCGAACATCGGCTCGAAAGTAGCGGCGCGGCAGGTCGAGACCGAGAGCGAAGGCGGAGAGGAGCCTCCGTCCGAGGGATTCCATCGCGCTCACGTACTCGAGCATCGTGTCTCGAAAGTCGGGAAGGTCGGGCCACTGGTTCGGACCCTGGAGCGGCTTTTCGGCGAGACGGTCGGGATCGTCGGTCGCGAGCTCGTGCATCATGACGAGCGATTCGCTCAAATTCGGGGCGAGGGTCTCGTTCAGCCGGTAGCTCGCGAGCGGGATATAGCCGCGGTGGAAACGATTCACCGCGAGCTTCTGCTTCTCCTCGAGGGAAAGCGCATGAAACCGGGCGGACTGCTCGAAGACCCGCCGCACCAGGTTTTCGCGAACGCCGTGCCCGGCAACGTAGAAGAACCCGACTTCCTCGCAAGCCCGGCGGACGGTTGCGGCCGTCTCCTCCAATGGGACGGAGCCGAGCTCGATGACCGGTAGGCTGGCCTCGTCCAGGGCGCGCGCGTTTCTGACGACCGACATGCGGACTCAGCGGGGCGCGAAAAAGCGGAAAAATCTCCTCGAAGAGATGCTCCCGCACGTCCGCCAGGACCGCCTCGGAGTCGGGCCGCTTCACCGCGTCTTTGTCCGAGCCATCGGTGTTGAAGGCGGCGACCGCGGCCGTTCTCGTTCGAGGGTCGACGTAGAGAAACGACCGGAAGGCGGCCTGGCTTCCCGTGTGGCCCACGACGCGCATGCCGTTGATATCCGAGATAAAAAAGATGAGCCCGATGGAATCCTTCGACTTGGACGTCGTCTCGGCCACCGGATCCGTCATCGGGAGACGCGGCTCCCACATCTCCTCGAGTGACGACCGCTTCAGAATCCGGTCGTACTCCTCCTGACGGGCGGGATCGCCCATGAGGAAGGAGACGTAGAGGCCGAGGTCGGTGATGGGCGCGTTCCAGCCGCTGTTGGAAACGGTGATACCGGTGTCGAAGTCGAGGCCGTTCGCGCGCGGGACGCCGTTCTCGACGACGTAGTTGTTGGAGCGGAACCGCAGGAGGTGATAGGGAGTGGTATCGAAGTAGCTCTTGTACATCCCGAGGGGCTTGAAGATGTTCTTGTCGACATAGACCTCATAGGGATCGCCGGTGAGCATCTCGATGATGCGACCGAGGAAGATGATCGCGGGGTTGGAATAACTGAACTTCGTTCCCGGCTCGAACTTCACCTCGGTGTAGGGGAACATCGCGACGAGCTGCGACCATTCTGTCGGCTCGAAAGGCTCCCAGGACGCGCCTGTCCCCCAGGGCCACGTCCCGTCGCGAAAACCGGCGGAGTGCGTCATCACGTGGCGAATGGTAATCGCCTCGATGTCACCGTAGGGATCGTGGACCCGACGGAGCTCGGGCAGGTACTTCACGACCGGATCGTCGAGCGAGAGAAGGCCGCGGTCGCGAAGCTGCATGATGGCGATGCCGGTGAGAGTCTTGGTCACCGAGGCCCAGTGGAAGATCGTGTTCTCGTCGACCGCGCGGTTCTGGTCGATGTCGGCGAGTCCGTGAAAGACGCGGGCGACGGGCTTGCCATCGTGGAATACCCATACGGCGCCTCCGACGATGCGTTGTTCCTTCATCAACGATCGGAAGAAGGTCTCGAAGCGGCCCCAGGCGGGGTCGAAGTCCACCGGCGCCGCGAGAGCGGCGGCCCATCCCAGAACCATCAGAGTGCAGGCCAGAACCATCGTCCGCAAGATCGTGTCCTCCGTGGAAATACGTGACTAGGGACAGGCACCTATTTTCGGAAAATAGTGCCTGTCCCTAATTTCGTGGCGGCGACGATCCTACCACGGGCTGTGATAATCTCCGCCGCCATGAACCGTCCCCGACTCGCGCTCGCTCTCGCACTCGCTCTCGCACTCGCATATCGTCGGGCCGCGCGCCGCGATGTCGGCGCCGCCTGCGCCGAAACCGACGCCTGTCATCTTCGACACCGACTTCGTCGTTCCGCCTCACGACGACGGGATGGCTCTGCTCCTCGCGCTCCAGTCGCCGGAGATCGAGATTCTCGGGGTCACCACCGTCGCGGGCAACGACAGCATGGAGCGCGCCACGTCCGATGCATTGCGAGTCCTCGAGATCGCGGGACGTCCCGACATCCCCGTCTATCGGGGCGCCAACATGCCGCTCGTCCACGAGAAAGACGACTACGCGGTACGGAGCTATGGCAACTGGTACTCGGACGATCCTCCCCCACCGCCGCCCGGAGGCTTCGCGAAGAGGAAGCCCGAGACCGAGAGCGCCTATGACTTCATCCTGCGCACGGTGATGGCGCGGCCCGGCGAGATCACCATTCTCGCCATCGGTCCTCTCACCAACATCGCCGTCGCCATCGGCAAAGAGCCGGGCTTCGCGAAGAGCGTGAAGGAGCTCGTCATCATGGGAGGCGCCATCGCTTCCCTGCCGGACGGTGCCGGCAACATCACCCCGAATGCGGAGTTCAACTTCTGGGTCGACCCGGAGGCGGCGCGCGTCACCCTTCGTTCCGGGATCCCGATTTTGCTGTCGCCCTTGAACGTGTCTCGAAAAACCAGGCTCACGAAGAAGTGGTTCGAGGCGATGGTCGCGACCGACACCCCGATCACCGCCCTCCTGAAAGAGACGATGGGGCCCGGCTTCGCCGCCCAGCCCGAGAGAACCTGGTTCATGTACGATCAGGTGGCGGTCGCGAGCGTCATCGACCGGAGCCTGGTCACGACCGAGGATCTCTACGTGGACGTCGACATCAATCACGGAGTCGACTACGGCGTCTCGGTGGGGAGCGAGAAGATCTGGCCCGGGGCGGAAGGGGCGAAAAAGATGGCGGTCGAGCACGACCTCGACTGGCCGCGTTTCATCGAGATGTTCGCTTCACGGGTGAGCGCTCCCCTGCGAGCGAAGTAGAGCGGAGGTCGAGATGAATCGAACGATGAACGGCGCCATCGCGTCAGGAGTACGCGTAGCCGACGAGATTCAGGGAAAGCCTCCGGAAGGATAGTGACTTCCGACCTTCCGCGGAAGCTCGGGCTTCTCGACGGGGCCCTTCTGCTCGTGGGCTCGGTCATCGGGTCCGGGATCTTCGTCGTTCCGAGCCTCATCGCCCGCCGCGTCCCCGAGCCCGGTCTCGTCGTCGTCATCTGGATCGCGTCCGGTCTCCTCGTTCTCGCAGGCGCCCTCGCGCTCGCCGAGCTCGGCGCAATGCTCCCCCAATCCGGCGGCCTCTACGTCTACATGGGGATCGCGATGATCTCGACCCTCTTCGCCTACGACGGCTGGCACTTCGTGGGATTTGTCGCGGGCGAGATGAAGGACCCGCAGCGGAACGCACCGCGAGCGATCCTCATCGGGGTCTTCATCGTGATCGTGATTTACGTCGCCGCGAACGTCGCCTACATCTTCGCCCTCGGCCAGCCCGGAATCGCGGCGTCCGACCGCGTCGCCTCGGACGCCGTCTCCGCCATGATCGGCCCCACGGGAGCGAGCGTCATCGCCTTCGCCATCCTCTGCTCGACGTTCGGTGCCATCGCCGCCAACATCCTCGCCGGCCCCCGCGTTCTCTTCGCCATCGCACGCGACGGGCTCGTCTTTCCCCGGCTCGCCGACATCCACCCTCGCCACCAGAGCCCCGCGAACGCGATCTGGCTCCTGTCCCTCTGGGCGGGCGTCCTCCCCTCACGGGCGGCTATGAGCACCTGATCACGATGTCGATGTTCGCGAACTGGATTCTCTTCACCATGGTGGCCTTCTCCGTCGTCGTGCTGAGACGCCGCTACCCCGAGTGGCCGCGGCCCTACCGCGTGCCCGCCTACCCCTTGCCGGTGGTCGTATTCGTCGCGGTGGCGGCCGCGTTCGTCGTCAACACGCTGGTGGAGGCGACCCGGAGCTCGCTTTACGGCCTCGTCATCCTCGCGGTGGGAGTCGTCTTCAATCGGTATTCGCAGCGAGGTGACCCAAGATGACTCATCCCAGTGAGCGTCGCGCAGCCGAGAGAAGGAGCACCGTCGCCGCCGCGAGCGCTCCGCCCACAGGCAGGGTCAGCACCCAGGAAAGCACGACCTGGCGAAGAACTCCCATGTCGGCCTGACGAGTCACCAGTCCCATCCCGAAGAGGGCCCCGCAGGAGACGTGCGTCGTGGATACCGGAAGCCCGCTCCAGCTTGCGGTGAGCACGAGACCGGAGGTCACCAGATTCGCGGTAAGTCCCTGTACTCGATCCATCGAGGTGATCCGCCGGCTCATCGTCTCCGCGACGCGCCGCGCGAACACGAGCCCGCCGGCGGCCATGGCGACGGCGATGGTGGTGAGACTGATCCGTAGATCGAGGCTATTCATCACAACGAACAGCCCGAGGATTTTCGGCGTGTCGTTCAGCCCGCGGGCGAAGCTGACGGCTCCGGCGCTCGCGAAGTGAGCGACGTCCAGAAGGGGCGGGAATGTGACTCCCAGAATCCGGGTGCCGTCGTGCACCGAGCACCGGGAGACGCCCTCCATCGTGATTTCGATCGACGCGTTTCGCGACAGAGAAACGTCTCCGGCCGGTGACGGTGAGAGATCAGCGACCGCCCGCGTGCAAACGCACCACTCTTCCGAAACCCCCAGCGCAGAGGTCACGCGTCGCATCCCGGGGTAGACCATGCCTCCGAGACAGATCGCTAGAACGGGACTCATCACCAGAGGCAGAAAGAAGGCGCTCCCGAGAACGGTCACGTCGATCGCGCGCCAGGCCTCGGCGAGTCCGGCGCCCACGAGAGCGCCCGTCAGAGCATGCGTCGTCGAGATGGGAAACCCGAGGCGCGTCGCGAGCAACACCGTGAGCGCCGCGCCCACCGCGACCGCGGCGAGGAACTCGGGGGACCCGGCTATCGCGTCGGGAACCAAACCCTTCCCTGAGAATGCTTTGGCGAGCTCCGACGCGAAGAAGAGCGAGGTTAGTGACCCCAGGAGCGTCGCGCCGGTCGCCCAGGCGAGCGCCGTCCGATAGCCCACGGTATTGCTTCCGTAGAGGGTGGCGACGCCTTTGAAGTTGTCGTTGGCGCCGTTCGTGAATGCCACGAACAGGGTCGCAGCAGCGAGTAGCACGAACAAGAACAATTCGCTCATGGATTCCGCACCGTTGGCGAGCCCGATCCCTCGACGGCCGGCCGCTCAGTGTCCCTGGTAACCCACCGGTGGGCGTGAAGTCAAACGCGCCAGCGAGTCGCCGCACCATTCAGAAGTAATATCGGATCCCCACGAAAGCCATGACCGGGATCGCACCGAACTCGGTTCCCGCAGTGGGAACCGGCGTGAGCGCTGCTTCCGAGCCCAGACTCAGGCTCGCTCCGAAGACGAGCGTCGCGTCGTCGGAAAGAGACCACTCGGCGGAAGGAAGCAGAAGTAGGGAGCGATCCTGGAGATTGACGAGGCCCGTCGACTTCACCGTCAGCAAGGGATGTGGACGCCAGTCGAGGATTCCTCCGGCATACCAGCGCCCGAGGGAGGCAACCTCGCCCGTCCGGAACCGATCGGAGCGCGCAACCGCCGCGTAGCCCGCAGAGTCCGATGCGCCAAAGCCGTTCCAGCTCAATTCCCCGACGACGAGAACGCCCGGCGTGACTTGCCGGGTCACACCGAAAGTCGCTCGTGCGAATCGCGACGGCGTCGCCCCCGGAGCTCCCGCGGGGGGCGCCGACTCGTCCCCGGAATCGGTATAGGAGATCTCCGCCCGCAGCCCCGTTCCGCTCCAGTCGCCGGTCACGAAACCTCCCGCGACCAGATCGCCGTGGAAGCGTCCTCCCATAACACCGAGGTCGAGCCGCCCGCAGTGAAAGCGAGCGAGCGAGCCCGCGGAAAGCGCTTCTCCGTCGGGTCCGGATGCCGCGGCGACCACTTCGATCTCGGAAAAGTCTCCGAGGGGTACCGAGACGCGGGCAGCATCGACCCCCGGCTTGTACTCGCGGTCGATCCGTTCCGGTGGAAACGGGGCGAACAGGTCGATGACAGGCCACAACATGCTGACACCCCAGGTGATCGCCTGACGGCCGACGACCGCGCGGAACGAAGAGCGCGACCAGGAAACGTTCAAACGGTCGAAAGCGATACGGGCTTCGAGGTTTTCACGATCGACGAAGCTCCTCTCGAGGGGAAAGAGGTGGGGTGCATCGCCGAGGACGAGCCCGCGTGCCGGTCCGCTCGCGGGCGATGCCAGCGAGAGCACGAGGTGGGACTCGACTCTCCATTGCTCTCCTGCATCGAATTGGAGCTTCCATCGACCCTCCGCTGATTCGGCGTCGCGCCGTCCCGCGTTCACGTTCGGGTCGACATCTTCGAGAATCAGGAACGGATAGAATCTGACGTCGCCCCCGGTCGCCAACGAGCCCGCGGAAAGCAGCGCTGCCGGCGCGAACAGGGCGAGAGCGAGGGTGAGGGTGAGGGTGAGCAGGAGACCCCCGGGCGGAAGAGCGCGGCGGATCCTCGGCCTCATGAAACCACTAGCGGGACCGCGCGTCGGGCTCGACTCGGCCATCGCGAAGGCGAATCACGCGATGGGCGCGCTCCATGATCCGCGGATCGTGGGTTGAGAAGACGAACGTCGTGTGGCGCTCACGATTGAGCAGCTCCATCACGTCGAGAAGCGCCGTCGCCGTCGACGTGTCGAGGCTCGACGTCGGCTCGTCGGCGAGCACCAGAACCGGGTCGGCGGCGATGGCCCGGGCGACGGCCACGCGCTGCTGCTGTCCCCCGGAGAGCTCCGCCGGCCGGCGGTGCTCCAGCCCGGAAAGTCCCACTCGAGAGAGGAGCTCGCGGACTCGGGCGCGGCGCTCGTCCCGAGGGACGCCACGGAGCAATAGGATGATCTCGGCGTTCTCTTCGGCCGAGAGAACGGGCACTAGATTGTAAGACTGAAAAATGTAGGAGACGCTATCGAGCCGCATGCGTGCGAGTGCTTCCGGGGAGAGCCCGGCGAGGTCCAGGCCCCCCACGAAGACCCGGCCTTCATCCGGTCAATCGAGGCCACCCGCCAGGTTCAACAGCGTCGTCTTGCCCGAGCCTGACGGGCCCGCGATCGCGACGAACTCGCCGCGCCCGATGGAGACGCTGACGTCTCTGAGAGCGTAGACCTGCTCGTCCCCTTGACGGAAAACGCGGGTCACCCCCTCGCAGACGAGGGAAGGGCCGGGCTTGGGGGCCAGCGGATCCGTGCTAACCGACACGAGGACTCCTCACTACGTAGACTTCAGCCAGGTCGCCTCCGTGGGTCGCCCGGCGATCCTCGCGGCGAGCGAGGCGAGAACGACGTTCATGACGAAGACCAGAGCGGTCGTCACCAGAATCCTCGCGGGCGTGAGGACCGAATAAATCTTCATTTCCGAGTCGAAGATGACGCCGGCCGCTTCGACGCTCGAATCGGTGAACCAGCTCAGGGGGAGCCCGTGGTGGTGAAAGAACGTGTGGACCGCGAGGCCCCAGCCGAGGCCGGCGACAATCGCAATCGATGCGAGCATCGCTCCTTCCAGAAGAACCATCATGCGGCGGGAGAACGGTCCGAGCCCGAGCGCACCCAGCAACGCGAGCTCGCGCTGGCGCTCGAGGACCGACATCAAGAGCGTGTTCGCCACCATGAAGGCGATCACCAGAAAGAAGATCAGGTGGTAGAGATAGTTCGCGCCGTCGTCGGTCTTGATGAAAGCTTCGAGCTGCGGGTCGGCCTCCGCCCAGGTCAGGACTTCGACGTCTCGGAAGTGTCCTTCGGCCTTCCGCGCCAGGTCGGAGGCCTGGTCGCTGCTCGAAAGCAGGAGCGCCACCTGATGGACCTCGGTTCCGAGCTGCAGGACATGCTGCAGCCACGACAAGGGCACGACCGCGATCGACTCGTCGATGTCGTCGAGACCGGTCTCGAGGATCCCCGCGACGACGAGGAGCTCCGAGCGGATCTCGCCCGAGGAGGCCGATTGCGTCATGACCACGAGGCGGGCGCCGACCTCCGCCTTCAGTCGCCGAGCGAGACCGCTGCCGATGACGGTCGCTTCAGAATCTCCGTCTTCGAGATAGCGACCCGAGACGACCCGGCTCGGCCAGCGCGACGCTCGCCTTTCTTTCGAAGGCTCGACCCCCACGAGCCTCACGCCACCCGAACCCTGCGCCGATGCGACCAGTCCGGACGCGAACGCGCGGCGAACGACGGCGACGACCCCGTAGGGAAGGCCCCCGACCCACGTCTCAATCTCGTCGGCCCGCGCGGCCGAGAGCGCGAGCTCCACCCCTCCCGGTCCTGATAGCCCGGTGCCTGGAACAGTACGTGTCCCGAGCCCATGCGAACCGCCTGGTCAATCATCTGCAAGTGCCCGCCGTCGCCGAGCCCGAGAGACATCAGGAGAAGACCGAGTCCCAGCGCCATGGCGGAAGCGGTCAGGATCGTCCGTCGAGGATGTCTCCACAGATTTCGCCACCCGAGAGCGCAGAGGAGAAAGAAAGAATCGGCCTTCATTCGACGGGAGCCGCGAGTGCCACGACGGGTTTCAATCGGGACGCGTGCCAGGCGGGTACAGAGCCCGCGGCTACCGTAACGACCACCAGCGTCACCGCTCCGCCAGCGACGCCGGCCCAGTTCCAGACGGCGCGCAGAACCGGGTCGAAGAGCACGCCTGCGACGGTGAACGGACCGCCAAAACGACTGAGATCCCAGCCATGTGTGGTGAAGTAGGCCATTCCAAGAGCGCCGAGAAAGAGACCGACCACCAGCCCGATCCAGGCCAGACAGAAACTCTCGGCGACGATCATCCCGAGGACCTGGCGCGGTCGCACGCCCAGCGCGGCGAGCACTCCGATCTCGTGCGTTCGCTCGAACACGGCCATGATCATCGTATTCAGAACCCCAAAGGACACGAAGAGCGCGGGAATGAGCACCGTGACCCAGTTGAGCGCGTGGAGCACGGCGAGATAGTCGAGCAGCTGCGGCGCCAGATCGCGCCAGCGTCACGAAATCAACGTGGGCGGGAAGATACGACCCGCCTCGAAGAGCGGCCACGACGCGGCTCGCAGAGCGCGCGTCGACGAGCCGGAGCGCTATCTCGTGAACGCGCCCGTCGAGAACGAGGAGATCCTGCAAATCCGACAGCCGCAGGACGGCGAGAGACCGGTCGACGTGATTGAGGCCGGTGTGAAAGATGCCTTCGAGGCGATACAACTCGTTGCCGAGGCTTCCGTCGGCGGCCTGCGTGACGATCGCGATCTCGTCCCCGATTCGTGCTCCGAGCTCTTCCGCCACAGCCGAGCCGACGAGAATCGCTTTGTGCGTGGACCCGGTGAGTGGCGTTCCCTCTGTCACCGAGGTGAGGAGGGTCGCGACGCGCGACTCCTCGCCGGGCTCGACGCCCATCAACTGAGCACCGACCGAGCGTCGCCCCGTCGAGAGCAATCCGAAGCCATAGAGGCGAGGCGACACCGCCAAGACGCCAGGAGTGGCCGCGATCCGATCCAGGATTCCACCCGCCGACGAATCGAATCTCGAGCGCGTCTTCGATGCTCCTTCCCGGGAGATAGCCATGTCGATGGATCTGGACGTGTCCCAGGAGCAATCCGGTGCCGTTTTCGAATCGTTTGCCGCTCCATTCCCTCCGTCAACCCAAGGAGAATGATGAGCACGGCGAACGCCGCGGCGACGGCGCCGATGGAGAGATGGGTTCTGCGTGCGTTGCGTCCCAGATTGCGCCATCCGAGCTTCAGCACCAGCAGCACGTCAGCGCCTCAGTGCCGCGAGACTGAAGGTGTCGGCCGGAAGCTCGACGTCGAAGCGCAGAGATTCGTATCGCAAGACGGTCGATTCACCGGGCTTGTCGGAGGGCAGCATCGTCAGCACGGTGGGGATGAGATTGCCGTCCATCACCTGGTACTCGGAGAACTCGAGGGTACGCTGGAGGGTGCCGTCGGAGGCGAAGTAGCGGTACCGAATCGGCATCCGGTCCTTCTTCCGAACCTCGATTCGAATCGCCCCCCAGACCACCGCCGCCTCGGGCCGCGGCGTCAGGGTGAACTCCCACATCCCCAATCCGCCCCGCTCACCGTCGAACGTCGTGTCGATGACATAGTCCCGGATGAAACGCGATTCCTTGATGAGGTCGTCGTTGGTGAAATGGGAGCCCATCCAGGGCGCCATCATCAACGAGAGAGGCACTCGAATCGTACGATCGATCTTGGGGAGGTAATTCCAGATACCGTCGCCCGCCTTGAGGGTCGCCGTCCCCTTCTCCTTCGGGGGCGAGCTGATGCGTATCAGCGCTTTGTCCAGTGCTTCGGTCCAGACCTCGATGCCGAGCGTGCGGGTCCAGCTTCGGGTGACGATGCTCATCGTCAGCCGCCCCTGGGACGAATCGCCGCGGAATAGCCGATCGACGTGATCGACGATGGCCGTGGCATCCACGGGGCCACTCGCGGGAGGCCGAGGTTCAGCGCCAACGGCCCCGGCGAGGCACGCCATCAGGATCGCAGCGACGGACGAGACCGATGGTGCAAGCCGTCCGCGGCATTCCGCCCATTCTCGTCTCCGTTGGAAGCTCATCTCGCGCCGGAGCATTCTAGATCCTCGCGCCTGCGGGTTTCCAGTTGAGGCACGAAATCCACGCTGGCGAGAAGGTCTCCCCTTCGCATATCCTGCCCGCGTGGGCACACGATAACTTTACCCACTCCCGGCTCATTCTCATTATGGAACGAACAGAGATTCTTGCGCTCGGGCACTACGCTCCCCCGCGCGTCGTGTCCAATCGAGACCTCGCGCCCCTCGTCGGCCTGAGCGCCGAGGAGATCGAGCGCCGGACCGGAGTGCGCGAGCGCCGATACGCGTCTGCCGGGACCAGTTGCTCGGACCTCGCCTTGAAGGCGGTCGAGAACGCTCTCGCGAGCGCCGGTATGGAGAAAAACGAGATCGATTGCATTCTCTACGCGACCCTCAGTCCCGACCATTTCTTCCCCGGAAGCGGCTGTTTCCTCCAGGAGAAACTGGGCCTTGCGGGCGTTCCCGCCTTCGACATCCGCAACCAGTGCTCGGGTTTTCTCTACGGTCTGTCGGTGGCCGACCACTTCGTCCGTCTCGGAACCTACCGGCGCGTCCTCGTCGTGGGCGCGGAGATCCACTCCACCGGTCTCGATCTGTCGAGGAGCGGCCAGGATTTGAGCATCCTCTTCGGTGACGGCGCCGGTTGCGCCATTCTCGGCCCATCGCGGGGACACTCCGAGATCCTCGCCGTCCGGCTCCACGCCGACGGAAGTTATTCCCGGATCCTCTGGGTGGAGTCCCCATCGAGCGGCCGGCCGGGGCAAATCACGCCCGGCGACCTCGAGCGGGGCGCGCAGTTTCCCCGGATGCAGGGTCACACGGTGTTCCGCCACGCAGTGAAACGACTGAACGAGGTGGTCCGGGAGCTGTTGTCGGAAGAGTACAGCGTCGCCGACGTCTCTCTCTATGTGTTCCATCAGGCGAACCTGCGCATCGTCGAACGGGTGACCCAGAGCATGGAGATTCCACCAGAGCGCGTGTTCAACAACATCGACCGTTTCGGGAATACGACCGCGGCATCGATCCCGATCGCGCTCTCCGAAGCCGAGCGAGCCGGCCGTCTGCGCCGGGGAGATCTCGTCGTGCTCGCCTCGTTTGGATCGGGGTTCACCTGGGCCGGGGCGCTCCTGCGCTACTGAGTGGCGAGACTGGAAAGTCCCCCGTCAGGGGATCGAGACATACTCGACCTCCGACGCGAAGTCCCCGGCGTGCCCGGTGAGAAAGCGCCGGATGGCGGGCGATTGGAGCAGGTAGCTCCCCTGGCAGGCTGCGATCGTCTGGAGGGTCGCGTCGTCGAACGACAGGCCCCGCTCGATGAGGGTGTCGAGATTCGCGGTCTCGAACCGCCACGGATGGCTCGCAATCTCGAGGTTCACCGAGGCGAGCCCGAGGAGCGCCCGCTGCCGCGACGGGATCTCCCGAATCGGGATGTCTCTCATCCGGTCGTAGTAGAAGACCTTCCTCGGCCGCAGGCAGGCCTCGACCCAAAGGTCCCACAGCTCGCGCATGCTCGGGGACGATTGTCGTTTCGAAACGATGTGGACGATCGAGTTCCGGGGCAGTTGCTCGATAGCAGGCGAGCAGGGCCGCCTGAAAAGCGTTCTGATGAACGAAATTCACCGGCTCGCGGGGTGCGAAGACATGGAGCTCGGGGTGCCACTCCCGACAGAGCAGACGTTCGGTGCCCGACCAGAGCTGGTACAGACCGTAGTGCTTTCCCCCGTAATGGCCATCCCTCGAGTCTCCGATTACGATACTGGGGCGCAGGATGAGGTAGTCGAGGCCGCTCGCCGCCACGAGGTTCTCGGCGGCGCGTTTGGTTCTCGTGTACTCCGTCGGCTCCCGGACGGGCTCCGGATGGAGACTCTCGGGAACGATACCACCAAGGTAGCCGCTGCTGTAGGCCGTGGATACGTAGAGGAAGCGCGAGACTCCCCACCGGGCGGCTCGCTGGAGCAGTCCTCGCGTGAGCTCGACGTTGACCCGCTCGAGGGTGTCGGTGTCGAAGTAATCGAGACAGCCGGCGCAGTGAATCACTTCCTCGACGCCCTCGTCGAGCGCGACGGCGTCGAGCTGGTCGAGAGAGGCGAGGTTCGGTAAGGGCACCGCCTGCAGGCGGGCCTCCACGGCCTCCGGTAGCCCCGCGCCCTCCAGCTCCAGCTCCAGCTCGAGCTCGGCTCGGATCGGACCGAACAGCTCCTCCTTCGTTCGTCCCGGACGCACGGGTGCCAGGATGCGGACGTCCTCGTTCACGAGAAGGGTCTTGGCAATTAGGCCGCCGAGGTACCCCGTGGCGCCGGTCAACAGGATGGTCTTCATGCCCGAATCGAAACGGTCGTTCTCCGCGGATGAGCTGGAATTTGGACGATGGCCCGACTCGGGCGAGTAGCGTCCCCCGCGTCCCTGATATATAAGACTCGCGCGTGCCTTGCAACCGTAGCGACGTCTTCGAGGCGTGCGAAAGGAGCGACCGTGGAGGTGAAGATTCGTTATTGCAGCGGCTGCGGCTACCGCCAACGCGCCGAGCGTCTCGCGGAGCGAATCTCCGACTCGTTGCACCTCACCTCGATCCTGGAGCCGGGCCGACTCGGCGAGTTCACGGTGCAAGTCGATGGAGACGCCATCGCTTCGAAAGGCTGGCTATCTAGTATCGTCGGCCGGGGTTGGCCGGAAGCGGATCGAGTGATCGCGGAGATCGCCAAGCGAAAGCCACCGGAATCCCCGGAGAGCGACGGGACCACTGGGCAAGGATGATCGGGGAGAAGACGTGGTGGTGAGCGCCTCTTCCGCGTTGAGCTCCGAGCGGGCCAAGCGCGTCTACGACCTCTGGGGTGCGCGGCTCGACTGGAACGAGTTCTACGAGCGTCATGCGGTTTCGATGCTGTTGGAGCGTGCTGAGCTCGACACCGCGTCCTCTGTCTTCGAGTTCGGCTGCGGGACTGGACGGGTCGCCGAGCGGCTCCTGGAGAAGATGCTTCCGAGCTCCTGCCGCTACGCGGGCGTCGATCTGAGCGACACGATGGTGGAGCTCGCGAGACGACGGCTCGCGAGCTTCGGCGACCGCGCCCGGGTCGACTCCATCGGTTGCGATACCCCACTCGATCGAGAGCCCGGAAGCTTCGACCGCTTCCTTTCCACCTATGTTTTCGACGTCCTGACGCCGAAGCGCACCGAGAGCGTGCTCGCTGATGCCCATCGTATGCTCGCGCCGGGGGGCAAGCTGTGTCTCGTGAGCCTGTGGCGTGCAGAAGCCGGGATCGGCCGCTTCACCGGATGGTGCTGGGAGCGAATCTACCGCCTCAGTCCCTCGCTTCTCGGGGGGTGCCGTCCGGTACATCTCCTCGACGAGCTTCCCGAGACCCACTGGCGCGTCGACTGCCACTTGCTCGTGGCACCGTTCGGGCTGACGTCGGGGATCGTCGTCGCCACCCGGATCTAGCGGGGAGGGCGGAACCGGAACCGGCGCCACTTGTCGCGGGCCGCCCACTCCTGCTATCCTCCCCCGTCCCGGGGCGAGCGGTGCGGGAAAGGTGATTTCGGAGTCGCCGGGCGAGCTCGGCCATGCAAAACCAGCTTCGTTACAATCACGTCAAGAGGAACTTACTCGACGAGAGCACGGTCGAGCGTCTCGGCGAGCCGAGCACCGGGGTCTGGCTGGGCGCGGTAGCCCTGGAGTGGATGCTGATTGTCGCGGCCCTCTGGGTCTGTGCCCAATCGCCGGTGTGGTGGGTCTGGACGCTCGGGTTCTTCTTCATCGGCACCCGCCAGCACGCGCTGGGTGTGCTTGCGCACGAGGGCGCTCATTTTTCCGTCGCCCGCTCGTCCTTCTGGAACGACGTTCTGACGAACCTTTTCGCGTCCTACCCGCTGACCTTCCCCATTCAGGGCTTTCGTCCCACGCACCTCCAGCATCACTGGTACCTGGAGACTCCCGACGACCCCTCCAAAGTCACCATCGAGCGCCACGCTCACGACTGGACGTTCCCCATGCCGAGGTGGGATCTCCTCGTCATCGTGCTGCGAGACCTGACGCTGCTCAGCCAGCGCTCCTCGGCGACGTTGCTGAAGTATCTGTGGCACGTGCCCGGAGGACGGACTCGACACCTTTTCGCTGTCCTCCTGATGCAAGCTTCAGCGTTTGCGCTCGCGATCTGGCTCCATCATCCCTGGGTCTACCTGCTCTTGTGGCTCCTACCTCTGTTTACCGTCACGTCCGCCATCTATCGCATACGTGCGATCTCGGAGCACTCGGGGTTCGGAGGCCAGGAGAACCGATACGCGCGCGAAACGGTCGACCCTTTGACGACGACCCGCACCACCACGATGGGAGCGGCGGCGAGGTTTCTATTCGCGCCGTACAACATCTCGTATCACATCGAGCATCACCTGTTTCCCTCGGTCCCCGTTTTCCGTCTGCGATCGGTCCACGATCGGCTGCGGGCGAACCCCGATTATCAGCAAAACGCGCACGTTACGCCGGGCCACGGGTCACTGATTCGGGAGCTCACCAAGGCGTCTCCCACATAGCGCCCGTCAGACGGCTTTTATCGGGGACGCTCCCTCGTACGTCAGCTCGTCGAACAGCCGCGTGTACCCCTCGGTGACGTGCACCCGCGTGGCGAAAACCGGGTTCTTCATCAAGGTCTCGTGAAGCGCCTTGAGGCGGAACACCGGGACAACGGGATAGAGGTGATGTTCCACGTGATAGGACATGTTGTGGGGCGCGAGGAAGAACCGCACGATCGGGCAGGCGGCCACCGACCGAGTCGCGTGCAGAGTGTCTACTTTCGGAAGAACGTAACGCGTCTCCGGTTTCCGCAGCGAGGAGTGCTCGGCGGCGGTGCGGATGCGGAAGATGAGAAGGGTCACCGTTAGCAGGGGAACGATCCAGAGCAGTACGTAGCTCCAGAAGAAACCGAAGTGGATCGCGGCCGCGATGGCCACGAGATGAAAGAGCACCACTCCGATCGCGTGCTTCCAGGCGCCGCTGGGCATCCGCCAGATATAGCTCGCGAGATCCAGGAAAGGTTTCACGTAGATTCCGGTGATGTCGCGTACGAGCAGCCAGTAGGCATACTTGCGGGTGAGGGGAAAGGTCCACTCCTTCGGATAGAGATCGACCGTGGCCCGCTCAGGGTCCTCGGGCGTGTCCAGGAGGTGGTGATGGAGAAGGTGCATGCTGCGATATCCCTGGACCGGGTAGAAAATCGAATACGAGCACAGCAGGTTCGACAGCGCGTCATTCCAGAAACGATTGCGCAGTACCAGGAAATGAACGCCTTCGTGGGCGAGGATCCCGAGACCGTGCTGGCGGGTTCCAATCACGACGATCGCTGGAACCCAGACCCACCAATGAGGCCAGAGGTTCGCGACCCAGATCGCCACGCCGATGATGGACCATTCCATCGCGACGGCGGCGAGCCAACGAAAGACATTGCGCTTCGTGAAACGCCGGTACTCCTCCTGATTCAGGAAATTGCGCTCGACTTGCTGAATTGCCGGTGCGCTGGCCATGGGAACCTCCCTCGCCTGAGATGCTCAGTTATTTTTCAAGACCGCACCCACTCGATGCGTCATGAAGCGCCATTGCGATCGCGCCAGTCTGAGCATGAGTGAGAGCGAACCTTCGCGTTCCGCCCGGCCGTCGAGACGCCCCTCGAGATAGAGGGCTCGAGCGCGGTTCCGCTGGAGCTTACCGCTGTAGGTCCGCGGCAGGCTCCCCGGCTTGAGAAGAACGACGTCACTGAGCTTCAGACCGATTTCTTCCAGTACTTTCGACGTGATCCGCTGCGCGAGAGCCTCGCGCCCGGTAACCGGGCACCGGGTCTCGACGCAGGCGACCACTCGTTCCACCGCTGGCTCCGCCTCGCCCGGCGTTGCCTGGAGGCCGAAAACCACCACTTTGCCTCGGCGTACGCCGGGTATGTCGGCGATGACCCACTCCACGTCCGAGGGAGAATAGTTGCGCCCGGCGACGATGATCAAGTCCTTGATCCGCCCGCAGACGAATAGCTCCCCGTTGGCCATGTACCCCAGATCGCCAGTGTGCAGACATCCATCGCGTAAAGCGGACCGCGACGCTCCGGGGTCGCGTACGTAGCCGGCCATCACCGAGGGACCCTTGATGAGTATCTCCCCCACACGGCGACTCGGACACGTCTTGCCACGCTCGTCCACCACCGTCACCTCATGGCCGTCGAAGGGGCGGCCGCAGCTGATCAAGGTGACGGAGGCCCCGGCGTCTTCACCGGCTGGGCGGGCGTGACCGCGCTCCGTCAGATCGTCGAGCATGACCCTGTCCGTTCGAGGAGCTCCGTGGGCGAAGCTCACCGCCAGAGTGCTCTCCGCCAGGCCATAGGCGAGCAGGAACGCCTTCCAATCGAAGCCCGCGGATGCGAACGTCGTCGAGAAACGCTCCAGCGTCTCCCATTGAATGGGCTCGGCACCGCAGCCGGCAACCCGCCAGGAAGAAAGGTCGAGTGACGCGAGATCGCGCTGGCGAACCCGCGCCGCGCAGAGGCCGTAGGCGAAGTTGGGAGCGAAGCTCACCGTCGCATGATGGCGCGAGATCATGCGGAGCCACTCGATCGGCCGCTTGAGGAACGACAAGGGGGACATGAACACGACCTCGTTCCCGGTGGTCAGGGGCGCGAGGAGGAAGCCGATGAGGCCCATGTCATGATAGAGCGGAAGCCACGAACAGCCTACGTCGTCGCTCGATACCCTCAATCCCCGCTTCATGATGGCTTCGGAGTTGGCGGCGATGTTCGCGTGGGTCAGCATCACCCCCTTCGGCCGTCCCGTGCTGCCCGAGGTGAACTGGATGAAAGCGGGTCGGTCAGGCTCGGCCTTCGGAGACTCGGGCTCGTACCCGTCCGCGCCGAGCTCGTCCGGAGTTCGTATCTCGCGCAAGGGGGCGTTCAGCAACGACCCCAGGATTTTGCGAATGCGCCCGGTGGTGATCAGGAGCCGTGCCTCGCTCGTCCGCAGGATGTGGCGAGCGTGCTCCAGATAGAAGCCGAGCTGTCCGGGATTGTACGGAGGATAGAGCGGGACCGGCACCATCCCCGCGTGCATCGCGCCGAGAAAGCAAAACGCGAACTCGGGACTCGTCGGGAGCACGAGCGCGACGCGATCACCCGGTTTCAGACCTCTTGCCCGGAGCGCCGCGGCGTAGCGGGCCGCCCGCTCCGCGAGCTCGGCGAAGGAACAGAACACCTCGCTTTGTTCTTCGACGAACCGGTATCCGCGGGCCGCCCCCCAGCGAGCGCCGGTCTCCACGAGCGCCATCGGAAGTGGCGTCATGCGGAGCTCCTTCGCCCTTCTTCCTGCAGAAGAGCCCAGAGGCAGCGGGCCATCTTCTCCACCGTTCCGAGCTCGTGAAGCTGCTCGATGGGGAGCACGACACCGAAATGATCTTCGAGCTCCGCCACCAGGTCCATGACCTCGACCGAGTCGAGGTGGAGGTCGGCCATGAGGCGCGAGTCCTCGCGCACTTCCTTCGACGAGAAACGCGAAATGACGCTCAGGCTCTCTTCGAGCGCCTCCCGGTAACTGCCGGGAGCGGGAATGATCGTCCTGCGGTCCAAGCCGAGATTCCTTTCGTGCCTCGATCGATCGCGCTCGAGTGAGCGTCAACAGCACCCCGTTTGACCCGGCCCACAGCAGGCGGTGGCGCCGAGCCCGATCTGTGCGCGTGGGTCATCCTCGAACGCCGCCATGCTGGCGATGAGCGGATTCGAGACCTCCGGCTCGAACCCCACGGCGTCGAGCGACTCGACGTAGCGCTCCAGCCCCTTGACCCGAAGCGACTCGATGTCAGTCTTGATGGAATCGAGCTTGAGGCTCCCGCAGTCCACGCCGAGCTCGTCGCACAAGAAATGGCAGCGGGTGCTGATCATCCCGTAGAGCTCGGGCATCACCCGGTGATGAGCCCACACGAGAGCGTCATCCACGGCGGCGCGCTCCTCGCTCCTCAGCGCCCGGAGGCGAGCGACTCCGATCTCGAGGTGCTCGAGCTCGTCCTCGAGGATGTTCGCCGCCACCGTGGCGGTTTGCCCATCGGTGTCGGACTCCGACGCCAGGGTGCGGTAGAGGAGGATCGCCATGCTCTCGGTCATGATGTCCTGAATCAGGAGGCAAGCGGCCAGATCCCGCTTGCGGACCGCCGCCGAGAAGTGACCGCGGATGGCGTTCCATTGCGGTTCCACGATGCGCTTCTGAACCTGGAAATCGAGGCTCCGGCCTAGCTTGGACAGGAGCTGGATATGCTTGCACTCTTCCTTGGCCTGACTCACGGTCTCGATCTTGCTCTCGACCGTCGGCATCAGGTGCACCATCTCCGAGTAGTTCTCCACCGCCATGATCTCGCCCGCCACCGCGTTCGAAACGATGTAGGAGAGCAGGTCGAAGTAGACTCCGTCTCGCCCGATAGGAGTCGACGGAGACTCAGGGTTGGTCGTGATCGTTATCGGCTTCGAATCCATACACCCTCTCCTTAACTGGAGCCGACTCCTCGGCGGGGCCGTCGAGTCGGGCACGATCCGCGGTCAGTCGAGCTTTTTCACTGTCGCGCAAGCGCCGAGGAGCCGGGACAACGCCTTGCGAGTCGGTCCGGCTTCAGTTCCATCTCCCTCCGCGAGCTTCATCGCGTCCCGCAGAGCGCCGAGGCCGGCGGTCTTCCTTCCCTTGATCTCATAGGACGCCATGCTCGCGAGGAGCTGGTTGGTGACTTTGGAGTCGAACCGGGCGCGGTCGAGCATCTCGATATAGTGCTCGAGCGACGCGACCTTCAACATGTCGAGGTCGACGGTCACCGCCCCCATGTCGACGGTCGTGCAGTCCAGATTCTGCCGGTCGCAGAGGAACTCGCAGGCGTTGTGGACCATGTCGAAGAGGTTGGGCACCACGCGATGGTGGGCCCAGACGAGCGCGTCGTGGACGCCGTCGGAGTCCTTCTCCATGAGAGCCCGGGATCCGGCGAATCCCGATGTCCATGTGCTCGAGCTCGTCCTGGAGGAGGTTCGCCGCCACCCGGACGGTCTCGCCGTCACCGTTGGCGGCGCTCGCGAAGACCTTGTAGAGACCGATTGCCAGCGCTTCCACCATCAGGTCCTGGATGATGAGGCACGCGGCGAGATCCTGCTTCCGCACCGCCTCCTGGAAATGGCTGCGCACGTTCGCCCATTCGTCCTCGACCATCGTCTCGTCGAGCTCGAACCCGATGTGGCGGGCGAGCTTCTCGAGGAGCAAGATGTGCTTGCATTCCTCCTTGGCCTGATTGACGGTCTCGAATCTTGCTCTCGGTGTCCGGCATCAGATGGACCATTTCCGAGTAGTTCTCGACCGCCATGATCTCGCCTTTGCGGGCATTCGCCACGATGAAACAGACGAGCCGGGTGTAGCCCGGACTTCGTGGATAACGATCTTTCTCGCCGCCCTCGGAGAAAGATGCCTCGGTCACATGCAGTTGGTCCGACACTGCTATACCTCCTCCGCACGGTGCTCCCGAATCGCACAGTCCTACGACGGCCCGGATGTCGTGTCGCGAGATGGAACGCCCAGCTGCTGGATTCGAGCACCCCCGTGCTTCCGGGGCTTATACAGCAAGTCGGCGCCGCCTGCAAGGAGCAGGCGGTCCTTGACACGGGAGTGACTCCGTCACTACATTCAGGACGCTACCCGCGGCGTGAATTCGCGTTGCTATCGACCGGAACGGCAAAATGAAAATTGCGCTCATTCTCATTCTCCTCGGCGGGCCTATCGGCGCCGTTGACGTCGTCTACTACCACCTGGCACGATTTCAGCTCTATCGACGGCATCAGTCCCGGGGAGAGAACGTCACCCACCTTCTTCGCGGTACCTTCTATGCTCTGGCGGTCGCCTGTCTCTTGTTCTCGAGACCCAGTGGAGCCTGGTTCTGGGTGATGGGCGCCCTGTTCGCCGCGGATTTCGTCAACGGACTCATCGACGTTCTTCTCGAGCCGGCGAGCCGAGCCCCCGCGACCCTTCCGCGACTGGAGCTCGTGACCCACTACGTGGGCGCCACGCTGGGCGGGGCGGCCTGCCTGGCATTTCTCATCGAGGGGTGGCGGTATCGGCTGGACCAGACCTCGCTCGCGAGTCACCCCGAAGGATTCCTGCCGACGTGGCTCCAGTGGTTCGGAGCGACGATTCTGCTGACGGCTGTCGGTCTCGTGCTCTTGGAGGCGGTTCTTTTCCTGAGGCACGGAGCGTTTCGAGGCTCACCGACAGCCCAGCCCGAACCCGGACGAGGCTAGAGGCTGGCCTCGAGTCGGACGAGGCGGTGCGTGGGCTGGGGCCGCGCGGGACGGAAGCAATCGAGCCGACGGATCGTGACGTCGACATCTCCCAGGGCCGCGGTCGCATCTTCGAAGGCACCGAGAACGAGGTCTTTGAGAGAATCGGGGGGCGCTTCCGCTCGCAGGTTGAGAATGAGCTCTCCTCGATCGAGGGGCCGCTCGAGACGCCTGGCGAGCTCGGGAATGAAATCGTTGCGGACCAGGTTGAGCACCGCGATCTCCGAGCCTACCCCGTCGGGCGATAGCGTCATCTTGAGGTGCGCCACCTGGTGGCGGGATTCGGCGAGACGTCGATGCGCTGCACCCGCGAGATCCCGCAGAAATACGTTTCCGTCGAGGGGCCGTGCCGACGATACTGTCGCGTTGCAGTTGAGCCAACCGAGGGCCGATTCGCCGCGGGCGTAGCGATCGTAGTCCAGGTCCATCACCGTTCCCCCGGGCATCGTCGCCTGCGTGAGGTGGTCGAACCAGCGGTCCAGGCCATCGCCATGGCGTGCCGAGACGGCGAATACATCGGCGCGCGGGAATCGTCGCCGAATCGCGTTGGTCAGCGCGGCGAGCGAGGGAGGGTCCAGGGAATCCGACTTGTTGACGACGATGGCGTGGGCCTCCTCGAGCTGTTTGTGGTAGATGTACGCGACGTCGGCCGAGAAGCCGTCGACCGACTCTCCCGCGAGATAGCGCTGGGCTCGTACCGCGTCCACCATGACGCTCAAGGGAGCGATGTCGTAGTCGTTTCCGTGGAGCTGACGCAGGGGATAGCTCACCGTGGCCACGAGATCCGTGCAGCAGCCCACCGGCTCGGCGATGTAGGCGGTGGGACGCGCATCGCGTTCGAGCTTTCGAGACGCATCCACGAGGGAGTCGAATCGGCAGCAGAAGCACCCGTCTCCGATTTCTTCCACCGCATGTCCTTCGGCTCTGACCACCGTCGTGTCGACGAGATCGAGGCTCTGGTCGTTCGTTACCAGCCCGACTCGATGGCCTCGATCCGTCAGATAGCGGGCGAGCCGGACGATCGCGGTCGACTTTCCAGCACCCAGGAATCCGCCGATGAGGATGTAACGAGCCTTGGGGGACCGGCTAAGAGCCATGAAGCCTCCTGCTTTCTTGTCGCCTGCTCGGCGACTCCGTCTACCCATGCCACCGATTCGAGAGCCAAGGAGAGCACGCGGGACCGTCGCGCAGCCACTTCTCGAGAGCGAATGCCTGTTTGCTCGAGCTCGCCCCCCCCTCGTCCGTCGGGATGCTACTTCCGACACTCGCTCCGGAGCAAGCGTCTACCCGGGATGGCACCGCCTCCCCACTAGACCACCGTCCTGTCTCCGGGTGTTCTCGAACGAGAAGGTTGCGCGGCCGCGGACAGCTGACGCATCATGCCGGAGCCCGCCGATTCGGTAGCGTCCGTCGGCGTCCGTCGGCGTCCGTCGTCGACTCAGGAGGGAGCGAGAATGAGAATCACGGCCCGGAGCTCGGCGCTCCTCATGGCCTCGATCTGTTTCACGGCGCCCCGGCTCGTCGAGGCTTTCTCCCTCCATCCTTTGCGCGAAAGCTGAGAGCAGACGTTTTTTCGAAATGCAAAGCGCCCGGATCCTGTTTCGCCTGCTGAAGAAGACCTACTTTCCACCGCGGGAGAGCATGGCGCCGCGGGGGCTTCGTCGTCTCCTCGTTCTCAGTCTGTTCATTCCATTTTTCGTTCTGGCTTGCGGCATTCACAAAATCGGATTCTTGCTCGACGAGCTCCTGTTTCCACGGTATCGCGACGTGGTCATCAAAGAGCCCATCTTCGTGCTCGGAGTTCCCCGAAGCGGGACGACTCTGCTCCAACACGTGCTCGCCATGGACGAAATCAATACCTCGGTCTTCTCCGGCTGGGAGATCCTGTTCGCTCCATCGATAACCGAGCGGCGGTGCTGGTTCTTTGTAGGGGCGCTCGACCGTCGCCTGGGCGGGTACGGGATGCGGTTGCTTCGCTCGTTCGAGGCTCGCGTTTTTCGGTCGATGCGCCAGGTGCATCGCTTGAGCTTGTTCCAGCCGGAAGAGGACGATTTCCTGCTGTTCCTGGTCATGGGCGGTACCTACTTACTGGTGCCCTTCCCTTTCCCGAAGAAATAGGGCATCTGCTCCGTTTCGACGACGACACGCCTGCGGAAGAGCAGCGTCGAATCATGGGCTTTTACCGGCGCTGCGTTCAGCGCCACCTTTACGTGCACGGCGAAGACAGGCACTTCCTCGCCAAGAGCCCGACTCTCACGCCGAAGCTCCGCGCTCTACGAGAGTTCTTTCCCGATGCGAAGATCGTGTACTGCGCGAGATCGCCGTTCCAGGTCGTGCCATCCACGATGAGCCTTCTGTCCATCCCCTGGGATGCCTTCGCGAACGAGGACGGTGCTCGTTTCCGGAAAATCCAGGTCGATTTTCTCGCTCACTGGTACCGGCAAGCCGGGACGAGCCTGGCGTTGTGGCCGGAACGCCAGCGTGCGGTTCTTCCGTTCGAAAGGACGACGACCCAGCTGAAAGACACCGTCGTCCGACTGTACGCACAGTTCGGCATTCCCATGCACAAAGACTTCGCGCGACGGCTGGAACAGGAGGCAGAAAAAGCACGGGCGTACAAGAGTGGCCACGAATACTCTCTGGAGCGGTTCTCCCTCACGCGCGAGGCGATCGAAAGAGACTTTCGACAAGCGCTCGACGACTTCGGTTTCGAGTCTTGAATGCGGCCCCCGGAGCCCCGTAGCGAAACGGTGCGGGTCCGGGCAGGGACGAGCTCCTGGATTCGGTGGCTCTTCTTCCCGTTGCTGGGGGGGCTTCTGGGCGTGCTCTCGGCGGCGGCGGTTTTGGGCCTGGAGCTCCGGACGAGCTGGATTCGCAACGGGCCCTGGCGAGCCAACCTTACCCTCGGCTCGCCGACCGCAGACGCCCACACCAGGGCACTCGGCTCGGTCGCCGCTCTTTTCGCCCTCGAGAAGAGCGAAGCCGTTTACTTCTTCGCGGATCGAGACAGTGAGGGACGACCGCTCCGGACGGGCTACGACTATCGCGTCGAGGGAGGACCGCTGGCCGCGGGTTGGTGGAGCCTGACCCTCTACGGCGCCGATCTCTTTCTCGTTCCGAACTCCCTCGGCCGGTATTCGTTCGGGAAGCAGGCGTTGGAGGGAACGGAGGGAACGGATGGATCCTGGACGGTCTCGATCGCAAAGACGCCCCGTTCCGGGCACTGGCTGCCATCCGGTGATGCCGACCAGCGTTTCTATCTCGTGCTCCGACTCTACCATCCCGCGGACGGGGTCGTGCGAAATGCCTCGGGAACAAAGCTCCCCGTAATCCTTCGAGAAGGGCCATGAACGGGAAGTGGCTTCGCTCGACCGCGGTCGTCCTCGGCACGGCGGCGGTGGTTCACACCGCCACGATCTACCTGTTGCCCTTCGCCGTCATGCGATACGTCTCCGGTGAAATCGCGTCCCATGGCTCGAAGAACGACTTCATCCACGTCCCTCCCGTCACCGCGGACCTGCGCGTCGTCGTACTGCCGAGCCCCGATCTCCTGTACTCGTTCTGTGTATTCGACGTGCGCCAGCGGCCGGTTCGGGTCCGCGCCGACGTTCCCCATAGCTATTGGTCGCTTTCCATGTTCGCCGCCAACACCGACAACTTCTTCGTCCTGAACGAGGGCCAGGTCGACGGCGAGACCGTGGACGTTCTGTTGGCCGGGCCGCAGACGCCCCTCCCGGCGAAGCCGCAGGGTCGGTTGGTGCGCTCTCCGAGCTCGCGCGGAGTGATCCTGATTCGGATGCTGGTCCGCAGTCCCGAGGAGCGAGACGCGCTCGTCGACATCCAGCACCGGGCGACGTGCCGGCCGGACTGAAGCGGCTTCAGACGGGAGTGCCGTCCTTGCCGACGTCGACGATGGGTCCTTGGAAACCGAGAATGCGTTTCAGGAGCCGGAGAGCACCCAGAGGTCGGCGGCGAATGTAGTATTGATCCGCCGCGCGCCTGTTGCCGAATCCATACGTCGGGTAGGGATGGATCGTATCGGCCATGTGCCGGAGGCGCAGACCATTTCGCATCGCCAGCGCCCATTCGCAGAGCATCTCCCCCGCGAACCGGCCGAGGATGCTGACGCCAAGAATCTTTCCCCGCCACTTGGTGGCCATCACTTTGATGGCGCCGCGAGTCGCCTCCTCGGTTACCGCACGGTCGATCATGGAATAGGGAAGACGGTGTAGCTCGTATTGGACTCCCTTGCGCTTCAGTTCCTGCTCGGTGGGTCCCAGCTGGCCGATCTCCGGGTCGGTGAACGTGCACCAGGTCGCGTGCTTCTCGTCGCAAGGGATCGGCACTCGAAAGACGGCATTCATCACCGCGGTCTTGGCCATGTGCTCGGCGAAGTGAGTAAAGGGAAGCCGTCCGACGACGTCGCCGGCCGCGAAGATGTTTCTCTGCGTCGTTCGGCAACCCGAGTCGACCTGGATGCCTCGAGCGTCGAAAGCGACCCCGGCAGCCTCGAGATTGAGTCCGGAGACGAGAGGCCGATGCCCGGCAGCGACCAGGACGGCGTCCGAGGCCAACTCGAACGGCTCGCTGCCCGAACGACAGGAGAACCGCTTCTCACCGGACGTCGCGGTGCGGGCTTCGTCGACGACCGTCTCCATGCGAATATCAAGGCCTTCCTCCTTCAGCCAGCCCAGAAGAAGTCCGGCGTGCTCGGGATCGTCGCCCGGCAGGATTCCCGAAGCATGGTCCACGATCACGACCTTCGTTCCCAGTCGATGAAAGGCCTGGCCGAGCTCGAGACCGACTCGACCGGCGCCTATCACCAGGAGCCGGTCCGGTTGGGAGTCGCGTTGAAACACCGACTGGTTGGTCAGGTACTCCATTTGCGAAAGACCGGGGATCTCCGGTACGTAGGGCCGTGCACCGGTCGCGATGACCACGAATCGCGTCGTAACCTTCTTCACGCCGCCATCGTCATCGGTCAATTCCAGAACGTGAGGGTCGAGGAACCGCGCCACCGCCCGCGCGCACTCGACGCCGAGACGCTCCATGTGCCGGGGATGGGCGGCCTCTTCGTAAATCGTTTCCGACGCCCCACGCACCCTCGCCATCAGCTTCGGGAATCCAACGGACGGGACGGGATCGAACACTCCTTCTCGACTCCCGGAGCGAACCGCCTGCAACGCGTTGGCGAAGTGGATCAGCGTCTTGCTGGGGATGCAGCCCGCCCAGGCGCACTCGCCTCCGAGTCGCCCGCTATCGACGAGGAGCGAACGGGCGCCGAAGCTGGAAGCCACGCCGGCGGCGACCATCCCCGCCACACCGCCACCGACGGCCACGAGATCATAGTCGTACCGCACGCCGCATCGTCTCCTATGAGGCGGCGACCATACCATGGGTACCGACGATCGGGAAGTGCCCCGGGGTTCACGTCCATCGCTACCGAGACAGGAGGTCAGACGGTGAATCGCGGCTCAGCCGCGAAACAAGTGGCGCAGCCTCCTCTACCGGTACAACCCACGACGCTCTGACGGCCATGTTGTCTGGCGGCGTCGGCCACACCGTGGGCGGACCGACATATCTTGGAGGCACAGCTTTTTCCCCTCTTTCCGCCCGCGTTTCACACCGGCGTACTCAGCGCCATCGGGATCGCGATGATCTCGACCCTCTTCGCCGTCAACACTCTGATAGAGTCCGCTCGAAGCTCTCTATATGGGCTCCTGATTGTCGGCGGAGGAGTCGTATTCTATCGGTTACGGTCCACTACCCGATGATCGACCGACTCTGGCCGAGGAAATGCCCGGGAGGAAAGACATGAACGCGACTCTATGTTGGTCCGTCTCGCTCGTCCTGCTGCCGGCGGCGCTCTCGGCGGGGCCGACGGTATATCCCACCGGCACCACGATCTACGATCCCGATCGTTGCTGGAACGGCTTCACGATATTCCAGACCGAGTCCCGGGCGGGGGCGGTTCTCGTCGACATGAATGGAAACGAGATACGGCGTTGGGAGCACATTGTCGGCTATCCCGTGACCATTCTCCCGGGCGGTTACGTCATGGGCGGAACCGTGGGGCGGGTCACGAAAGAGTACACGCACGTGATCGGATCGGACGACCTGGTGGAGGAAGACTGGGCGGGCAACGTCGTCTGGAAGTTCGGCAAGGCGGACGAAGTCGAGGTCGACGGTCGAAAGCTCTGGTCCGCCCGGCAGAACCACGACTACGTAAGAGAGGGAGCTCCCGTCGGCTACTACGTGCCGGGGATGCTTCCCCGGGTCAACGGCGGCAACACGCTCATCCTCAGCCAGAAGAGCGGGTCATGGCCCGACGTGACTCGAGACTATCTGCCGCGGGCCGCCCGCATCATCGAGGTGAGCTGGGAGGGGCAGATCCTCTGGGAGTGGATGCCCGCGGAGCACTTCGAAGAGTTCGGCCACAGCGAGGCGGCGAAGAACACGATCATGCGCGGGTGCAAGAACCAGCACTGCGTGTTCCTGAACACCGTCTCCCGCCTCGGTCCCAACCGCTGGTACGACGCCGGCGACGAGCGTTTCGACCCGGACAACATCATCACCGACGATCGCGGCACGATGATCTTCATCGTCTCGAAGAAGACCGGCCACATCGTCTGGAAAGTGGGACCCGAATACACCGCGACCCCCGCGCTCCGCAAACTCGGCCCGATCATCGGCCCGCACGACGCCCACATGATTCCTCGCGGGCTTCCGGGCGAAGGCAACATCCTCGTCTTCGACAACGGAGGGGCCGCCGGCTTCGGCCCCCCGAATCCGAGCTCCGTCACCGGAGAGTGGAACGCGCTCCGGGACTACTCGCGGGTCGTCGAGTTCGACCCCAAGACCCTCGAGATCGTCTGGGAGTACAGCGCCCGCACCGCGGGATTCTCCCCCTTCATGGAAGACTCGAAGTTTTTCAGCCACTATGCGAGCGGAGCCCAGCGTCTTCCGAACGGCAACACCCTCATCGCCAACACCACCGACGGCCGGATCATCGAAGTCACCCGGGAGCACGAGATCGTCTGGGAATACGTGAGCCCCTACAGCGTGAGCGACAAGGTGTTCTCGAGCCGGATGTTTCGGGCTTACCGCGTTCCCTACGAATGGATCCCGCAGCTCGCGAAGCCGGAAGAGACGGCCGTCGTTCCCCCGAACAACGCCGATTTCAAAATAAGCCCGACGGGCCAGTGACGGCGGCGTTCGAGGGTCTCAGTCGTCGCGAAGAGCCCTGAGGGGCTCGACTCGCGCGGCGCGGGCGCCGGGACGAGACAGGCCACGGCGGCGACGATGAGGGTGACGAGGGCCCCGCCAGGTAAGTCGTTCGAACGCTCCAGCTCACGGAATAGAGTGGCCTCCTGAAGCGGACGAGCTTTCCCAAGAGGTGCAGATTCCAAGGCTCTTCGAACCGGGTGGCGATGTCTTCCAGGTCGACGTTGAGCTCCGCAGCGTCCATATCGGCCACACCTACGGCGATTCGGGACCAAGCTCGGAGTCGGTCTGGCCCCGACCTTGGATTCATCCATCCATGTTCATTACTATCTCCAGAGACTCCTGCAAGGCACGTGGATTAACGTTCTCGATTTTCGCCGAGCGCGATATACTCCCGTCATCGCGAACCGTGAACATCGCCCCGCCACTTCCTTGCTCGGGATACTTCAGGCCCGCTTTCGACATTGCTGCCTTAACCTCGTTCAGATATTTCCCTCCGTCAATCCCCGATGAGTTAGGCGGAATTAGAAAGACGGCCTTGGAAATGTAACTTCTCTCGAAGCACCGTTTGAATCTCCCACAAGATCCCGTCGCTAAAGCCAAGAACGACAAAGACCAGGCGAGACTCCCTCATCAGTCGTGTTACATGCGGTTTCCACTCGTCGTCCACCGACACTTTGCCAGCTCCGATCGAATCATCGAATCCGCCGACTGCGAGAAAGACAATCTTCTCACTTTGCTTAGTGGCCACTTGTTCTAATAGCGCCTCAAAGTCCCAATTCTTGGGTTCACCGTACGACGGACTAATCGCGATGTTTGTGCTTTTCGGGTTCGCGACCTTCAGCGGCAGTCCGAAGGGCCGGAGGTAGAGCCATATTGGCGCGGCATGAGGGTTGGAATGCGCCCACTCTGCTCGGGCGTTCCGCCACCGCTGCATTGCGCGATTGTGGCTCGCCTGAAGAGCTAGGCCGACGCTCGCGATCACTCCGAACGTCACCGCGGCCTTTAGAGAGAACAGCACGAATCCTTCATCGTAAGAGGGTCCCCACCTGCTTCTCTCATACAAGAACCCGGCCGCCAACATAAGGAGTATTTTCGACACCTTGCTTCTCCAGGAGAACGGCCTCCGCGGCTCACTCGCGGCTTCCGGCTCAACCGTCCTCTCTCTCGATTCCGATCGCTTCAAACGGATCGGAGGTTGCATACTCTCACGGGTCTCGCGAATGACTTGGCGCGCATCTTGTAGGTCTTGCTTTGGGACGAAGATCCTGAACGGGAGAACCGAGTAGACGATATTCTTCTTCGCGGCATACGCAGAATATGCCTCGTGAACCAAGCACCCTCTTGATCAGAATGGGTTTGAGTTCACCAGACTTCAACTCAATGAGGTCACTTTCCCGAATTTGCTTGATTTTTCCCACGTGTCACCCCAACGCTGCCGCCCCCTGGCTCTCGAAAGCTTTAGCGAGACCTCGCATCGCAGCATGGTTTCGTACCCTAGTCGACCGCAGACCCCGATTGGCCGCCGCTGGCCGTATTCCGAAAACGGAACGGGCGCAAGCATCTCCACTCGAGAGCGCGAAACGTGGGGCGACCGACTCCAGCCACGTGGGAGGCGAAATTTGCTACGGCCGAGGCTGTCCATTGTATCGGCCGTCGAGGAGGAAAGGTCGATTGGGATGAGCGCTTGGTGTCCTCTGCAGCTCAGCTCTCTCCTAACTCTCGTTCCATACGCCGGTTACGGCTCACTGAAGGTCACTCCGGAGTCCAGCGGGTCACGACCATTCAACAACTGGTCGAGACCGCAACAATCATGGCCCTTCGGACGAGCCACGCACAACCCTGACGAGAAATCGAGTCCAACTATCGAATCTACTCACTTGCCGAAACCCTACGGACGACCAAGCCCGACTCGATGAGGCCGCGCCACTGCTGGACGAGCCTCGACGCGAGGTCGGCGTCTTCGATGAGGACGCCCATCTCGATGTTGCGGGTCTGGCCGCGCCTCGTCGACCACGATGCACTTGGCGTGGAGGCTGACCCGAGACTCAGCGTCAGCCGTTCGGGGGTCTGAGTAAACCTCGGGCAAAGGTTCTCCGAACGGCCAGTTCTTCTCGAGGAAGCCCTCCACCGTATTTGCGAAGATGGTGGTCTCGACTCCCCACCTTTGGCCACTCGGTCATCGGATAGCTTTCTGTCCCGGAAATTCTATCATCACCCAAAGGAATAGGGCCGACATCCAAGAACTGGAAACGGGCTAGGGTAGTGGTTGTATGTGACCCGGAGGCTCGAGACTCTGAGCACGGTTCCAGGCCTGCATGAGCTCCTCCTGGTGGAGGGACGCCCATTCGACGACCAATCCCATTGCCCGGGGAGGAAGGCGTCCTGCGAACAGCGAGAGGGTTTCGATGGCGAGAAGAGCCTCGTCCGACCCGTAGTACGCATGAACATGAGGAGGAGGGTGGTCGTTGAAGAACATCCGGATGACGATTCCGTAGAACCGACTGAGCTCCGGCATCTATGGCTGGGTGACGGAGACGCGGGGGAAGACGTCCTCGGGCTTCTTCCCGGTCAGCTCGAGGTAGATGCTGTCCGCACAGATCTCGATGTCGTCGCTCCAGGCAATGCTTCCGTAGGGCGAGATGTGTACGTTCTCGAAGAACGCGCGATCGTTCCAGGCCGAGAAGACGCCTTTCCCGGCGTACTCGGACAGGTCGATCTCCACCCTCCACTCCGTCCTGGTAGCGCACCCAAATCTTGTAACCCGGAAGCGCCCGAACTTCGCTCACCTTCAGCATGCGCGTTCATTGTAGCACCTCCACTCTCCATGGCACGGAGACGACCAGCTCGACACCGGATGCGATTCTCTCCCTTACGCTACGACCAGCGTCGAGACGCCCTGACACTCGAGCGGATCGACGCCCGTATCCCTTCGGTTGGAGTTCGCTGCGAAACCGAGAATCGTCGCCCGAAAGAGCAGCAAGCCGGTCGGTACCCGCTCGAGCGTCAACGCCTTTCTTGCACCGTTTCCAATCCTTTCCCTCGATCAGGACGCTGCCGACGACTACGCCGAAAGCCGATTCGATCTGGAGCGTTCCGGCCGTCCTATCGGCGAGCGCGACCTGCTCATCGCCGCGACCGCCCGCCCCCGCGGTCTCACCGTAGTTGCTCACAACGTCAAAGAGTTCCGCCGGGTGTCCGAGCTGAACGTTGAGGACTCGCGGACAGAGTGGATGAGGGCACATGCCTGGCGCAGCGTGATCCTCGACGAGGCCCAGGCCATCAAGAACCCCGGCGCCAAGCAGACCCGGGCGGTCAAAGCCCTGCGCATCGACGTGGCGCCTGGCCCTCACCGGCACGCCGGTGGAGAACCGCCTCGGCGATCTGTGGTCGCTCTTCGACTTCCTCAACCCCGGCCTGCTCGGGCTCGGCCAAGGCCTTCAACCGGCTGTGCAAGTCCATGGCGTCGGGAAGCCGGCGGCTACGCGCCCGCTGCGCCGGCTGGTGCAGCCGTACATCCTGCGCCGCCTCAAGACCGACAAGAGCGTCATCGCCGACCTGCCCGACAAGACCGAGGTCACCGCCTACTGCCTGTTGAGCAAGCGGCAGGCCGCGCTCTACCAGCAGTCGGTCGACGAGATGAAGCAGGCCCTCGAGGAGCTCGACGGCATCCAGCGCCGCGGCGTGGTCCTGGCCTTCCTGATGCGCTTCAAGCAGATCTGCAACCACCCGTCCCAGTGGCTCGGCGACGGCGCCTACGAGCCGACCGACAGCGGCAAGCTCGCGCGGCTCGGCGAGCTGTGCGAGTCGATCGCCGCGCGCCAGGACAAGGTGCTGGTGTTCACCCAGTTCCGCGAGATGACCGAGCCGCTGGCCGCGCTTTCTGGCCGAGGTCTTCGGCCGGCAGGGCCTCGTGCTGCACGGCGGCACGCCGGTGAAGAAGCGCCAGAGGCTGGTCAGGAGCTTCCAGGAGGACGACCGCGTGCCGTTCATGGTGCTCTCGCTCAAGGCCGGCGGCACCGGGCTCAACCTGACCGCGGCCTCCCACGTCATCCACTTCGACCGCTGGTGGAACCCGGCGGTGGAGAACCAGGCCACCGACCGCGCCTTCCGCATCGGCCAGAAGAAGAACGTGCTGGTCCACAAGTTCGTCTGCCGCGGCACGGTCGAGGAGCGCATCGACGAGCTGATCGCGCGGCAAGCAGAAGCTCTCCGACGAGGTGCTCGCGGCGGGGTGCCGAGTCGGTCCTTGACCGAGATGAGCAACGAGGAGCTGATGTCGATGGTGTCGCTCGACCTGACGAGCGCCGTCGAGGGATAGCGATGGAGCTGAGCCGTAGTGGTCGGTACTCCGACGGGAGCTGGTGGCCTCGCGTCGTCTCGGCGGCCCGAGTCGGCGCCGAGCGCCGGCGGCGCGCCGAAGAAGCTCGCGCAGCTGAAAAGGGCGGGCCGGCCGTACTCGCCGGTCGAGATCGCGGGTCGCAAGATCGCCACGACCTTCTGGGGCGACGCCTGGTGCAAGAACCTCGAGGCCTACAGCGACTACGCCAACCGCCTGCCGCGCGGCCGCACCTACGTGCGCAACGGCTCGGTGATCGATCTGCAGATCGAGGCCGGGCGCGTGCGGCCCTGGTGAGCGGCACGCGACTCTACGCGTCGATATCGAGATCAAGCCGCTGGCCGAGCGAAGCGCTGGGCCGATATCAAGGGCGAGTGCGCGGGCCAGATCGACTCGCTGGTCGAGCTGCTGCAGGGCTCCCTCTCCAAGCAGCGTGATGGAGATCGTCACCCGCAAGGGAGAGGGGCTGTTCCCGTCGCCGCGCGAGATCGCGCTGCAGCTGCTCGTGCCCCGACTGGGCCACCATGTGCAAGCACGTGGCCGCGACGCTCTACGGCGTCGGCGCCCGCCTCGACCACGAGCCCGAGCTGCTGTTCACCCTGCGCGGCGTCGACCCCGCCGAGATGGTGGAGGCCGCCGTGGACCAGCCGCCGACCGAGGGAAAGCCCGAAAAGGCCGGGTGCTGGCTGCCGACGACCTGTCGTCGGTCTTCGGTGTCGACATCGACATGGGGAGGAATTCGCGGAACGATGGCACCGCGCCGGCCAAGCGAGGTCGACGGGCAGCGCGTACGAAACAGAAAGCGGACCAACGCTCCGGCGCCGCCAAAAAGCCCGCCTCGAAAAAAGTGTCCATGAAGGCGAAAGCTGCCAGCCGGAAGGCCTCCAGGAAGAAGACGAGGACGACCAGGAAAAGGTGACCGGCCCCCTTCGCCTTACCGAAACGGCCTCACGAGCTCGGTCCAGACCGAAAGGACCAATCTACCCAGTGGTAACCCCGAGATACGCGGTCATGGGTCGGTGCTCCTCGCGTGCGCGAGGACCGCTTCCGACGTGGGCGGGATGAGCTCCACCGGTGGAACGAGCCGACGCGCCGAGCTCATGTCCTTGAGCCCCGTCCCCGTCAGGAGGCAACAGACGCGGCTCTTCCGGTCGAGGACATCTTCTTCGAGAAGCCTTCGGACGGCGGCCACAGTGGTCGCGCTCGAGGGCTCGACGAAGATCCCCTCCGAGGCCGCGAGAAGACGTCCCGCTTCGAGAGTCTCGTCGTCGCTCACCGCAATCGCGGCGCCACCAGAGTCCGTCACCGCGCGAAGGGCGATGTGAGCGTCGAAGACGAGGTCGTCGGCAATCGCTCCACAGATCGTCTCGATCTCCGGCCACCGCCGCGTCGCGGCCTCCTGCCACGATAGCCCTCGCCGGATCGCGTCGACGAAGGGTGCGCAGCCCTCCGCCTGGACTCCGACGAGCCTCGGCAGACGGTCGATAACGCCCAGCGTTCTCAGCTCCCGAAACGCTTTCCACAGGGTTCCGATGTTGCCGCCCCCGCCCACGGGGACGACGAGCCATTCGGGAAGCTCCAGGCTTCGATCCTCGGCGAGCCTCGTAGGCGATGGTCTTCGCGCCCTCGAGGGTGAACGGGTTGTAGCGGGCGGTCGTGGATACGACGTACCAGTCGAGCTCGCGCGCCGCTTCCTCCATCAGCTCGAAGACGCGAGCCGGGGAGCTCTCGTCGATGCGATAGAGACACGCTCCGTACATCTGGATCTGCACCAGCTTCTCCTCGGGAACGGTGCGGGGGACGAAGATCTCGGCGCGAAGACCTCCTCGCGCCGCATAGGCGGCGGCCGCGGCGGCGACGTTTCCCGATGACTGAACGGTAACGGTCGACTTCCCCAGCTCTCGCGCTCGCGCGATTCCCACCGCGAGCATTCGATTCTTGAACGACCCCGTCGGGTTGCGAGACTCGTCCTTGAGCGAGAGCATCTCGAGACCGAGCGCTCGACCCAATCGTGGAGCAGCGAGGCGCGGGGTTCCGCCCTCTCCCAGCGAGACGATAGCACCGCGCTCGGCGACGGGAAGCAGAGTCAGATAGCGCCAGAGCCCCGGAAGTTCGGGCTCTATCGGAATCTCGCCAGAGCCGGCGAATGCCGTGAGGTCGACGTCGACGACGAGCGGACCGTCGCAATCCCGGCACCGCGTACCGCGATAGGACCTCTCATGGCGCAGACCGCAGCCGGCGCAATCGAGCGTCACCGGCCCGTGACTTTCCGGATGTAGGCGACTTCTTTTGGATCATACGGAGTGCCGTCCTTCCGGAAGATGTCGTGGAACCAGACCTTCGGCTCGGCGGTGTAGCTCTTCGACCAGGAGTCCCAGGGATAGATCGTCTGCGTCTTTCCCGAGACGAAGCCCCAGTTGTAGGCGGCGACTTCCTCGTCCTTCAGGGAACCCAGGATCGGGTCGAACCGGCTCCCGCGGGGCCGGGCCATGTACTCCGTGCAGAGGATGGGCCGCCCGCCCGCCAGACGCCGGAGCTCTTGGATGCGCGCTCGTATCTCGGGGAGCGGCGAATAGCTGTGAAAGCTGATGACGTCGGACTCCTCAATCGAGAGCTTCTCGACGGGTGACAGAGAAGCCTCGTCGGGCCAGGGTCCCATCCACAAACCCGCGGTCAGCGGCTGTGTCGGGTCCGCCTCGCGGGCCCATGCGAAGGCTTTCTTCAGAAGTTGGGCCGCTCTCTCCGGCTTGTCCTTCAACTCCTCGTCTCCGTAGCATCCTTCGTTCCGGTTGTCCGGCTCGTTGAAGATGTCCCAGCCGTCCACACGTTTGTCTTCCCGGAAGTGCGAGACGATCACCCCGCACGTAGCCGCCCAGTCTGTCCTGGCGCGCGGGGTCGGAGAGAATCTCGGCGCCCGGGCTCTGTACCCATCCGGAGTTGTGCACGTGAGGACGGGGCTCTCTCTGCTTGCCGAGATGAGGGTTCGGGTCCCAGACGCCGTCGAACAGCACGAACAGGACACCGATGTGATGGCGATCGGCGATCTCGAGAAACTGATCCATCCGTCGAAGAAAGCCGTCGCGATCCTGCTTCCACAGGAGGTCGTGGACAAAGACTCGGATACTGTCGAAGCCCAGCGACTCGGCGAAGCCCAGCTCGCGGTCGATGGTCGCGGGGTCGAAGCTATCCGCCTGCCACATCTCGAGCTGGTTTATCGCGGTTGCGGGAATGAAGTTGGCTCCGACGAGCCAGCGCTTCTCCTGGTACCACGCGTTCGCCTGGCTCGGCGTCCATCGCTCTCGGGCGCCGAGAGGAACGGCGGAGAGAAAAACGAGTCCCGCGACGACGAAGCGCATGGGGATTCCCTCCTTCGGCAACGGAGAGGATAGTGACCCGAGCGAAGCAAAATCAACTCGGGCCGCCCGGGAGAGCGGGCGCTACGCCAAATCCGCGAGCGTCATCGCCTCTTCGAGAGCCCGCACCTTGGGAAACGCGAGGCCACGCTTCAGCAGGGTCAGCTTGTCTCGAGGATTCTCGGCGATGCGAAGCGCGATGCCGCGAGCGCATCGTCGTACCTCGTTCCGCGGAACGATGGCGTTGAATCCCGACATCCCCTCGAAGAACCCCCCCTGACGAATCTCCGCGCCGTAGAGGAGCTCGCGCGCCACCTTCGGGCTCACCAACGACTCGAGCAGGCGCGTCGACCCCGTGCTGGTTTTCGACCCGACGTCGAAGCGCGCGCCGTAGGAGCTTTCGCGGGCGATGACGACCGCGTCCGCGCTCAGAAGAAGGACCAACCCGCCTTCCAACGCGTCGCCTTCCGCGGCGCATACGACGGGAACCGGCATCTCGATGAGCCTTCTTCCGAGAACGAGCTCGGCGGGAACGCCCGATCCCGATCTCGTGCGGGACCGCTCCGCCATGCCGCGCACGGCACCAATCGAGAATACCCGGCGCGTTCCCGTCAGAATGACGGTTTTGACCGAGGGAAAGCGGGACACACGCTCGAGCGCATCGCTTAGGGTCCGCACGAAGCTCGGAGAGAACGCGTTGTCCCGCATCTCGTCTTTCATCTCCAACCACACGATCCCGTTCTCGTCGCCGTGAAGCCCGACGAGCGCAGGATCGATCCCCTCGAGACGGTCGACATCGGAAGCGGTGGAGACATCTTCGCCTCCTGGTGGTCTGTGTGCCGCTTGTGCACTCATCTTCTTCGGGAACCTCAGCCCGTATTCGCGAGAACAGGGAGCAACTTTCGTACCAACGAGCCGAGCCGGAGCGGTTCCGGAAATGGCTCTCTGGATGGGTGTTCCTGGAGTGGCTCTTTTCCCCCGGTGTAGCGCGGCCGTTGACACTCGGCCTTGGAGCAGAGTCTCGAACGAGACAGTCGTACTCGATCGCGCTACAGTCGCGACCGCCGCGCTGCGACTCCGGTATAATCGCGGTTTGCTTCCTCTCATCGAGGGTACGAACATGCGCCACGCCGCGACCGCCACCATCCTCGCCCTTTCCCTTCTCGCGATTCCCCGCCTCGAGGCCGCGCCCGACGAGGCGCAGGTCCTCTCCGAGGTCCGCCCCCGGGAGCTCGAGCGCCACGCGAAAGAGATTCGTAAAGCCGGTTCGTCCTTCGGGAAGTCCGGGCGAATTCGCCTCGATCGATTACATCGTCCGAACGCTCCGTGCCGACGGGATCCCGGTGGAGCTCTACCGCTTCTCCGCCTATGTGAGCGATCCCGTGCGCGCCTCCTTTTCGATCGAATCGTCCGACCCCAAGGAATTCCCGGCACTGACCCAGGCGTTCTCGGCATCGACCCCTCCTGCGGGGCTGTCCGGAAACATCGTCGACGTAGGAAACGGCAAGCCCGCCGACTACGCGAAAGCGGACGTCCGCGGCAAGCTCGTCCTCGCGAACGGACTCGCGGATCCCGACGGCGTCCAAGCGGCGCAGAACGCGGGGGCCATTGGCGCCGTCTTCACGGCGACGGCCGATTGGGTGAACGAGATGACGGTGGGGCCCGTCTGGGGCACACCCGGGCCCGAGGACGCGAAGCTCCTCCCCCGCATCCCGAGCGTCGCGATCAGTAAGGACGCGGGTGTCGAGATTCGCCGCCGGCTCTCCTCTGGAGCGGTTCGAGCTCACCTATCGACGGAGGTCTCATCGGGATTCAAACCGCTGCGGCTTGCCGTTGCCACCATCCGCTCGCCGCACGATCCCGACGGTTACGCGCTCCTCGGTGGCCACATCGACGCCTGGCATCACGGCGGAACCGACGAGGGTGCCTCCAACGCCGCGATGGTGGAGATGGCACGCATCTTCTATCGGCATCGTGACGAGCTCGAGCACGGGCTCGTCGTCGCGTGGTGGCCGGGCCACTCCAACGGCAGGTACGCGGGCTCCACCTGGTACGCCGATCACTTCTGGATTGACCTGAAAGGCAACGCTCTCGCCTACCTGAACATCGACGGTGTGGGACAGAAGGAAGCGAGCCTGTTCTCGGTCGCGGCCACCGCCGAGCTCGAGCCGCTCGCCCGCGCCGTCGTCCGGGACGAGGCGTCGGTCGACCCCGAGGTCGGACGGCCCGGCCGCGACTCCGATGAGTCGTTCTACGGGGTCGGGATTCCTCTCCTCCAGTTCAACCACGAGCGCGCCGCGGCGATCGGGGGCTACTGGTGGTGGCATACTCCGGACGACACGTTCGACAAGATTGACTTCGACGTTCTCGCCGGCGACACCAGGCTCTACGTCGCCGCGCTCTACCGGTTGCTCGCCCTTCCCGCGCCTCCCTACTCCCTGAGCGCTACCGCCGCCGAGATTGAAGGGCTCGTCAAGCAGCGCTCGGCCCGGGCCGCCGAGCTCCACGTCGACCTCGACCTGGCACCCGCGCTCGAGCGCGCCTCGCGGCTGCGCCATCTCTCGGAGAGCCTCGACGAGCGCTTGAAACGAGGTGCGGGACCGCTCGACCCGGCGGAGCTCTCACACCGCCTCGTCCGTGTCCTGAGACCTCTCACCCGGGCGATGTATCAAGAGCGCGATCCTTATCACCATGACCTGGCGCTCGAAGGCCCGCGCCTCCCCGGGCTCGCAGCGCTCGCTCCCGGGTCGAAAGGACCCCTCGATGGTTTCGCTCAGGCGGATCTGGTGCGAGCGGCCAACCGTCTCACCGACCATCTCGACCAGGCGCTCGCCGAAGCCGAAGCGCTAGCGGGCGATCTGACGGCACCGCAGGAAGAGCATCGAGACTGACGGCATTCGCGTACGTTTCGAGGTAGCGCTAACGCATCACCGACGCCGTCAGCGTCACGTCCGCCCGGGCCCAGGCTTTTTCGAACCGGCTCCGGATTTCCGCCGCTTCCTGCGTCTTGTTCTGCGCCTCGAGCGCTTTCATGAGCCCGAACAGCGACCAGCCGTTCTCACGATTGCGCTTCAGGTCTTCCCAATACACCGTCTCCGCTTCCCTCGCGCGACCGGCATCGAGCAACGCCGCGCCCAGCGCCTGCCGCGGCGGGTAGTGCCATTCGAAGGGCTCGGTGTAGACGAGGCTGTCCTCGAGAAGGACGGCCTGCTCCAGATGGTCCACCGCCTGCCCATAGTCCTTCTTCGCGGCCGCCATCTCGCCCGCGAGAACCTCGGGGGCGATGGAGAACACTTGCGCGGCGGTGTTGGGAGAGAAGAGCTGGAAATCTAGAGCGGGATCCTCGGCGATGCGTCGGACTTCGGCAAGAGATTTCTCGGCCTCGGCGACGTTGCCTTTCCCGAGAAAGGCGAGCCCCCGGGCGTAGTTCCACATCCCGACCATGAAGAGACTGTCTTCCGGCGGCTTCGGCTCCTTCAGCATCTCGTCCCAATGGCCGAAACGGGTGAGGGCATAGTAGGGAACGACGGCGAATCCCGCGAGCATCGGCATCTGCTTCAGCTGGTCCAGGGGCACTTTCTCGGACAGCCTGCGCGCGGAATCGATAGCGAGCTCGCTGCGGCCGTCGGATGACGCGGCGAACCAGAGAAAGTGGATATTGTGCGGGTAGTAGCCCATCGGGTAGAGCCCCTGGGCGCGGCACTGCGTGATGTAGTCTTCGTCGGCGGCGATGGCGAGCTCGTTGGCCCTCGCGGAGTCGCCATAACGGCCGATACGCTGGTAGATGTGCGAGGGCATGTGCACCAGGTGGCCCGCCCCCGGCATGAGCGTTTGAAGTCGGTCAGCCGCGGCCTCCGCCTTCTCGGGAGTCGACGTGGGCTCCATCAGGTGGATATAGAGGTGGAGCGCCCCGGGGTGGTTGGGATCTCTCTGCATGACCGACTCCAGGAGGGCGACGATCTCGGCGGTTCCCTCCTTGGGCTTGCCGTCCGGCGACCAATAGGCCCAGGGGTTCAGGTCCATCACCGACTCCGCATAGAGCGCCTGGGCGTCGAGATCCTCGGGATAGGCTTTTGCCACCTTTCCCATTGCCGCCGCGTAAGCGCGATCGTTTTTCGCGCGGTCCTCGGCCTTGCCGCTGTAGCGTTGGGCGAGAGCGTCGATATAAGCCTGCTCGCGAAGAGAGGCATTTCCCTTCTTCGAGACCGCCGTCTGCACTAGCTCGTAGGCGGCGGTCTCTTCCTCGGGAGGCATCAAGGCGTTGATGTTGGGTCCGAGCACGAGCGCCTGCCCCCAGTACGCCATTGCGCACTCCGGGTCGAGGCGTGCCGCCTCCCGGAACGAGCGTTCCGCCTCTGCGTGGTTGAATCCATAGCTCAAGTTCAAGCCCTGGTTCATGAACAGCTGAGCGTCGCGCGACAGAGTGGTGACTTCGAAGGTGTGAGACCCGAGGTTCTGGAGCCTGGGGGCGATTTGTCCCGTCGGCGACGGCACGCTGGTCTTTTCGTCCTCGGTATAGTGCTTATGCGACGGAGCTTGAGTTTGCGCCGCCGCGACGGAGCCAACCCAGACGGCGAGCATCGATATGCGGAAAGCCGGGCGTAAAAACATAGTCCCCTCCTGAAAAAAACCGACGATGTGAATCCTGATGTGTGCTTGAGGCGAGATTATACCATTCGCTGCGGGCTTCAGGGTTTCCGCAGGCGCTCCATGAGCGTCTCGTTGCCTTCGACGTCGAGAAAGGTGTCGAGCTCGAGAAAGTACCGCTCAGGGTCGTATCCCACGAAGACGCGCGCCTTCCCGCTCTCATCCAGGATCTCCGGGGTGCGTAGAACGAACGCCTTCTGCTCTTTCAAGTACGAGAACCACGCGTCGACGTCGCTGGTGAAGAACGATACCGTCACGCCCTTCTGCTCCGTGAAGCGGTGCATTCCCTTCTTTTCGTCGACCGGCCCGATGAACCCCGTGGGAGAGGTGTGGTAGATCTTGGCCCATCCCTGGTCTACCACCTGCTCGAAGCCCATGACCTCGCCGTAGAATTTCTGTATGGCCGCCATGTCCTTGTAGTACATCCAGAGCACGGTGGCCTTGATTCCCAGCGCCTTCGGCCGGTTCGTCTTCTGCCCTTCCGGAGCGTGCACCGAGCGCGCGCGGTCGAGTATCGGCATCAGATTCTCGTTCTCAGGGTGCGGATTGAAGCGCTCGAGCTCGAGTAAGTAGCCTTCGGGGTCGACGACGACGAACCCGTCATGGGGACGGCCCTTCTCCACCCGGAGCTCGCTTCGCATCGGAACCCCGGCCGCCTTCAAGTACGAGAACCATCCTTCGAGCTCGTCGGTCACGAGAGCCATGGCGACGGTCTTGGGCTCCTTGGCGGTGTGCATCCCCTTCGACGCGTCCACGAGGATGAGATACGACGTCCCCGAAACCTGGAGAATCTTGGCGAAGCCGTAATCGGCAACGGTCTCGAGACCCAGGGTCTCGGTGTAGAAGCGCCAGGCACCGTCCACGTCGGCGTAATAGAAGAAAGCGTTGTTGGCGATGACGTCCCGGGAGCCGGCGGCGGTCCCGGAAAGAAGGAGAGAGAGGATCAACGGGATCATTTCATTCCTTGGGTGGGTTGGCCCGGCTTTGCCGGGGCGGCCCAGAACTCGGGCGTGCCCCGGCCCTCATGGGCGAGAGCGCCGTGAAAGAGCGCGGCATCGAAGACCACGCGAAACGTTCCGAAGGGTTGTCCACGCCACTGGGGACGGAAGCCGAGAAGGATCACGCGCCCCTGGCCGTGTACGACTTCGAGGGCGGCGGCATAGCCATCGATATGCTTCTCTCCGAGCAGATACCCGGAGAGCAACGGCGAGCCCGACTTCGGGTACTTGGCGAGCGCGCGGCCCTCGAACCCCGGTAGCGTCGTGAACACCGGACTGTGATCGACGAAGACTTTGGCCCTCTCGGGCATACCCGCCATGACCGGGTGGCGGCGATCGACATCGACCTCGAGGATCGATCCGCTGACGTAAAACTCTTTCCGATCGAGCTTCGCCACGACGTCCTCGACCGGAAGGTGCAGCGCCTCGATGGCGAAGGTGCTCGCGCGATTGAAGCACACGAGCGTTCCGCCCTCCCGGACGAACGCCTCGAGGGCTCGGGCTCCGGCAACGCCGATGCCTCCCGCGTAGCGCGGCGGGACCTCGCCCTCGGCGAAGCCATCTACGATGCCGCCGCGCTCCCCGACGTCGGTGAGAAAGATGACGTCCAGGCGCGAGCGAAGGTCGCCGTTTCGGATCTCGGCGTCTTCCAGGCTCACGAAGTCGAACCCGTACTGCTCGAGAATCCACCGGGTCCAGCCCTCGTCCATGCTCGGGACCCAGGGGCGGTGGAGGCCGATACGAGGACGGCGAATCTCCGTGCCCGACGTCTCGCTCGGCGCACGCGAGGCCCGGAGCCGGAGCCGGCCGACGAGGTCTCGGAGGCTCGCATCGGAAAGCCCTCTGAGGACGAACCGTCCGTCGGCGTCGAGGGCGACCTTGCCGCCTTCTCGAAAAGCACGATTCACCGCGCGAAACGCGCTGTTCTGCGAGGGGTCGACCACGAGGACCGGACCCGCTCCCGATACCTCGCCCGGAGGCGGAACGATGCCCGCGGCGACGGAATCGGTGTCGAACCCCACCCCGGGAACGCTGTCCCATGGCGATGGGTCGGTTTTGAGCTCGCCGTCTCTCCAGTCGACGGTCTTGCCCTCGACCGGTTTCATCGCGCGCCGCGTCTCATCGCTCAGGGGGGCGCCGGCTACGAAAACGCGAACGTCCATCTGATACGGAAGCGTCCAGCCGGACGCGTCGTAGGGCTGCTCCGGGGGACCTTCGGGGAACTCCCGCAAGTCGGGGTAGGTCTGCACCTCCAGGACCTGGCGGGCGAGCTCCGCGTACTCCTGATCCATCGGCACGACCCAGGTGCCCACAGGATAGGTGACGCCCTCCTCGGTCACGGGGCTTTCGAGCACATTGACCCGGATGCCGTTCATCGCGAGCCGTCGGAGGAGCTCGGCGGCGGCGGCGGGATCCCTCTGCTCTCTCGGAACGAAATACGCAAACGGCGGCTCCCGGGTGTACTTGCGGATCGCATCCCGTCCCGCCTGATAGCGGTTGTAGAGGAGGTCCTCCTTGAACTTCGCCGCGTAATCCAGGGTCGCCATCGACGTCGTGAGCATGTAGTCGACGGCGTCGCGGAGATGCCACCACCCTCCCTTCCAGGGGCTGGGGTAGAGCGACTGCGAGCGCAAGCTGCGATCTTCCTCCGGGAAATCGTCGATGGTGTAGAAGTGGGGCGTAGCGTAGTGGTAGAGGGCGGTCTCGGTCCAGAACGCGGCGGTGTTCCGCAGCATCGGCAGATAATCCACGTAGCCGGGATACCAGGCGTCGAATCCCGTCCCCATGTGCGTCGCGCCGATGCGCCCGCGCTCCTCGAGGGCCTGGGCCATGAGCATGCCGATCGAGTTCACCGTGCGGGACATGAGCGGATGGACGCGGTTTCCGATGGGCTCGGCGAACGGCGGAAGCCAGATGCGGGTGGGAAAGGGAGCGGTCTGATGCTGGGTGTAGAAAATCTGAGGCTCCCACTCGTTCTCCGTTCGGGCGACGACGCGCGATTCGATCATGTCGAGCATGTAGGCGTCGCGGTTGTTGTCGTGCCCGACGTATTTCTGGTAGAGCCGCGGAAGAGGAGAGACCTCGTAGGGCGTTCCCAGGTTCGAGCGGTACCAGTCGACCACCATCGTCTGGCCGTCGGGGTTGAGCGTAGGCCAGAGTAGAAAGATCACGTTGTCGAGGATGTTCCGGATGGTTGGATCGTCGGCTCCCGTCACCAGGCGGTAGGCGAGCTCGATCGTATGCTGGTGGCAGGCGACCTCGCTCGCGTGCACCGCGCCGTCGATGTGGACGATGGCTTTGCCTTCCCGCGCGAGGGCGTGCGCCTGCTCATCGGTGAGCCCCGCCGGGTGCGCCAACCGGAGCGAGATCTCACGGTAGCGGTCGAGATGAGCGAGGTTCTCGGGCGATGAGATCACCGCCATGTAGAAGGGCCGCCCTTCGGACGTCTCGCCCACGCGGAGAAGCTGTAGCCGGTCGCTCGCCTCGTCGAGCTTCTGAAAGTAGGCGATCGCGTCCTCGTAGGAAGCGAGATGGAAATCCGCGCCCACGGGATAGCCGAGGACCGACTCGGGCGTCGGGATCGATTGCGCCGCGGCCGTCGGGGCGAGGAGAACGAGAAGGGCCGCAAGCCGCAGGCTCATGGCTTTGTTTCCTCGAAGAGGCCCCGGAGAGCGAAGCCGTCCACGGGACCGAGGTCCCATCCCGCCCAGTAGGCGACGGTCGGGGCGATGTCGACCTGACGCATCCGCGGAACGCGCACCCCGTGGCGCACCCTGGGCCCGGTCATGAGAAAGCCCGTCCTCATCTTCGTCCGTCGGGGAAGGTAGCCGTGATAGCCGAGGTCCGCCGTCGCTGTCAGCAGATCTCCATCCAGGTTCTTTCCGAAGATGTATCCTTCCTCGGCCTCGAGAGCGAAGAGCGCGCCCGGCCAGGCGCCGAGTCGATCGAGAGCTTCGCGACTCACCTTCGAGACGACTTCTCCAAGCGGGCCATCGAGCATCTCGTCGATCGCTTTGTTCACCCGTGCCGCGCTATCCGTGTCCGCTGGATCTTTCAGAACGAGCGCGCAGGAGCCGCCCGCCGGCCATGCGAGCGCTCGATAGCTTCGAACCGTACCGTCGGCGCCTGAGATCGACGAGCCCCGCCTTCTTCAGGAACGCGTTTACGTGGATCGCGCTATGGGTGTCGATGAAGCCGTGGTCCCCGGTCACGATGAAGAGAGTTTCGTCGGCGAGGCCGAGAGACGCGATCTTCGCCCGAAGCTGCGCGATCTCGCGGTCGACGCGCTCGAATGCTCTGGCGACGTGGGGGTCCTCGCGCCCGTAGTCGTGCTGCTGGCCGTCGGTGTTGGCGACGTGCAGCAGCAGGAGCCCTGGCCGATGCTTTTCGAGAACGGTTTCTGCCGCACGGACGACCAGGTCCTCCTCGGCCTCCCCCATGAGCGCCTCTTCGGGCAGAGGCCCGATATCCTGCAAGAGCTCCGGGGTCGCGACTTCTTTCATCACGTCGGGCCACGACCGATCGCCTCCGGGAATCCAGAACTCGGGAAAATTGAAGTCGATGTGAGCCCCGACCGTCACCGGCCAGTGGATGGCTGCCGTCCGACCCCGGGCGACGTCCCAAAGAGCTTTCACCTTGATGTCGCTCGCCCGCCAGTACCAGTCTTCGAAGCGCCCGCTCTCGTCGAAGACGTAGTTGTCGAGGATGCCGTGCTTCGCGGGAACGACCCCTGTAGCGATCGTCGTGTGCGAGGGGTAGGTGACGGTCGGAAAGACGCCTTCGACCCCCTCGGCGTAGACTCCATCCCGCATCATCTCTCGAAATGCAGGCAGCTCGGCACCATGGGCGGCCGGATCGAGATAGAAGTCGGGCCGCAAGCCATCCACCGACACGAGCACGACGTGCTCCGCCGCCATCGACGAGGCGGCGAGAGCGAGGCCGATGGCGAGGAGAGAGAAGAGTCTTCGCATGCACGTTCCTCCGGGGCGACATTCTAACAGGGGATGCTCGGAGCGGAAGGCTCGAGAATCAGCGGGTGGGTGATGTCACTCGTTCCAGCCGCGCGGACCAGTTCTCCACGAAGCGGATCCGAGCCCATTCGAGCCCATTCGAGCAGGAGCTCGGGAGGCCCGCTCGTCATCAAGTCGATCTCGGCAAAGAAGCGCCCCCGCCGCCCGCCCGAGCCGATCTTCATGAAGAAGTGGGTGGCACCTCTTGGGGCAGACGACCCGGAACTGGCTCGGGTTGGCGGAACGCGTTGACTGGCCATCGGTTATCTCGTTCAGGGACGTACGTATTCTCCGCAGCGTGTGCAGTATGTCGCCCCGGGGCCGTGATCGTAGCCGCAGTTGAAGCAGAGCTCGTACGCCGATTGCGGGCCGGAAACGACCCGGACCGCTCGATCGGCTTTCGCCAGTTGGCGGGCATCCTCGGCTCGTTCGGAACCTACCCAGGCGGATTGGACCGGGCCCGAGTCCTTCGACTCGGCGGCAATGCCGCGGACCAGTAGAAAGCCCACGAACGAATCGATGGCTGCCTTTGAGCCACGGGCTACGGCCTCCTTACGCTTCCCGCTCATCGACTATGCAGGACCAAAGGCTCGGAGGCGACCAGCACCAACGTCGTCAAGAAAGGCAGCACACCTGCGTAGAGCATGAGGCTGTCCACGAGCCCGGTACCCCAGAGAAAGCGCATCGCGATGGGAACGGCGAGCAAGAGCAGGCTCGCGGAGAGAACAGGCAAGGAGACGCGCAGAAACGTTCCGTCCCGGGCCGTCATTCGCCAGGCGGTCCCGAGCCCCGGCCCCCTCCAGGCACTTCCTCGAGCCGCCGGCGACCAGGCGATCTTGCCTTTATAGAGGTACGGCACGGCGAGAATCGGCCAGAGACGGCTCACGGCGCCGAGGCCCGCGAGAACTGGCACGACGAGAGCAACGGATAGGGCGCCATCGCCGCCGCCCGTCAGCATCGCGACCCCGACACCGAGACCTCCCATGGCCGCTACCAGAAGCGCAATCAAGAACAGGTCGATGGCACCACTCGCACGAGAGAGGCCTAGCCAGAAGGGATTCTCGTTTCGGCCGCTTCGAAGCGATGCCGCGGCCGCGGTGTAGAAACCGAGCGAAGCCAAAAGCAGCCCGACCCTGGCCACGTCCGGGGCTCGCGCCACCTGGCGTCCAGCGACCTCGACTAGAATCCACGTGATGGTAATCGCGGGAAGGTAGCGCGGGTAGCCGTGTCGGAGTATGTCCGAAGCCTCCCGAAACGCTCCGCTCGTCTTCACGTCGCACTCCAGCTCTGTTCCTCGCTCTGGCACGAAAACAGCGAGCTCGTCACCCATCCCCACGACGCTTTCGATTTTGCGGTAGATTAACCTTCATTATACGTGGAGGATCTTCATGAAGCAGTGGCTCTTGGCAGGCGTCGCGAGCATGGCGGCCCTGATTTCCTGCGCCGGCCCGAAGACGGACGAGGTCGAGCTCGTTTCCGGAGTCGATCGGGCGGGGTTCGACGAAACGGTCCGTCCCCAGGACGATTTCAACGAATACGTCAACGGTAGCTGGATTCGGAACGCCGAGATTCCGGGCGATCAGCTCACATGGGGAAGCTTCGCCATCCTGAACGACGAGAGCGAGAAGAACCAGCGCGCGATCATCGAGGAGATCTCGCAGAAGACCGATCTCGCCCGGGGAACGGACGAGCAGCGCGTGGGCGATTTCTACGCCAGCTACATGAACACCGACAGGCTGGAAGAGCTCGGGGCGGCCCCGGTGACGGCAGACCTCAAAAGGATCCTCGACGCGCCGTCGGTGGACGAGCTCGTTCGCCTCACCGCCGAGCTCCGAGTGAAGGGCATCGACTCCCCTCTCACGGTCGCGATCTTTCCCGATCTGGGAAACTCCACCCGCTACGCGGTCTACTTGTTTCAGTCCGGTCTGACGCTTCCCGACCGCGACTTCTATCTGAAGGATGGCGACAAATTCGAAGCGCTCCGGGCCGCCCTTCCCGGTTACGCGGCGAAGCTCTTCGAGCTCGCGAGCGTCGACGACGCCGAGGCCCGCGGTCGAGCGGTGCTCGACGTGGAGAAGCGACTGGCGGAGCCGCAGTGGCCGGCGGAAGAGACCCGGGACGTGCAGAAGGCCTATAACGTCTATCCGCGGGCCAAGCTCGCGACCGCGACTTCACGAATACCCTGGGACGACTATCTGAAGAGCTCCCGCCTCGACGCGGTCGAGGAGGTCATCCTCGCCCAGCCCTCGTATGTCACCGCGGTGGGAAAGCTCCTCGACGAGATTCCCCTCGGTGAGTGGAAGAGCTATTCCGCTTTCCGCCTTCTCGACGCCGCCGCGCCCTACCTTTCCGATGCCTTCGTTCAAGCGAACTTCGACTTCACCGGGCGGAAGCTGAGCGGCCTGAAGGAGCTTCCGCCGCGCTGGAAGCGCGGGGTCCGCAACGTGAACGGCTCGATGGGAGAGGCGGTGGGAAAGCTCTACGTCGCCCGCCACTTTCCTCCCGAAGCGAAGGCGCGCATGGAGAGTCTGGTCCAGAACCTCATCGCGACCTACGGTGAAGCAATCGAAGCGCTCCCCTGGATGACCGCCGAGACCAAGGCGCGCGCGCAGGAGAAGCGAAACAAATTCACCTACAAGATCGGTTATCCCGACAAATGGCGTGATTACTCGAAGCTCGACATCGCCCGCGACGACCTCGCGGGAAACGTAGCACGCGCGAACGCGTTCGAGTATCAGCGGAACGTCGACAAGCTCGGCGGCCCCATCGACCGCTCCGAATGGCAGATGACACCCCAGACGGTGAACGCCTACTACGACCCCACGAAGAACGAGATCGTCTTCCCCGCCGCCATCCTTCAGCCACCCTTCTTCGCCATGAAGGCGGATGACGCGGTGAACTACGGAGCGATCGGAGTGGTGATCGGCCACGAGATGGGACACGCCTTCGACGACCAGGGCCGGCGGTTCGACGGAGACGGAAACCTCCATGACTGGTGGAGCGAGTACGACGCTTCGGCGTATACCGAAAGTGCCTCGACGCTCGTACAGCAGTTCGACGCGTTCGAGGCTCTTCCCGATCTCCACGTGAACGGCAAGCTCACGCTGGGCGAGAACATCGGCGATCTGACCGGGATCACCATCGCGTATCGCGCTTACACCGAGTCGCTCGAGGGCAAGCCCGCGCCGGTGATCGACGGCCTCGACGGCGCCAAGCGCTTCTTCATCGGCTATGCCCAGATTTGGCGGGCGAAGTATCGCGACGAGGCCATGCGCCAGCTCATTCTCTCGAACCCCCACGCGCCGCCGCAGTTCCGGGTCAACGGCCCGCTCCGGAACTCGCCCGAGTTTTACCAGGCGTTCGACGTGAAGGAGGGCGACGGAATGTGGCTCGACCCGGAGAGGCGGGTCAAGATCTGGTGAGCGCGGCCTGAACGGCGCGTTCGCGCGAGGAGACGAGAATCGATGTATCGAAGTCACCGGGAGCGGCACCGCACGGAGCGGATTGGCTGGCTGCGCGCGGCAGTCTTGGGCGCGAACGACGGGATCGTCTCGACGGCGAGCCTCGTCGTGGGGGTCGCGGCCGCGAGCGCGTCGCGAAGCGAGGTCCTCGTTGCCGGAGTCGCCGGTCTGGTCGCGGGCGCGATGTCGATGGCGGCCGGAGAGTACGTGTCGGTCAGCTCTCAGGCGGACACGGAGAAAGCCGACCTCGCGCGCGAGCGCAAGGAGCTGGAGGAGGACGTCGAAGGCGAACGGATCGAGCTGGCGTCGATCTACATACGGCGGGGACTCGAGCCTTCCCTCGCGAAGCAGGTGGCCGAGCAATTGATGGCCCACGACGCCCTGGGAGCGCACGCGCGCGACGAGCTCGGGATCTCCGAGACGCTCACCGCACGGCCCGTACAGGCGGCGCTCGCGTCGGCGGCCACGTTTGCGGTGGGCGCGGCGATGCCGCTTCTCGCCGTTGTCGTGGCACCCACGTCGAGCATGGTGCCCGCGGTGGCGCTGGCGTCGCTTCCCATTCTCGCTCTCCTCGGGGTGGTGGCCGCGCGCGTCGGTGGAGCGCCGATGGTGAAATCGGCGGCGCGGGTTACGTTCTGGGGCGCGCTCGCGATGGGCGCGACTGCAGGCGTCGGCGCCCTGTTCGGCATCGCCGCCTGACACCTTCCGTCCCGGAACTGGAAGGCTCCTCATCCCCGGCAGTCTGACGGACCAGACCCGATTCCAAGCCGGGTTCCCGCGCCGGATGAAGCTCGACCCGGGCGAGCGCCGCCTGGCTCGTTTCCATTTTTCCGCTCCCGACATCACACGAGACGGGATGAGCGTTTGCAGCGAAATCTTCTTCGGGCGCGGCCGAACGGATTTCTTCGACACGGTAGGACAGCGAGATCTCTTCTGTATCCAGAAGGGCGCGACCGGGCTCGAGGTTCTGTCGAAAGAAGAGTCCCGCGCTTTGACGCTGGAGAAGAGAAAGACCAGGCGACCCCAACGATAGTCGCTAGGTACCGTTTCTCATCCTTCGGGACCAGAACGACGCGAGGGCCGAGCCGGTGAGGTTGTGCCAGATGCTGAAGACGGCGCCGGGAAGCGCCGCGAGCGGCGAGAAATACTGCTGGGCGAGCACCACCGCGAGCCCCGAGTTCTGCATGCCCACTTCGATCGCGATGGTGCGCGCCTCGGCTTCCGTGAAACGCATGGCCTTCGCGACCAGGTAACCCGCCCCGAGTCCGATCCCGTTGTGGAGCACGACGGCAGCGAGCACCGCGGGCCCGACGTCGCGGATCGGATCGTGATTGCGGGCAACGATGATGGCGATGATGAGAACGATGCCCATGACCGACAAGAGCGGGCTCGCGTGCTTCACTTTGCCGAGCGAAGCGCCCCACGCCTGGTTGATCACGACGCCCGCCGCGACCGGAAGCAGCACGATCGTCAGGATGCTCACCAGCATACTTCCGACCGGCACCGGTACCGACTTCCCCACGTAGAGCCAGGTCAGGGCGGGCGTTGCGACGACGGAGAGGATCGTCGAGATCGCGGTCAAGGTAATCGAGAGCGCGACCGCTCCTCCCGCGAGATAAGTGATGACGTTCGACGCCGTCCCACCGGGGGCGCTTCCCACGAGAATGAGCCCCGCGGCGAGCTGGGGGTCGAGCCCGAATAACGTAGCCGCGATCCACGCCGCCAGAGGCATGACGCCGAACTGAAGCGCGACTCCCGCGAGCACCGGGCGAGGGCGCGTGAGCACGGTGCGGAAGCTCTCCCCCGTGAGCGTCAGTCCCATTCCCAGCATCACGGCGCCGAGGAGATAGGGTATGAGCGGCGCCCACCCAGAGAACAACCCTGGCATACCGTAGGCGAGGCAGGAGAACAGGATGGCCCAGACGGGAAACAGTTTCGTCGTCGTTCGAAGCACGGTTAGCTCCCGGAAGACGAGATAGTACCAGTTGTCCATCGGAACGCGATGCTCCCGCTCTACGGCCTAAAGTTGGCCTGGCAGGATCGGGAATTAGCCGCGAGCGGCGTTTTCGCTACAATCGAGACGCGGACCCGCGAAAACAGCGAAGGGAGGCACACATGACGAGAACGGACTCATCGGTGACGAAACAACCGGCGTGGAAGGCGCTCGCGTCCCACCATCGAACGATTCGGGACGTGCATCCCCGTGAGCTTTTCGCCTCAACATCGGAATCGGGCGCTCGGACCTCGGTCCGGTGATGGCCTATGCGGCGCTCGAGCACTACAGCGACCGGACGATGATCTTCCGGTTCGTTTCCAATGTCGATGGCACCGACTTCGTTCGACCATTGGGGAGTGGAGCTGGGCAATGTGCTGGCTGAGCGCATCATCCCGGAGCTCGAAAGCGAGACGCAGCACGAGCTCGGGCACGACAGCTCGACCAATCACCTGATCCGCCGCTATCGCAGCCTCAAGCGCGGCGAGAAGGAGTAAGGAGTCCACGATTTCGAAACGGAGGATGTGCTCATGAAGATCCAGATATTGGCGGATGCGAACTCGGTCGCGCGCGAAGCGGCGGCGCTCGTCGCGGCGGAGTCGCGGGAGGCGGTCCGAGCGCGGCAGCGGTTCATCGTCGCCTTCAGCGGCGGCCACACGCCCTGGCACATGCTGCGCGCGCTGGCGGACGAGGACATCCCCTGGGAGCAGGTGCATGTGTTCCAGGTGGACGAGCGCGTCGCCCCTGCCGGTCATGCCGACCGGAATCTCACTCATTTGCGCGAGAGCCTCGAGCGCGCTCCGTTGCGCCCCAATCAGCTTCATGCGATGCCGGTCGAGAGCGCCGACCTTCCAGCCGCGGCCGCTCACTATGCCGCCACGATCGAGGAGATCGCCGGCTCGCCGCCCGTACTCGACCTCGTCCACCTCGGCCTCGGCCCCGACGGCCATACGGCCTCCCTGGTGCCGGGCGATCCGGTTCTCGACGTCACCGACGCGGATGTGGCGCTGACGGACGTGTATCAGGGACGGCGTCGGATGACGTTGACGTATCCGATCCTCAATCGCGCCCGCCGAGTCCTCTGGCTCGTGACCGGAAGCGACAAAGCCGAACCTCTCGCGAAGCTGCGCAGTGGAGATCTCTCGATTCCGGCAGGCCGCGTGCGGCGGGACGAGGCCCGGATCCTCGCCGACCGGGCGGCGGCCGAACCGCTCGGGACGACTTGATTCCCGGCACCTGACCGTCGTTTCGGATCGGACGCCTCAGCTTCGGCGCGCGTTCCCGCGAGCGGAATTCCAGAAGGTGCGGATTCCGAAGGCCAACACCACGCAGGACGTCGCTCCGCAGACGACGCCCCAGAACCAGTACGGGAGAAACAGGGCGTCCGCCATCTGGGCCACGTCAGACGGACCGTTGCCGGCGGTCTCGGTGAACAGATAATCTCCGCGCGAAAAAACGCTCAGGCTGAGCTGCACCGCCATGAACACGAGGACCCATTGGGCGACTCGGCCGCTGGAGCGCACTCCCAGGAACAAACAGAAGGCGGCCAGTCCTCCCACGAACAACCCGCCGACGACGCTCCGGACCACGATGAGAAGCGCCAGGAGACTCGCGACCCCGAAGAGCACGAGCCCGACGTGAGCCGACTTCGGCCTGCGAGCGAGGCCAAAGAACAGGGCGGCGAGAAACGCCGGGCCCACCAATCCCCCCGCGGACGTGAAGGCGCGGGCGAGACGGCCGTTCGGAATTCTCAGGTGGGCGAGCCCGGAGGCGTCCGACGCCATTTCGAGCGACGAGAACCCACCTCCGATCAGAAGCGCGCCGGTGCCGTGACCCATCTCATGCGCGAACGTCGAGAGGAGGACGAGGGGATAAGCGACGTAGCGACCGTAAGGGACACGATAGAGCAGAAGGGTCGCCGCGACGACGCCAACGAGAATCCACGAGGTCGAGCTCTTGCGTCCCAACGCCGTCATACGGGAGAGGTGGCCGCCATGTCGCGGCTAGTATCCCACGGACTGTGGCAGGATAACCGGGCTCAGGGTGAGCTCGCGAGACCGGCCCGGCACGCTCGACTCCAAACGGACCGGCTGGAACGTTGCGGAAACTCACAAAGACTCATATCGTAAGGGCCGATGACCGCGCTCCGACCCGAGAGGCTAGCAACGGCGCTGACCTCGGCGCTCGTGCTCGCGGTCACTCTCGGTGCGGCGTCGCCGGCGACGACGGCGTCGGTTGCCGATGGAAGCGCAAGGGCCATTCGACGCGCCCTCGAGTTCCTTCTCGCTCACCAGCTGCAGGAGCCTCTTCTCATCCACGTCGGCGAAGAGAGCGCGCGGGACTATCCCGGCGACTGGCCGCAGTTTTTCAGCTTGCGCCGTACGCCAGCACTGCGCGTGCGCGACGTGAGCCCGTTCATGGTCGCCTTCATTCACCACTCCCTGACGCAGGTGGTGGCAGACAATCGGAAACCGCTCGGTCTGAGCCGGAGAGATGTCCGCGACGCTCGCTCGATGCGAAAGCGAGCCATCCAGTTCATCTCAGGCTTCGAGTCCCCCGCCGGCGCGGCCGATGCCGGCACCTTCGGGTTCTGGCCTTACGATCAGTATCCCGACGTTCCGAAACCCGGGGTGGAGCGGGCGCTCGTCGCCTGGCTCCGAGGACCCATTCTCGGCGGCATGCGCGTCCCGTTGAATCTGCACGTGTTCCCGAGCCCACTCGCCATCCCGAGCGACGCGGACGTCACCGCGACGACCTATGCCGCACTGCTGGACGACGCCACCCTCGACGGTGGGCCGGGCAGCACGGTGCCTTTCTACCAGTTCTTCGTCGACTGGCGGGACCTGGGGATCGTTCCACGCCGGCTGAACCCGCCCTGGCTTCCACCGGCGAGCGGCGCCTTTCTGACCTGGCTGACTTACCGCGACGCGAGCTTCCCTCTCCTTCCGAACGACGTGGACCTGGTCGTCAACGCGAATGTGCTCTTCGCGCTCGGACGCTACGGCCGTCTCGATGTGCCGGGAGTGGCGGAATCGGTCGATCTCATCAATCAAGCGACCGCTCTCGGGTTGTACCGCGACCACCTCGAGGAGATCACCGAGTACTACCCCGACAACCTCGTCTTCCACTACGCCGTGTCTCGAGCCTTTCACGAGGGTGGAGTAACCATGCTCGCTCCCGCGGTCGAGATGCTCGCCGACGACCTGGAGTCCTCGGCGATCGAGCGGGATGACGGCGCCGCGTACTGGGATCACGGCGCTCCGCAGCTCAACACCGCGTTCGCGATGCTCACCTTGCTCAACGCCGGTCGCGATACCCCCCTTCTCGCCCGAGCCGCCGCGTATCTCATCGCCGAGCAGAACCGTCGGGGTGGTTTCGACGCGGCGCCTTTCTTCATCGCCCGGGCGGACGGCGGACAGGTGTTCGAGTTCTCCTCCACCGCGTTCACCACGGCCGTCGCGCTCGAAGCATTGGCTCGTTACTCCCTCGCTCCCTGAGCGAGGACTGGAAAACCAAAGCCTTCCCGCGGTCGGGCTGACGCTTGATCCGCGAAACGAGCTGATCTCAGGGTCAGCTCATTCGCGGGGCCCATCCTTTGTCGTACCTCCGTTTGCGCTGCATCCAGTGTCAGGAGGCCATCATGAGAGTCTTACTGTCTTTCCTGCTTTTCTCGCTGCCCGTCACCCTTCTCGCCCAGGACACCATCCCGAGACCGCGGCCAACCCGGCCGGCGGTGAGGCGTCAGCTGCACCTTGCCGACTTGAAGCTCGCCGGCCTCGACGACGAAGTCGAGGTTTTCGTGCGTCTGGATCGTCCATCGGTCGCGGAGTTTTGCCGCAGCGAGATCGCGCGTGGCGACGCGTTTCCTGCCCGCGCCGCGCAAATCCAGAGGCGGAACGACGTATCGGTCCAGCAGGCGGCCGTTCGAGCGCAACTGGAAGCGATGGGAGCTCGCGTGCTCTCGAGGCTGCGGGTCGCGGCGAACGGCCTTCGTATCGAGATCAAGCGGCGAGCGATCGAGAACATCCGCCGGCTCCCGGGCGTGATCTCCGTCGCCCGGGTGGCGCGTTACCGAGTCTCGAACGAAACGAGCGTGCCCTGGATCGGCGCCCCCGACGTCTGGAACGACTTCGGCATCGGGGAGAACGTCCGGATCGCCATCATCGACACCGGTATCGACTACACCCACGCCAATTTTGGAGGCCCCGGGACCATCGCTGACTACACCGGCAACGATCCCACCGTCATCGAGACGGGTAGCTTCCCCACCGCCAAAGTGATCGGAGGCACGGACTTCGCCGGCAGCTCCTATGACGCCGACGGCGACGTCGGGTCGGTGACGCCGAGCCCGGATCCCGACCCCATCGACGGCGACGGACACGGAAGCCACGTGGCCGGCACGGCTGCCGGGCTGGGAGTCGATGGAAAGATCGGCCCCGGCGTCGCGAAGGGAGCCTCGCTGTACGCTCTCAAAGTTTTCGGAGACGTCGCGGGATCGACATCGCTCGTTTCCGACGCCATCGAGTGGGCCATGGACCCCAACGGAGACGGCTCCACCGACGACCACGTCGACGTGATCAACATGAGCCTCGGGTCGGATTTCGGCACTCCCGATGACCCGACCGCCATCGCCTCCGAGAACGCCGTCGCTCTCGGGGTCATCGTCGTCGCCTCGGCCGGCAATGCCGGGGACGTGCCGTACGTGACAGGCTCTCCCGCGGTCGCCCCCGACGTCATCTCCGTCGCCGCCTCGGTCGACGGAGGCTACGGGGACATCGCCCTCCAGGTGAATACCTCATCCGCCGCCGGGCTCTACGCCTCGGAGGAGGGAACCATAGGAACCCCGATGGCGGTCACCGGGCCGGTGACGGCGGACGTCGGAGTCGCGGATCCCCTGGAGGGATGCGACAGCTTGACGAACGACCTCACGGGAAAAATAGCGCTCATTCGACGGGGCAGCTGCACCTTCGTCCTCAAGCACCAGAACGCTCTGGACGCCGGGGCGGTCGGTGTCATCATCTACAACAATGCCGCGGGGGGTGACGATCTCGTCCTCGATGGGTGGCGGCACCGTTCCCATCCCCGCTATCTTCATCGGCAACACCGACGGCGAGACGATCCGATCCGCTGCCCTGGCGGATTCCCTGAACGCCACCATGCAAATCTACGTCGAGATCCCTCGACCGGAGCTGGCCGATACGCTCGCGTCATTCACGTCCCGCGGTCCCGGCCAGGGAGGCTCTATTTTCAAGCCCGACGTTTCCGCCCCCGGGCTCGGGATTCGGAGCACGGGAGCCGGCACGGGAGACGGCCCCGCCATCCTGGGAGGAACGTCGATGGCCTCGCCCCACGTCGCGGGGCTCGCGGCGCTCATGAGGGAAATCCATCCCGACCTCGCGCCGGCGGACATCAAAGCGCTGATCCAGAACGGCACCGTCACCTCCAACGCCGGCGGACCCGGTACCGACAGCCCCTACCCCCTCGCTCGGCAGGGCGTCGGCGTCGTGCGCGCCAACCTCTCCGCGAATCTCGATACCTTTGCCGAGCCCGGAGGTGTGTCCTTCGGGAGAGTCAACCCGACGGGCAAAGTGAAGGTCCAACGCGACGTGACTCTGCGCAATCTGACGGGCTCTTCCCGATTCTTCCTCGTCGAGCAGGTGGAGAATCAGACGTTCCCGGGCATGCGCGTTTCCGGGCCACGATTCATCAACGTTCCCGCGAACGGAACCGCCACCGCGACCTTGACCCTCCGCATGGATCCGAGCGCGGGCCCCTACGATGACGGCTTCTTCAGCCAGACGGAAGTGGACGGCTGGTTCGTCTTCAAGACCTCCAAGGAGAGCCTGAGGGTCGGCTACCTGGCGGCCGTCGACCCGGCTTCGAGGGAAGACGCCTCGTCTCAGCCCAAGCACCAGGTCCGTATCCGCAATCGCGGACCCTCCCTCGGTTGGGTGGAGGGTTTCACTCTCGCCGGCAGGCCTCCGAGAGCGGCCGCCGCGGCGGGACCGAGTCTCGGGTTCCGCACGAGCGAGATCGCGGGCTATTCGGTAGTCGAGCTCGGACTCGCCACCGACGTCCAGTGGGAGAGCCTGTCCAGCCTCGAGGTCGATATCTACGTCGACGTCGATTGCGACGGCCAGCCCGACGTCCTCCTCGTGACCGCCGACTCCTCTGCCTTTGGCGGCGATCCCGGAACGGTGGTCACCGCCCAGATTGACCTCGCGACCGGGGACGGATTCCTGGACTGGAACGCGGTCGCGGATTACAACGACCAATCCGCCATCCTGCCCTTCACGCTCGCTTCCAGCGGCGGGCTCGTCCCTGACAGCTTCGACTATCTGATGGCGGTTTTCACACCGGACGGTAACGTTGCTCAGCAGCTCGGCAGCATCGATTTGAGAGACGAGATCGTTCCCATCCTGAACGATTTCGGGCTACCCGGTGGAGGCTCGGTCACGATGACGACGAAGGGTGGAAGAGGAAAGATGTTGTGGCTCTTCCCGAACAACGCCGCGGGAGACCAGTCCTTCGCGGTACGCGTCCACTGAGACTGAGACCGGAAATGCGAGCCGCGGGGAGTTGGGGGCCCCGCGGCTCGCGCCGAGAAACGAGCCGATGCCCGAAGCAACCGAGTCAGAAACGCGAGGCGGTGAGCGTCACGTCGGCCCGCACCCAGGCTTTTCGAAACCTCTTCTCCACGGATTCGGCTTCGCGGCTCTTACCCTGCTGCTCGCAGACTCTGGAGAAGGCCGAAGAGCGACCACCCGTTCTCCCGCCATTTCCTCAGGTCCGCCTCGTAGACCGCCTCGGCTTCGGCGGGCTTTCCCGCTTCGAGCAGAACGGCGCCGAGCGACTGGCGCACCGGATAGTGCCACGGCGGAGGCTCGGTATACGAGAGGTTGTCCTGGATCGAGACTGCTTCCGTCAGAACGGCGATGGAACGGTCGTAGTCCTTCTTCTTTGCCAGTAGCTCCCCCTCGAGGGATTTCGAGGCGAGCTTCAACATATCGTCGACGGAGACGCGCCCCATCCCGGGGATGTCGGTCCGCCGGGCGATCGTCTGGAGCTCGGAGAGCTCCCGCTCGGCGCTCGCGACGTCGTTGGTCCCGAGAAACGCGATTCCGCGCCCGTAGTGCCACATCGCCCGTTCGAAATAGATATCCTCATCGGGAGCCGGGGCGGCGAGCATCTCGTCCCAATGTCCGAATCGCACCATGGCGAAGTAAGGCAGTGACGCGTAGAGCTGGACCATCGACGACTTCTTGATGTCGTCGCGAGTCCGCTGCAGATAGATTCTTCTCGCGGAGCTTCCTCGACGTCTGGAGCGCCACCGCGCTCCGGCCCTCGAAGCTCGCGGCCGACCAGGCGAAGTGAACGTTGTGATGGTAGGAGCCGAGAGGATAGCGCCCCTCCTGATCGGGCTGGCCGATGAACAGCTCGTCCACCATCTGGGCCTCGAGGTTGAGGTCGTCCGCCTGGTCGTAGTTGCCGGTTTGAATGAGGATATGGGAGCCCATGTGCACCAGATGCGCGGCACCGGGCATGGTGGAAGCGAGAATGCGCGCGTAGGGCACCGCCCGGTCGGGATTGTCCGAGGCTTCGACGGCGTGGATGTAATAATGAATGCTACCGGAATAACGGCCGTTCAGAGCGAGCGCCTTCTCGAGCGTCGCCACCAGCCATTCGGTGTTCGCTTTCGGCTTTCCCTCCTTGGTCCAATAGTCCCACCTCGTCGTGTTCATATAGGAGGCGGCGGCCAGAGTGAGGGCCTCGGAGCTCGCGGGAAACCGATCGGCGAGGGGGCGCATCGCTTCGTAGTAGGCCTGATCGAGTGCAGGCCGCGGTGATTTGGGGTCCTTCGCGTAGCGGGCGGACATCGCCTCGATGAGAGCTTGCTCCAGCGGCGTCGCCCGTGACTTGCGCTGCAATGCCTGCTGAATCGCGTCGTAAGCGGTCTCCAGATCGCGCTCCGGCGGGTTGCCGTTGTTGATGTACGGGCCGTAGGCCCAGGCTTTGCCCCAGTAGACCATGGGAGCGTCCGGGTCTTGACGGATGGCCTCTTCGAACGAGCGCTGGGCCTCGGACCACCAGAAGGCGTAGCCGAGACGGAGCCCTTGATTGAAGTACTGTTGTGCCAGGTCGGAGCTCGTGGTGATGGCGAAGTGCACTTCACCGAGCCCGTCGTGGAGCGGTGCGATGGCGGCGTCACGCTCGGGGACTCGGCGGCGCCGAGACTCCCGAGGCCAATGAGCGAACCGAGCACCATCGAGCTCCAAGCAAGTCGAGACATTGTCACGGGTAGCCCCTCCTTCGATATGGTTTGCCAAACTTGCAAACGTTAATCCAACCCGCCCTCCGCCGCAACCCGACACTTGATCCGACGGGCCTTCTTCACTACCCTCCGGCGCCATGAAGCTCTCTTCGTCATTTGCCTCGCTGGGCCTCGCGATCGCTCTTCTGCCGGGCTGTGCGGCCCCTCCCGCGGAGCAGGCCGACCTCGCCCTCGTGGGCGCGAACGTCGTCACGATGAACGAGAAGAGCCCTCTCGCGGAGGCGGTCGCGATCAAAGGCGATCGGATCCTCGCGGTGGGCTCGAACGAGGCGATCCGCCGCCACATCGGAGCTGATACGGAAGTGCTCGACCTCGCGGGCAAGACCGTCGTTCCCGGAATGATTGACTCTCACGTGCATTTCCTCGGCCTCGGAAGCCGGCTTCTCCAGCTCGACGCCAGGAACGTCCGCGACAAGGACGAGATTCTGGAACGGGTCGCGGCGGCCTCCTCCCACGCCGGACCGGGAGAGTGGATCCAGGGTCGGGGATGGGATCAAAACCGCTGGTCGGTCAAGGAGTTCCCGACCAAGGAGGAGCTCGACGCCGTCTCCTCGAAAAACCCCGTGTTTCTCGGACGCGTCGATGGTCACGCCGCCTGGGTCAACAGCCGCGCCCTCGAGATTGCCGGCATCACGAAAGAGACTCCCGACCCGCCCGGAGGAAGGATCATCCGATACGCCAACGGCGAGCCAGCCGGGACCCTGGTCGATAACGCCTTCCGCCTCGTCTCCCAGCACATTCCCCCGCTCTCGGAAGAGCAACGCCGCCGCGCGGTGGAGCTTGCCGTCGAGGAATGTCTCGCCGCGGGTCTCACCGGGGTTCACGAGGCAGGAGGTTTCCGCGAAGACATCGAGCTCTACGAGCGGATGATGGACGAGGACGCTTTCGACCTCCGGATCTTCGAGTTCCTCCGCTGGCCGACCGACGAGCAGAAGCTTCCGCATACCTACGAGACCCTCGACTACTATCTCGACAAGGGACCCCAGGTCGGCCTTCACGGCAATCGGCTCACCATCGGCGGGATCAAGATGAGCGTAGACGGCGCCCTCGGCTCCCGCGGCGCCGCCTTCCTCGAGCCGTACTCCGATGACCCCGACAACAAAGGCGTCCTCCGGCTCTCCGAAGACGAGATCTACCAGACCATCCTGCGAGGGCTCCGCGCCGGGTTCCAGGTGACGACCCATGCCATCGGAGATCGGGCCAACCGGATCGTTCTAGATGCCATGGAGCGCGCGCTCACCGAGACCGGCGCCAAAGACGCTCGTCTCCGAATCGAGCACGCGCAGATTCTCGCCCCCGAGGACGTCCCGCGGTTCGCCAAGCTCGGGATCATTCCCTCGATGCAGCCCACCCACTGCACGAGCGACATGCATTGGGCCGAGGATCGCATCGGCAAGGAGCGCACACGGTACGCCTACGCCTGGAAGAGTCTCCTCGATACCGGCGTCCGCATCCCCGGAGGCTCGGATGCGCCCGTCGAGTCCGTGGCGCCCCTTCGAGGCATCTATGCCGCCGTGACCCGGCAAGACGAAGAGGGGTGGCCGGAGGGAGGTTGGCATCCCGAGCAGCGCGTGAGCCGGGAACAAGCGCTTCGAATGTTCACCATCGACGCCGCCTACTCGGTGTTCGAAGAGGACCTCAAGGGCTCTCTCGAGCCGGGCAAGCTCGCCGACATGGTCGTCCTCTCGAAGGACATCCTTTCCATCCCCGCGAAGGAGATTCTCTCGACCGAGGTCGAAACGACGATACTCGGCGGCAAGATCGTATTCCCGAGAGACCGCCAGGCGGAACCCCGCCGTTGATTGAGCTCATCCTTCGGACCGCCGAGAGCATCGACCGGGTGCTCTGGGGTCCGTGGACGATGATCTTCCTGGCCTCGGTCTCGATCTACCTGACCCTCCGCGGTCGATTCTTCCAGATCCGCGGGTTCCCCACCATCCTTCGCGAGACCGTCGGAAGGCTCGGAAGACCCTTCGATTGCGGGCGCCCGGTGAGCTCGCAGAGCTCGCAGCGGTTGACCCCGCTTCAGGCGACCTCCACCGCTCTAGCCAGCACCGTCGGTACCGGGAACATCGCCGGGGTGGCGACCGCCCTTTCCGTCGGGGGCCCCGGGGCAATCTTCTGGATGTGGGTTCTCGCCATCCTGGGAATGATGTCGAAGACCGCGGAGATCACCCTCGCGGTCCACTATCGGGACATCGACCTCCATGGTCGGGTGCACGGCGGCCCGATGTACTACATCAGGAAGGGACTGGGGTGGTCTCACCTGGCGGTTGTCTTCAGCCTGGGCATCCTCGTCAACGCGATGGTCGCGGGGACCCTTCAGTCCCACACCGTCGGGAGAGCGTTTCTCTCGACGTACGGGATCGACCCCTACGTCACCACGGGACTCATGGGCGTGGTGACCGCGTTGGTCGTTATCGGAGGGGTGAAGCGCATCGGACGTTTCTCGGAAGCGCTCGTTCCCGTCATGTCCTTCGTTTACATCGCCACGGGGCTCGTCGTTTTCTTCCATCACTCCGAGCGCATCCCCGAGGTGTTCTTCTCTGATCTTTCGTCATGCCTTCGCTCCCATCGCGGCCGCCGGCGGGTTCGCCGGCGCTACCGTCAGCCAGGCGATCCAGATGGGAATGGCGCGGGGGATGCTGTCGAACGAGGCCGGGCTCGGAACCGCTCCGATGGCGCACGCGACTGCTTCGACCGAGCATCCGTTCCAGCAAGGGATGTGGGGTGCGTTCGAAGTCGCCGTCGATACCCTCGTCATCTGCACCATCTCCGCCTTCGCCGTGCTGGCGACGGGAGTCCTCTCCTCGGGGGCCTCCGGGGTAGAGCTCGTGATCGCGGCGTTCGCCACCGTCTATCCGCCCTCGGTGGCGGGTCATATCCTCTCGTTCGCGATTCTCACCTTCTGTCTCTCCACCCAGATCGCTTTTTTCGTCTACTTCGAGACCGCCATCACCAGTCTGTTCGGATCGTCTGGCCGCAGCGTCATGAAGTTCGCGAGATGGGTCTATCTCGTCCCCGGGGTCCTCTTCGCGGGAGTCGACAACGTAGACCGGCTGTGGGTCTTCGCGAACCTCGCCGTTGGATCCTGTGCCATTCCCAACCTGATCGCTGTCCTCGCGCTGAGCGGCGTTTTCTTCGTTCTCATGCGCGACTACCTTTCGGGCGAAAGGAAATATGCCTGCTCCCTCGTCGACGCCACCGGGGAGTACGTGAGGAGCGCGAGAGCCCCGACCGCGGCAACGTTCAACGGGGGACGGTGAGGCCCTTCCCGGCTGCTCCTGGTGGAGAGGCACCGGACGCTATCGCGCGCCGACGCTCCCTTCTCCCGCCGACCACCGAGGCGATCGCTCCGAGACCCAGAACGCCGCTGATGACGGCGAGCGAGACCGTCGCCGAAATCGGATAGTGATAGGAGAGGATCATCTTGACGCCGACGAAGGAGAGCACGATGACGAGGCTTACTTTCAAGTAGCGGAAGCTATCGAGCATCGCCGCGAGCGCGAAGTAGAGCGATCGAAGCCCGAGGATGGCGAAGACGTTCGAGGTGTAGACGAGGAACGGATCCTGGGTGATCGCGAAAATGGCGGGAATGGAATCGACGGCGAAGAGCACGTCGGAGACCTCGACCACCGCCAGCGCGAGCAGTAGCGGGGTCGCCGCCCACACCCCATGCTGCCGAACGACGAACCGGCTTCCGTCAAGCGCGGTCGACACTGGAACGATGCGGCGCGCGAGCCGTACCACGAGACTCTCGTCGAGATCGGGGGCGTCCTCGCGATCGAGGAGAAGCTTCAACGCGGTCACGAGCAGAACGGCGCCGAATACGTACGTCATCCAGTCGAACCGCCGCACGAGGAGGGTTCCGGCCCCGATCACGAGACCGCGAAGAACGAGGGCGCCGAGAATCCCCCAGTAGAGGACGCGATGCTGCAGCTCTCTCGGGATCTGCAGATAGAGGAATACGAGGGCGATGACGAAGATATTGTCGAGGCTGAGCGACTTCTCGACGAGATAGCCGGTCAGGAACAGGATCGCCGCCTGCGAGCCGCCCCGCTCGCCGTGGTAGAGGAAGTAGACGGCGACGTCGAAGCCCAGAGCGAGAACCACCCAGAAGGCGGTCCAGGCGATCGCCTCGCGCACCCCGATGGCGTGGATCCTTCGGTGAAAGACACCGAGGTCGAGCGCGAGAAGCCCGAGAACGAGCAGGAAGAATCCGCCCCAGACGGGAAGGCCCATCGGCTCGCCTTACTCGGCCAAGGCGGGCCCTTTCGCTCGCCTTCCACCGAGAGCGCCCCATACGGGAGGCAGCAACGAAACGGCGATGATGCCGAGGAGGGCGGCGGTGAAGTGCTCCTTCACAAAGGGTATGTTACCGAAGAAATAGCCCCCGAGCGAACAGAGAACAGCAGAGAGAAGGTGAAGCCGGAACCGACTCGGGTGATGGGCGCGGGAAGAATTTATCCGATCCCATCCGCATTTCGGACGCAATGGAACCTGCTTCATCAGACACGCGACTTTCAAGCTCATACGTTCTGAGCAGGATTCGTGCCGGATCCCGAGACTGGATTTCCAGAAATAAGAAAGACTTTCTCGCTGTGCCCTTGTGGCACTCCTGGACCATCCGTGGCAGAAACGCCGCACGGACGAGATAGAATAGCGTCGACACGAGCCCGATACGGCACGACGGAAGGAGATTCCTATGGGAGTCTGGATCCTCTGGAGCACCGTTTTCTCCGCGGCAACGAGACTCGAGCCATGACCTGGATCGCGACCGTCCCCTATGAAGAGTCCGAGGGCACCCTGCGGAAAATCTACGATCGGGTGAAGGGTCCCCAGGGCAACCTCGACAACGTGATGAAGGCGCATAGCCTCAGGCCCCACACGATGGAAGGCCATCACGCCCTTTATCGCTCGGTGCTCCATCATCCGGGTAACGCGCTGCCGCCGTGGTTTCTCGAGGCGATCGGGGTCTACACCAGCCTCGCCAACGGATGCGACTACAGCGTCCTCCATCATTTCGAGGGATTGAAGAAGCTGGTGGGCGACGAGCGCGCCGCCACCATCCGGCGTGCGCTCGATGCCGCGCGCCCCGAGGATTGCTTCATCGGCAAAGAGCTCCTGTTTCTTCGTTACGCGCGAAAGCTCACCCTCACACCTCGCGAGATGACCGAAGGGGACGTGGCGGCACTCCGCGAGGCGGGCGCGAGTGACGGCGAGATCCTGGAAGCGAACCAGGTCGTGAGCTATTTCAACTACTCGAACCGCTTGCTCAACGGGCTCGGGGTCACGACCGAAGGGGACGTCCTCGGTGAGTCTCCCCGGACGGCCGGCCAGTGACCGAGATCCCCGAGGTCGACCTCGACTCGAAGCAAGCCCCGGCCCGAATCCGGAGCGCTTCGGAGGAGATCGGATTCTTCTATCTCCGCGGTCACGGTGTCTCCGATCGCGTCGTCGAGTGCGCTCGAGCCGCGGCGCGAGACTTCTTCGCTCTATCGCTCACCGAAAAGAGCGCGGTGAGCGTAGACGACCTTCATCGGGGCTACCTGGGCTTCGAGCAGGCCCATTTGAGCCCCGAGGCGGAGACCGACGTGAAGGAAAGCTTCGTCTGGGGAGTCGACCGCTCCCGGGACTCCTTGCGGCCGCTCGTCGGACCCAACCAATGGCCCCGCGGCTTTCCCGGGCTCAGAGCCGCGCTCGAGCCGTACTTTCACGCGGTCCTCGAATCGGGCACGAGACTCCTCGTCTCGTTTGCCCTCGCCCTGGATCTACCGGAGGACTACTTCGTCGAGAGATACCGTGAGCCCCTTGCCCGCGGCTCCGCCATCCACTATCCTCCCGAACCGTCGGGACACAGCCTGGGATCGTCCGCTCACACCGACTACGGCGGCCTCACGCTCGTCGCCCAGGACGACGTGGGCGGGCTTCAGGTCGAGACCGCGGCTGGCCGGTGGACGGACGTCCCGCCTCTTCCGGGTCATTTCGTGATCAACATCGGAGATCTCATGGCACTCTGGACCGATGGGCGGTTTCGCTCGACGCGGCACCGCGTGCTGAGCCCTACGAGCCGACACCGTTACACGATGGCGACCTTTTTCGATCCGAGCTACGACACGGTGATCGAAGCCGGTGGCACGACCCTCATCTGCGGAGACTATGTCCGCGGGCGCTTCGATGATGTCTTCGCCTATCGCCACCCTCGTTCGACGACATGAAGATCGCGACTCTGCTTCTCCTCGCCTGCGCCAGCCTACCGGCCTGCCGCGATCGGAACCGAGCGGAAAAGCGGTCCTCTTCGGGCGCGACGCGGCTCACGGTCCTGCACGGGGTATCGACGAACAACCTTCCGCTCTTCGTCGCGGTGAAGCGGGGCTACTTCCGCGACGAGGGACTCGAGCTCGAGATGAAGCCCGAGATCTCGAGCCCACGCAACCTGCAGCTTCTCCACCTCGGCGAGGTGCAGGTCGCCGGGGTGGGAGCGATTCCAGCCATTCTGGGGCTCTCGCGCGGGGTGAAGGTCGTCGCCGTCGTCGAGAACGGAGCCTACTCGCGCGATTCCCCCCAGCAAGCGATTGCGGTTCGACGCGATTCCGGGATCAAGCGGCTCGAGGACCTGAAAGGCCGGACGCTCGCCATCACCGGCTTCGGCTCGCACGGGGACGTCACCCTCGCGATGGACATCCTTCCCCGGGCGGGCCTCGGCCCCGGGGACGTGAACCTCGTCGAGATCCCCGTCGCCCAGATGGAGGCGGCGCTCTCGAGCGGGACGGTGGACGCGGCGCTCATCAACGAGCCCTGGGCCACCGATGCCTCCCGTAGCGAAGACCTCACCATTGTGAGTTGGCTCGAGGACACCATCCCGACAACCGGTCACATTCTGTCGCTCCTCTTGATGCAGGAGGAATTCGCGCGCAACAATCCGGAAATCGTGGAGAAGTTTCGCCGCGCCTACAAGAAGGGGGTCGAGGACACCAAGCGCGATTATCCAGCCGCCCTCACGCTCTCGAGCGGGTTCCTCAAGCTTTCACCCGAGCTCCTCGCGAGCACCCATCCGTTCGAATGGCCCGCCGACGGTCAAATCCGTCTCGACCTTCTGCGAAAGCTCGCGGACTCGATGAAGTCGCTCGGCGTCATCGACCGCGTTCCCGATCTGGAGTCGTTCGTCTGGCCGAGCTCGGTCGCGGTCGCGGCTCCCACCTCCGAATGAATGGCCAGGATCGAGATCCGGAACGTCGGTAAACGATATCGAAGTGGAGCGACCGACCTCGTCGCACTCCAGGGCATCGACCTCGAGATCGGAGATGGCGAGCTCCTCTCGATCCTCGGGCCGAGCGGCTGCGGAAAATCGACGTTGCTCTACATCGTAGCCGGCCTCGAGCCGCCGACCGAAGGAGAGGTCGAAGTCGGCGGAAGGGTCGTCACCGGGCCTGGCCGGGAGCGAAACGTCGTGTTCCAGGAATATGCGCTCTTCCCCTGGAGAACGGTTCTCGGCAACGTCACGCTCGGGCTCGAAGGCCACTACCCCGACGACGAGGTGGAAGAACGCGCGCGACGATTCCTCCGACTCGTGGGCCTCGCGGGATTCGAGTCCACGTATCCGCACCAGCTTTCGGGAGGAATGAAGCAGCGAACGGCGCTCGCGCGGAGCCTCGCGATCGAGCCGGAGGTGCTCTTGATGGACGAGCCCTTCGCCGCGGTGGATGCCCAGACGCGGGAGTCTCTCCAGGAAGAGCTCCTTCGCATCTGGCAGGAGTCGAAGATGACGACGATTTTCGTGACCCACGGAATCGAGGAGGCCGTCTATCTCGCCGAGCGCGTCGTGGTCATGAGCGCGAGCCCCGGTCGGGTAAAAGGCGTCGTCCCCGTCGACGAGCGCTATCCTCGAGGCTACGCCTTTCGCACGTCCGAGCGGGCGTCGCGCCTTCGCACCGAGCTTCACGAGCTCCTGGGCTCCGGCGCGGACCCCGCGACGCGATGAGATCGGTCGGCAAGCGTGCCCTCCTGCCGCTCGCGCTCGTCGTCCTGTGGGAGGTCGCGGCACGTTCTCCAATCGGAGACCCCATCTACAGTCCTTCGTTGCTTCGCATCGGCTCGGCTCTCCGGGATCTTCTAGCGACCGGCGAGCTCGTTCGGCATCTTTCGGCGAGCGCGGGCCGGGCTCTGGGAGGCTTCACCCTCGCTCTCATCCTCGGGGCTCCGCTCGGGCTCGCGACCGGTGCCTCGGAGCGGCTCCACCGACTGCTCCTCCCTCTCTTCGAGCTCCTGAGGCCGTTTCCCTCGATCACGCTCGTGCCGCTCGCGATGGTATGGCTCGGCATCGGCGACGCCCAGAAGATTTCCCTCGTCGCATACGCCTGTTTCTGGCCCATCTACCTCAACGCCGTGACCGGCGCTCGGGAAACGAGCCCGATCCTGATCCGCGCGGCGCGCGTGATGGAGCTCGAGGGATGGGCCCTGTTCTCGAAGGTCATGCTGCCGGCGGCGCTGCCCGCGATCCTCACCGGCGCGCGCATCAGCCTGTCGCTCTCGGTCATCGTGCTCATCGTTTCCGAAATGATGGGCGCGGCCAGCGGGATCGGATTCCTCGTGCTCGACTCCGAGCGGAACTATCTCACCGGAAAGATGTTCGCAGCGATTCTCGTCATGGGTCTCGTCGGTGCGAGCCTGAACCTGGCAGCGAGGGAGGCCGAGCGTCGGCTCCTGAGATATAGGAGTGGACCGTGAGAGAGTTTGCCCGAAGGATCCTCCCCGGCGCGTGGGGCCCGATCCTCGCGCTCCTGCTCGTCGAGATGCTTTCGCGACTCGGATGGTTCGACGCCCGATTCGTTCCCACCCCTTCGAGCGTAATCTCGGGCACGATTCGAGCTTGTGGGCTCCGGCGAGCTCTGGCCCGAGCTCGCGGCGACGCTTCTCCGCGTGCTCGCGGGATTCGCCCTCGCGGCCATTGCGGGCATCTTGCTCGGTCTGACGCTCGGGCACTATCCCGGAACCCGTCCCTACCTGATGCCCACCTTCGAGGTGCTCCGGGCCATACCCGGTGTCGCTCTCCTGCCGCTCGCCGTGCTCTGGTTCGGGAGCGGAACCGGCTCTCTCGTCCCGGTCATCGCCTTCGCCGCCTTCTTCCCGATTCTCCTCGATTCGATGCACGGCGCCGAGGAGGTTCCTCGTATCCTGATCCAGACGGGCCGCGTCCTCGAGCTCTCGCGAGCGAGGCTCTTTACCCGCGTGCTTCTGCCGGCAAGCATCGCCCCGATCGCCACCGGGCTCAGACTGGGCGTCGTCTACGCCCTCACTTCGGCGATCGGTGCCGAGATCATCACCGGCGAGAACGGGCTCGGGTTCCTCATCCTCGACTACCAGAGGACGCTCCAGTCCTCGAAGATGTTCGCGACGATGATCCTGGTGGCGCTCACCGGCTTCACCGCGAGCGCCGCGCTCGGGCAAATGGAGAGGCGGCTTGTGAACTACCGGCGGTAGGCGGGGCGGAAGGCCCCGCCTACCGGCACGAGATCACGGCTGGGGCTTCGCCGCTTTCTGCTTCAGTGCCTCGACCACGCCCTTGGCGGCTTCGGCCTGGGGATCATCGGGAGCGAGCTCGAGGAACTTCTCGAAGTGCTGGATGGCGACGTCGTTCTGTTCCCTGTTGACGGCGATGAGCCCGAGCTGGTAGTGAGCCATCGCGTGGTTGGGATCGAGCTCTAGAGTCTTCTCGAACCCGACTTCGGCCGCGTCGAGGTCCCCTGCGTTCTGCGCGTAGACGGCGTAGTTGAACACGAGAATCGGATCCGTCGCCTTGATGTCCATGGCCTTCTTCAGCGCCGACTCCGCTTCGGCCCACTCCTTGCGCTTGCCATGGATATCGCCGACAGCGACCCATGCCTCATAGAAGTCCGGTTTCAGGTCCGTAGTCTTCGTGTAGTACTCGAGTGCGTGATCGGGATCGTTCAACTCTTCGTACGTCGCGGCGATATTGAAATAGATCTCAGGATTGTCCGGGAGCATCTTGGAGAGCTCCATCAGACTATTGAGGGTGGCCTGATGGTCGTCGCTTTTCGACGACATCTTGAACTTCTCGAGGAGCTCGGTCGCGCGGGCGTGGTCCTTCTCGGAAAGCTCCCCCGGGGCGAGAGGATAGACGACGTTCTCGCCGAGGTTCAGCTGATCGAAAGCCGAAACGGCGGCGCCGAGCACGACGTCGCGAAAGCCCTCTTTCTGGCAGCGCACGACGTAGTCTCCCGGCAGAAGGCCGCCTTTTAGCACCTCGCCGCTCTTTTTCGAGGTCGCCGTGGTGTGACGTCCACCGCCCTCCTTGAGCTCGATCTGGCACTCCACGTCCGCGACGGGCTGTCCCTTTTCGTCCACCAATTTGACGCGGAGGGAGCCCCGCTGGGCAAAGGCGTCCGCGGCCACAACGGAAAACATCACGGTGAGGACGACCGTCCATCGCTTCACGTTCATTCTTGCTCTCCTCTTCTTTGTCTTTCCGGTAATTCCACGAGCGTCCGTCAGGAATGACCTTTCTTGTGATAGTCCTTCTCCCCCGCTCGAATCGGAACCTTCAACCGGTTCTCTTTGGCCGGCATCGGGCAGGTGGTGTGAGGGTTGAAGGCGCAGGGCGGGTTGTAGGCTTTGTTGAAGTCGATAACGACCTGGCCGTTTCTCGGCGCGTCGGTCTGCAGGAACCGGGCCGCGGGATAGCTCTCGTTACCGCTCGTCGCGTCGCGGAAGATGAACCAGAGCCCTCCGTCCGAGCTCGAGACCGGCTCCATCTGGACCGTCTCCCCGGCGACGGCGAAGGTGACGGTGCCGGGGCTCTGATAGCGCTCGACGTCGCCGAGCATGTTGAGAATCTCGACATCTCTCGGCCTTGCATAGGCTTCGAACTTCGCCGTGACTCGAAACCGTGGATCCACCGGAAACCAAACGAGCCCGGTGAACTCCTTCCGGATGGAGCTATCGAGATCCCGGAGGCGGATCGCGAGCCGATCGCCGCTTCGGTGCACCCACATCGAGAGCTTGCCGATGGAGATCGCCTCCTTCTCTTCCGAGCCGAGCGCGGCCTGTTCGACCGGCTTTCCGTATTGCGTCACGGTGACGCCTTGCTGCGGCCGAAAGGTCGTTTTCCCTTCGTGGAAATCGAAGACGCCGACGACTGGCGGGGCGGAGCCTTCCGGAAGCACGAAATCGTTGGCGGTATCGGCGCCAACCCAGTTCTCACCGTCGCGCAGCCAGTAGAGTCCCGCCACGGTGAGCCAGCTGTCGTCCTTCTCGAGATTCGCTTCCCGCTCCGCGCGCCAGGCCTCGATCTCCTCGACATACGACGCGTCCTCGGCCCGGCCGTACCCAGCGGCCGAGAAGAGCATCGTCACCGAAGCCGCGAGAACGACGAAATTTCGCACTTCCGAGCTCGACACCCCCCATCGTCTCACGCCCTGCATTTTACTTCAGCCCGGGCCCTATAGGAAAAACGCGCCAGTGGAAGATGACGGTCGGGCTCGGCCAAGCCGCGCGTTTACCCTCACGCGCCCTCGACGAGCACGAATTGGCCAGTCGCGGCGCCTTTGCGCGCCTCGATGGCTTTCCGATACTCGGGCGATCGATACCAGGCTTCCGCTTTATCGAAAGTCGGGAACTCGACGACGACGACCCGACCCGATTCCTCGTCGCCTTCGAGCGTGGCGGTGCGGCCACCCCTCGCGAGATATCGCCCTGAGTGCTTCTCGATGGATGCGGCCGCGAGCTTCTTGTACTCCTCGTAGGCCTTGGGGTCGGAGACTCGAACGCGCACTACAAGATATGCAGGCATATCCACTCCTTTCCGTTCCTGTTCCAGCCGTGCATTGTGATGCAGGGGCGAGAGGTCTTTCAACCGGCCGCGCGAAGGGCGTCTTCAGCGCGTCGTCTGACCGATTGCCGCCGACGCGCCACCGTCGACGGGCTCGCTCGCCACCGCCCTTCGCTCCTGCCGGCGCTCGATCTGTTCAACGACGACGAGCAAGAGCAGCGCCGCGAGCGATCGCAGGGCCTCGCGTACCGCCTCGCGCCAGAGCTCCGAGTCTGCTACCAGAAACGCGCCCGATAGAGGTTGCCAGGCAAGACTCAGAATCCACGCGCTCCACCAGAGTCCGACGACCGGGAGCCGGACCGACGTCTCGTTCGACGCGGCGGCGTGTATTTCCTTCACGGCACGATAGGGCGCGATGAGGTTGACGACTGGAATGAAGGAGACGGCGACGGCCCAGCCGGGACGGAACGCCAGCTCCCCTCCGAGCCGGCGGGCATCGCGGTTGGCGCGATAGATCCAGACACAGAACAAAAGCAGCGTCGCCATGAAGAGAAGACGATAGACCGACCAGCTCCAGACGAGGCCCCGTTCGATCGGAAGGCCGGTTCGATTCGACCATTCCCATCGATAGGCCGCCGCGAGGTAGATCACCGCTCGTGCGCCACCGAGGACGGCACAGCCGAAGAGGAGAATCGACAGGGCAAGCGCCGCGCCTGCACTCGAGCGGGCGACAGCAGTCCGGACGAGGGGTGGCGAATACGGGTTGGCCTTCACCGGCAGCATGGTAATCCCGCACCCGCCGTCGGATAAACCTCCGCTTCCATCCCGCCTCCTCGACTTGTCGCCTCGTCCATAAGACAATAGGGACAAAAGGGCCCGAAGAAGCTGAACGAGCAAGGACGAAGTGAACGATCGCGAACGCGGTGACCGAGCGCCGGATCTCGCGGGTCTCGATACACTCCTCGACCCCGAAGCCTGGCTGCGAATCATCCTCCAGAATATTCCCGACGTGATCCTCACGACGGACCGCGCGGGAACGATCCGGTTCATCAACACCACGCATTCCGGGCGCCCCGTCGACCAGATTCTGGGGACGAGCGTGTTCGACTATCTGCGGGGAGCTGACAAAACCCGCCTCCGCACCTCCTTTGGGGAGGTGGTCTCGACGTTGACGCGGCGGACGGTGGAGGTCTCCTCGGAGAGCCACGCTGTCTGGCTCGTCCGGTTGATCCCGATTCGTCCTTCGGAAGAGGCCGACGGGGTACTCATGATCGCGACCGATATCACCGAGCGGAAGCAAGCGGAGGAGGTAAGGCGGCTCATGGAATCGCAGTTCCAGCACGCGCGGAAGCTCGAGAGCCTCGGAGTGCTCGCCGGCGGACTCGCCCACGACTTCAACAACCTCCTCACAGGAATTCTGGGAAGCGCGAGCCTCGCCGCGACCAAGGTCTCGGTCGACTCACCGGCCGGCGAACAGCTCGACCGAATTCTCAACGCCGCCCAGAGGGCGGCGGAGCTGACGAGCAAGATGCTCGCCTATGCCGGAAAAGACCAATTCGACATGGGGCCGACGGACCTCAACCACATCGTCGAGGGGGTCTTGCCGCTGGTGCGCGCTACCCTCGAGCACACTGCGTCCTTGAAGCTCGCACTCGCGCCGAACCTGCCCGCCATCGATGCGGATCCGACGCAGCTTCAGCAAGTGGTGCTGAATCTGCTCATCAACGCCGCCGAGGCAGTCGACGACGAGGAGCCGGAGGGAGAAGGGACGCGCGAGCTCGAGAAGGCGATTCTCGTCCGCACCGGGGCCATGACCGACGCGCATTTTGACCGAGAGGAACCGCAGGCTTCGGTTTTCCTCGAAGTGAGAGACGAGGGAGCGGGCATGGACGAGGAGACGCGGAAGCGCATCTTCGACCCGTTCTTCAGCACCAAGTTCACCGGTCGCGGGCTCGGGCTCGCGGCGGTACAGGGGATCGTGCGTGCCCACCGGGGCACGATCCGGGTGGAGAGCACGCCCGGCCTAGGCTCCACGTTCACCGTCCTGTTCCCCGCCCGCGCACGAAGCAACTCGCCGGAAACGGTGAATGTGTATGACGGCGTGGCCTCGAGGGTCGTGAGAACAATCCTGGTCATCGACGACGAGCCGACCATCCGGGAGGTCGCACGGGCCTCGCTCGAGAAGCGCGGCTTCAAGGTGTTTACTGCCGCCGACGGGCCGAGTGCCATCGAGCTATTCGAGAAGCGCCACGAGGACGTCGACGCGGTGCTGCTCGACCTCACCATGCCGCGACTCTCGGGCGATGAGAATCCTCGAGACGCTCATTCGGTTGAAGCCGGGGCTGCCAGTCGTCCTGACGAGCGGCCACGGGGAGCGAGAGGTCGCGGAGCGATTGGGAGGACGGGCGCCGGCCGGCTTCCTGCAGAAGCCTTTTCGGCCGGGAGAGCTCGTCTCCCGGATCGAGCGGGCCCTGGCGAAACCGGCTCGGTGAGCTCCTGGACCTGAGCTTCCTCTGGAGAGGTGCCGCTGGAGAGGTCGCCAGCCGATTCTCGAGTCGGTCGAAGGGCCCTCCCACCCGTGATTGTGCGAAGGAACGGTCCCTTCGGCAAGATACTGTGGTACATTGGTACATTGATAAGATCCGAGGAGGACATGTCATGTCAGAGCACATTCTCGTGGGTCGCGGAGAGGAGAATCCTCCGCCACCCTGCCGAAGCCTTTCGACAACATCTCGACGCCGCGCTGGAGACACGCTCGCCCCGACTCACGTTCATGACCCGTGAGCACCACCAGGTCCGTGACGCGGTGGTGACGGAAATCCCACGCATTGGACGGCCGCTCGCGCCGGAGCTCATCGCCGAGAACACCGGCCTCGCGCTCGCTCGAGTCGCGCCGATTCTCGACGACCTCGAGTCCCACCTCTTCTTCCTCGTGCGAAACCGCCAAGGCGCAGTGAGCTGGGCCTTTCCCGTTACGAGCGAGCCCACGTCCCACCGCCTGGAGCTCTCGACGGGCGAGACGACCTACGCCGCCTGAGCGGAGGACGCGGTTCCTACACCCTTCGTGCAAGGGTGCCTGAGAGACGAATCGATCTCCGCGACGCTTCACTCGCGGTGCGCCCGCTCGGGCCGAAGTCTCACCCTCGAGGTGGACGGCCTCGGGGACATCCAGGTCCACGAGCGCGGCGCCTCTCCGCTGTTGTTCGAGCCCCAGATCGACTGGGAGCGCTTCCGTAAGCCCAATATCATCGACGACTTCTGACGGAACTCCGTGTTCTTCTGGTCAGAAGACGAGGCTCGAGCATTTCGAAAAGCCAACCGGCAAGTGGACGGAACCTATCTGGACATGGCCCAGGCGGGATTGGCCGCCCGCGTGGGGCAAGCATCCCTCTTCGACATCGATATGAATACCGGTAAACCCCGTCGTCCCTGATCTTCCGATTGGTCTCCCCTGCGGCACGATGCTAAGATTCCCTGTTTGGGCGACTAAATCGGAGGGGACGGTCATGACCGACTGGAGCGAGAACAAACGTGCGGGACGCTCGAGGGAAATAAGCCCGAAAGACCCGTCGCGCAGGAAGCTCCTGGCTGGCGTCGCGGGAGGAATCGGAGCCGTCGTCCTCGCCGAGAAGGCATCGACCGAGAGTGACGGAGCGAAGGGGCGACCTCTCGTTCCTGACGATCCGACGAAGCTCCAGGGCCCCCCACCGAGCGAGCTGGGAGAAAGGTCTCCCTTCGAAAAACCTCGCCGGCTCGTGAGCAAGCCGGAGCCGTCCGCTGCCTCCCGCACTCCACTCCAGGACCTCACCGGCATCGTGACCCCTTCGGACCTCCATTTCGAGCGCCATCACGGCGGTGTCCCCAAGATCGACCCGGAGCGGTATAGCCTCTTGATCCACGGTCTCGTCGACAAGCCCACGATCTTCACGCTCGCCGACCTGAAACGGTTTCCTTCCGTGTCGCGCCTCCACTTCGTCGAGTGCTCGGGAAACGGCGGGGAAGCGCTAAGAGGCGCTCGCAGCGACATGACACCCCAGGAGATCGACGGCCTCACCAGCACCAGCGAGTGGACGGGCGTTCCGCTCGCGCTGCTCTTTCGTGAGGTCGGCGCTCTGCCCCAGTCGCGCTGGTTTCTCGCCGAGGGCTCGGATGCCGCGGTCATGACGCGGAGCATCCCGATGGGAAAAGCCTGGGAGGACGCGATGATCGTGTACGCCCAGAACGGCGAGCCGATCCGTCCCGAGAACGGATATCCGGCACGGCTGTTCCTCCCCGGATGGGAGGGGAACTCCAACGTCAAATGGATCCGCCGGCTCGAGCTCTCCGAGCGGCCCTTCTTCACCCGCGAAGAGACGTCGAAGTACTCGGATCCCTTACCCGGCGACAAGGCTCGAATGTTCAGCTTCGATATGGATGCAAAGTCGATCATCACCTTCCCCACCTATCCCCGGACGCTCTCCGCCAATGGTTACTGGGAAGTCACGGGAATCGCCTGGAGCGGACGAGGCCGAATCGCGCGTGTCGAGCTGAGCTTCGACGGAGGCGCGAGCTGGCAGGACGCGGAGCTCCAGGAGCCCATTCTTCCGAAGTGCCATACGCGCTTTCGCAAGCTCTGGAACTGGCAGGGGGAGCCCGCGACCCTCGTGAGCCGCGCCACCGACGAGACCGGCTACACGCAGCCCACGACGGAAGAGTTCGAGAGGGTCCGGGGGGCGGGAACGCGCTACCATTTCAACAATCTCCGTGCATGGAAAGTCGGCACCGACGGCCGAGTGGAGTTCGCCCTTGGATAACCATCGATTTCGCGCGATAGCCGTCGCAATCGGGGTTGCCGTCGTCTGGTGCTATTGCTCTGCTCCCGCTCCCGCTCCCGCTCCCGAGCCGGAGCCTGAATCCGAATCCGAATCCGTCCCTGGCTCCGGCCACGCTGGGACGGAGGCCTCGGCCAAAGCCGACCCGTCGGACGCGGAAGCCGCGAGCCCGCAGAGAGTCGATATCCACGGAGACTGGAAACGGTGGGCCGACACACCCCGGCTCCGGGAAGAAGCGCTCGAGAAGCTCGCCGGCCTCCCTCACCTGGGTTTCGGCCGCGAAGCCACCGCTTCCGAGATCGCCGCGATCGACATCGATGTCGAGCCTGATGGAAGGGGACTTCCCGACGGTTCGGGAACCGTCGCTCGAGGAAAAGTGCTCTATCAGAGCCAATGCGTCCAGTGTCACGGCGCAGAGGGAAAGGGCGGAGACAACGAGGCGCTCGCCGGACGCGAGCCCCGGGAGGGATTTCCTTTCGCGGAAAAGCCCAAGCTCCGTCAGACGGTCGGTAACTACTGGCCCTACGCCACGACCCTCTATGACTACATCCACCGTGCCATGCCCCAGGCGGTTCCCGGAAGTCTGCCTCCGAACGACGTCTACAGCCTGGTGGCCTACATCCTCTATTTGAACGAGATCGTCCCCGAGGACGCGACGATCGATCGCGACTCGCTTCCCCGGATCGAGATGCCGGCGCGCAGCCGTTTCGTCTACGATGATCGAAGGGGCGGAGCGGAGCTGCGGTAGTGGCTGAGCTGGAGAAGACGGAAAAAGAGCCGTCGCTCGATTTCATTCGTACGATCGTCGCCGAGGACGTCCGTACGGGGAAAACCGGGGGCCGGGTGGCGACGCGCTTTCCTCCCGAACCGAACGGATATCTCCATATCGGTCACGCCAAAGCCATCTGCCTCAACTTCGGGATCGCGGAGGAGTATGGCGGGACGTGCAATCTCCGCTACGACGATACCAACCCCACGAAGGAAGAAGTCGAGTATGTCGACGCCATCGAGGACGACGTTCGCTGGCTCGGATTCGACTGGGACGACCGGCTGTACTACGCGTCCGACTATTTCGAACAGCTGTATCAGTACGCCCTTCACCTGATCGAGAAGGGCAAAGCCTACGTCGATAGCCTCAGCGCGGAAAAGATTCGAGCCTACCGGGGTACCTTGACCGAGCCCGGTAAAGACAGCCCCTATCGGACCCGGAGCGTCGAAGAGAACCTCGACCTGTTCCGTCGCATGCGGGCGGGAGAGTTCGAGGACGGAGCACACGTGCTTCGCGCGAAGATCGACATGACCTCGGGAAATCTGAATCTGAGAGATCCGACGCTCTACCGTATTCGCAAATCCCCGCCTCACCATCGCACCGGCACCGCGTGGGCCATCTACCCCATGTACGACTTTGCCCATCCGCTCTCCGATGCGATCGAGAGCATCACTCATTCGCTCTGTTCGCTCGAGTACGAGGATCACCGGCCGCTCTACGACTGGGTGGTCGAGGAGGCGGAAACACCCTTCCGGCCGCGCCAGATCGAGTTCGCCCGGCTGCACTTGAGCTACACCGTGCTGAGCAAGCGCAAGCTCCTGCGTCTGGTGAAAGAGAAATTCGTGAATGGATGGGGTGACCCCCGGATGCCGACCCTGCGTGGTCTTCGTCGCCGGGGCTACACCGCCGAAGCCATTCGGACGTTCTCCAATCGCATCGGCCTCGCGAAGCGCGACAGCCTCGTCGACGTCGCCCAGCTCGAGCATGCGATTCGCGAGGATCTGAACCGTAGAGCGCCTCGGGTGATGGCAGTTCTCGATCCCATTCGAGTCGTAATCGACAACTATCCCCAAGGCCAGGCCGAGGAAGTCGACTGCGTGAACAACCCGGAGGACGAGAGCGCGGGAACCCGCAAGGTGCCCTTCTCTCGCGTGCTCTACATCGAGCGCGACGATTTCCGCGAAGACCCCCCGAAGAAGTTCTTCCGCCTCGCCCCGGGGAGGGAGGTTCGCCTGCGTTACGCGTACCTCGTCACCTGCACCGGAGTGCAAAAGGACGACAGCGGACGCATCGTCGAGCTCCACTGCACCTACGACCCCGCGACCCGTGGCGGGTCCCCGCCCGATGGACGCAAGGTCAAAGCGACTCTCCACTGGGTCTCGGCCGCCGACGCTCTCGACGCCGAAGTCCGTGTCTACGAGCGACTCTTCACCCGCGAGAATCCCGACGAGGCCGAGGAAGGAAGGGACTTCACCGCTTATCTTAATCCCGACTCCCTCCGGGTGGTTCAGGGCGCCAAGGTCGAGCCCAGCCTGAAGGGCGCCCGGCCGGGAACGAGCTACCAGTTCGAGCGACAGGGTTACTTCGTCGTCGATCCCGACTCGTCGGAGCAGGCTCTCGTCTTCAACCGCACCGTTTCCCTCAAGGACGCCTGGGCCCGGCTCGAAGCGAAGATGAAGTCGGAGTGAGCGTCTCGCTCGGGATTACGTCACCGGCACACGGAAAAAACCCCGCTGCAGGAGACCGTGGATGACCATCAGAACCATGAAATCGGTCATCGGTGACTCATCGAGCACTCTGCCGATGGCCTGATGTCGGACGAGGCACTGGTAGATCTCGACCTCATCGGCAGTCAGAGTATTGACGGCGACCGTGCAGGAGCCGTCGAGGAGAATCTCGGCGTCCGTCGCCGGTAGCTTCGCCATCAGTTTGTCGAGTGCCTCGACCTGTTGCATCCCCTCTGCCATGAGACGGCCGGTCGAGATGTCGATGGTTTGAGGTACCGCGTCCGCCACGGGAAGCGGGACGATCTCGTACTTGGCTTTCGGGAGGGCAAGAAAGGCGGTAGAGGGCTTTTTCCTGCCGCGACGTGCCGATCTCGCAATCAACGACTCCTCCCGCTACGACGTGGACGCGTCCCTCGGCATCGTCACGCCGCACGGCAACGGTGACGCTCGCGCTCTCGCGGCCCAGGTCGGCGAGAAGGACCGGAAGGGTTGCGTCATTCCGTTCGCGGCTGGCGCCCGAGTCGGAAGCGACATCTCGAAAAGGGAGCAGGTTTCCCGTCGCCCCGACGTCGAACCTCGCGCCACCCGTATGGTCACCGGCAACGCCGACGACGCCTGTGTGGGCCTCTCTCGGCACGATGCGTACTGTGAGCGTGAAACCGCCGACGGTGAGCCGATCGCCGGAGCCGATCTTTTTCCGGCTCACGCTCTCCTCGTTCACGAGCGTGCCGTTGCTGCTGCCCATGTCGCAGACGAAAAGGCCCTCAGGCTCGTTGAGGATCTCGGCGTGGTAGTTGGAGACCCGACGAGAGCGGATCTGGACATCGTTTGACGGATGACGTCCGAGAGCGACGCGCGCCGTATTGGCGAGCTCGAACGCATGGACTCCGCCTTCGGTCTCGAGTTGCAGAACCTCCTCCTGCGCCTGGGGTCGGATGACCAGAGTCTCGGCGACGCTCATAACGAGCTCAGGGGAGCAAACGATGTGCCAGGCACCAAAACATTGTGAGATAAGCATTTGACCTACGAGCCTCCGGCCCGCGCGCTCGAGAAATGTGGGGAACCCCCAACGGCGCGAGGTGAGGACCACACGTTTTCAACCGAGAACGAGGCCGGAAGTCGAAATGGACGCTTCCAGAAATGGTGCGGCTGCCAGGTGAGGCTGCCAGAAGTGGCTGGCACTTCTGCTAGCTGGCAGCACTTCTGCTAGCTGAGAGCGGGCGCTTTCTCCCGGTCGAAGGCGGTCGAAGGCGGCTTCTGGGCCGTTTTTTCGTCTTTCGGTAGCGTGGGACGACCAATTCGACTTATCGACAACCAAAGCGGCGTCATGGCGATAACGGCCCGGACCCTCCAGGGGCGCTACCTCATGCGACCCTCGGAGAGGGTCAACGAGATCATCCTCGGCATCCTGGGCCGTGCCCAGGCTCTTTATGAGATCGAGCTCCATGCGTTCATCTTCTTGTCGAACCACCTGCATCTGATGCTGCAGGCGATTTCCGTCTTTCAGATGTCCGACTTCGTAGGCTACGTCAAAGGGAACGTCGCTCGAGAACTGGGACATGAATACAACTGGCTAGAGAGGTTTTGGGGCCGGCGTTTTCACTCCCAATCGAATCGGCGACTCGGAGGCCTCCCAGGCCTCGTGGTTCCGCTACATCCTCGCCAATGGGTGCAAAGAGGGGCTGGTTTCCTCGCCACTCGAGTGGCCCGGGGTCAGCTCCGCACCAACTCTTTACCGCGGCGAATCCACCCTACAGGGTATTTGGTTTGACCGTACGATGCAGGACGAGGCTCGCCGAAGAGGCCAAGGCGATGTCGAGTTCCCGTCCCGACAGGTTGTTCGTCTCACGCCTCCGCCCTTCCTAGCCGGATGGAGTCCCGAAAGACGGCAGGCGTATGTCATCCAGGCCATCGAAGCGCTCGAAGCAGAAACGGCCCGACGCAACCGCCAGCAAAAATGCGAGCCCTTGGGAGCCCGAGCGATTCGACGACAAAACCCTCACGACAAACCTAAACATTTCGAGGCATCCCCCGCTACTGTGTTCCATGCCGCCACGCTGGAAGACTTCTGGCCCATGTTCTATGCCCGCCTGCGGAAACTCGCCGCCTATTACCTCGCCGCAGCAAGACTCCGGCGGGGAGAAATGAACTTTTCCTTTCCCACCGATTCCCACAAACCGCCACTCCCACGAGGAAAGAGCAGAGCCCCGAGCTAGTTCGCAACGAGTCTCTTTCGAACGAACAGCCGTCCGGTCCAAACCGCCCAGGCAACGTTATCCGTGTGCCCGCTTACCCCTTATGAGAGGGAGCAAGCTAGCCGAGACACCTCACACGAGTGAGCGCTAGTCGCTCGGCTACCCCATCAAAGGGAGCTCCCCAGCTAACCAACCAACCAACCCAGCACCAGGAAGAACTCGCCGAGAATAGAGGCGTCGAAACCGCGAGAATCGTCAATCGTCGAGAAGTGGCTGGCACTTCAGTTGGCACTGGCACTTCAGTTGGCACTGGCAGTTGGCACTGCACTTCAGTTGGCACTTCAGTTGGCAGCACTGCACTTCAGTTGGGACGCACGTCGCTCGTTGTGTTGTTCCGTGGGGTGCGGAGAGTGTGCTCGCTGATCCAGTCGTACTGACGCTTCATCCGGTCGAGACGGTGGTAGTACTCCTGGAACCCGTGCCCCTCCCGAGGGTAAAAGAGGAGCTCCGCCGGAACGCCACGATCCTTCAAGGCGCGGTAGAACTCCATGGGCTGCCCGACAGGGACGCGGTCGTCGCTGCCACCATGGAGGATGAGCGTCGGCGTCGTGACTCGGTCCACGTGGGTCAGCCCGGAGCGTTCTCGATACAGCTGCTCGGTCTCAGGCGACAGCGTCCCGTTGAAAAACGTCCCGAGATAGTTCGGGAGGTCGTTGGTGCCATACATGCTTACCAGATCGGTCAGGCCGGCGCCGACCATCGCGGCCTTGAACCGGGTGGTCTGCGTGATCGTCCAGCACGTCATATACCCCCCGTAGCTCCATCCCAGAATCGCGAGACGGTCCGGGTCGGCAATCCCCCGCGTGATCAGGGCGTCCACTCCGCTCATGATGTCGCGATAGTCTCCCCCACCCCAGTCCGCCAGGTTCCCTCTCATGAACGCCTCGCCATAGTTGGTGCTGCCGCGCGGGTTCGGATAGAGCACGACCCAGCCCTGTCCCGCCCAGTGCTGCCCGCCGTCGCCGTAGCGGACCCGGAAGGAGTCCACGTAAGCGCTCGTCGGCCCGCCGTGGGGCACCACGAGCAGGGGGTAACGTTTGCCTTGTTGGTAACCCACCGGCTCGAGAAGAACACCCTCGACGTCGAGCCCGTCGGTGCTCTTCCAAGTGACCGGCTCGCTCGACCCCAGTGCGAAGCTCGCGACCTGTGGATTCATCGTAGTGATGCGTCGGGGACTCTCGAGATTCGTTCCCGCGACGAAGATCTCCGCGGGCCAGCTCGACGACTCCCCCACGAAGGTGACGAGCGATCCGCTCCGGCTGAGACTGATGGAGCCGGGGCTAACCACCATCCTCTCCGTCAACTTCGAATACGTCTGGGACGCCAGCTCGTACGCATAGACCTCGTCGAAAACCCGGTCGCCGGTAACAAACAGGATTCGTTTCCCGTCGCGGGACCAGACGGGATCGCCTGGAATGCGGTCGAATGACGCATTCGCAAGGTCATGGATCGTCTTCGTGGATACGTCGTACAACGTGAGCCGCGCGTTCCGCAGATCGGCCACTTGAGTCCCGTCCGGCAGAGGCACGTTCTCGTTCGGCGTCGAAAGATACACGATGCTCCTTCCATCGGGGGAGAACGCCGGCGCTCGATCCGGTCCGCGATTCGTCGTGATCTTCTCCACTTTCCCGCCGTTCTCGGCATCCCCGGCGCCGAGCAAAAGCAAATAGACGTCCTCCCTCTCGTCTCTTTGCCAGAGCGTCGGGGCTGCCGCGAACGCAATCGTGCGGCCATCAGGGGCCCAGCTCGGAGCGCCCCGTACCGTATAGTCTGACCCACGGGTGCGCTGTCGGGCCTCGCGCGTCCCGACGTCGATGGTCCAGAGATGGACCATACGAGAGTCGCCCTCATAGAGCGTCGCATCGTCGTCGCGCGTGCGCCGCTTCTCCTCTTCGTTCGATAGCGGTTCTTTGGTGGTGAACGGAATCGCACGACCATCGGGAGACCAGGCGTAGGCGCGTACTCCCTCCCGGGCATCGGTAAGACGGAACGCTTCGCCTCCCGCCGCCCGCAAGAGCCAGATTTGAGGCCTGGCCTCGGCCTCGTCGGTGTTTCCACCGCCCATGTCGCCGGTGCTGGAGCCGGCGTTGGTCGAGTCCTGCGGTCGCACGGCGAGGAAGCTGATCCACGTGCCGTCGGGAGACCAGGCGGGTGCGCTCTCCCCTTTCCTTCCGAACGTGAGCTGGCGCGTTTCCGCCCCGTCCGAATCGACACGAAAGAGATGGCTCACCGAAACCATCTTGCCAGGTCCGTCGGAGCTCTTCTGCGGATCCTCCGGCGACCACTCGGTGACGGCAAACACCACCTCGCGGCCGTCGGGCGACGCCGTGGGGTCGGTGACACTCTTCAAGTCCATGATGTCCTCGAGACCCACCGGCCGTCTTTCCTCTCCCGAGGCCACGGCACCCAGGATCACGCCGAAGATGAACGCCGTTCGCTTCGCTACCGTCCTCATCTCGCATCCCTCCCCGATTGGCGCCCGCGATGAACCTGCCAGGATTGTCAAGCTACAATAGACGGGTGCAGGAGATCCATCCCGACCATCCCGATCAGACTTCCGAGCTACCGAAGACGAGCTTCTACCAGGTGCTTCTCGGCACCACACCTCGTTTGTGGGTCACACCGACCCTCGTCGGCGCCAACGTTCTCGTCTTCCTGATCTCGCTATCGCTCGGTGCCTCCCCGATCGCGCCCGACTCGCGCTACCTCCTGGAGCTCGGCGCAAACTTCGGCCCTACGACCCTCGACGGACAGTGGTGGAGGCTTTTGAGCTCCGCCTTCGTCCACATCGGCATTCTTCATCTGGGCCTCAACATGTGGGCGCTATGGCTTCTGGGCAACATCGCCGAGCGGATGTTCGGCAACTGGACCTTCCTCCTCATCTATCTGCTTTCCGGAATCGGCGGAAGTCTCTTGAGCCTGGTGTGGCATCCCGACATCATCAGCGCGGGAGCGTCGGGCGCGATCTTCGGCATCGCCGGTGCGCTCATCGCCTTCCTGTACTTCGGGCACATTCTCGTACCGCGAGTCGTGGTACGGGAGCTTCTCGGGAGCCTCGTCTTCATCGTCGGATTCAATCTGTTTCTCGGCGCCCTCTGGGCCAGGACCGACAACAGCATCGGCATCGACAACGCCGGTCATGTCGGCGGGCTCGCCATAGGCCTCGTCATGGGTGCCGCCCTTCATCGCTCGCTTCCGTTCGGAAAACGCTCCCGCCAACGCTTCCTCGTCGTTCCCGCGGTGATCCTGGTCTTCATCGTCGCGGGCCGCTGGGCGGTCGCGACGAGCGAAGACAACCCGCAGTTCCACGTCGCCCGCGCGGAGCAGCTCACGGAAGAAGGCTCGAAGGAAGCGGCGACCGCGGAGCGCGAGCGGGCCGTAGCGCTCGCGCCAGACTCGGCCGTGCTGCACAACGAGCTGGGGTCTGTCTACCTCGAGGCGAAGCGGTACGACGACGCGATCTCCCAGTTTCGAAGCGCGGTCGAGCTCGACCCTCAGCTCTACGAGCCTCAGCGGAACCTCGGCGTCGCCCTATGGCTCGCGGGCCACGACAAAGAGGCGAGCGAGGCCTTCGAGCTCGCTCGTCAAATGAAGCCGTCGGACGTCTCGATGTATGTGATCTCGAGCTCGCTTCTCCTCGAGACCAACCGACTAGATGAGGCGGTTTCAATCCTCGAACAGGCCCGCAGCTGGGCGCCCGACTCCGCCGAGGTCGAAAGCCAGATGGGCCTCGTCCGTCTGAGGCGGGGAGAGATGAAACTCGCGGTGGAGTGCTTTCGCAAGGCGGCGAGCCTCGCACCCGACGAGGCCGCGCATCACAATGGTCTCGCTCTCGCACTCGCTGTCGAAGGTGACAACGACGAGGCCCTCCAGGAAATCGAGACCGCGCTCAAGCTCGCGCCCGGCGTTCACGAGCTACTGGACAGCCTGGGAACGGTCCACCTGTACCGCGGGGAGGCCGCCGATGCGGCGGACGCCTATGGGAAAGCGGTAGCACTCGCACCCGGGCAGGCGATCTACCGGTACAACCTCAGCCTCGCCCTGCGCCGTGAGGGAAAGACGAAAGAAGCGGACGCCTCCCGCGACGAGGCGCTCCGTCTCGACCCGCAGCTTTCGATTCCCCCGGACGGCCGTCCGATCATCTAGAATCGTGGCCAGGATGTCTGGACGCGCGATCGTCATCGGCGCGGGTGCCATCGGGATGGCCTCCGCCTACTTTCTCCAGAGATCCGGTTGGACGGTCACCGTCGTGGACCGGGGTGAGGTGGGGCGGGCCTGTTCATACGGCAACTGCTGTCTCATCGTACCGAGCCATTCCGACCCCATCCCCGGCCCTGGGGTCATCGGACAGGCCCTGCGGTGGATGCTCTCCCCCACCAGCCCCTTTTACATTCGACCCCGCATCGATCTCGACCTCGCGGCCTGGAGCTGGAAATTCCGAAGGTACTGCAACGAGGACGCCGCCATGCGGGGCTACGACGCGCTGACGGGACTGAGCCGCGGAAGCCTGGAGCTCTACGAGGAGCTGACCGCGACCCGTGAAATCGACTTCTTTTTCCAGATCAAAGGACTCCTGGTGGTGTACCTGACGGACGAGGGACTCGAAACCGGCCGCCACGAGAAAGAGATCGCCGAGCGGCACGGCTTCGAGGCGCAACTGCTCTCCCGGAACGAAACGCTCGACCTGGAGCCGGCTTTGTCCCCGTCGGCGCGAGGAGGGCTCTTTACCGCCGGCGAGGCGCATGGATTCAGCTACGGCTATGTCCGAGCCCTGGAGCACACGTTCCGCAGTCGCGGCGGGTGCCTGCTGACTCAGCGGCCCGTGGCACGCGTTCTCACCAGGAACGGACGTGCCGTCGGTATCGCCCTCGACGATCCCGAAGAAGAGATCCTCGCCGACGTCGTCGTGCTCGCCGCGGGCTCGTGGTCGCGGCAGATCGCCCGAGGCATCGGAGTCGAGATCCCTCTCCAGCCGGCGAAGGGCTACAGCTGCACCATCGACTCGTTCGACGGAAGCCCACGGATCCCGGTCATGATCCACGAAAGGCGCGTGATCGTGACACCCCTCGACGGACGAGTACGCTTCGGCGGCACCCTGGAGCTCGCCGGGCTCGACTCGACGATCGATCCCAAGCGCTACGGAGCCGTGATTCGAGCGGCTCGCGAGGTACTGAAGGTCGACTTCCCGCTCGCCAACGAGGAAGCATGGTCCGGGCTGAGGCCGGTGACTCCCGACGGACTCCCGATCATTTCCCACGCCCGGTCCGCCGGGCTCGACGGACTCATTGTGGCGACGGGCCACGCGATGCTCGGCTTTACCCAGTCTCCGATGACCGGAAAGCTCGTCGCCGAGATCGCGAACGGCGAAACGCCCTCCCTCTCCCTCGAGCCCTTCCGCCTCGACCGCTTCTGACTCAGGCCTGTTGAAACCGCCGCATCACCGCGTCGGAGGCGAGCTCTCCGGGAAAGACCGGAGGCCGTCCACTCACGTCGGCCACACCGAGCGAGATGAGCGCCTCCTTCTCTTTCGCACTGTTGCCGAGCGCCAGGTACCAGAACAGAAACGGCTCGTAGCCGCCCTCGAGGCAGCGCGCCAGCAAACCGGGAACGTCCCGGTCTCGCAGGGACCGCTGGTCCTCCTCGACGTGAGGGCCGGTATCGAGCGACTGAACCTTCCCGATGCCTAGACCGGCCGCGGCACCGGCGACGGTCACGACGAGCATCGCTTCGGAGCTCCACTGGAACCAGATTCCGGCAAAGATGGCGAGCAAGCCCGCGAGCACGATTCCACCGAGGAATCCGCACCCCATGGCGGTCATTCTAGATTGCGACACCATCCACGTCTGGTAGCGCTTGCAGTGGGGACAAAGAGCCTGCCCCGCGTTTTTCGAGCGCGCGACCTTGGTCAGCCCCGCCGCGGCCTTTTTCATCGCCTCCTTGCGCATCCCATCGTCGCTCGACACGATGGGGACTCCGGTGACGTTGAAGGTCTTTCGATCACCGAGAACGTACGTGAACGGCTCGCGGCAGAACTCACAGAGGATCCGGCGGGCTTGCACGTAAAGAACGTGGAGATCGAGGGTCTTGTAGACGATGACGGGCATGTCGAGTCTCCTTGAAAGTCGACGCCTCACGGCTGTAGTCGAACCAGTCGAGCCCGCGGACGCCTTCGGAAAAGCTCGTTTTCTCTACGAACGAGGAAGCGTCGAATCTCCGCGCCGCGGAACAGACGTAGTCGGCAGGTCCGCATCCCACCCCCGCCAACAACCGGAACGCCGAATCCCGGCGGTCCACGCCACCGAAGCGGCTCGGATGCAGCAGACATCCGATGGCGGTCTCACTCTCGTCGCGAAACGCGAGGAATCCGCAGACGATCCGCGAACGGTGCCGGCAACGTAGCTTTCTCCCGATCCAGGGAACGACCAGGAAAGGCGCGAGCACCAGGTCGAGCCCGCGACGGACGCGCAGTTCGTGCCCCAGGAGCGCGAACGACGACGGGGGGAGCGCCGCGGGAACGTGGCGTTGGAACGAGAGAAGGTGACGGCGCAGACGTCGCGCGAGGACCGAACGCGAAACGGATGGACCCCAGCAGCACCGACCGCAGGTCTTTCCGCCATGGGAGCAGAGCACAAGGACCCCCTGAAGGAAACGACTTATCGATTGCGGCGAGATCTCAGAAAGAGGAATGTTTCTCAGTCAGGATACGAAACGAAACTCGTTTTGGCTAGTGGGCTGTAACAGCTATTTGGTGCGCAAATCGCGAGGTCATTTTGTGTGCTGGCAAGGCGCGATGACGACGACATATCTGGATATTTCGAGGAATCGCAACGCCGCCAGCGCGCAAAAGGGCCCGCGATTTTGGCGCGAAATAGCTGTTACAGCCCACTACAGTGGGCATTTTCTGGCGAAGCGACCTCGCTCCCTGTTATCTTGCTCCCATGAAACACGCATCCGAACGGCTCCACGGGGGCTTTCATTCGATTCTCGACCAGGATCATCCCTACCTCTTCGTCGATACCACGATGCAGATCTGGCCCGACGCCGACCTGGCGAGCGCCCACCGGCACGGGGTGACCGCCTATGCGGTCACCGCCTGCCGGCCCCACGCCGACTTCGATGACGTGGTGAAGGACATGATGGCCTGGCATCGGGTCGCGTGGGAGCACGAGAATCTGCTCGTCGCGGAAACCGTCGAGGACATCCGCGCCGCGAAGCGAAATCGACGTGCCGCCCTCGTTCTCGCCGCGCAGGGTGCCGACTTCGTGGGAAGAGAGCTCCACCGCGTGGAGGCGGTCCAAAGGCTCGGCCTCCGGCAAATGCTCCTCGCCTACAACGCGACCAACCAGCTCGCCGACGGATGCCTCGACGCCACCGATGGCGGACTGTCCCGGCTCGGCGGGCGCGTCGTCGCGGAGGCGAATCGGGTCGGCATCCTCCTCGACGGCACTCACACCGGGAAGCGCTCGACACTCGACATGATCGACCAGAGCTCCGAGCCCATCCTCTTCAGCCACTCCAACCCGAGTGCGATTGCGCCGAGCCCGCGAAACATCGACGACGAGCAGATTCGCGCCTGTGCCGCCCGCGGCGGCGTCATCTGCCTCGCGCCCTGGGGCCCGCTCGTCATGCGCCCGGGAGAGAGTCACCAGCCGACGGTGGACGAGTTCGTCGACATGATCGACCATGTCGCGGGCTTGACCGGCTCGGCGGACCACATCGGCATCGGGACCGACATGTCCCTGGGAAGCTACCCGCATCACGAGCCCGACCCCTGGGGCGCTCCCGATTACGGAGACCCCTTCGCGGAATACAGCGAAAAGATCACCGCCGATCCCCGCTCCCCGCGCCGGAGTCTCGACGGGCTCTCCGACTACGCCGAAGTGGTACCGTTCGCCGAGCGCCTGAGCAAACGTGGCTACTGCGCCGCGGACATCGGAAAGATCCTGGGAGAGAACTATCTTCGCCTCGCCGCGAGGGTCTGGGATGGCGGGGTCTCGAGTCAATCATGAATCGCTCGCGAGACCTGCTCTGCAACGCCATTGGAAGCGCCTTCGGACTGGGACTCTCCCCCATCGCCCCCGGGAGCTTCGGCGCTCTCGTCGGAGTCGCCTACGCCATCGGGGTCTTCCTCCTTCTTCCCCAGGCGGCGCGCCCCTGGGCGATCGCCCTCGGCCTCGTTCTCGTCAGCGCCGCGAATCACGTGCTCACGCCCTGGGCCGTCGCTTACTGGAAAGACGAGGATCCCAAGCACTTCGTTCTCGACGAAGTCGCGGGATATCTCGTCGTGCCCCTCCTGATGCCACAGGGGAGCCTTTGGGAGGTAGCGTTCTGGGGGTTCCTCCTGTTCCGTATCTTCGACGTCGTCAAGATCCCGCCCGCGCGTCAAATCGATCGCGACCTTCACGGATCCTGGGGAATCCTTCTCGACGACCTCGTGAGCGGCAGCTACGCCGCCCTCGCGATCTATGCCTACCGGGCTTTCGGAAGCGGTCTGTTTTGAGGTGACGAGGGCTAGAGATTGCCGCCGCTATTCGCCCGGCGCGGCACGGGGCGCACCACTTCCGGCTCCGGGGTGAAGTCCTCGCCGGGGTTGATGAAACGGTTCATCTCCAGCTTGTACTGCCGATCGTAGAGCTCACGATAACGTCCACCGAGAGCGAGGAGCTCCTCGTGCCGGCCTCGCTCGACGATCTCCCCGTGCTCGAGCACGAGAATCTGGTCGGCGGTCACGATGGTCGAGAGACGGTGGGCGATGACGAAGGTCGTCCGCCCTTCGCGCAGCGAGCGGAGCCCGTCCTGAATCAGCGCTTCGCTCTCGCTGTCGAGGCTCGACGTCGCCTCGTCGAGGATCAGGATGCGGGGATTGGCGAGGATGGCCCGGGCGATCGCGATCCGCTGGCGCTGGCCCCCTGACAGCTTCACGCCGCGCTCGCCGACGACGGTGTCGTAACCGTTCGGCAGTTTCTCGACGAACTCGTCGCAATGGGCGACGCGGCAGGCTTCGAGAATGTCTTCGAAGCTTGCGGTGGGTTGCGAGTACGAGACGTTGTCGCGCACCGTGCCGTCGAAGAGGAAGTTGTCCTGGAGCACCACGCCTACCTTCTCGCGGTAATCCCTGAGGCGCAGCCGGGAGAGATCGCGTCCGTCGACGAGGATCCGCCCCTGCTTGGGGCGGTTGAACGTCAGCACCAGGCTCACGAGCGTGCTCTTCCCCGAGCCGCTCGAGCCGACGAGCGCCGTCGTCGTGCCCGCGGGAGCCTCGAAGGAGACGCCCTTCAGCACCGGTATGCCCTCGTTATACTCGAACCACACGTCCTCGAACCGAATGTCGCCTTCGAGAACCTTCAGTGGCTCCAGCTCCCGATCCTGCTCGTCCTCGGTGGGGAGGCTTCGGAATCTCCCGGATGCGGTCGAGACCGGCGAAGGCCTCGCTCAATTGAGTCGAGATGGAAGAAATCTGCACCAGAGGCGCAGCCACCAACCCGATGAAGAAGACATACATGATGAAGTCGCCGAGGGTCATCTCGCCCGCAAGGATCGCCCTTCCGCCACCGAGGATCATGAGGACGCCGACGGCACCGAGAATGACGGTAGAGAACGCGGAGACTCCCGAGACCGCCGTGACCGACTTCGCCACGTTACGGAACAACTCGTTGACGTCGTGGGTGAAGATCCGCTCTTCGCGTTTCTCCGCGGTATAGGCCTTCACGATGCGAATCCCGCCGAAGGCTTCCGCGAGCCGTCCGGTGGCCTTGGCGTTGAGCGCACCGCGGGCGCGGAACAAGGGCCGGAGCGCCGTAAAAGCGTACGCCATGACCCCGCCGAAGACCGAAAGGACGACGAGGGTGAGCGCGGTGAGCTTCCAGTTCAAATAAAAGAGAACGCCGAGCGCGGCTATCGCGGTCAGGATGCCGCCGAAGAGCTGCACCAACCCGGTGCCCACGAGATTCCGAATCCCCTCGGCGTCGACCATGACGCGGGAGATGAGCTCACCGCTCTTGACCGAATCGAAGAAAGAGATCCGGAGTCTCATGATGTGCCGGTGCACGCGCCGCCGCATGTCGGTGATGGCGCGTTGCGCGGTGACGCCGAGGATTTGAGAAAGAGCGAACGAAGTCGAGGCCTGGACTAGCGACGCCGCGCCCGCAGCGAGCGCGAGCGGAAGCAGAAGCTCCGTCCGGCGGTTCGCGATGACGGTGTCGATCAGGTACTTCGAGGAAGCGGGGAGCACGAGCCCGGCCAGGCGGCCGATGGCCATGAGGACGAATCCAACCGCGAGACGGTATCGCCTCGTCCACATGACTTCCTTGGCCTCTCTCCAGACGACGGAGAAATCCGGCTTTTTCTTGGGGTCGGACGACGTCGCCGCGGGATTTTGTGACCTCGTGCGCTCCGAACCGCGCGAAAGCCCCGACCCTCTCATCACACTACTCATAACACCACCAAACTACCACTATAGCGTGGTGGGGTCGGGAAAGAGGAGTGTGCCCGAGAGATGGTCCTTTTCCTGGGGACCTCACTCCCGAACGACGTCCAGCAGAAACGCGTGGGGCGCTTTCAGGGACTCCGGATCCGAGGAAGCGAGGGTGAGTCGAATCCGACTGTCTTTGGGAAGAGAGACGGCTTCATCGAGCCAGAACGTGCGCGGCCAGTCCGGCCGCGGCTCACGAAGGCGGATGAGGGTCCGAGAGGATCCATCCGGAAGGATGGCCTCGGCGAGGAACGAGGACAGATTCGTCTCGACCTGAGGAAGAAGCGCCAGGACCTCCACGCCTTCCGGGACGTTGAAGTCCCTGCTCGTCTCGAAATCGGGCCCGTCGGCGCGGATGGGCTCGTTGCCTTCGACGGCGACGACGAGGCTCGAAAGGGTCTCGGATGGCGGCGTCTTCCGAAAATAGAGCGCGAGCTGGCTCCGATCGGAGATCTCCTTGCCGTCGTCGAGCCACGTCTTCTTGTAATGGAGCCGGAGTCCGATGGAGGCGCCCGCGGGAAGGAGCACCCCCGATTTCCGCGGGAAGACCGTGCCCGTCTCCCCGGCAATCCAGGAAGCGACGACGTGCTCCGGGTCCGGATGCTTCCCACGAGGCACGATGAAAATGAGCGCGGAGCGAACGACGTTCGCGCGTTCGGGGTGGAAGTCGATGGCTTCGAGGAAACGATCCGCCCCCGCCCCGGGGTCGATCTCGAAATCGCGCACCGCTTCGCCCTCGTCCGCACCGAGCACGAACGGCTCGGGGAGCTCGAGCAGAAGGTCGGGCTCACCGAGCGACGGCGCGGCGCCGGGCGCATCCTGGCCGCCGGGCGCGCTCTTGTCTCCCTCGGGCGTACCTCCGAGACACCAATCCACGATGGTATTCACCTCGTTCGCGGACAACGTTCCGTCGTGCTGGAAGGACCCGTATCGCTCGTCGGCGAACCAGGGCGGCATGGCGAGACCCAGCACTTGATTCTTGATCGAGGCCGCCCAGGGATAGGTGCTCTTGTATTCGAGCAGCGACATCGGAGCGACTCCCCCCGTCCGGTGGCAGGACCCGCATTTGGCGCGGAGGATGGGGTAGACGTCCCGGTGATAGGTGAACTTCGTCGTCGTCGGTTTGTGAGCGAGACCGGGGACGGCGACGAGCGCGAGCCCTGCGGTCAGAGCGACGAAGCCGAGCTTCGTCCGGCCACTCACCGAGCGACTCCGTTCGTCGAGGCAATCACATACGCAGCCTCCTGGAACCGCTGGTAGGCGGCACGGACTTTTTCGCGGTTTCCCAGGTCGCCGAAGTCGTCCAGGAGCCAGGCGGCGCTCACCAGCTCTTTCACCGCCCAACGGAGCGACGGCCGCGCGGACTCCGGAGCCTCGGCCAACCGGCCTTCGAGAGCGAGGGCGAGGTCCTTGGCCTCGAGCGCGGGAACGTAAATCTCCTTCAAAGCTCCCCGTTCGACGAGAATCGCGGACGCGCCCCTCCCTCTCGACGATCCCGGCCGCGATCGCCTCGAGAGACTGGCCTTCCGGCGTCGGGCTCCCATTCGTCGACGGAGCCGTCGGAGCCTGCGTCTCCGCCGCGACTCCGGAGAAGACGAAGTCGAACCGTTCGAACGGCCCATCCCGCTCGAACTGAACCTTCGCCGTGATCTCCCTGGGAAGCGGTCCCGTTCCCACGCGCGCCTCGAGAACGCTTCCGTCGGCGGACGCCGTCAAAGGAAAAGCGGTGACCTCCAGGGTCTTTTTCGTCGCCGGATCGAACGACTCCTCGAGAACCGCTCGTCCCTTGAAGGGCGACGCGCTCAACGGCTGCGAGTAGTTGTCGTAGAAGTAGACGCGGAAGAGACCCTCTTCGGGGTAGGTTCCTTCGAGGTGATGCCACGAGTCCGGGGCCATGAAAAAAATGCCGCCGTGCTTGGGGTTGTGATCCTGGTGCGGTCGCGGGCTCGTGCCCTCGACGAGCGTCATGCCGCAGACGGGACAGGCTCCCGGCTCGATGGCGTGCACGTCAGGATGCATGGGACAGGAATAGAGAATCTCGCGGCTCGTGAGATAGAGCTCGCGGCCGCACACGGGGCACTTCCCCGGAGCCTCTTTCATCACGACGGCGTGGAGCGGGCAGCTCCAGAACTGCTGCACTCGCGTACGAACGAGCTCACGTCCGCACAGGGAGCATCTCCCCGGCGCGCTCTCCGTGATCTCGCGATGCACCGGGCAGGTCCACGCGATCGACGTCGTCGATTCCTCCTCGCCGTTCCAGCGAGGAGGGGCAGCCCGAAGCGTCGTCGAGAACGCCAGGAACGTAAGCACGAGTACCACACGCGGCATGATGCCGCGTATCGTAGCGGCCGACGCCGCCTCGAGCAACCCGTGAATGATAGACTCCCGCCGTGCGGACGAAGGTGTCCCGGAGAACGAGCCGGAACGGAGCGATCGACGAGGTCTTGACCGAAGAGCGCTGTCATATCCTCGAGACCTGGAACGACGAATCCGATCCCGACGTTTCTCTCGCCCGCGCGCGGGTAGCCCCGGGGGTCGTTACCGCCCGGCATCGCCTCGGCGTCGACGAGCGCTATGTCATCGTGAGCGGAAGGGGCCGGATCGAGGTCGAAGGGCTCGAGCCAACCGATGTCTTCCCCGGCGACGTCGTGCTCATCCCGAGAGGTAAGGCGCAGCGAATCCGAAACGACGGCCTCGAAGACCTCGTGTTCCTGTGCGTCTGCACGCCTCGATTCGAGACGCGATATTACGAGGACCGCGAGCGTTCATGAGCGCGGCGAAGCTGCAGTTGGACTTGAGCGGCAAGGTCGCGGTGGTAACGGGTGCTTCGATGGGAATCGGACGGGCCATCGCCGCGCGTTTCGCCGACGCCGGTGCTTCGGTAGTGGTGCACTTTCATCGGCATCGCGACGAGGCGCTTCGTCTCGTGGAGGAGATCGCGCGCGAAGGCGGGAGAGCGGTCGCCCTCGGCGGCGACGTTCGGTCGCCGGGTGAAGTCGAAGAGCTGTTTCGCGACACCGCCCGCGAGCTCGGAGAAGCGGACGTCGTCGTCAACAACGCTGGCTCCTATCCCCTTCACGCTCTCGTCGACGCGACCTCCTCGGAGTTCATGAGCGTCGTCGAGACCAACTTGCTCGGCGTCCATCTCGCGACCCAGGCGGCCGCCCGGCGCATGATCGATCGAGGAAAAGGGGGAGCGGTCGTGAACGTCGCCTCGATCGAAGGGTTGCGGCCCGCTCCGAAGCACAGTCACTACACTGCCGCCAAGAGCGGTGTTCTTGCTTACACCCGATCGGCCGCGATCGAGCTCGGCCGCCACGGGATTCGAGTCAACGCCGTGTCCCCAGGTCTCATCTGGCGCGAAGGGATCGAACGAGCCTGGCCCGAAGGTGTGGCATCGTTCCGCGCGCGGGCGCCTCTAGGAAGGCTGGGCCGTCCCGAGGACGTCGCCGATGCCTGCCTCTTTCTCGCCTCGTCCGCGGCGAGCTTCATCAGCGGCGCGAACCTGGTCGTGGACGGAGGCGTTCTCGCCGCATCGGCGTTCTGAAGGGTCGTGGATTTCGTTCGCGAAATGTGTTGACAGCGCGTCAAAGACGATCTATATCTGAGACAACGCTAACGGAAGGAGGCGACCCAAAGATGCTTCCGCCGGACCAGAAAGGCCCCTCGAGGGCCTGACGGATCGAAGAGCGATCCTCCTGTCTTCGAGGGTAGACACAGACCCGGTCCTCGTCGGGTTCCGTAATTCCAAGTCGCCCATTCGATCCGTGTGAGAGCGGATCAGGGCATTGAGCCGAAAAGGCTTTCAGGAACTCCGCTTGGTCCAAGATAACAAAGGCTGGATCTCCATTCAGGTCCAGCCTTTTTTTCGCTTGTCACGCCTCTGGATCGAACCGCCACTTTCCGCGGCGCGTCTCCTGCTCGAGCGCGTCGTGCAGGATGTCGAGATACTCCTCGCGTGAGACCGTCTCGGCGCCAAACCGGGCCAGATGAGGTGTCTCGACTTGACAGTCTACGACACCGATATTCCAGCGCTGGAGCTGGCGCACGAGCGCGACGAAAGCGACTTTCGAGGCATCGCTCTTCTTCGCGAACATCGATTCGCCGAAGAAGATTCCTCCGAGCGAGACGCCGTACACCCCCCCCACGAGCTCGTCGCCGGCTCGGGCCTCTACCGAATGGGCGAAGCCCATCTCGTGGAGCCGGATGTACGCCTGCATCATCTCCGTGGTAATCCACGTTCCACGCTGTCCGGGCCGCGGCACCGACGCGCAGGCCGCGATGACGTCTGCGAAGGCCGTATCCAATTCGAGCCGGAACGTCGATCCCTCTTTCACGGCCCGCTGCAGCCGCCGGGGCACATGGAAGCTCTCCGTCGTGAGGACGAACCTGGGATCGGGCGAATGCCACAGGATGGGCTCGCCTTCCGAGTACCAGGGGAAGATTCCTTCGCAGTACGCGGCGAGGAGCCGCTCCGGGCTCAAGTCGCCACCGACGGCTAGAAGCCCGTTCTCCGCGTGGTCCACGGGGGGAAAGAGAATCTCCTTGCCCAGCAAGTAAACGGGCATGGCGACGCCCCGCTGCGCCTCACGAGGCGTCCGCCGGCGCGGGCTCCCTGTCGGCGGGGGCACTCGAAGGATTGATGTCGAAGGTGAGCTTCTCGCCGTCGTAGCCGATGGTGACGGTGCCACCGTTCTCCAGTTTTCCAAAGAGAATCTCGTCGGTCAGTGGGTCGCGCACCTCGGCCTGGATGAGCCGGGAGAGTGGCCTGGCGCCGTAGGCCGGATCGTATCCCTTCTTCGCGAGGTAGCTTCTCGCTTCGGGCAGGAGGGTGAAGGCGACGCGTCGTTCCCGGAGCTGCGCTTCGAGCTCGAGCACGAACTTCTCGACGATGGTCTCCATCACCTCTTCGCTCAGCGAGTCGAATGTCACGATCGCGTCGAGACGATTCCGGAACTCCGGACTGAAGATACGCTCGATGGCCTTCTTCCCCCGTCCGGGAGCGTCCTTCGCGGTGTCGCTTCCGAATCCGATCCCGAGGGCGCTCATCTCCCGCGACCCTGCGTTCGAAGTCATGATGAGGATTGCTTGCCGGAAGTCCGCCTTGCGGCCGGTGTTGTCGGTGAGGGTCGCGTGGTCCATCACCTGGAGCAGGATGTTGAAGAAATCGGAGTGCGCCTTTTCGATCTCGTCGAGGAGCACGACGCAGTACGGATGCTGGCGTACCGCGTCGACCAGAAGTCCGCCCTGCTCGAAGCCCACGTAGCCCGGAGGGGCGCCGATGAGGCGGGCGACGGCGTGCTTCTCCATGTACTCGCTCATGTCGTAGCGGAGGAACTCGTTTCCCAGGTGCCGGGCGAGCTGGCGGGCGAGCTCCGTTTTTCCGACTCCCGTCGGTCCGGTGAAGAGAAAGCAACCCGCGGGATGATCGGGATGGCCGAGGCCGGCGCGAGCACGCCGGATGGCGCGCGAGACCGTCTCTACCGCCTGGTGTTGTCCGAACACGACGCGGTCGAGCGACTCCTCGAGGCTCTTGAGCCGCTCCCGGTCCGAGGCCGACGCCTGCTTTTCCGGAATCCGGGCCATGCGAGAAACGATGCGCTCGATCTCGGCAACATCGACGGGGATGGACTCTTCCGCGTCCGATTCGAGCCGGACCATCGAGCCCGCTTCGTCGATCACGTCCACGGCACTGTCGGGAAGCCGGTACTCGCGCAAATGACGCTGTGCGAGCCGGACGGCGGTCTCGAGAGCGCCGTGACTGTACTTCACACCGTGATGCTCCTCGTAGCGCGACCGCAGTCCCTCGAGGATCTTGACGGTGTCCTCGAAGGAGGGCTCTTCCACCGAGATCTTCTGGAGCCGCCGATGGAGTGCCCGGTCTTTTTCGAGGTGCTTGAACTCGTCGAACGTCGTCGATCCGATGAGCCGTATGCGCCCCTCGGTGAGAACCGGCTTGACCATGTTGGCCAGATCCATCGTGCCCCCGGTCGTGGCGCCCGCTCCGACCATGGTGTGAAGCTCGTCGATGAAGAGGATCGGCTTGTCTTTCTTTTCGAGAGCGGCGATGACGGCTTTGAACCGTTCCTCGAAATCGCCGCGGTAGCGCGTTCCCGCGAGGAGCGCTCCCGAGTCGAGCGCGAAGATTTCCGCTCCTCGGAGGATCTCGGGCACGTCGTCGGAGACGAGCCGCTGGGCAAGCCCCTCGACGAGGGCGGTCTTGCCCACTCCCGCGTCTCCCACGAACACCGGGTTGTTCTTGCGACGACGGCAGAGGACTTCGAGCGCCCTCCGGATCTCGGCCTGTCTTCCGATCAGAGGATCGAGAAGACCACGCCGGGCCCGATCGGTCAGATTGACCGCGAACGCCGTGAGCGGGTCGGCCGCCAGGTGCGGAGCGTCCTCGTCACCGTCGCCCGCGGGTGCCGGCTCGCCGATCGGGAGCCGCGGAACTTTGGAGATTCCGTGAGAGATATAGTTGAGCACGTCGAGACGGGTGACGCCCTGGGCTTCGAGAAGGCGAGCAGCCTGCGAGCGCCGCTCCTGAAGGAGCGCCGCCAGCGCATCACCAACGTCGGCGTCGGCCTTGCCCGCGCTCTGTACGTGGAGAACGGTCTTCTGCAGCACCCGCTGGAAAGCGAGAGTCTGGAGCGGCTCCTGGCCGGAGTCTTTGGGCAGAGGCTCGATGCTCGTCTCCAGGTGCTGCTTGAGCTCCTTCCTCAGGCGCTCGAGAATCGACGCCACAAGCGGTGAGGATCTCCTCGCCTTTCGTGTCGTGGGCAATGGCGAAGAGGAGATGCTCGAGCGTGAGATGAGCGTGTCTCCTCGAATCCGCCTCACGGTAGGCGAGGCTCAGTACCAGTTCCAGGTTCGTCGTGAACATCCAGTTCGCTTCCTCTTGTTGAAATTCGCGTTCAGGGCTTTCCGATTTATTCGGGCTCGATGCTGCACCGGAGGGGATGGCCCCCCTCGCGGGCCCTTTCGTGAACCGAGGCTGCCTTGGTCTCCGCCACCTCGAAGGGGTAGACGCCGGCGATCCCCACTCCCTTGGTATGCACGTGCATCATGATCCGATAGGCTTCCGCGGGCGACTTCGAGAAGATCGACTCCAGAACCATGACGACGAACTCCATCGTAGTGTAGTCGTCGTTATGGAGGAGGACCTTGTAGAGCTGCGGCTCTTGAGTCTTGGGTCGCGTCTTTTCCGCAACTCCACCCTGTCGTTTCCGATCGGGGTCGGCCATTACCCCCTATTGTAGAGGCGATGGCGCCGCCTCGAAAGTGGGGCCGGGGAAAACGAGGTCCGGCAGGGCTGTTTTTTTGTAGATTCGCGGTGGAGGGAGGCTCCCCGGTCAGGAGCCCGTCGGGGACTCGGCGGTGCGCGCCGCGGCCATCGCCTTCTGTCCCTTGAGGATAGCGCACCACTCCTTGTGCTGCTCGACGGGCATGCCGCACTCGACGCAGATCCGGACTCTCTTCTTGGGCTCCTGCTTCTGTCCGAACAGCTTCCCGATGAACGACATTTCCGTCTCTCCTCTCGTTGTTATAGACGATACGGCTCGGAAAAAGGTTTTGTTCAACCTTAGCAAAAAAATGGTGCCTGTTCCCTGTTTTCCTCCTCTGTTAGAATCCCGTCCATGTCCTCGAAAATTGCACAGGTTCTAGGGCTCGGCCTTCTGCCCTTTGGCGTGGTCCTGCCCGGATCCTCGCCCGCATCGGCTTCGGATACGCCGGAGCTCGTGAAGGCCGTCGAGCCCAAGGTTCTGGCGTGGTACAAGGACTTTCACGAGCACCCGGAGCTCGGCCTTCACGAGACCCGCACCGCCGGGATCGTCGCCGCGCATCTCCGCGCGCTCGGGATCGAGACCCGAACGGGCGTGGGAGAGACCGGCGTCGTGGGTCTGCTCCACGGAGCCAAACCGGGTCCGGTCGTGGCCCTGCGGGCCGATATGGACGCTCTCCCCGTCACGGAGATGACCGGGCTCCCGTATGCTTCCAAGGCGCGGACCGTCTACCGCGGGGAAGAGACGGGAGTGATGCACGCCTGCGGCCACGATTCCCACACCGCCATCCTCATGGGTGCCGCCGAGGTGTTGAGCCAGCTCCGTCCCGAGCTCGCGGGAACGGTGATGTTCGTCTTCCAGCCCGCCGAAGAAGCAGCCCTTCCGGGAGAACGCAGCGGCGCCGAGCTGATGCTCGAACAGGGGCTATTCGCCGACGTCACTCCCGACGCCATCTTCGGGCTTCACACCTCGCCGGGGCTGGGCACCGGCCAGTTCGCCGTCCGGGAAGGTCCAGCGATGGCGAGCGAGGACAACGTAATCATCACCATCAAGGGAGTCGGCACCCATGCCTCGCGGCCCTGGGACGGAATCGACCCCATCACCATCGCGGCGCAGATCGTGAGCGCGGTTCAGACGATCGTGAGCCGCCAGGTCAACATCGCCTCGGCCCCCGCGGTGATCTCCTTCGGAGTCATCCACGGCGGAGTTCACGCCAACATCATTCCCGACGAGGTGAAGCTCGAAGGGACGATCCGGTCGTTCGACCAGAACATGCGGCTCGACATGCAGGAGCGGCTGAAACGGATGGTAACGAACGTCGCCGAGAGCTTCGGCACGACCGCCGAGGTCTCGATTCGCCCGGTCAATCCGGTGACCTACAACAACCCCGAGCTCGTTCACGAGATGAGGCCAACGCTCGAGGCGGTAGCGGGAAAAGGCAACCTGTTCGAGTCCGAGCTCATCCTCGGGACCGAGGACTTCGCCAACTTCGCCATGCGGGTCCCGGGAATGTACGCCTTCATGGGCGTCACCGGCCCCAACCGCGACCCCGCGGAGGCACCCGCCAACCATTCCGCGTACTTCCAGGTGGACCCCGAGACCTTCGTTCCCGGAATCACGATGATGGTCCGGCTCGCGACAGACTACCTCGCTCAGGGGAAATGACGACGAGACGGGCCTCGTCCCTCGGTCACCGCTTGTAGTCGGGCTCGTCTCTGTCGAGAACGCGCAGCAGCGCCCCAAAGTGATCTCTTGCCTGTTTCGCGAGATGGTTGGGACGGCTCTCGCTCACGTAGTCTCTCGCGACCTCGTCAGGAATGAATCGGAGCGGCTGGCCCGTGGACTGGGCGAGCACCTGGACCATCGCGGCGCGCTCGAGAAAGTAGAGGTCGTCGAACGCCTTTGCGACGGACCCGCCGACGACCACGACACCGTGATGAGCGTGGAAGAGGACGTCTTTGCTCCCGAGGACGCGAGCCAATCTCTCTCCTTCCTCCGCGTGGTCGGCGGCGCCCTGATAGGCGTCGTCGTAGGCGACGCGGCCGTGGAACCGGAGAGAATTCTGGCTCACCTGGAGGAGCCGCCCGTTCTCGAGCAAGGTGAGGGCGGTCGTGTACGGCTGGTGGGTATGGAGAACGCATCGTGCATCGGGGCGGGCTCGAAGGACCCGGGAGTGGATGAAAAACGCCGACGCTTCCACTTCCCCTTGCCCTTCGAGGAGCTTTCCCGCCGGGTCGACGAGGAGCAGCCGGCTCGCCGTGACCTCGCTCCAATGCAGGCCATGCGGGATCAGGAGGAAGCTCTCGCCAATCCGCGAGGTGAAGTGATTCGAGATGCCTTCGTGGAGCCCGAAGCGAACGGCGAGGCGATAGGCGGCCGCCAGCTCGACGCGCGCCGCTCTCGCCGCGGAGTCGCCGCTCCTCACTTCGAATCCTCGCCGCCGGTCGACTGTGCCCGGAACGCGGGCACGTCCTCTTTCATCAGTTTCCGATACTGCTCCCGGACTTCCTCCAGTCGTTGCTTCAGAATGGCGTGCACCGCGAGCTGCTGGTCGGTGGGCCGGAAATCGGCGCCGTCCATCCCGACGTCGTTCGCGAGCGCCCCGAGTCGCCCATAGAGCTTCATCGGAGCCCGGAAGGCGTCTTCGCGCGCTCCCGTCAAGTTGACATCGAAGAGCTTCCCTTCGACGGAGAGCGCGTAGTCTCCGAGCTCCTTCGCGTTGGCGACGACGGTCTTCATCCCCTCCTCCTCGGCGTGCCGTGCCTCCAGATCCAAGAGCTCTTTTCTCGTCCACTCGATGTCGTCGATCATGCCCGCCACTTCGTCGAGCTCGTCGCGGAGCTCGATCAGAAGGCCGACCTGGGCCTCGATGTCCGCCTGACTTCCGCTGGAGTGAGGGTCTTTCAGAATCGTGAGCTCGCGGGTCAGCGCCTGGCCTCCCACCCCCAGCTTCACCGTATAGGTCCCGGGTACCGCGAGCGGCCCCCCGAATCCCGGAAAGATATCCAGATCCCAGGTGCGAAGCCGCCGGAAACCCTCTTCGCCGACGGGAACCCAGTCCCGCTCCGGCGGCGGAGTACGAAGCTTGGCCTCGCGCGGCTTCTCGTGACGGAGGTCCCACCACACCCGATTGATCCCCTTCTTCTTCGTTCCGTCGAGCTTCCGGATCGTTCTCCCGCCGGCGTCGAGGATCTCGATCTTGACGTCGTCCTTGGTCTCTTCGCCTAGAAAGTAGGTGATGGCGGCACCGTCGGGAGGATTCTCTCCCGAGATTTGGTTGGCCGCCTCCGTCTTGATCGCCTGCACCTCTCGAAACCTATAGGTCGGCCGCGGCTCGAAGAGATAACGCGGTGAGGCGAGCACGGAGGCATCGAGGGCCCGGAGGGGGCCGATGTCATCGAGAACGTAGAAACCGCGCCCATAGGTCGCGACCACCAGGTCGTCGAACCGCTTTTGCACCGTGAGCCAGTAGATGGGAGCCGGCGGCATATTGTTCCGAAGCGAGAACCAGTGCGCGCCGTCGTCGAGGCTCGCCCAGATCTGGTTGTCGGTTCCGACGTAGAGCATGCCCTTCCGTTTGGGATCCTCCCGCACCACGTGGGTGAAGCTGGAAACGCTCTTCTCGATTCCGTTGCTGATGAGCTTCCAGCTCTTTCCGAAGTCGGTCGTCTCGTACACCGCCGGATCGAAGTTACCGTCCTGGTGGTGGGTCACCGCCATGTAGGCGGTTCCGGCGTCGAAATGAGAGGGCTCGATGTTCTTGATCCAGCTCTCGATGTAGAGTCCCGGCACGTTCTTCGACACGTTGGTCCAGCTCTCGCCGCCGTCCTCGGTCACGTGGACCTGACCGTCGTTCGACCCGGTCCAGATCACGCCGGCTTTGACGGGCGACTCCGCGATGGCGAACAGCACTGATCCGTCGAAGGTATACAGATTGTCGATGGTGAGGCCGCCACCCGAGTCCTGCTGACGGGTCTTGTCGTTGGTCGTGAGGTCGGGACTCAGCTCCTTCCAGCTCTGACCACCGTCCGTCGTCACGTGTACGTGCTGGCTCCCCACATAGACCTTGTTGTGATCGTGGGGCGAGATATGCAGCGGGAAGTTCCAATGCCAGCGATACTTCACCTCCGCCGGCGTCCAGCCGTACGAGGCCTCGGGCCAGACGCGTACGTCGCGCCACTGGCCGTTTCTCCGGTCGTAGCGCTCGAGCCCGCCGTCGTAGCAGCCCGACCAGACGATGTTGTCGTCCACGGGATCGGGAGTGGCCCATCCGCTCTCGCAGCCGCCGACCCCATGCCAGAGACCGAGCGGAATCCCTTCTCCCGACCGGCTGTTGCTCGGCCCGCGATAGGAATACCCGTCCTGTCGATTCCCGTAGACGTAATAAGGAATCTCGTCGTCCACCTCGACGTGATACATCTGCGCCACCGGAAGGGTCACGCGCAGGAAGCTCCGGCCGCGGTTGAGACTGATGCTCGCACCCCCGTCATACGCGACCATGATGCGGTTCGCGTTCCGGGGGTCGACCCAGACGTCGTGATTGTCCCCTCCGCCACGGGGAGGATCCTTCGCCAGCCTCGCGCCTCCGTCGACGGACATGCTGAACCGGACGGACGCGAAATAAATCTGCGAAGGGTCGTCCGAAGAGACGGCGAAGCGGGTGTAGTAGGAGGCGCGCTCGTCCATCGTGTGGTCGTTCGAGACGAGCTTCCAATGATCGCCGCCGTCATCGGAACGATAGAATCCCGGGCTCTCGTCCTCGGTGAGCGCATACCACCGCTTGGAGTCCGACGGCGCGATCGCGACCGCGATCTTTCCCAACGGATGTTCCTCGCCTCCCGGAAGTCCCTTTCCCACTCCCGAGAGCTTCTCCCACGTGAGTCCGCCATCCTTCGAACGGTAGATTCCGCTCGAAGGCCCGCCGCTTCTGAGCCCGCCGGTATCGATCTGGATCTGCCACATTCCCGCGAGCAGATTGCGGGGGTTCGAAGCGTCCATCGCGAGATCGGAACAGCCCGTGCTCTCGTCGACGAAAAGAACCTTCTGCCAGCTCGCGCCGCCGTCCTCGGTGCGAAAGACGCCGCGCTCCGCCTGAGGCTTGTAGGCATGGCCCACCGCGCAGGCGAGGGCGACGTCGGGATTCCTCGGATCGACGACGATACGACCGATCCGCCCCGTCTTGTCGAGCCCCACGTGCTTCCAGGTCTCGCCGCCGTCGGTCGAGCGGTAGACGCCGTCGCCCACGGAGAGCGCCGGCCGAATGATGAATGTCTCCCCCGTCCCCGCCCAGACGACGTTCGCATCCGAAGGGGCAATCGCGAGAGCTCCTACCGACGAGACCGAGACCTTGTCGAAGATCGGCTTCCAGCTGACCCCTCCATCGGTCGTCTTCCAGATGCCACCCGATGCCGCTCCGATGTAAACGACGGAATCGTTCCCCGGCTCGCCGACGATCGCGATGGTACGGTTTCCGTCGGGCCCGATGAACCGGTACTCGAGTCCACCCAGAAGAGAAGAGTCGACGGATTGAGCCCCCGCGAGAGCGGCGGCGACGAGGAAGGCTGCGCAGAACGAAAAGATTTTCATCGGTCTAGGACTCCGGTCGGTGCTGGAAGAGACGGCGGTACTCCTTTTCCACCGACTTGGCTTTCTTCGACGAGATTCCTCCGAGAGCCTCGATGGCGTGCCTCAATCGCATGCGCACGAGGTCGAGGCCGAGGATCTCCATGGAGCGAAACAGAGGCGTCGACGCCTCGTTTCCGGTGATGGCGACGTAGAACGGCCTGGTGAGATCACGGAGCTTCACTTCGAGCTTCTCCGACAGCTCGCGGAACCGGCCCTCGATCGCCTCGTGATCGAACCCGGGGGTCTCCTCGAAGAGCCAGATCGCCATCTGGAAGATGCCCGCGAGATCGTCGGCGCCTTTCCCCTTCAAGCCGAGCTTCGCGGCATCGAACGGCACCCGATCGGCGAAGAAGAAGGCGGTGAGGAACCCCCAGTCGGAGAAGGTCTCGAGGCGCGGTTGCGCGAGAGCCAGAATCTCGAGGAGCCGCTCGTCCGACAATCCCCATTTCCTGAGCTCCTGCAGAAGACGAGGGCCGTCGAAATTTTCCCGAATATAGCGCCCGTTCAGCCAACGGAGCTTCTCCACATCGAAGACCGGCCCACCGAGCGAGAGGCTATCGAGGTCGAAGTGCTCGATGAACTCGTCGAGGGTGAACTTCTCGTCTCCCTCGGCGCGGGTCCACCCGAACATTCCCATGAAGTTGATCATGGCCTCGGGAAGAAATCCCGCGCTGCGATAGTACTGAATCGACGTCGGGTTCTTTCGCTTCGACAGCTTGGTCTTGTTCGGGTCGTTGTTTCGAAGAAGCGGCAGGTGGCAGAAGACGGGCGCCTGCCAGCCGAAGTACTCGTAGAGCTTCACGTGCTTGGGGAGCGAGCTGATCCACTCCTCGCCCCGGATGACGTGGCTTATCTCCATCAGGTGATCGTCGACCACGTTCGCCAGGTGATAGGTGGGAAAGCCGTCCGATTTGAGGATGACCTGGTCGTCGACCGAGGCCCAGTCTCGCCGAATCTCCCCCCGGAGGAGATCGTGCATCACGCACTCCCCCTCGATCGGGACCTTCATGCGCACCACGTGGCTCTCCCCGGTACGGACACGGGCCTCGGCCTCGCCGGCGGGAATCTCTCGACAGTGGCGGTCGTAGCCGGGGAAGACTTTCTGATCGAGATGCTCCGCTCGCATCGTCTCGAGCCTCTCCCGGGTGCAGAAACAGGGATAGGCGTGCCCCTTCTCGAGGAGGAGATCGACGTGGCGGCGGTAGATGTCGAGACGCTCGCTCTGTCGGTAGGGAGCGTGCGGCCCGCCGACGTCCGGTCCTTCGTCCCAGGCGAGACCGAGCCAGCGGAGCGATTCGAGGATCGCCCGCTCTGACTCCTTCGTGGAGCGGACGCGATCGGTATCCTCGATTCGGAGGAGAAACTGGCCCTCGTTCTTCTTCGCGAAGGCGTAGTTGAACAGGGCCTGGTACGCGGTGCCCACGTGGGGGTCGCCCGTAGGCGACGGAGCGATGCGAGCTCGAATCGGCGTCATGGATAGAGATTGTAACGCCTGCCGCGGCCGATCGGTGACGCGCGGAGAGCGCGGCTCAGACGGTGATGCGCCGGTGGTACGTCCACCACTCGACGAGGATCACGACCAGCGCGAAAACGATGAGGCCCACCCAGATCTCGGAGAACAATCCCGACGTCGCGGCCCGAGCGACTCCCGGGGCCGGGGGCTGGTCTCTGAGGACCGAGTCGTTGACCGCGGACACCCGCGGGCTCAGAAGATTCGCGGAAACGACCATCTCCCGGTCTCTACCCTTCACCGCATAGAGCCCGGGGGCGGTGGGAGCGAAAGACGTCCGGTCGCCCGACGCCCGTGCGGGAACGTCTTTTCCACCCTGGATGTCGGTGACTACGCCGCCGGTCACGGGAACGGCGACCGTGCTCAGGCTGGACGCCACCACTTCCGTTCCCGCGAGCCAGCCCACGGCATTGGCGAGAAAGACGGGAAAGCTCGATTGAAAAACGAAATTAGAATCGGCGAGGGCGAACGTCAGCTCGGCGAATCGGACGGGAGCATCCCCCACCAGGATCAAAGGCTCGTCGTCGCTTCCCGCCACCACATGGCTTTCGCCTCGCGTCACCGCCATCGCCTTTTCCACCACGACGTCGTCGAGGGAAACGTGGTCCATGAGAGGATGGGGCCGTTCGGTTCCCGCGAGCGAGAGTTTCGACAGCTCCGATCCACTGGGCTGGGGAAGCCACGCGCGTGCCGGCGGCCGGATGAAGAGGGCCGGAACGGAGGGCGGCTTCTCGGGCGCGGATCTGTCGAAGACGAAGAGATTGGGGCTCTCGCCCGTCGACGCCCGTTCGGGTGGGACGACTTCCAGAACGACCCTCGGGTCGAGAGGAAGAAGCGTCTCGAGGTAGGTGTTTCCCGAAGTGACCAGCCTCACCCGCACGAGGCGGGGAGTACCCAGGTAGCCGTAGGCGACGTTGTCGAGCTCGTACCCGTCGTCGGGAGAATAAATCAGCGCTCGGAGCGGACCCGACGAGAACCGATCCAGGTCGAACGTGGAAGCGAGCACCTGGCCCGGAGTCAGGTCGATGGAATGCTCGAGCGCCTTTCCGCCCGCGCCGTCGATCTGGAGCGCCACCCGTTTGGGCTTCTGAGAGTGATTGACCAGCTCGAGAAAGGCTTCGAACCGGTTCGGCTCCGCGGGAACGGCGCGCAGGTCGAAAGCGGTAATGCCCACGTTCTCGACGGGCTCGAACACCGAAACGACCTTGACCCCCGGCGGTACCTCCCGGACCATGACGCCGTCGGTTACGAAGTAGACCTCCGTCGAGGGATCGGAGAAGAGCAGCGGATCCGCGGAAGGAAACGCCGTCGTCTCTTCGAGAGAGACCCGGAGGCCATCGAGACGTTCGAGGGCGGCCCGTCGGTCGGAGAACTCCATCCCCACCAGTCGTCCCGCGGTATCGGTGACCAGGTACCGGCTTCCCGCGCTTCCCTCGCTCAAGATACCGCGCGCGTGATCGATGGCACGCTCGAAACGCGTGGCGCCGCTCGTCGTCCGCGCACCCATCGTCGGCGAATCGTCCACCACCACGGCGATTCGTCGAGCCTTTCCGGAAATGGCTTCGATCTCGGGCCTCCCGAGTGCGGCGGCGATGGCGAGTCCTGCCAGGAGGGCTATGAGAAGGGAGACGAGCCAACGCCAGAAGTCGGAGCGTCGCTTGCGCTCCTTGAGGACCTTGACCCAGATGAACATGGAAGGGACGACGACTCGTTGGGGCGGAGGTTTGAGCCAGTAGAGAAACCCGATGATCGCGACGGTGGCGGCGATCAACGCCAGCGTCGCCGACGTCCCCAGCGCGAGAAAGCTCATTGCCCCGCCATCACCTCAGGAACCGATCCTGCTTGAAGATCGAGATGACCAGATCCTCGAAGGGAATGCGGGTCTCGGTGCGGACGTAGCCCCAGCCGTAACGCGCGCAGTAGCTCTCGATTCCTTCCTGGTGCTTCTTCATTTCCGCCTCGTAGGCGGCGACGAGCGCGGGCGAGAGATGGAGTCGCTCGGAGCCGCCGTTCTCGGAATCGACGAGAAGGGCCTCATCGGGGAACTGCGGGGTCACTTCTTCGGGGCTCAGGATTTGCACCATGAAGGTGTCGTGGCGAAACAGCCGCAGGTAATCGAAAGCCGCCTGATACCCGGCCGGATCCATGAAATCCGACGCGACCACCACGAGACCCCGCCGTCGCTTGGTGCCGAAGTAGGCGCGCACCGTGCGATGCAGCGACGTATCGCCGCTCGTCTCCATGCGGTCGAGAAAGCTGAAGATTCGCCAGATCTGGTTGCGACCGCGTTTGGATGCGATCGCCTCCGTGACTCCGTCCGAGTACCCGATGACGCTGATGCGGTCGAGGTTGAGGAGCCCGATGTAGCCGAGGGCCGCCGCTACTTTCCGCGCGTAGTCGAACTTCGACGGCTCGCCGAAGTTCATGGACAGGCTGGCGTCGACGAAGAGATAGATCGGGAGGTCGGCCTCCTCGTCGAAGATGCGAAGAATCAACTTGTCGAGGCGAAGAAACGCCTTCCAGTCGACGTCTTTGGTATCGTCGCCGCTCACGTAGGGACGGTAGTCCGCGAGCTCGATGCCCGAGCCCTTCTTCCGCGCCCGGTGCTCCCCCCGGAGGTGACCGGGCATCATGCGATTGGAGACGAGCTTCAGGTACTCGAGCTTCTTCAGGAACTCTTCGTCGAAGAGCGTGGTTACCGACGCCATGAGCGGACGCATTATAGACGCCGTGCGCGCCGGTTCAAAGAGCTCTCTCGTCCCGTCGGCTCGATTGCGTTAAGATCTCGGCCGGTGGACGCGCCGCGAGCGGAGCCGATTCGAGCGGACGACGTCCGTCACGCGGGAGCGATCTCATAGCCCTTCCAAAGGACCTCATCCGGCCCGGCGTCGAGCTCCGCGAAACGCACATCTCCTGGGTCTTTCTCGACGGAGACGACGTCTTCAAGGTCAAGAAGCCGGTGGACATGGGTTTCCTGGACTTCACCACGGCCGACAAGCGCCGGGCCGCCTGCGAAGCGGAAGTTCGACTCAACCGACGCCTGGCCGAGGGAATCTATCTCGGGATCGTCCCCGTCACCCTGGAGCGTGGCGGCCGGCATGAATTCGATGGCTCCGGCGACGTCGTCGATTGGGCGGTACACATGAGGCGTCTTCCCGACGAAGACCGAACGGACGTGCGGCTTTCCAAAGGACGGCTCCAGGCGGGCGACATCGAAGCGGTCGCCGCGCGCCTCGCCCGTTTCCACGCCGATTCGCCTCCGAGCGATGAAGCCGCTCGCTTCGGCGGTGTCGACACCGTCCGGGGCAACGTCTTGGAGAACTTCGAGCAGACCCGGACCGCCATCGCGGAATATCTGGAAGAGGACCAGGCCCGGGAGATCGAATCCTGGCAGCTCCGGTTCCTCGACGAAAAGGCGTCTCTCTTCGACGCCCGGCTCCAGCATGGCCGCGTCCGGGACGGCCACGGAGACCTGCGCCTCGAGCACGTCTATATAGATGATAGTGGCGCCATCACCATCATCGACTGTATCGAGTTCAACGAGCGCTTCCGCTACGCCGACGTGTGCGCCGACGTCGTCTTCCTCGCGATGGACCTGGCGTTTCGCGAGCGCGTCGACCTCGCCGAGCGTTTTCTCGCCGCTTATGCCCGGGAAGCGAACGACTTCGACCTCTATCCCCTCATCGACTTCTACGAAAGCTACCGTGCGTTCGTACGAGGCAAGATTTCTTCGTTCGTCGTCTCCGATCCCGCCACGCCGCACGAGGCCCGGGAGCGCGCCGCCGCGGACGCCCGGCGCTATTTCCTCCTCGCGCTCGCCTCGGAGAGGCGCAGCGTCCTCGCGCCCGCGGTCGTGGCGGTGGGCGGGCTCATCGCATCGGGAAAGAGCACGGTCGCCGCCCGCATCGCGGCGTCGATGACCGCCCCCGTCGTCGACGCCGATCGTACGAGAAAGTACCTCGCCGGGCTCGCGTCGGAGGAGCCCGCCCGCGAGGCGGCGTTCCGCGGCATCTACTCGCCCGAGTTCACCGAGAAGGTCTACGGAGAAGTCTTTCGGCGGGCGGACGCCGTGCTCTCGTCTCGGAGGCCCGTCGTCCTGGACGCGTCGTTTCGCTCTCGCGACCTGCGGGCGAAGGCACGAGAGGTCGCCTCGCGGCGGAGCTTACCCTTCATCTTCGTCGAGTGCCGCGCGCCCGAAGCAATCCTCCGCCGTCGTCTCTCGGAAAGGGAGACGGAGCCGGGCGTATCGGATGGACGCCTCGAGATCTTCGACGAGTTCCAGGCGCGCTGGGAGACCGTCGATGAGCTCACTCCTCGAGATCATCTCGTCCTCGATACGTCCCGTCCCCTGGAAGAGACGGAGAGAGCCATCCGTGCACAGCTTCCGGTGTGGCCTTCGGGCTTCACCGGATAGGTTGGATCGCATCCCGCCCGTTTGGTTGCAAGATGAAACTCACGAGGAGAAACCCCACTACGCTTCCGTTGCGATTTAGAGTGCCCGAATCGAGGGGAGGACGTACGGTGCGCTCTTACGTGCGGGCCGACGGCCGACGGCCGACGGCCGGCGTCGTCATCGCTGATTTCGATCATGACGGCCCCGATGACGTCGAGGTCTCGGGCGTCGAGCGAACGGAGTCCACGCCCTAGGACTCGCCGTCGTCGAGGCGGCGGAGCTCTCCCATCTCACCCATCTCGATGGCGGAGACCCTGGCGTCGGGCGAGATCCGAAACGTCACGAGCGTCTTTCCCATGACCCGGTCGCGCCAGCGCGCCTCGAAGGTGTCGAAGTTCCAATGCGAGAGGTCGGCAATCCACGCGGTGTGGCGGCGAAGAACGAGATGGCCGTCCTCGATCGAGACCCGCACTTTGCCGTACATGTCGTTCTCGTAGGTGCCGGCGTATCGATCGAGAGCCAGCGACGGAGACGTGCCGGGAACGCGGGCTTCGTTCCGGCGTCGTTCCTCGGCGGCCTCCTCCTCCTCCTGCTTTTGCGAAAGCTCACGGAAACGTGCGGGCCAGTCCGCCGCGGCGGCCTCGGCGGGGCTCGCGAGAAGCGCGTCGAGGATGGAGAACGTAATGGCATTGTGGGCGAAGGTCCCGAGAGGCGACGTATTGGTCAGGACGACGATGCCGAGATCCTCCTCCGGCACCAGGAGCACCTGCGAGAGCATCCCGTCGATACCGCCGGTGTGGGTGGCGACGAAGCGGCCTCGATAGTCCCGAAGCCCCCAGCCGAGGCCATAGGTGGAGAAATGCATCGGAGGAAACAGGGCGGTGTAGTCCGCCGGCAGCGGGTACCTGATGTTCGGTCTCCAGACCTCCGCGACGACGTCCTTCGACACGATGCGTGTTCCGTCGAGCTCTCCCTCTCCCAGCATCATGCGCATCCAGCGTGACATGTCGGAGGCGCTCGAGAGGATCGCGCCCGCGGGAGCGACGTTGTCGATGTTGCGGTGGGGAACGGGGACGATCTTGCCCTCGATCCGCTCGTGCGGCGTCGCGACGTCGTCCATTCCCGCGAGCTCCCGCACGCTCGTGCGCGTACGGTTCATCCCCAGTGGGCGGAGAATCCGGCTGGTGACGAAATCATCCCAGCTTTGACCCGACACCGCTTCGAGCACGAGGCCGGCGGCGAGCACCATCGTGTTCTGATATCCGGCCTCCGATCGGAAGCTCGAGTTGGGCTCGAGATAGCGGATCCTCCGAACGACCTCTTTGCGGTCGAAGTCGGTCGCGTACCAGTTGAGGTCGCCGCGCCGTCCGAGCCCGCTCCGGTGAGAGAGAATGTCGCGGACGGTGATCTCCCGGGTGACGTAAGGATCGTAGAGCTGGAACCAGGGAAGATGCTTCGTCACCCGGTCGTCCCAGCCCATTTTCTTCTCGTCGACGAGGATCCCGATCGCGGCGGCGGTGAAGGCTTTGGTGTTGGAACCGATGGCGAAGAGCGTGTTCTCGTCGACCGGCTCGCCTCGCCCGAGCTGCCTTTCCCCGAACCCCTTCGCGTAGATCGTCCTGCCGTCCTTGACCACCGCCACCGAAAGACCGACGATGCCGAATTCCCCGCGGATCGCTTCGATGTTCCGGTCGATCTCCGCCGGAAGCGACTGAGCCGAGAGCGGGATGGCAAGCAAGAGCGCGAGACAGGTGGCGAAGGGAATCGCGATTCGTTTCATGGGTTTCTCCAGATGGAACGGAGGGGTCAACGGCCGAGAACCCGCCGGACCTCCAGAAGACGCATCAACCCGGTCTTGGTGATCATCCCGCGGAACTTGCCGTCGTCGAGCACGACGAGTCTTCCCACGCCCGGAGCCGCGAGCTTTTCCAGCGCCTCGAGAAGCGAGGCATCCTTCGAGATCACCCGGGACGGCTCGAGGGGGCGCATCACGTCACGGACCCGGCGGCCGTCACGCTCCGACGCGGGAAGTCCGGCGATGTCGTTGACCGAGACGATCCCGACGACCGACTCGCCTTCCAAGACAGGAAACCCGCGATATCCGTATCGCAGGAAATAATGGTCGACGACCTCGCTCAGAGTGAGGTCCGGAGCGAGGGTGACCGGATCCTCGACCATTACCTCGCTCACCAGGGCGGATTGCAGCGTGCGTTGGAGCACCATCTGCTCGTAGCCCTGGGCGGCCGACCCGCGCAGGAACATTCCGATGAAGATGAGCCAGATTCCGCCGAGGAGCGCGCCCTGCAGGATCACGTAGGCGCCGACGAAGATGAGCGTGAGGGCGAAGCCTTTCCCCAGATCCGACACGATCCGGGTGGCACGGTCGACCGATCCGGTGCGCCACCAGAGGATGGCCCGAAGCACTCTTCCCCCATCGAGGGGAAAACCGGGAGCGAGGTTGAAGATCCCGAGCGCGAGGTTGATGAAGGCAAGGTAGTCGATCACGGCCTTCGCCAGAGGATGAACCGACGGACCCAGTCTCTGCCCCACGAGCCAGAACGCTCCGGCGAGAACGAAGCTGCTGAACGGTCCGACGATGGCGATGCGGAGATCCGTCTTCGGGTCCTTGGGCTCTTCCGAAAGCCGGGAGACCCCGCCGAAGAGAAACAGGGTGATGCTCGGAATCGAGATTCCCGAGCGCAGAGCGACGAGAGAATGAGCGAGCTCGTGGAAGAGGATGGAGAAAAAGAAGGCGGCGGTGGCGACCAGGCCGGAGACCCAATAGGCCATGCGGCTCGCTCCCGGATACTTCTGAGGAAGGTAGCCGGCGGAAAGGCTGAAGGCGACGAGCGCGAAGATGATGAACCAGGAGTAGTCGATGATGATCCGGATTCCGGCGATGGTGAACAGATGGATGCCGCGTTCCTTGGCGGGCGTGGGGGCGGAGGACGATCGAGCCGGTTCCGTCATCGGCATCACTCCCCAAGCAGCCCGGAAGGAGCCTTGAAGACGAGCCCGCCCTTCACCACCACCGCCACGTGCTCGAGCAGGGTGATGTCCGTCAGGGGGTCTCCTTCGACGGCGACGAGATCGCCGAACCGTCCCCGGACGACCGCGCCCACGCGATCCTCCCATCCCATGTAGTGCGCGGCAAGGGAGCTCGCCGATCGGATGGCGTCCATCGGTTTCATTCCTCGTTCGACCATGATGCGGAACTGTTTCGCATTGTCACCGTGGGGATAGACGGCGGCGTCCGTTCCGAAGACGATGGGAACGCCCGCCCGGTAGGCCTTGGTAAACGCCTGTCGCTGGGCCTCGGTCGTCTCCTCGTTCTTCCGGAGAAACTCCTCGGGCCAGCCCTGCCGCTTTCCCTCGACGGCAATGTAGTCGCCGTTGTAGACGTCCATCGAGAGCGCGACTTTCCGCTCGGCGGCGAGCGCGATGCCCTCGTCGTCGATGAGAGACGCGTGCTCGATGGTGTCCGCTCCCGCGAGAATCGCCTCCCGGATGGAGCGGGCACCGTGCGCGTGGGCCGCCATCTTCAGCCCGGCGGCGTGGGCTACCTCGGCCACGGCCTGAAGCTCTTCGGGAGTCATCTCGGGCGCGCCGGGAACCCCTCCGTACGCGAGCACCGCTCCCGACGCGATGACTTTGAGAACGTCGGCGCCTCCTTCGACCGCGGCCTGCGCCTTTACCCGGAATTGGGACGCGCCGCGGGCCACACCGCGCCGGACTCGCTCGGGAATGTCCTTCTCGTCCACGCCGGGAACGAGGAGGTCACCGCCGCCGCCAGGGATGGTGAGGTAGTACCCCGCGACCTGCATCCTCGGCCCCGCGATCTTTCCCGCGTTCACCTCGTCGCGAAGCGCCTTGTCGTTCCAGGCAATGTACGTCCCGAGATCGCGCGCCGAGGTGAATCCGGCGAGAAGGGTCTTAGCCACGTTCTCTCGACCTTGCGCCAACTGCTCCTCGTCGGTCATCGTGAAGTAGACGCTGAGGTCGGCGGCGCTTCCGGGCCGATCGGCGAGATGGGTGTGCATGTCGATGAGACCTGGAAGGACGGTGTAGCGAGAGAGGTCCAGGACGGGCGTTCCCGGGGGGGCTTCGACGTCTTTACCCACGTCCTCGACTCTTCCGTCCACGATGAGGACATCGACCCCGTGGCCGACTTTGTCCGAAAGTCCGTCGATGAGAGCACCGCATCGGACGAGCAGGGATCCCGAGTCGGGCGCATACGGAGCGCCGTTCACGAGAACGGGTTTGGGCGGCGGTGCTCCGCACCCGGCGACCGACAAAAGGAGACCGAGGACCCACGGGCGCATGATCACTCCACGAGGCGGTTGTACTTCCGCAGCACCTGACGAAGCCTTTCGTGCGGGAGCGCGTACACTTTGTTCCCGTTGTTTCCCGTCATCGTCTCCGCCGCCACCATGGCGTTGACCACTGCCTCTTCCGTCGCCTCGACGGTGCCCTGAAACAGGGGGCTGACATCCCGGTTGCCGAGCATCTTCAGGTCGTAGAGGCCTCCCGCCTCGCTTCCGATGTTCTTGTGGAAGGTGGAAAAGGCGATGAAGATGTCCCCCGAGCTGTTCGAGGAGATGCTCCCGTCGCGGCCGAGCCCGAGGCTCGCTTTCCTCGCGATGCGCTTGAGCTGATGGGGCAGAAGGGGAGCGTCGGTCGCGACCACGACGATGATCGAACCGTCGCGCGCGTAAGCACTCGGCTCCCGATGCTCCTCGGGCATGAGGTCGGGGATCTCCTGCCCAACGGGGACCCCCGCGATCCGCAGGAGCGGCCGGACGCCGTAGTTCGCCTGGACGAGCACACCCACGACGTACCGGCCGTCGCCGGTCTCGACGACCCGGGACGACGTCCCGATGCCGCCCTTGAACTGATAGACGATCATTCCGGTGCCGCCCCCGACGTTGCCCTCCGCCACCGGCCCGCCGCTCGCGCTCTCGATCGCGGCGAAGACGTGCTCCGGCTTCACGTGGAAGCCATCGATGTCGTTGAGGGTCCCGTCCCACGTCTCCGCCACGACGGGGAGGCTCCAGGTGAGGCCTTGGACGTGCTTCACCGACCACTCGATGACCGCTTGATGCACCGTTCCCACGCTGTGGGTGTTGGTGATGGCGATCGGACCTTCGAGTATCCCGGACTCCTCCACCCAGGTCGTCCCCGTCATCTCGCCGTTCCCGTTCAAGGTGAACCAACCCGCGAAGACCTGATTCTTTCCCTGCTTTCCGTCGGGAAGCACCACCGTAACCCCGGTTCGCACGTCGTCACCCGAGATGAGCGTGGTCTGGCCGACCTCGACTCCGGCGACGTCCGTAATGGCGTTGAGCGATCCCGGTGTCCCGTCGAACGGCACGCCGAGGTCGCGCGCGCGAGGTTTGGCCCCGAAAGCCGTCGTTCCCCCGGCGGCGATCAGAAGGACGAAAAACATTCCGCGCTGCATTCTCATCGATTTACTCCCCTGCGTCGCGTCGAAACTACTCCGAGCGGCAGACGGCGTCAATCCGCTGGTTTTCCCCGGCTTGCGACTCTTTGCGCCGGCAAGTAACATCGCCCCCGCCCTGCGTCCGGAGGACTCCGTCATGCGCTCACCGATTCGTTTGCTCCTTCTCGCGGCTGTCGTTCTCGTGTCGACGGCGGGCCTCGAGGCGCAACCCGAGACCCGGCTCACACCGGAGATGCTCTCCGGTCTCGAGCCGCGAAGCATTGGACCCGCCAACATGAGCGGACGGTTCGTGGATATCGCCGTCGTCGAAAAGGACCCCTACGTCTTCTACGCCGCCTCCGCGACCGGCGGGGTGTTCAAGACGACGAACAACGGCGTTACCTTCACTCCCGTGTTCGAGCGCGAGGGAACGAGCTCGGTGGGCGACATCGCGGTCCAACAGGCCAATCCCGACATCGTCTGGGTCGGCACCGGCGAGCGAGCGAACCGGCAGAGCAACTCGTGGGGGGACGGAGTTTACAAATCCACCGACGGAGGGAAGACGTGGACGAACATGGGTCTCGCCGCGACCCACCACATCGGACGCATCGTGCTCCATCCGACGGATGCCGACGTCGTTTACGTCGCTGCGATGGGACATCTCTGGGGGAACAACCGCGAGCGGGGGCTCTACAAGTCGACGGACGGCGGAAAGAGCTGGAAGAACGTCCTTTATATCGACGAGATGACGGGTGTCGCCGACGTCGCGATGGATCCGTCGAATCCTCAGGTGCTCTACGCCGCGGCGTACCAGCGACAGCGGAAACCTTTCGGTTTCCACGGCGGCGGTCCGGGAAGCGGCCTCTACAAGACCACCGACGGAGGCGAAACGTGGAAGGAGCTGCGGAAGGGTCTACCCGAAGGCGAGTACGGCCGCATCGGGATCTCGATCTACCGCAAGGACCCCCGCATCGTCTACGTCTGCGTGGAACAAGGAGAGCGCTACACCGCCTCGACCTCCTATGAGAAGCCCCTCGCGGGAATCTACCGGTCCGAAGATTCCGGTGAGAGCTTCACCCACATGGGAACGTGGAACCCGCGGCCCATGTACGCGAGCCAGATTCTCGTCGACCCGAGCGACGACCAGCGCATTTACATGGAGAACGCGTTCAGCTTCTCCGACGACGGGGGCAAGACCTTCACCGTACCCCGCCAGTCGATCCATTCGGACGACCGGTATCTCTGGGTCGACCCCAACGAGCCGCGCCATCTCATCAAGGCAAGCGACGGCGCCCTCGCGATCTCCTACGACCGCGGGATCACCTGGCTCTTCATGGCCCATCTGCCCGTGAGCCAGTACTATCGGGTGCGCGTCGACATGGAGACGCCCTTCAACATCTTCGGCGGCCTCCAGGACAATGGGAGCTGGAAGGGCCCGAGTGCGACCTATCGTGCCGAGGGCATCCTCAACGAGGACTGGACCCGAACGGGCGGCGGCGACGGGTTCCTGAACGACATCGATCCCGACCGCCCCTACATGGTTTACGCCGAGTCCCAGTTCCTCGGACTCACCCTCGTCGACATCCGGACCAACGAAAAGCGCACCATCCGCCCCGGCAACCGCACGGGATGGATTGAGTCGCGGCGGAACTGGGACGTCTGGGCCACCGGTCAGGAATTCCCGCTTCTCGGAGAAGAGATGACCCCGGCGAACTGGGACGGGCCGTTTCTCGTCTCGCCCCACGACCCGAGCACCGTGTACGCCGGCACGAACGAGCTATGGAGGACGACCGATCGAGGTACGTCCTGGGTCTCACTGGGTAACATGACTACGGGCGTCGTCCGGAGCGAGCTCAGCATCATGGGACAAACACCGACGGCGGCGACTCCGTCGCTCGACGACGGTATTCCCTTCTATCCCACGATCACCGTCATCGCCGAATCGCCCCTTGTGAAGGGCCTCCTGTTCATCGGGACCGACGATGGAAATCTCGTGGTCTCGCGGGACTCCGGCGTGAGCTTCGAGCGCGCGATGGAGCGGCTTCCCGGCGTCCCGGCGTCGGCTTGGGTCTCGGCGATCGAGCCTTCGCGATTCTCCGAGGACGTCCTGTACGTCGCGGTAAACAATTACCGAAACGACGACTACGAGAACTATCTCTACGAGTCCCGGGACGGTGGAAGGAGCTTCCGATTGATCGTCTCCGACCTAGCTCCGCGGCGCGTCACCCGAATGATCCGGGAGGACCCTCGCAACCCGAACCTCCTCTACCTCGGGTGCGAGCTCGGCCTCTTCGTCAGCATCGACCGCGGAGGGCATTGGGTGGAGCTCAAGAACAATCTGCCCACGATCGCCTTCAACGATCTCGTCGTGCACCCGCGCGACAACGACCTCGTGCTCGGAACTCATGGCCGCGGGATCTGGATTCTCGACAACGTGAACGCGCTCCAGGAGCTCACTCCCGAGGTCGTCGCGAACGAGGAGGCGCACTTGTTTACCGCCGAGCCCGCCGAGATGATCCGCTATGTGAGCGTCAAGGCACAAGGCGGAGATTTGGTCTTCAAGGGAAAAAACCCGCCATCGGGCGCGATTGTCGACTACTACCTGCGGGAGTCTCCCGAGGAGAGCGAGATTTCGCTCGCGGTCCTCGACGAGCAAGGACGGGAAGTGCGAACGCTCGAGCCGACCCGCAAGCGGGGCGTCAATCGCGTGGTGTGGGACCTCCGCTACCCGAAGCTCCCCGATCCCGTCGGCGAGGAGCCCAACGACTTCGGAAACGAGCCCAAAGGCCCGAACGGACCGTGGGTCGTGCCCGGTACCTACGACGTGCGGCTCACCCTGCGCGGCCGCTCCTACGACCAGAAGCTCGAGGTCAGAGAGGACCCGCGGATCGAGGTCGGTCCGGCGGCGCGCCGGTCCTGGACCGAGACTCTGCTCGACCTCGGGGGCATGTATCGCGAAGCGAACTCGACTGTTCGTTTCCTCGTCGGACGGAAAGACGAAGCGGAGAGCTCGCTCAAGCTCTTCCGTGAGCTCAGACGGCGCATCGCGAATCTTTACGACGAGATTGGCGCGTGGACGGGCGAGCCGACGGAGGACCAGAAGGCGCAGATTCGATATCTCGTGGAGACGCGGCGCAAGCTCGAGCCGGGACCACGCTGAGCTGAGCATCTTCGACGTTGGCTTCGCGGGCCCGCCCTGCGGATTACCCTGAAACTGGTCTACACTCCTGTCATGCCGCTCGACTATGCCGTACTGGGCTCCGGCCGTCAGGGTACCGCTGCCGCCTATGATCTCGCGGTGCGGGGCGACGCCCGGAGCGTACTCGTCGCCGATAAGAGTCTCGTCTTGGCCGAGCGTGCGGCCGAGCGGGTGAACCGACTCGCGGGAAGTGCGGTGGCCGAGCCGAGGGAGCTCGACGTCGCGGACGAGCCTCGAGTGGAGAAGCTCCTCGCCGGCGTGGACAGCTTTCTTTCCGCCGTGCCCTATTTCTTCAACCTTCCCATAACACGCGCCGCCATCCGTGCGCGGGCGCATATGTGCGATCTGGGCGGGCACCTGGAGATCTCGCGCGCGCAGCATCTCCTGGACGACGAGGCCCGCAGGGCTGGAATCGCCGTCGTGCCCAACTGCGGCCAGGTCCCGGGAATGGGCACCGTCCTCATGGTCCGGGCGATGGAGCTCCTCGACGAGCCCGAGGATGTCCTCATGTGGGATGGAGGGCTTCCCCGAAACCCGCGCTCCACCCTTTCACTACCTCCTCACGTTCCACATGGCGGGACTGACCAACGAGTATGCCCAGCCGGGGGTGTTCCTGCGAGAGGGAAAGATCGTCGAGGTCGAGCCCATGAGCGAGCTCGAGACGGTCGAGTTTCCCGAGCCCATCGGGCGGCTCGAGGCCTTCGTCGCGGGAGGAGGCACCGACACCATGCCGTGGACGTTCGAAGGAAGAATCCGGACCCTCCAGAACAAGACGCTTCGCCATCCCGGCCACTTCGCCCAGCTCCGCGCATTCTACGACCTCGGTCTGTGGAGCGAGGAGCCCGTCTCCGTCTCCGGGCAAAACGTCGTGCCTCGCGATCTGTTCCACGCTCTGTTCGAGCCCAAGGTGACGTTCGAGAACGACGAGGACGTCGTGATCATTCGCGTACAGGCCCGGGGCAAGAAGGCAGGCCGTCCCGCCGAATCGTCGATCGAGCTCATCGATTCATTCGACCGGGAGACGGGCTTCACGGCGATGGAGCGGTCGACGGGTTTCTGCGGCGCCATCGTCGCCGCGATGATGGCGCGAGGAAAGATCGCGCCGGGTGCCGGTGGGGTCGAAAAAAAAGTCCCCGCAGCCCGGTTCGTGGAAGAGCTGCGGCGCCGGGACTTTCCCATCGAAGAGCGAGTGCAGGGTGCTGAAGATTCATTTGCACCCTGCGCGAGCGGAGCGAGCACGGCCCGACGACACAAGAAGCCGTGGGGAGAGCCGCCAGCCGTCGCGCAGTGCGGAGCACGTAGCGACGAGCCGCGGGGGTGGGGTCCCCGCGGTCCGACGGATGCTGCCCCACGGCACTAATGCAGTAGATACCCTCATGATGCAGGACGACTGGGAAGAAAAAGAGATCGAGCTCGAAGACGACGTACCACCGGACGAGGTTCTCGACCGTCTGGAAGCGGCGGAGCCCAGTCGGCTACCCTGGATGATGTGGGGCCTCGCCGTCGTGGTTATCGGGGTCGCTCTCTTCTGGTACGTGGCGAAGCGCGGTCCGGCCCCGACGTCGATCCCCGCTCCCGTCGCGACGTCGGAGATGCCTCCCGCCGCGCCCGAATCCGCCGAGTCCGAGGCACCGAAGGACCTTCCCGCGATTGAGCTTCCCGCGCTCTCCGCGAGCGACGGGCTCTTTCGAGAAATGGTCTCCACGCTCTCGAGCCAACCGTTGCTCGCGTCGCTCCTCGTCTCCGACGATCTCATCCGCAAGCTGGTCGTGATCGTGGCGAATGTCTCGAACGGCGAAAGCCCTTCGCGGCAGCTCTCTCACATACGTCCCGAAGAGCACTTCACTGTCCTCCCGGCTCCCGGTGGACGAACCGTCATCGACCCCGCGAGCTATCACCGCTACGATGTCTACGCGGCTCTCTTCGTCTCGCTCGACGACGACGGCGTGGCGAAGGTCTATCGAAACTTCCGACCCCTGCTCGAAGAGGCACACGCGGAGCTCGGCCTCGCCGACCGCCGGGACTTCGAGGACACCCTCACCCGCGCGGTCGCGGTGCTCCTCGCGGCCCCGGTAGTCGATGGCCCGGTCGGCGTACGCGGTGTGAGCGTCAACTACCAGTTCGAGGATCCGGCCCTCGAGCGGCTGAGCCCGCCGCAGAAGCACCTCCTGCGCATGGGCCCCGACAATACCCGCCGCATCCAGAGAAAAATCACCGAGCTCGCTGCCGCCATCGGCCTCCATAGACGAGCGACGCCGCAAGAGTAGCGCCCCGAGCCCGCCGGGCTCACGCGACGTCCGCCGTCCTCCCGAGTGGCATGGTGTAGCAGAGTGCCTCACCTTCGAGAGCGACGACCCCGTCGTCCCGCGTTACCGTCGTCCGCAGCTTCGTGATCGGCTTGTCCTCCCGTACGTCGACGACCTCGACGGCGCCGGTGATGATGTCGCCGGGCCTCACCGGCGCGCGGAAGCTCCAATGCACGTCGAGAAAGACCGTTCCCGGACCGGGAAGCTCCTCGGCGACGACCGCATTGAGGATGGCGCTGGTAATGCCACCTTGAACGATGATGCCGCCGAACTTCGTCGCGCGCGCGAGCGCCTCGTCGTAGTGCAGCGGATTCCGGTCTCCGGAGATTTCGGTGAAAAGCTCGATGTCCTGTGAGGTGACCGCGCGGCGTCTCTCGGCGCGCTCCCCTACCTTCGGTTTTTTCTGCGCTTGCATGATCGTTCTCCTTTTTCCGTTCGGCGTCAGGCGATCGCCTGTCGCCGACGATCCAGATACCCGGACAGATGCTCCGCGAGCTCGCGGGCATCCTCGCCGACGCCGTCGATGAAGTTCGACTTGCGTCGTCGTAGAAACTGCAGCCCGAGGACGTAGAGACCGGGAGCTTCGGTGATGCCGCCGCGATGGCGGATCTCTCCTTTCTCGTCGAGAACCGGCACTTTCAGCCACCGATACTCCCTTCGGAACCCCGTCGCCCAGATCACGGTCGCGATTCCTTCCGCGACGAGATCGATCTCCGCCGGCGCCGGATGGGGCCAGAAGAAGGGGACGAAAGGCTCGGGCGGGCCTACCTCCCCCGTCAGTCCTCGCGCGACGACAAACTCGTCGATGCGTGCGAGGAGACCCGCCAGCTTCGCATCCGCGGCCACGGTGTGAGCCACGAGGTCGTCGGCGAAGCGGACCCTGCTTCCCTCGACGCCGACCGCTCGCCCCACGAGCCGGACGCCCCGTTCCTGGAGCAACGGAAGATCCAGCGAGACATGTTCCGGGGTTCCGATGAGCTGAAGTGAGGGCTGGCGTCGTGATGCCGCGATGTCGTAGACGTCTTCCGCCGTCTCGTCGAAGAGCCCCATCCGGTCGAACCACCAAAGGATGTCTTTCCCTCGATACCGGCGCGGGAGCCGGATGTGTCGTCCGACCGCGAGGGTGACCGCACGCCCCGACTTCCGAATCTCGTCGGCGAGCTGGGCGCCGGTCGACGAGGCCCCGACGACGAGCACGCCGCCCTCGGGAAGACCTCTCGGGTTGCGATAGCGGGTGGGGACGAGCTGCTGGATGTCGGAAGGAAGGTTCGCTCCGAACGACGGAACGAGGGCAACGTCGCACTGCCCGGTGGCGATGACGACCGCCTTCGCTTCCCACACTCCTCGGTCGGTGCGCACGCGGTAGCCCTCGTCGATGGGCTCGACGGCAGTCACCGTCGTCGCCTCCTCGACGGGCGCGTCGAACGACCGGGCGAAGCGCTCCAGATGGTCGATCACCTCGGGCATCGTCATGTAGCCGTCGGGGTCGGGCCCTTCGTAACGAAATCCGGGGAGACGGCTCTGCCAGTTCGGGGTCAACAGGCGGAGGGAGTCCCATCGTTCCGAGCGCCATCTCTCGGCCACCCGTCCCCTCTCGAGGACCACGTGGTCGATCGACCGGTCGGCGAGCGAGCGGCTCATGGCCAGCCCCGCCTGTCCCCCGCCGATGATGACTGTGTCCGTGCGGCGCATCTCGGTATCTCCTCTCGATGGGAGATACGCGGTGCGGGGAAAAACCCGCCAGGAGGCGGCGGAGAGGCCCGAGATCCGCGGGACGTAGTAAGCCCCGGCACCCGGAAATCCCGGAGAAAACGGACAAGCTTGGAGAGCCCCTGCCCTCCGCGCTCAGCCGTCGATGTCGATCTTGGGGTCGAGGGCCACGTTGCCGTCGATGAGAACGTCGTACTTGTACGTTCCCAGCTCGTTGTTCGGAATGTTCTTGATCCTGCCTTTGATGGCGCCCGCCCCCCCTTGGGGAATACTGCCCGGGTCGTCAATCTGGACGGGATCTTTCTTCTTGTTGTCAGCTTCGTGAACGAAGTTGTCGACCGTCACCCGACGGGCGCCGGAACAGTTGTTGGTGACGTTCCAGACGACTTTGAAGTTCCGCCTCGCGGACTGGATGTCAGCCGGAGCCGTGGTTACCGTGCAATTCCCGGCACCGTTCGTCCCCACGACGATATTCCGCTCGATGGTATTTCCCTGCTGTCCAACAACGAGACCGCTGAAGACGAGCGCCAGGAGCGCGAACGCGAAGTACGAGGGCGTATTCGTGCGTATCATCGACAATTCCCCTTCATTTATGACGTTCCATCAAGGCTTTGTATCGTGAGAGCTTTCTCAAGACATCGAGGTCGTCGTCTTCACCCACTTCCGAGGCACTGTATCCTCGCTCGAGCGCCCGATCGAGGTAGACGAGGGATTCGTCGGTCTCGCCGGCGAGAGTGTGTACCACGGCTCGGCTATAGAGCACGTCGGGATCAGCCGGTGCCAGCTCGACGGCCGCGGCCGCGTGGCGGGCCGCTTCGGCCCGCTCTCCCAACTTCGCCTCGTAGAGGCCGAGGGCCGCAATCACGGGAGCGTCGCTCGGGTTGACCCGAAGCCGCTCCACCGCGAGCTCTTTCGCCTGCTGATACTCGTCTCGCGCCTCGTCGAGACGGCCGAGACGCCGGTATGCATCTCCCAGGTTGCGATGCCTCAATGACGACGCGGGGCCGAGCTCGATCGCCTCTTGATAATCCCGAACGGCCTCCTCGAAGTTCCCCTGACGGTAGTGGAGCGTACCCAGGTTCGAGTATGAACCCGCGCTCGGCCCCAGCTCGATGGCGCGCTCGTAGTTCTGAACCGCACGGTCGATGTCTCCCATCGTGTGATAAATGGCGCCGAGGGTCTGGAACCCCGTGGCCGCGTCTGGCTGGAGCTCGGTGACGCGCTCGGCGACTTTCGCGGCTTTTTCGTATTCACCAGCGCGATAGTAGGCCATGCTGAGCGCCCGATGATTTCCCCAGTAGTTCGGTCGGATCTCGATGGCCTTTTCGAGCTCAGCGACGGCCTCGTCGAGCCGCCCTTGCGAGGCGAGGATCTCTCCTTTGAGGCGATGGGCATCGTCTTGATTCGGTTGAAGCGCCAGTGCCCGCGAGAGCTCCTCGAGAGCTTCGTCGTCACGGCCCGTTCCCTTCAAGATAATCGCGAGAGAGGTGCGGACCTGAGCGCGGTCCGGATCGAGACGAAGCGCCTCCATCGTTGCCTCGCGGGCCTGGTCCGTCCAGACCGAATCGCCCGTCAGCTCGTACTTCGCCCAGTACGCCTCTCCCAATCCCGCGCGTGCCAGCACGAACTCCGGGTCTTTCTGAATGGCGGATTCGTACAGGAGGATCGACGGTCCAGGTTGCCCGGCACGTCTGGGCGCTCCAGGAAGGTCCGGGCCTGAGTGTAGTCGCCGAAAGCGGCGGGGACCCGCGTCGGAGGCGTTTCCAGGCTCTGTCGCTCCGCCTCGGTCAGACCAGGGCGTAGAGCTCCACCGAGACCTTCGGCGAGCTGACGCTGGAGGGCGAACAAATCTTCGAGTGTGCCTTCGGACTCGCCGCCCCATGCCACCGAGCTGTCAGACCGGACGAGATTCGCCGTCAGGAGTAACCGTTCTCCCGCACGCTGCACCGATCCGGTAACGACGTAGGTAGCTCCGAGGTCCTTCATGACCCGTGAGGCGTTCGTTCCCGAGTCCCGGTACGCCAGTGTCGCCGATGCGGAGACGAGGGTGAGCGTCGGAAGTGCCGACAAGCTCGTGATCAAACTGTGGGCGATGCCCACGCCCACGTACTCGATCGAGGGATCCCCGCTCAAGTTTACGAACGGCAGAACGGCCACGATCTGCGATGCCGTCGTCTCGGATTCAGCGCCGCCCGTCACGAGCCCGCGTATGGCGCCCCTCCAGTACAGTGCGAGCGCAGCTCCCGCGAGCAGAGCTGCCACCAGAAGCAGGCGCGCGGGTCGCGCCGGCAGGTTTCGAGACCGGGCGGGGGCGGGAAGTGACGCCGACAGGCTGATGAGCCGCAGATCTTCGGCGAGCGCTTCCGCCGTCTGGTATCGGCGCGAGGGCTCTCGATCGAGGGCTTTGAGAATGATGCGCTCGAGATCCTGCGAGATCTGTGGATTCAGGGAGGTCGGAGGCGTCGGCGTTTTGTGGAGAATCGAGTCGATGAGGCGGGTCCCCTGCATCTCGGGGAAAGCTCTCTGGCCGGTGGCCATCTCGTAGAGGAGAGCCCCCGCAGCGTACACGTCGCTCCTCGGACCGACGGGCTCTCCGAGAAGCTGCTCCGGCGACATATACGGAAGCGTCCCTCTTGCGATTCCAGCCTGGGTCTTTTCGACCGTCGGGGCGTCCTCCCCCAGAGGCTCGAGGAGCTTCGCCAGGCCGAAGTCGAGAACTTTCGCCTGTTTCTTCCTCGTGACCACGACGTTACCCGGCTTGAGGTCGCGGTGGACCACTCCTTGCTCGTGGGCCTCGGACAATGCTTCCGCAATCTGGCAGCCCAGTCTCGCGACGTCCTGCCCGGAAAGGGGGCCGTCGTCGAGCATCTCAGACAGGGTCGCCCCGGGAACATACTCCATGACGAGAAGTCGGTATCGTCCTGGTTGTGGAAGTCGTAGACGGTCGCGATGTGCGGATGGTTGAGCTTCGAAAGTGTCAGCGCCTCCTGGCGGAAACGCTTTCGAGCCGGCTCGTCGCCAATCGCTCCCACCGGGAGGACTTTGACCGCCACGTCCCGCTGCAGGCGCTCGTCGACCGCACGGTACACGACGCCCATTCCCCCCGCGCCGATGCGCTCCACGACCCGGTAATGGTCCAGGGTTTGTCCGATCATGGAAGGCTCGAACGAGCGGCCGTCTCCTCGGTGGGGACGCTCATTGCCGGGCAGTTTAAACCGGGCTGGTGTCGTTTACCATCCGAGAACGGGAAACGATTCCTGCAGGAGGCAAAAGCCAGGGCGTGGAAGAGAGGCTCCGGAGGAAGCACCCCGGTCGAGCCAAGAGAGAGCTCAGCGTGTGGTCGGCGCCGGCACCCGGAAATGCCGGAGAAAACGGACCATCCAGACGGCGGTGTAGAGAAAGTAGAGCACGAGAAAGAGCCACATCGAGTCGGAGTCGATACGAGGCTCGGGAGCCAGATTCGCCTCGAATCGCGGCCTGTATCACGAGGAGGAGCAACAGCAAGGTCGCGACGCCGAACCATTCCATCTGCTGGCCGATGAAGTCCACGGTGCCCTCGAGCCGCTCGGGTGCGAGCCAGTACTCACGATGAGGCAGATTCACCCAGCTCGGGGGCAGAAGACGAATCAACGACGCGAGCCCCATGAAGATCGCGACTACCGTCACGAGCATCACGGCGGTGAGCCCGAAGAACGCTCCCCGCGACTGGAATCCATTGGGCCGTCCCGCGCCGTCGAAATGCGAGGCCATGGTGTCCGGCATCATCGGGTAGTAGTGGGCGATCTGGAGCACGGCGAGTGCCAGCCCGATGAGCAGGAGAATCCTGGACGCTTTCATGAAACGCTCGAGATCAGGCTAACAAACGCTCCGAAGAACGGTCAACGTGCAGGTCTCCGGAGGTGACTCCGAATCGAGCAGGATGAGAACTCGTCCGGGTCTCGATGGGCATCAGAGGCTTGTTCCTCGACCGGCGAGCACCGCTTTCACGCGCTCCCGGGTAAACGGCACTTCTCGGATACGGGCGCCGGTGGCGTCGAAGATCGCGTTTCCGATGGCGGCGGCGGCGAGAGTGATGGTGGTCTCGCCGGCGCCCATTGCCTCCACGTCGCGACGGTCGATGAGCACCGTTTCCACCTGGGGCACGTCGAAGCCGAGCGGAAGGCTCCGGTAGGTTTGCCAGTCCACCGAAGTGACCTTTTTCTCGTCCCAGGTGACTTCTTCGAGAAGCGCACGGCTCACTCCCTGGAGGGTGCCCCCTTCGACCTGGTTCCGTAGTCCGTCGGGGTTCGAGATGGGACCGACGTCGATACCGGCCACGAGGCGCTTCACCGCCACCGCTCCGGTATCCGGATCCACCTCGACGTGAGCGGCGAGAGCGCAGTAGCCGTTGTCCCCCTCGTAGAGCACGCAGGCGATGCCCCGACCCGAGGCGACACCGCGTTTCGCGAGGTCCGGCCTCGGCGAGGGACGCGGGTCCCAGTCGCGCTTTCCGGGCCACCGCTTTCAACACATCGATCAACCTCGGATCACTCAGATGATTCAGACGGTAGGCGACCGGATCGACTCTCGCCAGTGCCGCCGCCTCATCCACAATCGACTCGTGCGCGAAGGTGTTCTGGAGCCGCGATGGCGATCGCAGTGGCCCGGTGAAGAACATGGACCGGGAGGTGTGCGAGAGCACCCGCTCACTTTGGATCGTCCCGGTGCCGCCGCAATGGCCGCCCACGCAACCGACAATGTACGAGGGGGCAGCGTTGCTGCCGTTCTCGTACGAGCGGGGATCCTCTGCCTTCGACGCCTCGTTGACGGCCATGGGCTCGAAGCCGGCGAGAAAACCGGTGACGACGTTGCCGGGAGCTCCCGTTCGTGGCCGGCTACCCGAACGTGGGAAACCACGCTTCGTAGTCCCAGGCGACGATCCTTCCTTCCGAGTCGAGCCCCAGACGCTGATCGATGACGTAGGCGTAGCCGTAGTTCTCCCACGCCATTTCGTCTTCCCGGGAGAGCTGCACCCGGACCGGCCGACCCACCGCTTGCGACAGGAGCGCGGCGTCGTAGGACACGGTGTCCGCGCCGTTGAGCCCGTAGCAGCCGGATCCCATCTTGAAGATCACGCGCACGTCGTCCGGCGACAGGCCGAGGACCATGGCCGCCGTCTGCTTCAAGTGGTGCACCGCCTGCGTAGCCGACCAGAGCGTTGCCTTCCCCTCTCGAACGTCGGCGACGGCGCAGGAGCTCCCCATCGACCCGTGCATCTGATAGGGATGTCGATAGGTGGCGCTGACGATGCGGACCGCTTTCGCAAGCGTCTCGTCCACGTCTTTGGAATCCACCACCAGCCTGTCGCTCGTCGGCGTCTGATGTCGCAGATGCTCGTAGAAGTCGCTCTGTCTCACGAGTCCTACGCCCGAGCTCCATTCGCAGCTCAGTTGTTCGGCGGCCTGGACGGCCTGCCAGGGCTTGTCGGCCACGACGCCCACGAAGTCGTTCTTCACCACGACCTTCACGAGGCCCGCCACGTCCTTGACCGATTGCTCGTTCACGCTCCGGAGCTTGGCGCCCACCGCCGGTGGCCGCACCACCCGGCCGTGCAGCATGCCCGGGACCCGCACGTTGTGCACGTGCTCGAAGCGGCCCGTCACCAGCTCCGGGATCTCCACCCGCGGCACGGGCGTTCCCAGAACTCGCCACGCGGTGGCGGGCTGGCGGCGGGCATGGTCGTCGAGCGACAGGTGGAACGTCTTTCCTCCTACCAGCTCCCCATACTCCGTGTGCCTCGCGGGATCCGTCCGTGAACGAATGACACCATCCGCGACTTCCAGCTCCTCGACGGGCACCTGGAGACGCTTCGCCGCCATACGAAGCAACGCTTCACGAGCGGTCGCCGCCGCCTGGGCCAGATTGCGCTGGTTGAAATTGGTCGGGTGGGATTGACTCCCGGAAGTGGTGCCCTGATCGGGAGTGCGATCGGTGTCGCACTGGATCATCGTGATGCGATCGAGGGGCACGACGAGCTCTTCGGCGACCAGTTGCATCTGCGCGGTTCCGAGCCCCTGACCGAGCTCGCACTTGCCGGTGTAGACGGTGACTCCTCCGTCCTCGCCGATGGCAATCCAGGAATCCAGCTGGTCTCCGGGGACTCCCGACGTTCGTGCCGCGGCCGGCCGCGTGCTTAGAAGCGCTCCCGACACGCTGAAGCCGACGATGAGACAGCCGGATCCTTTCAAGAACTCCCGGCGGGAGACGACGAGTCGGTTCAGGGCAGCGTCGGCGTCAGGGGTAAACGGTTCGGTCCTCATCCTGCCACCTCGTTGGCGTACCGGCGGATGGCTCGAAGCATCCGAACGTGGACGAAACACCGGCAGAGCACGGTGCGACAATTCCTGCTGGATTTCCGCGTCGGTCGCCTTCGGGTTCTCGTCGAGGAAGGCTTTCGCGGTAAGGATCACGCCATTGAGACAGAATCCACACTGCGCGGCTTGTTCCTCGATGAAGGCGCGCTGAATCGGGTGCGGATTCTCGGGCGTTCCCAATCCTTCCAGCGTGGTGATGTCGGCCCCGTGCACGGTCTCCACCGGGGTGACGCAGGAGCGGATGGCCTGGCCTTTCACGATTACCGTGCAGGCCCCGCATTGGGCCAGCCCACAGCCGAACTTGGGTCCATGCAGCTCGAGGTCGTCGCTCAGAACGTAAAGGAGCGGCGTGGAAGGATCCACGTCCAGAGTGTGTGAACGACCGTTGACCGTCAGAGTAATCGCGCTCATGTTATCCCGCCTCGCGAGGATTGTAGGGGCCCCGCAATGCCTCGTGCAATCGAGAGGGAAGCGATCGCGGGCGCCGGATTGACTTGCACCCGCGAGTCGACTATGTATCGTGAGCTATGGTGGATTCTACTTTCTCCAGACGGCAGCTCCTCGCCGGTGCCGGAGCCGGCGCCGCTTCCCTCTTTCTCGAGCAAGGCGGGCTGAAGGCTCAGCCGGCATCGAGCGGGGCCGTCGTCTTCACTCATACGACGGTCGTGAACGCCGACACCGTTCAACACGACGTGGCGCTCGCCGTCGAAGGCGACAAGATCGCGGCGATCGGCCCCACCGACGCGATCGTTCAGTCCCATCCTCGGGCCACCGTCTACGACGGACGGGGGAAGGCTCTCCTTCCAGGCCTCATCAACTGTCACGCCCATCTCGCAGCAACCATCGCTCGTGGTTTCAACGAGGATTTCGGATTTCCCAACAGCTATCGGCTGGCCATTCGGCCCGAGAGTTTACTTTCCGACGAAGAGTCCACGCTGATGTCCGTCATGGGAGCTCTGGAATCCATACGATGCGGAGCCACGACGGTCGTCGAGTACACGGGAGGCATCGCCAGCTCTGCGTCAGCGCTGGCGGACACGGGCCTGCGGTGGGTGTTCGCGGAGTCCGTCCGCGACGTCGAGAACGGCGCCGGCCCGGTGTCGGCGGAGAGCCTCGCAAAAAGTGAAGCCCCGAGGTTCTCACCCAGGCTGCGAGACGAGGGCCTGCAAAGCGCCCATGACTTGTTCGACGCCTGGCACGGCAAGAAGCAGGGACGCATTCAAGTGTTCCCGACCACGGCGCTCGCCGAGGACTCGTCGCCCGAGCTCCTGCACGCCGTCCGCGACTTCGCGGAGAAACACGATCTCGGATACACCATCCACCTCGCCCAGAGCCGCTGGGAAGTGGAATACATGCTGCGCTACCACGGCCTCCGTCCGTCGGCGTATCTCGCCAAGCACGGCTTTCTCGGCCCGCGCCTGTTCGCGGCGCACTGCCGGTACGTCGACGATTCCGAGATCGCTCTGCTCGGCCGCTCCCGAACCATCATCTCGCATCAGGCGCACATGGCCGCGAACCGGGGAGTCATCCCGCCCATCCCCGCCCTGCGAGCGGCGGGTTGTCCCATTTCCCAGGGCACCGACAACAATACCAACGACATGCTGGAGACGATGCGCATCGCGCTGGTGACCGAACGAATCCGGCGCGAGCCCGACGACGCGACTCCCGGCCGCCAGCCCCAGCCGGAAGACATGCTCGCCGACGTGACCCAGGGGGGCGCAAGGGCGGTGCGCCAGGAAGCGCTCATCGGCTCGCTCGAGGTGGGGAAGAAAGCCGACCTCATCGTCCTCGACACCCAGCGAACCCACCTCGTACCGGCGGGACGCATCCTGTCGGCGTGGATCAACAACGGTCAGCCGTCCGACGTCGAGTCGGTCCTCGTCGATGGCCAGTTCGTCATGCGCGACCGGAAGATCCTCACGGTGGACGAGGAAAGCCTCCTCGCAGAAGCCGACAAAGTCGGGCGGCGGGTCTGGAGCAAGGTGGAGGCGGCGAGCCCGGTCCAGGTTCCCCGCCTGCCCCGAACGTAGCGTCCCGGAGCTGCGCCAAGGCCTTTTTCTCCAGCCCTGTCGTTCCGACGGCGCTGTGGCGGACGTGTCTTGCGCCCGTGGATTCAGCGCTGGTTCTTCCCCGATTGCTCGGCGAGGTCACTATGTGCGAACACGAAGACGCTTGCGTCCACGAGATCATCACCCTTGCGTACGCGCTGGACGGCCTCGACCGAATGGTGCCCTTGCACGAGACGCGTAATGTCGACCTGGAACTTCGTCGCGAACCCCCCGTTGTCGTCGGGGACCACTTGGACCTTTTCGTCTCCGACCATCGACGGAGAGCCGAACTCGTCGCTTCGGGAGGAACCCGGAACCTACCACTTCGAGCAGATGGGAGTTCCCGAGGGCCGGCACCCCGCCGAACCATTCACCAGTGAACACCGAGATCGAAGGTTGGTTCTCTCGCGGCTGGACGTCGTCGCTCCTTCGCACTCGATAGGGCAGGAACGACCCTGGTCCCTTGACCGGTAGGTGTCTCAGTCGAGACGACGACACCGCTCAGAAGCCCGTTCTCGAACGTGAACCCGAGCACGGGCAACCCTTCCGATTGGCCCAATCGGCGGCCTCGGCGATCCCTTCGAACTGGCCGGGCTCAAGCTCTCCTCCATGTCGATGTGATCGCCCTGGTCGTCCGAGAGAAGCATCGGCGTGCTTCGAGGGGTCACGACCATATCCCGAAGCGAGCCTGTCACCGCCTTCGCGTCCACGATGCGAGTCGCCGCGCACTATGAGCGCCCGGTCGGGTTTTCCTGACGGCTGGCCGATGCTCCGCACGGTACATGGTGCGGCGCGCAGGCTCACCGCGAAGAAAAGGGGCGGCATGCGAAGTTGCATGCTGAGTTCTCTACAAACCTCTTCCGTACGAAGACACCAGGACGAGTCCCTGCTGACTTCTAATGAAAGGAGGTGACATTGCGGACGGCCTTGGAACCGGGGATCGGCTGCCAGTTCGCGCCTCAATCGTGGGAAAGGCAGCCCGGCTTCCGCCGGCGCCATGAGAACTAGCTATTGGGATCGTTGGGGTAAAAGCTAATGACGGTCTGCAAGAACTGAAGCGCGATCCCGGAAGGGTCTTGTCCACGAAATCGGAGGCGGCCATCACCAGTGATCGAGATTCTGGGTCAGGAAGTCTTAAGGGAGTCCACCGCTCTCCTCGTCGAAGGATTGCCCTCATGCCCGCGGGAATTGGTTCCGTCCTCGTACCAGGTGTCGGCGGCCAGCAGGTGCATGGGATTGCTCTGCGGAATCGATCGTGAACACCGGGGCCCAGACGAACATGGTCGGCCGGACGCTGAGTTTGACGAGCCCGCCGTTTCTCGGAAAGGTCGAGTTCGGCGTCCCCATAACATCAGACATGTGCCACACCGCATAGACTCGAGTCCCATCTCCATTCAGACCCTTGTAGAAGCTTCTGATAAAGGTCCACCGTAGTCGATGGCTCGGTGGCGAGCGCGGGAACGGGCCTTTCGGAAGGGCTCGTCCTCTTCTATAAGTACGAGAGCCGTTCCCAGCCCCTGACGAGAGGTTCTGTTTCAGAGAGAGTGCCTGACGTGTACGGATCGGTGGTCGAGGGGCCGAGCTGTACCCGGGCTCCTGACGGAAAAAGGACCGGTCTGGAGACATTCGGCGTCGCCGGGTCCTGGTCACTATCCAGTCGACCTCGCCTCCAAAATGTGCGCGACTGAACACACTGACGCAGGAAGAGCACAGCCGTGTGAATCGATCCTGGAGTCTTCGTTGAGGGCGACGTGCCGCTCCATCTCGAGATAGAAGCCTTCCCACCGACGGTAAGCGGTCCAGGTCCTCCCGGCGTCGGACGAGGACCAGAGAATTCGTGTCCTGGCTTCCGATATAGAGATCGTAGCGTGGAGGATCGTCCACGAGCTGACCTGAAACTTCATACAGTTGGAGCGCATCCAGCCCGCCTCGTCCTCCCCCGACGAGGGTCCAGGTTCTCCCCCCATCTGAAGTGCGATGGATGCCGCCGTCGGTGGCGAGAAGGACCGGAGCATCATCGTGGAATCGCCAGAAACCGGGTGTCGTCGTGATCGAGCGTTGCGGCGACGAAGGCGTCGAAAACGGGCCACGGCCTCGGGAACGGACAGGGACGTCCCGTTCGTTTGGATGACCACACAAAATCGCCCGAGCTCCGATAAAGTCCGCACCGCTCGCCGTAGAAGACATCCAATCGAGGCCACGGTCCGCCCGGCCTGGGGATCATCTTTCACGAACTCGAAGCCGCCGCACCCGCTGCGTCCGACCGGCGCCGCGAGAGTGTGCCAACGGTCGGAGACCGCGGACCAAATCCGCAGTCGGACGTCGTCGCCAACTCTCTCGACGAGGTAGACCATCGGTCCACGCGGGCTCGAACCGACGTCCATGGCGTGAGGCGAAGCAATCGCTCCGCCATCACCATTACGCGACCACGACTCACCTCCGTCCCTCGAGACGAATAGTCCATTCAGCCTGCCCGCCACGACGACACCGTCGCCTACCGCGAGGACCGCGCGCATCGCGTCGCGACGATCGTTCACTTCATGGGGCGTCCATGTTCCGTCCGCCCCAAGGTCGTCGCTGCGCGACACACCGCAGTCGTTGGCGACGAAGACCGCACCCGTGTCGGGATCGATCGAGATGCCCCAGGCCGGAACCTTGGACTTGCACTCGGGATCCGATCCCACCGGTTTCTGCCATGTGCTCCCGCCATTCGTGCTTCGCCAAATCCCCGCCCCCGGTTCGGTCTTGAAGTCGACGGCCGCGGTGACGAAGACGACGTCGGGATTCGTGGGATGAAATGCCATGTCCTTCAGCGCGCTCACCGGCAGGGTGGAGACGTGCCGCCACGTTGAACCGCCGTCGAGGCTCCGGAAAAGCCCGCCCGAATCGCTCGCCGCCAGTACGTGTGACGGATTGCTGGGATCGATGGCGATGCTGTTGAAGCGCCCGGCGTAAGGGATATCCGGCTGAAACTCACGGACTTCGAACGCAACGCTCAGCTCGGAGGGATCGGGGACGATTTGAGCTCGTGCCAACGAACCGGAAGCCGCGCCGGTCACGGCAACGATCGCCCAGAACCGTCGTTTCCAGGTCGCCAGGCCAGATGGATGAAGGCGACCGCCAGCTAAGGGAGGCCTCGCCAGGCCACCGAGCGCCCGACGAAAGGCTGTGGCGAGCCGCGTTCGATGAAGATCATGGTCATTTTCCGGAGAGAATCGAATACGCATCTGCATATCCGTGGAAACGCGGAAACGGGCGACGCGGGGACACTCGCGGGCGGTTTTCCTCCTACGGGGAACCGTTATCTCGACACCAAAGCACGGGAGCGAGCCCCACCAGCGCGGCTCGCCACCACCGGAAACTGAGCGCTTCCTCTCGAAGTGAAGTCACACTGGCTGTTTGTCCGCTTAACCCATCCCATCACGCAATTGCTCTTTTCACGCCGCACCAAGCCTGGGTCCTCTCCCATGGAGTCACGTCGCTTCCGCGGAGAATTCACTGTTCTCGAGCCATTGGGCCTCCGTCAACCCCTCGGACCTGCTTAGAACCGCCTATCCGTAGACCGCGCAGACGATCCTTGCCGCGATCCACGCCACGCGATACAGCCCCGCTGGCGACGAAGTGCCTTCAGACGCCAACTACCTCGACGAGCTGATGAAGAGAGTCTTAACCCCATGGAACGCTGGTCGCTAGAGCCAAGCACCTGCCGCTCGTTCGGGGCCAAGGACGACGAGCCCGGACCGTTGAGCGGCCTCGAGGACCTCGACCCGAGCGGGTGCTACCAGCTCGGTTTCACTTCACCTCACGAGATGGGCGGTCCGGGAAGAGCATCCTGATGGGCCTTGTGAGCGACCGGCTCCGGATCGGATACGGCATCCTCGGCTGGATACACTTTTTGGAGCGGGGCGAGCCGCGCCCTCACCCACGCCCCCCGAGTCACTGGTTGGGCTCTCCGGCAACTGGCGCGCAGCACACAACCGGTTGATGGACATCGCAGGGTGACTTCCTGATCGAACCAAAATAGTTGGCCATCGCGAGCCCGCTGTTGTTCGGGCCGTAGTTGAACCACCCTTGGCAGGTCAAGGTCTCGCTGGGAGCCGCGGAAATCCCGGAGACATCGTACACGTTCCCTTGAGCGTCCACTCCTACGATCACGGGTCGAATCCAGCCATAGATACCCGCTTCGACCGAGGACGTTTCCATGACCTCGGTACTCGTGCACATGCGACTCTCCGGAAATTGCAACCTGCAGTAGCGGTTGTAATTCATGATGCCCCCGCCTCCGTGGAACTCCACGGTTGTAGCTCCCACGACCTGGTAGCTCGGTTTGTCACCACCTGGATCACCCTTCGGGCCCTGAGGACCCACATCGCCTTGGCGTCCGGTCAGTCCCTGCGGGCCCATGTCGCCCTTATCGCCCTTCGCACCCATGTCACCCTTCGGCCCCTCGGCGTTCCAGGAGATTCTGGGTCTGGGTGTCGGAGCAGGGCTTGGCAGGCGCGGTGCCCGGGGCCACCTTGAGAAGGAATCCTCCGCCGGCGATGCATCCCGTGAACTTCTCCTGCGCAGACGCGGGTCCGACGGCCAGGGTGAGGGACATGATCGATAGGGCAAGGCCCAGCTTCGCAGCAACTCTCATTAGCGCACCTCCATTTTGAGTCGGTTCGGGCGTGGCGCCTCTCATTGCGCCTCGCCCCCCTAGGTGAAGGCGTGGAATTGCGGCGCGGGGGGTCAGACTTTCTTGAGGAATGGGGTGAACGGGTCTCCACCCTCCGTAACTCCCTTAGATGCATTTGGAACGACCCGAGCGGCCTGAACGGACGTGGGGCGGAAGGTGCGGCGGGGAGGGTACGAGGCGGGAAAAGCGGCCGGTCAGCCCAATCTAGACAATGACTTAGCCACCCTCCAACCCTCCAGCCTGACTAGGGCCCGTCGCGCGACATCGGTCGGGATTTCCGCTGGAGCCGGATGTCCTTTTCAAGCTGGTGCGCCCGCGGCTCGGCCTGCATTTCCAGCGGACCCTCGCCTGGAGCGAGCCGCGCCCAGGCGTCTCCCGCCGCCCAATGCGGCCTTGCGGCCGCCTTGTTCCGGTTCAGTTGAAACGTGACTCCAGTCGGCTTCAAGACGAGGAGCCAGAACGAGTCCAAGGTGAGTCAACGAACCCGCCGCGGTTCAGTGCCGAGGAGAAGGCGCGATCCTTCGGAAGCATCTCGCGGACAGGAAACCCGTTTCCGACGTGTGCGACGAGTACGGCATTCAGCCGAGCGTGTTCTACGGCTGGCAACGCCAGCTGATGGAGAACATGGCCTCGGCCCTCGAGGGTGGCGCCGGTCGCCGACAACACAACGCCCGGGAAGCGAAGCTGGGGGAACCGGCGCCGCTGCCGCCGGGATCAGGAAGCCAAACGCGCCACGAATTCCCCACGCCCTGGCGCTCCTTCTCCTGACGAAACGAAATTTACTACTTCAGCCCCGCCTCCGCGATCGCCTGTGATTTTTCGTAGGCGAACTTCGTCATCAGCTGGGCGATGGGTAGCTGCTGGTCGCCTTCGCGCATGAGGTGTTGCAGCACCACCGAGGACCAATAGTCGTTCTCGTACTTCGTTCCCTGGAGCTGGACCGGCACACCCTTCGCGTTCACGCGGTGGCAGGCGGCGCAGGTGACCGGGCCCGCGTACTTCCCGTCCGGGCTGAACTGCAACGCCTGCTCGTGCGTCGTCAGGTCGACCGTCTTGTCGTTTCCCTCGAAGCGCACCGGGTAGAGACCGTGGATCGACTGGTGGCAGGATTGGCAGGCGATGGTCCCATGTGCCTTCGAGTACCGGTAGAGCGAGTATTTGTTCGGCTTATCGATGGGGAAGTAGTCGCCGCCGACGCTCTCGACGAAAGGAGCGGCGTGGCAATCCGCACAGTGCGGCTCTCCAGGCGAGAGCCACCAATCCTTACCGGCGGTCGCTCCGTCGTAGGGCACCGGATCGCCCTCCTTGGCGTTCCAGGCGGCGAGCTTGAGCGCTCCGGCGGCGTCTTTCGACGCGCGCACCAGAGTGGCGCCGGTGTGCTCCGTGTAATACGTGATGAGCGGATCGTTCTCGGCTCCGACGACCGGATCGGCGAATCGGGTCCGGAACGCGGTCGCGTTTCCTCCGGCGACAGCCTGCACCAGCTCGGCGATGGGTTTGTCGCGGAGCGTCGTCCCTTGCTGCGTCGCGGGATCCGTCAGGTCGTCGGCGACGTAGAGCGCCTGCGAGAGCGCGTTGTGACAATTCGTGCAGTAGAGGCCGCGCATCTCTTGGATCGCATTCCCCTTCTCGTCCTTGCGGCTGACCTCGTCCAGGTACCAGTGGCCGAGCGAGTTGAGGAAGAAGGGGGGCTCGGCCGCCGGATTGGTGTGGGCGTCGCGGCGCAGGTAGCAGCCGCCGCCCGAGACCCGCACGTCTCCTTCCGAGAAGCGGGGATTCCCGTTGTCGTCCGTGAGCGCGTACGGGTTGGAGGGGATTGTTCATCGCCGCTTCTTGCCAGTGCGTCGGGTGGCAGGCCTGGCAGCTCTGGGTCCGGCCCGCCCGGTCGGGCATCGGAACGAGGGTGAGGTGGGTCTTGTGGACGGCCTCCGTCATCGCGCTCGCCTTCATCACCGGGTAGCCGGTGGCGCCGGGCCGCGGAGAGCGCAGATTGCCTGACACGTTATCGGCGTGGCAGTCGGCGCAGTTGACCGAACCGACGGAGCCGAGCCGGTTGGCGCTCGCGTCGGCGTTGTACTCCTTGAGAAACTCGGTCTTGAAGTCCAGGTCGTGGAGCTCCAGGATCCCAATCGAAGCCTGGGCCTACCGCCTCATGAACTCCGACATGTCCGGCGTGCTCTTCGCCCAGTAGGCGTATTCCTTGTCGAATTTCGTGAGGCCCTGGCTCCGGGCCGACACGGCGGCGACGCCGTCGCCGGAGTGACAGGTGTAGCAGTTGGGAATGTCGACGGGGTTCGTGCCGAAGAACTCCGTCTTGCCCGGCGACGAAAGTGGTTTCCCTTCCTTGTCCAGCACGCTCACCAGCGACACCTGGTAGGGTTGGAAGTCCTTCTCGGTCACCGTGCGGATGCTCCCTCGTCGCGTCGTGTCGTTGAACGCCGTCAGCGGGAGGCCCAGCGCGTCCCAGATGTAGGATCCAGTCAAAGTCAGCGGGACGTTCTTCACGTCGGGGATCATCGAATCGGTGAAAACCTTGTTGCCCCCTTTGGGGCCGGACCAGGACAACGCTCCACCTGCCACGCCCTGGCGGGTGGGGCCGGCGTCGACCGGGACCTGGACTTGCTTGCCGACGTGGAGGCGGCTCGATTCGCTCCAGTCGTCCGGGAGCGTCCCTTCGAGGTCCTTGTAGATGAAGAGGTGGGTCCAGACGTAATTCGCCATGGAGTCGCCCGGATCGCCCAGGTCGCCGTTGCCGTCGACGTCCTTCGCGACGCCCCAATAGCGCATCTTGCTACCTTCGCTATAGGAGTTGTCCCGCACGGCATAGTGAAGCGAGAACCCGTCCTGCGGCGCGAGCAGCATCGGCTTGCCTCCCGCCTCGGCCGTCTTCACCGCCTGAGTCTGGACGGCTGTTGTAGGGCGGGATCACGCAGCAGTAGGAGATGTCGAACCCCACGCAGTGCATCCCCAGCTCGTAGTTGATGAACACCGCGAACGGATCTTTGGGGTCGAAGAGGCTCCCCTCCTTCCCCGGAACCGCCTTGAGCTGGGAAAGCGAGAAGGGCGGCGCGTCTTCAGGGGGCAGACGTGGATCGCGAACCGGCGCCGAGCATCACCGCGGCCGCGACCAAGAGGAGCAGCGCCGCTCCGGGTAGAAGCAGCCATCTCGTCACGCGAGGCTTGTCGTTCATGTCGACCTCCCCGTCGGCGGGCTTCGTTGTCGAGCTGGAAGCTATCGGTTTCCCGAGACGTTTGTCAAATCAGAGAAAACGGAGTCCGGGCGGAAACGTCCGTCGACCTGCCGAAGTTTGCCGCTTGGCCTCTATATCGGCTACATTTGCGGTTCATGACGGTAACAGCGGATCTCGATCTTGCCTCTCGCAAGGCGCTTCTTTCGAAGCTACAGCATGAGGTCATCGGCCTCGATACCGAGTTCACCCTCGCCAGCGGCGAGCGCACGCGTCGCATCTACCTCGACAGCACCGCATCGACGCTTCGCCTCAAGGTGGTGCAGGACGTTCTCGATCGCTTCCTTCCTTATTATTCCAATACCCACAGCGTCCTCCACTTCGCCGCCAAGCTCGCCACCCAGGAGTACCGCCGTGCTCACGAGACCGTGCTCGAGTTCGTGCACGCCGATCCCGAGCACTACACGGCCTTTTTTGACGGAAGCGGCACTACCGGGGGCATCAATCGGATGGCACAGGTACTGCGTGCGGGAAGGCCGGATCGGGACGTCGTGGTGACGTCCATCATGGAGCACCACTCGAACGATCTGCCGCATCGCAAGCACTTTCGCGAAGTGGTCCACGTTCCCGCGGCGATGGCCGCGAGCTCTCTGGGCTGCGTCGACGTCGCCCGCATCGCCCGCGCTCTCGACGAGCATCGCGGCAAGGTCAACTACGTCGCCATCACGGGAGTCTCGAATGTCACCGGCATCATCAATCCGATCCAAGAGATCGCGGAGCTGGTGCACGCGCATGGGACCCTTCTCCTCGTGGACGGTGCCCAGATGGTGGCGCACCTGCCCGTCCAGGTGAGCGGGCATTCCCCCGCGGAACGCGACATCGACGTGCTCGTCTTCTCCGGGCACAAGATTCTACGCTCCCGGCTCTCCCGGCGTCGTCGTCGCGCGCAAGGACCTCCTGTCGGGCCTCGAGCCTCAAGTGGTCGGCGGCGGCATGGTCGATCGCGTTTACGTCAACCGCTACACCATCAGCCAGCACTTCCCCGAGAGGGAGGAGGCCGGCACCCCGAACATCACGGGGGCCATCGCCCTCGCCGCTTCCCTCGGCGCTCTCATGCGGGTCGGCATGGATTTCGTCGCCGAGGAGGAGTACCGCCTCATCGAGTACGCGCTCGGGAAGCTCCAGAGCGTCCGCGACGTCGTCGTCTACGGCGAGACCGATTGCAGCCGATGCAAGCGGACCGGCGCCATCTCGTTCAACATCAAAGGCCTCGACCACGCGCTCACCGCGGCGCTTCTCAACGACTACTTCAACATCGCAGTGAGAAACGAATGCTTCTGCGCCCACCCGTACGTGCGCGAGATGATTACCCTGAGCCTAACCGAGGAAGACCTGTCCGACGAAGAGCTCGAGGAGCTCGCCGATCTCCACCAGGGAATGGTGCGAGCGAGCTTCGGCATCTACAACACCGAAGCTGACGTCAATGCCCTAGCCGCGGCGCTGGAGAGAATCTGCGCCGAGAAGGATTCGTTCCAGAAGCGATACCGCCGGCTGCCGAACGGGGACTACGTTCACGAGAGCTTCGCGTTCCACCCCGACGAGGTCTTCTCGGTGGCGAAGGCCGTGGACGAGAGTCTCGGACTCTGACGACGTCTGCGCCTACGCCCAAGGGAGAAAGAGGCCGCGTTGCTGCCTTTTCCGCCCGCCTGAGAACGCTGGTGGCTATTTCAGTTGAGACCATTCGTTCCTGGCGGCACGCCTCCGATGCGAGGCAATGGATCGAGCGCGCCGTCGAACCGGGTGCGGGTCACGGCCGCATCGATATCCACGGTAAGTCGCGATGGTTTGGTCGCCTTCTCGGTAACGACGAGCACGCGGCGGACCGTCGTTGTCAAGCGAACGCCAACATGCAACCATGATGGATTGGAGAAATGCCATGTCGCTGACCCGCATCGTTTGCCGAGCGGCTCTCTCTTCGTCGCTCTGGATAGCTTCTGTGGCCATTGCGTCCGAGGCCCCTGCCGCTCCGGACATGCCCGGTGGTTGGAAAGTAGTTTCGGACGAGAGTTACTCGGCCAAGGACATCGGGCCCATTGCGCAACGCCTCGGAGGAGACATCGCGGCCCTGCGCAACACCGTCTACGAAGTAGATGGCAAACGGGTGCAGCTGAACCTCATCGTCGCCGCGGACGAGACGAGCGCGGTGCGGATTGTCGATTCGCTAAACGCCGTGAAGGCGAAGGAGTTCGTTCTCCGGAAGGGCCAGACGATTACGAGCTCGTCGGAGAGAACGAAGCCATTCCCGAGATGAGGGCGGGGCGAGCTCACTTGGAGCGTTCCGAGCCTGGCGACTCCCGGCGAGAAGACTCTTCCAGATCCCAGTCTTTCTCCGAGAGACGAAGCGACGGCAGCGATGAAGCTTTTCTAACCGGCAGAGCCAGAGGAGCATCCCCACTAAGGGTAATATTCCGCGTCGTCCATTGAGTGCGGTCGCGGGGAACCATCGGCTACCGGGAAGAGAGCCTGTCAACTGGCGGAGAATTCGGTGGCAAGAAGAGTGATTCTCGACGGCTCGAAGCAGGTGTGTGCTCGCAGTCTGGTTGCTGACGCTTGGCTGCGCCGATGACCCTTCTCAGCCTTCCCCGCCCGAAGTCACGATTCGAAGAACCGAGACGCGCCGGCTGCGCTCCTCGATCGTCAGTCAGGATTACGAGATCCAAGTGTCACTGCCGTCTCCTCTGGAGAGCGGGAAGAAGTATCCGACCGTCTACGTGCTCGACGGGAACTGGATCTTCGGCACCGTGACCGAAACGTCTCGACTTCTCGCTTCGGGCGGAGAGATCCCTGCGGTCCTCGTCGTGGGCATCGCTTATGCCGACGCGTCCGCGGCTGCCGTGCGGGCGCTGCGCGCCCGGGACGACACACCCACGCCCGACCCGGATTTCATCCGACGTCTGGGAGAGCGCGTCCCGGACCTTCCGGAGAACGCAACGACCGGGGGCGCGCCAGCCTTCCTTCGGTTCTTGAAAGAAGAGCTCATTCCGTTCGTCGAAGCTCACTACCCAGCGGATCCCCAGGACCGTACTCTTCTCGGCCACTCTTTCGGGGGTCTATTCACGCTTTACACGCTCTTCGAGCGGCCAGAGACGTTCCACCGTTACATCGCGGGAAGCCCATCCCTATGGTGGGATCGAGGTACTATTCTTCGAGGACGAGGCCGCGCTTGCCGAGAGCCGAACGGACCTGCCGGTCAAACTCTTTCTATCCGTGGGCACGCTCGAGGAAAATCCGGACAACCCGAGATCCGCTGAGGCCGCCATGGTCTCGAATCTCCGCCGGCTCGAGACGGTGATGAAGAGCCGGAGCTACGCCGGACTGGACTTGACGACCGTCCTCCTGCAGGACGAGACCCACCTTTCGGCCATCCCGGCCACCATCAGCCGCGGCCTGCGGACCGTCTTCTGAGCCGTCGACCGTTCCGACGGCACCAGCCTCGTCGTCGCACTCGTCCAACCACCCTGCTACACTTCGGTGGCGTGTCCGAGCATTTCGGACGTTCGAAATCGTCGCGTTCTTCGTAGGAGGAAATGCCGTGAAGAAACGCTCTCTCCTGATTGTGACGACGGCGGCCGTCCTGTCTTCCGGGGCGCTCGCAATCGGCCAAGGCACGAACCGCGCCGCGGTCAAACTCCCCGACGGCGACGGCAAAGCTCTCGTCGAGGCGCGCTGCACGTCCTGTCACGGGCTCGAGCTCGTCACTCATGCGGGATTTGCGCGGGATGGCTGGGCGAGCCTGTTCACGTCCATGGTTGCGCTCCCAGCGGACGAGACCAACGTCGTGGCGGACTATCTCGCGAAGTCCTTCCCCGAAACGCCAAAGCCGCCCGCGGTCGTTATTCCGGGCAACGCGACGATCTCGATAAAAGAGTGGCTGGTCCCCACGCTGGGCTCCCGGCCGCATGATCCGCTGTATACGGCGGACGGCTCCATCTGGTGGACGGGGCAATGGGCCAACGTGCTGGGACGGCTCGATCCGCAAGACCGGGCAGATGAAAGAATTTCCACTCAAGACGCCGAAATCAGGACCACATGGGCTCACGGTCGATCGTGCGGGCGACATCTGGTACACCGGGAACTTCGCGAGTCTCGTGGGCAAGCTCGATCCGAAGAACGGCGAGATCACGGAATATCCCATGCCCGATCCGGCCGCTCGCGATCCCCATACCCCCATCTTCGATCGCGCCGGCAACCTCTGGTTCACCGTCCAGAACGGGAACATGGTGGGCCGGCTGGTCCCGAAGACGGGGGAGATCAAGCTCATCCCCTCTCCCACGCCCGAAGTCACGGCCGTACGGCATCGTCATGAATTCCAAAGGCATCTTGTTTTTCGTGGAGTTCGGCAGCAACAAAGTGGCCCGCATCGATCCGAACACGATGGAAATTCACGAGTTTCCCCTGCCCCACGCGGAGTCCCGTCCCCGCCGCCTCACGTTGACGCCCGACGACGTCATCTGGTACTCGGATTACTCCCGCGGCTATCTCGGTCGACTCGACCCGACGACGGGCAACGTCAAGGAATGGCCCTCCCCCGGCGGCCCGCACTCTCGACCGTACGGAATCGCCGCCATCGGCGACATCGTCTGGTACAGCGAATCGAATGTCAGCCCGAACACGATCGTCCGGTTCGACCCCAAAACGGAGAACTTCCAGACCTGGATCATCCCGTCGGGCGGAGGGGTCGTGCGCAATATGATGGCCACTCCCGAGGGCAACCTGGTTCTCGCGTGCAGCGGCGTGAATCGCGTGGCACTGGTGAAGATCGACTGAGGCCCGGCCTGTACGAAACACCCTGGACCACCCGCTCGAGACCATCGCGCCGGAGAGCCGTTCAACTCGGTCCGGACGAGTTGACTCGTTACCCTTCCGTGGCGTCGTGCAGGGTGGCGGCGCCTCGGCTGAGCTCGGTTCCATAGGTCTTGAGATATTTCATTCCCGTGTCACACAGGATGGTCACGACAGTCGCGTCGGATCCGAGTTGTTCGGCCAATCGCAAAGCGGCGATCACGTTGGCTGCGGTGGAAGTCCCCGCGAAGAGGCCCTCTTCCCGGGCGAGCCGCATGGCCATCGCCATCGCCTCCGCCGTGGAAACCCGTTCAATCTGGTCGGCGGTGTCCCGCCGCCAGAGAGGCACGACGAAACCCGCTCCGATCCCGTCGATCTTGTGAGCGCCCGGGCGGCCGCCCGACAGAACCGGGGACTCGGACGGCTCCACCGCAATGATTCTGATTCGTGGATTCCGGCGGCGTAGGGCTTCGCCGGTGCCTCGAATGGACCCGGCGGTGCCCACGCTCTGGACGAAGCCATCAACCCGTCCCTCGGTCTGGGCCCAGATTTCCTCCCCCAACCTCTCATAAGCGGTGAGCTGATCTTCGTTGTTCAGCTGATCGGTCCAGAAAGCTCCCGTTTCTCTCGCGATGACAGCTGCGAAGTCGACCATGTCGTGGGTCAGCTTCTCGGTCATCCCCCCGCCCTCGCTGGGCACGATTCGAAGCCGCGCCCCCAGAATCCTCATGTGGTCGAGCTTTTCCCGAGAGAAGGCATCCGAGCTCACGATGTGCAGGGGATGTCGTTTGACCGCGCAGACCAGAGAGAGCGACACGCCCGTGCTCCCGCCGGTATATTCCACGACGGAACCATCCGTCTCGAGACGTCCGTCCGCCTCCGCGGCCTCGATCATGGCGAGTGCCATCCGGTCCTTCATGCTTCCGGTGGGGTTCTCGCTTTCCAGTTTCAGCAGGATACGGGCGCCGTTCCCGGGCACGATTTGGCGCAGGCCAATCAAAGAGGTATTGCCGATGCAACGCAGGATGTCCGTCGGCAATTCGTTCAAACTCCCTCTCCCCCTTCAACCTCGTCGTTCCATGCGGGCATTTCGGCGCCCATCGACTCGACGAGAGATGCCTTGGCTCTGTCGACGAGGTCGAGTAGTCCCGCGGCCGCTCGCGTTGCCGAGACGCTGCGGGTCTCTAGGTCCTTCGTCGCGAGGCCGACCTGGATCAAATCGTTCACTCGCTCGGCCAGGGTGAGGCGGTCGAGGCCCGTCGTTCTCATCAAATCCCCGAACGACGTCGTGACCTCCTTCGAACCTTGCTCTTCCTTTTCAACTCAACTGAGCTCGCACCTGTCGGGGTCCGCCTGGACGAGGAGAACCCTTCGCTTCCAGCTCCAATCGTCCTGATGGAGCATCAGTTCCCGCAGGGCGTCCTTGCTCTCGTCGTGACCGTGGAGCCGAAGTTTCCTGGGAGATCCGTCTTCGCTTTCCTCGACGACTTCGAGCAGCAACCACTCTCCAGCGAGGTCCTCGTAGAGCCGGGGTACGTCGCCGAGCAGGATCTCTCGCTTCTGCCAATCGTTCTCCTTGGCCGTCACCGAAGAGACTTCAAATGAACAAAGTGACGTTCGCGTCCGCCGCATATTCCAGAAAGGTGGCGGCGCCGCCGATCTCGGTCTCGGGGATGAAGTCTTCCTTCTTGAAGCCGAAGACGTCCATCGTCATCTGGCATCCGATGAGCCGTACCTCCATTTCCACGCAGGCGTCGCGCAGCTGCTCGACAGTGGCAACACCCTTGTGGGCAAATGTCTTTTTCATCAGGGCCGTCGCCATCGACTCGAAGCCGGGCAGGTTGGCGGCGACGAGATTCGGGATCGGCCAGTCGATTTTCTGAAGGGACTCGGGACCGAATGGAAGCTTCATCGGCATCGCCGGATTGGCGAGAGGCGTAACGGATGCATCGAGCTTCTTCTTCAGCAGCGGCAGCCCGTAAAACGTGAAGAAGATCCCGACTTCCCAGTCCATCGAAGCGGCGGCGCTCGCGAGAATGAATGGCGGGTAGGCCCAGTCGAGCGTCCCCCGGCTGGCAATCAAGGCCAATCGCTTCGTTTCCGACATCGCGTCGCCTCCGCAGTCGATCAGTGCGTCTTCTTGATGAGAAAACGGAACGTGCCGTCGCCCAGGTCCTCGGCTTCGACGAGCTCGTGCTCCGTCTGCCGCGCCCAGGCCTTCAAGTCAGGCATCGAGCCCGGGTCGGTGGCGACCATCTCCAGCGTCTGGCCCACTTCCATCTTCTTGAGGGCTTTGTTGGTCTTGACCACGGGAATGGGGCAAAGCATGCCTTTGCAGTCGAGAACCTGGTCGGGGGCGTTCGCCATCACACACCTTCCTTCGGCACGGCCGGCATCGAAAGCCGGAAAGTGCAAAGAGTATATCACCCGCGCCCGAGCGCCTTGGGTCAAGGAGCCCGTCGCTTCATGAACTGGATCAGGGAGTTAGAAGGGTGGTGAGAAAGTCTCGCAGCGGCCTCTGCTCGCTGGTTTGTGGCATATCACCCGTCTTTGGTTGCCTGCGGCCATAAACAGGCTCCCCGAGATCGAAGCGGGCCGACGCCATCATTTACTTTTTGCGATCTCCGCAGTCCTCGTCGATGGGAGCTCGCCGTCGGCTCCGGGTCCTGATCGTTCGATCCGTGAAACGGAACGCCCCGAAACGCAAAGGCGCAAAGGGATTCCTCTGCGCCTCGGCGTCTCGGCCTCTCGGCGATCGTTGTTCCCCTGCCGTCAGATGAACAGGACCTGAGCGCCGGCACTCTTCTCGAAAAAGTCCATCGCGGAGATCACGTCCTCGACTTGCGGGACGAGGTCCTCACGCGTGCGCTTGAACATGTCCATCGCCATGCGGCACGCATAGATCTTCGCGCCGCTGTCGGACAGGATCTCGACCATCTCCCTTACCGGCGGGATGTCGAGCTTCTCCATCTGCTTTTTCATCATCTCGGTCGCAACGCTCTCCATCCCCGGGAGCCCTCCGACCATCGTGGGAATGTGCATCGAGGGGTTACCCACCGTTGCCACGTGCAGGTCGTCGATCGTCTTCTCGGTGACGACGTCGAGACCCCAGAAAGTAAAGAACAGAGTGGCATCGATACCGCTCATGCGGGCCGCGTTCGCGAGAATGAGCCCCGGGTACGCCATGTCGAGCGTTCCCTTCGACACGATGATGCTGACGTGCTCGATGGCCGGCCGACCCGGAACCATTTCCGGGAACCTGGTCGTCTCCGTTGTGACGAGTGTTGTCGTGCTCATGACCGTCTCCCTTCCAATGGTTAGATGCAGCCCTTGGGCTTGGGCAATCCCGCAATCTTGGCCGCGAGCTTTCCCGGCCCCTTGGGGAAGAGCTGGTAGAGCTCCTTCGTCCCCACTCCCGAGAGCTTCGAGATCCGCCGCAGACCCGGAGGCTGGCCCTCGCGGGCGTTGTCTTCGCGGCAGAAGGTGATGACTTTCCAATGTCTCTCGGTCAGAGGGCCAATTCCCTCCTTGTCCGCGAGATACGTCCGCGATCTCGGGAGTCCACTGAGATGCATCCAGAAGGAACCCTTCTTCGTTGACGTCGACTTCGTGACCTTTCATCTCCATGACGGGCATGGCTGAATCCTTTCTTTAATGTCTTGCTCCAGCGTTCGCGGGGGTCAAGGGCTCGGGATGTATCTTGCCGAGCATCGACATGCGGTTCGGAACGGGAAGCGGCCTTCCCGGCAGCAGAGCGTTCCAGTACACGAACCGGAACGCCAGCTTTCCCCAATGGTTGATTCGTGATTCCTCGAGCAGTGACATCGGTCCCATCCAGGGAAGCGGGAACTTTCCCGGCAGCGGCTCGGTGTCGTAGTTGAAATCGATGAGCAACGCCTTGCCGAAGCCGCTCTCGATGAAGCAGTTCGAGTGACCGTCGAATCCCTCGAGTAGGTCCTTTCCCTCGATGCTGCGCTCGAGGTTCTCCGCCACCACCTCGCTCTGGAAATGAGCCACCGAGCCCGCCTTGGAGCTCGGAAGATCGGTTGCGTCTCCCAGAACGAAAATATCCTCGTAGTCCTTCGAGCGGAGCGTATGAGGATGGGTGGGGACGAAAGACAGCTCGTTTCCCAGCCCCGATGCCTCGAGGAACGACGCTCCCATGTGCGTCGGGATGGTTACCAGAAGATCGTACGGGATCTCGCGATCGTCGTAGGACACGATCTTCTTCGCCCCGGCGTCGACCGAGCCCGTGTTGAACTCCGTCTCTACGTGGATGCCTTTCCTATCGAGCATCCCCGCGAGAAACCGGTTGCAGACGGGCTTGGTGAAGGCTCCATCGAGCGGCGTCACGTAAACGAGCTCGACGCCCTCCCGGATCCCCTTCCTGGTGAAGTAGGCGTCCGCGAGGAACAGGAACTCGAGCGGCGCCACCGGGCATTTGATCGGCATCTCGACCATGTTGAGCACGAGTCGGCCGCCTCGAAACTCGTCCATCGCCTTGCGCAACGCGCGAGATCCGTCCAGGGTGTAGAAGTCGAAGATGCTCTTCCGCCAGCCGCCATCGAGGAGGCCTTCCGTCTCCTCCGGATGAATGTCCGAGCCGGTGGCCAGAACCAGGCGGTCGTAGCCGACGCTGGCTCCGTCCTCGAGCACGACGCTTTTCTTCTCGGGCTCGACGAGGCGAACGGACTTCTGGATCCATTCGACGCGCGACTTCAGTGTTTTCGCCCTCGGTCGCACGTCCCGGTCTTCGTCGTCGGCACCGAACGGAAGGAACAGCAGGCCCGGCTGATAGAGATGCTGGGCGGAGGGATCGATGACTTTGATGCTCCAATCGGATGGGAGCTTGGAAACCATCCGATTGGCCACCATCGTGCCGGCGGTGCCGGCTCCGAGAATGACTAGATTCTTCATCGCTGGTCCTTCTCCTTTCACTCTTGCTCAGTGCAAGGAGTGGACCAGTATAAAAACGTAGTTTAAATCAACAGGTTAGGTGGACGCCGCCGAGAACTTGGAACGTTATGTATCAACACAACGTTTCACGCGATGCAACGTTTTGTTCCCTATTTCTCGAGAGCCGCCAGGTCGAACGACGCGTCCCCAATCGCGAAGCGGCTCACTTTCCGTCCCTTCGGCAAGCGGAAGGAGAACTTGCAGGAGTAAGAAGGCTGGATGTTCATCTCGCCGAACGACTGCGCGGTCTTGTAAGCCTCTCCCGATGCGTCGTAGAGCACGGGCTTCGGAAGCGCGACCGGCTGAAAGGACGACAGAACGTTGACGTCAATCTCGACGGTGACGAACTCGTTGTCTTCGGTCGGCCTGATGACCCCTCTCACGGTGTTGGCGCCCGGCGGGCAATCGCGCAAGCTCACGTTCTTCGCGCGCTCGAGCGACTTCGCCGTGATGGACAGCCCCTTGTAGGTCTCGGTGGTCGAACCGGTCTCGCTTGTTTTTTCCGACGAGCGCGCGATGAGCGCGGCCGTGTAGAGAACGGAGCAACCGAGCACGAGGAGCCCGATTCGAAGGCCACGACTTCTCGTCTTCACGATGTCATTCCTCCTTCGATCACACGATCGCAGCGGTACCGTCAGGTAGGTGCCGCGAAAACCTATGGCCTCAGAGCGGGCGGTCCGGCCACATCATCGTCCGCCACATGTGAGACGACGGCGAATTGTCCCAGCCGAGCCCCTCTTCCGGCTGTTTGAAGTGACGCCCGACGATGTCGACGAAGGGATCGATCGAGACGACGGCGTTCGGATCGAACGAGTAGAGATCGTTCACCGTGACGAGGCGCGGATACTCGTAGTTCTTGTGGTTCTTGAGCCACTTGTAGGTCTGCTCGAGGTACGGTTCCGGCACGTAGTCCTCGCCGAAAAAGCGGAAATAGCTCTCCGGGTACTCATAACCGTACTCGGAATCGGGATAGAACCGCAGAGTCTGGTGATAGCGAATCGCGAACGTGGTGATCTCGGGCACGTAGGGCTCGAAGAGCTGGGCGCCCCACCACCCATGGTCCGGGTGGATCAGGTTGAGGACGACGTCGTGGAGCAGACAAGCGAGGATGATCTCCTCTGGCATCCCGGTCTTCTGCGCGCGGGTCGCGCTCTGGAGAACGTGGTTCGCCGGCGCGAAGCGGTACTGGAAAAAGTCCAGGAGCGTCGGCTTGGCCGGCATCTTCTCGAGCTTCTTCAGCTTGCCGTCCCGACCCTGCGAAAAAAGGCTTCCGGTACCACGGCGACTGGGCCGGGAGAGATCGGCGTTTCGCGCTGCGATCTCGGCGACGGTGGGAAACGCGTCCGTGCCCGCAGTTCCGCCATCGAGCTTCTGCTGCATGTAGTGCTCGAGCGCGTCCGCTTTCTCGTCGGGCGTCATGAGAGCGACCGCGGCCGCTCCGCCCAGGCTGGTTATGAATGCTCTGCGATCGATATCCATAGCGCGTCTCCTATGGTTCATGGCCTCGGAGCAACCGTGACGACTACACCGACACCCGCCACAATGGCTGTGCGAGAATACGCCCGTACCGTCTCACAGTCAACGCGGATCCTCCCGATTCGACCCTCATCGATCGAGTCCTGCCTCGCGCATGCGCCGCCAGAGCGTCGTGCGGCTGATGCCGAGAGCCCGCGCCGCCGCCTCGCGGTGCCAACGATGAGCCTCCAGAACCTGGAGCAGACGGTCGCTCTCAGGGTCGGCCGCGGCGCCCTCCGTCGGCTTTGCCGCCTGCCCGCCCGCTTCGAGAACGTTCGGAGGAAGATCGTCGGGAAGGATGGTCTCGCGGCGCGAGACGGCGACGGCGAACTCGAGGGCGTTCTCGAGCTCCCGTACGTTGCCCGGCCACGAATAGGCGAGGATGGACCGGAGGGCGTTGGGGGAGAGGCGAACGATTCTTCCCTGCCGCGCCGCGACCCTTGCCAGAAGGGCTCGCGTCAAAGGCTCGATGTCTTCCCGCCGGTCCCGAAGCGGAGGGATCTGAATCGGCACGACCCGGAGGCGATAATAGAGATCTTCACGGAAGCGTCCCGCAGCGACCTCGCGCGCGAGATCGACGTTCGTCGCGGCGATGATGCGGGCATCGCTCTTTCGGGTCGTGCTCTCGCCAACCCGCTCGAAGCTGCGCTCCTGCAGCACCCGAAGGAGCTTCACCTGGAGCGGCAGCGGCAAGTCCCCGACTTCGTCCAGGAAGAGCGTCCCGGCCGCGGCGAGCTCGAATCGGCCGATTCGGTCGCGCACCGCGCCGGTGAAGGCTCCGCGCACGTGGCCGAACATCTCGCTCTCGAGAAGGTCGGCGGGAAGAGCCCCGCAATTCACCGCGACGAACGGCCCGTTCCGCCGGTGCGAATGGGCGTGGAGAGCGCGCGCCACGACTTCTTTGCCGGTCCCGCTCTCACCGGTGAGAAGAACCGAAGTATCGCTGTCGCGAAGATTCTCGATAAGACGAAAAATCGCCGCCATCGCCGCGGAATCGGGCGATGAGCCCGGCGAAGGCGGTCGGCGCGCCCTGAGCACTCGGGTCCTCCTCCGCAGGCCGCAAGACGACGATGTAGTGGACCCGAGGGTCACAGACCCCATCGAGGTTCTGGATCATGGGTGCGGCCGTCACCGAGACGAGATGGGCATCACCGCCCTCGCGGCGGAGAATCGCTCGCCAGCCTTCCCGCCTCTCACCTGAGAGCAGCGCCTGCCGCAGGGGACCCTCTGCGCCGAGGACATCCGCACCGAGCAGCTTCGCCGCGTCTCGGCCCTCCGCCGTGGCCGCCGCGCCCGGCCCGTGCAGCTCGTCGAGCGACGGCGAAGCGTGGAGTATGCGAAACCTCTCGTCGAGACAGAGAAACACCCGCCCGAGGGAAGCGAACGCCGCGGACACTCCCGCCCATGCGGCCCGAAGCTCCTCTGCACGATCCATCGAGATCGAGTATAAGTTGTCGAGCGCGACGGAGAAAATTTCGGGAACCGGGAGGGGTACTGGAAGCGGTGCTCCACCTACTGCGCCGCGCTCATCGTCGACGAGGAGGCGCGCCGTCGGCGACGGAACGTCGCAAGAAGCGAAGAAGAGAACGAGATCCGTCTCTTCCGACCTGTATTTTCAAGCGATCTCGCATCGACCCTGCCCTCAAGAATGTCGGATCGGGGCTAATACCCCGATTCCGACGTGTGGCACTCGGTGCATTTCACCTCTTTCCACATCTGGTCGATGTCCTCCGGGTGCTGAAACTCGAGACCGTTCAAGTCGCTCTTGAGAGTTTCGACCGACTCGCTGGGGCCCTGCGCCACGATGACGTGGCAGGTGTGGCAGGAGGACAAGAGAGGCTCCCCCTTGCTGTTTTTCATCGACTGGTTGTGACAACGAAAACATCCGTCGTTCACGAAGTGGCTGCGATTGTTACTCCGGACTCGATAGTCCGTCTTCATATCCGGGAAGAAGTTCTGGTCATAGATAGTGAGAAGCGCTTGAGTGGCCTGAGCGATCTCGTCCCTCATCGATTGGACGACTTTTGGATACTGCTTCTGGTAATAGTTCTCCACGCCACTTCGGATGCCTTCGTGGGCGCTCGGGCGGTCGGAGTACTCCTTGTTCAGAAGGTCGAGGGCGACTTTGCGAATGTACGGGAGCTTGGGCGATATGCTGCGGGTCCGCAAGGCCAGATTGATCGATATCGCCGGGGGTTGGAACAGATGGCTTGGCTCGTTGTGACAGTCGATGCAGTCGAAGGTCCGTACCTCTGGCCCGGCGGCGGATTGTCGCCGTCGGCGTCGAATCCCTTAATCTCCTCGTTGGTGTAGACGGTGACCTTGCCGTTGCCGTCGGTGACCCGAACCCAGGGGATCTGCTGGCGCTTGTCATCGGCCGCGACGTACTCCACCTTGTTCGCCGTGATCATGTGCCAATGGATCCCTTCGAGCGCTCCGGTGCGAGGATTGCTGCCGCCCACCTTGAGCGCCATCTCGACGGTCCACGGTGAATTTTCCTCGTCGGTGCGGTAGAAGGTCTTCGTGACGAGCTTCATCCCGTAGAACACGTTCGGCCAGTGACAGCCTTCGCACGTTGCCTGCGCGGGCCGCAGGTCCTCGATGGGAGTCGGGATGGGACGGGGGTAGGTGTCGAACATCGTGGCATAGACCTGGCGGAGTCCATCCACTTTGGACTTGACCCAGAAGCTGGCTCCCGGACCGATGTGACAGTCGACGCAGGCCACTCGGGCATGGGGCGAGTCCAGATACGTGGCCCACTGAGGTTCCATGACACTGTGGCAGGTTTGCCCGCAAAACGCCACGTTGTCGGTGGCCTCGTAGGCTCGGGTTCCGCTGTACGCAACGAGCGTGATGGCACCCGCCGACAGGCCCAGAAAGAGCCATAGGTTTTTCATGAACCTCGGATCGGTCGGGTCGATGGAAAGGCGAAACTTCACTCCCTCGCCTTTCTTTCGAGCCTCCGTGACCTGGAGCCACACGGAAATCAGGAACAGGACGACGCCCAGCGTGATGACGAAAGGTGCCCCGATGAAGGTTACGAGCTGGGTGTAGGGGTTCAGCCGGGCCGCGGTGAAGGTGTAGAGCAGCAGCAGGACGAACAGGAAGCCTCCCCCGAGAAAGAGGGCACCGCCCACCGCGGCGAGGGGATGGCGGAAAAGAGTGCGTGTGCTCCGGGTATCGGCCATTCCTATCTCCTCGTATCTGCTCCGACTGGCGCGGGAACGCGAATCATGTCTATCCCCCCGCCCGTTGAAATCGAATCGTCATCGATCGCCTTTCCGGTGCCCCCACGGTCCTCTATTGTCCGATCGGGGCTAACCCACGAGCTCCGCGCCGATGATGAGCAACAACAATATCGATCCAATGATGACCGCAAGGAATCCCCAGCGACGGGCTCTCCGGATCTCCTCTCGAGCCGGGACTGGAGCCAGGTGCTCCTCGAGACGTCCATCCGCTTCCAGGCGTTCGACCTCCAGGGGATGTTCGCGCGTGTATTGGTCGAGAGGGACCCGTCCAGTATAAAAGACCGTATCGATGGGGAACTTTTCCGGCTTGAGGTGGGTGTTGAAAAAGTGGATCGAGAAGATGAACCCGGTGGCGAGCAACGCCTCTTCACCATGGACGATGAGCGCGACGTTGATCGTCCAGCCGGGCAGCAACCGTGTGACGAAGAGGGGGAACGCCATCATGAGTCCCGAAGCCCCGATGATCGCTACCCCCCAGAAGACCGCCCAGTAGTCGAACTTCTCCCAGTAGGCCCAGCGATCGAAACGGGGTTTCTCTCCTTTCCCGGCAAACCACCGAAAGACTCCGTAAAGATCGGCGAAGTCCTTCAACCGGGGCACCATCGAATCGGGCCCGTACAACAGGCCCTTTTCCCGCCTGATCAGGACTCGGTAGGCGATCTGACCGAGGTGGGTCAGGAAGTAGCCAAAGGTGAGGGCCGCGCAGATACGGTGGAGCGCCGCGGCGGTCTCGATCCCTCCCAGCCCCGCCACGAGCCACGCTGCCCAGCCCGACTGGCTGTACTTGAGAGGTAGTCCCGTCAGGGCCAGTCCGAGGAAGGAGATGATAACGACGCCGTGCATCACCCGCTGCGACGCGGTGAGTCGGGAGAAAGAGGTGTTTTTTCCATCCGTCGTGGGGAGCACGGGACGACTGGCCCCTCCCCGCCCGGCCGCCGGCGGAGGGTCGTTTTTCCTCCTTTCGCTCACCGAGCGCCTCAACCAGAGCAAGCTGTGGAGTCCGAAGAACCCGAAAACTCCCCAGAGGAGCCCCGTCATCCCCCATGAGACCACGTTGAGAACCGGATGGTCCTGAAGATGCGCGTAGTCCACGTGCACCAGGTAGCCCGCAAAGTTCGCGTTCGCACCGGGATGGCACCTGGCGCAGGTCGCCACCCTGACGTCGGGGTTGATCGAAGAACGAGGATCGGATACCGGCAAGAATCAGGTGTGCGCGGTGGCAATCGCTACAGGATGCGACCTTCGTGTAGCCGAGGCCGCTCGCTTGCCCGTGGTAGGTCTCGGTGTAGCTCTTCTCGCGATCGTTGTGACATCCCCCGCAGATCCGGTTGATCTCGACGACCTGTGCCGCCTCGACCCTTTGAATTCGGTGCGGTTGATGACAGAAAACGCACGTTGGCGCCCGGGAATCTTTGGCTTGCAGGGCCGTTCCGTGGGATCCTTCCGTGAAGTCCCGGGCGACCCCCACGTGGCAAGTGGCGCAGGTGGTCACGACGTGTTGCCTGCTTATGCTGGCCTGAGGATCGTCACTCGCAAGAATATCGTGCGACCCGTGGCAGGACACACACGTCGCCGAAACGATGAGACCGTCCCTGATGATGCCGTAGCCATGAATGTCGTCCTCGTATCGTTCGAAAGACAGGGCGGCCGCTTCCCCGGTCGCCGGCGGTCTCCCCTCGAAATGACAGGCACCGCAGGTGCGGTAGACGTTCAGCGGATAGAGGGGTGAGCGACGATCTTTCGGACGAAAAATGGCATGCGGCTCGCCATGGCAGGACTGGCAGTTCACCTCGCCGTGGGCGGCGTCGCTTTCGTGAATGCTGGTGGCCAGTGTATCCGCTTCGTCGCCGTGGCAGTCAGCACAGTGGACCGGCGGCAGCTTATCTTCGTGGGGAAGCTCGCGGATTCCTTCGTGGCAATCGGTGCAGGAGAGATCTCCATGTACCGTCTGCTCGAGTACCGACTCGTCCACGAAGACGCTTCGTTGCCCACCGTTCGGGGCTTCACCGGTCAGGTCCTCGTCGGAGTGGCAATCGAGACAATCCTGTTTGGTGAAGCTCTCCGTACCCTCCGACGGGCGGCTCGTCACGACGACCAGGCTCAGTACCACCGACAGGCTCCCGAGCGCCCTCGCCGCCATCCGGCTGCGCCAGGTCGTCGTGCTACCCCAGGATCTCATGACGTCGACTTCGGCGGACGAGCTCAGGGTCTCTTCACGGACAGGAAACACGCGACAACCGCATCGAGCTCGAGCGTCGTGCTCCCAAATTCCCGCTTGTCCATCTCACCGCTCATACTTATCTCCCATCCGATCGAAGGCCGCATAGTGCACGACTGGTGGCGTCGCAACGTTTCGCCCAAGCTCCATCGCCTTACAAGAACCGTGCCAATCATGTCACGCGCTCCGCGTTCGGGGAGTGTTGTGTTTGGGGCCGAGCAATCCGAGCGCACGAGGCGAACTGTGCCGTAAGCCCCTGTTTTGTGCACCAAGACCCAGTTCGTCGGCTGTCCCCAACGAGGTCATCGGATTGATTTTCCCCTATGCCGGGCCGCCGTCCACGTGGATTTCGAGCTTGGCTGGAATGGGGGACCGATAGACTCCATCGAAGACAACATCCTGTGGCACTGGGTGGATCATGCCGGAACGGCCCCTAGAACGTCGGAGCCGACGAACTCCTCGACCTGACCTCGCTCGACGATCTGCCGGACCTGGAGCGCCCGACATCCCCGCCCACGCGGCCCGAAGCTCCTCTGCACGATCCATCGAGATCGAGTATAAGTTGTCGAGCGCGACGGAGAAAATTTCGGGAACCGGCTGTGCAAAAGCCCACCGCCGCCTTAGCACCAACGCTGAAGGAGCCGTCATGGAGCCGAAGAGGAACGACAGGGACAAAGAGAAACTCCTCGTCATCGGGTGGACGGCCTGATGGCGACGAGCGTCGGAACGCCGGCGCCCGCGACGGTGAAGTGGGCCAAAGTCATCGATCACACCCGCTGCATCGGATGCCATGCCTGCAGCACCGCCTGCAAAGCCGAGAACCTCGTTCCCCTCTCGGTGAATCGCACGTATGTGAAGTACGTGGACGTAGGAACGTTTCCTCAGGCACGCCGCAACATCCAGGTCACCCGGTGCAACCAGTGCGACGAGCCGCCCTGCGCCGACGCCTGTCCCACCGGAGCCATGTATCAGCGTCGCGACGGGATCGTCGACTTCGACAAGAACATCTGCATCGGCTGCAAGGCCTGCATCGCCGCCTGTCCTTACGATGCCATCTTCATCAATCCCGACGACCATTCCGCGGAGAAGTGCAACTTCTGCGCCCATCGTCTCGACGTCGGTCTCGAGCCCGCCTGCGTCGTCGTCTGCCCCACCGAGGCCATCTTCATCGGGGATCTGAACGACAACGAATCGCGGGTCGCGAGGACGATCGGACGAGAGCCGGTGACGGTTCGACGACCGGAAAAGGACACGCACCCCAAGCTCTTTTACAAGGGCGCCCACCAGGCGACCCTCGATCCCATTGCCGCTCGGAGGCCCGACGGTGGCCTCTTCCTCTGGAGCGAGCAAGGGGACCTCCCCCACCAGGTGACGTCCGGCCGTCCTGCCGCCAGTAGTAGTAATGATCTTCACGGAAACGCCGCGGCCGCGCTCCTGTCCTATGACGTTCCCCACCGCGCCCCCTGGGACTTCCGGGTGAGCCTCTATACCTGGACGAAGGGTATCGCCTCCGGCGTGTACCTCGTGGCGGCTGTTCTGATGCTACTTGGAATGGCGAGCGACACCGGTCCCCTCTGGCGGTGGGCCGTTCCTCTTCTCGGCGGAGCGTTTCTCGCCGTGACCGGGGCGCTGCTCGTCTGGGATCTCGAGCACCCGGGGCGCTTCTACATGATCTTCACTCGCGGCCGGTGGCAGAGCTGGCTCGTCAGGGGCGCCTATATCATCGGGGGCTACTCGGCCGTTCTCCTCGTCCACTTTCTCGCGACCCTGGTGGGCGGCTCGCCCGCCCTCCCGTCGATGATGATGATCGCGGGAGTTCCCCTCGCGGCTCTCACCGCAATCTACACTGCCTACCTCTTCGCCCAGTCGAAGGCCCGCGATCTCTGGCAGAATCCGCTCCTGCCTCCTCAGTTCGTCGTGCACGCGCTGCTCGCCGGCTCCGCGATCCTCGTCCCGGTCGCAGCCGCCTTCGAGCCGGACGCCGTCACACCTTTGCTCTGGATCGTCGCGGGCGCGAGCGCCCTGCATCTCCTCTTCGTCTGGGGTGAGTCGACGATGGCACACGTCACGGCGCACGCACGCCTCGCCTCCTGGGAGATGACGGCGGGCAAGTACCGAAATTTCTTCTGGGCGTCGGTCGCGCTCGTCGTACTCGGGATGGCCGCTCCCAGTCTCGGAGTCGTCTCCTCGATAGCCGCGCTTCTCGGCCTCCTCGCCTACGAGCACGCCCACGTCCAAGCGGCGCAATCCGTTCCTCTCGCGTGAAGACCATGACGAAAAAAACCCTCACCTCAGCCGACCGGAAGGCGACCGAGTCCCGTGGCGAGACGTTCTACCCGGGACCGAGCCGGATCGATCTCGCCTCCTTTCCGCCCAAAGAACGATGGGACGAATGGGTGGAGCTCGACTCGCGGGCATGGCCCCGCCGCGTCGAGCACCGCTACATGCTCGTTCCCACGACCTGCTTCAACTGCGAGTCGGCCTGCGGCCTCGTCGCGTACGTGGACCTCGACACCCGCGAGATCCGGAAGCTCGAAGGAAATCCCGAGCACCCGGGCTCGCGCGGGCGCAACTGCGCCAAGGGTCCGGCGACGGTGAACCAGATCAAGGATCCCGATCGCATCCTTCGCCCCCTCAAGAGAGCGGGCAAGAGAGGCGAGAACCGCTGGCAGGAAGTCTCGTGGGACGAGGCGCTCGACGACATCGCCGCCCGCGTGCGGAAGGCGATCCTCGAGGAGCGTCGAAACGAGGTGCTCTATCACGTGGGGCGCCCGGGCGAGGACGGGTACACCGAAAGGGTAATGGCGGCGTGGGGACTCGACGGTCACAACTCCCACACCAATATCTGCTCCTCCGGCGCGCGGGCCGGCTACCACTACTGGTTCGGCTTCGACCGGCCGAGCCCGGATTACGCGAACGCCGAAGTCATCCTCCTGGTGAGCGCTCACCTCGAGTCGGGACACTACTTCAACCCCCATGCCCAGCGGATCATCGAAGGAAAAAAGGACGGGGCGAAGCTCATCGTGCTCGACGTCCGTCTCTCCAACACCGCGACCCACGCCGACCACTGGCTCGCTTCCTACCCTGGAAGCGAGGCCGCGATCTTCCTCTCCATCGCCCGTTACCTCATCGAGAACAAGCTCTACAACCGGGAGTTCGTTCGCCGCTGGTGGAACTGGCAGGAGTACATGGAGTCGGAGCGCAAAGACCTCCAGCCGACGTTCGAGGACTTCGAGCGGGTCCTCGAGGGTCTCTACCGAGACTACACGTTCGAGTACGCGGAGAAGGAGTCCGGCGTCGCGGCATCGGTGCTGCGAGAGGTCGCCGAGATCGTATCGCAGGCGGGGACCCGGCTCGCGACCCACAACTGGAGAAGCGCCGCCGCGGGGAACCTCGGCGGCTGGCAGGTCTCGCGGACGCTCTTTCTTCTGAACGCGCTCCTGGGCGCGGTGGCGACGCCGGGCTCCACCTATCCCAACGCCTGGAACAAATTCGTGGGGAAACCCATCTACCTTCCTCCTCATCCCGACGTGTGGAATCACATGAGCTGGCCGCTCGAATATCCGCTCGCGATGAACGAGATGTCGTTTCTCCTTCCTCACCTCGTGAGAGAAGGCCGGGGGCGACTCGACGTGTACTTCACCCGGGTCTACAACCCCGTCTGGACCAACCCCGACGGCTTCAGCTGGATCGAGATGCTCACCGACGAGAACCGAGTCGGCCTCCACGTCGCCCTCACGCCGACGTGGAGCGAGACCGCTTACTTCGCCGATTACGTCCTGCCCATGGGGATCGGGGCGGAGCGGCACGACGTTCACTCGTACGAAACGCACGACGCGCAGTGGATCGGGTTTCGCCAGCCGGTATTGCGCGCGTTGCGCGAGCGACTGGGCGAGGCCTGCTGCGATACCCGCGAGGCGAACCCGGGAGAAGTCTGGGAAGAGAACGAATTCTGGATCGAGCTCTCCTGGCGCATCGATCCCGACGGGGCGATGGGCATCCGGAAGTTCTTCGAATCGCGGAGAAAGCCGGGCGAGAAGCTCACCGTCGACGAGTATTACGCCTACATCTTCGAGAGCTCGATTCCCGGTCTTCCCGAGCGTGCCGCCGCCGAGGGGAAGACCCCGCTCGAGTACATGCGCCGCTACGGTGCCTTCGAGGTCGCGCGCAACATCGGCCCGGTTCACGAGACGGAAGTGCCGGCAGGCGAGCTCGAGGATGTGAGCGTCAACGGACGCGGACGCGTCTACACGAGAGCACCGAAGCCGTCGTCGACGAACGTCGTCCCCTACCCTACGCCCGCGGGGGACCCGGAAGGGCGGCGGGCCGTCGGAGTCCGGGTCGACGGACACGTCGTCCGGGGTTTTCCCACGCCGAGCGGAAAGCTCGAGTTCTACTCCTCGACGCTCGCTCAGTGGGGCTGGTCGGAGTACGCGCTCCCGACCTACATCAAGAGTCACATTCATCCAGAGAACCTCGAGGAGGGAGAGATCCCGCTCATCCCCACGTTTCGACTTCCCGTCCAGATCCATACAAGGAGCGCGAACGCGAAGTGGCTCGACGAGATCGCGCACACCAATCCTCTCTGGATCCACGAGCGCGACGCGTCCCGGCTCGGAGTTCGTACCGGCCAGCTCGTCCGCGTCGAGACCCGTACCGGCTATTTCGTCGTGAAAGCCTGGGTGACGGAAGGCATTCGTCCCGGAGTCGTCGCCTGCAGCCACCACATGGGGCGGTGGAAGGTGGGAGACACCGGCCAGCGCCAGCTCATGGCCACGGTCGCGCTCGGACACAACGATTCGCAGTGGTCGCTCGATCGGAAGGAAGGCGTCGCACCGTTCGACGTCATCCGACCCGGACACTCGGCGTCTCTGGTGGACCGACTCCGGGGTGCACCAGAATCTGACGTTCTCGGTCCAGCCCGATCCGATCTCGGGGATGCAGTGCTGGCACCAGGCCGTTCGCATACGGCCCGCGGAGCCGGGAGACTCGTACGGCGACGTCCGCGTCGACGCCGAGAAGTCGCGTCTCCAGTATCGAAAGTGGCTGGAAATGACGCGCCCGGCCGACAAGGTGTCGCCCGACGGAACGAGGCGGCCCTACTGGCTGCTTCGCCCCCTCAAGCCGACGCACGAAGCGTACCGTCTTCCGAAGGCGGACGCGCCCCCGGAAAAATCGCACGCCTGAGCTGGCTCTTCTCACCGAGCTCCTGAGCGAGATGGCACAGTACCCGGGCGCGGGTGGCGGGCCGGACCCCGCCAAGCCGTTAGAAACAAAGAGTGCCCACTTTGGATCGATTTTTGCACTATTATGGGATCGCCGGAGGTGGGCATGGAAAGAATCGACGTCATCCGCGAAGCTTTGAAAGAGCGGGTCTGCAGCGTTTGCTTCGATCGCAACGACGACGGCACGTGCGGTGTTCCCGAGGGCCGAGTCTGCGCCATCGAAGCTCATCTCCCCGAGATCGTCAAAGCGGTCGAGGCGGTCGATAGCGTGGACCTGTCTCCCTATATCGACCGTATCCGCACGCAGGTCTGCCCCAACTGCAGCCAGGATGACCATGGGAGCTGCGTGTTTCGAGACAATTTCGACTGCTCGGTGGACAATCTCCTGATGCTCGTCGTCGACGCCATCGAGGACGTCAGGAAGCGAAGCGGCTCCGGATCCATGTCGGTCTGACTTCCGTCAGCCACCCAGTACCTCCTCGAAGGAGCTCTCGTCGAATCCGACGAGAAGCGTCTTGCCGACGCGGACCGTCGGCGCTCTGAGGTTTCCCGTCGGACCCAGTAGCGACGCTACGATTTCCTCCGTCGCCTTGCCCCCGGCAAATCGCTGGACGTTCTTCCCTTTGGCGACGATGACGCGGCTCGACGACTCGACGAGCGCCTTCGCTTCCTTCTTGCCGAGCTTCCTCGAAGCCGGAACGACCTCCTTGCTCTCGATTCCCTTCGCGTCCATAAACCTGGACACCCTGGTGCAGGTCATTCACCCTTTGCGCTGGTAATACCAATCGACGTTCTTGGGCATCTCGTTTCTCCTTGTCTCGTCAGATCGACTTTCTCAAAAAGGCCTCGCCGAGCTCGAGGAGCTCGTCGTGATCGTCGGGCGGCGGAGCGCTGCCTAGAAGCTCCACCGTGCGCTCGCGAAGAAGGGTGTCGACGCGCGGGCACTCGAGCTCGACCCACTTCTCGAGCCCGATGCGGGGAAACATGCTCGGATAGTAGGCGCACCGATAGCGTTCGAGAGTCGCGGGCGCGGTGAGGAAGTGGCCCTCGGAGCGCAGTTGTTCGATCGCCTCGTCGACGCCGAGCGAAGCGGCGTCCACCGGAAATCCCTCGGCGAGAAGCCGGGCCTTTCCGATCACCTCGTCTCCGTAGACGGTGAGCGCCGGAGAATAGGCTTTCGAGTTCAAGCTGCTCCCGACGAAGGGCGCGAGGCCCACCTTGCCCAGAACGCTCGTGAGCTGATTCATCGAGCTCACGCCCGCGGCCAGGATGTCGGGTCCCCAGCCGTCGCCGCTTCCCGACGTCCCCGCGTGGGGAATCTCGTAGTGCGCCATCATCTCGGCGCAGGCGAGATCGATGAGAATGGTCTGGGAGTCGTAAAAATCGATCATCGTCTTCATGTCGAAATACATGGGGAGGCTCCCCAAGATCACCGGCGATCCCTCTCTCGCGAGTTGGGAGAGGACGAGTCCGGCGAGAAGCTCCGCGTTCAGAAACGCGAGAGCCCCGGCGCAGGTGATCGGGGTCGTCATGCCCGCCATTCCGTAGTTGGAGTAGATGACGGGGATGGAGCGGGCGGCGGAGTCGAGAAGCTTGTCGGAAGTGCCTTCGTTCAGGGCGAGCGGAGTGATCGGATTCAGATACGGGATGGCGTAGGGTCTCGCGCCGAGGTCTCCTCTCAGGACCTCGAGAAGATCGAGCACGGCGGGAAACAGCTTCTCGTCGGAGATCAGGAGGACGAGGGGTTTCGTCGAATTGGCCACCATCTCGAGCACGGCGTAAAGGTCCGCCACCTGAGGTGGGAGATCGCGCAGTATGCCCAGCGTGGAGATGACATCGTATTGAGGAAGCGCCTGGCAGAGCCGCATGCATCCTTCCATGTGCGAGCGTCCGAACGGCGCGAGATCGTCGGTCATCGGATCCTGGTACCAGAGGTTGGTCACTCCGGCGCCGAAGCGGGTGGGCTCGCCGCCGCCGAGGCGGAACGCCGGCTCGCCCATGCGATCGAAAACATCGATCGTCGTGGGGGCAGAGGCGATTGCCCAGTCGACCAGCTCTCCCGAGAGGTACACGCGGTCTGCCTCGACGCGGGCATCTCCTTCGGCATAGACCTTTCTCGCGCGGTCCGAATCGACCCGAACACCGAGCTCCGACAGGATGCGGAGGGAAGCTTCGTGAACCGAAGCGATCTGGGCCTCGCTGAGAAGCGTCAAACGGGGACGGGCGACAGAGGTCATGAGAGTCTTCCGGCAGGGCACATCATCTCCCGACGGCGGCTCGCGGTAAACTGATAGCCTTCCGTCGCGTACTGGATCGGAGAGGGGATCGTCCGAAAGTGAGTCATCCTCCTAGTGGGCAGGAGAGATTTTCGCCGATCGCTACGTGATCGTCGAGGAGATCGGCGCGGCGGCATGGGGAAGGCCTACAAAGCAAAGGACCGCGTGCTCGGCCATGAGGTGGCCCTGAAGCTCCTCCGAGCCGCCGCGGGAACGGCGGAGCATTGACAGGGCGCTCACGGAGGAATAAGTTCCGCGCCATCGACCGAAGGAGGAATCATGTTCGCAGTTTTCGTTTGGCTCTCGATGCTCGCGCAGGCTGTCGCGCCCGCGGGGCTCGAGCTTCCCGCGGACCTCGTGCTCCTCGACGGCAAGGTCGTCACCATGGAGCGCGAGGGCGAGATCGTCGAGGCGGTCGCGATTCGCGGGCGACGAATCGCACGCGTGGGGACCAACGAGGAGGTACGGCAGCTCATCGGACCCGACACCCGTGTCATCGATCTCCAAGAAGAGAATCCTCCTTCCGGGATTCGTCGACAACCACACGCACTTTCTGAGCGGGAGTCTTTCGCTCGACCAGCTCGACGTCACACGGGCCGATCTCCCCGAGATCCAGAAGCGACTCGGCGAACGGATTCGATCGCGCCCCGACGAAGCCTGGGTCGTAGGTCGAGGCTGGAGCTATGCGGCGATTCCCGGGCGGCTTCCGAACCACGCCGACCTCGATGCCGTCGCTAAGGACAAACCGGTGTTTCTCACCGCCTACGACGGCCACACCGCGTGGGTCAACGGAAAGGCGCTCGAGCTGTCGGGCATCACGGCGGCGACGCCCCAGCCCGAGTTCGGAGAGATCGTGCGAGACGAGAGTGGACAGCCCTCAGGGCTTCTCAAGGAGAGGGGCGCGATGGACCTCGTCCGGAAGCACATCCCCGAACCGACGCACGACGAGAAGCGAACGGCGCTTCTTCGCGGTCTCGAGGAAGCGCGCCGGCTCGGCCTCACCGGTATCGACAACGCGTCGGGCAGCGAAGAGGAGCTCGCGCTCTATCGGGAGCTCGACCGCGAAGGGCTTCTGACGCTTCGGACGATCACGTCTCTCCCCATGACGCCGGGCCTTACCGAGGCTGACCTGGACCGCTACGAGCGCATTCGAGAACGCTACTCCCACGGGAACGTCCGCGCGGGTACGGTCAAAGGTTTCATCGACGGTGTCGTGGAGACCCACACCGCGGCGATGCTCGCCCCCTATACCGACGATCCCACGAAAACCGGGGAGACGACGATGAGTACGTCGGAGTTTGACCGGCTGGTCGTCGCCTGCGACCGGCGGCATTTTCAGATCTACGTGCACGCCATCGGGAACCGCGGGGTACGCCTGACGCTCGACGCATACGATCTGGCTCGTCGTGTGAATCCGGCGTGGGATCGCCGCCATCGCGTCGAGCACATCGAGGTCATCTCTCCTTCGGACATCCCGCGGTTCGGCGCCTCGGGCACCATCGCGAGCATGCAGGCGACCCATTGGTTTCCCACGAGCCGCACGCCGGAAGGCGTCTGGGCGCGCAACGTCGGCCCCGAGCGCCTGCGTCTCGCTTTCCAGTTCGAAGCGATCGCGAAGGCGGGAGGGATGCTCAACTTCGGAAGCGACTGGCCGGTAGCGACGCTGAACCCGCTCGTCGGCCTCAGGAACGCCACCGCACGAGCCGATCAGAAGCTCGATCCATGGCATGCTCTTCGCGCCTATACCATCGACGCCGCCTACGCGAGCTATAGCGAGGACGAACGGGGCTCGATCCGCGTGGGAAAGCTCGCCGACCTCGTGATGCTCTCGGACGACGTTCTCACCATCGATCCCGCCCGAATCAACGACGTAACGGCGCTCCTCACGATCTTCGATGGAAGGGTCGTGTATCGCGCCAACGACATGAAGTGAAAACCTGTTACTCGGATGGCCGCAATCATGTAGAATGGGCCGTGTACGGGAGGCCCTAGGAGGATAATGATGAATCCGTTCCGAATCGCACTTTTCACAGCACTGGGGATCGCCGCAACCGTCGCCGTGTCTTCTGCCGCCGACGGGAAGGATATCTTCCTGAGCTCGAAGTGCAACACGTGCCATACCATCGACTCCCAAGACGTCGCCAAGGCCTCTACCCTCAAGATCAAGGCGCCCGATCTTTCCAACGCCGGCGGCATGGTGGAGAGCGCCGACTGGTTGAAGTCCTTCCTGACCAAGAAAGTCGACAAGGACGGAAAGAAGCACATTCGGGAGTGGAAAGGAACCGACGCGGATCTGGACACCGTAGTCCAGTGGCTCGTCTCGCTGAAGAAGTCGTAAGGCTTTTTTCGTCGAAAATTCTCGGCACCCGACGTCTGACGGCGTGCGACGCTCGATGACGTCGGGTGCTGCGGTTCCAACTAACCAGGCAAAATTGCCTTTCCTCCCGTAAGGAGGTCCCATGGCGGAAGGCCGACCTCTCGGACGCCGTACGTTCGTCGATTTCATCCTCGGCGGCGGCGTCATCGCCTCCCTCGCTTCGTTTCTCTACCCCGTCCTGAAATTCATCATGCCTCCTCCCGTGACCGAGGCCATCGAGAACAACGTCGTCGCCGCGAAAGTGGGTGAGCTCGCGCCCAACTCGGGAAAGATTTTCAAGTTCGGACGAAAACCCGGCCTGCTCGTCAATACTCCTTCTGGCGAGCTTCGAGCCTTCGACGCGATCTGCACCCATCTCAACTGCACCGTCCAGTACCGGCCGGATTACGGGGAGATCTGGTGCGCCTGCCACAACGGCCTCTACGATCTCTCGGGAAAGAACATCGCCGGCCCTCCGCCGCGACCGCTGGAACGATTGACGGTGCAGATCCGAGGCGACGAGGTGGTGGTGAGTCGGGGAGAACCGGCGTGAGCTCATCGGCTTTTCAGCGCGCATACGAATGGCTCGACGAGCGCGTCGCCATCCGGGACGTCGCGAAGATGGCGGAGCACAAGACCGTTCCCCACCATCGATACAGCTGGTGCTACTTCTTCGGCGGTGCCACGCTGTTCTTTCTGATGCTCCAGATCATGACCGGGATCCTGCTCCTCCTCTACTACAAGCCGACGGCCGAGGCGGCGTTCGAGAGCGTGCGGTTCATCGTGACCGAAGTCTCCTTCGGCTGGCTCATCCGGTCGATTCACAGCTGGTCGGCGAACCTGATGGTGCTCGCCGCGTTCCTCCACATGGTGACGGTTTTCTTCATGAGGGGATACCGCAAGCCGCGCGAGCTCACCTGGTGGACGGGAGCGGCGCTTTTGATGCTCGCCATGGGATTCGGCTTCAGCGGCTACCTCTTGCCCTGGAACGAGCTCGCCTTTTTCGCCACCCGCGTGGGAACGGACATGGCGGGCAAGCTCCCGTTCGCCGGTGAGTTCGTGCTCAAATTCCTCCGCGGGGGCGACGACGTGACCGGCGCGACCCTGACCCGGTTCTTCGGTTTCCACGTCGCCGTTCTGCCGATGATCACCACCGCGCTTCTCGTGGTGCACGTGCTGTTGATCCAGCGCCAGGGGATGAGCGTACCCATCTCCGAGAGGGCCACCGCTGCCGCGCGCCGTCCCATGCCCTTCTTTCCCAACTTTCTCCTGCGCGAGCTGATGGGCTGGGCGATCGCCCTCGCGGTGCTCGCGGCGCTGGCATCGGTTTTTCCATGGGAGCTCGGCGTCAAGGCCGACCCCTTCGCTCCCGCTCCTGCAGGCATCAAGCCGGAGTGGTATTTCCTCTTCATGTTTCAAAGCTTGAAGATGCTTCCCGCTACCATCGCGGGAATCGAAGGAGAGCTGGTAGGCCTCCTCGTCTTCGGCATCGGAGGGCTCCTCTGGTTCTTCCTCCCTCTCATCGATCGCCGCTCGTCCCGCGAACAACGGAGCCCCTTGATCACCGGGATCGGGATCGCGGTGCTGATCTTCATCGCGGTGATGACTTATCTGGGATACGTGACGTCATGATGCGGAAACTGCTTTTGCCAAGCGTGATCCTAGTCGCCGTCGCCTCGGCGGCCCACGCCCAGGACCCGGCTCCAGCGCCGGGCGCTTCAGCCACAGAGAACAACTGCGTCGGCTGTCACAAGGACCTCGACGACGAAGACCTGACTCCTCCCGCGACCGCCTGGGCCGACGACGTCCATGCCGCCGCGGGTCTAACCTGCGCCTCGTGCCACGGGGGCGACCCGACGGCGAACGTCGACGATGGGGACTATACGAGAGCGATGGATCCCGCCAAGGGATATGTCGGTGTGCCCGCGCATCGCGAGATTCCAGCGGTTTGCGGCAAATGCCACTCGGACGCCACCTACATGCACGGATTCGACCCCAACCTACCCGTCGACCAGGCCGCGCAGTACTCGACCAGCGTCCACGGCAAGAAGCTCCGTGAGGGCGACGAGAACGTCGCCGAGTGCGCGAGCTGTCACAAGTCTCACGGCATCCTCGCCACCAAGGATCCGAGGGCTCCCGTCTACCCCACGAAGATCCCCGAGACCTGCGGCGCCTGCCACGGAGACGCGGAGTATATGAAGCAGTACGGTATCCCCACGAGCCAGCTCGAGGAGTACCGCGAGAGCGTTCACGGCCACGCACTCTACGTCCAGGGCGATCTCGGCGCTCCGACCTGCAACAGCTGCCACGGGAACCATGGCGCCGCGCCCCCGGGCGTGGATTCGGTGTCCCGGGTCTGCGGCACCTGTCACGCGACTCAGGCCGATCTGTTCGGCAAGAGCCCTCACGCCGAGGCCTTCGCCGCTATGGAGGCCCCCCAGTGCGAGACCTGCCATTCCAATCACGCCGTTCACGCCCCGACCGATGCCATGGTGGGAACGTCGGATGGCGCGGTCTGTCTCGACTGCCACAGCGAGGGCGAGGAGGCCTTTACCGTCGCCGGCTCGATCCGCCAGGAGATTGAAACGCTGAAGAGCTCGGAGGCCACGGCGAAGGAGCTGGTGCAGATGGCGAGCGTGGCCGGGATGGAAGTGAGCGACGCCGAGCTCGATCTCATCGATGCCCATCAAGCGCTGGTCGAGGCCCGGAACATGGTGCATTCCTTCGCCGTCGGCCCCGTCAAGGAGAAGGTGGACGCGGGTCTCACCATAACCAAGAAGTCGGAAGAAATGGGACAAGCCGCTCTTCGTGAGCTCGAGTTCCGCCGCAAGGGGTTGGCGGTGTCGTTGTTCTTCATCCTCGTTTTGGTTGCGGGACTCTACCTCAAGGTTCGACAGATCGAGAGCGACGAGGCGAAAGAAGAAGGGGGACACTGATGATTTCCTACGTAGACGCCGGGCTCGCGGCGATCTCGTTGGGCTTGGTCGCAGCGATTCTACGGATCGCTCATCGCCCGAGACTTACTGATGCCCGGGGCGATCTCGGGATCGCCATTCCATTCGGGTCGCATTGCCTCACGGTGGTCGCCTTCACTCTCGTCGGAGGGACGCGGGTGGGGGCAGGTGCGCTTCTTTCTCCCTGCGCCCTCGTCTCCAGTTAGGGGCATCCCGCGTGGACGACCGGCTGTCGAGGTTGGAGAGCCGCGTCGAGCAACTGGCACACGCCCTGGCCGATCTCGACGACCGGCTTTCTGCCGTCGAGCAGGCAACACATCCCGGCGTCACGATCTCTCGCCCGGCCACCTCGCCAACCGAGCCGTCCGCCGTCCCCCCCGCCCCCGGCGAATCCGATTTCGCCGTTGCGCTTTCCCTCATAGGACGGACGCTCCTGGCGCTCGGGGGCGCCTATCTACTTCGCGCCATCACCGAAGCCGGCGCGCTCCCCCAGCTCGTCGGTGTATCCATCGGCTTTGCCTACGCGTTCGCCTGGATCTATTTCGCCGAGCGAGCGGGAGCAGGTGGAAAAACGGCGAGCGCCGCTTTCCACGCGGGCGCAGCGACGCTGATCGGCTATCCCATCATCTGGGAGACGACGGTACAGCTCCAGCTCATCGCACCGCTCGCGAGCGCGGCGCTGGTGCTCGCCTTCAGCCTCGCCCTGCTCACGGTCGTCTGCCGCTGGCGCCTTACCTCCACCGCTTGGGTCGCTCAGGTCGCGGTAATGGTGACCGCATTCGCTCTCATGGCTGGAACCCGTGCCGTCGCGCCCTTCGCCGCGGTCCTCGTCACCGAGGGTGTCGCCACGCTATGGCTCGGCTATCATCGAGCTTGGCCTTCCCTGCAATGGTTTTCGGCCGCGGTCGCGGACGTCGCGGTCCAACTCGTGACCTTCGGCGCGATCGCCCAGAACCAAGCGATTCCGGCCTCGACTGCCCTCCCCGTCCAGCTCTCCCTCTTCCTGGGCTACTTCGCGAGCTTCTACTATCGAACGCTGGCTAGACGCCGCTCCGTCAATCCCTTCGAGATACTCCAAGCTTCCGCCGTGACCGTCGTCGGCCTCGGCGGCAGTCTCGCTGTCGCCGACACCCCCCTCACCCGGACCGTCGTGGGCCTATTGGGGGTGGGCGTAGCGGTCGTTTCGCTGTGGCGCGCGCTCCGCGAGTGGAAGCAACCGGAACCGGGTTGGAGCGGAGCTCTGTTCTCGAGCCTGGCTATCGCCTCCCTCCTGCTCTCGACGTCGACCTCTATCCCGGGTCCTGCCTATCTCTGGGCGTCGCTCGGCCTCATCGCTTTCGTTTTCGGAAATCGGGTCGGTCGGATCCTGCTGAGCCTCGACGGGGGAATCTTGCTTCTGGCCTCGAGCCTCGCCTCCGGGCTCCTAGCGAGGGCAGCCTATGCCTTTGGCGCACCCGCCTCGGTCCCATGGCCCCGGTTCTCGCTCGCCGAGCTCGCCGTGGTTGCGGCCGCCCTTGCGTCTTGCCTCGCCATCGTACCCGATGCGCCGTCCTGGACCGTCTGGCGCCAGATGCCGAAGGCCCTTGCCCTGCTCGCCCCAGTCGCAGCGTGCGGAACGGCCGCCATGTACCTCCTCAGCCCCTTTATCGCCGGCGTGCCGGGAGGAGTCATCGACCCCGCACGTCTTGCCGCTCTCCGAACGGCGATCCTTGCCCTCTCCGCCGTTGCCCTCGGGGCTCTCGCGGGACGCAAGGGGCTCCGCGAGGCGCTGTGGCTGCTCTATCCTCTTCTGATTGTCACCGCTATCAAGTTGCTTCTGGAAGATTTCCCTCGCGGCCGAGCCGACACTCTCTTCGTCGCGCTCGCGTGCTATGGCTGCGCTCTCATCGTCGCTCCCCGCCTTGCTCGTTCGAGCGGCTGAGAGAGACTGCGCGAAATCCCCCTACAATTGGCATTGGAAACCCAGTCGGAGAGACTCGATAGCTGTGGAAATCGTCTTCTCTGACAAACCCCATACCAGAATCACCCTGGAACAGCTGATTTTTCACTCCAACCGGGTGGCATCCCGTCCAGGAACGACACTCCTCTCGCGAACCGTCCTGGAGGGGCCGATCGGGGTCTCTTTTCGAAGGCGTGGAATGCTTCTTGCTCTTACCCTGCAACAACATGAGATTCGAGTTCATCTGCGCCAAAAACCCCAGGCCCAGGACATCACACGAGGCGCGGAGAGTTTCCTTTTCAGCGTTTTGGCATACGAGCTCGGAGCATCCCTTCCGAGCTCACCGTTCGAGTTGCCTGAAGAACTGCTGCAGGTACTTGGAAGTTGGAGGTTGACGCATGGCAAACCGCAGCTTGTTGTCCCTATTGTTCGGGGTTGCCGCCTTGTGGCTCCCGGCCACGGGCGGAGCCAGTCCGCCGGTCTCTGAGGGGTCCACGGTTCAGAATCGTGTGGATTCCGCTCTCTCCGTTTCCGCTCCGGCCAATGCGGTCCAAGCGCAGCGGGAGCCTTCGAAGGCGACCGAAGACTGCCGCACGTGCCACGAGGATAATCTGCTCCGCTTCAACGGCACGTACCACGCCTCGCTGGAGGAGAGCTGCCTCTCCTGCCACAAGGGGCAGCCGGCCGAAGACCACATGAAAGGCCAGCTGGAAGGAAACGACGTGCCCGGTCCCAGTATCGTGAAGCTGGACAAGGACGAGGCAAACGCGGTCTGCCTCTCCTGCCACGAAAAGACGCACCACGCGAACTGGGAAGGGAGCTCCCATCAGCGTCGCGGTCTCGAGTGCATCACCTGCCACTCGGTCCACAACTTCAAGTCGGAGAAATTTCAGCTCAAGACGGCGGACACTGCCAGCACCTGCTACAACTGCCACCAGAACATTCGCGCCCAGATGCTCCGCACCTCGCACCACCCGGTGCGCGAGGGCCTGATGGGCTGCGATAGCTGTCACGATCCGCACGACGGCAGCACTCCCAAGATGATCCGGGCCGACTGGACCAACGAGCTTTGTCTGCAATGTCACCAGGAGAAGCGCGGCCCCTTCCTGTGGGAGCACGCTCCGGTGCGGGAGAACTGCCTCAACTGTCACAACCCCCACGGCTCGAACCACGACAAGATGCTCGTGGCGAAGCTCCCGTACCTCTGCCAGCGGTGCCACTTGAATACACGGCACCCCGGTACGCTCTACGACGGGGTGACTGCCGGCACGCCGATCGAAGCCTCCAGCAACCGCGAGATCGAGCACGCCTGCAAGAACTGCCACCAGAACGTCCACGGAGGCAACGCGCCCTCCGGTCCGTATCTCGGAAGGTAGGGGGAGGAGAGCCATGAAATACTTCGTAATCGCTCTGACGGTTCTCACACTCGCTTTCCCACTCGCAGCCACCGCGAAAGACGAATATACGGCCTTCCCCGGCCCTCTGTTCGCCGACGCCTTTCCTCCCATCACCGTCCAAGAGGGCGGCGACTACAACGCCGGGGTCTTCTCCTTCGGACTCCTTCAGCAAGACTCCAGCACCATCTCGTCGAAGTTCCTCGAGTACAGCGCCATCCCGAACGGAGCGGTAGCGCCCTTCTTCCACGTGAAGGGAAAGAAAGGGGACTACCGTTACGATTTCCTCGGGCACGACATCAGCCAGAGCGACCAGCGGTACTACGGCCGATTCGAGGGGAAGGTCTGGAGGTTCCAGGTGGATTACACCGGGATCCCGCACAACTTCGGAAACGGCGGCAAGAGCATCCTCATCCCGGTCGAGCAGACGGACAAAACCGAGTGGCGGATCAGCGACACCCTGCAACAGTCGTTTCAGAGCTCGGTCGAGGCCCTCGGCGCTCGCAACTACGACACCGTTCTCCCGATCGTCCAGCCCACTCTGGATTCGCAGCCGAGCGACATCAACATCGGCCTCCAGCGCAACCGGATGACCCTGGCGTTCTCCGTTTTTCCCGCTGCCAGCAAGTTCAACATCGACGTAACCTATTTCAACGAGCGGCGCACCGGAAACCGGACCAACAATGGCACTTCCTTCGGGTTCAACAACGTGGTGGAGACCGCCGATCCGATTCGATACGTCAGCCAGGACTTCGGGGTGAGAGCCTCGAGCAAGAACGACTGGGGCATCGTCTTCGCCGGCGTCCATGTGAACGACTTCTCCAACAAGTACGACACCTTCGCCTGGGACAACCCGTTCCGGGCGACGGACTCGACGGCGGGCAACGCCTACCTGGGTCCCTACAGCACGACCGAGGGGCCCTCGACCGGGCTCATGTCAGTGTTCCCGAGCAATCAGGCGTGGACGGCGAACGGGGGGACGAACCTCTTCATCGGTCACAAGACGCGCCTTTCCGCGGACGTGCAGTTCGGCCAGTGGACGCAGAACCAGCAGCCGTTCATCCCCTACACGACGAACACCGCCATCACGACTCCGCTCGGCGAGAACGCAACCGACCCTTCGATTCTTCCGGCGAGTCACCTCGACGGCAAGGTCGACGTGCTGGCGCTGAACGGCTACTTCACCACCAAGCTCACCAACGCCTTCCGGCTGAATGCGCGCTATCGCTTCTATCGAAACGACAACAAGACGCCGCGGATCAGCTTCCCGGAAGGCTACGTCCGGTTCGACGGGGTATGGGAGGATGTACCGCGGATCAGCGTGCCCTACGGGTGGGACAGCACCTACCTCGACTTCTACGGCACCTATGACGTGGGGAGCATGCTCGACTTCGAGGTCGGCTACAAGTACAACCAGATCAGCCGGAAGTATCGCGAGAGCGACGACACCACCGAGAACACCATCCGTGCCGCCGCCGACCTGCGGTTCGGAGGCGGAGTCCTGGTTCGGGGTATCTACGAGCTCGGATCGCGCGACTACAACGCCTACGACGGGCCCCTGGGCGAGGACCACTCCTTCCTGAACCCCGGGTCGCCCGCCAACCAGACGGTGCTGCGTCGCTATGACCAGGCGAAGCGCGACCGCGACCGGCTCGGGATCCAGCTCCAACTGACTCCGGCGAGCGGGATCGTGAGCATTTCCGCCGCGTACTTCCTGAACAACGACAAGTACAACAGCGATCCGGTACCCTGCGAGGACGCGACAGCGGGAGACCTCCAGTTCTGCCCGGGGGGAACCCAGGCGCCACTCGGGCTCCAAAAGGCCGAGTACAAGACCTTCGACCTCGACTTCGACGTGACACCGAGTGACAAGTTCAACCTCTACGCGTTCTTCACCCGGGAGGACATGATGGACTTCCAGACCGGGCGCCAGAGCGGCGGAAGTCTGGTCTTCGATCCGGCGTTCAACTGGAGCTCGACGGCGGACAGCAAGGTCGATAGCTTCGGGGCAGGCGCGACTCTCTCCTTCGTTCCCGACAAGTGGATCTTCGACCTGTTCTACCGCTACCAGACGGTCGACGGGAACAACGCCTTCACCGCCGGGTCGGCCCTTCGCAATGCGTCGAATCCGGTCGAGAACATCCCTCTCTACGACGACACCGACATCAACTTCGTCTCGGGGCAGCTTCGGCACAACTTCGCGACCGACTGGACGTTCGCCATCGGGTCCTACTACGAGACCTATCGGCTCCAGGACACCCAGACCAGCTCGACTCTCAACTACGTGCCGGGGGCGTTCTTCGTCAACGCCAACAACGGCGACTACAACGCCTGGGTCGGCTGGCTGAACCTGACCTATCGCTTCTAGCAGGGTGCTGAAAAAAATCATGCGCACCCTGCGCGAGCGGAGCGAGCACGGCCCGCATGGGCCGACGACACAAGAGGCCGTGGGGGTGGCGGCCCAAGGCACTCTAGAAGAGCCGCACCCTCGGCTCGCATCTCCGGGCGCCGGATCGCAGGATTCGGCGCCCTTTGCTTTTTCCCAGCCGCGGTGAATCTGTCTATGCGCAACCCGCCACGGGGGCGGAGCTCGCAGCGACCTGGCCCCTCGCTGAGCGCCGGCCCCAAGGCGGCAAAGGCACAGGAGCTGATGGGACTTGCTCTATTCTTTGAAGTCGTTACAATCCACCTCGTCGGGCTTGCAATGAAGCTCGCGGGGGGCGACTCGACGACCGACTGACGTTTCCGGAGCGAGAAGGGGGTGGTCATGAAACCCAGAACACGAAAAGCCCTTTGGTGGGCGGCCGGAGTCACCCTGCTCTTGGTCATCTTCGTTATGAGTCCTAGGGCGCCTCGTGAGCTCGACAGGCTGGCGGGTTTTCTTCCGGGCGACCCGCACCGAGGAGGCGAGCTGTTCTTCGAGCGTGGCTGTGGCGGCTGCCATTCCATCGCGGGCGTCGGAGGAAAAGAGGCTGCCGATCTCGCCCACCCCGGCCATGCCCCGTTGGAGCTCGAGGATATCGCCGGGGCGTTGTGGAACCACGCTCCGGAAATGTGGGAAAGCATGAAAAGCGCCGGACTCCAGGTTCCCACCCTCAGTCCCGAAGACGTCGCTGATCTGATGGCCTTTCTCTTCGCCGCTGGCTATTTGGACGAGCAAGGAGACCCGGGCCGCGGACGTGCTGTCCTGACTAGCAAGAAGTGCCGTACCTGTCATCCTCTCGGGGAAAAGTCCGACAAAATCGCTCCCGATCTTGCGCGATGGTCATCCAGAGCGAATCCCATCCTATGGTCGGCGGCTTTGTGGAACCACGCGCCGGAGATGCAAAAAGCGATGGAGGCGGAAGGCATTGCCTGGCCGGCGCTGTCCTCGGGGGAAGTGGTCGACATTCTTGCCTACCTTCGGACCATCGGAAACGTGCCGAAAGAGCGAGCTCCTCTGCCCGGCAATCCTCGGCAGGGACGCTCGTTGTTCCGCCAGACCTGCCGGGGATGCCACAAAGTCGAAGGGGAAGGCGGCGATGTGGGGCCGGAACTGGACGCCGGCGCCGAGGTCCGTACACTCGCCGGGCTCGCAGCAGCTCTCTGGAACCATTCACCGGCTATGGGAGAGAAGATGAACGAGCTCGAGCTGAACCGGCCCGAGATCTCTGAGCGGCAGATGGCGGACCTCATCACTTACCTGTTTGCCATCCGATACTTCGAGAGACTCGGGGACCCAGCGGTAGGGGAACGGGTTTACACCGAGAGGTGCGGCAAATGTCACGGACCGGGAGGCGCAGGAAAACCGGACGAAGGTCCCGACCTCCGCGCGTTAGGGGCGAAAACTAGCGCCGTCTTCCTGGCATCGACGTTGTGGAACCATGGCCCCAAGATGTACGAGGCAGCGAAGGAACGGGGCATTGAGTGGCCTTTGTTTCAACGCAACGAGATGGACGACCTGATTGCTTATCTTCGCGAGCTGAAGGACTAGTCTCGGTCCGCATCCAAGAGAAAGTTGGCCTCGCGAGCCCGCGGAGCCTTTCTCCGCAACAACCTCTCCCTTCACTTTTTCTGCGACCGGCATCGATGATACCCTTATTGCGTTTCCCGATCCTGGAGCTGACGGAAACAACCTATTGAGGATTTGATTTGGACTTCCCTGGATACGTCACCAACGAACGCCTGCGAAGCTGGGTCCAATCGATGGTGTCCCTCGCCAAGCCCGATCGCGTCCACTGGTGCGATGGGTCACAAGAAGAGAGCGACGGGCTCTGCGAGGAGATGGTCGCTTCCGGGACCTTGATTCGTCTCAATCCCGAAAAACGCCCGGGCTCGTTCCTGGCGCGATCCGATCCGAGCGACGTCGCTCGGGTGGAGGACCGGACGTTCATCTGCAGCCGCGCCGAGCTCGATGCGGGTCCGACCAACAACTGGATGGACCCGGACGAGATGAAGCAGAAGCTCACCGCTCTGTTCGACGGCTCGATGCGGGGACGGACGATGTACGTCATCCCCTTCTGCATGGGTCCGCTGGGCTCCCCCATTTCCTACATCGGAGTTCAACTCTCGGACTCGCCGTACGTCGTCGTCAACATGCGCATCATGACCCGGATGGGAAGGAAGGTGCTCGACCAGCTGGGAAACGGACCTTTCGTCCCCTGCCTCCATTCGGTGGGGGCCCCGCTGGCTCCCGGCCAGCAGGACGTCGCCTGGCCCTGCAACCCCGACAACAAATACATCGTGCATTTTCCCGAGCAGCGGATGATCTGGTCTTTCGGGTCGGGATACGGCGGAAACGCGCTTCTGTCGAAAAAGTGTTTCGCCCTGCGGATCGCCTCGGTGATCGGCAAGGACCAGGGATGGCTCGCCGAGCACATGCTCATCCTCGGCGTCACCTCGCCCGACGGAAGAAAGACCTATGTCGCCGCCGCCTTCCCCAGCGCCTGCGGAAAGACGAACTTCGCGATGCTCATTCCCCCTCCCGCGTTCGAGGGCTGGAAGATCTCGACGGTCGGAGACGACATCGCCTGGATCAAGCTCGGACCGGACGGCATTCTGCGTGCCGTCAACCCCGAGAACGGCTTGTTCGGGGTCGCCCCGGGAACTTCCTATCAATCGAACCCCAACGCAATGGACACCGTGCGGGCGAACACGATCTTTACCAACGTGGCCCTCACCCCCGACGGCGACGTCTGGTGGGAGGGAATGACCGACGAGACGCCGGAGAAGCTCATCGATTGGACGGGGCAGGAGTGGACTCCCGATTGCGGCCGCAAAGCGGCACATCCGAACGCGCGGTTCACCGCGCCCATCAGCCAGTGCCCCTCGATCGATCCGGATTTCGACAATCCGGAAGGGGTGAAGCTCGAGGCCTTCATCTTCGGAGGCCGGCGCTCGAACGTCGTCCCTCTCGTCACCCAGGCGTTCAACTGGACCTATGGGGTCTACGCCGCGGCCACGATGGGCTCCGAGACCACCGCGGCGGCGACCGGCGCCGTGGGGCAGGTGCGCCGCGATCCGTTCGCGATGCTCCCCTTCTGCGGATACCACATGGCGGACTACTTCAATCACTGGCTCGATTTCGGGCGCAAGCTCCCCACGCCTCCCCGGGTGTTCTCGGTGAACTGGTTCCGAAAAGACGAGAAGGGCCGATTCGTCTGGCCCGGGTTCGGGGAGAACATGCGGGTCCTCAAGTGGATCGTGGACCGTGTACGCGGACAGATCGGCGCGAACGAGACCCCCCTCGGCTGGGTGCCTCGATATGAGGATATCGACTGGAATGGCATCGACTTCACCAAGGACGACTTCAGGAAGGTCATGAGCATCGATCGAGAAGCCTGGCAGCAGGAGATCGTTTCGCACGAAGAGCTGTTCGTGAAGCTCTTCAATCGCCTTCCGAAGGAGCTGGTCTCGGTCCGTGAGCTCAACCTGTCAGCCCTATGGCGCATGCCGCCTCCGGAGAAGACGTTCCTCGGCGACATGGACGACATCGAGGACTGACGCGCTCTCTCTGCTGCCGAGCGTCAGGAGCGGAGACGAGGCGCCCGAAATTTCTGGTGCTCCGCGATCTGGGCGAGGCCGTTTCGGATGAGCGATTCCAGCTCGGGCGGAGGATCGTAGTCGAGCGCCTCCATCAGGTGCTGATAGGCAGCCGTGGGCTCCTTGAACGCGTGGAGCTGGATGAGGCCGGCGTAAGCATGCGCCTCCGCCGCTCCCGGCCCTTTGGGGTAATCCCGTAAATGCCGCTGGTAAAGCGTGAGCGCCGGACGGGCGTGACCGCTTCGGGCGAGCCAGTTGCCGAGGGCGATCGACTCGTCGGGAGCGAGGATCCGGCGGGTGTCATCGGACGGGAGGCCGAAGTAGATCTCGGCGGCCTTATCGTAGTCACCCTTGCCGAGAGCGGCGGCGATCTCCTCGCGCGGTGTCGTGAGCGGTCGCGGGCTCGCCGCGCGGAACTCGGAGCGGCCACCACCCTTGACCTGCTTATGATTCATGACCCAGGCCGCCGCCAGCCCCGCGAGGAAACCTCCGATGTGCGCACCGTAAGCGACGCCGCCCCCGGCGCCGCCGGCGCCGAGAAACGGCAGCAGGTTCTCGATCACGACAAAAAAACCGAGCACGAGCCGCGCGGGCAGCAGCACGACGTTCATGAAGAACGGGAAGAGAAAGACCCAGACCCGAACCTGGTTGTGAGGAAACCAGAGGAAATAGAAACCGAGCACACCGGAGATCGCGCCCGAAGCCCCGATCATCGGAAACTTCGAAGAGGTGTCGAGAACGGCGAAAAAGAGGGTGGCGGCGACTCCGGTGGCGAGATACCAGAAAAGATAGCCCAGCCTCCCGAGCCGATGCTCCACGTTGTCCCCGTAGATCCACAAGAACAGCATGTTTCCGAACAGATGGAGGAATCCACCATGGAGGAACATCGCGGTGAAAAGGGAAACGATGGAAGGCTCGGCGGGACGATACCCGTAGGACAAAACGACGAGATCGTAGGCGGAAATCTGTTGCGCCACCTCCCGCACCGAGACCCCCGGCGGGAGGTTCTGACCGACGGTGTCGATGTATTCCTGAAAACGCGGATCCCGTGGGTCCGCCGGCCGGGTAGAGAGCGGAAGCGAGATGAACAGATACACCGCCACGTTCAACGCGATGAGGGTGTAGTTGACGAAGGGCGTTCCGGGAGGATTGGGCTGATCGCCGATGGGAAGGAGCATGCCGGGTCAAGGCATTGTAGGCGTTGCGACGAGCTCACTCAAGGGAGTGCGATGTCGAACGACAATCCTTCGGAGGAGGGCCCCACTTCCGTTGAGATTTGCCTTTCGGGTACACGGAGCCTATCCTCTGCGCACGAATTTCAAGAGGACGCCGATTGATGACGGACGTGCTACTCAACCTGGCCGAGGGCCGGCCCCAGGCCTTCGGAGAACTGATGGCGCACGTGTAAATGGAGGGCCTGAAGACCACGTGGTGAACAAATCGATTCTCAGAAGCGCTCGTAACTGGTCTCACCGCGGTCATGCACCGGTTTCGCGATTCGTTTCTCGGGGAAGGCATCCGCCTGAGCGAGGACAAAGTCTCGCTCAGGGAGCGGGCGGACTTCGCGACTCCTCTCGTCACTGTGCTCGGTCATACCTACGGTATGCGCCTCGCCCCAGGCCCGAACGACTCGGGCGAGACCGAGAGACTTCCCGTCATCGAAGCGAGCGTCAACGTCTACGATGACGAATTCCAGCTCGGTCGTTTCAAGGACGATCTGCGCGAAATCTACGACTGGAGCCACGTCAGCCGTATCATCGAGAACTTCCAGACACCAGAGGATGAGACCGCCATCGGCGGCGATCCCGAGCAGCTGCTCGAGTCGTTGTTCCATCTGGACGTCGATACAGACGTCGACGTGGTCGAGAAAGAGAAGAAGACGGCAAGCATCGTGACCGGTCGACTCGTCGACCGGATCCTTCGAGTGCGATACCGGCTCCAGGAGGGTCAATCGGATCGGCTCCGCAACCAGGACCTCTTCGTCTCTGCCGTCTACCTCTATTGCCTGAGACCTTTTGCCGGCGCTTATCGGAAGAGCCTCACGCCCGCTCCGACGGACGGCTCCTGAAGGACAGGGGCACCGCTTCCCCCTGTTTCATCCTACTCGTGGCGGAGGGCTACGAGCGGATCGAGACGGCTGGCCCGCCGGGCGGGCAGATAGCACGCGGCGAGAGCCACTCCTCCCAGAAGAGCGGCGACTGCGGCGAACGTCGCGACGTCGGTCGGCTCGACTCCATGCAGAAGACGGGCGATGGCCCGGGAGAACAGGAGAGCTCCGCCCGTCCCGAGAACGATGCCGGCGAGCACGAGCTTCATTCCCCGTCCCAGAACCATCCGCAGAATGTCGGATTGGCTGGCCCCGAGCGACATGCGCAACCCGATCTCGTGGCGTCGCCGTACGACGCCGTACGCGACGACGCCGTAGGTGCCGACGGTGGCGAGAGCGAGCGCGACGATGGAGAAGGCTCCCAGGAGAAACATCTGGAACCTCGGGCTCGAAAGCCCGCTCGCGAGGAGCTCCCCCATGGTCTGAACGCGCCCCACCGTGAGATCCGGATCGAGACTCTCGAGGCGATCGCGAACCGAGGAGGCGATGGTCCCCGGGTCGGACTCGGTGCGGATGACGAAGTACGTCGCCCATCGTGGCGACTGTATCTTGGGCCAGTAGACCTCGGCGTCGACGGGCTCGTCGGGGAACAACGGCGCGACATCGCCCACCACTCCGACAATCTCGCGCTTGGCCCCGTCCATCGAGACGCGCACGCTCTTGCCCACCGCGGAGTCTCCGGGAAAATAGCGCCTCGCGAGCGTCTCGTTCACGACGGCGACCGGAGGTCCGTCACCGACATCGGTGGCATCGAAGAACCGACCGCCCCGGAGCGGTAGTCCCAGCGTCCGGAAATAGTCCTCGTCGACGTCATACCACCGTACGGACGGAAGATTCGTTTCCGGCCGGCCCTCGCTCTCGATCTGGATCTCCGTCGTTTCGCGGCCTCCGAACAATGGCCCGGCGGAAGTCGCACCCACCGAAGTTACCGAGGGGATGGAGCGCAGCTCTTTCGTCGCGCGCGCGAAGAATCGTACGACCTCGTCCCCATCGGGATGGGTCCCGGTGGAGGCGAAGACCTGAACGGTGAGAAGCCGTTCCCGATCGAACCCCGGGCTCCAGCTGGACACTCTGACGAAGCTCCGGGCGAGAAGCCCCGCGCCGACGAGAAGCACCAGGCTCAGCGCCAGCTCGGCGACAACGAGCGCTCCCCCGTTGCGAGCGCCACCGAGGCGCCCTCGATCGCGGAGGCTGAGCGCGGAAGCGGGCGCCACCCGTGAGGCGCGCCAGGCGGGCACGAGCCCGAAGACGAGCGCCGTCAGAACCGATAGCGTCAACGCGAAGCCGAGGACGACGCCATCCATCCGCACCGCGTCGAGACGCGGGATGTCGGTGGGCGCGAGCGACAACAGGGTTTTCGTAGCCACGACCCCCAACAGAATGCCGATGAGTCCTCCGAAACACGAGAGCAGGAGACCCTCGAGGAGGATCTGGCGCGCAATCCGTCCCCGACCCGCCCCCAGGGCGGCGTTCACCGCGATCTCCCGTTCCCGCTCCGCGCCGCGCAGCAGGAAGAGGTTGGCCACGTCGACCACGCTCACGAGATAGAGAAGCGCCACCGCGCCGAGGAGGAGAAACAAGACGTTCCGGGTCGAGCCCACGATCTCTTCGCGGAGCGGAACGACCCGGATTCCCCAACCGGCGTTCGTCTCGGGAAACTCGAGAGCGAGGGACGAAGTCAAGGCTTGCATCTCGGCACGGGCCTCGTCGAGCGTCGTCCTCGGCGCGAGCCGGCCCACGGTCATGAAGCCGCGCCACTTCCGGTTCTCCTCGTCTCGCGGGTCGAAGGGAAGCGGGGTCCAGATTCGGATCCGCGAGAGGGACGGGACTTCGGCGTCGGCGGGCAAGACCCCCACGACCTCGTACGCCTCGCCGTCCAACAGTACGGAACGGCCCACGACTCCCGGGTCTTCCCCAAAGGCAGAACGCCACAGCGGATATCCGACGATCGCGACCCGCGGCGCTCCCGCTCGCTGGTCCTCGGGCGCGAAGAGCCGTCCGCGGAGGGGCTGAAACCGAAACACGGTGAAAAAGGAAGGACTCGCGATACCGAGGCGAACGCTCTGGGACCGCTCGCCGACTCTCATCGCGGAGAACGACCACCCCCTGCCGAGACCGATTCCCTCGAAGGTACGAGAGCGTTCGGCCCACGCGGTCGCATTCGGAGGAGAAGCGACGCAGTAGCTCCCTACGAGCTCGTTCGTCTCACAGAGCTCGACGACCCTATCCGAATCGGGAAACGGGAGAGGCCGAAACACGACGCCGTGAACGACCGAGTACACGGCCGTGGTAGCGCCAACACCGATTGCGACGGTGAGGACGGCGGCGACGGTGAAGAGCGGCCGACGGGAGAGACGACGGAGCCCGAGCCGGAAGTCGAGGAGACGCCCGTCCAGGTCGCTTCCATTCCGCCACCGGTCCGCGAAGAGGCTCGGCAGGAAACGGAGGGTCTCCTTCCAATACCAGAGGCGCTGGAATCGACGGCGTCTCCGAAAGTCCTCCTCGAGGTCACCGAGGATTTCGCCCGCGCTCTCTCGGGGGATGAGCCGTTCGAGAAGCCACAGGGCGAGGCGAGGTGGATTCATCGCACGCGAGCCTCCACTCCTCGCCACATGGCGCGGAGGGCCTCACGCGGACTCCCGCAGCAACCGAAGCGCTTCGGGCGTGGGGCGGAAGTACCGCTTTGCCCGGCCGCCCCGCTCGGAAGTCGGGTCTCCCAGAGCCGAGGTCACGAGCCCCCGCTTCTCGAGCCTTCGAAGAGCGACGTAGACCGCCGCGTGAGACGCGCGGCGGCCCGTTCTCGTCTCGATCTCCTCCAGGATCGGGACCGCATAGCCTTCCGGCCCCAGACGTACGCAGGCGAGAAGGACGAGCTGCTCGAAATCTCCCAAGGAGTCGCGTCCCACGAGATATTACTAGCACTGCTAATAATCAAAAGCAAAACCCGTTTTCGGATAAACTACCGCCATGACGAAAGCCCAGACGAGTCCTATCGATGACTTGAGGACGACGACGCGAAAAATCTGGCTGGCGGGCCTGGGAGCGCTCGCCGAGGCGGAGAAGGCGGGCGACGAGCTGTTCCAGACTCTCGTCAAGAGCGGCGAGAAATACGAGCACGTGCTCAAAGAGCCCGTGGACAAAGCGACGGGCGCGGTGAAGGAATCGATGAAAGGGGCGGCGACGAGGGCCTCCTCGACCCTTCGGGAGCTCGAGACCGCGCTCGATCGCCAGGTGGCGGCGGCGATGAAACGAGCGGGCCTCGCGTCGCGCGACGAGCTCGACGCGCTGAAAAAGGAAGTGGCCCGGCTACGGAAGACGGTCGCCGCCCCGAAGTCGCGGACGGCGAAGAAAACGTCGAGGAAGAAAACGAGCCGAGCCCGTCACGGCTGACGTTTTCGCATTCAGGATCCTCGACACCGCCTCACGGGTTGCTCTCTGCCAGGAGATCATCATATGTCTTGACGGCGCCACCATTTTGTGACTGGAATGTTTTCGCCGTGGCCTCTGACTCGAAAGCGATGAGACTGGGAAGACATCGGTCCCAGGCAACTTCGTACTGCGTCCCCGAGCGATCCTCCTCCAGCGGCTCATGACTGCAAAAGTGTACCGGGCTCCCCTCGACATAGAACGCCTTGTCCGCCCGGACGAGCTTCTTGGTGTCGAAGTCGGTTACCTCGGTCCGCACCACATCCTTCCGGCCGGCCTGAAAGCGCAGACCGCATCGCGGGCAACACACGTCCAGGGACTTCCCGTCGCTCAAGTGGATCCGGTAATACGTCTCCCTGTGCAGCGGACGGTAGCAGACGTCGCATCGGTCCGGGGGTCGATAGCTCATATACAAGAAGGTGCCGAGAGCCGCAACGAGCGTCAGTCCGACCGCCCCGGTGACGATTCGTTTCAGCATGATCTCGATCCCCTCGTTGCCTCTCCGGCACCGGAATTATACGCCTCCAGCGACATCATCCCAACGTCCGGACAAGCACTCGGAGCCAATCCTGTAAGAGTCAGGTGATTCTGTCGCGCGTCATTTGGTTTCATCGGCGGAAGCGGTGTCGGGGAGACTCCATCCCTTCCAGATGTAATAAATAGACGGATAGACGAGGAGAACGACGATGACCGATGTCACCATCCCGCCCACCATCGGCGTCGCGATCCGCTTCATCACGTCCGCCCCGGTACCGTGGCTCCAAAGGATGGGAAGGAGCCCGGCCATGATGACGCACGCGGTCATGATCTTGGGACGGACACGGGTCACGGCACCGTCGTAGACGGCGTCGACGAGGTCCTTCTTGTTCCTCATCCGGCCGCCGCGCAGGGCGTCCTCGTAAGCGACGTCCAGGTACAAGAGCATCACCACCCCCGTCTCGGCACTCACACCGGCGAGGGCGATGATCCCAACCCAGACGGCGATGCTCAGGTTGTAGTGCAGCCAATACAAGAGCCAGAACGCCCCGATGAGGGCAAAGGGTATGGCGAGCAAGACGACGAGCGTTTTGAAGACGGACCGCGTATTCAAGTAGATGATGACGAAGATGATGATGAGGGTCATCGGCACCACCAGCATGAGCCGCTCCTGGGCTCGCAGCATGTACTCGTACTGCCCGCTCCACCCGATGTTGTAACCGGCGGGAAGCCGGACGTTCTCGGCCACGGCCTGCTGTGCTCGCTTGACGTAGGTGCCGACGTCGATACCCGTGATGTCGACGTAAATCCACGCATTAGGCCGAGAGTTCTCGCTCTTGATGGCGGGCGGCCCCTTTCGAACCGCAGCTCAGCCAGGTTACCGAGAGGGATTTGCTGCCCGGTGGGAGTCGAGACCAGCACTTCGCGCAGCATGGGTAGACTGTCTCGGAGCTCGCGTGCGTAGCGAAGGTTTACCGGATATCGCTCCAGCCCCTCGACGGTGGTGGTGAGATTCATCCCGCCGATGGCCGTCTGAATCACATCCTGCACGTCTCCCACGGTGAGTCCGTAACGCGCTATCTCCTCGCGCTTGATGTCGAATTTCAGATAGTTGCCGCCCATCGTCCGCTCGGAATAGACGGAGAGCGTCCCCGGGACCCTGCGAATGACGGCTTCGATCTCTTTTCCAATGTCCTGGAGAGTGAGCAGGTCGGGCCCGGCTACTTTGATCCCCACCGGGGTCTTGATTCCGGTGGAGAGCATGTCGATGCGGGTCTTGATCGGCATCGTCCAGGCGTTGGTGACCCCGGGAAACTGAATCGCTTTGTTCATCTCTTCGATGAGCTTGTCCGGAGTCATGCCCGACCGCCATTCCGACTCCGGTTTCAAGGTGATCGTCGTCTCGATCATGGACAACGGGGCCGGATCCGTCGCGGTTTCCGCGCGGCCCACCTTCCCGAAGACGCGTTCGACTTCCGGAAACTCCCGAATAATGCGATCCGTCTGCTGGAGGAGCTCGCGCGCCTTCGTGATCGAGATGCCCGGAAACGTGGTGGGCATGTAGAGGAGGTCGCCTTCCCACAGAGGCGGCATGAACTCCGAGCCCAATCCCGCAAGAGGGATCAACATGCTCGCCATCAGGAGCAGGGCAACGATCAAAACCCACCATTTCCAACGAAGCACGAAATGAAGGAACGGATCGTAGACGAGGATCAGCACCCGGCTGATGGGGTTCGCTTTCTCGGAGCGGATCTTGCCCCGGATCCAGTAGCCCATGAGCACGGGCACGATCGTGACCGAGAGAAGGGAGGCGGCGGCCATGGAGTAGGTCTTGGTGAAGGCGAGGGGCTTGAACAGCCGTCCTTCCTGGGCTTGCAGGGTGAACACGGGCGCGAACGAAACCGTGATGACGAGGAGCGCGTAGAACAGCGTCGGTCCGACTTCCTTGGCGGCATCACCGATGATCTTCCAGTGCTCTTTGTTTCCCGAGTCGCGCTCGAGATGCTTGTGGGCGTTCTCGATCATGATGATCGCGGCATCCACCATCGCCCCGATGGCGATGGCGATGCCTCCGAGCGACATGATGTTCGCGTTGAGGCCCTGTCGTTCCATCACGGTGAAGGCGATCAGGATTGCCACCGGCAGGGTAAAAATGGCCACCAGCGCCGACCGCAGGTGGAGAAGGAACACTATGCACACCAGGGCGACGACGATGCTCTCCTCGATGAGCTTCTCTTTCAGGGTCTCGATCGACCGCTCGATGAGCGCGGAGCGATCGTAGGCCGTCACGATCTCGACGTCCTCGGGCAGCCCACGCTTCAGCTCCGCAAGCTTGTCTTTGACCTTCTGGATGACGTCGTAGGCGTTCGCGCCGTAACGAACGACGATGATCCCCCCGACGGTCTCGCCTTCCCCGTTCAGCTCGGCGAGGCCGCGGCGGATGTCGGGTCCCCGCTGAACCGTCCCGACGTCCTTGAGCAGGATCGGCGTTCCGCCGGGGCCGACGCCGAGCGCGATGTTCTCCACCTGTTTCACATCCCTGATGTAGCCCTCACCGAGGACCATGAACTCCGTCTCGGCGAACTCGACGACCCGTCCGCCGACGTCGTTGTTGCTGCGCTGGACCGCCGCCCGGATCTTGGAGATGGGGATGTTGTATGCTCGCAGCTTCACCGGGTCGACGGTGATCTGGTACTGCTTGACGAAGCCACCGATACTCGCGACCTCCGACACCCCGGGAACGGAGGTGAGCTCGTACTTGAGGAACCAGTCCTGAATGCTGCGCAGGTCACCCAGGCTGCGCTTGTCGGACTTCAGCGCATAGATGAACGCCCAGCCGACCCCGGTGGCGTCGGGCCCGAGCGTCGGCGTCACGCCCCGGGGAAGCCGGCCGGCCACGTAGTTCATGTACTCCAGCACGCGACTCCGGGCCCAGTACATGTCGGTGCCGTCTTCGAAGATGACGTACACGAAAGAGAACCCGAAGAACGAATACCCGCGTACGACCTTGGCGTAAGGAACGGCGAGCATCTGGGTGGTGATGGGATAGGTGATCTGGTCCTCGACGACTTGCGGGGCCTGTCCCGGATATTCGGTGAAGATGATGACCTGGACGTCGGACAGATCGGGAATCGCGTCGAGCGGGGTCGTTTTCAGCGCGTAGAGACCGGCGATCGACACGAAGACGGTCGCCAAGATCACCATGAACTTGTTCTCGATCGACCAGTCGATGATTTTCTCGAGCATGGCGCGCTATCTCACGGAAGTCGCGTCAGTGGGTGGGGCCCGGCGTGGGTTCGGATATGCCGCCGCCGCCGCTGCCCGCGGTCATCTTGCGGATGGCCTCGTGGAGGTTGCTCTCGGAGTCGATGAGGAACTGCGCCGAGACGACGATGCGATCACCCTCCCCAAGCCCCTCCTTCACCTCCCAGAGCCCGCCGCCATTCACCCCCAGGGTGACCTCTTTGGCCTCGAAGGTGCCGTTGCCGCGGTCGATGACCACGACCGTCCGGGTTCCGCTGTGAATCACCGCTTCGTCCGGCACAGCGACGACGTTCTTCGCGGAAGGGACGTCGAACGTCACGTTGGCGTACATGTCGGCCCGGAGCCGATGTCCCGGGTTCGGGAGCTCGATCGAAATTTTCATCGTACGCGTCTTTTCGTTGAAAAACGGGTAGAGATAGCGTACGCGGCCGACAAGCTTCCTTCCGGGCTCGTGGGGGAGCTCGATGACGGCACGGCTTCCGAGCTTCAACCACGGGATCTGATTCTCGAAGATCTCGACATCGACCCAGATCGTCGACAGGTCGACGATCTGGTAGAGATTCATGCCCGGCTTGACGTACATACCCCCCAGGGCCTGGCTCATCTTCTGGACGACGAGCCCGTCGGCGGGAGACACCACCGCCAACGTCCGGCGGAGCGTGCCGCTCGCCTCCAGCTCCTGGAGCTGCTCGTCGGTGATGTCCCAGTATTTCAATCTCTCCCGGGACGAGCCGAGGAGAGACTGAGCGCGCCGGGCGATATCGGGGTACTGGGACTGCTCCATACGCCGCGAATAGTCGCGGGCCTGCAGATATTCCTTCTCGGTCGTGACGAGCTGGGGGCTGTAGATCTCGAAGAGCTTCTGGCCTTTTTTCACCGGCTCTCCCACGTAGTTCACATAGACGTTCTCTATCCATCCTTCGTACTTCGTGGTGATCCAGACCGTCTGGCTGTCGTTGTACGCCAGCGTCCCCACGGTCCGAACCGTGAAAGGAATATCGGTCCGCTTGACTTCCTCGGTCACGACACCCATGTTCTGGACGAACACCGGATCGATCCGGATAGCGCCGGGAGGGAGCTCTTCTTCGCCTTCGCCCTCATAGACGGGAATCAGATCCATGCCCATGGGTGACTTCCCGGGCTTGTCGGATATGAACGTCGGGTCCATGGGTGCGCGCCAGTATTTGACCTTCCTTTCGGCCCGGGACTGTGGAGAGGGTGCTCCGCCGCCATGAGACGTGGCGTCGTGCGCTGCCCCGCCCGGCTCACTTTCGGCCTTACCCAGCCAGTCCCAATGAAAGGGGTTCGCCATGACCAAAACGGCGAGGGCGATCCCCACCGCAAAACTTGCGAGCCCCACGATAACGACGCGTTTCATCATTGAGCCTCTCATCTGGGAAACTCGGTCCCAAGGGCGCGCTCGAGGTTGGCGAGCGCGTTCAGGAGGTCCGACTCGTACCGGGCTTCGACGACGCGTACACCGAGGAGCACACGCTCGCCGTCGAGAAGATCCAGAACGCCGAGCTCGCCGGTCTCGTAGGCGGCCTCGGTTGCGCGCAGCGTCTCCTCGGCTTGAGGAATGAGCACGTCCCCGAAGAGTCGGATCTGCTCCTGGAACGTCTCGATCCTCACAGCCTGGTCGCGGATGGAGAATTCCATCTCGTTGCGCAGGTTGGCGTAGCCGCTTCGCTCCGCGAGCAGGCCCTCCGCCGCCTCACGAACCCCGGCGTCGTACTTCTCTCGCCAGATCGGAATGTTGATCCCTGCGGAGACGCTGAGGGCGTTTTTTCCGTTGTCCGGAGGTGGCGACATGACGCCTGCCGGGTCGGCTCGATCGCCGATGTTCATCAAGCCGACACCGACGAAAAAATCCGGCCAGTAGCTCGTCTTCGCGAGGTCGATGGCTCGCTCGCTCTTCTGAATCCGCTCCTCGGCGGCTTTGAGCTCCTGGCGGTTCTCGTCGCCGAGCTCATAGAGAGAATCCAGATCCGGGGCCAGGTTGAGCTGGGGAGTCGCAAGAGGCTCGGTCGTCGGAAGCGGATCCTGGGGCGGACGGTCCATCAGTGTGTTCAATCTCGCCTCCAGAGAAGTCCGTTGCTGGCCGAGAAGGTCCAAACGATTCATCACCCGCGTGATCTCGGACTGGATCTTGATGACCGCCTGCTGGAGGCCCTGTCCCGTCGCGTACCGGGTCTGGGCCAGCGCTTCGTAGTGATCCAGAAGCGACTGCTCTTCTCGAGTGATGGCCATCGCCCGGTCGGCATAGGCGAGATCGTAAAAGGCCCGTTTGACCTGGACGATGACCTCCCGCTGGGTTGCGCGGTAGCCCTGGTACATCGCGAGAGCTTCCTGGGTCGCGACCTTGCCGCGGAGATCCAGCTTCCCGAACCAGGGAAACGCCTGCGAGAGGACGAAGGTGTTGAGCTGCGGTCCGACACGAGTCTCGACGCTTCGAATCGCCTGCCCGAAGGAAAAGACCGGATCGGGGAGCGTCGTTACCTGAGGGACCCTCTCGAGAGCGGCCTGGTAGCGCGCGAGCGTCTCGCGAACCGCTGGATTTTTCTCGAGCGCTTCCTTCACGTAGTCACGCAAACGGTCTTCCGGTGCGTAGAAATCGGGCCCCCGCTCCTCCGCCGCGTGGGGCTTGGTTAGCGCCTGCTCTTGCGCAAGCGCCCTGCCGGACACGAAGAGCCCGACGAGGAAGGGGCCGGCCATGCACAGCACCGCCTTCATACCGCTTCTCCAAGTTCGTTCATCATGGGAGCTTCATCGAGAAGGTCCGATTTCGGTGTCCGTTCAGAGCTCATCCCATCCGTGTGACGGAGCAAGAACCAAGCCAGCAAGCCAGAATCTCGGTCCACTGGCTTACGTCATTCACTGGTATGGAGTTAATGGCGTCCCGTCCGGACCTCACGAGAGTCTCTGTGCTGCATAACCGTCAGTGTCTGTACGAAAACCAGCTGTTCCCGCGCGACGAGTCGGACCGGCCAGACCGCGTTTCTCCCGGTTGGGCGTGAGCACTGAGACGGTCTCACGAGAAGATACCGTCCGGGGGCTAATGGTTTACACGGGCGGAAGGAGCTCCGAAGACCGCTGCTCAACGAATCGGACCGGACCTCGAGGGCTCGAGTGGGAGGTGGCGCGCCGGTTGCAATGTTTCCTCGCGAGCGAGCTCATGAACATGCACCGGAACCACCGCCGCGAGCGCATCCGTTGTGAACCTTTGACGAGCGGACCGGATGCTTCGGTCGGCGAGCTCTCCGCCGGGGCGGCCCACGGAATCAACCATGAGTGAACGAATCCTCGTCGTGGACGACGATGCGAGCTTCCGCCGCATCGTCGAGTACAGCCTCCACCAGGAGGGTCACGAGACGGCGAGCTTCGGCGATCCCGAAGAGGCCCTCCAGGCGTTTGTCGCCTCGGGGTTCTCTCTCGTCATAACCGACATGCACATGCCGCAGCTAAGCGGACTCGACCTGCTCACTCGCATGCTCGCCATCGCCCCCGACGTGCCCGTCATCATCGTGACCGGACATCCCGATGTGAATGACGCCCTCGACGCTCTGCGGGAGGGTGCTTTCGACTACCTGCAGAAACCCGTCAACCGTGACGAGCTCGAGCTCGTCGTTCGGCGGGGCCTCGAGGCGCGGAAGCTCGAGCACGAGAATCTCGCGCTCCGGCGGGCCGTCAGCGAACGACTTCGCTCGAGAGCATGATCGGCGTCGCGAAAACGATCTGGAAGGTCTTCGCGACAGGACGACGAGCGCGGCTTGGGGGGGAGTCGCTGGGAGCGCGAGTCCTGCTCCGCACCCGAGTCCTTTCAAAATATCGCCCGGGGCGCTAGAATCTCCGGTGAGTCATGATTCCTGAGCGAAGGGTGCTCCTGGCGTTGGCGCTGTTGCTGGTTCTCGTGGCCGGCGTCGCCGGGGGAACCATCTGGCACCACCACGGGCAGGACCCGACCGCAGACTGTCCGATTTGTCATTCCGGCCAGGCCGCGGTCGTCGAGCCAGCCTCGACGCATTGGCTGCCAGGATTCGAGCCGTTGGGCCCGTGCGCTCTTCCCGACGAGCCGTCGTCCGTTCCGGAGCCCACGGCACGGCGCGCACCCTCCCGCGCACCTCCTTCCGCTTGAGCTCGTCCCGGCCGACGGCCGGGCCATTTCGTCTCTTCGTTCATTTCTTTCCGGTCCTTCTTTGGGCCTGGCGTCGCGGGTCATCAGACCGCGGCCCGATCAGAGAAGCCGAAAGCACAGGAAGAAACCATGGATTCGGAAACCGCAGTCCGACCAATCGTCTTCGCGAACGGATGGCGCCGCCCGCGCAAGGCGATCGTCTCTGTCGGCATCGTTTCGGCCGGCATCGTTGCGCTCTTTGCCGCTCCGTCCCGGGCCGAAACGCCCGACCCGCATCACGCTGGAGAAGGCTATCCAGCTCGCGCTGCAGCACAACCACGCGCTCAAGGCCGCCTACACCACGATCCAGCAGGGCGAGGATGACGAGATCACCGCGAACCTGCGCCCCAACCTCAACCTGGCTTGGGATGTTCAGTTCTTGCCGTTTTTCAATGCCGACGCGTTCTCCAGGGACTATATCGACAACACCGCCCAGTTCGATGTCGGGGTCGGCTATCTCTTCGAGCGCGGCGGCAAGCGCGGGAGCCGCTTGCAGGCCGCTCGCGATCAGACCGGCGTCAATCGATTCCTCGTCTCCGACTCGGAACGCCTGCTGAGCGTGAACGTCGCGAGGGAGTTCATCGCCGCGCTCCTGGCCGAGTCCAACCTCGACTTCGCGCGGGAGAACCTGGACAGCTTCCACAAGACGATCGACATCAGTGAATCCCGCCACAACGCGGGGGACATGAGCGAAGGCGACCTGCTCAAGATCCAGTTGCAGGCCTTGCAATTTCAGACGGACGTTTCGACCGGCGAGCTCGCCCGCGTCCAGGCTCTCGCCTCTCTCCGGCAGCTCGTCGGCTATGACTCGGTCGAGAGCGACTACGATGTCGAGGGCCAGCTCGACTACCAGCCACTCGATGCCAGCCGCGAGGACCTGGAAGCGCTCGCCGTCAAGACCCGGCCGGACCTCCAGGCGGCCCAACAGGGCGTCACCGCGTCGGAGAGCCTGCACGAGCTGGCGCGGGCCAACGGCAAGCACGATCTCGGAGCGGCGTTCAACTATTCTCATCTTGCTGGCGTGAACACCGGATCCGTTTTCTTCAACATCGACTTACCGACTTCCGATCGCAATCAGGGAGAGATCGCGCGTACCAACCACGCCATCATCGAGGCCACGGAATTCGCAGTCGAGATCGAAGGGCAAATCAAGACCGACGTTGCCAACGCCTATGAAGCGTTACGCACCAGTGCTCGGATCGTCGAGCTCTACAACTCCGGCTACCTGAAGCAGTCCGAACAGTCGCGCGACATCAGCCTCTATGCCTACCAGCGCGGGGCGGTCGGTCTCCTCGACTATCTCGACGCCGAGCGTAGCTACCGTCTCACCCAGTTCGCCTACCGCCAGGCGCTCGCCTCGTACATGGATGCCCTCGAGGAGCTTCGCAACGCGGTGGGAACGAGGAACGTGCCATGAGAGTGGAGACAGAAAGATTCGGTCGGTTTGTATGGGTCGCGGCACTCGCGGCGGGAGCAGCCGCTCTGGCCGTCATCTCCTGCGGCGGGAACGACGGCAAGATGACATCCTATTCCGACTCGGGGACTTCGGCGAACGAAGCCCAACTCTTTACCGTCCCCGAGGATCAGATGCAACACGTGGGTGTCGTGACGGCGAATGCCGGTCCACTCGCCCGGCATCTTCGGCTGACCGGCACCGTCGCCTACAACGGCTTCCGGACGACTTCGGTCATCAGTCAGGTGGGTGGTCTGGTGAGCCGGGTCACCGCGGTTCCAGGTCAGCAGGTGCGTGCCGGTCAACCGCTGCTCTACGTGAGCAGCCCTGATTTTTCGCAGATTCGCGCCAACTTCGTCAAGGCCCACGACGTCCTGCGCGTCAGCGAGAAAAACTACGCCCGTGCCCAGGATCTCTACTCTCACGGCGCCATCGCCGAGCGCGATTTGCTCCAGGCCGAGTCCGACCGCAATGTGGCGCGGGCCGACCTCGACGCGAGCGAGCAGGCGCTGCGCATTCTCGGCATCCCCAAGCCCGAGGATCTCGTTGCTGGGGCGGACCCGCCGGAGATTCCGGTTCTCGCTCCCGTCGCCGGGGAGGTCGTCGAGCGACAGTGCGAGCCGGGACAATTGCTTCAAGCGGGCTCCGTCCAGTGCTTCACCATCTCGGACATGAGCACCGTCTGGGTCCTGGTCAACGTCTATCAGAAGGACCTCCAATGGGTGAAGGTCGGTCTTCCGGTCACCATCGAGACCGACTCCTATCCGACCGCGTTTCACGGCGAAATCTCTTATGTCGCGCAGGCCCTCGACCCGACGACCCGCACGCTTCAGGCCCGCATCGTCGCTCGGAATCCGGGGGCAAAGCTGAAAAAGGATATGTACGTCACCGCGACGGTGGAAGCGGACCCTATTCCCAACGCCCTCACCGTGCCCGATTCGGCCGTTCTCCGCGATACCGAGAACCTGCCCTTCGTTTACGTGTCCAGTGGAAAGGGTCAGTTCGCGCGTCGCGGCGTCACCATCGGCTCGAGCACCGACGGGAGTACCCAGATCCTTACGGGACTGAAGCCGGGCGAGTCGGTGGCGGCCGACGGCAGTCTCTTCCTTCAGTTCGCGAACTCGCTGCAGCGATGATCGCGCGCGCAGCAAACGGAGATCGGACGGCGCAACCATGATTCATCGAGTCGTCCAATTCGCGCTCCGGCAGCGCTTTCTGGTGCTGATGACGATCGCTTGTTGGTGCCATCGCCGGGGTGCTCCGTTCCAGCGCATGCCGGTCGATGCCTATCCGGATCTGTCGCCGCCCATGGTCGAGATCGTCACCCAATGGCCCGGCCACGCCGCCGAGGAGGTCGAACGGCTGGTGACGCGTGCCGCTCGAAATTGAGATGAACGGAGCGCCGCGCATGGTGGTGATGCGCTCGATCTCGCTGTACGGATTCTCCGACGTCCGGCTGACGTTTCGACGACGGGACGGATAACTACTTTCGCGCGGCAAGTGTCTTCGAACGGCTCGGCGACGTCGAGCTGCCCGACGGCGTGGCACCCGGCATGTCCCCGCTGTTCAGCCCGAGCGGCCTCGTCTATCGCTACGTGCTCGCAGAGCCCGGATCGCAGCCCGCAGGAGCTGAAGACCATCCAGGACTGGGTCGTGGCGCGCGCCTACAGATCCGTGCCGGGAGTTGCGGACGATTCGGGACTCGGCGGCACGGCCATGCAGTATCAGGTCCTGCTCGATCCCCGCGCGATATCTTCGGCTACCACCTGACGGTGCCCGCAGGTCGTCGCAGGCGCTGGCCGCCAACAATTCGAATGCCGGAGGGGGCTTCTATTCTCAGGGCGGGCAGTTCTATTACGTGCGCGGGCCTCGGCCTGATTCGAGATACCGACGATATCGGCGACATCATCGTCGGCGCGCAGCGAACGGGACCCCGGTGCGCATCCGCGACGTCGGCGACGTCACGATCGGGCATGCTCCGCGCCTGGGCCAATTCGGCTTCCAGACAGACGAACGATGACGCGGTGGAAGGCGTGATTCTGATGCGCCGCGGCGAGCAGACGCAGAACGTGCTGCAGGCCGTCAGAGAAGAAGACGGAGGAGCTGAACCGGCACATCCTGCCGCGGGACGTCAAAGTCCGGCCGTTTTATGACCGCAGCGATCTGGTGCATCTGACGACCGATACCGGTCGAAGCCAACCTGCTGCGGGGCATGGTGCTGGTGCTGGTGGTTCTGATTTTCTTTCTCGTGAGCGTTCGGGCCGCGGTCATCGTGGCGCTCACGATTCCGCTGGCCCTGCTGTTCTCGTTCATCTTTCTGCACGCTCGGGGAGTCGCCGCCAACCTGCTTTCCATCGGCGCCATCGACTTTGGCATCATCATCGATGGAACGCTCGTCATGGTGGAGAACATCTACCGCGAGCTCGGCGCTCGAGAAGGGCACCGACTACGAGCTGACCGACGTGATCCTTTCCGCCGCCGCGGGACGTGGACCGTCCGATCTTCTACTCCGTCGCGGTCATCATCGCTGGCTACCTGCCCATTTACGCCCTCATCGGTCCCTCGGGCAAGCTCTTCCATCCCATGGCCGACACGATGTCCTTCGCCCTCGTCGGGCGCCCTGATCTCTCACCCTGACCCTGGTGCCCGTGCTGACCGCGTACTGGTTCAAGGGCGGCGTCCAGGAGCGCATGAATCGGCCGTTCGAGTGGATGAAGCGGATGTACGCCCTGGGGCTCGACTGGTGTCTGGATCATCCGGCGGCCACGATGGTCGCCTCCACGGCGATCTTCGGTGCGAGCCTCCTCCTCGTGCCGTTCATCGGCGGCGAGTTCATGCCGCACCTCGATGAAGGTGCTCTGTGGGTACGAGCCACCCTGCCGTACACCATTTCTTACGATGAAGCGGCGAAGTTCGCGCCTCAGGTTCGCCGGCTCCTGATGTCGTATCCCCAGGTCACGGTAGTGGGCTCCGAGCTCGGCCGCCCGGACGACGGCACCGACCCGACCGGCTTTTTCAACTGCGAGTTCTACGTCGGACTAAGCCCTACGAGGACGCGGCCTGGTAGGGCCCGATGCCCACCAAGCAGAAGCTGATCGACGATTTCAGACGAAGCTCCACGTATTCCCGGGCGTGATCTTCAACTACACCCAGCCCGCCGAGGACGCGGTGGACGAGGCTCTCACCGGACTGAAGAGCGCTCTGGCGGTGAAGATCTATGGCCAGGACCTGCGTGTCCTCGAAGAGAAAGCTCTCGCCATCAAGCGCACTCTCTCCCAGGTGCCGGGTTTTACCCATCTCACCGTCGTGCGCGAGCTCGGTCAGCCGAGCCTCCTCGTCGACGTGAACCGGGAGAAGATCGCCCGCTACGGCATCAACGTGGCCGACGTGGAGGCGGTCGTCCAGGCGGCCGTGGGCGGCCAGGCGGCGACGCAGGTCATCCAGGGAGAAAAGCTCTTCGACCTGGTGGTCCGCATGCAGCCACAGTTTCGATCGAGCGAGGAGACGATCGGGAATCTCCTCGTCGGCAGCCCCTCGGGCCAGCAGATCCCGCTCAGCGAGCTCGCCGAGATCCACCAGGGAACGGGCGCGTCATTCGTTTATCGAGAGAACAACTCTCGCTACATCGGCATCCAGTACAGCATCGAGGGGCGGGATCTCGACAGCGCGGTCACCGATGGACGGAATGCGGTGGAGACCGCGGTCCCGCTGCCGAGCGGCTACCGTATGGCCTGGGGCGGGGAGTACAGCGAGTTCGTCGCCGCCAGGCAGCAGTTCGATGTCATCGGCCCGCTGGCATTGCTGATCGTCTTCCTCATCCTCTTCGCGCTCTACGGCAACTTCAAGTTTCCCGTGATCATCGCCCTGGGAGTGGTGCTGACCCAGCCGGTGGGAGCCCTGGTGGCATTGAAGCTGACCCACACGCCGTTCAGCGTCTCCTCGGTTCTGGGACTGTTGGCGCTCATGGGCGTCTCAGTGGAGACCGCGGTCATCCTCGTTTCCTACATCAACAAGCTGCGTCTCGAAGGCATGAATATCCGCGACGCCACCCGAGAGGCTTCCCTGCTCCGGCTCCGCCCGATCATGATGACCGCGCTCGTGGCGTGTCTCGGTCTCCTACCGGCCGCGCTCTCGACGGGAATCGGCTCCGATACGCAGAGGCCGTTCGCGATCGTCATCGTCGCGGGCTTGATCTCCAGACTCCTCCTGGGATTCTTCGTGAACCCGGTGCTCTATCAGGCAGTGGCGCGAGACGGCGACGTCCTGCAGGTATGAGTCGCTGCCTCATACTCGCGACCCGGCTTCGGCCCGGACGATCTCCGATCGTGTCCCGTATCGCCTCGACGGAGCTAGAGCCCGAACACGAAGATCGCGCGTCCGCCGGCGACGGCGATGTGCTCCCTTCCGTCGATCTCAAAGGCAATGGGATTCGAGCGGACGCTTCCACCCGTTTGAAACTGCCACCGGGGCTCTCCCGTGCTGGCGTCGAGAGCGAAGAAGTTCCCCTCTTCGGCGCCGGCGAAGACCAGACCTCCCGCCGTCGATAGGACGCCAGCCCAGGGCGGCGATTGCTGGTGAAACTCCCAAACCGTTTTCCCGCTCGTCACGTCGAGGGCACGTATCCCTCGGGAACGGTTGCCTCGGGAGCCACGAGCGACTGCTTCAGGTAGGACGCACCCCGGAGTAGACCCACGTCGCTGAGGTCCGGTCCGAGGATGCCGCCCTCTCCCTTGACGATGTGGCAGGTGGAGCAGCCACCCTTACCGGCGAAAATCGCCCTGCCTCGTTCGGGATCCCCCGCCACCTGGCTCGGCTCCACCTTTGCGAGAGAGCGTACGAAGGCGACGACCTGCCTCACTTCGTTGTCCGAGAGCTGCCAGGCATCGGGCATGCCCGTTCCCTCGATGCCGTCCTGAATCACCTTGAACAGCGACGCGTCATCCGAAGCGTGCCTCAGCCTGGGGCGGGCCAGGCTCGGCCCCTCGCCCCCGGTACCGCCGATGCCGTGGCAGCGGGAGCAGTGACTCTCGAAGAGTTTCCGGCCGTGCTCCGCGTCGTTCTGCGCGCCACCGGCCAAGGCGGTTCCGGCGACGGAGAGAAGACCGACCAATGCGACGAACCGATTCATGGCGACCTCGACCTCGCTGGTGTTTCGGGCGCGGCGAGCCTACCATTGCCCCGGGTATGCGGCAAGCTGCGAGGAGGATCCCATTGCGTCGTCTCGTTCTGTTTCTCGCTGCAACTCTAACGGCCACCTGTCGGAGCGCGCCGCCCGTCGAAGACACGCCTTCGGGAGAGCTCGTCTACGTCACCAACGAAGACTCGGGAACGCTGTCCATCCTGTCGGCCACGAGCGGCGAGCTCGTCGCGGAAGTCCCGGTGGGAAAGCGCCCCCGCGGAGTCCGGGTGAGCCCCGACGGGTCCCGCGTCTACGTGGCCGCGAGCGGATTGCCCAAGTGTCCGCCGTCCATGTCCGACGAGGAGTGTGACGCGCAGACGGCCGACCGATTGAAGGACGGAATCGTCGTCGTCGACCCGCAAAGACGGGAGGTGATCGGCGTCCTTCCGGGAGGCTCGGACCCGGAGCAGTTCGACGTGAGCCCGGACGGCAAGCGTCTGTTCGTCGCGAACGAGGACGCGGGAGTCGCGAGTGTGGTCGACGTGGAATCGCGCGGAATCGTAAAGAGTCTCCCCGTGGGAGAGGAGCCGGAGGGAGTGCGGGTGAGTCCGGACGGCGCCCTGGTGTTCGTAACCAGCGAGACCGAGCATGGGATCACCGTCATCTCGACCGACAGCCTCGAGGTCGTCGGGCGAATCGAGGTGGGACACCGGCCGCGCGACTCCTTCTTTACCGCCGACGGCAAGCGGGCCTTCGTGACTTCGGAGCTCGACGGGACCCTCTCCGTCATCGACGTCCCGTCGCAAACGGTCACCGATACCGTTTCGCTTCCCGAGGGATCTCGCTCGATGGGCGTCGTCGTCTCTCCCGATGGCAAGCGTATCTATGTGAGCAACGGCCGGTCCAAAACGGTGACGGCGCTCGACGGAGACACGGTCGCGATCCTGGGGACGACGGAAGTGGGCGTGCGTCCCTGGGGACTGGCGCTCACTGCCGACGGGAAAAAGCTCTACACTGCCAACGGCCCTTCGAACGACGTCTCGGTGGTGGATACGGACACCCTCCAGGTGATCCAGCGAATACCGGTCGGCGAGTCGCCCTGGGGAGTGGCGATCGCGGCAGTTAGATGAGGGGCCCCGGGCTCTTCAGGTAGCGGCGTACGATGGCGTCCGCTGTCCAGTAGGTGAGAGCGCCGACCGTCCCCGTAGGGTTGTAGCCCGCGTTCTGGGGAAAGGCGCTCGCACCCACGACGAAGAGATTCGAGACGTCCCAGCTCTGCAGATATCGATTCACGGCGCTCGTGGACGGGTCCCGCCCCATGATCGCGCCGCCGCAATTGTGGGTCGATTGATAGGGAACGATGTCGTAGTGGCCGCCCGAACGTCCGCCGGCGCTGATATGGGTGGGTGCCAGGCTCCTTCCGATGCGCTCGCATACGCCGGAAAGGTGCTCCGAGGCCGTGCGCTCGTTCGGTCCCCAGTCGAACGTCATTCGAAGAAGCGGTTGTCCGAGGGCGTCCTTGTACCTGGGATCGAGATCGAGATAGTGCTGCCGATAGGAGAGACAAGCGATCTGGGCACCGATGCCGAAGGAGCGGTTGTAGTAGCGGGACACCGCTTTTTTCCACTCCGCGCCCCATCGCGGCGTTCCCGGAGGAGTGGGCCGGTAGGAGATGGGGCGCGCCCCGGTCGTCCCGGCGGTAACGCTTCCGCCGTGGATGAAGCCGAGCCCGGCGTGGTCGAAGTTGTCTCCATTGAAGTCGTCGATGGCGACACCCACCGAGCCTGTGCCCATGAACGTATTGAAGGTCTTGTCGTCGAAGAACAGGCTCGCTCCCGCGCCCGCCTGGTAGGAATAGCTCCGGCCCACGACCCCACGGCCCGTCACGGGATCGTAGGGCGTGCCGATTCCAGACTGGAGCATCAGCCGCACGTTGTTGAAGGTGTAGGAGGTGAGAAAAACGAGGTCGGCGGGTTGCTCCAGCTCCTCCCCCGTCGCAAGGTCGACATAGGTGACGCTCACCGCGCGCTTGCCGGCGGAGTCCAGATTGACCCCGGTGACGTTGCTGTGGGTCCGCAAATCGAATCGTCCGGACTGGAGGGCCTTGGGGATGACGGTGATGTGCGGGGACGACTTCGCGTTGATCTCGCAGCCGAACCGTTCGCAGTACCCGCAGAAGATGCAGCGGCCCATTCTCTGCCCGTCGGGGTTCGTATACGCCTCGCTGAGCGTGGCCGACGGCCTGGGAAACGGGTGGTGGCCGAGATCGCGCGCCGCCGCTTCGAAAAGGTGAGCCGCGTGAGTCTTGGGAAGAGGAGGCGTAGGATACTCCCGAGAGCGCGCGCCTTCGAACGGGTTCCCGCCATCCTGAACTCTTCCCTGGAGATTCCCAGCCTTTCCCGAGATGCCGCACAGGTACTCGAACTTGTCGAAATGAGGCTCGAGCTCGTCGTAGGTGACTCCCCAGTCCTGAACGAGACTCCCCTCCGGAAGCGCCTTCGCGCCATAGCGGGCCACCGTCCGGCTCCGGAGCTCGAAATCGTAGGGGAGGAAACGCCACGTCTGCCCGTTCCAGTGGACTCCCGCACCGCCGACGCCGGTGCCGGGAAGAAACGACCCGTACTGGCGGAGAGGTCGCGCCGTCTGGCCCTCCGCGTTCCGAAACGTTACCGTCTCGCGGGAGAGGTCCTGCATCAGCTCGTAGCGCAGAGCGTAGCGGAGCTCGTCGTGGATCCCCGGCATGGCGAAGTGCGCCTGCGAGCGCGAACCGCCTCGCTCGAGACCCACGACGGAGAGTCCGGAGGCGGTCAGCTCCCGAGCGAGGATGCCCCCGGTCCAGCCCACTCCCACGAGCACGACGTCGGTCGGAGCAAGTTTTCGCGCCACGTTGTTTCTATCCTCGTTTCGTTCGCTCGTCCCCACCGAGGCGCGGCTCGTGCAGGACGTGGCCGCGCTCGTCCACCCGGGCTCGGTGCTCGAGCACATCCTCGATGCTCACCGGCTCCACGTCGTAAGATTCGTCGTAGCGCTCGATATGGTTCCGATACGAGCCGCCCACGCCGGGAAACCCCACGAGACGCCATCCGATCTTGTCCCGGTTTCCACCGTAAATCGGATCGGAAAAGAAACCCTCCATCGTGTTCGCGAGCAACATCGAGAAGAACTCGGCGATGGGTACGTCTTCGACGGGAAGTGTGCCTTGTTCCATTTCCTTCAGGATTCCGTCCTGTTGCTCCGGCGACAGGAGATCGAACCGCTCGTCGTGACGACTCCGGGTGAGCGCGTTCGCCGCCGCGATGGATACACGATAGAGCTCCTGCGGCGTCAGGGGACGCTGATAGCCCTGCTCGGGCGTGCTCTCTCCGAACGGGCCCTGCATGTACCACTTCGCCGCGGTGCCGTACGCGCCGGAGAGCTGTCGGTCGATGAAGACGGTCACCCCCGCCTCCCGAGCCCCCGGGCCGAGCTCGTCGGGAGGAATCAGCCGCTCGACGGCGGCATCGACGAAACCCGCTTCCTCCGCCGTGAAGAACGTGTAGGCTTCCACCCGACGCGCACCCGGGTCGGTGGCGACGTCCTGAGCGCGATGCAGCGTGGCCTCGGTGGGAGCTCCCAGCGCCCGGCCCACGCCTGCCACTCCGAGAATCTTTCCGAACTCCCGGCGGTCGATCCCCTTGCCCGTCATGCGTCTCCTTCCGACTGGAAACCCGATTTTGGTCCATTTGGGGACAGCTGTCGAGGACGAACAACGAGGCCCATTCCTCCGGGCTTGCCGCGGATTGAGCCTTGGAGTAGTCTAATCGGCCGGACGCGGAACCGGCCTAGCCGCGGCCAACATCGAAGGGTCGCACCCATGCCGATGTCCACGTCCATGTCCATGTCCATGTCCAGCGGAAGCCGTCTGGCACGAAGACTCGATCGCCTGGAAGAGCTCCACGGTCCCCCCGACCGTCCGCCTTCGACCGACCCCTTCGCTCTCGTGCTCTGGGAGAACGTCTGCTACCTCACGACCGACAAGAAGCGGGCGGCGGCATTTCGGCGATTGAAAAAGGAGGTGGGACTCCGGCCATCCGACATCCTCGGGGCGCCCGGCGAGCGCCTCTACGACATCGCGTCCGCGGGCATCAAGCCCGAGATCAAGGCGGCGGCGATGCGCGAAGCGGCCCGGATCGCCATGAAAGAGACGGCGCTCGAAGGGGACCTGCGGAGAGTGCGCGCTCTACCCGTCAAGAAGGCGCTCGCAATCCTGAGGAAGTTCCCCTCCATCGGCGAGCCGGGGGCGGAGAAGATCCTGCTCTTTTCGCGGGCTCGTCCCCTGTTCACTCTGGAATCGAACGGTCTGCGCGTACTCCTTCGACTGGGATACGGCGAGGAGCACAAGAGCTACTCGACGAGCTATCGCTCGGTGCGGGAGGCGGTGGCGATGGAGATCCCGGAGGACGTCGACGGCCTCATCCGCGCCCACCAGCTCCTGAGACGCCACGGCCAGGCGATCTGCAAGCGATCCGTTCCCCTCTGCGAGAGCTGCCCGCTGCAGGACGACTGTGCCTACTTCGCGACGCGATGAGACCTCGCGCGCGTCCCCTCGCTTGCTCCCCCTTCGGCTTTCGCCTAACATCCGCGTGAGCCTCCGTTCGAGAAAGGGGAACGACCGTGGCGATTTCGTGGCGACGCGGGCGTTGGACCTCGGCAAGCTTGCTGGCGTTCGCCGCCGCCGGCCTTTCTGCCATCGTGCTCGCGCAGTCGCAATCGGACCCGGACGGATTCGACTGGTCCAACTGGACTCCGCGCGCCGGCTCGGGATGGCACGGATGGTGGAACCGCGTTCCCCCCAAGTTCCCCGAGCCTCGCGACCTGAGGGACCGATCGTTCTCCTTTTGTCGCGTCCTCTATCAAAGCGTGCGCAGGGAAGCTCTCGGTCACGGTTGGAACACGGACTACCCCGAGGCGGACATCAACTTCATGATTCGGCTCTCCGAGCTCACCCTCGCTCCGGTCAGTCGCGACGGAGATGGAAGTCCGAACCATGTCGTGGTGACCCTCACCGACGACGCCCTCTACAACTATCCCTTCATCTTCATGTCCGACGTCGGCACCGTGGGATTTACGGAGTTGGAGGCGGAAAGGCTTCGCGACTACCTTCTCCGCGGCGGCTTTCTCTACGTGGACGACTTCTGGGGCGAAGCGGCCTGGGATTAGTGGTCCCGTCAGATGGCGAACGTGCTGCCTTCCGATCGTTACCCCATCGTGGATATTCCGCGCGACGACCCCGTGTTCCAGACATTTTTCACCGTCCGCAAGGTGCCTCAGATTCCGTCGATTCAGTTCTGGAGACGAAGCGGAGGATTGACCTCCGAGCGTGGGGCGGAATCCGCCGAACCCCACTTCCGCGGCATCTTCGACGAAAAGGGACGTCTCATGGTGATGATGACCCACAACACCGACATCGCCGACGGTTGGGAGCGCGAGGCGGAGGATGACGAGTTCTTCTACCGTTTCTCGACCAAGGCCTATCCCCTGGGAGTCAACATCGCCATCTACGCGATGACCCATTGACCTCCCCCTTGGCCGACATCTCCCGTTCCCGTGGCCTCGTTCTCTTCGACGGGGTCTGTGTGCTCTGCGACGCCTCCATGCGGTGGCTCCTCGAGCACGATCGGAACGAGAGGCTCCTCTTCGCGCCCCTCCAGGGGGACACGACGCGAGCGGTTCTCGCGCGCCACCCCGACGTCCAAGACTCGCTCTCGACGGTGGTCTACGTTCGCGATTTCGGAGCGCCTTCCGAGCGCGTCTACCTTCGCTCCGACGCAGCGCTCGCGATATTACGGGACATCGGGGGTCGTTACCGGGTTCTGGCGGCTCTCCGCGTCGTTCCCCGGGCGCTGCGCGACGTCATCTACGACTGGATCGCCGCCCACCGCTATCGATGGTTCGGCAAGCTCGATTCCTGTCGCCTGCCGGACGAGAACGCGAACGACCGCTTCCTTCCTTAGACACGTCAGGAAGGACGCAAGACGCGAAGGGAACTTTCTTTGCGGCTTCGCGCCTTTGCGTCCTTGCGTTTTTTTTCTGCCGCGCTCCATGCGTTTCAGGTCCCGCGCTTGGGGCCGACGAGGATTGATATCGGATGCTCGGTCCCGGGCCAGTGAGGGCCTTCGACGATGTCGAGTCCGCCGTCGCGAAAGACGTTCAGGACCGACACCGCGAAATCCCGGGGAACGCTCGGCAAGACTCCGAGGATCACTCCCGGCATCACGCCCTCGTGCCCGGGAAGAACGATCGGCTGGTCCGTCATCCCGAACGACGGCGGCACTTTCCAGCCGGCCTCTTTCAGGATCACGACGATTTGCCTCGCGTAATCCACCGTCTCGGGATCGGAGGCGTTGGCGACGACGAACGCCGTCGGCCCGGCGAAATCCCGAAGCCTCCTGACCATGAGCTCCCGTGCTTTCGGTTCGACCTCTCTCTCGGCGGGCTTCTCGTCGAGTGCGTGGATCTGCTCCCGTGTTCGGTCGAGATCCCGCGAGAGCGCCTTCTGGTGAGATGAGCCGAGCGCCCAGCCAACAACGACGAGGACAGCGACCGCGACGGTGGTAACGGCAGCTTTTCCGTCCTCGTGCTTGAGAAACAGATAGAGAGCGAGGCCGAGCAAGAGCACCACGGCAACCAGCGCCGCCGCGCTCTCGGGGCGGACCAGCGCAACACCCGCGGTGTCCAGAAACGGAACCATCGCGTCACCTTGAAGGGAGGGGTTTCTAGAATGATAGCAGAGACCGGCTACTTGTACGACAGGACGACCGATTGCGGAAGACCGGGCGTCCGCACGATCTCCGGATCGGTCGAAGCCCGCCACGCGAAACATCTCCCGATATTGAGAGAACGTGTAGGCGTCTCCCGAGGGCGTGGTATTGAGCATGACGAAGGCGAAGGCCGCGGGCTGGGGCGGCGAGACCCGATCGTCGTTGGGGACGAACTCCAGCGTCACCGCCATGCCTTTCTCGGAAAGAGCTCGGTGAACCTTTTTCATCAACTCGACGCAGGTATCGGTATCGAAGTGGTGGAAGAAGTTCGTCAGCAGAGCGAGATCGTATCCCACGCCGAAATCCACCTCGAACGCGCTTCCCGGAAGGAGGTGGTGCCGATCGGCGACTCCGGCACTCTTCGCGTTCTCGCTCGCCACTTCGAGCACGGCCGGCCAGTCCACCGCGGTGATCTCGGCCTCGGGGTCGCGTTTCGCGATCTCGATTCCGTAGAGCCCGTGCCCCGCCGCGATATCCAGAACTCTGCGAGCCCCTTCGCTCTCGTTCTTCCCTTTGGTCACCAGAGCGCCGATGAACTCCGCAGCGGGCCGTACCATCGGGGCCATCCCCCGGGCGAACTCGATCCGAATCGGGTTCTCGCGCTCGACCGAGCCGTCGCCCTCGAGAACGCTACCGCCTTTCTTGACCGCCTGTGCCACACGCGAGAACGCGGAAATCTGTTGTGGCGCCATGAGAAAACGGGTCGCCGTCCCTAGATACGCGGGCGAGCGCCGATCGAGGAATACCGCGGCGTCGGGAGCGAGAGCGTAGCGACCGTCCCGCTTGGAGAGAAATCCGACGACGGCGAGGTAGTCGCAGAGAATACGGATTCCCCGTTCCGACGCGTCACGACGCTCGGCCAGAGCCGCGGTGGTCACCGCCCCCTCGGCGATGGCGGTAAACAGAATCGAGCTCGATGCCAGCGCGAAGGGCCTCGGTACGCTGAAACGCGCTCATGGTCTCGAAGATTCGCTCAGGTGTCGGTCTGGAGTCGTTCATCGCGCCAGCATACTCGATCGCCTCCCGGTATGAAGCGGAAATTGGACACCTACGTCTTCCACTCTACTCCGCCTGACTCGAGACCCGGATGTTGTCTAGCTCTCCGATTCGAACAGCTTGTCGAGGAGCTTTCGCATCGAAGAGCGGTTCCGGTCGCTCGCGGTCTCCGGAGCCATCGGCTCTTCGGACGGAGCGTCGAATGCCTCCGCGAGCTCCGCCAGGGTCAACGGCTCCCGCAATTCCGGCGCGAGGGGATGGGCGTCTCGCGGATCTTCGACTACTTCCTGTATCTCCGCGGAATCGATGAGGTGCGTGGGCTCGGGGGATTCTAACCTCGGTGGAGTCGGCTCGTTCGACGGCGGAGGCGGAACCGGCGGCTTGGGAACGACGATGACGGGCCTCACGTCGCTGTTGCGCCGTCCGACCGCCTCACCGAATCCCGCGGCGAGCTCGCCCGCCGACGGTCGAATCGTGCATGCTCTTCGCCATCGCGTGCAGGACGACGGCTTCGAGCTCCGGCGTGACCATGGGGTTCAGCTCCCGCAGGGGCCAGGGGCGCCTCCCTCAGATGCTGCATGGCCACGACCATGAGGTCCTTGGATTGGAACGGCGTTCTCCCTCCCAGCATGCGATAGAGCAGGACGCCCAGACTGTAGACGTCAGCGCGCCCGTCGTAAGGCTGGTTGCTGAAGCGTTCCGGCGCCATGTAGGTTGGCGTTCCCAGGATGCTCCCCTCCACCGTCAGGTGCTCTTCACCGGTGACGTCTCCCACGAGCTTCGCGATGCCGAAGTCGAGGACCTTGATGATCTCCCCGGCGTGTCCCCGGTGGATGAAGATGTTGGCCGGCTTGATGTCCCTATGGACCATGCCCTGAGCGTGGACCTCGGAGAGCACCTCGCAGATGGGCTCGATAATCTGAGCGCAGCGCAACGGTGTGAGTGTGCCCTTCGTCTTCAACTCTTCCGCGAGGGAGTGGCCCTCGAGCAGCTCCATGATCAGATAGGCAACTCCGGTGCTGGTGATTCCGAAGTCGAGCACCGACACCGCGTTCGGGTGCCGGACGCGGCAGGCAGAAATCCCTTCCCGCCGGAAACGCGCGAGCGCTTCCGAAGCGGGCGCCATGCTCGTCTGCAAGACCTTGATCGCCACCGCCTGCTGGAGGCTCAGGTGCTTGCCCCGATAGACGGTTCCGAAGCTCCCGGTACCGAGCTTGTCTTCGATGAGGTACTTCTCGGCCAGCACCGCCCCCGGTCCAATCTCCTGTGGGCTCGGACCCGCTTCGCGCTTGGGCACCGCCGCCTTCGTTCTCAGGTGGGACTGCACCCGTGCGAGCACGACGGGAAAGTCGATGGGCTTGGTGACGTAGTCGTTGGCCCCGAGCTCGAGCGCTTCCACCACGTCCTCGCTCCGATCCTTGGCGGTTGCCATGATGATGGGAAGCTCGGTTGCGGAGTATTTCTGGCGCAGAATCTTGAGCACTTCGATGCCGTTCAGTCCGGGCATCATGATATCGAGCAGGATGAGGTCGAAACTCCCGTTCTCGAATCATTCGCAGGGCTTCGTGGCCGTTTGAGGCCGTATCCACTTGATAGCCCTTCCGCGAGAGACGGCGGGAGAGCATGTCTCGGTTGACTTCGTTGTCGTCGACGACGAGGAGCTGCCGTTGTTCAGGTGTCATGGCTCTCAATCGGTTTTCTCTGGCGTTGGTGTCTTGCCGTCGAGGACGGAGTCGACGAGGTCCTGGGGAATGGCGACCTCACCGAGCTCGACCCCGACGACGAACGGAACTAGGTTGGGAGCGAGGGGTGCGAGTGCTCCGGGCTCGACGGCCACCGCCGCCGGGATCGCCCACTTCGAGCTCCCGCCTCGCGCTCGCCGTCTCCAGAAAGTCGGCGATGCGGCGGGACCCTTCGACGCGGCGGAATCCATCGACGGTGAGGGCGGCTCGAATCGGCTCGGCTTCCGCGCTTGCCCCGAGACCGTCGAGACTCTGCTCGAGAGCCTCGAGCTGCGAGGGGTCGAGCACCCGAGCGAACCGCTATCACCGACAGCGAAATCGGGCCGCTGGCATAGACCTGGGCCAGATCCTTACCGAGGTGCGACTTCACCAGCGGGTTGTCTTCGGAGATCAACGCGGAGTCCGTACGGCCGTAGAGCAGCGACGCGACGGCGGAGAAGTCGTCGGTCTCGTGAGCGATCGCCGAGAACCATTGATTCGCGTCGATCTCGTTGCGAAAGACGTTCTCGGTGAGAAACCGCGACCCCGCGGCGGTCGAAGAGAGCACGACGGTAAGAGAGCGTCCGCGAAGATCGGCAAGGGACGTGAAGCCGCTGTCGGACTTCACCACCACGATCTTCCGCTCGGTCTGCTTCCCCCGGCGCACGAACCGGTGGTCGACTTCGAACCCATCGGGAAGATCGAGGAGGAACGCCGGGTCGCAAACCACGAGCGCCACGCTTTCTTTCTGGCTCTCGAGAAAAGAGAGGGCGTCCTCCGCCTTGCGGAACGCTTTCACTTCGAGACTCAGGTCCGGCACGGCGGTTTGAACGTAAGTGGCGAGCTGGCTGACGGCTTCTCCGAGACGGCCCATCGACTCGATAGGAGCGTCGGGAAGGTGGACGAGCATCGTGCGCCGCTCCCCCGCTACGGAGACCGCGGCGGCGAGCAAGGAGACCACGAGCGCGACCCAAAAAAAGCGCCGGCGCAAACCCACGTTCATCGGTAGACCTTTCGGAGCCCATCGGCCCATCTCTTCGCGTCATCACCCCGCTTTCCGCCGAGAGCGAGGTACTCGTCGTAGAGAGCAAGCGCCTGCTCGGGCTCTTTGGCGTCGTGGTGGAGGATGGCGAGGTTGAGGATGGCGGGCATGGCGGGCGCGGGGCGCGACGGGCCGGCGCGCGCGATCTCGAATTGTTTTCTCGCCTCGGCGACGGCTCCCGAGTGATAGAGGGCGACCCCGAAGTTGTTCCTGGCGGAAGCGGTCAGGCTTTCGGGCAGGCTTCCCGCGAGCGCCTTTCCCAGGTCCGAGATGGCCTTCGCGTCCTGTCCGTCGAGCAGTTCCGCCGTTCCGCGGAGAAAGAAGACCTGAGCAAGCGCGGGACCGTCGATGCCGAGTCCCGCGGCCTCGTCGGCGAGCCGCTGCACTTCCCGCCTCCCCGCCGGATCCTGCAGCTTGTCGGATGCCGTCGCGACCAGAGCCATGCCGAGAGACTTCCGCGCGCGGGCGCAGACCCCCTCGGCATTCAAACCTCCGAGGAGAAAAACGAGAATCTCCGGTGGGCTCTCCTCCAATCGCATTTCCCGCTCCGCCGCCGCAACTCTCCACCGCAGCTCGAAGCTCCCGAACCGCGCCCGGATGGTCTCCTTTCTGGAGGGCAATCTCGCCGAGGGCGGTGCGTAAGAGCGCGTTCTGCGGAAACCGAGCCGCCGCGTCGAGAAGATGTTCCCGCGCCTCGTCGAGCTGACCCTCCAGCCAGAGCGCTTCGCCGAGGTTCGCGCGGATGAGGAAATCGAGCGGCTCGCCCGAAGGGCGCGACGCAAGAACGCGCCACGCCTTGGCCGCCTCGGCGAGCTTCCCCGACGCGGCGTCGAGCGCGGCGTTCCCGTTGACCGCGGGCGCGAACCCGGAATCGACCCGGAGCACGGCGGCGAGCTCTTTGCGCGAGCCCTCGAGGTTTCCGTCGCGCGCGAGCAGCAGTGCGTGCGCGGTGCGCAGCTGCTTGGCGACCGCGGGCGATTTCTGCTCGATGACCGGAAGCTGTTTGGCGAGTAGCTCCATCTCGTTTCTGGCGCCGGGTATGTCACCGGCGCGCACGAGGGCGGCGACGAGATTCACTCGGACCGGCCACATCTCGGGACAATCGCCGTCCCGGCGCAGGGCTTCTTCGTCGAGGGTCCGCTCCCGGGCGCCATCGCCCTCCGCTCGAGCCAGAGCCGCCAGCTCGAGAGCGACACCCGAGCTGTCGAGCACGATGGCGCTCGCCTTCTCCAGGAGCTCCCTCGCTTCCGAAATCTTCCCCTGCTCTCTCAACAAACGGCCGAGTCCTATGAGCGCGGTAGCGTCGTTCGGGGCCTCCTGAAGCGCGGCCCGATAGCTCTCCTCGGCGCGCGCGGTCTTGCCGAGGTCGCGCTCCGCCTGAGCCAGTGCCAGTAGCGCCGCCTTCCAATCTTCACCGGTGAACTTCGGCAGGCCTTGCTCGAGCCGTCGGACGGCATCGTCCATACGGCCGGCGGAGAAATCGATGAGTCCCATGTGAAGGTACGAGAGCGGAAGGTCGGGATCGAGCGTTACCGCTCGCTCGTATGCCTGATAGGCCGCCTCGGTTTGTCCCATTCGGTAGCGGATGTAGCCCACGTTGTAGTGGGCGGCAGCGAGGCTCGGGTCGAGCTTCGCCGCCTTCTCATAGGCGTCGAGGGCGCGGTCCCAGCTCTGCCTCTTGAGATAGAATCGCGCCGAGGATTCAGATCAGGCCCGCGCGTGGACCGGCGAGACCTCCTTTCCCTTCGCGAAATCCTTCTCGATGGGCTCGAGCGCCGTCTCGTAGGCCTTCAATGCCTCGTCGAACCGTTCGAGATCGAAGAGCACGGCGCCCATGTTGTAGTGGGCCGGCTGAAAATCGTTATCGAGCTTGACCGCCTGCCGGAAGGACTCGAGCGCTTCCTCCTTCTGCCCCAGCTCGTAGTACAGGTTGCCGAGGTTGTATTGGGCGCGCGCACTCTTTGAATCGAGCTCCGCCGCTTTCCGGAACGCCCCGACCGCCTCCTTCTGCCGGCCGAGCTTGCGAAGAATCGTGCCTCGCAGCGTAGAGAGCGCGGGATCGGAAACGCTCGCGACGAGGGCCTTGTCCGCATGGGCAAGAGCGCCCTCGTCGCGCTCGAGCTTGACCTCGGTGGCGGCGGTGTTGAACAGCAGGGTGGGGTCCTCGGGGAAGCGCGCGAGACCGGCGTTGAACACCTTCAACGCGCTCTCGTAGTCCTTAATCTGGTGATAGACGGCTCCGAGGCCGACGTAGGCTTCGACCAGAGACGGGGCGAGATCGATCACCTCATGCACCACGGCGTCGTCCGCACAGCCGCTCTCTCGGAGATAGTTCGCGTCCTGAAGCTTCTGGCGAGCGACTTCGCGCACGTCCTCCTGAGCCGCGGCAACAGAGTCGCCGCCACCGCGAGCACCAGGAGGATGACCCGTATAGATATCAACGCTCGCTCAGACCTCAGAATCTGAAGTCGTGCCGAAGAAGAACTCGCGACCCAGAATTCGCGAATCGACACCAATCAGAGTTTCGCGCTGTTGCTCGTCAGAGAAGGTTCTTTCCCGTCGAAGCTTCAGCGCCAGGGGCGCTCCTTGCCATTCCAGCCGAAGGGCAGGTCGTAATTGAACCGAACGTCGAGCGTTGGTGTAAGCCGGAAGCGGCCGAACCGTTGGGTCGGTGAAGTTCGAGAGCAGCAGATCGTCGAAGGAGGGACCGATGTACTCCCCCACGCGGTGCACCTCCACGTTCCCGCTTCAGAAACCGTCGAAGGGGCCCCAGTAGGCGCCCAGGTTGAACTTGTTGGCGGGAGCGTCGGTGAACTCCATCAGGTTCCCCACCGAGTCGCGCGATGTTCCGTCCTGCCGCTGCTGCTGGTATGCCCAGTTGGCGAAGCCGCGGTACCCTTTCCCCGCACGGAACCGTATTTCCATTTTCCGTACCCCAGAGGACGGCTTCGTCGGGAAAGTTCTCGAAATGAACGACCGATGGATCGGGCGGAGGTGCCAGTCCGTACGTGAGAACGATGAAGTCGGTCAATCGCGAGCGGTGGAAATCCACTTTTGCGGAAACGTTGGAATTGAACCGATACTCCCCGCCGAGCTCGAACGTCTTGATCTGCTCCGGATCGAGTCCGGGGTTGGGGCAGGAAGATCCCGAGTGGAGCGGCGAAGGACTGGTCCCCGGCGAAGATCGAACCAGCTGTTCTGATAGAGCTCGCTGAAGCTCGGGAACCGGAACGCCGTGCTCCACCCGCTACGCAGCACGAAGCGGTCGGTCACGTCGAAAACGGCGGCGATGCGTGGCGAAAGCTTGCTGTCGAACAGATTGCTCCTGCCGTCATAGCGGAATCCGCCAACGACGCGCACTCGATCGAAAACGCGCTGACCACTGATCCTCCATGTAGAACGCTTGCTTCGAATAGCTGCCGGGCGCGTCCTGGACATTCCTCATGGACGACGGAAGGCGCGAGTCCGAGCTCCTCGAAGTGGTCGCCGGTCGTGACCTTGCGGGCCTCGACGCCGAACAGCAGATCGTGGCCGGGGACCACTATGTCGAGTCCCACGCGGAAGTCGCCGATTGCCTGTCCGCCGTGTTCGCGGGTGCCGCGAGCTCGGGTGCCTCGGCCGCGGCGTGGCAGCCCGCGCAGTGGGCGCCGAATCGACGGGAGTAGGAAAAGTCGCCGCCTACGGACCACTTTCCCGTATTGGCGTAGTCGTACTTGGCGGCAAAGATGTCCACCGTCTGCCGGAGGGTATCGGCGCTGTAGAACGCCGCGTCGGGCGGTAGACCCGGCTGGGGGATGGGCTCGGAGAAACCGTCCACGGTGTCCTCGTGGCGATAGTAGGAGGCTTCCATACCCTTGTAGCCGGCTTTCAGGAAGACGTCGCTGCCCTCGACCTTCGAGTTCTGATCGTCCGCCCAGAAGACCATGGGGAACTTGGTCTTGAGGTACTTGCCCGAAACGAAGACCGAGCCCGACTCGCCCAGCTTTCGCCCGTACGTGGCGCTCCCCGAGCCCGTCTCGCGATCCCCGCCGTAGACCTCGACCTCGGCACCCTCCAGATCCTCTCCCGACAGGGTAACGATGTTGAGCACTCCCCAGTAGGCGTTCTCACCGTACAGGGCCGATCCCGGTCCCCGCACCATCTCGAGCCGCTTCACGTTTTGAAGGGCGAAGAAATCGAGAGACGGCTGCTGCGGAAATCCGCCCTTGTCGCCGGAGTTGAAGGGGACGCCGTCGACCAGGAGCAGCACGCGGCTCGTGAAGGGATTCGAGCCGAAGCCGCGGATGTCGATGGTCTGCAGCATCGGATTCCAGCGGATGTTGAGACCCGCGACCAGCTCGACGACGTCGGGAATCGTGCGCGCGCCGGATTCCCGGATTTGTTGGTGGGTGATGACGGTCACCGAGCCGGGGGCCTTCGAGATGGGGATGTCGGTCTTGGTGGCTGCCTTCACGTGAATCTCGGACTCGTCCTCCCCGAACAGCTTCACCTCGCCGGGCTCTTGCGCCAGCAGGGGTAAGGCTACGGATAACGAGGCCGAAAAGAGAAGAATTCTCGGTCCCATGCGCTACTCCTTGAATCGGTAAAGGTCAGAATGGAAGAGAGAGGATGGCTGCCCGCACGGGAACTGGAACTGGAACTGGAACTGGAACTGGAACTGGAACATGAACACGAATCTCGCTCTACTCACTTCGTTCATCGCCCTACTCGCGCCGGAGCACGGGTGACGGGACCGGACCGGATGGCGGCTCCGATCTCCTGCGCCAGCGCGTCGAGGCTGAACGCTCCCTTCTGGAGCACTTTCTGCACGTGGCCGTTGAGGCGCCGGCGATCCGCTTCGGTGAGGTCCTTCGCCGTTACCACGATCGTGGTGATTCCTCGCCAGGCCTCGTTCCGTCTCAGGTCCTCGATGAACTCGAAGCCGTCTTTTTCCGGCATCATCAAATCGAGCACGATGATCTGAGGGCGGATCTGGCCGAGCCGCTGGAGGCCGACACGGCCGTTCTCCGCCTCGAAGACCTTGAACCCGGCCTTTTCCAGAGTCCGCCGAATCATTTCCCGGGTGGCGGGATCGTCTTCGACGACGAGCACCGGCCCGCCCCCTTTATCGCCGCGATACTTCGCCAGCATGGAGACGAGCCGGTCAGCGTCTATCGGCTTCGTCATGAAGTCGGTTGCACCGAGGGCGAATCCCATCTCCTTACGGTCTTCGATGGAGATCATGATCACGGGGATCTCGGCTAGCTCGCGATCGGCTTTCAGCTTGGCGAGGACCGTCCATCCGTCCATTCCCGGCATCAACGCGTCGAGCGTGATCGCACGGGGCCGCAGCTCGCGCGCGAGCCGGAGGCCCTCCTCCCCGCCCGATGCCGTCACGACGTGGAACCCTTCTTTGGCGAGCATCCGGGAGAGAAGATCACGCGCGTTCGTCTCGTCGTCGATCACCAGAATCGTTCCCTGACCATTCGCCTTGTTGGCCTTCCCTGGCTTCGACGGCACTCCCGGTACGTTCGCGTCCTTCCCTTTCCCGGCATCGACGGGGAGGCGTACGGTAAAGACCGTTCCCTTGCCGGACTCGCTCTTGACGTCGACGTCGCCTCCCGCGAGCTGGCAGAACTTGCGGCAGATAACGAGACCGAGCCCGGTGCCGCCGTACTTCCGGCTGGTTGTGGAGTCGGCCTGCTGGAACGCCGGAAGAGCTTGCCAGTCTGTTCCGGGGTCATGCCGATACCGGTATCGCCGACCCGGAACTCCACCCAGTCGCGGCCGGAAACGGTCTGCCGTTCTACGTGGAGGTAGACGGTTCCGTTCTCGGTGAACTTGCAGGCGTTGGCTGAGGAGGTTGAACAGAATCTGGCGAAGGCGCGTGACGTCTCGCCTGCATCGTGCCGATGGTCGGAAGGACAGCTCACCTCGAAGCGCGTTGGCGTTCTTCTCGACCAGCGGGCACGGATCGGTGGTGGCCACGTCGTCCGACCAGCTCGCCACGACGTCGACCGTCTCGAGGTACGAGCTCGATCTTTCCGGCCTCGATCTTCGAGAGGTCGAGAATCGTCGTTGATCAGCGCCAGCAGGTGCTTGCCCGCGGCGTGGATCTTCTCGAGGTCCGGAACGGAGTCTTCCTGGCCGCGTCCTCGGCGTCTCCTCCTGCGAGCATTTCGCTGTAGCCGATGATCGCGTTCAGCGGCGTGCGCAGCTCGTGGCTCATGTTGGCCAGGAACTGGCTCTTCGCCTGGTTCGCCGCCTCCGCGTCCTCCTTGGCGACGGTGAGCTCCACGTCGCGGGCCTGTATCTGGGAGAGCATCTCGTTGAAGGTGTCGACGAGAGCACCTAGCTCGTCCTCGGCGTATTTCTTGGCGCGGACGGAGAAGTCCTTCCTCCCCGACACCGTCTTCGCCACGCGCTCGAGGTCGAGGATCGGCCTCGAGACGACGCGCTGGCCGAGCGAGGAGAGGATCAGCCCGACGACGAACATGCTCGGTAGCATCACTCCCAGAATCGTCGCGTAATCGCGCACCCGGGCTCGAATCTCTTCGGTATCGGATTCGAGGTAGATGGTGCCCACCACGTTCTGGTTGAAGGCGATGGGACCGTAGACGATGAGCCGGTCTCCCTCGAAGCGATGGCCCAGTCCGGAGACTTGCGGGGGAGACGATCCGTTGGTCCCGGCGTCGCGGGCGTACTGGGCGAAGACCTTGCCCTCACCATCGAGGAGGTAGGAACGCACGATACGGGGACGGGCCTGGAGCGCCTTGAGCAGCTTCTCCCCGGTGTCTCGGTCGTTGAACACCAGGGCGGTAGAAGCGTTGACCTGGATCATCTCCGCCAGACCGACCAGGTCGGAGACCATTTTCTCCCGGAAGGTGACGTAGTCGTACGCGAGGAATCCGGCGGTCGTGAGCATGAGCACGACGCCGCTCGTGAGCATGAGCACGAGCATCAACTTGCGCTGGATCGAGAGGTTGCGGAATGCCTTCATGGGGTTTGGGCTTTCTCGAGAGCAGCACCGCTTCGAGACTCGTACTCCGGTCGAATCTCACGCGCGGGAACGAGATTGGGGTTGGGAGCGACCTCGCGGAGAGCGGCGATGAGCGCCTCCAGATCCTGGTCGCTCGTTCCGACCGTTGCGCTCCAGGGCATCACCCACAGCGGGTGTCCGCTCTTGGACGTGCCTTCCCGGAAAACCCGCTTCAGGTCGTCGTCGCTGTACGCGCCGATCCCCGAGGCGGGGTGCGAGGTGATGTTCGCGGAGTACACCACTCCGAAAGGACCGGCGAAGGGATTTCCGCCGGCCAGGTACAATCCGGGTACGGGCGCGCCCTTCTCCATGGGAGTGTGGCAGTCGACGCAGCCCATCACTTTCAGCAAGACCTTCCCGCGCGCGGCCGGCTCTTCGGGCCAGGGTGGCGGCGAATGGTCGAGAGGCGCGGGAGCGAGCCGAATGAACATCGACACGGGAAAATCGATTCCGGTTCGCGGAAGCTTCTTGCGGATGGGTGGAACGGAGCGGAGGTAAGCGATGACGGCGAGAGTGTCTTCGTCGGTGAGATTCCTGAACTGCGTATAGTTCATCATGGGAAACAAAGGACGTCCGTCACAGAGCAACGCCTTCGCGAATGGCGCGCGCGAGCTCCCCGTCGGTCCACTCCCCGATGCCGGTCTCGCGATCGGGGGTCAAGTTGGGCGCCACCAGCTTTCCCGGGATCATGTCCGGCATCACCGGGAACTCGCGGCCGGAGAGGAGCTCGGCCTCCACGATGAAGTCGCCCGGGCGCTCCTCATCGATGGGAGAGTGACAGCTGACACAGCCGAGCAGATTAGTTGCGAGATATCGGCCGCGCGCGACCGCCTCGGGAGTCGGGGCGGCGGACAGGTCCGGTGCCGCCCTCGCCTTGGGATGCAGAACGTAGAAGTTGACGAGGGTCGCGCTCACGAGGAGGAGACCGGCAACGACCAGCGTCCCCAAGATCTTCTTGACCATTGTCGATGTTCTCAACGACCGGAAGCGACGGAGAGCCCATCCGAGCGTTGAGCCCCGCCGAACGCGCGAACCTGACCCGCGACGGCCTCGATGTCGTCTTCCCCGAGGACGTCTCCGAAGGCCGGCATCGGACCCTTTCCCGAGCGGACGACGGAGGCGATCTCGTCCAGGGAGCGGGATCGTTGCCAGGACGCGTCGGTGAAGTCCCGCGGTCCCGGTTGGCCGGGAGCGGCCGGCGGCCCTCCCTGTCCCCGCGGACCGTGACAGCGGGAACAGGCTCTCTGATAGGTATCGAATGCGCTCACGGAAGCTCGTCTTTCATTCGTGCAACTGGCGCTCATTGCGAGCCCAACCCCGATCGATATCCAAGTGAGCAAGAAAGCCCAGTTCGAACCGCGCACTCGTTTCCCCCGTGCGTCTTTGCCTTGCGGAAAGACGATTGAGTGCCGCTGAAACCTGGAGCCCGGCCAGAAGCCAGGACACCCGGCTCAGTCACAAAAGCTCAATTTTGTGTATGGCTCTATTAGGAAGGAGGGAACCGTTTTTGTCAAGACATCGCGACGGTCGGGGAGACAACGAGTCTCATGGACGGGAGCCTGGCATCCTCGCGCCGAAGACCCCGCATGTACCGGGACAATCAGCCCGGCGGCAGCAGGGCGACGATGCGAACGGGCCCGCCCGAGCCCTCGCCAATTTTGACCGGCAGCGCGACGAGCCAGAATCCCTTGTCGGGAAGCTCGTCGGCTCGCGCCACGTTCTCGAGGTTGAAGACGTTGCGTGCCGCGGCAACCTGATGGACGACGAAGTCCCTCGACTGCCCGTAGTCCACGCTCGCGGTGTCTACCCCGAGCCCGCCGACCTTCCGTTGCTCCACCAGGTAACGCGCCGCCTCCTCCCCATATCCCGGGAAATGCAGGTTCGATGCGTCGCCGGGTTTGTCGTCGCCCAGATAGGCACGCGCCCCTTCCGTCCAGCGCGAGCCCCAGCCCGTGCGCAGGATGACGATCGCGCCCTCCGGCACGGCGCCGTTTCGGCTCTCCCACTCCTTTACGGTGTCGAGTCCGAGGCGCGCGTCGGGATCCTTCGACGCCTGCTCGGACATGTCGATGACGATGCCGGGTGCGACGAGCTGGCGGACGGGAATCTCGGCGGGCGTTCGTCCCGTCTCCGAGAAATGGACGGGCGCGTCGATGTGCGTGCCCCCATGTTCGGGCGTGCAGAACGAATACGCCGAGTAGAAGTAGCCCTGGTCCGTCTTGCCGCGGGCGAGCTCCGTGAGCTCGAAGCCCGTGGGAGAAGTGGGCCAGTAGATGGTGTCGTCGTCGTAGGTGTACGAGAGATCGAGAAGCCGCGCCGAGCTCAGGTCGAGCCCCGCGGCGGGCGGGGGAGCGTCGCCGCGACCGCCGCCCGCCGCGCAGCCGGTCAGTACCAACAGAATCACTCCGATCGTTTCTCTCATCGCATCGCCCTCCCGAGAGGTGCACCTTGTTCCACCATGGGGGTCCCCGTCAAACACACGTTGATCCCGACTCGCTAGCGGTGGTAAAAGCCGGGCTCATGATGAAGAGATTCCTCTGCTCGTTCGCCCTGATGCTCGTTCCGGAAATCGCTGCCGCTCAGAAGCCCGTTCGGGTGTTTATCTCCGTCGACATGGAGGGGATTGGGGGAATCGCCCACTCCGAGATGACTTCCGCGGGCTCGCCGGAATACGAACGAGGGCGGACGCTCATGGTCGGCGAGGTCAATGCCGCCATCGAGGGAGCACGGCAAGCGGGTGCCACCGAGTTTCTCGTCAACGACGCGCACGGGAGCATGCGCAACGTCAAAATCGAGGAGTTGCTTTCTCCGACGCGCCTCATCAGCAACAACTCGAAGCCGCTCGGAATGATGGAGGGAATCGGGGAGGGCTTCGACGCGGTGTTTTTCATCGGCTATCACGCGATGGAAGGCGCGCCCGGTGTCCTGTCTCATACCGGCTCCGACACCGTGGTCGGCGCGGTCCAGGTGGAGGGAAGAGCGATGAGCGAAGGGGGTCTCAACGCCCGCGTCGCTGGAGCCTACGGCATCCCCGTCGCGCTCGCCACCGGGGACGAGGATTTCGTCCGGGAGATTCGCACGCTCGTCGACTCGGACCTCGAGACGGTCGCGGTGAAACGTGCCATTCGCTGGCAGACGGCGGAGCTTCTCCACCCCGAGGAATGCCGGCGGCTCATTCGAGAGGCGGCGCGCCACGCCATCGAACGGCTCGCGACCTTTCAGCCCACTCGACCGCCTCGACCGGTAACGGTGGAGATGACGTACAAGAGCTCGGACCTTGCCGATATCGCCTCGATCGTTCCGACGGTGGAGCGAACTTCCCGCTACTCGGTGCGTTTCCGCTCGGATGACTACGTCCAGGCCTACCGTCTCATCCGTGTGCTCTACCGCAACCTCTCCCCATAGACGTCCCGAGGGCGATTTTGCTCCGGGCTCGATGATCGGTCAGTGCCGTCAGTGCCGTCGGTGCGGTCAGTGGCGTCAGCGTCGCAGCCTTTCGAACCGCGCCCAGTCGTCGTCACGGATCGGAGTGTCGAGCTCGAACCGGTAGTTCTTCGGCTTTCCCAATCCCAGCACGTCGACTTCGAAGGTCTCGACGTTCAGAAGCGTCGGCGACTCTCGGTGCATCACCCGGATCTCGTCGAATTTCCATCGCCACTGATGGTCGCTGGACGAGAACCCGATGCCCCATTTCTCCAGGGTGAGAGTTCCGCTGCAGTTTCCGATACGATGGTTGTGCGTGGCCCGGAACGAGAGGGGCAGCCGTTGTTTCCACATCTCGTCGTCGACCCGCGCCAGCAGCTCGATGGCGCCGGCGAACGAAGGCGTTCTTTTGAGGAGCGTTTCCAGATCGGTCTTGCTCTGCGGCCACTCTCCCCGTTCGAAGGCCACCTGCGCCGCGTAGAACAGACGCGCGTCCGCGTCGGTGTCGGTGTCGTTGTCGACCTTGGGTCCGGTTCCGGTGGGGAGCGGCCCTTCCGCCGGGCGCCCGTTGGCCGCTGCCTCCCGATGGAGGTTCTCGTTGACTCTCTGCAGGAGCTCAGGAGCACCTTCGAATCCCGGATTTCGCATCAAGAGGTTCACCAGAATCGCCCGGGCCACCGCGAGCTCGCCCCGGTCGGCCGCTGCGCTCGCCTGGCGATAAAGCTCGGCGCCGGACAATTCAGGGGGTGATGCCGAAGGCAAAGCGGCTCCACCGGTTGTCCGCGACTGGTCTTGATTCGGGACCTCCTTCACCATCACGATGGAGACCGCGACCACGAGAGCGACGGAGAGAGCCGCGATGGTTGCGCGCCGAACGAGCCTCCTCGCTGGCGAGGACGGCGCTTCCGAGCCCGGACGAGAGTCACCGATGGCGCCGGTTTCCCGCTCGCGTTCCTCGTGGGAGCCCCGAGCGACCTCGAAAAGGGCCGCCTTCAGCACCGACGCATCCGCGAATCTCGCCTCCGGATCCTTCGAAAGACAACGGAGTATGGCCGCGCTCAGCGAAGGAGAAATCGCCCCATCGAGCTCGTTCGGCGGCACCGGTTCGTCGAAGAGGACCGCTTTCGCGATGGCGGCGATGGAGTCGCCGGCAAAGGGCAGTTTCCCGGTGAGCATCTTGTACAGAACCACACCGACGGCGAAGAGGTCCGTTCTCTGATCGATTCTCCCTTTCGACAGCTGCTCGGGAGCCATGTAGTTCGGGCTTCCCAGCACCTCGTCGCCCTGGGTTATCTCGGAGCCCACGACGTGCGCGATGCCGAAGTCCATAATCTTCGGAGCCCTTCGTCGGTCACGATGATGTTCGCCGGTTTGATGTCGCGATGAACGATACCCTGTCGATGGGCGTACCCGAGCGCGTCCAGGATTCCATCGGCGAGCCGCATGGTCTCGGCGATCGGCAGCGGGCCGGCGCGCAGTATCTCCTGGAGCGTCTTGCCCTGCACGTACTCCATCACGATGAAGGGCGTCTGCTCGTCGGTATGACCCACGTCGAACACGGTGACGATTCCAGGATGGGACAGTCTGCCCGCGGATTTCGCCTCGCGCTGGAACCGCTCGCGATACTTCTCGAGCTCCACGCATCGCTTGGGCGAGATTCCGGGGGGTGAGCGTTCCTCGCATCGTCGAACCGGCGTCAGATCGTGGTCACGTTCCCTTTGGCTCTTCGGAATCGGCCCGGCCTTCTCCAGCACCTCTCCATGGTTCGTGGGTAAACGGGACCAGGTCCCGTTTACCGGTCGTTGCGACAGAGCGCCACGGTGGTCCTCGCCTCGTTCAGCGGTTCGGGGCCGTCGACGGGGCGTGCCGATGCGCAAGAAACCATGTCATGAGGCCTCTCCCGCTGGTCGAAGAACGCACCCGTTCGTTAGGTTCGATCCGGACCTATACAAAAAGTTTACCTCCGCCCGGTGGAAAAATCCATCCGGATGGACGATTTGTCAGGTCGTTCGGGAGCTAACGGGGCAGCTTGCCCGAGGAATCTCCCCTTGCTCGCGCCGCGTTTTCCGGCGAGCAGCGTCCCGTCCCGTCGTCGTACCAGTCGCGGAGAAGCTCGACCACTCCCGGTTTGCCTTCGCCGACGTAGACTCGGCGACGTCTTCGATATTCCTCGAGGATCACCGCTGCCCGGGCCAGGATCCGCCGATCCTCCTCGCTCTCCACGTGGCCCGCGGGTACGGCCCAGGCGTAGGCACCTTTCGCACGAGCGAACGTGGGAACCGAGAAGAAGTCGCGGGGCACTCGCTCGTCGGTCCCGGCACGCGTCGACTCCGCATCGGCGAAGTAGCGGACAGCGTAGTCGGGGTAGCCATAGAGATAGCCGTAGCCCTCGTAACGAGCGACGCTGTGGTCGGTTTCCACAGCAGTCACGACTTCCATCGGATGTGCCCCGGAGGCAATGCCGAGCCGGGCAAAGAACGAGCGGTGCCTCTCGATCACCTTCTCGAGACTGCGCCGATCGAAGACCACACCCTCGGCGTAGAGGCGCTCCTGGTGCGGTTGCTCGAACTGGCGGACCTCGGCGAATAGAGACGAGCCGCACCGCCAGGAAGCGACCGCTCGACGGGTCTTCTCGACCTCGGAGAGGTCGAGATTCTTCAGGGGGATACGGAGCTCGAGGAAGCCCGACATCGGCTTCAAGCCCGATACGAACGTATAGAGCGCCTCGTTGTCGAGTGCGCGTAACAGGAGGGTCTCCGACCACCCGCGAAGCTCCGCGGGCAAGCGCTCGACGGGAAAGCACTCGGCGCGCGGAACCGTTTCCGCCGAGGCGGAAGACGAGCCCGAGACGAAGCTGACGAAGACGAGAACGAGGACCGGGGCTGCGCGAGCCAGCGGGTTCTACTCCTTGTGCCGACTCCCTCGCCTACTCTTTGGGTAAGGGAGTGTCCTTCACGAATCTCTTTCAAGATGTCGTCCGGATCGACGTGCTCTGCTTCTCCCTCGAAGTTGAGAAGAATGCGGTGGCGGAGCGCGGCAAACAGGACGCTCTGGATGTCCTCGCAGGCCACGTGAGCGCGGTCGTTGAGCAGAGCCTGCACCTTTCCCCCCAGCACCAGCGCTTGCGTCCCCCGCGGGCTCGCGCCGAACCGCGCGTACTTGTTGGTGAGCGGATGCGACTGGACCGAGTTGGGATGGGTGGCGAGCGTCAGGCGGATGGCATAGTCCTGCACCGACTTGGCGATGGGAACGGAGAAGACCGTCTTCCGCATCTCGAGAACCTCTCCTTGCTCGAGCACGGTGCTCGCATCGGGCTCGTCGACCTGCGTCGTCCGGTTCATGATCTCGTGCATCTCGTCGCTCGTGGGATAGACGATCTTGAGCTTGAACATGAAGCGGTCCATTTGCGCTTCGGGGAGAGGATAGGTGCCCTCGAGCTCGATGGGGTTCTGGGTCGCCATCACGAAGAAGGGCTCTTCGAGCTTGTGGGTGATCTTTCCCACCGAGACGCTCTTCTCCTGCATCGCTTCGAGAAGCGCGGACTGGGACTTCGGAGTGGCCCGGTTGACCTCGTCGGCGAGGAGGAGGTTGCAGAAGATCGGGCCGGGCTGGAAATCGAGGTATCGCTCACCCGTTTCCGACTCCCGGAAGACGGTCGAGCCGATGATGTCGCCGGGCATCAGGTCGGGTGTGAACTGGATGCGGTTGAACTTGAGGTTGAGGACCTTCGCCAGGGTGTGGACGATCTTCGTCTTGCCCAGACCGGGAATGCCCTCGAGAAGCACGTGTCCGCGGCTCAGCAGACAGGACATGATGCCGCTCACGACGTCCTGGTTTCCTACGATGACCCGCGCCATCTCGGCCTGCACGCTCTGGTACTGCTTGTGGAACTGGTTGATTTCCTTCTCGATCTCGATCATTTCTCAGGACCTGACTCCGATTTGGCCTCGGCGTTGGAAAGAATGGACATGAAGTAGCGCTTGACGAGCGAACGGTAGGGCCAGGGAACGCTTTCGTGGTGGAGCGCCGTTTCGTCGTCGTAGGCGCGGCGCTGGGAGACCGAGTCGTAGTTGAGCTTCGACTTCTCCTGCCGCGAAAGGCGCTCGAAGACTTCCTCGGGAACGGGCTCTTCCTTCTTCTCCGTCTTCAGAACTTCCATCTCCAGCTGCACGTCGAGCGTCGTGGCCTCTCCCATGACTTGCTGATCGCCGCCTCCGGGTCCGGTGGAGTCGCCTGCGGGACCGGCATCGACCGGTACGGCGCTCGACGGATCGCCCTGGAACTGCGCCATCTGGAGCTGGCTCGACATCATGCCCGACGCGCTTTGCATCGCCTGCGCCCCGGCCTGCTGCTCTCCACCCGTCTGCTGCTGGCCCGCACCCTGCTGCTGACCCATCCCCGCCTCGGGTGACTGCATCTGCTGTCCGGAGGGGTCGGGCGGCTGATTCGCTGCCATCTGCTGGCCCGACTTCTGGAGCTGGTCCGCCGCCTGTTGCAGCGCTTTCGCCATCTGCTCCATCGCCTCGGGGCTCATGTTGGCCTGGGCTTTCTCCAGAGATTCCATGAGCTGGGAGAGGTCGGCCTCCTGGACGTTGGAGTTCTTCAGCGCGTCGAGGAGCGCCTTGAGCTCCTCTGAATTCTGCGATTTCGAGAGCTTGTCGGCGAGCGCTCGCAAGAGCTCCGCCGCCTTCTCCGGGTCCTTGTTCTTCATCGCGTTGGCGAGGTCGGAGAGAGAAGAGGACTCGAGCGCCTTCCCCAGGCTCTCGAGGTCCATCTGGAGACGGTCCATGTCCATCTGAGTCGCGGCGAGAGACTCCTGCGCCTCCTTGAGGTCCCGCAAAGTCTCGGGTCTCGGGAGCTCGGTGCGGCGCAGCTTGTCGATTGCCTGGTCGAGGTCCTCGAGCTTCTCGGGCTCTTTCTCGGGGGCAGCGGCATCCTCGTCGGTGGTCCCGGTCGCGAGATTCGGCGGTGCGCGCGCGGGCCGCCTCGAGCCAGGCCGTCGCGTCCACGTTCTGGAGCCAGCGCGGGTTCCAGAGCAGGATGGCGGAGAGCACGACGACGAGCCCGGTGGCCGGGAGGAACCGCCGCGGGAGAGAAAAGGGCGCCATCTCCTCGACGGGAAGGCCCTCCGAGAGGTCCGCGGTTCGACGGATCTGGAAATCCATCCATGGGGTCCGTTCCGGCTGTTCGAGGAAATCGAGCGCGCTCTTGAAAGCGTCTTTGGCGTCCGCGCGGGTGTCGGCAGCGGCCGCCGGCGCGAAGAGTCCTTTGCGCTTTCCGTAGCTCCACCCGAGAAAAACAGCAAGAACGGCCAGGTAGAGAAGCAAAAGATTGACGCGGACGTCCGGCCAATCCCAGAGCAAGGAGAGCTTGGAGACGACGAGCACTGCCGCGAGCGCCCATAGACCAAGGGTCAGCGCTTCGACGGCTTCGTTGACGCGCAGCCTCCGGTCGACGCGGGCCAGGAAACGGACGATGCGGGTTTGGTCAGTGGCGTGAGTGGTGCCGTTCACGTTCATCAACGAAAACGAAGCGAAACGCTTCTCCTTTGCCTTTCGAGCTCATCCTCGTGCCTACCGGCTCATTGCCCAACGGTGCTCTCGCTGGCATTGGGACCCGACTGGCCCGGCCCCCCGATCCTGCGCATTTTACCCCAAAGGCATGGGCCGAACGAGAGTGAAACTGCTAGACTTCCAGAGACATGGTACCGATGCCCCATCGGCTCCGTCCCGCGGCCCCGACACACCGATGAAAGCGCTCACTTTTCGAGGGGAAGCGCAGGTCGAGATCGAGGCGGTCCCCGACCCGGGCATCGAAGAGGCGACGGACGCCGTCGTCCAGTGCCGCCTCAGCGCGATCTGCGGGTCGGATCTCCACGTCTATCTCGCCCGGGAGCGGGGCATCGAGCCCGGTACCGTCATGGGCCACGAGTTTCTCGGCGAAGTGGTGGAAGTCGGGAAGGGTGTCACCCGGTTCCGACCCGGCGACGTCGTCGTCTCCCCTTTCACGACGAGCTGCGGCCGTTGCTTCTACTGCCGGAGGGGGCTCACCTGCCGCTGCGTCGAAGGGCAGCTCTTCGGTTGGATTGCGGACGGTCACGGTCTCCATGGCGCGCAGGCGGAGCTCGTGAGAGTGCCGCTCGCGGACTCCACGCTCTTTCGCCTTCCCGAAGACGTCCCGCCCGAGACCGGGCTGTTTCTGGGAGACATTCTCGCGACCGGATTCTTCTGCGCCGACATGGCCGAGGTCGAGCCCGGCGGCACTTACGCCATCGTGGGCGCGGGACCGGTGGGACTCTTCGGGATCGTCGGGGCGCGGGAGCGCGGCGCCGAGCGCGTTTTCGCCATCGACTTTCTCCCCGAGCGTCTCGCGCTCGCCGAGCGGTTCGGAGCGACCCCCATCGACGCCCGGAGCTCCGATCCCCGAGCGGTCTTGAAAGAAGCCACCGAAGGACGTGGTGCGGACGCGGTCCTCGAGTTCGTGGGAAGTCCCGAAGCGACGAGGCTCGCCATCGACCTCGTGCGCCCGGGCGGCGTCCTCTCCGCGGTCGGAGTCCATACCGAGTCCGCGTTCGCCTTCTCTCCCGTGGAGGCCTACGACAAGAACCTGACCTATCGCGCCGGGCGGTGTCCCGCGCGCCACTACATGGAGCGGCTCCTGCCCGTCGTACGCGAGGACCGGTACGACCTGAGCTCAATCATTTCCCACCGCATGCCCCTGGTCGAGGGGGCTCGCGGCTACCATCTCTTCGAGCGAAAACTCGAAGGCTGCACCAAGGTCGTCCTGAAGCCCTAGTGGGCTGTAACAGCCATTTGGTGCGCAAATCGCGAGGCCATTTTGTGTGCTGGCAAGGCGCGATGACGACGACATATCTGGATATTTCGAGGAATCGCAACGCCGCCAGCGCCCAAAAGGGCCCGCGATTTTGGCGCGAAATAGCTGTTACAGCCCACTAGTCAGGGTGGTGAAAGAGTCCGGTGCGACAGGGTGAAGAAAGGAAACTTCCGGGGAGACCTCTTCTACCGCCTGAACGTGGTCAAAGTCTCGCTTGAGCTCGCCAACTGCATCGAGAGGGCCGTGGTACTCGGTACCACCGAGCTCCTCCTGCCAGAGGATCTGCCCGAGTCCATGATCGAGCAGAGAACCGCCGCGGAGCCCGCCGCCTCCTCCTACCACGAGGCGGTGGCGGAGACGAAAAAACAGCTCATCCTCGACGCCATCCAGAAGTCGAATGGAAGCATCACGGAAGCCGCCCGGCTCCTCGGTCTCCATCCCAACTACTTGCATCGTCTGATACGGAATCTCGGACTTCGCGATCGAATCCAGTCGTGAAAACTTGCACGAACCCGAGCGGTTCGGCATATAGTGTGGTCGGCAGTCCGGCCGACCGGCGACGGGTCGCGAGGCACGGGCTCGCTCGACGGAGGTAATCGAGCTTCACCGATGTGGTTTTCCGACCTCGCCCGAACGGCGGTGTTCAAGAAGGCCATCATGGCCGTTACCGGCGTCATCCTCTTCGGATGGTTGGTGGCCCACATGGCCGGTAACCTGAAGGTCTTCGAGGGGCCGGAAAAATTCAACCACTACGCGGAGTTCCTTCGTGAGATGGGCACTCCCCTGGTGCCCGAGTCGGGGATGCTCTGGATCGCGCGGGTGGTGCTGCTGGTCTCGGTTGGCCTTCATATCTGGGCGGCCACCGTGCTCACCCTCCAGAATCGCCGCGCTCACCCCGTAAACTACGCGGATCGGCGCGGAGTCCAGCTCGACTACGCCGCCCGCACGATGCGGGTCAGCGGCTATCTCATCGGGCTCTACATCATCTTCCACTTGATGCACCTCACTATCGGCAACGTTCATCCGCACTTCATCCCCGGCGATCCTTACGACAACGTGGTGAGCGGCTTCCAGGTCGTCCCCGTCGCGCTGGTCTATATCCTGGCCAACATCCTCCTCGGGTTTCACCTCTATCACGGGCTCTGGAGCCTCTTTCAGTCGCTGGGTTGGAACTATCCCGCATACAACGCCTGGCGCCGTCACTTCGCCATCACGTTCTCGCTCGTCGTGAGCCTCGGCTTCATCAGCGTGCCGCTCGCGGTTCTCTTCGGGGTCATCTCGTAACGCATGCTCGAATCCAAGGTTCCCACAGGTCCACTGGAGAGCAAGTGGCTCGACTATCGGGATCACTTGAAGCTCGTCGCTCCCAACAACCGGCGCAAGTTCGAAGTCCTCGTCGTCGGCTCGGGGCTGGCGGGAGCCTCCGCGGCGGCGTCGCTCGGCGAGCTCGGCTACAACGTCAAGTGCTTCTGTTTCCAGGACAGTCCTCGACGGGCCCACTCCATCGCCGCTCAGGGCGGAATCAACGCCGCCAAGAACTATCGCAACGACGGCGATAGTCCCTATCGTCTGTTCTACGACACCATCAAGGGCGGAGACTTCCGTTCGCGCGAGGCGAACGTCTACCGCCTCGCCGAGCTCAGCGTCGAGATCATCGATCAGGCGGTGGCCCAGGGAGTTCCTTTCGCCCGGGAGTACGGTGGCCTCCTCGACAACCGTTCGTTCGGCGGCGCCCAGGTGGCCCGGACGTTCTACGCCCGGGGACAGACGGGACAGCAGCTTCTCCTCGGTGCCTATCAAGCGCTCGAGCGACAGATCCAGGCGGGCACCGTATCGATGTTCCCGCGCAGCGAAATGCTGGACCTGGTGGTGGACAACGGCCGGGCGCGGGGAATCGTCGTCCGAGACCTCATCACCGGCGAGGTCGCGTGCTACGGCGGCCATGCCGTCGTCCTCGCGACCGGCGGCTACAGCAACGTCTACTACCTCTCGACCAACGCCAAAGGTTGCAACGCCACCGCGATCTGGCGCGCTCATCGACGGGGCGCGTTCTTCGCGAACCCCTGCTATACGCAGATCCATCCGACCTGCATTCCGCAGTCGGGTGAGTACCAGTCGAAGCTCACGTTGATGAGCGAGTCGCTCCGGAACGACGGCCGCATCTGGGTGCCGGGAAAACCGGGTGACGGACGAAAGCCCAACGATATTCCCGAGAGCGAGCGCGACTATTACCTCGAGACCCGATACCCTTCGTTCGGCAACCTCGTTCCTCGCGACGTCGCCTCCCGAAACGCGAAGTCGGTGGTGGACGAGGGGCGTGGCGTCGGCCCCTTGAAGAACGGTGTCTATCTCGATTTCTCCGCCGCCATCAAGAGACTGGGCCGAGCGGCCATCGAAGAGAAGTACGGAAACCTCTTCGAGATGTACGAGCGCATCACCGGCGAGAACCCGTATGAGGTGCCGATGCGCATCTACCCGGCGCCCCACTACACCATGGGCGGGCTCTGGGTCGACTACGACCTGATGTCCAACGTCGAAGGGCTCTTCGTGGCAGGCGAGGCGAACTTCTCCGACCACGGCGCCAACCGACTAGGTGCCAGCGCGCTGATGCAAGGCCTCGCGGACGGATATTTCGTCGTTCCCTATACGCTCGCGAATTATCTTTCCCGCCACCTCGGCGAGAAGATCGCTACCGACACCGACGCCTTCCGTCGGAGCGAGGAGGAGGTCTGCGGCCGGATCGGTCGATTCCTCGCTTCCAGCGGAGACCGCACCGTCGACTCCTTTCACCGCGAGCTCGGACGTCTCGTCTGGAACGAATGCGGGATGTCGCGGAACGAAGCGGGCCTGAAGAAAGCCATCGCGCGCATCCCCGAGCTGCGGGAAGAGTTCCGCGAGAACTTGAAGCTCGTGGGAAACGGCGAGGAAGTGAACGCTTCGCTCGAAAAAGCGGGGCGCGTCGCGGACTTCTTCGAGCTCGCCGAGCTCATGTGCATCGACGCCCTCGAGAGACGCGAATCCTGCGGCGGCCACTTCCGGGAGGAATACCAGACACCGGAGGGCGAGGCGAAACGAAACGACGAAGAATACACCTACGTGGCGGCCTGGGAGTACAGCGGCGACACGGCGAAGCCCGAGCTTCACAAAGAGCCGCTCGAGTTCGACGCCGTGCAGCTGACGCAGAGGAGCTACAAGTAATGCGTCTCACCCTCGAGATTCTGGCGCCAGGAGAACCGCGGGGCACCAGGGAAGATGGTGAGGTACGAAGTCGAAGAGATCAGTCCCGACTACTCGTTCCTGGAGATGCTCGACATCCTCAACGAGACCCTGGAAGAGAAAGGCGACGAGCCCGTCGCCTTCGACCACGATTGCCGCGAGGGAATCTGCGGCGCCTGCAGCATGATGGTCAACGGACAGGCTCACGGACCCTGGACTCGTACCACGGCCTGTCAGCTCCACATGCGGGCGTTCAAGGACGGTGACACCATCCGGATCGAGCCATGGCGCGCCCGGGCGTTCCCCGTGGTCAAGGATCTGATGGTGGACCGCTCGGCTTTCGACCGCATCGTCCAGGCAGGAGGCTATGTCTCCGTCGGAACCGGGAGCGCCCCCGAGGCGAACCTCATTCCGATACCCAAGGACACCGCCGAGCTCGCGTTCGACGCCGCCACCTGCATCGGCTGCGGCGCCTGTGTCGCTCAGTGCCCGAACCGCGCCGCGCAGTTGTTCACTTCCGCCAAGATTCGGCCACCTGAACGTCCTTCCTCAGGGTGCGCCGGAGAAAGACCAGCGCGTGGTGAACATGGTCGAGCAGATGGAAGAGGAGGGCTTCGGAAGCTGCTCGAACTATCGCGAGTGCGAAGCCGTCTGCCCGAAGGGCATCAGCATCGACTGGATTGCCCGGATGAACCGCGACTACCTCAAGGCGAAGCTGAAGGGCGTCAAGAGACGGAAGTAGCCAGCAGCCGCCTGGTGCAAGGGAGCGCCCGCCTCGACGCAAGAGGACCGGGAAGACATGCCGTCCTCACGTGAGCCGCGGATGCCGGTTCTCTTCGTCGGGCATGGCTCGCCGATGAACGCCATCGAAGACAACCGCTGGAGTCGAGGGTTCCGTGGGCTCGCGGATCTCGTTTCGCGGCCGAAAGCGATTCTCGCGATCTCCGCCCACTGGTATGTCGATGCCGCGCTCGTCACGAGCGATACCAAGCCCGAGACCGTCCATGACTTCGGCGGCTTTCCGACCGCGCTCTTCGATGTCGCCTACCCGGCTCCAGGCTCTCCCGCGCTCGCGGAGCGGATTCGCTCGCTTCTCGGCGAGGACCGCGTCGGCGCGAGTGACCAGTGGGGTCTCGACCACGGGACCTGGTCGGTTCTCCTTCACATGTTTCCCGGCGCCGACATTCCCGTCGTTCAGCTCAGCATCGACCATAGACTGACTCCGCGACAGCACTACGAGCTGGCGCGGCGTCTCGCTTCGCTTCGCGACGAAGGCGTCCTGGTGCTCGGGAGCGGGAACGTGACCCATAACCTCGGTTACGCGCTTCGGCAACGAACGCGGGGAGACGATTCCACTCCCGACTGGGCTCGGCGGTTCGACGAAGAAGTGAAGCTTGCCTGCCACAACCACGACGCCGCCGCCCTTGCCGATCATCTTCCCGACTCCCCGGACGGCCGAACGTCCCATCCTGCGCTCGACCACTACCTGCCCCTCGTTTACGTGGCCGCCTCGGCGAGTGAGGACGATCCGGTCCGGTTTCCCATCGAGGGGTTCGACTGGGGATCGCTCTCGATGAGGAGCGTTGTGTTCGGCTGAACCGTCCCAACGGTCGCACAAGCTCTTGATTCGAGATATGATCCGCATTGCGGAGGGGTCCGGGAGGCCCAAGGGACACTGGGCAGGATGCGCGGAAACGCGCAGGAAGGAGCCGTGTTACCCGTGACTCTTCGCCAAATTCGTAGAAAACTCTTCCGCCTGCTGCTACTCGCCGCCGCCATCGTCCTCGCCGCACCGGCATTCGCGACGGACCAGCCCCTCCCGGGGACGGAGAACGGCGAATGGCGCTATTGGGGAGGAGACGAGGGCGCGACCCGCTACTCACCTCTCGATCAAATCAACGCCGAGAACTTCGGAAAGCTGGAAGTCGCGTGGCGCTGGAAGGCCGCGAACTTTGGCCCCAAGGAGGACCACGTCTACCGCTCGACCCCGATCTACGTGAAGGGCAAGCTCTACACCGTGGCGGGCTACAGACGAGCCGTGCTCTCTATCGACCCCGCCACCGGGGAAACGCTCTGGATGTGGCGGATGAAAGAGAATCCGCGCTGGGAGGCCTCTTCTCGGCAGAACTACGGGAAGGGGGTAGCCTGGGCCGAAGTCGACGGGCGTGACGTCATCTACGTCATCACTCCCGGGTTCTACCTCGTCGCGCTCGATGCCGAGACCGGACTTCCGCTTCCCTACTTCGGCATCAACGGCGTAGTCGATCTCGCGCTCGGGCTCGGTCCGTATCCCGTCGACGCCGATCGGGGCGTCCTCGACTCGGGCGACATCACGTCGTCCGCGCCACCGATTATCGTGAACGGCGTGATCATCGTGAACAACGCGCACACTCAGGGCTATCGTCCCAAGAAGAAAGAGAACATACCGGGTCACATCCGCGGGTACGACGCCAAGACGGGAAAGATGCTCTGGATCTTCCATGTGTTGCCGCAGCCCGGGGAGTACGGCCACGATACCTGGGAGGGAGACTCCTGGAAGTACACCGGGAACATCTCCACCTGGACGCCTCTCGCCGCCGACTCCGCGCGCGGTCTCGTCTATCTTCCCACCGACTGCCCCACGAACGACTACTTCGGCGGCGATCGCAACGGGATGAACCTCTTCGGCACGAGCCTCATCGCTCTCGACGTAAAGACCGGCAAACGCGTCTGGCACTTTCAGATGGTCCACCACGACATCTGGAACTTCGACAACCCCGACGCACCGAAAGTGCTCGACGTGACTGTCAACGGCAAGCGGACTCCAATCGTCGTTCAGGCGACCAAGCAGGGCTTCACCTACGTGTTCAATCGGGAGACGGGCGAGCCGATCTGGCCCATCGTCGAGAAACCGGTTCCCAAGTCCGACATTCCAACGGAGAAGACCTGGCCAACCCAGCCGTTTCCGACGAAGCCGGCCCCGTTCGAACAGCAGGGGATCACCGAGGAGGACCTCATCGACTTCACCCCCGAGCTCCATGCAGAAGCGGTGAAGATCGCGAAGAAGTTCCGCATGGGGCCGGTCTACAATCCGCCGTCCCTCTACGACGCTCCCGACGGCACCTCCGGCGCGTTCTCCGTTCCAGGCGCCTGGGGAGGAGCGAATATTCCCGGCGGCGCCGCCGTCGATCCCGAGACCGGAGTCCTCTACGTGGCCACGGTGCGCGGGTACAGCGTCTATTCGATGGAGCAGGGCGCGAACCAGGGCTCGAACGCCGGTTATGTCTCGAAGTCCGAGAGCGGCGTAAGGGTCAGAGGTCTGAACATCTTCAAGCCACCGTGGTCGAGCATCGTCGCCATCGATTCTCAACACCGGCGACACGATGTGGCGCATCGCCAACGGGGACACGCCCGACAAGGTCAAGAGGAACCCCGCGCTCAAGGGAATCGATTCTGCCGCCTACGGGAAGCGACGGCTCCCATCCCACGATCCTCGTCACCAAGACTCTGCTCATCTACGGCGAGGGCCGTAGCGGAGGCAAGTGGCTGCACGCGGTGGACAAGAAGACGGGGAAAGAGATCGCGAAGGTCGCGATTCCGGCGAACACTCAGACCGCCCCCATGACCTATATGCACGACGGAAGGCAGTACATCGTGCTCTCGGTCGCGGATGCCGATACTCCCGCCGAGCACGTGGCGATGGCGCTCCCGAAGTAGGTTCCCAAGGAGAGGGCTTCCGCGAAAGCGGGGGCCCTCCCGCATGCCTGGTCAATCGAGCCCGCCGAGTAGCGCCGCTCCGAACGGCTGCGGGCGAAATCCCAGCGAAGAGCTCAGCCGAAGCGGACGGAGTAGACCGGCGGGAGGTGGCTCGAAAGCGTCTGGAACGAGTCGCCCTGGTTCTCGCTCAGCCAGAGCGAGCCCGTCGTCGAGCCCATCGCCAGTATGTCGCCCGTTCGGTCGACGTCGAGCCCGTGGCGATAGACGACGTCGTAGGCGTGCTGTTGTGGCAGCCCCTCGCGTAGAAGCTCGAAGCTCTCTCCGCCGTCACGAGTGCGGGCGACGACCACCTTGCCATCGACGGGAACGCGGCACTCGTCCTTCACCAGGGGCACGAGCCACGCCGTCTTCGGATCGACGGGATGGATCGCGGCGCCGAAACCGAAAGACGTCGGCCGGGATTCGATCGAGCGCCAGCTCTCGCCCCCGTCCGTCGAGCGAAAGACCCCGTTGTGGTGCTGCACCCAGAGCACGTTGGGCGCCGCCGGGCAATGCACCAGTCGATGGGGATCCTGAATCGAGGGGTCTTCGCGCCGTTCCGGCGGCATGTACTCGGCGAACATCCCTTTGGTGGTCACCCGCCAGGAGGCCCCTTCGTTCTCGGTGATCCACACTCCGCCGCAGGAAACGCCGGCGAGAACCCGGCGGCTGTTCCGCGGGTCGACGATGACGGAGTGGATGCCCGGCTGGTCGTAGCCGCCGCCGAACCACTTCTCCCTTTCGGGGGCGTTCCAGAGATTTTCGTCGAGCCGCCAGGTCTCGCCGCGATCATCGCTGCGGAACAACCCTCCCGGGATCGTGCCCGCCCACAACGTTCCCGGGCGATCGTCTCCGCCGGCCTCGACGCACCAGATGAGCTTCACTGCCGGGGCATCGTCCTTGCCCGCCGAGTCCGACTTGGGATACTGCGGCGCCGCGACCTCTTTCCAGCTCTCCGCACCGCCGTCGGAGCGATGGAGCTTTACCCCGAAATGCCCCAGGTTGAGCGCGGCATAGAGGGCCCCGTCACGGGCGTCGGGCAGAACGTATGTCACGGGATCGCCGACGAACGCCGTCTTTTCGACTCTCCAGTCACCTCCCGTGGACCGGGAGAATACCAGGAGACCCTTTCTCGTCCCGACGTACAGCTTTTGAGTGGACATCTCAACCTCCTGAGAGAGCCTGCATGACGAATACGTCTTTCCCCACATCCACCCGGTCGCTGAGGTTCAGGCGGTCCGCGATTAGCTCTCCCCCGACGAACACGGCAACGTGCTTACGGAGCCTCCCCTGCTCGTCGAGGACATAGCTCCGAAGCCTCGGGTTCCGCTCGAAAATCTGTTCGAGCGCTTCCGCGACCGTGCCCGCGGGCACTTCCACTTCCGGGCAATCGAGATGGCGTCGCAGGTTGGGGGTGAAGGCGACGATCGGCATGGCCAGAGTATCCACGAGGCGCGGGCGCGTCCGCAACCGAGGTAGAAGCGGCCTCGGACAGGGCGATAGAATCGCCGGCATGTCCGAACCAAGAGTCCCGCTCCTCGTCACCGTTTCTCTCTTTTCGGCGGCAATCCTCGGGGCCGCGGGAACCGAGAGCGGTTTCGACGCGTTCGAGAAGACCATCCCGGAGCTCCAGCAGGCCATGACCCGGGGCGAGGTGAGCTCGAAGGAGCTCGTGCGCCAATACCTCGAGCGCATCGATACCTTCGACCGGCGAGGCCCGAAGCTCGACGCCATGATCATCCGTGAATCCCCGCGCTCTGGAAGAGGCCGAGGCACTCGACCGCGAGCGCGCGGACAAGGGACCTCGAGGACCGCTCCATGGAATTCCTGTGATCCTCAAGGACAACTACGACACCCGGGACATGCCGACCTCCGCGGGGTCGGTCGCTCTCGCGGGCTACCTGCCTTCTTCCGACGCGACCCTCGTCGCGAGGCTCCGGCGAGCGGGCGTCGTTTTCGTCGGCAAGTCGAACATGCACGAGCTCGCACGCGGCATCACCACCGTGAGCTCGATCGCAGGTCAGACCCGCAACCCCTACGACCCCGAGCGTAACCCGGGAGGCTCGAGCGGAGGAACGGGGGCCGCGATCGCGGCGGACTTTGCCGCCGTCGGCATGGGAAGCGACACCTGCGGCTCCATCCGCATTCCCGCGGCCAACAACAACCTCTTCGGCCTTCGGGTCACGCAAGGTCTCGTCAGCCGTCACGGCATCGTGCCCCTGTCTCACACCCAGGACGTGGGCGGCCCCCTGGCGCGCAGCGTCATCGACCTGGCAGTCGTCCTCGACGCCACCCTCGGACCCGATCCGTTGGATTCCCAGACGACGGCGAGCGAGGGCAGGACTCCCCCGACCTATACCGCTTTCCTGCGGCGCGAGGCGCTCCGGGGCGCCCGACTCGGCCTCCTGAAGCCGTACCTGAGAAGCGAGCAGCCGGAGAAAGAAGTCACGGAAGTCGTTCTCGCGGCCGTCGAGATCATGAAGAAGGAAGGGGCAGAAGCCGTCGAGATCGACATCGACGACCTGGCGGACCTTCTCGACGGGTCGGGAGTCATCGGAATGGAGTTCAAAGTCGACCTGGAGGATTACCTGAAGAAGGCCCCCGGCGCCCCGGTGAGGAGCCTGGGAGAGATCCTGGAGCGGGGACTGTATCACCAGGCCCTCTCGACGGTGTTCCACACCTCCAATGAGACCGAGAGAGACTCTGCGAAGTACCACGCGGCGCTCGCGAAGCGAGAAGAGCTGAAGGCGGCCCTGCTGAAAACCATGAACGACGAGCACGTCGACGCCATCGTCTATCCGACTCTTCGAGTGAAAGCGGCACGCATCGGCGACCCTCAGTTCGGGACGTCCTGTGCGATGAGCGCGAACTCCGGACTTCCCGCGTTCAGCATGCCGGCAGGTTTTACCGAAGACGGTGTTCCCGTCGGGCTCGAGCTCCTGGGAAGACCGTTCGACGAGCCCAAGCTCATTTCCATGGCCTACGCGTACGAGCAGGCGGTGAAGCCCAGGAGGCCCCCGGCGCGCACACCCTCTCTCGGTGAGCTCCGAGCTCGCCGTTTCCTTCTCGCTCTCCGGCGACGGCGCCATCGAGGGACAGGCTCTGTTCGATTCGACCGACTCAGACGCTCCGCTATGAGCTCCAGCTGAAGGACGTGCTCGCCTCCGAGATCGTCGACATGAAGCTCCACCGGGGTGGACCGGGCGAGAACGGCCCGGTGGTGGCGCTGCTCGGAACCGAGAGCCGTGGCGAGATCTCCATCCGCAACGAGGACCTCCCGTCACTGCTCGGGGGAAGACTCTACCTCAGCCTCTATACCCGGGACCGACCCCAGGGCGCCGCGCGAGCCCAACTCGTCGCTCGCTGAACGACACCAGCGGGCTCATCTGGAAGCAAGATCGCGGCTCAACGCTTCGACCGTTCCGATCGCGCTCTCACGTCGGCTCCCGACCCGGCACTCCTTGGACGATTGAGATCGCGCGCTACCAACAGCTTGAAAGTGAGCTTGTCGGACGCATCCGTCAGTCCGAACCCGACTCCAAACTCGATCTCGCCGAAACGACTCGTATAGTCGAGGACCCCATATAGCTGATGAGACTGTTCGTTCCTCGGGTAGAAGTCATCGATTGGCCCGAAGTCGGCGTATTCTTCGGCGGCGATTGCCCAGCGCGACGAAAGGTTGTAGGCGACGCGGAAGCTTGGCGCGAAATCGAGGTTCTTGAAACCGTCATAGGACGTGTCGAGTATGGGATTGATGATGATGTCGACTTGCTCGAGGTGCCACCCGACGATTGGTCGAATCTCGGACGTCAAGCGCGACGCGTCCCAATGTTTCGAGTTCCAGCTGAACTCGAAATTGACGCCGTATACGAATCGGCGGTCTTCCGCGTCAGGCACGGTGAACAAACCGCGGAGCTTGAAGCCGTCGAAGGTGGCGCCGTAGTTCTTGTCGAACGTGTAGAGAGGCAGGTAGAGCCCCGCTTCGAACCAGGGGGTCACGCCGAGCGCCCATTCGGTCACGCCGTTCCAGGAGTTGTCGGCGACGACCGCCCCGGGGAACGCGGGAACGTCCACGCCTGCGGGCGTGAAGTTGTTGTGCCAGGTCAGGTTGAAGACACCGGGAGCTGCGTGGCTGGCGTCATACACCTGGATTTCGTCCGACTGGGCAGAGGCGATGCCGCGCATGACCAGGACGACGACGACCGTCGCGACGAGCAGTGGGAGCGAACGCAAATCAAGTATTTTCACCGTCATTCCATCGATTCGGGCGCGAGGTCGAACCACGGGCCGCACGGTCGTGGTCTTCCTCGCAGGGGGTCGCTTTGCTCGGTAGAGTTGGAAGGTGGCTCTCGACCGGAGCTCGCATTTCGCCGGAGCACCTGCGGCGTCCCGGTGGCGAAGCCCAGGCGGTCGCTACTCTCAATTACCGGAAGACGCAGCGGCGCGCAGCGGCCTTTGGGAGAGGCCACTGCGGCCACCGGTTCGTCACGTGCTCTCAGCTTTCCTTCGGGAAGCTATCCACTTTCGTGGCGCTGACGGTCCCGTTCGCGTGCGAGAACTCGAACTGGTCCTGGAAAAAGTTCGGCTTCTTGGGGGTCCGCACTTCCATCTCGATGACCTCCCCCGGCATGAACCGCCCTTTATGCGTCGCCGAGCCAACTCCCACGGCATTCCCCTGCTGGTCGTACCAGTGCTCGGTTACCGTGAACAACGTGATCCAGTCCTTCGACGCATTGCGCACCTGAATGGTGGTGACCACATCGCCGCCTTCGATCTTTGGCTTGGGGGCGAGGATCTGCACGCTCGCGGCACCGCGTAGCTCCCTAGGCAGGTAGTTCGCCTCCTTCCGGCCCGACGGATCGCTTTCACCGGCTCCCTGGACGTCGGCAGCCTTGGCTGGCTCAGCCTTGGCCGGCTCAGCCTTGGCCGGCTCAGCCTTGGCCGGCTCAGTACGGGCGGGCCGACTGGCGGCCGGCGATTCCGAAGCTGCCGCAATCGGGTTGGCGGGCGGGGCGGCTGCGGCCTGCGCTTCCGGGGTCGCCCCCTCGATGTCGGAGATGATCCAGCGCGCCGGCTCGACGCGATCGCTCCCGGGCTCGGAGACGTCGTACTTCTCGAGCGTGATTTTGAAGGGCAGCTCGCCGTGGTCCGGGAGCTTCAGGTTGACCATCGCTTGCGTGACCGCGATGCTTCCCTCGAAGGCCCCGACATCCACCTGGCGCAACACCGATTTGGAGGCGACGCTGCTAAGCTGGTCCCGCGTCCGTTTGGCCTCTTGATAAGCCCTTTCCTTCTCGGTGCGCTCGTCGAGCATCTTCGCCCACTGTTCCTGGATCTCTCCGAGTTTTCCACGAAACTTGTAATCTGGCGTGTCGCGTAGCTTCGGGATGATCTCTTCGAGAGCTTCCTTGTTGTCCTTGGAGAACTGCTCCCGTACCGCCGCTGCGTCCTTTCGTTCCTTTTCGGCAGCCTCGTATTTCTGGACCGCGTCCGGCAACGTGAACGGCGCCGTGGATCGAGAGGTGACCTCGACGACCTTCCATGACTCTACGCCCGCGGGAGGGCTGACGGCCGACATTAAGGCGACCGTCGTACTGTCCTTGTCATGGGCGGCGCGGAAGAATTGGTCGATGGTCGCTTGCTCCGGGCTGCCGCAGGCCCAAAGAGACGCCAGGGTTGCACACACCGTTAATAACTTGAGCTTCCCCATCAGATCCTCCTTTCGCAACAGAAAACCCCCCGGCCCTTCCGCGCGGGGCACATTATAGTCGACGTAGTCCACGTTTTGGGAAATCTCGAGGAGTGCCGGGACTACGGTTTGCCTGAGCAATGCTCCCCCGTATCCGGCGGGAGTCGATAGCCCCCGGTCCGCTTCGCCATCTGCTCCGCGACGTCGAGGAGTGCCATCTCCTGCCATCGCCGGCCGACCATTTGCACGCCTATCGGAAGTCCCCGCGCCGACAACCCCGCGGGCATCGTTGTAACGGGATGCCCGGTCATGTTGAAGACCACGTTGTGCAACAGATTGGCCATGATCTGCGGCATCGGTTCTCCGTCGACCTCGATCGGTTGGCCGGCACCGCGATGGGTAAACGCGGGTGTGGGAAAGACGGGAACGATCCAGGCGTCCCTCGCCGCGAGGAAGCTTTCGAGCTCGTCGATCAGCGCCTCGCGGCGCGCGAGCGCGTCGCTGACGACGGCCGGTCGCAGAGACGAGCCGGCGATGAGGCCCCGCATCAAGGGATGGCGCGACCCGATGCGCGAGAGCACGGGAGCCCGCAGGCGACGGAGCCACCGTGCGCCCCTCGACCGGAACAGAGTGTCGATCGCGCCGAGACAGACTCCCGAAACCTGCCAAGCTTCCTCGTAGTCGAAAGGGGCGGTCGTGTCGCGTTCGGCCGAAACACCCGCGCGGTACAACGCCTCCGCCCATTCCCGCATCCGCTCCCGCGAATCTCGCTCAGCGGTACGCCGCCGAAATCATCCGTCCAGGAGATACGCAGGTCAGAGACGTTTCGCATCGGCGGCCGAACGAGATTCGGGGTTCCGCGCTCGGCGACGATCGCGAACGACAGGCGGAGATCTTCGATGGACCTCGCGATGGGCCCGAAGGAAGCCATCTGTAGCAACGGCTCGAAGCCCGGCGGAACCACGATGCGCCCTGGGACCCGCGAGATGCCCTTTTCCCGCGACACGCCCCCCGGTGGTCTTCAGACCGTAGACGCCACAGAAATGAGCGGGTATGCGTATCGACCCGCCGATGTCGCTTCCGAGGTCGAGATAGGACAAGGCGGCCGCGACGGCGGCGGCGGCACCGCCTGAGCTTCCTCCCGGTGTACGCTTCAGATCCCAGGGATTGTTCGTTCGACCGAAGACCCGGTTGTTCGTTTGGATACCGGTTGCCAGCTCGGGCAGGTTCGTCTTCCCCAGCACGATGGCGCCGGCCTCACGCAAGCGCGCGACCGGTGGTGCGTCCTCACGGGGCACGTGGCGTGCGAACGGGGGATAGCCGCTGACGGTGCGCAATCCCGCGGTCTCGAAAGAATCTTTGACCGTGATGGGAACGCCGTGAAGCGGTCCCCAGATTTCGCCGCGACCACGGGCTTCGTCGGCCGCGCGGGCACGGCGGCGCCCACCTTCGACGTCCAGAGTGACGATCGCGTTCAGTGCCGGGTTGTAGGCGTCGATGCGGGAAAGAAGTGCCTCGAGCACTTCCGCGGCGCTCACGTTGCCGGCTCGAATCGCCTCGGCGGCAGCGCCCGCGGAACACGTCGAGCCGTCGGTCACGCCCTATTGTCAGCGATTCTTCATCGACGGATCCAGCGCGTCGCGCAGCCCGTCGCCGAGGAGGCTGAAGCTCAGAACGAGCAGCGTGATGGCGAGTCCGGGCGCGAAGGCGGCGACGGGGGTCGCCCGCACCAGCTCTCGCCCTTTGCTCAGCATCGCGCCCCACTCCGGATGAGGAGGCTGCACGCCGAGGCCCAGGAAAGAAAGACCCGAAGCGATGAGGATTGCGGTGCCGAGCTGGAGCGTCGCCTGGACGACGAGAGGCGTGAGCGCGTTCGGGAGAACGTGCCCGAAGACGATACGCGGCGCTGAAGCGCCGATAGCGCGCGTGGCCGCGACGTGATCCTGCTCGAGGATCGACAGCGCCGAGCCCCGGACGAGCCGCGCGAACGTCGGTACCGAGAACACCGCCACCGCGATGATGGTGTTGCGGACTCCGTTGCCCAGAACGACGACGATGGCGATCCCGAGGAGGATTCCCGGGAGCGCGAGGAGCACATCCATGACTCTCATGAGGAGAGCATCCACGACGCCCCGATAATAAGCAGCGAAGAGACCGAGTACGCTTCCGACGACGAGCGCCATTCCGACGCTCGACAGCGCGATGCCTAAAGAGATTCGGGCTCCGAAGACGAGCCGGCTCCAGACGTCGCGACCGAGCTCGTCGGTGCCCAGGACGTGAGCGGCGCTCGGAGATGCATAGTTGTTCGCGAGGTCCTGCTCCAGAGGCCCGTAACGGGCGACGAGCGGAGCGAAAACCGCGAGAACGACGACGGCGGCGATGACAACGGCGCTCACCACCGCGACCCGGTTGCGGTGAAATCGGGAGAAAGCCGTCGACGTCGACGTCGACGTCGACGTCGACGCCGTCGATGTCGAGCTCATGACCGCGCTCGTATCCTCGGGTCGACGACGGCGTAGAGGAGGTCGGTCCCGGTGTTCACGAAGACGAAGATCGCGGCGACGAAGAGCATCGTGCCCTGGATCATGGGATAGTCGCGCCAGAGGACCGCGTCCACCAGCAGTCGTCCGACGCCGGGAATGGAGAAGACGCTCTCCACCAGGACGGTGCCGGCGAGAAGATTGCCGAAGCGAAGCCCGACGATGCTGAGGACGGGGATGAGCGCGTTCTTCAGCGCGTGGCGGAGGACCACGCGCAGCTCCCGTTCGCCCCGCGCACGGGCTGCGCGGACGTAGTCTTGACGGGTAACGTCGAGCATCGCCGAGCGAGTCATTCTCGAGATTACTCCTCCCGACTGGGCAGCGAGGGTGAGGATGGGGAGGACGTAGTGGGCGGGAGTACGGATTCCGATCGAGGGAAACCAACCGAGCCAGAGCGAGAAGACGAGCATCAGCATGAGACCGAGCCAGTAAGAAGGCGTCGACACCGCCAGCAGGGAGAGCACCATGACCGAGCTGTCACCGAAGCGGTTGTGCTTCATCGCCGCCAGGACTCCGGTCGCGATACCGAGTGCCGTCGCGCACAGAATTCCTCCGACGGCGATGGCAAGAGTATAGGGGAAACGGTCGAGGATCTCGCGCGCCACCGGAGCTCCGGTGCGCATCGAGACCCCGAGGTTTCCCTGGATCGCGCCCCGGAGAAATTCCGCGTACTGGACGCCGAGAGGCCGGTCGAGGCCGAGCTCGTGCCGCCGCTGCTCCACGACTTCTGGAGAGGCCTCGAGTCCGGAAAGAAGCAGCGCCGGATCGCCCGGGATGAGATGGATCATCGAGAAGACGAGAATCGAGGTCCCGACGAGAGCGAGGAACGTCTCGAGAAGACGGCGCGAAACGTAGCGCAGCACCGAAGGTAAAGTTACTCGGCGGTGAAGTGGGCCTGCTCGAACGTCACGAGACCCAGAGGCGAAGTGGTGAGCCCGGCGACGTTTCGGCGCGAGGCGACGATGTGGTAGTTGTCGTACATCCAGATCGCGCCGGGATCCTCGAGATAGACGATCTCCTGTGCCCGGCGGTACAGCGCGTTGCGGCGCTCGGCGTCGACCTCGCGCATCGCTCGTTCGACCAGGTCGTCGAACTCGGCGTTGGAGTAGAAACCGTAGTTGTTCTCGTTCCTCTCCTGCGTCCGGAAGATGGGACGAAGACCCCAGTCCGCGTCCGCCGAAGAAGCGCCCGCACCCATGATGAAGATCTCGAGCGGGCAATCAGCGGGCGAGAGACCACTCCAGTACTGCCGGATGGTACCCCATTCCAGGACCTCGATCTCGGCGCGGATCCCGACTTTCGAGAGCTGGGCCGCCACCGCCTGGGCGAGCTCGACTCCCATGTTGTAGCGCGGCGTGGTGGTGATCTTGGTATCGAAGCCGTCGGGGTAGCCGGCCTGGGCGAGGAGCTGTTTGGCCCGTTCCGGATCGTAGGGAATCTCTCCCAGGTCCGCCCGCCCGCGGATCCGTGGCGTCAGCGGACCGGTCGATGGCTCGGCCATCCCGGGCATCAGATTCTCGAGGATCGCTCTGCGGTCGATGGCGTACGAGACCGCCTGCCGGACCCGGGCATCGGTGTAAGGGGCCCGCTTGCAGTGAAACCGGAACTGCTGCGCCCCTATGCTCATCGTCTTACTAATAAGGATGTCGGGGTCCTTCTCGAGCCGGAAAAGGTCCGCGGGGGGGATTTGAGTGATCACGTCCACGTCGCCGGATTCGAGCGCGATGACCCGCGAGGCCGCCTCGGTGATGGGGTGGTAGATGATGGTCTCGAGCTTTCCCCTCTCCCCCCAGTAGTCCTCGTTTCTCTCGAGCACGAGCTCGAGGTCCTTTCGCCACCGCACGACTTTGTAGGGTCCCGTGCCCGAGGTGGCCTCGGCGGAATAACCGAACTTCCGCCCCGCGTCGGCCGCCACTTTGGCGCTCACGATGGCGGCGGAGACATGGGCCATCATCGGCTCGAAGGCACCGAATGGATACTTGGTGACGATCCGCACGGTGTACTCGTCGACCACCTCCACTCTCTCGATGGGCTCGAAGAGCGACCGCCGGTTGTTTCCCTGCTCGGGGTCGAGAACCCGGTCGAAGTTCGCCTTCACCGCCTCGGCATCGAAGCGGGAGCCGTCGTGGAACCGGACTCCCCGCCGGAGCTCGAACGTCCAGGTAACCTGATCGTCCGCGACCGACCAGCGCGTGGCGAGGTCGGGAACGAAATGCATGTTCTCGTCGTAGCGGATGAGAGCGTTGTAGACCATCCAGATGATCTGATCCGACTGGCTGTCGGTGGTGTTGTGCGGATCGAGGGTGGTGGCATCGGCGCTCGCGGCAAAGATGAGAACGTTCCTCGCCTCGTCCCGCTTTCCGCACGATAGTGGGAGGGCCGCGACGACGCAGGCGCACGCGAGACCGATCAGACGACGTCCACGTCGATCCATTCGCTCTTCTCCATGTCGGCGACGCCGAAGGCCCAGGCACCCGGCCGCGCCATGTACGAACGACAGGAGTAGAAGAGTGTACCAAGCCCGGGAGACCGCAGCTCGTCGACGACCTCGAGCGTCAGCGGACTCACCACCCGCGCCATGAGCTCGTCCCGATGGAGCTCGGTGAACTGACGTTCGAGACCGATGACGGGCTCGATGTAGCCTCCGACCCGCGGGCTCACTCGCCAGTAGTCGCCGATCCGGAGGACTCGCTTCACCCGCTCCGGCTCACCTTCGATCATTCCCAGGTGCCGCATCACTCCCATCGTTCCCCGTACGTTCTGCTCGAGCCACTCCCTCTCCTGCGGCTCACCGAATCCGAGACCTCCGATGCCGGCCACCATTCCCGCAATCTGGTAGTGCTCCCCCGCGTATCCGACCGACGTCCTCGGCCCTCTGAGGCCGGAATGGATCCGGAGAGCGTGCATCACGGGAAAACCGTAGGCGAGTGCCATGTCCCGGCTCGCCTCGCTCACGGAAGGGACGGTGAAATCTTCCGTATAGCTCACGTCGGCCATGGTCGAGCCCCAGTCGCTCACGTGATAGTCGATGAGGTGCGTCGACTTCGTGAAGAGCTCGCGCTCGATGACCCTGGTAATCTGATTCGTCATCCAGTCGTAGACGCCGCCGAACGTGCGGTTGCAGTCGGGCTCGTCGGAGTCGTCGACGATGACCCGGGTTCCGGTGACGAAGGCGGCGGTGTTGGCCACGGGAACGGCGACGACGTTTCCCGAGAGCGCTTTCGGATCCAGGCGCGAGAGGAGCTCTCTCAGAATGAGCACCGAGAACCACTCGTTTCCATGGAGCATGGAGAGGAGGAGCAGCGTAGGGCCGTCCTTCGTCCCCGTCACCACGTGGGTGTAGATGTCGATGGGCATGGCGACGTCCCGGGTCACGGGTAGCGTCACGAGCTTCCTGTTTCCTGCGGGAACTCTGCTCCCGCCGATGACGAGGTCAGGCATCCACTTCTCTCCAGACTCCCTCTAAGACTCCGCGAAAACTTCCGTCGAGAAGCTTCTCGAAATCACTTTTCGAAAGTCTCTCTTCCAGGAACCTTCGGTGAATCGACATCGGTCGATCACCATGGGGACGGGGGATTATACTAAACCCATTCGGTCCTTATGCCCGCTATCGCGATCAACGACGAGATAGAAATCCCCGGAGACGAGATTGAGATGAAGTTCGTCCGGTCCGGCGGACCGGGAGGACAACACGTCAACAAGTCCTCGACCGCGGTCGAGCTCCGTTTCGACCTGCGGCAATCGACGTCCATCTCTGAGCCGGTGAAACGCCGGCTCCGAAAGCTCGCGGGAAGCCGCATCTCCGAGGAAGGGATCCTCGTGATTCAGGCGAGTCGTTTTCGTTCGCAGAAGCAGAATCGCGAGGATGCGATCGAGCGTCTCGCCGAGCTCGTCCGACGCGCCGCGGTGAAACCCAAGAAACGAAAGCCGACCGCCCCGTCGCGAGCGGCGAAGGAGCGTCGCCTGCGGGAGAAACGGCTCCGGTCGGGCCTCAAACGCGGGCGACAGGAAAAGGACGGGGCGCTCGATTCGTAGCGTCATCCCGGTCATCCCGGACACTCCCTCGTCAAGAGCGCGCCCCAATTCCGACACAAATGCCTGCTAGGCTTCGAGCAGATGGATGGAGTCGCGTGTTACGATGGTCGCAAGCTGGACCCACATCAAAACGAAACCCGGCGCCTTACCGTTCCAACTTTCGGAGAACGCGCATGAGAAAACTCCGCCCGGCCTCGCTGTTGCTTTGCGCCCTCGCCCTCGCCCTCGCCCTCGCCGCCGCCGCCGACGCCGGAATCGGGTCGAGTAGCGCGAGCGCGCAGTCCGAAGCGACGGGACCGCTTCGCATCACCGCGATCACTCCTCGAGGGACCGAGGTTCCGCCCGGGCGGCAAATCGTCTTCCAGTTCGACCGCAAGGTCGTGCCGGTAGGCCGCATGGAACGTCGCGCCGAAGAGATCCCCATCACCATCGAGCCCGCGCTCGATTGCGAGTGGAGGTGGATCGATACCTCGGCCCTGGCTTGCCAGCTCGGAGAGACCGATGCCTTTCGCCCCGCAACCCGGTACCACATCACCGTCCATCCCGGAATCAAGACGGAGGCGGGAGTCGGGCTCGCGGAGCCGGTCGAAGACTTCTTCGAGACGGAGCGGCCCAAGGTTACGAACGCGACCTTCGAGCAATGGCTCGGCCCGGCGAGTCCCCAGTTCTACGTGACTTTCAACCAGCGGATGGCGCAGGAGGCGGTGAGAACCGGCCTCCACTTCACCACCGAAGCGGGGCGGCCGTTGCCCGTCGAAGTCGAGCTCGCAAACCCGGACGTCGAGGATGCCGCTCGATACTGGCGCGTCCACCCCGAAGGCGAGCTTCCCCCCGGGACGACGGTCTCTCTCGTCGCCTCCAAGGGCCTCACCTCGCTCGACGGTCCCCTGCCGAGCATCGCGGACAATCCGGTACTCAACACGTATACCTTTCCTTCGCATCGGTTCCTGGGGGTACGTTGCCGGGACAACGCGGGCGGGGAAGTTTTCTTGCGGCCGGATGGAACGGGCCCGGGGCGGTCCTGCAACCCGATGGAGCCGGTGGAAGTGGTCTTCTCCTCGCCCGTCGTGAAGGAGGTGTTGCAGGATCATCTCGACGTCGAGCCCGACCTCGCGGGAGGAAGGGAAGACTACCAGCCGTGGGACGCCATCTACAGCTATTCACGCCTTCGATATGCGCGCTCCTCGAACGAGACCTATTCGACGAGGCTACCGGAGCTTCTCCACGCACGCACGACGTACGAGGTTCGCGCGAAGGCATCGGAGCTTCTTGACGAGTTCGGGCGACCGCTCGCCGCCGACGTCGATTTCGTCTTCACCACCGACGACCGGCCTCCCCGGGCGGTCTTGACGCATCCGGTCTCGACTCTCGAGAAAAACGTCGACACCCGCGTTCCCATCGTCGTCACCAACCTAGATTCGTTTCAAGTTGGTGTCGAGGCGCTGACGGCGGACGGCCGCCGCAGCTTCACCCAGACCATCTCCCTTCCCAAAGCTCGGAACGTCTCCTATCGCTTCCCGCTCCCGACGCGAGATTGGCTCGACGGCAAGAGCGGTGTCCTCTTCGGGAGCGTATCGACGACTCCCGAAACGCAGATGTACCCTCGTCGATTCTTTTCCCAGGTCACGCCGTTCGCCGTCCACACCAAGATGGGGCACCAGAATACGGCGGTCTGGGTCACCGACATGAAGACGGGAGACCCCGTCGAGGGGGCACGCGTCTTGCTCTATCGTGCCGCGCCCGCGAACGCCCTCGCATCACGTGAGTCGCTCTCGGAATCCGCCACCGACGCGACCGGCGTCGCGATGCTGGCGGGGCAGGCGGAGCTGAATCCCCTTCTCGAGACGACGCGCTGGGAGTCGCTCTGGGAGGACAACGCCGCACCCATCTTCTTCGTGAGCGTCGAAAAGGACAGCGACGTCGCCCTCGTTCCCCTTTCCTCCGACTTCTGGGTCGATATCGAAGGTACCGGTGACACGTGGATCCCCTCTTATTCCCGCACGCGATACGGGCACGTGCGAGCCTGGGGTACGACGGCGCAGGGTGTGTATCGGCTCGGTGACACCATCCAGTACAAGATCTACGTCCGCGATCAGGACAACGAGAGATTCGTTCCGGCACCTTCGAAGACCTATCACCTCGCGGTCTACGACCCGATGGACAAGATGGTCTACGAAGTCAAGGAGCTCGAGCTCAATCGCTTCGGTGCTTGCGACGGAGAGATTCCTCTCGTAGAGACCGGCGCCGTCGGCTGGTATCGGTTCGAGCTCACCTCCGACTTCCACCAGGAAAGCTGGGAGCCGCTGCGGGTGCTCGTCGCCGATTTTACGCCTGCTCCCTTCCGGGTGACGACCGACCTCGACGGCAAGCGTTACGAGCCGGGAGACGAGATCCACGTCTCGACGAGCGCCAAGCTCCATGCCGGGGGTCCCTACGCCGACGCCGATAGCCGCGTCACCGTCAACGTAACCCCGACGGCGGTGTCGTCGAACAACCCGAAGGCGACGGGGTTCTGGTTCGGCGGCGCCGCGAGCGGAACGGTGACCATCCATCAGAGTGAGGCCACGGTCGACTCCGCGGGGGAGCTTGCGACCGACGTCGTCGTCCCGGACCAGGGCTTCCCCCGCGGAAGACTCCTGGTGGAGAGCGCGGTCCGTGACGATCGCGGCAAGTACGTCGCCGGCCGCGCCTCGGCCGACTACATGGGCCGGGACCGATTCGTCGGGCTCCGAAACGAAGGCTGGCTCCTGCATGTGGGTGAATCGTCCGAGCTCGAGGGCATCGTCGTCGATACCGATGACCAGATCGTCACGGGGACGGAGATCACGTTCCGCGTCCTGTATCGCGAGGTCACCGCGGCAAGAGTGAAAGGGGCGGGAAACGCCTACATCACACAGTACAACGAGCAATGGCTCGACGTCACGACCTGTACTGCCGCCTCTTCCGAAGAGGCCTCGAGCTGCCTCTTCACGCCCGACCGACCCGGTCTCTATCGACTGTCGGCCTCGATTACCGACACCAAGGGCCGGCCTTACGACGTCTCCCTCGATTGGTGGGCGGCGGGCAAGGGCCAGGTCGTCTGGGAAGAGTCGCCGGGACACCGTCTCGATATCGAGCCCGAGAAAACGGAGTACCACGTCGGAGACAAAGCGCGATTTCTGGTCAAGAATCCTTTTCCCGGAGCGAGGGCGCTCGTCACCATCGAGCGGTACGGAGTACAGCGTCACTGGATTGAAGTCCTCCCGGAGTCGACGGCCGTCATCGAGGTCGACGTCACGCAAGAGCAGGTCCCCGGCTTCTACTTCTCCGTGGTGGTGATGTCGCCGAGAGTCGAAGCCCCGCTGGGAGACGGCGAGGTCGACCTCGGAAAACCCGCGTTCCGCATGGGATACGTGCAGGTTCCCGTGCGCGACCCGGTGAAGGAGATTGAGCTCGACGTCCGTCCCGAGCGGGATCTCTACAAGCCTCGTGACAGAGTCAAAGTGACGCTCCAGGCGAAGCCGCGGCAATGGGCGGGGACCAAACTTCCTCCGATGGAGGTCGCGGTCGCCGTTCTCGACGAAGCGGTGTTCGACCTGATTGGCGACGGCGACGCCTATTTCGACCCCTATCGCGGCTTTTACTCTCTCGAGCCTCTCGACGTCGAGAACTTCAACCTGCTCACCCGCCTCATCGGGATCCAGAAGTTCGAGAAGAAAGGGGCGAACCCCGGAGGAGGAGGCGGCGGCGGCGCCGACCTAAGGACGCTCTTCAAGTTCGTGAGCTACTGGAACCCCTCCATCGTGCTCGACGAGGAAGGCCGGGCGTCGTTCGAGCTCGAGGTTCCCGACAACCTCACTGGATGGCGGATCCTCGCTCTCGCGGTCACCGACGGCGACCGCATGGGGTTGGGTCAGGGTCATTTCGTCGTGAACCAGCCCACCGAGATTCGTACCGCGCTCCCCAATCAAGTCATCGAAGGGGATCGGTTCGACGCCCGCTTCACGGTTATGAATCGGACGGAGGAGATTCGCACTCTCACCGTCACCGCGGAGGTGACGGGAGCGGGCGTGGACTCTCCGGGGCTCACCGCGCAGACACTCGAGGCAGAGCCCTACAAGCGATATCCGGTGAGCTTCCCCGTCAAGACATCGACGGCGGGTCCGGTCCTGTTTACCGTGAGGGCCTCCGACCGGGTCGACGGAGACGCGCTCCGGCTCCCGCTCGACGTGAAAAAGCGCGAGGCTCTCGAAGTCGCCGCCACCTATGGCACCACGACCGACCCCGAGGCGACCGAGTCGTTTCTCTTCCCCGACAACATGAGGACCGACGTCGGCCGGCTGAGCCTCTCGGCGAGCCCGTCGGTACTGGGAAACCTGGAGGGCGCCTTCGAGTATCTCCGCGACTATCCCTATCTCTGCTGGGAGCAGAAGCTCACCAAGGCGGTGATGGCCTCGCATTTCGAGGAGCTTCGAGGGTACATCCGCGACGACTTCAACTGGCCGGAGCACGAGAAGATCCCGGACGCCACCCTCGCGCTCGCCGCCAACTACCAGGCGCCCAACGGGGCCATGGTCTACTGGATTCCGGAGGACGAGTATGCGAGTCCCTACCTGAGCGCCTATACTGCCCTCGCCTTCCACTGGCTACGCGAGCGCGGGCACGCCGTCCCGCCGTCCGTCGAACAGAGACTCCTGAGCTATCTTCGCGACCTCTTGAGACAGGACGCATTTCCCGAGTTCTACAGCCGAGGCATGTCCTCGACGGTGAGAGCGGTGGCTCTCGCGGCCCTCGCCTTTTCCGGCTCTCTGGAACCTGCCGAGCTCGAGCGCTACCGACCCCACGTCGAGGGCATGGACCTGTTCGGAAAGGCCCACTTCCTCATGGCGGCCGACGCCGTTGGAGTCGACGCTACCGAGGTCCGAGACGCGATCCTGGCCCACTCGAATCAGAGCGGCGGGAAAGTCACGTTCACCGAGACCGTCGACGACGGCTTCCGCCGCATCCTCTATAGCCCCGAACGGACCGAATGCGCGGTCCTGAGCGCGCTCTCACGCGCGAATCCGACGGCGCCCGCGGGCTCGGGTGTCGGGGATCTCCCCTTCCGCATCACTCGTGAGATCACCCAGGCGAGAGCGAAGCGCGACCGTTGGGAGAGCACTCAGGAGAACGTCTTCTGTATGAACGCGCTCATCGACTACAGCCGCGTTTACGAACGCGAGAGCCCCGACTACACTCTTCGAACGTACTTCGGCGACGAGCTCCTCGGGGAATCGAAGATCACCGACAAGCGTACCGACGCCGTCGAGCACGAGCGCCCGCTGCGCGCGTCCGATCCGGGAAGCCGCGGCGAGCTCCGCATCTCGAAGCTCGGCCCGGGAAGGGTCTATTACGCCGCCCGCCTCTTCTACACGCCGAAAGAGATCAAGACCGACACCATCAACTCCGGAATCGAGATCAAGCGCGAGTATCAGGTCCAGCGGAAGGGAGAGTGGATTCTCCTCCAGAGTCCGATGCGGATCGACGCGGGAGAGCTGGTGAGGGTCGACCTCTTCGTCTCGCTTCCCGCGCCGAGAAACTTCGTCGTCGTGGACGATCCGGTTCCCGGCGGGCTCGAGCCCGTCAATCGCGATCTCGCAACGGCCTCGACCGTCGACGCCGACCAGGGAGAGTACCGGGGCGCCTCGACTTCCTTCTGGTTCACCCGCGACGACTGGTTCGCCTTCGGCTACTCGCGATGGAGCTTCTACCACAAAGAGCTCCGTCACGAGGCGGCGCGTTTCTTTTCCGAGTACCTTCCCGCGGGGAACTACCATCTCTCATACGTGGCCCAGGCCATCGCCTCCGGCGAGTTCCAGGTTCTGCCCGTTCACGCCGAGGAGATGTACGACCCCGACGTCTTCGGGCAGGGCGTTCCGGCAACACTGGTGGTGGAGCAACCCAGGTGACGCCCTCGCTTCTCCGATTCGCTTGCGGCTCGGCACTCGTCGCCTCGACGGTCGCCGCCCTCGCGACGGTCGCCTCGCTCGCTCCCCTTCCCCGGACGCTTCCACCCCTCGGGGAAGACGACGGAGGGCGCGTGCCTCACTACGTCGATCGGTACGGCGAGACGCTCTCCCTCACCTATCAGAACCGGTGGAACCTACGCGATCAGGTTCCGCTCGGCGAGATTCCGGACCTCCTGCAGCGGGCCTTTGTCGCCGCGGAGGACAAGCGTTTCTACCGTCATGGCGGAGCGGACTGGATCGCCCGGCTGAACGCCGCCGCCGCCAACATCGAGGCGCTTCGGGCGGTACGGGGCGCCAGCACCATTACCGAACAGGTCGTGCGTCTTTTGTACCCCCGGCCCCGCACTCTCTGGTCACGCTGGGTCGAGGGTTTCGACGCGGCCCGGCTCGAGTCGCGCTTCACCAAGACGGAGATTCTCCAGTTCTACCTCAACCAAGTTCCTTACGCGGGGAATCGACGCGGGGTTACCGAGGCGGCACGCGATTATTTCGATCGCGACCTCGACACCCTCGACTCCAAGGAGACCCTCGCCCTCGCCGTTCTGGTACGAAGCCCGTCGCGGCTCGATCTCCACAAGAGTACCGGACCGATCGAAGAGCCCATCGAGAGGCTCGCCTCGCGGCTTCACGCGGAGGGCATACTCTCGGAGAGCGAGCTCGCCCGAATCGAGTCCGAGACCTTGATGGTTACGCCGCCGAAGCTCGATCTGGACGCGGCGCACTTCCTGAGGAGCATCCCCCCGGGCCTCTCGAAGAGCGCGCAGAACGCAAGAAGCGACGTCGAGACGACGCTCGACGGGTCGCTCCAGAGACGCGCGCAGCACCTTCTCGATCGCCAGCTCGCCGTCCTCGCCGATCGCAACGTCGGAGACGGTGCCGTCCTCGTCGTCGATCACGAGACCGACGAGATCCTGGCCTGGGTGAACGGCGGCGGATTCTCCCAGGAGCAGGGGGGGCAGATCGACATGGTGACCACGCCCCGGCAGCCGGGAAGCACGTTGAAACCCTTCGTCTATGCGCTCGCGATGGAGCAGGGCTGGACCGCGGCGACCATACTCGACGACGAGCCCACGGCGGAGGCCGTAGGTAACGGCCTTCACAATTTTCGAAACTACAGCCGTCAGTATCACGGACCGGTTCGCATCCGGGAGGCGCTCGGGAACTCTCTCAACGTGCCCGCGATCAAAGCAATCCAGTTCACCGGCCGGAGCCGCTTCCTCGATCTCCTCCGCGAGCTGGGAGTCACGAGCCTGAGCGAGCACCCGGACTATTACGGCGATGGTCTCGTTCTCGGAAACGGAGAAATCTCGCTTTTCGAGCTCGTCTCCGCCTACGCCACCCTCGCCCGGGGTGGGGTCTACCGACCGCTGAAGTGGACCGAGGACGATCCCACTACTCATCGGCAGCGAGCGCGCCGGGTACTGAGCGCCGAGACGAGCTCGGTCGTCGCCGATATCCTCTCGGACTCGGAAGCCCGGGCGATCGAGTTCGGGCGCAACTCGGTCCTCGCGCTTCCCGTTCAGACGGCGGTGAAGACGGGGACGTCGAACGATTACCGGGACGCGTGGGTGGTCGGATTCTCGCATCGCTACACCGTGGGCGTCTGGATGGGGAACCTCGACCGGAGACCGATGAGCACCGTGACGGGCTCGCTCGGTCCCGCTCTTGTACTCCGGGCGCTCTTCGCCGAGCTCAACCGCGCCCGGGAGTCGAAACCGCTCTATCTGAGTCGGAAGCTCCGCCAGGTCCCCATTTGTCGCGAGAGCGGTCTTCTTCCGACGAGCTCATGTCCCCTTACTACCGAATGGTTCCGGCCCGATGCCGTCCCTACGCGCTCCTGCCGGCTTCACGGGGAGATGCCCACCGCGACCGCGGCGGCGTCCGCCGTCGCGCCGCGGGAGCGGATTCGCATCGCCCAGCCCTCCCCTGGCCTCTTTCTCGCTCTCGACCCGCGGATTCCCGACGCGCTCGAACGCTTCGAGCTGGAGCTGGACAGCTTGCCCGCGGGGGCACGAGTGGAGTGGTGGATCGACGACGCACCCTTCGCGAAGTCCACCGTGGCCCGCGGCCGTGCCTCTTGGCCGCCGAGCCGCGGCCATCACGTGGCCAAGGCCCGAGTGTGGCTCGCGGCGAGCACCGCTCCTCTGTGGACCGATCCCGTGGGCTTCCGCGTCAAGTAGCAACGGTTGACCTCTTTCGAACGGTCCCCTCCCGAGGTGGAAGTTGAAATCCGATTTCAGTTTTGTCTTGACCGCCCACCCGCTGAGCCATTACCATGGCAATCATGATAACGGATTTCACCTTCATCATAGAGAGGAACGGGAGCCGACGAGAGGAGCGAAGACGAGCGCTGCGGGGATGCCGAGGCTCGTGGTCCGCGAGCGCGGTCCTGGCTTCGACCGCGCTCGCCCTCCATCTGGCGGCCCCAGCGCGAGGAGGGGAACGAGAGCCTAGGCCTCTTGCTGCACTGCGTCGTCTCGACGAGCCCGCCAGCGGGTCTCGCTCGGCGATTCTCGCGGATACGGCGTCGGGCTCCTCCCTCGACGCCGGCCTGAGCCTTCAGGACGCACCCGTCTCCTTCCACATCGTCCCCGGTCCCCTTCGCGAAACCATCGCGCAATTCGAACGGCAGTCGGGGTGGGACGTCGAGCTCGCGAGCGTCGGCCTGGACGAGCTGCCCACGACGGGCGTCGCCGGGATCTACAGCCCGGAAGACGCTCTGACCCTCCTGCTGCAGGGGACGCCGGTCACGGTAGACGTCGTCGCGCCGCGTGCCGTCCGCATCGAGCTCCGGGTGAGCGAAGTGGTTCACGTCGTCGCCAGGGAGAACCCGAGACCGGCCTCGCCCAAGTACACCAGGCCCCTCCGGGATATCCCGCAGACCATCGACATCGTTCCCAAAGCCGTCATCGAAGAACAGAACGCGACCACCCTTCGAGACGTGCTGCGAAACGTGACCGGGATCAGCATCCAGGCGGGAGAGGGCGGCGTCCCCGCGGGAGACAACCTGTCCATCCGCGGTTTCAATGCGCGCACCGACATCTTCATCGACGGCGTTCGCGACTTCGGCGGCTACTCTCGAGATTCCTTCAACGTCGAGCAGGTGGAGGTCACGAAAGGCCCTTCGTCCGCCCTCGCGGGACGGGGCTCGACCGGCGGTGCGGTCAACCTCGCAACGAAGACGCCCGAGCTCCGCTCGTTCCAGGATGCGGCGCTGTCGGTCGGAGACAACGGTTTCAAACGCGGGACCGTCGACCTCAACTTTGCCTTTCCCAATATCGACATCGAGGGCAGCGCCCTGCGCATGAACGCGATGTGGACCGATTCCAACGTGCCCGGCCGCGACGCCGCTTCCGGCAGGCGCTGGGGCTTCGCGCCCTCGGTCACGCTGGGCCTCGGAACTCCGACCCGGACGACTCTGAGCTACTCCCACCTCGGACAGAACAACGTTCCCGACTACGGCATTCCCTGGGTACCCGCCGACAACGAGCCCCTTGCGGACTACGCGAACCAGGCGCCACCCGTGGACTATTCCAACTTCTACGGTCTCACCGCCCGCGACTACGAGCTCACTGCGACCGACGTGGCCACCGCCGAGCTCGAGCACGCGTTCAACGATGCCATGAGCCTCCGCAACCTTCTTCGATGGGGCCGGAACGAACGGGACTCGGTCATCACCGCGCCGAGATTCGTGAGCTCGACCAGCACCGACATTCGACGCGACGACTGGAAGTCGCGAGACCAGACGGACGGAATCCTCGCGAACCAGACCCAGCTCACGTCGTATTTCGAGACCGGCGGCGTCGCCCACGCGGTCACCGCCGGAGTCGAGCTCAGTCGCGAGACCTCCGAGAACCTCGGACGCGAGGAGATCGGAATGCCGCCTCCGGCGGCGGATCTCTTCCACCCGAGCCCGAACGACCCCTACCGCGCGGCAATCGTACCGAACGGGGCCGCGAGCTCCAGCGACGCATTAGCCACCGCGGCCTATGTCTTCGACACCGTGGAGCTCGACGAGCATTGGCAGGTCACGGGAGGCGTGCGCTGGGAGCGGTTTCGCCTCGACTACGAGTCTCTCGCGCACGGAGTCGCCTCGCCCTATGGCCGCGTCGACTCGATGAGGAGCTGGCGCGCGGGGGTGGTATACAAGCCGCGGGAGAACGGAAGTATCTACTTCGGCTCGGGGACGTCATTCAATCCATCGAGCGAAGGGCTCACCCTGAGCGACAGCACCGTCGACGTCGAGCCCGAGAAAAGCGCGAGCGTCGAGGTCGGGACGAAGTGGAGCCTGGCGCAGGACAACGTGAGTCTCTCGGCCGCGGTCTTTCGTACCGACAAGACCAACGCCCGAACCCCTGGGCTCGGTCCCGGAGATATCCGCCCACGGTACTCGAGGGGGCGCAGCGGGTGGACGGCGTCGAGCTGGGCATCAGCGGACAGCCGTCGAGAGGACTGACGGTATTCGGCGGCTACACCTTCATGGACGCCAAGAATCACCGAGTCGAACAGCTCCGACGAGCTCGGAAACGAGCTGGGCAACACCCCGCGGCACTCTTTCAACCTATGGACGAGCCAGTCGTTCCCCGCGGGCATCGAGCTCGGGGGAGGCTTTCGCTACGTGGAAGACCGCTACAACAACAACCGGGCGACGCGTGTCGCTCCCGGCTACTGGCTCTTCGACGCGATGGCAGGCTATCGCGTGAACGAGAACCTGACCCTTCGTTTGAACGTGACCAACGCGGGGAACGTCCGCTACATAGACCGCGTCGGCGGTGGACATTTCATCCCCGGCGACGGAAGGTCGGTGAGCGCGACCGCCGCCTTCGAGTTCTGAGCTCCAATCGAGACCCCGACATGCTTCTTGCCATTCCTGATGTGCTCACCGATTCCGAAATCGAGCGGGCGCGGAACCTGCTGTTCGAGGCGGAGTGGGTCGATGGCCGCGTCACCGCGGGACACCAGTCCGCGCGCACGAAGGACAACCTCCAAATCCCCGAAAATCATCCGGTCGCGCGTGAGCTGGGAACGACCATCATCACCGCCCTCCAGCGCTCTTCGCTCTTTGTGTCGGCGGCGCTGCCGCTCCGTGTGTTCCCGCCGCTGTTCAACCGCTACGAGGCGGGACAGTCGTTCGGAAATCACGTCGACAACGCGGTGCGGCAGGTGCCGGGAACGCCCCATCGCATCCGTACCGACCTTTCAGCGACGCTCTTCATGACCGGACCCGAAGAGTACGACGGCGGAGAGCTCGTGGTCGAGGACACCTATGGGGTCCATCAGGTCAAACTTCCCCCCGGCCATCTCATTCTTTATCCGGCGACGAGCCTTCATCACGTGCGACCGGTGACCCGCGGCGTTCGGCTCGCTTCCTTCTTCTGGATACAGAGCATGGTCAGGGACGATGGGGAACGAACTCTCCTCTTCGACCTCGACCGGGCAATCCAGAGCATCGACGTTGCCCTCGGCGGGCACCCGGTGACGCTCGAGCTCACCAATGTGTTTCACAATCTGTTGCGGCGCTGGGCGGACCTGTGATCGGCGATCGTCGGTACCGGATCAGAGCGAGAGTCGCTCGCGACGAACGAAGTCCGGGTCGAGCGACTCCTTCCCGAGGCAGAGGAGCTTCGTCTCGAGACTGTCCACGACGAACGAATCCAGCTTGCGCTCGTCGGCGGCGGCGAGATCCAGGAACCGAGCCCCAATCCGATACCGGAAGGTTCCGCTCGCCCGGCCCAGCTCTCTCCTCCAGACGACCCTCCCCGGAGTCGGAAGGACGCTTTCGCCGCGGCAAACGTTCGCCATGTGGAGCACAAGCTCGTCGTCGACCTCGAAGAGCTGATCGCAGAACAGGAGCACGCCCCCACAGCTCAGATTCCCCACCCGGGCACTGTGGTAGTCCCCTCGATGAACGACGACGATCTCCAGATCGGTGTGGACCCGAAGCCGCGAGCGTGACGCGATTCGTTGCCGAATCTCGGACGCCGTATGGCGTGACGCGGGCTCACGGGCCAACCCGTCCTGAGCCATCAACACGTCGTAGAAGCGTTTGAGCTCCACCCAGCGGGTCTCGAGATTCGGAGGGAGCGCCCCACCGGCGACCGTTTTCGCCTCGTTGAGCTGGGCATACTCTTGGATGAGGTCGAGGAGGCTCCGCATGGGGTCTTATCAAATCGTAAAGTACCGATATCGAATCGGCAAGAGGCTCGAGAGGCGTTGGACTGTCGGGCCGTGTGGACTCGGCGAAGATTCCGCGGCAGTCGAGAGCGCCGGGGCGGATGACGATTTCCGCGCCCCCGCCTCTGCCACTTCACGCCCGATGGTAGAGGAACACGACAATCATGTAGATCCAGTACAGCACGAGCGCGACGGCGAGCGCGCGCCCGAGCTCGCGAAGCTTGTCCAGCCAGAGCTTCTTCCTCTCCGGTGGAGCGATGGCGTAGGCGAGGCCGATGAGCAGCAGCAGAATGGCGACGTTTCGTATGCGAAACATCCTCAGTTCTCCAGCTGTTCCGCGCCCACGGCGATCCAGCGCAGAGCATCGAGCCGCACCCGCGCCCCGCGAATGATTCGTTCCAGTCGCTCATGGTTCTCCTCGACGCGCCGCACCTCATCGGGGTGCACGTGGTCGTTGACCTCCATGAGTGCTCGAAGCCTTTTCGCTTCGGCCGAAAGGCTCGCCGACATCGCGGCGAGGCCGGACTCAATCTCCTTCGTGGCCCCGGCTTCTACCACTTCTCTCGCGCGGGCCACCATTCTCGGTACGAGCTCTTCGAGCAGAGAGAGGTCGCGGTAGCGGAGAGCTGCGCGGGCGTCGAGGAGCCTTCCCTCGAAGCTCTCGGCTCGGTAAGCGCTCGTCACGTCCCTCAGTCGCCCGTCGATGACCGCCCGGAGCGGGGTGGGAGGAAGAAATCGCGAGACGAGGAGGGTCGGAGGGGCCACTGCCTCGAGAACGAAAAGGGCCTCGAGCAGCACTCCTTCTCCATCGCCGGGCAGGCTCGCGACCGAAGCGGTGCCGTGCTCTCCACCAAGGAGGAGATCGAGGACGCCCATCACCATCGGATGGTCCCAGGAGAGCAGATCGAGCTCTCCCTGATGCGTTGCCTTGTTGCGGTCGGACGTCATGCCGACCTCTTCGGCGCGCAGGCCCGGTAGCGCCTCGACCCGGAGCTGGTTCCCCTGCCGGAAGACGAAGGTTCGCCGCGCGATCTCCTCGAGCTCGACCCCGAGATAGTCGAGCGCGTCGAGAACGAAGCGCTCGAGCCCGCGGTCCTCGTCCCACCTGCGGATCTCATCGATCAACACTTCGGCCTCGGCCGGCCGGAAAGAGCTGAGCTCGAGCAACCGGTCTCGGCCCGCTTCGAGCTCCCGGCAGACCTCGTCTCGGAACCGGCGCGTATCCTCCATCAGCGCCCGAAGCGCCGGATGAGACTCGGTGACGGATCTCGCATCGAGGAGGCTCCCGGGCTCCGCCGTCTCGAGATGCTCGAGCGCGAGCTCTCGCAGCCGCGCGGCGAGCGCCTCGAACGCCGACGCGTCGGGGAGACTCGTTTCCAAAGCGTCGAGGCCTTCGTGGTACCAGCGAAACGCCATTTCCTGAGCGGTCCCGGGAAGGTAGGGGAAGTGGATGGTAACCGGATGCTCCTGCCCGATACGGTAGAGGCGGCCGATCCGTTGCTCCAGAAGCTCGACGCTGAGCGGAAGGTCGAAGAGAACCAGATGATGGGCGAACTGAAAGTTCCGGCCCTCGCTCCCGATCTCGGAGCACAGAAGGGCGCGGGCCCCGTTTCTTTCGTCGGCGAACCATGCCGCGTTCCTGTCCCGCTGGAGCAGGGAAAGCCCCTCGTGAAAGAGCGCAACCGGCAGATGGCTCGCCCGGCGAAGCACTTCGTGGAGCGCCAGCGCTTTCTCCCTGGTGCGGCAGATGACGAGAGCCTTCTCCGGCGCGATCTCGCGCAGAAGAGAGACAAGCCACGCGGCGCGAACGTCCGACCGGTAGTCCCAACTCATCGAAACCGGCTCTTCGCGCGTGTCGAGAACGAACTCGCGGGCGAGGCGCTCGTACTGCACAAGATGGCGCTCCGGCCAGTCGAGCCGCCAGGCCCGGAGGCGCCTTTCGGGGAATTGCTTCAGCACCTTGCGCGTGTTCCGGAACACGACTCTCCCTGGCCCGTGCTGATCCACGAGGGCAGCGATGAGAGGCGCACGCGCGGACTCGTCGCCGTCGAGAAGCCGGCGGAGACCGCGACGAAGCGTCGCAGCCCGGAGGGGGAGAATGCCGCGAAGTGAGTCCGCCTCGCCGGGCTTCGGCTTTCCTCCGTCGAGGAGGCTGCGAACGGCATCGGCGACCGTACGATAGCGCGTCTGGTCCTCGCGGTAGCGTCGATAGCTCGAATAGCGTTCGGGATCGAGCAGACGCAGACGGGCGAAATGGCTCGCCTCCCCCAGCTGTTGCGGGGTCGCGCTGATGAGAAGAACACCGGGTGCGAGGGCGGCGATGGCATCGACGAGACGGTATTCGGGGCTCGGGTCCTCCTCGGACCAGCGGAGATGGTGGGCCTCGTCGACCACCAGCATGTCCCATCCGGCGGCGATGGCCTGTTCCCCCCGCGTCGGATGATGGGCGAGAAACTCCAGGCTCGCGATCGCCGTCTGGACCTGCAGCAACGGGTTCGTTCCCTGCCCCGCCTCGGTCTCGTCGCAGAACGGCTCGTCGACGATGGTGAAAGAGAGATGAAAACGGCGAAACATCTCGACGAACCACTGGTGCACGAGAGGCTCGGGAACGAGAATCAAAGCCCGTTGAATCTGCCCGGTACGGAGCAGGCGGTGGAGCACGAGCCCCGCTTCGATTGTCTTGCCCAGACCGACTTCATCGGCGAGCAGCGCACGCGGTCGGGACCTCGAAGCGACCTCCCGGGCGATATAGAGCTGGTGCGGGATGAGCTCGATGCGCGCGCCGAGAAACCCGCGGGCGCACGAGCGTGAAATCTCGTGCAGGTGCGCCAGGCCGCGCCGCCTCAAGTCGAAAATCGAGCTCGGGGACCAGAGCCGCGCGAGCAAACGGTCCTCCGGTTTGCTGAAGTCGAGATGCCCCGAAAGCTCGGTCTCGGCAACGCGCCGGGAGCCCTGCAGATAATAGAGGAGGCCGCCTCGTTCCTCGACTCCGTCGATCCGGAAGCGGTGCCCTCGCGCATCCTCGACCTCGTCGCCAATCCGAAACGCGACGCGACGAATGGGCGCCGAGCTCTGCGCGTACAGCCGCACGGTGTCGCTCGCGGGGAATCGAACGGCGACGCGCCGGTTCTCGATCCGCTCGATGGCGCCGAGTCCGAGCTCCGGCTCGGACTCGCTCACGAATCGCTGACCCACGACGAAGGCCGACATGGAGGTATCTTATCGCGCTACCCCGAGGGGCTTGACCCGAGCCGGCTTTTCGCTATCCTGCCATCTCCATCTGCGGCAACGTCGCCGTAGACATTCAAAGGAATGAACATGAAGACCGGACCAATGCTTCTTCCGTTCCTCGCGGTCTCGCTCGTCGGTGCGATCGCGGGCGCTCAGGGGCAGGATCCGCCGACACTCACCGTCGGCAACGTAGCCGCCGCCCGGGGCGAGAAGCGCACCGGCACCATCGACGTCCCGGCAGGGATTGACGGAGCCCTCGAGATTCCGGTTGCGGTGATTCACGGCGCCAAGCCCGGTCCCGTGCTCGCCCTCGTCGCCGGCTCTCACGGCACCGAGTACGCCTCGATCGTCGCGCTCGTAGATCTGATCGGAAAGCTGGACCCTTCCGGAATCTCGGGAGCGGTCATCGTGGTCCCTATCATCAATACGCCCTCATTCGATCGCCTCGTGCCCCATTTGAACCCGGTGGACGGCAAGAACATGAACCGCACCTATCCCGGAAAGGCCGACGGGACCCAGAGCGAACGGGCGTCTTACGCCATCACCCGGGAGGTCGTCGAAAAGGCGGACCACCTCATCGACTATCACGGCGGGGATCTCGACGAAGACCTGAGGCCCTATTCCTACTGGAGCAAGACCGGGCAGGAACCGCTCGATCGGATCTCGAGAGAGATGGTCCTCGCGTTCGGCCTCGACACCATCATCATCTCGGCCGACCGCCCGACGGACCCCTCCGCATCGCGCTATCTGGAGAACACCGCCACGACCCGCGGAAAGCCCTCGCTCACCGTCGAGGCGGGCCGCGCCGGGACGACCACTCCGGAAGACGTGGGAGCTCTGATCCGCGGAACGCTCTCCGTGATGCGATATCTGAAGATGCTGCCTGGCGCCCCCGAGCCCGTCGACAACCCGGTCTGGATCGACGCCCTCTTCAGCGTCACGTCCGAGGCAAGCGGTGTGTTCACACCGCGGGTCGATCGCGGCGGCTTCGTTCAGAAAGGAATGGTCCTCGGCGAGGTGACGGATTTCTTCGGAAAGCGACTCTTCGAGGCTCGGGCACCCTCGTCCGGGATCGTGCTGTACGTTCGTGCCGTTCCCTCTGCGGTCAAGGGAGACACGCTGGCGAGCATCGGCACCGTCGCCCCGTAGATTCGGGGAAATGCCTGCGGGTGGTGGGGGCGAAATCCCCCCACTCCCGCTCACACACGGACGACGGAACCCTCCCCTATCCTTGAGGACATGATTGGTACCCAAATCGGCGCCGACCGGGTGGGCGCCTACTCCCCCGTAGTCTTCACCGAAATCCTGAAACGAACGGCCGATGAAGAGCGTTCCGGTGCGCTCCACGTCGTGTCCGGCCCCTCGGTGAAGACGATCCATTTCCTGGACGGTTCGGTCCGTTTCGCGGTGAGCAACATCCGTCGCGATCGTCTCGGCGAGAGCATGCTCGCGCACGAGTTCATCTCGAGCCGCGACTACGAGCTCGCGAGCGAGCGGATGAAGACCGAGCGCTGCCGGTTCGGCGAGGCTTTGGTACAGCTCGGCCGCGTGACCGAGAAAGACCTCCAACGCGAGCTGGCGATCCAGGTGCAGCGCATCGTGCTGTCCCTTTTCCGGATCCCGGCGGGAACCTACAGTTACGAACAGGCCCCCTCCCCATCCACCGCTCTCGGCTTCGGGCTTCCGGTTCCGCCCCTCCTGCTGAAGGGCCTCCGCGTTATCGAGGATGGAAAGCTGATCCTCTCTTCGCTTCCGCCCGCGGACACCAGAGTCCGTATCGCTTCCCGGCCGCCCCGCAAGATCGACATGCGGAAGCTCTCGCTCGCCGAGCGAATCGTGCTGGAGCTCGCGGGCGACGGCGCCGAGATCGGAGACATCATCCGTCGCTGCGATCTGGGGCGGAGCGCGGCGTTCCGCGGCTGTTTCGTGCTCATAGCGCTGGGACTGCTCGAGCGGATCGGCGGCGACGAGCCCGTGGCAGAAACGAGCGCGGCCGAGCCCCACGAGCCCTGCCGCGACCTGATAGTGGAGCAATTCGAGAGATTGAATGACGTGAGCGAAGCGGACCTCCTCGGCGTTCGCCACGACGTGACCCTCGAGGAGCTCGAGGACGCCTATCAAGAGCTCCAGGCCGAATGGGCCGAGGTGCGCAGGCAGACCCGCACTCGTTCGCTCCTCGAGAAGCTCACCGCCATCGAGTTCCGTCTTGCCGCCGCCTTCACCCAGCTCAGGGTGGAGCGCGAACGGAACCCGGAGCCCGGCGTCGCGGAAGCGAAGCCCGCCGAGCCCGATCCCCAGGATTTCGCCCGCCGCGAGAACATGGCGCGGCTCGAGCGCGACGCTCGGCTGCACCTCCAGGTGAAAGACTGGAACGGCGCCGTCGCTCTCCTCCACGAGCTCGTGGCTCTCGAACCGAATCGAGCTGAGCTCCAGAGGATGCTGGGCACGGCGATGCAACACCTGCCGACGCTCTCGAAGAACGCCGAACAACATTTCGTGGAAGCGGTGAATCTCTCACCCGAGGACGTCTACTTCCGCGTCGAGCTCGCCCGCTTCTACGTCGCGACGCGCAACCAGTCGCGGGCGCTCGCGGAAATCCATACGGTGCTCAACATCGATCCCGCCAATGAGGACGCCGTCAAGCTGATGCAGTCGATGCGCTCCCCCACCCGGATGGAGAGGCTCTTCAAGAAAGTGTTCAGCGCAAGCTGAGCCCGAGCGCGCGCGCGGGAGCCGATTCGGAGCATCGGCCTCGGCGCTGAGCTGAAGTCCGTGAGCGCGCCGTCTACGCGGATTTCCTTCGCCAACCCGCGTCTTCGCGTTCGATTCCGTTCTTGGCTTCGGATACCATGCGCCGATGCCGAACCCGAAGCTGAGAGTCGCCGTTCTCGGCGCCGGTAAGTGGGCCGAACACGCGCATATTCCCGGATGGATGCGCGATCCGAGAGTGGAAGTGGTCGTCGTAGCCGACGTGGTGCGCGAGCGTGCCGAAGAGCTCGGGGCGAAGTTCGGGATCCGCGAGGTCACCACCGACTGGGAAGCGGCCGTCTCCCGAATGGACGTGGACGTCGTGGATGTCGCGACACCTTCCCACACCCATTTCGAGCTCGCCTGGGCCGCTCTCGCGTCGGCGAAGCACGTGCTCTGCGAAAAGCCCGTCGCTTACGACTTTCGCGACACCCTTCGGGCCGCCGCGCTCGCCCGGGAAAAAGGCGTGAAGACCAAGCTCGGTTTCACCTTCCGCTACAGCCCCGGAGTCCAGTACGCCAGGTCGCTCATCGACGACGGGTTTCTCGGCCGGATCTTCATCTTCAACGGCTACGAGCAGAACTCGCAGTGGTTGAGCCCGCAGGAGCCGCTCCGTCAGGTCGATCCCGACGCCGACCCCGCGATCCTGCAGACGTCTTCTCTCGAGGGCTACGGTGCTCCCATCATCGACATCGGCCACTGGTGGGTGGGCGCCGATCTCTCCCGGGTCGTCGGCATCTTGACCAACTTCATTGCCGAGCGACAGGTGAGAGGACTTCCTGGACTGAGGCGGGTGAACATCGACGACGGCGACATCTTCATCGGAGAGTTCGCGAACGGGGCGCTCGGCTCGATTCAGACGAGCTTCGTGACCATCGGAAACTACCCCGGTGTGGAAGCGCGCATCTATGGCGAAAAGGGAGCCATCATCTGCCGACTCGTCGAGGAACGAGGCATCGCCGAGACCATTCGCGTCGCCACTCCTGACGAGGTGGAGTTTCGCGAGCTCGAGATTCCCCACCGCTTCTATCCCGCGGGCGGTCATGCCGGTGAATCCTGGCGCAGTCTCTTCTACGCCAATCTCATCAAGGACTTCATCGACGAGATTCTTGACCCGGCGAATCGCAACCAGGGAGGCTTCGAGGACGGCGCCTGGGTGCAGGAGACCATCAACGCCGTCGAGCTCTCCTACCACGAGAAACGCTGGGTGGATCTGCCCCTCGAGCGTTGACGACAAACCCTCGAGATGGTCGTGAGCTTTCCGCGCTGGCTCGACCGATTCTTCGACTCCTACTACCGGCATCGGCCGGTGAACGCCACTTTTATCGGATTTCACGAGCACGACGACATTCTCCCGACGCGATCCGCCACCGCCGTCGACAGGCTTCTCGAGGAGATGGCGTCGCTGCGGACGGAGCTCGACGGGATTCCTGACGAGCACCTTTCCTCGAGCGAGCGCATCGACGCGCGACTCGCCCGTGGATTCCTCGACATCGAGACCTGGGAGCTCGAGTCGGGCCACTTCCATCGGTACAACCCCGCCTGGTACACGGGCGAAGCCATCTTCGGCATCTTCTCGCTTCTTCTCCGTGATTTCGCGCCCCTCCGAGAACGGCTCCAGCGCGCCCGCTCCCGGCTCGCGCAGATCCCACGCCTGCTCCGGGAAGGCCGGGACAACGTTCCCCACGCCTGCCGCTCCTGGACCGAGCGCGCGATCCGTGAGTGCGAAGCGGCGATCGCGTTCTTCGACGAGGGACTCGCTCACCTGCCGGGCTCGGGCGAACTGCAGAGAGAGGCGGCCGAGGCGAAAGAGGCTTTCATCGGGCATCGAGACAGCCTGACGGCGCTGCTCGACCATCCTTCGGCGGAACCGGCCGCGGGCGAAGAAGCCTTCTCACTTCTCCTGCGCCAAGGCCATTGTCTCGAGGAGGCCGCCGAGTCCATCGCCGCCCGCGCCGAGCAAACTCTCGAGGAGTCGCTCGCCGCTCTCGCCGCCGGCGCCCGGCAATTCGGCGCTCGCGACTTCCGGGAGGCGCTCGCGCTGCTCGAAGATCTCCATCCCGATCGCGACAACTACTACGGGCGCTATCGGGATGTCTGGCGTCGGAGTCGCGCGTTCGCCGAGGAGAACGGCCTCGTCACCTGGCCCGACTATCCCATCGACTACGTGCCCCAGCCGCCGTGGGCGCGGTCGCCCGCGCCCGGGCTGTATTTTCTCTTCTATCGCTCTCCGGCCCCCCTCGACCCGCTCCGCCGAGTCGATTACCTGGTGACCCCACTCGAGCCGGAAATCGCCGCCAGCGAGGCCGAGCGGATCCTGCGAGCGACGAATGACAGCGTGATCAAGTTGAACCACGTGATCCACCACGGCGGCCTCGGCCATCACATCCAGAACTGGCACGCCCGGGTGGCCCCGTCGCGCATCGGACGGATCGCCGCCGTGGACTGCGCCTCGCGCATCGCGATGTTTTGTGGTGGAACGATGGCGGAAGGGTGGGCCTGCTACGCGACCGACCTCATGAACGAGGCCGGCTTTCTCACCTCGCTCGAGGCCTACGCCGAGCATCACGCTCACGCTCGCGCGGCCGCCCGCGCCGTGGTGGACGTGAGGCTCCACTCCCGGGCCATGACCTTCGACGAAGCCGTTCGCTTCTATCGAGACAAGACGGCGATGGGAGAGAAAGCGGCGCGCGCGGAAACGACCAAGAACACCATGTTTCCCGGCGCCGCGGTCATTTACTTCGTGGGATCCTCGCTCATCCACGAGCTCCGTCGTGATATCGAAAGGCAACACGGGCCCCGATTCGACCTGCGGGAGTTTCACGACCGGTTTCTCGCTCACGGCTCGATCCCCGTTCCACTCATCGCCGAGGCGATGCGCGGCCAACTACGTTGAGCGGGAGTCGAGCAGCCGAGTCCGTCGACGAACGTCAGCCTGAGCGCGAGGAGACCGCGGAAACTACCCGAGCTTCCGCGTGACGCTTTCCACTTTTTCCCTCATCGTCTGGTCGCGGTCGGTTCGGGTACCGCATTTGATGTTGGTGTGGATGCGGGGTGCTCCCATCTCGTGTACGACTTCGTGACACCGCTTGATGGCGGCGAAAACGTCGTCCCACTCTCCCTCGATGTTGGTGCCGTAGGCGTGGAGCCGAATCTCCAGCCCCGCGTCCTCGAGCACTTTCTGGCACGCGGCAATGTAGGAGGAGACCGAGACCCCGACCCCGATGGGAACGACGCACAGATCGGCGATGACCTTCATGACACCGCCATCATATCGCCGGGACGCGTGACACAGCGATCCCGGGCCCTAACGACGTCATCGGCTCGCAGCACGTTCGACGGCGCCCATCACCATCGCGCCGTCATCCCTGGAAAGTCTCTCTTCGAGCACCCGCCTCTGGCCGCCGAGCACGCGCTCGCGCAACGTTCGATCCGTGACCAAGAGATGCGCGAGCTCGGCGAGCTCGGAGAAATTCTTCTCCCGTACCAGAATCCCGGCGCCACCGAGGGTCTCGGCGATGGCCCCGGCGGAATAGGCCATCACCGGAACGTTCATCTGGAACGCCTCGAGTAGCGGCGCGCAGAACCCCTCGTGCTCGCTCATACACAAATAGACGTCGGCAACGCGGTAGAAGGAGACGAGGTCGCTGGTATCGACGTGTCCGGCGAACTCGACGTGGGTCAACCCGAGCTCGTCGGCAAATCGCACCAGGTGCTCCGAGTAGCGCTCGAAGTCGCGCCACTGCCCCACGAGAAGAAGCCGGCTCTTCTTGTCGATGAAGCGCTGATAGAGCTTGACGACTTTCATGACGTCTTCCAGCCTCTTGTTGGGCATGAGGCGGCCGACGGCGAGAAAATTCGTACGGTCGTCGTCGTACATCCCGAAAACCACGGGATTGGGAGGAACGGACAGTCTGTCCGGATCGAAGAGAAAGGGCAGCACCCCGGTGCGCTCGAACCCGAGCTGCTCGAGCTCGCGCCGGTTGTACTCCGACACACCCAACGCCAGCGCCGTTCGGTGCTTCAAGCCCGCGAGCTCCGCCCTTCCCTTCAGACACTGAAGTGCCACCTTCGGGGCAAAGGGCAGGAACCATTGCGGTGGCGTGATGTTGTGGTAGACGAGCATGAGCTTGTCGGGAAGGCGGCGAGCGAGCCAGGCGGCCTTCGAGCCGATGGAGAAATGAAGGATCACGACGTTGTCGGCGGACGAGATCTGCTCGTAATCCGCCAGCGGCTGGCAGCGGCCCGCCATGATGGAATCACTGGACTCCGCGAAGATCTCGGAGTCCACCCCGCGCTCCCGGAGCAACGACTGAATGTAGAGCGCCTCGTTGCCGATGGCGTCTCCGAACGTGAGGGAAGCGACCATCTGATGGATTTGCATGGAAACGACGTCTCCGAGAGCTCGCCCCGCGGGTCGCTCTTATCCCATCCGCTCGCTCACCTCGGGAAAGGCTTCCGGAGGACGGTGCGGGTGTAAGCGGGATGGAATCCGGCGCGCTCGATGTTCCGTTCCGACGCGCTTCCCACGAGCGAGTTGACGCTCGCCAGGTCGCAGCCCTCCTGAGCCGCGTCCCGAAGCCTCATCGCGAGGAGAGCCGACTGGAGACCCTGACCGCGGTAGTGCGGAAGAGTCGCGGCCCCGAACAACCCCGCCACGCCTCGCTCGGTCCTCATGGCCCCCGCCGCGACGAGCTCGCCGGACGCGAGCGCGGCATAGATGCGAACGTCCTCCGAGGCGAAGGCGATGCGGGCCGCCTCTGCCAGCGAGGCGCGATGCTCTTCCGAGAGGTCGAAAGCCCGGGTCAGCAGCAGGCAATAAGCGTCCTCGAGGTCCGGGGTCGCGGGCCCGATCGTGATTCCCTCGAACCGGGCGATTCGCTCCGCGGCGTCCTCGACGGACAACTCCCGCACCAGGGCCTGCTCGAAATGCTCGGGTCGGTAGCCGCGGTCGAAGAGACGACCGGGAAGAGAACCATCGGAGAACGGGCAGAGGTCGAGCTCCACGTCCGAATCACGCTCGAAGTAGAAGGCCTCCAACCGGTCGAGCTCCGAATCGGTCACCGGGTCCTGCAGCCCCACGCCGAGAGCGTGGGTCATGAAGGAGCCGGCTCCGCAATAAATCATCGACCCTCCCGCGAGCCGTTCGAAGATGGCACCCCCTTGGGGCCGCAGTCGCAGGCAAGCCGCGGCCGAGCTCTCTCCGTCTCTTGCGTAAGCCGCTTCGATGCGGCGCGCGAGGGCAAGGCCGTGGATCATCGACTCTCCCGCGTGAAGTAGAGTAAGCGTACCATGCAGAGCAACCGGGCCAGTCGACATGGTGCGCCTGACGGCGGTGGAAGGGTCCGCCCGAGATTTCCTCGACCTCGGAGTCGCCACGACGCGGCGTGGCTGGGCGAGGTCCCGCCACGTCGCCAATACCTGCCCACTCGAAGGCTTCCTCGACCGACTGAAAGACCGCGCGCAAAAACGAGTACAATAGGATGATGTTAGAAGTGAATGATGTCAGGAAAAGATAGTTTCGAAGCTCTAGGTCTCTCCGCTCCCACCCTGAAAGCCCTGTCCGACATGGGCTACCAGCAACCGACACCGGTTCAACGGGATACGATTCCTCTCTTTCTCGAAGGGCTGGACCTCGTCGTCCAGTCCCGGACGGGTACGGGCAAGACCGCGTCGTTCGGGATTCCCATCGTCGAGAAGGTAGCCGTCTCCGACAGCCGTGTGCAGGCGCTCGTGCTCACCCCTACCCGCGAGCTCACGCTGCAGGTCCGGGAGGAGATCGCGAAGATCGGGTCCGTGCGCGGGATTCAGGTTCAGGCGATCTATGGCGGGGAGTCGGTTCAGGATCAGATACGCGGCATCGAGGCCGGCGCGCAAATCGCCGTGGGGACGCCCGGGAGAGTGCTCGACCTCCTCAAGCGGGGGGCGCTGCGGCTCGAGGCGGTCCGATGCCTGGTGCTCGACGAGGCGGACCGCATGCTCGATATGGGTTTCGCGGTGGAGATGGGCCAGATCATGGGATTCGTTCCCAAGGAGCGCCAGACGCTTCTGTTCTCGGCCACCGTGCCTCTGGGAATCCGCGGCCTGATCTACAACTACCTCCGCGAGCCGCGCTGGGTCCTGCTCTCCGAGGACTTCGCCTACGTCAAGGAAGTCCGCCATTGCTACATCATCACGCCGAAGATGCAGAAGGAGGCGGTGCTCGAAAAGCTCATCGAGTACGACCAGTCGACCTCCTCCATGATCTTCTGCAACACCCGGGAGGAGGTGCGCTCGGTCGCGAACTTCCTCGTCCGCCGAGGGCTCCCGGCGGCGATGATCTCGAGCGACCTTCCGCAGAAAAAGCGAGAGCAGGTCATGGCCCGATTCCGCACCGGCCAGATTCGTCATCTCGTGGCTACGGACGTCGCGGCACGTGGTATCGACATCGAGGAGCTCTCCCACGTCTTCATCTACTCCACTCCCGACTCGCCCGAGGCGTATATACACCGCGCCGGCCGAACGGGAAGGATCGGGCGTGGCGGTATCGTCGTATCCCTCGTCTCGGCCACGGACCTCGTGAGCTTCAATCGCCTCGCGAACCGCTACCACCTCCACTTCGAGGAGCGCTCCGTCCCCACGGACGCGGAAGTCGAATCGCGGAAGACGGACCGCATCGTCGCCCTTCTTCTACAGGAGGCGAGCGCCGTTTCCGCCGAAGACGTGCAAGACTTGACCAAGGTGGCCGATGCCATCTGCGCCCATCCCGAGCGCGCGCGCCTCATCGCGCACCTCATCCAGCGCGACGTAGGCGCGGGCGAGTCCGCGGAGTCAGCCGAAGAAGAGGCCGAGCCCACAGCCGTCGAAGCCGCCCCTCAGCCCCAAGAGGCACCGCCCGAAGGACGCGGGCGACGCCGGCGGCGAAGAGGGCGCAACCCGGCCCGGAGCAGCTAGCGCCGGAACGTTTGGAGCAACGGTCTCCGCAAGTCGAGCTCATTCGACAGCGCGCCGGCCCTCGCGTTCGCTAGCTCGAGCCCGCCTCGTTAGAATCCTCCCCAGTCTCTCGCTCCAGAGAGCCCATCGGGAGGAAACATGTCATCATTCGGAACGAAACGCAGCTCCGGGCTCGGTCTCGCCGTGGTCCTCTTTATGGCCGCGCCGGGAGGCTCGGCGGCGGAATCCGGCGCCCAGAGCGCCAGCCGTCCCACCTCGATCGCGACGGAAGATCTCCACGGACTCGACTGGCGCTTCGTCGGACCCCAGGGCAACCGCGTGAGCGCGGTCGTCTGCGACCGCCACGACCCGAACGTTTACTTCGCCGGAGCCTGCGCCGGAGGCGTCTGGAAGTCGGAAGACGGAGGAACGAACTGGAGACCGGTCTTCGACCATCAATCGTCCCAGTCGATAGGCTCCCTCGCCATCGCTCCTTCCGACTCGAACCAGGTCTGGGCCGGGACCGGAGAGGCGTTCATCCGGAGCAACGTTTCCCTCGGCGACGGAATCTACAAGTCCATCGACGGCGGCGAGACGTGGACCAACATGGGTCTCGTGAGCCTCGGGACGCATCGGCCGCATCATCGTCCATCCGAGCGACCCGAACATCGTCTTCGCCGCCGCGCTCGGCCACGGTTACGGGCCCCAGCAGGAGCGCGGCGTCTACCGCACCAAAGACGGGGGCAAGTCCTGGGAGCGGGTCCTGTTCGTCGACGAGAATACCGGAGCCTCGGGTCTCGCCATGGACCCCAAAAATCCCCGGGTCCTGTTCGCCGGCATGTGGTCGATCCTGATCAAGACCTGGGGCAAGTTCAGCGGGGGACCCGGCGGAGGAGTCTACGTCTCGCGCGATGGTGGAGACAGCTGGGCCAAGATCGAAGGCCACGGACTTCCCGAGTTCCAGGTCGGCAAGGTCGACGTCGCGGTCGCGCCGAGCAACTCGAAGCGCGTCTATGCGCTCATCGAGACCGGGGATCGGGGCTCGCTCTGGCGCTCCGACGACGGGGGGCACGAGTGGAAGGTGGTCAACTACAGCCGGCGTATCAACGAACGGCCCCACTACTACACCCGCATGGCGGTCGCCTCCGACGACGAGAACACCGTCTACTTCCCCTGCAACCAGATGTACGTGACCTATGACGGGGGCGAGACCATCGAGAACTTCAGCGGAGGCGGCGACAACCACGACATGTGGGTCGACCCGGTGAACCCCGAGCGAATGATGATCGGAAACGACGGTGGCATCAGCCTCACCACGACGCGCGGCCGCGAGTGGAGCCGCGTCAAGCTTCCCATCGGCCAGATGTACCACGTCGCCGTGGACGACGCCGTTCCCTATCGCGTTTACGGCAACATGCAGGACTCGACATCGAAGCGCGGGCCGGCCTATCCGGGTTTCGGTCCCGACATTCCCGTCTTCGTCGCGATGAGCGGCTGCGAGTCCGGGTTCGCCTACCCCGACCCGAAGGATCCCGACATCGTCTGGGGCAGCTGCTACTCGGGAACGAACGAGATCTACAACCACAAGAACGGACTCGTTCGGAACGTCAATCCCTGGCCGGAAAAATCGCTCGACGCGCCCGCCGAAGTGCTCAAATACCGGTGGAACTGGACCCACCCCCTCGCCATCTCCGCCGACGGTGCCAGGGTGTACGTAGGAAGCCAGTACGTTCACATGACGACCGACCGAGGAGAGAGCTGGAAAATCATCAGCCCCGATTTGACGACGAACGACAAGAGCAGACAGGGATCGTCGGGAGGCATCACCAAGGACAACCTCGGGGTCGAGTACGGCTCGACCCTGTTCGCCATCGCCGAGTCCCCCCTCGATTCGAGAGTCGTGTGGGCGGGCTCGAACGACGGAATGGTGCACGTCACACGAGACGGCGGCGCCGACTGGACCGACGTCACTCCTCCCGGTATGCCTTCGTGGGGCACGGTGAGTATGATCGATCCCTCCCCCCACGAGGCCGGTCGCGCTTATATCGCCGTCGACGGGCATCAGGAGAACGTTCGCGATCCCTACCTCTTCGAGACGACCGACTTCGGAAAGACGTGGAAGCGGATCGACTCCAGTATCCCGAAATCGGTCCTGAGCTACACCAGCGCGATCAAGGAGGATCCGGTGCGGCCCGGACTGCTCTATGCGGGGACGGCGAGCGGAATCTATCTCTCTTTCGACGACGGGGAACGCTGGCAGCCGATCCAGTTCGATCTCCCCCATGCCATCGTCACCTGGATTGCGTTCCAGAAGCGTTTCCAGGACCTCGTCGTCTCCACCAACGGCCGCGGCATCTATATCCTCGACGACGTCACTCCCTTTCACGAGATCTCTCCGGACGTGCTGGGCTCGGACGCGCACCTCTTCGCACCGAGACCCGCCTACCGGTTCAAGCGGCGCCAGCCGCCGGACGATCTTCCCAACGATCAGTCCCAACCAGACCGCGTCCCGTATGGCGCCTCCATCAACTACTTCCTCCGGCAGGCGGGGAAGGAGGAGGTGACCCTTCGAATCCTGAACGATCGCGGAGACGAGGTGCGCAAGCTCCGCGGTCCCGCGAAAAAGGGAATCAACCGCGTGTGGTGGAACTTGAGGCACGAACGGCTCGCGCAGATCGAGCTTCGAACCACACCTTCGTTCCACCCCCACGTGTGGGAAGAGAAGCGATTCCGAGGGAAGGACACGCGTCCCGTTCTCCACTGGGGCATCGAGGCGCCGCAGCAGGGTGTCCTTGCCGCACCCGGGACCTATACCGTCGAGCTCACGTCCGGCGACCGCAAGATCACCCAGAAGCTCGACGTCCTGAGGGATCCAAACTCGAACGGGTCGGACGCCGACATTCAGAAGATGGTCGAGCTCTGGAGCTCGGTGGTGAAAGACATCAACGAGGTCGTGGGCATGATAAACCAGCTCGAGTGGGTGGGAAAGCAGCTCGAAGATCTCGACAAGGTGCTCGCTACCGTGGACGCGAAGCCGGTCGCGTCGGCACTCGCGGAGTTCAAGAGCAGCGTGATGGCGGTCGAGGACAAGATCCTCCAGCGCCAGCTGCAGGCGTCGGATCCCAAGTCTTATCGCGACGAGATGATGCTCTACTCGAAGCTCCTCTGGTTCTCGGGTGAGATCGGGACGGGCGCCGGCGACATTCGCAATACCGAGGACTATGGACCGACGAGCCAGCAGCTCGAGGTTTACGAGATTCTGAAGCGACGACTCGCCGAGAGCCGAGCCGAGTACGAGAAGCTCCTCGGGGAGACCCTCCCCCAGCTCAATCAGCAGCTGGAGACCGCGGGCTACGGAGGGATCGTCGTGAAACGAGATTGAGTCAGGGCTCGATCACGAATTCCAGTGAGCGGGTGCAGGGCGATTCGGCGTCGCCCAGATAGGCTTCGGCGCGCCACTCTCCGAAGAGGGCGTAAGTCGTGATCTGAGTCCCCGCCACGGGAAACCGCGCGACAAGCGATTTCGTATGGCGCGTCGAGCGCTGCCGGTGCCTCCCGCCGTCAGACGCCGTCGCGGGCTCCGCCACTGCATCGAGAACCTGGTACAGCTTCCCCCGGGGAGTGAAGAGCTTGACTTGCACGGGCCAGGCCGCGGCCTCCTCCGACAGGGAGATCTCGATCTCGAGGTCCTTCGCCTCGCTGGCGGAGAGCGCCGGCGTGCGGCCGCGTCGGCCGTGGTTGCCGGGAGAGTCCGCGGCATCGACGGAAATCGCGTAACAGCGGCCGCGCCTCCGTCCGCCCTCAGCGAACGAACTGGGCAAATGGACGAGGTTGACCGCCGCCGCGATCAGAACGAAAGACCGAAAGCGCCAGCTCATTTCACACCTCGCTAGAACGGCGCCCGGACGCCATCAGATCCTGCCCTCGTCGGTACCGACGTAGAGCATCGTCTTCAAGATGTCATACGCAGGGGCTCCCACGATGGTCGAAGCGCAGTCGCCGACACAAGCGCTCAACGGCGTCGGACAGAACGTTCCGCTGCTGGCGCTGAATTGGAAGAGTTTTCCCTCGTTCGAGCCCACGAAGATCCAATCGCTGCCCGGAACCGCGGTAGGGGTCGAAGGCGTCGCCACACAGGAGCCCGACCAGTTCAATACACCCAGCGTGACGGACATCGTGCTGGTCGAGGTGGACGCGAAGAGATTGGCCGTTCCGTACTGGGGAAATGCGAATCCCTTGGCTCCACCACTGCCTAGAGGAAAGAAGACGCTACTCGAACCATCCACGGGGTTCACCGCATAGAGGTCTCCCCCGCCCGCGTCGGAAACGTCAGATCGAGCCCTGATAGAGAATCGGGCTCGCCTCGACGTCACTTCCAGCACTCGGGTCCACACCGAAGGTGCTCCAGCCCGCGCATTTCACCGGCGGCGCCGCGGTGTAGTCGAGGCACCAGGTCGTCTTTCCCGCCGAGCCTCGCGCACTGGTGAAGTAGACTCTCTTGGCGGTGTAGTCGACGGATGCGTTCCCGACGATCATTCCAATCGCGCTCGCTCCTCCGCCGTTGTCGAACGCCCACGCCACGGTGCCGTCATCGGCGTTCAGGGCATACAGACGGTTCGGCAGTACCGGTTCCCGAGTGCCGATGAACACGAGATCCTTGCCCCCACCATAGGTCGCGAGCACGACCGCCGGTGACGCCTGGAAAGTCATCGCCAGTTTGGCGGACTTCCAGATCAAGCCGCCGCTGAGCGCGTCGATGGCGTAGACGTGGCCGTCCTGAGAACCGAGCATGACCGCCAGCTTCGAGGCGGGCGGAAGCGGAACGATGGGCGGTCGCGCCTGGGCCGAGCTTCCGATTCGGAACGGCTTCCACCCGGGCGGCCAGCTGCCTCCACCGGTCGTGACGAGTCCGCCTCGGACGGCATGTACCAGACCGTCGTTCGCCACGGAGTAGGCGACGCTCTCACCGAGCGGCACGTTCAGGCGAAGTCCCGGCGTCGTGAGCGCGGAGACGGACGTGTCGTAACGCCATTCGACCTTCCCCACGTTTCGATCGAACGGGGTTGCGGTTTTGCAGACTCCCGTCGATGAAATGCTCCCGGAATCCAGCACGAACGCCGCGTAGTAATACGTCGCCCCGAGGGGAACGGTGTCCACGAAGCTTCCCGGAGCACCGATCCCGTCGTTCTGGCTCGTGACGGCAACGCCGTCGGCGACGGTCGCGGGACAGGCCACCGTATCGCGGCGGATGACCGTCCGGTCGTACGGACCATACGATGGGTTCAACCAGTTGAGCATCACCCGTCCGTTGGTCGCATCTCCCGAGGACGCGGCGGTGAAGACGTCCACCGGATAAACGGCGGGCCCACAGTCCTGGCTTCCGTCCGGGAGGTAGAGCGCGAGCGTCGTCTTCCAGCTCGTCGGCCCCTGGGTCGAGCCAGCCATGAGAAGCTTTCCCTGACGGGTGACGGCGGTATCGAAGATCCGATCGTCCAAGCCGCTGATGTCATCCGTCTTCGAGAGATCGACGGTGCCGTCGGGACGAACGCGCGCGAACGCGAAGTTGGACGGCGGGACGCTCGACCCACCGGCGACGACGAGATTCCCTGCCCCGTCCAGAGCGACGCCGTTTCCACTGTCCGTCGCGCCGAAATCGTGTACCACTCGTCCCGAGCTTCCGAACGTCGTATCGAGAGCGCCTCCGGGAAGATAGCGCACGAGCGCGGCATTCCCGTTCGAGGACCCCGCGAGGACGATCTTTCCGTCCGCCTGGAGCGCGAGAGACGACGCGGAATCGGTACTGCCCGTCCCGATGTCCGTCGCGACGAATCCGGTGGAGTTGAACGAGTTGTCCAGGCTTCCGTCGGGCATCAGACGGACCGCGAGAAAATCGCTGGAAGCGAAGGTCGCTCCGCCGGACACGACGATCTTCCCGTCGGGCTGGACGAGGACGTCGTTCGCGACGGAGAGGGTGGTTCCCGTGATGGCCGGCACGACCCCGCCCGTTCCACCGAAAGAGGTATCGAGATTTCCATTCTTTAGGAGACGGACGACACCGAGACCCTGCCCCGAGGGGGTTACGAGGCCCGCGCCGAGGATCTTTCCGTCGGGCTGAAGCGCCATCGCGTGGAGCTGATCGTTGCCCGATCCGCTGAAATCGATGAGAGAGACCCCGCCGGGTCCGAAGCTCGGGTCGACGCTCCCGTCGCGATTGTACCGAACGAAGGCGAAGTAGATTTTGCTCGCGTTCTTCTGAGAATAGCCACCGACGAGAATCTTTTGGTCGAACTGAACGACGAGGGCGAACGCCTCGTCGGCCCGTCCCTGGATGTCGTCGACCCGGTATCCTGTTCCATTAAAGGAGTTGTCGAGGCTCAAATCCGGGTGGAGGCGGGCGACGAGGAAATCCTTGCCCGAGCCGAGGTCGGCGTAGCCCGCGACGACGATCCTTCCGTCGGCTTGAATGGCGACCGCGTGAGCTTCGTGCACGACCGCCGCAGGAATGTTGAGCGCAACCGTACATCCCGGTGCGTAGCCCGCGTGGGCCGCGGACCCGAACGCGAACGTCATCCCGACGAGAACGGTGATTGCTATGGAGAATCGCTTCATCGACGGATCCGCAAACTTGCAAACGGCATGCCCGTCTCCCTCCGGTGTGTAACCCGTTGAGTGGGCAGTGGGGATGGGCCGCTGAGCGTGGGAAATATCCAACGTGCCGATGGCAAAAGGCCGCGATCGGAGGAAACGGGCCCGCAAACCCCGATTATGGGCTGGCGCGAAGCACTCGCGCTATCTTCCAGGCTTCCCCATCGCGCAGCAGGTCGGCCTCGACCTTCTCCCCCTCGAAGGGCGTCCCGAGGACGACGTAGCGCTCCTCGCCCCGGATCGCGACGACGACGAGGTCGAACCGCGCGGTCGCCGTCTCTCCATCGACGGTGACGTCGACGGAGCGGACGGTCACGTTGAGCCGGTCCACGCGGGAGAAGCCGTCCGACAGCCGGGACTCGAGCCCGGCCCGATCCTCGTCGAGAAAATCACGGTAGTCGCTCGCGACGCAGGAGAGAAAACCATCGACGTCGAGCTTCTCCGCCGCGGAAGCCGCCCGGTCGAGCGTCCTCTTCACTTGGGCTACGGGAGACAGAAACCACTCCCATGCGAAGTACCCGAGAAGAAGAGCAGCGGCGAACCCCACGATTGCGATCCCCCGAGCCCTGCTCATCCCATGAGGATATCAGCTTCGCGTGGGAAACTAGGGACAGTCGGACCTGAGTCCTACGGCCTCGCCCGAAACCCATGAAAATGCAAGGCAAGAACGCAGAGGCGCCAAGCAAGCAAAGGCGCAAGGGAGACGACTCTGCGCCCTTGCTCCCGTTCGCGTCTCTCACGCTACTTGACGACTCGGAGGCTCGTTGCCTGTCCCGTCGAGCGTTGGAATCTCTTTGCATCTTTGCATCTTTGCATCTTTGCGCCTTTGCGCCTTTGCGTTCCTTCCCCGTTGAGGCGGTCTTGCGAGCTCGAGCTCCTCATTTTCGTAGCAGGCACTACTTTTTCCATTTTCGTAAAACTAGTGCACCTGACCCTAATTTCTTCCCTGGTCCTCTCGTCCTCGGCGCACGGTTCGAGAAGAATTTCAGCTTCACCTGCCCGTCAGGACTGTCCAGCTGAAGTGCCACTCCCCTTGCGTTCTTAGGGGAAAGGAGCTAATCTCCCCTAGAACAATTATGGGAAGCGCAAAAGACGCCTTGGAGATGATGAAGGGCACGCTCGACGTCCTCATCCTGAAAACACTCAGCCGCGGCCCGGCCCACGGCTACGCGATCTCGCGGTGGATCCGCACCGTGACCGAAGAAGCTCTGAGCGTGGAAGAGGGCGCCCTCTATCCGGCGCTCCACCGGCTCGAAGAGCGCGGCTGGATCACTTCCGAGTGGGGGCTATCCGAGAACAATCGGAAAGCCCGGTTCTACCGTCTGACCGTGAAGGGCACCAAACGGCTCGCGAGCGAGACGTCGACATGGAAGAGGTTCGCTCACGCGGTCGGAAGGGTCCTCGACTCTTCGGAGGAAGCTCCGTGAAGCCGGAAGAGCCTCGAGAGATCGACGAGGAGATTGCGTTCCATCTGGAGATGCGGGCGCAGGAGCTCGTCGCCGAAGGGTGGGCGGTGGAAGAGGCCCGGGCAGAAGCCCGCCACCGGTTCGGCGATCTCGAGCGGGTGCGCTCCGAGTGTGGCCGGATTCGGACGAAAAGGAACGAGCACATGAGAAAGACCGCGTATCTGGAACAGCTCTGGCGGGATGCCGTCTACTCCTTTCGCCAGCTGAAGGCAAGCCCTGGCTTCACTCTCGTTGCCGTTCTCACCCTCGGGCTCGGCATCGGAGCCACGACCTCGATCTTCAGCGTCGTTCGCGCCGTGGTGCTGAAGCCCCTCGCCTTCGATGACCCCGAGCGCATCGCGCTCATCGGAGAGCGATACCAGGATATGGGACCGTCGGACGTGTCCGTGGGAAACTTCGTCGACTGGCGAAAAAGCGGCTCGGAAGTCTTCGAGCGGCTCGCGGCCCTCGACTACGAGAACTTCAACATCGGCGGCGATGAGGAGCCGGAGAGGGTGCTGGGTGGACGAGTCACTCGAGGCTTCTTCGAGCTTCTCGGCATGCCCCCTCTCCTCGGAAGGTGGTTCCACGAAGACGAGGACCATCCCGGTAACGAGCGCGTGGTCGTCCTGAGCTACCGGCTCTGGGTGCGGCGTTACGGCGCGGACCGGAGCATCCTGGGCCGCACGATCCTGCTCAACACCCTTCCCCACGCCGTCGTGGGAGTCATGCCCAAGGAGTTCGGCTACCCCGCGGACGACCAGGAGCTCTGGACTCCTGCCGCGTTCACGCCGGAGCAGGAGGCGCTGCATGACGAGCACTACCTCGACGTCTTCGGCCGGTTGCGCGCGGGAGTCACGTACGAGGCGGCGCAGGCGAAGATGGATAGAGTCACCGCGGAGATGCAAAAGCTCTATCCCAACGACGTATCGGGAATCCGAGATCGTACCCTACGGCCGTTGGCTCGTCGGTGACTACCGGCAGCGGCTGCTCGTCATGCTCGGGGCCGTCGGGCTCGTGCTTCTCATCGCCTGCAGTAACGTGGCGAACCTTCTCCTGGCCCGCGGAACGGCACGAGCGCGGGAGATGGCGGTTCGGGCCGCTCTGGGAGCGGGCACCGCTCGTCTCGCCCGGCAGGTGCTCGTCGAGACTCTTCTCCTGGCGCTCGGCGGCGCCGCCCTCGGCACCGCGATCGCTCATTGGACGACCGAAACGCTCGTCGCTTCCGCACCCCGAGGAGTGCCGCGCCTCGAGGAGACCCACGTTGATCCCACAGTGCTCGCGTTCGCTCTGGGTCTCGCCCTCGTGAGCAGCCTCGCCTCCGGACTCGTTCCCGCACTCAGCGCGGCTCGCACGGAGACTCCCGCCCTCCGGGGAGAGCACCGTGCCGGCGGAACGCGCTCTCAGGGCCGCGTTCGCTCGATCCTGGTCGGAGCGGAAACGGCATTGGCCCTGACGCTTTTAGTGGGAGCGGGGCTCCTCGTTCGGAGCGCTCTCCAGATGCAGCGGGTTCCTCCCGGTTTCGACCCGGGCGGCGTCCTCACCGCTCGTGTCACACTTCCCCAGGATACCTATCCCGACGCCGGGAGCGTGGTGCAGACCTTCGAGAGGATTGTCGAGCGAGCCGGCTCCGTACCCTCGGTCCGCCACGCTTCCGTCAGCTCCCAGGTGCCGATGGGGCCGGGAGGTGGATCGAACGGACTCGTGCCCGAAGGCAAGTCGCGCGATGACAGAATCATTGCCTTGTTGAGGATGGTTACCCCCGAGTACTTCGCCACCATGGGAATCCCCCTCGTCGAAGGGCGTCTCTTCGCGCCGACCGACCGGCGGGATCATGAGCTGGTGATGGTAGTGAGCGAGAGCCTGGCGCGGGTCGCCTGGCCGGGAGAAAGCGCCGTTGGGAAACGCATAAGTTGCTGCGAGGGCGGCCCGGACCATCCCCGGCTCAAGACCGTGGTCGGCGTCGTCGGCGACGTTCACTCGAGAGGACTGGGCGCGGCGGTGGAGCCTGAGTTCTACCTCCCCATCGAACAGGCGCCGCCCGAAGCCTGGGATTGGGTCCAGCGCAGCATGACGCTGGCGGTGAAAGCCGAGCGTGCGCCCGAGACGGTCGTCGGCGGTCTCCGGGCCGGCCTTCGTGACATCGATCCCTCCGTACCTCTTTACGGAATCGCGACGATGGAAGAGCGCGTGCACGATTCCGTCGCCCAGCCCCGATTTCTCGCATCCATTCTCGGCACGATGAGTCTCATCGGCCTCGTTCTCGCCGCGGTAGGCGTCTACGGGGTGATCGGCTACGTCGTCGCCTTGAGAGCGCACGAAATTGGGGTTCGCATGGCACTGGGAGCGCGGGCGGGCGACGTCGTCTCGCTCGTCGTCCGACAGGCGATGGTTCCCGTCTTCCTAGGCATGGCCGTTGGTCTCGTCTTCGCGCTCGCCGCCGCCGGCCTCCTCGAGAGTCAGCTCTTTGGCGTCCGCGCGACCGACCCCTGGACGTTCCTCTCCGTCGTTGCCCTCCTCGCCGTCGTGGCGTTCATCGCGAGCTACGTCCCCGCGAGGAGAGTCGCGCGCGTCGATCCGAAGCAAGCGCTATTTTCGCCGTGAGGCGACACTGTCCGACGACCCCTCGCGTCCTCGAGATCGTGCTCGGTAGTGCGTCCTCTGGCAACAAATTCCCTCGACACCCTATGCAGAGCCGGTGAGTCCCGCGCGTAGTCTTTCCGTATCAGAACGCCTGCGCGGCGTTTCAGGAAGGAGGAGCTCGTGTCGAGAACTGGAGATGCAGCTGGCGCCGGTTTGCCTGCGATCGTAACCGTTCCATGCTTTTCCGGCGCCCCGTGGGACCTGGAGAAGCTCGGGCCGCTCGCGGGGTTTCCCTTGCGAACGATGAGGCTCCCGGAGGGCCTGGACGACATCGAGCCCTATGCCGATTTCGTAGGCGAGCAGGTGGAGCCACTCGACGAGTACGTTCTCTTGGGTGACTCGTTTGGCGCCGTGGTCGCGCTCGCTCTCGCGACCCGCCAACCCGCCGGATTGGAAGCTCTGGTGTTGTCGGGTGGATTCGCCGCGAATCCCGTCCGCAACCCATTGCTCCGGGCACGCATCAAGGCCGCACGTTTCTTCCCCGGTCCTCTTTATAGAGCCATCACGTTGCGGATGCATGCCGCGTCGCTCGCTTCGCCCTTCGACGGCGAGGGACAGGTCCCCTGGACGGAAGCGATGAGTCGCGACCTCTTCGTGCGCAATACGCCTTACCGCAGCTACGTTGCACGGGCTCGGGCCGCGCTCACCGCCGACTACCGAGATCGCTTGTCCCGCATCGACGTACCGACCCTCATCGTTACCCCTTCGTTCGACATGCTCATCGGAGAGGAGGCTGCGCGCGAGATGCTCCGGGGCATTCCCGACTCTACCGAAGTGGTGATCGAGCGAACCGGGCACATGTTTCGGTTCTCTCACCCGGTGACCTATGCGGAGGCGATTCGCGAATTCCTCTCGGATTGACTGCCCGGCGCGAAGTCGCTCGTCCATTCGTCCAGGGACGAGATGCAGGCGTCGATGAGGTAGCGAGGGCCGTCTTTGCGGTCGCCGTCACGACGACCGGGCATTCCGTATGCCGAGGACTGCGTTCATACAGAACGAATGGGCTTCGAGTTAGCATGGCTCGAGGCAAACGATGAGCGATAGCGGCGCCGCGATACCCGAATCCGAGCCACTCTCCCACGAGTCCGGGAGGGGGCCTTGGGGGCCCTTTCTGACGCTCGCCCTCACTCTCGTCGTCGGCGTAGGGTTCCTGCTGGCACAGGTAGCTGTCGCCATCCCCTATCTGGGCCTTTCAGTGAAGGACTGGTCCGCCAGCGCCCTCCAGCAAGCGGGCGCCGCGCTGGGAGGTGACGGCCTCTTCCTCGGACTCTCGGAGCTGGTCTCGGGTGCGACGGCCCTGGGATTGACCCTCTTGCTCATTACGATCCGCCGGGGTCCGCGCGTCAAAGACTACCTGGCACTCCATGTCGTCCGTGTGCGAACCGTCCTGCTCTGGATCCTGTTCACGTTCCTTCTCGGGGTCGGCCTCGAAATCAGCTCGTACGTCACCGCCCATGATTCCGTTCCCGCATGGACGCTGGATATCTTCGCTTCTGCGCGCTCCATGCCTTTGCTGATCTTCGCCGTCGCGATCGTAGCGCCCGTTGCGGAGGAAGTGGTCTTTCGGGGTTTCCTGCTCGAGGGTCTGCGGCACTCGCTCCTGGGAGGAGTAGGCGCGGTCGTCGTGGCGGCGCTCCTCTGGGCGTCGATTCACCTGCAATACGAGACGTTCTACGTGGGCCAGGTTTTCGTCGTGGGTCTCTTGCTCGGCGCCGCGCGACTTCGCACGGGCTCGATCGTGGTACCGATCGCCATGCATTGCTTCTTCAATTCGGTTTCCGTCGCCCAGCTGTTGTTGCTGACGAGATGATGCGGCCGCCGCCTTTCGCTTCCTCGTCAACGTGAACCTCGACGCGATGGAGCGTGAGGCCCAGCGAGTCGCGAACGAAGACGAGAGCGTTGGTAGCGGGGACACCCGCCTAGATGGCCGCTACCGAGCTACTCCGGCCGTTCCCGTTCCCCTCCCGATTCCCGCTAGTTGCCCTGGGTCGCGGGTTTCTCCACGTGGGGCTTGGGCATCGGTGGACGTGGGAACTTCTGGTCCCGCATCGCCGCGTCGTAGGCGACGCTCGCGATGATGACCGCGGCCTGCTTCAAATCGTTCTCGATGGCGTTCTCATAGACATCGATGTTGGTGTGATGCGTATGGTTGTCGTAGTCGAGGGGATCCTGAATGAATTGGAACCCGGGTAGCCCGATGCCGTTTACCGGCAGATGATCGGTGCCGCCGGTGTTCTCGGTCGTGATCGTCGTGGCATCGAGGTACTCGAAGGGCTTCAGGAACGCTTCGAAGATCGGACGGGCGGCCTCGTTACCCTGAAGGTAGACGCCGCGGATACGACCGCTTCCGTTGTCGAGATTGAGGTAAACGGCGAGCTTCGCGTGCTCGGGAAGAAGCTTCATCGTCTTCAGGTCGCCGAAGTGCTTCGTCACATAGCCGACCGAACCGAAGTAACCTTGTTCCTCTCCCGTCCAGAGAGCGAGCCGAATCGTCCGGCGCGGGCTGAGACCGGTCGCTTTCAGGATGCGCATCGCTTCCAGCATCGCCGCCGAGCCGGCGCCGTTGTCGGTCGCCCCCGTTCCGGAATGCCAGGAATCGAGATGGGCACCGAGCATCACCACCTCGTCTCGAAGGGCCGGGTCGCTCCCGGGAAGCTCGGCGAGAACGTTGTTCCCCTCGGCGTTGTCATAGAACCGCACCTGGAGCGACACCTCGAGGGTCACGGGAATCTTCTTTTCCAGGAGGCGGAGGATTCTCCCGTAGTGCTCCTTGGCCATGACGAACGAGGGAAAGCCCTGATTGGCGGTGCCCAGGTAGTAGCCGAGGCCGGCGACGTGCACCACCATGTCGTCCCGTTCGCTCGGCTCGATGAGCAGAGCGATACCCTCAGCCCGGAAGAAATCGACGATCTCGCGCTCCTTGGCCGTTTCCTTGTCCGAGGCTTCCTCGTCCGCCCAGAAGCTCTTGGGCTCGCCGGGGTTGATGGCCTGGCCCTCCTGGCGGAGCTCTGCCTCATCGTAGCGGCTTCCATAAGGCTCGAAATGGGATCGCGCCGGCACCGGCTTTCCGCGGAGCACGATGGCGCCTTTCAGCTTTCCGCGGTATTTCTCGAAATCTTCCTTTCCCTTGATCTCGACGAGAACGGGGCTTCCCCGAAGCGTTCCGTCGATGCCCGGCGACCAGGCGTGAGGGTAGGCGATGAGGCGCGAGTAGCGGGGGCTCGTCATCTCCACGGATTGCCGCTCCACGGACCATCCCCGCCCGAACGTGCCCCAGCTCTCGAGGCGCGGATTCTGGAGTCCCCACTCGCCGAGCTTCGTGACGCACCAGTCCGATGCGGCTTTCAGACCGGGGGAGCCCGTGAGCCGCGGTCCATACACGTCGGTGAGATAGCTGAGGGTGTCCATGACCTGCGAGTGCTGGAAGCCCTCCGCCTTGATGCGGGCTACGGCCTGTTCGTCGACCCGCTCCTGAGAGCAAATGGGCGCCGCGGCGGCGAGCGCCAGGAGAGTTGCTACCATCGTTGGGTGCTTCATTCGATCCTCCGCGGCATATTATGACCTGAAGGAGCACCCTCGCGCTCGGCTCTTGCGAGATCAGACGGCGGCGGACCGAGGCTGTGGCTCGAAGGTCCTGACGAAGAGTCCGTCCTTGCCGCTCTTCTTCACGCGATACATGGCCTGGTCCGCCGCTCGGACGAGCTCCTCAACCGAGCTCGGGTTGCCGAGCACGCTCACCGCCCCGATGCTGAACGTCACCGTCCAGGACGGCTCGGACGTCCGCATCTCCCGGAGGAGCGCCAGTCGAACTCGCTCCAGCAGCAGCTTGGCCGCGTCCGCTCCCGTCTCGGGAAGAACGAGGGCGAACTCGTCGCCTCCCAGCCGCGCGGCGGTATCGATGGCACGAACGTTGGCCGCGAGTTCGGCGGCGCAGGCGCGGAGAAGCCGGTCACCTTCGAGGTGTCCTCGATCGTCGTTTACCGACTTGAAATCGTCGACGTCGATGTAAGCGACCGTCAGCGGCCGCTCGGTCCGCCGGGCTCGCTCGACCTCCCTCTCCAGCGCGGCATAGTACGCGCGGCTATTGGCGAGACCGGTGAGCGCGTCCGTCCAGGCGTACCTTCTCTCGCGCGCCGCTTGTTCCCGAAGACGAGACAGGGTCACGGCGACGACGACGAAGACGGAGAGCCGAACGAGAGCGTTCCAGTAGCCAATGACCCAGTAGGAGTAGACGTGGTCGCGAAAATCGACGCCGGCCCACACCGCCGCCGCCGCCAACGAGAAGAAGATGGCGGGGTCTCTCTTGCCTTTTATCGCAACGAGGCCGACGGGAGCTAGGTAGAAAACGGAGAACGAGAGCTCGCTCCCGGTGCACCAGTCGACGAGGCCCACGAGCGCAATTCCGAGAACCGCGGTGGCATAGAGCACCTTCGGTTTCTCCAGGGAGCGTGAGAAAGACATGTCGTTGCTACCATGCTCCCAAAGGGGAGCGGGAAACTCAAACCGCACAGCCGGCGGCTGGTCGCGGAGGCGTCCCTGGGGCGGTTGCGATCAACCCCGCGTCGTCGCTCTAAACGGATAACGCGAAAATGGGCGGGAGACAGGCTCAGAGAGGAAAGGGCGAGATCACGGCGATAGGGCGGCGTCGATTTGCGATTCTCGAAGGTTGTGAGGATGCCCCGCAAAGAGCACGCGTCCGTCACTATCGATGAGAAACGTATGGGGGATGCTCGTCACCCTGTAGCTCGCCACCGTGCCACCCTGCCAATTGCCGCTATCGAAGAGAACTCGGAAGCTATACCCGCCTTTGTCCAGGTACGAGAGAACCTCGGGACTCCGTCCCTCGATGTTGATTCCCACGACCTGGAGCCGCGGGCCATACTTGCGGTGCAAGCTCTCGATCTCGGGCATCGTCTGTTTGCAGGGTCCGCACCAACTGGCCCAAAAATCGATCAGGACCGGACGACCCCGAAGATCCCGAAGCGAGACCGTCCTTCCTTCACGGTCGGGCAGGGTGAAGTCGGGCGCCATCGATCCTCGCTGCCGGACAGGGGGCGCATCATTTTTCTCGGCGCCATCAGAGGGAATGGCAGGTGGCAGCTCGATGTCACCGGATCCCTCGCCCCCGCCCGTTCGCACCTCGGCGTCATCGATGACGTGGACGGCGGTCCCGTCACGCTGATTCCGCTCCCGGCGTTTTTTTTCTCTGCGCGCCACTTCACCGAGAGACTGGGCGAACGCCGCCGTCGTGAACAGGGCGAGCACGACGACGAATGTCCTGGTCCGCAAGCGTCTGGACTCCTGTTGGATGTTTCCTCTCATTCTAACAGAATTGGCGGCGAGGCCCGTCCGCTCTGCCGCTCCGAGGTGCGGCTCGAACGGCGGACCAGAGACGCGGCTTCAGAGATAATGGCGTCGTCCGCGAACGGCGCGACGACGCCGGATGCTGTCGTGCGAGGAAAAATGCGAATCCACGAGATCGACTGGCCGAATTGGAGCCCGAAGGATCCCGCGACTCTCCTCTTCGTGGTGAAGGGCGGCTCGATTCTCCTGATCCGCAAGAAGCGCGGTCTCGGAGCGGGAAAGATCAACGGTCCCGGGGGAAAGCTCGAGGCGGGTGAGCCGCCTCTCGAAGGCGCCATCCGCGAGGCCCAGGAAGAGCTTCGCATTACGCCCCTGAGCGTCCGCTACTCGGGAGAGAACCGCTTCCAGTTCGTGGATGGGTACTCCATCCACGTGCACGTCTTCAAAGCGGACGATTTTGCCGGGGAGCCCACCGAGACCGATGAAGCTCTGCCTCTATGGGCTCCCCTGGACCAGATACCCTACGACGAGATGTGGGAGGACGACCGGCTCTGGCTTCCCCTCGTCCTGGAGGAAGTCCCGTTCTCCGGTCGATACATCTTCGACGGAGACGTCATGCTCGACCACGAATTGCGGGTCACGGATTGAAGCCCCGCTATTGCGGGAACGACGCCGGCGCCGTGTCCATGTAGCCTTCGCCTTCGAGCGATTGGATCATCGCCACCAGCGCGGCTCTCTCCTCCTCGGTCAGATTCAGCTTCTTGATTTTCGGGTCGAGATGCGGGTTGGCCTCACCACCCCGGTCGTAGAGATCGATGACCTCACGAAGGGTTGCGACCGATCCATCGTGCATGTAGGGCGCGTGCTTCGTCGCCTCCCGGATGGTCGGGGTCTTGAAGGCCCCGAGATCGTTGTCGTCGTTCGTGATCGCGGAACGACCGGGATCTTTGAACTCCTGCTTCTCCGGGTCCCAACCAACGCCGAGATTGTGAAACAAGGTGTCGGTGAAGTTATAGCCGAGGTGGCACTGATTGCAGCCGGCCTTGTCGAAGAAGAGCTTGTCTCCGAGCTTCACCTGTTCGCTCACCGCGCTCTCGTCGCCCGCCTTCCAGCGATCGTACGGTGAGTTTCCGCTCATGCGGGTCCTCTCGTAATCGGCGATCGCTTTTCCGACGCGCTCCTTGGTGATCTCCGGCGTGCCGAACGCTTCCTGGAAATACTTGGAGTAGCCTTTGATCTTGCTCAGGGTGTCGACCATCGCCTCGTGGGTGTTGCCCATCTCGATCGGGTTGGCGATGGGACCGAGCGCTTGATCTTCGAGGTTCGCCGCGCGGCCGTCCCAGAACATGTGAGGAAGCAGGGCCCAGGCCGCGTTGATGAAGCTCGGAGCCTTTCTCGCACCTCTCTGGCCGCGGATTCCAGTAGCGACGGGCGTCGTCTCCGAGAACGCGTTCTCCGGATGATGGCAGTTCTCGCAAGCCACGGTGTTGTCGGACGAAAGCCGCGTATCGTAATAGAGCCATCGCCCCAGACGGACTCGTTCCGGGGTGGGCGGCTCCGAAAGATCGCTCCAGCTCTTGTCGATGCCGAGCGGTGGCTCGGGGAGCGGTTTCACGGGATTGTCGATCTCCCACTGGGGTGTGGGCGGCGTGCAAGCGACGACCACAAAGGCCAGCGAGAAGGCGGCCATCGAAAAACAAAATCTTCGACTCATTTCTTTCTCCTACCCGATGAAGTCGATTGCGATTGCGATTGCGATTGCGACCTCGTCGCGCATTCGCGACACAAGCCTTGAAAGCTGACGAAAAAATCGTGAACTTCGAACGTCTCTTGGGAGATTCGCGGAACGGGAATGGCATCGAGGACTTCCCAGCCGATGTCGCTGATGCTCCCGCAACCGTCACAAACCAGGTGGTGGTGGCGCTCGACGTTGCCGTCGTAGCGGGCAACCGACCCCTCGTGATGGACTCGGCGTGCCAGACCAATCTGCACCAGGTTGTCGAGAGCGCGGTAGACAGTGGCTTTCGAGACGCCCGGAAGCTCCGCAACGACGTCCGCGTAGATCGCGTCGGCCGTGGGGTGGTCTTCGCGCCGGACCAAGGCTTTGAGAGCGGCTCTCCTTTGAACGGTGACCGGCTGTCCCGCCGCGGACGAACGACGATCGAGCTCTCTGAGACTTCCCTCGAGCCCGGCGTTCTCCTTCATGGCACCGAGCCGAATGCTAACAGAAGCGGGAAGAAATGCCAATCAATACTGACTATCAACCCTAGGCTAACTGACTATATTGCTTATAGTTAATCATTATCATCCTTATCGATTGCGTCCAGAATCGATCGTTTCGCGCTGTCCGGGAGCTCCCCCTTTCGCAGGCGGCGGCAGGCCTCCTCCCCGAGATCGAGAGTGGCGAAGAGAGACCGGCACCGGGAGCAGAGCTCGTCCGGTGACACGGGCAATGACGTCCCCCGATCGAGACTTTCCTGTTTGAGCTTGAGGAGGTCCAGACACATCTGTTTCGCGTGGTCTCGCGGCGGCGCCGGTTTGCCGGGAAGCGTCTGGCGAAGCGCCTTCGCCAGGTAAAGCCGCGCTCGATGAAGCCTGGTCTTCACCGTGTTCTCCTTGACGCCGAGAACGCGGGCGACCTCTTCGACGGGAATCTCCAGGATGTCTTTCAGCACGAGGGGGAGCCGAAACGTCTCGGGCAGGCTCGCCACCGCCTTCTCCACGGCATCCGCAACCTCCTTTCGCTCCAGGATCTCGAGAGGTCCCTTGTCGTCGGACGGAAGCTCGATCAACGCCTCATCCCCCGATGGAAGGAGCCTCACGAGCGGCTCGAGAGCTCGGGGCTCGCCCGAGCGCCGGCGGTGGCGTCGTTGGCAGGCCCGAGCGGCGATACGGTAGAGCCAGGTCGTCGACTCGGAACGGCCCTCGAATTGATGCCATTTGCGGAACGCCTGCAGGAACGTGTCCTGGACGAGATCCTTCGCCTCCTCCGCGTCCCCGCAAAAGCGAAGCCCGAGGGCGTAGATCAATCCTCCGTGTCTCTCCACGAGCTCGGTGACAGCCACATCGGCAGCGATTTCAATCACGGCGGAATCCTAGGCGCGGGTGGAAGCCGCTCGCAACTCTCCCATCGCCTCCGCCGTGCTCGGCTGTGGACCGCCGGCTCCGATCTATGTCGAGGCCGCGGCACTGCTCGACGTCGCCAGGCGAAACTCTCGAGCTCTATCCCGGCTACCGTCCGGCGCTCCAGATGCTCGCACTCAGCTGCCCGATGGCCGGGGACGGCGGCCGCGCCGTCGTTCACCGCGAGCGCAGCCGAGGCGAAAGAAGACGAACGATGGAACCGCTTCGACGCCGTGCCCGGCTATATCTACGTCCGCGCGGGCGATCCCGAGGGGCGCGGGCCGTTCTCGCGAGGTGGAATCCTCGTGCCGAACGTGAGTGCGTGCTGAAGACGTCGCTCGCGCTTCTCGAGCTCGGACTCGGCAACGACGTCGAGGCCGCCCGCTGGATCGAGCAAGCGCGCCGCGAGCGGGATCCGTGGCTCGTTCTCATGACGCAGGATCCAGCCTTTGGAGCTTGTCTGCGGGGATCGGTCCTTCTCCCGTTTCACGGCTACGCGCGAGTGACCGCCCGCCCTCGAGGACGACGCTTCCTCTCCCCGCCTCCGGGAGCTCCGAGGCCGACGACGAGAACCGGTGCGAGAGGGTGATCGGTGACGTCCCCTTCGTAGAATACCCGCTCCAGAAACAGTCCGGATGGCGGAGCGGTGAGCCCCGCGGGAACGCTCGAGCGGGCGACGAGGAAATTCTCGACGCGGCGCTGGTCGATCTTTCCCCGACCGACCTCGACGAGGACACCGACGATGCGCCGCACCATTTTCCAGAGAAAGTGAGAACCGCGAAGGCGAACGAGAATCAGTGCACCCGACTCCGTGGCCGCTACCTCCTGCAGCAGCACTTTTGTCGAACCGTCTTCCGGGCTCTGCTCGGTAAAGGAGCTGAAGTCATTCATGCCCCGAAAGAGCTTCGCCGCCTCCCGCATGGATCGCACGTCGAGGTCGTCTTTCACCCACCAGACATAGGGTTTCCCGAAGGCGGTGCGGCGCCGGGAGATCTGGTAGAGGTAGCTTCTCGCGACGGCGTCGTGCCGCGCGTGAAAACGAGGACGAGCTCGCTCCAGCGACAGGACGTGGATGTCGGGCGGCAGCTGATCGTTGATCGCCACCCGCAGCGGCTCCGCCGTCAGAGTGGTCTCCACGTCGAGATGCGCCACCTGCCCCAGAGCATGAACGCCAGCGTCGGTGCGGCCGGATCCGTAGAGATCGATCTCACGCTTCTGAGTGACGACGCCCACGGCGCTCCGTAGCTCACCTTGTACCGTCCTGGCGTTCTTCTGAATCTGCCAGCCGCTATAGCGGGTCCCCGCGTACTCGAGAACGAGCTTGAAACGAGGCATAAGGTGCGCTCAAGGTATCGACGCCGGGGCGCCGGCGTCAAGCCATCGCGTTTCACGGCAGGGGGACGAAAACCCGTTCACACCGACGAAGTGAACAGCGCGAGCTCAGTGCCATCCTCCGACAACCGAACGTTGCGATCGAAGCGAAGACCCAACTTCGCCAGGACTCGGATCGATGCCTGGTTGTCCGGTGACGCGATCGCGAGGATCCGCTCGAGCTTCAGGAAGTCGAGGGCATGGACGAGCACCGCCGCCGCGGATTCGATGGCGTAGCCCTTCGCCCAGAAGCGTGGCAGGAAAGCGAAGCCGATATCGGGGTCTTCGAGAGTCTCCCGCTTCACCAGCCCGCAGATTCCGATCGGAATCGAGTCCTGCTTCAGCTCGGTCAGGTAGAGCCCGAAACCGTGTCGGCGATAGCTGTCCACCGGTCCCCGGGAAATATACTCGCGAGCGTCTTCGATGGTGCGGACTCCCTTGTCGCCGATATAGCGGAGGAAGGAGGGATCGGTCACGAGCTCGAGGATGAACTCCGCGTCGTCGAGCGTGATCTTGCGAAGCACCAGGCGTTCGGTCTCGAGAACGATGCCGTCGTCGCAACCGACGTGAGTCACTTCACGGTCTCGAGAAGATCCCGGAGCCGGTCCGGAGACAGGAGCGTCTCGCCGCGCAACGACACCGCGAGCACCGGCAAGCCTTCTTTGCTCGGCTCCAGCCGGGCGAACTCCTCGAGCGGGGCACGGGCGCGCGCGAGCACGCATCCAGAGACGCTCTTCGCGAGCGGATGACTGTCGTCGAGCGCGGCACGTAGCGATTTCATCACGCCGAAACGCTCCATCCAGCGAGCGTCCAGATCCCGGAAGCTTTCCTCGCGGATGTCGACGATCTCGACACTCGCGATGGCGTCCCGCTCTTCGAGATATTGTTGTCGCAGAAATTCCGGCGCCACCCTGGAGGCGGTGGTCAGAGTCTCGTTGACGAGATTGGTGGCGAGTTCGAACCAGAGGGCTCCGCTTTCAAAACGCATCGATGTGGTCGGAAACCGTCTCAGTAGAACATGTCTGGTTCCGAAAAGGCAAGGCGTAAAGGTACTATCTGGTCATGTTATGGAAACGCATCCCCGTAGCTCTTCTTCTGGCGTGCCTCGCTCCTGCCTGCCGCCCGGCTGCAGAGAAGCCTCCCTCGACCTCCACCGCGAACCCGGGCGGCTCTCCGGGCACGGCGGTCCGGGGCGAGAAGATCGACTTTCTGGACAAGATCCCGATCGGGGATCCTCCCGGAAGCTCTCCCCCCTGGATCACCCACGTGGAGGTCGTGGATCTCGACCAGGACGGTCTCACCGACGTCGTCGCCACCGATGCGACGCTCAACCAGGTGCGATGGATCCGCCAGAGCCCCGCCGGAACCTTCACGGAACGGCAGGTGGGCTCGGTCACGATCGCTCCAGCCCACGTGAGCCCGAGCGACATCGACGGGGACGGCGACATCGATCTTCTCGTCGCGGAAATGGGGCAGATTCTCCCCTCGAACGAAAAGATCGGGTCGGTGAACGTGCTGGAGAACGAGGGCGGGGGAAATTTCGAAAGCCACGTGTTGCTGGAGAACGTCGCGCGCGTGACCGACGTGGAGTCCGGCGACTTCGATTCGGACGGAGACGTCGACCTGGCGGTAGGGCAGTTCGGCTATGACGACGGCGAGATCCGGTGGATGGAGAACCTCGGCAACTGGAAATTCGCGAGCCACCAGCTCCTGAACCTCCCGGGGACCATCCACGTTCCCGTCGCCGACATGGACGGAGACGGGGATCTCGACATCACCGCCGTCGTCTCCCAGACCTGGGAGCAGATCTACGTGTTCGACAACGACGGCAAGGGAGGCTTTACCTCTCATATGGTCTTCGGCGCGACCAACGAGGATTACGGGAGCAGTGGAATTTCGCTCTGCGACCTCGACCGCGATGGCGATCTCGACATTCTCTATACCAACGGAGATGCCTTCGACCGCGTTCCCTCGGTACCCCGCCCCTGGCATGGCGTCCAATGGCTCGAAAACCGCGGCGGCCTCCAATTCGACTTCCATCGGATCGGCGATTTTCCCGGCGCTTACTCGGCGAGGGCGATCGATGCCGACGGGGACGGCGACCTGGACGTTTTCGTGGTGAGCCTCTTCGCCGACTGGAGCGATCCCGCGTCGCAGTCGATCGCCTGGTTCCAGAACGACGGCAAACAGAACTTCACCATGAGAGACATCGATTCCTCCCCGACCCATCTGGTCGTGCTCGCCGCCGGTGACCTGGACGGAGACGGCTGGCCCGATCTGGTGAGCGGAGGCCTCTATGCCCAGGAGCCCTTCGGTCAGATCGGCCGGATCACCTGGTGGCGCAATCGGTGGTCCGAGCGAGGGAAATGAAATCGCTCTCGGCCGTTGCTGCCGCGTCGTCGCTCCTACTCGTCTCCGGCTGCCGCCCCGCACCCCCTCCGCTCCCGGAGCTCCCGACGTTCGAGTACCAGAACGCCAGGTCGGTAGCGAAGTTCCGCGAAGCCGATCGGCTGGCGCGAGAGGACCGCGGCTCGGCGGAACGAACCGGCGAGCTGGGTATGCTGTACCACGCCTATCAGTTTCTCGACCCGGCGCGCCGCTGCTACGCCATCGCCCGCGGTCTCGCGCCGGACGAATACCGCTGGGTGTACTACGGGGCGATGTTGGAGAAGACGGCGTTCAACTACGAGGCGAGCGAAGCCCTGTTCCTGAAGGCGATCGAGATGAGACCGGACGAAGCCGAGCTCCCAGCCGAGCTCGGTGACCTCTACCTCATGTGGGCGCGGCGCGACGACGCCGACGAGAATCTGTCGAAAGCCCTCGAGCTCGACCCCCTCCAGCCGACCGCCGCGCTCGGAAAGGCGCGGCTCCTGACGATGGAGCAGAAGTGGACTGACGTCGTGAGCTTACTCAATCCGATTCTCGTCCCCTACCCGAGACTTTCCAAAGCTCACCAGTATCTCGCCGCCGCTTATGGCGCCCTCGGCATGGACGCCGAGCGCACCCATCACCAGGCGCTGGGAGTGTACGGCGACGCCGTCGAGAGTCCTCTGATGCACGAGCTCAACGAGCTCACTCTGGGCGCAATCCTCGACGGCGACCCCGGCCCCGGTGCCGAGCTCTTGACGCGGAAGTGCGGGCGCTGCCACAACAGCGAGCGCATCTACGACCAGAAGGAAGACCATTTGTGGTGGACGCGAACGGTACGCCGCATGCAGAGAGAGGCGGGCTGGCAGTGGCTCACCGACGACCAAGCGGCCTCGATTCGCGGCCTATCTCGCGGAGCGTACGAAGACCGCGAGCGGCGAGTCTCAGGAGCCCTGATGCACCGTCACTAGCGCGTCTGCCTTTCTCCCTCGAGTCGCGCTTTGTCGATCTCTTCATCGGGAAGACGGTAGGCGACGAGCTCGGCGGGATGGTCCTTGGCTCCCACCGCGACGACGATGTACTGGATACCGTCGACGAGGTACGTCATCGGAACGCCGGTCTCGTTCGCGGGCAGCTCGAGCTCGGCGAGGATCTCGCCGGTTCGCTTGTCGTGTGCCCGAAGCTTGTCGCCGCCGCCCCCGTACGCGGCGAACAGTCCGCTCCCCTCGCCCGCGAAGAGCAGGGTCTTCGTCACCAGGAGACCGGCGCGCTCGGGCCGCCCGGTTCGGGGAAGCACAATCCCGGCGAGCGCGGGGTGGCGCACGACGTACTCGGGCGGCTCGCCGTTCGCCATCGTCCAGAGCTTTTCGCCGGTATTCAAATCGATCGCGGTGATCCGACCCCAGGGCGGTTTCAATAGAGGAAGGCCCTGAGGCCCACCGCCCTCGGGAAGCTTCAGCCGGCGTCCCTGGACGTAGTCCATATTGGAGATCTTCGGGTCGTGAACCATCCCGAGCACGGCCGGGTCGACGGACGAGCCGACATAGAGGACTCCGGTCTCGGGATCGAGCGCGGCGCCCTGCCAGTTGGCGCCGCCCTGAGCGCCGGGAAGCGACAACGTCCCTTTCATGTTCCCGGTGACGAGAGAGGGCGGGGTGTAGAGAGGCCCGAGCCGATACGACTTCGCGATCTCGAGAGCCTCCTTCTTGAGGTCGGGGGTGAAATCGATGAGGTCGTCCTCGGTCACTCCTTGACGCTCGAACGGAGCGGGCTTCGTCGGGAACGGCTGGGTGGGCGACGTGCGCTCTCCCGGTATGTCGGTCCCGGGCACGGGCCGCTCTTCGATCGGCCAGACGGGCTCACCGGTTTCGCGATCGAAGACGAAGGTGAATCCCTGCTTGGTAACCACCGCGACCGCCTTGATCTCGCGTCCGCCGAGGCGGATGTCCGCGAGAACGGGAGCGGCGGGAACGTCGTAGTCCCAGACGTCGTGGTGCACCAGCTGGAAATGCCACACGCGCTCGCCCGTCCGGGCGTCGAGACAGACGATGCTGGAAGAAAAGAGATTGTCCCCGTGGCGGTGGCCCCCGTAAAAATCGCCCGTCGGCGCCTCGGTCGGAAGGTACACGTAGCCGAGCTCGGGGTCGGCGGACATCGTGGTCCAGACACCGGCGTTTCCCGTATACCGCCACGATTCATTCTCCCAGGTGTCGTTTCCGAGCTCGCCCGGCAATGGGATGGTGTGGAAGATCCAGAGCCTCTTCCCCGTGCGCACGTCGTAGCCTCGGACGTGCGCCGCCGGCATTTCTTTCGTCGGCGGCGTCCCTCCCGCGGGGAGCGCGGCGCCGACGATGACGACGTCGCCCACCACGATCGCGGGCGAGCTCGAGCCGATCGGGTCTTTGACGAGGTCGACGTCCCGGTCGAGACCTTCCTTCAAATCCACGATTCCGTCGCGGCCGAAGTCGGGAAAGGGCCGGCCGGTCCGGGCATCGAGGGCCACCATGAAGTAGGCGGGAGTGAGGAAGAGAATTCGCTCCTCCCTCCCGTCGGTCCAATACGAGACGCCACGGCCCGACGTTTGTCGTGGCGCGGTCTTGCCCCGCTCACCCTCATCGAAACGGTAAGACCAGAGCGTCTCACCCGTTCGCGCGTCGATGGCGACCGCGCTTCGTCGCGAGCCGGCGGTAGTGTAGAGAACGCCCTTGACCAGGATGGGAGTCGCCCGCCAATTCAAATCGGGACGAGGCCCGAAGTTCTTCGCCTCCCAGCTCCAGGCAATCTCGAGCTTCGAGACGTTGTCGCGGTCGATTTGATCGAGAGGCGCGTAGCGCGTGCTTCCCAGGTCGGAACCGAAGTTGCGCCACTCGCCGAGCTCGGGCCCCGTCTGCGCCCCGGGCGGCGCCGCACGAGAGGACGACGACGAGAAACGGGAGAAGCTCCCGCGGCGCTCGCCTCGTCACGGCTCTTCGCTCTCCATCGCTGCCCCGGCTATCCGGGAGCGCCCTGCAGTCTTGTCCCTGCGGAAGTAATCCGTCGTCAGTTTCGCGACCGTCCCCGACAGGAAGAAGAGCCCGATGAGGTTGGGAAAAGCCATGAAGCCGTTCAGGATCGTTCCGATGGACCACACGATGGGAACCGCCACCAGGGCACCGACGAGAGTCAATGTGGTGAAGAGGATGCGATAGGGAACGATTCCCTTCGAACCGAAAAGAAACTCGAAGCACTTCTCGCCGTAATAGCACCAGCCGATGAGGGTCGAGAATCCGAAGAGGAACGAGCTCAACGCGACGATGATTGGCGCGAGGCCCCACGGGATCGAGGTGTTCAGGGCGGCGGACGTGAGGTCCCCGCTCGCGGTGCGATAGGCGGCGTCGGTCCAGAGGCCGGAAGAAAGGATGATGAAGGCCGTCATCGAGCAGACGACGATGGTGTCGATGAAGACCTCCATGATGCCGACCACCCCCTGCTCCACCGGGTGGTTCACGCGCGCGACGCCGTGAGCGATGGGGGCGCTCCCGAGCCCCGCCTCGTTCGATAGCACGCCCCGGCTGACGCCGGCTGCGATGGCCTGGGTCACGCTCGCCCCGATGAAGCCCACCGGCCGCCGCGGCGGGAGTGAACGCGTTCTCGAAGATCAAGCCGAACACGTGAGGAATCTTGGTCAGGTTCAGAAAGACGTAGACCAGCGCCGAGAATACGTAAACGACGATCATCGTGGGCACGAGTCGCTCGCACACCGCGGCGATTCTCTGAAGTCCGCCGAGGAGGACGAACCCCACGAAAGAGGTGATGATGATGCCTGGTACCCAGGGCGATACCGAAACGTGGAAGATGATCTCTCCCGCTTTCACGAAGGTCTGGACCACGGTGTTGGACTGCGCCATGTTCCCCGTTCCGAGAAGCGCGGTCGCGGCCCCGAAGATGCAGAATAGGTAGGCGAGGACCTTTCCCGCGCTCGCGGAAGGAAGGCCGCGGCTGATGTAGTACATCGGACCGGCGGCGAGATCGCCTCGCGCCGTCGTCACTCGATAGCGCACGCCGAGGACTGCCTCGGAGTACTTGGTGCACATGCCGACGGCGGCGCAGACCCACATCCAGAAAATGGCCCCCGGCCCACCGGTCACGATCGCCGTCGCGACTCCCCCGATGTTGCCGTTCCCGACGGTCGCGGCGAGCGCTGTAGCGAGCGCCTGGAAGGGCGTGATGGCCCCTTCCCCCGACGTGTCCTTCCCCATCGCCCCCCTGCGGAGGAACTCGAGCGCCGTCCCGAAGCGCCGGATCTGCACGACGCCCGTCCGGATCGTGAGCCACCCTCCGACGATGAGGAGGAGAGCCGGGATGGCGTAAGGAGCATAGATGAAGCTCTCGATCGACTGCAGGTGCTGGATGAGACTTCCGCTTTCGTTCATGAGAGAACAACCCCGAGCATGTCTTCTTATGCCGGAAAGAGTAGAGGCCAGATGGTGCCGATGATGATCGCCGCGATGGCCACGGGACATACGAACCGCACCAGGAAGCTCCAGAGTCTGGGATACGGAAACCAGGTGCCCTCGGCCGTCAGCTCTTTCAGCGCGTTCTCCGTCTTCCAGACGTAGCCGACGAAAATCGCGGTCAAAAAGCCGCCGATGGGAAGAGCAAAGTCGTTCCAAAGGCGCGCCATCAAGCCGAGGAAGCTTTCACCCCAGAGCGGCGAGACCAGATGGGTGAGGGATTCGACTTGTCCGTTCCCGAGGGCCGAGGGAATGGAGAGAACGAACGAGACGAGGGCGAGCACCACCACCGCCTTGCGGCGCGGCCACTGGTACTCGTCGATGAAATGCGAGACCGGAACCTCGAGAAGCGAGATGGTGGAAGTGAAGGCGGCGAGGGCGAGCAGGATGAAGAAGAGCAAGCCGAAGAGAGTTCCTCCAGGCATGGTGCTGAACAGACGCGGGAGCACGCTGAAGATGAGCCCCGGGCCGGAGGCGCGGGGATTGAACCCCGGAATCGAAAAGCCGGTCGGAAACACCACGAACCCGGCGAGAAGAGCCACCGTAGTGTCGAGACTCACGACCCAGAGGGCGGACCCGCCGATACTCTCCTTCTTGGAGAGGTAGCTTCCGTACGTGATCATGCATCCCATGCCCAGGCTCAGCGAAAAGAAGGCCTGACCGAGGGCCGCGTTGAAGACCGCGGGACTGAGAGCTTCCTCGAAGTTCGGCCGCAAATAGTAAGCGAGCCCTTGATGCGCGCCGGGGAGAGTGAGAGCGTAGAGAGCGAGCACGATCAGGATGACGAACAAAGCCGGCATCATGATTTTCGTCGCCCGTTCGATACCCGCTCGCACGCCGCCGAGAATGGCCGCGGCGGTGCCGGCGATGAAGAGAAATGTCAGGAAGACGTTCAGCGGGCCGTTGGCGGTGAAGCGGCTGAAGAAATCGGCGATGTCCTGCTCGCTTCCGTGGACGGAGCCGATGGCCGAGAAGACGATGTAAGCGAGGGTCCAGCCGGCGATGACGGAATAGAACGACAGGATCCCGACCCCGCAAAGAATCCCCATTCCTCCCACCAGCCACCAGGCGCTGCCGGGACGGAAGTGACGGTAGGCGCCCATCGGGTCGCGCTGAGATCCGCGGCCGAGGGCCATCTCGCAGATGATGATGGGGGCGCAGATGAGAAAGACGCAGAGAAGATAGACGAGAACGAAAATGGCGCCCCCGCCTTGACCGACACGGGTCGGAAATCCCCAGATGTTTCCCAGCCCGACGGCAGAGCCCGCCGCTGCCAGGATGAACCCGGCACGGGAGCCCCAGGACCCGCGATCGCTCGTAGACATAAGGCCACCTCAGATGGAGCCGACCAAAGGCGAGCGAGTCTACCACGGCTGTCCGCCGCGCCGGCACGGGTTCGACAAAATCGAACGGTCCGGGCTAGCGGGCTGTAACAGCTATTTGGTGCGCAAATCGCGAGGTCATTTTGTGTGCTGGCAAGGCGTGATGACGACGACATATCTGGATATTTCGAGGAATCGCAACGCCGCCAGCGCGCAAAAGGGCCCGCGATTTTGGCGCGAAATAGCTGTTACAGCCCACTAGTCGTGCCGCAGGACGCTGAGCGGATCGAGCTTCGTCGCGCGCCGGGACGGAACGAGACTGCCCGCGAGAGCGACAAGGCCGAGGAGGACCGCCACTCCGACGAAAATGGGTGCGTTCGCGGCATCGACCCCGATGAGCAAGCTCGAGAGAAAGCGCGTCGAAGCCCAGGCGAGGAGGAGCCCGATCGCGATTCCCACTCCGACGGTGCGCGCCGCCTGGGATAGAAAGAGCACGAGAACGTTTCTGCTCGATGCCCCGAGCGCCATCCGGATCCCAAGATCGTGACGCTGCCGGGATACGGAAAAGCTCATGAGCCCGTAGACTCCCACCGTCGCGAGCGCGGCGGCCAGAACGGCGAAAAACGACGTCGCGAGCGCGAGCGCACGAGCGGCGGCGAGCGAGCGTGCCAGAAACTCCTCCATCGTCTTCACTCCATAGACGGGAAGCGTCGGGTCGAGGGACTTCACGTTTTCCCGCAACCTCGCTTCGAGACTCCTGGGAGGCGCTGATGCCCGCATCACGATGGTCATCGGCGAGCGATAGGCTTGCCGGACGGGCACGAAGAAATAGGGACGCGGCTCCTCGCCGAGCGTCAGGTACTTCCCGTCTCGGGCAACGCCTACGACTTCTACGGGAGGATCGTCGGGCCCCGATCGAAATCGCTTTCCGATCGGTTCGTCACCCGGCCAGAACCGGTGGGCGAGAGTCTCGTTCACGATCGCGACCGGCCTCGACCGCGCGTCGTCCGCGACCCGAAAGGCGCGGCCTTCGACGATCGCTGTGCCCACAGTCTCGAAATAGTCCTCGCCCACGGTGCTGCAGAACACGAGCGTCCCCTCGCGGCCGGTCGTGGAGGTCGCATCCGATCCTTCCGGGTAGATGCGATCGGCCTCGGTGTAGGCGTCGAGAGGGAGTGGAAACGCGACGCTCACCGCCTCTACACCGGGGAGCGCCTTCAAGCGCTCCTGGAGATTCTGGAACAGGGCCAGCCCTCGTTTCTCGTCATACTGCTGGAGCTCGGGGTCGACGGTCGCGAGCAGGATCCCGTCGGTGCGGAATCCGGGCCTCACCGCGCGCAGGTTCTGAAAGCTCTGAACGAACAGTCCCGCGGTGACGAGCGCGACAAGGGAGAGAGCAATCTGCGGGACGACGATGAGACGCCGTGAGAGCCGTCGCCTCTCGCCACCGCCCGAGCCTTCTTTCAATGTTGGAGTCACGTCGCGCCGCGCGACGCTGAGCGCCGGGAGGATGCCGGAGAGGAGGGCTGCGACCAGCGTCACCACGGCGGTGAAGGCGAGCACCCTCCAATCCATCTCGACGCCGTAGTCCACGGAGAAATCGAGCTTCGGGCCCGAACCGACCGCGGCCGCGAGCACCAGCTGTCCGATCCACGCGCCCGCAATACCGGAGACGACCGCAAGGAGGATGCTCTCGAGGGCAATCTGGCGGACGAGATGCGCGCGGGTGGCGCCGAGCGAGAGTCGAACGGCGAGCTCGCGCTCGCGAGACAACGTGCGGGCGAGCTTCAGGCTCGCCACGTTCGCACACGCAATGAGCAGCACGATGCCCACGATGAGGAGAAGTGCTGTCGAGGCGACGGGAACGAGAGCTCCGATCTGCACTTCGAAGAATGGCTCGGTTTTCCCCGGAGACGGATAGAGGTGGAGCCGCCAGTCACGATTCGCCTCCGGGTACTCGGAAGCGAGTCGCGCGCCCACCGCCTCGAGAGCGACCTCGGCCTCGGTGACACTCATTCCGGGCGCGAGACGTCCGCGGACGTTGAGCCAGGATCCCTGCCGTCGCTCGAGGCGGTCGTCTTTACTCGCAGGGCTTCCAGGGCTCACCGGCCAGACGACCTGGTGCATCGTGAGGGGAAGCCAGAGCTCGGGAGTGAAGCCCAGAAATTTCGCTCCGGTGAACCCCCGCGCCGCGACACCGACCACGTCGAATTCCCGTCCGTTGATGCGCAGGACGCTTTCCAGAACGTTCTCACGTCCCGAAAAACGGCGCTTCCAGAAGTCGTAGCTCAACACCACCACGGGGTGATGCGCGTCTTCGGGGACGAAGGTACGTCCGAGCGCCGCCGGAGCCCGGAGTCCCGAGAAGTAATTCTCGCTGACGAGCTCGCACCACGCGATCTCGGGCTCGTTCTCCCCCGTCGGCCCCAGCGGCTGCAGGCTCACGTTCGCGCCCTGAAAGGCGACGAGATCGGAGAAGATGCCGCTTTCTCTCAAGTCGCGATAATTCGGATAACTGAAGTTGTCCGGCATGCGCTCGTTGGCGTGCGTGGCGTAGATGGCGACGATACTCCCGGGCTCGTCGATCGGCATCGGCTTCAGCGAGACGGCGTTCACCAGGCTGAAGATCGCGGCATTCGCTCCGATGCCGAGCGCGAGCGATAGGCCGGCGACGAGGCTGAACCCCGGGCTGCGAGCAAGAGCGCGTGCCGCATGTCGAACGTCCTTGAAGAAGAGCTCCATCGGCGATCCCTTTCGTTCTCGGCCGGTAGGGACGCGATGCGGAGAGGACCGACTCCGAGTCCGTTGCGCGGCGAGCCGTTCGCGCGTTCCTGTGAGGATGACGTCGAGTCCTTCGAGGAGCGCGAGCCGAATCGAGCCCTCTCGCCTCATGCGGTCCTCGAACGTCCGGAGCATCTCCGGCCCGAGCTCCGCCGCAGCTTCTGCGGGTAGAAGACGAGAAGCAGGCGGTACGCTCCCCGGAGAGGCTTCATCGAGGCAGGACTTCCTTTTCGCGGGCCATACCCACGACAGTGGCGAGCCGCAGCAGCCTCCGAGCGAGCCGCGTCCCGGCCAGGCGCCGTGAGGCGGTAGTACCGGCGTCGCGCGTCGTCGAGCTCCGGTGCCGGCCGCTCTCCGTCTCTTCAATCAGACCCTTCGCGACGAGCCTCTGAAGCGCCGTGTAGAGTGTCCCCGTCCCTAGCCTTCGTACCGCCCGTCCTCTCTTCAATCTCGAGGAGGATCCCATATCCGTGCCGGTCCTCATCTACCAGTGCCAATAGAATTTGCAGCATCGGAAGAGTAAGCGTCATCGCAGCCTGCCCCGGGGATCATATATATCACGACATGATACATCTGAACAAGACTAATCTGAGAAGCTTGGACGGGTGATGATCCAGGTGGAGCTGTGTTGCGAAACCTCTACTCGACGAGCCTGAAGAAGGAACGCCAGCAAGCGCGGCCATCGACGACGACATCGGCTCGATAGACCCCTGGGGACAGGTCCGAGGCGTCCAGCTCCCAAAACGTGCTCGCCACCTCGTACGCCTTCAACTTGATCGTCTGCGGCTCCGATTGAAGAACCACGCGATTGTCCTCGTCGAAGAGCTTCAACACCACGGACGACGAGACCTTGGCAACCGGACTCCACCTCAGAGAAACCGCGACGCGGCCACCGCTCCTTGCAATGTCGTAGCCTTCGCCGACGAGGCGCGGCCGTTTCTTTTCGGTTCGGTCGACAGACGCTCCGATGGTCCCGCCCGAGAGTTCCTCGTTCTGCACCAGAGGTGGAATGAACTGATTCCGCGCCCACAGTTGATTGAAGGGCACGACGCCGACACCGGGCGACAAAACGATCGAGGCGACGGGCCTTCCGAGACGACGATCCACCAACTCATGCGGAACGTTTCCCGGAGCGAGCTGGAGCCCGGAGAGCGTGGACATGCCGGGGACGAGATCTCCGTGCGTCAAGACCGCAATCACTCGACCGGTGTCGTCGAGAGCGGGAGAACCGGTCGCTCGAGGATTTACGTAGACGTCGAGGCTCAAGCGCTCGCCGACAAACGGAAAGTCCTGGCGGCCGACGATTCTTCCCTCGCGGAGGACGCGGCTCGACTCGTCGGGTGCATCGAACGTGTAGACCCGATCCCCGACGACGAAAGAGTCCGATGGCGCCGTGGGGAGGGGCACCACATCCGCCGTCGACACGGCGAGGACGATCCAGTTTCCTTTCCGATCCCAGCCGAGAGTTCCGCTCGCGTCGTGCGTCGTTCCATCCGAGAACGTGGCCCGGACTTTCGAAGCGCCGTCGACGACCTGAAACGCCGTGAGAACTCGATCCTGGCCGAACACGTAACCAGAGCCTGATTCGATACGGACCCCTGAGGCGTCCAGTTTGTCGATGCGGACCAGTGCAGGCAGAGCACGCGCGTAGAGCTCGGAAGGCGTGAGGGATTCCTCGGGGCGGCCACATCGGCGGCGACGGGCTCGGCGGAGAGTTGAAACGCGTGCATCCCTGCTACCGTACCGTCGACGACAGCTTCGAGCGCCCAGAGACCGGGGGTCGTACCCTCCGTCAGGTCCAGGACCCAGTACCCGCCGAAGCGGGGCCCCGGCGAGTCATAGTCGAACTCCGAAATGACCACCGCCTTGCCGGTCGGATTCTTCCAGCGCCCTTCGAAGTGGTGATGCCCTGGCTCGCCCTCCCACTCGAACTGCACGACGACATGTTGATCCTCAGGGTAATGAAACGTGTTGCGCGGATCCTCGATGACGTAGACGCCTCCCTGCTCGTGGCCTTTGGTGCCGGAAACGGACCGGACGAGCCGTGGCGCGGGAGAGCGGGCCGGCTGCGCGACGGAGTCGCCAGCGGCGCAGGCGAGACCGGCGAGTGCCACGACGGGCCGAAGCACGGTCCCGAGAGGACATCGACCCATAGCCCTTCCTATCATCATTCTCGCCCGCGCTCAATTTTCCGAGTTCCAGGGCCCGCGCGGCAAACGGGCGAGCCCGCCGTTGAGGAAGGAGACGTTACCGTTGCCCGCGAAGGCAGCGTTCTGACGCCGGAACGACGCGCCGGTTCCGGTCCGCTCCGGGCGTCAACACGCCCTGGGGCAGTTCTGGCAGAGGGTCACTTCGCTGGCACGCCGTTCACGGAGGAGTCGTCGCAGCTCCTTGACGGGCTCGTCATTGAAGATCTCGGCGAGCGACTTCTGGCGGAGATCCCCCAGGACGTATTTTCCGTCGTAGTCGAAGCAACAAGGAACGACCCGACCATCCCAGAGGACGACGACGGACTGCCACGGCCAGCCGCAGACCGAATTCCCGACCGCGTATTGAGAATCAGCCACGATCTCCTTGATTCTCTCCGAGGAGCCGTCCCACGCATCGGCGGGCTTGATTCTCACCGCTTCCACACGGCCTTGCCAGTATGCCCGGAATTGCTTCCGATTCGGCTTCGGTCCCTGGCATGGAGATACAGCTCATCATGACCTTCGGGCGGTCCGAGTTCAGCAGCTCCCGCATTCGAAGCAGATCCTCCACCTTGGCCTTCTCCCGCTCGTATCGAGCTCCTTTTCGGAACTGCTCGTAGGTCGCGGCGGACGCACCGTCGAACGAGATGTATAACCACGACAGCTGCGCGTCGATGAGCTCTCGAATCTTGTTCTCGGTCAAAGTCGTCGCGTTCGAGGAGAGGATGGTCTCGAGCCCCCGGCTGTTCGCGAAACGGATGAAGTCGGCGACATCCTTGTGGAACAAAGACTCACCCATATGGTGCAGCCGGAGGTCGGGATTGGTGCTCTTTACCTGTCCGACGATGTCTTTGAAGAGCTCGAAGTCCATATAGCCGACCTCGCGGGTCATCAAGTCGTGTGGGCACATCGGGCACTTGAGATTGCAGAAGTTCGTCAGCTCGACCTGAAACAGGTACGGGCGTCCCAGCGATCTGGTGAGGTGAAGCCCATTCGAGAGTCGCCGCAAGGACCAGTTGGCAAGATGCTCGAGTCTCACGGAGTGCAGGTTCATGGAGTGACCTCAGAGACTGGGCGCCTCGGCCCGTCTCCTTCCAACGTTAGAAACCACCTTGTTGCACGCACGCATGCGATTCGCGCCTGGTAAGCATTCGTCCGCGACCGATCCAGCCCCCCTGGGATCCTCGGTGCGTCGGCCAAGCATAAGGAATTTCGCGCTCTTCGAGCAAGCGCTTCCCGGAGAACAGCGAGCCCGATCGCAACCAGTGACGGCCTTGCGTCACGACGAAAACGCTTTTTAAGATGTAGGGCTCGTCTCGGTTGCCCCCGGAGTGACAACATGGATATTGCGCTGATAACGGGATCGGCGGGTCTCGTCGGCTCCGCGGCGGTGGAGCTCTTCGCCGCCAATGGCTTCGAGATCGCCGGGATCGACAACGACATGCGAGCGCGGTTCTTCGGGAAAGGCGCCTCGACCGAATGGCGACTCCGGGAGCTGCAGGCCGCCCTGCCCTCGTATCGGCACCACGACCTGGACATCCGTGACGACGGCGGCATCGAGGGCGTCTTTCGTTCGTACGGGACCGACATCAAGTGCATCGTCCATGCCGCGGCGCAACCCTCGCACGACTGGGCCGCGCGCGACCCCCGGACCGACTTCGACATCAATGCCCGCGCGACGCTCCATCTGCTGGAGGGAGCGCGGGCGCACTGTCCCGACGCATGCTTCCTCTTCCTCTCCACCAACAAAGTCTATGGCGACCGACCCAACGAGCTTCCTTTCGAGGAGCACGAGACCCGTTGGGAGTTGCCGCGGACGCACCCTTACTTCGCCCACGGCATCGACGAGGGGATGTCCGTCGACCGGACGACGCACTCCGTCTTCGGTGCGTCCAAGCTCGCCGCCGACGTCATGGTCCAGGAGTACGGCCGCTATTTCGGCATGAAGACCGTATGCTTTCGCGCGGGCTGCATCACCGGGCCGGCTCATTCCGGAGCCGATCTCCACGGGTTCCTCTCGTATCTCGTCCGCTGCGCCGTGGAGGGATCGGAGTATCGCGTGCTCGGTTATCGAGGAAAACAGGTTCGCGACAACATCCATGCGAATGACCTGGCCTCGATGTTCCTCCACTTCGTTCGAGCGCCGCGTCCCGCCGAGGTCTACAACGCAGGGGGCGGGCGAGGCGCCCACTGCTCCCTCATCGAGGCCATCGCTCTTCTGGAGCGAATTCTCGGAAAGAAGGTCCGCACGCGGTACGTCGACGAGGCCCGCATCGGCGACCATATCTGGTACGTGAGCGATACCCGGAAGTTCCAGAGTCACTACCCCGATTGGCGGTACCACTACGACCTGGAGGGGATCCTCGTCGAGATCGTCGAGGGTATTCGAGCCCGGACTTCGCGATGAAGGGACCGTCGGCAAGGAGTATCGCTCGCGGACGCGACTGAGTATACAATTGAGGTCGCCTGGAGGCGTGCTCCAGCAGGTGTTCCCCCCGCCTGCCGGCCCTGTCCGAGAGGTCCCCCCGGGGGTTGATGCTCTCATGAAGCTTTCTATCGTGATTCCTGCCCGCAACGAGCGCGAGGTCATCGGACACTGCCTCGACCGCGTCGTCTCGGCGCTCTCCACGTCGCGTCGGATACCCTTCGAGATCGTCGTCGTCGATGACAACAGCACCGACGATACCGCGGCGATCGTCCTCGACAAGGCGCGCCGAAATCCCCGGATACGCCTCGTGCGTCGCGATCCTCCGGCCGGCTTCGGACGCGCGCTGCGCTCGGGCCTGCAAGCGGCGGAGGGAGACGCGGTGGTGGTCTTCATGGCGGACCTTTCCGACGATCCGGACGACATCCTGAGCTACTACGGCAAGCTGGAAGAGGGCTACGATTGCGTGTTCGGCTCGCGATTCGTGGAAGGAAGCGCGGTACGCAATTACCCTCCAGGGAAACTCCTGTTGAACCGAATCGTCAATCGGGCCATTCGCTGGATGTTCTGGACGGATTTGAACGATTTGACCAACGCGTTCAAGGCTTACCGGAGACGAGTGCTGAACGAGCTCGGTCCCCCCCGTGCCAACTATTTCGACTTGTCCGTCGAGCTGTCTCTGGGTGCCCTCGTCGGCGGATATTCCATCGCGCAGATCCCCATCACCTGGAATGGCAGACAGGAAGGCCAATCCAAGCTCAATCTCCTCGCGATGGGACCACCCTTCGGACGTACCCTGTTGAGAATGTGGCGGCGGCGGCTCGCCGTGAGCGGCCGCAGTGGGACGCGCCCGAGTAGCTCGACGAGCGGGCGACGGCCGCGAGGACATCACCCGATCCGGCACCGACTTGTTCGATGCCCTCCCCGCGGAGCGACCGAGGACGGGCTCCTGACGAAAGGACGCCGAGAAGCGTCCCATTCGACTCGTCTTCCCGGGGGGCCCGATCGGGCCTCTCCCGAGGGGTAACTTCCAGAAAATGAACGAATTGCCTGGGGGACCGCCGAGTTTTCACTTGACATGGAGCGGGCCCCTAGGATATTAATTCGCCCGTAGGTGGCTCTCCCCAACAAGCCATGATGTTTGCTCTTGCTGCGCCAAGCGGCGGGGGTAAGGGTTCGGTGGTCGTTCACCGCACCGCGGGTATATTCATATGAAGAAGGCGAACGACTTCCGTCATGGCGGCCCTTGCGCGCAAAGTGACGATAGGAAGAGTCCGCGGGGGCGATCGACGGATTCGGTCTAGACTGGGCTTCGTCTGAATGGGGATTCAAACCGTTTTTTATGGGTGGGCTTTCGCCGTTTTGCGGGGATTCATGGCGCCAGTCGGGGTCGACCCGGCAAGACTTCGGGCTGCCGTTCATCGGGTGAGGCTATGGATCGCAGTATCCTCGTAACGGGTGCCGGGTCGGGCATCGGTCTCGCCACCGCCCTGCTGCTCGCGGAGCGAGGTTTTCGAGTCTACGGGACCGTGCTGGGGCCTTCCGAACGAGACGCCGTCCGCCATGCCGCGACCGAGCACGGCCTTGTCCTGCGGTCGCTCGACGTCGATGTGACGAAGCCGCAAACCGTGGCGCGGGCCGTCGACACGGTGATCGAGGAGACCGGGGGAATCTGGGGGGTGGTCAACAACGCCGGCGTCGGTCTTCGCGGCTTCTTCGAGGACATCTCGGAGGAGGAGCTGCGGCACGCGTTCGAAGTGAACGTTTTCGGCCTCATGGCGGTGACACGAGCGGTTCTGCCTCATATGCGCGAAGCGGGCGACGGCCGCATCGTCCTGATGAGCTCGGCCGGGGGACGGCTCGCCGCCCTCACCTTGAGCGGCTACTGCGCGGGAAAGTTCGCCGTCGAAGGATTCGGAGAATCTCTCGCCATCGAAATGGCGCCCTTCGGCATCCGGGTCTCGATCATCGAGCCCGGCGTGGTCGCGACCCCTCATTTCACGGTGCATCGAGGACAGGCGCGTGCCGCTCTGGACCCGGCCAGTCCGTACCGCACCTGGTTCCTGCGGCACGAGCGTCTGGTAGACGCGATCCTCGAGACCCATCGCATTACGCCAGAGAACGTTGCCACGGAGATCTACCGCGCCCTCACGGCCCGACGCCCGAAATTGCGATACGTCGTGGGGTGGAGGCCCAAGCTGATCGTGGCGCTGCGACAACACCTGCCCGCCGCGCTGTTCGATCGTCTCTATGTGCGCCAGTCGCTCCGCCGCATCGTCGGCCCACGTCCGGAACTGGACGGACGCGCCGCGCTCCCTTTCTCGGGTGTGTCTCCCATGGATCGAGAGGCACGATGACGGAGACCCGTTCGGTTCTCGTCACCGGGGCCTCTTCCGGGCTGGGTCTCGAGACGTCTCTGTGTCTTGCGAAGGACGGATTTCGCGTTTTCGCCGCCATGCGGAGCGTGGGGCGAAGTGCTCGACTCCTCGAGGAAGCCGAGCGCCTCGGGGTAAGCGTCACCACCGTCGAGCTGGACGTGACCGACCGCTCGAGCATCGACCGTGCGGTGTCCGAAGTCCTCGAGCGTTGCGGGACGCTATACGGCCTGGTGAACAACGCCGGGGTGCACGTCCGCGGATATTTCGAAGACGTTTCCGACACCGAATTGCGGCGCGTCTTCGACGTCAACGTCTTCGGAACGATGGCGGTCACCGGGGCGGTGCTTCCTCATATGCGTCGTGCCGGACACGGGCGCATCGTCATCGTCAGCTCGATGGGCGGCAGAATCGGCTCTCCCGCGCTCAGCGCCTACTGTGCCAGCAAATTCGCGCTCGAAGGCTTCGGGGAAGCACTGGCGCTCGAGGCAAAGCTCGTTGGCGTGAACGTCGTTCTCGTCGCTCCCGCGATCGTGAAGACGGACCTCTGGGCGCGGAGCGATGCCCTCGCCGGAGATTCGTCTTCACCCGACAGCCCCTATGGAAACTGGTTTCAAAACCAGGAGAAGCTCACTGCGCGTCTCGTGGCCAATGCACCGACGAAGCCTTCCGACGTGGCGAGGGTGATTCTTGCTGCGCTCACGACAGCGGCGCCACGACTTCGATACGTCGTCGGCCGCCGGGCGAAGGCGTTGCTGGCGCTGCGAAGCCTATTGCCCGGCGAGACCTTCAACAGGATCTATTTGCGCACCCTCGATCACCTCCTGGGGCGCGAGCTGGTGTCGAGGACCTAGACCATGGCGAGATTTCTCATCACGGTCTGGCCTTTCCGGAGCCATTTTTTCCCCCTGATCGGCATTGCCCATGCACTGAGACGCCGGGGCCACGAGGTCGCTTTCTGTTCGGGCGCCGAAGCAAGAGGGCCGGTCGAGCGAGAAGGATTCGCGCTCCTTCCCTTCCGGCGCGTCGACGAGCGGCGCGTGAACGAGCTCATGTTTGCCCGCCAGGACTACGCCTCCTGGCGAGTGCCCTTTCGGTTCGCGAGCCTGCTTCGGGAGTGGCTCCTGGAGACGGTGCCCGCCCAGGTCGAGGACATCACCGCGGCGATGAGAGAGTTTCGGCCGGACGTCGTCGTCACCGAAACGTCGATGTGGGCACCGATTCTCGTCCTGCGCGAGCGGGAGTCCGTGCCCGTCGCCGTCTTTTCGACCGTCGCCGCCTGCGTTCTTCCAGGACCCGACGCGCCCCCCTTTGGATTGGGATTACCGCGGCCTCGCGACCGAAGAACCCGCATCGTCTCTTCCGTGGCATCCGCCGCCACGCGGGTGTTGTCCCGGAGCATGCGCCGGGCGGCCAACGGAGTCCGGCACGACTTCGGCTTGCCGCCACTCGTCGGCTCGGTAACGGAGCATTCGGCGACGATGGACCTGTATCTCGTGCCCAGCACCCGTGAATTCGACTACCAGAGGATCGATCTCCCGGCGAACGTCCACTACGTGGGTCCTTGCGTGTGGAACAAGGGTCGCTCCGAGACGCCACCGGAGTGGCTGGCGACGCTCGACCGTCCCACGGTCCACGTCACCGAGGGGACGATGCACGCCGGAGCGCCCGTTCTCCTTAGGGCGGCGGGGCGTGGTTTGGGAGGACTCCCGATGTCGGTCGTGATGACCACGGGCGGGCGCCCGCTCGCGGATCTCGATCTCGGAGCATTCACGGGCAACGTCCGCGTCGAGCCGTGGGTCGCCCACGCCGATCTGATGCCCAGAACCGACGTCCTGGTGACGACAGGCGGCGCGGGCACGGTGATGACCGCACTCTCCGCGGGGGTACCGATGGTGGTCGTCCCCACGGAGTGGGACAAGCCCGAGAATGCCCAGAGAGTCGTCGAGGCCGGGGTTGGAATTCGATTGTCGCCGCGCCGCTTGACCCCTTTACGGTTGCGGCGGGCGGTGGAAGAGGTTCTCGTCGAGCCGCGCTACCGGAACAACGCCGGCCGATTCGCGGACAAGTTTGCTTCTCTCGACGGTCTGGCCGAAGCTGCTCGTTTGCTCGAAGGACTGGCGGTCGGGGCTCGGACGGAGAGAGTCGTTCCGGTATTGAGTCAGCGCGCGATGTGAGTTCGTTTGGAGGAAACGCATGTCATCGTTACGGAATCATCGAGTTGGATTGCTTCATGGAATTGCGGTGTCGGTCCTGCTGTGCTTCGGGGCTGGTGCTTCCGCCGCCGGGAGCTCGAGGCCCCTCCTCGCTCCGGATTTCGTGGAGGCGGCTCCCCAAGGCTTCGGCGACCGGCAGAACTCCGAGGCCATGTCCATGCTGTGGTGGAAAGGGTACCTCTTCGTCGGTACCAATCGCGCGAACTCGTGCGTACAGCAAGCCTCGATCTCGTTCTACCGGCCCGACCTGGGCGGCTATCCTCCCACCGAGGCGGACCTGGAGTGCACGCCCCTGCCGCAAGATTTGCCTCTCCAGGCCGAGATTCTGGCGGTGGACGCCGGCCACCAACCAATGGGACCGCGTGTACCAATCACCGCAGGACGTCCCCATCCCGGGTTTCCCCGGCAAGTTCGTGGCGAGAGACATCGCTTTCCGAGGCATGGGGATCTTCCACGAGGCCGACGGCACGGAGGCGATGTACGTCTCCGGCGTCACCGCACGGAACTTCAACCAGCCCGGCCTCCCTCCGCCGCGAATCCTGCGGACCACTGACGGTGAGAACTTCGAAGCCGTGCCCGAGGATCCCGGCACGTTTCTCGGCGACATTCCCTACGTCGGGTTTCGGGGCATCAAGGTGTACAAGGGAAAATTCTATATCCTCGCTTCCATCGGCGACCTCGGCCACGGGGTGATCCTCGAGTCGTCCGACCCCGCCGCCGGCAACGACAGCTTTCGTCTAATTACGCCGCCGGGAATGACGTTCTTCGAAATGGAGGTCTTCAACAACTTCCTTTATCTGGGAACGGGCGTCCAACCGATCAACGACAAGACACCCTTCTCCCTGTTCAAGACGGACGCCACGGGAACGCCGCCCTACGCCCTCACCCCGGTGATTACCGACGGGGCCTACCGCAAGAAACTGCCCAGCTACGCGGTCATCAGCATGCAGGAATTCCATCAACGACTCTTTGTCGGTACGGAGCGAGAGCTGTTCCGCATCAATCCCGACGACAGCTGGGACTTGGTCGTGGGAACGCCCCGCAAGACTCCCGACGGGAGAAAGCTCGAGCCCCTCAGCGGATTCGACTACGGCTTCGATGCCATCTTCAACATCCACATGTGGAGAATGACGGTTCACGACGAACACTTGTACATTGGAACGCAGGACCAGTCCGCGAGGTGGCGCAACAACCCCTACCTGGGGCCTTTGCTCCAGGCGGGGATGGGGTTCGACCTGTTCACGACCGGCGACGGGCGTCACTTCACCAATGTGAGCCGCAATGGTCTTGCCGGGTTCTTCGATTACCACACCGGGCAGCTGGTGCTCGAGCCCGACAACATTCTCAACCGCGGCGTGCGGAGCTTTGCCAGCACCCCGTTCGGCCTGTTCATGGGAAGCACCAACCCGTACTACGGGACGAAGATTTGGCAAGCCAACATCGGGGCCGACCCCGAGCTACCCATTCCCGCCAACCTCTCCGCCGAAGGGAAGGGCCCTTCCACGTTGTTGTCCTGGGAGCCGTCCGCGGGGGCGGCCGCCTACCAGATTCTATCGCGATCAGGGCTTTCACCCTCCGGAGCTCATCGGAACGACGCCGAATCTGTACTACGTCGACGCGACCGCGAAACGGTCGAAGACCTATCATTACTACGTGATGGCCGCCAGCCCGCAGGGACTGCTTTCGGGCTCATCCAACACCGTCCGTGTACCGTTCCTGGGCCCGACGGCAACGTTCCTGGGACTCTACAAGGAGACGTCCGGCCTCGGCCTCCCGAGCACGGTACGAAAGCAGGTGATCCTGGCCCTACGTCAGGCCCTGTCCGGGCAGTTCGCCGATTGTCTGGCGAACCTGCAGTCCCTGAGGACCAACGCCGCCACTCAGCTTCCATTTCTGATTGGACCGCTCAAAGCCGAGGATCTCGTTTTCGAGCTCGACAACCTCATCCGCCGGGTGACGCTCGCCCAGGCGGGGCTCATTTCCCCGATGAAGCTTCTGTTTTAGCGGCGATCGGACCCGAAAAAGAGGAGAAATCGCGAGATGACGGAGGCAGGACGAGCCGCTGGACACGGCGACCAGCCCGACCGGGCTCATGCCGATCGGCTGGAGGGAGTGCCCTTTCGTCCCGTCTTCATCATGGGGAACGCGCGGGCGGGAACGACGATTCTCTACCAGGTCCTGAGCCTGACCGGCTGCTTCAACTACGTCAGCGCCTATCACCTGATTCGGTACGACGAGATCGTCGACAATCACCTGCGCGGCGCGACCGCGCAGGCGAAGCGCGAACTTGCCGCGCTCTTCGAGCGTCTCGGCGTTTCACAGGCTCGATTCGACGGGGTTGGAGTCCACCCGGATTTTCCCGAGGAGTACGGCTTTCATCTCGGTCGGCTCAGGTTCCAGCTGACGAGGAGGAGCTTGCCGCGCTTCGTCGAGCTCTGCCGCAAGGTTCAGCTGGTCGCGGGAAACGACAAGCCGATCCTTCTCAAGAACCCCTGGGACTACCGCAGATTCCGTTTCATCAAGGAGGCGCTTCCCGAGAGCAAGTTCGTGTTCATCCACCGCGACCCCGTGGATGTTACCGGCTCGCTCTTGAGATCGATGCGCACGCTGTTGCAGGAAAGAAACGCGTACCACGCTCTCGTGGCGGGATTCTACGGCCGCATGATGGAAAGCGGCTGGCAACGGTACCTGATGCGTCGCGTTTTCTCTTCGGCTCTCGGGGCGAAGATCGTCGCGCACCAGTTCGCAGTTACCGCCCGCAATTTCGTCGAGAACGTGTCGGCTCTTTCGTCTTCCGACTTCGTATCGCTGCGCTACGAGGATTTCTGCGACAGACCCCGTGCCGTCGTGGGCGAGGTCCTCGATTTTCTCGGCATCTCGGAAGAAGTGCCCGTCGACTACGAGAGCCTGGTCAGGAAGCCCCACGCTACCATCCGCGACGAAGCCACCACCGCGACCCGGGAAGAGCTGCGCCGACTGAATCTCGAGCCCTACGCCGCGCGGTGCGGGTACGGGCAGGACGCCCCAAGCAACGGTCTCCCTGCGCCGACGGAGCGAGAGCGTAGCGAGCACTCTGACGTGGTGACATCGAGATGAATGAGACCGCCAGAGACGAACGGACTCCCCTTCGCGAGGATCCTGCCGTGGCGCCGTTCCAGGCATCGTCGCTCGTCGACATCGTCCGCGCGCGCGCCCGTGTCCAGGAGACTGAGGTCGCCTATCGGTTTCTCGTAGAAGGGGACGAGGACGAGCTCTCCCTCACATACGCAGAGCTCGACGCGAAGGCCCGGACGATAGCCGCATGGCTCCAAGAAAGACGAACCGAAGGCGAGCGAGCGCTTCTCCTCTACCCCCCGGGACTTGATTTTATCGTCGGTTTTCTCGGCTGCCTGTACGCGGGCGTGATCGCCGTCCCCGCATACCCGCCTCGACCTCGACGACCCGACCCGAGGATTCAGGAAATCCTAGCCGACGCGGGGGCGGTGGTCGCGCTACACCACGCGTACGCCGATCTTCTCCGGGATCGAGCAACTTCGTACGAAGGACAAGGACCTTTCGAGCTTGCTTTGGTGCGCCACCGACTCGCTGGACTCGGTTCCCACGGGCGAGTGGCGCGAGACTCCCGTTGACCGATCCAACGTGGCTTACCTCCAGTACACCTCGGGATCGACTCGCGCTCCGCAGGGAGTCATGGTCACGCACGGTAACGTGCTTGCCGATGTGGAAGCGCATCGGGAGTCGGTGGAGCTCAACCGCCGAGCGCGTTTCCGGCACTCGGAGGAGACAGTGTTCGTCAGCTGGCTTCCTCATTTTCACGACATGGGATTGATTACGGACTCCTCCGCCGTCGTCCTCGGCCTTCCCGCCATCCTGATGCCTCCGGCCGCCTTCGTGCAACGTCCGGTCCGTTGGCTCCATGGCCATGACCCGGTTCCAAGGAACTCACAGCGGCGGGCCTAACTTCGCGTATGAGCTCTGTGCCGAGAACGGTGACGCCGGAGCAGAAATCCGGCCTCGACCTAGGCCATTGGGCGGTGGCGATTCAACGGCGCCGAGCCTGTGCGGCGCGACATCGCGCGATCCTTCGCCGCCGCGTTCGGAGCGCCGTGGTTCTCGATCGGCGCGCTTTGTCCCGCTTATGGCCTGGCCGAGGCCACGCTCAAAGTTACCGTTGTCCGCCCGGCCGCGAGCCTCGCTATCTGTCTCGTCCGGGCGGACGATCTCGGTCTGGCGTCGCCTCGTCGCCGGGGGAGGAGGCCGAGCCAATCGCAAGACCCTCGTAGGCTGTGGGTCCCCCGAGACGGGCACCGAGTTCTCATCGTGGATCCCGAAACTCTCGTCCCCTGCCGTCCCGACGATCGGCGAGATATGGCTAGCGAGCCGGTCGTGGCGCAAGGCTATTGGAGTCGGCCAGAAGAGAGCGAGGTCACCTTTCGGCGCCCGCCAACGGCGGAGGCAGAAGCCCGTTATCTGCGAACCGGCGACCTCGGGTTCCTCCGGGAAGGCGAGCTCTTCGTCACCGGCAGGTTCAAGGACCTGATCATCATCCGCGGGCCGCAACCACTATCCGCAGGACATCGAGCTCACCGTCGAAAGCGCCATCCTGCATTCCTGAGCGATGCAACCGCCGCCTTCTCGATCGACATCGGCGACGAAGAGCGCCTCGTGATCGCCCAGGAAATCCACCGGCATCGCGCCGCCGAAAGCAGCGAAGTCTCCGCAGCGATGCGAGTCGATTGACCGAAGCGCATGAGCTGCACCTCGAGCTCGGCTCTGTCGAAACAAGAAGGATTCCGAAAACCTCCAGCGGAAAGATTCAACGGCGTGCATGTGCTACGCGCATTTCTCGAGGGCGTCTTCCCGTCCTCGCCATATGGAAAGAAGAGCTTTCGGCACGCGAGAAGGCTTCGACGCCGCCAGCGGACATCGCCCCACCGGGACAAAGCCGCCCCGACTCAGGATGAAATCGAGGTCTTCATTGCGCGGCGGCTGTCCAGCCAGCTCGGAATCCCTCACGAGGAAGTCGATCTTCAACAGCCCTTCAGCGCCCTCGGCCTGGATTCCGCCAGCGCGCTCACGTTTCTGGGCGACCTCGAGACCTGGCTCGACCGAAGGCTGGCGAGTGCGCTGACATTGCTGGGCGAGCTCGGACGTGGGCGGACCGGAGTTTGTCTCCCACTCTTCTGGAACTACCCCACCGTCGCGGCCCTTGCGAAGCACCTGGGCGAGACCGGCCCGGACGAAAGGAACCGCACGAAGTGGACCCCGTAGCAATCGTCGGTATCGGCTGTCGTTTCCCTGGAGCGGACGGACCGGATGCTTTCTGGACCCTTCTACGCGACGGGAAGGATGCGATCACCGAGGTTCCTCCCGATCGCTGGAAACTGAACGCTTTCTACGATCAAGACCCGGCTGCTCCCGGCAAAATGACCACGCGCTGGGGCGGATTTCTGAAACGGGTGGATGGATTCGACGCATCCTTCTTCGGCATCTCTCCTCGGGAAGCGGTACATATGGATCCGCAGCAGCGCTTGTTGCTGGAGGTGAGTTGGGAGGCGCTCGAAGACGCCGGAGCCGTCCGGGAGTCTCTGGCGGGTGAGCCAGTCGGAGTCTTCGTCGGAATCTCGACTTATGACTACGGCGCAAACCAGTTGAGAGATCCCCGTCGCATCACCGACGGTTACCTCAACACCGGCAGTGCCCTGAGCATCGCCGCCAACCGGATATCCTACTTCTTCGATTTCCGCGGACCGAGCATGGCGGTCGACACCGCCTGCTCTTCCTCCCTCGTCGCCACCCATCTCGCCTGCCAGAGCCTGCGGTCGGGGGAGTCGAGTCTCGCCCTGGCAGGCGGCGTCAACGTCATTCTCTCGCCGGCGGTCACCATCGGTTTTTCGAAGTTGAAGGCCATGGCGGCCGATGGCCGCTGCAAGTCCTTCGACGCTCATGCCGATGGATTCGTGCGTAGCGAAGGCGCCGGCGTCGTGGTCCTGAAACTGCTCTCGAGGGCCCTCGCCGACGGAGATCCCGTCTACGCCGTCATCCGCGGAGTCTCCGTCAACCAGGACGGCCGCACCAACGGGCTCACCGCGCCGAACGGTCTCTCCCAGGAAGCCCTCCTTCGTCGGACCCTGGCCGAGGCCGGTGTCGCTCCCTCCGACGTCACCTACGTCGAGGCCCACGGAACCGGAACCGCCCTCGGGGATCCGATCGAGATGAACGCGTTGGGCAACGTCCTGTCCGCGGGGCGCGCGCCCGAGCGGCGGTGCGCCGTGGGCTCGGTGAAGAGCAACATCGGCCATCTGGAAGCTGCGGCCGGGGTCGCGGGATTGATCAAGGTAGCGCTTTCATTGAAGCATGGAGAGATCCCCCCGAGCATTCATTTCGAGGAGCCCAATCCCTACATCCCCTTCGACACGCTGCCTCTCGATGTCCAGAGATCCTTGACCCCGTGGCCCCGCCCGGGATCGGCCATCGCCTGCGTGAGCTCCTTCGGCTTTGGCGGCACCAACGCCTGCGCCGTTCTCGACGAGGCTCCCCCGGTGCGGCAGGCGGAGGAGGAAGAGCCCGCCATAGATCGAGCGTATCTGCTGCCGCTTTCCGCCTCCGGCCCGGCGGCGCTCGATGCGCTGATTTCGTCTCATCGCGACTTGCTGAAGACGGAGGTCTCATTGAGAGATCTCTGCTACACGGCCAGCACCCGGAGAACCCATCACGAGGATCGCCTGGCGGTCGCGGCGCGCAATCGAGAAGAGATCGTCGAGGCTCTCGAAGCCTTCCGGCGAGGAGAGACGCGGGCCGGCATGTCCTCGGGAAGAAAGCCCGCCGGTCGGCGGCGGAGGGTAGCGTTCGTGTTCTCCGGACACGGAGCTCAATGGCTCGGCATGGGTCGGGGACTCCTGGAGAAGGAGCCGGTTTTCCGGAAGGCGCTGGAGAATTGCGACCAGGCCATGCGGAACGAGGTCTCGTGGTCTCTTCTGGACCGTCTGCGCTCGGAGGAGGAGGAATCGGAGCTTCAGCGCGTCGACGTCGCCCAGCCGCTCGTCTTCGCCATCCAGGTCGCGCTCGCGGCGCTCTGGCGCGAATGGGGCATCGAGCCCGACGCCGTCGTCGGCCACAGCATGGGAGAAGTCGCGGCGGCTCACGTCGCCAGAAGCCTTACGCTGGAGGACGCGACGAAGGTGATCTGCCGCCGCAGCCAGCTCCTGAACGAGATCAGCGGGCGAGGCGCAATGGTCTCGGTCGAGCTCTCTGCCGACGAAGCCCGAGACGCCTTGAACGGCTTCGAGACCCGCGTCTCCATCGGCGCCGTCAATAGCAGCCGGTCGACCGTCCTCTCGGGCGACCCCGCCTCCATCGAGGAGATCGTCGAGAAGCTGGAAGGCCGCGGCGTCTATTGCCGAACGGTGAGAACCGACGTCGCGTTCCACGGACCTCAGGTCGACCCACTGACCGAGACGCTGTTCCGCGAGCTGGAAGGATTGCGCCCCGTCCGGGCCGCCGTTCGCATGTACTCGACGGTGACCGGATCGGTCGCCGAGGGGCCTGAGCTCGACGCGCGCTATTGGGCCAGGAATCTCAGAGACCCGGTGATCTTTTCGACCGCGGCCCGATCGATATTCGACCACGGGCACGATCTCTTCATCGAGCTCAGTCCACATCCCATGCTGTTGCCCGCGATCCAGCAAGAGCTCAACGACAGCAACGTCGTTCTCCTCCCTTCGCTGCGACGCGGAGAGGACGAACAGTCCCGGATGCTCGGCTCTCTCGGCAGCCTCTATACCCTGGGACAACCCGTCGACTGGACGGAAGCTCTATCCGAGGGGCCGCTCGATCCGACTGCCCTCCTACCCGTTCCAAAGAGAACGGTTCTGGCCCGACGAGACCAACGAGATCGCGCCCGAGCCGACGCCGGCCGCGGGAGCCGTCTCCGGACAGAGTCGAGGCGTCGTGTCCGAGTTCTACGACTCGCTCAGCCAGACGCGATCGATGCACGATCAGACGACGGCGGAGGGCGGAGAGGCCTACCTCACCTTCGCGCCCTTTCGCGAGGCTATCCCCGGTTTTTCCTGGTTGAACGCGTTCTTCGATCCCGCCGGTACGACGGGGAGGGACGTCGTTGTCAAGGCCCAGAAGGAGCTACGCGCCGCCTTGTTCGGTCGCGTCGATTTCTCCGGCGTCACGAAGGTGCTGGACTTCGGCTGCGGCTACGCGTCGGATGTAATTGCCCTTTCGGAAAAGTACGAGCATTTGAGAGCTCGATGGCTTCACCGTTTCCGCGGGCCAGGCGGCGATTGGAAACCAGAAGGTGCACGCTCGCGGCCTCGGAGACCGCGCTCGCATATTCAACCGCGACAGCTCGAGCGACGAGTTTCCCGACCAGTACGACGTCGTCTTCGGTCTGGAGGTCGCCGGTCATATCGAGAACAAGCAGGGTCTCTTCTCGAACGTGGCGAGACATCTGGTGAACAGCGGGGTCCTCTTGATGGCCGATTTCGTCGCCAACACCGCCGTCTCCATCGATCATCACGAGCTCGGCACATATGCCAGCACCGCCAGCGAGTGGGCTGACGTTCTGGCGCGAAACGGTCTTCGCATCGTCGACTGTGTCGATGTCAGTGACGAGATCGCCAACTCGCTCGACGACCCCGAATTCGACGCCAACCTCGAGCGGCTCGGCCGCGAAGGCCTCCTCACCGAGATCGTTCGAAAGAATCTCCGCTCGTTCAACAATTACGGCAAGGCGCTGCGGAGGAGAATTCTCGACTACATTCTCTTCATCGTGCAGAAGGATCGATATCTGCCGAAAGACGAAATCCTTCGAATCAACGAAGAAAAGCTCGGCGCACTCGTCCCATATGCCGAGGGTCTGCGCCGGAGCACCTGGATCGGATCCGAAGGCGAGCCCGAAGCGGACGAAGCTCCTTCCCGCGACTGCTTGTATCGGATTGAGTGGGAGTCGAAAGAGCTGCCGCACAGGGACGCGCCGTCCGTTTCCCGTGGGGAAGCGGTGGGCAGTTGGATCGTTTTCGTCGATGCCGAAGGGATCGGAGAACAGCTCGAAACGTCACTGAAGACGCGAGGCGCCGGCTCGATCCTCGTCTGTCACGGGGATGGCTACCAGCGTCTGAGCACGAACCGCTTCCAGCTCCGACCCGACGTTAGGCAAGACTTCGAGCGCCTGTTGACCGACCTCGATGAAGCAGCGCCGGCGAGGTTGCTCGGAGCCGTTCATCTCTGGTCTCTCGACGCGGCGCCGCCGGAGAAGATCCGCCTGGACTCGCTGGCGGAGGCGCAGTCTCTAGGATGTGCCAGCGTCGTCCATTGGATCCAGTCGATCGCCCAGAGAGACGGAGAAGCGTCTCCTCGCCTGTGGATCGTCACCCCGACGCTTCGAGACGACGCCCGTCTCGACATCCGTTTGTCCCGCTCCGGCGCAAGCTTCCCTCTGGGGCTTGGGTCGGTCGATCGCGCAGGAGCACCCGGCGTTATGGGGAGGTCTCATCGCACTCGATGCGCGCGACCCCCGGGAAGGTGCCTCGCTCGTGGCTCGCGAAATCACGTGCTCGGATGGAGAAGATCAGGTCGCGCTGCGGAGTGACGGAAGGCGGGTCGCCCGGCTGTCGCGCCTCCCGGGCTCGACGGGAAAGGACGTTCCCCTTCCCGTGCCCGTCCGAGAGGATGCCAGCTATCTCATCACGGGCGGACTGGGAGATCTCGGCCTCCTGGTGGCTCGCTTTCTCGTGGAGCAAGGGGCGCGCAGCTTGGTTCTCCTCGGACGCAGCAAGATCCTCCCTCGATCGGAATGGGACCGAATCGATGAAGCCAGCCGGATGCACCAGCAGGTCGTGGCCATCCAGTCCCTGGAAAGCCTGGGAGCAAGCGTTCATGTCGCCTCCGTCGACGTATCGGATGAAGGACAGATGAAAGCGTTCCTGGATCGATGGAAGGCGCAAGGCCAGGCACCGATTCGCGGCGTGATCCATGCCGCTGGCTGGGCGGGGATCCGAACGCTGCAAGAGCTGGATCTCGACATGTTGCACGCAACCATGCGGCCCAAGGTGGCGGGGGGTTGGGTCTTGCACCGTTCGTTCGAAAGCGAGCCCCTGGATTTCTTCGTTCTCTTCTCTTCCGTCGCGTCTTTGCTCGGATTGCTCGGTCAGGGGCTCGCGCATTACGCCGCCGCCAACGCCTTTCTAGACGGATTGGCTCATTATCGGCGGGCCATGGGATTGCCCGCCCTCAGCATCAACTGGGGCCCCTGGTCCGACATCGGCATGGCCGCGCGCACCGATCAGGCCGATCGGCTTTCGCCCCATGGAATCCGCAGCCTTGCGCCCGAGCGAGGGCTCCAGCTTTTTCGACGGCTGCTCGCAAAGCGAGACGGTAGCGAGCTCGATTCCGCCCAGGTCATAGCCATGGACGTCGACTGGGAGCGTTTGAGCCGGTCGTTTCCGAGCGCGGCACGCTCCCCTCTGCTCTCGAAGCTCGTCCGCCGGAGCGAATCCCGGGACGAGCCCTCGGTACCGACTGCCGAGCTCCGTTTGAGTCGGGAGCTCGTCCTCGGCGCGGAGGCGGCGAAGCGCCGGCCCTTACTGGAGGCGGAGCTCGGCCGACGGGTCTCCCGCGTGCTCGGCCTTTCCCCGGACAAGCTCGACGTTCATCGTCCCTTGGTGGACATGGGAATGGACTCGTTGATGGGGGTCGAGCTGAAGAACCAGATCGAGAGCGAGCTGCGGGTGACTGTCGCTTTGACCGAAGTTGATGCAGGGTGCATCGGTCGCTCGGCTCGCTTCGCTGCTCGTCGACGATCTCGAAGGGCTCGACGGAGAAGACCGTCCGGCCGAAGCCGCCCGGACAGCGGCCAGCCGATGAGGTGCAGGAGACCTCGACGGCGAGGGACGACCCCGGGGGGCCTGGCGCCCGGCGTCGCTCGTGCGCGGTCCCGAGGTCCTGCTGGACCCGAAATGAGAAGATAAGTCATGCCCAAGATTCGAGCGAATGGCATCAATGTTCACTACTGGCAGTCGGGTCGCGGCCCTCATGTGGTGATGACTCACGGTCTCGGCGGCAATCTCGCCGGCTGGCACCTGACACTGGTACCCGAGCTTCAACGCAACTATCGCGTGACGACCTACGATTTACGCGGACACGGCCGCACCGACTCACCGGAAACGGGATACACCAACCGGAACATGGCCGAGGACCTGAAAGGTCTCATGGACGCCCTCGGCATCGACCGCGCACACCTCGTGGGGCACTCCTGGGGAGGGGACATCTCGCTCCAGTTCGCGCTCCTCTACCCCGATCGGGTGCGGAGCTTGATTCTCGTCGAAGCGGGTCTGCTCGGTCCGTTAGCCGAGCGAGTATCGACGTGAGGATTGGGATGGCTGGGACTACGGGATGGAGACGCTGGAAAGGCTCCTGGGAGCTCCCGTGCCTCCCGACAAGCGTCGTGACCTGGAGTTCCTGCTCAGGACCTTGATGGACATACCCATCCAGTTTGGCCCTTCCCGCGGGCAGCGCCGGGACGAGCGTGTGGTCGATCGGGTCGTGGACGTACTCCTGCCGATGTGGAACGGCGATCGGGCTGCCGAGTGGGACCTGACGGTCGAGAGCCTGCCCCAAATCCATCACCCCACCCTGCTCCTCTACGAGTCGAGCTCCGTCTTTTACAAGTCCTGTGAAGTGCTGCGCGATGGCTTGAGCAATTGCAAATCCGTCATCCTAGAGGGTGACCACCGTAAGGATGACCGACTCAAGCATTTCACTCTCATGGAGATCCCCGAGCAGCTTCTCGGTCACACGCTGTCTTTTCTGGAGTCGGAGGAAGTCGTCGGAACCGAGCAAAAGCGATGAGCGGCCGAGGTCTCGGGAAGAACTGAGGCGGTCGCTTCGATTCTCTCCTTCAATCTCCGGGTTTCGGCCGCGCGTCATCGGGATGACGGGAAACGAGGCAAGGCGGGAACATGTTCGAGCTAGTCAACACGATTCGAGTCATCGGCTTCCGAAAGATGCTCACGATGGTCCGGGGGTACAGGCTCGGGTGGATGGAGATCCTCACCGGCTTCTACACCACGCGCACGCTCCAGGCCCTCTTCAACGTCGGTTTTTTCGATGAGCTCGAAGCGAAAGGAAAGCTGAGGCTCGAAGACTTCGCCCGGGAAAAGGGCCTCGACTCGGAGATACTGGTGGCTTTGTGCGACACGCTCTATGCCCTCAAAATCCTGAACCGCGAGGGCGACGAGTATTTCCTCGACGCGAAGGGACGGATTCTCTCGGAAACGGCCCGGGGTTGGTTCGTGGGGACGTACGGCTATGAAAGCGTGTTCCACAACCTCGAAGCGCTGCTCAGGAAGGAAAAAGAGTACGGAAAGGACGTGCGCCGGCTTTCGGAGCCCATCGCACGAGGCAGCGCCGAAATGGAAGCACTGCTCTACTTTCCGCTCGCCATCGACATTATCGCCAGGAACAAGCACAAGAAAGTGCTGGACCTCGGCTGCGGGGAGGGTACGTTCCTGCGGGCGTTGTGCACGAGGATACCCGCTGTGGAGGGGGCGGAACATGGACCTTTCCCCCGAATCGATTGAGGCCGCTCGAGCGCGGGCCGCGGCCGCCGGACTCAACGGACGCCTTCGATTCTCCGTGGGCGACGTCGCCGACGAAAACGCCCGGCCGGAGTCTGCCGCTGGCATCGACGCCGCGACCATTTTCTTCGTGATGCACGAGATCCTCTACCGCGGCGAGGACGTAGCTATCGAGTTCCTCCACGGTTTTCAGCGCAAATTTCCCGGCGTCCCCTTGATCGTGTTCGAAGTACTCCGGCCTTCCGTCGAGGAGATGAGGAGGCACCCGGGAATGGCCATCCACTACTCGCTCCAACACGATCTCTCCCACCAGAAGCTGGTTTCGGGAGAGCAGTGGAAGAAGCTGTTTCGAAAAGCGGGATTTCGCAACGTCGAGGAGCGCGAGCTGAAATTCGTTCGCACGGGGATTTACACCCTCTCCTAGTCCGGCTCACGCCGTCGTGAGACGTACGCATGAAGTTCTTTTTGACCGGCGCCACGGGGCTCGTTGGAAGTCACGTGGCCGAGCGTATCCTGGCTCGCGGCGGATCGGTTCGCGCTCTGGTACGAGACTCGCGCGCCGCCGAAGAGCTGAGGACAGGCGGAGTCGACCCATCGCTCGGCGATCTGAGCGACGAGAAAGCGCTGCGAGTCGCCGTCGAGGGTTCCGACGTCGTCGTTCACTGCGCGGGTGCCGTCAACATCGCGGGGGCCCGGGAGCTGCTTCGGACGGTCAACGTGGAGGGAACCGAGCGCCTGCTCGCCGCCAGCGTCCAGGCGAACGTCTCCCGCTTCGTCCACCTGAGCTCGGTGGCGGTGTACGGCCCGTCGCCGGCACCCGTGCGAGAAGACGCAGCCAAGAGACCGGCCGGCGCTTACGGCGCCAGCAAGTGGGAGGCGGAGCAGGTCGTGCAGCGGTATCAACTGGACTTCGGCCTCCCCGCCGTCGTATTGCGGCCCTGCGCGATTTATGGGGAGCGCGATCGTCACGCGGTGCAGGCGCTCTCCCGCATCGGTCGGCTCCCCGTGATCCCGCTCGCCCGAGGCGGCAGCCGACTGCTCGATATGGTCCACGCTTCCGATGTCGCGGACGCCATCCTCACCGCGGCGGCTTGCGAAGCCGCGGTGGGCCAGGCCTATAACATCACCGACGGCGAAGAACATACACATCGGGAGATTTTGATGACGCTGGGTCGGGTGACGGGCCACCAACCATGGATTCTGAGCCTTCCGGGACCCGCCGTCACCGCGCTCAAAACCGTGCCGAATTGGCTTCGGCACGTGAGCCCGGGCGGCGCGAAACGCCTGGGACGCCTGGGCGCCATCGACCTCGACCTGCATTATTCCATCGATGCCGCGCGGCGTGACCTGCACTACGAGCCGAAGGTGGGTCTCGAGGAGGGCTTACGGAGAGCCTGGAGCTGGGCGATGAGCCAACGTCGGCTGGCGGGGTGAAGAACCCTTGAACACGCTTCTATGAGATATCTCGTCACCGGCGCGACCGGGTTCATCGGAGGCCATGTCGTGGATCGCCTCGTCGAGGCCGGCCATCGAGTTCGCGCCCACGTTCTCGAGCCATACGCGGCCGAGGGTTTACAGGCGCGAGCGGTGGAGGTCCGGCGGGGCGATCTGCTCGAGGACGAGGATCTCGGCGCCGCTTTTGGAAGACGTCGATGTCGTCGTCCATTGCGCGGGGATTGCTGCCCAGGGAGCACGAAAGGAAGACATCTGGCGGGTCAATGTCGAGGCGACGGAGCGCCTCGTTTCGGCCTGCGCACGCGCGAAAATACCCCGGTTCGTCTATCTGAGCTCGGTCGCGGTCTACGGGCATGCGCCTTCGCCCGTGCGTGAAGACGCTCCCAAGCATCCGGTCAATATCTACGGCGAGAGCAAATGCGCCGCCGAAGCGGCCATCTGGCGCTGCCGCGCCGAGACGGGACTGCCCGCCGTCGTCCTGCGCCCGTGTCTCGTTTACGGCGAGCGCGATCGGCGACTGCCCCGCTTCCTCTTGCGAATGAGCCGGCTCCGTCTCCTGCCTCTGCCGAGCGGCGGGAATCGCATCGTCGCTCTCGTACACGTATCCGATCTCGTCGACGCCATCGTCGCCGCGTCGATCTCTCCTCGTGCCGTCGGGAACGCCTACAACGTCACCGACGGTGAGCGACACACCTACCGGGATGTGCTCGACAGGCTCAAAGAGACCACCGGCAGTCGGCCACGGATTCTTCCCCTACCGGGAGCAGTCTTCTCGACCGCACTCAAGCTGCTCCTCGGGGTGGCGCGATGGAAGAGCGCGAACAACGGCGCCCGAGCCGACCTTTCGAAATCACTCCGAATCTTCGACCTGGACTGTTTCTTTTCGCTGGACGCGGCACGTGCGGACCTGGGTTACGCCCCTGGTGTAACGCTCGCGGAGGGCCTCCGTCGCACCCTGGCGTGGAGTGCCGAAGCCTCCCCGTAGCCGTTTTGCTTGCTCGGCTAACTGACGCTCGGGCTAGTAACCGCCACGACGGGCACACGCCGGCGCAAGAAGAACTCGACCGCAACGTAGTGCAGGCCGCTTCGAATCGCGAACCGCAGGCGGTTGGGTACCCGGATTGTCTCGGGGCCGACCGAGGCGGAGAGAGCGCCGCGCTTGATGGGGTCGTTCCAGACTCGCTCCGTCATCTCCGTTTTCCGGATCGCATCGATCGCTTTCCTCTGCGCGTCGTCGAGCGAAAAGCTCAGAGCCAGCAGATTGTCCCTCAGATGCGCCGGGCTGCTCGCGCGGACGATGGGGACCAGGCCTTTCTGAATGAGCCAGCGAAGGCAGACTTGCGCCCCGGATCGCCCGGTAGCGCAGACGACATCCTGAATGGGCGCGCTTCGCGTCACCGGGACCTTCCCACCGCCGAGCGGCGAGAAGCACTGCACCTCCAACCCTCGTTCGTCGCAGCAGCGGATCAGATCGGCGTCGTACTGACGCGGGTGACATTCGATCTGATTCACCGTTGGCTTCACATCCGCGTGCCCGTACAAATATTCGACGAACGAGGCCCCGGCGTTGCTCAATCCGATCCGCCGGACGAGGCCTCGCTCCACCAGTTTTTCCAGCTCGCTCCAGGGCTTCATCAGGGCCGCGGGCCGCGCATCGAAGACGAAGAGCGCCGGATGATGAAGCAACAGGGTGTCGAGCCGCCTCCCGCCGAGCCTGGGAGCGATGAGCCGCTCGAATTGAGCCGTCACCCGATAGGGTTGGACTTTGTGGACGAGGCGCGCCTCGTCCCCCGCGCCGCATTCGTCCAGGGCGGCGACGAGCTCCCCGTCGTTCGAGTAATAAACCGCGGTATCGAAAACGCGGTAGCCGGCATTCCAGGCTTCCTTGAAGATGTCGCGCGAGTGAAGGCCACCCGTTCCGAAGACGATCCGGTCGGTGGCCATCCCAGTTCCTCGCGGCTCAATCGTGGTAGGCGTCGGAGCTGACTTTGTAGCGAAACGGAGCCAGCAGCAGATTCCACGGTGACAGCGCACGCGCGAGGGGGGCGTACACCCGGAACTTGAGCGCGATGTACAGGGAAAAGCCGAGCTGCGGATGCACCCAGTTCGGAGCGGTGAAGGAGCTGAACGCCACCGCCCGCCATTTGCCGCCGCCGAAGCCCCCACGATGCAGCGCTCGAGCGTCGAAGAGCGCCACCGTCCCCGCCTTGCCGACGAGCCGTTCCGGCGCCAGTCCTAACGGCTTCTCGGCGTCGAGGGGGATACCTCGCTTGAGCTCACCCGCGAGCTCCAGAGCGTGCTCTCCATCGGGGTGCGTTCCTGGGACGAATTCGGTCGGGCCCGAGTCCTCCTCGACGTCGGTGAGAAACAGGAACGCCTTCACCACGTGCAGGTCCTCGATGTCGACGTGCCACTTGGCGTTCCCGCGCCGGGTCTCCTGCCGCACCGAAGGGTGCAGGATGCATCCGGCTTGCTGACTGCTCGTGGCTAGACCGCAGTACGCGTCCACCGTGTCCTTGATGACGGCATTGCGCGAGAGCGCATGGACCAGTGGCTCTCCGGTTCGTAGCCCCTCGAGTGGAAGCCCGGAGGGCTCGACGCGGTACTTGGCGCGCAGTTCGGCGAGCTCTTGCTGGGCTCCGATCTCGTCGACGTCCGTGATTGCTACCCCGCGCTTCCTGAGGTCGGACAAGAGACGCTTCGCCACCTGGGACCCCTCGACCCGCTGCTCTGTCCTGGACACGAGGAAGCGCACCCGCGCGAACCAGTTGTACAGGTTGAGCCAGACGAAGGTAATCCATTTCTTGTTGGCGGCTTCCGACCGAAACACCGAGGGATATAGCTTGCCGCGCAAGAGCTTGGCGGTCCCCGTGTCCTCTGGCATGACGTTATCCCCCGAGGCGCCTCATGCCCCGAACTCGTAGGCGAACATCTCGATGTCCTTCCAGTACCGTTCGGCCACCAGCTTCCGTGTCTCGGCGGTGTAAAAGGAAACGTACTTCGCGACTTTCCGGGCGGCCTGCAACCGAGGCAGCTCGATCTCCGGCAGGCCCGTTCGCTGTCGGACAATCTCGAAGTCGCCAGCGAGCCTTTCGTAGCGTCCGACGAAGTCGGCCGCGAATCTCCCCCTTCCTGTTGGCGAGGAATGTGTGTTGCGACCGGAAGTGCTCGTCGGCCTGGCTGTCCGGGATCGACGCGACCGCGGCGACGAAGGCGTCGAAGGGCATTTCGGCTTCGAACGCGTCGAAGCGGGCGAGACAGTTCGCGACACCGGGCCGTATCGTGAACTTCGTATAGCCACCGACCTCGTTCCGGATCTTGTCGCGATAGCACGAGACCAGGCGGTCCCACGGGTTCCGCACGAACGCAAAACGGTAGAACCCCGGGTACAGGAACGGCTCGAGAGCTTCGATGGGGACCGGGCTCGGGTATCGCACGCGGTGCGGATCGCCCTGCGCCCTTTCCAGACTCACGCCCAAAAGATCGGCAAAGGCAGTTTTGAAGCTGGAACAGGCGACTTTAGGAACCGAGATATAGATGGCCCGGTAGGGCTTCAGCAGAATGCGCCGCCGCCAGGGCAGGCTGTCCGCCACGCCATAGAGCTGACCCGCGACGCGACCCTTCACCTGACGGAGAAGGCCCATGTTTCCCCCACACTTTCCCAGCACCCCGAACGAGACGATCTTATTGCGCTCTCCCGCGACAGTCAAAGAGCCGCCGAGCCGGGGCTCGAGCGGGCAAAACGACCCCGAGCTTCAGTTGGGCGAGAGGACATCCTGCGCTACGTCGACGGAGATAATCTTCGAATCCGCCTTCGACGGCACCATGCCCTTTCCAACCCGGCAGTACGCGGCGATCGACTTTCCGTCGGGACTCCAGGTCAAATCCGCGACGATCATCCTTTCACCGACGTATTCCGGGTTGCCCTTCTGATTGAAGAAAGTGATGCGCTTCTTTCCCGAGCCGTCGGCGTTCATGATCCAGTAGTCGGTACCGTGGTTGCCGTTGTCCTTGTTCGACATCCACACGATGTGCTTCCCGTCCGGCGAGAAGATGGCGTGCTCGTTGTGCCCGCCGTCGGTCAACCTCGTTTCTCGGCCGGTCGCGAGGTCCATCACGAAAATGTCATTGCTGAATCTCTTCGATTCGGCGTTGCTGGTATAGATGAGCTTCGTACCGTCGGGGGAAAAGCCGTGGTTCTCGTGAAACCCGTCCCCGCCAGGGGTGAAGGAGCGAATGTTCTCGAGGTGCGGCTTTCCACCCGCGAAGACGAAGTCCGCCACCATCAGCTTCCAGTATCCGAGCTCTTTGCCTTTCTTGAAACCAGCCTTGTCGTACATCTCCGACCACGAGAGCTTCTTCCCGTCCTCGGAGAAATGGGGATGGAGCGTTCCTTGTCCCGCCTCGTCCTTGACTACGCGGAGTGGATAGCTTTGCTTCTTCTCCAGATCGAGGAGCCACAGGTCGTTGAGCACTCCGGCGCCGGGGTTGAGCACGAAGGCGAAACGGATCTTTACGTGCTCCTGCTTCTCCGCCTGGACGACCAGATAGCGGCCGGTGGGGTCCCAGGCGGGCTGTCCCACGTGACGATTCGGGAGGCCGGGGAAGCCGCAGCTGACACAGTGATCGTCGGATTCCATCCGGCTTCATCACATGGACTTCGAAGTTGTCGTCCTTGCCCTTCGTGTCGAAGGCGATGAGGTTGTTCGCGGGACACCAGTCGAGCCTTCCCCCCCCCGGCTTGAGCGTCTTGACCCGTGGAGCCCGAGATTGGGCAGCCGCTTGTGCCGTCCGGTCTTTGCTGTCTTTCTCGGCAGGCCGGACGTGCTTTTCCTGGGGTGCTCCCGTCGCCGAGGCCGATCCGAATCGAACCAGCCCCACGACGGCGAGGCTCGCAACCGCGAGTGCGGAAAAGAGGCGAAAGAGCGGTATTTGTGCCTTGGTAGAGCTCATCATGGTGAATCTCCGACGGAAGACGCGCCGTTCCCTGCCGCGTGCTCCATCACCTCTGCTTGCGGCGGTGACGCTCGATCCATTTCTGCCACGAATCACGGAGCTGTTGCTTCTGCTCGGGTGAGAGGGACTGGATTCGATCGATCTCTCCGGACAGGTTGCCGAGAAGCTGCTCTTTCTGGTCCAGAGTGAGAGGTCGGAAAGCGGCTCGCATTTGATTGAAGATTTGCTTCGCTTTCGCTTTCTGGTCGGGACTCAGGTTGGCGAGAAAATCGCTCAGGTCGGAGGCGGCCTTCTGCATTTTCGCTTGCTGCTCGGGGGAGAGATTCTGGACGGTCTCGATACTCTGTCTCCACGCTTCGGTGAGCGAGCCACGCTGCTCGGGCGTCAGGCTCGACCAGGCCTTTCCCCATTCGCGTACGCGCTGCGTCGCGCGATCGTTCTGGGCGAAAGCGGTCGCGCTGAGAAGGGCAAGAGCGAGAGCGTATCGAATCATCCTGGTCGTCATGGGGTTGTCCTCCGTTTCCTGCTTCTGTTGCGTTTGCTGCGTTTGTCCCATCTTAGCTCGGCGAACGCGGCCGCGCCCGCCGCGCGCCGGTGACGACCCCTCGGAGCCGCCGTACCAGCTCCGCAGGACCGGGGAACGGTGGAAGGTCACCCCCCGGGAACGGCGACCCCTTTGTCGGAACGCCCCTACTCGCGCTGGGGGCTCACGGCCGGTGGATGGCCCGAGGACTCTCGAAGCGCCTTCAGATCGTCCGCCGTCAGGTCCAAGCCCAGCTGCAACGTCGAGCCGACGCTGGCAACGGTTACCGACTGCTCAAGGTGTAAAGCCGTACCGAGACGCGCGGCCAGCAATCGCTCTAGATTCGGCAGGATCAGCGTGGAAAGCATCGACTCGGCGGCGCCGACGGACTCCGCGTCCGCGAGATCCCCGAGGATCGTGATCCGCGCGTCGTCGGCAAAGTCAGCGGTCACCGCAAGCGCCTGTAGCGATTCGAACGGCTTCAGGATTCGCTCAGGCATGGTGGGAGGACGGCCCGCCGGCCGCTCATGGGGGGAGAGGAGCCTGTCGCGCAAGAGCCGTGGGGTCAGAAAAACGACGCGGGCGTCGAGGTCAGGGGACAACCCGGCGTCGACGCGTTCGATGGCACCACTCAGATCTTCATAACGGCCGCTTCGCTCGCGGGCCAGCGCACCATCCAGGGTGTCGCGCTCCGTCGTCAGAAAGACCGTCGTCCTCGCCCGCGACAACGCTCCGTAAATGTTTGGCTCCCCCGGCTTCGTCGAACGAAGCTCGACGACTCCCCCATCCCCGGTCTGCGGGGGCTCCACCGTTCGGTTCTCGCTCCAGAGCGCCGTCAAGAATCGGCGTAGATCCTCGGGCTCGATCGCCTTCGCGACACTCACCGCCATCAGCGCCGGAGTACCGCGAACCCGGTCGGTCGAGCGTGAGGCGTCGAAATGAATCGAGTCGCTGTCCCCCGTGACGAAGACCTCTCGGATATTCCCTGGCGGCATGCCGGCTGATTCGAGCCGCGCCAACCAACTGGCCATCTTTCCGACGCCGGTGGGAAGTAGTTGTGACTCCCCCTCGCCAGCGAGTGCTTCCATGAAGGCAGAGCTCCGGATGGCGGCGACGTCGAAGTGCGCGAGAAAATTCGCGCCGGGAACTACCGCCGCGCGCAAAGCCGAGTCCGGGCCTTTCGGCTCCGCGCTCGACTCGGGCGGGGTGAACGAAAGCCTCCCGAAGACAAGCAACGCCATCAGAATCGTCGATCGTGCGGTCATCCGCTCTCCGCTGTTTCTCGTTTCCGCCCACTCATCCGACGCTCCACCCTGTGGTGTGGCGTGCTTCTCTCGGCTGGAGCCCGGCCCGCCCGAAGGCGGTCCGGGCTCCCATGCCGAGGACCAACGTCAGGGCTTCAGCCCTACCGTAATCCCCAGAAAATCGGAGTAACCCGTACCTCCGTCCGTCGTCAGGCCGAACAGCTTGGCGTCGTCGGAGTTGAAATCCAGAACTCCACCGAGCGTGAGCCCATCGACGCAGATCGGCGGTGTGAACTTCTCCGCCGCTTGATTGATGGTGTCGATGACTTTGCTCTCGAAGCTCTGGAGAAGCACGAGCTCGTCGTCGTACGTCGTCGCCGCGTTGCACATGACACCGAAGTCGATGGTGGAAGCAGGCTCGAGAATATGCAGGTTCGAGAACACGAACCCCGCCTGATCGGCGTTGCATTGGCTGCCATCGATTCCCATCCTGGCCGCGATAGTGAGGTCGAGGCAGGATGCGAATACCTTGCAGTCGGAAGCACCGTTGCTATCCGCGGAAAAGCAGCCAGGCAGATCGTCCAGGCTTCCGGTGTAGGCGCCATCGTTGTTCCGATCGAGCGCGAAGACGACGTTCAAGTCCTCGAGAAGGAGGGAGGTATCGACCGTCGTGTCGGTGGTGTCGTCCTGCGCGATGAGAAGGTCAGGCTCCATGTCCTGCCGCGCACAGACGAGGACGCCGTCCGTCGACTGGATGTCCCGGTAAGGCGTTAGATTGCACACCTGCTTGGGACCGAATGGAAGGGTCGTGCAATCACCGCCCCTGAAGCCGACGCAAACGCCCTGTTTCGTGTTGTTCAGCAAACCACCGCCCTCGTCGGGCAGAGCGTTGCAGTCGGCGCCTCGAATCGCGTAGCACATGCCCCGTATGGTGGCGCCGACTACGTTTGAGGGGCCGAGAGTTTCGCAGCCCCCGTCGCTCTCTGCCGGCAGAAGGTCATCGACCGTCAGACCGTCGATGGGCGTGCAGAAAGCCTTCAGCTTGCCCGTCGTTTTCATCGCGGCGAAGACCTGGTTGAAGACGTCGTCCGCGATGAGCATCGTCACGTCGTCTCCGACCTGGGTGACCTGGGAAACCGTCGGCGCGCTCGCGGGAGTGACCACGGCACCCGGCGTCGGATTGACTTCGGGGTCTACCGACTGAACCGAGAACTCGGCGCCGAACGCCGCCGTCAAGCCGCCGTCCTCGATGGTGACGTCGATGGGACCAGGTGTGAACTCCGCCGAGCCCGCGTCTTTGACGGCGTTCTCATCCACCTGGAGCTCGTTGAGCTCCATCGGGTCCGGGTTTTGCAGCTTCAAATCGTCCAGCAAATCCTTGTTCAAATTGACGTCGAAATCCAGGAATCCGATGACGTCGAATCCGTCGACGAGACCGAAGGTGAAGACGTCGATGAAGACGGCGCCGATGGCCTCGAAGGCCGTGCACACGTCGGCGCCCCAGCATTCGATGCCGGTGTTGTTGGCCGTTACCGGATCGAAGTGGCCGGGCTCGTCCTTGTCCGTGTTCTTCACCGCTCCGGCGCAACTACCCCCTTCGCACATTCCGTCGAAGTAGCACTCCTTGCCGTCGTGGATTCCGCCGCTGCAAGTGCCGGCGTTCTTGAACAGCGGATTACCGCCGTTGTCGAGGACGGTCCAGGCAAATGTGAAGGAAGCCGGATCGGGAGGCGTCTTGGTCTCGATCTGAGTCTCGGTGATGGCGAAGTCGAACTTGATGTCCTGGATCTTCGTGACCGCGGTCACGTCGAGCTTCGTGCGGGCGATGCATTCACCGAACAGCCCATGGTCGGTGCAGGAGTCGTGAGCGCGGGCCTGAATACGAATCTTCGGCAGCTTGATGCTGACGTTGATCTGGCCCGTCACGAAGTCCACGTCGCAGCTGGTGCTCGAATTGTCGAAGGTCAGCTCGTCGAGATTGACCGGGACGTTGTTGAGATCGCAGGAACAATCCGGCTGTATCGAGACGGTTCCCAGGTCGGCGTTCTGCAGCGCCGCCGACGCGCTGTTGGTGAAGTCGGTAATCGCCGCGGTGCACTTCGCGTTGAAGAATTTCTTCGCCGCATCCTCCTTGAGGCCCGCGACGAAGGCCGGGTTGATATCGGTGGTCATCGCCAGCTTGAAGTTGGCGAGCGCCGAATTGAGCGCTTTCTGCGCGCCGAGCTCGAGCGCCATGGCCGCGCTTCCCGCTGGAGACTGAACCGTGCCGAGACCGAAGATGACATCGGTATTGAAGGCCCGATTCCCGCGGACGTCGCTGGCGTCGGCGATGACCCGGTTCGACCCGCGTTTGAAGCTTCCCTGAGGCGCGTTCGCCTGAGCCGCCTGCGCGAGGTCCTTCTCCGGCATCGCGACGTCGAAGGGTAGGTAGCACTCGTCCGTCGAGGTGACTCCGTTTCCGGTGACGCAGGTTTGGCCGGAGACGTCGACCGGCTTGCCGTTGACCTGGAAGGCATCGATCTCGTTTCCGCCACAGACCTTTCCTTCGACGTGAACCGGAGCCGAGGCGACCACTTCCTGATTGCCGGGAGCGGTTACCGCAATACCAAAGGCCGACGCCTTACCGGTGTCCGCGAGAATCGTCGATGAAGCACTGGGCCGACAGATGCTTCGGCAGAGGAAGAGGCGCACCATTCACGTAGACGATATGGCCTCCCGCGGGAAGCCCCTTGATGTTGAAGCTCAAGGTATTGACCTGACCGGGCTCTTCCACGCCGTCGATGGCTCTCGATACCACTTGGCTGTCGAGCCCCTCGACCCTCAAGTTCGAGATTTCCACCGGAACCGTCGTTCCGTCCCCGCATCCAGCCTGAATCTGGAGCACGCAATCGCCGGAGTTGGTGCAGAGCGCACCTGAACCCGTGGGAAACGCGGTCGCGGGATTGATTCCGATCGCCGAGAGGATATCGACTCCGTCCAGTTTGATGCTCAGGGTGTCGACGTCGACCAGCGGAAGGTATGTCTTCACATCGATGTCGCTCGCGTCGTTGAGCGAGATGGACAGTCCATCGGGAGAGGTGACGTCGAGGTAGGGCATGATGCTGCAGTAAGCGACGTCCTCGACACCATTCTTCTTGCCGACAACCCGAAGGATGGGCATGGGAGCGAACATCGTGTGGGTGGTCGCTCTCTTGTTGGTTTTCGAGTCGATTTTGAAAGGGTTGAGGCGGCTCGCCAGATGGGCTTCGTCGCCCGGTTGGACGTTCTCGATGATGCCGAGGAGCGTACCGTCGGTATCGAGCGCCAGGAGGTCGGCCTTGACCTCGGTCGCGCTGCCTCCGTCGAACTGGATGGTGTTCCAGCCGGTGCAGTCATTGCCGGGCTTGCCCCGGTCGAACGGGAGCGAGCAGGTCACGCCGAGGTCGGCGTAGGACGGGGCGCAGTCCGGATCCTTGGCATCCACGAGCCCGTCGCAATCGTTATCGAGGAAATCGGTGCACGAAGCGTCGTCACCCTCGAAGCCGGCTGCGCTCGCCTGGGCGCTGCACTGGGTGCCCATGCCGTCGTCACTGCACATCGTGGTCCCGAACGCCGTGCAGACGCCGAGACCGTCGCTGCAGGGGAGGCCCAGGGCGAAACCCTCGTCGACCTGTCCGTCCGAGTCGTCGTCGACTCCGTTGCAGAGCTCGACGGCGCCGAAGCCGGCGCAAGCCGGATCGTCCAGGTCGGTGAGACCGTCACAGTTGTTGTCCACGCCGTCGCCGCAGGTGTTCCCGAAATGGACTCCCTCCTTCTCGGGACTACCAGCGACCGCACTGCAGACGACCCCCATGTGATTGGGCGCGCATGTGTAGACGCCCTGTTTCACGCAGGCGCCGACTCCGCCGCTGTTGCAAGCCTGACCGACGGGAAAATCGTTCATCCACGAACCCGTCTCCGTCGTTGTCCTGGCTGTCGCAGATCTCGGGCTGCTGGCAGTCCGGATCCTTGATATCCACCAGAGTGTCACAGTCGTTGTCGCTTCCGTCGGTGCAGGACCCGGACGCGCTGAGCGATTCCTCCGACCATTGGATGACGGGGTTGCCCGGCTTGTTGGTACAGGTCACGGCGCCCGCGACGCAAGTCAACCTTCCCGCGGTCTTGCATTCGTTGGCGGGCCCGGTCGTGGCGAACAGGCAGAACCCATACCCCTCGTCGATCTGGCCGTCCATGTTGTTGTCGATGCCGTCGTTGGGGTCGTCGGGATAAACGACGTCATCGATGACCCCGCTGCAATTGTCGTCCACACCGTTGCAAATCTCCGACGCATCCGGGTGGACGCTGGGGTCGTTGTCGTTGCAATCGACCGAAGCCGGGTATCCGTCTCCGTCGATGTCGGGGTCGTCGACGGCAAGAACTGGAGAGGTGAGACCGAAGCTCAAACCGAGGGCGAGCAGCCCTCCCGCGATCCAGATTTTCGTTCGCACGGATCGAGAACGACTTCCAGTCCGTTCTTCCGCTATTTCTACCGGGTGATACCATGATTCCCTCCTAGGGCAGCAAACCAATGCAGACAAAACATGCTGGTTGACGCAAAATCTCTCTCGTTGTCGACAGTCGTGGCATCGTCGGGCTCGATCCGATCGCCGAATGATTTCATCCGAGCTGGAGCGGGAATTCTCAGCCACCGCCCACCGTGCCCCATACGATGCACACCTCCCCTGTGCACAAAACGCCCAACCGGCACCGTTTGGGGGGGACGCGGGATCCTACCACCACGGCTCGGATTTGGATCCCAATTTTTTTGGCAATGTTGTTGTTTTCGCCCAAGGAAATGAGGAACGACGAAGTTTTCACAATTTCTTTTTGTGCGTATGCTTAGTTTGACGCACTGATAAGTCCCAACAGCTTGACCCTGCGATGAGGGTCAAGTATCGTGAAGAGCCCCTCAATCGAAAACCTCGGAGGAACGTCAGCATGCATCCAGACCATTGGCGGAGAGGCTCGGGTCTCCTCGTTCTGAGCCTTCTTCTCGGAAGCCCCGTCCTCGCGCAGCAGGAGGACGCGGAACTGCGCAAGGAGGTCGAAGAGCTGAAGAAAGGGCAGCAAGCTCTCCAGATTCAGCTCCGTTTGATCCAGGAAGTGGAGGCTCTCAAGAAAGGGCAGGAAGAGATCCGCAAAGAGCTCGCGGACATCAAGCAGCTTCTAGGGCAACGTCCAGCCGCCCCCGCGCGAGCGGCGGCGGCGCCCGACGTCAGCGACGTCGTCTTGAACGTCGCGGGAAAGCCATCGCGCGGGAAAGCTACCGCGCCTCTCACTTTGGTGGAATTCACCGACTACCAGTGACCGTACTGCGCCAATTACGTCCGTGGGACGTATCCGGAAATCGAAAAGGAATATGTCGACTCGGGTAAGCTGCGCGTGGTCATGCTGGACCTGCCCCTAAGCATCCACAAGAATGCCTTTCGGGCCGCTCTCGCCACCCACTGCGCCGAGGACCAGGGGAAGTTCTGGGAGATGCACGATCGTCTGTTCGCGAACCAGGCGGCCCTCGAGCCCTTGAAGGGTCACGCCGAAGCTCTGGGTCTCGATGTCGAGGCGTTCGAGTCCTGTATGAGCTCCCAAAAATACGCCGACGCGGTGCGCATCGACATGTTGCAGGCCGCCAAATCGGGTGCGACGGGAACGCCCAGCTTCGTGCTCGGCCGGACCGATGCCGCCGACCCCAGCAAGGTGAAGGGCATCACTCTCATCCGCGGCGCTCAGCCTTTCGTGTCGTTCAAAGCAGCGATCGACAAGGCCCTCGCCGGGGCACAGCCCTGACCATCGGCGAGCGTGCCGCGCCTCGTCGCGGGATCGACCGATGAGCGAGACCGACAGAGGGCGGCCCGTCATCGTCGTATCGGGCCTCCCCCGGTCGGGGACCTCGATGACGATGCAGATGCTGGCGGCTGCCGGCGTGCCCGTCGTGTCGGACGGCGTGCGCGAGCCCGGGGAAGACAACCCGAGGGGCTACTTCGAGGACGAACGGGTCAAGGCCCTCTATAAGGACGGAGAAGACCGCTCCTGGCTCGTCGAGGCCCGCGGCAAGGCGATCAAGATCATTTCGTTTCTGCTGAGCTATCTACCCGACTCGAATCGGTACAAGATCATCTTCATGCGGCGGGAATTGTCGGAAGTGATTGCGTCCCAACGAAAGATGCTGGAGCGCAGAGACGAGCCAACGCAGGACGACGAGGAACGATTGTTCGAGCTCTGGGAGAGTCACCTCACTGGCGTCGGAGAGCTCATGTCGTCCGCTCCCAACATCGAGCTCATCGACGTCGCTTACAAGGACGTCATCGAGAACGCCGCGCTACAGGCGCGTCGCATCCGGGACTTTCTCGAGATGGAGCTCGACGTCGGGAAGATGGCAGCCGCCGTCGATCGTAAGCTCTATCGCAACCGCGTCTAGGCCCGTCGAGACCCGGATCGCTTCCTCGCGAAAGCCGCGGCGAGCCCGGCAGCGAGCAGCAGCGTGAGAGACGTCGGCTCGGGCACCCGGTAGGTCACGCTCAGCGTCGAGGAACGGACGGCTATCTTGTCCCCGCTCGGCTCGGACGGATCCGCGGGCTTTTCCCCGATGAAGCCGGGCCCCATGGGAGTGACGGTGACATTCAACCGGTCGTCGGCGAGTAGAAGTCCTATCAATGCGGAATCCCCGGTGCTGAACTCCCACATGACCTCTTTGAACGGATTCGCTGGATTGAGGTAACCCAGGAACTCACCGTCGGCATAAACGGGATCATCGGGTGTCCCAAGACCGAAGAGAAGCTCGATCGAGTCCGGCAGACTGTCATTGCTCGGCGTCCCGCTCACACTGGCGGCCGTGATCTGGAGAGACGCGGAATCGAACTTGAAGACCGGCCCTACCGGCAGGAAGAGATGGGTATAGGTGACCGGATCGCTCACCCACCTTCCGAAGCTGTCGCTTACGGAGTTCTGCGATTCGATTACGGCGTCATTGAGCTCTATGAGCGGTGCCGACCCGTCTCCGAGAGTCTGCGACCTCTCGAGGTCGCGTCGCGTGTCGAAGAAGACCAGGGGGTCCTTCGTGTCCTGGATGGTCTCTTCGTACGTGATCACCGACGCCGAAAGCGGCGCTGCCAATCCGATTGTGAGGAGAGCTCCCGCAAAAAGAACGGGTCGCCGCATCCACATCGATGAGCTGACGGTCTTCTGAGTCATGAACCCGCACACCTCCCGTTGGTGGTACCAAGTTGCAACCGATACTTGTAAGCAAGAACCATGCTGGGAATCCACCGCGCGCCACAAAGAGTGTAAGTAGTTACAGTTACTAGTCACGAAGGACCGCATCGAGCCCTGCGTCCATCGCCGAGGGCCGTAAGACATTCTGACGCCGAAGTCGCCGCGGCAAAGCGGGATGTCCCGGAATCAAAGGGCTTGGCGACGCTTCCAACGAGCGTCAAGTTCTCCGACACCTTCAGAACCGGCTTATGGGGTCCAGGAGTCTCGAGCTAGTGTGCTCGCGGGGCCAACTCGCGTCTGCCTTGACAGTGCTCCCGGGACGTGTCATCGTTTGCTCCCGCCTTCCCCAACGGCTATCTTAGGAAAGGTCTGCTCTTCGCTGGATATGAAACGCCTCTTTTTCGCTGGACTCGTCGTCGTTTCGCTGATCTTCGGCCTGACTCGTTTCTTTCGGTCGGAGCCTGCGGACGAGATCCGACTGACCGGGGTCGTTTCTGCGAACGAGGCCATCGTGTCTTCCGAGATACCAGGGCGCATCGAGCAGCTTCTCGTCAACGAAGGCGACGCCGTCCGAAAGGGCCAGGTGGTAGCCGTGCTCGTCGCCGATGAGCTCGATACCCAGCGCGCGAGCAAGAAAGCGACGATCGATCAGTACAAGGCCAAGGTCGAGCAAGGTGAAGAGCAGGTCCGGCTCGAGCGCGCGCGGGTCGCGAGTCAGATCGACGGAGCCAAAGCCCAGGTGAAGGCTCTCGAGAGTCAGCGCCTGGAGATCGTCGCGGAGCTGGAGCAGACGAAGAGCGAGCTCGAGCGCACCAACGAGCTGGTCGACCAAGGGCTGGTCGCTCGTCAACGCCAGGATCGCCAGGAGACCGCTGTGCAGGTGGCGGAGTCGCGCCTGAAAGCGACCGAGGATCGAATCGAAGCCGCCGCGGCCGAGGTCGAGGTGTACCGGGCGAGCGAGCGTCAGATCCGGGTCGCGGAACAGGAAGTGCAGCAGACGAAGGCGCAGAGGGCCCAAGCCCAAGCCGAGCTCGACCAGATCGAAGTGCGGCTGGGCCACACCGAGCTCAAATCGCCCCTCACGGGAATCGTCTCGGTTCGCGCGGCGCGCGAGGGCGAGTTCGTAGCCGCGGGCACACCCGTCGTCACCGTCGTCGATTTGAACGACACGTGGGTGAGGGCGCAGGTCGAAGAGACCTATGTCAGCAGCATCCTGCTTGGCCAGGAGTTGAAAGTGCGGCTGGCGTCGGACGAGGAGCTTCCCGGCAAGGTGACCTTCATCTCTCCCGAAGCCGAGTTCGCCACTCAGCGCGACGTCGATCGAGTGAAGCGAGACATCCGCACGTTCGCTCTCAAGGTCGCCGTGCCCAATCCCGATGGACGCATCCATCCCGGAATGACGGTTTTTGTGCTCGTACCGCGTGAGGGTGGAAACGCCGCGGCGGCCGAAGCGTCGAGGACGACGTCTCTCGAAACCGAAGCACCCGATAACCACGGTGGTCTCGTTCCCGAGGCCTCTGCCGCTCCCGTCAAGCCCGGCGTGCGCGAAAGCACCACCCCGCAGCCGAGCGTCGCAGCCGCCGCGCCCCCACGACCGGTCGCACCAGTCAAAACAGTTGTCCCGGGTGCCACCGTTCCAAATGCTGCGGAGCATGCACCCCGAGGCGTCGCCGCACCCAAAACTGCGGGCGAGGCACGCGCATCCCGTCCCGAGACCCGGCCTTCGACTCCGCTCGACGCGCAACCGGGCACGGCTCCCCAACCCGACGCACGACATTCGGGACCGCCGGCACTGGTTGCGCCCGTCGTGAAAGAAACGCCGCAACTTCCCGAGAGCAAGGGGCCCGCCGCGGCGGAGCTCGAAAACGCGCGCTCGTCACCAGCGACGACGAAGCTTCCACCCCGTGGACCTCTCCCTCCGTCGATCGAGGACCTGGTCGACAAGGTCGAGTCGGATGACGCGACCGATCGGGACATGGCTCTCCTCGAAGCGAGGCTGGCCGAGGAGCTGGGGGAAGAGAACGTGAATCCGCCGGAGCCGGCGCCAGCGCCAGCGCCAGCCAGCGCATCTCCTCGCGCGAAATCGCCCGCTCCTGCCGACGGGCCCGCCGCGAGCCCTTGCGCCGATTCGAAAGACTGTCACGTCGCCGCCCCGCCCACCGCTCCGCCCCCCGCGTTCCGCCTCGAAGGGACCTCGGTCGTCGAGGGAAAGCCGGCGGCGATTATCAACGGCACCCGAGTCTTCGAAGGGCAGGCCATCGACGAGGCTCGCGTTTTGCGAATTCAAGAGGGCTCCGTCCAGCTCGAGTACCGGGGCCGTGTCATTACCCTCCGATTTTGAGCCTCGAGTCTCCATGTCGGCGATTGTTACCGAGGGGCTACGGAAGCAGTTCGGCGCTTTCACCGCGGTGAAGGATGTCAGCCTGCGAATCGAGGAAGGTGAGAACTTCGCGCTCCTCGGTCCGAACGGCGCGGGGAAATCCACTTTCATCCGAATGCTCACGACCCTGCTCGAGCCCAGCGGCGGAAGCGCCATCGTCGCCGGTCACGATGTTCGGAAGGACCCCGATGCCGTCCGTAGAGCGATAGGCGTCGTCCCCCAGCCGATTACCTCCGACCTCAAGCTGACCGCCACCGAGAATCTCGAGTTCTACGCCAAGCTCCACGGCGTCCCCCGCTCGCAGCGACGGGACCTCATACCGCAGCTCCTCGAATGGATTGGCCTCGCCGAATGGCGAAACAAGATGGTGGGCACGTTCTCGATCGGAATGCGGCGACGGCTCGAGATCGCGCGCTCGCTCGTTCACCGGCCCCGGATCATCTTTCTCGACGAGCCGACTACGGGGCTCGACCCGGCATCACGGATTTCCATGTGGGAGATGATGGAGCGTGTGAAGGCGGAGAACCACGTCACCGTTTTCCTGACGACGCACTACATGGAAGAGGCAGACCAGCTCTGCGATCGAATCGCCATTTTCGACCACGGGACGGTCGTCGCCGAGGGCACGCCCTCGGAGCTGAAATCCCAGCTTCCCACTGCCGAGGTGATCGAGGTCCGCTTCGATTCGACGCCGACGAACTTCGAGGATTCGCTGCGCCGACTCCACGGGGTCGAGGAGGTGCGCACCGAAGTCCACGGCTATCGCATCCACAGCCGGGAGCGCTCCCGGACACTCTCGTCTCTGGTGGAGCTCGCCCGCGCCCAGGGTGTCGCGATCTCGGCGCTGTCGCTGCGAGAGAACACTCTGGAAGACGTGTTCATTCACTTCACCGGCCACGACACGAGAGACTCGGCGGGAAGCTTCCAGATCGACCAGCGGGTGCTCAACCAGTGAGCGTCGTGTAACCCGTGCTGGCCGCCTGGGCGATCATCGAGCGCGATCTGAAGAAGTATTTCCGCAGTCCCGCGGTCCTGGCGTCCTCGCTCCTTCTTCCTCTCCTGCAGCTCGTCATCATCGGCTACGCGTTCGGAGGAAAGATCCGCGACGTCCCCGTCGCTCTCGTCGATCTCGACGGCGGTCCCGAGGCGGTGCGGCTGCGGGAAAAGTTCGAGGCGATCCAGGCCAACGCGAGAACCTTCGAGATCCGCCGGGAAGAGAGTCTGGATCGAGCCATTCAACTCACCCGGGAAGGAACGGTGGGAGCGACGATCGTGATCCCCGAGGACTATTCTCGGCGAGTGACGCAGCGCAACCGTCCCAAGGTCGGACTGGTTCTAGACAATGCCGACCCGTTCGTCGTCACCACCCTGACGCAGAAAATGAGCGAGGTCCTGGACGCAACGAACTCTCCCGTCATCGAGGCGAGGTATGTCAGCGGGGCGAGCCTCGACGTCGTCGAAATCTTTCCCTTCGTCGAGTACATCCAGTACCTCCTCCCCGGCGTCATTACCCTCGCGACGTTCTTCTGCGTTCTCATCGGAGGAGGGGTCCTCTACATCGACGACAAGGTGCGGGGCATCCACGAGGCCTACCTGGTGACTCCCATCACGAAGTTCCAGCTCCTCTTCGGCATGCAGGCCTCCGGAATCCTCAAGGGTACGTTCGCCGGCTCGATCGTGACCATCGTCGGGGTGCTCCTCGCCGGGATGAATCACGTTCTGTCCCTTTCGACCTTGGCGCTGCTCCTGGCCTTCACCATGCTCGTCTCGTCCTCGTTCGTCAGTCTCATCTCCCTGCTCATGGTCCGGGTCGACGATCCCATCGTGCCGCGTGTCGTGATCGGTTTTCTGAACACCCTCCTCTTCTTCCCCTCGGGGGCGGTTTATCCGACCTCGAGCTTCCCCCGATGGCTCCAGCTCATCGCCAAGGTCGACCCTTTCACCTATGCTGTCCACGGTTTTCGCGCCGTTTTGCTCAGGCGGGTTGGCTTCGTCGCCATCCTCGATGACATTTCCGTGCTCGCCGCAATTTCGATCGTCTGCTTCGCCGGAGTCCTGCTTCTGTTCCAGCGGCGGCTCTAGCGTTCGGCGGTCGGCCCATCTCCACATGCAAGCCCGCGCCCACGTCGACGGGGGCTTTGACGGCCCATACGTCCGATGCGGCGATGATGTTCGACCTCGACGGCAACAACATCGTCTCGTCCACCGAGCTGACGACGTTTCTGGGAGGCTGTCAGCTGCCCGCCGTCCAGAGTCTCCTCAAGGTCATCAAGGGCGACATGAAGTTCGGCGACGCCAACGAGAACGTGAGTCTTCAGGGCGTGCCCCCCAGTCTCATTCCCGTGGGAAGCCCGAAGTCCGTCCTTTTCAACTTCGACGTTCCCGAACTGCTGACGAGCAACTCCTTCACCGAAAAGGCGATGGGGGACGGTTCGGTGCTCAAGCTTCGCATCGCGGACCACTTCGCGCAGAAGGGAAACGAGCGGTTCGAGGGATTCTTGATCGGATCGTACTTGAAGGGCATCCAGAACCACCTGAACGAAAGCATCACCACGGCGAACGCGATGGTCCTTCAAGCGTGGACGTTCACCCTGTTCGATCCCGCGAATCTTCCGGCGCCGAAAGCACCGGCCGCGTCTAGACGCTAGAGCCGAGAACATCTCCTTGGGGGAGGGCGAGTGCGCGGTGCCCGGTGTTGCCGCCACTCGCCCTCTCGCGGCCGGAAGCTACGGGAAAAGAGAGTACAGAAGCAGGTTGGGCGAGCGGTTCCCGGCATGCCCGACGTGCCCCGCGGTCGCGTTGCCCACGATAGCGCTCTCGACCTCGGACGGGGTCGCGAGCGGATTCTCCTGGAGATAGAGAGCGGCGGCCCCCGCCACGTGAGGAGAAGCCATCGAAGTTCCACTGAGAGTCCATATGGCGGTGTCGCTGGTGTTCCAGGCGGAGGTAATGACCGCTCCCGGGGCGAACAGGTCGACGCACCGTCCTTTGTTGGAGAAAGACGCTCTTTCGTCGTTGATCTCGGTAGCGCCCACGGTAATGGCTTCCTTCACGTCCGCGGGCGAGTACCAGCAGGCGCTCTTGTCGTTGTTTCCCGCGGCGACGGCGTAGGTGACGCCCGCCTGGATCGATCCGCGGACCGCGACATTGATCGCGCGCGATCGAATCGCGCCGAGACTCATATTCGCGACCGACGGCATTACGTGGTTCTCCGTCACCCAGTCGATCCCGCCGACCACGCTGGATTTGCTGCCATACCCGCGGCAATTCAAGACCCTCACGGGAACGAGCAGCGCTTCTTTCGCCACGCCATAGGTCTCGCCGGCGATGGTTCCAGCCACGTGTGTCCCATGGCCGTTGCAGTCCTCCGTCCCCCGGCCATCGTTGACCTCCGTTGCTCCCGGTAGAACCCGACCGCCGAACTCGACGTGGGTGCTCCGGATCCCGGTGTCGATCACGTAGACGTGGACTCCTCCACCGGTCGCCGTCGAAACGTAGGCTCCGTCCAGAGGAAGGTCCCTTTGATCGATGCGATCGAGCCCCCAGGAGCCGACGTCGTTGACGGTGACGGCGTCGCCTTCGAGATGCACGAGACCATCCTGCTCCACGAACGCCACCCCGGGATCCCTCGCCATCGCGAGGGCCTGCCGCCGCGACGCTCGGACCAGGAACCCACGAATCGCGTGCCGATAGATGCCATCGACGCGGCCGCCGTATCGTGAGGCGAGGTTCTCGGCGAGCGCGGAAACGTCGGGACGAGCTGAAAGGCCCGCTCCGGCCGACGCCGCCTCAGGCTCGAGCACGACGATGTATTGGTCTCGAATCGGGCCTTCCGACTCTTCCACTTGCGGGCCCGGGGCCACGGCCATGGCCAGAGCCATCGCAAGCAAGGCGGGCGCGAACAGTACCAACATCCGACGCATAGGTGGCTTCCCCTTTGCTGAGGCGGTTTGTGAAGTACGAAGTGCGATTGTACCAGACTCCCCAGAAAGGCGTCCGGTTTTCTGGCTCCGGAGGGTCCTCCGTCACTTTTGACAATCACCCCCGGAATCTTCAATACTCTCGGACGCAAGCAAAAGATAACCCCCCCGATATCTTTGAGCGACGTCATCCGGCCGGCGGAACTCTGCGCGGACATTGGGGGGATTTATGGTGAGACCGCTTTCTTATTCGGGATTCTTGCTGCTGCTCGTGATGGGCGGGGCGTGCGGCGGACCGACATCCCCTTCTTCTTCTTCCCCGAAGGTCGATGCCGTGTCCCCAGAGGCTTCCCCACAGGCTCAAACCCGGCTTGCCCCCCGCGGGAACGGGGTCGACCAGATTGGCGAGGAATTCAACTGCACGGACGTCATGGACGTGCACGTCCGGTTCAGCGACCCGGGTTACGTCGCGGGAACCCGGGCGGGTCTATACGCGTCTTACGAGGGCGTGCCCGCGGGTGACAAAGTTCTTCGCCTCTGGTGGGACTACGACAACGATCCGACCTCCTTCCAGAATATTCATCTCGGCCAGGGCGAAGTGCGACGGGAGAACGACCAGCTCTTCGACCTCGAGGTGCTCGCGGAGCACCTGTACGCTCCCCCCCCGACGGCTCAGGACCGCACCGTCCGCGCCGAGCTCATCATCTTGGGACAGACCGGCAACTGCGCCCGCAATCGAACCATCACCATCACCCCATCGGCATCTCCCGATCATCACGTCCCTGCATCGCCCGAGCCAACCGCCAGCGATTGCCGCGCCCTTCGCTTCTGCGAGCTCGGCGACGGCAGGGTGCGAGACAACGTCACCGGTCTCGTATGGCTCCGTGATGCCGGATGTTTCCCGTTCCGCCGCTTTCAGGGGGCCACCGCCGACGCCGCCGCTCTCGCGAACGGCCAGTGTGGCCTGAGCGACGGCTCGTCGCCGGGAGACTGGCGTCTTCCCACACTGGAGGAGCTCTCGTCCCTCCTGGATCCTCGATTCAACGAGCCGCGCCTGAGCAACGCCGCCGGGGACGGTCAGTGGAAAGAGGGCGACGCTTTTTTCGGCGTCAGGAATCAAGCCTTCTGGACGACCGACCTGCAGGAGGGCTGCGTCGGACAACTCCCGGGTGCGATGGTCGTGGACGTAGGAAACGGCGACGCGCGTTGCCGGATCACTGCGCTCGGCATCGCGCGTTTCTGGCCAATCCGGGCGCGTTGAGGCCGAACGTCGTCGCGATGTCCCGGGGCTTCGCCGCGAGCTCGCGGGGCTCGCAGGAAAACGTCGACCTGAGGTACACTAAACCCTAACTTTAGGAAACCCGGTCATTCGGCTCGACTTGCGGATCCGGCCTCGTGGTGCGCCGAGCCGTCACCGGCTCGACGGAGCTTCTTCGTGGTCTTGCCCCGGCGTCGTGCAGCAAGAACGAACGATTGTGCATCGGTCTCGAGACGGACAGGTCTCGTCTGGTGGAGCGCCGTCGCCTTCCTCCTCCTCGCGAGCTGCGGCGGTCAGGTTCCGCTGGTAGCTCCGGATGGTGCGACGATCTCCATAAGCGCCAACCCCACGACCATCCCTCGGACGGGCGGCACTTCCACGATCACGGTCATCGGCTTCCGATCGGCGGCTGACGGCGGAGGGACCCTGCCCAACGGAACCCAGATCTTCTTTTCCACGACGGTAGGAGTCATCGAGGACCGTGTGTCGATGGAGAACGGCATCGCGAAAGCCACCCTCCAGAGCGACGGACGCTCCGGTACGGCCACGGTAACGGCGGCGTCGGGCGGCGGCATCACCGCCGTCACCACGACCGTCGAGGTCGGCGCCGGCACTTCCGGTGACCTCGTCATCACCGTGACCGCGAACCCCGCGACCCTCGGCCCGAGCGACTTCACTTCGGAAATCGTCGCCACCGTGACCGACAACCGCGGCAACTTCCTCGCCGACGTACCCGTCATCTTCAGCACCAGCGCGGGGGCGCTCGCGTCGCAAGGCTCGGTCTTGACAACGAACGCGAACGGACAGGCCTTCGACCGATTGACGCTTCTGGACGATCAGGGGGACGCGACGGTGACGGTCACGTCTGGCTCCTCGACGGGCTCCGTGAGCGTCACCCGGGGAACGTTCCGCGTCCCCCTCATCGATTCGATCGCGCCGTCCGTGGGCGCTCCCGGGAGCTCGCTCACGATCAAGATCAACGGACAGAAGTTCCAGCCGGGCGCGACGGTGAGCTTCGGAGACGGGATCGCCATCAACGACGTTGGCTTCGTGAACGCGGAGACACTCCGGGCGGCCATTACCATCAGTCCCGCGGCGAGTGAAGGAGCGAGAACCGTCACCGTCACCAATCCGGACGGAGGCAGCGGAACTTTCAGCAGTTTCCTCGTTTCGGCCTCGGCGACCGGCGGCGGTGGTAGCGCTCGGTCGCCGTCGCTTCGGTCTCGCCCACCGACGCGAATCGAGGCGACACGCTGACGGTGACCATTACCGGCGCCGGTTTCCAATCGGGGGCGGTCGCGAGCTTCGGTGCGGGCATCGCGGTCAACAGCACGACGTTCGTCTCCGCCAGCCAGGTCCAGGCGAACATCACCGTGAGTGGATCCGCGACCGCGGGCACGCGGAACGTGAGCGTCGTGAATCCCGACGCCTCCAGCGGGACTCTGACCGGTGGCTTCACCGTCATCGCGCCACCCATCGTTTCCGCGGTGACCCCCACCAACGGGAACCCCGGTCAGACCATCCTCTCCGTCGAAGTGAGCGGAGCGAACTTTCAGAGCGGAGCTTCGGTGAGCTTCGGCGCTGATATCACCGTCACCTCGGTGCTGTTCGTGGACCCCACTCTTCTCTTCGTAGACATCACCATCGACGCTCTCGCGACCTCCGGCTCCCGGACCGTCACCGTCATCAACCCCGACGGCGGAACCGGCTCACTGGCCGCTGGATTCACGATCAATTAGGCCCCTCGCACCGCCGCCCGGATGCGGACAACCCTTCGCCCTCGGGGGACTTACGGCCGGACGCCGGCTTGACACCCGATGCCTTTTTGCACTACAGTACAGCTCCCAACCAGCAGAGTTCCTCAGGTAGAGTGCGTACCGTGGCTAATTCGGTCATTTGTTCGCTCTAGCTCATCCAGGCCGCGCGCACGAGCTACCGAGGCGTTCGAACGAGGATTTCATTTCCCGCTCCGTGTCGTGAGACCCGGGAGCCGGGAGCTTTTTTGGGGTTGAATGTGGGGCTGTTCCCGAGGGCAACCGGTACTGAGACGTACTGTTCGCCATCATGGGCTGGTTCATGCGCCAGCCGCCGCTCGTCGAACCGCACCCGAAAACCCCGTTTGGCAACGACCCCAACTTCAGTGAGCTCGATGCCCGCGGGGGGCAGCCTATGCAGCGTATCGTCTCGTACCCAGTCGTTCTCATTCTTGCACTAATTGGATTCACGGTCTCCTCGGGCACCACCAGGGCTCAGGAGCCCGTGTACCAGCCCGTCAACCTCGACAACCTCGCGCCCATCGACCTCGACGGATTCGGCGACCCGGGAAACACGTGGGCCGCGTCGATGAAATGGTTCAAGGGCAGTCTGTTCGTCGGAACCCTACGCTGGGAGCACTGTGTTTTCGCCGCGACGTTGTCGGTTCGTCTCGGTGTGCCCCTCTATCCACCCCGGAACAGCGATTGCGCCCCCGATCCAAGAGACCTGCAACTGGCGGCGGAGATTTGGCGTTTCACCCCTGCTGATGGGAGCTGGGATCGGGTGTACTTGTCTCCGACGGACGTTCCCGTCGCGTTCGACCCGATCACCCACGTTCCCACGAAGTTCACCGCGAGGGACATCGCCTATCCCTCCATGGCGACTTATACGGAGAAGGACGGGACCGAAGCCCTTTATGTGGGGGCAATGAGCCCCACCGGCATGTTGCCCCCCGAGTTTCAGGCTCTTGGAGCCGCATTTCCTCCCCGCCTGCTGCGAACCGTCGATGGCTCGACGTTCACACCCGTACCACAAGGCCCTGGAACGTTTCTGGGGAGCGTCGGAGGCCCCCTTCCGGGGAGCGCGTCCATCCCCTTCAGCTTCGGTGAGCTCGCGTCGGTGGGAGGTCATCTCGTCGGGCTCCTGCGCACGACGTCCGGGGGCGGCGCGACGATCGTCTCCAGTCAGCCCGGGAGCGGAAACGATGCCTGGACCCTCGCGGGACCGGTACCCGAAGAGCTTCCCGTGAGCGCCATGGCCTCGTTCAACGATGCCCTCTACGTGGGTGTGGGCGCCCCGGGAACGGGCGGCGGCTACGCGATCTTCAAGGCGGATCTCGCGGGAAATCCTCCGTTCGACTTCTTCCCTATCGTCGTCCAGCCGCAGTCCCTTCTTTCCCAGCGGGTGGTGAGCTTCGCGGAGAACCAGGGCCGCCTCTACGCGGGCACTTCCTGGCCGACGGAGATCCTTCGCATCGATCCCGACGATTCGTGGGAGCTCGTCGTAGGCGAGAAGCGGGATGCGGGTAACGGGGTCCCGTCGCCCCTCAGCGGAATCCCCTCGGGGTTCGGCAATGCTTTCAACGTACAGTTCTCGACGATGGCCTCCCACGACAATAACCTGTACGTGGGCTCGATTGACGCGAGTGTCCTCGCGCGCTTCATTCCCCCGCTGGCGCCGCTCCTGAGCCACGAGTTCGGATTCGACCTGCTTCGGAGCGAAGAAGGCGTCTACTGGTATCCGGTCTCGAGGAATAGGACTGGGAAGCAATCTCCAATACGGTGTGGCGAGCATGGAGTCCACGCCCGTTGGCCTGTTCGTCGGTACGGCCACCGGGACCGATGGCGCTCAGATCTGGTCCCAGGAGACGGCACCGGGGCCCGCACCGACTTTGAATCCAGGCGATGTCGCCGCCCCCTACCGCGTCGAAGCGGCCAGCGCGGACTTGACGTCCGGTGACGTCGTTTTGTCCTGGGAGCCGGTGGCGGACGCCGTCGTCTACCACGTGTACCGCTCGACGGTCACGCCGATTCTCGGCGGTTTGCTGCCGACGGCGTCTCCGGGTAGCGGCGCCTCGATTCTGGCCAACATCGACGCGAGTGCCGCGATCTGCGACATTTCGCCCCAGGCATGCGAGCTGCTGCAATTTCTGGGGACCGACGTCGGCGTCCCCGGACCCTTTGTCTGGACAGCGGCAACGACGGATCCCTTCTACGTGGAAACGCAACCGACTCCGGTCCAATCGATGTATTTCGTTCGAGCCCAGCGCCTGGACGGATCGCTCTCGGGACCGTCCAACGTCGTCGGGGGCGCGTCGACGGCCGCACCGATCACGTTCCCGGCGGTGGATGACGAGATGTTGACCATGCTCGAGCGTGATGAGCTGGGCGTCGACGCCCTGCGGGCGCTGACCATGGTGAGGCGAGCCTCCTTCACGTTGGGAGGAGGGAACGTGCCCGCCGCGAAGCATCTTCTCGACATCGCCGAGTCGATCGTCGAGGCCCAGAAAGGTCTTTCCATCACCGCGGCTCAAGCGGACGATTTGTCTTTGATGATCTATCGCCTCAAGAGAAACGTCCAGCTGGCAGATTGGGGTCTGATCCCGGTTACCCCCTTGATGTAGACACCTTGCCCGGGAGAATCGAGAACAGCGCACGATGCCCTCCAACATGGGCCGAAAGCACGATCGGGACCGCCGTCTTCTTGGGGTCTTTTTTTTCCTGTTGATCGCGAGCCTCGGCTACGGCGGTCAGCCGCGACGGGGCGACAAGCCGCACCTGCTCGTAGCCCTGGGAGACAGCCTGGGACAGGGCACGATGGATGCGGTCAACAACTACATCGATACCAATCATGCTTTCGTGGAGCTCGTCGCCGAGGCGTTGGCGACGCACGATCGTTTGATCTTTCACCAGCCCCTCTTCGACGAGGATCAGCAGCGACTGCAACCTTTTCTGATCCCGACGAATCTCTCCGTCGATGGATCCGATAGCTTCTCGCTGGAGGGGCTCGAGTATTACAAGCGCGCCGGGGTCGACGAATCGTTCGTCTCCACGAGCCTGCTCTCGGACCACGTGCTTCCACGAAGTTTCGACGACAAGTACGACAAGGTCCTCTATCCGCTGAATCTCCTCAACCGGGGGCCGATTTCCCAGTTGGACGGCGCGATCTGGCTCGTCAACAACGTGGGTCGTGCGCTCTCGCTCGACGACGCCATCATGCTGCTCTGGATCGGCAACAACGACTCGAGCACGGCCGCGCTCGGTTTCGGCGGCGCCAATCCGGAATTCCAGCCCATTCCCCTCGATGTCGTCGCGCCGGAGCTCAAGCCGCTATTGAGGATTCTCCTTCGTTACGGAGAGCGAACCGGCCAGGTGTCGTTCGAGCCCTACAGTGCGGCGGCCATCGATCGGAACATGACCAGCCTGGACGACTTCGCGGCGCAGTACGATCACGTCGTCGGTCGCCTTCTCGCAGAAACGTCGGCATCGGGCGTCCGGCAAAGGGTCTTCGTCATGACCCTTCCCTACTACAGTGCCGTGGGCTACCTGATGGACTCGGACGACCTCGAGTTCTATTTCCGGAAGATCGATCCCGCTTACACCGTTCCTCCTAGCTTCAAACGAGTCGCCGACCCGGGTCAGCCCATCACCGATCCCTTTCGGGGCGACCGGATCTCCCTCCTCACGTTTGGCTTGATGTACGCTCTGCTCGACAGCGGCTATTCGAGCGACTATGTGAATCAGGTGCTGGAAGTCGGCGGCCAGCAGCGTGACGGCCTCGTTCTGTCGGAAGACGAACAAAGGGTCATCCGCGACCGTATCGATGGATTCAACGACGTCATTCGAATGATGCCGACATCCTATGGCCCCGACGTCCACGTCGTCGACGTCGGGCAGACGCTGAACGACGTTCTCTCCGGAAAGACCGAAATCATCATCGGGGGGCGACGGTTCGACCGGAAATGGTCCCGGGGCGGTGGCTTTTCCCTCGACGGGGTGCATCCCGGCTATACCGGACAAGCGCTCATCGCCAATCTGGTCTTGAGCGGAATCGATGACGCCCTCGGACAGCAAACCGCTCCCTACGACCTGGAGCAGGTGGCGCTGACCGATCCTTACATAGACAGGGACGGCGACGGCTGGGTTCCGGGCCCGGGCTACAAGCCCGTCGGTATGACCCAGCTGCTGTTCATGCTCACCGACGCCGACGACTCCAACCCCAGCGTGGGCGCGGTGTTGCCCGACGACCCCTGGACGCTCATTTCCGACCTGCTCCTTGAGAGGATACTCGGGATCCCGGCCATTCGCGCCGAAGCGAATCGTCTCAGTGCTGGACGCTGACGCTTCGCTCGCTTACGACGAGTCAAAGGCGCGCTACGAGGTCGTGACGACCGCCACGACCGAGCGCGTCCCCCTCCCGACGAAGGTTCTTTACGGTGTGGGGGAGATCGCGATCTCCACCAAGATGACTCTGTTCGGCCTCTTCGTCTTGTTCTTCTATAACTCGGTGTTGGGGCTTCCCGCCATCTGGGTGGGCCTCGCTAGCGCCATCGGCCTCATCTGGGACGCGATCCTCGATCCGTACATCGGGTATCGCTCGGACGTGTCGGAGAGCCGCTATGGCAGGCGCCATCCCTTCATGCTCGCTGGTGCCGCCACCATGGGGCTGTCGTTCTGGCTCATCTGGGCACCGCCGCCGGAGCTTCCTCGAGCCTGGCTCTTCGGCTGGCTGCTGACGGCCATGCTCCTGTTTCGTTTCACCAGTGCTCTGTTTCGCATACCGTACCTGGGTCTCGGCGCCGAGATGAGCGCCGACTATCACGAGCGAACCTCGATCGTGGGAGTCCGGTCGTTCTTCGGGCTGGCGGGCTCGCTTTCCGCTGCCAGCCTTTCGTTTTATCTCTTCTTTCCCAATACGAGCGGCGGAGCGGATCCCAAGCTGTCTTACGAAGGCTATCCCCGCATGGGCCTGGTCTTCGCCATCGTCATGACGGTCGCGGCCGTCGTCACCCTCGTTGGAACCCGGTCCCGCCGCTTACCCGAGGGTGCTCGTCGAAACGCTCGTCGACCGAGCTTCTCCCAATTCGTCGGTGGTTTGCGTACCGCCCTCGAGAATCCTTGTTTTCGAAAGCTATGGTTCTCTTTCTCGCTCTTTTTCGTGGCGGTGGTATTGAACGGGACCGTTTCCGTTCACTTCTTTACCTGGTACGCGAAGATTTCGGACAGTCTCATCTTGAGCCGGCTGCAGGGTGCTTTCTACCTGAGCGCGCTCCTCGGCGTGGGGTTCTGGGTTTGGGCGGCGAAGCGAAGAGAAAAGCTGCCCCTTTACCTCGTCTCGGCGACGGCGACCGCCGGGCTGATGGGGTCGGCGCCCTTCTTGTTCGGCGAAGGCCATCCTCTGGGTACGGGCGAGCCCGCGCCTCTCTTCGTGCTCTACGTACTGGCAGGGTTTTGTGCGAGCGCGCTCTGGGTGCTCCCGGCGTCGATGGTCGCCGATGTCGGCGATGAGGACAGCCTGCGGACCGGCAGTCACCGCGAGGGCTTGTTCTTCGGGATTCTGAACTTCGGAGAGAAGATCGCGGCGGGTATCGCGGTTCTCATCGGCGGAGCTTTGATGGACTACTTCGCCGGGTTGACCCCCGGCGCGACCGACCAATCACCAGAAACCGTGTGGCGAATCGCGCTCGTCTACGGCGCCGCGCCCGCGCTTCTCCTGATGATGGCGGTTCTCGTGATGTTCGGCTATCGGCTCAACCGGGCCGAGGTCGCGTCGATTCAGACGCGGTTGAAAGAGCTCGGACTCGAAGCCCGGACCTGACCCGTTCGAAGCAACTGCGCACGCCCTTCCGGGACGAGTCGAGACCAAGCCCGGCCGGGTAGAGATTCCCGCTACGCCCGCGTCTACTCGATGTAGCCGAGGGCCCGCAGATGAGCCGCGAGACGCCTCTCGTCGTCCTTACTGAGGGCAGCTACCGATTCGGGCGTTCGGGGCGTCGTTCGCGCCGAGCTTCCTACGCCGACGGCCTCGCTGGAAGCGACGGGCCTCTGATTCGAACCACTCTCTCTCGAAGGCTTCGCCGGGAACTCTTCCTTCGAGATCTCCGGGAACCGGAAGATGGAGGCTATGGAGAATCAGCGGCGCCACGTCTAGAATCGAAAGCTCCCGCAAGCTCGTCCCCGCACGAAGTCCAGGACCTCGTGCCAGGAAGACTCCCTCAGGACGGTGGGCGCCGATGGGCTCGCTACGCGTGCGGTAGATCTCGTCGGACGCGAGGATCGACACCAGCCCGCCATCGTTCAAGCCCAGGGTAATGTCGGGAGCGAGGGCCTGGCAAGGGCCGGCGAAAACCTCGTCCCGGGTCCAGGCGCGGGTGACGACGGGCTCGCCGCGGTCGTCCTTTACTTCAGCCAATTCGGCGACGAGGCGAGAGCGGAACTCCTGGTATTCGGATTCGCTGACTCCGGCACCGTGGCCATTGCCATTGCCATTGCCATTGCCATTGCCGTTGCCGTTGCCGTTGCCGTTCGCATGGGCGCTCGGTCGTACGATGTAGATGCCGTTGCCGCTCGGCGTCGGTACGTAAGCCCGTGTCTTGGTCCAGTCCAGCAGATAGACGTGGCGTGCGAGCTGCTCGATTCCCAGGTCCCCGGAACCGCCGGCCTGGGGGGTGTTCGCCTTCGCCCAGGAAAGATAGCCCTTCTTTTCGAGCCAGGCGTTGATGAAGAACGTTCCCTTCTGCGCTCCGAATCCGTGGTCGGAGGCGATGACCACCGTGGAGTCCTCGCCGGCGAGCTCGAAGAGACGAGACAAGACAGAGTCGAGCTGACGGTAGTAGTCGAGGCACAATTCTCGAATCCGCCTGGTCCAGTCGGACTCGTCGCGGTCGCGATATCGTGGGTCTATGAAACGCCAGCAAAGGTGCTGAATCTTGTCGACGCCGTCAAAGAGAACCGCGGTGAGATCCGACGGACTCTCCTCTTCGAGCATCTCGACGATTCGCAGCCACTGCTTTTCGCGGCGAATGTAGAACGATACCCAGGCCTCGAGCTCCTCCGGACGGCAACCCTGGACCGCTTTCGCTTCCGGGCTCAGGTCCATCGAGAGCTCCTTGGCCTCGAAGTCGGGAAGTCTCTTGATTCGGTCGTAGAGAGTCTCGGGTCGGCAGCCGAGCCGGAGCTGACGCCAGGGCATCCAACCGGGCACCACGTTGCCCTGGAAGGGCGGTGCCGGGAAGGTGAGAGGGAAATTGAGCACGGTGGAGCGAAGCCCTTCGCGGTCCGCCATCGACCAGATGGTCTCCGCCTTCACGTCGTGCGCGTTCGAGATGTGGAAATAATGACTCTCGGGTGATTCCTTCGAAAAGAAGTCGAAGATGCCATGGTGCCCCGGGCTGCGACCGGTCATCAACGACGTCCATGCCGGCGGCGTCAGAGCCGGCACCACCGTGCGCAGCGGGGCCCGCACTCCGCTATTCACGAACTCGCGAAGCCGAGGCATGGAGCCGTCTTGCATGAGCGGATCGAGAACGTCGAAAGTGGCGCCGTCGAGACCGATCAGAAACGTCCGCCCCGTCATTTCGCCCCCTCCGTCATGCTCGTCACCTCGTCCGGTGCCTCCTTGAGTTGCCGGTAGATGAAGTCGACCCACTCACCGACCGGTATGTCGGGAACCTGTTTTTCCCCGATCTCGGCAAAGAGCTGCATGAACGGGAAGACCCGCCCGTAGTGCTCCTGGACCGCCGTTCCCAACACCACGACGTCCAGGGACGCGAGTCCCATATCGGCAAAGAACCGGGTCTCGGGCGTTATCTTGCCGTTGAACTCCCAGTCCTCCGAGACTCCTCGCAGCAACATCAGCACGTCTTCCATCACGTCTTCGCGCGTCTTCATTCGATTACTCTCCGATGGGCTCGATTGGGATGGATAAGGACCATTCGTCACCACCGCCGGCCGGGGATATCGTCCCTCGTCCTGCGCGGCTAGCGTCTTCCCGTTTCGATGCTTGGTTTCCGTTCGTTCGATTCACAACCAGCGTCACTTCCTCGCCAAGACTTCCCTCTCCCACCCGGGCGGCGACGACCGCTTTGTCCGGATGCGAGATTTCGACCACGAGCGGTTCCGGCAGCTGGGCGCGAAAGGCGCCGACTGCGCGCAAACGGCCGTCGTCGTCCGTCCGAATCTCGATGTCCGCTGGAGTGAGATCGAGCGCGTGCGTTTCCTGCAGATAGCCGCGAATGGCGTCTTTTGCCACCAGTCGCGATAGGAGCCAATCGAGGCGGAGGTCTCCGTCGGCTGGCAGCTCACGCCAGCTCCTCCGCTCCTCGCGGCCGAGGATGAGATGCGCCAGCGCCATTTGCCAGACACCGCCATGAGCGGTGAAGAAATCCTCGGGGAACCCCTCGAGGTGAAGCCGGTAGCCGGCGCAGGGACTCGATCCCGAAGCCATGGGATGGCCTTCGGGGCAGGCTCCGCTGAGCATCTCCGCGAGCGGGTTCTGGAGAAAGCGCAGGAAGCGGGCCGGTACGTCGAATCGGCGATCCTTCCACCCGTGGAAGCGGCAGTGAGCCCTCCCTTCGCCATCGACGACGTCCAAATCCGAATCGACGAGCTCGTCTCCGATGAGTCGGATGCGCGCCCGACATTCGACGTTCCCGTCGAGCCCTTCGAGCGCTCCGAAGAGCTCCAGCTCGTCGAGCTGGAACGGGAACACGACGTAGCCGCGATCCTGATGCTCCGCCATCCAGAAGCCCACGACCTGTCCCGGTTGGTCGAGCAGCACCGGGTCGGTAACGAGAGCCGGGCTCGCGGAGGAGGCGAAGAGGGAACCTGGGTGGAATCGTCCTCAATGTAGCGGTCGCGCCGTCGCCGCCCGAGCGATCCATCGACCGAACTCCTCGGAAGCTCGGTCCGTGGAACATGATCTCTTCGTAGAGCCTCTCGGAAGTCCACGAGGATGGCGTCTCGTGCGAAAGGGCCAGGTGCGATACCAACGGCGCGTCCGGGTATCGGTCGCCAAGAATCACCTTTCCCTCGATGAAACTCTGCGTGTTTCCGGCGGACGCCTCGGAAACCCGTACGCTCACCACGTGAGCGCCTTCTGCCGGCAGCATCCGCGCCGCGATCGAAAGCGGAAGCGTTGCCCCGTCGAGCATCATCCAACGAAACGCGCGCACATCACGCATGCCGATTACCGTCTTGTCGGGCACGAGCGCCGAGGCAGCCTCGGCAAGCATCTCCATTCCCATGGTCAAAGGGACGACGGGTAATCCCCGGAGATCGCGGTCGAAAGTCGAGAGGTGGCGTCCCAGCGCGTGATCCCGGAGGAAGATGTCCTCGCTGAGATCGAGGTCGCATTCTGCGACGAGCTCGCGTCCATGAACGAGCGAGACGATCTTCCTGAGAAAGGGCCGGCGAACCGGTGCCGCCTGCGACTCGGTCATCGACGCGGGAACCCGGCCGCTCTCCGGCCCGGGACTGCCTTCGGGGGCCCCGAGCCGCGATTCGAGGTATTCGATGACCTGTCGAAGCGTCTTTCGACCCGACAGCGCTTCCATGTCGTTGGCCTCGAAGGACGGCGTTTGTTGCTGGAGCGATCCGAGGATTTCCACCCGCTTGATGGAATCGATTCCCAAATCAGCCTCGAGGTCGAGATTGAGGCCGATCATCTCCACTGGATACCCCGTCCGCTCGGAGACGATGGCGAGAAGCTTGTCTCCGCAGGGAAGCCTCGGAAGCCTCCGAAGCCGGTGCGGACCGGGACCGGTCTCGGATTCCGGCGGAGACGGGCTCGGGGGCTGTCTCGCTGCAATGGCTTCGACGACTCGACGTGCTCTACAGGCTCCACGGGCATCCCGCGTTCATCCGGCGTCGGTGGGAGGCGTGGCGATGGGAAGCTCGGGAACAGACGTCCGGGAATCGACGAGTGTCGAGAAGGAGCGACGCCGGAGTCTCGACGTCCCGTTTGCAAGAACGTTTCCATGACTTCCTGCTGCGACGGAGAGGAATCGCTCCATCGTCACCCAGTACGATTCCATCACCGGACCGATCGAATCGTTTCCAACGTGCCCACTGTCCAACGGCCCCATCATGCCCCACTGGCCCAACAGGTCGGCCCAGGGACGGCGAAGAGGGCGGAGCCGGACTCGAGGCCGGCTGAGAAGGAACGACATTGCGCGGTTCGACGGCAGCCGTGTGGCTTCGCCCGTTCGAAAGCATGCGACCGTAGCGGCCGCATCGTAGGCCGAGCCGTTCCAGGAGCGCGGAACGTCCAATCCGGCGAGCTGCACCGGCCTCGCTTCCAGTCGCCTCGCCTCCAGTCGCGCGGCCGTCTTCCTTGGAAATTTCCATCGGGATCCAGTCCTACTTCGAGCTTCATGGGACGATGTTTTTTTTGCTCCGCTCCCGAATCGGTCGCAGCCAGAGAGATCGACACGGCTGACGTCCCGCCCGGAGTACAGCGCGTCCAGCTGGACGGGAACTCCCTGGACGGCGAGGAGCCCCACCAAGTGACACAGTTGCGATATCCCCGGGCGACTGGCGGTGTCGCTCGCAATCGCGAGATGTGGCCGTCCTCGGAGCGTGTCGTCGACGAAAGACGAGAGGTTTCCGCGCGGCCCTACCTCGACGAAAATCTTGACGCCCTCGTCGTACATCGCCTCGATCGTCTCGCGAAATCGAACCGGGCTCATCCAATGTCGCAGGGCGAGCTCACGACAAGCGGACAGATCGTCCGGGAACCTTCCCGCGCGAAGTGCACGAGTAGAGGTCGACCTTGGGGGTCTCGACGATCCACTGCGTCATCAGCTCGCCCAGGCCGGAGGCGTAGTCTTCGAATCGAGGCGTATGGTAGGGGCGGTCGAACGACAGTCGTTCGTATAACCAGCCCTGACGCTTCGCCTCCTCGAGGAATTTCTGGACTTCCGGCTCGCTTCCGACGACGACCGTCTGGTGCGGGCAATTGTCCATGGCGATCTCGAGATCGGCTCCGCTCGACGCTACGGCGTGGCCCACGGATTCGGACCCGGCGCCTACCGCGACCAACGACGAGCCGACGACTCCCTCTCCCGCTCCCTGGCGGTAGTAGAAGTCGTTCAATTCCCCGGCAAACGCGGCGACCTCGGCTTCGGAGTCGAGCTCCATCATTCCCGCCGCGCGCATCGCCGCGTACTCTCCCGGTGCTATGTCCGAGGATGGCGTCGGGCACGATCGAAAGGCGTTTCAGCAGCTCGTAGATCGCCCAGTCGGCAGTCAGGACCGACTCGAAGGCGCCCTCCATCCGCCAGAGCCGCTCCTCCGATTCCCGGCGCTGTTCCTCGGAAAAGACCGGCCGTGGGAAGATGAAGTCACTGGGAACGAAGTTTCTCGGGTGCTCCTGGAAAATCCCGTCGATGGAATCGAAGTGTTTTCTCACCTCGGGAAAGTGCATGCACAAATCGGACATCATGCCGACGTACTGGCTTCCTTCCCCTGGAAACAGGAACGCCAGCTTCGCACCCGGAACGAGCGGTTGCTCCGCGTAATAGATCCCCTGAACGTCCCGGAGCTGCTTCCGATCGGGATCCGAAAGTCTCCGCGACGCTTCCTGAAGCTTCTGTTTCAGGTCGGCCAGGTCGGAGGCGACGATGGCGAGCCGGGCGGGGCCGTCGGATGAAAGCAGGTTCAGGCTATAGGCGAGATCGCAGAGCTCGAGGGACTCTTCCGCTTCCAACCGCGCCTCGAGGCTCGCGACACGTTTCCGAAGCTCGTCACGCGTCGCGCCACCGAGGAGGATCACTTCGGCGTCCCACGGCATCAATCCTTTTTGTTCGTTTTGCTCGTTGAGCTCTCTCGAGCGTTTCGCTTGGCGTTTCGCTTCGGTGGCTGATTCGCCGCGATCGCGTAGCCCGTTTCCACGGGCGCCTCTTCGAGGATGACGTGGGCATTGATGCCGCCGAATCCGAAGGCATTGACTCCCGCCCGCCTCGGCGCCTCGCGCGAGCCATGAATCCAGGGTCTCGTCTCGGTATTGATGTAGAAAGGAGAGCCTTCCAGCTCCAGCTTGGGGTTGGGCCTTTCCACATGGAGAGTCGGAGGAAGGACTCGATGGTAGAGCGCCAGGGCCGCCTTGATCAGACCCGCGACGCCGGCGGCCGGCATGGCGTGGCCGATCATCGACTTGACCGAGCCCAGGCCGCACCAGGGAAGCGAGCCTTCGGCGGGTCCGAAAATCGCCTTCAGTGCCTCCACCTCGGTCGCGTCGCCGACCGGCGTGCCCGTGCCGTGGGCCTCGATGAGACCGACGGTGCGAGGAGAAACGCCGGCGGAATCGTAGGCTCTGCGGAGTGCCAGCTGTTCGCCCTCCGGTCGCGGCGCCATCACTCCCAGGCCGCGGCCGTCGCTCGATACTCCGACGGACTTCACGACCGCGTAGATGCGATTTCCGTCCCGTTCCGCGTCCTCGCGTCGTTTCAACACCACCATGCCCAGACCGCCGCCTAGAACGGTTCCATCGGCGAGAGCGTCGAAGGGACGAATCTGTTCGCGCCGCGATAGCGCCCCGAGCTGGCAGAAGAGCATCAGCGTGGGAACGGGCGTGGCGACGTGGACGCCGCCCGCGAGCGCGAGATCGTACTCGCCTGCCCGAAGGCCGCGAATGCAGTGGTCCACCGCCACCAGAGAGGAGGCGCAGGCCGCGTCCACGGTGTAGTTGGGTCCCATCAGGTCCAGTCGATTCGCAATGCGACCGGCGACGATGTTCGGGATCAGCCCGGGCGCGGTATCCGAGTTGAAAGGCGGCAGTTTCGACTTCAACTCCGCCCGCAGCTCGGAGACCTCCTCGTCCGTGAGCTCCGGGTGTAGCGTCCGAAGAATCTGCACGGTCTGGTCGACCATTCTGCCGCGCTGGATGACGTTGAGGTTTCCTCGATTCAAGTAGGTCCCTTTGCCGAGGATGACGGCGGTATTGCGCCGCTCGGGGATATCGTCCGAATAGCCGGCGTCGGCGAAGCGCCTCTCGGGCCACCTTGAGAGCCAACCATTGGTCGGGCTCGCCGCCCTCTACGGCGCGAGGCATGACGCCGTTATCGAGGGGATCGAACTCCGCCAACGGGGCGATGAATCCGCCGTTCTTGCAATAAACGCGGTCGTTGGCGTTCGACTCGGGGTCGTAGAACACGTTCACGTCCCATGCCTCGGGCGGAGGGTCGGTGGTCGCGTCCACCTTGCGAACGATGTTCTCCCAGAACGCCGCGAGGTTCGGAGCACCCGGGAACAGACACGACATGCCGATGATCGCGATGTCTTCCTTACGTCTGCCGCGAGCTCATCGAGTGTTCATCTCGCCCATCGAAGTCGAGTCCATGGGCTCCTTTCGCGAGCGCCAATCTCGGATGGGGAACGAGCCAGCTTCCTCCGAGTCGATTGAGAGCTTCTGGTGCAAATGCCCTCCATCTCCTCGAGGGCCCAAAGCAAGCGGCCGTCGGGCCCGACGAAATGCAAGTCGATATGGCAGACCGGATCGCGCGACTTGTCGAGCACTTTGAGATAACAGTGCACCGGTCCTTTTCCGATCGGGGCGTAGCGGCGTAAGCGAGCGAACCGCGACGGCAAGGGGGTCTTATCCAGGTTCGCCCTCGCCCAGACGATGAAGAGCTGAAGCCCGCTGTCGAATACGACGGGGTCGATGAGCCAGCTCGATGCACCAGCACCCCTCAAACAGGCCTGAGGGGGTGAAGGCTGCAGTATCGCTTCCACGCCCCGCTCCCCGAGGCCTTCGATGCGGCGAATCCCCTGGAGGAGAGGTCCGTGAAAGAGCCAGTCTCGATAGACTTCCGCGACACCTTTGTTGAAGTCTGGAAGTGGCGCGACGAGAGAGGTCTCGAAGAGCGCAGGGTCGAGCGGTCGATCCGACAGTTGGACGGCAGCACGGTAATACGGCTTGCCTTCTCCGTCCGGGTCTCGGATCTCCACGTGGACATCCACGCCCATTCGGTCGTTGTCCAGCGACGGCTCCACCTGTGCGACGCGCGACGACGAGGATATCCCTTGGCCCCTCGTCGAGAACGATGCCCTTCAAAAGGTGAAGGTCTCGCACTCCCACGACGGAGAGCTCGGGCCAGGCCTGCTGCGCCACCTCGGCCATGAGCTCGGTGGCAACGGCCATGGGCAACACCTCGACGCCATCCATCTGGTGATCGCGCAGATAGAGATCCTTTTCCGGGTCGAGCCGCCGGTGCGCGCGGATGATGTGTCCTCCGTTCGTGAGGACGGCGTCGCCGACCATCGGAAGAGCGGTCCATCGCGACGTCTCACTCTTCTCTTCCGACGCATTCTCCGCCGCTCCCGCCCAGGTTCCTCCGGCGAACACGACCTGGGCATCGCCGACATTCCCCCGGTGGAGCTCTTCGTCGAACAGCCGGCATCCCTCGGCCACGGGGATGAGCTCGATGCCCCGCTTCTCGAACTCCCGTCGAAGCTCCCGGGACACCATGCCCGTTTTCTCCCACGGACCCCAATGCATGGCGACCACCCGACCCGACCAGGTCCGGTTCAATTCCTCCGCGAGCTCACCCAAAACTTCGTTGGCGGCGGCGTAATCGCACTGCCCGCGGTTTCCAAAGATCCCCGCAGCCGACGCGAAGAGCACGAAAGCCCCGAGCTCGTCGGGCGCGACCAGCTCGGAAAGTGCGAGAGCACCCTCCACCTTGGTGTCGAAAACCCTGTCGAAGGACTCCGGGGTCTTCTGGACCGCCAGCTTGTCCTCGATGACACCCGCCCCGTGGACGATGACGTCTATCCCACCGAGCTCCTCGCGTATGGATTTCAGGGCCCGCCCGACTTCGTCCGGCTTGCGTATGTCCGCGGCACGATAAACGCAACGAGAGCCGGCGTCACGAATGCGCTCGAACGTGCGCCGCATTTCCCGCTCCTTGAGGAGCTGCTGATAGCGAGCCTCGATCGCAGGAAGAGTCGCGGCCTCGCCCCGTGATTGCGCCTCGGTAATGAGAGCGGATTTGAGCTCTTGCGCAGACGAGAGTTCCCGGGTCACGGCCGATTCCTCGGAGGGAGGCTCGGCGCTTCTGCCGACGAGAGCAACGCTCGCTCGATAGCGCCCCGCCAGGTCGACGGCGACTTCGGCCGTGATTCCACGGGCGCCTCCCGTGAGAACGACGACGCTATCGGCGCCGAGCTCGAACGCGGTCGTTTCGCCACCCCTCAGCGGCGCGAGCTTGGGAGCGTAAGCATTCCTCGTTTCTCCGAGGTACACGACGTCCGCGGCCGAATCGTGACGGGAGAGCTCGGAGAGGATCCGTGCGGCCAACACCTCAGCGGGCAGCGATGGGTCGTCCGCGATCGAGCGCGAGCACACACCGGGCCACTCGACGGACAGGGTCTTCGTCATGCCGCGTAGCCCGGCGTGGCCGGGATGGCACAAACGAGGAGCTCCGGAAGACTCGTTTCCGCGACGGGGAACGACGGCGATACACCAGGCCGGAAGCCCCGATGCGGCTCTCTCGCACAGCTCCGCGCCGACGGCGCGAGCCATATAGAAGAACCCCTTGACGTCGCGCGCCAGATACGCGGCGCCGGCGTCGGACGAGGCCTCGCCGAACGGCGCCAGGTGAACGACACCGGCGATCGGGCCTTCCTGCTCTCTCACTCGACGGACGAAATCGTTCACCGAATCGACGTCACGCAGATCGACGTCGAGCCCTGACGCGGGCGACCGGGCCTCAGAGGAAGGCAAGCGCGCGACCACGGCACGGCCTCCCCGCTCGTGAACGAGACGAGCGAGCTCGATCGCGACTCCGCGCCCATCGTCGGTGACCACCAGAACGCCGGGACCATCGTCGAAACGGATAGCGTTACCCGCGAGTGGCTTTTCCCGAAGCTCGAGGGTGGCTCGCGAGAGGCCGTAGCGCCGCCCTCCTGGCTCTTCACCGGAAGGCGAATCGGAAACTGCGACTGCGGCCGACTCACCTCCGTCGAGCCCGACCGAAGACTCGGGCGGCTCGCTCCGATCCCGAGCAGGCGGAGCCGGGGAAGCGGGCGACGGATGAGGCGCGCTCTGGACCGCGGCCGCGAGCCAATCGACGATCCCGCCGAGCGTTTTGACCCCGGTCAACTCTTCCATGGCGCCGTCGCGGACCGCGACGCCCTCGGAGAGAAGCGTGCTCTGAACCGTACCCAGAATCTCGACTCGCTTGATCGAGTCGATCCCGAGCTCCGCCTCGATGTCGACGTCGAGGTCGAGCATGTCTGCCGGATAGCCGGTTCGCTCGCTCACGATCTCGAGAAGTTTCCTCTGAAGCTCGTCTCGGCTCGGGCCACCTTCGTCCGGGGCCGGGGCGGCGCTCGACGCACTCTCGGCGGTCACCGACCGGTGGAGCTTCAGCGGCAACGGGGACATGGAGAACGGGGGGAGCCGGGACGCTCGGGCCGGGCGTCGTTCCCTCGGGCGCCGAAGGGAGCACGGCCGCGGAGACCGGGCGGTCGTCGGTCTGCGCGGAAGGCGAAGCGCTCAAATAGGCTTGCATGACGCTCCGCTGCGTCTCCAGAAATCGATTCATCGTCCGCTGAAAATCGACCATGACCTGCGGAACTTGCTCGGCCGGCTGGATTCCGTGAGCTCCGTCGACTGGCTCGGAAATCGGACGACCCGCCGACTGCGGTGCCGGTGCCGGTGCCGGTGCTGGTGTCGGTGCTGGTGTCGGTATCGATGCCGGCGCCGGTGAGTTTTCGTTCGCGACGCTCTTCCCGTTTCGCGGCGCTGGAACCACCGGGCGTGAGGCCTCCGGAGGCGCGGACGAGGCGGGGAAACGCACTTCGACTTCGGGTACCGGTGGCCGCCGCGAAGGCTCGGAGATCGGCCGCGCCCGGCTTCCGTTCACGAGCCACGTCGTCGGCGAGGGCTTCGCCGGTTTGCTCCCCACGTCGAGCGGCGCGGAAACTCGGCTCGCGAAGATCCGGTCCAGATCCAAAGAGACGCCTTCCGACGCGAGAATTCCCAGACTGTGCTGGAGCTGAGTCAAGCCCGAGCGCCCCGGTCGATCGGTGGCGATGGCGACGTGGGGTCTGTCGGCGAGAATCTGTCCCGTCAACCCGGTCAGCACGTTACGAGGTCCCACTTCCACGAAGATCCTCGCTCCTGCCTCGTACATCGCGCTGATCTGATCGGCGAAGAGAACGGGCTTTTCGAGGTGCTCCGCCAGGATCTCCTGGATGGCGGCGGGCTCGTCGGGATAGCGAGCGGCGGTCACGTTCGAGTAGACCGGCCTCTGGGGCGAGTGGAGCTCGATGCCGCTGAGGAATTCCGCCAGTCTCCGTCGCGCCGGCGCGACGAGGGGAGAGTGGAAGGCACAGGCTACCGGAAGACTCCGCACGTGGATTCCACCGGCGGCCAACTTGCCCATGGCGACTTCGATACCTTGCCGGCTCCCGGAGAGGATGGTCTGTTTCGGCGCGTTGAAATTGGATATCCAGACATCCTCGACGTTCTCGAGATGAGGGCGCACTTCCGCGGGCGAAGCGTCGGCCGCCGCCATCGTGCCGAGATCGTCTCCCGCCGACTCGATGATGCTGCGTCCCCGCGCCTCCGAGACCCGCGAGAGGACGTCGTAATCGAAGACGCCGGCCGCGGCGAGCGCCACGTATTCACCGTAGCTGTGACCGGCGACCAGGTCGGGTACGACGCCGAGCTTTCCGAGCAGGACCGAAATCCCGGTGTCGGCCGCGCCCAGCGCCGGCTGCGCAACGTTGGTCTCGGTGAGAGCTCTTTGCTGCTCTCGTGCCTGAGCTTCCTCGAACGCAGGCGGCGGGAACACGTAGCGGCTGAGCGGCTCGGGGTGCAGCCCTTCGAGCGCTCGGTCGCAATCGTCGAATCGCGCCCGCACTTCCGCGAAATGAATCGCCAGATCCCGCACCATGTTGGGATACTGCGAGCCCTGTCCGGGGAAGAGAAAAGCGACGAGACCTCCCTGGGGCTGCTCGTTGAAGTAGATCCCCCTCGCATCGTGGATCCGGACACGGCGTTGCGTGATGCTCGTTGCTGCAGCCGCCAGCTTCTCGAGAAGATCTTCGCGCGACGCCGCGACGATCGAGAGAACCAGCGGGGGGCCGATCTCGCGAGGAGAAGACGTCTTCACCGCCTCGTTCCACGCCCAGCACGCCATGCTCTCGAGCGTCATCGAATCCGAATCGGATGCTTTCGAACGGAGGCGCTCGATGCCGACGAGGATCTGGTCCCGTCGGTCCCCTGCGATCAGGAAGAGCTCGGTCGGCCAAAATCGAGTCGCTGCTTCGACGGGAAGAAATTCTTGATCGTACTCCTCGAGGACCACGTGGAAATTCGTTCCACCGAAGCCGAACGAGCTCGCTCCCGCCCGGCGTGGATGCGAGGCGGAGCCAATCCAGGGCCGGGTCTCCGTGTTTACGTAGAGGGGACCGTCATCGAGCTTCGCGCTGGGATTGGGCCGCGTGACACCGAGGGTGGGCGGCAGGACTTTGTGGTAGAGGCCGAGCGCCACCTTGGCGAGGCTGGCCACTCCCGCCGTCGCCTTGGTATGGCCAATCATGGATTTGACCGACCCGACCGCGGCACTGCGTCGCGTGGCTCCCGCTTCATCCAGCACCGTGGTCAGAGCCAGGGCCTCAGTGCGATCGCCGACGACCGTTCCCGTACCGTGAGCTTCGAAGAGACCCACCGTCGTCGGCGAGAATCCCGCCTTGCGGTAAGCGCGCCGGAGCGCCGCCATCTGGCCCTCCGGCCGCGGGGCGGTCATGCCCTTGGCCCGCCCGTCACTCGAGCCCGCCGTCGCCCGGATCACGGCATAGACCCGGTCGCCGTCCCGCTCGGCATCGGAAAGACGCTTCAGAACGAGCATGACGATGCCTTCCGAGATGGCGATTCCGTCCGCCTCGGCGTCGAAAGTCCGCGCCCGTCCCGTCGGAGACAGAGCGCGCGTCTTGCTGAAGCAGAGATATCCGAAAGGATTCTGGGTGGTATCGACGCCACCGACGAGAACCAGGTCGGTGGCCTGGGCCTCGAGCTCCCGGACCGCCTGGTGCACCGCCGCCAGTGAAGAGGCACAGGCGGCGTCCACGACGTAGTTCAATCCCCCGAAATCGAAACGATTGGCGATCCGGCCCGCAGCGACATTGAGAAGCAGTCCGGCGAAAGAGTCCTCGGTCCACTGTGGCAGAAGGCCGTTGGCGTTCTCGATCACGGCGGGGGCGGAGTCGCCGAGGATCAGAGGGAGGCTCGAGCGCAGCAGGTAGCTCGCGCCGAGATCGCCCGTTCCGCCACTCGCTCCCAGGATCACCGAAGCTCGAGAGCGGTCGAAAGGGCGCTCCCAGTAGCCCGCGTCCTCCATCGCTCTACGTGCGGCCTTCAGGGCCAGAAGCTGCATCGGATCGATGGACTTGAGGGAGTTCGGCGGCATGCCGAACTCGACGGGGTCGAACGTCGTCTCGTCGAGGAATCCACCCCACTTCGAATAGATCTTGTCCTTCGCGCGCGGATCGGGGTCGAAATACGTCTTCCAATCCCAGCGGCCCGCTGGGATCTCGGTCATGGCGTCGACCCGGTTCAAGATGTTGTTCCAGTAAGTGTCCAGATCCGGAGCCTTGGGCAGGATGCAGCTCATGCCGATGATCGCGATCGCGCTCGGTCGCTCGCGAGGCTCGGGATCGAGGACCACCGGGCGCTCGCCCCGCCGTCCATCGAGGCGGGAGGTCGCGCCCACGCTGACGCTTCGATGAAGCTCCTCCATGCTGCAGGTGCGATTCCTGAGCGCCGCCACCTGGCCGATCATGTACATGCCCCGCTGATGCTGCTCTGACTCCTCCAGATGGACGTACTTCTTCGCGGCATTCTCGTCGGACGCTTTGTCCCGGTCGAATCCCTTGGAAGCGATGCGAAGCCTCCCCAGGTTCAGCATCTCGAGAGAGCTGCGGATCTCCTCCTGCGCGAGGCCCGAGCGGATCAAACGACTCTTCTCCTCCTGGAACATGTCCGCAAAGGGCGTGTCCGCACATCGAGTCGCATGACCGGGCCCGGTCTCGAGGGTGACCGTCTTCTCGCACCGAACGGCCTCTTCCTGGAATCCCTTGACGATGGCACCGGAGGCGACGGCCTCCTCGGTGAACAGATAGGCGGTGCCGAGAAGAACCCCAATCTTGACTCCCCGGTCGGCGAGGGGCGCGGCCATCGCCGCCACCATCGAGGCAGAGAGGTCGTCGTGAATCCCGCCAGCGAAGAGAACGTGACACTCCTCTTCCGAGCCGGCCGGCATCGACTCCATCAGGACGTCAATCATGGAGTTCCAGAGCACGAAGCTCGAACGAGGGCCGACGTGCCCTCCGCACTCCCGTCCTTCGAAGACGAAGCGTCGAGCGCCGTCGTTGAGAAAGAGTTTCAGGAGACCGGGCGACGGAACGTGAAGGTAAGTCGCAATCCCTTCGGCCTCGAGACTTCTTGCCTGGTCGGGTCGTCCCCCCGCGATCAGCGCAAAGGGTGGCCGAACCTGATGGACTACCCGTAGCTGCTCCTTGCGGAGCTCGAGCGGAACGAAACCGAGGATGCCGACTCCCCAGGATGAGATCGCCCATCGAGTGGCTCGTCTCGGACAAGAGCTCGGCCACTTCCGGCCCGCGCATGAGCGCGAGCGCGAGAAACGGAAGGCCCCCGGCACGGGCGACCTCCAGAGCGAATGGAGCGCGGTCGCTCACCCGGGTCATGGGTCCCTGCACGACGGGGTAGCGAGTGCGGTGCAATCGAGCCAGCGGCCCCTGCTCGGCGAGAGGCCTGTGCTCGGCAGCGGAGCGCAGGTGCTCGTCGATCGAATCCACGCATCGCCGAGAGCACTCCCGCAACCGTCTTGCATTTCCGAGCGAGCGGCTCGGCGAATGCGGCATCTTGCCCCACGAGCCAGAGATGATTGCCGGTCCATCCCACGCGAGCTTCGACCGCTCGGCGGAATGCCGCACCGTTCTCGTGGGTGAGACCCTTCTCATGAGTCCTCCGCGCCAACGCGAGGATCTGCTCGACCACTTCGGAGCCACCGGTACGCCCGTAAACTCGGCACCGAGCCGCAATCTCTCCCCCGACGCAGAGGGTCTCGCTCCCGTCCATCGCGCGGAGCGCCTGGCGAACGGGCTCGGGTATCCGACTCTCCCGCGTCAGGAGCAGCTGGGAATCCAGCACCACTCCCGCGGCTCCCGCGGCGGCGCATGCCGCAACGGTATGGAGACCTACACCTCCTCGAACCCAAACGGGCCGGGATACCTCTTTCAAGAGACGCTGCAGCAGGACGAAGGCAGTCTCCTCGCCGACCCATCCGGCCGATTCGTGTCCCTTGGCGACGATTCCGTCCACACCGAGAGCGGCGCCGTAGCGAGCTTCCTCGACGCTGGTAACCTCGAGAAGCACGCGGCGTCCCTGTCCCGCGAGGCGTCGGATCCATTTACCTTCGAGCGCGCTCTGTTGGCACGGAACAACGACGAGACCAATCGACTCGGGAAGCACCCCGAGTAGCTCCTCGGTGACACCGGGGCTCCCGACCGCCAACCGAGCCCCGGCGAGCCCGGGCGCGAGACGGGACAGATTCTCCAGGGCCTCTCGGGCAGCGCTCACGTCGCTAGAGAAACCCAAATCGATGACACCGGTTTCCCCCGCGCGGCACGCAGCGATCGCGATTGCGGGATCGTCCAACCCCGCGGGAGTGAGTGCGATGATGCTAAATGAATCCATTCGATTCACCACAACTTCCATTCTTGCCCACGCCGAGTGCTGCCGCTCCCATCCATCGGACTCGCGAGCCGCGCTCTCGAGAATGCACGTCCCCGAGAGACGCTAAACGACTACCGAATCATTCGTCAGAAACCCCGCACCGCGACCCGCCTTGCGGGGCTCGCGGAACGACCCTCAATCTGACCTGGATGGATCTCGACCCTGAGCGAGGAGTTGCAGGAGATGCGTTAGATGGCGGAACACGAGTAGAAGCCCCCCCTAAATAAATCCGCAAAGTAGTGCCGTGCGGCAATGCCTAAGTTACGAATACACCCGCAAGTCGAACCTGCGACACGTCTACTTGGATTCCATCCATTCTGTAAAACCCGCAAACCCTCACTACTGCACCGGTTTGACCCGGTGCCGTATCGGACCCGACATGGCTGGCTGGGGGAGCCATCAAAAGCCCGTTGAAGTTGTATTCGAGTCGCCCTTCCATGTCAAGTGGAATCTGGGAAGTGACTCTCGCTCTTCGGCTTAAGCCGAGACGAGAAACCCGCTCAACGAAGAGAAAAGGCAGAAGATCGGCTTTTCCCATAGACGAGATGGAAGTACACAAGATCCGAAGCGCGCGTTCATTCCGCCCGCGATCGAGGTCAATTGCCCCGCGTCGACCGAATTTCGGCGGAAAACATGGCCGCTGGCCGGCCCGTCTGGGCGGAGTTCCGGCGACACCCCTACCTCTTCGGTAGCGCGAAGGCGACGATGCTGCTTCCCGAAGGGGCCCCGTTCTTTCCGCCTCCGCAGGCGATGACGACATACTCTCGGCCGTTGATTTGATAGACCGATGGAGTCGCGTTCCCGGCCGCCGGGAGCGTCGTTTCCCACAGGAGCTTTCCCGTGAGCTTGTCGTAGGCGTGGAACTTCTTGTCGAAGTTGGTGGCACCGATGAACAGGAGCCCGCTCGCGGTCACGACCGGTCCGCCGTAGTTGTCGCTTCCGGTGTCTTTCAGGCCCTGGGCCGCGAGGTCGGGAAACTCTCCGAACGGAATCTTCCACCGGATCTCCCCCGCATCGAGATCGATCGCGTTCAGGGTTCCCCAGGGCGGGGTGATGGCGGGATATCCGTCGGGATCCAGCAAGATGGACTCGCCGTCGCTCCGGTACGGGAGCCAGGACGGATCGTTCTTGAACTCGGGGTCGGCGCCCTTGTCCTTTCCCGTGATCAAGAAGTCGGCGAGATCGTTGATGTTGCGCGACCCCATGTCGGGAAAGGCAGGCATTCGTCCCGTCCCCTGGCGGATGATGTTCGCGATCTGCTCGCGCGAGTAGCGATCTCCGATGTCGACCAGCGACGGCGCCACCGTGGTCCCTTTCCGATCTTCCTGATGGCAGGTCGCGCACTTCGAGTCGTAGAGCGAGGTGTCGTCGTTCCGAATGAGCTTGACGATCCACGGCATCTCGTTCGAGTTGACGTAGAGAAGATCGGTGCTGGAATCGAACGCCGCGCCGCCCCATTCGCCGCCGCCGTCGAAACCAGGAAAGACGATCGTTCCCTCGAGCGAGGGCGGGGTGAAGAAGCCGGATTTCAGATTCTTGAACCGTGCGAGCACGGCCGCGTGCGCCTCCGGGGTTCTCGTCGTCAGCATCTCTTCGGTCAAACCCTGGCGCGCGAACGGAGGAGGCTTGACCGGGTAAGGCTGCGTCTCCGAGAGCTTCTCGCCGTCGACGGTCGAGACCGGCACGTTTCGCTCTTCGATCGGGAAGAGCGGCACACCGGTTCGACGCTCGAACAGGTAGACGTAACCATACTTCGTGATCTGAGCAACGGCGTCGACCTCATGCCCGTCGCGCTTCACCGTCACGAGGGTCGGCGGCGCGGGGAAATCCCAGTCCCACACGTCGTGGTGAACTCCCTGGAAGTGCCATACACGGCGGCCGGTGCGGGCGTCGAGAGCGATGACGCAGTCGGCGAAGAGATTGTCCCCGTGGCGGTTCACGCCGTAAAAGTCGAATGAAGCGGAGCCGGTCGCGGCGAACACCATCCCCAGCGCCGGGTCGACGGTGACACCCGCCCAGGCGTTGGCACCGCCCGAAAGCTTGTAGGCGTCTTTCGGCCAGGTGTCATAGCCAAACTCGCCCGGTTGTGGAATGGTATGAAAGATCCAACGCTGCTCCCCGGTGTTCACGTCGAAGGCGCGGATGTGACCCGGCGTTCCCGGGAGCGTCTCGGGGACGCTCGAGGGCAGGATGAGCAGATCCTCGAACACGACGCCCGGCGTGCTGGCGCTCACGCTCAGACCCTCGACCGGCTTACCCAGTCCAACGCGCAGATCGACGCGGCCTCTGGAGCCGAACGACGGAATCGGACGGCCCGTCTTCCGGTCGAGTGCCCAAAGATAGTTTCGATAGGTGACGAAAACGCGATCATCGTGCAGCGCGACGCCACGGTGACGGAACCGGGTCGGAGTAGACTCGCCGCCCTCGGCTGGATCGAAACGCCACCGCTCACGCCCCGTCTCGGCATCGAGCGCGACGACTTTCATCGTGGGGGTCGTCGCGTAGAGGAGTCCGTCCACGATGATCGGGTTGCTCTGCATCTCCGAGCCCTGGAACGAATCGTGGCTGTCGTAGGTCCAGGCCACGCCGAGGGTAGAGACGTTGTCGCGATCGATCTGGGTGAGGGGAGAGTAGCGGGCGTTTCCCGCTCCTCCGTTGAGAGGCCATTCGACGTCTCCGTCGTTCGCGCCTTTCGAAGGGACGCCGCGGAGTGCGAGCGTTCCGGCAACCGCGACGAGGAGGATTGGCAGCCAGCCTCGAGCCATCCGCCGGATTTTATCCCATTCCCGGCGGCGCGAGAGCGAACGACTTCAAGTTCCAACCGAGCTCGAGATCGCAGCGGAGTGCCGCGAGCTCGCGCGACGTGCGGGCCCGGTCGGCGTGACCGGCGAACGCGAGCGATTCTCCCAGTTTTCCGGGAATCGCCGCGGCGGCGCCGAGGACGCCCTCGAGCGTTGCGTACCGCTGAAGGAGCTTCGCCGCCGTTTTGATCCCCACCCTCGGAACCCCGGGTATGTTCGTCGTGGGGTTGCCGGCGAGTGCCCACAGATCGACGAGCCCTTCGGGAGGGACACCCAGTTTCTCCATGATGTAGCCGCGGTCTACGGCCCGGTTCTGAAAGTGGTCTCGCAGGAAGATACCCTCTCCGACGAGCTGGCAGAAGATCTTGTCGGTCGACAGGATAATGGCCTCCCCTCCGCTCGCCGCGACTTTGACGGCTAGAGTCGCGATCACGTCGTCGGCTTCGAGACCCTCCTTCGCGACCGAAGAAACTCCGACCCGGGAGAACGCTTCGCGGTACCGGTGCAGATCCGTTCGCAGCACTTCGGGCATCGGCTTTCGTCCCGCTTTGTAGTCCGGGTAAAGGCGGTGACGCCAGGTCGTCCCCTCGCCGTCGAAGACCGCGACGGCGTGGCTGGGCGACGTCGCCTTCAGCGCCCGGCGAAGGGACTGACTCGAGGCGTCAAGCGCCCTCGTGGCGTGCTCGGGCGCGTCCTCGGGAGTCGCGGCGTAGACGCGCCGGATGAGGTTGAGCGCGTCGACGATGAGAAGCCGGAACCGCATCTCGAGAGCTTCGGACGCTACTCTCGCGGGCCGGGCAAGTCAATCGATGGGAAGCTCGGCGTCCGGGGCCGTCCGCATTCCCCCGGAAACCAACGGTCAAAGGGTTGGACGCGTCCGAACCGCGGTGCCAGATTCGGATGGGAGCTTCGCTTGCGTTGCCGGGAGCGCGATGTGGCAACGTTCACGTTTCGGGTCTTCTCAGTCGCAGCCGGTGGATGAAGGCCAACCCGCTCGCAGGCACCTTCACTTCGCTTCGTTCTTGATTCTCGTTCTCGCTCTCGGTCGTGCTCGAGGAGCTCGAGCGATGCTTCGACCGCGAAGACGCCGATATCCGCTCACGTGGTGGCCGTCGAGCCCCGCGAGGTGCGCCGGAACGTCGAAGCGGCCCAACGCCCGCCGTCGCGGTCACCATCATCGAGCAGCCAGACCCTGTGCCTCCTGCCGACGCTCCTGGTGACGCCAGTAGCCGATTCGCTGTTCTCGGAGCTCAGCGGGAGCGGCGCCCGGGACCTTCTACGCTCGCTCCGTCCGTCGCTTGCGCGCCGATTCACCTTCACCTTTTTCGGGTAAGGCACGGCAAGGGACCCGCTTGCGCTATGGCCCGATTCTTGCTTCACTGGAGTCAACCCCGGGAAAGCAGGTTGGATTGGAACAGGACTTGGTCCAAAAGGATACATCCGCCCGAACGCCTGCCTGGGACTGGGGAATCCGCTCCAAGGTACTGGCGCTCGTCGTCGTTTCCGCGCTCCTGCCGACGGCGTTGGTCGGGACCTTGTCCTATTGGACCGCACGAAACGCGCTCACCCAGAAGCTGTCCGAGCAGCTCAACACCCGCGCCTCTCTCGTAGCCTCCCAGGTGTCGGAATGGTTCCAGGAGCGCAACCACGATACGAAAGTATTCGCGAGCTCGAGCATCGTCGTCGCTCAGCTCGAGCGCATCAATGACGGCCGCCGCGACGGCGCCACCTTGATCCAGAGCTACCTCGACGAGGTCTATGGTCGCTTCGGCGTCTACGAGACCCTCGCGGTGCTGGACGCGAGAAGGCAGCCCGTGGCCACGGCTGGCCGCCACCCGAAAGAGGATCTTTCCCCCATCATCGCCACGCCCGGCGATGTGCCTTCGTTCCTCGTCTGGGAGAAGCCAGGGGCGGAGCTCTGGCTCCAGAGCCCCGTTCTGGGAGGGGGGGGAAAGACGGTGGGCTGGCTCGTTCTGCGGTGCAGCTTCGACTCCCTGCGTCAGGCGATCGGAAGCGAAGACGAGACCGCGCGCATCCGATTGAGCGCCGGACGCGATCGACTCGTGCTTTCGCACCCCGTCGACACCGCCGTCGACACCGCCGCCGACCTCACTCCCGCGGACGTCCCCGAGGAGGGCTCGATCTCCGAGCATCGTGACGCGAGAGGCGTCCTGGTTTTGTCCGCGGGTCGAACCATCGTCGGTCTCGACCGCAGTGAGCCCCTTTTTCTGACGGTTACCACCGATTGGAACGTGGCGTTCGCGGCGGTGAGCGAGCTCTGGCGGCGCATCGTGATCCTCAGTGTCCTCGTCGCCGCGTTGGTGATCGGTCTCGCCTATGGGCTGGTGGTGAGTCTCACCGGCCCGCTGGAGAAGTTGACCGGTGGCGCCCAGGCGCTTTCCCGGGGCGACTATTCGATCCAGCTTCCGGTGGCCACCCGGGACGAGATCGGCTACCTCACGGAAGTGTTCAACCGGATGACGTCGGCGCTGAAGACGAGCCATGGGCGACTGGAGCTCCTGTCCGCCACGGACGAGCTGACGAAGCTGTACAACCGACGTCAGTTTCGAAAGGCGCTCGACGACGAGCTGAGTCGGGCCGAAGCCACCAACCGCCGTTTCTCGCTCGTGATGATCGATATAGACCACTTCAAGGCTTTCAACGATCGCTTCGGTCACATCCGTGGAGACGAGCTCCTGGAACAGGTCGGAGAGTTCCTCCAGTCGACGCTGGCGAAAGGTGAGGTCGCCGCTCGCTACGGCGGTGAAGAATTCGTCGTCATCTTGCCCGGCACCGAATCGGCGAAGGCCATGGAAAAAGCGGAGGCGATCCGACAGGGTTTCGAAGCGCGACACAGCGGAGAAGAGGCGGTGACGTTGAGTATGGGCGTCGGGACCTGGCCGCTGCACGGCCGATTGGCGCTGGAGCTCATCGACCGCGCCGACCGCGCCCTTTACGACGCCAAAGAACAGGGTCGAAACCGCGTGGTGGTCGCGGGGGACGAGCCCGCCGACCTGCGAAAGAAGGCCGGCTCCAAACGCGCTCTCAAGAAGAGAAGAGCCCCCGTCGAGACCTGAGATTCGACTAGCGTCGCCGGATCAGCGGATGAGGCGCCGATGGATCCATGCCTGCTGGCCGTCGGCGGTCTCCACCCGATACCAGTCACCCTGGCGCGCGATCGCCTTGAGCCGGGTTCCCGCTTCGACCGAGCCTACACGCTCGCTGTCGGACCGGGGCGCCTTTCTCAAGTTTGCGGAAGCGTTGACCTCGATCTCCCTCGGGGGAACGATGGGAATGAGCTCCTTGGGCTCCTTCGAACGGATTTCGGCGACCGTTCTCACCTGTCGCAGGAGCTCGCTCGCACGCTCGGCGAGATAAGCAGCGCCCCCGACGTTGTCGTCCTGGAGCGCGCGGTCCGCGCGGTGCGAGGAAATCATCGGCCCGGTCCAGTCGATTGGCGAGGGCCGGATCCTTGCTCGAACGAAACGTATCGACCTCGACCCTCACTTCCGCGATCCGCGAAACGGCGAAGGCGCGGCTTTGAACGTTGCGGACGCTGGCCTGGGAGCGCATCAGCTCCTCGAGAGCGCTCTGGAGCTCGAGCTCCAGGCTGGCCTTCGCTTCCTCGAGCGCGGTCAATTCGGAGCTCCGATTGGCGAGCGCTTCTCGCAGCCGTGCCTTGTCTTGCTCGGCGGCTTTCAAGGATGCCTCGAGCCGCGCAATCCCCTGCGTCGGCGAAGCGGCGGTGGACGCTCCGTGCCGGCCTCCGGCCGCCGGCGCCTCCTCGGCCGCGACGGGCGCGGTGGGCTCGAGCTTCTTTCCGGCACAACCTATCGAGGCGATAACAGGGACGAGAGCGACAAGAATCGGTGCGAGCCTCGTTCTCACGAAGGGAATCATGGCGTGGGAAGTCTCCCGAATCGGAATGTGTGTGATGCTCTATAATACCACTGGACGCGCGCTTCTGTTCTCGTTCGCGACGGCGGGGAGACCACTCGTCACCCGGTTTCCCCACCACCACATGATGGGCACGAGCACGATGCCCGAAACGGCCACGGCGGTCGTACTGGGGGGCGGAGGTCCGAAGAGGTTCAGGAGATAGAGGCAGGAGAGGACGGCGACGAGACTCCAGTAGCGCCATCCGGACCGCCGGCCTCGAGCGAAGACGAAGACCGCGGCCGCGAAAGCCAACCCCTCCACGAGAAGGGTTCCGGTGAGCGAGTTCCACAGTCCGAGCCCGAAGACGGGTCCCCCCAGTGGAGTGAGGGGCAGATTGGCTCGATGGCTGACGAAATCCAGCACCCAGTGGCTCGCGGCGAGAACGAAAATAAGGGCCGCGGCGCCCAGCGTCCTTCCCATGCGCCGGTAGACGAAGGCCATGGCGAGTCCCCAGACGAGCACCATCACGAGGCTGTGCGACCAGGGATAGTGGACGAAGCGCAACGGTGTAACCACGGTGTCACCGGGGGCGATCTCCACCTTCTCGACTCCCGCAAGCAGAAACCAGGGCCAGATGGCATCGGGAAGCTCGGAGGCGAGAAGCGCCGTCCCTAGAGGCAGTCCACGCGCGGATCGACTCGCGACGAGACCCGCGGCGAGATGTCCCAGAAACATGGCGGCGCCCATGATAAAGGACCGCCTCCTCGAGTGAAAACCCAGAGGAGGCCCGCTCGGCGGCGGTCCGGTATCATGAAAAGAAAGACGAAAGGCGAACGATGCCGTCCGACCCCTTCCGACAGCGACCGAATCCCGAGATTCCGGAAATCTTGCAGGTCTTGAGAAAGAGCTTCGACGAGCTTCTGAAGGAGACCGACTACACAAGACGCATCGGACGCGCTCGAGTCCTCATTGCCCACCTCGAGTCCCTCGTCGACGAGCCGGAGCTCGTCCCCGGGCCGGTGCAAGAGGGAGCGGGATTGGGTGCTCGATTCCTTCTGCCGGCCTCGGAGTTTCCCGAGGGCTCGGCCGTCCCGTTCCTGAACGAATATCCCTTCGACCGTCCCGGTGACGGGGAGGGACTCTGTTTCTTCTATGCCGGACGCAGAGTGTCTCCCCTCTATACCGGTCCGGCTCTCGACCCCTATCGCTTTCCTCAGCCGCTCCACGACTCCGGCCCCTGGGTGTATTCGCTGGAAAAGCGCCTCGTCACGAAGATGGACAGGGATTGCCGCGTCCCCGCCTCGGTGCTCGAGGGAATCCGTGAGAGAAACCGGAGACAAAAAGCGGTGAGCCCGAACGACGACACGGAAATGCACTTTGTTCTCTGCGATCCCAGAGGGTTCGATGACGAAAGCCCTCCGACCAGCCTCGAGGTCGGCCGGTACACGAGCCTTCGGCGCGCGATGAGCACGGCCGAACGTCTCAGCGAGACCCTCGGCATCCGCATGCTGGTCGCCACGGTGAGAGCCCGATTCTGCACCTACTGACTCATTTGCCGCATTCGTGCCGTGGGGCCATGCGGGCCGTGCCCGCTCCGCTCGCGCAGGGTGCGGATGAGTTTCAGCACCCCGCTTCGTGCGCCGCGGCGCGCCGCGCGCTACACTTTCGGACCGAGATGGCGGCTCGAGCACGAAGCCCGAGACGGCGCGCCATCGGAGGACTGATTGTGAGGAACAAAGAGATCGTGGCAGCCTTCGTCCTGATGGGGGCGCTCGGTGGTTGCCGCGGGAACGAGCCCCAGCAGCAAGAGCGGCGATACGAGCTTCGAGGTAAGGTCGTGAGCTTCGACAAGGACGCGGGAACGGTTACCGTCGACCATGAGTCGATTCCGGGATTCATGGAAGCCATGACGATGCCGTATCCGCTAAAAGACAAGTGGGCATTCGACACGATGAAGCCGGGCGACGGGCTCGACGCCATGCTCGTCGTGCGTGGAACCGATTATTGGCTCCAGGACGTGGTCCTCAGCCAGGGCCCGCCACCGGGGACACCCGGCGCCCCTCCCCCTCCCGCGAGGCTGGGAGAGTCGGTCCCGGACGTCGCGCTCGTGAACCAGGACGGCAAGTCGATCCGAATCGGCGACTATCGGGGAAAGGCGTTGCTCATCACCTTCATTTATACGCGGTGCCCCCTGGCGGACTTCTGTCCCCGGATGGCCCAGAACTTTCGAATCCTGGAAGGGAGTCTCTCCGAGAAACCGGAGCTCTATGGAAAGACTCATCTCCTCACCATCAGCTTCGATCCCGAGCACGACACGCCGGCAAAGCTGAAGGCTTACGCGCTCCAGGAGGCGTTGGCGCCGAAGAGCGCGCTGGGACATTGGGAGTTCGCTACCGGCCGTCCCGAGAAAATCCGGGAGCTCGCGGACTTTCTCCAGCTCGACTACACCCCCGACGAGACCGAGGGGCAGATTGTCCACAATCTGCGAACGGCCATCGTCTCTCCCGACGGCACGTTGGCGAAGGTCTACAACGGAAATTCCTGGAAGCCGGCGGAACTGCTCTCGGACCTGGAGGCGATGGACTTCGCGTCCGGCGGCGCCGACAGTGGGCGCTGACGCGAACGGCCGCCCCCCGTCTTCTTGAACGAGACCGAGTGATGCGGGGTCTCGCGCTCGCGGCCATCGCGACCGGAGGTTTGGCCGTCGCGTGTGGCGGGTCCGACGCGACCGGCCCACTCGGCACGGCGACCACCTCCTCGACGTCCACCGCGAGCACGACATCCATCCCCGATACGGGTCAGGTAACTCCCATCCTGTCCGAGGGCCCGGTCACGATTCAGTTTCTCGACTCGGCGCCGGTTCCCGGGTCCACCCTTTCGGGATGCGGCACGCACGTCGAAGGGTGCCGGGGCCGCTTGGCGATGAGCTTCCGGCTGCTGTCTAGACAAAACGGCACGGCGAGCCGAATGGACGTTTTCCTCCACGCCACCAATCAGGCGGCGTGTCTGATGACCCGGACCGGTCCAATCGAAGTCCGTGCCGGCATCCCCCTCGACCTCGATCTCGTGCTGAATCAGACCGACCTCACCGATTTCTGCCGCGCCCCTCTGACGATGGCCACGATGGACGCCGTTCTGACGGGCCCGATAGAGGTCGCCTCCCGCCAGGCCTGGTCGTTGTTCTACCGTTTCGAGCCCTGACCGCGGCAGCGGCAGCGGCCGCTGCCGGCGACCGGATTGCCTCCGGCTCGGATTCGTGTTTAACTGTGCTCCCCTCAGCGCTGGTGCCAGAAGGACCAGACAGTCGCATGCTCGATTCCAACCGTTTTGTCTCCGATGACGCGTCCTCGTCGGGCCCCGCGAACCGCGAGCCCTCCGCGGGGATGGACCGCTACGAGCTCGGTGCCGTTATCGGCTCCGGGGCCATGGGGGTCGTCTACCAGGCAACGGATCGCGTTCTCGGCCGCAAGGTCGCCATCAAGACGATCCGAGAGGAGATTGTCTTCCGGGATCGCGCCTACCGGTCCTACCGGACCCGTTTCTACCGTGAGGCGAGCATCTTTGGCTCTCTTTCGCACGCGAACATCGTCACCCTCTATGACGTCGGCGAGACGGATGAAGGCGTCCCTTTCCTCGCGATGGAATACGTAGCGGGAGCCTCACTCGCCGAGCTACGGAAGAGTGGCCGGTGTCTGACGCTGGATCAGAGCATGTGGCTTCTCGCCCAGCTCGCGAGCGCGCTCGACTACGCGCACGGCCATAACGTGATCCATCGCGACATCAAACCCTCCAATATCCTCGTCGGAGAAGGCGAGGAAGCCAAGATCGCGGATTTCGGGGTCGCGAAGCTCCTTGGCCAGGAGTTCACCCGGAGCCGGACGCGTTTCGGAACGCCGGGATACATGTCGCCCGAACAGGTGCTGGGAAAGGGCCTGACGAAGAGCGTCGACCTGTTCTCGCTCGCGGTCGTCGCTTTCGAGCTTCTTTCGGGGGAGAGCCCGTTTCCCGGAGAACAGGTCGGAACCATCCTCCACAAACTGGTTCACGCCGATCCGGTCTTCCCTGCGGGCCTCGAGCAGGTAGGGCTCGTCTCGGAGAAATGGCGGGAGGTGTTCGGGCGGGCCCTGGCGAAAAACCCGGTCGAGCGATATGCCACCGCCGCCGAGCTCGTGTCGAACCTCGTCGAGCTCTTCCCAGGCTCGTGGCTCGGAGACCTCGTCGCGCCGGGAATTGGCGCCGAGATCGCTGGCAGCTTGGAGCCCACGGATCGGGACACGATCACCCTCGCGTCATCGGACCTCTCGAGCTCACCCGGCGAGGAGACGGCGCTCTAGTGGGCGGTAACAGCCATTTGGTGCGCAAATCGCGAGGTCATTTTGTGTGCTGGCAAGGCGCGATGACGATGACATATCTGGATATTTCGAGGAATCGCAACGCCGCCAGCGCCCAAAAGGGCCCGCGATTTTGGCGCGAAATAGCTGTTACAGCCCACTAGAGTCGCTCTGCGGACCTCGGCGCGGGCAGGACGTCGAGTGCCCGTCGACTCACGCACGCTCACGAGACTTTAACCCCCCTGTCTCTTGCCTTTTCCGCGGCGCAAGCTAACATGTGATCACCGTACTTCAAGACGCGAATCGAAAGCAGTCGAGGCGCAGGCGCTCGAGCTGGCCGCCGGAGCTCGTGTTTAGACAGGATGATTTGCATGAAAGGGTTCGAACTGGAAAGGAAAGTAGCGATCGGGAGCTCCGTGCTCCGGGACTCGGGGGAGCTCGCGCGCGAGCTGGAAAATCTCCAGGACATCGCGAGCCATATCAAACCGACGCCGGGAGACATACCCCAGCTCGAGGGCTTCGACATTCACGGAGAGACCATCCCCTATAACGGAGTCGTGGGGGGGGACCACATCATCTACCTGGACTTCAAGAAGCGTTACGACCTCGCAGCGAGGATTGAGCGCGCGAACTCGCAGGGCAGACCGGAGGTGGCCTGGAATCTTTCGCAGTGCCGCACGAAGGCGGGTCTCGTTCTCGCCGACGTCGCCGGCCACAAGGCGACGGATGCCATGCTGGCGGCGATGCTGCATCAAGCGTTTCTGCTTGGCTCGATCTACGAGCTCGATCTGTACGGCGAAATCACGAAACACCTCTTCGAGAATCTGAATAGTCGCTTCTACAACTCCTCGGGCATCCACAAATTCATTACCATGATTTACGGGGAGATCACCGAGGACGCACGCTTTCGCTTCCTCGCCGCCGGACATCCGGCGCCGATGGTTTTCTCCCGGCTGAACGACCGGTTCATGGAGGTGAGCGAGGAGCACTACTCGGCCTGCGCCCCCGTCGGAACCATGCCTTCGAGCAACGTGATCGACCGTAAAACGACGGAGAGCGTCCTGGGCTTCAAGGAGGAGTACGAGCTGAACGAATGGACGCTCATGGGGGCCGGCGACATCCTGCTGCTCTATACCGACGGGCTCGTCGACCACGTCCGTGAGGGGGAGCGTTACTTTCCCCACCGCCTCGAGGCGAAAGTTCGGGAGCTCAAAGATTGTCCCGCCCGGGAGATCGTCGGGGCGGTCAAACAAGACGTCCTCTCTTTCGGCGACCCGACCGACGACATCAGTCTCATCGCGATCGTCCGCTCGCGCTGAGACGTTCGTTATCTTCCCGCGCATCGCGGGAGCGTGCTGACGTTCGCGCTCATCTTCACCGCGGCGTAGGCGACAGGAAGCATCCTACGAGAGCCTGTGCCCTCGAGAACGAGCCGTTACCGTCCCGAGCCCCTGGCCCGCGCGAGACCGTCTCCCACCAGGTTCACCGCGAGCACGATCCAGAAGATGAAGGCGCCGGGGAATACCGCGAGCCAGGGCTCGGTGGCGAGAGACGCCTGAGCTCCGTAAAGGAGGTTCCCGAGGCTCGGGTCGGGCGGCTGGACGCCGAGCCCGAGAAAGCTCAGAACCGACTCCATCACGATCACTCTTCCCACGAGAATGGCGGCGGCCACGATCAGGGGCGTCGCGGCGTTCGGAAGAAGATGCCCGAAGATGACGCGCGGCTGGGACGCGCCGAGAGCGCGCGCCGCTTCGGAGAACTCGCGCTCTTTCAGACGAAGCATCTCTCCTCTCGCGATGCGCGCCGGCTCCATCCAGGCGAACGCGGCGACCATCACGACGAGAACTCCGACCGAAGGTCTCGCCACCGCCGAGATCACGATCAGGACGGGAAGGACGGGCACCGAAAGCTGGAGGTCGACGAGGCGCATCGCCACGGAGTCGACGACACCCCCGTAGTAGCCTGCGCAAGAGCCGATGCCGGCGCCAATCAGGCTCGCAACCAGCGCTCCCGCGAGGCCGATGGCCAGGGAGAGCCGTGCGCCCACGAGCACGCGCGTCGCTTCGTCGCGACCGAGCTCGTCCGTCCCCATCCAGTGAGACGCCTCTGGCGCCTTCTTGATGGCGCCGAGGTCGATGCCGTCGTACGAATACGGCGACACCAGGGAGACGCTCGCGGCGGCGAGAGCGACGGCCGCCAGCACCGCGAGCCCGAGGCTGGTTCTCACCGGGCGTCGTTCCCCGAAAGGCGCACGCGCGGATCGAGCCAGGCGTACAAGAGGTCGGCGGCGAGGTTGGAGAGAACGATTGCGGCAGAGCCCGCCATCAGGATTCCCATCAACACCGAGTAGTCGCGGCGATAGACGGAGTCGACGAGGAGAGTCCCCATGCCCGGCCAGGCGAAAACCGTCTCCGTCACGACGGCCCCGCTGAAGAGGAGCGCGAAATCGAGAGCGAAGACGGTGACGAGGGGGAACAGCGCGTTGGGAAGTACGTGGAACAGCAGGAGTCTCGACTCGGAGAGTCCGCGAGCCCGCCCCGCGCGCACGAAGTCACGGCGCAGGGTCTCCGCCATCGAGGCTCGGACATAGCGGATCCAGGAGGCGGCGTAAAAAACGGCGAGGGTCCCCGCTGGTAGAACGAGGTGGGACAGTCGTTGGTCCCCACCGACCCCGAGCCGTCCCGCGGTGGGAAGGAGCCGGAGCTCGACCGCGAACACGAGCTGAAGGACGAGGCCGAGCCAGAATGTGGGAAGCGAGATTCCGACGATGGAAGAGCCCGACACCAGCGAGTCGGTCAGCCGTCCGGAACGAAGAGCCGCGAGCCCGCCGAGGAAGAGGGCGGCCACGAGGGCAAAGCCGAACGCCGTCCCCATCAGCTCCAGGGTCGCCGGGGCGCGCTCGAGGATCCTCTCGAGAACCGGCCGGCCGTCCACATAGCTGAACCCCCAGTCGCCCTTCGCGAACGCCGCGAGCCAGCTCACGTACTGCACGTGCAGCGGACGGTCGAGCCCCATGAGGCGCTCGAGTCGCGCGATGTCCTCGGGTCGAACGTTGGGGTTGCTGAGGTATACCGTGAGCGGGCCTCCAGGGGCGGCGTGCACCAGGGCGAAGATCAGCAGGGAGAGGCCGATGAGAAGCGGTATCGCGCGGAGGAGCCTACCGGCGGCGTAGCTCATCGCACTTCCGGGTCACTCGGAAGGGGGGCTCTCCGGGCTCACTTCCCATTCGTGGACGTTCCAGAACAAGCCGGCGTTGGTGGGATTGGGCTTCACGTTCTCGAGCGACTTGGGGAAAGCGCTGACGATGGTGCGATTGTAGAGCGGGATCACGGGGACCTCGCGCGCCACGATCTCCTGCGCCCGGAAGAGGAGCTCTTTGCGCTTCTGACGGTCGACCGTCTGCGCCGATGCATAGAGGAGACGGGTCAGCTCCTCGTTCTCGTAATAATAGATGTTGCGTCCCCTCGGGGGCGTCCGGTCGGAGGCGAAGAAGAGGGTGATGTCGGGATCCGCCGGAAGGGTCCATGCGGAGAGGAAGAACGGAAGCTTCCCCGAGAACCAGAGCTCGCCGAGCAGGGTGGGCTCGTAGTTTCGGATCTCCATGTGAACTCCGACCGCCTTGAGCTGCGCCTGCACCACTTGAAGGACCATCTCCCATTCCGCGTGGCCCGAGCGCGTCGTACCGGGGAAGGATAGGGGCTCGCCGTCCTTCTCCACGATCCCGTCGCCATCGGAATCGACGTAGCCCGCCTGGCGGAGGAGCTCCCGCGATTTTTCGGGATCGTAGTCGTAGAAGTGAACGTCGGGATCGAACGCCCAGGACATGGGCTGGATCACCGAGTCCACCACTTTCACGACCCCACCGAGGACTTCCTCGGCGATCGCCTCGCGATCGATCGCGTGGGCGAGCGCCTGACGCACGCGAAGATCCCGGAATGCCGGAACCTCCTTGAGGTTGAGCGCCAGGTGGGCGTAGGAGTTGGCCATGGTGTGCGAGAGCACGAGCCCGGGCACGCCTTCGAGATCGCGGAGCTTGTCGAGGGGCACGTTGTCCACGACGTGGACCTCTCCCGAGCGCAGCTGGTTCACCCGGGTGTTGCTGCTCGGGAGAAAGCGAAAGAGGATCTGCCGGATCTTGGGAACGCCCCGCCAGTAGTCCTCGTTGCGCTCCAGAAGAAGATACTCGCCCGTCTTCCACTCCTTCACCTGATAGGGTCCAGTGCCGACGGGATTGCGGTCGTACTCGGGAAACGCATTCATGTCTTTCCCGTCGAGAACGTGCTTGGGAAGGGCGCCGCGCCAGAACTGATCCTGGTAGGCGGCATAGACCTCGCGATAGCGTACGATGGCGGTGTGCTCGTCGGGAGTACGGACCTGCTCGATGAGATCGAACCCGTCGGTCGACTCGGGATTGTACCCGGGGTCATTGATGGTGGCGACGGTAAAGGCGATGTCCGCCGAGGTAAACGGCTCACCGTCCTGCCATCGAACGCCGGGCCGGAGCTTCCACGTCACTTCGAGACTGCCGTCTTTGCCGACGCGGACGAGACCGTTGTCGGGCGAAGGGACCACCTCGGCCAGAACCGGCATCGTCTCCATTTTCTCGTTCCAGACGGTCAGACCTTCGTTGATGCAGATATGCGGGTCTTCCAGGATGTGCGTGGAGAAGCGGTTCAGCGTGTCGGGCTCGCGGTCGTAGCCGACGATCAGGAGATCGTTGGTGGGAGGGGTCGCCTGCCGCGGTCCACCGCAACCAAACAAAACGGCGATGGCGACCGCCGCCAGCAGGCTGCTGGAACACTCATGTGCAGCCTGCGCGAGCGGTGCGAGCCCGGCCCGCCGCCGTCCGCAGCAAACCTGCGAGCGGAGGACAGCGCGCGAAAGAGGAGAGAGCGCGCACTCGGGAATGGGCCGACGACATCCGAGCCGTGGGGGTGGGGCCCCACGGCATTGCACTAAATGCATTCTCCCCATGTCTTCCCCTTCTCCTCGTCTCCCGTGCCAAACGCTAATCATCACCGCAGCTTACGTCAAGCGATGGCGCCATGGAGAGACGAAGGCTATCATGACGCCATGACGAAGCCCGTCACGGAGGAGGGCTCCGTCGGGACCTACCGGACGGAGTTTGTCGACCTTCCCCATCCGCTCGTGCTGGATAGCGGCCGGGAGCTCTTTCCGGTGCGCATCGCGTACGAGACCTACGGGCGGCTCTCTCCCGAGAAGGACAACGTCGTCCTCGTGTGCCATGCCCTGAGCGGCGACGCGCACGCCGCAGGGTGGAGCGCCGAGCCCATGGAGGAGAGCGCCCTCGACGGCTTCGGAGCCGACGAGCGAAACATCGCGACGAAGTCCGGTCTCGGCTGGTGGGACGGAATGATCGGGCCCGGCAAGGCCTTCGACACCGACCGGTATCTCGTCGTGAGCACCAACGTCATCGGAGGCTGCCGCGGGTCTACCGGCCCGAGCTCACCGAACCCGGCAACGGGCCGGCCCTATGGCCTCGATTTTCCCGTCCTCACCGTCGCCGACATGGTCCGCGGACAACATGCCTTGCTGGCGGAGATCGGGGTCGACCAGCTGCTCGCCGTTTCCGGAGGCTCGCTCGGAGGGATGCAGGCGCTCGAGTGGGCCTACCTCTACCCGGACGAGGTCCGCAGCATCATTCCCATCGCCTCGACGTCCGCCATCGATCCTCAGGGTGTGGCTCTGAACGCGGTCGCGCGCAACGCCATCATGGCGGATCCCGACTGGCAGAACGGACACTATTACGGAACGGGACGGGCTCCGAATGCCGGGATGGCGGTCGCCCGCATGGTAGGCCACGTGACCTATCTCTCCGCCCATTCCATGGCGGAGAAGTTCGGCCGCCGGCTCCAGTCGGGACAGGAGATCACCTACTCGGTGACGGGAGCGGACTTCGAGGTCGAAAGCTATCTCCGGCATCAGGGAGATAAATTCGTGCGGCGCTTCGACGCCAATACGTACCTCTTCCTCTCGCGAGCGCTCTCGTACTTCGACCTCGCCCGGCAGTATGGCGACGGAAGCCTGGAAGAGGCGGTAACCCGGTTCGAGGCGGCAACGCTCCTCATTTGCTTCAGCTCCGACTGGCTCTATCCCCCCGAGAACTCGCGGCGCATCGCTCGTGCCCTCGAAGCCCAGGGAAAGCAGGTGGAGCTTCACGTCATCGACGCGCCCTACGGCCACGACTCGTTCTTGCTCGAGGAAGCCCGCCAGACGCCGATGATTCGCGATTTTCTCGCCCGGGTCCAGGAGGACGCGCGGCGAGGGTGGAGGAAATCTCGCCAATGACCGATCGAAACGACGAGCGCGGGCCGCAAGAGCCCCATACCTTTGGTTTCGAAACCCGTCAGGTCCACGCCGGGCAGAGGCCCGACCCCAACACCGGCGCGCGCGCGGTCCCGATCTTCCAGACGACGAGCTACGTCTTCGAGGACCCGGAATCGGCGGCCGCCTATTTCAATCTCAAGGAGTACGGAAACACCTACTCGCGCATCATGAACCCGACCGTTGCCGCCTTCGAAGAGAGAGTCGCGAGCCTCGAGGGTGGATGCGGCGGCGTGGGGTTCGCGAGCGGCATCGCGGCGCAGGCAGCGGCGCTTTTTACCCTGCTGCAGCCCGGCGATCACGTCGTCGCCTCGAGCGCCCTCTACGGCGGGACGGTCAATCAGCTGAAGCACTATTTCCGGAAGCTCTCGGTCGATCTATCCTTCGTCGACCCCGATGACCTCGAAGCCTGGAAAGGGGCTCTGCGTGACGACACCAAGCTCCTCTACGCCGAGACCATCGGCAACCCCGGCGGAAACGTGCTCGACATCGAGGCGGTGGCCCGGATCGCCCACGATCATCGGACGCCCCTCATGGTCGACAACACCTTCCCAACGCCGTACCTCTGCCGGCCGATCGAGTGGGGCGCCGACATCGTCGTGCATTCCGCGACCAAGTTCATCGGTGGGCACGGAACGAGCATCGGAGGGGTCGTGGTCGAGTCGGGATCATTCGACTGGTCCAATGGCCGCTTCGCCGTCGTCGCCGATCCCTCGCCTGCCTATCACGGCTTGTCGTTTCACGAGACCTTCGGGATGTACGGCTATTTGATGAAGCTCCGCGCCGAGACGCTCCGCGATCTGGGGGCGGCGATGAGCCCGTTCAACGCGTTCTTGTTTCTCCAGGGGCTCGAGACGTTGTCGCTCCGCATGGAACGCCACGTCCAGAATGCTCTCGCGGTCGCGGAGTTTCTCGATGCTCATCCGATGGTAGAGCGGGTCACCCACCCCGGGCTTCCGAAAAGCCGCTACCGCCCTCTCGTGGAGAAGTATCTTGCCAAGGGGGCGGGGGCCGTCTTTTCGTTCGATATCGCCGGAGGACGGGAGGCGGGCCAGAACTTCATCCGGGGCCTCGACCTATGGTCCCACCTGGCGAACGTGGGAGACGCGAAGAGCCTCGTCATCCATCCCGCCAGCACGACCCACCGACAGTTGAGCGACGAGGAGCTCGAGGCGGCGGGAGTGAGCGCGGGGACCATCCGACTCTCGGTCGGCATCGAAGACGTCGGCGATCTCATCTGGGATCTCGAGCAGGGATTCCGGGCGGCCGAGAGCCGCTCTACCCCGGAGGAGATCTCGGCATGACCACGATCGCGGACTTCGACCCGAGCGCTTATCAGGATCCCCAGCTCATCCAGCGCGTTCTTCACAACACGAGAACCGTCGCCATCGTCGGACTCTCCTCGAACGTTCTCCGGGCGAGCTTCTTCGTCGGCTTCTATCTCAAACGACACGGCTATCGAGTGATTCCGGTAAACCCCAAGGAGACCGAGATCCTGGGCGAGACGAGCTACAAGAGCCTGTCGGAGGTTCCCGGTCCGGTGGACGTCGTGAACGTGTTTCGCGCGCCGGCGGCGGTCGCCGGTATCGCCGAAGAGGCGGTCGCCATCGGTGCCAAGAACCTGTGGTGCCAGTTCACCGTGGTGAGCCCCGAGGGTGCCCGAATCGCGCAGGCCGGCGGGCTCTCGGTGATCATGGATCGCTGTATCAAGGTCGAGCACGCTCGATACGTCGGCAGGATGCACTGGCTCGGCTTCAACACCAACCGCATCACCTCGGTACGAGGCGGCCTCCAGTAGTCGGCTCGTCAACTTTTCTTGCGGGAGGTTTGACCAGTTGCTAATCTATCTTTGCTTTTTCCATCCCAGGTGATCGCGACCCTGCGCCGTCGAAAGGAGAATCGAAGGAGATAGTCATGGCGAAGAAAGTGACGAAAACGACTGAGGCCAAGAAGGCCGCACCACGCGCGAAACAGAGCCGCGCCAAAACCAAGGCCACGATCGGAGCTGCGGCGCGCGAAGCGTCGGATCTACCATCGCCCACCGAGGAGCAGATTCGGGCGCGAGCCTACGAGGTATTCCGCCGCGGCGCGAATCCAAGCGATCCCGTCGCAGACTGGTTTCAAGCCGAGCAAGAGCTTCGCGGCATCGCCTCGCTCTGAGCCTACCCTCGCGGGAGGGGCCTGACCCCAGTCCCCTCCCGTGACGCCCTTGCTTCCTTTACAATACGAACGCATGGCTTTATCCTTGCGGTCGCTCATGTGGATAGAAAGCGAAGTGGAAACAGGGATGGTCGCCCTTGACCGATCCGTCGGTTAGCTTTCTCAAAGAATTCGTAACCAAGCCTCAAGAGATCGGGGCCATCGTCCCGAGCTCTCCCGCCCTCGCCCGCGCCGTCGTTTCCTGCATCGACTGGAATCCGGTGAACGTCATCGTCGAGTACGGACCGGGTCTCGGCGCCATCACCGCCGAGATACTCACCCGGACCGAAGGCAAGAATTTCTTCGTCATCGAGCTCAACGAGGCGTACGCCGACCACTTCAGCACGCGGTTTCCCGACGTTACCTTGTATCGCGACTCGGCGGCCCACGTCGTCGAGGTTTGCGCCACCCACGGCGTCGACCATGTCGACTGCGTCGTCAGCGGGCTTCCCTGGGCGAATTTTTCCGACTCCGTCCAGGACGAGCTCCTCGACGCGATGTTCGAGGTTCTCACGGACGATGGCCAGTTCGTGACCTTTGCCTACATGCACGGCCTCGCTCTGCCGGCAGGCAGGAGGTTCAAGGAGAAGCTGGGCAAAAGGTTCCGAACCCTGGAGCGCAGCGGCGTCGTCTGGCGCAACACCCCTCCCGCCGTCGTCTACCACTGCCGGCGCTAGCTCCGGCTCACGCGATCGTCGCTCCCCCCAGACAGACCTCTTCCTGATAGAAGACGGCGAACTGTCCCGGAGCGATGCCTCTCTCGCGTTGTTGGAGCCGTACCTCGCCACGGTCTCCATCGCGCTCGAGCTCCAGCCGGGCCCGATGGAGAGCGCGACCGTGTCGCACCCGCACCTGGACGTCGCGACCCTCGGGGGGGCCGGAGATCCAGTGGATGGCCTCGACCGCGAACGAATCTCTCGACGCTTCGGAGGACCGCTCGGCATGGGCTACGTAGACCACGTTCCGCGCAACGTCCTTCGCGTGAACGAACCAGGGACCATGGGAGAGTCGAAGTCCCTGCCGCTGGCCGATGGTGTGGAACCAGTATCCCTTGTGCTTTCCCAGGACCCTTCCCGTCTCGGAATCGACGATGTCGCCTTCCCGCTCTCCTAGGTGATGGCGCACGAACTCGTTGTATTTGATCTTTCCCAGAAAACAGATCCCCTGGCTGTCCCGACGGTCTTTGTTCGGCAGGTCGAGCTTCGCCGCTTGCGACCGCACTTGGGACTTGGTCCAATCCCCCAGCGGAAACAGAGCGCGATCGAGCTGGGTTCTGCTCAGGAGCGAGAGGAAATATGTCTGGTCCTTCACCGGGTCCACTCCCCTCTTGAGCACGACGCCGCCGCCGCCGTCGCCGTCGCGCCGCTCGAGGCGGGCGTAATGGCCCGAGGCGACCGCCTCGAAGCTCGGGTCAATCTCGTCGAGGAAGGCGCCGAACTTGATGTGCTGGTTACAGAGGAGGTCCGGGCTCGGTGTCCGGCCACGACTGAGCTCCCCGATGGCGTATTGGACCACGCGGTCCCAATAAGGACGCTGGAGCGAACGCACCTCGAGGGGGACGCCGAGTCGTCTCGTGACTTCCCGCGCGAAACCGAGGTCTTCCTCCCAGGGGCAGCTTCCGAGGTGAGAGAGCTCGTCCTCGAGCCAGACCTTGAGGTAGAACGCGGTGAGATCGTGACCCTCGTCCCGAAGGAGGCTCAGCGCGACGGAGCTGTCGACCCCCCCCGACAGCAGAACGGCAATCTTCACTCGAGTAGGATAGCGCGACGGCGAGGGTTACCGGAGCGCCCGAGTCCTCGCGCTCCCCGGCAAGCGATCGCATCCCCTTTTCTTTCTTGCAAACCAACGAGTGGGTATCTTCGTCCTAAGACCCAAGGAGGCCCTATGCATGCATGGGTCCGCGATACGCGGCTCGCCATTCGCAACCTCGCCAAATCCCGTGGCTTCACCTCGGTCGCCCTCTTGACCCTTGCCCTCGGGATTGGCGCCAACACCGCCCTTTTCAGCGTCGTTTACGGCGTTCTGCTCCGGCCCCTTCCCTTCGCGGAGCCCGGCCGGCTCGTCACGATCTGGGAGTACGCACCCGACGACTCCGGGGCCATGCACCGGTGGCGCGCCACCGCGGGGAATTACGCGGACTGGAAGCGGGAGGCCGACCTCTTCGCTGGGATGGCCATGTTCGGGTCGGCCGGGCTCAACTGGACGGGGGACGGCGAGCCCGAGCAGCTTCTCGGTGCCCGGGTGACGTCGGACTATTTCGCCGTGCTGGGGATCGAGCCCGTCCTTGGAAGAACCTTCTTACCCGAGGAGAACGAGCCGGGGCGGGATCGGGTCGTCATTCTGAGTCACGGACTCTGGCAACGCCGATTCGGCGGGGCGGCTGACGTCGTCGGCCGAAAGATTCTGCTGAATGGAGCACCCTACGACGTCGTGGGCGTGATGCCCGAGGGAGTCTATCCGACGTGGCCGCAGGCGACGGGACGGGTTCCCTTCCTTCCCGTCTATCAGCAAATGTGGGTGCCGATGGCACTCTCGGAGGAAAGGAAACAAGAATCGCCGCTCCCATGTTTTCGGAGTCATCGCGCGCCTCGGCGAGGCACAAACGCTCGAGCGCGCGCGAGCGCAGATGGACACGGTCGCACGTCGGCTCGAGGCCGCCTATCCTCGAGAGAACGAGGGCGTGCGAGCTCTCGTCGTTCCCTACATGGACGAGGTCGTGGGTGGGGTTCGACCGGCGCTCCTCGTGCTCCTCGGCGCCGTCGGCCTCGTGCTCCTCATCGCATGCTCCAACATTGCGAGCCTCCTTCTCGCGCGGGCGGCGGGACGACAAAAGGAGATGACGGTGCGCTCCGCGCTCGGAGCCGGCCGGGGTGCTCTCGTGCGCCAGTTCCTCTGCGAGAGCCTCACCCTCGGGCTCCTGGGGGGAGGGCTCGGCCTCGCCGCGGCCCGCGTCGGGCTCGGTCTCCTCACGAAACTGAGCCCCGAACAGGTTCCGAGACTCTCCGAAGCCAGTCTGAGCGTTCCGGTTCTCGGATTCGCCCTCGCCTTGTCGCTCGCGACCGGCCTCCTCTTCGGGCTCGCCCCCGCGATTCAGATGTCGCGTCCCGACATCTACCAAGGGCTTCGCGTTCGTGGCGCGCGCTTCGGCGTGCGGCGGGTCCTGGTCATCGCCGAGGTCTCCCTCGCCGTCGTGCTCGTCGTAGGAGCGTCCCTCCTTCTCGAGACCCTGGTCCGCCTCCGGAATCTCGACCTGGGTTTCTCGGCGGAGAACGTCCTCATCGCCGAGCTGACACTTCCTCCGGCAAAGTACGCCGACTACGGGAGTATCTCCCGCTTCCATCGAGAGATACTCGATCGCCTGAGAGCGATTCCGCGCGTGCGCTCGAGCGCGCTCGCCTATGATCATCCCCTCGAGTCGAACTGGATCGACGCATTCAGGATCCTGGGGGGGCCCGAGCAGGAACAATCGTTCAGCGCCGCTTTCCGCATCGTGAGTCCCGATTATTTTCGCACTCTCGGAATCGACGTCGTTAGAGGCCGTCCGTTCGGAAACCTCGATGACACGGACCATCCCGGCGTCGTCCTCGTGAACCAGGCGTTCGTCCGCCGGTACCTGTCCGACGGAGACCCTATCGGAAGACGGATCTCCACCACCACGCCTTCCGCGTTCTGGGGCGATGCGATTCCCAAGACTTTCGAGATCGTCGGCGTCGTCGAAGACGTCCACTTCCTAGGTCCCGCGGAAGCGCCGGAGCCCGCCTACTACATCCCCGCGGCGCAATTCCCCGTCCAGGAAATGCAGATCGCGATCCGAACCGACGCCGACCCGGCTTCGTTCGCGGCACGCGTTCGCGAGGAGGTATGGAGTCTGGACCCCGACCTCCCGGTCTCCAGCATCACCACGATGGAACGTCTCGTATCCGAATCGCTCGCTCAGCCCCGTTTCAACGCCACGGTGCTTGGCTGGTTCGGCGTAACCGCCCTCGGCCTCGCCGCCCTCGGCATGTACGGGCTCATCTCGAGCACGGTAGCGCAGAGGACGAGCGAGATTGGTTTGCGAATGGCTCTCGGCGCTCGCGCTGAGAACATCGTCCTCCAGTTCGTAGGCCAGGGAATGAAGTTGACTCTCGTGGGGCTCTCGATCGGCGTCCTCGCCGCGCTCGGAGCGGCGCGGCTCCTGGCGAGCCTCCTCTTCGGCGTCGCCGCGGACGATCCCGCAACGTTTTTCGGTGTTGCCTGTTTCCTGTCGGCGGTCGCGGGCGTCGCGAGCTACCTCCCGGCTCGTCGCGCTTCACGCATCAATCCTCTGGAGGCGCTCCGGAACGAGTCATCCTGACGCCCTGCGAAACGGAGAGCCCCGTCGTCGAGCCCGGACGGCCGGGCGCGCACCGTCAGCCGGGCAGGCACCAGCTCCGATCCCTGTAAGATAATGCTGTCCTCGAAACGAGGTCGGATCGGTGCAGATACTACTCCTGCTGGGCGTGCTTCTCCTCTCGGGACTCGCGGTCGGACGCCTGCTCGAAAAACTCGGCGTTCCCGAGGTCGTCGGGTACATATTAGTCGGCGTCGTTCTCGGGGGGTCGGTGACCAACCTCATCCCGGAGAATCTGCTCGATGACTTGTCGCCGATTACCTACGTGGCGCTGGCATTCATCGGCTTCATGGTCGGAGGCGAGCTCAAGTATTCCGTGTTCAAGGAGTATGGGAGGCAGTTTCTCGCCATCCTGCTGTGCGAGGGACTGCTGGCGATGCTGATGGTCGCGACGCTGACCTACTTTCTCACCGGGAACGTCGCACTCGGCCTTCTGTTGGGAGCCTTGAGCTCGGCCACCGCGCCCGCGGCCACGGTCGACGTGCTGTGGGAATATCACTCCAAAGGGCCCCTCACGACCACCATCCTGGCCATCGTCGCCCTCGACGACGGACTGGCGCTGATTCTCTACGGCTTCGCTTTTGCCTTCAGCAGGCTATTGGTCTCGGGTGCGCCACTGAGCTTCCAGATGATGGTAGTACGACCCCTGTTCGAGATTGTGGGATCACTTCTCCTTGGTGCTGCCATCGCTCTTCCCCTGGACAGGGTTTTGCGATTCATCGGAACGGCGGACGACCGATTGGTCTCGAGCGTGAGTGCCGTTCTGCTCGCTAGCGGTCTGGCGCTCTATTTCGATTTCTCGCTCATCCTCACCAGCATGGCCGTGGGGCTGGTGCTGACCAACCTTCATCCCGACCGAAACGAATCGAGCTTCGAGTCGATCAAAGCCTTCGTGCCTCCCATCTACATCATCTTCTTCGGCTTCGTCGGGGCGAGGCTTCGGTTGGGGCTTCTACCCCAGATGGGAGCGCTCGGACTCCTCTACGTGCTGGGACGAACCCTGGGGAAATGGTCGGGGGCATATCTCGGCGCGCGCCTCTCGGACGCTCCGGCGTCGGTGCGACGATATCTCGGCTTCGCTTTGTTCTCGCAGGCGGGTGTCGCGATCGGGCTCGCCCTCGACATTTATCAGCACTTTGCGCAATACGGAAGCAATGGAGCCCAGCTGGGACACACGGTGATCAACGTCATCGCGGCCACGACCCTCCTCGTTCAGATCATCGGGCCCCCGTCCGTCAAGTACGCCCTCGAGAGGGCCGGGGAGATTCCTTCCCAGGCGTGAATCAACCACCGCCAGGCGGACAGCGGTTCGCGACGAACAACGTCAAGGGTAGGACGCCGCGACGCAGGCGGAATGGCCGCACTGGCACGGCTCGGTCGGAACGCTCGACCCCGAGCCGCTCTCGCAATAAGGGCTGCAGAATTCCTGGCCCTCCTCCACTTCACATTTGCACGTGGGATTCTGGCATTTCTCACTCATGGGCTCCACCTTCCGTTCGATCCGCCCGAACGCGGATTCTGGCGCTCTCGCTTTCCTGATCACCCAACGGCCGTGTCGAGAATCATCATGAGGACGAATCCGAGAAGAACACCGATCGTCCCCGCGAGGCCCTGCCCCTCGCGATGGCTCTCGGGAATGATCTCGCCGCTGATGACGAAGAGCATCGCTCCGGCGGCGAAGCCCATTGCCGCGGGCAGAACTCCTCTGGACAGCGTCACCGCGCTGACTCCAACGAGACTTCCCACCGGCTCGACGAGCCCGGTCAGAAAGGCGATGGAGAAGGCCCGTCTCGACGAGTACCCGATCTCGGTCAAGGCGACGGCAACTGCATAGCCCTCGGGCAGATTCTGGAGCGCGATTCCCATCGCGAGACTGGCGCCGTTCGCGACGTCGCCGCCACCGAAGCCGACGCCCACGGCGAGCCCTTCGGGAAAGTTGTGAAGAGTGATGGCGACGACGAAGAGCAAGATACGCGACACGCGTTCGGTCGGAGCACCTTCGCGTCCCTTGATAAAATGCTCGTGGGGAAGGTATCGGTTCGCCGCCAGTACCGCGGCTGCGCCGACGATCATCCCGGCCGCGACGATGCTCGAGCTCCCCAACGTTCCTGAGCCGTGGCGCTCCGCGGCGGCGATACCGGGAACGATGAGCGAGAAAAAGGTCGCCGCCAGCATGACTCCCGCCCCGAACCCCAGAAGAGCCGCGCTCGTCGAGGCGCGGACGGCTCTCACGAAGAAGACCGGGATCGCCCCGACCGCCGTGCCCAGCCCCGCGATGAGGCCGGCCGCACTTCCAAGGAAGATGAGTGAATCGGAAGTCGAGATCATTCGAGCGCGCGAGGCAAGATTGTACATCGCTCTCCCCCGACATCCACGCAGAACCCGAGGCATGGCGGATTTCTCCCGATGAACGAAGCTGGTGATTCCATGGGTGGCAACCCCCGTCGAGTGGGCCACCTCACCCAGGTAGGCGAGAGGATGGGCTAGGACTTCGCTCCGGTGCCGTTACATCTGCCATATGCGAGGACGGTCGTCACACGGGGGCTGGCACAAACGTTGCTCCTCCTCGAGCGAGGGGAGGCGTGGAATGACCAAGAGACGGGACGAAACGAAAGAGTGCGTCGCGCGCGAACTGCGACGGGTAAACGAGGAGATCGAGGCGCTCAAGAAGGAGCCTCGTGCCGAGGAGCTCGAAGGTTTCGGGGACAACACGCCTCTCTCGGAAGAAGTCGACGCCGTGGTCGTGGCGGCGGAGAAAGAGCTCGGAAGCGATCGTCTGGGAAGACTCCTCGACCGGGCTTCGGCCCTGGACGAGGCCCTCCATCGAATCCGGGAGGGCAGGTACGGAGTGTGCGTCTCCTGCGGCGCGAAGATCTCGGAGCAACGACTGATGGCGATTCCCGAGGCCCTGTACTGCATGCGATGCCAGGAAGAGACGGAAGGTCACGCCCACCGAGGCGTTCACGCCCACGAGTGGAAACTGGCGGAGGAGGAGTTTCGGGAACGGGAAAAGAACGAGGAAAGCGAGCCCACGGCCCTGTTCGTCAGAGCATCACGCCTGGAATAGGCGCGCCTCTCGAATCCGCGCAAAGGCGTCCGGCGCGGCGCCGGTCGAGGTCGTCGTTCCCGATGCCATACCTGCTTCAGCCCGCGCGAGTCGAGCTTTCAGCGGCGCGCTCACCCGATAGGATTTCCTGAACTTCCTCGTCCGTTACCTCTCGGAAGTCGGCAAAGAACTGTCCCACGTCGAAGAACGTCTCTGGCTTCTCGAGACAGACCACTTCGTCCGCCTCCTGCTCCATGATCGCGAGCGCATGCCGCGGGGCCACGGCCATGGCGGTGATGAGCTTCGCCGGGCCCTGCGCGCGCGTCGCGCGGAGGGCCGCGACCATGGTCCAGCCGGTTGCGATACCGTCGTCCACCACGATGACGATACGGCCCGCGCGGCTGACGGGCGGTCGCCCGGGGGTGTAGAGCGCGCGCCGGCGACGCAAATTCTCCATCTGATCACTCATCTCGCGGTCGATATAGGAACGGGGAATCCGGTATTGTTCCACCGCATCGCTCAGATAGAGCTCCTCCGACTCGCCCACCGAGCCGATGGCGAACTCGGGCTGGAACGGTGCACCGAGCTTGTGCACGAGGACGATATCGACTTCTCCGTCCAGAGCCTCGGCGATGACTCGCGCCATGGGTACCGCCCCTCTCGGAATACCGAGGACGAGAGGATTCCAACCTCGATACATCTCGAGTCGCTTCGCCAGAATGTCAGCCGCTTCGATGCGATCCGCGAAGAACGAGTCCTCGAACATTTCGTTATCTCTCCATATCTCTCATCGAGATCACGGGCTCACGGAAGCCGATGACCACGTAGACGAAAGAACGAATCGCGCTGCCGCCACGGTGCGCGGGCCGGAATTGCCACCGGCTCACGGCGTCCGTCGCGGCGGCATCCAATTTAGCCCCCGAGCGAATCACTCTCGTGCTCGTCACGCTCCCATCTTTCCCGACATCGGCCTCGACGAGCACCATTTGCCCTATGTGCGAGGAGGCCGTCGGTGGATAGGGAGGGGCGACGAGCTTCCGTGGGAAGGCGACCTCGGGCGACGGCGCCACGACGTCCTCGGCGACTTCTCCCCGAGCAGGCGCGTCATACGTGGTCGGCGGTCGGAACAGACCGGCGACGAGCACCTTGGACACGGTCGGCGTGAGAGCTTCCGACTCTTCGGGAACTTCCCGAGCCGGCGTGAACTTCCATCTACGCACGGCTTCGCTCAGAAGCTCGGCGAACGGGGGAGTCGATCTCAGCGTCGTGACTTTCGCAACGTTGCCGGTGGTGTCGACGTCCAACTCGAGGAGGACCTCTCCCCGCCGATCGTCATTGCCGATTGGACGAACAGGTCTCCACTCTGGAAGCGGGCGGGCTCGAAGGACACGCCACTCGAAGCGGATACGACCGCAGCACTGACGAGGTACGGAACGATGGTCCGTAACATGATTCCTCCTCACTCCTCCACGTACAGACGACTGCAAGATTCGGACCGCCGCAGTGTTTCGCGGCCAGACGCACGCTCCACTGCGACTTGGGGTTGCGTGAAGACCGCCGCTCCGGTCCACGCTCGGACCGCGGCATTTCGCACGGGATGAGTAAAAACTCTCAAGTCGACGCCGAAACGCCTCGGCGGGCATGGAATTCGGGTTTGCGACGCCCCTGGCGGTGAAGCACACGGACACGGACAGACATGCTTCAAAGCTCAGGCACCGTCACCCGCCCGGATCTGGAGCGCCGGGTTAGTGCCGGAGCGCCGGCGGAGAGCTTCGCCGGAACGTCAGGATCTCTTTCGTCCCACCGTCGCGGACGATCTCGAGACTGGAAATGAGCCCGTCCTCTTCTTCCATGACCCAGATTTCTTTCGGTTGGTAGACCAGTCGGTCCACCCGGTCGAGAAGCACCTCGAGCGTCCCGCTCCTGGGATCATACGAAATTCCAAACAGGTGGGCGGAGTCGACCTCGATTTGATCGCCCAGACCGGGAGAGATCAGCTCGATGGTAACCTACTCCTGCTGACCTTCCCGCACGAGTGTCTTCGTGAATCGGTCGAAGTAATCCTTCCACTGCTCTCGAGGAATCTGTTTCGTCGCCATTGCGCCACTGCTTCCTTTCTGCCGATGTCCAGACCTAGGAATATTACCTCGCTTCGGTCTCCAGACGAGTCGTTCGTCCGGCGAGCCTCGGAGATCCCGCGGATTTGAGATCCGCGTGGCGCCTCTACGACGGCGGAGCGGTCCGCGCGATTCGAGTCTGGAGCCAGCCAGGATCCCCGAAACCCCGTCGAGGCGCGCGGTCCCCGCCGATGCGGGCATCCGGAGACAATGAAATCCATTTTCATTTTTACCTTGACCGCGCGGAGCGGCCGGGATAGTTTTGCCCAATCATGAAATCGAATGTCACTATCATTCTCTCAGCCAGGAGCGTCCCAGTCGTCGCGGGCAAGCGCAGCCATCGTTTCTCTCAGCTTTGGTTCGTCGCCGTCCTGATTCTTGCTCGCTTCCCACCCCCGTCCCGCGCGGGCGCAATCCTCGAACACGCCCTCGTCCACCGATGCGCGCGGGGCTGAACGATCCGCTCCGGGCCCCCCGCCTCAGACGCCGGGGGTGCGGCCGGGAGGGCTCCATCTCGGCGATGCCGTACGCGTCGGAGGCTACGGCTCGATGCGCTTCGAAACGAGCTCGCTCGAGGCGCCCAAGCCGGCGGGATTCGATTTCCGTCGCTTCGTCCTCACCACCGATGTCACGCTCCACGACCGTTTGCAGGCATACGTGGAGATTGAATTCGAGCGTTTCGGGGAAATCGAGCTCGAACGCTCGGTCGAGCGCACGTCGGACGGAGCCGTGTTCAAGGAGGAGCTAGAGGGCGGTAACGGGGCTGAGATTCCGATCGAGCAGATGTGGGGCCAATACAAGTTTGGCGAACCGCTCTCGATTCGCGTAGGACAGATTCTTCCACCCGTCGGCCGCTTCAACATGGCGCACGACGACGACCGGGGGATCTTCCTCGTCGGTCGCTCGTCGACCGCGGAGCGCCGGCGCTGCCCGTCCACGCGGCCTGGACCGAGCTGGGGGCAGGGATTGTGGGGGGCGTCGACGTGGGCGAGACCGGTCGGCTCTCCTATCAGGCATATGCCGTCAACGGGGCGCAGTTGGACTTCTCCGTGGAAAAGGCATTGGAAGCGGAAGTGGGCGAGCCCGGCCTGCTCAAGCTCGCGAGCGAGTTCTCGCTGGCGCGCGGGCCGGTCAACGGCGAAGGCGGCACGCGCGCCGCTATATGGCGGCTGGCCTACAGTCCGAAGTTGACCTCGGAGATCGCGGTTTCCGGATACCATGGCCGGTATACGCCCGACTTCATGGCGCCGGTGAGTGAGCGGATCAACGCCTTCGGGGTCGACGGCATCCTGAGGCACGGAGGCCTTGCCGTGGAAGGCGAGTACATCCACTCCGACTTCGGGAACACCGACAGAGTCGTCGAGGCCTTCGTCGATACCGTGACCGGATCGACCCGCATTCCGCCGCTGCCCGGCGCGCCCGGCACCGAGACCGAGTTCACCATCAAGAACCTCACGCCTACTCGCCAGGGATTCTGGGTAGAGGCTCGCTACCGGTTCTGGCCCGCCGGTTTGCAGAAGGGCGACCCGGGCAAGGGTTTCGAGAATCCGCAGCTCACGCCGGTCATCCGTTACGAGCGGGTGACGCTCGCGGACGCCATCGACGAGGTGGCCATCGAAGGCTTCGAGATCGTACAGGGCGATCGACAAACGCTTCGACAGGAGCGCACGACCGTCGGCTTGAGCTTCCGGCCGATCCCGACGTTCGTCTTCAGCGTGGCCCTCGAGCACAATCGGAGGCTGGAAGGTGACGTGCTCGTCTTCCCTTCTGGCACGGCCGCGGCGTCGTACACGAGCTTTGTGGCCGGCATGGCGGTCGGCTTCTGAGAAGCGCGATGGGTACCTTCATCCTCGTCGGCTTGCTTGGCCTCGTGGCGGCCGCACAGCAGGAGACCACAGTCTACCTGACCGTCGAGCAGGCGCCGGGCGCGGTGTTCCCCGGCGCGCATATCGAGCGGAAGGACGTCGCCTCGACGCCCGAGTTTCGGCAGAAGCTCCAGGAGAAGCTCGGCCGCATTCAGCCCAGCGTGTGGGAGCCCTCGTATTTGACGTTCACGGCCCGTCAGGACGAGGACCTGCTCGGTTACGCCGTCATCGTGGACGAGATCGGCAAACATGACCCCTTCACCTTGATCGTGTCCGTCAGACCGGATTTCAAGGTACGGGACGTGGCCCTGATGGTTTATCGCGAGACCCGAGGCGGCGAAATCGCACAGAAGCGCTTCCTGGCGCAGTACAAGGGCAAGCGCTCGAGCGATCCCATCCAACTCGATCGCGACATCGTCGGCATCACCGGTGCGACGCTGTCGGTGCACGGCGCGGACCGGGCAGTGCACAAGGCGCTGGCCGTCCTGGAGCTCGTCTACCGATGAAGGGAGCTCTTGGCGTGATCGCGGTCGTGCTCGCGACCGTTGCGGGCCAGTCGCTCGCCTCCGGTCGGTCGCATGCCGTGCGCTATCTCATGGGCACCTGGTGCGATCTCCTCATCTTCGATCCTCCGTCCGACGACGGAGCCGCAGAAGCCGCGTTTCGACAGATTGGTCGAGTGGAGAGCGTGTTGAGCGGTTTTGATTCGGAGAGCGAGGTGTCGCGGCTCAACGCCGCTTCTGGGCGCGGGCCCCGATTGGTGAGCGCCGAGCTCGCGACCGTCGCCGGTGAGGCCAAGGAGCTTTGTTCGGCCACCGGCGGAGCGTTCGACCCCAGCATCGCGCCCTTGCTCGCGGCCTGGAGCTTCGATACCGAGACGCCGCGCGAGCCATCCCCGGAGCGCCTGCGGGAGGCCGCGTCGCGTGTGGGATGCGATCTCTTCGATCTCCGCACCGAGCCGCCCTCGATCGCGCTCGCGAAAGGCGCGGCCCTTGATTTCGGTGGGATGGGGAAGGGCTATGCCGTCGATCGGGCGCTCGAGGTTTTGCGGTCCCGCGGCGTGACGCGAGCGAAGCTCGACTTCGGCTCGAGCAGCTTGGGATTCATCGGCAGGGTAGACGGAGGCTGGCCAGTGGTCATCGCCGACCCGAGGAACCGGGAGGAGCCGCTCCTCAGCTTCCGCGTCATGGAAGGCGCCGTCAGCAGCTCGGGACAACGCGAGCGATCGTTCTTCGAAGGCGGGCGTCGCTACGGGCATATCTTCGACCCCCGCTCCGGAGTCCCTGCGGAGTCGCAACTGCTGGTCGTCACCGTAGTGGCTCCGCTGGGCTCGACCGCCGACGCGTTATCGACCGCCCTGTTCGTGCTCGGCGCCCACGAAGGAGCGCGCCTGGTCTCGCGCATGCCAGGTGTGAGCGCGGTCTTCGCCGAAGAGCGACCTGGTGGCGGGCTCGCCATCACAACCGCGGGTCCAGTGGATCATCTGGAACGTTTGTCGCGCTGAAGATGCAGACCTTCAGCTACCGAAACGCACCATCAAGCGTGAAGCTTGCCGCCACGTTTTTTTTCCTCTTCGCCGTCGTCGGCCTCGGCATCGCCGGCCTTCAGATCTACGTGCGCACCGGTCTCACGACTCAGGGCGCGCTCGCGCACTATCGAGGCGACGAAGCCACGCTCCAATATCCAATGAGCTTCAACGAGATGGTCGAAGTCGCCCACGCCCACGCGTTCACGATGCCGCTCATCGTGCTCACCCTGAGCCTCGGCATTGCGGTTTCCGAAGCGCCAGACGGGCTCAAGCGCTTCGTCGTCATCGCGCTCTTCTCCGGTGTGGCCATGGAGCTCGGCCTCCCGTGGCTCGTTCGCTATGGCCCCTCCTGGGCCGTCCACCTCTTCGGCCTCGCGGGAGTGCTTCTTGGGTGGAGGCCTTCTCGTGGCCGTCGGTGTTCCCCTGTACGAGATGTGGATCGCGACAGACTCATACTCTCGTCCATCCTGCGCCGGTTCATGATGAGTGATCGCCTCCTCTGTCGCCAGGACCGCGTCGCTCATCGATGCGTTCGCAATCTATTTACACGTCTTTGATGTCGGCGCCAGACAGCGATGCTACCGTCTCGGCGCGGCCGGCGTCTCAGAAGCGGCTTCCCCTCGAACGGGCTTGGGACTTGTCGGTCATCCAGTTGCTTTCCGTGGGCAACCTTTTTACCAGTGCCATCTTCCTACCTCCTGCTCTCGTTGCAGGTAGAGGCTACTCGGACCGAGCGTTCCGATGAATACGGGAGTATCCCTGGTCAACTACCAGAGTTTTCCCCGGACGAAGGGAGGGCGAAAGGAGTCGCGAGCGTTGCGTTTCCGCAGCTTAGCCATCAGGCCCTCATCCTCCGGGAGGCTTCGTGATAGAGTTCCTCGTAGCGGGACGCCGCACGAGACCACGAGATAATCCATCGCCATTCCCGCGGCGTCTCATCGCCTCCAGGTGAGCGGGTCTTTCGAAATACGTCGAAAGCGCCCAGCCCACGGTGTTGGCGAGGCTTTCGGCATCGAGCCGGTAGAAAACGAAACCGGTGCCGGTCCCCGATTTCTCGTCGTAGTTCACGACGGTGTCTGCGAGGCCTCCGGTAGCATGGACGATGGGAGGGCTGCCGTAGCGCAGGCTGTACAACTGATTCAGGCCGCAGGGCTCGAAACGAGAAGGCATGAGGAAGAAGTCGCATCCCGCTTCGATCCGATGGGCGAGGCTGTTGTCGAATCCAATCCAGGCGTGGAACTTGTCGGCCCGAAGCCGAGAGACGGAAGAGAAGAACTCTTCCGCATCCGAATCGCCGGTGCCGAGGAGGACCATTTGCAGATCCCATCCGAGCAATCGGTCCATCGCCTGGGCGAGATAGTCGAACCCCTTCTGAGGCGTGAGCCGGCCGATTGCGGCGAGAAGGGGGACGTCCGGACGCACCTCGAGTCCCGCTTCCTGCTGTAGTCGCGCCTTGCAGACGGATTTTCCCGAGAGCTCGTCCACGTCGTATCGGGCCGGTAGATATGGATCCATCGCCGGGTTCCACTCATCCGGATCGATGCCGTTCAGGATTCCGTGGAGGTCCGAACGGCGCGAGGCAATGATCCCATCGAGCCCGGCACCGTGCTCGGGATGCTGGATCTCCTCGGCGTAGGTGGGACTCACGGTGGAGAGGAGCGTCGCGTGGGAGAGGGCGCCCTTCATCAGGTTCATCGCCCCGAAGTGCTCGAGCTCTCCGGGGTTGTAGTGCTGTCCGGGAAGACCGGTTACGTAGAAACCACCACCGTCGAAGATACCCTGGAAGGCCAGGTTGTGGATGGTAAAGACAGTCGGAACGCGATCCAGAGGTGTCCCGCGGTACACCGTGTTCAAGTAGACAGGGATGAGAGCCGTTTGCCAGTCGTGCGCGTGCACGACGTCGGGCTCGAAGCCCAGGGCTCGCGCGAGCTCGCACGACGCCCGGGAGAAAAAGGAGTAGCGTTCCAGATTGTCGGGATAGCCGCCCTCCGGCGGACCGTAGACATGGTCGCGGTCGAAATAGCCCTGGTGCTCGATGAAGTAGATGGGAACTTCGCTTCCGGGCAGAGCTCCCAGACGAACGGAGGCGCGCGCGGTCCCGTAGTACATGGGAACCTCCAATACCCCGTCGAGCTTCTCGAGATCGTGAAGGGCAATACTCCTGTAAAGGGGCATGACGACCTTGACTTCGAGGCCACGCGCGCTGAGAGCTTTGGGAAGGGCACCCGCTACGTCTCCCAGCCCCCCGGTCTTGCGAAAGGGCGCTACTTCCGAGCTGGGAAAGAGAATCTTCAATGCCATGCGTCAGGTCGCGTAAATGCGATAGTCGATGTCCGGAAAGAGGTTATCTTCCGACTCGAGACTTCGAAGGACGTCCGCGTCCAGCCGCTCGGCTTCGATCTCCTCGCATAGGTGGTTGAATCGGATGATGTGCTCGTTGAAGCGGCGGGTGGCATAGGGAGTCGTCGTCCCGGTCGACATGATGAAGGGCCAGTCGCTCGACTGCGCGAGCATCAATTCCCGCGCCGCTTGATTGAGCGCGCGGACGACGAGCGCGTCGCTCTCGTTCGCGCTCGCATGCTTCCGGGCGAGTGCCGTCATGCGCTCTCCCGCGGCGTGGAGGTGGGGCCGAGATCCAGGCGTTGGTCTCGTTGAGCCACTGCTCGTTGAATCCCTTCAGACCCCAGGACGAATCCGCGGGGGTCAGCCTCTGGTTCGTCGGGTGCCGCTCCAGATAGAGCCCGGGGGTCATGGTCTCGATGGCGCTCTGATCGAAATGGAGCTGGCGGAAGACGTCTCCGAGAAAGATGGGACCTTCGAACCACCAGTGGCCGAACAGCTCGGCGTCATAGGGGCTCACGACGAGTGGAGGACGCTCCATGGAGGCAGCCAGCCGCGCGACCTGCTTTTCCATCTCACCGCGGAAGTGCGCGGCGTGGAGCCCGGCCCGACCGCGCGCGATCTCGGGATCGTAGATCCACTTGTCGTGAAGATGCTCGTGAGTGATCGCGTGGTACTTGAATCCGGTATAGAGCCGGTGCCCCTCGGGGTGCACGTGCGCGCCGATGTAGTCCAGGGGTAGATCGAACCCGATGTCGCGGTAGAAGTCCCGGTAGTGAGGGTCTCCGGGATAACCGTGCTCGGCGCTCCAGACCTGCTCGGAGCTCTCGGTGTCGCGGGCGAACGCCGCCACTCCCGAAGGACAGTAGACGGGAGCATAGACCCCGTACACCGGTGGCTCGTCCGCGTGCAGAAGGGCATGGGAGTCGACGACGAAGTAGCGGATTGAGGCCTCGCGGAGGAGCTCGTCGATCCCCTCGATGTATCCACACTCTCCGAGCCAGAGGCCTTGCGGGCGCCGACCGAAGTGTTTCTCGTAGAAATCCGCCGCCACGTGCACCTGCGCGCGCATTACGGGCCAGTTCCGGTCGAGAAGCGGAAAAAACGCGTGGGTCGCGGTGGAGATGATTACCTCGAGGTGGCCTGAGTCCTGCAGCCTGCGATAGGCGCGGACGAGGTCCCCCTCGTGGGAGCGCCAGGTTTGCCGGAGGCTCTGAAACCGGTCGTGATACATGACCGCCAGACGATGATAGGCGGGCTCGTTCCTCGTCCGTTCGAGCTCCTTCTCCGCCAGACGCGACGAGCTCGTCGAGGTGCGCGGCCGCACGCGCCTTGAGCAGATCGTCGGTGAGCATCGGAGATCAGCGGGGCCGAAAGGGAGACGGTGCAGCGAAAGGAAACTCCATCCCGAACCAGGCCTTCGAAGAGCTGGATGAGCGGCAAGTAGGTATCCACGATGGCCTCGTAGAGCCACCGCTCTTCCATGACCGTGGGATCATCCGGGTGCCGAACGAAAGGGAGATGAGCGTGGAGGATGAGAGCGAAATAGCCAGTCAGTGCGTGCCTCACTCGTCAGGAATGACTCTCCGCCACGCCGGCGAGCGCTCGCTCGCACCGCCAAATCGACGCTCACTGGCTCCGCCGAGCCGACGCTCGCTCGCTCCACCGAAGCGACGCTCACTGGCCCCGCGCATAAGCTTCTCGCTGGCCGCGGCATAGACTCTCTCGCTCGCACCACCGAGTCGGCGCTCGCTGGCCCCGCGATAGAGAAGCTCGGAGGACCCCGAGAGACGGATCTCGCTCGCGGCCCGGAGGCGCCTCTCGCTTCCACCGACGAGCGCGGAGCTTCCCATCATTCGCTTCCACACGACGGTCGTCGGCACATCCGTGCCTTCGACGGCCCAGGAACGATAGACCACCCACCGGGAGACGACGCGCCTCCCACCGTATGCGCCCACGCCGCGAACCACCACCTGCCATGGGCCGTAGACGACATGGGTGCGACCGTCCACCTGGAACGTCCTCACCGCACCCGGGTAGGTTTCCGTTACAGGCTCGGGGACGTCCAACGGGATGGAGAATGGCTCGGATTCCCACGCCGTCGTCGAGACCGGACCTTCCCAGACTCTCTCGATGGGTGTCCATTCCGAGAGCTCGAACGTCTGTTCCAGGATCTCGGTCGACGCCGTTCCCGGTTCGAGGGTAGTGCCACGTTTCGGCGCGGCCGGCCCCGGGCGAGGGTCGAAAAGACGGCTGGTGGGGCGCCTCGGCGCTTCTGGAAGCGGAAGCCGTTCTCGCCGCGTGCGTCTCGAGGACTGGCTCTTCCATCGAAGCTCGAACGGTGAGCCACTGGGGCTCCCGATACGAGACCGGCGCTCGTCGAGGAAAAGAGACCCGACCGGAGCGGGCGACCTTGTGGAAGCGACCGTCCGAAGACCGCAGCCCGATCTCGACGAAAGCCTCGGAGCCGGGTCTTCCTATGTCGAAGAACCATTGCCTCGAGTCATTTCCGACGCTCTGATCGAAAAAGCGATGGGCGTTGGTACCATCGAACAAACGGCCCGTCGTGTCGAAGACGCGGAGGTTGAGCCGCGCATCCGTCCCCGCGGGTCCGAGAAATCGCCGCGCCTGCTCGATGTCGTCGTCCGTGATCTCCCAGTAGACGAAGAGGCGGTCGGGGTCGACCGGAAGAGCTCCGACGCGCGTCCGACCGTACCCCCACGGGATGGTTTTCGGCAGCGACGAATGGTCCGACGATGGCGAGGACGAGTCGACGGGTTCATCGAGAGAGAGCTTTCGAGCCTGAAACTCGGCTCGACTCCATCCGTGCTCCGTGATCCGAGGGGAAACAGGGGCTGCCGGCGTCGGCCGCTTCGTCCCCTTTCGTTTCGGCCCGGATTTTCTCCTGCTGGCTGCCTTCGTCTCCGCCGGTGCAGCCTCTCCGATTCCGAGCGCACGCTCGATACGCTGGACGATTTCGCTTTTTTTCAGCCGAGTCGTCCCTCGAGCTCCGAGGACATCGCAGAATCTCGAGGAGCTGGGCACGTTTTGCGCCGTTCAGTATCCGGGAATCGAGGGAGGCGCGAGAGGGAGCACCGAGAATCTTCCGGATTCTCCCGCTCCACACGCCCCTTGCGGGACCGCGCGTCCGGTCTCGTCGGTCGGGCGCGCTTTTCCGAATTCCTCGTCATTTGATCAGTGCGTGAGTCCGTAGATGACGTAGTCCACTCCGAGCTTGTAGGCCTCGTTCGAGAGATCGATGGGCACCCAGTTCGTGTCCGACCATTCCCAGTATTCGCCGATGTCGTTGTTGTAGTTGACGATCACCATGATGCGCTTGTTGGGATCGTTGTCTTCGAAAATCGCGTAATAGACGGGTTGGATCTGGGCGTAGTTGGGATTCCGGTACAGAGTCGGCGTGGTTTGAAAGAAGCTGTCGAAAATGGGATTCGAGTCGTCGATCCGAATGAGCTTGGCGTCGGGGAGGACCTTGTGAATCTGCTCGTCGAAATTGATCCAGTGACCGTAGAAAAAATCGTCGATCACCAGAAAGCCCCCTTTGAGCAGATAGTCCCGGAGGTTCTTGGTCTCGACGTCGTTGAGGGTCCAGAACCCCACTTCGCAGAGATACGCCCAGGGGTACTGGAAGATCTTCGGATCGTCCAGCGAGAGGATGTTGGTGCCGTCGACGTTGACGTCGAGCGTCGTGAGATCGCTCAGCATCGCCATGAAGTGCCGGTCCGCCCGGGGATAGTCGTGGTTCCATTTGAGATCGAGACCCCACATGTAGTTCCCCGGTCTCCAGTAGGCGGGCTCGAAGCGGACGCGGACGAAGGTGAACCGGCCGTTGTAGTCCACGTTCTCGTAAGGGACGTCGGGAGCGTTATAGGCGTAAGCAAGGGTTGCAACCGCGGCAACGATGGCGCTTACCGCGGCGAGCTTCCATTTTTTCTTCCACCCTGGCATCGGATCCCGACTCCAACCTCCAACATTACTTCAAAGCGACGGCGAGAGGAAACTCCGGTGGTCCTCAGCGCGCCGCGGTACCGCTCATGAGCCGGACGTAGAGATCCTCGAAACGTTCCCGATCCAGGTCGAGCTGCACCGTCGCCTTTCTCACGCCCGGCGGGTGGGCGGCCGAGAGCTCCCATGAAAGCGCATGCCCGTAGTGAAGCCCATGGTCGATGTCCACGTCGACGTACATCTCGCGCGACTCGGTCACGATCGACGGGTCGAGAATACTCGCGGCGCTGAGCTCGTCCCACATGTAGACGGCGGGCGTCCAATCGGCGCTCGTCGGGTCGGGCAACCGCGCGTGGAACCGCTCGATGTAGCGAGCGACCGCCGTCCCCGACCGGGCGATCCTCGCCACCAGATCCTCGCTGTGCCTCGTCTTCACGGAAATGTCCACCGGAGTGATGGTGAGTCGCTTCCAGGGTGCCCGCAAAACCATGCGGGCGGCCTCGGGATCGAACCACCAGTTGAACTCTCGCCGATAGCGCGCGGCGACCCCGCCCCCCATGACCACGAGCTCTTTCGCCTTCTCCGCGACGCTCGGATCCAGCGCGAGCGCCAGCGCGATATTGGTGAGAGGCCCCCCGCCCCAGACAACGACCTCACCCGGATACCGATTGACCATCTCGACGATGAAGTCGGCGGCACGCCCTTCGGCGGGACGAATGTGGGGCTCGCCTTCGGGAAGAGGTTGGGTCTCGAACGGTCCGGCCTCTCCGTCCCAGGCCCCCTGATAGGGCTGCCTCCCATAGAGACTCTCCCACCGCTTGGCTTCGTCCTGATTATTGAGCAAGGGGTAGACCGCGCCCCGGAAGACGGGGATATCCGTCCGTCCCGCGATTCTCGAGGGCCCGCAGAGCGTGCAGGACCTCTTGCTCCAGCCAGAGGTCTCCGCTCACCACCGTGATCCCGAGCACCTCGACGTCAGGCGATTGCACGAAGAGAAGGATGGACTGGATATCCGTCGTGGAGGGCCCTCGCGCGTCCTGGTCCACGATGACCTTGAGCTTCGGCTCCGACGAAGACGTCGAATCGTGGAACAAGACGAATGCGGAGAGGAGGAGTGCGGTCCGAGTCCGAGACGTCACCGGGCTAGTCCAGGGGAATGCGTCCCGTCTCTTTCGACGCCTGGTATAGATCGGAGAGCTCGGCATAGATGCGGCGGAGCCCGTCGACGCGGGACAACAGAGCCGTTCTCTCGGCGCCAGAACACGCTTCGGCAAGGGTGACGATGTCGGCGCTCTTCCAAAATGCGTTCTCTCGAACGTAGTCCTCCCGCCCGAAGACTTCCTTCAGGATGCGGAGATCGTGAGGGATGTGAAACACGTCCCGGGTCTCGGTGTAACGGAACAGATAATAGAAGTTGTCGTACCCCGCCCACGTGATCGCGGAGAGACACATCGAGCAGGGCTCGTGGGTAGACAGAAAGATCGAGTCTCGGGGCACCGGTCGCGCTTTCCGGGGAAGGCGGTAGAGCTTCTCGATGGTCGCGATCTCCCCATGCCATAGCGGGCAGGCGGTCTCGGTATTCGTGCCGGCGACCACGAGCGCGAGGTCCTTCTTCCGGAGAATCGCGGCACCGAATATCTTGTTGCCCGCATGCACGCTCTCACGGGTCAAAGGGACCACGTCCCGTTCGAGGACGTCCAGCAGGCGCGAAAGAAAATCGGCGGAGCCGGGCGTAACGGAGGTCATCGCCGTCACCGGGCGGCCAGGCCTCGTACGAAGTGGACGGTGAACCGCGCCGCCTGATGAGCGGCGATTTGCCCGAGCGCGCGGTAGTCTTCTCCAGGATCGGGCTGCGCCCGGTTGCTCCCGCTCCGAATCACGAGGTGCGGAAATCCGAGGCGCTGAGCGACCTGCGCGACCGCCGAGCCCTCCATCTCGATGAGGTCGGAGCCGAGCTTTTTCCGGATGTCGGCGATCTTCTCTTTCGTGATCCCGAACATGTCTCCTGAGCAAACTCTGCCCACACGAACGATGGCCTCGTAGGATTCTCCGTTCGCGGTAATCGTCTTCGAGGGAAACGAACGTGCCGCGACCCGAGCGAGGCGGAGAAGCCCCGGATCGGCCCGGAACTCGTAGTGCGTCATCTCGCCCTTCACCGGCCCGCGCACCTTGCGATAGACCATCCCCTTCGCCGTCAGGTTGCCCGCGTTGTGATGAGCCGTTCTCGCGGAGATGATGACGTCGCCCGTCCGCAGCGCGGGATTGAGACGCGCTCCCGAACCGGTGAAGACGAGCTCGTCCGGACGAAAATGATGGAGGAAGAGAGCGGCGGTCATGGCGGCGTTGGTGATCCCGACGCCAGTCACCGCGACCACCACCGATCGCCGGCCGAGACGTCCTCGAAGGTGGGGATAGCCCTCGAGCTCGCCCTTCCTTGCGCCCGCGAGCGCCGATTCGATCGCGACGATCTCCGAGGGCATGGCACCCAGAATCAGCGTGAGCCCGCGGGTCCGTCGCGAACGGGTCTTCATGCTCAGCGCTTCGCCAGGCTCCGATAGATGAACTCGGTCAACTGGTCACCGTTGATGAAGCCCTTACCCAGAGTAGCGTCCCACTCCTTGGTCGGATGAGAGGCCTCGACCTCGTCGAGCGACTTCCCCGCGGACACCTGCGACTGGATCCGGTCGCGGATCGTCTTGAGGGTGTCACGATAGGCAATCAGGTCTTTCTTGGTCGATAGCGGACCGTGGCCGGGAATGATCTTGGAGCTGTCGTTGGCGAGTGCCAAGACCTTGTCTGCGGCGGCGATGATGCCGTCGATGTGTCCTCCCGAGGCGAGATCGATGTAAGGAAAGCCGCCGGAGAAGAACGTGTCTCCCATGTGAAACACGTTGGCGTTCTTCCAGTGGATGATCGAGTCTCCGTCGGTATGGGCGGGAGCGACGTGGAACACGTGAAGCTCGTCGCCGTTCAAATGAAAGGTGACGTCGTCGGTGAAGGTCATCACCGGGAGAGCGATCGCAGGCGACGCCGGCGTCGTTCGTTTCATGAACTCGTTCACCTGCTCGGTGGACATCCGACGGCGGACGTTCTCATGAGCGATGATGACGCTACCGGATCCCGCCATGTTCTCGTTTCCGCCGGTGTGATCGCCGTGCCAGTGGGTGTTGACGACGAATCGAATCGGATCCTTGCTGATTCCGGCGACCGCGGCTTTGATCTTGTCGGAGAGAGGCGCGTACTGGTCGTCGATGACGAGGACGCCGTCTTTTCCGCTCGAAACGCCGATGTTCCCGCCCGAGCCCACGAGCATGTGGACCCCGGGGGCCACCGCGATCGTCTCGATTTGGACCTTGCTGAAATCCTGTTGCTGCGCCCACGACAGGGCGGGCGAAAGGGCAAGACCCGCGACTACGACGGGAGCGAACGCGATTTTCTTCAACGACACGGCCTCCTCCTTGATTCGACTGAGCTTTCCATGAACGAACGGCCGCACCCGGCAGCCGATTTAGCGCCCGAGCATACTACAATACCCGCTCATGGACGAGACGGGACGGCTCGAAGCGGTATGGGTCAAGCGCTTCAAACGCGGCCCCATGGACCCGAAATCGAGCGCGAGGCTGGTGGCGGGACGAGGAATCGAGGAAAACGCGAACCAGGGCGGCAAACGCCAGGTAACGGTGATTTCCGCCGAGGCCTGGCAGAGGGTCGCTGAGGAATTGAAGCTTCCCGTCGATCACTCCTGGCGGCGGGCCAACCTGCTCGTGAGCGGCATCGACCTCCGCGCGAGCCGCGGGAAGGTGCTCTCGGTAGGATCGGTACGGCTCTTGATTCACGGCGAGACGAGACCCTGCGAGCGGATGGACGAAGCCTGCGCGGGGCTTCGCGAGGCCCTCTCGCCCGAATGGCGGGGAGGAGTCTACGGTGAGGTTCTGGACGACGGCGACGTCTCGGTCGGCGACGGGGTAGCCTGGGGAGTCAAGGAGTAGACGAATGAGAGAACAAAGGGTTGCGTGGATCTCGGCATTGATACTTGCGATGGCCTTCGGGGCGGCGGCGGAGAATCGCTATCTCGACTCTGATGGCAAGGTCCGGGTGGCACCGATCAAGATGCCTTTCTCGGGGGCGCGCAACGTGCCGGAGTACTCTCCCGTGCCGGATTACCTGGAACGAGGCGGTCTCACCGGGATGCTCCAGGATCTCGGCGCGGAAGTGAAGCCCATTCCGACCGTCGCCCTGACGGGGGCCGAGGACAAAGAGTACGGAACCTGGAACCGACTGGCGATCGCGAACCGGCATCTGGGCGAGCTCGTAGCGGAGAACGAGCGCGCGGGCTACCTCAGCATCGGTCTCCACGCGAACTGCAACGCGGTGATGGGAGTCCTGGGAGGGCTGCAGAAGTCGGGCCCCACCCGGAAACCGCTCAAAGTCGGACTGGTCTACATAGACGCCCACGGCGACTTCAATACCCCCGAGACGACGCTCAGCGGGATGCTGGGCGGCATGCCGGTCGCCATCTCGGCGGGGATGTGTCTGCGCAACCTTCGCGTTACGTCCGGTCTCGACCCCGCGCTTCCCACGCGCTACATCGTGCTCGGCGCCGTCCGGGATACCGACCCGCTGGAGCAGGAGCTCATCGATCGGTCGGAAATCGAGATGATCACCGTCGACGACATCCGCAAACGATCGGAAAAGATCCACGCGCAGATGGAGCGGCTGTCCTCCCTCGTCGACCGGGTCTACATCCACGTCGACATGGACGTGCTCGACCCCCGCGAGGTCTCCGGCCACCCCCTCACCGTGCCCAACGGCCCCACGAGCGAAGAGCTCGGCGCCGCCCTGACCGAGATGTTCCGCTACGAAAAGGCCGCCGCCCTCGGCATCGCTTCGACTCCGTCGGGCGATCGCGACAAGGACGGCCTGTCCCTGAAGGCCGCCTACAACTTGATCCGCGGCGCCATCCAGGGCGTGAAGGAGCGCTGACCCATGAGCTCCCGGCCGGGACGGGAATTCTCGATCTCAACGCAAAGGCGCGAAGGCGCAAAGGCGCCAAGAAACCCTTCACGCTGGTTTCTCCCGTGGACGGTCTGCACCGTGCTGCTGTCCACCGTCGCTGTCGGGCAGGGCGTGGCTTGCGAGCTCGGCCGCGCGATGGAGGGAAGTCGCTTGAAGCAATCGAAGGCTTCACAAGAGCCCGATCGACTCTCGCTCAACGCGATCGAGGGCGCGGAGTGGGTGCTCGAAAAATGGGACCACGATGAGGACGCGCCCGACACACCACGGGTAACTCTCTCTTACGAGGGAGGGCGATTTGTCGGAAACGGCGGTTGCAACCGCTACTTCGCCCCGGTGACTCCCGGTCACTCTCCCGGGGACATCTCCGTCGGCGCGGTCGGGGCGACGCGCATGTTCTGTCCCGATCCCGCCTCGGCCATCGAGGCCCGTTTTCTCAAACAGCTCGCCGCCGTCAAGAAGTTCGAGAATCGGAGAGGGAAAGCTCGCGCTCGGCTTCGAGGTCGGGGGCAAGCCGGGGGTGATGATCTTCGCCCAAGGGGACGAGAAAAAATAGCGTCCCCTCAGTAGTCGCTGGTCATGATGAAGAGCGGCTTCGACTCGAATTTCTCGTAGACGGGCCGAAGACGGCTGGTATCGTAGAACTTCTTCACATCCACGAGCTTCTTTCGGCTGGTGACGACGTCCAGCGGTACGTTGTCGTAGCGCCCCTTCTGCACGCACACCAGGCGCCCGCTCGCGCCCTCGAGAACGAGGTCCATCGCCAGGTTTCCGAAGGCCATGGGAACGATGGAGTCGAGGGCATCGGGGTTGCCGCAGCGGACGAGGTACCCGAGGCGCTGATTGATCACGTTGATGCGCTGGCCCTTGTTGAACTTGGACGAGAGATCTCTTGAGCTGGTCCGAGACGATGTCCCCCACCCCGCCGAGCTTCTTGTGCCCGAACATATCCTGCTCGTCCTTGGCGAAGACCATCTCGATGCCGTGAAACGTCGCGCCCTCCGAGACCAGCGCCACGCTGTACTTGCTGGGATTGGAATACCGGTCCTGGAGCAGGAGCTCGCACAGCTGCTCGATGTCGAACTTGTGCTCGGGAATCACGCACCGGTTCGCCGCGCCTGCCATCGTGGGAAGAAGCGAAGTGAAACCGGCATAGCGTCCGAAGACCTCGATGACGAGGAAGCGCTCGTGGCTTCCCGCGGTGGTGCGGAGCGCGTGGGTCATCTCGATGGTGCGGGTGACGCAAGTGCTGAAACCGATGCAATAGTCGGTCCCGGGAACGTCATTGTCCATGGTCTTGGGGATCGCGATCACCCGTACTCCCTGCTGATGGAGCCTCACCGCGTAAGAAAGGGTGTCGTCTCCTCCGATCGGGATGAGGGTGTCGATCCCGAGCCATTCGAGGTTCTTCAGAGTCTCCTTGCTGAGGTCGTTCACCTCGTCCTTGTACTCGTCGCGGAGGTGCGGCGGCACTTTGTCCAGGGGGACGTGGCTCGGCCGGGTGCGCGAGGTGTGGAGGAAGGTACCGCCGGTGCGGCCAATCTTGTTCACAATCTCCTCGGTGAGCTCCATCACCATGTCGCCTCGGTTGAGGTCGTCGCCCCGAACGAGCTCGACGAGCCCCGCCCATCCGCGGCGGATGCCGAGAACGCGGTAGCCTTCACGAAGCGCCCGAATGGTGAGCGCGCGAATCGCCGGATTCAGCCCGGGAACGTCGCCGCCGCCGGTGAGAATCCCGATGGTTCCTTTTTTCGTCCGAATGTTTGCCATACTCCATTGTAGCTACGGTCTTCCCATTGTGGGACCTCCGGTGTCGAACTGCCGGGGGAATCCGCTCTGCGACCAGGGGCAGCGGCGGAAACGTCTTGTGGGGCTCGGTCTGGTACCAGTAGGCGACGGTGAAGAAGTTGTCCGAACGATGGTTGGCATGGCCGTGCTCGATGGTGACTTTGATGTTCTGTTGGAAAGCGATGGGCGAGTCGCTATGGAACCGGTAGACCATCCACTTGGCACCGCGGTCGTCACCGCCGTTCATCGGATTCCCGTAGCGGGCATAGGCGAACGTGGGCCGCGTTCCGCCGAAGGGATTGATTCCGCAGCCGCCATAGCACCAGGCACCGAGGTAGTAGTCCTCGGAGCCGGTGCCGATGATGCCGGGCATGGTCTCGACCGTCGATGAAGATCATGTCGTCGCCTTCACCCCACCAGTCACCCTGGTTCTGCTGAATACTGTGGGTGACGCCCGACGAAGTGGCCCTTGCCTTCCGCTTCCAGAATGACGTAGTTGTCCTTGCCGTCGGGGTTCGGTTTCTTGTCGACGAGATCATCACTGTTCCGCGTCCACTCGTTGGTCCAGCCGCGATTGGGAGTTGCCTGCCGGTACTGCGCGTGAAAGTAGGCGACGTCGTCGGGCAGACTCTCGTGTTTTTCGAAGTCGATGTTGTAGTAGAAGGCGTTCGCCGCGATCTCTCCCTCGTTGGTCACGGTGATGCGTGCCGAGCGCCGGAACGGCATGGGGAAATAGGAGTTCAGCGCCTTTTGCGAGCCGACCGAGAGAAATTCCGATTGGTAGAGGAAATACTCTCCCAGACCGAGACCGAAGAAATCCCCGACGGGTGCTTCGACGCTGGGCTGGGCTTCCCCGTCCCAGTACATCCGCAGCACCATTTCCTTGAGGTGCCACTTCGAGGGGGTGGCGATGGTGATCCAGATATGTGAGATGACCGCGGGCCCGTCAATCTCAGCCAGAGTACGCGTCTCACCGGGCTTGATGGAGTTGGCCCAGTTCCCGTCGTCGTTCGCCCCCGAAGGGTCGTGACTCGAGACCCGATGACTGGTGTAGCTCTTGAGTCGCGCCAAATCGTAGTCCGTCTGACCCAGCAGAGTCGATGCGGTCGCGAGAAGCGCGGACGCGGCAGCGAATGTCTTCCACTTCATGCTCGAACCTCCTTCGGCAGCGCCGGACATCATATAGAATCCCGGGCGAGAACGGACGCTTGCCATGACCGACGTCGACGATGGGCTCGCCCTGTCTCCCGAGGAGATGCACAGACTGGGGTATCGCGTGATCGATGCCCTGGTGCGGCACTTCGAACAGCTTCCCGGAAAGCCGGTGACCCGTCGCGACGGGCGGGCCTCCCTCGACACCCTTTTCGCCCGCGGATTCCCGGAAGAAGGGCAGTCGCCCGAGCAAGTGCTCGAATGGCTTTCGAGCGAAGTCTTTACCCGCACGATGCACATGGACCACCCGCGATTTTTCGGGTTCATTCCCGGTCCGAGCAATTACGTGGGCGCCCTCGCCGAGGCTCTCGCCGCCGGTCTCAATCCGGGAATGGCGACCTGGCTCGAGTCGTCGGGCCCGATCGCGCTCGAGCTCCGAACCGTCGACTGGCTCCGGAATCTCTGGGATTTCCCGAGACCGGTGGCGGGCTCTTCGTGAGCGGAGGCTCGGAAGCGAACTTGACCGCCCTCGCCGTCGCACGAGACCGCAGACTGGGAGGGCCGCTCGGCGAAGGCGTCGTCCTCTGCTCGGACCAGACCCACTCATCGGTCGAGCGCGCGATCCGCGTCCTGGGCTTCACTTCCGAGCAGCTGCGCAGAGTCGCGGTTGACGACCGCTTCCGCATGTCCCCTGCTGCGCTCGAGGAGGCCATCGTTCGTTCCCGTGGCGAGGGCCTTCGGCCGTTCGCCGTCGTCGCGAACGCGGGAACGACGAGCACCGGCGCCGTCGATCCCCTCGCCGTCGTCGCCGATCTCTCCGCACGCCACGGGCTCTGGCTCCACGTCGACGCCGCGTACGGGGGCGCCGCGCTCCTCGCCGCCGAGGGGCGCGAGCGGCTCGCCGGCATCGAACGGGCGGACTCGGTGGCTCTCGACCCGCACAAGTGGCTCTTTCAGCCCTTCGAGACGGGGTGTCTCGTCGTCCGCGATCGAGCTCTTCTGAAACGATCTTTCGAGATGCACCCGGTGTATCTGAAAAACGCCGAAGGGAGCGAGGACGAACCGAATCCGAGCGACTATGGAATGAAGCTTTCGCGGCAGTTCAACGCCCTCAAGCTGTGGCTGTCTCTCCAGGTGTTCGGTGTCGCCGCGTTCCGCAGAGCGGTCCAGAAAGGGATGGACCACGCCCGCACGGCCGAGGCCCTCCTCAGAGAGAGCGCCGACTGGGAGGTCGTCACTCCCGCGGAGCTGGGTATCGTCACCTTCCGATTCGCGCCCGAAGGGATCGAACGTGGAAGAGTCGACGAGCTTCAGCCTCTCCTCATGAGGGACATGATCGAGGACGGTTTCGCCTTTCTCAGCCAGACCACCCTCGCGGGACGGCCGGTCCTGCGTCTTTGCACCATCAACCCCCGCACCACCGTCGAGGACCTGCGGGACACGGTCGCACGCCTCGCGTTGCTCGCGAAAGCCCGGCTCTCCTCCTGAGGCGGCGAGCTTGCTCCCGGGGGCGCGCGACATCATATAGAATCCAATCGGAAGGGACTGGAGGACACCGACATGCGAACTCCGCTTCTGCTCGCGGCGCTGGGCGCTCTTACCGCCTGCAACGCCACCAAACCGCGCGAGGCCGGTGAGCCCGAGAGGAAGACCGAGATGACGACGAAGACGTACGGCGACGACCTGGCGTTTCTAGCGGAGCACCAGGAAGTGATCGAGCTCGCCGGCGCGGACGGGAAGGCCCGTGTCGCCCTCGTTCCTGGCTATCAAGGAAGGGTTATGACGTCGACGTCGGGCGGGAAGGGCGGTCCGAGCTACGGATGGCTCAACCGCGAAGCCATCGCCTCGAACGAGCGCAAGCCTCACATGAACGTCTTCGGCGGCGAGGACCGCATCTGGCTCGGTCCCGAAGGTGGACAGTTCTCTATCTTCTTTCATAAGGGTGACCCTTTCGACCTCGACCACTGGCAGACGCCGGCGCCCCTCGATTGGGGATCGTGGGAGAAGGTCGAGGCGGACTCGACCCACGCCCGGTTCCGCAAGGAGATTTCCGTCGTCAATTATTCGGGCACTCCATTCTCGCTCGAAGCCGACCGGACGATCCGCCTTCTGAGCACGGCGGACGCGTCGGAGCGGCTCGGGGTCGACCTTCCCGGCGACACCGAAGTCGTCGCCTACGAATCGGTGAACGCCATCAAGAACACCGGCGATTCCGCGTGGAGCAAGGAGACCGGCCTTCTCTCGATTTGGATTCTGGGCCAGTACAATCCGTCTCCCGAGACGACGATCGTGATTCCTTTTGTCGCCGGGCCCGAAGCCGATCTCGGTCCCATCGTGAACGACGCGTACTTCGGAAAGGTTCCTTCCGAGAGGCTCGTGGTGAAGGACGGTGTCCTCTACTTTCGCGGAGACGGAAACTATCGAAGCAAGAATCGGTATCCCTCGAAAGCGTGCGCGTCCCGTCATGGGGAGCTACGACGGCGAGAGCGTCCTGACGCTCGTGCAGTACGAGCTTCCCGAGGATGCGACCGACTACGTGAACAGCATGTGGGAGATTCAGGACGAGCCGTACCGCGGCGACGTCGCGAACAGCTTCAACGACGGTCCGCCGTCGCCAGGCGCGAAACCGCTCGGTCCCTTTTACGAGCTCGAATCGTCGTCTCCGGCCGCGGCGCTCGCCCCCGCCGGGATCCTGACTCACGTCCACCGAACATTCCACATTCGCGGTCCGGAGGCGAGCCTGGACAAAATCGCCCGAGCGACCCTCGGCGTCTCGATAGGAGACGTCCAGAGCGCCTTCGAGTAATCCGTTGGAATCCGTTCGCAACCGTCGAGATCGGGAGAAGCGCGCTGCCCGTGACGAGACTCGGCCTCGGCGGGGCCCCTCTCGGCGGCTTGTTCGAGAGCGTGAAGGATGAGGACGCGCGCGCCACCGTCGCAAGCGCTTACGGGGCAGGCGTCCGCTACTTCGATACCGCGCCCTTCTACGGCCACGGGACGGGCGAGATTCGGCTCGGCAAATGCCTGAAGCCCTACCCGCGGGCGAGTTTCGTGCTCTCGACGAAGGTTGGTCGCGTCCTCGTGCCCGTCGATCCCGGAGCGGTCGAAGATCATCAATATCGGGACGTTCTTCCCCTGAATCCGGTGTTCGATTTCAGCCGCGACGGCGTTCTACGCTCGTTCGAATCGAGCCTCGACCGCCTCGGGCTCGAGCGGATCGACATTCTACACATTCACGATCCCGACGAGCACTACCGTGAGGCATTGGACCAGGCCTTCCCCGCTCTCGCGCGCCTGAGGGCCGAAGGCAGAATTTCCGCCGTGGGCGCGGGGATGAACCAATGGGAGATGCTGCTCGATTTCGCCCGAGCGGCGGATTTCGACTGCTTCCTTCTCGCCGGCCGCTACACCCTTCTCGATCAAAGCTCCCTCGGGGAGCTTCTTCCGGAATGCGAGCGTCGCGGCATCGCCGTCCTTCTCGGCGGGCCCTACAACAGCGGCATCCTCGCCGCCGGAAGCCGCGGCGCCGGACATTACAACTATCAGGCGCCCCCTCCCGGGATCATGGAAAGACTCGTCAGTCTCGAGCGGGTCGCGGAACGCCATGGGGTTCCTTTGAAGGCCGCGGCCCTCCAGTTCCCCCTCGGTCATCCCGCCGTGGCATCCGTGATTCCCGGAGCACGAACGGCGGCCGAGGTGGAAGAGAACGTTCGCATGATGTCTCACCGAATCCCTCCCGCGTTCTGGCAGGATTTACGGGAGGAGAGTCTCGTCGCGCCGGAAGCTCCGCTTCCCTCGGATTGAGAGGTCACCAGGAGGAATTTGTCGATGCCCCGTAGTCTGACGCTTCTTCTGCTTGTCTTTCTCGTCGGATCCTGCTCGTCCGGGCCTCCCGCGGAGGAGCCTTCGTACGATCCCAACATGCTGGGTCGCTGGGACGGCACCATTCAGGCCGGCGAAAGCTACCCGTTGTGGTTCGAGCTTTCGAGCCGCGGTGCAGAGGGTCAGCGAAGCGAGGGTGACGAGGGAAACTCTTTGAAAGGGCGCCTCCAGCCGAGATTCGGCCATGCTCTCGAGCTCGAGGAGGTCGAAGCGACCGGGACTCACGTCACGATGCGAGTCGCCGAGACCAGCTACGAGGGCGACTTCGACGGAGCGGGGTTCCAGGGAACGGGTGAAGAGAAAGACGGCGGCCGCTTCGAGTGGGTTGCGCGTCGGGCGCCCAATCTCCCGGCCCGTCCCGAGCCCAAATGGGCCCCCCCCGTTGCTCTCTTCGATGGGAAAGACCTGACCGGCTGGACAGCCGCGAAGCGCGTCAGAGCCGAACGAGTGGAAGGCAGAGGACGGGATTCTTGCGAATCTGGGCACGGGCTCCAATCTCGTCACCGATGAGCAGTTCGACGACTTCCAGCTCCACATCGAGGTCAACGTTCCCGAAGGCAGCAACAGCGGTATCTATCTTCGGGGGCGTTACGAAGTTCAGGTCCAGGACGACTTCGGTAAGGAGCCGTACAACCTGGGGATGGGAGCCATCTACGGACAGGTGACGCCCGTCGAGAACGCGGCGCTCGCGCCAGGAGAGTGGCAGAGCTTCGACATCACCCTCATCGGCCGCTACGTCACCGTCGTGCTGAACGACAAGACCATCATCAACCACCGGGAGATTCCGGGAATCACCGGAGGCGCGCTCGACTCCAACGAGGGTGAGCCGGGACCAATCTTTCTGCAGGGTGACCACGGAAAGGTGTCCTACCGCAACATCATGGTGAGACGAGTCAGCGTAGAATAGCGAGCGGAAGCGGCGAGAGCCGGAGATTCTCCAAGCAAGATAATGAGAACGGTCAGACGGAGCGTCCCGGGCCCGGAGGGCCCAATCCTCCCCGCACGAGGAGTGCGGGGAGCGCGCTCGCCGAAGAGGCGAGCGCGCACTAATAGAAGGAGCCACCCATGAGCATCATCAGCGTAAACCCGGCGACCGACGAGGAGATCCGAAGCTACGAGGAGATGTCCGGGAAGGAAGTCGCGGAAATTCTCGAAAAAGCCCAACAGGCCCATCTCGCGTGGCACGAGGTGAGCTTTACCGAGAGGGCGAGGCTCATGAAGGCCGCCGCCCGCATCCTTCGGGAGAGGTCAGGGGAGTACGGTGCGCTCATGACTGCCGAGATGGGAAAGCCGGTCGCGGGCGGTCGCGCCGAAGCGGAAAAATGCGCCTGGGTCTGCGACTACTACGCCGAGAACGCCGAGAGATTTCTCTCTCGCGAGGCGATCGCGACCGACGCCAGCAAGAGCTTCGTGGCGTATGAGCCCATCGGCGTCGTCCTCGCGGTGATGCCCTGGAACTTCCCCTTCTGGCAGGTCTTCCGCTTCGCGGCGCCCGCGCTCATGGCGGGAAACGCCGGTGTCCTCAAGCACGCCTCGAACGTCATGGGGTGTGCGCTTGCCATCGAGGAAGTCTTCCACCGGGCGGGCTTCCCCCATGACCTCTTCCGCAGTCTCATCATTCCCGGAAAGAGAGTCGCCGAAGTCATCGAGCATCCGCGGGTCGCCGCGATCACCCTCACCGGGAGCACGCCCGCGGGAAGGGCCGTCGCGTCGAAGGCGGGCGAGATGCTGAAAAAGACGGTCCTCGAGCTCGGAGGAAGCGACCCCTATGTCGTGCTCGGAGATGCCGAGCTCGACGACGCCGTTGCCACCTGCGTCACGAGCCGGCTCATCAACAGCGGACAGAGCTGCATCGCCGCCAAGCGATTCATCGTGGTGAAGAGCCTTTTGGCAGAGTTCGAGAAGAAGTACGTCGAGCTCATGAAGACCAAGAAAATGGGCGACCCGATGAAAGAAGACACCGACGTCGGTCCTCAAGCTCGAACCGACCTTCGCGACGAGCTTCACGAGCAGGTGCTGAACAGCGTGAAAAAGGGTGCGCGTCTCCTGCTCGGAGGCGAGATTCCCAAAGGCAGTGGCGCCTTCTATCCGCCGACGGTCCTCGCCGGGGTAAAAAAAGGAATGCCCGCCTATGACGAGGAGCTCTTCGGACCCGTGGCCGCGATCATCGAGGCCGAGAACGAGGAGGACGCGATCCGCATCGCCAACGACAGCGTCTTCGGGCTCGGCGCCGCCGTCTTCACCAAAGACGTGAAGCGCGGCGAAGAGATCGCGGCACGCAAGCTCCAGGCCGGCGCCTGCTTCGTGAATACCTTCGTCAAATCCGACCCGCGACTCCCCTTCGGCGGCATCAAGGAGTCAGGCTACGGCCGCGAGCTCGCCATCTTCGGAATTCGAGAGTTCGTGAACATCAAGACGGTCTATGTGAAGTAGCTCCTAGACCCGAATCCCTGGTGAGAGCAACGGCGCCCCACCGCCAACTCGCAAGGGCAAGTCGCGACGAATCCGTCGGCGAACGGCGATCGGACTGGGGCGCTACGCCTTCAGAGAATCTTTCGTGAAGTCCCAGTAGACCGTTTGCTGCCTTCGCGCCGACTCGTTGATGAGGTGGGCGCAAGAGGCGGCGTGGTGTCCCATCGTCGCGTCCTCGACCGGAGGCTTTCTCGAACGCACCGAGTCGAAAAAGTGCGCCAGGTGGACGTAAGTGGCGTTGCGACCCCACTCGTCCCAGCTCTGGGTCGTCGCCTTCATCTCCGGCTTCCAGGTATCGGGGGTTTCCTCCGCCTGCACCTTGGGATCGTCGTAATACGCCTTCGCGAGGGATTCCTGCCAGGACTCCACGACCCAGCGATTGTCCTCGTAGACGTTCTCGGGAGTGAAAACGAGTGAGCCTCCACGGAACGCGATGGCGCCCTTGGTGCCGAGAATCTCGAACCCCGACTCACGGCTCGACTGGTTGTTAAAGGTCGAGCTCAAGTTCACGGTGAAACCCTCGGGGTAGACCAGGATGGCGTTCAGGGTGTCGGGGACGTCGCGGGAGTCCTTCCAACGGTAGAGCTGACCCGAGGCCATGACACTCGAGGGCATTTTCGCGTTCATGATGAAGTGGATCGTCGTCACCAGATGGACGAACAGGTCGGTCGCGATTCCGCCCGAGTAGTCTTTGTAGCAGCGCCACCGGAAGAACCGTTCGAGGCTGAAGGGGTGCTGCGGCGCCGAGCCGAGAAACTTCTCCCAGTTCACCGTCTCGGGAGTGGCGTCCGGCGGGATGGGGTAGAGCCACGCGCCGCTCGCGGTGTTCCGGTTGTAGGTCGCGCGGAGAAGCGTGACCTGTCCGAGCGCCCCTCCCTGCACCAGCTCTTTCGCCTTGCGCTCGGTGGCGGAGCTCATTCCCTGGCTTCCCACCTGATAGATCCGGTTCGACCGCTTCACCGCGGCGATGATCTCGTTGCCTTCGTCGACGGTGTAGGTCATCGGTTTTTCGATGTACACGTCCTTCCCCGCGGAGAGCGCGTCGAGCGACATCTGCTTGTGCCAGTGGTCCGGAGATCCGATGAGGACGGCGTCGACGTCCTTGGCGTCGAGGATCTCGCGATAGTCGCCGCAGATGCGCGCCGTCCCTTCGGTCATCGCCCGCGCCTGCTCGGCACGCCCTCGATAGGCGTCGACGACGGCGGTGAACTCGACACCGGGGAGCTGGAGAACCTCTTTCATCAGTCCCTGGGCTCTCGCGCCGGAGCCGAGCACCCCGACTCGAACCTTGTTGGCCGCCGCTTGGCTTCCGAACGCTTCGGGCACCAGGCTCGTCGCCGCCGCGGCGAGCGTCGTCGTCTTCAAGAACTCACGTCGGTTCATCAATCTCCTCCCACGCCAACGCCCGCACCGGCTGGGCTTTGACTTTCTTCGTGTTCTGGAGCAAAAGACCCGGCATGGAAAAATACCAGACCTCGGGCGGAAAACCCAAAACCTATGACGTCGCCATCGTGGGCTCCGGCGCGGGCGGAGGCATGGCGGCCAAGGTCCTCACCGCGGCGGGGGCCGACGTCGTGCTTCTCGAGGCGGGACCGCTCTGGGACACGGCGAAGGAGTCGAAGATGCTCGCCTGGACCTACGACTCTCCCCGCCGCGGGGCGCGCACGACGGACCGGGACTTCGGAGAGCTCGTGCCCACCTTCGGCGGGTGGTCCCTCGAGGGCGAGCCTTACACCCAGGCGAAAGGCTCTCAGTTCGACTGGTTTCGCTCACGCGTCCTCGGAGGCCGTACCAACCATTGGGGCCGGATCTCGCTCCGCTTCGGGCCGCAGGACTTCAAGTCGCGGAGCCACGACGGGCTCGGTGACGACTGGCCGATCTCTTACGACGACATCGCGCCGTACTACGACAAGATCGACCGTCTCATCGGGATCCATGGCACGAACGAGGGTCTTCCCAACGACCCCGACGGCATCTTTCAGCCTCCCCCCGCGCCGCGCTGTTACGAGCTCCTGATCAAGAAAGGCTGCGACGATCTCGGCATCACCTGCATCCCGATGCGTCGATCGGTGCTCACGCGCCCTCTCAACGGGCGCCCCGCATGTCACTACTGCGGCCAGTGCGGCCGCGGCTGCGCCACTTCGTCGAACTTCTCCTCCCCCACCGTTCTGCTGCCGCCCGCGCTCGAGACCGGCCGTCTCACCCTCGTCGCGAACGCCATGGCGCGAGAGGTCACAGTGGACGCAGAGGGACTCGCGAGCGGCATCTCCTACATCGATAAGAGCGACGGGACCGACCGGCACGTGAGCGCCCGGGTCGTCGTTCTCGCCGCGAGCGCCTGCGAGACCGCTCGTCTGCTCCTGAATTCCCGCACGCCTCTTTTTCCCGACGGCCTCGCGAACTCGAGCGGCGTCGTCGGAAAGTACCTGATGGACTCGACGGGGACCGACGACGAGGGCTACTTTCCCCAGCTCGAAGAGATGCCTCCCCACAACGAGGACGGAGCCGGCGGCATGCACCTCTATATGCCCTGGTGGCTCGACAACCGCACGCTCGATTTTCCCCGTGGCTACCACATCGAGTTCGGCGGCGGCCGCAGGATGCCCGGATTCGGTTTCCTCGACGGCATCGAGACGACGCCTCAGCGGGGCGGCTTCGGCCTGTCGCTCAAGAACGCGTACCGCAAGTACTATGGCGCGACCATCGGTTTTTCGGGGAGGGGCGAGATGATCCCTAACGCCGAATCCTACTGCGAGATCGATCCCGAGACCGTCGATCGCTGGGGAATTCCGGTCTTGAGGTTCCATTTTCGGTGGAGCGACCACGAGCGACTCCAGGTGAAGCACATGCACGAGACCTTCCACGCCATCATTCACGAGCTCGGCGGTACGCCGTTGACGCCGATGCCGACGGCGGAGGACGACTACGGAATCCTTCCCGGAGGACGCATCATCCACGAGGTCGGGGTGACACGGATGGAGAATCTCCTTCGACGTCGGTCCTCAACCGCTACTGCCAGGCGCACGACGTGAAAAACCTCTTCGTCGCCGACGGAGGACCGTTCGTCTCCAACCCCAACAAGAACGTGACGTGGACGATCCTGGCTCTATCGATGCGGACGAGCGAGTACATCGTGGAAGAAAAGAGAAAGGGGAACCTGTGATGGATGGCATCGACCGGAGGAGCGTGCTCCGCTTGCTGGCCTCGGTTCCCCTCGCCTCGGCCTTCCGCCTCACGGGCCTTCAGGTCGCCGAAGCCCAGGAAGCGGTCCGACGAGCGGGAGCCGACTTCTCTCCGCAGTTCTTCACCCCCCACGAGTACCGTACGGTTGGTGTTCTCGTCGACCTCCTCCTTCCCGCGGACGAGCGTTCCGGAAGCGCCACCGACGCCGCCGTTCCCCAATTCATGGACTTCATGATGATTGACCAGCCCGACCGTCAAGTCGCGATGCGAGGCGGTCTCGCATGGATCGACCTGGAATGCGACGAGAGGTTCGGCAGGCGTCTCATCGATTGCAGCGAAGGCGAGCAGGCGCACCTTCTCGACCTCATCGCCTGGCCCGATTGCGCGCCCGCGGAGCTGTCTCACGGAGTCGAATTCTTCAATCGGTTCCGCGACCTCACCGCCACCGGCTTTTTCACCAGCAAGATGGGCTTCGAAGATCTGCGCTACATGGGTAACGTCTTCGTCACCGAGTGGACCGGTTGCCCCGACGAAGCGCTCCAGCGACTGGGAGTGAAGAGAAATTAGGGACAGGCACCAGTTTTCCGCGAATCCCGAAATTGGTGCCTGTCCCTAATTTCCACTCACTTCTACCTAGCGGATGTGGAACACGGAGCGGACGGTCTTCGTTCCGACTTTCTCGATTCTTCGCCAGGAGCTTCCGTCGTTCATCGGGACCCACCGTTTTTCCTCGGACCGATAGTGCCAGTCTTTGTCGTTCTGGTAATAGACCTGGATGCCGACGGTCTCGATGATGTTGAGGATCTCGTTGTTGTGGTAGTTCCGCTCGTCGTAATCTGTCACCGCCTGCTGCCCCATCTCCGAGTAGAGGCCGTGAAGCTCCAGGAGCATCGCGTGGAGCTTCGGGTCCAGGTCCTCGATCTCGAGACCGAGGCGGATCGCTTCCTGTTTTACGATGGGATAGTCGTGCGCGGGATAATCGGAGTTCAGACGCTTGCTGATCTGCTCCGCCTTCCCCGAGTCCTTCATGTGGAAGCCGAGGATCTCGGTACAGAGCTTCACCGAGAGCGAGCTGGACCGATCCACCGCTCCGATCACGAGCGGGTGCACGTACTGGAAGAGGGCGGCGTAGGGGTTCCTTCCCTCCCCCGGCTCGGTACCCGAGAGCTTCGCTTCCCTGTGCCAGAGCTTCACCGCCCGGTTCAGCTCGTCCTGGCTCACGCTCACCCGCCGGTTGTGGACGTCAGTCGGGGACAAGTCGTGTGTCAGAGAGGTATCGACGGCGGTCAGGAAGGCGAGCGGCCCCATGTGGATCCGATCCGCGCCGAGGGCCACCATCGTTGCGGCAGACGCGCACTCGAGCGGGAGGAGCGCTACCAGGCGTCGGCTGTACTTCCTCAGGAGATTCACGATCCGGAGCGACGCGGTGCCGTCTCCCCCGTCCGACTTGATGAAGAGCTGGAGCTCCTTCTGGCGCCCGATCCGCTGGAGCACCTCGTAGAAACCGAGGACGTCGTTCTGGCAGACACTGCCGCCGGTCGAGTTCCAGTAGCTCAGAAAGGTGCCGCCGGTCTCCCGGGCGATGGTCCCGACGAGCTTCTGCGTCTTCGCGAAAAGAACGGGCGGGATCTTGAGCTTCTTCCTCTTGGCCACGACGGCGGCAAGCTTAGCACGCCGTCGACTCCGCTCGCTCAGCCAACGATCGGAGCTTCGGCCATCACCGCGAGCACGTTGTCGTCGGGATCGCGAAAGAACGCCATCCAGAGCTCGTACGTCTCCGTCCGGTGAATGACGTGGGGCTCGCCCATGAACGCCACACCGCGTGACGAGAGGATCCGGTGCGCCTCGCCCACGTCGTCGACCCGGTAATAGATGACGGAGGCTGGATGGTCGAACTCCTTGTCCTCGGGCACGTCGAGCATGAGCCTCACGTCGCCGCAGGAGAAGAACGCGAGGTTCGGCGGAGCCTGGAAGAGGAGCTTCATCCCCAGCACGTCGCGGTAGAAAGCGACGGCGCGTTCCAGGTCGTGAACGTTCACCGCGATCTGCCCGATGACGGACAGCCCGAATCCTTCCCTCGTGTCCGGCATACGCGTCTCCTCTTTCACTCCACGGGCTCGCGTACCCAGAAGACGTAGTCCGTCGCCGCAGGAACGCCTCCGAGCTCGCGAACGATGGAGGCCACCTGACCGCGGTGGTACCACGAGTGCCCGAAGAGCTGCGTCAGGAGATCCTCCACCCGATTACGGAAACGGTCGCCCTCGATCGCCCGGTAATCGAAGACCCGGGAAAGCTCGGTATCGTCGAGATTCGCGAGATAATCCGACCACTCCTCGTGCATCCGCCCGAGTCGCGATTCCAGATCCGCAACCGACAACCCGCGGGGAAACAGCTCCTCTTCCGTCGCGGGTCCCGTCTCACGGACGCCGAATCGATGGAGCCAGAGATCCCTGGCCGCCGCCAGATGAGCCATCAGACCGACCGCTTTCTCGAAAGACGCGTCGCTGCGGCGCTTCTCGGGCACCGTCCCGAGCGACGCGAAGGCCTTCTGGTGTGACTCCTTCTCGTAGCGGAACCAACGTCGATAGCGATCCGCCATGGTCGTCATCGCCCCTCCTCCTTCGTCCCCCATTCGTCGTTCGAAAACTCGCCGCGGTGTTCCCACTCGCTTCGGAGGAGACCGTAGACGGCGCCGTCCACGAACCGATCGTTGACCCATTCCACTTCGCGAAGCTTCCCCTCCAGGGCGAAGCCCAGCCTTTCGGGAATGGCGCGACTCCTCCGATTCTCCGTTGCCGCGTGGATCTCGACTCGATTGAGCTCGTACTCACGGAACGCGAAGTCCACCAGTTTCCGGCAGCAGGCGGTCATGATGCCTCGTCCCTGATACGCCCTCGCCAGCCAGTAGCCGAGCTCCGCCTTCTGGTTGCTCCAGTCGACGTATCGAAATCCGACGAATCCGGCGACATTCCCTTCCACGCGGATGACGCACTGGAATCCTTCGTTCCGGGCGTGCTGTCTCAACGCCTCCCCGATGAAGCTTTGGGTATCCTCCACCGTTTCATTCGCATCGACCCAGGGAAGCCACTCCCGCAGATGCTCTCGCGACCCGTCCACGGCGGCGAATATATCTTCGGCGTCCCGCAGCTCCACCATGGCGAGTCGAGTGCTGCCGTCGACCGCGTACGCGAACATCGCTCCGTTCCTCCCGTCCCACCGGCCTCGAGCCGCGACGCCCGTCATGTCTCGGGCAGATGGTACTCGGTGAATCGTCCGGTAACCCGGAATCCCAAGCGCCCGTAAATACGGTATCCGGCGTCCGACGCCTGGAGTACCGCCGTCCCGAACCCCGCCTCACGGGCATCGAGGAGGGGCCGGAGGGTCATCGCGCTTCCGATTCGCTTACCACGATGCGCCTTCTCGGTCGCGACATTGTAGAGCCCGACGATGCCGCCGGCCACCGTGAGCTCGGCTGATGCCACGGGTTCACCGTCCAGGTAGCCGAGGTAGAACCAGAAGGGAGAGTCGGGCGCGAGAATCGCCGCGGCGGCATTCTCGTAGAAACGAGCGACCAACGGGTCGGCCGGGGTCGACAGCGCCGAGAGGAGGCGCCCGAACGCCGCGACTTGCTTCCTCGAATCGACGCGCACGATACCCAGGCCGGAGGGAGAGAGCTCCGCGAGCGTGAGAGCGTCGAGATCCGCCGCCATGGCGGGCTCCGTACCGGTCTCGATGAGCCCCCGCGTAACGAGCTCCCGTCCGAGCCCTCGTGGCCGGTCGGCCGGGCCGACCCACCAGGTGAAGGGGCGGTCGACGCTTCGGAAGTAGTGCACCACGTCCTCGACCCGGCGGTCGAGCGACGAGGAGGAAAGCCGGGCGCGGCAGACGACGTTGAAGGTATCCGAGGCGACGCCGGCATCGACGATGACGATCTCGTCGTCTTCCACGACGCGCATGCCGGCGGTCCGCCGTTGCACCCACGCGAGGTGAACGAGCTTGTTCGCCTCGTCGGCAGCGTCGAGCTCGGCTCCGGAAACTCGCATGGGCTTCCCGCTTCAGACCGAGGCGCCGCGTTTACGGACACGCGGGTAGCGGGTGCCGGTGACGAATCTGCCTTCGATGGAGAGCATCGTCCCCCATGTTACCGAAATTTCGGTCGGGACGAGGCTCGCGAGGCTACGGTGTCGCTGGCACGCTCCTTCTAGCGCCGCGGGCGCGGGCGGGCTTTGCTTTCCGAGGCGGCTTTTCTGACAGGCGTTCTTCGACCCAGCGGTACCACGAATCGAGCCCTTCCCCCGTGCGGCACGAGAGCCGAACCACGTCCACGTGCGGCGCAATCTCTCTGGCGTTCGCGACCGCGCGATTGACGACGAAATCGCTCTGGCCGACGAGGTCGATCTTGCTGATGACCACGAGGTCCGCCCGTTTGAACAAACCGGGGTACTTCAAGGGCTTGTCATCGCCTTCGGGAACGGAGAGGATCGCTACTTTCTTGTCCTCACCGAGGTCGTACGCGGCGGGACAGATGAGGTTCCCCACGTTCTCGATGAGGAGCATGCGGACGTCGTCGAGCTCGCGCTCCCCGAGACAGTTCAAAATCCTCTGGGCGTTGAGGTGGCATTCGTTGCCCGTCGTGATCTGGATGGCGGGAATGCCGGAAGCGAGAATGCGGTCGGCGTCGTTCCGCGTGGCCTGGTCTCCGGTAAGCGCCGCCGTCGGGATCCCGCTTCGAACGCTCCACTGGGCGGTCTTCTCGACGAGGGACGTTTTGCCGGAGCCGGGGCTTCCAATGAGGTTCAGGGCGAATACGCCCCGCGCGGTGAGCTTCCCGCGAACCTCGGCGGCGAGCTCGTCGTTCTTGGACAAGACTTTCTTCTCGTACTCGATTCGCATGGTCATTCCACCTCGATGCTCCGTACTCTGAGCGAGCTTTCTTTCGATAGACGTGGCAAGGGAGCACTGCACGTCGGACAGCTCAGGGGTGACTCGGACGCCGCGATCGTCGCCCCGCAGGTCGCGCACTCGTAGATCGGCGCGATGTCGAAAAACTCCAGCGTGACCGCCGAAAGCGACGTGTCGGCGGCCATGGCGGAGAACCCGAACTGAAGGGCGTCCGGGTTCAGGCAGGACAGCCCATCGAGCTCGAGCTCGATGGAGACGAGCCGACGAGGAGCGTACGTTCGCTGCTGTCCATCCGCCCATTCGAAGAGCGCGGCCGCTACCGCGAGCTCGTGCATCCGCCATCCTCCCATTCGACGCCCCATAATTTCAGCTGAACGAGCGCCTCGGCGACGAGCTTCGACAGCGCCCCTTCGACGGGCTCGCTCAAACCGAAACCGAGCTCGGTGGTCTGGGGCTCGACACCGAGCACTACGACGTCTTCGGGACCACCCAGGAGGCGCGAGGCCGAAAGGATATCGGCCAGGCCGATCTGATGGGGCGAAGTGGTAGACGATACGTCGCGCGTCAGCTTGTGTCCGTCGAGCTTGAGAACGGTACCGGGCTCGCCGCCAGCCCGGACGGCGTCGAGAACCAGTAGTTTCTCGGCAGCGCTCGCACGGGGAACGAGGCCGAGACCTGCGGTCGCTCCATCGAGGAGCTCGACATCGGAAGAGAACGTTACCCGGGACCGGAGCGCTTCGAGTGCGCGCCCTCCGACACCCTCGTCGCGCAGAAGCGGGTTTCCGAGCCCGAGCACGAGGATCGCGGCGCTCACGTTCGGCCTCCGCCCCCCGCGAGGGAGTGCAGGTAGGCGACCAGATCCCAAATCTGCTCGTCGCTCAAATGGTCCCCCCATGCCGGCATCGCCGAGCGTTCCCGCGGAAGCGGCCCGTCTTTCCCGCCTTTCTTGATACGCAGAAACCAATAGCCGGGCTCCGCCCTCGGGCCCTGCAGGTTCCGAAGGTCGGATGGAGCGGGGCTCAGGCTCTTCCCCTGCGGACCGTCGCCATGTCCGGAAGGACCGTGACAGATGCTGCAGTCTCTCTGGTAGAGCGCCTCGCCTCTGCGAGCCGCCTCCGGCGAGCTCAGCACGCCGGCCGGCGGCGACGGGAAATCTTCCTTCCCGCAACCAGAGGCAGTGGCGACGAGCGCGATGGCAACGGGCAGGAACCGCATCGGATCCTCACCGCTTGTGTCTCATACATACGATGTTGAACCCGGAAAAGATACCGCTCAGTACGCCGCCGCCCTTTTCGTGGTCGACGAGGACGGCGCTCGCAACGTGGTGGGCGACGAACCCCCAGATGAAATACATGCCCATGTGGTGAAAGAGGCGGAGGTCGGGAGCGGTGACGAAGCGCAGGGGCCAGCGCAGCCACGATTGCCAGCCGATGGGAAAGGCCATCGCATGAAGGGCGAGGCCCGACACGACCATCAGCGACAAGAGCAGATACAGGACGAGGTACGTCGCCGCCGCCAGCCGATTGTGGCCGAACTCCATATGGGGATACCCGGAGCGCAAGCCGGTGTAGTAGTGGAACACCTCGTTCATGTCGTGCCAGTCCTTCTTGCGATACGGCACGAAGTGATCCCAGCGCTCGAACTCACTCCCGAAGAAGAAAAGATAGAGCCGCCCGAGCAGCGCAGCCGCGAAGGTCCAGCCGAAGATGGTGTGGAGGTAGCGTATCCATCCCATCTGAAACACGCCGCCGGCGCCGTTCGGGAGGTTTCCGGAGCCGATCCAGTAACCCGTGACCGAGAGTCCGATGACGGCGAAGAAGATGGTCCAGTGAATGATCCGGAGCGGCAAATGGAAGACGTAACGGGACTCGCCGCTCCACTCGCGAGCGATCGTGGTGGTGCTCATAGCACTTTCACCTCGGCGATTTTTCGGCCCTCGACGTCCACGATGTGGGCGGCACAGGCCATACAAGGGTCGAAGGAGTGGACGGTCCGCAGGATCTCGAGGGGCTTCGCCGGATCGGCGATCGGGGTTCCCACCAGCGCCTCTTCGTAGGGTCCCCTCTGTCCCTTGGCGTCCCGAGGTCCGCCGTTCCAGGTGCTCGGTACGACCGCCTGATAGCCGGCGATCTTTCCTTTTTCGATGTGGACCCAGTGTCCCAGCGCGCCACGCGGCGCCTCGTGAAAGCCCCACCCTTCGGCTTCGTCGGGCCAGGTGGACGGATCCCACTTGGTGTGGTCGTGGATCCGAAGGTCTCCGCTCTCCATGTTCGAGGCGAGCTTGTCGAGCCATCCAAGGAGCTGCTCGGCGATGACGAGAGTCTCGATTCCGCGGGCCGCCGTGCGACCGAGCGTCGAGAACAGCGCCTCCGGACCGACGTTGAGCTTACCCAACACCATTCCCACAAGTGCTTTCACGCGCTCGTGCCCCTTGGCGTAGGCGACGAGCATGCGAGCCAGAGGTCCGACTTCCATCGGGTGTTCGTCGTAGCGCGGTGCCTTGAGCCAGGAGTACTTGCCGTCGGTGTCCAGGTGCTCGAACGGCGGTGTGGGACCCGCGTACTTCGGGTTCGTCTCCCCTTCGAAGGGATGCAGTCCCTGGTCGTTCCCGCCGGCATATTCGTAGTACGAGTGCGCCACGTACTCCCTGATCTTCTGCATGTCCAGAGGCTGGGGGTTGCCCAAATCTTTGTTGAGGATCACCCCCCGGGGCAGAAAGAGCTCGTTGGCGTCGATGTGCGACGTAGTCGGGAAGTCGCCGTACGACATGTAGTTCCCGACACCCGCGCCCAGGCTCGCCCATTCGGGATAGAAGCTCGCGACGGCGAGGAGGTCGGGAATGTAGACTTGCTCCACGAACGTTTTCGCTTTGGTGAACAAGCCGCGAAGCTCGGCGAGGGCGTGATCGTTGATCGCCTGCTGGCTGTTGAGATCGAGCGGCACCGCCATGCCCCCGACGAGGTACGTCTGAAGATGAGGGTTCTTGCCACCGAGAATGGCATGACCTCGGATGACGTCCCGCTGCCACTGCAAAGCCTCGAGGTAGTGGGCGACAGCCATCAAGTTCGCCTCCGGTGGCAATCGATAGGCGGAGTGCCCCCAGTAGGCGTTGTCGAAAGGACCCAGCTGGCCCGCCTCGACGAAGGCCTTGACCCGGTCCTGGATCCCCTTGAAGTAGGTGGCGCTCGACAGGGGCCACTCCGAGATCGACTGCGCGAGAGTCGACGTCTTGCCCGGATCGGCGCTCAGTGAGGAGACGATGTCCACCCAGTCCAGGGCGTGCAGATGGTAGAAGTGGATCACGTGATCCTGAACCTGCTGCAGGCCGGCGATCATCGAGCGGATGATCTCCGCATTCTCCGGGATTTCGATCTTCAGCGCATCCTCGACGGCACGCACCGAGGTGATGGCGTGAACGGTGGTGCAGACGCCACAAATCCTCTGGGTGAAGACCCAGGCGTCGCGGGGATCGCGCCCTTTGAGGATGATCTCGATCCCCCGGAACATGGTGCACGACGACCAGGCGTTCTGGACCCGGCCGCCGTCGACTTCGGCTTCGATGCGGAGGTGGCCTTCGATTCGGGTGATGGGGTCGACGACGATTCTTTCCGCCATAACGGTTCCTCCGTTCAGTCTCTCTTCTCGGTCTTCTTCGCGGCGGCAGCAGCTTCGGCATCCGCCAGTTCTCTACGTCGTCGCTGGATCGACTTCAAGATTCCATGGGCGGTGAACGCCGCGGCGGTTCCGGCCACGATGCCGACGCCCACGTTGTCGGCGCTGACATCGACGCCGAACCCGTCCACCTTGGGAAGCCTCTTGTAGAAGGGCGTCATGGTGTCCCAGAAGTAGGGCTCGGCACAGCCGACGCAAGGATGCCCGGCTCCGATGGGCCAGTTCGTGCCCTCGTTCCAGCGCACCGTCGGACAGTTCTGGTGAGTCTCAGGCCCCTTACATCCGAGCTTGTAGAGGCAGAAACCCTCGCGGTGTCCTTCGTCCCCGAAGTACTCGGCGTATTGACCGGCGTCGAAATGGGCGCGACGTTCGCACGCGTCGTGAATGCGCTTGCCGTAGGCGAACAGCGGCCGTCCCAGAGAATCCAGCGCGGGGAAGTTACCGAAGGTCAGATAGTGGACGAGGAGCGCGGTAACATTCGCGGCGTTGAAGGGACAAGCGGAGAGATTGATCACCGTGGCGCCGGGAACGGCCGCCGAGACGCTGACCGCGCCCGTCGGGTTCGGGGCCGCCGCGGGGATCCCTCCGAAGCAGGCGCAGGTCCCGGCGGCTACGGTCGCGAGGGCGTTACCGCAGACCTCTCTCGCGATGTCGAGCGCGGTCCTTCCACCGACAGTGCAGTACACACCTCCGTCGGCGGTAGGGATCGACCCCTCGACGACCGCGAGGTACTGCCCTTTTGACTCCTGAATCGTCTTCTGGAGCACTTCCTCGGCGAGGTGTCCTGCCGCGGCCATGAGGGTCTCGTGGTAGTTCACCGAGACCGCGTCGAGAATGATCTCGTCCACCGAGGGGTGCGCCGCCCGAAGAAACGACTCGGTATTCCCGGCGCAGTCCTGAAACTCGAGCCAGACGAGGGGCAGCTTCTTTTTCTCCTGGAGCGCCTCCGCGATCCGGGGCATGAAGGCTGCGTCGAGCCCGAGCATCCCGGCCACGGCACCGACGAACTGCACGAAGTCCCGGCGCGACAGCCCTTTTCTCTGGAGAGCCTGGTAGAAAGTCTCTTCTACCGGAGCGGTGTGCGGGTGGAGTCCGTTGAGTTCCATTGGCTCAACCTCCTTCAATAATGTTCGAGCGTCAGCAATGACCGTGCCACTCTTTTGCTGGAAACGGGAGGGGTCTGCACTCAACCACTTGCCCGATATCTTCACTTTCCACGTTTTCAACGAACTGGGGTCAGACGCACAAAAGTGAGGATTACTCCCCAGTCTCGCTGCGCGCGCTCACCCTCTACCGCCGCAATCTCACCGATTCTCGCCGCTGAAGGGGCGGGAGCGGATTGGCACGCTCCTTGTAAGAAGAGACGGCATGTGCCTCGGTGTTCCTGGAAAAATTCTCGCGGTCAACGGGCTTCTCGCCGAAGTCGACTTCTTTGGCCTGCGACGCACGATCCGGCTCGATGTCGTCGACGAGCCGGTCGCGCCCGGCGACTACATCCTGAACCACGTCGGATTCGCGATCCGCCGCATCCCGGAGGCGGAGATCGGAGAGACGCTCGTTCTCTACGAACAGCTCCTTCGCGAGGCGGAGGGCGACATCATGGCCACCGACATTCGCAGCGAGATCGAGGCCGGACGCGGGGGCTCGAGGAGCGACTGATGCCCTCCCCGGCGGCCGACCGCGACCTCGGCGAGCTGAAGTTCCGTGACCCGGCGCGCGCGAAACAGCTCCGGGACGCTCTCGACCGGGTAACGGCGGCGGTCGGCCGGGCGCCGGTCTCGATCATGCACGTGTGCGGAAGCCACGAGCAGGCGATCGCGAAATTCGGACTGCGCGCGTCGTTTCCGAAGGCGCTCGACGTCATCATGGGGCCAGGCTGTCCCGTGTGCATCACCAATCTTCCGGAGGTCGACGAAGCGGTGGTGCTCGCCTCTTCGGGGGTTCGCGTCGCCACCTACGGCGACATGCTCCGCGTTCCGGGAACGGTGGAGTCGCTGGGCGATGCCAAGGCGGAAGGCGCCAACGTCGATGTCGTCTACAGCGTCGCCCAGGCGGTCGAGCTCGCGCGCCGCTCGGACGAAGACGTCGTCTTCTTCGCGAGCGGATTCGAGACGACCGCGGTCGCCACGGCCGCCGTGCTCCTCGCCGAGCCTCCTCCGAACTTCTCCGTGCTATCGGCGCACAAGTACATTCCCCCGGTGATGGAAATCGTGGCGGAGATGCCCGAGACCCGGATCGAAGGTTTCCTCGCCGCCGGTCACGCCGCCACCATCACCGGCTGGGGTGTCTTCGAGCGCTTCGTGGAGCGGCACGGCATCCCCGTCGTCGTGGCAGGTTTCGAGCCTCTCGACATCCTCGCGGGTCTCGTTCAGCTCGTCGAGCTCATCCGCGACAGGACGCCCACGGTGGTGAACGCCTATCCCCGCTGCGTCACTCGGGAAGGCAACCGTCCGGCTCAGGAGATGCTGTGGAAGGTTTTTCGCCCCGTCGGCGGCCGGTGGCGCGGCATCGCCCACGTACCGAACGGGAATCTTCGACTTCGCGACGAATGGGCGCGCTTCGATGCGAGAAAGCGGTTCGAGATCGACCTCACGCGCTTCTGGGACTACGCGCCCGCCGCCCTCACCCAGGAGTGCATCTGCGGCGACATCATGGCGGGGATCTCGTCGCCGTCGAACTGCCGGCTCTTCGGCAAGGAATGCCTGCCGGAATCCCCGGTGGGGGCTTGCATGGTGAGCAGCGAGGGAACGTGCAAGATCTGGCATCAGTACGGCGGGCATCCTGACCTGAGCGATTTGAGCGCCGATCCGAGGCCGGTCCGAAGGAGGTTTCGCCGTGAACGCGAAGGGAGCCCGGGTGGATGAAACCGTTGCGCTCAAGCACGGTGCGGGTGGCCGTGCGATGCGAGCGCTCATCGAAGAAGTCTTTGCCCCCGGTCTCCCCGAGATGAAGGTCGAAGGAGTGGGTCTCGCCGCGATGGACGATGGCGCGGCGCTCCGGTTCGGTGACCGATGGCTCATTGTGACCACCGACTCGCACGTCATCCACCCCATCTTCTTTCCCGGTGGCGACATCGGACGGCTCGCAGTCGCGGGAACGGTAAACGATCTCGCGATGATGGGAGCGACCGACGCTCTCGCCCTCACGTTCTCCGTCGTCGTGGAAGAAGGATTTCCGCGCCGCGACCTCGAGCGGATCCATGAATCGGTCCGCGCGACCTGCGAGGAGGCAGCGACGACGGTGGTGACCGGCGACACCAAAGTGATGGGAAGAGGCGAGCTCGACGGCATCATCCTAAATACGACGGGAATCGGGGTTACCAATCGTGTCGTCCGCGACTCCGGCCTCAGGCCCGGCGATCGTGTGATTGTCACCGGCACCCTTGGAGACCACGGCCTCGCGGTCATGGTGCACCGCCACGGGCTCGATCTCGAGGGCGAGCTTCGCTCCGATGTCGCTCCTTTGAACGACCTCATCCGGCTCGCTCTCGATACGGGCAAAGAGGCGATCGTCGCGATGAAGGACCCGACTCGAGGGGGACTTTCGAGCGCGCTCCACGAGATGGCGGAGAAGAGTGGGGTCGGGATTCTCCTCCAGGAGGCCGCGGTACCGTTGACGCCTCAGGTTCGCTCGGCGGCGGAGCTCCTGGGAATCGATCCCCTTCACGTAGCGAACGAAGGCAAGGCGGTCCTCGGGGTCGCTCCCGATGCGGCCGAGGCGGTCGTCGAGGCCCTTCGCCGCCATCCGCTCGGGCGCGATGCCGCGATCGTCGGAACCTGCCGTGCCGACCACGCGGGACGGATCATTCTCGACACGGGGTTCGGAAGACGGCTGCTCACCGAGCCCGTGGGAGAACCGCTTCCGAGGATCTGCTGATGACGACGGCGCCCTTCCGCCTCGCGGTTTTGTGCTCCCATCGCGCTCCCGGGATGCGCTTCCTGCTGGAAGAGATCCCGCCCGAGGATCGGTCTACGAGCTCGTGTGTTGCGTTTCGAGCGAAGAGGAGAGCGCGGCGAGGGAGGAGGCGGACGAAGCCGGTCTCGCCTTCCTGAGCCACCCCATCGCCCGCTTCGCGGCGACCAACGGCACGAAGCCGAGCGACCTCGCGGCGCGTGCGAGCTACGACCGCGAGACCCTCGAGATTCTCGAGCCGTATCGACCGGATGCGTTGCTGCTGTCGAGCTATCTCCTGATCGTGACCGAGCCGCTTCTGAGGGCGTTCCCCGATCGCATCGTGAACGTCCACCATAGCGACATGACCCGCTCGCCACGCTACCCGGGCCTCCGCGCCGTGCGAGACGCGATTTTCGCGGGAGAGACGGAGACGAGGGCGACGGCTCACCTCGTGACCGAGGTGCTGGACGAAGGACCCGTTCTGTCCGTCTCCGAGCCGTTTCCGGTAGCCCCTCTCGTGCGCGACGCGCTGGATTGGGGCGCAACCGACATTATCAAGGCCTATGCCTTTGCCCACCAGGAGTGGATGATCCGCTCCGCCTTCGGTCCCCTGCTGAGCTGTGCCATTCAGCTCCTCGCGGAGCGCCGCCACCAACCCGCGGCCGCGTCATGACGAAGCACATTCGCGTCGAGATTCGAGATGCCGTGGGCGTTCTCACCATCGACCGGCGCGAGCGCTTCAACTCCTTCGACGTCGAGACCGCCCGTGATTTCCGCAAGGCCGGGTTGCAGCTCGCGAGAGACGAGGAGGTACGCGCCGTCGTCATCCGGGGAGAAGGCGGCGTTTTTTGCAGCGGCGCCGACCTCAAGTACATCGCCCGGGGCGGCGAGCGGTCGGAGCTCGGCTACCTACATCCCGAGTCTCGAGACGTTCCGGACGGCTATGGCGAGATCTTCAAACAGATCCTCGAGTACCTCCACAGCACCATCTCCGAGATCAAGCGCGCGCCCAAGCCGTTCATCGCCGCGGTGGACGGGATGGCCGCAGCGGGAGGATTCGGTATCGCGATGGCCTGCGACCTCGTCGTCGCCTCGGAGAGGGCCTCGTTCGAGTGGGCCTATCCCAAGACGGGCCTTACCGGCGCCGAGAGCTCGACGTTTTTCCTCCCCCGTCTCGTCGGTCTCCGCACCGCGCTCGAGCTCGTCTTCCTGAACCCGAGGCTCACCGCGACCGAAGCCCGCGAGATGAGGCTCATCAACGCGGTGTATCCGACGGAAACGTTCGAGCACGAAGTCACGGCGCTCGCCGAAAAGCTCGCCCACGGTCCGACGAAGGCTTATGGCATCGCCAAGTCCCTGATCCATCAGGCTGCCGGGGTCGACCGTCTCGACCATCACCTCGACCGGGAGCTCGAGAGCCTCACCCGCATCGCCGACGGGCGGGATTTCGCCGAGGGCCTCGAAAGCTTCCTCGAAAAGAGGGCGGCGGCCTTCGAAGGAAGTTAGCCCGCCAGGTGGCGCGAAAGCACGTCGGGGCTTTATCCTCGTCTCTCGGCGCGGGACTACCCGACAAGGAGAACCGGATGGCATTGGTAAAGCCCATAGAACGGGCCGACGCGAGCCCCGAAGTGCGCGCGGTCTACGACGACATCATGGAGACGCGGAAGACGGATTGGGTGAACAACTTCTGGAAGCACCAGGCACATCACCCGCCGACGCTGAAGAGAGTGTGGGAGGCGGTGAAGGCGGTCATGGCTGCGGGTGCTCTCGACCCCCTCGTCAAGGAGATGATCTACATCGCCGTGAGCGTCACCAACAACTGTGAGTACTGCATCCACTCCCACACCGCGTCCGCCCGCGCCAAGGGAATGACGGACGAGATGCTCGGAGAGCTCCTCGCCGTCGTGGGTCTCGCGAACGAGACCAACCGTCTGGCGAACGGACTCCAGGTGCCCGTCGACGACGCGTTTCGCCCGAAGTCCTGAGCCGTGACTCTCGTCGGGACACTCCGCTCGAGGCGGCGTCAAGGCATGGCGGGCGGCTCGGGCCTCACCTCGGGGAGAGCCAGCGCAAGGACCCGGGAGATCACGGGCCGCGCGGCGATGACGTCCAGTCGGCCCGGATAGGAGGTCTCCGCTACCGGCGCCGCCGTCTCGTCGAGGGCGTTCCGAAGCCTTGCCCTCATCTCCTCTTCGAAGCGGGAGGCGTCCTCGGAAGGTAGCCGTTTCACCGCGTCCGCCCACTTCCTCTCGGGAAAATCGTGCCAGAACCATCCCGGCTCGTCGAGGGAGACCCTCTTTCCCCGGCTCACGGCGTTCCCCATCGCGCTCCGAAGCGCCTCGAGCTGCGGAAGGTAGACCAGCTCGATTGCCTCGGGCGAGAGGACGAGAGGATACCCGTGGTAAAAGTCGCAGCCGAGCGTGAAGAGAGAGTCCTCGGCTCGGTCTGAGAGCTCGCCCGCGCGGGAAAGCTGTCGCGCGGAAGAGACGATCGAGAGCTCGGGGACTTGCGCGAGAAGTCGCTGGAGCGAGCTCCACGTCTCTTCCGCGAGGGCGAGTGCCGTCTCCGTTCCGGGGTCCGTCCCCTTCGAGATGGCGACAGTAAGCCTCGGCCTCGAACGTCTCCGCCTGACGCCGCGCGATCCAGGTCACGAGATCGAGGAAATCGCGGTGGAAGAGAGCGGGCGCCGCGTCGAGGGCCTCCGCCATGACCCGAGCTCCCGCGCGTGTATCGGTCAAGAGCGCGAGACTCTCTGGAGAGAGAAGATAGGGGACGATCAAGCGTTTCCGGGGCGGGTACGTGAGCCGGGCGTTGCCCGCTCGGAGCAGAGGCACAAACCCGCGGGTGAAAGCTTCGGCTAGATCTCCGTGCCGGACGCGAGCGTAGCTCGAGACCGTCCCCTCGAAAGTCGAGAGCGCTTGCGGATTCCAGGAAATCCGCGCGATTCCGTGGGCGAGCCAGGGGGAGGTATCGCTCCACTCCGGCCACTGAAAGTAGCCTTCGCAGGAGCGGTCCCGGCGGGAGACGGACGCGTCCCGGGAAAGACGCGCGGCGTCGCTCCACGCCGTCCGCAACAGCGTCTCGTTTCCACTGAAGACGGTGAACTGACCCGAGAGCCACTTGCGCCCGTCGGGAAGCGATGGCGCTCCATCTCTCTGCTCGCGTCCCTCGCCTCGGTCCTCGAACACTCCCGCCATCCCGTGGCGTATGTGGGCCGCCCGAACGTTCTCGGGAAAACCCTCGAACAGATCGGGAACCTTCTCGCCCCAGGTCCAAACGGTGATCGCCGCTTCGGGATCGACTCTCTCGAGCACCGAGAACGCCTGGAGATAGCCTTCTTTCTTCGTCACCGAGCGACAGGGATCTCCATAGGCCTGGTCCTCTTCGCCGCGGTGACGCAGGGCGTACCAATGGTCGGTCGAAAGCTCCGCGACGAGCCGCCGCCACACGCGTTCGGTCATTTCCTGGAGCTCCGGCTGGTGGGCGCAGAGAAATCCGTTTCGCCACTCGAGACGCGGGAACAAGGCGCGCACCCCTTCGGGAAAGGCACCGTAAGCCAGAACGTACATGAAGCGAATGCCGAGCGCTCGGCCCAGTGCGAGCACGCGCTTCGCCAGCTCCAGCTCGACGCGCGATTTCCATACCCTTCCTTCCGAAAGACCCTCCGCCTGGGGAAACGCGCTGGCGAAGATCGCTTCGAGGGGCGGATAGAACTCGAGGAAGTTCATCCGGTTCCTCGCCAGAAAGACAAGCGCCCTCTCCCAGTCCGCCTCCCCCCACATGGCGGCGCAATATCGCCGGGGGCCGAGATAGTTGTTCCAGATCATGTCTCCGCGAAGTGGAAACGCAGGCGTCTCCACGATCTCGAAATCGAGACTCGCCGCGCCGCGCAGCAGCGGTACCGTCTCGCCGTCTCGGAAGAATCCGAACCCCACGCGCTCGAGAAGAGCGTAGAGTCCGTTGCGAAGGCCTTCCGCATCGGCGGCGGAGATCACGGTGCGCGTGCCTTCTCGCGCGACCCGAAAGCCTCCGGCCCCGCCCGCGCCCGGCCGGTCCATGGCCAGGACGATATCGAGATTTCCAGGCGGGCCGGGATCTTCGACGATGGGAACGGGAGAGCCGGTGGCACGCTCGAGAAGCGCCGCGACATCGTCGAGGGCCGCTCGCTCGACGATGCCCGCGTCTTTCGGCGAGACGAGGCGAATGCCGCTCCATTCGGTCCGGGGACCACAGTCGGTCGCGGCGGCGGCGAGCGCGCCCGCCGCGGCTTTCAGGAAGTTTCTTCGATCGAGGCTCACCGGAAGACCATCGCGCGCGGGGTCTTTTCCGACATGTATAGACGGTTCACGGCTTAGGATAAACTAACGGGCTTATGACGAGACAACGACGTGAGGTCGTCGTTACCGGTGCGGGCGTGTGCTGCCACATGGGCGACGATCTCGAGAGCATCATGCGCGATCTGCGCGCGGGCAAGAACACGCCGTTCAACACCTACGATGAAGCGGTGCGCTACGGCGGCCGCTGTCAGCTCATCGGCCTCTATCCCCGGACCCTCGCGCCCGAGGCGCTCGGCGCCGACAAGCAACAGGCGCGGTTCATGGGCCGGGCGTCGCTTCTGGCGCTTCGGGCGGCTCGGCTCGCGCTCGAGCAATCGGGGATCGACCCCTCCCCTCTCGCCGTGATCGTGGGAAGCGGAACGGGTGACGTGGATACCCATATCGAGATCTCGGAGAAGCTTCGGAGCACGCAACAACATGCGGCGGGTCTCGGCGACGGTGATTCCCAAGCTCATGGCCTCCACCGTGTCGGCCAACCTGGTCAACGTGCTCCGGACCCGGGGCCCCTCGTTCAGCGCGAGCGCCGCCTGCGCCGGCGGCAACACCAACATCATCCTCGCCGCCTCTTTCATCGAGCGCGGACTCGTCGACGGAGCGATCGCTGGAGGCGTCGAAGTCATGGACCCTCACTTCTTCGCCGGTTTCGACTCGATGCGAGCTTACAACGGACAGGATAACGACCACCCGGAGCGCGCTTCGCGCCCCTATGCCGTCGATCGCGCCGGGTTCATCTTCTCCGAGGGAGCCGGTATCGTCGTGCTCGAGGCGCGCGAGTCCGCGGAGAAGAGAGGGGCCCCGATACTCGGCGTCCTGCGCGGCTACGGGATGACCTCGGACGGAGCGGGAGAGATGGTGGCGCCAAACCCCGATGGGGCAGCGAACGCGATGAAGCAGGCCCTCGAGGACGCCGGCGTCGCAATCCGAGGACATCGACTACATCAACACCCACGGAACGTCGACGCCGTTGGGCGATCTATCCGAGGTCCGCGCGATCCGGAAAGTGTTCGGCGGGCGCAAGGTACGCTATTCCTCGACCAAGGGATACACCGGGCATCCCGTCTCTGCCGCCGGCGCCATCGAGGCCGTGTTCACTCTCGAGATGATTCGCGGCGGATACATCGTCCCCGCGGTGCATGCCAACCCCCTCGACCCGGAGCTCGAAGACTATCCGCCGGTGGTGATTCCCACCGACGCTCCGCTCAAACTGGCGCTCTCGAACTCCTTCGGCTTCGGAGGCACCAACGCCTGTCTGATTCTGGGAGGGTGCTGACAAGAGTCATCGGCGCCCTCCGCGAGCGAACGGCGAGCGAGGGAGCACCGTAGAAAGGAGGGTCATCGAGCATGGCATCGCAATCGATTCGACTCGAGTGGTCGGGAGGACAGACGTTCTCCGCGGAAAGCCCCGTGGGAGCCTCGATCGCTCTGGACGGCGAGACCAAGACGGCCTTTTCACCGACGCAGGCACTTCTCGCCTCGGTCGCAGCCTGCATGGGTATCGACGTCGTTCTGATTCTCCAGAAGATGCGGGAAGGCCTCGAGGGACTCGAGGTCGAGGTCGAAGGCGAGCGCGTGGACGAGCCACCCCGCCACTTCCGCGCGATAAACATCCGCTTCACCATCGACGGAACGGTCTCGAAGGAGCGCGCCGAGCACGCGGTACAGCTGTCGCTCGACCGCTATTGCAGTGTCTTTCACACGCTTCGCAAAGATCTCGAGGTTCGGACGTCCGTCGAGCTGAAGGGGTCGCCGGGATAAGCGGTATTACATCAGGGTGCGTATGACTCTTTCAGCACCCTACGGCTCCATGGTGGACGAACCGCCGAGCACTTTGTGGATCGCCGCCACCGTCACGTCGGCCCGGTGCGCGACGATTTTCTGGCCGCGCGCAACAGCCTCGTCGATCGGAAGCAGGCTGATGCCGTTGATCGATGCCTTGCCTTTCGCCTTGCGCTCCTCGATGCGCACCAGGTTCGGGTCTACCGTCATCATGATACTGGTGATGGTGGGATCGTCGTGGAGCCCCTCGATCTTCTCGTTCCAACCGAAGGCCGCGTCCGCCCACTTGTAAGTGCCGGGATAGTCGTAATACTCGGGGATATAGTCGATAGTGGTCTTGCCGCCCGACCATTTGGCGGAAAGCGCCGCAGCCACCGCCTTCATTCCCGCCTGGTTCCCGCCGCTGTCACCGATGAGAAAGATGTGCTCGAAGCCATGCTGTTTCAGGCTCGAGGCGATATCGGTGAGAAGGGCCTCGTAGGTGGGCTCAGAGAGGGAGATGGAGCTCGGATAGCGCATCATGCCGGTGGGCGGATCGATGTCGCCTTCCGGCACGAACGGAACGACGGGAGCGCAGAGCGCGTTTCCCAGCTTCTTGGCGATCGCGGGGCAGGTGGCGCGCAGGACGTAGTTGTGCTTGCCCGCGGCGAGATAGGGACCGTTCTGCTCCACGCCCCCCGTGGGGATGATGATGGTGGTCTTGCCCGCCTTCATCAGATCGCGCACTCTCCATCCAGGTGAGCTCCTCGAGCCACACCGATTGACGGATCTCGATCGGCCGCGGCCCATCGAAATCTGGAGACCCCGGCTCTCCACCCGCTTGACGCGGCTCGGCTTGCGTTCCACCCGCTTGTGCGAGCGCAGCCGTGGTCAGGGCCAGAATCGGGATCGTGAGATACCAAGAGCGAGCACGCATATCGGAGTCCTCCTGAAAGGGGACATGATATGACACGCTTCGACCGCGTGCCAGCCGCCTCGCACGAGGCTACGAGGGTGGGTGCGACGGCGGAACGTGATGGAGAGTAGAGCTCCCGACAGATTTGTCGGAGCGCAATCGTTCTTTCAGCTCTTCGATCAGGCGAAGCGTCGGGCCGACCTGTCTGATGTACATGTACTGATCCCCGGAGAACTCAAGGTAGGGCCGGTCGTCACTCATTACCGGTGCGCTCCCGGCGAAGATTCTCAGGCCCTTCGAATCAAGGGCCTCGCCGCAGAGAATGTCTTGCGGAGAGTTCAGATTCGAAAGCCGCAGGCTCTGCGCGACGGCGGAATTCCGGAAACCCTTAGCGAGAGTCTCCGCGTTCGGGTGGAGCTCGGCCTTGCTCCCAACGAGAATGCCGTGTCCACCGACGATCCATAGGGCAGAATGGGGGAACACTTCCAGGAAGGTGCGGCTCACAATCCGTGCGTCCTCGAGCGACATCTGGTGAAACGGCAACCACTGGCAAATGACGCCTTCCGGAGTCAGCTTGGATTGAGCTGCCTGGTAGTACTCCGACGTGTAGAAGTTGACCATTCCCGCGAACTTCGGCGGCATCGGCTCGCTCGTGATCACGTCGTAGGTCCGCTGCGTCGACTGGATGTAGTCGCGACCGTCGGCGACGAAGACCCGGGCACGCGGGTCGGAGATCACGTTGTGATTGGTCGCCGCGAAAAAGGGAGCGAGCCGATAGACCTCGCGGCTGGTGTCCACGATATCGATCTCGTCGACGTGATGAAGGCTGGCGGCGCCCGCGGTATTGCCCGTCCCGAATGCGATCACCAGGACGCGGTGAGGGTCGGGGTGGAGAAGTAGCGGGAGATGGGCCATCATTCGCATGTAGCTCGCGCGGTTCAGATTATCGGCGGCGAGATACCCGTTGATGTAGAGCTGGCGTTCACCGGACTGCGTCTGTTCGTACACCGAGTACGTCGCGTCGGCCGTCTCGCGATTTTCCAGGAGCTTCAGTCCCAGGCCGGGCCCGTAAAAAATAGGGTCGCCGAACACGTCGGGCCTGTCGATGGCATTAAGCGTGACGACGGCGACGATCATCACCGCCGCCGGCGCCAAGAGCCATCGTGTCTTCCGGAATGCGTAGTAGCCGAAGACGGCCGCGGCCACGAGGTGGACGAAGATCACGGCCTGATAACTCTCGGTCACCCCGACGTAGGGAATCAGGACGAAACTGAACAGCAGCGCGCCCCCGGCCGAGGCCAACGCATTCAGCAGGTAGAGACGACCGAGCGATCCCCCCATGGTCGGCATCCTGCGGCTCAGGACCTGAACGGTAATGGGAAAAAGCATCCCCGCCACGGTTGCGGGAAGAAACAACAGAAGAGCCACCGTCAGAAACTTCGGCGCCAGCGGACCGAGAAAGCCGATCGCCCGGTAATAGAAGAAGTACACAAAAACGAGTTGCCCGAGCAGCGGCATGGTGAGGACGAGCGAAGCGGCGAAGGCGAGCTCGACGATTGCGATCCGTCCCAGGAGCGGCGGACCCATGTTCGTTTCCTTCGGAAGCGCCCATCGACTCGCGAGCAAGCTCCCGCCGGTGAGCCCCAGGAGCACCATCGAGAGAATGATCGCAAAGGTGTGGGTGGTGCTCCAGAGCGCGTGCACGAGCGCGCGCGTCCAGAGGACCTCCAGACCCAGAATGGTGCAGCCGGAGAGGACGCTGACGCCCACGACGAGCTTCTCCGTGAACGCGAAGGGTGTCGGCTCTTCCCGGGTCGCGGCCGTCTTCGGACGCGTCGCTCCGGGAACGAAATAGCGGTCCAGGAGGAAGAAGGAGACGGCGAGTACCAAATTCGTCGCCGCCGCAAGCGCGTTGGTGGAAGCGATGCCCAGATGGCCGATCAGGAAGAGCCCGGCCGCCAGGCTTCCCGCGGCCGCGCCCAGGGTATTCATTCCGTAAAGCCAGCCGAAGTGCCGTCCGAAAGTCTCGGGAACGCGGGCGGCGAATCGCACGAGCACCGGGAGGGTGCCGCCCATGAGAGTGCAAGGGATGACGAGCAGGAGCGAGGAAAAGACCCCCCGGACGAGAGGCAGGATCCAGGGCCGGGTTTGCGCGCTCGCGTAGAGCGCGGGGTAGAGGGAGTCGAGCGACCGGAGCGCGTGCGGCAGCAACACCGCGGACAGCGCTATGCCGAGCTCGAGCATCGCATAGAGCCGCAATGGCCTCTCCGCCCGGTCGGCGAGTCGACCGAACCACATCCCCCCGATCGCCAACCCCACCATGAAGGAGGTCAGAACCGTCCCTACCGCCGCCGTCGTGGCGCCGAATACGAGGGTCAGCAGCCTGAGCCACAACACCTGATAGACCAGTGCCGTTGCGCCGGACAGGAAGAAGAGAAGGAGGAGAACCCGGCGCAATTTCATGGTGACCCCATAATAGGGGTTGCGGTCGGCTACGTCGAATCGTCGCGCGGAGAGATTGCCAGAACGTGGAGCGATCGAGGAAATCCCGGTGGTATCGATGGCCCTTTGTCAAACAAGCCGGGAAAACCCTTCACTCCTCCTTCAGCGCCGTCATCGGGTCGATGGCGGCGGCTCGTCGAGCCGGCAGAACGCTCGCCCAGAGCCCAACGGTGAGAACGAGCGGGCTGTATGCGAGAAGGGGCAGCGGATCGGAGCGTTACTCTCGGGCGCCGGCGTTTCCGTCGAGGAGCGCGACCGTGGACGTATGGTGGCGGGCGGCCGCGAGGTCCCTCGCCGTCTCGCCTTTCTTGTTTCGAGCGCCCGGGTCGGCGCCGGCATTCAACAGTCGACTCACGATGTCGGAGCGACCCTCCTGCGCCGCGAACATCAGCGCCGTGCCGCCTTCCGGCTCGGTGGCGTTTACGTCCGCTCTCGCCGCGAGAAGGGCGTCGACCTCGTTCGGCGGCGCATAGATTGCCGCCAGGATCAGCGCCGTCGTCCCCGCCTCCGCTTTGGCGTTCACGTCCGCTCCCGCGCGAATCAGATCGAGCGCGATGTCCGGATGTCCGTGGTAGATGGCGAACATCAAGGCCGTCATCCCGATGCGCTCCGGGTTCAGGTCCGCTCCGCCGGCGATCAAGACCTGGACGACATCGCGGTATCCTCGAATGGTTGCCGCCATCAACGCCGTTTCCGCGAGGTATGCGGCGTTCGCGTCGGCTCCTCCTTCGAGGAGGGCCTTCGCCGTCTCCGCGTGTCCGTTGGCCGCCGCGACCCAGAGGGAAGCTCGGCCGAGAACGACGACATTCGCGTCGGCGCCCTTCTGGAGAAGAGCGCGAACGTCCTCCGTCCGGCCATCCTGCGAGGTCTGGAACAGTTTCTCGTCCACTTCACGGACGCCCGGCGTGCAGTCAACGAGGAATCGAGCCGCGAGTGCGAGGAAGAGGAAGGATATGCCGGCGAACGGGAAACGCGGGTCTCGCATGACTCCGCGATGATTCTACCGCGGAGTGGGCCCACTCGCTCGGCGCGAGGCATCACCGTCGGGCGGAGCCGGTGGGAGGACGGCGTCGAGTCGCGTCTGTTTCAATTCCTCCGTCGGGTGGAGTCCACACCTCCGGCGCCGGACGATTCGCTCTCTCGAGCCGCCTCCGGGCCGAGCGTCAGCCGGACCACGATGCGCCTCGCGAGCGTCAGCGTACCATTGGCCCCGTTCCAGCGCAGCGGCGCGAGCTCCACGAGCACGTCGGAATCCGCGCCACGGGACTCGATTTTCAGGATGCGCGCGAGAGGCAGAACGCCATTCGGGTCTCCACCCTTTTGCGACCCTTCGGTCTCCGGAGAAAAGCTGACCATGTTCTGCGAGCGAACGAGCCCGAGGGTCACTTCCCCGCTTCGAAGGCCCTCGAGCCAGGTGCGGAACACGGGAAGGGAAAAAGGACCGAAGCGTAGCCAATCCTCGCCCTTCTCCACGTGAAGGATGAATGGGTCGCGATCGCTCGCCGTTGCCGTGAAGCCGCCGAGCGTGAGCTCGAGGTCGATGTGGTGCTCGTCGCGCTGAAGGACGCGCCAGGAGGTGGAGCCCGGATTTCCGTAAACGATGGTAGCCCTCGACGCCGGCCCGAGCTCGATGTCGGAAGGATTCAAGGCGAAGGTATCCGACCCGGAGAAGCTTCCTAGAGAGACTGGCCCGTAGGAATTCTTCGTCCCATTGGGGCTCGAGAGCTCGAGAAGATAGAAGGCCTCGTCAGAAGCGCCGTCGTCCTGGACGAAATAGCTCGTGTTGCCCGCGGAGGCGACGAGTCCAGCCACCTCCCTCGTGACCACGGCTTGCCAGGGTCCGTCGCTCGTCGCCCCGCGACTCAGTCGGAAACGGATGCCCGGGATCTCGTTGCGGGTGACCCATTGCACCACGACCGAGCTCTGGAGCCGCCGGGCGCCGAAGTACAGAAGGCTGCTTCCCGCGCCCTCCTCGATCTCGTCGGCACCGCGGTCCCAACCGGTCGAGGGACGAGCTTCACCGTCGACGTCGAGGTCGCCGGCGAGGAAGAAGCTCACACCCGAGTTCCGTGCGATGGAGTCGGGTCTCAAGTGATAGTTGTCGACGTCCGGAGAAGGCGAAAGAAATACCGCGCTCGCGGACACTCCCGTCATCGAGAGCGGTCCCGGAGCGGAAGCGTCCGAGGATACGTTGTGGCTCGAGTCTCTCCAACTCCCGCTGGCGCCCGACCGATCGACGAAGTCCGCCGGATGGTTCTCGGCGGCGACAATGTTGGTCGCGCCCGCCGAAGCGGAAGCACCCTCCAGAACGATACCGCCGCCTCGCGTCGAGTCGCGAAGCCCACAGCCGTAGAGGCTGAGATTACTCACTCGCAGGTGAAGCGGAGCTCCCTTGCCGGTCTCGACCCGGACACCCGCTGACGCAGCGCGGTACAAGATTCGAGCTCGAAAGAGCGCCCTCGAGTTCGGCTCCACCGCCATCCGCGGACGATGAATACACGATTCCGTCGGCAGACTCGCCGTCGCCGTCGTGAACGATGAGCTTGGTGAGCGAGGTCCGGTTCGCACCGATGCGGATGGCCGCGGCGCCCCGACCCTTCCAGCCTCGTATCTCGAGCCACTCGATCCGCGTGAAATCGTCTCGGATGTCGATGGCGTCGCCCTTGCCCTCCGGCTCGACGACCGTTCCGATGCTTCCCACTCCGTCGTGTCGCTGTCCCTCGGCCACCGTGAGCTGAAGGTAGTGTCGCTCGTCGGTCTCGGAGCCGTCGACCACCAGCCGCCCGCCGAAGGGGCCATCGTTGTAGGCGACACCGACTTCGCGGCGTCCCTCCGCGACGAGGTTCCCTTCCCAATCCGACTCCCACTCTTGAAACGAACGGTAGGCGCGCTCGATGAGGAAGCTCTGCTCGACGTGGTCCGACGCCGCTTTTCCCTGGACCACGATCTGCGTCGGGGAGATCCGCGAAAGAACGAAGAGAGTCTCGCCACCGATGACGAGCTTGTCGCCACGGCCCACGGCCCCGGTGGCGTAAGGGTTGGGAAGGCTCGCGCCCTGGAAGGTGACGAGGAGCTCGCCCGCGTCGACGGTTGCCGTGCCGATCGCGTATACCGGGCCTTCCCTCGTTCCGATCGAGCGGTAGTTCGTCTCCACGGGCTGCGCGCCCGCTGCGAGCGAGCTTCCGAGCCCCCAAACGATGATTGAGCTGAGCAGTCGGGTTTTCGTATGCATGTCTCTCTGGATCTCTCCACCACCGCTGTGCAAATGCAATGCCAGAAGCAACTGGTCTCTAAATCCCAACCAACAGGCCAGTTGCAGGAGGTGCCTCTGCCGTCAGCGGGGGGCAAAGCCCACGGATTGAATGTTGGATCGTGACTTACGTTGCCGCGCCGCAACGACGTCCCATTGAGTCCCGTCCTCGATTCGAGGTTGCGGTCGGCTGAAAAGCACCGTTCGGTGAGGGGTCGCGATCCCCGTTCGCGTCAAGGGGAGATGGTCCGATCCCGTGATCCTGCACCATCTTGCACAGCACGGGAAAATCTCCCTGGAGGTCCTGCTACGAAAATGGGGAGCTCGAGCTCACAAGACTGCCTCAGGGGGGAAGGAGCGCAAAGACGCAATGAAATTCCAACGCTGGGCTTCTCCTTCTGGCGGCTGAAATCCCCTAATCCGTTCCATCGCGCGGCCCGTTGTCCCGGCCGAGACTCCAGGGCTACAATCCCGCCCGTCCATGGACGAGATGAAGATGGAGGCCCGGGTGCGAGACTCGCTCGACTCTCTCGGCGTCTCCTACGATGTCCTTCGCTGCGAGCCCGAGCTCGCGGACACCGCCAAGTTTTGCGCTCACTATGGGTTCGCGCTCGAGGACTCGGCGAATGCGATTCTCGTCGCATCGAAAAAAGAGCCCAGACAGTACGCGCTCTGCCTCGTCCTCGCCACCACCCGCCTCGACGTGAATCACACCGTGCGCCAGCTCATGGGAGTGAAGCGGCTCTCGTTCGCGACTGCCGAGGAGACGGTCGCGGTAACGGGGATGCTGGTTGGAGGGGTCACTCCTTTCGGGCTTCCAGGTGAGATTCCGATTTACGCGGATCGGGCCGTGATGGAGCGCTCGCGAATCGTTCTCGGCGGAGGGAGCCGATCCTGCAAGATTCGCTGCGAGCCTTCCGAGCTCGAGCGGCTGGCGCGGGTGGAAATCATAGACGGCCTGGCTTTCCCCGCCGCCTGAGCTCCCCCGAGCGGCAACCTTTCCGCTCCCAAATTCGTCCAATCCGGTTGTCGGAGGACTGCCATGGAAGCTTTGTTGGCGTGGTTCATGGAGATTCGCCACGCGGTGCGAACGCTGCTCCGGACTCCAGTGCTGACGATGGCGGCGATCTCGACTCTGGGCCTCGGCATCGGGGCCACGAGTGGAGTCTTCAGCGTCGTCGAAGCCGTGCTTCTCGAGCCCTTGCCTTACTCCCACGTCGACCGCCGGGTGATGATCTGGAACCGGTGGAAAGGCTATGACGAGACATGGGTCTCCGACGCCGAGATTCTCGACTACCGCACCCGGTGCTCGACGCTGAAGGCGGTGGGAGCGTGGGCGCCTGAACAGGGGAATCTCGCTACCGACGGCGAGCCGCGACGGGTCGGCTTCGCTACCGTCACCGCGAATCTCTTCCCGGTGCTGGGGGCCGAGCCTCTTCTGGGACGGACGTTCACGGAAGCGGAGGATTGACCCGGCGGCCCGAAGGTTGCCGTCGTCTCCCACGCGCTCTGGCGCCAGCAGTTCGGGGGCGATCCCGCAATTCTTGACCGCACCATTCGGCTCGACGGTGTCTCCTACACCGTCGTGGGAGTGATGCCCGAAGGATTCCAGCTCCCCACCGACTTCAACGTGAGCTCCGCCGAGCCCACGCAACTCTGGATCCCTCTCGCCATCGATCCGGCCAGCCTGAACCGCGGCTCGCACGGCTACTATGCCGCCGCCGAGCTCGCGCCGAGCGCGACCGCCGAGACCGCCACCGCCGAGCTTCGGAGCGTGACCGGTAATCTCACCAGCGAGGGTCTCTACCCCGAGCCGATGCAGTTCAGCGCACTCGCCGTTCCCCTGCGCCAGGAGATCCTGGGCTCGGTCCGTCCCGCCATTCTTCTTCTGACGGGCGCGGTCGCTTTCCTGCTCCTCATCGCCTGCGCCAACGTCGCCCAGCTGATGCTCGCCGCCGCCGAGGGTCGACGGCGCGAGATGGCGATGCGCCGCGCTCTCGGCGCGGTCGCGTCGCGACTGGTGAGACAGCTCTTGACCGAGAGCCTGCTCCTCGCTTCGGGAGCCGGCGTCGTCGGCCTGGTGCTCGCGCTGGCAGCGGTGCGGGCCGGTGCGCTCCTCGTTCCCAAAGTCGTTCCCCGAGGTGCGGACGTCGCCATCGATGGCACCGTCGTCGCCTTCGCCGCGGGTCTCGCTCTCGTCACCACGATCGCGTTCGGTCTCGCGCCCGCAATCGGCGCCGCCCGCGCCCATCCCATCGAGGCGTTGAAGGAGGGTACGGCGCGCTCCACGGTCGGCCGGGGGCGGCGGCGAGCGCGCTCCGCTCTCGTCGTCATCGAGATGGCGCTCGCCGTCGTGCTCGTGATTGGCGCGGGACTCCTGATCCGAAGTCTCCAGTCACTGCGCCGAACGGACCTGGGGTTCGAGCCCGGGAACGTCCTGACGTTGCGCCTCTCGCTACCGACGGCGGCTTATGGCGCGCCCGAGCAGGTCGTCGCGTTCTACCGCGAGCTCGTCGACAGAGTACGCGCACTCCCCGAGGTCCGCGCGGCGGGGGTCCTGCGGTCGCTTCCGCTCGCCTCGCCCATCGGCGACTGGGGTGTCTCGGTGGAGGGATACGTCCCACCTCCGGGAACGCATGCCCTGGGAGACTGGCAAGTGTCCTCGGACGGAGCGAGCGAGGCACTCGGCGAGACCCTCGTCGCGGGAAGGCGGTTCACCCCATCCGATACATCGGACTCGCAGCTCGTCGCGCTGGTGAACGAGACGATGGCGCGCCGCTACTGGCCGTCCGGAGATCCTCTGGGGAAGCGACTTCGTCTCGGCAGCGACAATGACGGTCGTCCCTGGGTGACGGTCGTCGGGATCCTTCGCGACGAGCGCCACAACGGCGTCACGGCGCCGGTCAAGGAGAAATTCTATTTCCCTCACTCTCAATGGCACCGGAGCGCTGGCTTCGCCCTCGGGAACATGACTCTCGTGGTCAAGACCGCCTCGAACCCAATGGAGCTCGCCGTCCCCATCCGCTCGCTCCTTCGTACCATGGATCCCAATCTCCCCGTCGCCGCGGTGCGCTCGATGACGGAAGTGGTGAACGACTCGATCGCGACGACGCGCTTGACGGGGCTGCTCCTCAGCCTGTTTTCCGGCCTCGCGCTCGCCCTCGCGGCCATCGGAATCTATGCCGTACTCTCCTACCTCGTGAGCACGAGAACGCAGGAGATCGGAATCCGGATGGCGATGGGCGCCCGGGGCCGCGACGTCGTCGGCCTCGTCGTGGGCAGGGGCTTCGCCCTCGCCGCCACCGGTATCGCCCTTGGCCTCGCCGCGTCGTTCGCTCTCACTCGGTTGATGGCGAGCTTTCTGTACGGAGTCGCGCCGCGAGACCCGGCGACGTTCATCGCCGTTCCCGCGGTGCTGGGTCTCGTCGCCCTCGTCGCGAGCTACTTACCGGGCCGCCGCGCGAGCCGTGTGGACCCGATCGTCGCGTTGCGGATGGAATAGTCTCGATTCGTCTTCTGGTCAAGACCGGGGGAGCGCGCCGGGCCCCCTCGGGAATTGACGGAGGGCCCCTCCCGGGAGTATTAAAGCGTCGATGTCCTACGAGCCCGAGACGCCCTTCGACAGCATCGAAGGCGCGCACGAGTACCTGAGGCTCCTCGCCGAATCCGTCGAGGAGTCTCGCGCCGATATCCTTGCGGAGCTCTCGACTCTTCCCCCGGCTCGAGACGCGCCGACGCGTTGAGGCTCGTCGCCTATAAGCTCGAGCGCCTCGCCGAGCATTCGAGCACGAGCCGCCGCATCCTGAACGACCTGCGCACTTTGCGCCGTCTCCTTCTATCGGAGCGGACGGCTCCGTCGAGCGCGGTGCCCGAGCGGCGGGCGGGATAGCCCTCGACGCCGCCCTCTCCTCTGCCATCCAGCCGAACGAGAGCGCTTCGTCTACGTCAGCAAGATCGCGCGGACGATACCGATACCGATACCGATACCGATTCCAGCGGTCGCACCAGCGTCGACTACGTGATCGGAGAGATCGCGGAAACACCCTAGCTCGGAACGAATTCCCCGGAAGGTGCCGACGCGACGATGAGACGAGGTGCCGTTCTCGCCAGTCCTTAGAGCGCGGTCACAACTTTGAGGAACATGTCGCGGTGCCGCGCCCTGAGGCCCAGCTATTCTTGGACGCCAAGCTCGCAATTCGCCATCCGTGAGTATTGGCGACTCGTCTTCGTTGGCTTGCATCGTGCGAAAGGCTTTCGTATGATTTGGCGCCGACAAATCGAAACAAACGATGGCGTCGGTTGGGCAATCCGTGCGGAGTATTCGCGATCGTCTACTTGTCCGCAAGGCTGCTCCCCAAGGAAAGGAGGTCGCCATGAAAAAAGCGCTTCCCCTACTACTCGCATGGTTTCCGATCGTCGGGTGCAACTTCACCGGTTTCGGTATTCCATCTCTCGACGGGGACAGAATCGTGTTTCACGGCTCCGCATACCCTTCTTTGGGCTCCCTGACACCTGCTCCCCTGAGAAAGAATGGTAACGACGCCATCTTCATCGCTTCCGGGGGTTGTCTCGGTCCCGTAGCGAACAACTGGAACACCCAAATCCCTGGAGGCACGGGCACGTTCTCGACGTTCGGCACGTGGCAATTTTACAAGTACCCTTTCTTTTATGCCTTTAACCCCATATCGTTCTACCAGGGTCCCGCGGTAGATGCTGGAGAATTCGCGTTCAAGTATACGGATCTTCCCCAAGAAGGGCTCTATCTCTTCTCAGAAACCTCCTCACGTGTGGTGGCGGACCGCAACACGGCGATCCCCGGCGGCACGGGCAACTTCACGGGTTTTATCGGACCCTCCGTGAATGCGGGCGACGTCGCGTTTGCGGGACTTGGTGTGACAAATCCACCCTCTGGCTCAGCTTCCGTCGGAATCTACCTGTACGATGGAATCACGCTTCACCCGGTCGTAGATAGGAACACTCCGATCCCCGGTGGCACCGGGAATTTCACGAGTTTTGGCAGCGTTTTCGGTCCTGCACTGGATGCGGGCAACGTCGCGTTCGTGGCCCGCGGTTCCAACACCAACGGCATCTACTTGTACGATGGAATCAAGCTTCAGGTCGTCGTGGACACGAACACGCCCATCCCCGGTGGCACGGGCAACTTTATATATGCAGACTTTCTCAGCCTGGATGCGGGCAGCGTCGCGTTTCGCGGAGGTGTCTCGGATGCAAGCGGCATCTATTTGTACGACGGAGCCACGCTTCAACTCGTCGCAGATGCGAGCACTCCCATCCCCGGTGGTACGGGCACCCAGACCGTGTTTGTCGGTCCCTCGCTGAAGGCTGGCCACGTCGCGTTCGAGGCGCGCGGATCCGATATCGACGGCATCTATCTGTACGATGGAAGCACCATCCACCTCGTCGCAGATACGAACACTCCGATCCCCGGTGGCACGGGCAACTTCACGGCCTTCGGCTTACCCTATCTGGACGGGGGAACCGTTCTCTTCTATGGATCTGGCTCCGATGTCAGCGGCCTCTACCTGTACGACGGAATCACCTTTCACGTCGTGGTAGATACGAACACTCCCATTCCGGGTGGCACCGGCAACTTCACGAGTTTCGACGGTCGCTCACACGATGCCGATCGCGTCGCGTTTCGTGGATCGGGCTCCAATATCATCGGCATCTATCTGTACGATGGAGGCGCCATCCACGTTGTCGCAGATACGAACACGCCTTTCATACAAGAGCCTTGCTCTCCCAACCCGTGATGAGAGTGTCGCGAGTGATACAGAGACTCTGCGTTCTCGCGCTCGCCGTCCTGCTCGGCCCTCGTTGGGCGGAGACCAGCCCGGCGCCGTGGGTGCCGGCCTATGCCAGCTTCGTCGCTTATTTCGATTGGAGCGCACTCTCTGCGAGTCCCGTGCTCCGAGGCATGGAGTCCGCTCTCATCGAGAGTAAGAGTTCCGCGCAACTCGAGGAGTTCCGAGAGCTCACGGGCATGGACCCGCTGCGAGATGTGTGGTCCGTCGCCTACTTCACGAGCTCCGGCGAGGGCGTTGGAGCCAGATGGGGGGTCTCGTGCTACGGCGCCTTCGACCCCGAGCGGGTGATCGAGAGCCTCGAGGCGCACGGGAGAGTCCGTCGGAGCGAGTACCGCGAGATCCCGCTCTACACCGTGCCGAGTCTCTTCCCGCAGCTCGGGAGCTCGGAGGGGGAGCAAGTTCTGGCCTTCCCTGACAGCACCACGGCGCTCATCGGTCCTGCCGAGCAAATACGCGACATGCTGGACGCTGGGCTCGGTTTCGCTCCCCTCGCGTCCGATCAAGGAGAGCTGGCGGACGCGCTCAAACAGATCACGACGGGCGAGACGCTATGGATCGTCGGCACAGGCTTCCCAAGCCGCGCCAGCGGGGCGCCCGCTGGACTCGGGGGCTTCCCCCCGCTCGAGTCGTTCTCCGTCTCCGCGCGCGTTGGGTCACACGTGAGGGTTCGGGTGCGTGCCGTTACGACGGACGCGGAAGCGTCAGGCAAGCTATCCGATTTCGTGCACGGCATGGCCGTGATGGGCGCCCTCCAGAAGCAGTCGGACGAATCTCTTCGGAGGCTCTTCGAATCTCTGGAGGTCGAAACGCTCGACGAGCTGGTCGACATCTCCTTCGAAGTCGACGCAGACATGGTCCGAAAGTACCTTCATATGGAAGCCGACTAAGGTTCAGCGTCACGTCCTTGAGCGGACGGCTGGTTTCGGAGCAATCTCCTGGGCCTCCGCGCAGCGTCGAGTATGAGACCACGATGCCAGCAGCCAATTGGTGGGGTCGGGAAGATCCCCTCCTTCACCCGTCGAAACTTTTCATCCGCGGTGGACCGCCCGTAAACGTGCCGCACCTGGGGGTGAGCGGCGGGTCAGGATAGGCCGTCCGGAGCTCTCCCCGAACGCTTGCGCCCGGCTCACTTCTTCTTCGTGGTCCTCGCCTTCCGCGTAAGGGGAGCGATGCTGCGCTCATTCGCCGAGTCTTCGATCAACCGGTCGAGTCGGTTGAGGCGTGTCTCTTCCCTCTTCGCGCTCACGATCCACCAGGTGCACGTCCTCCGGTACCACGGCGGCTGAGACTGAAAGTACTTCCACGCGATCCCGTTCTTTTTGAACTTGCGCTCGTAGGAGGAAGGGAGCGTCTGCGGCCTCTGCTCGAACGAATAGACGCGGGAGCGATCTTCCTTCCTCGCCTCGAACGCCGCGAGCCCGGCCGGCCGCATCCGACCTTCGGAGATGAGGGCCTGCGCCCGACGGATGTTCACCGCGCTCCAGGTGCTCGCGCTCCTCCGGGGGGTGAAGCGGATGGTGTAGCTGTCCTCGTCGACGCTCTTTCGAACGCCGTCGATCCAGCCGAACGAGAGCGCTTCGTCTACGGACTCGGGCCAGGTGATGCTCGGTTTTCCCGTGGCCTTCTTGTGGAAGCCCACCCAGAGCTCGGTGGAGGAAGCGTGATGAGACTCGAGCCATTTACGAAAGGCGGATGGCGTCGGGAAGAAGCGGATCTTCATGGGGAACGGCGCGATTCTCCCATCCACCAGGCTCTATTCGTGCCGCAGCGTCGAGATCGGGTCGAGCCGCGCGGCGCGCATCGCGGGCAGACACGACGCGGCCAGTGCGACCCCTGCGGAAAGCACGGTAACCACGACGAGGGTCGCCGGATCGATTCCCTCCACTCCAAAGAGAATCGCCTTCAGACTCCTCGTCAGAAACATCGCCAGGACGAGCCCGATACCGATTCCGAGCGCCGTCAGCCTGCCGCTTTCGACGAGAACGAGGCGAACGACGTCCGCTGGCCGGGCGCCGAGCGACATCCGCACGCCCATCTCGTGCCGTCTCTGGGTGATCGAGTAGGACATGACGCCGTAGATGCCCACGGCGGCGAGCCCGAGAGCGATCGCAGCGAAGAGTACGTAGAGCACCATGGTGAAGCGTGGTGCCGCCACCGATGCCGCGAGCATCGCGTCGAGGGTGGTGAATCGGGAGAGTGCCAGGTCTCGATCGATCGACCAGATGGTGTCGCGAATGCGCGCGTAGCTCAGCTCCGCCGGTTCGTGCGTTCGTACCAGGAGCGAGAACCCCGAGAAGGGAGCATCTGCGAACGTGGGATAGATTGCCGGCGAAGGCGGCTGGTCGAGCCCATGGAACCGAACGTCCTTCGCGATCCCAACGATGTCCCGAGTAACTCCCCACTGGGATAGGCGCTTTCCGATGGGGTCTTCGTCGACGAAGTAGCGCCTGGCGAAAGCCTCGTTGACGACCACGACGGGAGGCGAATCGCTGCGATCGTCGGCATCCTCGAGCCCTCGACCGCGGACGATGGGGATGCCGGCGGTGCGAAAGTATCCCGGGCTGACGATGCGGACGCCCACCTCGTCCTCTTCGCCCGGCGCAACAGGCGGCCGCCCCTCTATCGTGAAGCGACTCGTCCAGCCGGCGTCGAGCGGCGTGTTGATCGCGATCGCGGAGGCGTCGACGCCCGGGAGCGCGCTCGTGCGGCGGAGAAGCTCCTTCTGGAAGGCACGCACTTCGGTCCACGCCGGCCAGCGCGCCCGCTCTTGCGGATAGCGAGTCGCGGGAAGCTGGACATCCACCGACACGACGTTCTCCGCGGAGAAGCCCGGGTCCACTTGGAGCAGCCGCCAGAAGCTGTGCACCAGGAGGCCGGCCCCGACGACGAGAGCGACGGCGAGTGAGATCTCCGCCGTCACCAGAATCCGGCGAATCCCCTCCTTCGCCCGGTCGGCCCCCGACCGTCCGCCTTCGCGCAGCTGAGAGAGGAGGCGTCCGCGCGAGCGACGGAGCGCGGGAAGGAGCCCGAACGCGAGACCGGTCGCGAGAGATATCGCGAGGGCAAAAGCGAGAACGACGCCGTTGATCTCGATATTTCCGCGGCGCGGCAAGTCGTCGGGCATCATCGCGAGAAGCGCGTGCAACCCGAACCAGGCGGCGACGAGGCCGATGAGCCCTCCCGCGAGCGAGAGCAGGAGGCTCTCGGTCAGGTATTGGCGGACGAGCGCCCCCCGCCCCGCGCCCATGGCGACCCGCACCGCCGTCTCTCGTTCGCGCGTCACCGCGCGGGCGAAGAGAAGGCTCGCGACGTTCACGCAGGCGACGAGTAGGACGAGAGCGACGGCGCCCAGAAGGAGAACCAGGCGCGGCTTGGAAGGCGCCGACCGAGGCATCGTAGAGCGATTGCGCCCACATCCCCCGCCCCTTGTTGTCGTCTCCGAACTCGCCTTCGAGCGCGGTCGCGATCGCCTGCAGGCCCGCGTTCGCCCGCTCGAGGCTGACGCCGTCACCGAGCCGGGCGACCACGCCGAATCCGTGAAATCCGCGCTGGTTTTCCGGAGATGGGATCGGGAGCGGAAGGTATATATCGGTCTCGGTCGAAGGAAACGGGACTCCCGGCGGCAGCACGCCGATAACGGCGGTCGTCACCCCTTCGAGCGAGATCGTCCTTCCGACGACGGAAGGGTCGCCCCCGAAACGCCCTACCCACAAGCGATGACTCAAGAGCGCAACCGGATTGGCGCCCGGTCGACCGTCCCGCTCGGCGAAGTCGCGGCCGATACTCGGTGCGACCCCGAGGAGCGCGAACAGGCCGCTCGAGCTCCGGGTCGCGTTTACGCGCATCGGCTCGTTGGCATCGTCGGTGAGGGTAAGGAAGCGTTTTGAAAGACGGCGAGCCCGGCGAAGCCCTCGCTTCTCACGGAGACGTCGATGAAATCCGGGAAGCGAGAACCCTTCGCGCGTCGTGCCCCGGAGCCGGTCATTCTCCCAGATTCGAACGAGGTGATTGGGCTCCCGGAAAGGAAAAGGCCGAAGGAGTACCCCTTCTACTACGCTGAAGATAGCGGTGTTGGCGCCGACGCCGAGAGCGAGGGTCAGGAGAACCACGAGCGAGAACCCCGGCGCATTGATGAGAGAGCGAACGGCGTGGAACAAGTCCCTCGAGAACGAGCTCATCGGAGGATCTCCTTTTTCGGAGCGCCGTCGAAAGGGTCCGAGCATGGAGAGCCGCCGGCACTCGTGGCGGACTCTCTTCAGGTCGCCGAAGCGTTCCCTTGCGAGCTCTCGGGCGGAGGCCTCGGGAATTCCGCGGGAGCGGTACTCGCGGGTCCTCATCTCCAGGTGATAGCGGAGCTCGTCGTCGATTCTCCGCTTCCACCTCGTCGGGAGTGAGCTTCGCCCTCAGCAGGAGTCGAAGGCGGGAGAGGATGGACATGGCTAGGCCGATTCGAGGATTTTTCCGACCGCCTCTTGAAAGTCGGTCCATTTGGCGCGCTCAGCGGCGAGGCGGCGGCGTCCCGCGCGGGTGATGCGGTAGAACTTCGCCCGCCGGTTGTTCTCGCTCGTTCCCCAGGAAGCGCGGAGCCATCCACGCCTCTCCATTCGGTAGAGCGCCGGGTAGAGAGAGCCCTCGTCGACCCGGAGGGCGTCTCCAGTCAGCTCCTCGATGCGGTGGCCGATGGCGAAGCCGTTCATCGGCTCCTTCTCGACGACCCGAAGGATGAGCAGCTCGAGGGTTCCGTGCAGGAGCTCGGATTTGGTTTTGGTCACGCGTCTCGCTCCCTTAGATAATCTAAGGGAACGTACCCCACCCGTGCCCCGTTGTCAAGAAACCGAAGAGACTCAGTGACGCTTCGTGGGCGGTTTCGGCGGCCGCGGTGGGCTGGCCGCCTTTTGCTCCTGGATGCTGCGGTAGATGCGGCTCGCGAGCGCGCGCTCTTCCCGAAGCTCTCTCGTCGCCGCTTCCGCGCGCTGCAGAGCGAAGTCGAGCCGGGCGAGCTTCTCCGCCACGTGCTCCACTACCGTTCGCTGCTCCTTGAGGTTCTCGAGGTTCGCCTCGATGTCCTGGAGCACGTTCGAGAGGTGATCCATCTTCGCCTGGGCCTGGTCGATGGTCTCCCGCCGCTTGTCGAGGACGTCGAACTTCGATCCCAGAACCGATGCTTCCCGCAGGAGAAGCTCCAGCTTTTCCTTCGTCTCCAGGATCTCCTGGCGCGCTTCGAGGACCGACATCGCGTCGTTTCGCGTCTTCTCGGTGCTCTCGAAAAGAGCGTCTACCTGTTGCTTGACCTGGTCGACCGACTGCTGGCGAGTCCTCCACCTCGCCCATCTTCGCGTCGAGTCCCTGCATGAGGGCCTCGAGCCTCTCGATGCGCGCCTCGTACTGGGTGATACGGCTCTCCGAGGCCGCGAGCTTCGCCCTCTTCTCCTCGAGCTCGGTACTCAGCGTCTGGATCTGCTCGAGCTGCTTCTGGGTGGTGGCGGAATGTTCCTGGATCGCCTGCTGCTTGTCGGAAACGCGATGCACTTCCTGGAGCCACTCGCGGCGAGCCTCGTTGAGGTTCTCGATCTCGCGGCCGAGGACGCTGACCCGGTCGTTCTGCTGTTCGAGAACGACCGCGAGTCCTTCGAGCCGAACGACGAGATCCTCCGCGCGTTTCTCGCGATCCTGGATCACTTTTTCCATGAGCTCGAAGCCCTGGAGCTTGTCGGCGAATAGCTCGAGCTGGGAGGCGAGCGAAACCGCACGCCCTTCCATCTCTGGAAGGGTCTTGTTCTCTTTGAGAGAGCGGACGAGCTCTTGAACGTCCTTCACCTGGGAAGACAGCCCCTCGAGTGACGTGCGCATCGCATCGAGCTCGGCCTTTCTCGAAAGCTGCCCGTCGATGCGCTGGTCGACTTCCCGGCTCACGTCGCTGAGGCGATTCAGCCTCGACTCCACTCCTTCGACGAACTCGATGCGGGGCCGGAGCTCGGACACGCTCTCGTCGAGCTTCTGCGCCAGATGGTCCAGGGTGGCGAGTCGGCTCTGGACGGCGTCCACCGTCTGCAGCCGCGGCAGCATCTCGCGGATGGTGGATTCGGCGGCGAGTCCCGCCTTGCGGAAATCGGTCAGCAACTGGCGCGCTTTGTCCACTTCGTCGCGATTGCGACGCAGGCTCTCGACCTCGCTTTCGATCGCGGCGCGCGCCTCGCCGAACTCGGCGATTTGGCGTCTCGTCTCGGCAACCATCCCTTCGCTCGCGGCTATGGCTTCGGTCTGGGTCGAGACGCGCTCGGCCATCGTCTTCATCGCGTCGAGGCGATTCTCGAACGTCTTGAGGCTCTCGACCTTGGATTCGAGGCCGACGACGCTCTCCTGCTGGAGCGCGAGCCTGGCATCGAGATCTTCCGCCTGCTTCTGGGTGCGTCTGAGATCCTCGTCGCGAGCGGCGAGGCTCTTCATGTGCTCTTCGAGCTTCGCGATGGTGCCATAGACTTCCATCGCCCGCTGGTTCGCGACCTCGACCTCCTCCTTGAGGAAGACCGCGCTCTCGAGCCGCTGCTGGATCTGGGAGAGCATGTCGGTGATCGCGGCCTTCAGCTTCTCCGACTCTTCCGCGAACTCCCCTTTTTGCTGGCGTGCGCTCTCGAGGTCCACCGAAAACTCGCGGTGAAGATCCTGGAACTTCTCGACGTTCCCCTCGATCTCCTTGATCCACTGGCTCTCTTCGTTGATCTTCTTGATCTTGCGGTCGACCTCCCAGACGAGCTCGTTGACCTGATTGAGCTGGGCATTGGCCCGATCCACGAGCTCCTTGGTGGCACCGAGCGAACGGAGCTTCTGGTTGACGTGCTGAGCGAGAGCGTTGAGCTGCCGCAGCTGGTCCTGGCTCTGTTTCGAGAGTGACTGGGAACTGGAGAGACTCTTGACCACTTCTTCGATGCGGCGCGTCGTCTGCTCGGCCCGATCGAGCTCTCCTTTGACGAAGCGCGTCTTGTCGTCGATGGTGCTCGACTCGCGCCGAACGGTGGTCACCACATCCTGGAGCCGCTCGTAGTCGTCGCGGATCAGTCCGAACTGAGCGTCGAGCTGATCGAGACTCTCCCGCACCCGGCGGAACTCGGACTCCACTCCCTCGAGCTCTTTGGCCTGGGAAGAGAACCGCGCGACTTTGGTGTCGGCATCGACACCGGAGGCGATGAGCTTCTCGATGCTCGCCCGGGCCTCGTTCAGCTTTCCGTTCCGCGCTTCGACCTGTCGGATACGGGCGTCGGCGGATACCACGAGCTCGTTCAGGCCTTGAACCCGTGACTCGAGCTCGGCGGCGGCTTGCGCCATTTCGCGGGCCGCCGAGACGCGGTCCTCGAACGCTTTGAGCGTTCCATCGGCGTTGCGGAGCCTTCCCTCGACTGCTTCGAGGTTGTCCCGGATGGCGGCTTCGCTCTGAAGCTCGCTTTGGGCGTGATCGATGAGCTCCGCGAGGCGAGTCGCTTCGTCCTGGGCGAGCTGTGCTATCTGGCGCAGCTCGTCGGGCGAGGGCTTGGTCTCGGTATCGCGCCGGTTGAGCAGTTTGTCGATGATGGTGGACATCGGGTCTCCCTTCGAAACGACTAAGTGTGTGCCGAGGCTGACGGGACGCGGGATCGTTCGGATTCGACTTCACGAACGCAACTGCCGTGCCAAAGACGGCAGCGAGGAGGGCCGTCCTCAACCCATGGCAAGCGGGCATGTTGCGGCGAGCCTTCGCCGGAGGAGGGAGTGCGCGCGCGGGCTTCGTCCTACGCCGCGTAGGGAGAATACCCCCTCGGGCGATCACCCGTGGTAAAAGTGGCTTGGGCGAAAGGCGAGGCCTTGTCCTCGGACGAATCGACATGGCGCGAGTCCTCATCGAATCCATCCTCACGACGGCGGGCGAGAGAAGCTTCGAGATCGTGGAGCGCAAGGGCCTCGGTCACCCCGACACCATCTGCGATCGCGTCATGGATGCCGCCGCACGCGATCTCGCCCGAAGCTACATCGAGCTGTTCGGGGCACCGCAGCACTTCAACCTCGACAAGGGGCTTCTCGCGGCCGGGCGTACGACCCCTGGATTCGGCGGAGGTTCGATCGAGGCTCCGATGCGGCTCGTTTTCGGGGATCGGGCGGTCTATCACGCCGAGGGCAGGACGGTTCCCGTGGAACAGATTCTCGTCGAAGCGGCGCGCCGCTGGTTCCGGGAGCACTTGAGGTTCGTCGATCCCGAGAGCCACCTCGTGTTCCAGAACGAGGTGCGTGCCGGATCCCCGCAGCTCGCGGGGCTCTTCGCCACCGGGAATCCTCCCGCGAACGACACCTCGGCCGCCACCGGCTTCGCGCCCCTCACCCCGACGGAGCGCATCGTCCTCGCGACCGAGCGGTTCTTGAACGACGCCGACACGAAGGCGCGCTTTCCCCATGTGGGAGAAGACGTCAAGGTCATGGCGGTGCGGCGCGAGCGGACGCTCTCTCTAACGGTCGCCGCCGCGTTTGTCGATCGATTCATCGATTCGGAGAAGACCTACTTTCGTCTGAAGCGAGAGCTTCATCAGGCTCTCGCCGGGTCGGTAGCGAAGCTCATCGAGGATCTCGGAGGGCTCGACACGTTCGAGATTGCCATCAATACCCTGGACGTACCCGGTGGCGGCTCGGACTCCGTCTATCTCACCGTGACCGGCACTTCCGCCGAGGGTGGAGACAGCGGACAAGTCGGCCGAGGAAACCGGCTGTGCGGCTTCTTCTCGGCACGCCGGCCGGGGAGCAACGAGGCCGTCTCCGGGAAGAATCCTCAATCGCACGTCGGAAAGATCTACAACGTTCTCGCGCAAAAGATGGCCGAGAGGATCGCCGCCATCGCGGGAGTCCGCGAGACCTCCGTTCACCTCGTGAGCCGGATCGGCCATCCCCTCCGTGAACCTCACATGGCCGCGGTGGAGCTGGCTCTCGCGAAGGGAGTCGGAGTCGAGGACGTGACGCCCGGGGTGGAAGCCGCGATCGAGACCGAGCTCCAGGGCTCCGCCCGCTTCGCGGAAGAGTGGATTGCCGGAAGCGACTGAAGCGACTAGACTCCCGACTCACCATGGGACTGACATTCAGCGAGCGCCAGGCAGCGACGGTCTCGACCGCCATTACGATCCTGGCCGCGATCGTCATTCTCTTCGCCGCCGGTGGCCTGTTCTGGCTGCTGGCGCGTTTCGTTCGAGCCTTCTCGGGAGTCTTTCTGCCTCTCGCGGTGGGAGCGATCGCGGCGCTCGTGTGCCGACCCTACTTCGAGTGGCTGACGTCGAAACTGCGCCTTCCGCGCGCCGCCGCGGTCGCTGCCGTCTTTCTCTCTATTCTCGTCCCCGTCACCGCGTTTTTCGCATTTTTCGGGACGGTGCTCGTCGGTCAACTGATCGATCTACTGTCGCGCCTGCCGGCGTGGTGGCAGGACGTCTCGTCGACGTTGCGCGAGCGTTTGCCCGAGCTCAAGGAGTTTCTCGCCACCCCGATGGGGGCGAAGGTCCAGGAAGGTCTCACCGGACTCCAGGACGAGATCTTCTCCGGTCTCGAGTTCTTCGGAGGAAAAGCGCTCGCGGCGGGAGCGGGAATGTTGAGTGGAGTCGGTGCGGTTTTGAACTGGGCGGTTCTGCCGGTGTACTTCGTGTTCTTCCTGGTGACCAAGCCAGCTCCGGTCGACAGCGCTCAGATCCTTCCCTTCCTCAAGCCGGAGACCCGCAACGACGTCATGTATCTCCTCCACCAGTTCGTGGACATCGTCGTCGCGTTCTTTCGCGGCCAGCTCCTCGTCGCCCTGATTCAGGGACTGCTCTTCGCGGTGGGCTTCGCCGCCGTCGGACTACGCTATGGATTCACCATCGGGTTCGTACTGGGACTCCTGAACGTGATCCCCTACCTCGGGAGCATCATCGGGCTCGGGGTCTCACTGCCGCTCGCCTTCTTTCAGGACGGCGGCGGCTGGGGAACGATGGGCGGGGTCATCTCGGTATTCCTCGTGGTCCAGCTCATCGAGGGATACGTGCTCACGCCGCGGATCATGGGTGAACGGACGGGACTTCACCCGATGGCGATCATCATCGCCATCTTCTTCTGGGGCACGGCCCTCGGCGGAATTATGGGAATGATCCTGGCGATTCCCCTGACCGCCTTTCTCGCGTCTTTGTGGAGATTGCTGAAGGAGAAGTACATCACCGAGCTGGTGTAGCCTTCCCCCCCAGGTCTTGTGTACTAGGTTGCGGGTCGCTGGGCCATGGCGGCCTGAGCGCGCTTGGCCATTTGCTTCGGTGTCAAGTCTTCCTTGTGGGTCGCGATCTGCCACTCGTGACCGAAGGGATCCTTGAACTTCCCGTACCGATCTCCCCAGAACATGTCCTGGACCGGCATCACCACCGTGGCTCCCGCGGCCGCCGCCTTTTCGGCGATGGTGTCCACGTTCTTCACGTAGAGGAAGAGGCTCGCGGGTGAGCCGCCGAGGGCGAGGGGAGATCTCGTGCCCATCTCCGGCATCTCGTCGCAGAGCATGACCATCGAATCGCCGACCCGGAGCTCGGCGTGCATGAGCTTTCCGCCCGGTCCGGACATCCGGCTCTTCTCTTTGGCTCCGAAGGCCTTCTTGTAGAAATCGATGGCGCTCGCGGCGTCTCGACAAACGATATAGGGAGTCACGGTGTGATAGCCCGCCGGAACCGCCTGTGCCTTTTTCTTCGGCGCGGGGCGCTTCGCCCGGTTGGACGCCTTCTTTTTTGATGCTTTACTCTTGGACGACTTCTTCATGGATCCTCCTGAATACGAGCCGGCATGCTAGCACCGGTCGAGAGCACCGGCAACGGTCGCGCCGTCCCGCTCATCTCATCGGCCCGGCATCGGCATCGGCATCGGCATCGTGGGCGGAAGGGACTCCGCGGCCTTCGCCTTGGCGACCATCGCGCGCACGTCGGCGAGGAGCTTTTTCGCGTCATAGATGATTCCGTCCTTGATGGTGTACTTGACGCCTCCGACGCGCACCGGCCGGTTGTTCTCGTCGACTTTGATCGCTCCCGTCCCGTAGAGGACCTTCAGGTTCTGAAGCGGATTTTCTTCCACGACGACGAAGTCAGCGAGCTTGCCGACCTCGACAGTGCCGAGCTCATCCGCCCTGCCCAGAGCTTCGGCGCCCTTCAGCGTCGCCGCGCGGATCACCTCCAGCGGATGAAACCCGGCTTCACGCAGCAGCTCGAGCTCGCGAATGTAGTCGAAGCCGTAGAGCTTGTAGATGAAGCCCGAGTCCGATCCCGTGGCCACTCGCCCGCCGCGGTTCTTGTACTCGTTCACGAACGTCATCCAGAGGCGATAGTTGTTCTTCCACGCGACCTCGTCTTCCGTGGTCCAGTAGAACCAGTAGGAGCCGTGCGCTTTTCGGTTGGGGGTGTAGAACCTCCAGAGCGAGGGAAGAGTGTACTCGTCGTGCCACTCCGCCCGGTAGGCCCGCATCAGATCCCGGCTCGCCTCGTAGATCGTGAAAGTCGGCACCAGGGTGAAATCGAGCGAGATGAGCTCGTTCATCACTGCGTTCCATTTCTCGCTTCCCGGAGCGGCCGCTTGCGACCAGAGTCGGCCGGCGTTGCCGAACCGATCCTGCTCGTTGCTGTAGTTGTAGTCCAGCGGGTAGTTCTGAATGGTGCGGTCGTCGAACAGAGCCTCGGGAAGGCCGTACCAGTGCTCCATGGAGGTGAGGCCCCAGCGGGCCGAGTCGAGCGCGTTGTTCCAGGCGACGTTGAGCTGCGAATGATGGCAGGCGCTGCGGAGCCCCAGTGTCTTCGCCTCGTCGAGAGCGGCGCGCATGATGTCGGGTCGCTCGCCGAGAAACTTGATACCCTGCGCTCCCGCGCTCGCGATCTCTCGGACCCAGGCCCGCGCCTCCTCGGGAGTGGAGATGGCGCCGTCGGCACCCTGTCCGAAAAATACGTAGGCCTCGATCCGCGGCGCGGTGATCTCGTTGCGCGCACTCTTCTCCCGGTGTTCTTTGGTCCAGGCGAGGCCGTTGCCGCTCCCGGGCTCGCGGATGGTGGTGACGCCATGGCCCATCCAGAGCTTGAACACGTACTCTGCCGGCGTTCCCTGTGGCGCTCCCCCGATGTGGGCGTGCATGTCGATGAAGCCCGGGAGGACGTACATTCCGCCGAGATCGAGCTCCTTGTCCCCCGGCCCCGCTTTGGGACGCCGCGCGGGATCAATCGGAACCCCGGGATAGCCGACGCTCTGAATGCTCCGAATCCGGTTCTGCTCGACGACGATGTCCACCGGCCCCACCGGAGGCGCGCCGGTTCCGTCGATGAGCGTCGCACCCCGGAGAATGAGGCGGGCAAAGGGACCATCCCCTTCGGCCCGGGGCGGCGCCTTCTGCACCGACTGGATGGTGACGACATCCTGCTCCTGGGCGGCGAGAGGCGCCGCGACGATGCCAACGAAACCAAGAGCCAAAATCGTGAGTCTACGCATCTCGACCTCCTGTCATGCTTTCATCCTGTAAGGAATATGTCCCGAGAAGCGCTACCGCGCTCCGCGGACCCAATCGGCCAGGGCTTGCCATTCGGGATCGCTTTTCGACTCCCAGTGCTTGCCCCCGGGATGGAAAGGCGTGCCGCCCGCTCCTTCGGCGAGCGGCATGAGGAGGAGCCGGCTTCCGGCGGGATTCCCGGGAATCACCATGCGTCTCGCGGCCTCGAAGTTCTTTCGCGACTGCTCTTCGCTCCAGCTCGAGGACCCGGCTGAAAGCGCCTGCAGCCGGAATGCGGTGCCGCGGGAGTGACAGACGACGCAGCGGGCGTGGCCCCGCCGTTTCGCGAGGAAAATGGGCTCGATGCTGGTACGGAAGACGTCGTAGTCGAGCGGCGCGGCGGTCGCGGACCCGCTGTCGACCCAGGCGGCGAGGGTCTGCCAGTCGGGATCGTCCTGCGACTCCCAGTGTTTCCCTCCCGGGTGGAAAGGAGCTCCTCCCGCTTGCTCCGACAGAGCCATGAGAAGGAGCCGGCTCTTGTGGGGAGCCCCGGGAACGACGAACCTTCGGGCAGTATCGAAGTTCTCGCGCGACTCCTGTTCGTTCCACCTCAAGGCACCGGGCGAGAGCGGCTGCAGCCGGAACGGCGTGCCCCGGGAGTGACACACGTAGCACCTCGCGTGGCCCGGACGCTTCGCGAGAAAGATCGGCTCGACGCGATCGCGGAAGAAAGGAAAGTCCAGGCTGACCGGAGAGCCTTGCGATACGACGGCCGCGAGGAGCAGGAGAGACGAAGCCAGTGCCATAAACGCCTCCTGTATATCACCTGGCGCGGTCTCGTCAATCGCACTCTCGTTCTGCGACTCCGGGCCACCTCCGGCGTTCTTGACTTATCGGATCGGTCTCACTACATTCGCGGCGGGAGGCTCGACGACCATGTTGGAGACCCAACGTACCCGAAGTCGCCGTTTCGTGACTCTCTGTACCGTCGTTCTCGCGAGCTGGGCGCTACCCGCCGCCGCGAGCCGGGTGGTCATCGTTCAGACCAACTCCGCCGGGGACAACGTCGTCCTCATCGACCCCACGGCCAACAAAGTCGTGGGGGAGATCACAGGCATCGAAGTGAACCACGGCGCCGCCGCCGCTCCCGACGGGAGCCGCTTCTACTTCACCAACGAGGCCGAGGAGTCCCTCGACGTCGTCGATGCCAAGACCCTCTCCGTGATCAAACGGATTCCCCTCGGCGGACGCCCGAACAACATCTCGATCAGCCACGACGGAAAAAGAGTCTATGCGGCGATCGTGTCCCCTCCGGGCGCGGTTGCGGTCGTCGATACCACGACGCTCGACGTCGACAAGACCATTCCCACACGCGGCGGTATCCACAACACCTTCGTCACTCCGGACGGACGATTCGTAATCGCAGGATCGATCGCGGGCAAGAGCCTGACCGTCATCGATCAGGAAACGGAAGTGCCGGTCTGGACGCTCTACTTCGAAGGCGGCGTGCGGCCCATCGCCTTCGAAAAAAACCCGGACGGCTCCACCCGACGGATGTTCGTGCAGCTCTCGGACGTCCATGGATTCGCGGTGGTGGACTTCGCCGAGCGCAAGGAAGTAGGCAGAATCCAGCTTCCCGAGCTTCCCCCGGAGCAGCAGAACCACGACATGCTCCAGGGCTCTCCGTCGCACGGGATCGGCGTCGCGCCGGACGGAAAGACGCTCTGGGTCTGCAGCAAGGTGAACAGCACCGTCTACGCCTACTCGCTTCCGGATCTGAAGCTTCTCGGCGGCGTGCCCGTGGGACACCATCCCGACTGGCTGACCTTCACTCCCGACAGCAAGACGCTCTACGTGGCCAACGCCGGGTCGAACTCGGTCTCGGCCGTGGATATCGAATCGAGAAAAGAGATAGCGCGCATCCCCGTGGGGCAGGTCCCCAAGCGGAACATCACCGCCGTTCTTCCGTAGCTCTTCCGGGAAACTCTTCGCTCCGATACGTGTCCCTCCCACCCATGACGGTGAGCAGGACTCTCGTCTGCGGAATTTCGGCGGGCGGGACGGTGAGAATGTCCTTCGACAGGACGACGAAGTCGGCGAGCTTTCCCGGCTCGAGCGTGCCTCGAACGTCCTCGTCGAAGGTCGCGTAGGCGCCGTCGCGGGTGTAGTGGCGGAGAGCGGCTTCGACCGAGATGCGACCTTCGGGGTACCAGCCGCCCGCGGGCGTTCCTTCCGGCGTCATCCGCGTCACCGCGCAGTAGATCCCCGCGAGCGGGGAGAAGTCGAAGACGCTCCAGTCGCTCCCGAACGCCTGTACCGCACCCGCGTCGTCGTAGAGCTTGAACGAGTCCGCGTGCGCCGCTCTCTCGGGTCCGAGAAGGACGGCGAAGTTATCGAGCACGGTCGCGTCCGGATTCGCGAAGAGGGCCTGGGTCGAGGCGATGACGCCGAGCTCGCGGAAGCGGGGTAGATCGGAAAGAAGTGGAACTTCGGCGTGCTCGACGCGGTGCCGCCGTCCCGACGTGCCGTTCGTCCTCGCCGCGTACTCGAACGCGTCGAGCGCCATGTGGATCGCCTTGTCGCCAATGGCGTGGAGCAGCACCTGGAACCCCTCGCGGTCGTAGAGGGCCACGGTCTCGTTCAAGTCCTTCTGCTCCCAGAACGGGATTCCCGTACCTCCCCCGACGTATGGATCGAACATCGCCGCCGTCCGGGCGTCCACCGTGCCGTCGAGGACCCCCTTCACGGCCCCGAACTTCACGAGAGGCCCGCGAAACGTCTCGCGGAGCTCCTCGTAGCGCTCGAGGTCGTTCACCGTGAGGGGAGTCTTCAAGTAGTGTTCCCGCGGCGCTCCTCCTTCGTCCGGGAGGAGCATCGGTGCGAGGTGGAAGCGCAGCTTCAAAGCCCCCGCGGCCAGCGCCCGGAGGTAGATCGGCTGCTCGTCGGGATACCAGGACGCGTTCTGGACGGACGTCAACCCGTCGGCCGCGGCCTCGTCCATGTGCTGGAGGAAGGCTCGATACACCTCGTCCTCCGTAGGTTTCGGGACGTGCGCGCGGACGAGACGCTGGGCCGCCTCCTTGAGCTCGCCGGTGGGCGTGCCGCTCGCGTCCATCATGATGTGGCCGTTCGGTGGATCCTCGCTGTTGCTCGTGATTCCCGCGATCTCGAGCGCCTTCGAGCTCGCGAGACCCATGTGCCCGTCGCGCTCGGTCAGGTACACCGGCCTGTCCGGGATCACTTCGTCGATGTATTTCTTGTCCGGCGCCTGGTCGGGAAAGACCGAATAGGCCCATCCCCCACCGGTGATCCAGGCCGCGTCCGGGTGGGATTTCGCGAAATCCGAGAGTCGCTTCTGGAACGCCTCGAGCGTCTCGATCCCGTCCAGTCGCACCGAGCTCACGGACGGACCGGGAAAATGGAGGTGCGAGTCCTGGAAGCCGGGGACGAGAAGGTGCCCCTTCAAGTCCACGATGGCGGTATCGGGAGCGGCCAGCGCCCGGATCTCCTCGTTCGAGCCCACCGCCAGGATCTCGTCTCCGGCAACCGCGAGCGCTTCCGCGTCCGGGTGAGAGTCGTCTCCCGTCCAGATCTTTCCGTTCTCGAAAATGCGATCCGCATGCCGCGACGCAGATTCCGTCTCGATCACGCCGAACGACAGCGCGACGAGAGCGAGGACCGTGGTTCGCATCAGCCACCTCCGTCTCGAAAGCTCTTGACGCGCGATGATACCTCTCTTTCCTCCCCGCCCCTTGCCGCCGTCCCGCGATTTCTCTATTCTCCCGCGGAAGGTGGTGGCACTCTGGGTCGGCACGGTCTTCGTCGGTTCCTTCCTGCTGTTCTCCGTCCAGCCGATGATCGCGAAAATGCTACTACCACGTCTGGGCGGCGCGATCGGGCTCGTGGGGCTCGGGGCCGGATCGCTTTCTCGCCTACGCCGAGCCCGGCGAGCGGTGGACGGTCTTCGAGATCGACCCGGTAGTGAGACGGATCGCGGAGGACGATCGGTACTTCACCTATCTGGCGGACGCACGCAAGAGAGATGTCGACGTCGACGTGATCCTCGGCGACGCTCGCGTCACCCTCACTGGCTCTTCGGGCCCGTTCGACGTAATCGTCCTCGACGCTTTTACCAGCGGCGCCATTCCCCTTCATCTACTGACCCGGGAGGCTTTCATGCTCTATCAGGAAAAGCTCGCCCCCGACGGCGTTCTCGTGCTGCACATCTCGAACCGGCACCTCGACCTGAAACCGGTCGTTCAGGCCAACGCCGCCGATCTCGACTTCACCGCGGTAATCGAAGACGACCACTCGTCGGACGCGGGCGTTCTCGCTTCGCGCTGGGCGCTCGTGGCGCGAGACTCGGAGGTGCTTGCGGCCCGGGGATTCCCGGGAGGCCCCGACGAGGTCGTGCCGCGCCACGGCCGGATTTGGACCGATGACTATTCCGATCTCTGGAGCGTCTTCCAGTGGTAGGCCGCGGCGTGACTCGTTTCGGCATGCTCTTTCTGCTATGGACCCGCGCAGCCGGAGCGGCCGGTGACCGCGTCGTCGTACGACCCGCGGAAACGAACGAGATACTGGTCAATCCGGGAATGGGAATCACGACCTTCCAGCGCTACAACGGCGACGCGCTCAACTCGGGATCGACGTGGTCCGAGGAGGGACCGACGGAAGTACTGACTCCTCCCGCGACGAGGCCCGATTTCCCCGACGCATCCGTCGCCTACTGCCGATGGTTCTGGTCGGTGCTGGAGCCCGAGCGCGGCCGGTATCGCTGGGAGATCATCGACCTCGCCCTGGAACAAGCCCGCCTCCACCACCAGACGCTCGCCATCCGGTTGATGCCTTACGACCCGGAGCACCCTTTGCCGGAGTGGTACCGCCGGTCGGGCGCGCGGCGCGCCAACGAGCCCGGCAACGAGAACGGCGATGGCGAGATATGGCAACCGGACTTTTCCGACCCGCTGTACCTGAAGTATTGGGGCGAGCTGGTCGCGGCCGCGGGGGCCCGCTACGACGGCAATCCGATTCTCGAGAGCGTCGACATCTCCTCAGTGGGCTACTGGGGCGAGGGGTGGAGCCGTTACATGCCCAATCTCGAGCGGCAGAAGGCGCTCATCGACATCTATTTCGAGGCCTTCCCCCGAGCTCCGCTCCTGATGAATTTCGACGAGCCGCAGGCCCTTGCCTACGGCACGACACGCGGAGCCGGGTGGCGACTCGACTGCCTGGGCGACATGAGGACGTCGTCGGAGAATCCTTTCTTTCCGCCCGAGATGCTCGACGTCTATCCGCAGCAGGTCGTGCGCGCCGGAATCGGCGACGTGTGGAGGAAGCGACCCGTCGCTCTCGAGACCTGTTGGGTGCCCGGCTATTGGAAGGAGCAAGGATGGGACGTCGACTCCATCCTCGACCAGGCGTTGCGCTGGCATCTGAGCACTTTGAACGTGAAGTCCTCGGCGATCCCGCCTGAATGGAGAGGCGCTTTCGAGCGGTTCCAGAAAAAGATGGGCTATCGCCTCGTGCTGCGGCGTTGCGAGTATCCACGTGCGGTGCGCCCCGCCGAGAAGATGCAAGTGCAGATGTGGTGGCTCAACGCCGGAGTGGCGCCGGTCTACCGCGACATCGATGTCGCGCTTCAGCTACGCTCCGAGACCGGAAGCGCCGTGATCCCCACCGTCGCCGACCCGCGCCAGTGGCTCCCGGGCGATTCCATTTACGAAGACAGCCTCGACGTACCCCAGGGCCTGAAGCCGGGAAGCTACCACCTGCGTCTCGCCCTTCTCGATGCGAGGAACGGCAAACCCGCGATCCGCCTGGCCATCGAGGGCCGTGAACCCGACGGGTGGTACGATCTGGGCTTCATCGAGGTCGAGTAGCTGGCGTCTGTCGCTACCGGTTGCGGGGAGGCGAGACGTAGGCGCTGACCGTGCTCTCGTGGCCGCCCGGTCCCACCGCCGCGACGCCGTACACCTGGTCGTCGATGTTCGCCTGAGGGAAGACGTACTCGGTAACGTCGCCCACGAGCATGTCGTGCTCCCAGTCGGGCGCCCAGGCATCGCGCCAGAAGATGCGGTAGGCCGCGGCTCCCGACGACGCCTTCCACCTCAAGTGGGCGTCGTAGCCGGACGGCTGCCGGTCGAGCATGGGTTGGCCGTTCTCGTCGTCGACCACCGGAGGCGGCGGCGCCAGAGCCAGCGTCGCCATCGCCGCCGCGTTCACCCGGGCGTTCTGCCCGAGGTATCGGTAGGAGATGCCGTCCAGGGTGTCGTTCGCGCTGTGCTGCTTCGCGTAGTTCTCGCGCGATTCCCGAAACCCGATGGCGGTAAATCCCTCGGCGTTGAAAGCGCTGTGATTGCCGCCCCGGCGGAAGCGGTCCCGCCGAGCCAGGAGCCGGATTCGATGCGACGGTACGTAGCGGGCGGCGATCCGTCTCGTAAACTCGGCGAGCGCACGGGAGGGAGAATCCTCGGGCCCCTCGGAGTAGAGGCGCACGGTAGCCCCATCGACGATGCCGTTTCCTCCCGTCGAGTTTCCCACGATGTCATTGTTGAACAGCGCCTGGATGGGAATGTTCTGCTCTTTCGCTCGCCTCGCGTGGGCCGCGGAGCCCAGAAGGCCCTGCTCTTCGCCGGCGACGGTCATGAAGACGAGCGTCGCGTCGAACTCGATCCCGCTCTCCGCGAACACCCGGGCGAGCTCCATCGACAAGACGGTTCCGCTGCCGTCGTCGTTGGCGCCGGGCGCATCCCAATCGGGATCGGCGGGAGGGCGACTTCCTCCGGTATTGAGACCCGCCTGGCCGCGCTCGCCGAGGTTCAACGAATCGTAGTGACCGCTGACGTAGAATCCTTCGAGGGCTCTTTCCCGGAAGAATCGCGAGGACGTTCCGGAGCTCCACCTCGTGCGGCACTCGTCCCCCGGGCGGAAGCATGTGGGTATCGAAGCTCACCTGGAGCCGCGGACTCGTACGGGTCAGCTCGTCGAAGATCCACTGCCGGGCGGCGCCGATGCCGCGCGTGGGCGAGGTCTGCTCCGAGAGAGTGTTCCGCGTGCCGAAGCTCACGAGCTTTTCGAGAAGCGCCTGCATCCGGGCTTCGGAAATCGAGCTCACGAGCTTTTCGATCCGCGGATCGAGATCGGAACCGGGCGGCGTTTGCGCGAAGCAACGACATGGCAGAAGGACAAACATCATCGGCAGGAGAAGTATTTTCGGCATTCTAATCTCCGACATTGGGAACGAGCATCATAGAACACGTCACTCTCCGCGCGCATCCCGCGCGGGCATGCGCGCTTGTCGTGAGCCACGGCCTTCCCTATCCTGGGAGCATGCGGTCTCGCTTTGTCTGGCTCGTCCTCGTCCTCGCGCTCGCCGCCGGCGGGTGGTTCGGCTGGCACTATCTCCAGTTTCGAAGCTGCGGAGATCGTTTCTGCACTCCTCAGGGCGACGATCCGCCCATCCGACTTGCGTCCGGAGAAGAGCTTCCCGTTCTCAGCACCCACCTGAGCGACGAGGGCAGGCTGGTCGTCGACTACCTGACGCGCCAGCATCGCGACGACATGCCCGCGTTGTGCAACGAGGCGAAAGAGGTGTGGAAATCGGTGAGCGGCGATCTCGATACCCGGCGCATGTCGAGAGTCACCCTCGGTCCCACCAGTGCCGACAGCGAGTTCCTCGGGATGAAATATCTCGTCGTCCCGCTCTACACTTGTTGCGTTTCGACCCGCCTGACGGCCGAGAAGGGTACCTCGGGGGAGTGGACGTTTCCTCAGTGCGGGCGCTGAGGTGGACCTCGCTCAGATCGTCTCGATCTGGTCCTTCTGGATCCAGCCAGTGAGGCCGCTCGCCAGCGAGATCTGAAGCCAGCCTTCTCGCTCTCCCAGGACTCGCACCTTGAGACCTTCGTGGATCTCGGCGAGCCGGGGGCTCGTCTCCCCGGGGCCGCTTCGCACATATGCGTTCTCGGTGACGATGATCGCTTCGACCCGGGTCGCTGCGGTGTGGAGCTTGGCCGCAAGCGATCCGCCCGCGACGGCGGTGAGGACCACGCAGGTGATGACGACGCCCATCGATGCGCTCCGGAGAGCGGGCCATCGCTCGGACAAAAGCACCGTCATCGCCGCGCCTCCGAGCAGGAAGCAGACGGCCAGGATCTCGGCGAGCAGGTTCGGACGCATCCGCTGATAGAGATCCACGACCCAGCCGATGGCGAGCGGGAGAGGGGGCTCCTGCACCTCGTCCGAAAGCAGCTCCCGCGCGAAGGAGAGATTGGCGCGCGTATCTTCGTCTCCCGGCATCAATTTCAACGCGCGCTCGTAATTGACTACGGCGAGCCCGAGGTGTCCCGCCTTGAAGTACGCGTTGCCGAGATTGTAATAGAGGGTCCCGTCCTCGATTCCCGCGGAGCGCATCTCCTCGTAGGTCCGGATCGCCTCCTGGTAGCTCTCCTGCTGGTAGGCTTGCTCCGCGCGCCGGAACATCTCCGTCGGCGAGCCGACGGCCGCCTGCGCCAGCAAGAGGGAGAGGACGGCGGTAAGAAGCATCAGGACCAGTGCCTCTCGAGCGAGACGATGAGCTCTTCCGTGCGGCTCCGAAACGACTCCATCTCCTCCCTGCTTCTGTGGCCGGGAGTGAAACGCGCCTCCTCGCATTCTCCGACGAGGTCCAGAAACTCCTTCCGCATGCTCTCGGGCACCAATCGTTCGGCGAGCATGTGGTCGATGGTCGATGTCGTCAGTCCCGACGGACTGGTCGAGGTCTTGTCCGCGACGTAGCGATAGAGCGCGGCCGCGACCTCCTCGTAGAAATCCCTCGAAGCCTGTGCGGCGAGCTTCGCCGCAGTCTTGAGGCGGGCCCGGGCGACACGGTGTGCGCGCCGGCTCCGGAAGAGACTCGAGTGCGTCTTCTCTTTTTCCTTCCGCTTCAGATACACGACGAGACCGACGTTCCACAGCACCGGAAGCAGGAGCATCCCGAAAAAGACCGGGCGCTCGAAAAACGGGCTCGACCGCTCGCCGACCCTCTCCGGCGGCGGCTTCAGGAAACGAATGTCCTGGCGGAGAAGCGTGACCTCCCCCTTCGAGCCTCGCATCGAGGCCGCCGACCCCGCTCCTCCCGCCGCCGCCGCCGCCGCCATCGCTCCCGTGACCTTCAGCTCGAGCGGACCCGCCGAGGCGGTGACGTATTTCTTCGCCACGGGATCGAAGTACTGGAAACGCCAGGGACCGATCTCCTTCGTCCCCCCCGACTCCGGCACCAGCACGTATTCCCAGCTCTTCTTGCCTTCGAGCCCGGAATCGCCCGCCCGGGCTTTCTCGTCGGTCTTGGGATCGAAGGAGCGGAACCCTTTGAGCTCGGGGAGCACCGGCGCCTCTACCGAACGGAGGCTCCCCTTTCCTTCGACGGAGAGGGTCAAGCTCACGGCGTCGCCCGCCGGGACTTCGATCTTGTCGAGATGAGCGTCGATCTTGTACTGCCCCACCGCCCCGCTGAAATCGCTGCCCTTTCCTTCCGCTGGAAGAGGCGCCACCTGGAGCTCGACCGGCTGCGAGCGCAGAGTCACCGGGCTCGAGGCCCGGGCGAAGAAGGCGTCGAAGGGGTCGCCCGAGGTCAGGCGAAACGCCATTGAGAACGTCACCGGCGGAATCTGGAGCGATCCCGTCTTCGTGGGGAACACGACGCGCTGCTTGATCGGGAACGTGATGTACTGTTTTCCCTCGACCGTCCTGCGCTCGACCTTGGGCTGCGATCCGAGGTTGACTTCCTCGACCCAGAAGCCGGTAAGGGGCGGATCGTCTCCGACCTCGGGACCGAGGGGGACATAGCGGCTGTAGAGCCGATAGGTGACGACGACGCCCTCGCCCTGATACGGCGAGCGACTCGAGACCTCGGTCTTCACGAAGACGTCGTCTTTCTCGAGCTGTGGAGAACGCCGATCGCCGAAGGGGGTCATGTCGTCGAAGGGATCGGAAGGAATTCCGAACCCGCGCGGCCTCCGGGAAACGACGGAGCCGGAGACCACCTCCACTTGAATCGGCTGAGTGCGGTAGGTCTTGCCGCCCACGTTCACGGAGACGGGACCGATGGTGAAGGTGCCCTCTTTCTGCGGGAGCAGCTGGTAGATGTAGGAGTGGGTCGAGGACATGTGACCGTTGACGATCTGGATCTGGCTCGACGTGGAGCGCCCCGCGGTCCGAAAGGCGGGAAGCTCGGGAAGCTCCGGCTCTGCGCGTGCGTCGCCTCCGGTGATCGAGACCGTGAGCTCCAGGACGTCCTCGACTCCGATCTTCTCGGCGTTGACGGCGGCCTGGACCTGGACGTCCTCGGCCGCGGCGGGCAAGGCCAACGCCATCAGGACGGCGAGCGGCCCGAGGCGTCTCACCAGATCTTACCCTTCCCTTTGGCCTTTGCCTTCTGCTTTTGCTGCTGCTGCATCTGCTGCGCCTGCTCGATCTGCGCGAGCGCCTGGAGGATCTGCTCCGCCTGCTCCGGAGTCATCGATTGCGTCTCCGACTCGGCGCCCGCGGGATTCGCTTTCGACGGCTCGGGCTTCGGAGCCTGAGACGAATCGGGCTTCTCCTCCGGACTCTTCTGGTTCTGCTGGCGATCGTCCTTGGGCTTCTGGTTCTCGTCTTGCTTCGGGCTCTGTTCTTTCTGGCCTTGCCCCTGGCCGCCGCCCTGGGGCTGGTCCTGCTTCTCTTTGTCCTGTTGCTTCTTTTTTTCCTCTTCTTTGAGCTTCTGGAGGGCGAGCTCCAGGTTCTGCCGGGCCTCGACGTCCGAGGGATCGATCCGAAGCGCGGCGCTGTAAGCCTCGACCGCGTCTTTCCATTTCTTCGCCTGGTACTGGACGTTTCCCATGTTGAAGCTCGCCCGCCGCGCGACCTCCGTTTTTCCCGACGCGACCGTCCGATACTCCTCGAGGGCTTTTTCGGTGTCCTTCTTCCGGTACTGGACGTTGCCGATGTCATAGTGGAGCTCGGGCGCATCGGGGTGATCGACCTGCGCCTGGGTATAGCTCTGGAGCGCCTCGTCGAGCTTGCCGTCCTGGTAGAGTCGATTTCCTTCCTTCGTGTCCTTCTCGGGAACCGGACCGAGGAGCTGAGCGAGGAAAAGCGACACCAGCCATGGCGTCGTCTTCATGAGACTCACGAGACCTCCTTCATGGCTTTCATAGGCTTCATGCGCCGGGCGCGGGGTACGAGCGCTTCCGCCACGAAGAGCAGGAGCGCCAAGCCGAGCGGCCAGTAGTAGCGCTCCTGGAACCGGCGGAAAAGCTGCGACTGCAGGTCGGCACCCTCCATCTTCATGATGCCGTCCGCGATCTCCTCGATCTCCTCGTCCCGGTCGGACAGACGAAAGTACTTTCCACCGGTCGTGAGCGCAATCTTCCCCAGAGTCGCCTCGTCGAGACGGCTCATCACCGGCTGTCCCGACTCGTCTCGCATATAGTCCGTGACCTCACCCTTCTCGTTGCGCACGGGAATCGGCTGGCCTCCCGGAGTTCCGATCCCGACGGCATCGATCAGGATACCCTCGTCTCGCGATTTCTCCGCCACCGCCACCGCGTTTCCTCCGGTCTCCTCGCCATCGGTGAGGAGCACGATCACCCGGAATTTCGAGTCGCGAGCAACGAAGCCCCGCCGAGCCGCTTCGAGAGCCTGCACGATGTCCGTCCCCGGCTCGGGTACCACCCCGGTGGTGACGGTGTCGAGGAATATCTTCGCCGCTCCGTAATCGAGAGTCAGGGGACACTGAACGAACGCGGCGCCGGAAAAGACGACGAGTCCCACGCGGTTTCCGTGGAGCTTGTCGATGAGCTCGGAAGCGATATAGCGCGCCCGCGCCATCCGCGAGGGCGCGATGTCGGTCGCGTCCATGCTGAACGAGGTATCGAGCACGATGAAGACGTCGACACCCTTGGCGACCATCTCTTCCGTTCCCTGTCCCCACTGCGGGCGCGCGAGTGCGAGGACGAGGAAGAAGACCCCTACCACGAAAAGGGAGCTCTTCCAGCGATCGCGGGCGCGGCTCACTCCGAGAGAGAGCCTCGAGACCAGACCCTCGTCCCCCAGCGATCGAGCGGCCCGCATCTTTCTGCGGTGCGTCCAGACGAAGAACAGCGCGAGCGCCGGGAGAAGGAGCAGGAGATAGAACGCGTCGGGAGTGGCGAACTGCATCAGGGAATCCTCCCCAGCCGGGTACGGGCGAGAAAGACCTCGAGCAGAAGGAATCCGAGCGCCGCCGCCATCAACCGCGGCGCCAGCTCGGTGTAGCGGACGTATTGAACCTGCTGGATTTTGGTGCGCTCCAGCGTATCGATCTCGTCGTACACCGCTTTCAGCGTCTCGGCGTCTTTCGCCCGGAAGAACCGTCCTCCGGTATTGTGGGCGATCTCGGTGAGCGTCTTCTCGTCGATGGGGATCTCGACGTTCTGATAGACGACCCCGTAGAGAGGATCGCGGAAGGGATAGGGTACGAGACCTCCCCGTCCGACGCCCACGGTGTAGACCTTGATGCCGAACGTATGGGCGAGCTGCGACGCGGTGAGAGGATCGATCTCGCCCGCCGTGTTCTCTCCGTCGGTGAGGAGGATGACGAGCTTCGTCTTGGCTTCCGAGCTCTTCAAACGGTTCACCGCGGTGGCGATGGCGTTCCCGATGGCGGTGCCGTCGGCGACCGCCCCGATCTGAACGTCGTCCAGGTGGCTGAGCAGGATGTCGTGGTCGAGGGTGAGCGGGGTCTTGGTAATCGCGTATCGCGCGAACACGATCATGCCGAGCCGATCGTTGTGTCGCCGCTGGACGAAGTCGGCGACGACTTCTTTCGCCACGTGGAGACGGTTCTGCGGCCGGAAATCCTCGGCGAGCATGCTGGAGGAGATGTCGATGACGAGCATGATGTCGACTCCCTCGGATACGACCTGCTCGCCGGCCGCGCCTTTCTGAGGCCGGGCGAGCGCCACGACGAGAAGCGTCACCGCGAGGACGCGAAGCGCCAGAGGAAGCCAGGAGAGTCGCGCCCAGAGGGAGGGACGGAGCGTAGAAAGAACCGTCGTTTCCGAGAAGCGTAGCGCGGGCTCACGCTCCTTCCGCTCCATCCGCCAGACCACTACGAGCGGGACGAGGGCGAGGGCAACGAGCAGCCACGGGTAGGCGAACCGGCTCACACCGCCACCTCCTGCCGCTCTTTCTCGTCCTCGGAAACGGTAGGGGGTGCCGGTCTCGGCCGGGTCTTCTCGACGAGAGTGCGCGCGAGACCGAGCGAAGCCTCCGCCCGCGTCGTCTCGGGGGTCAGCCGCGCGAACTTCACCAGGTCCGACGCCGTCAAGAGCTCCCTCAAGTCGGAGGAAACGTCGCTTCCGACCCGCTTCGCCCTCAAATCGTAGAGCACCTCGTCCGTCGTCCGTTCCAGGTAAGCAACGTCGAACCTCCGTCCGGCGTAACGCTTCACGATCTCGGACAGTTCCGTATAGAACGCAAGAATCTCCCCCTTCTCGATGAGCTTCTTCTCCGCGAGCTGCTGGAGAGCAGCCTCCGCCTCGACATCCGCGGGCGGCGGGGGCGGCGCAGGCGGTGCCGCTATGGCTTCGGGCTCCTTGCGGAGCTTCCTATAAAGAAGGTAGGCGGCCACGGCGGCGGCGAGCGCGCCGAGAAGCCACCAGAGGAGGCGCAGATCCCTCGGAACCTCCAGATCCACGGGGGTTTTGATGTCGTGAATGTCCTTCACGTCGGGAGTGAGGGAGCTCACGACCGTGACGGCGATGGGATCCGTCTTCAGGACGCCGATCTCGCCCGACGTAGTCTGGTGATGGACCTCGAGAGCGGGGATCGTAAGGTCGGCGGGAAGCCGATAGGCGGCGAGCCGGTACTGGAATCGAGTCTCCACGGGACTGACCTTCTCCTCCGACTCCCCGATGACCTGGAAAGGATCGAAGGCCTTCTGGGGCGGGCCCATGGGATCGCCACCCACGGGATGACGTACCGTCACGGTAAGAGTGAGATCCTCGCCGACCTGCACCTGAGTCTTGTCGGCGCTCGCCGCCACCGACCACTCCACGGGGCCCTCGGGGACGGCCGGCACTTCCTCTTTCTTCCGGCAGGACAAGCTGGCCGACAGAGCGAGCCCGGCCGCGATCGCAGACGAGATGCTTCATCGCCGGAGACACCTCGCGCGACGCTGGAAGAAACGGAGTAGCGGCCGGTCGTAGGGAATGTCGGTCTGGACGTCGATGATATCGACACCGATCGCCGTCAGCTCTTCCCGCTGCCGGCAGCCTCGCTCGAGGGCGGCGCGCTGGTAGGACTTCATCGCCTCCCGGTCGGAGGTGTCGACGAGGAGCCTCTGCCCGGTCTCGGCGTCCGCCATCTCGACGAGGCCGACATCGGGAATCTCCCGCTCCCTCGGGTCGGAGATGAAAACCGAGATCAGGTCGTGCTTCTTCGCGGCGACGCGCAGAGGCTTTTCGAAGCCGGTGTCGAAGAAGTCCGAGAGAAGAAACACGACGGCCCGCTTGCGGGTGACGCGGTTGAGGTACTCGCAGGCGCGGGTGAGGTTCGTTCCTCGACCCTTGGGCTCGAAGTAGAGGAGGTCGCGGATGACCCTGAGGACGTGGGCCCTTCCCTTCCGTGCCGGGACGTACATCTCGACGTCGTCGGTAAAGACGATGGCGCCGACGCGGTCGTTGTTCTTGATCGCGCTGAACGCGAGCAGCGCTCCCATCTCGGCGGCAACCTCCCGCTTGAACCGGGAGCGCGTTCCGAAGTCCGCCGAGCCGCTGGCGTCGAGGACGAGGAGCACCGTCAGCTCCCTCTCCTCGGTGAACTTCTTCACGTAGAGCGAGCCGGTGCGGGAGGTGACGTTCCAGTCGATGGTGCGGATGTCGTCCCCCATCTGGTACTCGCGTACCTCGGAGAACTCCATGCCCCGACCCTTGAAGATGCTGTGGTACTCGCCGGCAAGCGCGTCGGTGACCATCCGGCGGGTCTGGATCTCGATGCGACGGACTTTCTGCAGGACTTCGCGAGGGAGCATGGCAGAGTGGCGTTCCGCTGACCGCTGACGCTTACGGCACCTCCACGGTATCGAACACGCGCTGCACGATCTCCTCCGGCTTGATGTTCTCCGCCTCCGCCTCGAAGGACAGGATGACACGGTGGCGCAGAACGTCGGGCCCGACCGACTTCACGTCCTCCGGCGTCACGTAGCCCCGGGAGCGGATGAAGGCATGGGCGCGCGCCGCCTGCGCCAGGAAGAGCGTCGCCCGTGGCGAGGCACCGAACTCGATGAGAGGTCCGATGTCGAGCCCGAACTCGGCCGGGCTCCTCGTGGCGAACACGATCGACAGAATGTACTCCTTGATTCGGTCGTCCATGTAGACGTCTTCCACCACTTTGCGGGCTTTCAGAATGGACTCCGACTCGATCACCCGGGAGGCGCGGGGCTGTTCCTCCTTGGACATCCGCTCGAGGATCTCGCGCTCCTCCTTGCGGTCGGGATAGTCGACTTTGATCTTCAGCATGAAACGGTCGACCTGGGCCTCGGGAAGAGGATACGTGCCTTCCTGCTCGATCGGGTTCTGGGTGGCAAGGACGAGAAACGGCTCTTTCAGAGGGTAGGTCGTGTCGCCGATGGTGACCTGCCGCTCCTGCATCGCCTCGAGAAGGGCGCTCTGCACTTTCGCGGGCGCGCGGTTGATCTCGTCGGCGAGAAGGAAGTTGGTGAAGATCGGGCCCTTCTTGGGGACGAAGGTACCCTCCTTCTGATTGTAGATCAGCGTCCCCACGAGGTCCGCGGGCAGGAGATCGGGAGTAAACTGGATTCTCTGGAACTGCCCGTGGATCGCGTCCGCGAGGCTCTTCACCGCGAGCGTCTTGGCGAGGCCGGGAACGCCTTCGAGGAGCACGTGCCCCCGGCTCAGAAGCCCGATGAGGAGGCCGTCGAGCATGTCTTTCTGCCCGACGATGACCTTTCGAAGCTCGGCGAGAAGGGTCTCGACGAAGACCGCTTCCCTCTGGACCCGCTCGTTGATGGCTTGGATTCCTGTTTCCATGGGATGCAATCCTCGAAAATCGCCCGGATTATAGCGCACGTTTTGGGGGCCCCTCGCGCTCGCGCGGATCGTCTCGACGGCGTCTCCGCCTCCGCAACGTTTGACCCCCGCCCTCGGGGAGAGTATTTTTAACCCCCACCGGCCCGCGGAGGGGCCAGAAAGGATTTCCATGAAAAAGGGTTTGCGGTTCGCTCTGTGCGCCTGGCTCCTCGCGAGCGGGGCAGGGCTCGCGTCCGAGTCGGGCTCCGATCTCGGATCCATCGACTTTCCGAACTCCGGTTCGCCGAAGGCCCAGCAGGCGTTCCTGCGCGGGGTCGCGGCACTCCACAGCTTCTGGTTCGAGGAGGCCACCGAAGCGTTCCAGAACGCGCAAGAGATCGATCCCAGCTTCGCCCTCGCGTATTGGGGTGAGGCGATGAGCTACAACCACCCCCTGTGGGCGGAGCAGGACATCGCCTCGGCTCGCGCTGTTCTCCAGAGGCTCGGAGCCACTCGCAAGGAACGGATGGAGAAGACCCCGACCGAGCGCGAACGGATGTACATGGCAGCCGTCGAAGAGCTCTACGGTGAAGGGGACAAGCTCACCCGCGACATCGCTTACGAGAAAGCGATGGAGAAGCTCCAGGCGAGCTTCCCCGACGACATCGAGGCCAGAGCCTTCTACGCTCTCTCGATTCTGGGCACGGTCCGCCCGGGTGACAAGGGCTTCTCCCGCCAGGTGAAGGCGGGTGCCATCGCCCTCGACATCTTCGAGACCCACCCGAACCATCCCGGCGCGGCCCACTATGTCATCCACTCTTTCGACGATCCCGAGCACGCCCCACTCGCCCTCCCCGCGGCGGAGCGCTATGCGCAGATCGCCCCCGAGGCTCATCACGCGCTTCACATGCCCTCACACATCTTCCTCCAGGAAGGGATGTGGGATCGGGTCGCCCAGTCGAACACCGCGTCCTACGACGCTTCGGTCAAATGGGTCGAGCGCAAGGGCCTCTCGATCGAAAAGCGCGACTACCACAGCCTCCAGTGGCTGGCCTACGCCAACTTGCAGCGAGGCGTGTGGCGCGACTCGCGCGAAGCCATCGCCATCGTGGATCAAGCGGCGAAGGAGACCCAGTCGGCGCGGCTCGAGCGCATTCGCGCCTCGATGGAGGCGACCCAGATGATCGAGACGGGCCGCTACGAGAACCTGCCGCTGCCCGAGGGCGATCTCGACACCGGCCGCTACAACTCGAGCGCGAACACGATCCTCGCCATCGGCATGGGCGCGGCGCAGAGTGGCGACGCGGCGAAGACGGAGAAGGCCGCTGCGCTCGTCGCCAAGCTGCGTGAGGGCACGAAGGACCAGTACGCCGCCAACAGCTACTCCATCATGGAGCACGAGCTTCTCGGGCTCGCCGCGATGGCACGGGGCGAGACCGACGCTGCGCTCAGCCACCTCTCCGAAGCGACGAAGATCGAGGAGACCCTGGAATCCCCCGTCGGGACCGGTCTATCCCTTGAAGCCCTCGCACGAGCTCTACGGTGAGCTCCTGGCAAAAGCGGGACGGGACCAGGAGGCCATCGCTCAGTTCCAGACGAGCATGAGCCGTACTCCAAATCGGACCGCGACGCTTCTCGGGCTCGCCCGCTCGTCGATGAAGGTCGGCGACGTGGAGACCGCCACCGAGTCCTACGCGACGCTCCAGAGGTTCCTGAAGGACGCCGATTCCGACGTCCCTTTCCTCTCGGAAGTGCGCGGCTACCACGCAGCCACGGAAGATCGCTAGCCTCGAGCGACCCTGCCCCCTTCCCCGCTCACGGGTCGGAAGGGGGCCGGGCCGATCGATTCGCTTTTTCGCCCCTCTCTCGCGACGTTGTCACCGAACTCGAACTGGAGCACTGAGCCAATGCGGAAACTGATACTCTTCGTCCTTCTCTTCCTATGCTCGGCTGTCGCCGAGTCCGCCGATCTCTACAAAATCATGATGGTGCGGGCCGCGCCAGGAAGGCTCTTCGATCTCATCGACATGTACCGGGCGAGAATGCCCGTCTACGACGCTTCGGGTGACGAGAGGCCTCTGTGGATGCGTCACACCCAGGGGGACCAGTGGGACCTGCTGTTCATCTTCCCCCTCGGGAGCTTCAGCGAGTACTACTCTCCCGAGCGGGTCGCGCGGCGCGACAGGGCTGCCCGCGATGCGGGAATGCCGCAGCCCGAGTTCGCCAAGCTCTTCTACCAGAACGCCGCCTGGCACGAGGACGTCTACGTCGAGGGACCGCCGCTCGATACCCTGAAGAAGACCTACGCCGGGGCGGGCTTCTTTCATGCCGAGATGTTCATAGCCCTTCCGGGAAAACAGGACGAGCTACTGAAGGAGCGCGGCATGGAGAACGCGTACGGAAAAGCCGTCGGCCGCCCCGAGAACTTTACCTTCGTCCACGATCAAGGCGCCGCCTGGGACGTGATATCCCTCGGCTTCTACCGCGACTTCGATCACTTCGCGGAGACGAGACGCGTGTCGGCCGCCGACGCGAACGCCGCGGCGAAGGCCGCGGGGTTCGAAGACGCCGACCACGTGGGGCCCTACCTCCGCACTCTCATCGCGACCCACCACGACACCCTCGGAAACACCCTGAAGTAGGCGCGGGCCCGTTTCAGAAGCGCAGGCCGACGCCGAACGAGAGCTCGACGTTGTGGATCCGGGCGCTCGTGCTCGTGAGACCGACGAAGTCTCCGAGGATACCGAGCCCGGCGTCCGCGAGACTGAGGTTGGTCACGTGGTCGCGTAGATCGACTCGGAGCGCGAGCCGGGAGGCACGGACCTTCAGACCGCCGCCGAAGTTGTAACCGAATTTGGTTTTGCTGAGGTTCACCAGATCGGCGACGTTGAAATCGAGGTAGTGGAGACCGACTCCGCCGGTCACGAAGGGCGCGATCGGCCCGGGGAGGACGATGAGCAGCAGGTTCGCTTCCGTATACAGGATGTTGGCCGTGGCGGTAACGTTGTTGTCGAACGCCCCTCCCGTCAAGCCGGAAGGGCTGTAGATGAGACTCCCTTCAACCCCGATGGGAAAGCCGTAGCCGCCGACGCGAACGCCGAATAGCGGACTCTTCTTGATCGCGGTCTGGACGGCGTTGAAGTCGACTCCGCTCTGGATAACCGAGATGTCACCGGAGATGGTCCCGCCGAAAACGAAGGTGACCTCGGAGGCTGCTCGAGCCTGCGCCGTCGGGAGCAGAAACGACAGCATCGCCGCAACAACCCATGGGAACTTCCGCATCGAACCTCCTCGCGAATCGGCGCTGGCGCGGACTATAGCTTCAAACAGCGTGGTTGGCTACCCATCCTCGCGTCGCAAAGATGAAACGAGCCCGACGAACAGGAGGGTGTTTACCAGCGCGAGCACGAGTGTCGAGATCGAATCCAAGGCTCATCCTCAGCCCGGACACGCGCCGCCGCGATAGGCTCGACCGCCATGTAGCGAAGACCGTAGAAACGTCCGAGACCGGACAGAGAAAGCATGTTGAGGACATAGGTAGCCGACAGCGCCGAGACGACGCCGCGCACCCGGGCTCCCGCGAGGCCGGTCGCGGCGAAGGCGAGGAACATGGCATGGGGGTGGTTCTCGTGGACCCCCATCGCGAGATTGGCATAAGCGAAGATGATGGAGGCGCCAGCGAGGCAAACGAGGCGCGCGTCCAGCTTTCTCATCCGCCACTCCAGACGATAGAGGATGAAGACCATCGTCAGAGCGAACAGGCCCGTTCCCACCAAACCGGCCCGGAACGGAACGGAGGCAAGCGTCGCATAGTCGACGGGAGAGTCGAGGGCTCCTCCGTTCGCCAGGTGTCCCACGATCCACCAGAGATTCGCGTAGCCGGCGGAGAGCCTCTGCTGGAAGAGAATCCGAAAGACGTGGACCACCGCCTCGGAGAGAGTTCCCGCGAGCGCGAAGGGCACGAGTGCTATCGCCACGATTCCGAGGCCCGATGAGACGGCGCGCAGGACAGACGCTCTCTCCATCCAGAGCGCGACGAGAGCCGCGGGGGCAACGATCAGACCCTGGGGTTTGATCAGACCCGCGAGCGCGACGAGCGCGCCCGCCCAGCCGGCGCGGCCCCGACTCGCCGCGACGAGTCCTAGGACGGCGAGCGGCGCATAGGCGCCATCGAGAAACCCGAGAACGGCGCTCGAGAGCCACGATACCGGGAGGGCCCAGTAGAGCGCGGCGAGGGCGAGACCGCGGGCTGGGCGCTCCCGGAACAACCACAGCAGCAGGAGCACGGCCGCGACGTCTCCCGCGACCGCGGGAAGCTTCACCGCCACGTTCTCCGCTTCGGCCCGATCGAGCTCCGGAACGACGCGATGCACGACGAGCCAGGACCAGCGCCAGAGAGCCATCGCGCCTGGAGGGTAGTCGACGACGAACGCACGACCCTTGTAGTCGACGCGGAAGAGCTCCTCGTGTCCGAGCAGTTGTTCGGTGAAGTGTCCGGGCGGCGTGGCGCCGGCGTCGCCGTATACTCCGGACACTCCTTCGGAGACGGCGCGCGTCATCCACGCTTTCCAGTACTCCGTATCCCACGACCCCGCCGAGGGCAGAAAGTACCACCGGACCCAACACCCGAGAACGAGAGCGGCGAGCAGAGCGACGGCTCTTCCGTACGCGGGCGAGCGTCGCCCCACGACGACGCTTCCCACCAGAAGGAGAACGACGGGTGCAAAGCGAACGAGCGCCCACGCGGAGGGCAGGCAAAGCCAGAGGAGCGCGGGAGTGGCCGCGAGGGCGGTGAAGGCCGCCATGGCGAGACCGGCGGCGATTCCGAGCCGCATCCCCTTCCAACCCGCGAGCGAGGACGCGACGACGAGGGTCGCGAAGAGCGCGAGGAGGCTCGGCCAGAGCGATCGGCTCCCTTCGACTCTCACCTGCCGGAGGCGCAGTGGTGGCTCGCCTTCTTCCCGGGAGAGGACGAGCCGGGCGCCCGGCGTTGCGGCTCGCGGAATCTCCATCAGCAAGATGCCGTTTCGGTCGGGCCGCACTTCCAGTGGAGGGCCGGGCTCGCTTGGAGAGCCCTCGACCCCGAACCGGACGGCCGCCCCATCCACTTCGAGACGCACTTCTCCGGACGAAAAACGGGGAAACCCCGGTAGCGAGATCAAGGCGCGAGCGAGGATCCTTCCGCTCGGTGTCGCTCCCGCGACGAGACGACGAAAGCCGGGCTCGCCCGGGGCGAGCGTGTACGAGGGAGACGAGAGAATCGAGACCGAAGAGGCCGCGGCCGCGCCGAGGGCCAGGCCCAGAACGACGGCGGCGAGGCCTCGCGCGGGCCTCATGACTGCGGACTCGGACTCTGGCTCGAGATCGCCTCTCGGAACGATGCCAGCAGGCGCTCGGCGAGAGCGAGGCTGTCGGAGATGGAGCGATCGTGAGGAAGCAGGTGGGTGGTGTCGGCGGCAAAGAGATTCGCGATCGGAGTGCGAATGGGCGAAAGCCTCCGAGTGAACCCCACAGGGCAGACCGGCTGGGCGAAGGGCTCGCGAAAGACGCGATAGTCGACGACCGAAGAAGGACTCGAAGCGCGGCTCGATGCGCGCGATGCTCTCGAGCGTCTCGGAGAGAACCTCCTCGTCGGAGAGCCGGTATCGGGGGTGGGTCGCGGGGACGTAGAGCGGCGAATAGAGGAGAGTCTTCCCTTGAAACGCGCCGGGAGGGTTCAGGTTCGTATACTCGATGAGTCCGCAGACGGGAAGATCGTCGTTGACGTTGATCCAGAAATACGGAGTGAGCGATCGCGCGAGCTTCAGAACGATGCAGCGGACGCCGACGTTTCCGAGATCGAGCGCCGCCTCCCGATAGCTCGCGGGAAGCGCGGGAGCGATGCGAACGAGGAAGGAGAGCGGAATCGTGGAGACGATGGCGTCCGCGGGAAGATCGCGGCCGCCCGCCCGCACTCCCTGAGCCCGGGGGCCATCGAGGAATACTTTCTCGACGGGAGATCCCAGTTCGATGCGACCTCCCCGCGAAGCGATCGCCTGCACCAGCGCTTCCACGAAGACGTCGGACCCACCATCGAGGAAACCGAGCCACTCGCGAAAAACGCGATCGCGCGAGCTCGCGAGCCGGTGAATTCGACTCCAGATCCAGGCGGCGGAGATGTTATCCGTCTCCGACGCGAACTTCTGCCGCAACAGAGGCTCCCAGACGACCCGATAGGCCTCTTCTCCGCTCCCCTCGATGAGCCAGTCACGCGCCGGAACGTCCTCGAGAGACTTCCAGTCGTTCCGCCTCTTGGCGGAGAGAACCTGCAGACCGTAACGGATTCTCGAGCTCAGCGACAGCGGTGAGAACCTCAGGAGCGAGACCGGGTCGCCAAAGGGGTAGAGCCGCTCGTCCCGGTAGACGGCCATACTCGTCCGGCGCCAACGCAGCCGTTTCGAGAGCCCGAGTCGATCGAGCCAGCGAAAGTACACCCGGTCGGCGCCGCATAGGAAGTGGTAGAACTTCTCCGCCGGGACGCCGCCGAAATCGAACGACCCCGCGAGCCCACCGGCGCGGTCCGCCGCTTCCAGGACCGTCACCTCGTGCCCCTCGTCGAGCAGCTCGAGCGCCGCCGACAGACCCATGACGCCCGCACCGGCGATGACGACCTTCAAATCGAGCGTCTCATGAACGAACTTCGTCGCGAATCCAAAGGAAGCTGAAAGGGTAGGCGGGCTCCCCTGGTTAGTCAAGAGAGCCGAGTCTTGCTCTTCGTCAGCGCGGTGCGAGATGGGCGGTGAAGTGACGAAGGAACGGCTCTTCGTGAACGATGGTCATCCCGCGTAGTCGATCCCGTCCTTTCCATACCGACCGGACGACCTCGATGACGTAGTCGATGTGGCTCTGTGTATATACCCGCCGCGGAATCGCGAGCCTCACGAAATCCATCTGGGCATTCGCGCCGAACATCAGCGTCCCGATCTCCGCGGCGCGCACTCCGCCCTCGAGATAGAGCTCGCAGGCGAGGGCGACTCCGGGGAGACGGGCAGGGGGGACGTCCGGGAGGAATCGCCGGGCGTCGATATAGATGGCGTGCCCGCCGGGAGGCTCCACGATCGGAATGCCGGCGTCGGCGAGGTGTCGTCCCAGATAAGCCGTCGAAAAGATACGGTACTTGAGATAGTCCTCCTCGAGCGCCTCCTTCAAGCCCACCGCGATTGCCTCGAGGTCTCGGCCCGCGAGCCCGCCATAGGTCGGGTAGCCCTCGGTCAGAATCAGCAGGTTCTCTTCCTGGCGGGCGAGCGCGTCGTCGTTGGTGCACAGGAACCCGCCGATGTTGGCGAGCCCGTCCTTCTTCGCAGACATCGTGCACGCCGTCGCCGAGAGCGAACATCTCCTGCGCGATCTCCGCGGGCGCCGGTCGGCGTAGCCTTCCTCGCGCGAGCTTGATGAAGTAGGCGTTCTCGGCGAAGCGGCAGGCGTCGAAGTACAGGGAATCCCGTGGCGTGACAGACTTCGCTGACCGCGCGCGACGTTCGCCATCGACACAGGCTGCCCACCGCCGGTGTTGTTGGTCACGGTGAGCATGACCAGGGGAATGCGCTCCCGTCCGGCTCGGTCGATGAGCTTCGAGAGCGCGTCGACGTCCATGTTGCCCTTGAAGGGATGCTGTGTCTCCGGGTCGCTTGTCCCTCGGCAATCAGCAGGTCGACCGCTTCCGCGCCGAGATACTCGACGTTGGCGCGCGTCGTGTCGAAATGAGTGTTGTTGGGTACGATGTCGCCCTTCTTGCACACACATTCGAAGAGGATTCGCTCCGCCGCCCGGCCTTGATGGGTCGGGAATGACGTGGCGTGTAGCCGAAGATGTCCTGCACCGACGCCCGGAACCGTTCGAAGCTCCGGCTCCCGGCGTAGCTTTCGTCGCCTTGCATCATCGCCGCCCACTGTGGAGTCGATCATCGCGGCGGTGCCCGAGTCGGTGAGGAGATCGATGAGGATGTCCCGCGCGGGAAGCAGAAAGATATTGTAGTGGGCCTCGGCCAGGAGTCGTTCGCGCTCTTCGCGCGTCGTCCAACGGATGGGCTCGACGCTGCGGATTTTGAAGGGTTCGATGATAGTTCGGGCCAGCATCTCAGATCACCAGGAAGACGCTCGAACAGGCACGAATGGCGCGAGTGGGTGAGCCGGTCGACGTCGCCGGGTCCGCGGGCATCCACGCTTGTCGAGGGATAGGGTGGGTGATTTCGCCCTGTGGAGGGCGGTTTCGAGAGTCATCGGGAAGGGCGCTGCAAAAACCGCGCCGGTGTGCGAGACAATCTACAGATTCCCGCTGGGCGGCCTCTCTCCCCTCTCGCCGTCCTCCTCGCCGCGACGCGCAGCTTCGTGGATCCACTCTTCCAGGCTGCGGTGACGGCCGAGTCCGACGACGTCGAACTCTTCCCGCCCGGCCTCGGCGACGACTCCCAGGAATCTCAAGGCTCGGTTGATCGCCCCAGCGCCGTCGAGAGGACCGAGCACCGGCGCTCCGTCCCGCCATACGGCGGCACGCTCGAAACCCTCGCCGGCGAAGTACTCGGTCTCGACATAGGCGACGGCGCTGCCAATCGAAAGAGCCCGGATCCAGAGGTCCACGGTTGCGGTCAGGAACTCGAAAGGGGTCGCTTCCGCCTCGACGTTGCCGCGACCTTCGAGGGCCGCGGCGGTCTGCTGCACGCGCTGGAGCCAGGCCTCGGTGAGCGGGACCATCGCGATGTCTCCGGCGAGCGACACCAGCGGCGGGTGAGGACCGCCAGCCAGACGGTCTTCCAAATCTGAGGCCTGTCCCAGAACCGCGCAGAGAGAGTACAACGTAACCTCGATGGTGATAAGCGTCACAAGTCTATTGGAGGAGGGCACGATTTCACAATACGGCGGGCTCGTCAAACGCTCCGGAGATTTGCACAAACACACTCTTTCGTGATACTTGCATATAGGATTGTGTATCTGGAATGCCGGCCGAGGGGTCAGAGGGGCAAATTTCCGGCAGCTCGGCTGAGCAGCGAGAACCCATCGAAGAAGGGGTGAACTTCCGATGTCAGAGCCCATATTAGAAACAGACATGCTCGAGAGTACGGAGCGAAGCATTTCCCGGCGCAACTTCATCAAGGGAGTGATCGCGGGAGGGGCAGCGACGTACTCCGCCGGCTACATGTTCCGCAGCGGCGGCGGCCTCATGGCACAGCCGGGCGGGGCGGCAGGCGCGGCGGAGCGGCTGCTCACGCTCAAAGTAAACGGCCAGGAGCGCCGCGTCGACGTCTCCAAACAGGAGACGCTCGCGACGACGCTCCGATACAAGCTCGGTCTCACCGGAACGAAGATGGGCTGCGACCGCGCCGAGTGTGGAAGCTGCACCGTGCTTCTCGACGGAGTCCCTCACTACTCCTGCTCGGTGCTCACGCACACGATTCGTGGACGCGAGATCGTCACCATCGAGGGACTGGCGAAACCCGACGGTACGCTCCATCCGGTGCAGCAGGCGGTGGTCGACGGCGGTGGATTCCAGTGCGCCTTCTGCGCACCGGGATTCATCATGAGCATGGTGGCGATGGTGCAATCGAACAACGCACCGAGCCGCGCGGAAGCGGCGCACGCCCTTTCCGGCAACCTGTGCCGGTGCTGCGACTACAACAAGATTCTGGACTGCGCCCTGAGCGCGGCCGAATATTCGCGGAGGGTATGACGTGGCCAAGGGAAAGCTTTACGGAACGAACTACTCACCACCGGATCTCGTCGCCAAAGTGACGGGGAAAGCCCGTTACGCGGAGGATTTCCGGGCTGAGGGGATGCTCTTCACCAAGCTCCTGCTGAGTCCCATGCCCCACGCGCGGGTACGAAGCCTCGACACCAGCGCGGCGCTCGCGATGGAAGGCGTGAAGGCCATCCTCACCGCCGATGATCTTCCTCCGGCCGACAGCCCGTTCGACGAAAGAGCCCTCACCAACGAGCCGATGTACCAGGGCGAGCCCATCCTCGCGGTCGCGGCGGTCGACGAGCACACGGCGGCCCTCGCCATCGAGAAGATCAAGATCGATCTCGAGCCCCTTCCGTTCGTCATCGATCCTCTCGAGAGCCTGCGGCCGGGCGGTCCCAATGCCCGAGACGCTGGAAACACCTTCAAGGATCGGAACGAGATCCAGGAGATCAAGTGGACCGCCGAGGATTTCGCGGAAGAAGCCGAGGACAAGCTTCCCATGGGCACGCCCGACACCGAGTGGACGATCGGCGACGACATCGACAAGGCGCTCGCGGACGCGGACTACACCTTCGACGAGACCATTTATCATCAATCGCAGACGCATCACCCGCTCGAGCCCCGGAGCTGCATGGCGTACTGGCAGAACGGCAAGCTCTACATCCATCCTTCGACCCAGTCGACGCAGCGCACCGCTCCCGTCGTGGCCAAGATGGTCGGAATCGATCCCTCTCAAGTCGTCGCTGATTGCGGAGTACTGCGGCGGCGGCTTCGGGAGCAAGATCGGCGGAACCATCAACATGGCCATCTCCGCGCTCCTCTCCAAGAAGACGAATCTCCCGGTGATGCAACGGGTGAGCCGCGAGGAAGAGAACGCCATCGGCCGGGCGCGGCCTGGCTTCCTCGGGCGGGTCAAGATGGGGTTCAAGAAGGACGGGCGGATCACCGCCATCGACCTCTACCTCATCCAGGACAACGGGGCTTACGGACGACAGGGCGACTACAACACCGCGGGCAGCCTCACGTCGCTCTACTACACGCCGGCGAACATGCGGTTCCGCGGCATCACCGTCATCACCAACACCCCGACACGCGCGGCGCAGCGCGCGCCCGGCGGCGTCCAGATCACGGCGATGCTCGAGCCTTTGATCGACAAGGCGGCGAAGGAGCTGAACCTCGACCGGATCGCCATCCGGAAGATCAACGCTCCCGACAAGGACACGAAATACGGCTCGAACCAGCATGCCGTCACTTCGGCCTACGTCCGGGAAGCGTTCGACAAGGGCGCCGAGCTCGTCAAGTGGGACGAGTGGAAGCAACAGAGCGGGAAGGTCGACGGCACGAAAGTGACGGGCGTCGGCGTCGCGCTCTCGGGCTATGTCGCCGGAAGCCGCGGCTTCGACGGGCTCATGGTCGTGAAGCCCGACGGAAAGCTCTACGTCCACCACGGAATCGGAAACCTCGGGACGCATTCGGTCTTCGGCACCGCGCGGGTCGCTTCCGACATCCTCGGGGTCTCCTGGGAGAACACCGTCGTCGATCTGGGGTGACACGTCGAAGGGCGTTCCGTACTCGAGCGTGCAGGCCGGAAGCCAGACCACTCATGCCCACACCCGAGCGAACCACGCGACGGCGCACGGACCTGAAGCGAAAGCTCCAGGAGATCGCCGCTCACGATCTCGGAGGCTCTCCCGACGCGTACGAGGTCGCGGACGAGCGCGTCTTCCGCAAGGCGAGCCCGGGCACGGGAATGAGCTTCGCGAAGGCGGCCCAGCGCGCGATCGAGCTCGGCGGCAAGTTCGACGGCCACGAGTTGCCGGAGGACATCAACGCCGTCACCAAAGCGTCCGCCGCCCAGCTCGCCGGTCAAGGGGCGATGGGCGTCGCCAAGGACAACTACGGCGGCGAAGGAGACCTCTGGTCGTTCGTCGTCGGCTTCGCCAAGGTGGTGGTCGACCGCGAGACCGGACACTTCGACATCGTCGAGTACCACGTCGTTTCCGACGCCGGCATCGTGGCGAATCCGAGAGGCCTCGCCGCCCAGGTTCACGGCGGCGGAATCCAGGGCTTCGGGATCGCCAAGAGCCAGAAGTGGATCTACGACCCGCAGTGGGGCGTCCCCGAGACAGTGCGGTTGTATAACGCGAAACCGCCGACGATCCTCGACGTTCCACTCATCATGACCTCCGATAGCGTCGGCCTTCCCGACCCCCAGACCCCCGTAGGGTCCAAGGGTATCGGCGAGGCTCCGTTCGGGGCGGGCGTTGCCGCCGTTCTATGTGCCGTACAGGACGCCATCGGGGAGCTCGAGCTCAAGCGATCGCCGATGATGACCGACCTCATCTTGAACCAGCTCGAGAATCTGCCGCAGCCCTATACCGTGCTCGCGGCGAACGTGTAAGGAGGGGAGATCATGGCCGTCATTCACGACACGATTCCAGTCTTCGAGCTCTTCCAGCCTCTGAGCATCGAGGACGCGCTCGCGCTCAAGCGCCGCTATGGCAAGACCTCCTGGACGTTCGCGGGAGGTCTCGACAGCATCGACTGGTTCAAGGACCGCATCAAGCGGCCCGACGCCGTCATCGACCTCGGCGGCATCGCCGAGCTCAAAGGGATCAAGGCGGCGGGGGATGGCCTCGAGATCGGAGCCATGACCACGCTCACCGAGATCGCCGAGAGCTCCGACGTGCGCTCCAAGTTCGCCCTTCTGAGCGATGCGGCGGCGGCGGTGGCGACGCCTCAAATCCGAAACCAGGCGACCGTCGGCGGGAACGTCTCCCAGGACACGCGCTGCTGGTACTACCGCGGCGGGTGGCCCTGCTACCGCGCGGGAGGCAACATCTGCTATGCCGACACGCCCACTTCGGTGAATCGGGAGCACGCCATCTTCGAGGCGAATCGCTGCGTCGCGGTGAATCCGTCGGATACCGCACCGGCGCTCATCGCCCTCGACGCCAAGTTCGTCCTGCGGAGCCAGAGCGGCGAGCGGGAGGTGAATGCCGAGGATTTCTTCATCACCCCGTCGACCGACATCCGGAGAATGACCATCCTCGAGCCCGGCGACCTCCTCACCGCGATCCGGATTCCCGGCACCTTGGCGGGAGCGCAAGTTCCACTTCGAGAAGGTCCGGGACCGCCAGGCGTGGGACTTCCCGCTGGTGAACGTCGCGGCGGCGATGAAGCTCTCGGGGACCACCATCGAGGACATCCGCATCGTCGTGAACGCGGTGGGACCGAGGCCTTACCGGCTCACCGACGTCGAGCGGCAGCTCAAAGGCCAGCAGGCGACGGACGAGGTGGCGGAGGCGGCGGGCGAGCTCGCGGTCCTCGGCGCTCGTCCCCTTCACCACAACGCCTACAAGATTCCGCTCATGCGCAATCTCGTACGTCGTGCCATTCGAGCGGAGGCCTAGAATGAGCTTTTTTCAATGGGCGGAAAATCCCTGGGGACAGAGGATCCTCGTCCACATCTCCTGGGATCTGTTCTGGCTCGCGCTCGCCGTAGGGGTGCTCTTCGTCGTCGGGCACCTCGCCTACCGGGCGAAGAACCGTCCCGTCAAAGAGACCGCGCCCGCCCCCACGGGAGTTCCCGAGACGGGTGGCTCGTCACTCTCTGGCCTCACGTCTCTTCCACTGGGCGATGGCGGGCGCGGTTTTCGTGCTCCTGGTCACGGGCTTTTTTCCCGTCCTCGGGATCCACTTCAATTGGGTCGAGATCCACTGGATCGCGGGGCTGGTGCTCATCGGGACGGTGCTCTTCCACATCGTGCACGCCTCGTTCTGGCTGCGCCTCCGGGACATCTGGATCAGCGCCGCCGACTGGAGGGAGTTCCGACAGGAGATCGACAACGTCCTGGGAAAGGGCGCGCCACCGCCGAAGCCGGGAAAGTATCCCGTCGACCAGCGGCTGTTTCACCACCTGGTGTCTCTCGCGTCGTTCGGCGTCATCTTCACGGGAATCCTGATGCTGGTCCGGGTGGACAACCCCTTCTTCACGCGAAACCCGTACATCCTCGCCGACTCGACGTGGGGATTCGTCTACGTCCTCCACGGGTCTATCGGCGGTGGGCCTGGTGGGCATTGATCATCGCCCACGTCTACTTCGCCATTCTCCCCGAGAAGCGCTTCATGACGTGTCTCGATGATCGTGGGCTGGATCTCGGGGAAGGACTACGCCACCCATCACGATCCCGAACGATGGGTGGTCCCCGAGCGGGTCAAGGAGTCGTAATTTCTTCGCCCCTCTCCACTCTCCTCTCCGATCGGGGGTGGAGAGGGGCTTCCCTCTTTTCTCCACCCCTACCACGCGATAGACATGTCCCTGGAAGAGCTGAAACAGCGCATCGACACCATCGAGGAGAGCTACGAGCTCATGCTCGCCTACGCCGCCCAGGGGCTCGAAGGCGACGAGGGCTCGAAAACGGGCGAAGAGCTCCGTCTTCGCCTCGCGAAGAGCGACGAAGCCGCGGCCGGTCTCGCCGACTTGTTCCGCCGGGTCATCGAGAGCGAAAAGTTCGGACCGAAAGAGACCTTCGACGCCTTCGTCGACCTTCTCGAGCGGGACGCGGCGAACGCGCGGACCGGGATTCGTCTGACGTTGTCCCAACCCTCCATCAGCTCCCAGCTCGTCGACAACCTGAACGCGTCGATGCACCTGCGGACGCTCCTCACCGACATCTTTCTTCTCGACGAGATCGTGAAAAAACGCCTCGTGGATCGCGAGAAGGCGGGGTCGGAGGAGTAGGAAGTACAAGCGAAAATCACGACGGGACGTAGAGGGCCGAAGCCCAGCGGACGATCTTTCGCTCGACCGAATCTCGTCCTTCTACCCTGATATCCGAATTTCCGCGGGCTCCTGCTGCGTATCGGTCCCCTACTGTTCCGCCCATCCCACAAGTTCTTCCGTCGTCGTCGGTTGCTCCGTCCTCTCGACTCGCATATCGAGTATCTGGCTCCTTCATGCGGAATACCCTATACTTTTTGCGTTCACTTAAGAGTTAGGTAGAGCCAAGACGTGTTGGACTGGCAGAACGAACTCAAGCTTCTTCGCCAGACGGGCGTCGAGCTGTCTCCTGGCCTTTCACCGACGGAGCTGGCGAATGCGGAGGCACTTTACAAGTTTCAATTTCCTCCGGACCTCCGGTCATTCCTTTCGCTCGCCCTACCCCTAGGGAATTTCCCAAATTGGCGAGAGCTCGGATCGCACAAACTCGACGCGATGATGCGCTGGCCGCTTCGCGGCATCCAGTTCGACATCGAGCACGGCGACTTCTGGTGCCACAGCTGGGGGCCGCGGCCGAACGCCCTCACGGAGGCCCTTGCCGTCGCAGCCCATGAGGTCGCGACTGTATCGCTCTTGGTCCCTATTTACAGCCACCGGTACTTGCCTGCGGAACCTTCAGTGGCCGGCAACCCCGTGCTTTCGGTCTACCAAACCGACGTGATCTACTACGGGCGCGAACTCCGCGACTATTTCGCCCATGAGTTCGGCCGGCGCACGGGCTTGCTGGACTTCGCTGAGCTCCGGAAGATCCGCTTCTGGAGCGATCTTGTTGAAGGCAACCTCGAGATGCCTACCTAACCTATCGCTGAAGCAGACGGTCGGCACGACCGTCTTCTCAGCAGCAACAGGTGTATGCTTCGACCGCGGCAGCCGCCCGCTGCTTAGCTTTTCGGTTTAGACCGAATCGTAGCCAGGAAGCTAGAATCGAGTTTGGGGTGAGAGCCGATGAAATACAAAGTGGTGTTACAGCAGTCGGATGAGGGAATCAGCGTTTCCGTTCCGGGTCTTCCTGGGTGCTGGTCTCAGGGAGAGACCGAAGCAGACGCCCTGGCCAACATCCGAGATGCTATACGCGAGTATCTTGAGGTTGTCGCCGAGCAGACAGCGGGAACGGACGTCCGTGAGGTTGAGGTCACGGTCTAGGTGCCGAAGATCTCCGGGATCTCGCATGGCCGTGCAGTGCGAGCCCTTGAGAAAGCCGGTTTCCGAGTCGTTCGAGAAGGACGACACATCGTCATGTCGGATGGGCAACGCATCTTGACAATCCCGAGAGGCAATCCCGTGAACGCGTTCACAATGGGCGGCATCGTGCGGGATGCGGGAATGACGGTGGATGCTTTTCGCAAGCTTCCGTGAGAGAGATTGGTCTAACTAGGAATTCGACCGGCCGGCGCAGAAATTCCGTGAAGGCACGAGTGTCGCGGATTGGTTCACCAACTTCGTGGCCAGCCGGCCCGCCCCGCCGCTCAATTCAACGTTCGATGGACCCCGACCGGGAGCGCACGTGAGCCGACTACTCGCGCACAGGATGGCCGCGCTCTGGCACCACGTTCGCGGCCGTAAAGAGCACTCGCTCGCGCATCACACTGTCATCCTCGACCACGAACCGACTGATTTCAATGCGATGGTCGTCGTCGTATTCCAGGCTCAAACACGAAGGCCGGTTCCACGAAGCGCTAGAAACCGTACGAAGAGCGCTCGCAGTTGAGCCAGATCACTATCTGGCTCTGCGATACGCCGCTTGCATCGCTGTCAAACTCGATCTTTACGACGACGCAAAGGGGTACGCGGAACGCCTTCTCCATGCCGCGCTCGACATGGAGCACAACTCCGTCCTCCTCAAGCTGTTCGACACTGTCTACCTGATTGTCCACTGGCTCGGGCGCTTGCTCCACCGACATGGAGCCGTGAACTCTCCACCGGACCCTACATCCGTAGTGGCTTCTCACGACGTGGAACGCAACGCGGAGTGGGCGCGTCAGTATCTGGCTCGGCACGCAAGGACCGTCGCAGGCCCAAGCATGCCCATCCGGAGATGAATCAAGCCATCCAACAGCCGCTGAAGCAGACGGTCGGCGGGACCCTGTTTTAGCAGCAAACGGGCGTATACTTTACTCACAGCAGCCGGCCGCCGCTTAGCTTTTCGGTTACACGAACGCTGGGTCGAGAGCCCGGCATCCTGGATTCATTCTTTTCCATCGTTGGGCCACTGGAGCAACGACCATGAAGAGAACCGGGGCCGCGACTGCCGCTTGCTTGGTGTTTGCGTCGCCGCTGATCGCAGCAGAAACGATCGCGCCGAGTTGCGAGGAGCGAATCGTGACGTCAGGAGGGTCTCAGGGACCGAAAGGACGACGCCCCTGTCGCGTTTCGTCTGCGCCCCCGGGAGAAGGTAGAAGGAGTTACCGGCGTGGTCGTTACGACGAAGCTTGGCCGCGCCGTGGTCCGCCGAACGATAACCGTTGGCAGTGGTTCAGACCCGGTGGAGGTGAAACCAGGGGACCAAGTCTTTATCCTCCACTACGTGGGAGCGGGTTACTGGCGGTTCTGGGTTCGTGGTCGGATTGATGATGACCAACTACCGGACACAGAAAGTCAGTGTACCAACGACGCGGACGAACCCGCCGATTGCGCAATTCAGATTACGGAGCGACCAGAAACGACGTGGTGGGCGAAGATCCGGAGCGGCGATCGTGAGGGATGGACACGACAGCTCGATCACTTCGGCAATATAGATGCCTGTTCCTAGCCGCTGCAACCATCCACCCGCTCAGCACACGCTGAAACGGACGGTCGGCGCCACCGTCTTTTCGGCAACAAACGGGCGTATTCTTCGATCGCAGTCGCCGCCCGCTGCTTAGCTATTCGGTTTATTCCTCTTGAGGACGACCAGCACTAAGTCGGAACGTCTTTCGAGGAACTCGTCGTGACGTGACGCTCACCATCAATTAGTTAGTTTCGTGGCACAGGGGGAGAACACCGGCGGCTCGACCGAAGGTCAATGTGACACGCCTCATCGCTCTCATGATCGTAGTCGGTGCGGTTCTGGGCCTGGCCCTGGGGCTGGTAGGCCGCGTTCTCGTCATGAGCGCCTACTTCAAGGGCGGCATCGTTGGCGGGGGTCTGGCTGCTGTCGCATTCATAGTAAACCAGCGAGTGCAATCCGGAAGGTGTGCATGGCTCACCAATGGCGGGACACACTCGTAGCTCAGCGCTGCTCTGCAAGAGTATCAACGACACCCGACCTCAGTCCCACTTGCGACTCGTGCCCTTCCCAATACTTCCTTCTCTGCCTTGATTCCACCGCTGGCGGGCGGCAACACTTCGACTGAACACCATCCGCCACGTGGCACTCCAATGTCCAACTGTCGGGCGGCTAGACTAGAATCTCTTGTCAGTCTCCCTCTCCCTTTAGAATACTGCTCGCTTCTTCACTATCCCCTTGGTTGCGATCCCGAACCGCGGTTCCGGCATCCCGCTGCCCAGCAGCTGCGCGACGACGTACTCTCCCACCGCGGGGCCGTGCTTGAAGCCGTGACCTGATCCTCCGCCGACGATCCAAACGTTGTCGTGGTCCGGATGGCGGTCGATCAGGAAGTCGCTATTTGACGTGTTCTCGTACTGACAGACGCGCGCATCCACCAGAGGTGCCGTGGCGAGTACCGGGAAGCGCCGCACGATGAACGCGCGCACGCGCTCGACGCTCGCCGCGGAGACGAGTCGCTCGGCGCTGTCGGGGTCGATCGGTTCACCGTCACGATCGGTGCAGATCTTTACACCATGCGCCTCGAGGTCGGGCATGCCGTACATTTCCGCTCCGAAATCGATCCACGTCGGCATCCGTCCCGAGGCGAACCGACCGTGGCCCGAAGGCGGACCGAAAAAGAGCTCCTCCTGCCGTGTGGGAAAGATCCTCTTGCCAAGAAGCTCGGGGAACACCTTCCGCAACCAGGCGCCGCACGCGAATACGAATGTGCCGGCCCGAATCTCCTCGCTGTCGCTCGCACGGAGCGCGCGCACACGGCCGCGTGAGACAGGCGGCGCGATTTCCGCGGTGCGGTACTCCACCCCAGCCTCAACCGCCTCGCGCACCACCGCCTGCACGGCCCGGCGCGCCATCAACGCGCCGCTTCCCGGCTCGAAGATGCCCCACATATCGTCGGCGAGCGAAAACTGCGGGTAGCGGGCTTGCATCTCCTCCGCGTCAAGCCGCTCGTGCGTCACGCCCGCGCGCGCGAGCACGCCGAGCGTATCGAGCGTGTAACGATCGCCCGCCCGCCCGAGCCACAAAACGCCGGTCTCGTGAAATAGCGGCTCACGGGTTTTCTCGGCGAGGCGCTGCCACGCCGCGAGCGAGCGCTGCGACATCCGGGTGTACAACTCGTCCGGGCCGTACCCCATGCGGATGATACGCGACTCGCCAGCTGAGCTCGCCCGGGAGTTCGCGGGTCCGTACCGGTCGACGAGGACCACGCTCAGCCCTTCGCGGCAAAGGCTCAAGGCGGTCCAGGCCCCGAAGCAGCCCGCGCCGACCACGGCGACGTCCCAGGTTGTCATCGCTGCCGATCGTACACTGGCCGCTCTCCTGGTACGATGGCTTAGACTCGGAGCATGCCTTGAAGACGGAACTGGCCGAGCCCGGCGCTTCAGGTGCTCGCAGGTCAGCACGTTCACGCTCGGCCTACTGCCGGTCCTAGGCGTACGTCGCCAGAACGACATTGGAATCCGGGACGGAGCAAATGGTGCTCACCGTGTCCGTGGTTCTTGACTTGCCGTAGCGTGTTCCACGGTACTCGCCGGGAGAATAGCTAATCGGTCAAGCAGACATCAACGCGCGCCACGCCACGTGGAAAGAGATTCGAGAGTATGAGCAAGGCGCAACCAGCTGACGATTTTGATATGGAAGACGAGTACGATTTCAGCAACGGTGTCCGTGGAAAGTAGGGCGCTCGCTACGCCGAGGGCTCGAATATCGTTGTGTTGGATCCGGATGTCGCCGAGATGTTCCCGGATTCGGAGTCGGTGAATAAGGCCCTTCGCGTCATCGCTGAGATCGCCCGTGAGCGCGCGGTGAAAGCAGGGTCAGAGTAGCGCAAAACTAGACGGGCAGCGGCATGACGGCTTGAAGTGGTCGAGGCCGTTCTTTAAACATCACTATTGAGTTAGCTTGCCTTCTCGAGTGAGGGCACGGTGATCGCCCGGGCAAGGTCGCGGTTGGACATTCCGAGTGCGAGTAGCGACCGGATGAGGAGATCGAGCGATACGGATGGGTCGCCGCCTTCCATCTTTGCCACTCGTGACTGACTGGACTTGATACGTCTTGCCAGCTCGCTTTGGCTCAGTCGTCGGCTCTTTCGTCCCTTCCTCAACGCATGGGCCAAACGAAGCCGCAGCTCCACATATGCGACCTCGTCGTCCGAGAGCTGAAGAAATTCCCGGGCGCTACCTACCTTCCATCCGGCTTTCTCGAGTCGTCCCTGCTTTGTTTTACGCATTGTCATACTCCCGCAGCCGCCGTTGGCAGGTGTCCATTACCGTTCTCGGGGTCTTGGTCGTCTTCTTGGCAAATACATCCGCGATCACGATGGCGTCACGGTCCGTGCGGATAGATGATCCGCCATATATTTCTCCGGTCCACGATCCGCAGCTCGTGGCACCTCGAACCTATCTCAGGCATCGGTCTCGATTGTGGCAACGACAACACCGTCCCTCTTTGCAGTTCACGAAGCAGGTAGCCTGCTTCAATCCTTGCCGCCTTGGAAAAAGGAGGGGTTTCAATCTCCCCTTGGAGCCACACCAGAGGCTTGTCCTTCGGGCTCACTCAGAATAGTATATGTCGAATCTGACATAGAGGCAAATCGACTCGTGATTTGAGCGAATGCGGCCTCTATCTTCGAGCCGCTGGCAGGCGATGCGAGACGTGTTGGGCGCGCCCGCGACCAGGTCGCGGCCGAGCGCGCGAAGGTCGCGACGAAGGGCTGGGGCTTCCAATTCCCGGAACACGCTGCGCGCCTTACGAGTGTCGACCGGGCCCCGTTCAGGCTGGCTTCTACCTCACGTATTCCGGGACCATTCGAATCATACGGAAAATCTCTTGGTCAGGAGCAGCCGTTCGTTGTCCCGAAACCCTCTTTCTCGTAGAGCCCGCGCGCCTGCGATCGTCTCGCTCGACTTCGAGGTGGAGCGCGCGAACGTCGATTCCGCGGCAAGCCTGCTCCAGCGCGTCGAGGGCGCGAGCAGCGAGCCCTCGGCCACGATGCGAAGGGATGACGAAGAGCTCGTCCACGAACGCATCCCGGCCGAGATACTCGAGGCTCCAGCCGAGGTGAGCACCGCGTATCCCACGGCGACTCCTCCCTCGCCGAGGAGGACGAACGCGCGCCCCTTGGCCGGAGTCTTTCGAGGAGAGGGATAGAGGGCGTTCCGGGCGCGGGAGCAATACGGAAGGGATAGCTCTCCCCCTCGGTAGAATTGCTCCATCAGCGCGAGGATGACCCTCGGCGTCCCGGGTCGAGCCGGGTCGACCTCCGGCGCGAGCGTCAGTTCTCTTTCCTCCCCGTCGTTTTCCCGCGGGCGAAGCAGAGCGGAGCGAAGTCACCCACACGAGGGGCGGGAAATGCGGAGCTCCGACCCCTGTGGGAGCAAGGGCGGGTCTGGAAAGGAATACGCTTTTCGAGCCCGGCGGGGTCGGGGCTCGGGACTAAGAGCAGCATTCGGGACTTCCCGCCGGAAGCACCGCTTCGACGCGAAGAGGCTCCGAATCGCCCAAGTCCCAGTCCTGTGGTCGCAGCAGACGTCAGGGTAGAGCCCGACCAGCCTCGTCGCCGCTACGGGAGGGTCGTTTCACGCTCGATGCGGGTGGAGGTCACGCGAGCCGCGGCGGGCGAGAACCAGAGAACCCAAGGCGCTCCTGTCGCCGATACGCTTGCCTTCCTGGCCCCAGCCTTTCTTGTAGCGGAGCTCGAGAGACACGGTCGCCGACTGCCGGCAGCTCCCGTCCCAGCCCGTCGGGAAACGACACGGTCTTGCGGTCGGGAAGCCAGGAGAGAATGGGCTCTCCCCGAGCGCAGGAATCTCCGACGAACAGCGTCGCGTGGCGGAGAATCGAGGCGTTGCCAGGGGCGACCTCGAATCGGGAAAGCTTCCGCGGCCCGTCCAGGCCCGTCGGCAGAACGACGCAGGCGGTTTTCTCGGGCTCGTCCTCGCCGAGAACGACGGCCTCGTCCGGCTGGAGCACGGAATCGGGTTTTCCTCCCGACCACGATGGTTTGGAAGACGGCGGATCGTCTGCGGTCGGTGAGCCTTTGGCTCCCCCTTCCGGAGTCCCCCCCGCGCTCCAGTCCACGATGACGTCAATCTCTTCCGCGGTGAGGCTGCGCCGATGAAGGAGGAAAGGACCGCTTTCATCGTCGGGAAGAAACGCCAGCGGCATGCGCACCTCCAGCACCTGGAGCTCTCATGGCGTTGCGCCCAAGGGCATCGGCCTCCTGGTACTCGAGAAGCGACATCGGCGCCGGGCCGCCTCGGCGGTGGCATCCCCCGCAGCTGCGCCACGAACAGAGCAGGACGATCCTCGTGGGGGTCGGCGTTGGAGGGTTATCCGCGAGCGCGCGCCCTGATCCTCGAGGCGGGGCGATGGACATGCCGACGCCAAGGACGTAGTCCGAGCACCTACGAGCAGAGCGCCGCCCGTGCAGGCGGACCTGCGGATGTTCATGAGCGGGCCTCTCCAGCTGGCGGATCGGCCTCGTCGAAGAGCCGATCACGCCGATTCCGGCCTCGAGATCGGTCTCCCAGGTCCGCCGTAGCGTATCGAGGAACCAACGCCGGCCGCGCACGAGCTTCTTCGCGGGAATCGCCACCCGCGCGCCTCTGCGTCCGCCCCCTGCAAAGAGCGAGGACGAGGTCCTTCGGCCTCGAGCGCGCGGACTGTCTGAGGTCCGGCCAGCTTCCTCTCCGCATCGGCTCCTGCAGGCGGTCGTTACGGCGCAGGATCTCCGGTACGTAGATCGCGTCCGCGAGTATCCGGGAACTCGGAAAGTCGGGAACAGCGGCAGTCGACCGGCGGCGGACGCACCCGCGGACGCCGACCGCCGCTCGCCGCGAAGGAACGAAAAGTCGAACCGCCGAGTGTCCCTGTCGTCTACCGGGAAAGCGCAGCTCGACCGACGAGCTCCGCGTTGGCTCTGCCGGAGCTCCCGCGGCCGCGGCGCTGACGGCGGAGAGGAAGCTCGCGCAGTCATCTCCTGGCGGCGTCAGACGGCTGAAGGTCGTCGACTCGTCCCGGCGAAGCCGCGTGGCGTCGATGGGCCGGGTGAAGAACTGCTGCAGAGGTAGAGCCGGAAGGTTCCGATCCTCTCCCAGCGGCCCCTCGAGGTGGTTGGACCCGTTCGGCGCCATGAAGAGGATGCCGCCGTGCTTCGGATTGTGGTCGCCGTGCGCCATGGGGACGCTCCGCGAGTGCCATCGCCGTTCCGTCGGGGCAGGACGCCCGCGGCGCTCGGAGACGACGTCGGGGCGGCTCGGGCACAGTACCTCGACTGCAGCTCGCGCGTCGTCGGCACCAGGGTCATCTTGCAAATTCGGGCACCGACCCTCAGCTGCGTCCTTCGTCGAGATCTGCGGACGCACTGGGACAGGAGAAGCTCGGAGCCGAGCACTCCTGGAGCACCAGCTCCCGATCGGCAGACGGGGCACCGCCCGGGCCCCGTGGCCTGGCTGATCGCGACGCACCGGGCACAGGTAGATACACGCAGCAGGCTTTCGCGCGCGCACTGCTTCTCCCGCCCGGGCGCCGGCCCGGGCGCGAGCGTCACACCACGGTCAGAGCGGCGCACAAAGCAGGCGGAGATCTGGCCGTTCATGACCCGCCCATTCGGCCTTGCCTCCGGGACGACGGGCCGGTCCCGGTCCGCGAGGCTCGCACTACGATCGGCGCCCGAGAGCCGGACGAGGCTCCCGCGGGGTGCCATCGAGATCGCGCTTGCCCAGATCGCGCCGCGCCCCAGCAACGGCTCGCTCTCGTCCATAGAGCGCCTCGTCCAGGAACGCAGCGGAACCCTGACCGGCTGCCAGTGGAATGGCGGCAACCGCATCCCATCGCGTATCCTGTCCGCCGGCCTCTACGACCTGTGCCGGCCGGGCCGATCCGCACGTCGCGGTCCCCGACGGCCTTCTTCGACGAGATGGAGCACGGCGCTGCGGTCGCCCCCGACCATGACCAGGACCACTTCCTTCTTTCCGGTCTGGAAAATCAGCGTCTTTACCATCTGGTGGTCGCGAAACCCGAGCGCCCGAGCGACGTTGGAAGCGCCTTTCTCCGTCGTCTCGGGAAAGGTTCTCGACTCGTACTCGATTCCGTTCCAATCCAGGTACTCGTGCGCGGGAAGCGTCATCTCGGGCGTCACCCTCCTCGTCTTCTACAGGTCTACGCAACTCTCGACAGCGCGTCTCGACTCGTCTAGGTTGAGACGTCGTGAGCCGTCGATCGTGTCCTCTACCACTATTTCACGAATGCGCAGCGTGTACAGTGCCTTGGCCGGGCGACGCTGCGCTCGGAATCGTGAAGTAGCCCTCCGACAGGCCGTTACTCCCGAATCCGACCAGCGCAAG
>CAWFHP010000014.1:0-171896 GCA_963815675.1 uncultured Acidobacteriota bacterium | reverse complement strand
TTGATTGCTTCTTGAAGGAAGTCGATTCGACTCCCTAGTGGGCTTCATTCGACGATTCCCCTCGCGCGCGGGCTCGAGCGACGGGCCCGCCTTCGAGGAGCGAATCGAGCACCTCTCCCGCCTCGGCGGAGGTGACCACGGCACGCGGAAGGTAGACGACGAGCGTCGCCGCGTCGTCTCATCGCGGACTTTCACGCGCTCGCTTCCCGTGATGGGGGCGTCGCAGGGCCCGATTGCGTCGAGGAGCAGAGGCTTGCCGGCGAGCTGGAACGGGCCTTTGAGCGATTCGTAGCTCTCCCCCTCCCTGCCGGCGCGAAGGAGAAACGGCGGCTCGAAGCTGCCCTCCGCCATCACGCAGCAGGGGACGGCGAGAGTCGCCGAGAGGCAGTTGTTCACGTCGACGAGCGGGTGGATCGCCGGGATGTCCTCGCCTTTGAGAATTCGGCGGAGGAGCGCTTCCGAGGCGGGACGATAGCGCGACGGATTGCAGCCCGCCGCCTTGAAGAGCTTTCGAAGCGCGGATACCGGGGGACGACTCGCGAGAGTATCGAACTCGAGCCCTGACGCACTCGACGCTCGGTCCGGCGGCGGAGATCCTCGAGCTCGGCGAGATTGGCGTTCGTGTCCCGTTGGATTGCGAGCTCCGCGAAAAAGATTTCCCAACCGTCGAGCTCGTATCGAATTTCGTACCCGGGCGTCGCGAGACGTCATCGACCTTGCTCCCTGGAACCGGCCCACCTTACCATGCCCCCGGAGGAGGGTGCTCTGATGATCCGTTTCTTTCCGCTGCTCCTGATGGCGATCTCGCGAATGCGGGAGCCGAGAATCGCCCGCCGGTGGAGGACAGGCCACGTTTCTCTACTACGACGACCTCGAAGGCGCCGCTCGCTTCTATGGGGACGTACTGGGGCTCGAGAAGACGTTCGCGCTCGATTGGGTGCAATCTTCCAGGTCTCCCCGGGATCTTCCATCGGCCTCGTCAACGCGACCCGCGGGGCGCACCGACCGTCCGCGGAGAAGCCCGTCATGGTCAGCCTGGTCGTGGCGTCGACGAGTTGGACAGTTGGTACGCGTACTTGAAAGGCAAGGGAGTCGATGTCGGCGCCCCGCCGCAGACGGAAGCAGACGGTAACATCCGCGCGTTCTCGTTCAAAGATTCCGGGGGCTACACTCTCGAAGTGTTTGCCTGGGTGAAATCGAAGTAGAGGTCTTAGGGTCGAGTCGGAAAACAGAAAGAAGTGCATACTTTTTTTCCACACGTGTGTAGTTCTTACCCCCTGTGTCCGCAGGACCGCTGCCGAGGCAAGGGCACGGATGTCGCTTACTGCGAACGACTTGCATTATGTGGAGTGGGTGCCCACAATGCTGGCGCGGACTTTGCATGATATGCTAACCGTCCTACGAGGATGAGAGCAAAAGCGATGAGTGACGAAATGGGGAAAAGGACGAAGGATTCTACGCGATGGACGCGTCCGCGGGCCTGTATCACGAGCCTCAAGCGGACGGCGTACCCTACGACGAGGATTGGAGCCCTTCACCCGCGACGCCCAGAAACACACCCGGAACTGAGAGCTTTTCCCGAGCTTTTCTTCGGATTGTCGCTATCGGTGCGCCGAAAGCAGTCCCTTGAGTTACACTGGTACAAACGTACCAGGAGTAACATGTCGAAAGCGGTTCGGCCCCACGAACAGGAAGTCGTCGTCGAGCGCGTCCAGACGGGTGTGCGCATCGAAAAACGCATCCTCAAGGTCCTCAAAGCGCTCGCCGAGTACCACGACTTGACCCTGGGAGATTTCTCGAAGGAATCGTCCTCCACGCGTTCGAGGGGAAGTGCGCCTTCAAGGAAGAAAACCTCGCGCGCATCGCCGACCTGAAGAGAGTCTACGAGCTCGACCTGGACGCGAGCCACAGCCATCGACTGAGAGAACCTACTCGACGCTCGGGCGGTCGGGAAGCTCGTTAGCGTCGACGGCACGCTTCTCACGAGGGAACTTCGGGGCCAGGACCTCTCCGATCCGCGCGACTCCGAGACAAATCCCCTTTTCGAAGCCCTCCCGGACGATGGTTCTCGAGAGCTCGGATGCGAGCGCCGGCCAGACATCCCGCGAGATGACGCGTTCGACTCCCTCGTCGGTCACAATCTCGAATCGACGCTTCTTCATCACCACGAACAGAAGAACTCCGTTTCGCCCCGTCGTTGATCGACGCCGAGCTGGAAGAACGCGCGAAGCGCCCGCGAGCGAAGATCCTCCATTGGGAGGAGGTTCCTGACGATGTGGACGACGATCTGAGCAGACGTGGTTTCCTCCGCATCCTGGACCGCCCGAGCGATGGCGTCGAGCGTGTCTTCGCTCACGTACTTCTGAAGCTTCCGCGGGACTTGCATACTCGGTCACCAGCTCCCGCTCGCGCCACCGCCCCCGAAGCTTCCGCCGCCGCCACTGAATCCGCCGCCACTGAATCCGCCACCACTGCTTCCGCCTCCCCAGCCGGAACCCCCACTCCATCCGCCCCCACCCGATCCAGGCGAAGTCCAGGACCCCTTGCTCCCGAAGCCCCGGACGAGGAGAACGGCGAAGCCACCGAAAAACGCGCCGAGCGGGGCCGACATCCATCCCAGAGCGTGGGCAAGGCCTCCGCCGAGCAGGGGAAGGACGACGGCTCCCGCAAGAAGCCCGACGAGGATTCCCAGCGCGTTGCCCACGACACCGATGAAGAAATACACCATGAGGAGGGGCCAGAGATTGATTTCCGGCGCATATTCCGAACGTGGTTGCTCCGGTGCTTCGGGATATTCCTTCCGGGCGGCGAGATCGAGTCCTTCGACGGCGGCAAGGAGCCCTTCGTAATATTTCCCCTGCTGGAAGGACGGCGCGATCCGCTCTCGTATGATTCGCCCCGCGAGACCGTCCGGGATCACCGCTTCGAGGCCATAGCCGACTTCGATCCGCACCTTTCGGTCATCACGAGCGACGAGAACGATGACACCGTTGTCGAGGCCTTTCTGTCCAGCTTTCCACTTCTCGGCGAGACGGATGGAATAGTCCTCGATGGGCTCGTCTTCGAGCGCGGGGATGGTGGCGATGACGATCTGGACCGAAGTTTGCTCCTCGATCGCCTCGAGCCTTCGGGTCAGATCCGCCCGCTCGGCGGGAGAGAGGAGCCCCGCGCCGTCGACCACCCTTCCGGTGAGCGAAGGGAGAGCCTTCGCCTGCAGAAAGAAGGCGAGCCCGAGTGCGAGGAAGTGCATCGCCAGACCCCGGCTCGTTGTCTACCGCTGCTTGAAGTCGAAATCCACCTTCGGTGGCTGGTCCGCTCCCTCCACCGCCTTGAAGTAGGCGACTTCGCCGAACCCGAAGGAGCCGGCGATCAGGCTCGCGGGAAAGCGGCGCCGGTAGGTGTTGTACTCCTGAGCGGTCTCGTTGAACCGTTTGCGCTCGACGGCAATCCGGTTTTCCGTTCCCGCGAGCTCGTCCTGGAGTTGAAGAAAATTCTGGTTCGCTTTGAGCTCGGGATAACGCTCCACCACCACCATGAGGCGACTCAGGGCGCTCCCGAGAGCGTCCTGCGCCTGCTGATAGCGGCCGAGCGCCTCGGCGTTGGTCAGATCGTTCGCGTTGATCTGGACCTGGGTAGCCTTCGAGCGCGCTTCGATGACGTCGGTCAAGTACCGCGCTCGAAATCCGCGGCTCCCTGCACCGTCTTCACGAGATTGGGTATCAGATTGGCTCGCCTCTGATACGTATTCTCGACCTGGGACCACGCGGTCTTGACGCCCTCGTCGCTCGTGACGAGATGGTTGTAGACTCCCATCCCCCAGAGAAAGACGCCTCCAGCCAGAACCGCGACCACGAGACCGCACCCCAAAAGACCCTTTTTCATGGATTACTCCTCATCGATAAGCTCGCGACATTATGACTCAGAACTTCTCTTTCGCCACGTTCCGGGGGTCGCCGTCGGTGCGGGAGAACGGACGGAGACGGAACCGGTACGAGTACTCGCGCGCCGGAAGGGTGTACTCCGGGTGGGTTCGGGCGCCCCAGCTCGTATCGCCCCCGACCCCCATCTGCCGATAGTCGAGATTCACCGTCACCTGGTCGCGAGGCCTCACGTCGGTCGTATGCCGGCCAGTCTTTTCCGGGCCTTCGTCGAAGTCCTCGTTCGCGAAAGGATAAGCACTGACGTCGAGCGTCGGCAGTCCGACGGCGAGCAGACCGACGCCGTCGCGGTTCGCGAGAGACAGCCAGCGCACATCGGTCTTGTTTCCGTTCTCTTGAGGGCGGATGTAGGGGTGATACTGATCGATAACCTTTCCCCGATAGAGCCCGACCCGCGCACCCGACTTCCGGTCCCAGTAGGTCTCCTGCGGCCCCCGGCCGAGCCACGTCATCTCGTCGAACGCGCCTCCGAGCACGAGCGTCGTTCCCACGCGCGGCAAGTCGGGAAGGCCGATCGTCCCGGGCAGGAGCCGAAAATCGACGACCAGGTCTCCACTTCCGTAGACGTGATAGTGCAGGAAGAGCTTCGACTCGCCCGCGGGGAGACTCGCACGGACATCCACCTCCACGTCGCGATCCGAATTCTGCCACCAGGCGACGTCATCGGTCACGCGATCCCGCGCGGCCGTCCTCCATATCCCGAGGCGTCTCGGCATGTCGCTTCCGTAGTCGTTGTCGGTGGGTGCGCGCCAGAAGTTGGGCTCGAGCCCGCGTGCGAGGAGCTCCACTCCTTCATAGGTGATGGCGTCGAGCACTCCCGTCTTCAAGTCGAATCCGAAGGCAAACCGATCTCCCTCGACTCGAAGCCTCCCGTCGTTCTCCGCCGCCGTCATCTTCGTGACCCGGCGTACGTCCGCCGCCGCTTTGGGCGATTCGATGGGAAGGCGGAACTGCTCCCACGCGACCTCGAGCCCCGACTCGCGCGAACGAAAGCTCGCGTCGAGAAAATACTCCACGCCTGGAGAGGGTGAGATCGACGGAAAGTCGAGCACCAGATTCCGCCGACTGGTGAGGCGCGAGCGGAACGCGCCGATGCTGTTCTCCCGTCACCTTCTCCCCATCCGCGGTAATCGACCACACCAGCTCGAGCGCGTCCAGATTGGTGAAATCGTACCGGTTCGTCACCCGGATGCGCCCGTGCGCGAGGTCGAGCGCCTCGACCCGCACCGGCTGATAGACTTTTCTCACCTCCCAGAGCGCGGGGTGTGGCTCGCGGTCTGGATTCACGAGGCCGTTGATACAGAAGTTTCCCGCGCTCGGCGTTCCCGGCGGCCCGTAGTCGCCGCCGTAGGCGAAGAAGCTCTCGCCGCGCTCGTTCGTCTTCCGGAGCCCCTGATCGACCCAGTCCCAGATGAAGCCCCCCTGAAGCTGCTCGTGACGGTCGATCACGTCCCAGTAGTCCTTCAGGTTTCCAACGCTGTTGCCCATGGCGTGCGCGTACTCGCAGAGGATCAGCGGTCGGTCGCGTTTCTCCGCCGCGTAGGCCTCGAGGAGCGGGATGCGAGCGTACATCGGCGCGAAGATGTCGGTGTGGGGCCGGAGGTCGGCCATCTCGTACTGGACCGGGCGCGAGGGATCGCGGTCCTTCACCCAGCGATAGGCGGCTTCGAAGTTGGACCCGTCGCCCGCTTCGTTTCCCAGCGACCAGATGAGCACCGAGGGATGGTTCTTGTCGCGCTCGACCATGCGGCGGTTGCGATCGAGGTGCGCCGCTCTCCACTCGGGGCGATTGGCCAGGGTGATCGCGGGATCGAAGCCGACCCCGTTCGACTCGAGGTGGGCCTCGTCCACGAGGTAGAGACCGACCTCGTCGGCGAGATCGTACCAGCGAGGATCATCGGGATAGTGGCTCGTCCGGACGGCGTTGATGTTGAACGCCTTCATGAGCTCGATGTCCTTTCGCATGGACGCTTCGGAGATGACGTGGCCGGTGTCGGGATCGTGCTCGTGACGGTTCACGCCTCGGAGCGTGATCGGAACCCCGTTCACGAGGAGGAGACCATTCCGGATCTCGACCCGGCGAAATCCGATGCGCGTCGCGAGGACCTGACCGGGGACGGAGAGGAGAAGCGTATAGAGCTGCGGCGTCTCCGCCGTCCACTTGCGTACCGCGGGGACGTCGACGTCGAAGATTCCCTCGTTCGAGCCCTGGTAGAGCTCGTTCCCCCGTGGATTGAGAAGCTTCATCCCCACGGGCATCGACGGATCCGTGACCTCGACTTCCACTCTCAGCCTGCCGTCGACGTAAGCATCGTCGAGCCCGGCATGGACGAAGAAATCCCGGATGTGGCGGCGGGGCGTCCGGTACAAGAACACGTCGCGCTCGATTCCGGAAAGACGCCACATGTCCACGTCCTCGAGGTAGCTCCCGTCGCTGTAGCGGTAGACCTCGACGGCGAGCGTGTTCTCACCGCGGCGGAGGTAGTCGGTAACCCGGAACTCCGCCGGCGTCTTGCTCCCCTCGCTGTAGCCGACCTCCCGGCCGTTGACCCAGACGTACATCGCCGAGCGCACCGAGCCGAAGTGCAGGAACACCTCTCCGTCCTCGAAGAAGCGCTCGGGGACGGTGAACGTCCGGCGGTACGAGCCTACCGGATCGTCCTCGTGATTGACGAAGGGCGGGGCGGGATTCTCTCGCGAACGGAAGCCCGGCGTCGACGTAAATCGGAATTCCATATCCAAGAATCTCCCAGTTGCTCGGGACCGGAATCTCGTCCCAGGCAGAGACGTCGATAGCCTTCCCGATAAAAGTCGACGGGCCGCGCGGAGGGCTTCGGAGCCCAGTGAAACCTCCACCTCCCATCGAGCGAGAGGCAGTAGGGTGACGCGTCCCGCTTTCCCGCGAGTGCGTGCTCCTCGGTGTCGTAGGGGATATAGCTCGCGTGAGGTGGCTCGCGGTTCCTCTCGAAGACCTCCGGATTCTCCCAATCGGGCGCCTGAGCGAACGCGGGCGCCGCGGCCAGTAGAAAGAGAGCAGCAACATTCGGCGTTCTTGTCGCTGGGCGGAAAAAATTAGGGACAGGCACCAATTTTTCAGGTTTAGCGCTCGGCCGGCCGCTGCAATTCGCCGAGATCGAGCTCGTTCACCGCGTCGATGATCCTCGCGTAGGCCCGCGTCGAGGCCTCGAGCCCCGTCCACGGCACCGTCTCCGGCGTTTCCTCGTCCGTGTGGAAGTAGTGGAGGAAGTCGCTCGTCGCGACTCCGGGAACGAATCGATAGAGCCGCCCCAGGTCGCCCGCGGGCGGCTGAGGGTTCGGGTCTAGGTACGTCGTCACCCCGAACTCTCGAAACGCCGCCACCGCGATTGCCTGGAGCTTGGGCCTCGTGGGCCCCCCGGCGTACCACTGCTGGCCGGTGTAGGTGTTCGTCCAGACGATCTGCTCTCCGCTCATGTATCGGGGACGCGGCGTCGTCTGTACCGTGGAGGGATGCTCGCAGTTGATGACGAGCGCGGTCTTGGCGAAGAGCTCGTCCCGATGATCGACCAGCCACTGGCGGCCCACTCCCGAGCCCTCTCCCGTGTTGTGATGCCCGTCCAACCCGATGAAGACGATGGTTCGACGGCGTTCGGCCCGCGGAATCTTCGCGAAGTGCTCGGCCAGTCCGATCATCGACGCGACGCCGCCCGCGTTGTCTCCCGCCGCCTCGAACCAACCGTCGCGGTGCGCCACGACGTAGATGGTCTCGTCGGTTCTGCCTGGAAGCGTTCCCCACACGAGTGCCGTCTTCAGGCCCGGCGTCATCTGGACGTCGAGAGCCACGTGCACGCGCGGCGCTGCCTCGGCGAGCATGTCCCGAACCGCGTACCCGTCCTCGCTTCCCAGTGAGAAAGCGGGCGCCGCAGTCCCCGAGGGATACGCCTGGTACCGGAGGTTCCCGGGAAGCATCACGACGTCGAACACGACGGCGGCGCCTTTCGCGTCGGCCCTCTTGAGAGCTCCTTCATCCCGCAGACCGGGCATACTGTACGTGAAGACGGCCTTCCCCTTCGCGTCGCGCCCGGCGAAGTCCGCCTCACTTCCCAATCCCACGTATACCGCCTCGAGATCCAGCCCCGCGGGCGGCGTCCCCGCCGAACGGTAGGCCGGCTGGGCGGAGGTGAGCTCGCGCGTCTTGCCTCCCGCCGTGACCGACACCTTCCACGACTGCGGCATCCACTGAGGCAGAAGATTCGAGCGGCTGGATACGCACGTCGGCAAGACCGATTCTTCGGAACTTCCCCGCGAGCCACGTAGCACTCTCCGCGTCCGAAGACGTGCCGATGATCCGGCCCCAGAACTGGTGGTTCACCTCGTCGCGGTACCGGAGTGAGATGGCAGCCTGCTCGACGACGTACTCGTGGAGGCGCCTCCCATCGATTCGAAGCGTAGCGTTCGGCCCCGGCCGGCAGAGGCCATTGCAGAAACGCGTCCTGTGCGTCCCGCGACTTCGCACCCTGCTCGGTTGGTGAGCCAGAGGAAGCTCCAATGGACATCACTCCCAGGACGACGGTCGAAGCGAGCGAGACGCCTCGGCGACGTTCTCGGCGCATGAATCATCCCCTTCCCGGTTCACGCCATTCCTTCCGTTGCCTGGCGTCAACCATCTCGTCGTTCGCCTCGTAGGCGTGAGACGCATTATAGGGCTGCTGACCTCCACGGTGATTTTCCCGGAGGAGGAGGAGGAGGAAAAATCAGCCGGCTTTGCGGAAGGTCAGGTTGATCCGGCAGTCACCCAGCAAGGGGTGTATCCCTTCCTCGAGCGGCAGGACGCCGTGATAGCGAAGCCGGGCCGGACCGCCCCAGACCACGACGTCGCCGTGTCGAAGCTCCACCCGACGCGGCCTGTCCGCACGATGCATTCCTCCGAAAAGAAACATCGCGGGCAGGCCCAGAGACACGGATACGATGGGAGCGTCGTAGTCCCGTTCATTCTTGTCCTGGTGTAACGAAAGCTTCGTGCCGGGGGCGTACCGGTTGACCAGACAGGCGTCCGGCGCGAACCCGGCGAAGCCCGCGCGTGTCGCGGCCCTGGCAGCGAGGTCGGCGAACGCCTCCGGCATCGCGGGCCACGGGCGACCGGTCTGAGGGTCGCGCGTGTCGTAGCGGTAACCCGTGCGATCGGTGATCCATCCGAGCGCGCCACAGTTGGTCATCGCGACCGACATGACGTGGCCTCCGGGGGTGACCATGTTTCGGAACGGCGCCGACTCCACGACGCGGTCGAGGGCGGCGACGAGCGATCCTTCCACGGGAAGCGCGAAACCCGAAAGCAGCTTTGCGCCGTCCGCGAGGGCCCGCTCGCCTCGCTCGCCGGGGAACAAGTCCAGGTTCATTCCGCGTCGTGAAAGATCACGCCGAGTGTATGCCGCCGTCCGGATCGGATCTCGCTCACGCCGTGTCGCATCGTGACCCGATAGATGCCTCGCGTTCCCTGTACCGGTCGATGGCGGACGGCGAAGACGACGCCGTCACCGCGACGGAGCGGTATCACCGTCGCCCGCGACTGCATCCGCGGGCGTTGCTCGGTGAGCAAGAACTCCCCACCGGTGAAATCCTTCTCGGGCTGCGAGAGCAGAAATGCGACCTGAAGCGGAAAGACGTGCTCGCCGTAGAGGTCCTGGTGGAGGGCGTTGAAGTCGCCGGTGTCGTACTGGAGTATCAGCGGCGTCGCCCGCGCTTGTCCCGCCTCGTGGCACCGCGCGAGGAACTCGGCGTGCTCTCCCGGAAAGCACACCTCGATTCGCATCGATTCGTTCCACCGATTGGCGATCGGTGCGAGGTGCGGATAGAGCTCGGTGCGCAGCTCCTCGACGAGCTTCGGTAGCGGGTAGCGGAAGTACTGGTATTCCCCGCGGCCGTAGCCGTGACGGGCCATGACGATGCGGCTCCGGAACAGAGTCTCGTCGTCGTAGAGCCGGACCAGCGCCCCGCACTCATCGGTGCCGAGAATGCCCCCTAGAATCGCCCAGCCGCGTTCGTCGAGGCGAGCCGAGACCTCCGTCCAGTCGATGGTCTGCACTCGCTCGCGAATGCCTTTCCGCTCGGCGGCGTTCGACACGACCACGACGCGTTACAGAGCTCCTTCTTTCTTCAGGAGCGTTCGCTTCCTCTCGATGCCCCACCGATAGCCCGAAAGCGCACCGTCACGTCGAACGACGCGGTGGCACGGAATCGCGACCGCCAACGCGTTCGCTGCACATGCCTGTGCCACCGCCCGACCGGACCGGGGGGCGCCGAGCCGCGCCGCGATCTCCGAGTAGCTCGCAGTCGACCCCGGCGGAATTTCCTGGAGGGCCTGCCAGACACGCTGCTGAAACGCCGTGCCCCGGACGTCGAGTGGAAGGTCGAGACCGAGAGCCGGCGCGTCGACGAAACCGACTACCCTGGCGACGATTCGCTCGAACGCGTCGTCGCCGCCGAGCAGGGTTGCACGCGGGAACCGGTCCTGGAGGTCGCGAACGAGCTCCTCCGGCTCGTCGCCCAGGAGTATGGCGCAGATACCTCGTTCGGACTTCGCCACCAGGATCGACCCGAGCGAGCATTCCCCGACGGCGAAGCGAATCTCCGAGTGGGCACCGCCAGCGCGGTAATTGGACGGGGTCATACCGAGCATCTGGTCGGTGGCCTCGTAAAAGCGCCCGCTCGAGTTGAAGCCCGCGTCGTAAATCGCCGCGGTCACGCTCGGGCTCTTCCGGAGCTCATCGCGAACCCTGCGACCACGATGTGCCTCGCCATACTGCCTCGGCGTGAGGCCGGTGACGGACCTGAAGACACGATGGAAGTGATGGACGCTGAGCCCCGCCTCCTTCGCGAGAACGGCGAGGCTCGGCATCGAATCGCTCGCTTCGATGGTCCGGCAGATTCGCGCTATCGTCGCCGCGTACCGCTGCGGAAGAGGCGGCTCATCGGGCCTGCACCGCTTGCACGGCCGGAAACCGGCTCGCTCGGCGTCCTCGCGGGTTGGATAGAAGCGCACGTTCTCGGGATTCGCCCTCCGTGAGCCGCACGAAGGCCGACAATAGACACCCGTCGTCGCGACCGAATAGAAGAACGTGCCGTCGGCATTGCGATCCCGCGCGACGACAGAGGCCCACCGGGGGTCCGCCTCCGTCGGGAAATCTTCACCTGCTCGATTCACGGTTACGGTACTCATCGTAGCCTCCTTCGGGCCCTTTGTCGCGTGTCCTCGGCCACGCCGGCAGTATGGCATCCGCCGCCCGTCGAGACACTCCGGGTATTGCTTTCGAATTCGGTCCGGGAGAGAAATTGGTGCCTGTCCCTGATTTCTGACGGCGTACAATCGGGCCTCGAGGAGGGGGCTTGGAACGGAGCGCGATTCTCGACCGGCTCGAGACGACGCCGCGGGGCTGGGACATCATCATTATCGGCGGCGGCGCCACCGGGCTCGGGTGCGCCGTCGACGCCGCCTCGCGCGGCTACCGGACGGCGCTCCTGGAAGCGGGGGATTTCGCCCGCGGCACCTCCAGCCGCAGCACCAAGCTCGTGCACGGCGGCGTGCGCTACCTCCAGCAGGGAAACGTCTCCCTCGTACTGGAAGCCCTCAAGGAACGGGGCCGGCTGCGCCAGAACGCGCCTCACCTCGTCCACGAGCTCCCCTTCGTCGTTCCCAACTACGACTGGTGGGAAGCTCCGTTCTACGGCGTCGGCCTCCGCATCTACGACGCCCTCGCGGGAAAGCTCGGCTTCGGCCCTTCGAGAAACCTCTCCCGCAAAGAAACGCTCGAGCGGCTTCCCACCATCGAGACCCGCGGCCTCCGAGGCGGCGTCATCTATCACGACGGCCAGTTCGACGACGCCCGGCTCGCGATCCACCTCGCCGAGACCGCCGCGTCCCTCGGGGCGACCCTCGCCAACTACACGCCGGTCGTTCGTCTCGTCCAAGGAGAACGACGTCGTTCGCGGCCTCGTCGCCCGCGACGAGGAGACGGGCCGGGAGCTTCCGCTCGAAGCGAAGGTCGTCGTGAACGCGACCGGTCCCTTCAGCGACGCCGTCCGCCGTCTCGACGATCCCGCCGCCCATCCCATGATCCGCCCGAGCCAGGGGGTCCACATCGTTCTGGATCGGAGCTTTCTCCCCGGCGACAGCGCCATCATGGTCCCCCACACCGACGACGGCCGCGTGCTCTTCGCCATCCCCTGGCACGAGCGCATCGTAGTGGGGACGACCGACACGCCGCTCGAGGAGGTCACCTTCGAGCCCCGTCCCCGCGCCGACGAGATCGACTTTCTTCTCGAGCACGCCGCCCGCTACCTGACAAAGGACCCCACGCATGACGACATCCTCTCGGCGTTCGCCGGCATCCGCCCGCTCGTGGGAGCGAGCCCCGACGGAGAGACGGCTGCCATCTCCCGCGACCACACCGTTCACGTGTCCCGCTCCGGCCTCGTCACCATCGCCGGTGGGAAGTGGACGACCTACCGCAAGATGGCGCAGGACGCGGTCGACCAGGCGGCGCTCGTCGCAGGGCTCGAGGAAAAGCCGTCGGTTACGGCGAGCCTCGAGATCCACGGCTACCATCGCGAAGCTTCCCGCTTCGGATCGCTCGCACGCTACGGTGCCGACGCTCCAGCAGTCGGGGACGTCATTGGGGAAGAGGATGAGTACGCGGACAAGGTCCATCCCGCCCTCGACGTTCTCGCGGGAGAGGCGATCTGGGCAGCGCGGCGGGAGATGGCGCGAACGGTCGAGGATTTTCTATCGAGACGAACCCGCTCGCTCCTCCTCGACGCCCGCGCCGCCATCGAGGCCGCGCCAAGGGTCGCGTCTCTCCTCGCGCGCGAGATCGGACGGGACAAAGAGTGGGAGCGAGACCAGGTGCGGACGTTCGAAACGCTGGCACGAGAGTATCTTCCCTCGGCGCTCTAACGATAGCTTCCAGTTTCCCGCTCGCCGCGTGGCGCTCTACCCCGTGATCGCGTTGAGACAGCAATAGCGGGAGCGTGGGAAAATACGCTCTCGCTTTCTAGCGGTCTCCTCGCTTCTGGCGGAGACTCGACTGTCCGGCCATCCCGTGAGTGGCCTCGTGCGGCGCGGTCGTCCCACCGGCAACGCCGACCTCGCGCTGGCCGCCGTCCACGACTTCGATCTCACCCGCTTCCACGAGCTTCTGGACCCCGACATGGGTCGCGTCCTCGTCGCGGATCTGCCCCGTCTTCTTCGGACCGAGATGGAGTGCCTTGCCTCTCGGGAGTGGAACCTTCACGGGGAGATGAGTCTTGTTGATTACCGTTTTCATCGTTACCTCTTTTCTAACGCTATTGTATCTCGCTGTTGACCGTTCTCATTTTTTGAAGTGGGACTCGAAGGGATTGTGGCTGAACCGAGGTTTTTCCCTCGCCGACGGCTTTTTCGCCTTCTCGTTTTTCTTCGCTCCGGGCTCCTCCCCGGGCGGCGCGGATTTTCGAGCCGTCAACGCGATGCGCCGCCGGTCGAGGTCGACCTCGAGGACGCGGACGCGGAGCTTGTCGCCCACTCTGGCGACGTCCGAGGGATCTTTCACGTATCGGTCGGCGAGCTGTGAAACGTGCACCAGTCCGTCCTGGTGGACGCCCACGTCCACGAACGCTCCGAAGGCGGTGACGTTGGTCACCACGCCTTCGAGCTCCATTCCGACCTGAAGGTCCTCGAGGCTCCGCACGTCGGCGCGAAACTTCGGCGGCTCGAACGAGGCGCGCGGGTCGCGCCCCGGCTTCTTTAGCTCGTGCAGAATGTCGGTCAAGGTGAACATGCCGACGTCGCCCGACTCGTACGTCTTCGGATCGAGGCTTTGAAGCAGTAGGTTGTTGCCGATGAGCTCGTTCACCCGGCATCCGAGATCGCGCGCCATTCGCTCGACGAGAGGATACCGCTCGGGATGGACGGCGCTTCCATCCAGAGGCTCTCGTCCCTGAGGGATCCGCAGGAACCCCGCCGCCTGCTCGAAGGCGCGCGGCCCGAGGCCCGAAACACCAAGGAGATCCCCCCGGGTCTCGAACGGACCCTTCCCGTCGCGGTGGCGCACGATTTTCTTCGCCAGCGACGGACCGATCCCCGCGACCCGGCTGAGGAGAGGAGCGCTCGCGGTGTTGACGTCGACTCCCACGGCGTTCACGCAGCTTTCGACGACCTCATCGAGCTTCTTCGCGAGAAGCGGCTGGGACACGTCGTGCTGGTACTGTCCCACGCCTATGCTCTTGGGATCGATCTTGACGAGCTCCGCCAGCGGGTCCTGGAGCCGCCTTGCGATGCTGACGGCACCACGCACGGTGAGGTCGAGATCCGGGAATTCTTCGCGGGCGATATCGCTTGCGGAATACACGCTCGCGCCCGATTCATTCACCGACACGCATAGGGGCTTCGGGTCGATTTCACCATCCTCGGACCCGAGCACCTCGCGCACGAAGGCCTCCGTTTCCCGGCCGTGGGTTCCGTTTCCCACGGCGACGGCTCGGAAGCGATGTCTACGAAGCAGAGCGCTAAGGGTTTCCCGGGCGCTTCGAAGTGCGACCTCGCCTTGAACGAGGTGGATCGTGGTGTGGTCCAGGAGCTTTCCCGTCTCGTCGACCACGGCGCACTTGCAGCCGGTTCGCTGTCCCGGGTCGATTCCGAGCACCGCTTTCGAGCCGAAGGGCGCCGCGAGCAGGAGCTCTCGAAGATTCTTCGCGAAAATCTCGATCGCGGCGCGGTCGGCGCCGATCTTGAGCTCGGCGGCGGCATCGCTCGCGACGGAAGGAAAGAGCAGACGCTCGATTGCGTCCTCGATGGCGAGCCGGATCCTCGGCAGCCCATGGAGACCGGTTCCGAACGGGAACCCGGCCCTCGATGAAAGTGCGATGGGGGGTGGCATCCAAATCGAGGGAAACCTTCAGGATACCTTCGGCTTCCCCGCGCCGGATCGCGAGGTACCGGTGAGATGGGATCGACCGCAAGGTCTCCTCGTAGCTCTGGTACATGTCGAATTTCGTCTTTTCATCCCGGTGGTCCTTCTTTTTGCTCACCCGGACGATGCCTTCCCGGAGAAAGGCGTCTCGAAGGCGCTTGCGGATTTCCGCGTCCTCGGAGACTCTTTCGGCGCAGATGTCGCGAGCCCCGGAAAGGGCCGCCGCGACGTCGGGAACGTCCTTCTCCGGATCGACGAAAGCGGCCGCCGAGCTCGTCGGGCTCGAATCGGGCTGTTCCCACACGAGCTCCGCCAGCGGCTCGAGTCCCCGTTCTCGAGCGATGGTCGCGCGCGTGCGGCGTCGGGGCTTGAACGGAAGGTAGAGGTCCTCGAGCTCTGATTTCGTCCCGCAGGCGCCGATCGCGCGGGCGAGCTCCGGCGTGAGCCGCCCTTGCCCTTCGATCTCGGCGAGCACCGCCTTGCGCCGGGCCTCGAGATCGCCGAGATACGCATGTCGCTCTTCGATCGCCCGGATCTGGACCTCGTCGAGACCACCCGTCGCTTCCTTGCGGTAGCGGGCGATGAAAGGAACGGTGGAGCCTTCCGAAAGGAGCCGCACGACCGCGGCGACCCCACGGGGCGCGAGCGCCAGTTCGTTGGAAATGCGAGGGGTGAGATTCGAGGTTTTCGGCCATTCGCCGACCCACAAACTAGCACGAACCATCGCGCGGCACCATGGGCGACGCGACATAGTCCGGCCCCGCGCTCGGCCAATTGAAATGGAGCTCTACTTTCACCAGGTTCGTGGCAACGTCCTCATCCGGTCCGCGGATGGGGGCATCGACTCGACCAACGCCGAAGAGCTCGCGGGACAGCTGGAGACGCTGATTCAAGCGGGTGCCCGCAATTTGATCGTGGATTGCAGCAAGCTCGGATTCATCTCCAGCAACGGGCTCGCCGGGCTCGTCCGCCTGCACAAGCGCCTCGCGAGGGTCGGCGGCGACGTGCGGCTCGCGGCCGTTCAGAGCCGGGTAGTCGAGCTACTCGAGCTACTCGAGCTCACCCGCCTCGCTCGCGTCCTGCAAATCTGTCCGAACGTGGACGACGCCATCGCCTCCATCGAGGCCATCAATACTATCGATACCAACGATCCTGAGCTCTAACGAAGCCCTGAACGGATGGCCTTTCCGGGAAAGACGCCTTCCACGCTCTCGGAGTCGCGTACGACGAACGTCCCTCCCACGAGGACGTGCACGACGCCCGCCGAGGGAACGTCCCCCTTCTCGTAGGTGGAGCGATCGATGATGGTATCCGGGTCGAAGACGGTGACGTCGGCGTCCGCTCCGACCTGGATGCGACCCTTCTTCTTCATCTGGGGAGCGGCGCCCGAGAGACGTTCGGCGGGAAGAAGCGTCATCTTGCGAAGTCCTTCCATGAGCGAAAGGGCCTTCTTCTCCCGCACGTATCGGCCGAGGACGCGCGAGAAGGTCCCGGCCCCGCGAGGGTGGGCCGGGCCATTGAAGAAAGGGATGCCGTCGCTCGCGACCATGACGTCAGGCTGTGCCGTGATCCATTCGTTGGTCTCTTCCGACCGGCCGTGGATGATGACCCAACCGCCTTCCTCGCGAAAGCGCTGGAAGCTCTCCCGGGTGAGGCGCTCGCCGGTCAAGGGCCACTCGAGCTCGGCGTAGTCGGCGTCGCTCCGATTCTCCCACGCGTCGAAGAGCGCCGATTCGATTCGGGTGGACCCCGCGGTGTAAGGGTAGGCCTCGGTGGTGACGTCGATGCCATGCTGCGAGGCGCCCCGGATCATCTTCAGCGTGGTGCGGGCAAACTCGTCCGCGCTGCTGTTCATATGGACGATATGGAGAGAGGCCCCGGTCGCGGCGGCGTCGGCGATGCACTCCTGGAACGCTCCGAGAATCCCTCCCGAGTTTTCTCCACGTAGATGCACGTAGATCGGAACCCCTCGCTCTTTCGCGACCTCGAAAACCCGGAAGATCTCCTCACGCGATGCTCCCGGAGTGTAGGTAATGCCGAGACCGAAACCGAGACCGCCCTCGTCCAGGCCCTGTTCCATCAGGGCGACGAGACGTTCGAGCTCCTCCGGGCTCGTTTCCTTGTATTCATAGTCGGTCTCGTGCATCAGCTTGATGCGGTTGGGATCGGCATCGTCTCCCAGCGCCCAGCTTCCGATGTCGATGTCGTGGAAGAGCTTGATCCGCGCCGGGAGATGCCCGACGGTGGCGCCATAGTTGAGGATCGCCTTACCGTCTCGAGAGGCGAGCCATTTGCCAACGGGATAGACACCGATCTCCATCTCGAGCGCGGTGGTGACGCCGTCTCTTGCCTGGAGACGATTACTCACCGGGTCCTGTCCGTGAGCGTGAAGGTCGATGAATCCAGGCGCCACGACGAGACCGCTGACGTCGAGGGTCTGCTTCCCCGCCAGAGGTCCTTCGGTGACTGCCACGATCGTCCCATTGGCGATGCCGACGTTGCGGACGGCGTCGAGACCGGTCTCGGGATCCATGACGCGCCCGCCCTCGAGGACGAGGTCGAGCCCGGCGGGGACCGCCGGAGTGCGTTCACAAGCGGTCGCGAGCAACATCATCACGAGAAGAAGAACGACCAAGAGACACCTCCCATTCGGCAGGGCATCCTATCCCAACGAGAGGGCGGGCTCTAACGCCGTGCGACCCAGACCTGGTGGGTCGAGAGCTCTCCGTCAGCGGATTTTCGTCGAAGTCACCGAAGACGCTCTCAATCTCGAATCCCGCTCCGTCCAGAAGACGCCGGCTTTGTTCCGGCGTCAACCACGAGAGATGGATGCGACGGTAGCGTCGATTCACCATGACTCCTCTCTCGTCGAGCTCGTCCGTCCAGACGAGGATGTGGATGAGCTGCCAATCCATGTCTCTCGTGCTCGTCTCCCATAGAATCGAATCGCGCTCCGTCGTCGGATCGTGAATTACGGCGCGCAGGAGAGGTACACCGGGGGTGACGAAGCTCGGGTCGAAGAGGAAGTGATCGAAGATGAAGCGTCCTCCCGGAACGAGCTGGCCTCGTACCGTCCGGAGGGCGCGGAGCTTGTCCTCGTCGGTGAGAAGGTGGCCGATGGAGTGAAAGGGAAGGACGATGAGCTCGGCGGGCTCGGGAAGCTCGAACTCGCGGAAATCGGCGTGGATGAGGTGGAGCCGATCGGCGACTCCGGCCTCCCGGGAGCGTGCCCGGCAGAGCTCGAGGATCGCGGTCGAGGAGTCGACTCCGGTAATCTCTTTTCCGCGCTTCGCCACGTCGATGCAAATGCGCCCGTTCCCGACGCCGAGCTCCGCGACGGGCCCGGGACACTCGAGAAGCTTCTTCACGTAGAAGCCGTGGTTCCGTCGGGTGATGGGAGCGCTCTCACACCAGGCGTCGTAGATGTCGGCGAAATCGTCGTACGGGACCGCTTCGGGCATGTTCTCTGCTACAGTTTCTCGGCAAGAGCTTAGCACTTCGACGTTCAGGAGGTTTCATGAACAGCGCGGTCGAATCATCGCGGCGGGGTCGTGTCCTCGTCCTCACCATCGACAATCCACCGGTCAACGGCCTCGGCGCGGCCGTTCGGAGCGGGCTCATGGAAGAGCTCCAGAAGGCTCTCGCTGACGACGACCTCGTCGCCGTCGTCCTCGCGGGCAAAGGCAGACTCTTCAGCGGCGGCGCCGATATCCGCGAGTTTGGGAAGCAGCCTCCCGTCGGTGCTCCCCTTCTTCCCGACGTCATCGATGCCGTCGAGCGATCGCCGAAGCCCGTCGTGGCCGCGATTCACGGGGTCGCGGCCGGCGGCGCACTGGAGCTCGCGCTGGGTTGCCACGCCAGACTCGCGGCCTCGGACACGAGGCTCGGGCTGCCGGAGGTGACGCTCGGGATCATTCCCGGCGCGGGCGGAACGCAAAGGCTGCCACGGCTCATTGGGACCGGTCCCGCGCTCGGTCTCATACTCGAAGGAAAGCTCGTCCCCGCTCCCAAGGCGCTCGCCCTCGGCATCGTCGACGAGATCCCGAAAGGCCCTCTCCTCGAAGCCGCCATCGACTGCGCGAACGAGCTCGCTCGCTCGGAAAAACCCCTCCGCCGGGTTTCAGATGGAAAGGCGGAAGACGATGCCGCCGCTTTCGCCGCGGCACAAAAGACCCTGACCGCGAAGGCGCGCGGCTTCGAAGCTCCTCCCGCCGCGATCGAGGCGGTGCGGGCCGCGGTCGAGCTTCCCGTTCGCGAAGGCTTCCGCAAGGAGCGCGAGATCTTTCTGAGGCTCGTGGGCTCCGATCAGGCGAAAGCGCAACGGCACGTGTTCTTCGCGGAACGAGAGGTGGCCAAGATTCCCGACGTCCCCAAAGAGACCCCGACTCGCGAGATCTCATCGGCCGCCGTCGTCGGCTGCGGCACCATGGGCGGCGGAATCGCCATGTGCTTTGCGAATGCCGGGATCCCGGTCACCGTGCTCGAGACGGACCCCGGGGCGCTCGAAAGGGGGCTGGCGAGGATTCGCGGTCTCTACGAATCGAGCGCGTCCAAAGGGCGCATCTCCGGTGAGGAAGTTGCCCAACGAATGGGTCTCATCACCGGAACGTCGGAGCTTTCTCGCCTCGCCAAAGCCGACATCGCGATCGAGGCCGTCTTCGAGCAGATGAATGTCAAGAAGGACGTCTTTCGAAAGCTCGACGCGACCTGTAAGAACGGAGCGATCCTCACGACCAACACGTCGTCTCTGAACGTGAACGAGATCGCGGCGGCGACATCGCGACCGGAAAGCGTGATGGGCACCCACTTCTTCAGCCCGGCGAACGTCATGAAGCTCATGGAGAACGTGCGGGGGGAGAAGACGTCGAAAGAGACCATCGCCTCGGTGCTCGCGCTCTCGAAGCGCCTCGACAAAGTCGGCGTCCTCGTCGGCGTGTGCGACGGGTTCGTGGGAAATCGCATGCTCTACGCCTACCGCCGGCAGGCGGACTTCCTCCTCGAGGAAGGAGCGCTTCCCCACGAAGTCGACGGAGCGCTCTACGACTTTGGACTCCCCATGGGGCCGTTCGCCATGGCGGACCTCGCCGGACTCGACATCGGCTGGGCGGTGCGCAAACAGCAGGAGCCGACGCGTCCGAAGCATCTTCGCTATTCCCCGATCGCCGACCGCATCTGCGAGCTCGGCCGCTTCGGTCAAAAAACGGGTGCCGGCTGGTACCGCTACGAGAAAGGCAGCCCGGACGCCGATTCGCGACCCGGAGATCGAGACGCTCATCGAGAGCGTTTCGGGGGAGCTCGGATTCCAACGCCGCGCCATCGGTCCGAGAGGAGATCGTGGAGCGATGTATCTACGCGCTGATCAACGAAGGCGCGAAGATTCTCGAAGAGGGGATAGCACTTCGGGCGAGCGACGTCGACCTCGTCTGGATCTATGGCTACGGGTTCCCCCGTTACCGCGGCGGCCCGATGTTCTACGCGGATACCGTCGGGGTGAAACAGGTCTACGAGGCGGTGAAGAAGTCTTACGACGAGCAGGGTGAGTGGATGAAGCCGGCACCCCTTCTCGAGAGGCTCGCCCGCGAGGGGCAAACCTTTCAGAAAGACCGCTCATGACGGTCTCGGAATGGATCGGCTCGGCCGGGGTCGCGCTCCTTCTCGCCGCGTTCTTTTTGAACCTGTTCGGGTTTCTGAGTCGAACGTCCCGCTCCTACCAGACGATGAACGCGGTGGGAGCGGGGCTCTCCTGCTACGCGTCCTACCTCATCGGTTTCGTGCCCTTCGTGGTACTGGAGGGCACGTGGAGCGTCGTCGCCCTGGCCGCCCTCCTGCGCGGAGTACCGAGGTGAAACTCCCGGGAACTCTCCACTGCGGACGGTGTCCAACCTTCTGAAAACGAAAGCGAGCCGCGCGGCCGTCATTCACGCCCCAATGGGGCGCGTACAGAAAGGACGTACCCGTGGCTGGACCTCTGTCGTTTACCGTCGATTCTTCCGTCAAGAAAACTTCCTGGAAGGGCCGCACTCTCGGCCTCTGCGCTTCATTCGGACTCCAGACGGGTGCCCTCCTCGCGCTGGGAGTGGCGCCGCTCGTTTCTTTCGACGGTCTTCCCGAGCCGCAGACGTCGGCGACCGTGAGGATGATCCCCGTCATCGCGGCGGCCGTCGTTCCTCCCTCCGCTCCCGCCACGAGGAGCCCCGTTCGAACGAAGCCCCCCCGGCCCCAAATCCCTTCCCGGATCGTCGTCCCCACCAGGTTCTCCGACGAGATTTCAATCGAGGACGCGTTCTCGGATGCCGGCGAAGACTCTCGTGAAGGTGTGATCGGGGGTGTGCCCTACGCTGCCGTCGGAACGCCCGACGAGAGCTGGAAGCCGCCGCCGACCGTGGATCCGCCCTCTCCCGCGGGGCCGGTGACCGTCGGGGGCGAGATCACCCCGCCTCGCAAGCGAGTCCACGTGAATCCCGTTTACCCTCGCGTCGCCCTGAAGGCCCGCGTCGAGGGGACGGTGGTGCTCCAAGCCGTCATCGACGCCGTGGGAAACGTGGTGAATCTGAAAGTGCTGGACTCGATACCTCTTCTCGACGGAGCGGCCCTCGAAGCGGTACGTCAATGGAAGTACGAGCCCACCTATCTGAACGGCCGAGCGGTGCCGGTGGTCATGTCGGTGAACGTCACCTTCGTTCTGGCGCGTTAGGATCTCGGTTTCGGAGCATCACTCTTTGCGGTAAGCTGGCAGTATCCCAGCGCGCCCGCAAATTTCGAAGGACCATCGATGCTCTCGGAACACGAGAACGAGCCCAGCAAGAACGACGAAGGCGGCCGGATCCTTCCCTGGGTCCTCACCGCCGTCATGCTGCTGGCCCTGGCTGGCGTCGGCTACATCGGCTACCGGGTCTACGATCGCCTCGAATTGATGGACACCCGCATCGCGGAGCTGAACCGGCAGGCTTCGGAAGCGACGAAGAGCTCGGAGCTTGCTCTCGAGGAGTCGCACCGCGCCGAGGAGAATGCGAAGGCGGCCGCCGAAGGCCGCGAAGCTCGCCGAGGCCGAGACCGCCCGCGCCCAGGAAGCGGAAACCTCCGCCAGACAGGAGGCCGCGACGGCTAAGCAAGACGCGGCATCGGCGCAGGAGCGCGCGGAAGCCGCCCGCGCCGAAGCGGAGCGCATCCGCAAGGAAGCGGAAGCGGAGCTCTCACGCCTCGAAGAGGCGCTGAGCAAGATCGCCGAGACCCACCGAACGGCGCTGGGTCTCGTCATGAACCTGGGCGAGGACTCTCTCAAATTCGACTTCGACAAGGCGGACCTCAAGCCCGAGAATCGAGAGCTCCTGAGCCGGATCGCCGGCATCCTCCTCACCTCCTCCGACTACACCATCAGCGTGAACGGACATACCGACGACGTGGGAACGGACGAGTACAACCAGAAGCTATCGGAGCGCCGGGCACAGTCGGTTCGAGACTATCTCGTGGAGGCGGGCGTCTCCCCCGACATCATCACCGTTACCGGGTGGGGAAAATCGAAGCCGCTCGTCCAGGGCACGAGCGCGGAAGCGCGCGCGAAGAACCGTCGCGTGGAGCTCGGCATCGTGAACTCCAGGGTCAACTATCGGCCGTCGGAGAAGAACTGACCGAGGCTAAAAGCTCGCCGTTTTCGACAGGCGCAACAGATCGGCCGAAAGGTCCACCATCCTCTGATAGCGCGCGTTCGGATCCTTCTGCATCGAGCGCAGGATCACTTTCTCGAGCTCGACGGGGACCGACGGCTCGACTACCCTCGGCGGCTTCGGCTGCTCCTGGACGTGCTTCATCGCGACGGCGATCGGGGTCTCACCCCGGAACGGAAGGGCGCCGGTAAACATCTCGTAGAGCACGACGCCGAAGGAATAGATGTCGCTCCGCTGATCGAGATCTCCCCTCCCCTGGGCCTGTTCGGGCGACATGTAATCGGGAGTCCCCATGATGAGTCCGGTCTGGGTCACATTGGACTCTTTCGGATCCCGGACGATCCCGAAGTCCATGATCTTGACCTCGCTCTGCGGGGTGAGCATGATGTTGTGGGGCTTGACGTCGCGATGAACGACTCCCAGCTCGTGCGCGGCGACGAGCCCGGCACAGGCTTGTTTCGCGATCGAGAGCCCCACCCCCAGGGGAAGCGCGCCCTTCGAGCGGATGAGCTGCTTCAGGGTCATCCCCTGGATCAGCTCCATGCTGATGAAGTTGATTCCCCGGTCGTCACCGAAATCGTACGTTCGCACGACGTTGCGGTGGGCGATCTTGCGCGTTACCCGAATCTCGGTCTTGAACCTCTCCAGAATGTTCGGATCCATCGAAGCGATCTCCGGACGCAGCACCTTCAGAGCGACGGGCTCGTCGAGATCGCGGTCGTGGGCCTGGAACACCATACCCATCCCGCCGCTGCCCAGGACGCGGCGGATCTCGTAGCGTCGTTTCAGCACCGTACCGGGCTCGAGCGAGGAGAGGGAGTCCGCCGGGGTGGTCTTGTCGGACGCCCCCTCGACGAGAGTTGCATCCGCGCGGGTGAGCGGGCCCGCGGTCCTCGCGGAGGAGATCTGCTGATGTCGTATCGTGCCGGTGGATAGACTGTAAATGGGAACGGCTTCGGAGACTCCCTGGAGCTTCAACGGCGGAAGGGGCTCGGCCGTCGCCCGGTCCTGCACCTTGGCGAACGCGTCACCGGAAAGCAGAACGTCTCCCGGCGGCGCTTCGTCGGCGAGCCGACCCGCGACGTGGACCGCCCGTCCCAGCAGACTGTAGTCGAGGCGGTTCGGGCTCCCCACCGCCCCGAACACCGCTTCACCGGTGCTCACCCCGATACCGGGGACGAGCGCCACCTTCTCTCCCTCGGCCTCGAGGACGTGCTGGATCGAGATGGCGCAACGGATCGCGGGCCACACCCGGTCCTCCCCTTTGAACACCGCCATCATGCGATCGCCCACGAACTTGTCGACCTGCCCCCCGTAGCGCTCGACGAGCTCCGCCTGCCGGCTCAGGGAGGTATTGACTCGTCGCAGCACCTCGTCGGGATTCTCGTCGCCGTCCTCGAACGAGGCATGGACTTTCAGGTCCGAGAACAACACCGTTACCGGACGACGCTGGCCGGTACCGACGGGAATGGCGTCGGTTCCCTGGATTATGTCCGCCGCCGAGCGAGAGATGAATTTCTCCATCACCTGCTTTTCGCGAAGCTCTCCCAGAAGGGCGCGGAACGCCGACGCAAGGGCCCCGATCTCGCCTCCCGGAGGTGCCTCGACGTCGCTCGAGTAGTCCCCCTGGCGGATGCGGTCGGTGACCGTCACCAGCTTTCGCAGCGGTCTCGCGATCCCGCTGGCGAGAAGGTGGCTCGCTCCGATGGCGAGCACGATTCCGCCGAGGCCGACGATGAGGACGCTCCTCTGGAAGGTGCGGAAGGCGGCGAGCTCCCGGGTGCGCGACCGCAGAGCCGCGAAAAGGCCCACGGTATCGCCGCCGACCGTGGTCAAAGGCGCGAAGATCGCCTGGTACGTGTCCCCCGCGAGCGGGAGGGCGACGTCCTCAGCCGCCGCCGACATCGTTTGCGATCCGAGCCATGATTTGAGTGCCTCGGTGCTCTCCGCGAGTGTCGTTCCCGTTTCCTGGTAGCCGTTGTCAGTCAACGCGAAGAAGACGACGTCGCAGTCGGCGAAGCGTTTGATGTCCTGGGCGAGAGCGTCGTTGATCTCGTAGCCGGTGACGACCGCCCCGAGGAGCTCCGGGCCCACCACCAGCGGGACGGAGACCGCGTGATAGAGCCGGTCTTCTTCCCGCCAGATGCCTCCCTCGCTCTCGCCTTCGATGGCTCTCGCCACCAGCGGGGCGCTCGACAGGTCGACCCCGGTGAGAGAGGGTCGATTGGTGCGGGCGACGACCTTTCCCTCGGCGTCGGTCACGATCATGAAGTCGCTCCCGACCTGAGCCACCATGTCGCGCGCGGAGTCGAGGGTCGTGGCTTCGTCCATCTCCGCCAGTGCAGCCTTGAAGTACGGGCTCTCCACGATCACCGAGTTGATGAGCTGGAGCTTCTGCAGCCGGTCGGCTTCGAGATTCTCGTAGAGCTCCCGGGTCGACGCGAGCGCGGCATGGAGCGAATCCTGAGCGAGGCTGTTGGCCCGCTGGTACGAGAAGAGAAGCAGCGCACCCGTCAGGCCCACGACGAGCATGAGCGACAGGCCGAAGATCTTGGCCTGGAGGCTCAGCTTCGACCAGAGCGAATCAGTACTTCTCACGCTTGTAAGGCTTGCCGAACTTGTTGAAATGGGGACGTCTCGAGAACCCGCTCACGTCGAGCTGCACCATGACGCCCGAGGCACCGTTCTCGGTAATCACCACCGGCTTCGTCGTTTCTCCCTCCTCGTGCCAGACTTTCAAGGTGTAGCTGCCCGGGGGGACGTCCTCGATGAGAAAGCTCCCGTCGGGAGCGGTCCAGGTGTAGTAAGGATTCTCCATCACTTGCACGAAAGCGCTCATCTGAGGATGAATGTTGCAATAGATACGCACCAGGCCGGGAGTCTGGAAGACGTAGTCCTTCTTCGCACCGTTCTTGTAGAGCCCGAGGTCGAAACGGTTGCCCTTGGACAGCGAGAAGACGTTGTGCATGATGGGGTCCATGTTGGGGAAGGAAACCGTCTTTCCTACCGGGACCGCCTGCACGTGAGGACTGAAGGACTTCTCGTGTGAGGCGATTGACGCCGGACGCGCTAAGAGCTCGCGCGGAATGCTGGCAGGGACTCCTTCAAGAGACACCAGCACGTCTTTCACCACTGCTCTTTTGGCGTTCCCCTTTTCGACCACCTCGACCTTGCCCGAGATGGAGGACGCCTCGACGGCGTTCGCGAACACCACGCCGACGAGCATCAGAAAGATCTTGCGTTTCACGGTTTTTCGTCCTCGAACGAGGCTCAGATCTTCGAAGAGCATCATAGTAACACAGATGCCGCCAGTGATTCCCGCAGCGCTGCCGCGCCTTGACGGAGCGCGCAACGGTACCGTACCATCCTATCCCCGGTTTCACGAAAGCTCGAGACTTCTATGGAGAAATCGATGCCGTCTTCCTGTCTGCCCCTTACCCTGCTGTTCTGGTCGTTCGCCGCTCTCGTCCCGGCACAGGAGGAAGCGCCTTTCGAGGAGCCCGAAGGAACCAAGCTCAGAGTCTCGGGCGAGGTAAAGGGCAACTTCCGCTGGTCTCGAGACAGCGAGTTCCCCCTTTCTTTCTTCCCCGCCGACTTCGTGCCCGAAGGCCGGGAGCAGGTCGCGCTCCGGACGGTGTCGCCGGGCGCCTCGATTCGAAGTGAGCAAGGCCACGGTGTTCTTCGACGTGGACTTCCCTCGGAGCGTCGCCGCCCGGGTCAAAATCGACTTTATCGACCTCTATGATCGCAACCCGACGTCGAGCGATCGCAACGTCGACGTGGACGAGGCTTACCTCCGCTTCGGCCACAAGTACGAATCCCTCGAGCCCATGCCCGGAACCCACTTCTATGCGCTCTTCGGCAAAGCGCCCAAGTTCGAGCGCGAGCTCTTTCGAAGACTCGAGAGCTACGGGCTGGCGGAGACCGCGTTCAACCGATTCAACGATCTCCAGCTGCAGCTCGGCGGCAGCGTCGGCCGGCACGTCTATTTCCGAGCTCGAGATCTCCAACGGCAACCCGACGTTTTTCCGCGACCCCAACGCGCTCGCGGGGGACAACGGAGTCGTGCCGCCACCCGATCCCGACATTACCTTCGATTCCGGATTTCCCATCTTCTATCACGCGGAAGTGGAGGAAGTTTCTTTCGACGGGCAATTCGAAGGCGGCATCGGCGGAGGCGCTCGCTTCGTCTCCGAGGACGGCCGGAAGGGTATCGACGTTCTCGGCTTCTTTTACGGGACCACTCTCTCCGACGCCGCCAAGCTGTACGGAACGTTTTACGAGGGCGACCTCGACCTCCTCAACGGGGCCGGTGTGAGCTTGCCCATCGACGGAGACCAACGGACCGAGTGGGGCTTCAACCTCGATGCTCAGCTCGGGGAGCTCGGAATGTTCTTCCAGTACGTGAACGAAACAGCGGCGTCTCTGCCCAGGCAGGGAATCGAGCTCGAGGTAGGCTATTCGGTGGTGCTCGGCGACCGCGGAGACCCGAAAGCCCTCTTCACCGTGATCCAGCCCGTCGTGCGTTACAGCAAGCTCGACAACGACTTCACCGCTCCTCGCGGGTTCGTCGCTCCGAGTGTCGCGTGGGATTGGTCCAAAGTGGACGTTGGAGCCCGCATCACGATTCTGCAGAACATCGACGTCACCATCGAGTACGCGTTTCACGACATCGTGGCGAGCCGGCCCGTGAGTCACGACGAGTTTCTGACGACGTTGCGCTTTCGGTTCCCCTGAAATTCCAGACACGATACGAAAAGTAACGACCCAGCGATCCGGCTCAACGATGCGGGTCCGCCTCAACCCATTGAGCTATCGTCCTTTCCCACACACTCGTCCTTCCGGACCCCAGGTGGCCTCCGGTTTGCATTTCCTGGAGGTGGCAGGAGGTGGACCATGGCGGACATCGATATGCTTCACCCTAGAGACGTTCCGAGGTACGCCATCTACCTGGAGGCCTACGAGGGCGGCGTCAACCCGAAGACCCTGGTTACGGCGCGCGTCTGGGACAACCGTGGCGTCCGGGAGCGAAGCCAATTGTTCGAGACCCTCGAGGATGCGCTCGACTACGCTCGAGGCCTGTTTCAGGCCGCTTGAGGGAAGCAGAGGAAGCGATTTCACGGTTTCACGGTGGCAAACGGGCCGGCATTCGTTCTATAAACTGAGCTCGTGGAAGACCAGCCCTATGCACCTCCCGCGAGCGGGACGCGCGCTTCGAACGAGGGCGGCGCCACGCTTCCAAAGACTCCCGTCGCGCTCACGGTCCTCTTGAGCATCGTCACCCTCGGCCTCTACATCCCCTACTGGTTCTTGAGCCGCCGGCGGGCGTTCAATCGACTCGCGCCCGAGAGCGAGACCGTCGATCGCATCACGTTCTCCTTCGTGGCGCTCTATCTCGTCGCCTTCGCCATCGGCTTCGCCAGCGGCGTGAGTCAGAATCTGAACGCGGCGATTACCGGGACCTGGTACCCGTGGCTGCGCGTGATCGATCTCGCCTCCCGAATCTTTACCATCGTCATCAGCTTCCGGATCAAATTCATTCTCGAGGCGAGCTACCCGGAGCGCCTGTCCGCCCTGGGGACGTTCTTCCTGTCGCTCTTCTACCTTCAGTACAAGATCAATCGCCTGGGCAGCGTCGATCCCATCTCGGAACATTTCACCCTCCGTTGAGATCCCGGGCGAGGGCCCATTGCCCGAGCTAGATTTCCCTTCGGCTCAGGAGACCGACCGCGAAAAACGCCGCGGCGACGGTGACGATGAGCGGTCCCGTGGGCTCGCCGAGCCGGATGGCGAGGTAGTTCCCGCAAACGGTGGAAAGAACGGCGAGCAGGACGGCGGTCGCGAACATGCCTTTCAAGCTCCGCGCGAGCCTTCGGGCAGTCGCGGCAGGAATGATGATGAGCGAGCCCATCAGGAGCACGCCCAGGTACCGGAGACCTAGCGCGATGGTGACGGCGAAGGTAAGGAGGTAGAGCAGATTGGTCCGCGATACCCGGATACCCGCGGTATGAGCGATCTCGGGTGAGACGAGGATGAGAACCAGCCGCTCCTTGGTCGCCAGAATGAAGACGACGACTCCGACGGCGGCGGTGATCCCGAGCGCCAGTTCCCAATTGGTGATGCGCCCCGGGCTTCCGAAAAGAGCCTCGATCAGCTCGTCTCCGGTCGCGAGCATGCTCCCGGCGGCGAGCGCGGTGGAGAAAACCACTCCCGTCACCGTCTCGGTCGCGAGCTGCGTACGCTCTTGAAGTCCCCATATGAGAACCGCTCCGAGGATCACATCAAGATCGCCCCGACGACGGGGTGAATGCGGAGCACGAGAGCGATTCCGATGCCGGGAAGGGCGACGTGGGAGAGCGCATCGGCGGCGAGCGTCATCCTCCGCATGACCGCGAAGCAGCCAACGAGTCCCGCGGCCGCGGCCATCGAGATCGAAAGAAGGAGGGCGTTAACCGTCATGGCCCTCGCCGTGGTGCACGTGAAAGCCCATGGGAGCGCCATAGAGCTCGGCGAGCATCGCCGGGGTGAGGATTTCCCGGGGCGCCCCGTAGCAGGAAGGCACGCGCGCGCCCGCGAGACATAGCACGGTCGCCGCGTACCGGTAGACCACGCTCAATTCGTGTGAGATGAGGAGAAGAGTGAGCGAGCGCTCCTTCTGCAGGCGATGGAGCATCTCGTAGAGCAGACCGCCCCCGAGCTGATCGACCCCCGCGGTCGCCTCGTCGAGAAGAATGACGTTCGGCCGACCGATGAGCGCCGTAGCGAGAAGGAGACGCTGGAACTGCCCGCCGGAAAGCGTTCCGATCAGCTGGTCCCTCACCGACGCCGCGAGGCCTACCTGCTCCAGCGTTTCGACCGCTTCCCGTCTGGAGACCTTTGCGACGACCGCTTTCGCGGTGAGCAGGTCGGCGCCGGTGATGGGAAGGTCTCTATCGATGTCCAGCTTCTGCGGGACGTAACCGATGCGGACGCCGGGAGCCCACCTCACCACTCCCTCGTAGGGAATGATTCCGATGAGGGCCTCGAAGAGGACCGTCTTACCGGCTCCATTCGGACCGATGACGGCGAGAGCGCCCCCCTCCTCGACGGAGAAGCTCAGATCGCGCAGGACGAGATTACGACCGAAGCGCACCGTGAGCCCTTGGACTTCCAGAATGTTCTTCATCGCGAGTCGATTCCGAATGAGAGGCCATTGTATCCCCGTGGCTTTTCCATCCGATCCACGAGCCTCATGTGGTCACCCGACGAAAGAAGGAGCGCAGACCCGCCGCGGTAAGAAGCAAGAGCAGCACGACCATCGCCGTCAGAAACGTGGCGGGATGCATATGGGGAACTTTGGGTGTGAGGGCGGCGCGCAGCCCTTCGCTGACGTAGACGAGCGGATTGATCAGGACGAGACGCTGCAACCAGGGGAGGGGATCGAGGAGAGCCCAGGGATAGTAGACGCAGCCGAGAAACGTCACCGGAATCACGATGATGGAGAAAATCAGCGGGACCTGCTGCGGCTTGAACGTCGTTCCGATGACGATGCCGAAAGCGCCCGAGATGAGCCCGGCGAGAAACAGGACGACGATGAGAAGCGGCCAGCTCGCGACATGGACCTCGACGGGGATGGCGGGCACGGTGTACACGACGGGGAACACGACGAGCGCGGCCACCACGCTCTGGATGGCCCCGAAGACGATCTTCTCGAGGGCGACTGCCGCGACCGGCAGAGGCGCCATCAGCCGATCCTCGATCTCCTTCGTGCGGCCGAACTCGTTGACGAGGGGAAGCGCCACCGCCGCGATCCCCTGGAAGAGCATCGCCACCGCGACCAGCCCCGGCACGAGAACGGTTCCGAAGCTCTCCCCGCCCCCGCGGCGTGGAATCCTTCGCCAATCTTGGGAAACACGTAGGCGAACACGAAGGTGAACATGATGGGGTTCATGACGGTGCGAAGAAGGAACGGCACGCTCTCACGGCGCAGGACGCGGAGATCTCGGGCGATGAGGCCGACAAACGCCCGGCGATAGACGGTGAGTCGCCCCGTCGCGCTCTCGCGCGCCAGCTCACTCACGGAGTGCCCGCCCGGTCAGCTCGATGAACACCGTCTCCAGCGTCGGCGCGCTCAACTTGATCTCGTCGAGCGTGAGTCCATGGCCCGCCTCCACGATCCGCTGGAGCAGCCCGTCGCGATCGGAGGCGAGGATGGTCACTCCCTCCCGGGTCTCCGCCACGGAGTCCACGCCCGCGAGCGCGCGGACCGCCTCGATGAACGCTTTCTTCGGCGCGTCCAACCCGACCTCGATCGTCGTCTTCACCCCGGTTTTCCTCCGCAGCTCCGCCGGAGTATCGCAAACGATGATCTTTCCGTGGTCGATGATCGCGACACGGCCGCAGAGCTCCTCTGCTTCCGCCATGTTGTGGGTGGTCAAGAGCACCGTCGTTCCCTCCCCGCGGAGCTCGCGCACCATTTCCCAGAGGGCGAGCCGACTCTGCGGATCGAGACCGGCGGTAGGCTCATCGAGAAAGAGCACCCTGGGCCGATGGGAGACCGCCCGGGCGACCTGAAGCCGCTGCGCCATCCCGCCCGACAGCTCGTCGGGCATGGAGCTCGCCCGGTCTCCGAGCTGGAAACGGGTCAGCAGACTCTCCGCCTGCCGCCGGGACTCCTCCCGCGGAAGGCCGAAATAGCGCGCGTGGAAGTACAGGTTCTCGAGCACGCTGCAGGACCGATCGAGCGTGTTGTACTGGGTCACGACCCCGATGTAGCGCTTCGCGAGCGCCGGATCGGACCTGACGTCGATCCCCTCTACCAGAACGCGTCCGGAACTGGCGAGGACCCGCGTCGTGCAGACGCCGATCGTCGTCGTCTTACCTGCCCCATTCGGACCCAGAAGCCCGAAAATCTCACCGGAGCGGACGTCGAGGTCGATCCCGTCGACGGCGAGAGCGCCCGAAGGGCCGCCATACTTCTTCGTCAACCCGCGAATCCAGATCGCCAGATCGTCGGGAGCGCCCTCGACCTCGCGCGGGTGTTTCGACTGCACGCCGCTAGTCTAGTCTAGCAGGGTGCGAATTTAGTCATGGCGCACCCTGCGCGAGCGGAGCGAGCACGGCCCGGATGGGCCGCCGACACGAGAAGCCGTGGGGGTGGGGCCCCACGGCATTAATGCAGTCAATGCGACCCTCACGAAAATCGGGAAAAGGCCCGAGGGACCGGCGCGAACGCCCGTGCTACGTTGGCCCGAAAGGTAGAGGCCGAAAACTCATGAAATCGCCCCGGATCACGACGCTGTTTCTGGACGTCGGCGGCGTCCTGCTGACGAACGGATGGGACCATCAAGCACGAGCGCGCGCCGCGCAAGAGTTCGACCTCGATCCGGAGGAGATGTCGAGCCGCCATCAAATGACCTTCGATACGTACGAGGTAGGCAAGCTCACGCTCGAGCAATACCTCGAGCGGGTCGTGTTCTACCGGAAGCGCTCTTTCAGCGAGAAGGATTTTCGCGACTACATGTTCTCCCAGTCGAAGCGTCTTCCCGGCATGATCGAGCTCGTCTGTGACCTGAAGGCGCGCCACGGACTCAAGATCGCCGTGGTGAGCAACGAAGGACGCGAGCTCACGGTGTACCGTATCCGCGAGTTCGACCTCGGAAGCTTCGTCGACTTCTTCGTCTGTTCCTGCTTCGTCCACCTCCGCAAGCCCGACGAGGACATCTTTCGCCTGGCGCTGGACGTGGCGCAGGTTCCCCCGGACCAGGTTGTCTATGTCGAAGACCGCCCCATGTTCGTCCAGGTCGCGCGTGGGCTCGGGATCCACGGGGTTCACCACCAGGGCCCGGATTCCACCCGTCACGTGCTGAGCGAGCTGGGGCTGGACTCGAGCTCCGGCAGCGGGTCATGACGACGCGGCGCGTGCTCACTCACGGCCGCCCCCGCTGTTAGAGTACGCGTGGAGGAGAGATCGAAGTGCTCGTGATCGAAGCGCTCGTCGGCATCGTCCTGCTGCTCTTCGGACGCTCGCTCTTCTGGGCCTTCGTCGCCCTCGTAAGGGAGCGCGTCGAGCCCCCGCCCCCGGCGAGGGCTTGAGAGACGTTTACTCGCTCGGTCCGTAGACGAGGACGCGGAACGTCCCGGAAACGATCTTCGGCCGTTCGCCGCTAGGGGCGGGCTCGACGTCGGCGGCGGACAGATAAATCCGGTGCGTCTCGGGGTCGAGCGTCATCGTTCTCGCGGAGCGAACGCTGGGGAGAGTCTGAACGACTCTCAGAGTCTCCGGGCTGTCCTCGTGAACGATGGTAACGCTGCCTTCTCCGTTGGAGGCGAACGCGAGTCCCGTCGAAGGGTCGAACGCGGCAGCGTCGACGCCTTTTCCGATAGGAACGCTCGCGGCCACCCTGCCTTTTTCCGTGTCCATCATCAGCATCATTTCGTTCTCGGTAACGACGAACAGACGGTGGTGCTCGACGTCGATCGCCATTCCCGATGCCGATTCACCGGGCGAGATCGGCCAGGTCGCGACGATCGCGTGGGTCCGCGCGTCCAGGACCGCGACTTCGTTCTGGTCTTCGATGTTGTTGTACACGCGACCCGAAGTGGGATCGAAGACGGCGAACTCGGGCTTGCCGGATAGAGGGATGGTGGCGAGGGGCTTCCCCGTCTTCGCCTCGAAGACGGTCGCCGAGTGACCGCGACCATTGAAGGCATAGACTTCTTTCGTCGCCGGAACGTAGAGAATCGCGTCGGGGTTCTCGCCCGTTTCCACTTTGGAGATCGTCTTGCGCGTTTTCAGGTCGACGATGCTCGCCTTCGCCTCGCGACCGTTGCTCGCGAAGCCGAGCCCGAGATCGGGCGCCACGGCGAAGCCGTGCACTCCGGGAGTATCGGCGATCTCGCCGACCACCTTCTCCTGGTCCATGTCGATGACAACCACCTTCGTGGCATGGCTGACGTAGAGGAGGCGCGCGCCCGCGTCGACGGAAAGGTAGTCCCACCCTCCCTCTCCACCGACGGAAATCGCCTGGAGGAAGCGGTAGGAAACGTCTTTCGCGGAGGCGAAGGCCGACGACAGCGCGAAAATGAGAACCAGTCCGGAGCGGATCGAAATTCGCATGACTCGTTACCTCGGGCGGCCATCCTAGCGCTCGAAAGGGCCGGACGAAAGCGTTCCGTGCTGGCGCGAGCCGGTCAACGTTTCCAGCGCCTCGATCGAGCGCGGAAGGGCGCCGGTCAGAGTCTCGTGCCCGTTCTCGGTCACGAGAACGACGTCCTCGATGAACACCGAAAGCGCCTCGTCGTGATTGTAGTACCAGGGCTCGACGGTGAAGACCATTCCCGGTGCCAGCGGCAGGTCTTCGAGGAACGGATCTCCGGAGGAAAGTCCCAGGTGATGGCCGTAGAACCCCGCGGCCTGCATGTAGCGAAGCTCTTCGGGAGGAATCCTGGACACGGCGACTTCCTTGAGCCGGGCGAACGTCGCCCCCGGTCGGACGGCGTCGAGAACGGCATCGGAGACGGCGGTCACCATGCGCAGCACTGCCTTCTGCCGCTCGCTGAATCGACCGGAGACGGGAAACGTTCGGCCGACGTCGCTCACGTAGTAGTCGAGCTCGGCGCCGACGTCGAAGACGACGAGCTCTCCCCGACGCATCACCCGATTGCGGCGGTCATAGTCGGCCGCGAGAATGCGCCAGGGCCAGAGAGAGTTCGGGCCCGATTTGATGATGGAGGCGAAAGCGAGCCGCTGTGACCCGCCTCGTTTGAAGGCGGCTTCGAGCTCCGCTTCGAGGCCCCGCTCGTCGATGCCGTCCCGGACGAAACCGGCGGCGTGCCGGATGGCGGAGGCGGTGAGAGCACAGGCGCGCCGCAGCGCTTCGATCTCTTCCGGACCCTTGACCATCCGAAGGCGGGCGAGATCATCGTAAGCGTTTCGAAGCCGCGCGTTCGGATACTGCTTTTGCAAGTGAAACAACAGCGCCTCTGCGGGAGTCCAGGCCGCGATGAAGCTGGACTCGACGTTCGGGAGCGCGCCCCCGTGTCCCAGGTCGAGGCTCAGAGCTTTCCCGGCGGATACCCACTTGGAAACGGCGGCCGCGAGCTCGGCGACGGAGCGGATGGAGTCGATACCCGAGACCTGGGCGAGCTCGGGATCGGCTCCCAGGAGCCGTCCGGGAAAGTCGTTCCGCCGCGACGAGCTCTCGAAGCGGCTGTCCCGTTCCGGGCTGAAGAGGATGACGCGCTTTTCGTCGGCATCGAGGACGAGCATCGAGTCGGGAAGCTCGAGGCCGGTGAAGTAGACGAAGTCGTCCAGCTGGCGAAAGGTGAACCCATCGGAGACGCCGTAACGGCCGGGAACGAGAAGAAGACCGCCCCCGGACTCACCGAGGCGGGCGATCGCCCGCTCCCGCCGTAGGCGATAGACATCCTTCGAGAACGGCATGGCGGTCCAATCGAAGAACCGTTCACGCGCGGGCGTCGACTCGCGCTGCGAGCGGGACTGCGCCGGGGCGGCTGACGGCGCGAGTGAAGCGGCGACGACAAGGAAAACGGTGATCCACTTCATGAGCTCCTCGGGTCCTCCACCGGCATTAGACCACAGGAGGTTTCGCCTGGTGGGGCTCGATCCGTCTACAATGATCTCGAGCCAAGGAGGCCACGTCGTGAATCTCTTCTCTCATATCCTCTGCGCCACGGATTTTTCTCCGAGCGCCGAACGAGGCCTCGCGATCGCGCTGAAGTTGGCCGCCGATCTCGACGCCAAGCTGACCCTCCTCCACGTCGACGATTCCCTCTGGATGACGATGGGAAATCTCGCTCCGCTCCCCGACATGAAGAAAGAGGGACGCAAGCGAATCGAAGAGGAGTTGCGTGAGTTGCGCGACCGGCACGAGCTCGCGCCCGCGCAAATCGAAGTTCTCGAGGGAAAGGCGCACGAGCTCATCGCCGAAAAAGTGGCGTCTTCCGGTGCGGACCTGCTCGTCATCGGAAGCCACGGGTCTTCGGGATGGGAACGACGGCATCTGGGATCGGTCACCGAGAAGCTCCTGCATCGAGTGGAGGTTTCGATACTCGTCGTCCCGCCCAAAACGGATCCGGCCGGCAAAGTCCTTCGGGAGAACGTTTCGGAGCGGGATTTATCGTTCGAGAGGCTGCTTCTCGCCGTCGACCTTGGGGCGACGAGCGAAGCGACGGTGACCGATGCCGTTGAGCTCGCCCGTCTCTATCATTCGAAGCTCCTGGTGCTGCACGTCACCGCGCCGCTCGAAGCGCTCTTTCCCGGGTCCGGAGGTTTCTGGAGCGGGTCGGAGCGCAGCGAGCTCGAGGCCAGGCTCGAGCAGGCCCGGGCCCGCGAGATGTCCAGCGTTGTGCCAGCGACGGTCAAAGACGAGATCGCGGCGGAGCTGAGGATTCGGGAAGGCGTTGCCTACGAGGTGATTGGCTCGACGGCGCGCGACGAGAAGGTCGACCTCGTGATCCTCGGTGCCAACGGGCGGGGCAAGAACGAGCGGGGATGGTTGGGATCTACCGCCCACAAGGTGGTCCGGATGGGCGCCGGTCCTTCGCTGATCGTCAAATGACGGGCCGTTTCAATTTCCCTCGACCGGCAACCGGGTACTGTCGAAGCGCCGGTCGAGGCTGACTCCCAACACCCGAATCGTTCCCTCCGGCAGTCGGGCGAGGACTCCATAGAGCCGCACGGGCGCAAGCGAGGGCCGCCGGGAGGAGTCGACCTCGACGAGATAGATCTCGAGCCGGCGGTACTGGTAGACGACTCTTCCCTCGGGATCGATCCCGGTCTGTTCCGAATCGACTCCCTGGGAGTCGATGCCCTCCAGAATCTGGCCGGCGGCGGTGAGAACGACGTCTTCGGATCGGGAGATCCGGACGTGGGTCTGGAGCCCCTCGATCGGCTGTGGGTCGAACGATTCGAGACTCTCGTGGCTCCATTTCGATCGAGCCGAGAGCCAGTCGGCCCTGGGACTCACCCAAAGCCGCTCGCGCCGCCAGCTCCTCGCTGAAGGTGTCGCGGAAATCGATCGATTGACGTTGCCAGTGCAGAGCGAGGGTGGCGAGAACGAGAGTCGGCGGGAGAAGAATCACGATGGCCATGAGCACCACCACCAGCGCGACGCCGTCCTGACGTTTCAATGACCCGCCTGCCTCTTCTTCCATGCGTGCATTCGAATCACGGGCGCGAGCCCTTCGCCGCGCTCGACGACGCCGGCGGCGAGACCCACGGCGTAGCGGCCCGATGGCCGATCCAGCTCGAACTTCAGAACGAGATTCGAGGCTCGGTTCCCCGTATAGAGCGAGCCCAGGGCGTCGAACGAGAGCAAGTCGAGCTCCACGACGTCGGTGAAGGCGAGCCGGTCCGACGTTTCCTGGGTCGCGACCTGAAGATCGGCCGGGTCGAGACGTCCTTCCGTCGCTTTGTTTCGCCACTCCCTGAAGGAGAACACTTGTTTCGGCTCTCCCTGCTTGCCCGCGACACCCTTCAGAAACGCCCGGCCCAGCTCCAGCACGACGGAGTCTCCGAAGCGAGCTCGCACGAGCGCGAACAAGTCTCCGCTCACGGGATCGCGGGCGAGCGCGATCGCCTGCCCCGGAAGCGCTCCGACCAACACCGGCTCCCGCGGTTGCAAGGTCTCGTCGAAAGCCATCTTCCAGAGAGACCCCCGCTCGCCCTCGTTCATGACGAAGTACAGGTGTCCGTCCGTTCCTTCCACCATCGCTCCCGGTGCACCACGGACGCCGAAGAGCCTCTCCGGCGCGCGCGGTTTTCCGTTCGATGCGAATCGGAAGCGATAGATGGCTCCCTTCTCCAGGCTGGTGACATAGAGCGCATCGTCGACGCCGAAAGCGATGCCGCCCGCCTGGGCAATCGCGTCGGTGCCGTCGAAGGTGGTCGCGACCGATGAGGCGGAAAGTCTTCCGGCCTCGTCGGGCGCGATGCGAGAGATGTGGCCCACGCGAAGTCCCCAGGCAGCGATGAAGAGAGACCCGGCCATGGGGCCGCTCTCGGGGCCGAACGTCATGGTGGTGGGGGCTCGCACGTCGTCGAGAGAGACCACGTCGTCGGTGCTCGCGCCGAGAAGCTTCTTTTCCAGCTCGAAGGTGTAGAGGTACGCGGCATCCCGAGTCGGATCCGCACCCGCGGCGAGGATGACCGCCCAGTCGGCGCCGACTCGCGACGCGACCGCCGCAGGATGGTCGAGGGGGAAGAAGATGCGCGACAGGTGAAATCCCAAATTGCGTCTCTCGAAGTCCACCTCGCCCGAGCGCGGCTCCAGGGCCACCCGGGTGGCGAGCGTCCTCGCTCCGACAGCGGTTATCCCGGCCCGGTATCGAAGAATGACGCGGACCGAGCGCAGCTCCTCGCTGGATTCCACCTTGGCGAGCGAGATCGAGCCCTCGTCGGCGTCGAGAAACTGGAACTCGAGGGAAACCACGTCTCGACTCAATACCCTTCTCCCGACGCCCACGACTTCCTTCACCAGGTCCCGGAGTCCGTCGACCCTCGGCTCTCCGAGCGAGTAGCGGACCTCGCGCAGTCCGAGCAGTCGCGCGCCAAGACTCGGCGAGTAGGTCCGCCGAAAGGAGCCGTCTCCCGATTCGAACGAGCGGAGCGCGACGACTCCGTCCTGCGAGCGCAGGACTTCGGCCATTTCGCCCCCTCCCCCGTCGGTTACGAGAGCGAAGGATCCCTTCTCGAATCGATCGGCGGACGCCGCCCGTACGTCTTCTCCGGGAGCGCCGACGTCATCCAGGAGAAAGCTCGCCGAGACCGTCGGGTTCGACCGGATCGCCAGCTCGTCCGACGCGACCGGTCCCCCTCCCAACCGCGGCAAGACCGCCGCGGGCCCCTCGCCGAGACCTTGCCCCGCGAGGGAGAGCTCGTAGGTGATGTCGTCGAGGGCGCGCGCGACCGCCTGGGAGCTCACCGCCAGGTCGCTCTGGGCGCCATAAATCGTCGCCATATGCCCCATCGTCTCGGTGACCATCGCCATCACGATGAGCGTAATGGCAAGGGCGAGCAGCACCTCGAGGAGGCTGAAGCCTTCCACCTCCTCCCGGATACGACGTGGTCGACTCACTGCGACCATCGTCGCAGAATCCGACGTGCGGGAGCCAAACCGGTTCGATGCTGTGGACGGCCACGCAGTTTTGTTCGTGGTATAGTCCGCGCGCCCCTTCCCTCAACTCACCAACGAAACGGAGGCTGTCATGCGAATGCTCATCGACCTCGAAATGCCCATCGAACCGTTCAACACGCTCGTGAAGAACGGAACCGCCGGCCAGATCATCCAGAAAATCCTCGGCGACATCAAGCCCGAGGCCACCTACTTCACGGCGCGCGACGGGAAACGCGGAGCAACGCTCGTGGTCGACGTAGCCGACGCGACCAGAGATCCCTGCCGTCGCCGAGCCCTTCTTCCTGCACTTCAACGCCAGCGTCAAGCTTCATCCCTGCATGACGCCCGAGGACCTCGCGAAGGCCGGGTTGGAGGATCTCGGAAAGAAATACAAGTAGACGGCGCCACTCGAACGACCGCTTCGGGTTTATCATCCTGCCTTGTTCGAGATGAGAAAACGATCCGAAGCGCGACCTGGATTCTGGGCGGCCGTCGGCCTCCTCGCGGCGATGGCCGCCTGCTCGCAACCCGTTGAAAATCGCGTCCGCGTCGGGGCCGACGTGGACGCGGGCTCGCTCGATCCCCGCCTCATGCGGGATACGACGGGCTACCGCGTCGTCGATCTCCTGTACGACGGCCTCGTGCGGCTCGACCGCGATCTGAAGCCGTCTCCCGGCCTCGCCGAGAGCTGGGAGAGCCCGGACGAGACCCACTGGGTCTTCCATCTGCGGCGGGGCATACGGTTTCACGATGGACGGCCTCTCACCGCGGAGGACGTGCGGTATACCCTGGAAACGATTCTCGACCCCGCGTTCGGAGCCCCGCTCCGCACGCTCTACGAGCCCATCGAGAGCGTCGAGGCCCCCGACCCTCTCACCGTCACGATCGCTCTCCGCGAGCCCTACGCGCCCCTTCTGAGCTATCTCGACGTGGGCATCGTTCCTCATGGGAGCGGAGATCTGGGATCGAGCCCCATCGGAACGGGACCATACCGGTTGAAGCGGTGGAACCGCGGGAGCTCGAATCCTGCTCGAGGCAAATCCCGACTTCTGGGGAGGCGCGCCCGCGATCCCGGAGATCGAGCTCGTCGTGGTGCCCGACAACACGGCCAGAGCGCAGGCTTTCGAGGCCGGCGATCTGGACCTCGTTCAATCCCCACTATCCCCTCAGGACATCCGGCGCCTGTCCGCGGACGCGAGGTTCGCGAAGGACGTGGAGAGCAGTCCCGCGATCACGTACTTCAATTTCCAATGTGCGCGCGCCCCCCTCGACGAGCGGGGTGTGCGTCGCGCGGTCGCGATGCTCATCGATCAGGACACGATCCTCACCCGGATCTACGAGGGCACCGACGAGAAGGCGCGCTCCATTCTTCTGCCGGGCTCATGGGCCTTCAGCGATGATGTGCTACAACCCTCTTACGACCCCGACGGCGCCCTCGCGCTACTGGATGAGCTCGGATGGAAGGACCGAGACGGCGACGGCATCCTCGACAAGAACGGCAAGAAGCTTTCCTTCGAGCTCGGAACCCACAGCGAGGACGTGAACCGCGTTCAAACTCTGGAGTACCTGCAGAACGTTCTCCGGACTCGCGGCGTCGACGCCACCCTCAAGGTGTCCGACTGGCCGAGCTTCTCCGTTCGACGCGACGCGGGCGACTACGACGTGATCCTCCTCGGCTGGACCCAGCTGGTCGACCCCGACAAAGAGACCTACGACCAGTTCCACTCGCGCGGTGGGCTCAACTGGGGCGGCTATCGCAACGCCAGGGTCGATGCGCTTCTCGAGCGAGGCCGCTCGGCGACGTCGCTCGAGGAGCGGGCGGCGAGCTACCGCGAGCTCGCCGCCATCGTGGCCTCGGACGTTCCCTACTACGTTCTCTCCTATCAGAGACATCACCTGTTCCACTCCGCGCGGATCGACGGCTTCGTCGCCGACCCCCGAGGAATGCTCCGGGGCCTTTCGACTTCGCGTCTCCGGGCGGGCGACGAACGGTAGCGCCGTGGGCCGTTACCTCGTCCGACGTCTCCTCCTCTTCGCTCCGATGCTCCTCGGCGTCATCGTCATCGTGTTCGCGTTGATGCGCCTCGTCCCCGGCGATCCCGCCGTCGTCTTCCTCGGGGAGAACGCCACGCCCGATGCGGTCGCAGCACTCCAGCATCAGCTCGGTCTCGACCGCCCATGGCCCGTCCAGCTCGGACGCTACGTCGCCGCTCTCTCGCGCGGCGACCTCGGGCAATCGATCTTTCAGCGCGCCCCCGTCGCTCGAATCATCGCCGGGCGGCTCCCGGCCACGGTGGAGCTCGCCTTCGCCGCGCTCGTCTTCGCCACCCTCCTGGGGACCGTTCTCGGCGTTCTCGCGGCGGCGAGACGTGGCTCTCTCGCCGACCTCGGGATCATGTTCTTCGCTCAGCTCGGGGTTTCTGTCCCGATTTTCTGGCTCGGGATTCTCCTCATCGCTCTTTTCGCGGTGCGGCTCGATTGGTTTCCGGCGGTCGGACGCGGAGAGCCGATTCTGTCCGCCCTGGGGCATCCTCGGGCGCTCTTCGACTCGATGAGCCACCTCTTTCTTCCCACGGTCGCGCTCGGCTGGAGCAGCGCCGCCGTCGTGAGCCGATTGGTGCGCTCCTCTCTCCTCGATACGCTTCACGAGGACTACGTCCGGGTCGCTCGCGCGAACGGGCTTCCGGAGCAAACGGTCTGGGTCTCGTACGCGCTGCGAAACGCGCTCGTTCCCGTGGTGAGCGTGCTCGGCGTCCGCTTCGGCGTGCTCCTGGGAGGAGCGGTGCTGACGGAGAGCATCTTTGGCTGGCCGGGGTTGGGGCAACTGGCGGTGACCGCCATCTCGCAACGAGACATCCCTCTCGTTCAGGGAATCGTTCTCGTATTCGCGCTGATGTTTCTCATCCTCAATCTGGCCGTCGATCTGTTCTACGGAGCTCTCGACCCGCGGATCCGCGTGGGTGAGGGAGGTGTATCATCCGCGCGCGAATGACCCCGGCTCTCGCGGCCGGTGCACTCCTCGTCGGTGCGGTGGTAGGAATCGCCCTTCTCGCTCCCCGACTCGCGTCGTACGGACCGGAGGCGATGGACATGGGCGCGCGCCTCTCCGGTCCCTCCTCCATTCACTGGCTCGGCACCGACAATTTCGGACGCGACCTCTGGACGCGAATCGCCTATGGCTCGCGCATCTCTCTCGGAATCAGCCTCGTCTCCGTCGGAGCGGCGCTCGTTCTGGGGACGGGCGTCGGCCTCGTCGCGGGGTACTGGGGCGGTACGGTGGACTTGCTCTTGATGCGGCTGGTGGATCTGTTTCTGGGGTTTCCTCCGTTCATCCTCGCCCTCGCTCTCGTCGCCGCCCTCGGTCCGGGCACCGGGAGCGTCACTCTCGCCCTCATCGCCGTCTTCTGGACGGAGTACGCGCGGGTGGTGCGCGCTATCACCCTGTCGGAGTCCAGACGCGATTACGTGCTGGCCGCCCGCGCGCTCGGCCAGGGTCCGGTCGGCATCCTCATTCACCGAATCCTTCCCCGGACCGTCGGTCCTCTCGCCGTCCTCGCGAGTCTCGGGGTCGGAACGGCAATCGTGGCCGAGTCCGGGCTGAGCTTTCTCGGATTCGGCGTCCAGCCACCCGCCCCCACCTGGGGCTGGACACTGGCCTATGGGATGCGCTACTTGAGGACCGACATGTGGCTCTCCACCGTTCCCGGGCTCGCGATTCTCACCACCGTCGTCGGCTTCAATCTACTCGGTGACGGCCTCCGGGACTGGCTCGACATCAAAGAATCAGTGCCGCGGAGCCCCGGGCCTTCGCTCGCGCTACGGCCACGCGCGCCGTAGTCCTTTGGGGACGCAGGCGGCACCCCCGGTGCGGTTTACCCCTTGAGCACCCTGCACCGGGGTCTGACGAAGCGAGAAACAGGAGGTAACGTCTGATGGGCTTCAAGAAGATCCCGATTGCGACGATGGCGAACGGAACCGAGGTAGCGCTCCATCTGCACGAGGTCGCAGGCAGCCTCGGGGACGGCCCGACCGTCGGCCTGTGCGCCGGCATCCATGGAAACGAAAGAACGGGAACCGAGATCGTGCTCGAGACGGCGAGGCGCTACGCCGATGGAAGGTTCAAGGGACGTCTCCTCCTGCTGCCGGTGGCGAACCCTCACGCGTTCGCCGCCAACCATCGCCACACGACGGTGGACGAGCTCAACTTGAACCGAGTGTTTCCCGGCGACGACCACGGCTGGTTCTCGGACATCCTCGCGGCGAAGATCACGTCGGAGTTTCTCGAAAGGGTCGACGTTCTCCTCGACATCCACTCCGGGGGCGACCGGCCTACCGTCGACTACATCTATATACGAAACGCGGAGGAGCTCTCCCGAGTATTTGGCTCTCGCGTTCTCTACCGCCAGACTCAGGGCAAGGAAGGAACCATCTTCGAAGGCACCTCCATAGGCGTCACCGAGCATCGAGGCGTTCCATCGGTCACGGTAGAGCTCGGCGGCGGGCTCGTCGATCAGAGGCCCTATGTGAAACGCGGCGTCAGAGGGGTCGGAAACATCTTCGCCAAGCTGGGCATGATCGACGAAGCTCTCCTCCCCCTGCCTCATCAAATCGTCGTGAGCTCCATCGTCACCATCCGCCCGAGAATGGGAGGGTTCCTGGAGAGCGAGTCACCACCTCTCGGAGAAACCATCGAAGAGGGGGCCGTGCTCGGCCGGGTGGTGAGCCCTTACAGCTTCGAAGAGCTGGAGGTCATCCGCAATCCCGTTCCGAAAGGGGTCATGATCCTCTCGCACTTGACGAGAACCGTTGTCGAGCCCGGGGACTACGGCTACATGGTGGGTGAGCAGGCCGAGGGCTGAGCCCCTTCAGACCGTCAGACGTCGCAGAGCGCCACCGCCTCGCCGAGCGAGGTCAGGGGGTCGCGAGTTGGCACGAACTCGTGGGCCAGGTAGCCGTCGAAACCGGTGTCCGCGATGGCCGCGGCGATGGCCCGCCAGTTCAGCTCCTGCGACTCGTCGAGCTCGTGTCGTCCGGGAACTCCTCCGGTGTGGTAGTGGCCGAACCATTGGTGATTCTCCCGAATCGTCCGGATGATGTCCCCTTCCATGATTTGCATGTGGTAGATGTCGTAGAGGAGCCGGACGCGCGGGGAATCCACCGACTGCACCACTTCCCGTCCGAACCAGGTCCGGTCGCCCTGGTAATCCGGGTGGTCCACCTTGCTGTTGAGAAGCTCGACGCAGAGCGTCACGCCATGATCCTCTGCCAATCCCTTCACGCGGTTCAGCCCCGCGACCGAGGCCGAGATAGCCTCGGCGTCGGAAATTCCCCGGCGGTTGCCGAAGAAGGTGATGACGTTCGGAAGCCCGAGCTTGCCCGCTTTCGGAATGCTTCGTTTCAGGTTTTCCACGATGCCGTCGTGGTTGGCGCGCAGGTTGAGCCCGTCGGTGATGGTCCCCGCCCCGCCGTAGGCCATCGAACAGACGAGCCCGTGGTCCTTCGCGATCTGCCACTCGTTCTCCTCGAGAAGGTCGATGGCGGTGAGACCCATCTCCTTCAACGCGGCGCAGAGATCGGGAAGCGACGAAACCGGGTAGCACCAGCGGGAGGCGGATTGTTTCAGGCGGCCCCTTTCGACGATTGGTCCCGAGGAGACGCGTTTCGCGCGCGGAACGAGGGCGCCACCCGCGAGAGCGGTCCCGGTAGCGGCAAGCACCTCCCTGCGGCTCAATTTCGGCCTCACAGGCTCGATGTTACCCCCAAAGCCTCGACCAAGGGAACGAGGCCACCGAGCTGAGACGTCAGCGGGCCTCTGACGCATTCCGGAATCGACCCGTCCGCAGAAACGTCAGGCAGTGCTCCGAAGTGTCCCGGGCGAGGGTGATGAGGGTATGGGTATGGTGGAGAGCAATCCAATCACTCATCCCTTCGAGCCGTGTGTTGGCAACGCGAACGACGCCATCGTTGGGATCTTCGAAACCGATTCGATGTCCGCGGTCGCCGGCGATGATGCCGAACTCGACCGTGGGAACGGGAAGCGTGCGATAGAACTCCTCGTCCGCCAGCCTTTGTCCGGAGTCTCCCGTCCACCAGCGGTAGAGGCGATTCTCCCGCAGGCTGCTGGCGAGCGCGGCCGGCCCGTTGGGAGGAGCGATCATCACGATGCGTGAGAGGACGGGACGGTACCGGAAGTGAAATCCGTTGCGGACGATGATGTTTCCGAGCGAATGACCGATGAGGTGGTACGCGGGTGCCTCCACGCACTCTTCGATGAAGCCCTGCAGGGACCGGCTGAGCTCGACGAGCGTCGGCCGGCGCGGGCTGTAGCCGAACAGGTGGACCTCGTAGCCGGCGCGGCTCATCCTGCTGCCTAGGAGGGCCATCGATACCCACGACCGCCCCATGCCGTGCAGCAGCACGACCGCCTCTTTTTCGCTCACGTCAGCCCGCGAGCTCTCGTTCCGCCACCCGCTCGTAGATCTCGCGATCGATCTCGGAGAAGCAGCAGAACAGGACCTTCTCGGGAAGCGGGCTCGCTTCGACGAACGAACGTACCGTCGACTGCGCGACCGCGGCGGCCTCCTCGATGGGATACCCGTAGGCCCCGGTCGAGATGGAGGGAAAGGCGATGGAAGAAAGCCCATGATCACGCGCGAGCTCGAGTGCCCGACGGTAGCAGGTCGCGAGGAGAGCGGGCTCGCCGCGATCGCCCCCGTGCCACACGGGCCCTACCGCATGGAGGACGTGGCGCGCGTTCAACCGATACCCGCCCGTCATCTTGACCTCACCCGTCCTCGCGCCCCCGAGACCGCGGCACTCGGCGAGGAGCTCGTACCCGGCGGCGCGATGGATGGCGCCATCCACTCCGCCTCCACCGAGGAGCGTCTGGTTGGCCGCGTTCACGATGGCGTCGACGTCGAGCCCGGTGATGTCGGCGCGAACGATCTGGACCCTTCCTCCGACATACGAACGCGTCATCTTCGACCTCCGTTCCAAAGCGTCACCGCGGATCGGATCTCTTCTCCGGAACCCGAGGCAACTGTTCCCGACAGACCGCTTCCACCCGTATCGGATCTCCGCCTGGCGGAGCCCGAAGCTCGACGAGCTTCCAATCGACCCTCTTGTCCGTCCGCCATTGCCGGTATGCCCGTCGAACACCGACGTCGACCACCAGCGCCTCGCGGGACGGAGCCACCCATTTTCGCTCGAACCCGTAGGCGGAGACCTCGAGCTCCGAAGGACGCTCCAGCGCTTCGAGACGAACCCCCGGGGTGGCGCAGTTCGAAACGACGAGGGCCGAGCTTCTTCCGGGTCGCACCAGGCGGCTTCTCGGTCGGGGAGGCGTCCAATCCCCGGGTGGCGCCCACGCAAGGGCCGCATAGCCCGACCCGACCACAAGGAGCAGGAACGGGACAACGAAACGGTACGCGGGCGCACGGCTGCGCTCCGCCGTTCGGAGAAGGAAGAGGCCGGCGACGAGAAGCAGGGGGTAGGCGAGCTTGCGAGCGAGAGGCTCGGCCGGGGACCCCGAGCCCAGCAGCGGCGAAGGGTCGAGGGCACCGGCGGCAAGATAGGCGGCGCGATCGTAGAGAAAATTTCTCTCGGCGAGCATACCGGTTCCGATCCAGAACGCTGCCGATGTCAGAGCGAGGAGCGCTCCCACCCTCGGGCTCGTGGGGCCAGCTTTCAGGAAGCTCGCGAGCCCGAGAGCGAGCACCGGGATCACGGGAACGAAATAACGAGCCGGCGGAGACCAGCCCCCCGCTCCTCCCTGATCGTGGGAAGCAGCGATGAGCAGGTAAGGAACGAGGAGCAGGAGCGAGAGCCAGAACCCGAACCGATGGGATCGCCGAAGCGCCGCGAGCCCCGCGAAGGCGAGAAGGTAGTGGGGCGCATAGACGAGCAGCCCCTCGGAGCGACCGAAGAGGAGGTAGTAGAGGCCCCGGAGCGTCTGCGCGTTCACGATCTCGGCGCCACGGGGATATCCGTTCAGGACCCAGAGCGCGTCGGGAACGATACTTCCGGTGATGGAGAACATGTAGAGCGCCTGGAGACCGACGGAGGCGAAGGCGAAGGAAAGTGGGAGCGCGAGCCGCCCGCGGCCGTCCTTTCGAAAGCGGACGACGAGCGCGATCATCGACACCGCCCAGAGAGGATAGTACTTGGTGTGGAGCCACGGCATGAGCGCGGCGGCGAGCGCGAAGAAGACAAATGATGCCTTGTCTGCTGGCTTGGGATCGACGAGAACGATGAGAAACGATGTGAGACAGAGAGACGCCGCGATCTCCGGATAGAGCTGAAAGCCGAAAGCAAAGAGCGGCGGCGTCAGGACGAGTCCGATGGCGAGCGCGAGGCTTCCGAGACGATTTCCGAGAACGATCCCGACGAGCCTCGCGAGAGCGAAGGCGTTCCCTACGGCGAGAAGGAGACAGGTGAGAAGCGAGACCCACAGGTGGTTTGGAGCGACGAGCGAATCGATAGCGACGGCGGGCGCGAGCAGCAAAGGAAATCCGGGGAGATACACGTAGTACTCTCCTCCCTGCCGGCCCGCCACGACCTGGCCTCCGAGAGATCGGGCTTCGCCTTCCGGCGAGCGACCGGCGACGGAGCGAACGATGTCTTCCAGGCTGCGACCGAATGCTGCGACCGCGCTCTCGATGCCCCGTGCGGTACGAGCGGGAGAGAAGCGCCGCGCCACGAGATCGTCGGCGTTGCTCACATCGGTGTCCCCATCGTGAAGGAGGCTCGCCGCGAGCCGTACGTAGCGCGGCTCGTCGCCCGTTCCCCAGCGCTCGTCGTAGGATTGGGAGAACCGACCGCGAGGGGTCAATCCGACGAGCGCGACGAAGAGCGCGACCGCGAATCCCTGCCGGAAGCGCCTTTCGGGACATGCGGTCGGAGAGCCACCGAGCGAAGAAACGAAGCGGGCCGGGGAGCTTGCGCGCAAGCGTGCCCATCACGGCGAGTGTGGCGAGCCAACGCCTCCCTTCGAGAACGATCCAGAGCACGAGCGGAGGGACCCCTGCGATTCCCGGAAAGACGAGGAGTCCACAGGGGAGCAAGACGAGGAGAGGCAAGTAGCCGCGGACCGTCTCCTCGACACCGGCAGTCCAGCTTCGCCCGCCGTTGCGGCGGCGCAGGAAGGCTTCGGCGAGCACGAGCAGTCCGATCGAGAGGAGGACGCCCGTCGCCGCCTTCGCCCACCCCGGGGGCAGGAGGATCGACGAGGGCTCGATGGCAAAAGACGGCCTCGCCCAATAGAGCGGATAGAAGACAAAGCTCAGCCGAAAGGCCGCGACCGAGGCCGCGATCGAAAAGAAGCCGAAAAATCCGAATGCACCCGTGCGGAACCGCGATCGCGGGTCATCCAAACGCGAAAGATCCACGTTTCCCCACCTTTCCGACGTGGTCTCCGGGTGTCCGGTTCATCTCTATCCTGGTTCCAGTCCCGAAAAAAAGAGCTTCTCCGATGTTTCACCGTGCCGACAGCACGCCGTCGTCCAACGGGATCCATGTCCGACCGTATCGCTCTCGGCGCCGACGATGATAACGATTTTCGACAACGCCTGAGCGCCATTCTCACGCCGCTCGGAATGTCTATCGAGGTCGCGTCGAGCGAGGACGAGACCCTGGACGTCTTGAGGAGGCGTCCCCGACCTTCGCTGAAAATCAGGCACGCCGTAACAAGGAGACAGCAACACCATCGATTCCCGGAAGGCGGTCATCGACGATCTTTGTCGAAGCATCGATGGCGGGAGCGACGACGACCGAAAGAACTGACGCTCCGCGGCTTCCGCCCCGGGCTGAGTCGGCTATTCGGTGTCGCTGTCGTCGGGGGGCTCGGTCAGATTCTCGAGCTTCAGTAGAAGCTCGCTCACCAGGGCGAGCTCGGTCTGAACCGATTGAAGGTAAGACGGGATCGAGGCGCGGTACTTCCGGCAGGCCTTCAGCAGGATCTGGATCTCGTCGGCCTGCAGATCTACCCGGCGGCCGTCGGAACCCAGCTCCAACGCGTCGTCCCGCCGGGTAGATCCCCTTGGCAAGTGTCAGTTCTTTTCTTCAGAGCCCGCGGCCGCGCGGGAAACGGGTTTTTCCTTGCCGACTTCCTTGGGCTTCAGCGAGGTCGGCTTCGATGGCTTGCTCTCCTGCGCCACGTGGGCGAGTCGCCGCGGTGGAACTTCCTTGCGGTCCTTCACGGTGACCAGCAGCACCGGCGGAATCACGTCTTCCATCCGCTTTTGATCGTCGAAGAAGGCGTTCCGGATGGCCGAGGCGTGCATCGCCAGTTCGTCCATCTCGGTGTTGCCGGCGTCTTCCAGGTCGGCGATCTTCTCGAGCACCTCGAGAATGGCCCGGTTGAGGGGGTCGTCCTGGCCCCTTTCCTTGTCCAGATGCTTTCCGATCGCGTTCGCGTCGGCGATGGACAGAGGATAGATGCGATAGCCGTCCCGGGGCGAGCTGTAGACGGACTGGAGCACGCCGAGGATGACCGAGAGATTCTTGGGATAGATGCCGCCCCTGTGCCAGCGGGTCATCATCGCCAGAATTCGTCCCACGATGTACTTGTTGGGCTGGACTCCCGAGAGGAGCAGAAAGGGGTCGCGACCACCGATGAGCGAGTCGATCACCCAGTGATTCTCGATTTCGAGCATCCGCAGAAAGACGGGGTAGTTGTCGGGCGTGATGCCGACGCTCGACAGGTACTGCGCGTAGGTGATTGCCGCTTCCACCGCTTCCGTGGAGCGACAACCGAACACACCCTGGAGGAGTCGCTTCTCGATCTCGGCGATGTGAATTTCGCCGGGAAGACCGATTAGTTCCGCGTGGGATGTGGCTGCTTCCGTTGCCTGGGCCATTTTCCTGCTACCCCACTTTTTGTGATGCTCGGCTTAGTCGGCAAAGAGCTGCCGCGGTGCGACCTCTTCTTGCCGGTAGTCCCCTCTGACCAGCAGCACCTGGGGGATGCAGTCTTCCAGGGCCTTGGTGTTGTCGAAGAGATTGCTTCGGATCTTGAGAGCCTGGCGCGCCACCTGTTCCATCGACTCGTCCCAGCGGAGTCCTTCGAGGGACCCGATTCGAATCGAGGATGTCGAGGACGCAGCGGTTGCGCGGATCGTTCTGACCCTTCTCTTTCTCCAGGTGCTTGCCGAGGTTGTCGACGTCGGCAACGCTCAGCCGATAGATCTTGTAGCCGTCCCGCGGTGAGCTGTATGTGTTCTGGAGAACGCCGAGGACGATGGCGAGCGTCTTGGGATAGATGCCGCCGGCGCGCCAGCGCGTGAGGAGCTGGAAGCATTTCGACGTCAGGTACTCGTTCGGAGGAATGGTGGACATCAAGAGGAACGGGTCGCGGTCCCCGATGAGCGCGTCGAGCACCCAGTGGTTCTCGATCTCGAGCATCTTCAGGAAGAGCGGATAGTTGTCGGAGTCGAGCCCCGACATCCGCAGAAATCGGGCGAAGCCCACCGAGGCCTCGGAGCCTTCGGGAGTGCACGACGCCATGATCTGCTGGAGGATCCTGTTCTCGACGTCGAGAATCGCGTTCTTGGTCCAGAGCCGAGCTATTTCTTCCTCTCTAGCCATTCCGAGTCACCATAGTTGGTATGGTCATCCCCTGACACCGAGATCCTTTCCATCGAGCGCGGCGGCGACGAAGCCGCCCTCTCCAGAAAGGAGCGGGTAGAACCCTGGTCGCGGTCTTAGCTGAAAGTGATTGATTAAAATGGTACGGACAAAATCCGGGAATGTCAATGGTGGAAGAATGAAATTTCTGGTGACCGGAGGCCGATCGCGCCGCCTGATCTAGCGCGCTCCCACCGATCTCGAGTCGGCGACCGACGGCTGGCGTTCGCTCCGGAGCTCGGCGGAGACCCGCTCCATTTCGCGCATCGCCCGCAGGAGATTCAGCCCCGCGACCTTCTTGACGTCCTCGTCGCTGTATCCGCGCCGGAGGAGCTCCGCCAGGAGCGCGGGGAAACGCGTGACGTCCTCGAGGCCTTCGACCATCGAAGGGCCACCGGGGTCGTAGAAGTCCGAGCCGACCCCCACGTGATCGATGCCCGCGACCGCCCGGATGTGGTCGATGTGGTCGGCCACGTTCGCGATCGTGCCTCGGGGAGCGGGGTTCGCCGCGACCCAGCTCGCGAGGCGTCGCTCGATTTCACGCTCGTCGTCGAGCTCGCGATGGAGCCGCTCCGCCTCCTCGTTGCGTCGAGCGGTCCACAGCGGCTCGTCGGTCGAAAGACCCGCCTCGAGACCGACGCGATGGCGCTCCGACGGATCGGTGGGAACGACGTACCCCGGAATGAAATTCACCATCGCCACTCCGCCATTGGTCGCGACCATCTCGAGCACGTCGTCGGGGACGTTCCGGGGATGGGCGTTGATCGCGCGTGCATTCGAGTGGGAAAAGATCACGGGAGCGCGGCTCACCCGGAGAGCGTCCCGCATGGTATCCGCACTCACATGGGAGAGATCCACGAACATGCCGAGACGGTTCATCTCCCGCACGACTTCTTCACCGAACTCGGTGAGGCCGCCGTTGCGCGGAAGGTCGGTGGCCGAATCGGCCCATTCGGTCGTTCGAAAGTGAGTCAGGGTCATGTAGCGCGCCCCGAGCTCGTAAATCATGCGGAGGGCTGCGAGTGAGCCCTCGATCGCATGGCCGCCCTCGACGCCGATCATGGACGCGATCTTTCCCTCGTGGTGGATGCGGATGATGTCCTCGGCACGGGTGGCGAGCTCGAGCTCGGGATATCGATCGACGAGACGATGGATGACATCGATCTCCACCAGGCACTGCCGCAACGCTTCTCCTTTGTCGATATAGGAGACATCGACGAAAGCGGACCAGAACTGCCCCGAGACCATCCCTTCCCGCAGCCGAGGCAGGTCCGCGGGAAGCTCGACCTGCCGTTCGCTTATGTCGACCCGGTCGATATCCCCGTGCGCCACTTCGAGGATGGAGCTGGGAAGATCGTTGTGCCCGTCGATGAGGGGAACGTCCTGGAGAAGGGCCTTGACCCTCGCGAGGAGCGCGGGGTCGGGCTCCTCTCCCGCGTGAAGCCGACCCACGCCGGCGAAAAGGACGAACGGGACCGTTAGCGCGAGAACGAGCTGGAGCTTCATCGTGCCTCCCTGGCGAGGCCTGATTCTATGCTCGGCGCTGCCTCTTTGCGATCCGGAGCTCCGATGGTCCGCCCCAGTGGCGCAAGGTCTTCGACGTCAGGAAGAACCGGCTGACGCGGCCTGTTCGCCGGTCTCGCTCTCGGAAGAGGCGAGCACCACCTGGTCCTTTCCGTTCTTCTTCGCGCGGTAGAGCGCCCGGTCGGCTGCCGAGTAGAGCCGATCGGGATGAAGCTCGGTGATCACGCCGAGGTCGGCGATGCCGATGGAAAGAGTGAGCGGCGGGAGATCCACCGCCACCCAGCTCGCCTCCATGCTCAGACTGCGGCGGATGCGCTCGGCGAGAGTACGGGCTTCGAGCTCGGTGACGTTGGGAGCGAGAACCGCAAACTCGTCGCCGCCGAACCGGGCGGTGACGTCCGTGCTCCGGCAAGTCTTCAGGAGCGTGCGCGCCACCGCCCGAATGGCATTGTCGCCCGCCTCGTGCCCTTTTCGGTCGTTCAAGCACTTGAGACCGTCCAGATCGAGCAACATGAGGCTGAGCGAATTCTTGTACCGGTCCACCCGGGCGAGCTCTTCCCGGAGCCGGCGGTCCAGCAGACGGCGGTTCGCGAGACCCGTCAGAGAGTCGGTGAGCGAGACCCGCTGGAGCAGATCCTCGTTGGCACCCAGGATGTAGCCCAGGCCGACGAAGAGAATCGTCGTCGAGGCGGCCATGTAGCCATAGGTCAGAGCATTCGAGGCGATCTCGGCCCGTATCCACTCCCAGCGGAACAGGCTCTCGGTGACCAGACCCTGCAGGATCACGAGCCCGGCGGGCGCCCCCAGCGCCACGAAAAACCCGAGGATGGGGTAGAGTCGGCGCTTGGGGACGGTTTCCATTCTCATACCGCAACCCCCGGTTCCAGTCTATTGATACTTCGGTTGGAAAATCAAAACCTTACCCGCCGTCCTCGGGAAGACCCCGTCCCGGACACCTCGGTGACGCTGGTCGGCCCGGACTCCGGCGTCGTCAGGGCTCATCGCTTCGCGAGACTTTGCGGATATACTGCTTGGGATGCGTCGAGAGGATTCTTGCCGAAATGACACCGGTCGGTTTGCTCGGAGCCGAGGTTGCGAGAGCAACCGGATGACGGAGAGCCGATTCCACGCCACCGCGTTCGCACCGGCCACCGTCGCCAACGTCGCCTGCGGTTTCGACGTCCTCGGTCTCGCGCTCGCTGCCCCCGGCGACCGGGTCACGGTCGAGCTGACCGACGAGCCCGGCCTCTCGATCGCGTCCATCGAAGGAGACGAGGGTCGCCTGTCGAAGGAGCCGGAGAAAAACACGGCGACCGTCGCCGCCCGTAAGCTCCTCGAGAGGCACGCGCGAGCATCGTCGCTCGGTATTCGGTTCGTCATTCGCAAAGGGCTGCCGCTGGCGAGCGGTACGGGGAGCAGCGCCGCTAGCGCCGTCGCCGCCGCGGTCGCGGTGCGCGAGCTCCTCTCGCTCGAGGCTCCCGATGCCGAGCTGCTCGGCGCCGCGCTCGAAGCCGAGCGCGTCGTCGCCGGGGCCGGCCATCCCGACAACGCCGCCGCTTGCCTGTTCGGCGGGCTCGTGCTCGTGCGCGCGGTCGAGCCGCTCGACCTCGTTCGGCTGCCGATCCCCGACGGTTTGAGCGTCGCGATTCTTCGTCCTCATCTCGAGATGAGCACCAAGGACTCCCGCATTCTCCTGGGCAGCGAAGTTCGCCTCGAGAACGCCGTGCGCCAATGGGCCAACGTCGGTGCTCTCGTCGCGGGACTCTACTCGAGGGATCTTCGCTCTCGTGTCCCGTTCGCTCGAAGACGCCATCGCGGAGCCGATTCGTGCGCCCTACATTCCCGGCTTCGCCGGGGTGAAACAGGCCGCGCTCGATGCCGGTGCCCTCGGATTCGAGCCTCTCGGGCTCGGGTCCTTCCATCTTCGCGCTCTGCCGCGATTCTCGACTCGGCGGGCTCGGTCTCGAAGAGCATGGCCGAGGCCTTCGCCGCGGCGACCGACCTCGGCGCGGACCTCTATGTCTCCCCAGTCTGCGCCCGGGGCGCGCGCGTTGTGGCCGAGGAGGAGCCAGAATCTTGCGCTATGTGAGCACGGCGGGTCGGACGCCTCCCGTATCCCTCGAGGAGGCGCTGTTCTCCGGACCAGCGCCGGACGGTGGCCTGTATGTTCCCGAGCGACTTCCCGAAGTCCGGACACCGCCCCCACTCGGACGAAGTCTCGCCGACACGGCGTATTCGGTGGCGGAAAGCCTCTTCGACGTCGACGTTCCCGTCGAGTATCCTCTCGGAGATCGTTCGGGAGAGCCTCGATTTCGAGATTCCCCTCGTCCCCGTCGAGGGCCCGGAGAACGGGCCGCGACTCTACGCGCTCGAGCTCTTCCATGGACCGACCCTCGCGTTCAAGGACGTCGGCGCCCGCTTCATGGCGCGCCTCATGCTGCACTTCTTGAAACGCCGCGGCCGCGACTGTACCGTTCTCGTGGCGACGTCGGGTGACACCGGAAGCGCGGTGGCTCACGCCTTCTATCGTCTCGAGGGCATCCGGGTAGTCGTGCTCTTCCCCCGAGGGAAAGTCAGCCCGCTGCAGCGAAGGCTCTTCTCGACGCTCGCAGACAACGTCTCGTCGCTCGAGGTCGAGGGAACGTTCGACGATTGCCAGCGCCTGGTGAAGCAGGCTTTCGCCGACCGCGGGTTGACCGCGCGCCGGCCGCTCGTTTCCGCCAATTCCATCAACGTCGGCCGCCTGCTCCCGCAGACCTTCTACTACTTCCACATTCTCTCGCAGCTTCCGCGAACCGACGACCGACCGCTCTTGATATCGACTCCGAGCGGCAACTTTGGAAATCTCACCGCGGGACTCTTCGCCAAACGAATGGGTCTTCCCTGCGAAACGTTCGTCGCCGCCACCAACGTCAACGACGTCGTGCCGGAATATCTGAAGATTGGCGTCTTCACGCCACGACCCTCGGTGACGACTCTCTCGAACGCGATGGACGTCGGAAACCCGAGCAACTTCGCCCGTATCCTCTGGCTGTACCGGGACTCGCTGGACGATCTCCGGCGCGACATGGTCGGAAGCGTCCATTCCGACGAGGAGACGCTCTCGGCGATCACCGAGGTCCACCGCCGCACCGGCTACGTCTTCGATCCTCACTCCGCCATCGGCTACCTCGGTGCGCGCGAAGCGCTCGACGCGTCCTCGGAAGAGGCGACCGCGGTCGTTCTCGCCACCGCCCATCCTGCGAAGTTTCGCGAAACGGTGGAACGTGCGTTGGGGGAAACTATCCAGCTGCCGCCCGCTCTCGCGGCGGTCGCGGGGCGGGAAGAGCATCTCGTTTCCATACCCGCGGAGTACCGCGCTCTGGACGAGTACTTGACATCATGACCAGGGAACTTTCGTTTCACGGCGGTGCCGGGACGGTCACCGGCTCGCGTTATCTCGTCACCATCGGCGAGACCCGTTTTCTCGTCGACTGCGGACTCTTTCAGGGCCTGAAGAAGCTCCGGGAGATGAACTGGGCGCGGCTGAAGTTCGACCCGAGCCTCGTCGATTTCCTGCTCTTGACCCACGCGCACATCGACCATTCGGGATACCTCCCGAAGCTGGCGGTGAACGGTTTTCGTGGACCCATCCTCTGCACGTCGGCCACCCAGGATCTCGTACGGCTCCTCCTGTTGGACGCGGCGAAGATCCAGGAAGAGGACGCGGCGTACGCCAACAAGAAGGGCTACAGCAAGCACAAGCCCGCACTACCTCTATACACGGCGGAAGACGCCCAGCGGGCGCTTGCGCTCCTCCGGCCGGTCGAGTACGACACATGGCTCGACCCCGCCCCGGGAGTGCGCGCTCGGTTTCGCAACGCGGGCCACATCCTGGGTGCCGCCTCGGTCGAGCTCGAGCTCGGAGGCGGAGAAGCGGACGGCGGCCTGCGGGCGGTGTTCAGCGGCGACGTGGGACGATATGACGTCCCGCTCCACTCCGATCCAGAGCCGCTCCCCGAATGCGACGTTCTGGTGGTGGAGTCGACGTACGGCGACCGGGAGCACGACCCGAAACCGATTCGAGGACCAGCTCGTCGATGCCCTCCTCGATACCGTGAGGAACCGGGGGACCGTGCTCATCCCGTCGTTCGCCGTGGGGCGCTCCCAGCTCGTCACTCTTCTCTTGCGTCGAATCATCAACGAGGGTCGCATTCCCGACATTCCCATTCACATTGACAGCCCCATGGCGGTGGATGCCACCCGGATCTACAGCGAGCACATTCACGACTTGAGTCTCGACGAGTCGCTCACCGAAGACGGCCGGAGCCGCCTGTTTCCCACCAACGTGCAGTTTCATCGCTCGGTCGAAGAATCGAAGAAGCTGAACGAGCTTCCCGGGCCGCGCATCATCATTTCCGCGAGCGGGATGCTCACCGCCGGCCGAGTGTTGCACCACCTCGCTCGGCTCCTACCCGACCCGAAGAACCTCGTTCTGCTCGTCGGCTATCAAGCGGCGGGCACTCGAGGCCGCGCGATGCAGGAAGGCGCGCGAACGGTCCGGGTCCATGGCGCGGACATACCGGTAAAGGCCCATTTCCTTTCGATCAGCGGCCTCTCCGCGCACGCGGATCGAAACGAGCTCCTGCGGTGGGTCGGCTCGGCACCAAAGCCTCCCCGGACCATCTTCATCACTCACGGTGAGCCGAAATCCTCCGAGGCGCTCGCGGAGGCGCTCCGGAAGAAGATGCCGAGCCGCGTGATCGTTCCCGAGCTCTATGAACGATTCGACCTCGACCACCCGGGCGAGCGTCCCGGCGCTCACTAACGCCACCGCCCCGACCAGAAATTAGAGAAATTAGGGACAGGCCCCAATTTTCCGAGTCTGGAAAAATTAGTGCCTGTCCCTAATTTCTGTCGCTGATTTCTCTACGTTTTCGCGCGGGCCGGACCGTGCTTGGTGAGCGACTTTGCCGCCGTCTCCGTTCGTTGCTAGGCTCGGGGCATGAGACGAAGGATCGTCATCCTGGGAGCCGCCGGACGCGACTTTCACAACTTCAACATGCTCTACCGGGACCGCGAGGCGTTCGAGGTCATCGCGTTCACCGCCACCCAGATTCCCGAACATCGAGGGACGCCGCTATCCCAAGAGCTCGCGGGAAAGCTCTATCCCGAGGGGATTCCGATCGAGTCGGAGAGCGACCTGGTTCGCATCATCCGCGAAGGACGGGTCGACGAGGCCGCCTTCTCCTATAGCGACGTTTCCCACGAATATGTCATGCACCTCGCCTCCAGGGTTCAGGCGGCGGGAGCAACGTTCAGCCTGCCCGGACGAGACCAGACGATGCTGCGGAGCTCGAAGCCCGTCATCGCCGTCTGCTCCGCGCGCACCGGCGCGGGCAAGAGTCAGACGACCCGGCGGATATCGAGACTACTGCGCGCGCGGGGAAGGAAAGTCGTCGTCGTCCGGCATCCCATGCCGTACGGCGACCTGGTGAGCCAGAGGCTCCAGCGGTTCGCGACCTACGACGACATGAAGGCCCAGCACTGCACCATCGAGGAGATGGAAGAGTACGAGCCGCATATCGTCGAAGGAACCATCGTCTATGCCGGGGTCGACTACGAAGCGATTCTCCGGGAAGCGGAAAAGGAAGCGGAAGTCATCCTCTGGGACGGCGGCAACAACGACACGTCGTTCTACCATCCCAACCTGCAGATCGTCGTCGTAGACCCCCACCGCGCGGGACACGAGCTCACCTATTATCCCGGGGAGACGAACCTTCTCGTGGCCGACGTCGTGGTCGTGAACAAGGAAGACTCCGCCGCTCTCGAGGACATCGAGAAAGTCCGCGACAATGTCTATCGAGCCAACCCCAGGGCCACGCTCATCGATGCCTGCTCTCCCCTCTTCGTCGATCACCCCGAGACGATCCGGGGCCAGCGCGCGCTCGTCATCGAAGACGGCCCCACGGTGACCCACGGCGGGATGCGCTACGGCGCCGGTGTGGTGGCGGCGAGAAAGTACGGTGCCCGGGAGCTCGTCGATCCTCGTCCCTTCGCCGTCCGCTCGATCGCGGATACTTTCAACAAGTATCCCGGGATCGGCACGCTCCTGCCGGCGATGGGCTATGGCGACGACCAGGTGAGGGATCTGCAGGAGACCATTCGGAGCTCCGACGCCGAGGTCGTCGTGGTCGCGACACCGATCGACCTGGGAAAGCTCATCACCATCGACCAGCCTTCGGTGAGAGTCCGCTACGAGCTCCAGGAAATCGGGACCCCGACGCTCGAGGACGTTCTCGACGGGGTGAGCGGACTCGGACCCCTCGAAAGGCTGACGATGCCTTGCGCGCCCTGCTAGTTCGAAGGGATCCGTTCTCGCGTAGTAGCCCTGGCGGGTGCGAACGAGGAGGCCGGCTCTACCTTTCACCTTCACCTCGACGTTGCGCCACGAGGCGTCGACACCGGCATGCTGTGGAACGTACGCCAGTCGATAGTGTCGGTGGAGGTCCTGCTGAACCTCGGCGAAGGACTTCTTGACGGCACCCACGTCGGCGGGAAAAAAGGCCCGCCCGCCCGTCGCTTCCGCCAGCGTCGTGAGGAACGGCCGGTTGACGCTCTCGCTTCCTTCCGGGCCCCAGCCGGTGAATCCGACGGTGTAGATCGTGACCTCGGACTGCTTTGCCTTCTCGACGGCGTCCTCCATCGTCGCCTGACTTCCCTGGTTCACGGGACCGGCGTCGTCGCCGTCGGTGAAGAGGAGGAGCGATTTCCGACCGTCGACTCCCTCGAGCTCCTGGAGCGCGGCGAGGATGGCGTCGTAGAGCGCGGTCTTGCCCTCGGGCTTCATCGTCCTCAACATGCTCAGGTGCTCCCTGATGGAGTCCGTGAACCGGGGGCCGAAACGAACTTCGCTGTTGAAGAGTCCGATGCGGGCGGAGTCTCCTTCGCTCAGGTTCTGTGCGAAGAGATAGGCGGCGGTCTGGATGGCGCTCAAATTGGAACGAATGCTCGACGAGGAGTCCAGGAGAAGCAGTGTAGAGACGGGAGTGAACTGGGCGGTAAAGAAGGAGAGTTGCTGAGGAACGCCGTCCTCCAGCACCTCGAAGCTTTCCGACTTCAGGCCGGGAACGAAACGTCCCTTCTTGTCGACGACGACGACGTCGAGAGTAACCGTCTCGACCGACACCGCGAACTGAAGCGGCCCTCCCCCGCCGGGCTGCTGCTGAGACGTCTCGCCAGGAGGCGTTTGAGAGACGGCGGGACCCGCGGCGAAGGTCAACGCCGCGACCAACGGCAATAGCCTCGACCTACATCCAGGATCCGTTCCGACTCTCATTCGAACATTCGACACCCGAAAGCGAGCTCACCCGAGCCCATAGTAGCATGCGGCGATTTCGAGCCGCCGTGCTCGCCCGAGAGACTCGACCGTCAGTGGGGGTCCCGCGGCTGGTAGCTGCGCAGAGCGGGGTTCAGGAGACGGCCCCAGGTCTCGTCGTAGGGGTGAACTTCGTGGACGGGCTTCCCGTCGCGCTCGAGGGGATAGTCCTTGTTGGCCCACTCGAAGATCGACCCCTCCAGGTTCTTCGCCTCGGTGAATCCTTCCTTCTTCAACCGCTCCACGAGCTGCGACGACCGGTAGCCGACGGAACAGTACGCGACGATGGGCGTGTCGCGAGCGAGCGAGCGCAGGGAATTCGGGAAGCTCGCCCCCCGGCTCGACGCGAATCGCTCCCGAGATATGGCTCACGCGATACTCGTCCTCACCCCTGACGTCGAGGAGGAGGGGCGCGTGCTCCTTGTCGCTCTGGAGCTCTTTTTCCAGGGTGTCGGTCGAGACCTGCTCGACGTCGGGAAACTCCGAGCGAACCCATGCCTTCACCGAGGCCATATCGGAGGGAGGGGATCGGCGGCAGCTCACGGCGCCGAGAACCAAGATCGCGCAAAGACGAAGTGTCGGCCGCATGACACGCCGATGCTAGCCGCCTGGTCGCGGGTTCGCAAATTCAGGCGGCCGGTCACGTCGTCACCGCCTTCAGCACCCGGAACGGTCCCACTCGTCGCAGATGCTCGAGCTCTTCCTCGTCTTTCACCAGAAACGCACCCGCGAAAGCGAGGGAGTTCACCGAGATACCCTGCCAGCTCTCGCGGGCTCGGGGGACGACGACCATCCAGTCCCGGGTCGCGAGAAGGTTATAGGCGCGAGGGTCTCCCGCTCGACCGATCTCGGCGAGGGCAGCCAGATAGCGCTCTCTCGTCGTGCGCGCCGCGTCTTCGACCGTTTTTTCGCGGCAGTCGACGAGCTCCACCCGGTGACAGGAAAACGACGGATCGTTTCCGCCGCGCGAAGACCAGTGGGACTCCATCGGCAATCGCAGCTCCGCACTATCGAGAGGGAGGGGCACGGCCTGAAGGTGCTTGTGGGGTTGACTCGCCCCGGCGACGGTGCCGGCGTTGTAGAAAACCAGGGGATTGAGCTCCCGCACGACGAGCCACATCGCCTGGAAGTCTTCCTCGGTAAGGTACGATTCCTGCTCCTCGAACCGGCGCGTGACGACGAGGAGGTGACGAGGGAGCACGCTGAACTTGTTCAGAATCGCGACGTGGGTCTCGGAGACGTCGGCAACAAAAAGGTCCTTCTCGAAAGGAAGAAAGGGGTCCACGCCGCTCTTTCGTTTCTCGGAATCCGACAGTCGCTTGCGCGAGAGCCCCTCGAGAATTCGCACGAGAAAGCGCACGCCGCCGTCCTCGATGACGGTCGAGCGGGTGGCGATCGGCTCGAGCGCGCCGCTCTCGAGGGCCTTCGCGGTCGTCTCCTCGATGAGATGGGGCAGCGTTCCCGGCACGAGCCGTCTTTCAATCACGTCGCGCGGTGCTGGTAGCAGGCCCCGTCGGTGAAGCCCAGCTGCCGATAATACTCCCTCGTCCCGACGGATGAGATGACGGCGAGGCGCGAAAACCCTCCTTCCCGCGCTTCGCTCGAGGCTTCGTCGATGAGCCTCCGGCCCAGCCCCGCGTGCTGCGCCTTTCCCCGTTCCCGCGCGCCGATCCCGAGGGCGGAGCCGTAGACGTGGACTTCTCGCAGCAGGGCCGCGCCAGAGAGCTCTTCGAGAAAGGAGCACTCTTTCCCATCGGGACCATCAGGAAGGCACAACCTCGCGAAACCGGCGAGACGGTCGTCCTCGGTCAGGAACTGGAGGAACGCCTCTCCCCCGACCGATGTGCGGTATCGCAGGATGTCGAGCCGCAGCGAGTCGGGCGCGACCCCTTCCCCGCGGATTCTCGCGGGCCCGGATGTCGCGCGACCGCAGGCCCCGTCGCGCCATCTCCTGCTCGGCGACGGCTCGAAAGTTGGTGACCCGACTGCCCACCAGGATGTCCTCCCCGGGAATGTCGCGGATGACCCGGGAGAGACGACAGTAGGGAGGCGTGCGCATCATGCACTCGAGGAGGATCTCGAGAAGGTCACTCTCGGAATAGGGCTGGTAGCGACCCGCCTCGTAGTGCGCCATCAGAGTCGCGCTCTCGACGAGGCTGCAAGGATAGAGCTTGAGCTCGTCCGGACGGAAGTCCGGGTCGGAGAACAGACGCTCGAAGTCGGCGACGTCCCGTTCCGGCGAAGACCCGTAGAGATTGGCCATCCAGTGCCCCTGGATCTTGAACCCGGCGCGACGGAGAAGCCTCGTAGCCTCCCTCGATCGGGCCACGTCGTGGCCGCGCGCGTTCAGCGCGAGCACCTCCTCATCGAGGCTCTGGTAGCCGATCTGGATCTTCGTCGCGCCCAGCTGCCGCAGCCGGACGACCTCCGATTCCGTGACGTGATCGGGGCGCGTCTCGAGCGAGAGCCCGACGGCTCGAGCCCCGGCGGTCTCGTTCTTCTTTTGCGCCGCCGCGAGCTCTGCCCAGGATGCGGTCTCGCACGAACCGAGGCGCCCGCTCGGGTCCTCACGCCGGATGAACTGAGAGACGGCGCGGTTGTAGTCGGTCACCGAGGCGAAGCGGCCGTCGATCCGCTCCTCGTTGGCGTCGAAGTCGATGGACTCGACGCCCGTTCCTGATCCCGATCCCGATCCCGATCCCGTTCTCCCGGGACCGAAGTCGTTCAGCGCGTCGAAGACTCGCTTCAGAAACCACAGCTGATACGACTCGGGATAGAAAGACCAGGTGCCTCCGAGAACGATGAGCTCCACCTTGTCGACGGGGTGGCCGATCCAGTAGAGCGCCGAGAGCCGCGATCGCGTCTGCTCATAGGGGTCGAAGCGATGCATCCCCGCCCGCTGCGCGCCCGGCTCGTTCGCGAGATAGCTCTTCGGCATCCGCACGTCGTTGGGGCAGAAGATGCAGGTCCCTGGGCAGGGAAACGGCTTGGTGAGAATCGTGACGGGCGTAACGCCGCTCAGCGAGCGCACTGGTTTCATCCTCACCTTTTCCAGGAAGACCCGCGGCTCGGAATCGAGCTCGTAGCGCTCGGACAGATATCGGTACCCCGCGATGAGCTCGCTCTTGGAGAACAAAGCGGTGCCGTTTTTGGGGTGCCGGCGAAGGATGCGATCCAGGTTCTCGACCCGAGGAAGCGAATCGATGATGCGGACGATGGCGAGGAGCTCCCGCTCGTGCTCGTGAGGAGCGAATCGATAGTCCCGCCAGCCTGCGCGTTTCATCCCGTGTTCCGGAGCCCCGATGCGATTCCGTTGATGGTCAAGAGAATAGCGTACAGGAGATCTTTGCGCGAAGCGGGCCCGCCCTTGCCTCGGGCCTTCCGGTAGCGGCCGAGAAGCTCCACCTGGAGGTAGCTCATCGGATCGACGTAGGGGTTGCGCACGTCGATCGAGCGCCGCAGCACCGGGGTCTTCTCGAGGAGGAACTTCTGTCCCGTAATCCGGAGGAGGATCTTCGTCGTCCGTCGATACTCTCTCTCGAGCTCTTCGAAGATCGCCCGTCCCCTTCTGCTCGCGAGCCGGTCGGCATATTGTCTCGCGATCTGGAAGTCGGCTTTGGCGAGGGCCATCTCCACGTTCGAGAGGGTGCTCCGGAAGAAGCTCCAGTCCCGGTACATTCCGCGCAGAATGAGCGTCTCCGGCGCGAGGGCTTCGCGCGACGAGCTCCGACAGAGCCGACCCGACGCCGAGCCAGCCGGGCAGAAGGTGCCGGCTCTGCGTCCATCCGAAGACCCAGGGTATGGCTCTCAGGTCGGAGAGTCCTTTGCGAGCGTTTCTTCCTTCGCGCCGGCCTCGAGCCGATGTGGAGGTGCTGAAGCTCCTCGGCGGGCGTCGCCTCGGTGAAATACTCGGCGAAGCCCGGCCTCTCCACGAAGCCGCGGTAAATCCTCTGCGCCGAGGAAGAGAGCTCCTCCATCACCGCATGCCAGCGCGGGAGATCGTCGTTCGACTCCACCGCCCGGCAAGCTCGCTTCGATGACCGCCGAAGCCGCCACCTCCAGGCTCCGGAGAGCGATCTCGGGAAGGCCGTATTTGGACGAGACCACCTCGCCCTGCTCGGTGATTTTGATCCTGCCGGCGACCGTTCCCGGCGGCTGCGCGAGGATGGCCTCGTGGCTCGGACCTCCCCCGCGACCGACGGTACCGCCACGGCCGTGAAAGAGCATGAGCTCGATGCCGCGGCTTCGGGCGACGTCCGAGAGCGCTCGCTGTGCCTTGTGGAGCTCCCAGGACGACGTGAGGATGCCTCCGTCCTTGCTGCTGTCGGAGTAACCGATGCATGACTTCCTGCAGGCTCCCTTGCGCCTTCAGGACGGGAGCGTAAGCGCGGTTCGCGAACAGCCGTTCGAGCACGTCGGGCGCCCTCCGCAGATCGTCGATGGTCTCGAAGAGCGGCGCGACCCGGAGGCGAGCCACGGTCTCCCGAGATCCCATCGCGGGCTGATAGAGTCCCGCCTCCTTGGCGAGCACGAGGACCGCGAGCACGTCGCTCACGTCCTTCGACATGCTCACGATATAGGTTCCAATCGCCTTCGCGCTCATTTCGTCGAGCGCGCGACGCGCGACGCGAAACACCTCGACCGTCTCGGTGGAAGCAGCGTCGGCGGCGAGGAGAGGCCGGGGCGAGCCGAGCTCTCGCGTCAACCAGGAGACGCGCTCCCCTTCCGTCCAGCTCGAGTAGGGCCTTGCCAGACCGAGGCCGACGGACGATCCCGTCGAGGGCCTCGGCGTGACGCTCGCTCGACTGGCGCAGATCGAGCCTCGCGAGATGAAAGCCGAAGGTATCGACCTGCCGCATCAAGCGGCGAACGAGTGCTTCCGAGCTCGCCCGGTTCGCGTGAAGGCTCTCTTCGATCTCTTCGAGATCGGAGAGGAGATCGCCCTCCGAGGAATAGCCGTTCACGTCTCCCGGCTCGCGTGTTCTCTCGAGACGCTCCTTGATGAATCCGAGCTTCTGCCGGTAGGGCTCTCCGTGATTTCTGACCTCGATGCTCCGAGCGAGCTCGGGAAACCGGGCCCGATCCCGCTTGAGTCCGCGCGCGAGGGAAGGACGCGGCGGACAGTACTTCTCCGACTCGCTCAGGCGCGAGCCCAGTTTCTCGACCACGTCGAGGTACTTCGACACCACCAGTCGTCGATGGCGCCGGAGCGTTTCCCACGTCACCTCCGCGGTCACGTGGGGATTCCCGTCGCGATCCCCGCCGACCCACGAGCCGAACCGAACGGGCACGAGACGCCGGGGAAGATCGAGGCCCGGTACACGTGCCGCCTGCCGCTCGAGCTCCTCGAGGAAGTCCGGGACGGCCTCGAAGAGCACGACGTCGAAGTAGTAGAGGGCGTTCGTCACCTCGTCCAGCACCGTGGGCTTGATACGGCGGAGCTCCTCGGTCAGCCAGATCGACTCGACTTCGCGCTCGAGCGACCGCAGGAGCTCCCGTTTCGACAGGCGCGGGAGATTCTTTCGGTCGAGCTCGGACAGGAGGTCCGCGATGCGGCGGTGTTTTTCGAGAAGGCTCCGGCGAACCGCCTCGGTGGGATGCGCGGTGATGACGGGCTCGAGCCACAGGGAGGCGATGACGCGGCGAAGCTCGTCGGTCGATGTGCGGGAGTGACGCGCGAAGAGATCCGCGAGCGAGCCCGGCTGAGGTCTCGCGCGCGTCTCGAGAGCGTAGTAGCGGCGGCGGCGGATGCGGTGGTGCTGTTCGGCGATGTTCGTGAGCTGGAAATATGTGGCAAAGGCTCGAATGACGCCGATGGCCTCGTCCAGATCCAGGCCTCGCAAAAGGGTGAGGATCTCCCGCTCCCGTCCGGTATCCCGCCGGGCGCGAAGCGACTTGGAAAGATAGCGGACCCTCTCTTCGATCTCGAACAGCGATTCGCCCCCGTGCCGCTTCATCGTCGCTCCGAGAAGCTCACCCAAGCTCCGGACGTCGTCACGAAGCGGCTGATCCTTGTTCGCCACGGCGACTATTACACCATGATTGGGCTAGACTCGTGCCCGGCGCCGCGAGACGGCGCGAGTGCATCCCCGTCATGAACGACGACACCGCGGCGGCGCTGAACGAGATCAACCGCCGTTTCTATCGTGAGCGAGCCTCGGAGTTTTCCGCCACCCGCGAAAGACCGTGGCGCGGATGGGGCGAGCTTTTCGATCGTGTCACCCCCGGATTGCCCGCCGTTCCGCGGGTTCTCGACGTCGGCTGCGGCAACGGCCGCTTCGCCCGATTCCTCCTGGAGCGGTTCGGAGGATCGTTCACGTACGTGGGGGTGGACCAGAGTGCCCGCGGTCTCGAGGAAGCGCGCCGGAGACTCGGCTCCCGAGCGAACGTCGTCCTGCTCGAGCACGACTTCGTCACCTCGGCGGCTCCTCTGCCTTCTCCGCTCACGGACGAGACGTTCGATCTCATCGTGCTCTTCGGTGTGATCCACCACGTCCCCGGGCAACGTCGGCGACGGAAGCTCGTCGAGCACCTCTCTCGGAATCTCGCGCGAGGAGGATTTCTCGCCTACGCCATTTGGCGCTTCGCGGACCACGACCGGTTCCGGAGGAAGCTCGTCCCGTGGTCCGAGCTCGAGACGCGACGCGGGCCTTCCGTCGATCCATCGGAGCTCGAGCCGGGAGACTACCTCATGACGTGGGGAACGGAATCGGAAATGGGCCCTCCCGCGCTCCGGTATTGCCACGCCATGAGCGACGAGGAAGAAGCCGATCTCGTGCGCGGACTATCCTCTCTCAGTCTGGTCGCGCGGATCGACGCGAGCTCCGAGCCCAACCGCTACTATCTAGTGCGCTCGAAAGAAAAGAGCTTCGAGGACAAGAAAGACCCGTAGGACCGCAGCCCGCGGCGCGAGCACGCTTGGAGAGAACGGAGCTCGGCGGGCCCCCGACCGCATCCAGACCCTCTTTCCGCGTGCATCACCTCGCGCGTCTTCGCGCGCAGTCCCGCGGTCTTCGCGCGCAAGTCCCTGGCACATTTTCTCGGCGGCAGCACGTGATATTCCTCGCGCGCGGGTCTTCGCGCGCAAGTCCCTGGCACATTTTCTCGGCGGCAGCACGTTGGGTATTCCACGAGCGGTCGGCCTCCCTGCTGATTCGCGAGCAAGAGACCCTGTTACCCGAACGAGTTGACATTTGGTTGCCGTTGACATAGAGTTGCATGAGGAATGAACCGATGAGCACGATGGCGGAGCTTGCAAGGCTCGACCCGCAGGAAGTGGCAGAGAAGATCCTCGAAGCGCACCCAAGAGAGAGCGACTGGTTGGACAAGTTCGCCGAAGCTCTCGACCGTTGCCGGGCGGAACGCGCGCTCGAGCGTATTCTGCAGGTGTGGGGGCTGAACCAGTCGGAGGCGGCGCATCTCTTCGGTGTGACGCGTCAGGCTTTGAGCAAGTGGCTCGAGCGCGGTATCCCCTCCGATCGCGTCCAAGCGATCAGTGATCTCGCAGCCGCTACTGACCTACTGGTCCGTTACGTCAAGCGCGACCGAATCCCGGCCGTCGTGCGCCGTCCGGCCGCGGCGCTCGGTGGCCAGTCCCTCGTCGACCTCGTCGCGGCTTTTCGCGCCCGTGACGTGCTCGAGGCATGTCGGTCGATGTTCGACTTCGAAAGAGCGCAAGCATAAGTCGGCTCAAGTGCGGACGGAGACGCTGCCCAACGGGCACGAGTGGTGGCGGATTGCGAATCCGGAGTGGCGCGATCCGCTAAATCCCGGCTACGCCGCGCGGTACGGGGGCCGATGGAACCCACCCGACAGTTTTCCGACGCTCTATTTCAACGAGGATAGGGCGACGGCGCGTCTCAACCTCCGCTTGTTTATCCGTTCGTGGCCGTACGAACCCGAGGACCTCCGGGACGACAACGGCCCCCTGCTCATCGGCGCAACTCTGCCCCGAGACCAGCGGGTTGCCGACGTCCATTCGCGAAAAGGCGTCGCCTCCGTGAATCTCCCCCGTACGTATCCGTTGGACGCTGGAGGCAAGCTCGTGCCTCATGCCCCGTGTCAGAAGATCGGTCGGGAAGCAAAGGAGCGCGGACTTCGCGGCGTTCGCTGTCGTTCGGCTCGGGCTCCGGATGGTGCCGGGCGTGAGCTGGCATGGTTTCCCGCGGCCACGCGAAGTCGGGCACGTCGGAAGACGGCGCTCGTTTTCGAGCAGTGGTTCTGGGGCTGACCGGGACCCACCGAGTACTCCCTCAGCCACGCAAGTCCCCGTCAGCCACGCCAGCCACGCAAGTCCCAGCCGCCAGCAAGTCCCCAGCCACGCAAGTCCCTGGCACCTTTTCGCGTGGCACCTTTTCGCGTGGCACCTTTTCGCGCGCTTGGCAGCGGTAGCACTTCTTCTCGCTCTTCGGTTCATCTGGCGGTAACGACGGGGAGGGATCGCGTCCGTTTCCTCGTCCTCAACGAGCGTGGGACGTCCTCACCGGTTCGTGGACAACGAAAGCGGCATCGTCGAGCTGACCTCGAGGTGCGTTCAGGGCCGATTCCTCATGCGACCCTCCTCCGAGGTCAACGACCGCATCCTCGGCATCATCGGTCGCGCCCAGCGGTTGACCGGAGTTCGTCTTTACGCCTTCAACTACCAATCCAACCACTCGCATGAGCTTACCGGCGTCGACTCCGTCGAGCAGATGGCCGCGTACGAGTGCATCCTCAAGGGCAATCTGGCCCGGGAGCTCGGACGCCACCACGAGTGGCAGGAGAAGTTCTGGGGGCGCCGGTACCATTCCGCCTCTCTCGCCGATGACGAGCTCGACCAGCAAAAACGTCTCCGGTACATTCTCGCGAACGGATGCGAAGACGGATTGGTCGATTCCCCCCTCGACTGGCCCGGCGTCAGCACTGCTTGGGCGCTCTCTAAGGGGCTCTGGACGCTCAAAGGAACTTGGCTCGACCGCTCGTCCGAACGCTCCGAGAAAGGACCCATCGAAGTCGAAGAGACGGTTCAGCTCAGCCCGCTTCCCTTCATGGAGCACTGGTCTCGCGATCGACAACGAAAGTGGTTCTGCGACCTCCTTCGCGACATCGAAGATGAAGCGCGCAACCGGCGACGCCGCGAGAGCAGGCGCTCCGTCGGCATCAAGCGAATCCTCAAACAAAACCCGCACGAGTCGCCCGCCAACTTCCGACCTTCCCCCGCGCCGCTCTTCCACGCGAGCAGTCCCAACGAACGACGAAGACTCCGCGCCGCGCGAGAACTCAAGGAAGCTGCTTACCAGTTCGCCGCGGAACGACTAAGACGTGGACTTAAGCACGTCGCCTTCCCCGAAGACTGCTTTCTACCCCCGCACGTCAGAACCCAACGAGGGCCGCCCTAGAAGAGACTCGAGCCCGATCCTGAGCTCGGCGTTCACCTTCGCTTAGCGTCCGCGTCCCATTCACACCGACGCCTGATCGTCCAGTCGACGTGTGCTCCGACGTTATTCACAACTGGTTTTCGAAAATCGCTTTCTCGATCCTGACTAATTATCCGCGTTCGGGCTCCGCTTCAAGTCCCTGGCACCTTTTCGCGGGCACCTTTTCGCGGGGGCAGCACCTGGGCGAGCGCTCAAGGGGCAGCACCTGGCACCTTTTCGCGGGCAGGGGCACCTTTGCACCTTTTCGCGGGCAGGGGCACCTGGCACCTTTTCGCGGGCAGCACCTTTTCGCAGGCGCGGGCACCTGGCACCTTTTCGCGGGCAGGGGCACCTTTTCGCGGGCACCGCGGCGGGGCAAGCTCCTTCGGTTTTGAATGTAAAATGCGCCCCGCTTCCCAGCGCGAAGAGCGCGGCTCGCACATTTAATGAAAAAACCGCCACTCGACGGTCGCACGACCGGCGAGCGAGATCGTCGTCCCCGATTCGAGGACGGTGGCGCACTCGGGGCGGGTTTTCCGGAAAACTCCGTTCTTGCTCGCAGTGTCGACGGCGTAGATTTTTCCCGCCACTTCGACGATGAGCAGGTGCACCCGGGAAATGTGGCGGTCGAGGAGAAGCCCGCCGCCATCGCAGCGGTCCGACCGGCCCAGGAGAATGCCGGAGCCGATCGCGCGACGGCTCACGGGGACGGCGCCCGTTCCCTCCCTCGACGTTACCACGAGCTCGCCGACCGGCTCTTCGCGCGCGTCGAGCTTCAACCCTTCGAGGGTTTCGGGGTTGGTGAGCACGTCGCCGTTGAACGTCTCGATGAATCGATCAGGGTCGCGCGGCCAGACGGCCGCGGGCTCGGTCACGGGAGCGAACACGACGGCGTAGTCGCCGCAGGCGGCCACATAGGGCGCGTTCGATTCGATGGCCCGGCGCTCGGCGCCGCGGGCATCGGAGAACCCGGCACTCGTTCTCAAGTCGACTAGCCGGAACCGGACCTCGTCGTGAAGTCGGGCAGGGTAGACGAGGACCGCGAGGTGTCGGAGAGACAGCCAGGGGTCGGGTCCCAGAAAGATCTCGGCCCTTCCATGGCGGCCGACGACGGCGGTGTTGATCTCCGCCGGTCGAGCGCTTAAATAGGCCTTGGCTTGAATCCCGCCTGCTCCGAGAGCGACCACCGCCAGGCCGGGCGCGCGGCATCCCTCGACCCACTCGCGGGCGTTCGAGTAGAAAGCGTGGAAATGCCGAAGGGGCGTGGTCGACTCACCCTCGAAGGGGGAAACCGGCAGTAGCTGCGTATCCTCGTTCGATCGGGGCTCGGGCTTACGATTCAGCCAGAAAACGCGCGACGCTTCTCTCAACCCATCCCCCGGCAGCATTCTTTACCGGGAGGTGGTCCTTTTTCCGTGACTTCCGACACGAAGTGCAGCTTTCTGAAAGGTCAGCCAAAAATCGCGTACACGAGGATCTGGGCGACGGCGACGAACGAGGCCCAGAACCTCACGTTGCGCCAGAAGGGCGGGGCCGCCTCCCCCGTCGGGATCTCCGAGTATCTGGGCGACACCCAGAGAATGACGACGAGCGCGCCTCAGATAGAGACAGATGACGACGAGGGCGCCGGGATCGAGATGCATCAACGCACCCAACAGACGAGGCCCCGGAGCTCGTCCTCCCCTTTCGGTTTGGTGACGAAGCTCACCATCACCAGCGTCACCGACGAAGCGGCGAACGACCAGAACGCCGTCCAGAGATAGAGCTCGCCGGTCGCGTTCAGGAGAGCCGCGGTCGCGACTCCCACCACCATCCCCGCGATTCCGCCGGCGGGCGTCGCGCGCCGGGTGAGCATGCCGAAGAGCAGCAGCGCGAACAGCGCGCCCTGGAAGAAGGAGAGGAACGTCTGGAACGCTTCGAACACGGAAGAGAATCGCACCTTGACCTCGTAGCTCAAGAGCGTCCCCCCGGCGAGCAGCACCACCACCAGCCACCGGCCGAGAGACAGACATTCGTCGTCCGTGGCTTTGGGATTGACGAACGGCCGATAGAGGTCGGTGACGAGAAGCGTGGAGGCGGAATTGATGTAGGAGTCGAGGTTCGCCATCACCCCGGCGATGAAGGCGCCCATCAGGATGCCGAGCGCCCCCGAAGGGACCAGCCTGCGAATCATGAGCGGCAGGACCTGATTCGCGTCCCAGTCGCCGCTCGGCGGTCCGAGCTCGTGGGCATACAGCCCGAGGGCGAGGAGTCCCGGGAAGACGAGGAGGACGGGGAACACGAGCTTGATGACGGCGCAGAGCACGTACGAGGCCCGCGCATCCTGTTGGCTCCTGACGCCGAGCGTGCGCTGCACGATGGCCTGGTTTCCCACCCAGTAGGCGGGACCGAGCACCACGCCCGAGTCCGAGAACGACGGCGGGCCACGGGTAGGCGGCGTGGGAGCGCGAGGGCAGGAGGTCGAAATGCTCTTTCGTCCAGGGGAGGGCCGAGACCTTCTGCACCATGGCGGAGAGGCCGCCGATCTCGCGGATGCCGAGGAAGCAGATGAGAGCAGCGCCGATGATGAGGACGACGCAGGACGCGACGTCGGTCACCACCACCGCCCGAAGCCCGCCCGAAGCGGTGTAGAGGCCCACGAGCACCGAAGTGATGACGACCGAGAACCAGAACGACCAGCCGAGGAGCCCTTCGAACATGGCGGCGGCGCTCACCAGAATCGTCGCGATCGTCCCCACCATGAAGAGCGACCAGACGACGGCGAAAAACGTCCTCACCGAAGCGTGGTACCGGCGGCCCAGATACTCGGGAATGGTGTAGACGTCGGATCCCCAGAAGAAGGGCATGAAGAGGAACGCGGCGAGCAGCAGAGGCAGGGTGCAGCCGACGAAGTCGAAGTTCATCATCACGATGCCGTAGCGGTACGCATCGCCGGCGAGCCCGACCATGTCCTTGGCGCCGATGTCGGAAACGACGAGCGACATCCCCGCCGCCCACCAGGGAAGCGACTTGCCCGCGAGAAAATAGTCGCGGCTCGTGTGGACGCCCCGGCTCGCCCAGAGCCCGAGACCGGTGATGACGGCGAGATAGAGAACGACGAGCGCGATATCGAGCGGAGAGAGGTGAACCGACGCCACGGCGGCGGCAATGATACTCTACCGTCTCTTCCCCGACCTCATTTTTTCCAACAAGTATGACGAGAATGCGGAACCATAACGTCGCTGAAGGTCCCGCCGCATCCAATCCTTCCCGGTGACCGTCTTCCGGCAGTTACGGGCACCGCAGACGCACTCCATCTCGAAATCCTCGTCGTCGGTCATCGCGTAGTCGATACCGAGCTCCTCCCCGGCACGGATCGGGCGGCGGGCCACGAAAACGATTTGACCCCGAATCTCGAGATTCGGGTCGCAGGAATGGTTCAAGTGCATCATGCTCCCTTCCACTTCGTCGGCGCGGATCGGGCCCACGAACAAATCGTCGCCGATCTGGACGTCTACCGGTCCGAACCGCCGCTCCACGCTTCGGTGCCTGCGCCCGTCGTAAACGTGGCCTCCCTTCACCACGACCACCTCGCCCTTTCGAATGGCACGCCGCGCGAACAGCCCGCGTCCGTGTACTCCGCTCTTCTTCTTCGCGACCTTGGGTGAGAACCAGGAGAGCTTGCCCATCTCGACACTCCTCGAAGGCTTCGTCACCGTCACCGCTCACCCCGCGACACCAGATTGACGACCTCGTCGAGCCCCCCCACGCGGACGTCGCCATCGATTCCCAGGCCGACGAAGAACATCCCCGCGGCGCGCGCGGCTTCCTTGTCGTAGACCGAGTCGCCCACCATCCAGGAGCTCCCGGGGTCTGCGTCGAGTCGCCCGCAGGCGAGGAGGAGAAGATCCGGCGCGGGCTTTCCCCGCGGCGCGTCTCCGCCGCCGACGACGGCGTCGGGGCGGCCGCCCGTTCTCTCCACCAGGAGGGTGGCGAGCGATTTCTGCGTATTCGTCACCACCGACGTGCGGATTCCGAGCGCGCGGAGGCGTTCGAACACCGACGGAACCTCCTCCGGCAGGCGCAGGTGCTCGATATGCTCGAAGTAGTGCTTCTGGTAGAAATCCTCGACTTCGCTCAGCGCGCGACCGGGGAAGAACCGATCCCGGTCGGCCGTCGTGCTCTGGCCCCAGCACTCGTGATACAGCGTCTGGGGAATCGGAGGATACCCGAGCTCCCGCGCCGCCTGGTTCAGGAGATGAAACCAGACGGGATAGCTGTCGATGAGCACGCCATCGAGATCGAAGAGCACCGCTTCGGGACGCCTCACCCTACAATCCTAGACCGGCCTCCACCTACAGCAGCCGCAGCTGTTTCTCGCGCGGTTCCGGCGAAGCGCCCGTCCGCTTGCGGTAGATCTCTCGCACGGTCGCGATCGTGTCGGCCTCGTCCGGCCGCTTGTCTTCCCGGTAGCTCTTGAGCCTCGCGAAGCGAAGGGCGAGGCCTCCGGGATAGTGTGGGCTCTTCTGGACGTCGTTGAAGGCGACCTCGACGACGAGCTCGGGCCGGACGGTGACCGTCCACTGGTCGCGCCCGACCTCGATCTCCTGGAGCTTCTTCGTCTGCCACTCCAGGACCTCGTCGGTCATGCCTTTGAAGGTCTTGCCCAGCATCACGAATCCTCCCGTTTCCGGGTCCCGCGCTCCGAGATGGAGATTGCTGAGCCACCCTCTCCGGCGGCCACTTCCCCACTCCGCCGCGAGAACGACGAGGTCCAGAGTTTGGACCGATTTCACCTTGAGCCAAGCTTTCCCCCGCGAGCCGGCCTCGTAAGGCGCGTCGAGAGACTTCACCATGACACCCTCGTGCCCAGCGGCGAGCGCTGCGGCTGCGAAGCTCCGCGCATCCTCGAGGTCCGAGGTCACGATCCGGGGGACCCAGAGCGTCTCGTCGAGTACCTCTCGCATGGCGGCGAGTCTATCCCCCTCACCGCGGTCGAGGATCGATTCCTCGCCCACGAGGAGACAGTCGAAATACAAAGCGGTCAGAGGCAGGGCGCTCCGCATCGCGCCGACGTCGAGCCTCCGGCCGAATCGGCGCATCGTCGTCTGGAAGGGCTGGGGACGGCCCCGCCTGTCGAATGCAATGGCCTCGCCGTCGAGAACGAGGCGAGAAACGGGCAGAGCGCCGATGCGCTCGACGATCTCGGGACAGGCTCCGGTGACGTCGTTCGACTGGCGACTGAAGATACGGACGTCCGCGCCCGACTTGTGCACCTGGATCCGTGCGCCGTCGAGCTTGTACTCGAGCGCGGCCGTGCCGTGGACCGCGAGAGCGTCGGCGACGTCGTCGGCCGTTTGCGCGAGCATCGGCCGAACGGGACGGAACATCTCGATTCCGAAATGCGAAAGACCGCTGGAGCCTTCTACGAGAGCGGTGCGGGCGACGAGACCGAGATCACCAGAGAGCATGAACGCGCGGCGCACGAGCTCGGAGGGAGTGGACGTGGCGCGGGCGATGGCTTCGAGCATCACGCCCTCGAGCGAGCCTTGTCGCAAGTCTTCCAGCAGGAGGCGGGCGAGAAAATCCTGCTCGTCGGGTGTGGCGCGGCGGAACAGCTCGCGGAGGATCTGATTGCGAGCCGCGGTCGAGCGGGCGCCGACGACCCGCTCGAGCTCTTCGAAAGCGGCATCGACCTCCCCCAGATCGAGCTCCGGATCGGACACGGCAGGGACCCGCCGCATGTCTCCGAGCGTGGCATGGCCGACGCCGACGCGACCCCGGGGGAGCCGCCCCGCCAGGCTCGAGACGACGAAGGCGACCTCGTCCTCCGCCGCCCGATGGAGCACGTTTCCCAGAAGCTCCATCTTCTCCAGGCGGCTCCTCGTCCCGGCGAGCGCCTTCGAGGTTCGGACGATCTCGTCAAACTTCATGCGCGACAACGCTACCACGCGAGTCTTCCGGACGAAAAGGAGGGGAAGCCGATTGAACCGCCGGCCCCGCTCGGCGGTATGATCGGCTGGGGCGCGACAAGAACATGAGCTTGCTCGGCAACATTCTCTGGTTGATTTTCGGAGGACTCATCGCCGGTCTCGGCTACATCCTGGGAGGCCTCCTGATCTGCATCACCATCGTCGGCATCCCCTTCGGGGTGCAGGCGATGAAGATCGGAGTCGCCACCTTCGCGCCCTTCGGCAAGCAGATCGTCGAGACCGAGGACGCGAACAGCGTTCTGAGGCTGGTGCTGAACGTGATCTGGCTCGTCGCCGTCGGATGGGAGATCGCGCTGGCTCACGCCGTATCGGCGCTCGTTTGCGCCGTCAGCATCATCGGAATCCCTTTCGCCGTCCAGCATCTCAAACTGATTCCACTGGCTCTGCTTCCCTTCGGACGCGATCTACGATGAGCGCGGCCCTGCCTTCTCTCGAGGAGATCCGCGAGGCGCGAGAGGATCGGGGCCGTCGTGCGGCATACGCCTCTCGTCCCCGCCCACGAAGGATTCCGGGCCGAGGAGGTCTACCTCAAGCTCGAAACCTTTCAACCGGTGGGCTCGTTCAAGCTGCGAGGCGTCTTCAACGCGGTGGCGTCGCTCCCGGAGACCGAACGGAGGCGCGGGGTCTCGACGGTGAGCGCGGGAAATACCGCTCAGGCACTGGCCTGGTCCGCCCGCTATTTCGGCGTCACCGCGCGGAGTCTCATGCCCGCGACCGCACCCTCGACGAAGATCGAAGCGGTTCGCGCGTATGGAGGGGAGCCGGTCCTCGTGCCCACTCCCGAAATCTTCCGCTACCTGAAGGAGGCCGGTTGGGAGAAGGAGCCGTTCGCGTTCATCCATCCATGGACCAACCGGAACGTTATGAAAGGCCATGGCAGCCTCGGCCTCGAGATCCTCGAGGATCTTCCCGGCGTCGACACCGTGCTCATCCCCGTGGGCGGCGGGGGCCTCATGGCCGGAGTGGGCTCGGCGCTTCGCCGGGCGAATCCGGGCGTGCGAATCGTGGGGGTGGAGCCGGAGGGCTGCCCCGCACTCTTCCGAAGTCTCGAGGCGGACCGTCCGATGGAGGTCGAATGCCGGACGATCTGCGACGGGGTCGCCGTTCCTTACATCACGGAAGAGATGTTCCCGCTTCTCCGAGAGCTGACGGCCGAAGTGCGCCTCGTTTCCGAGGCGAATGTCTCGGCCGCGGTCCGGAATCTCGCGCTCGCCAACAAGATCGTGGCTGAGCCCTCGGGCGCGCTCGCACTCGCCGCCGCCCTGGAGATGCCGCCCGCCGCTCGAGGCAAAACGGTATGCATCGTCACCGGGGGGAGTCTCGATGCGGGAAAGCTCGCCCACATCCTGACCGGCGACGACTGAACCTTTTCCGCGCCGCAATCGTGCAAGTGAGACAGTTGGAGGGTCCGAAAATGTCGATCCCGCGGACACGTCTCATGATCGCCGGCCTGGCGGTAGGTCTCACCGTTGGCAACGTCGCCTTCGCCGCCTTCGTGAAGGTGAGCGAGGATTTCGAGCGGGCGGTGCCCTTCGACCGGGGAGGCTCGTTCCGGATCGAGAACCAGAACGGGAGCATCGACATCGCGACATGGACCGAGTCCAGCGTCAAAATCGTCGCACGCAAGACGGCATCGAGCGACGACGCTCTCAAGGATCTCGGAGATCGTCGTCGAGGGCTCGGGAAGCAACGTTTCCGTCCGAACCGTCCATCACCACCACGATGGCTGGGGACGGGGAGGCGAGGTCAGCTATCGCGTTCTGCTTCCGGCGGAAGCCCGCGTCACCGTGAAGACGGTGAACGGCGCCGTCACGGTGGCGGGGACCCACGGGCGAGTCGAGGCGGAGTCGGTGAACGGCGCCGTTCAGGTCGACGACATCGAAGGCGAGATCGAGGCCGAGACGACGAACGGGAGCATCCGCGCAAGCTACGACAAAGCCCCGGGCGGAACCCACCGGTTCGAAACGACGAACGGCTCGGTCCAGATTTCCCTACCGGCGACGACGGGCGGTGAGCTCGACGCCGAAACGGTGAACGGAAGCATCGAGACGGAGCTCCCCATCACCCTCGTCGGCAGCAGCCGCCGACACGTTCGGGGAACCTTCGGGAGCGGCTCGGGCTCCTTCAAGGTGTCTACGGTAAACGGCTCCGTGAAAATCCTCTCCAATTAATTAGGGACAGGCACTCATTTTTTCGAAAATCGAAAAATGAGTGCCTGTCCCTAATTTTCTGCTACCGTGCTTTCCGTCAGCGAATCAGTGGTGCGATCACCAGGGCCACGACGGACATCAGCTTGATGAGGATGTTGATCGCGGGACCGGCGGTGTCCTTGAAAGGGTCGCCTACCGTATCGCCCACGACGGCCGCTTTGTGGGTCGCGCTCCCCTTTCCGCCGAAATTTCCCGCCTCGATGTGCTTCTTCGCGTTGTCCCAGGCGCCGCCCGCGTTCGCCATGAAAATGGCGAGGAGCACTCCGGATACGAGAGCGCCGACGAGGAGACCGGCGAGAAAGTCGGTATGGATGAAGCCCGCGACGACCGGGACGATGACCGCCATCAGACCGGGAACGATCATTTTCTTGAGGGCGGCGGCGGTGGCGATATCGACGCAGCGGGCGTTGTCGGCCTTCACTCCCGGCTTCCCCTCGAGAAGGCCCGGGATGTCCCGGAACTGACGGCGTACTTCCTCGATCATGGCGAACGCCGCTTCACCCACCGCCTCCATCGCCATCGAAGAGAACAGGAACGGCACCATGCCGCCCACGAGGAGACCAGCGAGAACGACGGGATTCGCCACGGAAAGCGCGTCGGCCTTGAGGTTGGCCTGTTCCTGGAACGCGGCCATGAGGGCGAGAGCGGCGAGGGCCGCCGAGCCGATGGCGAAACCCTTTCCGATGGCGGCGGTGGTGTTCCCCACGGCGTCGAGCTTGTCCGTCCGGCCTCGGACCTCCTTGGGGAGGCCGCTCATCTCGGCGATGCCACCGGCGTTGTCGGCGATGGGACCGTACGCGTCCACGGCGAGCTGGATTCCCACCGTGCCCAGCATGCCGAGACCCGCGAGGGCAACGCCATAGAGCCCGGCGAGGTAGTAGGTCGCCACGATGGCGCCGGCGATGAGCCCGAGGGGCCAGGCGGTCGACTTCATGCCGAGAGCGAGCCCGGCGATGATGTTCGTCGCCGCGCCCGTTTGCGCCGCGGCCGCCACCTTCCGCGCGGGATTCCGGGACTCGGAGGTGTAGTACTCGGTGATGAAGCCGATGGCGATGCCCACGGCGAGACCGATGATCATCGCGCCGTAGAGGCGGCCCCAGACCTCGGGCGTCAGCATCCGGGTGACGGGAATCGAGATCATGAGCATGAGGACGCCGGCACCGAGCGTGCCCAGGTTGAGCGCCGTTTGAGGATTGCCTCCCTCGGAGGTCCGCACCGCGAAGGTGCCGACGATCGAGGCGAGGATCCCGAAGGCGGCGAGAACCAAGGGGAGGATCACGTAGTTCAGCGGCTGAGCGACGGCGATGCCAGCCTCCCCGAGTCCGTGAACGTATCCGAGGGCGAGTACCATGCTCCCGATGATGGCGCCCACGTAGGACTCGAAGAGATCCGCTCCCATGCCGCAGACGTCGCCCACGTTGTCACCCACGTTGTCGGCGATGACGGCGGGGTTGCGAGGGTCGTCCTCGGGAATGCCCGCTTCCACTTTTCCGACCAGGTCGGCGCCCACGTCGGCCGACTTGGTGTAGATGCCGCCCCCGACGCGCGCGAACAGCGCGATCGACGAGGCACCGAGGCTGAATCCAGAGAGGACCTGAAGGACCTCGTTCTGCATCACCGGGAGCTCGAGACCGTACATGCGCGTATAGAGCAGGAACAGGAGCGACAGGCCGAGAATGGCGAGCCCGACGACGGACATTCCCATGACCGAGCCGCCGGCGAAGGCGATTCCGAGCGCCGAGGCGATCCCCTGGCGCGCGGCATTGGTCGTTCGGACGTTGGCCTTAGTGGCGACACTCATTCCGAAGTAGCCCGCGAGAGCCGAGCAGGTCGCGCCAACGAGGAAGGACAAGGCCACGAACTGATGTCCCGTGCCCATATTGGACAGGACGAGAAGCACCGCGACCACAGCGGCGAAAATGGCGAGCACCGAATACTCGCGGCGCAGGAAGGCCATCGCGCCGGTTCGAATGTATCCCGCGATCTCCTTCATTCGGTCGGTGCCGGCGTCCTGCCGCGAAACCTGGCGCGCTTTGAACCACGCGAACAAAAGCGCCGCCGCGCCAAAGGCCGGCGTCCAGTAAACAACGCTTTCCACGCGTTACCTCCTCATTGAACGAACGTTAAGTTGGCCCCGGAGGGGCTGAATCGTGAAAGACACAAACCGCGGAATTCTACCCAAACTGGCGCACTTCCCCAACTCGAATCCGGAGCCGGTCCGAAAAGCGCCATTTTCAGCCCCTTCCGGACGATAAGACATTGAATTGCGACGACGGCAGCGGATAGAATCTCCGGGTTCGCTCGGCCGCACACGTTCCGGCCGACCCGGTGACAACATGTTGAAAAAGTTGGGTTTCGCGGCGGCTATCTTGCTCGTGGGCGGCGCTCTCGCCGTTGCCGAGGAGCTCGTGTATCCAGTCGACGTCGCGGTAGACGCCCATGGCAACGTGTTCGTCGCCGACCATGAAGCACATGCTCTTCTCGAGCTCGAGAACGGGACGTTCCGCGTCGTCGCCAAGGGACCGGGTCTTCCGCGAACTCCGCTCTACGGAATCCGGCACATCGCCCTCGGCAAGGACGGGAAGTGGATCGCGAGCGACCCGGCCACGATGAAACTGTACACCATCGACTCCGCGGGCAAGATCGAGGCGGTTGCCGACGACGAGCGTTTCGTCACGCCCTGGGGCATCGCCGTCGAGCCATCGGGGGACATTCTTGCCGTCGATCGCGTGACACGCCGTCTTCGGCGGGTGAAGCCGGGCGGCAAAGTCGAGGACGTCGCGGAGATTCAGGCTCCGCGTGCGGTTCTCTTCGACAAGGACGGCGCCATCGTGGTGCTGACCGACAAGACCCTGGTTCGTGTCTCCGGTAAAGAGACCCAACCCATCGTGAGCTCGCCTCCGTTCGAGTTTCCTCACGATGCCGTGCTCCATCCAAACGGCAACTACTACGTGACCGACGGGTACGCACACGCCGTGTGGCAGGTAGCACCGGACGGGAAAGTGACCGCTCTGGTGAAAGGCGATCCGCTTCAGAGCCCGCAAGGCATCGCGGTGGATGGCAAGGGAAATCTGCTCGTCGCCGACGCTCACGCGAAGTCCATCTTCCAGATCACGCCGAAGGGAGAGCTCACTCGAGTGGGCAATTAGTCCTTCGGTTCGTCTCTACAATTTTTCATTCTCGGTCGTCACGGGCGGTCGAGCTCGGAGGGAAAGGCATTGGCTGAAACCGAACGCGGCTCCTGGGGCTCGAGAATGGGGTTCATCCTCGCCGCCGCGGGCTCGGCCATCGGCCTCGGGAACATCTGGGGATTCCCGACGCAGGTGGGCCAGGGTGGAGGCGCGGTCTTCGTGCTCGTGTACCTGGTGTGCGTGCTCTTCATCTGCGCCCCGATATTCATCTCCGAGCTCATTCTGGGACGTCGCAGTCAGAAGGGACCGGTAGGCGCCTTCGAGCACCTCGCTCCCGACAGCCGCTGGTGGATCGTGGGAGCGCTCGGTGTCATGGCAGGCGTAGGCATCCTCTCGTACTATGCCGTCGTCGCCGGATGGACCGTCGCCTACATCTGGTACACCGCCTTCGCCGAGGTCGGAAGCTCGGCGACGGAGATCGCGGATTTCTTCAACGCCTTCACCGCGAATGGTCCTCTCAACGTCGGTCTGACCCTCCTGTTTCTCCTCGCCACCGCCGCCTGCATCCTCGGGGGGGTGCGGGCGGGAATCGAGCGGGTAACCAAGGCGCTCATGCCCCTTCTGTTCGGTCTTCTCCTGATCCTGGCGGCGCGCGCCTTGACCTTGCCGGGCGCCACCGAGGGGCTCGAGTACTACATGCGACCCGACTTCAGCCGTCTCCTCCACTTCAGCGTTCTCACCGGCGCCATGGGACAGGCCTTCTTTTCGTTGAGCCTCGGGATGGGCGCTCTCATCACCTACGGGAGCTATATGAACCGGAGGGACAACCTGGGGATCTCCGCTCTCTGGGTCGTGCTCCTCGATACCCTCATCGCACTCCTCGCGGGCTTCATCATCTTCCCCACCGGCTTCTCCATTCCGGGCTTCGACCCGAGCACCTCCGGACCGGGGCTCATTTTTCTCGTGCTTCCGCAGCTCTTCGCCACGCTGCCGGGAGGGGCGCTCTTCGGGGCTGCCTTCTTCATCCTTCTGGCGACGGCAGCGCTCACCTCTACCATCTCCCTCCTCGAAGTTCCGGTGGCGCATTTCATCGACCAGTACAACTGGCCCAGGAAAAAAGCGGTCGTCGTTCTCACCCTGGGCACATTCCTGCTCTCGCTCCCCTCGGCTCTCGGAAACGGCGCCGTCAAGTCACTGAGCACGATGCCGGCCATCGTCGGTGGGAATTTCCTCGGCCTCATGGCACTCGTCTGGAACAACTATGCTCTTCCCATCGGCGGTCTTCTGATGTCGCTCTTCGTCGCTTACTTTCTGGGGCTCGACAATGCCATCGACGAGCTCACCGCGGAGAACGAGCGTTTTCCTTTCACCGGGCTCTGGAGCTTCCTCATCCGTTTCGTGTCCCCGGCCGCTATCGTCGTCATCATCGTCGTCGCTCTCTATCAGCTCGCCTCGGTCGCAACCGGGTAGAGCGTTGTCCTGTTTCGAGGAATCGTAACGATGGATCAATTGACTGCCTCAGTCGAGCATTACTCGAATCTCGTATACCAGTGGTACGCCATTCCCCTCCTCCTCGTCGTCGCCGGAGGCTACCTCACGTTGCGGACTGGATTCGTCCAGATCCGCCGGTTCCCGGTCGCGCTGAAGCTCGTTTTCGCCAGCGCGTCGCGCGACAAGTCCAAGGGCTCGGGAACGATCACTCCCTTCCAGGCGCTCTCGACCGCCCTCGCGGCGACCGTCGGAAACGGCAACATCGGGGGCGTCGCGACCGCGATCCTCGTCGGCGGGCCCGGTGCCATCTTCTGGATGTGGATCACGGCGGCGGTGGGAATGGCGACCAAATACGCGGAGGCGGTCCTCGGGGTGCACTATCGAGTGAGGACCGAGCGCGGTGAGCTCGCGAGCGGGCCGATGTACTACATCACCAACGGGCTGAAGGGAAAGGCCTATGCCCGGCCGCTCGCTTATCTCTTCTGCCTCTTCGGCGCGGCCACGGCCCTGTTCGGCACGGGGAACATGGCTCAGTCGAACACCATCGCTCAGACCTCGATGAAGGCGATGGAGCAGACGTTCGGTATCATCATCGGCCCCTGGATTCCGGGAATCCTGATTACCGTCGCTTGCGGGCTGGTGCTCCTCGGCGGAATCCAGCGCATCGCAGCGGTGACGGAGAAGCTCGTGCCCTCGATGATCGTCCTCTACGTTCTCGCCGGAATCACATACATCGTGCTGAACTTCGAGCACATCCCCCACGTGTTCACTCTCATCTTCGAGAACGCCTTCACACCCGCCGCCGCCGCCGGTGGATTCGTCGGCGCGAGCGTCACCGCGGCTCTCGCCGCCGGAGTGAGCCGAGGCGTCCTCTCCAACGAGGCCGGTCTCGGAAGCGCTCCCATCGCCCACGGCATCGCGAACGTGAGGCATCCCGCGGAGCAGGGTGTCGTCGGTGTCTTCGAGGTCTTCACCGACACGATCGTCGTCTGCAGCATGACCGCTTTCATCATCCTCTCGTCGGGAATGTGGCAGGACCCGGCGTACCAGTCCGCGAGCGGCGATCTCACCGCCGCCGCGATGGAGACTCAGATCCCCTACGCCACGGCGCTCGTGGCGATCTGCTCGTTTCTCTTCGGGTTCTCCACTCTCATCGGTTGGTGCTACTACGGCGAGAAGTGCTTCGAGTACCTTTTCGGAAGTAAAGGCATCGTTCCCTACCGGTTCATCTACACCGTGCTGATCCTCGTGGGGGCGGTGGTTCCGGTTCCGCTGGTCTGGGCGATAGGAACGCTCTTGAACGGATTCATGGCTTTTCCCAACCTCATCGGACTCGATCATGCTCGGAGGAGTCGTGGCGAGCCTGACCCGGGATTTCTTCTCCGGGAAGCACGAATTCGACGTCGAAGGCGCGGAGTCCACGCTCGAAATGGCCGGGGATTAATCCGGAAGGCCCAGCCTCTGCGCTTCGGACTCGATGGCCTTGAGGAACGCGTTGAGCTGCTCCAGACGCTTGCCGTTCACGAAAACCGTGGGCGTCGCCTTGATTTCGAGGCGCTTTCCCTCCTCGATGTCCCGGTCGAGCTTCGAGCGGGCCGCGCTCGAGCCCATGCACTGGCGGAACTGGTCTTCGTTCAGCCCGATCGCGGCGCCGATCCCCACGACGGTGTCGCGGGTCGGGCTGTCCGGCGGCTGGGTGAAGATACGGTCGTGATACGCCCAGAACTTGCCCTCGTCGTTCGCGCAAATTCCCCCGAGAGCGACCTCGCAGGCCCCAACGTGCACGGTTCGCACCAGCGAGGAATTGCAGGCCTGGTCGAGCGGGTAGTTCTTGAAGTAGATGGCCACGCGGTTCTTACCCTGTCCCTCGTGCATGAACCCGTTGAACGCTCCCGCTAGATTGCGACAAAACGGGCACAGAAAGTCGGAAAACTCCGCGACCTTGATGGGCGCATCGGCGGGCCCCTTGAAGGGAACGCCATCGAGCGTGACCTTCTGGGCCGACTCACCCTCGAACTGGCGGGCGGCCTTCTCCGCCTGGTAGTCGTTGTATTTCTGGGGGTCGTCGACGATTGCCTGGAGATCCGTGATGCGCGCTTGGGCTTTTTCGAGCTCGGCTTCCAGTTTGGCGGTGTTGCCGGACTCGCCCGGCGCCGACGTAGCGGTCGTGGGCGGCACCGTTACGGTCGCGACCGGCTCGATGGATGACGTCGTCGTCGAGGGCTCCGGCGTCGGATTCCCCGTTAGGGGCCGCAGGGCTCGGAGCGGGCTTCGCGACCTGCCCCAGAAGGCTGGCCGGCTGCTCCGCCGACGCGAGCGCCTGGTCGAGCGATGCGACTCCAAAGAACAGGAGAAGGCTTCCCATGGCCCAGACCGAGAGAAGGGACCGGCCTTCCCCGCGGAGAAGCGTCTTCGCGAGAGCCGGGAGCCTGGAGGCCGCGGGCAGCAGAGCGAGGAGCGCGAGGACGTTGACGACATACGTCCCGAGGCAAAGCTTGCAGTAGGCCCCGATCGCGAACGCCTGGATCCCCAATAGAACGACGTCGAGAAACAACGCCACGCCGAACAAGACGAAGGAGAGCACTCCCGCGGACTCTTGCACCGGCTCGGGTGACACGAGCGCGAGGGCGAGGAGAAGCAGGATCGAGCCGTAGAAGAAGAACCCGATCCCGGCGACGGAGAACCCTGCGAGAGACGAAAAGCGGGACCGGGACACCTGCTCGCAACCGCTGTCTTCGCCCGTACCGCAGAGCTGGTGCACCGCGTCCTTGGCGGGGCTGATTCCGTGATGGTCGAGAAGGAGGAGTCCGGCGAAAGCGCTTCCCACGACCGCGAGCATGACGACGACGAGAATTCGATTCCGATTCATTTCGCTCCCGTGATTCCCGCTCATTATGCCATGGAGCCTCGACGGGTGTATAAGGCGACGCGAGATGAGGGATTTATCGCTCTGGCACGAGCCGCTTGGAGACCTCTTCTCTCCTCGGGGGCCGGGGAAGGACGCCGAACAGGCGCGCCGCTTCCGTCTCTCCGAGCTCGCGCTGTCCCGTTTCGAGCGGGATGGATTCCTCCTCGGCGTCCCCGTCCTGACCGAGCCTCAAGTGGAGGCGCTCCTTTCCGAGCTCGAGCCGATGCTCGCCGCCGATCATCCCGCGGCCTCTCTTTTCCATGAGCGCCATGGGAACGAATCCAGCGACTCCGAGCGCGTTCTCTTTCACGCGTTGGGCGCCTGGAGGATCGCGCCGTCGTTCCACGACCTGCTCTGGAGCCGCGCCGTCACCGTTCCCGCGAGCCAGCTCCTCGGAGGCTCCGTGCGCTTCTGGCACGACCAGCTCTTCGTGAAGCCACCCTTTCACGGAGGGAGCGTTTCCTGGCATCAGGATTTCTCCTATTGGACGCGGACGAAGCCGATGGCGCACCTCACCTGCTTCATTCCTCTCGACGACACCGACGAGGAGAACGGCTGCCCCCGCTACGTACCGGCGAGCCATCGATGGCGTCTCCTTCCGGTCACGGGGCTCGCGGGCCACATGAACGCCATCCAGTCGGTCCTCACCGACGAGGAGCGGAGCGGGTTCGCCCCGGTCCCCGCCGTTCTGAAACGCGGCCACGCGTCCTTCCACCATCCACTCACGGTGCACGGCTCGTTTCCAAACCGCTCGGCGCGGCCTCGACGGGCGGTGGCGCTGAACTTCTGCCTCGATGGAACCCGGAGCGATTCCGACGAGCCCCTGCTCGAAGGAGTCCCGGTGATCCCCAAAAACTGCCCGCTCGGCGGCCGTTTCTTCCCTCTCGTCTACGATCGCTCCGGCCTCTAGTGGGCTGTAACAGCTATTTGGTGCGCCCGCGATTTTGGCGCGAAATAGCTGGTATAGCCCACTAGCAGGGACCGAACGTCAGGCTCTCACGGGCTCGACGAGGTTGTCGGCGAAACCAAGGGCCACGAGCCGCTCGAACGCGTCCCACACGTCATCGGGAATGGGCTGCTCGATCTGGAACCCGCGCTCGGGATAGAGCCGGATACGCTGGAGGTCTCCCACCATGATGTGGATCACGCGCTCGAGCGGGATCTCCTCGTTGGGGTAGTCGAGAAAAGAGATGCGGGGAGAAGTCACGATCGCCTCTTTCTCCGGCCAGACCTTCTTGAACGTCGCGTAGGTGCGCCGCTCCATGTAGGGCTTGTGGACGAGGAGGAAGCTTCTCGGATCGAGGCCCTTTTCGTGCAGGAGACGGCGGGTGAGGACGACGTTGTCTCCAGTGTTGGTGGAGCGGTCCTCGAGAAGAATGGACTCCTCGGGGACGCCCATGCGGCGCGCGACGCGGGCGAACTTTCTTGCCTCGGGCTCATCCCAGAGATCCCGCGTCACGTTCCCCAGACCTCCGGAAAAGACGATGAGGGGGGCCATCGCTTCGAGAAAGAGCGACGCCCCTCGTTCGGCGACGCGGAGATCGTGGCTCCCTTGGACGAGCAGGATCTCCTTCGGAGCGAGCGGGTGATGCATATGGTGGTAGTCCCAGACGATGCCGGCGAGTCGCGTGACTTCTTCGTTCATCGGATATTTCTCACCTCCGCCCGCGCGAGGCATGCCGATAGACTTCGATGTAGCGCGCCGCGGATTTCTCCCACGAAGAATCCTCCTCCATGGCCCGTGCCACCCATTTCTGCCACCGACCGCTGCCCGAGCGGAAGTGCGAAACCGCGCGTTCGACTGCCTGAGCGAGCGCCGGAGCGCTGAGCTCCTCGAACACGAACCCGTTGCCGCCATCCGGATCCACGTCCAGATCGCGCACGGTATCGGCGAGCCCTCCCCGTCGAGCGCACCACCGGCAGGCTTCCATACCTCATCGCGACGAGCTGTCCGAGCCCGCAGGGCTCGTAGCACGACGGCATGAGGAACAGGTCGGACGACGCGTAGATCCTTCTTCCGAGATCGTCGCGGAACCCCCGTTCCGCGGCGAGCGACCCGGGATGGCGCGCTCGAAGCTCCTCGAACGCCCGGAGCAGCTCCGTTGTTCCCGAGCCGAGAACGACGAGTTGTGCACCGGCCCGAAACAGTCGAGGGGCGGCCTCGAGCAGGAGATTGAAGCCTTTCTGCGCGTCGAGCCTCCCGATTGCGGCGAGAAGCGGGGTCTCGGCCGAGATCGTGAGCCCGAGCTCTTTCTGGAGCTGGAGCTTGTTCTCCGTTTTTCCCGCGGACCGGCGGGAGTCGAAGGAAACGGCAAGGGCCGGATCGTGGGCCGGATCCCATACCGAGTGGTCGATTCCATTCAGGATGCCCACGAGGTCGCGGGAACGCTCCCGCAGAACGCCTTCGAGGCCCGCCCCGTGCGAAGAGGTCAGTATCTCGCGCGCGTAAGAAGGACTCACGGTCGTGATCGCCTCGGCGGCCTGGAGTCCGCCCTTGAGGAAATTGACCTGTCCGTAGAACTCGAGTCCGTCGACGTGGAAGAGGCTCCCGGGAAGCCCGACGCGCTCCAGCGCCGAGGCGGGGTAGACACCTTGATAAGCGAGGTTGTGAACGGTGAGCACGACCGGCTTCGGGCTCCCGGCGGAAGCTCCATGGCGGAGGTACAGGGGCACGAGCGCCGTCGGTCAATCGTGAACGTGAACGACGTCGGGCTCGACTCCGAGCACCCGAGCCGCCTCCACCGCCGCCATGCTGAAGTACGCAAAACGCAGGGTGTTGTCGGCATAATCTCCGGAGTCGTCGCCGTAGACCGAGCGTCTCTCGAAGTAATCCTCGCTCGAGATGAAGTGGACGTCGTAGCCCGGATTTCGCGGATTTTGGGCGCCAAAGCTCGCTCCTCCGGAGACGGCCGTCGAACCGAATCTCCAGTTTCATCCCCGCCGGCGCGAGACCGAACGCGGCCCGGTCGACGATACCGTAGAGCGGGACGACGAGTCGACACGGCTCCCGAGAGCGCCGAGGGCCCGGGGAAGGGAGCCGGCGACCTCGCCGAGCCCTCCGACCCTGGCGAAGGGCGCGAGCTCGGGGGTCACGAACAGAACCCTCGGCCTTCCCGTCACTTTCGGTGCATTCACGCCGTGCGAGTCTCAGCACCCTGCCAGGGAACTCCGTGGCGGCCCCGACCGTATACAACGAGCGGAGGGCCGAGTCGGATGGAAATCATCGTGCTGGCCGGCGTCGCCTTGGCGATGGCTCTCACCGTCACCTTCGTCCTCGTGAAGCTCTTCATCGCCCTGGTCACGTTGCCGTTCAAGATCGCCTTCACGCTGCTGGGCGGGTTGTTCAAGCTGGCGCTGGGCCTCTTCCTGCTCGCGGTGGTGGTCTCGTTGGCGTTGCCGCTGCTCGTCGCCGTCGGGTTGGGGGCGAGTCTGATTCTCGGCGTCGCCGCGCTTTTTTGACCGTCACGATCCGAGCTCGAGACGAATCTGCAGCCTGCGCAGGACGTCCCGTCGGGTGACGATTCCGAGAAGAACTCCCCCATCGACGACGGGCAATATTCGTTCCCGCGAGCCGAGGACGGCGAGGACCTTCACCGCCTCGTCGTCGGGAGACAGGGCGTCGGCGAGCGCCTCTCGGCTCATCACGTCTCCCGCGGTGAGAGTCGCCCACGTCGAGCTGTCGCGGGTACGAATGCTGGCGAGCTCGAGCATCCCCACGAAGCGTCCATGGTCGACAACCGGTAGCTCGCTCAAACCGGTGGGAAGAATCACGCTATCCACTGCTTCGGCGAGAGACATCTCCTGCGGCACCACCGTCACGTCACGGCTCATCAAGTCTCGAGCGCAGACACCCGCGAGCGCTCTGCGGACGAGGAGCTGCTGGTAGCTCGTCCCCGCGGCATTTCTCAGAAAAATACCGATGAAGACGAACCAGAGACCGCCGATGTAGCTGCCATACGCGACGATCCATATGACGCCCATAACGATGATCATCCCGCCGAAGAGCGACCCCACCGCCGCCGAAACGCGAGTGGCCGCCGCGAGTTTTCCCCAGATGCCCCAGAGCAGGGCCCGGAGCACCCGCCCTCCGTCGAGAGGAAAGCCGGGAACAAGATTGAAGGCGACGAGAAGCAGGTTCAGCCCCGCGAGGGTCTCCGCAAGGGCGACGAAGGGGAGAGGCGCGGCGCCGAGACCGGCTCGATAGAATCCGAAGAAGAGGGCGGAAAGAAAGAGACTCATCGCGGGTCCCGCGGCGGCGATTTTGAGCTCGGCCCTCGCGGTGGGCGGCTCGTCAATCATCTCTGCCGCCCCTCCGAAAACGAAAAGAGTAATCCCGCGAATCCCCACGCGGTTGCGACGGGCCACGACGGCGTGGGAGAGCTCGTGAGCGAGGACCGATCCGAACAGGAGCATCGCCGCGGTGAGCCCGAGCGAGACGAGCGCGGGCGTGCCGAGATACGGGAAGTCCTGGCCGAAACCGAAAGCCATGCTCACGGTGATGAGAAGTGCGATGAGGATCCAGGAGTAGTCGATCCGGATGGGGATACCGAGAACGGTTCCCAGAAGAAACCCGCGACCCATCAAGACGGGCCTCTTTGCAGGATTCTTGACCAGCTTACCCGCCGGAAGCGCGTCGCTGGCGGAGAGATTGTTGAGCAGGGTCAACTCTTCCATGTGCTCGGGATCCGTGCCCGACCGCTCCATTGCTTCGGCAAAGCTCATCGACTCGGGCACTCGATAGAGCTTCACCCGGAGCGGCTCGATGTCGAGGGCACTCTTGTCCCGAAGCCGGTCGAAGCTCACGATGACTTGACGGAATACCGGCGAGTACTGCCGGTAGGCACCGGGGTAGGTGAAGCCGATGATCTGGAAGATCCGGGCTCCGTCGGCGATGAACCCCGCCTCGCCCACCACCTCCCCGCTCTGGGTGAGAGCTCGAAAGGGCGCGCGGTAGGCCGAGAAAGGACCCACCCGTATGCGCTCTCCCGTCGAGTACTCGAGATTGTTCCGCGCGAAGAACTCCCTCGCGTGAGCCTCGGGAGTGGTTCCCTCGCGCAGTCCGGCGGCGGTGAGCTGGAGTGCGGCGGCCCCGTCCTGGGGTGCGGAATAGACCGCTTGTCTGGAATTCCGAACGCTCCACCCTTCGGGAAACTCCAGCTGAAACTTCAGATTGGGATGGAGAAACCGCCGTCCTCGGACGAAGCCTTCACGAGGGTTCTCTCCGAAAACGAGGCCTTCGATACTCTGTTTGTAGCGCTCTTCACCCACCTCGAGTCCCTGGGTCGAGACCGCCGTCTGCTTCACCATTTCCCGGATCTTCGCCTCACGCTCTTCGGGATCCGGATGAGTGGAAGCCCAGGCGGGAATGTCGCGATCCTCGCCCGAAAGCCGCTTCAGCACCGAGAAGAAGTCGGCCATCTCCGTAGGGTCGTAGCCCTCGGCGAGTGAGTAACGAACGCCCAGCCGATCCGCCTCGCGCTCGTCGTCGCGCCCGAACTTCAGGAAAAGCAGGCCGAGTCCCGAACCGAGCAGGTCCCCGAACGGGCGAACCTCGGGAAAGAAGATCGTACCCAAACCGAGACCGAGACCGGCGAGCTGCTGGCGCGAGATCTGCTGGACACTATGGCGAGCGGTGACGTGTCCGATCTCGTGTCCGGTGACGCCAGCGAGAGCCGCCTCGTCGTTGATGTAGCTGAGGATCCCGCGCGTCAGGTAGATGTAGCCTCCCGGAAGGGCGAAGGCGTTGACGACGGGCGAATCGACGACACGAAACCGCCACGGCAGGTCCGGCCGCTCCGACGCGGAGGCCATCGCGAGACCGACTTTTTCGACGTAGGCCTGAAGCTCTTCGTCGGGGTAGAGCCCCATCTCGGAATCGACGCTCGCGGCCGTCTCCCGGCCCATAGCGACCTCCTGGGACTCGCTCACGAGCACGAGCTCCTTCTTCCCCGTCACCGGGTTCTTGACGCACGAAGAGACAAGGAGGGAGGCAGCGACCGCGATGACGGTGACGGTGACGGTGGCGAGACGGGAGAGCGCTCTCATGGGTTCGCTCGAATTGTAACCCATGGAGTCGCGCGCACCGATGACCCGTGCGCACCCTGCGAGGGGCCTGGAACGAGCGGCGGCGGGTCGCGACAAAAAGGAGGGTTATCGGAGGCCGGAGCCCGGACGGCGGACCCCGGCCTTCGATTCGAACTTTCAGCTCTGATAGTACTGAGCGTTGCTCTCGATGAACTCGTTCCACTTCTCCGGGAGCTCTTCCTGCGGGAAGATGGCGGTCACCGGACACACCGGCTCGCAGGCACCGCAGTCGATGCAGGTCTCGGGGTCGATGTAGAGCTGCTTCGCCGCCTCGAATCCCTCCTCGTCCTTGGTGGGATGGATACAGTCCACGGGACAAACCTCGACGCAGGCGGTGTCCTTGGTGCCGATGCAGGGCTCGGCGATGATGTAGGCCATTTCTGGGTTTCCTCCTTGTGTCTGAACTAGTTCTAGTGCTGGCTCCGCTAGCGCAGGGTGCACGGGGCTCTTCGGCACCCCACTAGAGAATCTCGAGTATCTTGTGAGAGTACTCGGTGATCCGATCCAAATAACCCCACAATACGAGTCCGATAATATTAGGCACGGCGAGAAGCAAAAGTAAACCCGTGTACAACGGATGAAGCTCGAGCGGTTGAGACGGCTCCGGGGTATCGTCGCCGTCGAGAAACATGGTCTTGAGAATCTTGATGTAGTAGAAGGCCCCCACGGCGCTGTTCAGGACTCCGACCACCGCGAACCATCCCAGGTGGGCGTTGATGACCGCCGCAAACACGTACCACTTCGCCAGGAAGCCCGCGAAGGGAGGAATCCCCATGAGCGAGAACAGGAAGACCCCCATGACGATGGTGAGCATGGGCGAGCGCCGCCAGATACCGGCGTAGTCCTTGAGCTCGAAGCTCCCAACGGCGTTGTGGACGACGATGACCACGAGAAAGGCGCCGAGATTCATGAAGAGGTAGATGGTCATGTAGGCGAGCATGGCCTGGATGCCCTTGTCCGAGAGCACCACCGCACCCATCATGATGTAGCCGGCATGAGCGACGCTGGAATAGGCGAGAAGACGTTTCAAGTTGGTCTGGAGCAGGGCCGCCACGTTTCCCAGGGTCATGGTGAGGATTGATACTCCGATGAGAATCGCCTGCCAGTCGACGCTTCCCACGATGGCCCAGCCCGCGTGGCCGTCCGGCCTCGCCATGCCGCCGTAGAAGAAACGGATCAACACCGCGAAGCCCGCGACCTTGGGTCCGACGGAGAGGAAGGCGGTGACCGGCGTCGGCGCCCCGGTGTAAACGTCGGGACACCAGAAGTGGAAGGGAACGCTCGCCATCTTGAAGCCGATTCCGGCAAGTACCATGAGGATGACGATCATGAGAGCCGGCCCGGCCTCGGCGAGAACGCCCTGGGCCGCGATCGCTTTCCGGATCCCGTAGATGTCGAGAGTGCCCGTGAGCCCGTACAGGAGCGACAACCCGTAGAGCATCGTTCCCGTCGAGACGGCGCCGAAGATGATGTACTTGAGCGAGGCTTCGTTCGAGAGCCGCTCGGTCTTGAGGTAGCCCACCATGATGTAGGAGGCGATGGACACGGTCTCGAGCGCGAGGTAGATCATCAAGAGGTTGATCGAGTTCGCCATCCACATGAGGGCGGCGGTCACCGTGAGCAGTAGAACCAGCAGCTCACCGTGATGGACTTTCGCCAGCTCGCGCGATGGGATGGTGAACAGAAGAACGAACAACGCCGTGAGGATGAACAACACCCGCAGGAGGTTTCCGAAGCCGTCCTCGGCCACCATGCTGCTGAACAGCCCTGCGGGTGGCGCGCCGATGAGCCGGATGGCGTAGAAGAGGGCGACGAGGAGACCGATGAGGGTAGGTACCACGATGACGGTGCGCCGCTCCGACTGCGAGCGATTCATGGCCACCAGGTCCAGGAGAAGGACCGCCATCAACGTGAAGACGAGCACGATCTCCGGCACGAAGTATTTGAGACTGGCGATGGTATCGAGGCGCTCCACGAAAATTATCCCTTCATCCAACTTGTCCTTGCGATCGCATTCTTGGCGGCATCGTGGGACTCGTCAGCCCCTCAGCGCCGACGCCTGGTCGAGGTCGACCGTCTTCAGGAGGCGATACAAGGACATCACGATGGCAAGAGCCACCGCCGCCTCGCAGGCGGCGATGACGATGACGAACAGCGCGAACAGCTGACCCGAGACGTCTCCCGAGACGAACCGGGAGAAGGCGACGAGGTTGATGTTGGCCGAGTTGAACATCAGCTCCACCGCCATCAGCACGTTGATCGCGTTCTTGCGGGTGAGCAAGCCGTAAATTCCCAGCGAGAAGAGAGCCGCGGAGGCGATGAGGTAGTACTGAAGGGGAATCACTGGTCCAACCTCCGTCGAACGAGCATGGCGGCGCCCAGCAGCGCGACCAGAAGCAGCACCGAGGCGATTTCGAAGGGCAGAAGATACTCCGTCACGAGCAGTTGGCCGATCCTCGCCGTCGTGGGACCCTCCTCGACCAGGGACATCTGCCGCCATGGGGTCTTCATGATGACCAGTGTGAGAGTGGCGAACACACCCGCCGAGACGAGCGCCGACGGTCCGATCTGGAACGTCTCGGTGCGGAGGTTCACGTCGAAGATCCGATTGGTGAGCATCACGCCGAAGAGGATGAGGGTCAGGATGCCGCCGACGTAAATGAGCACCTGGGCGCCAGCGAGAAAGTCGGCGCCGAGAAACGCGTAGAAGACCGCGACGCTGAAAAACGTCGCCAGGAGGGCGAAGGCGGAGTGAATCAGGTTCTTCCCATGGACCACCACCAGAGCCGATCCAATCATGAGCGCGGCGAAGAACCAGAAGATGATCTTGGGGGCCATCGTTTCCATCGGAGTCCTCGTTGCCTCGAGCCTGGTTAGCCGCCCGCCGCCACCGGCTCGTGCTTTTCCTCTTTGGGAGGCTCGGGCGGTGACGGCTTTTCCTTGGCGAAATGATAGAGGAAGTTCGTCTTGGAGGTCTCGGCGAACTCGAACTCGGGCGTCATCAGGATGCAGACGGTGGGACATGGATAGACGCAAAGCTGGCAATAGCAGCAAAGCGACATGTCGATGTCGAATTGAACGACCTTCTGTTTGATGGCCGTTCCGTCGGAGGCGAAAATCGGCGCGTCGGTCTTCTCCCGCTTCTCGGTGGTGATGTAGATGCAGTCGACCGGGCAGGCCTTTTCGCATTGCTTGCAGCCGATACAATCCTCGATCTTGACGTGGAGCCTCATCCGCGAACGGTCGTTCAGATGTCCCTCGGGCACGATGACCGAATTCCAGCGCGCATCGGGGTTCTCGTCCGCCAGATACTGCTGGGTGGCGTTGGGCACGAAAAAATGGTGAAACGTGACCGCCATACCCTTCGCGATGGTGACGATCGAGTCGTAGATACTCAGGAAGTACTGTTTCATGTGTCGGTCTCGGTTATCGGATCCTCTCGGCATCCTCGACGGGCACGTATCAACTCCCCGCCACAGTCAATCCGGCGACGGCCACCAGCACCACGAAGGCGATGGGGATGAGATATTTCCAGCAGAGCGCCATCAGCTGATCGACGCGCAGGCGCGGAAGAGTCCAGCGGAGCCACATCTGCACGAACACCAGCGCTAATGTCTTGATGAAAAAGACCAGGGGCCCGTTGAAATAAGGCCCCCGCCATCCTCCCAGGAAGAGAATCGCGGTGACGCCGGCCACCAGGAACATCGCCCCGTACTCCGCCAGGAAGAAGAAGGCGAAGCGCATTCCGCTGTACTCGGTGTGGAATCCCGCCACCAGCTCTGACTCCGCTTCGGGAATATCGAAGGGGTTGCGATTGGTCTCCGCGAGCCCGCAGATGAAGAAGATGACGAAGGCGATGGCGTTGAGGCCGTACATCCGGGTCAAGAACCACCGACTCGGTCCCCAGAAGCCGTCACCCTGGGCCGCGATGATGTCCTGGAGGTTCAGGCTTCCCGTTTGCAGGACCACGATCAGAGATCACGAGTGCGGTCGGGATCTCGTAGCTCACCAGCTGCGCCGCGGAGCGCATGCCCCCGTAAAGGGAGTACTTGTTGTTCGAGGCCCAGCCGGCCATGAGGATCCCGATCGAGCCGAACGAGGTGATGGCGATGATGTAGAGCAGCCCGATGTTGAGATCGGAAACGACGAGCCCCGGCGCCCAGGGAATGACGGCGAAGGAGGCGAAGGCTCCCATGATCACGAGGATGGGCGCGAGCTTGAACAGCGGCCGGTCGGCCCCCTCGGGAATGATGTCTTCCTTGAACAGGAGCTTGATGCCGTCGGCGAAGCTCTGGAGAACACCGTGCCATCCCACCCGCATCGGTCCCAGACGATCCTGGGCGTGGGCGGCGACCTTCCTCTCGAACCAGATGAGGAAGATCGGAAGCTGGGCGACGAGGAATACCGTTCCGCCGACGCCGAGGGCGATGGCGACGAGCTGGGCCATCGTGGGCGAGAGCGCCGCCCCCAGCTCGCGGCGGATCACATTCGCGAGCATGGGCAGAAGCCCGATGAGAACGACGAACCCTCCCGCGCCCGCGATCACGATGGGCGAGAGGAAGTTCGAGATCTTGGATTCGAGATCCGGTCGTTTCATGACCATCAGCGATCGATCTCCCCGAGTACGATGTCCAGGCTTCCGATGATGGCGATGATGTCGGCGAGCATCTCGCCCCGCGCGATCTCGTGGAACAGTCCCATGGCGACGAAGCAGGGAGAGCGGCCCTTGACTCGATAAGGGATGAGACCGCCGTCGCTCACGATGTAGAACGCGAGCTCGCCTCGCGGCGTCTCGGTACGGGCATAGGCTTCACCGGGGCTGGGCTTGACCCGTTTGGGAACCTTCTCGTGAACATCCCCTTCGGCGGGGAGCTTCGCGAGCGCTTGATGAAGGATTCGGCAGCTCTGCCGCATCTCTTCGACCCGGACGTAGTACCGGTCCCAGCAGGAGCCGATGGGACCGAAGCGGCCCTGCCCCACCGGAACCTCGAAATCGTACTGCTCGTACCCGCAATAGGGGGCTTCCTTGCGGATGTCCCACTGGATCGCCCGAGCCACGCAGGTTGGGTCCGGAAAGGGCATAGCCGACCGCCATTTCCGGAGGGATGATTCCGACCGTCGCCGTCCTCATGGTGAAGATCTTGTTCAGACTCAGGAGCTCGTCGAGCTCCTCGATGACCGGCTCGAACTCGCCGAGGAACTGTTTGCACTTGTCCGTCCAGCCCTCGGGGAGATCGTGGGAGACACCGCCAACCCAGTTGTAGTTGTAGAGAAGCCGTGCACCGCAGAGCCACTCGAAGAGGTCGAGGATCTTCTCCCGCTCGCGGAACAGTGGAGAAAGGGGGTAAAGGCTCCGATATCCAGCCGTAGGTCCCGATGGCGAGCAGATGAGACGCGATCCGCTGGAGCTCGCGAGACGAGCACGCGGATCGCCTTGACGCGGTCGCTCGACCTCGATCGCCATGAGCTTCTCGACCGCGACGGCGTAGGTCGAGGCTGTTCGCCATCGAGCCCACGTAGTCCATCCGGTCGGTGAAGGGGATGATGCCCTGATAGTCGATGTTCTCGGCGTGCTTCTCGAAGTTCCGGTGGAGATAGCCGATGTGCGGCCGCGCGTCCTTGACGATCTCGCCGTCGGTCCTCAGCTCGATGCGTAACACCCCGTGAGTCGACGGGTGCTGCGGCCCCATGTTGAGGATCATCTCGTCGTCTTCGAGATCCTCGGGCTTGAAGGCGTAAACGGTATCGGGCTCGAGATCCTTGTATTCTCGTACCGTGCTCATTTCGATCCTTATGTCCTTCAGTCGGTGATCAGTCGAACGGGCCTCGTCCGATCGTCTCACCCTCCTGGGCTCGCTGGCTGAACTGCTTTCCCGGCTTCACCGCGATGCCGTGCCACTCGTCGGGCCACACCCAGTCTTTTCGCAGCGGATGGCCCGGCCAGTCCTCGGGAAGCAGGATGCGCCGGAAGTCGCTGTGGCCGGTGAAGACCACGCCGAAATATCGTAGGCCTCGCGCTCGTGCCAGTTGGCCATGGGCCAGACCTTTTCCACCGTGGACATCCTCGGCTCGGTGCGCGGCAGAAACACCTTGAGGACGATCCAATGCCGGTGCTTGAGTGAGGTGAGGTGGTAGACGATCTCGATCCGATCTTCCTTCAGATAGTCCACCGCCGACAGGCAATGAAGTGTGTCGAAGGCGAGCTCGGGATCGTCCCTCAGGAACCGGCCCATGTCGACGATGGCGTCGGTCTCGACGACGAGGAACGGATCGACAACGTCGAGCTCGGCCTCGACGGATCTTCCCGGGAAACCTCTCCTCCAGCTTCTTCTGGATTTCTTCCGCTTTCAGGCTCAAGCCGGCACCTCGCTTGCTGGCACGATCCGGCGGGCGGGCTTGCGGCCCTCACGAGGATCGTCCATGAGGGAGCGCTCGCGGATGACGTCCTGGAGCGCCATGATGCCGTAGAGGAGCGCCTCGGGCCGTGGGAGGCAGCCGGGGACGTAGACGTCCACGGGGATGATCTCGTCGACTCCCTTGACGACGTGGTAGCCGTGCTGCCAGTAGGGACCGCCGTTGTTGGCGCAGCTTCCCATCGAGATCACGTACTTGGGCTCGGACATCTGCTCGTAGAGGCGCTTGATGCGAATCGCCATCTTGAGGGTCACGGTGCCGGCCACGATCATCGAGATCGGACTGGCGTGGCGTCGCCCGGGGAATGAGACCGAGACGATCCCAGTCGAAGCGGCTCGCGCCCGCCGCCATCATCTCGATGGCGCAACAGGCGAGCCCGAAGACCATGGGCCAGATGGCGGACTTGCGGGCCCAGTTCACCACCGCGTCAACCCGGGTCATGACGAACTGTTGGTTGCCAACGGCTTTGATGAGATCCATTACGCTCCCTCGACCGACTTCAGGCGGCCTTGACGCTCTTCGATTGCCCCCCGACTTCGCCGCCTCGCGATCCTCTTCCCGGACCCAGACCAGGTCGCCCTTGCGCCAGACGTCGGCGAGGCCGAGCACCAGCATGGAGATGAAGATCATCCCGGCGACGAAGGCCATCATGCCCATGTCCTTGAACACCACCGCCCAGGGAACGAGCATCACGGCTTCGACATCGAACACGAGGAACACGAGGGCGAACACGTAGAAGCGGATGTTGAACTGGACGCCCCAGGGAGTTCCGATCGGATTCTCCCCGCACTCGTAGGACATGATCTTTTCGCGTGTGATCTTCTCCGGTCGGACGAGCCCCGAGACGAAGAGCGTCACGACGACGAACAGGGCGCCAACCGCCAGGAACAGGAGAACACCGACGTATTCGATCATCGAGAAACCTCAGCCCGAACGGACATTATTTCAGCCGATCCCCGGAGCCTGCAAGGTCGCCCCTGCATCGGTTGCGACGGCGGAGAAAAAGTCTTTTGATTTCAGTAGATTCCGCGCGTTTCCGCCTGCGGCACGCCATACGGGCGCGTATTATAGCGGCGCCCCCTGGGCCCAGCAACCAGAAAATCGATTCGAGACGCCCGAAGTTCCACGGACAGAACAAAAAAGCCATGGGGACGAGCCTGGAAAGGAACGCAAAGGCGCCAAGGGGCAAAGACGCAAAGAAAATCCAAAGGCGGATCCGCCTTTGCGCTTTTGCGTTCTTTGCGTTTCGATCCGACCGCGGTTCCGCTACGAGGTGCTCTTCGCTTTCAGCTCTTTTACCAGCGCGTCGGCGTACTCGCGGGTAGTGGCCTTTCCTCCAAGGTCGGCGGTCCGTACGTCTCCACGCTTCAACACCGCGAACACCGCCTTCAGAACGCGGTCTGCCGCCTTGTCCTCGCCCAGATGACGCAGCATGAGCACGCCCGAGAAGATGAGCGCCGTCGGGTTCGCGATGCCTTTTCCCGCGATGTCCGGCGCCGAGCCGTGGACCGCCTCGAACACCGCATAGCTCTCACCGATGTTGGCGGCGGGCACGAGCCCCAGTCCTCCGACGAGTCCCGCGCAGAGATCGGAGACGATGTCGCCGTAGAGGTTCGACAGCAGGAGCACGTCGAATTGATTCGGGTTCAGAACGAGCTGCATCGCCAGGTTGTCGACGATCTTGTTGTCGAACTCGATGTCGGGATACTCGGCCGCGACTTGACGGGCGCTATCGAGGAACAGCCCGTCGGTGAGCTTCATGATGTTGGCCTTGTGGACCGCGGTGACCTTCTTCCGGCCCCGTTTGCGGGCATATTCGAAGGCGAAGCGGGCGATCCGGATCGAAGCGTGGGAAGTGATCACCTTCAGACCTTGACTCACTCCCGGCATGATCATGTGCTCGATGCCGGAGTAGAGGTCCTCGGTATTCTCGCGAACGATCACGAGGTTGATCCCCTCGTAGCGCGCCGTGACCCCCTCGATGCTCCGCACCGGCCTCAGGTTGGCGTAGAGGTCGAGCTCCTTGCGAAGCGTCACGTTGGCGCTCGGGAAGCCCTCACCCACGAGTGTCGTGAGAGGGCCTTTGAAACCGACCTTGTTCGTTCGGATGGACTGCAGAAGGGTCGGAGGAAGGGGATTTCCCGTCTTTTCGTACGATCGAATCCCCGCCTCGTGCGGTTCCCATTCGATGGCGACCCCGGTGGCGTCGACAACGCGCGTCGCCGCTTCGGTAATCTCGGGACCGATCCCGTCTCCCGGTATGAGCGTCACGCGATAAGCCATGATGCGTTAGTCTAGCATGGACAAAATGTGCCAGAAGTCGCTGCAACGATCGTCGCACCGCCGCGAGCACCAACAATGAAGCTCTCCATCGTCATCCCCGCGTGGAACGAAGCGGAGACTCTCGCTTCGACGCTCGCCGCCCTTCCCGATGGCGCCGAAGTCGTCGTCGTCGACGGTGGAAGCTCCGACGGCACCGTTGCCATCGCCAGCCGGGCCGGGGCGGCGATCGTTTCCTGCGAAAAGGGCCGCGGTCGGCAGATGAATCGCGGAGCGGAATCGTCGCGGGGCGACGTGCTCCTGTTTCTGCACGCCGACGGAGTCCTGGGGGCGAGCGCGGCCGAGGCGATCGACGAAGCTCTCACCGATCCCGCCATCGTGGGAGGCTCGTTTCGGCTGCGAATCCGCGGCGGGCGAAGGGCGCTCGCTCTCGTCGCCTTCGGCTCCAACGCGAGGGCCCGCTACCTGGGCATGCCTTACGGCGATCAGGCCCTCTTTCTGCGCCGCTCGGCCTTCGAGATCGCCGGCAGATTCCCCGAAGCTCCGTTTCTCGAGGACGTCCAGCTCGTAAGGCGCCTCCGGCGGCTCGGACGTCTCGTCCAGCTCGAGGAGACGGTGACGACGGGCTCGCGCCACTGGGAGCCGCTCGGCGCCCTGGGAACGACCGTTCTCAACTGGAGCATGGTCGCACTCTACTTCGCGGGAGTTTCCCCCGAGAGACTCGCGCCGACGTACCGGAAGTGGCGCTCCCACCGGGGCCGAGCACGACCCGCGCGCTCCGACGAGCCCGTGATCCCCTGATTCTCAGCGCGACTGAGCTTCCACCGCGGCGATGGCCGCCATGTCGACGATCTCGTCGACTTCGGCTCCCCGCTGCAGCACGTGCACCGGCTTCTGGAGCCCCACGAGAATCGGCCCCACCGCTTTCGCATCGCCCAGCCGTTGGATGAGCTTGTACGCGATGTTTCCCGCCTCGAGACTGGGAAAGACGAGCACGTTGGCCGCCTCTTTGAGGCGGCTGAAAGGATAGGTACCCGCGAGGATGTCCTTGACCACGGCGGTATCGGCTTGCATTTCACCGTCCGCGACGAGCTCGGGAGCCTGCTTGCGGAGGATCTCGACCGCCTCGCGCACCTTGTCCACGAGAGGATGCTTGGTGCTTCCGAAGTTGGAGAACGAGAGCATCGCGACCCTGGGCTCGACGTTGAACCGCCGCGCCACCTCCGCCGCCTCGATGGCAATCTTCGCCAGGTCTTCGGGTGTCGGTTCGATCGTGACGGTGGTATCGGCGAAGAACTTGATGTCGTTCTGGAACACCATCATGTAGACCCCGGCCACTCGGGCGCCGGTCTTGACCCGGATCACCTGCAGCGCGGGACGGATGGTATCGGGGTAGTGCTGCGTGAGCCCGGCGACCATGGCGTCGGCATCGCCGAGGTTGACCATCATCGAGCCGAACATGTTCCGGTTCAACAGAAGCTGTTGCGCCTCGTTCCGGGTCACGCCCCGGCGGTTGCGGAGCCCGTACAGCTGCTCGGCGTAAGCCGCGAGCTTTTCGGAGGAAGCCGGATCGACAATCTCGGCGCCATCGAGCTCGAGCCCGAGGTCCTTCACCCGTGACTGGATGACGTCCGGACGGCCGAGAAGGATGGGCCTCGCGATCTTCTCGTCGAGCAACCGCTGCGCGGCGCGGAGGATCTTGATCTCCTCGCCTTCGGGAAAGACGATGCGCTTGAAGTCCTGCTTGGCGCGCAGGATAACCGAGCGCAGCACCTCGCGGCCGCGGCCCAGCCGAGCCTCCAGCTGGTTGCGATAGGTGTCCATGTCAATCTCGATCCGCGCGACGCCGGTGGCGATCGCCGCCTCGGCCACGGCGGGAGCCTCGCGGGTGAGCACGCGGGGATCGAACGGCGACGGAATGATGTAGCTCGGGCCGAATCGCATCGAATCGACGCCGTAAGCCCGCATCACCGAGTCGGGAACGTCTTCCTTGGCAAGATTGGCGAGCGCGCGGCAAGCGGCGAGCTTCATCTCCATGTTGATGGAGCGAGCTCGGACGTCGAGGGCGCCCCGGAAAATGAAGGGAAACCCGAGGACGTTGTTCACCTGATTGGGATAATCGGAGCGGCCCGTGGCCATGATCAGGTCCTTGCGAACCGACATCGCGTCATCCCATGCGATCTCGGGGTCGGGATTGGCCATCGCCATCACCAGCGGCCTTTCGTTCATCGAGGCGACCATCTCCTTCGAGACCGCGTCCTTTACCGAGACGCCCATGAACACGTCGGCGCCCTTCATCGCGTCGGCGAGGCTGCGGGCACGGGTGTCGGCGGCGTATCGCTCCTTATAAGGGTTCATTCCATCGGTCCGACCCTTGTAAATCACGCCCTTCGAATCACACATCAGGATGTTGTCGTGGAGCACCCCGACGTTCTCGATGAGCTCGGCGCAGGCGATACCGGCGGCGCCGGCTCCGTTGACCACGACTTTGATTTTGGAAATGTCCTTGTTCGCGATCTCGAGCCAGTTCAACAGAGCGGCGCCGGATATGATGGCGGTTCCATGCTGGTCGTCATGGAAGACGGGGATGTCGAGCTCCCGCTTGAGGGTCTCTTCGATGTAGAAGCAATCGGGTGCTTTGATGTCCTCGAGGTTGATTCCGCCGAAAGTGGGCTCGAGCGCTTTCACCACCTGGATGAGCTCGTCGGGATCCTTGGTGGCGAGCTCGATGTCGAAGACGTCGATGTCCGCGAATCGCTTGAACAGGACGCCCTTTCCTTCCATGACCGGCTTCGCCGCGAGCGGGCCGATGTTTCCGAGACCGAGCACCGCCGTGCCGTTGGAGACGACGCCGACGAGGTTTCCCTTGGTGGTGTAGGTGTAGACGTCTTCCGGGTTCGCTTTGATCTCGAGACATGGCTCGGCGACGCCGGGACTGTAGGCCAGCGATAGGTCCCGCTGGGTTTGGGTGGGCTTGGTGGGTCGGACCTCTATTTTTCCACGCCGTCCGCTGGAGTGGTAGTCGAGAGCGTCTTGTTTCCTTATCAACGCTTCCTCCTGGAAGGGATGAACAAACGTGTTATTGTACCAAAACGAAGCGTTGGTCGGTGGCGGTATCTCTTTCGTTTCAGGAGCTCGATTCTCGAGCCTCGTCCTACGATGACGCGGTGGCGGCGTCGCCTCTCGTCGACCGGTTCTGCTCGAGCTCCTTTTGGATCCTTCCCGCCGCGCGCCACCTGGCGCCGTCCTCGATCCCCAGGGTCTTCGAAGAGGAAGGGCGCTATGTCGTGCTCGCTCGAAGCGCGGGCTGGCTCCACGCGCTCGAAGCGACGTGGGGTTTGCCCTGTCCGCTCGTGGGTAGCGACCGCGAGGGCGTCGTCGATCTCTTTCTTCGCGTTCTCGCGGCGGACGTGAGCTGGGATTCGGCGCTCGTCACCGGTCTCGCCGAGCCAACCCCCTTGTGGCGCACTCTTCTCCCCGCGCTCGCCCGCCGATACAACCTGGGCATCGGTCCCACGACCCGGAGGTACGTAGCCGACCTGAGCGATGGGGTCGATGGTTTTCTCGGGCGGCGGTCGGCCGGATTCCGGCGGGCGCTCGCGAAGGCGGCGCGCCGGGCACGTCGCATGGGATTGCGCTTCGAGATTGCCGACGAACCACCGGTTGGCGGCGAGGGCGACGACGATGACTGCGGCTTCGAGCGCATGCTCGAGATCGAGCGCCGCAGTTGGAAGGGCCTCGCCGGAGTCGGAATCGACCGCGAGCCCATGCGCTCGTTCTATCGAGACATCAACCGCCGGCTCGTCGCCCGCCGATGCCGACGGCTGATGTTCGCCCGCCTCGACAAGGAGGACGCCGCCTATATCTTCGGGGGCGTTTTTGGAGACACGTACCGAGGACTCCAGTTCAGCTTCGACCCGGAGCTCGCCTGGCTGTCGCTCGGCAACCTGTGCCAACTCGCGGAGATACGCCGGCTCGCCGAATCCGGTTTCCTCCGCTACGACCTAGGCACTGACGTCGCTTACAAGAAGCGCTGGGGAGAGGTCGTCGCGACGAGGTCGGTGTTCGTCCGACGGTGAAAGATTGCTTGACCTGGACGTCTCATTCGGCTATTATGACTGGTCCAGCAGAAAAACGAAGGCCGCCAGCCCCCAACCCCGTCGGCCCAGGCAGGAGCGCGAGTCCGGTGAGATGCCGTGACGAGCGCGGGGCCAGTTTGATCCCAACCTCGGTACCTAGCCGTCTGGGCTCGTACCTAATTACGGGGGGTTGTTTATGCGTCGGTCGTCGACTCGCATCGCTGTTCTCGGCGCGCTCGCTTCCACGCTCGCGGTCCTGGCACCGGCCCTGGTTTGGGCCAGCCCGACGGTCACATATCTTTCTTATAACAGCGCATCGGGAGACGTCGTAGGCGAAGGCCAATCGAGCCATTTCGGGGACACGGACGGCGATTTCAGCGTCCAAATGGTGGGACCGAACGGTCTTCGATTCGACTTCCAGAACGCCACCGAACAGTGGACCATCGAGCTCGACGCTCGCGACGCGATGCCTCTTTTCGTCGGTCCCTACAAGGGTGCCTCCGACGCTCGCTACCACTCGCCGACCAAGCCGGGAGTCCGGGTCACCGCCAACGGCCGCAGCTGCGAGTGGGCCGAGGGGAGCTTCCGGATCCTGGAGCTCAAGACCGTCGGCTACGGGGTGCAGCAATTCGCGGCCGACGTCGACCAGAATTGCCAGGGCTCGACCGCCGTGCTCCATTTGGAGCTGCGGTTCTTGGCCGACACATCGTTTCTACCCGCCCCCGACCGCGACATCGACGGGGTGCCGGACACACTCGACAACTGCATCAACGCGCGCAATCAGGGACAGGGCGATGACGACTTCGATCTGCTCGGAGACGCCTGTGACCCCGCGATGGACAATACCTTCATCGACCTCCGAAGCGACAAGGGCGATCCTCTGGGAGGCGCTCAGTCCGTCACGCTGAAGCAGATCGACGGCACCATCCGGGCGAGTCACGACGTCGACGAGCGCGTCGCCCTCACCTTCGACGGAGACAACGACTGGAAATTCTTTTTCGGCGCCCCCGACGGCGAGCGGCTCGAGCCCGGTCTCTACCAGGGTGCACTCCCGCCCGACGTGAAGGGACCGGAAATGCTCGTGAGCCTCGCCGGCCGCGAGTGCAAGAATCCCTCGGGTCTCTTCGAGATCTACGCTCTCGACCTCGCTTCCGACGGAGTGGTGAAGAGCCTGGCGATCGATTTCGTCCAGAGCTGCGACGGCGCTCCGCCCCTCCGCGGCTCGCTCCGCTACGAAGCTCCCGACGCCTTGATGCTGCGGCCGAAACCGAGCGCTGCGCTCGAGAGCCCGACGGTCACGTTCGAATGGTCCGATCACGTGTCGGCGACGAGACAGTTCTGGCTCTACATCGGAACCAAATTCGGAGGCCTCGACATTCTCGACAGCGGCTATCTCGGGGCGAAGACGTCGCTCGAGGTCAAGGACCTTCCCACCGACGGAAGGACGCTTTACGTACGGCTGTGGGTCAAGACCATCCGCGGCTGGCAGACGGCCGACTATCAGTACACCGCAACCCACTTCACCTACATTCCCGAGATCGTGAGCCCCGTTCCCGAGTCGACCCTTCCCGGCTCGACGGTGCGCTTCGAGTGGACCGCGAGCGGCCTCGCCGTCACCAACTGGCAGCTCCACCTCGGAAATACCTTCGGAGGCTCGAACCTCTTCCAGAGCGGTGGACTTTCGACGAACTGGGTCGACGTCAGCGGCCTTCCTACCGACGGAAGCACGATCTTCGCGCGACTCTGGTACGTGGCAGACGGCAAGTGGAGCTACCGCGACTTTGAGTTCGTCTCCGACGGGAGCGGCGGTACTCCCGAGCTCGTCAGTCCCACGGCGGGCGACGTCCTCCCCGGCTCCGACGTCGCGCTCGACTGGGTCCCCAACGGATCCGTCGTCTCCCAATGGCAGGTCTTCGTGGGCTCTTCGAAGGGCAACTGGGACATCTACAAGAGCGATGGTCTTTCGGGAAGCACGCTGAGCTTCAAGCTCAGCGGGCTGCCGACGGATGGAAGCTCCGTTTACGTTCGACTCTGGTACGTCACCGGCTCGTGGAGCTACAAGGACTACGCGTTCAAGGCCGCCGACATCGGCGGTACCCCCGAGATCACGAGCCCGGTACCGGGCTCGGTGCTCTCCGGCTCGGACGTGACCCTCTCCTGGCGAGCCAACGGCTCGCTCGTCTCGCAGTGGTTGGTCCACGTGGGGTCGCGGCCCGGCGGCTATGATCTGTATCAGAGCGCGGCCATTGCGGGAGCCACGACCTCCCTTCTCGTCCCAGGACTCCCCACCGACGGAACTCCCGTTTACGTGCGTCTTTGGTACGTGAACGGCTCCTGGCACTACGTGGACTACGCCTTCACCGCCGCGGACATCGGCGGAAAGCCCGAGCTCGTGAGCCCGACGCCGGGCTCCGTGCTCACGGGAAGCGACGTCACGTTCTCCTGGCGTCCCAACGGATCGCGCATCACCAACTGGCTGCTCCACGTGGGCTCGCGTTTGGGAGGCTACGACCTCTATCAGAGCTCGGGCCTCGCGGGGACGACGACTTCGCTCCAGGTGACCGGTCTTCCCACCGACGGCACGCCCGTCTACGTGCGCCTATGGTACGCGAACGGCTCCTGGAGCTATCTCGACTACCAGTTCACCGCCGCCAGTACCGGTGGGCTTCCCGGCCTGATCTCGCCGGCGGCGGGTACGCCCCTGCCCGGCTCGCAGGTGGATTTCACCTGGAGCGCCAACGGCAGTCGCGTTATCAACTTCCGTCTGCAGGTCGGCATGACTCGTTGGGGAGCGCAGTTCCTCGACACCGGCTACGTTCCCGCGACGACGACGAGCTGGACGGTATCCGGGCTTCCCACCGACGGCACGTTGATTTACGTCACGCTCTGGTATCAGACCGGAGGGGGAACGTTCCCCGTCGAGACGCAGTATCTTTCTTCCGCCGGAGGCGGGACGCCGGTGATCCTGAGCCCGGCGCCGGGGGCCACGCTCGGAGCAGACACCGTCGTCTTCGAGTGGACGCCGGCTGGCTCGGTCGTCAAGGCCTGGTGGCTCAACATCGGAAACGCGGCGGGGACGAACGACATCGTGAACAGCGGCCAGCTGCCCGCCACCGCCACGTCGTTTACCGCGACGGGTCTTCCGACCGATGGGCGAGACATCTGGGTCCAGCTCTGGTACGAGCGGGACGACAACTCGTGGACGCGGGTCGACGCGATATACGTCGCCGCCACCAACTGAAGCGAAGAGGCCCCGGGTCGACTACTCGTACAGAAGATACCGCTCCCGGATCTTCTTGAAGTGGCCGAGATCGACCTGCCAGGAGTCCTCGATCTCCCGACACCGGCCGGCCTTCGTCGAGCCACTGCCGGATCCGACCGTTGCCGGCGAGGATGTCGATTGCCGGCCGCTCGAGCTCGTACTCGTAGGGCGGCGGGCGCCAGGAGAACTCGTCGGGCCACAGGAGCTTCGCCGCGCGAACGATGGCGTAGCCGGTGCGAACGGGCCGATAGGCGTCCCGGTCGAGGACATGCTGCTGAATGCCGCCGCAGTGGATCCCCTGAAACTTCTGAAACGTCGGCTCGAAGGCGAGCGGCCGGAAGGCGACTCCGGGAAGCTTCTCGTTGTCGAGCTCCTGAGCCAACCTGTCTCCATCGATCCAGGGCGCGCCCATGATCTCGAACGGTCGCGTGGTGCCGCGCCCTTCGGAGAGATTCGTCCCCTCGATGAGGCAGGCGCCAGGATAGACCGTCGCGGTATCGAGAGTGGGCATGTTGGGAGACGGCATGACCCACGGCAGCCCGGTTTGATCGAACCAGCGAGCCCGGCGCCAACCCACCGCGGGGATCACGGTGAGCCGGCAGCCGATCGCGTACTCCGCGTTGATCAGGCACGCGATCTCGCCTGACGTCATCCCGTGCCGGTTGGGAAAAGGATAGAGCCCGACGAAAGACTGATAGCTCGCCTCGATTAGATTTCCTTCGACGTGCGCCCCATCGATGGGATTGGGTCGATCGAGAACGATCACCTCGATGTCGTCACGCGCCGCCGCCTCCATGGCATGGGCCATGGTCCAGACGTAGGTGTAGTAGCGCGAGCCGATGTCCTGAATGTCGAAGACGACGGCGTCGAGATTCTCGAAGCATGTCCTCCGTCGGCACCCTCGCGGGACCGTAGAGACTCCGGATGGGAAGGCCGGTTCTGGCGTCGGACGAATCCGCGACTTCGATGAGATCCTGGGCCGAGGATCGCAGACCGTGCTCGGGGCCGAAAAGGACGGCAAGATCCACTTCCGGGCGCTCCGAGAGCAGGTCGATGCCGTGGCGCAGCCGACCGTCGACGAAGGCGACGGTGGTGGGATTGGCGATGAGACCGATGCGCCGTCCCGCGATACGGTGGATTCCGGGGCCCAGCAGGCGCTCGAGCCCGACTTCGACTCTGCCGTTCATGGTCGCCATTATCGCATCCACTCCCGTCGTCAAGGTAGCATGGCGACCGTATCCAAGGAGGGCAAAGGGATGAAGTGCCGGCTCGCACTGACGATGTCGTTCTCGGGAGCTCTATCGCTCGGTCTCGTTGCCGCGCAGGAACGGCAAGCCGAGGAAGGGGCGAGCGAGGGACTCCCGCTCGAAGTGGCCCAGGTCCTGCAGTTCGACGTCGACGAGGCAACGTGGATGTCCCTCGACGTTTCTCCCGACGGAACGACCCTCGTCTTCGACCTCCTCGGGGACCTCTATACGCTTCCGATAGAGGGCGGCGCCGCGACCCGCATCGTGGGTAGCACGTCTTTCGAGAGCCAACCTCGGTTCTCTCCCGACGGCAAGACCCTCGCGTTTCTCAGCGACCGGAGCGGCGTCGAGAACCTCTGGATTGCGGATGCCAACGGCGGAAACCCGCGTCCCGTGAGCCGGGACACGACGACGAACGCCGGCCCCCAGCTCATGGCCTCGCCTTCCTGGACTCCCGACGGCGAGTACCTTCTCGTCTCGAAAGATCGTCCGCCGGAGAGAACCTACGCTCTCTACCTCTACCATCGTGACGGGGGCACGGGCGTCCGCGTGGGTCCTCCTCCCCCGAAGGACGAGCCCCCCGCGCCGGGAGAGCCGAGGCCGCAGCCACCGAACAAGCTCGGCGCCATGGCTTCCGCCGACGGGCGCTACATCTACTACGCGGAGAGGAAGGGCGCGTTCAACTACAACGCGCAGTTTCCCATCTGGCAGATCGTGCGCTTCGATCGTGAAACGAGCGAGACCGCGACCCTCACCAACGCGCAGGGGAGCGCGATGCGTCCTCTGCTCTCGCCCGACGGAAAGCACCTGGTGTACGCCACGCGATTTCGCACCGGCACCGGTCTCCGGGCGCGCGACCTCGAGACGGGTGCCGAGCGCTGGCTCCTCTATCCCGTGACCCGCGACGATCAGGAGTCCCGCGCCACGAGGGACACCATGCCCGGCTATGCCTTCACGCCCGACGGAAAGTCGCTCGTCGTCCCCGTCGGGGGAAAGATTCGCCTCGTGGACTTCGCCACCGGCTCGTCGCGGGAAATTCCCTTTACCGCTCGGGTTCGCGCGGAGATCGGGCCCCGCAATCACTTCCCGAGCCGCGTCGACGACTCGGCCACGGTGCGGGCCCGCGTGATCCGATGGCCGTCGCTCTCCCCTGACGGAAAGCGAGTGGTCTTCGGCGCGTTCAACCACATCTGGATCTCCGATCTGCCCGCGGGACTCCCGCGCCGCCTCACGAAGCTCGACGTCTCCGAGTTCATGCCCACGTGGTCGCCCGACGGCAGGTCGATCGCTTTCGTCACCTGGTCTCCCGACGGCGGGCAGATTTATCGCGTGCGCCCGGATGCGGCGGCGCCCCCGGAGCGACTGACCGATCATTCCGCGTTCTACGGCGATCCCGTTTACTCCCCCGACGGCGCCAAAATCGTTTTCGTTACCGGCACCGTCGAGGATCAACTCTATTCGTTCTTGAACGACTCTCTGAGCGAAGCCGAAGACGGAGAGATCGCGGGTGTCGAGCCCACGGGGACGCTCGACCTCCGGTTCATCCCCGCGGAAGGAGGAGCGTCGACCCTCATCGCGTCCGCCGGAGGCGGCCGATACCCGCATTTCACTTCCGACCCCGATCGGGTCTACCTGACGACACCTTCCGGCCTCGCCTCGGTACGGCTCGACGGCCTCGACCGCAAAACGCACTTCGAGGTCACCGGTGCTGGTCCCGGCCCCAATCCTCCCGTCGCCGATGCCATCGTCCTCGCTCCCGACGGGCGGCACGCCTTCGTGAGCCTTCAGAACAAGCATTTCCTCGTCACCGTCCCCCACGCGGGAAAAGAGGTTCTCGAGATCTCGCTCGCGCCCGGAAGCGCGCCCCCGACACCGGTGAAGCCGATGTCGGCCGACGGAGGGAGCTATCTCGCGTGGACCCGCGACGGAACGAGCGTCGTCTGGTCGTACGGTGGCAACGTCTACCGACAAACGGTCTCGCCCGAAGTGAGTGACGCGCCGGAGGTTTACGAGATGGACGTAGAGCTTCCTCGACCCCGGCCGTCGGGTACGGTCGTCCTGCGAGGAGCGGCGCGCATCATCACCATGAAAGGCGACGAGGTCCTGCGCGGCGGCGACGTCGTCGTGACCGGGAATCGGATTCAGGCGGTCGGCGTCAAAACGGAGCTTCCTTCAGGCGCCGCCGTCATCGACGTCTCCGGAAAGACGTTGATGCCGGGCTTGGTCGACGTCCACTCTCACATGTGGGCGCCCCATGGGATCCACCAGACGCAAGTCTGGCAGTATCTCGCCAACCTCGCGTACGGCGTCACCACGACCCGCGATCCGCAGACGTCGACCGACGACGTCTTCTCCTACTCCGATCTCGTCGAGGCGGGGGCGATCCTCGGTCCCCGGATCTTCACCACCGGCCCGGGAATCTTCTCCACGTCCGGCATCACCGACGAGGCGGCGGCGGACCACCTGCTGAAGCGCTATCGCGAGGCCTACGACAGCCGCACCATCAAGCAGTACATCGTCGGCGATCGCATCGTCCGCCAATGGGTCGCGATGGCGGCGAGAAAGCACCAGCTCACACCCACGACGGAAGGAGCGCTCGACATGAAGCTCGACCTCACCCAGATGGCCGACGGCTACTCCGGGAGCGAGCACAGCCTTCCCATCATTCCCATCTACGATGACGTGGCGCAGTTCGTGGCGAAGACCGAAACCTACTACACGCCGACGCTCCTCGTCGCCTACGGCGGCCCGTGGACGGAGAACTACTTCTTCGAAACCACCGATGTCGCTTCCGACGAAAAGCTCGGCAGGTTCGTTCCCCGTCAGCTCCTCGACAACATGACCCGGCGGCGCGGCCAATGGTTCCTGAAAGAGGAGTACGTCTTCCCGGGGATTGCCGCCGGCGCCGCGAAGATCGTCCATCGAGGAGGCCGGGTCTGCCTCGGAAGCCACGGCCAGCTCCAGGGAATCGGCGCCCACTGGGAGACGTGGGCGCTCCAATCCGGCGGCCTCACCGAGCACGAGACCCTTCGGGCCATCACGCTCCACGGGGCCGAGGCGCTCGGACTCGCGGTCGACCTCGGGTCGCTCGAGGCGGGAAAGCTCGCCGACATTCTCGTCCTCGACAAGAATCCGCTGGAGGACATTCACAACACCGGGAGCCTGCGCTACGTGATGAAGAACGGAACGTTGTACGAGGCCACGACCCTCGACGAGATCTGGCCGGAGAAAAAGGCGCTCCCGAACGAGTTCTGGTGGGACGATATTCCCCAATCCGCCGTCCCGCCGCGATGAGGAGCGCGGTGACTCGAAGGGTGTCGCCCTCGTCATCGTCCTCGCGCTCGCAACCATGTGCCAAGCCATGCAAAAGATCGAATATCCGAAGACCCGGAAGGTTCATCAGGTCGACGACTACCGCGGAACGAAGGTCGAGGATCCCTACCGATGGCTCGAGGACGACCACTCGGAGGAGACGAGGGCCTGGGTGGAAGCCCAGAACGAAGTTACCTTCGCGTACCTCACCGAGCTTCCCCAGATGGCGCCGCTTCGAGCCCGACTGACCGAGCTCTGGAACTACCCGCGCTACGGCACGCCGTTCCATAAGAAAAATCGCTATTTCTTCTTCAAGAACGACGGGCTCCAGAACCAGTCGGTGCTCTACAAACAGGACTCCCCCACCGCCTCTCCCGAAGTGCTCCTCGATTCCGAACCTTCTCTCGGACAAGGGAACGGCGGCGCTCTCGACACTCCCCGGTACCGGTTGATCGGGATCGACCTCCGCTCACCGAAACGCTCGGCATGGAAGGAGCTACGTTCCCGAATCGGAGGACGTCCTGGAGAGCGCCTCCCTCATCGGCGAGAGATTCGTTCTCCTTGCCATGCACGACGCGCACAGCCGCGTCCAGCTGTTTTCGAAGACGGCTCGTTTCTGAAGAACCTCGAGCTTCCCGTTCTCGGCTCGGTCACCTCGGTGAGCGGCGAGCGGGAGGACGAAGAGATGTTTTTCGCCTTTCAGTCTTTCGCCTTTCCGTCGTCGTCTATCCCACGACCATTTACAAACACGATTTCGAGACCGGCGAAACGACGGTGTTCCGCGCTCCCGAGATCGCCTTCGACGGGGGAGCTTTCGTCACCGAGCAGCTCTTCTATCGTTCCAAGGACGGGACGTCGGTTCCGATGTTCGTCACCCACAAGCGCGGGATCGCCCTCGATGGCTCGAACCCCGCCTATTTTGTACGGTTACGGCGGATTCAACATCAGCTTGACCCCGAGCTTCTCGGTATCGAATCTCGTCTGGCTCGAGCTCGGCGGTGTCTACGCCCAGGCGAACCTCCGCGGCGGCGGCGAGTACGGAGAGACCTGGCACGAGGCGGGGATGCTGGCCGAAACCAGAACGTCTTCGACGACTTCATCGCCGCCGCCGAGTTCTTGAGCGAGAAGGGCTACACCCGCTCTCAGAAGCTCGCGATCGGTGGAGGGTCGAACGGCGGGCTTCTCGTGGGCGCCGTCCTGAACCAGCGCCCCGATCTCTTCGCCGCCGCACTTCCCGCCGTCGGGGTCATGGACATGCTGCGTTTCCAGAATTTCACCATCGGCTGGGCATGGACGTCCGACTATGGCTCGTCGGAGAATCCCGAGGACTTTCGCACCCTCTACGCCTACTCTCCCTACCACAACCTCAGGCCGACGCCGTACTTTCCTGCGACCCTCGTCACCACCGCCGACCACGACGATCGCGTCGTTCCCGGCCACTCGTTCAAGTACGCCGCCCGACTCCAGGAGGTCCACGGCGACCAGCCGCGCCCGATGCTCATCCGCATCCAGACCGAAGCCGGGCACGGGGGCGGCAAACCGACGTCGATGGTGATCGAAGAACAGGCGGACCGCTGGGCATTCGTGATGGCGAATCTGGGGATGGACTGGCCCGCCGATCGACGCTGAACGTCTGGAATGGTACGATCTTGCCACGTAGGAAAGTCATGAAACTCCCGCGGATAACGGTGACGATTCTCGTTCTGCTCGCTTCGGGCCGACTCCTCACCTCCGAGACCCACGAGAGGCTTTCCACCTACATCGTCGTCGAAGGCGACGAGGTCGAGCCGGCCATGGCGAAAAAAGTGGTGAAGCGCATCGGGGAGCGCGACAAATGGTTCCTCATCGCCGAGGATCGGGAGACCGCGGACATCGTCGTGGCCCTGAGGCGACAGTGGAAAGAGAAGAAGGAAAAGAAGGCCTACCAGTGGCAGAGACCCGTGACCGGCAATAACGCCGGGGCATACACGAAGCTCGTCGAGATCCCGGAGGTCGAGGACGTCTTCTTTCTCGAGGCCGAGATTCGTATCGGAGACGCCTCGCCCGTTGTCGTCACCGTGAACGGGCGGCGCGCAAAAGACGTGGGAAGCGCCCTCGCGAAAGAGCTCGAGAAACGCTGCGAAGAGAGCGGCCCGAAAACAACGGCGCGGTGAGAGGGTAGAAGGCCGCCTCCCCCTTCTCTATAATGAAAGCACCGAGACCGGAGCACACGAAACGACTCCATCGACGTGGCGTCGGTTGAGATTCGTCCCGACCTCATTCGTACCGCAATCGAACCGGTGTCTTCCGAAAGGAGCTTCCCGTGACCGCTGGACTGGTTCTCCTCGGGGCCATCGTGCTCCTCGTGCTGTTCCTCGTCGGCATCTACAACCGCCTCGTCACTCTGCGGAACCGGTACAAGAACGCGTTCTCGCAAATCGACGTGCAGCTCAAGCGGCGCTACGACCTCATCCCCAACCTCGTCGAGACGGCGAAGGGCTACATGAAACACGAGCGCGAGACGCTGGAAGGGGTGATCCAGGCGCGCAACCAGGCCGTTTCCGCCGCAGGCCATGCGGCGGCGAATCCCGGCGAGGCGGGCGCGATGAAGGGTCTCATGGGCGCCGAGGCCGCGCTCACCGGCGCGGTAGGACGGCTCTTCGCGCTCATGGAGTCCTATCCCGATCTCAAGGCGAACCAGAACATGCTGCAGCTCTCGGAGGAGCTCACGTCGACCGAGAACCGCGTCGCCTTCGCCCGACAGGCGTATAACGACGCCGTCACCGAGTACAACACCGCCCGCGAGAAGTTCCCCAACGCGATGATCGCAAACAGCATGGGCTTTTCCGCCGCCCAGCTCTTCGAGGTCGAGGTGCAAGAAGAGCGCCAGGCCCCGAAGGTCCAGTTCTGAAAGACTTCTTTCAGCACCAGGACGACGCGCGCAAGGCGAGTCGAGAGCTCATCTTCCTCTTCGTGCTCGCCGTTGTCGCCATCGTGGTGAGCGTGCACCTCGCGGTGAGCTCTCTTTTCCTGTGGGTGGAGTCCGCCAGGCGCGAGCCCTTCGATTGGTGGAGTCTCGATCGTTTCGTCCTCATCGCCGGCGGTACCCTCGCCGTGATCGCAGCGGGAAGCCTCTACAAGATATGGCGGCTTTCGGATGGAGGCCACACCGTCGCCCAGCTCCTCGGAGGCCGGCCCGTCGACCCGAACACCGCCGATCCGAAAGAGCGCCGGGTCTTGAACGTGGTGGAGGAGATGGCGATCGCTTCCGGACTCCCGGTTCCGACCGTTTACCTGCTCGAGCGCGAGGAAGGAATCAACGCCTTCGCCGCCGGGTTCACCCCGCAGGACGCCGTCATCGGCGTGACCCGGGGAGCGCTCGAGATCCTGAACCGCGAGGAGCTCCAGGGAGTCATCGCCCACGAGCTCTCGCACGTCTTCCACGGCGACACCAACCTCAACCTCCGGCTGATGGGCGTTCTCCACGGTATCCTCGTCATCGCTCTCGTCGGCTATTTCATCCTCCGCTCGACGCTGCGCGTGGCCTCTTCGAACCGCAAGAGCGGCCTCGTCGTCGTTCTCCCCATCGCGGGACTGATCCTTCTCGTCATCGGCTACATCGGCGTCTTCTTCGGCCGGCTCATCAAGAGCGCGGTCTCGCGGCAGAGGGAGTTTCTCGCCGACGCCTCCTCGGTGCAGTTCACCCGAAACCCGCAAGGCATCGGCGGGGCGCTGAAAAAGATTGGCGGACTCTCCATGGGCTCGCTCGTCATGAGCCCCCACGCCGAGCAAGCGAGCCACTTCTTCTTCTCCGACGGCAAGCTCGGGAAGCTCCGGAGCGCGTTCAGCGGTGTCACCCATTTCCAGTTTCTCGCGACCCACCCGCCGCTCGCCGAGCGCATTCGTCGCGTGGATCCGCGATGGGACGGCGTTTATCCCGAGGTCGAAGCGCCGCCGTCGGGCGCATGGTCGCGAGAGTCATCGACTTCGAAAGAGATCGAGAAGGGCCCCGGGCTCTTCAAGCTTCTTCCCGGCGCTCTCGCCGCCGCTCGTCGGCACCCTCGACGAAGCCCACCTGGATTACGCCCGTCGGCTCCTCTCCCGCATTCCCGCGCGAGTGAGTGAGGCGGTGCGCGAACCCTCGGGAGCGCGCGCGGTGGTCCTCGCGCTTCTCGCCGCTCGAGACCCCGAAGTGAAAGAAAAGCAGATGGCGCTGCTGCGCTCTTCGGGAGACGAGCTCCTGGCCCGCGAGACGCTGGAGCTCTCCCTCCTGCTCTCACCCGCTCCCCGCGAGGTCCGCCTCCCCCTCGTGGACCTCGCGCTTCCCGCGCTGCGCCGGCTCTCTCCCGCCCAGCACGAGGCATTCATGAGCTCGGTTACGCAGCTTCATCCGCGCGGACCAGCAGATCGACCTCTTCGAGTACACCTTGACCCACGTGCTGCAGCGACACCTCGCGCCCTCGTTCGAGAGGAGGCGCCCCGCCGCGGTGGAGTACTACGCTCTGGCGCCGGTGCGGAAGGAATGCTCGATCGTTCTCTCGGCCGTGGCCCACGCGGGACAACGCGAGCGGAACGCGGCGAGCCCCGCTTTCGACGCGGGGGTGAAGGAGCTGAACGGGCTTCCGCTGTCGCTCGTCCCGAGACGAGATGCCGGCCTCGCCGGCGTGCGGGATGCCCTCCAGAAGCTCGACCGCGTCGCCCCTCGGTTGAAGAAGGATTCTCATGCGTGCCTTCATCGCGACCGTGGCTTACGACGGCAAGGTGACGGTGGGCGAAGGCGAAGTCCTCCGGGCGATCGCGGATGCGCTCGGGCTTCCGATGCCTCCGTTCCTGCCGGGCCAGGATCTCGCCTCGTCGGGGAAGGCGAGCTTACAGCCCACTAGCGCTCCTCGGTGAAGCGGTGGAGCTCGGGGCGGTGCTCGAAGCGAAGCACGCTGGGCTTGCGGGACTGCGAGGTAGAAATCTTGACGCTGCACGAGCCGCCCTCTTGATGAAAGGTCGCGGCCATGTCCGCGCTCCTCTCGTGAACGAGCTCCATCTGGGTCGCCGCGCCCACTACCGCGATCCCGAACATCTCGGCGAGCTCCTTGAGCTCCGCAACCGAATGGAGCAGGTCGCTCTGGCTCTCGAGCTTCTCGAGATTGTCGACGGCAACGAGCCGCGGCGCGCCCGCTCCCGAATCGAGGAGGCCCTGGCGCAGCTCTCGAATGCGGGTCACGCTGAGGCCGGGTTGCGCCTCCACGACGTAGATTCTCTGGAGCCACTCGACCGCGTGCTCGCCTGCGCGAACGATGTCCTGCCACCGAGCCGAATCCTTGCCGAAGGTCCCCTTCTGGATCTCGTCCGCGGGCGCACCCGAGAGTCGGGACAGAGTGTGCAGGCGCAGCACCGCCTTCGAGCGCTCGAACGAAACGTAGAGACAGGGTCCGCGGCATTCGATCGCGACTTGATCGACGAGCTGCTTCAGGAAGTCCACGAGCTGATTCCCGTCTTCCCCGGCGAGCAGGAGCAGGCCCGGCGCCAGGCCTCCCCACTCGCTGTCCAGGCCCGAGAATCCGGTCCGCAAGTGCTCCGCCTGCTTCTTGGTCAGATTGGCAAGAAAACCGAGCCATTGACCGCTCTCCGGACTGAGAACGTCGTCACTCGCCCCCTCGCTCTGTTTGCTCTGAGGAGCGGGCTCGGCCCCATCCGAGAGCTCGTTGGAAAGGTCGATCGAACCGTCCCGAGGGGCGGGCTCGCGCACCGGCTCTTTCGCCTTCGCCGGAGCGAGCTCGGACGCGGACGCTCGCAGACCAGCCGGTTCCGGCGGACTCGGCGGACTCTGCGGACTCGAGGGACTCTGCGGACTCGACGGGGCCGACGGACTCAAGGATGGATGCGTCTTCATGAGCTCGCCCGCGGGCTGCGGCCCCGTGGCGGCATCACGCCCACCGTCGGATTTCAGATGCCCGATCCAGCCGGACAGGGTCGCCATCGAAGGCAGCTCGCCTTTGAACAGATCGTCGACGTAGAAGTTATCGGGTAGGTCCACCGAGCGGTCGTTGAGGACCTCCACCAGGCTTCCCGGATACGACGTGGTCGCCCTCCTTGTGCAACTCGCAGACGGCGGTGAAGATCGTGCGGGTGACGGGGAAATAGAAGTCCCCCTCGGTCAAATCTTCGAGAATCCGGTATTTGAGCTCGGATCCGTCGGAATTGACGGTGAGGCAAAGAGTACGGAGCACGGACGTTTCCAGCCTGAGCTGGCCCCCGAGATCCGCGCGGCGAGCCGTCCCGGAAGACATAGACCCCTCCGATCGCGTTCGATTTACGTTGAATGGATCGATTCCATCGTAGCAGATGCACTCGCGGAAAACGACAGCAGTCGTGCGCCGAGGCTCGCTCCCGACCGGGGCTCTATGGCATGATCCGCGCCATGTTCGACCGAAAGCGAAAGCTCGTTCCGTGGTTTGTCCTCGTTCTCTCGCTCGCCCTCTCCGGTTTGGCGGCGCCTTCCGCCGCTCCCCCGGACCTCGACTCCGTCTCCGCGCGGGTGATGAGAACCTTCGAGGTCCCCGGGATCGGCCTCGCGATCGTGAAGGACGGCGCCGTCGTGCTCGCCAGAGGCTACGGCGTCAGAAAGCTCGGAGAGCCCGCGCCGGTGGACGAATCGACGCTGTTCGGGATCGCGTCGAACACCAAGATCTTCACCGCCACCGCCATCGGGCTTCTCGTCGAGGAAGGCAAGATCGAGTGGGACGCGCCCGTCATTCGCTACCTTCCCTGGTTCCAGATGTGGGACCCCTATGTGACGCGGGAGCTCACCGTGCGCGATCTTCTCGTACACCGGAGCGGGCTCGGTCTCGGCGCCGGTGATCTTCTCTGGTGGCCGCCCTCGACGTATGACCGCAAGGAGATCGCGAGACGACTCCGTTTCGTGGCTCCCGCCACGAGTTTTCGGAGCGCTTACGCCTACGACAACGTCCTTTATCTCGTCGCCGGAGAGGTCATCGAATCCGTGAGCCGCCGGAGCTGGGAGGACTTCGTTCGCGAGCGCATTCTCGAGCGAGTCGGCATGAGCGACAGCAACGTGCGCCACTCGGCCGCCGGCGAGGGAGGAAACGTCGCCGCGCCCCACGCCCGCATCGAAGGCACGGTGCGGCCCATCCAACCCTTCGCGAGCGACAACACCAACCCCGCGGGCGGGATCAACTCGAGCGCGCGGGACATGGCGAAGTGGATGCTGGCGCGGCTCGCGGAGGGCCAGCTTCCCGATGGCTCGCGCCTCTTCTCCGAGGAAACGTCGCACCAGCTCACGTCGCTCGTGACCCCGATTCCCATCGCCGCTCCCGAGCCCGAGCTTCGAGCGCAGCAAATGCATTTCCGGGGATATGCCCTGGGCCTGAACGTTCACGACTACCGCGGTCTCGAGGTCATCGACCACACCGGGGGACTCCCGGGCTACGTTTCCAAAGTCGCTCTCGTTCCCGCACTCGGCCTCGGTGTCACCGTTCTCACCAACCAGGAATCGGGAGAGGCTTTCAACGCCCTCACCTACCACGTGATCGACTACTACCTCGGCGGGGAGCCTACCGACTGGGTCGACGCCTACGCGAAGGTATCCGAGCGGGCGCGCGCGCACGTTGCCGAAGTGGAGATGAGCTCCGAGGCCGAGCGAAACGCCGGGTCGCGTCCCTCCCTCCCCCTCGCGAGCTACGCCGGTACCTATCACGACTCGTGGTACGGCGACGTTACGATCGTGGAGGAGAACGGCCACCTCGTGCTCCGATTCACTCATACGCCCTCTCTCGTGGGAGACCTCGAGCACTGGCAATACGACACCTTCGTCGCGCGATGGCGCGACCGCGAGCTCAGAGCCGACGCGTTCATCACTTTCGCCCTCGACCCCGCGGGTCGAATCGAGCAGGCGAAGATGCGCGCGGTGTCGCCGGCGACCGACTTCAGCTTCGATTTCCAGGACCTTCTGCTGACACCGGGGTCGGAAAAGCCGCGGGAAAGGAACTAACGCCGCCACCGCACCGTACTCGATCGGGAGGGGGAGTTTGGCCGAGACAGGCACACGGAGGGCCCGATGAGCACGACCAAGCTGAAGGTCAACGGCGTCGAGCGAGCGATCCAGGTTTCCGACGAGGCACCACTTCTCTGGGTGCTGCGGGACGCGCTGGGGTTGACGGGAACGAAATTCGGCTGCGGCCGCGGTCTTTGCGGCGCCTGCACCGTGCATCTGGACGGCCGCGCCGTCCGCTCCTGCGTGACTCCCGTCTCCAAGGTCGGGGGCTCCGCCATCACGACGATCGAAGGGCTCTCGTCGGAACGAGGTCCTCATCCCTGCCAGAGGGCGTGGATCGAAGAAGACGTGCCCCAGTGCGGCTATTGCCAGGCGGGGCAGATCATGACGGCGGCGGCTCTCCTCGCGCGCGATCCACACCCCGAAGACGCGGCCATCGATCGAGCGATGGCAGGCAACCTCTGCCGCTGCGGAACCTATTCCCGGATCAAGCGGGCCATACGGCGCGCCGCCGGAGGCTCGCGATGAGCAGGTCCGGAACCTGGAGCCGCAGACGGTTTCTGGAGGTGACGACCGCCGCCACCGGCGGGATGATCTTGAGCTTTTCCATTGGCCGCGGCGAGACCTTCGCGTCGGAGGGCGAAACATTTCGACCGAACGCCTTTCTTCGGATCGATCCCGACGGTACCGTCACGATCGCCGTGCCGCGCCCGGAAATGGGTCAAGGAGTGAGAACGTCGCTGCCCATGATCGTCGCGGAAGAGCTCGATTGCGACTGGTCTTCCGTCCGCATCGAGCAGGCCGACCTCGATCCCGTCTACGGCGAGCAGTACGTGGGCGGAAGCAACAGCATTCCTCACTCGTTCCGACCGCTGCGCGAGGCGGGAGCCGCCGCGAGGAGCATGCTCGTCTCCGCCGCCGCCTCCGAGTGGAACGTCGAGCCGTCGAGCTGCCGCACCGAGCGCGGAGCGGTCTGCCACGACCCGAGCGGCCGCCGGATGGGCTACGGAGCGCTCGTGGGACGGGCTCGCTCGCTTCCGGTCCCGGAGAACGTTCCCCTCAAGGATCCGGCGCGGTTCGAGATCATCGGCAAGCCCACGGCGAGCCTGGACGCGCCCGCGATTGTCGACGGCTCCGTTCGCTTCGGTCTCGATACCCGCGTTCCAGGCATGCTATTCACCGTGATCGACCGCAGCCCGGTGCTCGGCGCGAGACCGGGCCGTGTGGATGCCGAGCGCGCACGCGCCGTCGAGGGCGTGCGCGACGTCGTCGTCATCGATGCCGGCTCTCTCCCCGACTTCGGCGAGAACAGCCCCAAGCCTCCCAACGGTGTCGCCGTCGTCGCGGATTCCACCTGGGCGGCGATGAAGGGCAGAAAAGCGCTCTCCATCGACTGGGAGGGCGGCTTCCGGGACGAGAGCACCGCCAGTCTTCGACGTCGAGCGGTGGCGAAGGCCTCGCGCCCACCCGAGCGCGTCAAAAGGGACGACGGCGACGTCGACGGGGCGCTCGCTCGAGCAGCGAAGACGATCGAAGCGGTCTACGAGCTTCCTCTTCTCGCCCACGCTTCGATGGAGCCGATGAACGCGATCGCGGACGTCGGCTCCGATCGGTGCGAGATCTGGGCCCCGTGCCAGGATCCCGCCGGAGCGCGGGACGTCGCCTGCCGCATCACAGGTCTTCCTCCCGAGAAGGTCCAGGTCCATCCGCTCCGGATGGGAGGAGGCTTCGGCCGCCGCTTCTACGTCGACTACGTCGCCGAGGCCATCGCGATTTCCCGTGAAGTTCGAAGACCGGTACAGGTCGTCTGGACCCGGGAGGACGACATCCAGCACGGCTTCTATCGTCCCTCCGCCTATCACGTGATGCGCGCAGGGATCGACGAACGCGGGAGCCCCGTGGCCTGGATGCAGTACCTGGTCAACGCCTCGCGGGGAGCGTTCCTGCATTGGAATCTTCCGGCGGGGATGACGTCGTTTCCCGCGGGCGCGGACCTCGGCAAATACGATTTTCCCGCCGGGTTCGTCCCGAATCTGCGCCTCCAGGCAAGCGCCATCGAAACGCGGATCCCTCGGGGGCAATGGCGCGCGGTCGAAGAGTCCACCAACGTCTTCGTCTACCAGAGCTTCCTCGACGAGGTCGCTCATCTCGCGGGCCGGGATCCGCTCGAGATTCGTCTCGGCATGCTCGGCGAGCCTCGCGAGATGCCTTACGACGACGACCCCCGATACACCTACTCGACGGAGCGGCTGAGCCGCGTCTTCCGGCTCGCCGCCGAGAAGGCAGGCTGGGGCGAGCCCCTTCCCCCGGGACGAGGTCGCGGAATCGCGGGCGCCTACGCCAACGAGGCCTATGTCGCGGAAGTCGTCGAGGTCACCGTCGACACGTCGGGAGCGCTGAGCGTCGATCGCGTCGTCGCCGCCATCGATTGCGGCATCGCCGTCAACCCCCTCGGGGTGCAAGCGCAAGTCGAGGGCTCGGTCGTCTTCGGTCTATCGGCCGCCCTGGGACAGCAGATCACCGTCCGCGACGGATCCGTCGTCGAGAGCAACTTCGACGATTTCCCCCTGCTGCGGCTCGATCGCTGTCCCGAGATCGAAGTGCACGTCGTGCCGAGCACGGGAGATCCTCTGGGTATGGGCGAGCCGGCCCTTCCTCCCGTCGCTCCCGCGCTGGCCAACGCGATCTTCGCCGCGACCGGAAAGAGGCTCCGGCGGCTCCCGATCCTGCCGGCGGATCTGCGGACTCAAGCCTGAGGCGGGCCGGTCTTCTTGTCGGGCTTCGGTGCGATCGCGCGCCCCGACTTCTTCTCCTCTGCTTCCTCGGGTCTCCCCGTCTGCAGCGCGGGGATCGAGTCGATCAAGCGGCGAATGTCGATGCCGGAAAGCGACTCCACCACCGCGGGCATCTCGGCCATGATCTTCGCGATGTCGGCGGTGAGCTTCGAAGCCCCCGCGCCGTCGCCACCAGTCGAAACGAAGGTGATACGGTCCGTCTTCGAGAGAGGCTCGGCCACCGCTTTCGCAATCTCGGGTAGAGCGGCGAGCAGGACCTGGAGAACGGCGGCCTGGTTGTACTCTTTGAACGAGTCCGCCTTCTTCTTCATCGCCTCCGCTTCGGCGCCGCCCTTGAGAGCGATGATCTCCGCTTCCGACGTTCCCGTCGCCTTGATGACGTCGGCCTGGGCGAGACCCCTTCTTCGAGTTGCCTCCGACTCGCCGAGCGCCACCTGCTCCGACCGCGTCCTCGATGCCGCCGCCTCGGTCTCGACCCGATAACGCTCGGCGTCGGCCTGGCGCTTCACCGTCGCTTCGAGCTCCCTCTCCCGCCGCTCGATCTCCTTCGATTGAACGACGATTCTGTTGCTCCTTTTCGACGATGGCGATCTGCATCTCCTCTTTCTTCAGCACCTGCGAGCTCTTGTTCTTCTGGATGTCGTACGCGAGATTCGGCCTCGGCCCGCTTCAAGTTGACGGCGGCGTCGTACTCCGCCTTCCTGGATTGGAAATCCCGGTTGGCTTCGGCGATGCGGGTATCGGCCTCGAACTTCGCGATCTCCCCCGCCTGACGCGCCTGCGCCGACCGGATGTTGGCGTCGCGGTCGGCTTCCGCCTGGGCGATCACCGCGTCGCGCTTCACTTCCGCCGTCCGGGGCTTCCCGAGGGCGTCGAGATAGCCGTGGCTGTCGCGGATGTCCTTGAGGGTGAACGAGACGATGCTCAGGCCCATGTTGGCCATGTCGGAGACCGCGACCTCCTGGACCGAGCCGGCGAACTGATCTCGATTTCGATAGATCTCCTCGACCGTCAGCGTTCCGATGATGGCGCGCAGGTGACCTTCGACGGTCTGGAGCGCGATGTCTTTGATCTCCTCCACCGTCTTTCCCAGGAACTGCTCGGCCGCCGTCCGAATCGACGTTTCGTCTCCTCGGATCTTCACCTGCGCCACGCCGTCGACGACGATGGGGACTCCGGGCTTGGTATAGACCTCGGGAGTGGTGATATCGAGGGTCATGACCTCGAGCGAGAGGATGTCGACCCGCTCGAGAAGAGGAAACACGAACGCGCCCCCACCACGGCGGATCCGGTAGCCGCTGATGTCCGTGCCCTGAGGCGTCACCATCTTGTGCTTGCGTCCCGAGATCACCATCACTTGATTCGGTCCTACTTTGCGATATCGCTTCGCGACCGCGAGAAGCAGGATGAAGAAGACGAGGGGAAGGATGATGAACGCAGCCACCGTGGCGAGACCGCCGAAATCCATTCCGAAATTCATCGAGACCTCCGAAGGCGACCCCGCGGCGTCGGACGACGACGACGCCCATCGCTAAGTTTTCCCGCGGACGTAGACCGTCGAGCCCGAGACTTTCTCGATCACGACGAGCTGACCTTTGGCGACAGCCGCGTCGTCGATGGTGCGAGCGGAGCTCTGGACGCGCTGGCCCCGCGCCATGTACGCCACCTCTCCCGTTCCCCCCGCCGGAATGGAAGTGATTACCTCGGCCTCGCGCCCTAACGCTTCTTCCACCGTGTACTCGCTCCCGGCCTGAGTCTCCTTGAAGATGAGCTCCAGAATCCCGAATGCCGCGGCGGCGACGACGAGACCGGTCGCGGTGGCGAGGCCGAGACCCGCGGTGAGCGACCAGCCGAGATAGTAGTGGGCGACGGTGCCGCCCGCCCCGAACCCGGTGATGAAGGTCGCCACGACCGTCCCCGAGATTGGGTGCATCGTTCCGGCGTCGAGGTGACCTCCCGCGTCGAGGTGAATGTCCCCTCCGAGATCGGAGAACCATCCCATGACGCCCGCGAGCAACGCGTAGGCGAGCCCGAATCCGAGAAGACCGAGGTACAAGTGTCCGATGGTCATCGTGGGTCAGACGATTCGCGGCAAGTGGTGGCTCACGCTGGAGAGTGGCCGAAACGACCAAACACCGGGACGTATCCTATGAACCTACCATGCGGGAAATTCAACGGTCAACGAGACCCGGTCGGATGCACGGGCCGCAAAACCCAACCCGTCGCGTCTCGCCTACGGAGGGGAGTCGCTTCCTGCCGCGCGAATCTGAGCCCACCAGTACGCGAGACTCGCCGAAAACCCGAGCACGAGCGTGAGCGTGAGCGAGACCGCGAAGAGCTTCGGCGATGCACCGGCACCCAGATAGCGTCGGAGTGGAACCTGGAGCCCGTCGACCCCGAGCAGTCCGTATCCTGCGAGCCCGAGAATGACGGCCGTCACCACGAAAGCGAGCCGGTGGCGCCGAACGAGTGATATCGAGAGGAACGAGAACATCGTGAGGCAGAAAAAGAACGACACGTTCGGGATCCAGAGTGCGGGACCTCCCGGCTGCGGGTTGAAGAAATCCTCCTCGTAGACGACGTACGCGCAGAGAGGCGAACAGGTCGAAAGCAGAGCGAATCCGAACGCGAATGCCGCGGCCGGATTCGCGAGAGCCGGCGGGAGCCTCCCCAGTCGAGCCCGCAAGCCGAGGATTGAGATGGCGCCGAGAGCGAGCACCACCTGAACATAGAGCAAGGCGAGCGTCTCGACCCGGTTGGTCTGCTCCAGGCGATGGTAGAGCGCGCTCTCGGTTCCGCGCCCGAGCGCGGGAGACGACCAGACTTGCATGCGAGCCACGGATTCCACCAGGTCGGGTGATTCGCGTTCTTCTGCGCCACCGACGCGCGCGAGCAGATCCTGCCGGACTCCGCTCGCCGGGCCCCACGACATCGTGCTCACCGAAGACAACGAGCGGCTGGTCGTGACCGACTATTTCCTCGACGAGGACGACTTCGGGAAGATCCACTTCGAGGGCGACTACAAGGTGCACGTCATCAACGTTTCCCACGACGCGCTCGAGCTCGATACCCGGTTCCAGCTCGATTTCGACACGGCGTTCGCGACCCCCGCGCGTCCGCACGGCATCGCGACGAAATGGGCCCGAGCTCGGTCTACTCCCGCTGGGCCTGGCGCTTGGCGCGGAACTCGCTCGTCGGACTCCACTCGGGCCATTCGCTCCCTGTGGCGAGCTCTTGCCCCATACGAAAGTAGAGAACGCTGTCCTCGACCATTCCCGACAGGTCCCAGTCGCCCTTCACCTCATCGGAGGGCTTGTGGTAGTCGTTGGCGGTGTACTTGTCGCGGTTCTCGATGCCCCAGCCGGGAGGCTTTCCCACGTAGTCGACGCCGTCGTCGGGGTCGAAGCTCGGGATCCCGACCTTGGCGAACTCGAAGTGATCCGAACGGTAGTAGAAACCCTTCTCCGGCTCGGGGTCGGGCTTCAGGACTCTGCCCTGCTCCGCGGCGATGCGCTTCGCCAGATCGTCGAGCGTCGATTGGCCCATGCCGACGACGGTGAGGTCTTTCGTTCTCCCCCAGACGTTCACGCCGTCCATGTTGATGTCGGCGACCGTCTTCTCCGGAGGATAGAGTGGGTTCTCGGCGTAGAAGCGGGAGCCCAATAGTCCCTGCTCCTCGGCCGTGACCGAGAGGAAGAGAACGCTTCGCCGCGGCTTCGGGCTCAACCGCGCGAACGCTCCGGCGATCTCGAGAAGGGCCGAGGTTCCCGACGCGTTGTCGTACGCACCGTTGTAGATCTTGTCGCCCTCGAGGCTGTCGTTCTTCCCGAGGTGATCCCAGTGCGCGGAGTAGACGACGAGCTCGTCGGGCGCCTCCGATCCTTCGAGCTTGGCGACGACGTTGTGCGAGGCGACGGTGCGGAGCTCGTTTCCGAACGACGTCCTGGCGCGAATTCCGAGGGAGACGGGACGGAACTCCTTGGTCGCCGCCTTCTGTTTTTCCGCCTCGAGATTGAGGCCAGCCATCTTGAAGAGCTCCTCGGTCGTCGAGCGCTGAATCCAGCCCTCGACCTTCGCCCTGCCCATGTTCTTGTCGGCGGAAGCGAGGTCGAACGATTCGCCATAGGGGGAGCTCCCGACGACTGCCCACGGATATCCGGCGGGACCCGTCTCGTGGATGACGAAAGCGCCGGCGGCCCCCTTCGCGGCCGCGATCTCGAACTTGTAGCTCCACCTTCCGTAATAGGTCATCGCCTTGTCGCCGAACAAACCTTCGACCGGTGGATTGTTCACGAGAAAGAGAAGGACCTTTCCTTTGACGTCCTCGTCTTTGAAGTCGTCCCAGCCGTACTCGGGTGCGACGGCTCCGTAGCCCACGAAGACGACGTCACCGTCCATGTCGATCGAATCGACGACGCGTTTGGTGAAGGCGACGTAGTCCTTGCCCGGCGAGAGCACCTTGGTCTCCCCACCCTTGGTCAGGGTAAGGCTCATGTCGGGCTTGGGAGTGATCCCGACGAGGGGAACGTCCTGCAGATAGGTTCCGTCGGGATTTCCCGGGGCGAGGCCCATCGAGCGAAAGGTCTCGGTGAGATAGGCGATCGTCTTCTCCTCGCCGGGAGAGCCGGGCGCACGGCCTTCGAGCTCGTCGGAAGAAAGCTTCACCATGTGCTTTCGCAGCGCTTCGGCGGAGATGCCGTGGGTGTCGAGGGTTTTTTCCTCCTGGGCCGGTGGACGCTGACAGCCGAGGGCGGCCGCGAAAACGGCGATAGTCAGAAGCCTTCCGAAACGACGCATGTTCGAACCTCCATTCGGGGCCGTATGGTAGCACGCGTCGATCGGAGCGGTTTTGCCCGGCTCACGGGTAGCGAAAGCGACGTCAGGCTCGTTGATCTCCAGGCCGGACGGGTCACGACCATGATTCGCGGGCCGGGGCGAGAGCTACTCTTCACCTCCCGGCGGTCGTGACGTCCTCCCCTTCAATACCCCATTGCGGCGCCGTCTTTCCGCGGGTCGGAGCCTCCCATGAGAACTCCCTTCTCCCAGTCGATGGCGATCGCCTGGTAGCCGCCATAGACGCCCATGCGCGTCGCCGGGCGGTGTCCCATCTGAATCAGCTTCTGGAGCACGTCGATGTCGATCCCGGACTCGAAGGAGACGACCCGATCGGAGAAGTGCCGGAAGCGGGGTGCCTCGCCCGCTTCCTGAACGTTCATCCCGAAATCGATCAGGTTCGCAAGCACTTGCACGTGGCCCTGAGGCTGCATGTCGCCGCCCATGACTCCGTAGGTGAGCCACGGCTTTCCGTCCTTGAAGACCATCCCCGGCATGTTGGTGTGGAGCGCGCGCTTGCCGGGAGCCATCTCGTTCGGATGTCCCTTCTCGAGGGAGAATCCGGCGCCTCGGTTCTGGAGCGCGATGCCCGTCCCGGGAACGACCCGGCCGGAGCCGAAGTCGTCGAAGACGCTGTAGATGAACGAAACGGCGTTGCGATGCTCATCGACGACGGTGAGGTACACGGTCTCCGTCGTATCGATCATTCCCGGCGCGACCTCGGCTGCCGCATGCTCCGGATCGATGAGCTTCCGTCGCTCGGCCGCGTACTCCTTCGAGATGAGCCTTTCGAGCGGGACCCTGGCCTTCTCCGGATCGGCGAGATAGCGGTCGCGGTCGGCGAAGGCGAGCTTTTTCGCCTCGATCAGGAGATGAAGGTACTCTGCGGAGTTCTGTCCCAGTTTCTTCAGGTCGTAACCTTCGAGGATGTTCAGCATCTCGAGGGCGACGAAGCCCTGGGAGTTGGGAGGCATCTGGTAGACGGTATAGCCGCGGTAGGTCGTCGAGATGGGATCCACCCAGTCGGAGTGATGGTTGGCGAGGTCCTCGTAGGTCACGAAGCCGCCTTCGGCCTGGATGAAGTCGGCGATCTTGTGGGCGAGCGAGCCGCGATAAAAGACCTCCGGTCCCTCGTCGGCGATGAGCCGGAAGGTCTTGGCGAGATCCGGCTCTTTGAAGATCTCTCCGTGACGGGGAGCGCGCCGGCCGTCGACCAAGTAGTTGCTGGCGGAGTCGGGATGGCTCGCGAGCTTGGGAACGCTGAACGCCCAGTCGGTCGCGATGATCTGCGAGACGGGAAATCCGTTCTCCGCGTAGTAGATTGCCGGCTCGAGGAGCTCGGCGAGAGGCTTCGATCCGAAACGCTTGCGGAGAGTCTCCCAGCCGTCGAGTGCTCCAGGAACGGTGACGGCGAGGATGCTGTTCACCGGCACCTCGGTGAGACCCTGCGCCCGGAGCTTGTCCGCCGAGGCGAGAGAGCCCGCGCGGCCGGTGCCGTTGAGGGCATAGAGCTTCTGCGTCTTGGCATCCCACACGAGGGCAAAGAGATCGCCGCCGATTCCGGTCATCATGGGCTCGACGACGTTCAGAACCGCCGCGGTCGCGATGGCCGCGTCGACGGCGGTTCCCCCGTCTTCGAGGACCCGCAGCCCGGCCGCCGCCGCGAGGGGCTGGCTCGCCGCCACCATCCCGCGCGGAGCGAGAACGGGCGAACGACCGAGCTTGGCACCCGGCGCGGGGCGGTCGCCCGCCTCGAGGGAAAGCGAAAGGGACAAACCGAGAAGGAGCGGGAACGCGGCTTTTTTCATGGGATCTCCTCGACGTTAGTCGGGCGCGATTCTATCGGGGCCGGGCCCCGTCGGCAAGGCGTTGCACGACGCCGGCGCGCCTCTAGCCCCGTCTCGAGACAGCCGATAGAATCGCCCCTCGTCGTCTCATCGCCACCGTTCGCCAAGGAGAGCACCGATGCATCGACTCACCCTCGCCGCACTCACCGCACTCACTCTTTGTCTCGCGAGCCTCGTCTCGGCGTCGCAGGAGCCGTTCAAGCTGGGCACGTTCGAATACCGGGACGAACAGCTCGTCGGCATCGTCCTCAGAGACCAACTGGTCGTCGACCTTTCCCGGGCGAACCGGACCCTCGAGCGACACCAGCCGCTCTGGGTGAAGCTCCCGATGCCGGAGGACATGAAAGAGCTCATCGGACGCTATGAGTACGGAATGAGGGAGCGAATCCACGCGATTGTCGACATCGTGCTCGAAAAGCTCGACGGCGGAGAGCGTCCGGATTACGTTCACGACCTGGGAGAGCTTCACGTCTTCCCCCCGGTCGATCCTGGCGTGATTCTCGCCGCGGCACTCAACTACTGGTCCCACGCCCAGGAGATGACCACCGGCACTCCCGCCGACATGTCCGATGCGTCCGCGCTCGACGACCATCCGGTCTCGATGGAGTACTTCTGGGAGCGCAAACCGGACGACCGGCGCCAGAATCCCTATCTCTTCTTCAAGCCGCCCCGCGTCGTCATCGGACACGAATCGCCGATCCTGATGAAGCCGAAGCGGGAGCAGATGGATTGGGAGTGCGAGTTCGCGGTCGTCATCGGACAACCGGCGAGCCACGTGCCCATCGACGAAGCCCGGGAGCACGTATTCGGCTATACCCTGATGAACGACGTGGGCGACCGCGAGGGACGGGGCGACAACCGCTACGGACTCCGACTGGCTCGTCTGGAAGAGCACCGACACCTTCGCTCCCCTCGGCCCGTTCATCGTTCCGAAGGAGTTCGTTCCCGATCCGCAGAAGCTCCATATCTGGTTCGATCTCTCCGGCAAGAGAATGCAGGACGCTTCGACCGAGCTCATGCAGCACTCGATCGACGAGCTCCTCCACTTCGCCTCGAACAACCTGATCCTGAAGCCCGGTGACATCATCTCGACGGGAACTCCCGGCGGGGTAGGCATGGCACGGACTCCTCCGGTCTACATGAAGCCGGGGGACGTGGCCGAGTGCTCGGTGGAAGGGATCGGGACCCTGCGAAACCCGATCGCCATGTGGTCGGACGTCATGAAGTGACGCGATGGCCGACTTTCCCGTGATCGACCTCTCGTCCCCGGACGAGCCCGCGACGGCGCGCTCTCTCGACCGCATCTGCCGCGAGACCGGCTTTCTCGCCGTCGCCGGCCACGGAGTCGCCGACGCTCTCATCGAAGAGACCTGGAAAGCGACCCGCGCGTTTTTCGATTTGCCGCTCGAAAACAAGATGCGGGTGGCGATGCCCCATCCGGGCTATCCCGTACGGCTATTCGCCCATGGAGCGGGAAACGCTCGCGCTCTCGCTCGGGGAAACGACGCCTCCCGACTTGAAGGAGACGTTCAGCATCGGGCCGAAGACGACGTGGCGAACGAGCTCGCGCGATCCGTCCCGCGGGTTCGAAAGCGCCGCGACCCTCTGGCCCGAAGAGCCGCGGGAGCTCGCCGCGATCTTTCGCCGTTACTTCAACGAGATGGGGGCCCTCGCCGCTCGGCTGATGTCCCTTTTTGCCCTCGCGCTCGAGCTTCCCCGTGATTTCTTCGAGCCCGCCATCGACCGGCACGCGAGCGCCCTTCGTGCCCTCCTTTACCCCGCCCTCACCGTTCCGCCGCGGCCGGGACAGCTCCGGGCGGGAGCTCACACCGACTACGGAAGCCTGACCATTCTTCTGGCGGAGCCGGCCTCGCTCGGCCTCGAGATCCGCACCCCGGACGGGCGCTGGTGCCCGGTGCCGATCGAGCGCGGAACTTTCGTCGTCAACGTCGGCGACTTGATGGCACGATGGTCGAACGACCGCTGGGTCTCGACCCTGCACCGCGTCGGCATCGACGGCGCCTCGGTACGGCGACAGTCGATCGCCTTTTTTCACCTACCCAACTGGGACGCGGAAATCCGCACCATCCCCGCCTGCCTTTCTCCCGGGGAGACGGCCAGGTATCCGCCCGTCCGAGCGGGCGCCCATCTGATGGCGAAGTTCCGCAGCGCCGTTACCGAGGTGAAGGAGACGACATGACAGCTGCTCTGCTCTTGGCTCTTCCTTTTCGCCGCAGAACCGCAGTACGCGCACCCGGAGCTCCTCGTCGAGACCGGGTGGCTCCAGTCCCATCTCACCGATCCCGGACATCCGCATCGTCGACACGAGAACGAAGGGGTACGAAGAGAGTCACATCCCCGGCGCCGTTCATCTCGATATCGAGACCTCGCGCGACCGCGGTAACCCGCCGACCTATCTTCCCGACCGGGAGCGCTTCGTCGAGACTCTCGAGAAGCTCGGCATCTCCAACGACACCCGCGTCGTCTTCTACGACGACCTGGGAGGGATCTACGGCACGAGGCCCTGGGTGCTCCTCCAGATGCTCGGCCATACGCGCGCGGCGATCCTGAACGGGGGATGGACGAAGTGGACGGCGGAAACACGCCGGACGAGCCACGACGTGCCGTCGGTACCGCGCGGGAAGCTCGACGTGAAAGAAGCTCCCCGCTGGATCGCGACCGCGGACGACGTGGCCGCCGCGATTGGGAAGGACGACGTCCGCATCATCGACGCGCGCACCGAAGGCGAGGTCGTGGGAACGGACCTCAGAGGCAACCCGAGAGGAGGGCGCGGTGCCCTCTTCGATTCCGATGTACTGGGAGGACACTCTCGAAGGCGATGCGAAGACGTTCAAATCCCCGTCAGAGCTCGAGCGGCTCTTCGCTAGCCATGGCCTCGACCCCAAACGAGAGGTCATCACCTACTGTCAGGGAGGAGGGCGGGCCGCCCACGAGATCTTCGTTCTGCATCTGATGGGCTTCGACGACTTGAGACTCTACCTCGGCTCCTGGGAAGACTGGAGCCGCCGCGAGGACCTTCCGGTACAGAGGCCGAATCCGAAGAAATGACGGCGCGTTTCCTCGAGAGCTGTACCGGACCGATCAAGGAAGCGCGAACGCGACCCACTCGGCGGGGTGTTTCTTTCCTCCGATAGCGACGACGACGTACTGCTTTCCCTCGAAGAGGTAAGTCATCGGCGCCCCCGACGTCCCGGCGGGAAGCTCGACGTCCCAGAGAACGTTTCCGTTCGTCTTGTCATAGGCGCGAAACCGCGTACCCCACATCCCGTCCTTGATTCCGGGAATCGAATCGCTTCCCTCGCCGAGGAACAGCAGGCTCTTCGTCACCAGCGGGGCCGGTCGTCCGGGAATCCCGAGAGGCGGCAGGTCGAGATCCTTCAATAAGGAATGATGACGCGGCCCGTCGCCGTTGGCGACCATCCACAGCTGCGAGCCCGTCGTCATGTCGATGGCGGTGATCCGACCGTAAGGGGGCTTCACGATAGGGAGCCCGTCGAGGGTAGGCACTCCCGGCCTTCCCGCCGCCCGAAAATCGATTTCGTAGTCGAGGGTCGCATCGGTCTCGGTGGGCTTGGAGAGATCGTAGAGCCCCGGCCAGGTATGGGAAACGGCGTAGTAAACCCCGGTCTCGGGGTCGAAGGCACCGGTGTTCCAGTTTCCCGAGCCCCATGCTCCCGGGTTCGCGAGAGTGCCCTTCTTTCCCCCCGGCTCGTTGCTGATGGCGGTCGGCGGCGTGAACAGCGGGCCGAGGACGAACGACCGCGAGAGCTCGACGGCGCGGGCATGGAGCGCGGGGTGAAGTCGATGAGATCGTCCTCGGTGAAGCCCTGACGGTCGAACGGGGCGGGCTTCGTCGGGAAGGGCTGTGTCGGCGACAGGGACTCGCTCGCGATAGGCGAGGGCGAAACCGGCCTTTCCTCGATCGGCCAGACGGGCTCTCCCGTCACGCGGTCGAAGACATAGAGAAACCCCGTCTTGCTCGGCTGCATGACGGCCTTGATGCGCCGTCCGCCGACGGTGATGTCGCCGAGGATCGCGGGACCCACGGTGTCGTACTCCCAGACGTCGTGATGAACCATCTGGAAGTGCCAGACGATCTTCCCCGTTCTCGCTTCGAGACAGACGAGGCTGTCGGAGTAGAGGTTGTCTCCCGGCCGATGCCCACCGTAGTAAGCCGCCGTAGGAGCGGTGAGCGGGATGTAGACGTAGCCAAGCTCTTCGTCGCCGGTGATGCAGCACCAGGAGCCGAGGTCGCCCGAGTACTTCCAGGACTCCTCGCCCCAGGTCTCGTTTCCGGGCTCGCCCGGCTGCGGCACGACGTGGAAGGTCCAGAGGAGCCGGCCGGTGCGGGCATCGAAGGCTCGAATGTCCTCGCGAGCCGCTTCCCGCTTCACGCCCTTCGTCTCCCGCTCCGTTGGTGTTACCCCCGATGATGATGGCATCGCCGACGGTTAGGGGCCCCGCCGTCCAGTTGAAGAGGCCCGCGAGCGGCACGTCCCAATGGAGGCTCACCCTTCCCTTGTCGCCGAACTCCGGGTCCAGCTTTCCCGTCTTCGGGTCGAGAGAGTACAGGTACTCCCGGCGCGCGAGAAACAGCCGCTCTTCCGACCCATGGCGCCAGTAGTCGACGCCGCGGGGGCTCTGCCCCGCCGCTTCGTCTATCGTGGGCTGCGAAGGGCTGCTGCTCCCAGATCGTCTCCCCCGTTCCTGGATTCAGATGCGCGGACGAGACCCACGCCGTTGGGCGCGTAGAGCACGCCGCCCACCATGACGGGCGTCGAGCGAAAATTACCCGAGACCCGCAGCCCCGGATAGGCATCCTTCCATTTCGAATCGACGGCGGGCTGTCGCCAGACGATCCGCAGGCCCCCCACGTTGTCTCGATTGACTTGATCGAGCGACGAGTAACGCTGGAAGCTCTTGCCTCCTCCGAAAGTTCGCCACTCCCCTTGGGAACCGCCGTCCTCGCCGGCGGCGAGAAGGCCGGAGAGCGCGAGACCACCAGCCATGGAAGCGAAGAAGACGAGCGTTCGCAAACGAGACATCGCCGTTCCTCCCGTTCCAGGTCTAGCTTGAACGCCGCACGATCGACGACCGCTGGATTGCGCTGACCGTGGTCGTACCCATCTGCCTCATCACCAGCTCGAGCTCGGCCCGCAGGATCCCGAGGACGGCCTCGACCCCGGCCTGGCCGAAGGACGAAAGACCCCAGAGATAGGGTCTGCCGATGGCGATGGCATCCGCTCCGAGCGCGAGCGCCTTGAAGATGTCCGTCCCCCGGCGGAAACCGCCGTCCACCAGGACGGCGATCCGCCCGGCCGCGGCATCCACCACCTCCGGCAGGCACTCGATAGTGCCCCGTCCGCTCGCCTCCGCGCGGCCTCCGTGGTCCGACACGATGACGCCGTCGACCCCGTTCTCTACCGCGAGCGCGGTGTCCTCCGAGGTGACGATGCCCTTGATGAGAAGCTTCATCGAGGTCGAATCCTTGAGCTTCCGCACGAAATCCCACGTGAGACTTCGGGCGAAGTCGCTATCGTCGGAAATCTCGATTCCATCGTACATGGGCTTCGAGCGGATGTACTCGGAGAAGGTCTGCGGGTGGCAGGCGGAGCACTCCCGTTTGTCCAGCATCGCGAACCGCTTCGCCGTCTCTCGATTGCTCCCCCCCAGCAGAATCCACCGTCAAGACGAGCGCCGGCGCGCCAGCTTTCTCCGCGCGCGCGACGAGAGCCCGCGTCACCTCCCAGCTGTACCCGGCGTAGAGCTGGTACCAGACGGGCTCACCCCGGGCCTCGATGACCTTCTCGATGCCCGTCGAGGCCACCGTCGAGAGAATCTGAAGATGGTTTTTCGCGCGGGCGGCGCGCGCCACCGCGAGCTCTCCATCGGGATGGAACGCCCGGTTGCTCCCGGTGGGCGCGATCACGATTGGCGAGGGCCACTTCCTCCCCAGGACCTCCGTCGACGTATCGATGTGTCGGATGTCGACGAGCCGTCGGGCTCGTAGCTGAAACCGCTCGAATCCCTCACGGTTCGCGCGAATCGTCGCGTCGTCGTCGGTTCCGGTCGCGAGGTAGCCCCAGTGGGCGGGGTCGAGCGTCTTCTGCGCCACTCTCTCGAAGTCGAAGACGTCGAGCGCCTCCTCGGGCGACGAGACCGGTCCGTCGCCGCGCCCCGCCCATTTCCCCGTCGATTGGTAGAGGAACGGAGCGAGAGCGGGGCTGCCCGCGAGAAACTTCAACAGCGCTCGGCGGCGATCGGAGACGAGGCGAGATGAGTGCATGGCTCCACTCCCGGGCGGATTTTGTCACATCCGGCACGGTCGGTGGAATCCGACAGGAGCGTTCGAGGCTGGCGCGAGTGGTACCGAACGCCTCGTGTGGGCGACCCCGCTCCCGCGCGGCCCAGTCCGTCAATCGGGTATGAACCGGATGAGCCGTGGGGCCTTCCTGAACGCGCCCTACGATGTCTCGACCGCGGATTCCTGCGGCTTCCGGCTTATGGAGTCTCGACCGCCCGCCCGCTACGTTGTACGCACAACGAGACGTTCATCGCCCGATGAATGCTCGCAGGAAAGGAGACGAAGAATGAACATCAAGACGGTCTTGGCACTTGTCTCCGCTTCGATGGTCGGCCTCATCGCGGCGGTGAGCTTCGCGGCGGGGGGAACCCGGGTCTCGGCAAACATTCCTTTCGATTTCACCGCCGGAGAGGCCCACTACCCTTCGGGCACCTACACCTTCGTGGTGAACGACCCGGAGAATCCGAACGTGCTCACCATCGAGTCGGAGAACGGGAAGAAAGACCAGTTCGTCCTCGGAAAGTCCACCGAGACCGAGGCGGCCCACTACAACTCGGCCGTCGTTTTCGACAAGATTGGAAACCAGTACTTTCTCGTGAAGGCCTACTCCGGCGGAAGCCTGGGTGGGCTCAGGCTCACGAAGAGCACCATCGAGAGCGAGCTGGAGCGAGGGGGTCAGAGGCCCGAAATGGTCGAGATTGGCGGGAATCCCAGATAGCGCCAGGCGCTATCGACTCCGGGGCCCGGACGACGGGTCCCGCCTCGTTCGGCTCGGAGTCGGTCCCCGCGGACGTCCACCCGCGCATGCCCCGACGGGAGAGCACCGCTACCGTCTATGCCGCCATCGCGGCCAACCTCGCCGTCGCCGCGACGAAGTTCGCCGCCGCGCTCGCATCGGGAAGCTCGGCGATGCTCTCCGAGGGCATTCACTCGGTCGTCGACTCGGGTAACGAGGCGCTCCTGCTGCTCGGGCTGCGGCGGAGCGCGAGGCCCCCGGATGAAGCACACCCGTTCGGCCACGGAAAGGAGCTCTATTTCTGGAGCCTCATCGTGGCCATCGTGCTGTTCGGCGCCGGCGGCGGGATGTCCTTCTACGAGGGCGTCACGCACTTCCGCCAGCCCAACCCGCTCACCGATCCCACATGGAACTACGTCGTGCTGGGGCTCTCGTTCGCCTTCGAGGGAAGCTCCTGGGTCATCGCCGTCCACCGATTCCTGCCGAGCGTGGGCGAGAAGACGATCTGGCGCGCGCTCGAGACGAGCAAGGATCCGTCTCTCGTCACGGTGCTCGCCGAGGACACCGCGGCGCTCCTCGGCCTGGCGATCGCTCTTCTCGGGGTCTACCTGGGCCACGCGTTCGATAGCCGCGTCTTCGACGCCGGAGCTTCCGTGCTCATCGGCGTCGTGTTGACGACGGTCGCTCTGTTCCTCGCCCGCATGAGCAAGGGCCTGCTGGTGGGAGAGTCGGCGGACCCGGCGACCGTCGCGAGCATCCGCGACCTGGCCGCGTCCGACAGGGACGTGGCGGCAGTGAGGCGTCTTTTGACCATGCACCTCGGCCCCGAGGACGTGCTCGTCAACCTCGACGTGCAGTTCCGGGCGAGCCTCTCGTTCGGTGACGTCGCGAGCGTCGTCGATCGACTCGAGCAGAAGATCCGCGAGGCTCACCCGGAAGTGCGGCTCATTTTCATCGAAGCCGAGGATATCAACCGAAAACGGGATCTCCTCCAGGGATCGTCGCGTAGATAGCGGCCGGAGGATGAGGCTCGGAGGTTCAGGAGCTCTAGAGCTCTTTCAGTCTCGATTCCGCGTCGGTGAGGGTCTGGGCGTCACCGTCGATCTCCCGCCATGGATCGCTCTTCTGCGAGAGTCGTCGAAAGAGGTTCTTGACGTTGTAGCTCGAGGACGTCGACCCTGACAGCTCGTCCCAGTCGATTGGCGTTGCCACGGGAGCACCGGGACGAGCACGTACGGCGTAAGGTGCCACCGCCGTCTGACCGTAGGCGTTTCGTCCCGTGTCGAGGAATACCCGGTCGCCTCTCTTTTCTTTGCGCTGCTCCACGGTGAGCCTCTCCGGTTCGGCGGCCGCGAGCCGCTCCGCGATGGCCCGAGCCACGTTCCGCACCCGGTCGAAATCCCAATGCCGGCGCAGGGGAACGACGACGTGTGCGCCTTTGGATCCGGTCAACATCACGTACGACCGCAGAGCGAGTCGATCGAGCAACCTCCGCGCCGCGCGCGCGACGTCACGCACGGGCGCGAAATCATCGCTCGGGGGGTCGAGGTCCAGGATCATTCGGTCCGGTTGGTCGAGATGGTCGCGCCGGCTCAACCACATGTGCGGGGTGATGCAGGCCAGGTTGGCGAGATACACGAGCGTCGCTTTGTCGTTGCAGACGACCTGAGATTGCGAGCCACCCTCGCCTCGGATCCGGACGGGGACGGTCGGGATCCAGTCCGGGAAGGAATCGGGAGCTCGCTTCTGAAAGAAGCCCTCCCCCTCGATACCGTCGGGATAGCGCTCCAAGGTAAGCGGCCGATCCGTCACCCGGGGAATCAACCAGTCGGCGACGCGCGCGTAGTAATCGACGAGATCTCCTTTGGTGAGCCCGGCGTGAGGAAAGAAGACCTTGTCCAGATTCGTCAACTCGACTCGAACGCCGCCGTAGATTCGAATGGGCACGATTTGGAACGACCTCGTCTATCCCTCCTGGCTCCGGATCTCGTCGAGATCCCGGCCGGAGAGAACGGAGCTCGGCTCGGTCGAGACCGGGTTGCGACGCGCGTCCGCCTCTTCGTCTTTCATCTTGACGAGGAGCCAGCGCTCCTGACGGCCGCCCCCGGTTCGCGTCAGCGCATAGCCGCCTCGGAGCTTTTTCCCCGACAGCCAGAACGTCGCGTGGCCCGCGTCGAGAGCGGCGCCCATCGACTCCCCCGCTTCTTTGAGATTGCGATAGGTCCCGGTATCCCAGACGAGAACGGCGCCACCGCCGTACTCACCTTCGGGAATGACCCCCTCGAACGACGCGTACTCGAGGGGATGATCCTCCGTACGGACGGCGAGCCGCTTCACGCGGGGATCGGTAGAAGGTCCCTTGGGTACGGCCCACGATTTCAGCACACCGTCCACCTCCAGGCGAAAGTCATAGTGGAGATGGGTGGCGTCGTGCTTCTGGATCACGAACCGCGGTGCCCCGTTCTCCCGGCTCGCGTCCTCGCCCTTGGGCTCTCTCGTACGGCGGAAGTCGCGTTTGCGCCGGTAGTCCTCGAGCGGTTTCGTCTTCGCCATCGTCATCTCGCCCGTCGAGACGGGAGCGGACGGAGGTCAACCGGCAAGCTTGGCGCTCAGCGTGATCTCGACTCCGGCGAGCGCCTTCGACACCGGACAGCTCGCTTTCGCGTCCTGGTCGGCGCCGCTCCCGAGTCTCATCGTTCCCTTGCCTCCTCTCAAGTTCCCTTCCCAGACCGCATCGGCTTTTCTCGTTGGCATGTATCCTCCTGAAGATCTTTTTCGTCCGAGGACGAAGTCTAGAAGAAGCTTCGCCTCCCCGCCATGCAGGAAACACCGGATTCGTTCCATTCGCGGTCGGTCCGACGTCCCGTTGGCATCGAGGCGCGGCGGGACTCTCTTGAGGTATCATCGACGGCCATGACGACGATCGATCTTCGCAGCGATACCGTCACCCGACCCACCCCGGAGATGCGCGAGGCGATGGCGCGGGCCGAAGTGGGCGACGACGTCTACGGCGACGACCCCACGGTACGCGCCCTCGAGGAGCGGACGGCGTCGCTCCTGGGAAAGCAAGCCGCCGTCTTCATGCCCACCGGCACGATGACCAACCAGGTGGCACTCCGGTCCCATACCGAGGCGGGCGACGAGATCCTCGCCGATATGGGCGCACACATCTTCACCAGCGAGGGCGGCGCTCCGGCGGGGCTATCGGGGATTCTCATTCGTCCTCTTCTCGGGGACAACGGCATCTTCACCGCCGACGACGTCCGCCGCGCCGTTCGAGCCCACCATCGCTTCTCGCCGAAGACAATCCTCGCACCGACGAAGCTCGTCGAGATCGAGAACACCCACAACGGAGGCGGCGGAACCGTCTGGCCGCTCGAGCGAATCCAGGAAGTCTCCGAGACGGCGCGGAGTCTCGGGCTCGCCCTCCACCTCGACGGAGCTCGTCTCTGGAACGCGACGGCAGCCACCGGGATTCCCGAATCGAGATATGCGTCGTACTTCGACACGGTGAGCGTCTGCTTCTCGAAAGGGCTCGGCGCCCCCGTCGGCTCGGCGCTCGCGGGAACGGCGGCTTTCGTCGACCGAGCGCGGCGGTTCAAGCAGATGTTCGGAGGCGGCTTTCGCCAGGCGGGCATCCTCGCGGCGGGCGCCCTCTACGCCCTCGAGCACCATCGAGGCGAGCTCGCGGCGGACCATCGGAAGGCGAGGCGGCTCGCCGACGCGCTCGCCGGGATCGACGGTATCGAGGTCGACCCTTCCCGGGTCGAGACCAACATCCTCCGTTTTCGCCTCACCATGCTCGGCGCGGACGAATTCGTCGAGCGGTGCTACGATCGCGGCGTGCACCTGCTCGTTCAAGGACCGGACCGGGTCCGGGCGGTGCTCCACCGCGACATCTCCTTCGAGCAAGTAGATGAGGCGATCACCACCTTCCGCGACGTCCTGCGCCCGACAGCGGCAACCAAAATCGCAAGAATCCATTGATTTAACTTGGTTTGCCTGCTCAGCTGGCGAGCAAATCTTAGCTAGTCACGCTTAAGATTATTTGCTTGACAGCGGCTAATAAACTGACTAACATGTCCCATTGTTAGCAGTCGCCATGGCTGAGTGCTAATCCATTTTAGGAGATATTCTGACCCATGCCTGTCGTCCATTGGGATCCGGTTCGCGAGCTGCTCTCGTTGCAGGAACGGATGAACCGGCTCATCGATCAGACGCTGTCTCGAAGCCACGCCGAGGGCGAGCTCTCGACGTCGGGCACCTGGTCTCCCGCGGTCGACCTCTACGAGTCCGACCGGAGTCTCATCCTCAAGGCCGAGCTTCCCGACGTGGATCAGGACGACATTCAGCTATCGATCGACGAGGAGCGGGTCACCCTTAGAGGCCAGAGACGCCTCAGGGAGGAAGTAACGGAGAAACAGTTTCTACGCATGGAGCGGTCCTACGGCCCGTTCCACCGGACGTTCGAGCTACCCACGAGCGTCGACCCCGACAAGGTCAAAGCAGAGTTCAAGCGTGGGGTCTTGACGGTGATGATGCCCAAACGGGCGAGCGAAAAGAGCCGCCAGAATCCCCATCAGCGGATAAACCCAAGGAGGAGTGACAGCAAGATGAAGATCAGACCTATCAAGGACAATATCGTCGTCAAACGGATCGAGGAAAAGGAGAAGAAAGTCGGATCGCTCATCATCCCCGATGCCGCGAAGGAGAAGCCGTTGACCGCCGAGGTGATTGCGGTCGGCTCCGGCAGGATTTTGAAAGACGGGAAGAAGGTCCCGCTCGAGCTCAAGGTGGGCGACAAGGTGCTCGTCGGCAAGTACTCGGGCTCGGAAGTGAAAGTGGACGGAACCGAGTACCTCATCCTCAAAGAGGATGAAGTGCTCGGAGTCGTCGAATAATTCTGGAGGAAGGTAGAAAAAATGGCAAAACAGATTGTTTATCATGAGGATGCGCGGCAGGCGATTCTTCGCGGCGTAAACCAGCTCGCCACCGCGGTCAGAGTCACGCTCGGACCCAAAGGCCGCAACGTCGTTCTCGAGAAGAAGTTCGGCTCTCCCGTGGTCACCAAGGACGGTGTCACCGTCGCCAAGGAGATCGACCTCCCGGATCCCATCGAGAACCTCGGCGCCAAGATGGTCCGTGAAGTCGCTTCCAAGACGTCGGACATCGCGGGCGACGGCACTACTACCGCCACCGTTCTCGCCCAGGCCATCTTCCGCGAGGGTCTCAAGAGCGTGACGGCAGGCTCGAACCCGATGGATCTCAAGCGGGGCATCGACAACGCCGTCGCGACGGTCGTCGACGAGATTCAGAAGATCTCGAAGCCGGTCAAGGGCAAGATGATTGCCCAGGTCGGCACCATCTCCGCCAACGGCGACGAGACCATCGGCGGCATCATCGCCGAAGCGATGGAGAAAGTCGGCAAGGACGGCGTCATCCAGGTGGAGGAAGCCCGCACTCTCGAGACCAGTCTCGAGATCGTAGAAGGAATGCAGTTCGATCGCGGATATCTCTCCCCCTACTTCGTCACCGATCCCGAGCGGATGGAGTGCGTGCTCGAAGACGTGCTCGTCCTCGTACACGAGAAGAAGATCTCGAGTATGAAGGACCTCCTTCCCGTGCTCGAGAAAGTCGCCCAGTCCGGAAAGCCCCTTCTCATCGTGGCCGAGGACATCGAGGGGGAGGCGCTCGCGACCCTCGTGGTCAACAAGCTCCGTGGCACCCTCAAAGCCGTCGCCGTCAAGGCGCCCGGCTTCGGTGATCGGCGCAAGGCCATGATGGAGGACATCGCGATCCTCACCGGCGGCAAGGCCATCTTCGAGGACCTCGGAATCAAGCTCGAGAGCCTCCAGATGCAGGACCTCGGCAAAGCCAAGAAGGTCGTGGTGACCAAGGAAGACACCACCATCGTCGAGGGCGCGGGCAAGAAGGCCGACCTCGAGGGACGCATCAAGCAGATCCGCAACCAGATCGAGGAGACGACCTCGGACTACGACCGCGAGAAGCTCCAGGAGCGGCTCGCGAAGCTCGTGGGCGGCGTCGCCCTCATCAAGGTCGGTGCGGCCACCGAGACCGAGATGAAGGAAAAGAAGGCCCGGGTCGAGGACGCGATGCATGCCACCAAGGCGGCTGCCGAGGAGGGTATCGTTCCCGGCGGCGGAGTCGCTCTCCTTCGCGCCAGCGCGGCTCTGAAGAAGCTCCAGAAGAAGGAAGGGGTCGGCGAAGACGAGCGCATCGGCATCGGCATCGTGGCCCGAGCCATCGAGGAGCCCATGCGGTGGATCGCTCAGAACGCGGGCGAAGAGGGCACCATCGTCGTCAACAAGGTGAAAGAGCTCGAGGGCGAGAACGGGTACAACGCGGCCAAGGGCAAGTACGAGAACCTGGTGAACAGCGGAGTCATCGACCCCACCAAGGTCGTGCGCTACGCTCTCCAGAACGCGGCCTCTATCGCCGGGCTCATGCTCACCACCGAGGCACTGGTCGCCGAGATTCCTGAAAAGGAAGACAAGAAGATGCCGGGCGGCGGAATGCCGGGCGGCATGGGAGACATGGGCGACTATTGATCGATCATTTCGACGCCCGGGCCGCGCTGCGGCCCGGGCTTTTTCTTTTTTCGGCATGAAGCTCCAGGGAAAGCAGGCACTCGTCACCGGTGGAGGCTCGGGCATCGGACGGGCCATCTGCCAGCGATTCCACGACGAAGGCGCATTGGTATTCGTCAACGACCTTACCAGCGCGAGAGCCGAGGCGACCGTCGCCGAGCTCGGTCTTTCCGTCGATCGAGCCGTGGCGGCCGACGTCTCTCGCGCCGATGAGGTGGCGGCGATGTTTGGAAAGCTCCCGGGAATCGACATTCTCGTGAACAACGCCGGCGTCGCCGAGCCCGACGCGAGATGGGACGAGCTCAATCGCCGCGCCGAAGCCCGCATCGAGGAGGTCGAGCGCCTCGGCCGTCCCGAGACTCATTGGGATGTGACGGTCGCGATGGACGATGACACCTGGCGGGAAATGATCGCCGTTCACCTCGACGGAACGTTTTTCTGCAGCCGAGAGGCCCTGAAACGGATGGGCCCGCAAGCCAGCGGCGTCATCATCAACCTCTCGAGCACCGCGGCTCTCACCGGCCTCCCCGATGCCCCTCACTACGCCGCCGCGAAAGCCGGAGTCCTCGGTCTCACCCGCTCGCTCGCGCTCGAAGTCGCGTCGCGCGGTATCCGGGTCAACGCCATCGCACCGGGTCTCACCGAGACCCCGATGACCTCCCGCATCACCGGCAGAGTCCGCGTCGCCCGAACGGGCGCGATTCCCATGGGTCGGTGGGCGAGCCCCTCCGAGATCGCCGCCGTGGCCCTGTTCCTCGCGTCGGACGACTCGTCTTATGTCAACGGCCAGTGCATCTCGCCCAACGGAGGCTCGTTCCCCGGTTGACCCGCTTGCGTCGCGCTCGTCGGGAGGGCAAACTCCAGAACCTGGAGGTCGAACGTCCATGTCCTGGTTGCGGAGTCATGCCGCCTCTTTCCTTCTGATCGCACCGTTCTCGCTCTTCTCGCTGTCACCGTGCGCGCTCGCGCAATCCGCCGGCGCGGACGAATACACGCGCTACGAGCTCCTGGCTCCCGAGAGCGCGAGCTTCAAGATTCTCTACGACGTGACCGCGGTGAGTCCGGGCGCGCGTTTCTACTTCAACCCCATCCGCAAGGGAAGCGAAGCGAGCGACGAGTCGGTCGTCGACCTCGCCACCGGAGAGCCGGTGAAATTCGAGGAAGTGACGGGCGCCGAGGCCCGGAGCGAGGGCGAGACACGAGCGGATCTCGATACCCACTACATCAAGGTGCACCTGCGCCGCGCCGTGCCCGAGGGAGGAGAGGTTCGCATACGGATCATCAAGACCTACAAGGACGCGAAAAGCTATTTTGCCGAGGGCGATCACGTCGTGTTCGATCGACCCCTCGGCATCAAAAAGAACATCGTCGTCCTTCCGACGGGATACGAGCTCCTGTCGTGCAACATCCCCTCACAGGTCATCGAAGAGTCCGACGGCCGGACGGCGGTGAGCTTCATCAACGACTACCCGCAGGCGGCCCCGCTGGTGGTCAAAGCGAAAAAGCTCCCCCACGAGCCCTCGCCCCTACCCCTTCCTCAGGCGAGCTCCTCGGAATCCGCGCACCCCGCGAGCTCTCCGACCGCCGAGCCTACCCTCACCGAGATTGCCTTTCCCGAGAGGGCGCGCGAGGAGCGGGAGATCGTCTATTTCCTGAACCCGCCGGAGACCCACTCGTTCCACCTGTATCACGACTACACGGAATGGAAGGCCGGAGTCGACCGATACGTGAACGTGGTCCGCCCCGGGAGCAGAGTCTCAGACCCTTCGGCGCGTCTCCTCGACACCGGAGACAAGCTCGAGACCGAGACCCTCGAAGGAGAGGCGGCGATGAGGGCCGCGGGAGCGGAAGGGGAACCCGGAGGCCAGGTGGTGCTGGTGCACTTCCCCGCCGTCCAAAAGGGTCGGAGTACGCGGATCCGCATCGAGGAGACCTACTCCGATCCCAACCGGTACGGAATGGTCGGCGAGAGGCTGGTGTGGCGGCGGAGCTTTGGCCGGGTCTACAACGACCTCGTTCTCCCCGCGGGTTGGTTCCTCACCGCAAGCTCGATCCCGGCCACCGTTTCTCAGGAGTCCGACGGACGAATCCGCCTCTCCTTCGTCAACCGAAGGCCGGACGCGATCGACGTGCTCGTCACCGCCCGTAGGCGCTGAGCCCTCCAATGGATCAGGGCTTCATCGACAAGAACTGAATCGTCTTCAACATCTCCGGGCGGTTGGGAAGCTCTTTCTCACCGGCGGGAAACCCGTTGGCGCTCAGCATGCGAGCGAGAATCTCGGCGATCTCCTCCCTGCTCAGCATACCGGGATTGTCCGGCGGCATGCCCTCGTGGATCCGATCGTAGAGGTCGCCGACAGTCATACCGTTCCAGTTGGCCTTGAAGGCGCCGTCCGCGAGACCGGGGGCCACCTCACCGCCCTCCATCGAGGGTCCATGGCATGACACGCACTGCTGCGAGTAGATCTCGGCTCCCTTCGTGGCCTGGTCCTGGGTGTAGACGCCGTCCCATACCGAGCGGGTCGCCTGGGGTTGAAGGGTGGAACCGAAAGCGCCGATTGCCGTGAGACTGATGATGGCTACCGCCAAGAATTTGCCCTGCATGTCACCTCGCTCGAGATTCCTGCCGCCCGTGATGGGCACCGAACCAGTCTAGCTCAGGCGAGTAAAAGGGCTCGCATGCGCGAGCCCTTTCCTCGAACGGAACGATAAAATCTAATCACGCGCGCCCGTGCTCGTCGAGCGCATCGCGCTCGCCGGCAGGCTGAATGCGAGATACTCGCCGGAATAAGGACCACCGCTCACCGCGACGATGATGTACTGCTTCCCGTCGACCATGTAGGTCATCGGCGAGCCGCTCTGGGGCGCGGGCATGTAGACCGCTCCGACTTGCTTCCCCGTCATCTTGTCGTAGGCTCGGAGCATCGCCCCGCGTGGATGGTCTTCGGTGGTCGTGACCAGCGGATCGCCGAGGATGACCAGCGTCTTCGTGATCACGAGCCCCACGCTTCCGCGCTGGCCCGTCTTGGGAATGTTCATCCCCTTGAGCTTCGGATTGATTGCGCACCTCGTCAGGAGTCTCGCCATGGGGCACCGACCATTTGATCTCGCCCTTGTCCAGATCGATCGCCGAGAGCACGCCGTAGGGCGGCTTCACGATGGGAAGGCCGTCGACGGTGAGCAGGCTGCGGGACCGTCCGCGGCCGAATTGTCGGGGAGGCCTCGGGGGCGCATCGGGGTTGGTTCCCGTTCCCGCGGCTTCGAGGACGACGAAGTCCTCGCCGGCGACGCCCGCCGCGTACTTCACGTCCGTCTTGAAGTCCGGCGGCGGCACCCGCAGCGAGAGTCCCGACATGTTGGACGTCGCGGCCTGAGAGTAGACGATGTGGGTCTCGGGATCGTAGCCGCCTCCCGGCCAGTTCGTTCCGCCGCTGGCGTTACCCACGTTGATAGCCCCGAGCAAGCCGTCGACATTGCCCGAGAATCGGAGGGTTGTACATCGGGCCGTTCTTGTAGTGCTTCAAATTCTCGAGTCCCTGCGCCCGCATTTCGGGGGTGAAGTCGATCACGTCATCGGGGATCTTCAGGTAGTTACGGGCATAGGCCGGGGGCTTGGTCGGGAATCGGCTGGGTCGGCGAGTACCACTCGCCGGGCACGTCGCCCTTGGGCACCGGCATCTCCACGATCGGCCAGACCGGTTTTCCGGTCACGCGGTCGAACACATAGAGGTAGGCCTGCTTGCTCGGGACCGCCACCGCCTTGATTGGTTTTCCGTCGACGACGATGTCCGCGATCAGAGGCGCCGAGGACATGTCTTGATCCCAGATCGGATGATGCACGAACTGGAAGTACCACTTCATCTTTCCCGTCTGCAGATCGACGCACACGAGACTCTCGCCGTAGAGGTTGTTCCCCGGCCGGTGCCCGCCGTAGAAATCAGACGTGGGCGACTCGACGGGCAGATAGACGAGGCCGAGGTCCTCGTCGACGGTGATCTGGGTCCAGACGCCGGTGTTTCCGTTGGTCGCCCACGAGTTGTCGAGCCAGGTCTCGTTGCCGGGCTCACCCGGTCGCGGAATCGTGTGGAACGTCCAGATGAGCTTGCCGGTTCTCACGTCGAAGGCACGAACGAGACCCTTGGTGTTGTTGTGGGTCTCGATGGTCATGCCTTCCTTCATCGCGGAGCCGATGATGATCATGTCCTTGACCACCGTGGGCGCCGAATGAACCCCGATCTCGCCGGTCTCGAGGTCGATTGGCTGATCGTTGCCGTAGACGACGCCCACCTTGAGGTCCACCATGCCGTCTTTTCCAAAGCTCGGAATGGGAGTACCGGTGTGGGCGTTCAAGGCGATGAGGCGATAGCCGGGGGTCACATAGAGAACTCGATCGTCTCCCTTGCCGTCGGTCCAGTAGGAGAGACCTCGACCCGAAAGCTGTCGCGGGGCCGCGGCACCGCGCTTTCCTTCGCGGAGGCTGTACACCCACATGAGCTCACCGGTCTTGGCGTCGAGGGCGATGGCCGCGCGGCGGGTCCCGGCGGTGGTGTAGACCACGCCGCCGACCATGAGCGGCGTCCCCTCCAGCTTGTACTCGGGGCGGTTGCCGAGGTTATCGGTCTTGAAACGCCAGGCGATTTCCAGATCGTTGAAATTCTGGGCGTTGATCTGATCCAGGGGCGAGTACTTGCTCCCCTTCAAATCCGCGGTGTAGAGAGGCCACTCTCCGTTCTTCGTGCTCGGCTTTCCGTCCGACTCGGCCACCGCCCATCCGGACGTTCCCAGCACCCCCACGAAAAGCAGTCCCAAAACCGAACTATATCGAAAAGCTCTTCTCGACATGTTTCACTCCCGTTCTGTTCCGAATCCAGCCCCCGAGTCGCCGGATGCGAACTCATGATTCTATCTTCAGGGGAGGGGGGATGCGAGCAGGAATCTGGGGCGATGCCCACCCGCGCCGGAGGACCGACAAGCTCGCCCGCTTTTCCTTTCCCCCGATTGTTTGCCACAATGGCAGAGGATCGACGACCTCATGGCCAGCTCTACTCCGCGGCGCGTGGATTTTCCCGGCGGGATTCCCGTCGGCCTGCGCTCGTTCCTCGTCAACGGAAAGGGCAAGCTCTTGAACCTTTCCGCGACCGGCGCCTACGTGACGACGGCGATGTATCTCCTGCCCCAGGCCCGCGTCCGCCTTCAGATCGTTTTGCGCGACGAGAAGCGATGGGTCGAGACCGACGCCATCGTCGTCTGGGAGAACCGGGGAACGGTGGGACGCCGCGACGGGCTTCCGCCCGGCTACGGCTTGCGATTCGTGGAGGTCACACCCGAGGCTCGAGCCGCCATCGACAAGCTCCTCGCCGGGGAACCGGGGGAGTCCGCCGCGACCTCCACTGCCGAGACGATGGCAGACTCGTCCGCGAGCACGTCGATGACCCGCGACGACGAGCCCGACGGCCCGCCCTTTCGGCTGCGAAAGTCCGTCGTCCAGAAACAGGCGCCGGAGAAAGCGGCGGGAGTCTACGTTCTCTCCTACGATCGCACTCAGGAAGCGAGGGTGGGGCGAACCGACACCGATCTCAGGGCCGCGCTCGGCTCGTTCGAGGGCGAGTACGCCTACTTCTACTTCGAGGCGATCGAGGCCGACGACGAGCGCTTCTTCCGCGAGTGCGAGCTCTTTCACCGCCTCGGGGGCGATCGCGGCCAGCTCGACGACGCGACTCACCCGCTTCCTCCGCCGGGGGTCGAGGCGGAATGCCCCGTCTGCGTCGTCTCGAAATCGAAGCCGTCCTAGGCAGGTGGCTTTGGGATCGATGCCCTCCTCATCCTCCCCGCCCTCTCCATCGGAGACTTCCCTCGAGCTCGCGATCGATCGTCTCTTCCAGACCCCTCTGAGCGAGTTCATCGCCGCTCGCAACGAGCTCGCCTCCTCGCTCAAGAAGCGCGGAGACACCGAAGGTTCGAAACGCGTGAAACAAATCGCGAAACCGAGTCTTTCCGCATGGGCGGTGAACCAGCTCTACTGGACGGCGAGATCCGTTCTCGATGCGGTCATCACCGCCGGCGACGACTACCGCCGAGCGCAACGAGCGGTGCTCTCGGGTGACACTCGAACGCTCGAAGAGGAAGAGGACCGGCGACGCGCAGCCATCGACGAAGCCGAGCGTCGGGCGGTATCGCTGCTTCACCAGCACGGCCAGGACGCGTCTCCGACGCATCTACGCCGTATCCGCACTACCCTCGAAGCCCTGGCAAGCTATGGGAGCGACAATCCGAGCCCGGTCGACGGCCGGTTCACCGCCGATCTCGACGCTCCGGGATTCGCCGCGCTGACGACTCTCGGCCCCATCGCACCGGCGACGGCGAGGCCGCCGGAGGTCAGCGCGAGCGAGACCGTCGAGCCCGAGGCCCCTTCCGCGCTTCGGCCTTCCGCGGTTCAGGAAGACGAGCGGGAAAGGCGTGCTCAACGACTCGAGGCGGCGGAACGGGAGCTCGCCGAGGCACGGGTATCGCTGGAAGAGGCCTCGAAGCGTCTCGAGAGTGCGACCGCCGATCTCCGGTCTGCGCGCGAAGGATTGACCCGGGCGGAGACGACGGCGAAGCTCGCCGCCGAGGAGCTCACGCGGGAACGCTCCCGCATCGCCGATCTCGAGTCGAACGCCGAGATCGCTCGTCGGTCCTGGGAAGAAATCGCGACGTAAATGGAGGGGAGGCGGTGCGAAAGCGATATGTTGGAGGTCCGCTCCTCACCGCCTCCCCTTCATGCGCCGAGTCGCATCCAGGAACGACCGAACCCGTTGGGACCCACCTTCCTGTGACACGACGGCTGTCACTCTAGTCGCATCCCTGCATAGAACGATGTGCGCCTCGCCGCGTCCTTTTTCCCCCGGTGTCCGTAGGGAAACCCCCTCGCTCGCGTCTCCCGCTGCGCGATGATATAAACCGACGCCGAGATGACCCGACGGATATGCTTCTCGTTTCCATCCGAGAACGTCGTCGCCGTTGCGGAGCTGATGGAGAGCCGCGCTCCTCGAACCTGCGACGCGATCTGGTCGGCTCTCCCGTTCGAGGGCGAGCTCCTTCACGCGATGTGGTCCGGGCCCGAGACCTATCTTCCCATCGCTCCCGACCTCCGCGTCCCTGCCGAGCATCAAACTACGCATCCCCTCCCGGGCGAGATCGGTTTCTACGCTCTCGACGGCGGCATTCTCGTGGGCTGGCCGCAGGACATGGCGGAGCTGGCCATCTTTTACGACCGCGGCGCCAAACCGAGCATGCCGAACGGTCCGGTGTCGATGAACATTTTTGCAAGGATCGTCGAGGGCTTCGAAGGCTTTCGAGGCGTCTGCGGACGAATGCAGAGGGAAGGAGCCAAGCTCCTTCGTGTGGAGCGTGAAGAGGGGCGAGCGTGATGCGACTGCTCAACGAACGCGAGCTCCGGGACCGCGTGGGAGAGAGGGAAGCGCTAGCGGCCGTCGAGCGCGCCTTTCGTGCCATCGCCCGCAACGAGGTGGTCCAGCCTCCGCCCATGGCGTTCGACTTCGAAGAGGCACGGGGCGAGGTTCACGTGAAGGGCGCCCACCTGAAGGATTCCCCCATCTTCGCGCTCAAGGTGGCCTCGGGTTTCTACTCGAACCTCGATCGGGGACTTCCTCTCGCCTCGGGCCTGGTCGTGATCTTCGACGCCGGCACCGGCTTTCCCCTCGCGGTCCTGGAAGACAACGCCTACCTCACCGAGCTTCGCACCGCGGGCGCCGGCGCGCTCGCGACTCGTCTCCTGACTCCGGAGCGAATCGAGAAGCTCGCGATCCTCGGCTCCGGGTCCCAAGCGCGCTACCAGCTGCGCGCGATATCGAAGGTGCGCGCACCCGGACGAGTCGCGGTGTGGAGCCCCCATGTGGAGCACCGCGTCCGCTACGCCGACGAGATGCACCGCGAGCTCGGCTTGCCGGTCTTCGCCGCGGAGTCCGTCGAAGAAGCGGTGGCGGACGCGGCGCTCATCGTCACCGTGACTCCGGCACGCCGGCCTTTCCTGACAGCGTCCGCCGTCGCTCGCGGCGCCACCGTCATCGCCGTCGGCTCGGATGGACCGGACAAGCAGGAGCTCGAGGTCGAGCTTCTAGCCCGCGCCGACAAGGTGATCGCGGACAAGCTCGAGCAATGCGCCCGGCTGGGAGAGATCCATCATGCCCTCGAGGCGGGCGTGATGAGCGAGATCGACGTCTATGCAGAGCTGGGCGACGTCGTCACCGGCGCTCGTCCCGGACGGGAGGGCGACGAGCTCATCGTCTGCAATCTGACCGGCGTCGGCGCCCAGGACGCCGCCCTCGCCGAAATCGTCTGGAAAGAGATCGGCCAAGGGGGACAGCGGAGATAAGAGGAGACGGGCGCGAGGACCCGATCGACCGAAGGTCAGCTGCCGCAGCCACAGCTCGTTTGAAGCTGCGCCGTGCCCGGATGAGGTGCCTCGCGAAGCTTCGCCTCCGCCGGCTGGATGACGGGGAGAGTGACGGTCTCGGGGCCGAGAGGCATCGGCCTGTCCCCCGCGTAGATCCGATGGCGTCCCATCTCCTGGAACCAGTCGCGGGTCCTCGCCACCATGTGCATGTTCTCGACGATCTTCCGCCAGCCGACGCCCGTGTTGTAAGCGCAGAAGGAGATCTCTCCTTCCTGGGTGGCGTACGGAATCACGCACATCTCCGTCCGGCGGAAATCATACGTCCAGAGATCCTGGAACCACATTCCACCGACCCACATGATGTTCCACTCGTCCTCGGCGCGCGCCGAGCCCATGGTGCCGCCCATCTTGCGATCGAGGAGCTTCAAGAACTTGGGAACGGTGAGGCCCGAAGGCATGTTGCGCGGATTCAGGTTCCGCACGAACGCGAGGAGCGCCTGAATTTTCGAGAGCGACGGACCTCTCGCGGTATCGGTGATGACGTTCACGTCGCGGATGAAGCCCTCGACGTCGAAAAAAGCGGTGAGGGGAGAGAAGTCCCTCGTCTGCCAGTTGACGACGAGGATGAGACTCGCGCCGCAGTTGGGGTGACACGAGCAGTTCAGCCCGCCGAACGTGGTCTCGGGTCCGCGAAGATGGTCGGCGAGCCAGGTGAACGCGCCGAGCGAACCGAGAGGATACCAGTCGCGATAGACGTCGATCTTTCCGTCGTAGTAGCGCGAGAGCTCGTGGGCCAGGTGCGAAACGGTATAGCGCATTCGCTTCCGGTCGGAATCGCTGATGTCCTCGTCGCGTCCGGTGAAGGATACGGGCTGGAACGACACCGCGCCGATGACGTCCGAGTGATCGATCATGAAGTCGAGAATCGGACCGACCTGCTTCTCGTTGACGCTGTTCACCACCGTCGTCACCGGCGTGATGTCAATCCCCGCTTCGAAGATTCTCTCGATCGCGAGCCGCTTGGCGTCGAACAGGTTCTCCACGTGGCGGTGGGCGTTCGCTTCGTTCGTCACCCCGTCGAACTGGAGATACACCATGTTCAGCCCCGCCTCTTTCGCCTGTTGGGCGAACTCGGGCTCGAGGACGAAGCGCAGTCCGTTGGTCGCCGCCTGGACGCTCCAATAGCCGATCTGTTTCGCGTAGCGGCAGGCGTCGAGGAAGTGGGGCGAGAGCGTCGGCTCCCCCCCGGAGAACTGAACCGAGAGCTGCCGGCGCGGCTTGAACGAGATGGAGTCGTCGAGGATTCGCCGGATCTCGTCGAGGGTGAGCTCGTGGACGTAACCCACCTGGTTCGCGTCCATGAAGCAGGGATTGCACATCATGTTGCAGCGATTGGTGAGATCCACGGTGAGGACTGCGCCGCGCCCGTAGCGGATGGTGGACGAGCCGTGACGGTGCAGATGCGCGTCCTCCGCGGTCTGGAAGTCCCGCCCGTAGAAGCGTCCCTCGAGCGTTGCCGAGAGCCTGGGGTCGATGGAGATCACATCTTCGTAGTTGCCGTGCTTGACGCAGCTCTTGCGAATGAGAATTCGGCCACCCTCTTCCACGATCCGCGCCGGAATCTCCGCGGTGCCGCGCTTCAAGAGCTCTCCGAGATCGCGCGCGCCGCGCACGATCGCTTCCCTCACCTCGACGACACAGCCGGGACAGAGCGAATCGGTCTCGCGGGGCCAGCCGAGCGGAGGCTTCGTGCGCTCGCGGCTCTTGAGAAGCGGCGCCGGCGCCCAGGCGGGCGCGACCGATGGACTCTCTGGAATCCGCTCGTTCAACGCCTGAAACGCCTGCCAGGCCATGCCCGCGGTGCGAGACAGTACCTCCGACAAAACGCTCGTCATGGCGCCCCTCCGTTCTGTTCGCCCGTGACCCCGAAGAGGTTAGCAAAGTGGGTGCCCCCGGTTCCACTCGCTGCCTTTCCGGAGAAGACGATCCTGCCCCGCTGGCCCGTCGCCGTTGCCCCGTCGCAATCGCCTCCGAGCGCGACGGTCGTGAGACCGTCCGCCCATCCGGCGTAGAGGACGATGCGGGGGGCGGGCTCGACGCCAGCCCAGTCGAGCACGTGGAGCTCGCCCTCGCGGGGAGGAAACCGCCGGCAGAAGCGCTCGAGATCTCGTGCCCAGCCGCCCTGCGTCGTCTCCTGCATCGTTCCCGCCGACGTCGGCTCGATCGAAGCGATGGCCTCCGCGGGAATCTGGCGTGCCGTCGCCCGGAATCGCGACGCGCGCTCGGGGGTATCGAGGACGCCGCCCCGATCGAGCAGCTCCCGCAGGGCGAGGCCGAAACCTCCGCTCGCCGACTCCTCCAACGTTACGACCGCCGCCACCGAGTCGGGGATCGAAAGCGCGGAAGCGCGCGACACGCTCGACACGAAGAGAGCTCTCGGTCGCGCCCTCGCGAGAACGCGAGAGACTTCGGAAGGGCGAGCTCCGGCGGAACGGGAACGCTCGTGGCGCCGATCCCCCAGATCCCGCGCTCCACGTGCGCCCAGGTGACCGAGAGAGGCATCCACAGAGCGACGGGATCGCCTGGCTTCACCGAGAGCTCTTCGTGGAGAACGAGAGCGATCCGGATCGAGAGACGGTCGGCCTCCCAGTCGGGGACGTCCGGAGCGCCCCGAGCAACGAACAATGCCTCGCGATCGTGGTAGCGCGCTCCATGCAGGAGAAGGCGATTGATGGTGTCGAGACCGCGCGCGTCACGATGGGAGTCGCTGCCTTGGGGCGGGATTCCGACGGGAAACATGAAGCGACTCAGACGCCGGCGTTCTTGAGGGCGCGCCGCGAGGCCCGTGTAATGGTGATGCTGACGAGTATCGTCGCCACGAGACCCAGAGCACGGAGCGCGAGCTCGACCCCGCTCGTCCCTCCCTCCGCGGCGGAGACACCGCTCGCCCCGAGCGAGCCGAAGTACGCGAAGATGAGCGTCCCCGGCACGAGCCCCACGAACGAGCCCAGAGCGTATTGAGCGAAGCTCACCTGCGTGAGCCCGTACGCGTAGTTCTGGAAGACATAGGGGAACAGAGGACAGCACCGGGTCATGACCACGATTCTCCACCCTTCGCTTCCGATGGCGCGGTCGACGGCGGCAAAGGCCGGTTTCGATTCCATCCACCGCTCGACGCCTCGCCGCGCGAGGTACCGCGACACGAGAAAGGCGAGAGCGGCGCCGAGCGAGGCGCCGATCTGGGCGGTCACGAACCCCCAGGCGAGGCCGAAGGCAGCGCCGGCCGCCGTCATCAAGACCGAACCGGGGAAAAAGAACACGACGAGAACGCCGGTCGTGCAGGCGAAGACCATCATGGCGAGAATGCCGCCGCCCCCGGTGAAACGGTGGACCGTCTCGACGAGGACGTCGACCGAGGCGAGCCTCGCGAGCGCGAGCGCGCCGAAAACGCCGAGCGCAGGCGCGAGCGCCGCGAGAGGAATCCACCGGATCGAGCGAACGGACGCCACCGGCACTAGTCCGGATCGCGATGGACGGTCTCGGGCGAGAACGCGGGAATGCAGATGGCCACGTACTCGGCGCCGCCCGCTTCGGGGCTGCTGTAGCGAACCCACTCGCCCGGTGACGCCACGACCGCCTGGCCGGCGCGCACATCGACGGCCCCGCCTTCGTGCTCGACGCGCAGCATGCCGTTCAGCACGACGGTAATCTCCTCGAAGTCCGGCCTCTGTCCCGGCTCGAGCCAGCCTTGGGGAGAACGCATCCGCGCGACGCTGAGCTTGTCGTGGCCTGTCCGTACCCTTCCGGCGAACTCTTCGATCTTCTTCGGCTTGTTTCCCGCGGCCTCCACGACCGCCGGAGCCTCGATGAGCTTTGGCATCGTTATTGAACTCCTTGGAAGAAACAGCCCCGGAAGATCTCTCCGAGGCAGGCGATTCATATTAGCAGGAAGCCGCGCCAGCGCACGCGGCGACAGGCCGCAGGCGACGTGCGGTCACGATTCGCGACGGTCGATGACGCGAGCGGCCTTTCCCTGACTCCTTTCGAGCTCGCGGTGTTTCACCACGCGAACCCGCGCGTGAATTCCGAGCATCGAGTCGACTCTCCCCTGCGCCTGTTCCTGCAGCCGGATCAACGGGAAGTCGCCCCGTTTCGCCATCTCGGCCGTCGGCTCGACCCAGATCTCGAGCTCGTCCAATCGGTCCTTCCTGCGGTCCACCAGAATGACGTACTGGGACGAGAGCCCGGGAACCTCGAGCAGCGCCGCCTCGATCTGGGAGGGAAACACGTTGACTCCACGCACGATCAGCATGTCATCCGTGCGGCCCTGCACTTTGCTGATCCGGGCAAGCGTGCGACCGCAGCCGCAGCGCTCGCGATTCAAACGAACCCGATCCCGGGTGCGGTACCGAAGGACGGGAAGTCCCTCCTTCGTCAATGTGGTGAGGACGAGCTCCCCCTCGGCCCCCGGCGGCAGACTCTTGCCGCTCTCGGGGTCGATGACCTCGGGAAGAAAATGATCCTCGGCAAGATGGAGGCCCTGGTGCTCCGCGCACTCGACGCCGACCCCGGGGCCGATCACTTCGCTGAGCCCGTAGACGTCGAAGGCCTCGAGACCGAGCCGGGCTTCGAGCTCGGCCCGAACTGCTTCCGTCCACGGCTCGGCACCGAAGAACCCGACGCGCAGCCGCAGGCGGGAACGGACGTCGATCTTCTCCTGCTCGGCCGTCTCCGCGAGGACGAGCGCATAAGACGGCGTCGAGCAGAGCACGGTGGCGCCGAGGTCCGCGAGGAGCATGAGCTGTCTCGGGGTATTGCCGCCCGAGACGGGAACCGTCGCCGCGCCCAACGTCTCGGCGCCGAGACCGAATCCGAGACCACCGGTGAAGAGCCCGTACCCGTAGGCGTTGTGCACCAGATCTTTCGAAGTGACGCCGCCCGCCGCGAGCGTTCGCGTCATCACCTCGGCCCAAAGCTCCATGTCGGCACGGGTATAGGCGACGACGGTGGGCTTGCCCGTCGTTCCGCTCGAGGCGTGGATCCGAACGACACGATCGAGAGGAACGGCGAGGAGTCCGAACGGGTAGTGATCGCGCAGGGTTTGCTTCGTCGTGAAGGGGAGCTTTTCGATGTCCTCGAGCGTGACGACGTCCGCAGGCGAGATGCCCTTCAGACTCTCGCGATAATGAGGAACGTCGCGCGCGAGACGCCCGAGGAGGCGAACGAGGCGTTCGAGCTGGAGTGCCGCGAGAGCTTCCCGGTCGAGCGTCTCGTTTTTTTCCAGCCGATCCCGTCGCGCCTCACCCTTCTTCGTGGCCATGGCCGCGCAGCTTGACCGAAGTCTACCGAAGACACAAATGGCTCACTTCCCGTGACGAAGGTTGGGATCGGTGAGGTTTTCTCCCCTCACCGATGGAGGCGTTCCCAGGACGAGCCCGTCGATGACTGCAGGCAAATACGTCACAAACGGGGCGTTCCGGAGGCTCGCCGCCCGGAGAAAGCCCGGCACGGTTCTTGCCTATTTATCCGAGAGACGGGACTGTCCGTTCGTTCGCGGACACCCGCTCGGAGACGGATTTTTGCGCTCGATGACCGGAGGTCGGGGCTTGGAAGCCGCGAGAACCTGTACCCAATGTGACTCTCCCGCTAAGCCCGGACGTATGCTCTGTCCGAGCTGTGAGGGTGGGATTCAGGGCGAGTCGTCCAAGTCGGGCGGGCTCGAGAAAATTCCCGGCGAGCGCTACGAAATCCTGTCCCGTGTGGGAACGGGCGCCTTCGGGTCGGTCTATCAGGCGCTCGATACCTTTCTCAACCGGCGCGTCGCGGTCAAGAGCATCCGCCTCGACACGACGCTCGACCCCGAGCATCGCAAAGCGCTCAACAAGAGGTTCATTCGCGAGGCGCAGGTCGCGGCCCAGCTCCACCACCCCAACATCGTTACCATCCACGACATTAGCTTCACTCCCGACACCGGATTCATCGTCATGGAGTTCATCGAGGGTCGGACGCTCCAGTCTCTGCTGAAGGAGCAGCGCCTCCCGCTCGATACGGCGGTTGACATCGTCGCGCAGGTCGCGAGCGCGCTCCAGTACGCTCATGATCACAAGATCGTTCATCGCGACATCAAGCCGGCCAACATCATGATCACGAATCGTTTCGAGGCCCACATCACGGACTTCGGCATCGCGAAGTCCGACGGCGCCACCCATCTCACGATGTCGGGAAGCCTCGTGGGTACGCCCGACTACATGTCGCCCGAGCAAGCCAAAGGCGAGGATGTCGACGTCCGCACCGACATCTTTTCGCTCGGCTGCGTACTCTTCGAATGCATCTCGGGAGAAAAACCTTTCCAGGGCGGAAGCCTCACGGGAGTGCTCCTCAGCATCGTCAATGCCGATCCCTTGGAGTCCAGCTCCTGGACCTCCCAGGGGATCCCTCCGGAGCTCGAACGGGTCGTGAGCCGTACTCTCGAGAAGGACCCGGAGAAACGCTTTCAGAAGGCGGAGGACCTCGTATCGTCTCTTCGCGGCCTCGTCCTCACGAAGACGAAGGAGCGGGCGTCGAGCGTGGGCGAATCGAGAGACAGGCCCCGTCATGAACCGGACGACCCCCGAACGGTGAGCGTCTCCATGGAGGAAGCCAGGACGAGCTCGATCGAACGAGACGGACAATTGCGTCGGCTCAAGGAAGAAGACCGTCCGCTGAAGTTCGCCCCGACGCTTTCCGATCAGTTGCAGGACATAAGCCTCACGCCCGCCCAGGGGTTCATCCTCTCGCGCATCGACGGAGCATCGCTCGCCCGGGACATCCTCGCGCTCAGCCCCCTGCCCGAATCGGAGGTCGCGGAAACGCTCGAGGAGCTCCTGAGCAAGGGTCTTCTCTCCTGGAGCGACCAACCGAAAGGCTCGGACGTAAAGACGGGAGATTCGAAGACCCGGCGGCGGGGAATGACGGCCAAGTCCGCGTCGGAGCCGGATCCAAAACCGAAGCTGAAGCCGAAGCCGAAGCCGAAGCCGACGTCCGCGCCCCTCGACGATTGGTTGGAATCGGAAATGGAGCGGCTTCTCGAGCTCGGGGGCGAAGAGCGCTACTCCGAGCTGCTCGGCGTCGAGGACAGGATCGCGGATCCCGAGGTGAAACAGTCTTACCTCGAGCTCATCGAGCGCTTCCATCCCGATGCCCATCCAGACAATCTCGATCCTTTGGCCCGGCAGAAGCTCTCCCGAGTCTGCGCGGTCGCGACGGAAGCGCTTACGGCGCTTTCCCGGAAGAGCGCACCGGAGCGAGAAAAGTCCGCTCCCGCGCCCGCTCCAGCGCCAGCTCCAGCTCCGACCCCGGACCCGGTTCCGGCCACGCCTCCGCGCCAGCCTTTGACTGCTCCCGCCGCCGCCGGCGCGCGGAACCTGGCCTCGGCGTTCGATCGGGCGCGATACGCGCTGGATCTCTTCCGACTCGCGCAACGAAGCTATGACACCGCCGACTATTGGGAAGCGATTCAGCTCGTGCGACAGGCGATCGAGCTCGACGACTCCCGCGCGGAGTACCATCATCTGCTCGGGCTCGGGCTCATGAAGAACCGCAACTGGCTCAAAGAGGCCGAGGAGTGCCTCCGGAAAGCCGCGGAGATCGATCCCAAGAACGCCGAGTACTTCGGTCTGCTGGCGACCGTCTACAAGGCCGAGGGTCTCAGCGAGCAGTCGGCCAGCATGCTGGAGAAAGCGAAAGCGCTCGACCCCAGCTACCGCGGAGCGCCATCGCTCCGGTCGCGAGAGCTCAAGTAGTCTCGTCCCCGTTCCATCAAAGCGGCGAATCCTCGCTCGTCGCCCGCGCGCACGACGGAGCGCAGTCTCTCGACGGCGTAGAGCAGGGCCGCGAGCGATTCCCCGCCATAGTCGTTCAGTGATTGAATCTCGAAGTAGAGCCGTGGGTTCTCGCCCGCGACTTTCTGCGCCACCGCGAGCTGCTGGTCGAAAGTGGTGCTCGAGAGCGTTGCCAGCTTCGGCGCCGCCTCACCGCTCTCGGCGAGTGCGGTGGAAAAGGCGATGTTGAGCGCGTGGGAGAGGCCGAGCACGTAGGCGACGAGCCGATCGTGGCTCTCGAGATCCATGGCGACCCGGACCGCGAGAGTCGAGGCGAAGAGGCGATCGGCCTCCTCGGCTGCCTCGGGGACACCGACGTCGACGACGATCACGTGGCGTCCAGAGAGAAGCTCGGTGTCCGGCCCGAACATCGGATGAATCGACGCGATCTTGGCACCGGCGTCGACGAGGGCCTTGAGGCCGGAGCGGAGCGGGCTCTTCAGAGAGCCGATGTCGAAGACGAGGCCCGGCGGCGGTTTCTCCGCCATCTTCGCGAGGATCTCGTTGGTCGCGAGAAGAGGCGCCGCGACGACGAGGACGTCGTGCGAGAGCTCCACCTCGCGCCAGTCACGGAACGAATTCAGGTCTCCGGGAAACGGCGACGGGTCGGCAACCTCGACCTGGAAGCCCTGGGAAGCGAGGAAGCGGACGAACCAGCTTCCCATCTTGCCGGAGCCGCCTATGACGAGTGCCCTCTTTCCCGTGCCTCCCGCCGCGCTGCGTAGCTCGTCGCGCTCCTGCACGGCGAGGGCGGAGCGGATGAGGAGGAGCACGAGATCCTCGGCGAGCGTGGGTGAGATCTGGAGCTTCGCCGCGGCCTTCCGGGCGCGCTCTACGACCTCTCGCTCTTGACGAAAGTCCCGCGTGGGAATACCCGCTTTCGCGCTTCGCCGCTCCGATGCGCGAGGCGAGCCGGCCCCGTTCGGCGACGAGTCCAAGAAGGTTTTCGTCGATCTCCGCGAGCCGAAGGCGCAGCTCATCCAGTGTCTCGTCGTTCATGACCCGATTGTGTCCGAGTGCACCGTTGCGTTCAACGGGTAGGCCGCTCCCGGGCGCGGATGTAAAATATCGCCAATGACCACCATTCGGATGTTCTTGCTCGCGGCGCTCGTCCCCGTGACGCTACTCGGCCAGGAAACGGGGTTCGTCCATCGGACGGTGGAAGTCGGCGCCGTCACCTATCGCTATCAGGTCTTCGTCCCCGCCCAATGGACGACGGCGAAGACGTGGCCCGTCATCTTCTTCCTTCATGGCGCGGGCGAGCGCGGGTCAGACGGTGAGCGAGAGACCGACCTCGGCCTGCCTCCGCTCCTCAGGAGTCAGCCGGACTTTCCCGCCGTCGTCGTGATGCCTCAGTGCCAGCGGGGCAGCTGGTGGGGCGATCCGGCGATGGAGGCGCAGGCTTTTCGCGCTCTCGACGAAGCGATGAAAGAGTTCCACGGCGACCCCGAGCGGGTGTACTTGACGGGGCTGTCGATGGGAGGCTACGGAGCCTGGGCGTTCGCGTACAAGTACCCCGACAAGTTCGCGGCGGTCGCGCCCGTGTGCGGCGGCGTCGTCGCCACGCGGCGATTGCTCACTCCTCCGCCGTGGCATCCCCTCGATCGCGCCCCCGAGGACCCGTATACGGAAACGGCCAGCCATCTGACGAAGATCCCCATTTGGGCCTTCCACGGCGGCGCCGATCCCGTCGTTCCCGTCACCGAGTCGCGCAAGCTCACCGAAGCGGTGAAAGCTGCCGGGGGCAACGTCCGGTACACCGAATATCCCGGAGTCGGCCACGACTCGTGGGATCGCGCTTATGCGGAGAAAGATCTGATCCCGTGGATGCTCGCGCAACGAAACGGGAACAGGAAAGCGAAAGGAAACTAGTACGAGTATGAGTACGAGTACGAGCGCGCGAGCCGTCCGAGGTGGTGGTCGGCGGTGCCGAGCTCGAGATCGATCGCCGCGAGCCGTTTGAAGTAATGCCCCACGGGGAGCTCGTTCGTCATCCCCATTCCGCCGTGGAGCTGAATCGCTTCCTTTCCGACATGCCTTCCCGCGGTTCCAACCTGCACCTTGACCGACGACGCCGTCCGCCGCGCTTCGTCCCGCTCTTCTTCCTCGAGAGAGCCCGCGGCGCGGAAGACGAGCGCGCGGGAAAGCTCGTAATCCGCATACATGTCGACCAGCCGATGCTGGAGCGCCTGGAAGGTCGCGAGGGGCACGCCGAACTGCTGCCTCGTCTTCAGGTAGTCCCCCGTCGATTCGACGAGAGCGCCCATCGCCCCGACGGCCTCCGCGCCGAGGGCGACGATGGTGCGTAGCGCGACCGCCTCGATCGCGTCGTAGGCCCGGCCTGGCTCTCCCAGGAGGCGCTCTTCGTCGACCTCGACGCCGTCGAGGTGAACCTCAGCGGCGCGGTGGCCGTCGACGGTGGCGTACGAATGGAGCGTCATTCCGGACACGCCCGGTTCGACGAGGAAGAGGCTGATGCCTTCGCGCGAGCCCGGCGCTCCGTCGACTCGGGCCGAAACAATCAGCCGGTCCGCGGCGGGTGCGCTATCGACGAGCGCTTTTCGGCCCTCGAGCCGGTACCCCCCTTTCGTCTTCACCGCGCTCGTCTCGACCGACGCGAGATCGAAACGCAATCTCGGCTCCTGATGCGCGAAGGCGAGGAGCAGTTTTCCCTCCACAATCTCGGGAAGCAGCGACGTCTTCTGCGACTCGGTACCCAAGGCTTCGAGCAGACCGCCCGAAACGACGACGGTCGCGAGGTACGGCTCGACGACGAGCGCGCGTCCGAACGATTCCATCAGCACCGCCAGCTCACCCAGGCTTCCGCCGATTCCGCCCCATTCCTCGGCGAAGGGAAGGCCGAGCCAGCCGAGCTCCGCCATGAGACGCCAGTTCTGCCGGCTGAAGCCGAGCTCGCTCCCGACGAGCTTCTGGCGCTCGTCGAAGCGGTAGCGCTCGGAAACGAAGCGCCGCACCGTCTCGGAGAAGACGCGCTGGTCGTGTGAAAGGGTCATGAGTGCAGACCCAGGACCAGCTTGGCGATGATGTTCTTCTGGATCTCGTTGGTGCCGGCGTAGATCGATGCCTTGCGCCAGTTGAAGTAGAGCGGCGCCACCGTAGGAGCGAACGGCGGGATTCCGCTTCCGCTCTCATCCGCTCCGCCGGCCACCCGAAGATCCTTCCGATCGGGCAGCGCGTAGGGTCCGACGGCGTCGAACATGAGCTCGGTCAATTCCTGCTGGAGCTCGGTGGCCACGAGCTTGAGCAGCGACGACTCGGGGCCGGGAGCGCGCCCGGCGGTCTCTTCGGCGATGATTCCGAGAACGACCGACTCGAGCGCGACGAGGCGGACTTCGGCCCGCGCAATCCTTCGTGCGAAGCTCTCGTCTTCGAGCAGCGACCGACCGCCCGACGTCACGGTTCCGGCGAGCTCTTTGACCTTCGCGAGCCACCGTTTGGCGGCTCCGACGTGGGCGATTCCCGTGCGCTCGTGTCCGAGGAGAAACTTCGCATAGGTCCAGCCCTTGCCTTCCTCGCCCACGAGGTTCTCGCGTGGAACCCGGACGTCGTCGAACAGGACTTCGTTGATCTCGTCACCGCCATCGAAAGTAGCGATGGGACGCACGGTGATGCCCGGACTCGCCATGTCGACGAGTAGAAACGAAATGCCTTCCTGCTTCTTCCCCGTCTCGGAAGTCCGCGCCAGGAAGAACATCCGGTTCGCGTGCTGCGCCAGCGTGACCCAGGTCTTGTGGCCGTTCACCCGGTAATGATCGCCTTCGAGGACGGCGCGGGTACGCAAAGACGCGAGGTCCGACCCGGCACCGGGCTCCGAGTAGCCCTGACACCACCAATCGTCGCTCGAGAGAATCCGGGGAAGATACGCCTTTTTCTGTTCTTCGCTTCCGAATGTCATCAGCACCGGTCCCACCATCAGGAGACCGAATCGAATGAGGTAGGGCGCGGGCGCGGCACCCAGCTCCTCCTCGAACAGGTATCGCTTCATCGGCGACCAGCCAGTGCCGCCGTGCTCGAGCGGCCAGTGGGGCGCGATCCACCCCTTGTGGAAGAGGATTTTCTGCCAGCGAACGAAGTCGTCCTTTCCGAGCTTGCGCCCTCCCTCGACCCGCTCGCGAATGTCCACGGGAAGATTCTGCGCGATGAAGGCGCGCACCTCCTCCCGGAAGGCCTCCTCTTCTTTCGAGAGCTTCACGATCACGCGGGACGCGCTCCTGATTCGAATGCGGGAGCCGAGAACGCTCCCATGGGACCGCCGACGTTAGCCCATCTCGTGAGCGCGCGGCAACCTGGGCAGGTAGCCCGAGCTCAGACGAGGGCTCTGCAGGGCGCGGGCGGCCGCTCGAGAATCTCCGCGAGCGTTCCCAGAGCATGCTGGAGGCGCGAGCAATCCTCGACCGGTCCGAGGCACAGGCGGACCGCGTGGGTGCTCGTCGAGCGGCCGACGATGAAGTCTTCCGCGGGCGAGACCGCGACCCCCCGCATCCGTGCCTGGACGACGAACTCGCTCACGTTCCATGGTTCGGGAATGATGAGCCAGCCGTGAGGGCTCGAGGGATGCGCGTGATAATCGAAGCCGGCGAGACTCGTCGCGGCAATCTTCTGGCGAGCCCTCAACTCCTCGCGCTTCCAATCCATCACTTTCACCGCGGTGCCGTCCTCGATCCATTGAGAGACGACCTCCGCCATCGCCGAGGGCGCCATCAGTGTCGTGGAAGAAATGGACGCCGCGAGGCGGTCGACCATTTGCAACGGTGAGAGGAGAAATCCGACGCGGAGTCCGGGCGCGAGGCTCTTCGAGGTTCCCGTCAGGTAATAGACCGTCACCCCGCTCCCCGCGAGACTCCAGAGCGAGCTCTGCCGTGGCAGGAGGAAACCGTAGCTGTCGTCTTCCACGATGACGAGCCGGTACGACTCCGCGATGGCCACGATCTCCCGCCGGCGGCGCTCGGACATGACCGACGCCGTCGGGTTCTGGAGCGTCGGCATGCAATAGAGCGCTCTCGCTTCGGTCGTGGCGCAGGCCGCCTCGAGCGCTTCGGGCCGGATCCCTTCCTCGTCCATCGCCAGGGCGCGAAGACGGATATGAAGGAAGTTCGCGAGCGACTTCATGCCGCTGTACGTGAGCTCGGCGGTGAGCACGGTATCTCCCGGCTGGGTGATGGCGGAGAACACCACCGCCATCGCGTGCTGGCCGCCGTTCGTGACGAGAACGCTCTCGGGTGACGCGTTCACGCCGAAGCTGCGAAGGAGCGTGGCGCCCGCTTCACGATGGCGTTTGATGCCGTGGTTCGGCTGGTACTCGAAAACCGACGCGGCTTCTCCGCACGCGACGATGCGCGACATGCTGTCGAACATGTCCTGCCGCAGCGCGAAGGGCGGAAGGTTGTTCGCGGTGAGGTCGATCGCGGTGGGCTCGGACCGGGGCCTCACCCCAAACGTCTCGCGGCGCCGCACGAACGTTCCTCGGCCGACTTCTCCGCTCACGAGGCCCCGTCGCTCGGCTTCGGAGTACGCGCGGGTCACCGTCGTGAGCGCGACCTTGAGCTCGTCCGCGAGGTCGCGCTGCGGAGGAAGACGCTGGCCTTCCGCCAGTCTGCCGTTCGAGACGTCCTGGGCGATGGCATTCGCGATGGCCAGGTAGAGAGGCTGTTCCCGATCGGAAAGGGTGGGCTTCCACATGGACATGGCGCCATCGTAGCATTTGTTCCCCTTGCGGCGCGAATACAACCAACACAATCGAGAGGACAATCCACCCATTGGACCCACGATTCGCCCCATTGAATGCATACAATCTTACTCGCCGTGACAGCCAAAGAATCGGCTGGCACCTCTTCGGGGAACGTGGCCGGCGGTCTGGAGTTGACAAGCGGCACGGTGGGGATGAGACTGTCTCTGACGAAGCGACGTCGAGGAGGGCAGTTGAGGCTAGGCCGTCTGATGATCGTTCTGATGATCGCGTCGGCGTCGCATGCCGGGGCTCAGGTCACGCAACTCCCCCCGATCGCCAAGGTCGACGTACCCCTGGATCGAGTCGTCGACCTTTCCAGCTATTCGACCTACGCCTGGAACAAGAGTCAGGTTCCGGTGGAGAACCTCGCGAACCACATTCGCCTGATCAATGCCATTCAGAAGGCGATGAAGGACCTCGGCTACCGCATCGACACGGTGAAGCCGCAGCTGCTCATCCAGTACCGGGTGGAGCTCCGCACCGCCGTCCAGACCCGTTCGACACAGAAGCCTTCCACCTATGACCCCACCGATCTCAAAGTCCAGATCGAGCTGAACGAGGAAGAGCAGGTTTCGCTTTCGATCGAGCTCGTCGACGCGGAATCGAAATTTCTCGTCTGGACCGAGAAGGACAACTATCCGCTGGGCACACCGGACAAATCCGAAAAGCAGATCAATGCCGCCGTCGCCGATCTGTTCTCCAGGTTCCCAAAACCGGATGAGAAGTCCGGCAAGGACGAGCAGAGGTAACGCGGGGCGGGCTCGTCTTTACCGAAGAACGTCGTCAGATCTGCGGAAGCCGGCGTGAGAGGCGCGGCTGCTCGCCCGAACGGGCCGCGCTGCTGACGTATCCCTTGTAAGCCTCGTTGTAGCGCGCCACCGATCGGTAGCAGGAGACGATGGTCGACTCGGCGCTCCGGAGACAGGAGAATCGATTCCAGCTCGGGATGTTCCGCTGGTTGGCGGCGTAGATCTTTCTTTGATCGACGTACTCCAGGACGATCTCCCCGAGCCGGAAGAGAGCCTGGTCCTCGTCCTTGCCTTCGAAGTCGCGAGCGAGCTCGGGACAGCGGGAGACCGCCTTGGCGAGCGACAGGAACTGAGGGCGCGCATCGTCGATGATTTTCGCGAGCACCGCTTCTTCTTTCGAAGCCGGTGCGTCGCCATTGCCGTATGAGGCCGCGAGACCCCGGGTGGGGGCGCCCCTCCGCTCGGAGGCGAGCTCCCCTCCGCCCTCTATCAGCTCGCGCGCGTGATCGGCGGCGACGGCGAAGCCGATCGACTCGCCTTCCGCGACTTTCATCGTGGCAATGCCGATGACGCGCCCGCTTCGATCGAGGAGCGGCCCGCCACTGTTGCCGGGGTTGATCGCGGCATCGGTCTGCACCAGCGTCGATCCGTCGTAGGTGCGAATCTGGCTCACGATTCCGCGCGTCACGCTGCTCTCGAGCACGCCCATCGGCGAGCCGATGACGTAAACGTCCTGGCCCACGCGCAATGCCTGAACCGACGAGAGGGCAAGGCTGGCGCGATCGGTCAGCGCCCGATCGAGCTTCACCAGCGCCAGATCGTGCTCTTGAGAGACGCGTAGAACGCTTCCGCTCAGAGCGTGTCCGTTCGAAAGCTTCACCAGCACCGTCTCGTTCGAGCCGACGACGTGGTAGTTGGTGACGACCGTCTGCGGATCGACGAGAAAGCCGCTTCCCCTCCCTTCGTCGGAGATGATGGAGACGACCGATTCGATGGCGCGACCGATGACGTCTTCCAACGCGGCGTCGGCCTTGCCGGGTGCGGGCGGAGGATTCCCCTCATTGCCGGCTCCCGCATCGTTTTGCGCCTGAGCTCGCTCCGCGGGCGCGCCGGAGGTACCGGTGGAGAGCGAGGGGGCCACCCGCTGCCACGTGACGTAGCCCACCACGGCCAGGGCGAGGGTGGTGGCGACCCCGAGCAGGATCCCTCTCGCGAGAGACGACTCGCTCCGCGTCTGGCCGCCCATCGGACGAGGAGCACCGCAGCTACAAGCGCGAGCGCTGAAAGGCACAGCCCGGCCGCAACGGGGACACATCCATAAACCGGCTCTTCCGGCGGGCAAAGGTGATTTCCTCTTGAAAGGTTGAAACTATGATACCGGCCCCGGTTCCGGTGGAGCAAACGAAGCCCGGCAGACGATTCAGCTCGAACGTTTTTCGAAACGCGAGTGCCGAAAGGGCGCGAGGAGCTCGACGTCCGCCCCGTCGAGAATCTCGAGCGCGGCGAGGCGCCCGACGATCGGCGTCAGCGTTACCCCGCTGTGCATCACCGTCACGTAGACGCTCGGCGCGCCGTCGGGGAATCCGATGACGGGAAAGCCGTCCTTGGGAAGGGGACGAAATCCGAGCGTGACCCGCTCGAGCTCCAGCTTGTCGAGGCCCGGCAGGAAGTGCGTCGCCGAAGCGAGAATTTTCTCCCCCTCTTCTCGCGACGCGACGGTGACCGGAGCCGAGCCGAATCCCATCCCGGCGACGAGGCGTCCGTCGAGCTTCTGCTTCATGTGGGCGCCGGGCGACAGCACGACGCGATGGATGAGACGCTCCCCCGGCTCCGTGTGAGCCAGCACACCGGGAGCTTCCACCAGCGGAACGTCGACCCCGATCATTCGAGCGAGCTTGGGGGTGTCGACTCCCGCGGCAATGACGAGCACGTCGAGCTCGAAGTCTCCCGTCGTGGTGCGAACGCCGTTGAGCCGCCCCCACTTCTGGTCGATGCTCGTGATTTCGCAGGGATAGACGACTCTGGCGCCCTGCGCCTTGGCGTGCTCGAGGAGAACCTCGGTCGTACGCACCGGGTCGAGGCTTCCCTCTTCCTCACTGAACGATGCCGCGAGCACGTCGCCGGACTCTACGCCCGCTTCGAGCTGACGGAACTCTTCGAGGTCGATGAGACGGGTCGAATATCCCCAGCTCTGATGGCTCGCCACCTGCTCGCGGAGCCAGCGGGCACGCTCGGGCTCCCCGTACCATTCGAGGGCTCCCCCCCATTGCACCGGGAGCTCTCCTCCGAGCTCACGCTCGAGCTCGCGATAGGCGAGGGCGCTCAACCGGTTCAGGGTGAAATACGAAAGCGGCTTCTTGGCGAAGGTGGCGTTGATCCAGGCAAACGAGTTCTGGGTGGCGCCGGCGGCCGGCCTGGTTTTCTCGAAGAGCGTCACGTCGGCGCCGCGACGGGAGAGGTGGTACGCGATGGAGCTTCCGAGAATTCCTCCACCGACGATGCCGATGCGCCGCGCCGCGGCGAGCACGGGACGCACTCCGGGTAGAGCCGCTACCGCGACTCCGGAGAACAGCTGGAAGAAGCGCCTGCCATCCATGCTCCTCCTTTGCCTCGACATCGTGGACGAGGCCCGGACGAGGAGCATGTTATCACCGGAGGTTGAACCGAACGACCGGATTGGGATTTGGATTTGGACTTGGATTCGAAATTCGGGGCGGCACCCGATTGGGGCTCGGGTGCCGCCCGTGGCATTGGGGGGCTCACAGTCCCGAAGGCGTCCATGCCGTCGGTACCGTGGAAGATAGTCGTTTCCTCTCGCCGAAGCAGTGATCGGCGCCGGGTGAAAATCGAGACGCCGTTCGTGGGCTTTTCCCAGCGACGCTCTTCCCTGCTTCCCTGCTTCCCTTCAGGCCTTCTGGCCTTCAGGGAAGCAGGGCGAAGGCGTTCAACGCGGCGCCCGTCGCTCCCTTGATGCGAGGCGGGTTGACCACGAGCACGAAATCGTACGTCTTTCGCTCGGCGAGGAGGCTCGCGAGCTCCTCGAGGTTCACGTTCTCCATCAAGTAGATGCCGTTGTCGGCGATGATGGTCCGGTGGACGGGGAAGATCGTGCCCTTTTCCGGAACCACTTCATAGCTCATCTGATCGTCTCCGGTGAGGAAGATTCGCTTCGACGCGAGCCACTTCGCCGCTTCCTCGCCGGGACCTGGCCGGAAGCCGCTGAACCTGGCTCGGTCCTTGTCCCAGAACTGTCCGTACCCGGTGCGAATGAGGACGGAGTCTCCCGGCCGGATCTCGACTCCCTCCGATTTCGCTGTGGCCTCGAGATCGTCGGGGGTGATTTCGTAGCCGGCGTCGAGGGCGGAGACACCCTTGGAGCGGGCCACGTCGAGGAGAACGCCGCGGTTCACGAACTTCTCCTTCGGATAGTGCTCAATCCCGAGCGCGATCAAGCCGGCGGAGCCCTCGCTCGAGAAAGCGTCGAGTCCCCCGTAGAGCTTCCCGTCGTGAGAGATGTGCCCGATGGCGTCGAGGTTCGGCGCCCCGTGCTGGCCGCTGAAGAACATCATGTCGGCGGCGAAGGCGATGCCGCCGGGGATGAGGCCCGTCGAGTCCCTGTGGCTCATCTGCAGGCCGATGGTGTACGGAGGGTTGAAACCAAGAAGCGGCGCGTTCTTGTCCCACACGAAATTGAGCTCGACGACTCGCGCCGAGAGCACCGCCTTCATGAGCTCGGTCTTCGACTCGTTCTGCGCAAGGGCCGGTGGGGCCAGAAGACCCACCGCAACCATGGCTGTCATCAGATGATTCACTACACCCCTCCTCTCGCGGGCAAACGCACAATCGGCCGCATTTATAGCATCGTCCGATGAGCGTGAGAAGCGGCAGGAGCGTCTCGTTCCGGTCAATCGAGGCGCAGGACCGAAAGCGGATCGACCCGGCTCGCTCGGCTCGCGGGGAAAGTAGCAGGCGGCTAGGGCGACGAGACCCAGGAACACCGTCACCACCGCCACCAGTCCCGGCCGGGCGACGGTCAGCCCCGGAAGCAAGCTTCGGAGGAGCTTCAGTTCCCGGGCTCGAAGGGCAGGAGGTGAATCGAGCCGAGAACGCCTCGCTTCATGTGGGCGTCGAGCTCAACGAGCTCGCGCCCGTGGGTCTCACGAAAATCCCTGGGATAGAGGTAGAGCAAGAGACGCAGAAGAGTGCGACGCGCCTTCATACCAACCTCGGTTTCGGCTTCCGCCCTCGCCCAACGCCGGCGGCTACGCTCGAAAGCATCTTCGCCTCCGCGTCCAGGACTCGTCGTCCGTGGTCGGTCAGCGCATAGTAGGTCCTTCTATCATCGCCTCCGCCCGGAGCGGTGTCGGCGACGGTCTCGAGCAAACCTCGCCGCTCGAGTCGATAGAGCACTCGATACAGGTCCCCGGGGCGCACCCGCACGATCCCGTCGGTGCGGGAGTCGATGCGCTGCACCATCCCGTACCCGTGCAGCGGGCCCGCGTCGAGCACGGCAAGCACGAGAAACTCGAGGGGCTTGAGAGGAAGCTCGGCACGAACGTTCGCGTCCATGGTCGAGGACTATACTACGCAATCTGCGTATACGCCAACTGCGTATATTAGACCGCGTGGGGGACCGTCGGGACCGGAATCCGGGGACAGGGTTTCCCTTTGCAACTCTTGCGCGTAGAATAGAAACCATTGAAAGGTCAGCTGACACCAATATAAGTCGAACCCCTTCCGTCAAATCGAGCCGGCTTCCCGAGAGACCACGGTGAGCCCCGGCGAACGAAGGATATAGACTTTTGTTCACGACTCGGTCGCAATTCACTTGACTAGACACTGTTAACCCGGTCTGACACCCGTTCGATCAGGACACATGACCACCGACCGTTTCTCTCCCGATCCCGCCGACAGCTCCGGACTCTACCCGAGTGCGACCCTTCGCGAGGTCTACTTCACGCTTCTGAAGCATCGATGGCCGGCGGTCGCGGTCGTGCTCACCACGTGGCTCATCGGCGGCGTCTCGCGCTTCATGGAGACGCCGGTTTACCGCGCGTCGTCGCTCATCCAGATCGATGGAGGCAAGATCAACGTCGTCGAGGACGTGATGGTGAACCCCACTCGGGGGATGGCGGACCTCTACGGCACCCAGGAGAAAATCATCAAGAGCCGGCTCCTCGCCGAGCGAGTGGCCGAGGCCCACGACCTCGCCAAACACCCGCTGTTCGCGCCCGCGACCGGTACCACCGTCGATCCGCAACAGCTCGACAAGGCGATCGCGAGAAGCATCCAAGGCATGGTGGACGTCAGGCGGATCGAAAAGACCCAGCTCATGGAAGTGAGCGTCGTCACTCCCGATCCCGAGCTGTCCGCCAACCTCGCCAACTGGCAGGTCGACGAGTACCGGAGCTTCAACATCAGCTCCGAGCGCGATCAGGCCCGCGATACCAGCGACTTCATCCACGACGAGGTGACGGAGCTGCGCGACCAGATCCGAAGAAACGAGGAAAAGCTCCGGCAGTTCGCCAAGGACCAGGCGATCGTCGTGGGCGACAAGGGCGACGACAATATCGTCATGAAGCGGCTCGAGACCTTGAACCTCCAGCTCACCGACGCCGAACAGCAGCGGGGGGCGGCCGAGGCCCGGTATCGAAGCCTTCAGCGAGCCGACGCCAAGAGCATCGATGAAGTCCGGAACAGCACGGCGGTGCGCGAGATCGAGCGCAAGTACCTGGCTCTCGGCGAGAAGTACGAGGAAATGTCCTCCACGTTCGGTCCCGACTGGCCGGAGATGAAGCGGGTGAAAAACGCGATGGAGGAGGTCCAGCGCTCCCTCCGACGCGAAAGTGAAGGAAGAGGCGCGCAAGGTCATCTCCGCCGCGAATGCCGCCTATCACGAGGCGCTCGATCGCGAGAACCTCATCCGCCAGTCTCTCGACGAGCAGAGGGCGCGGGTCCAGAACCTCCAGGGAGCCTCGGCCGAGTACAACCAGACCAAGGCCGAGCTCGAGAACGAGAGACAGATGCTCCAGGGTCTCCTGCGGCGGCACTCGGAGACGTCGATCTCCGCCGATCTCGCCGACCGGCTTTCGGCGACGAGAAACGACGAGGACAAGCAGGTCACCATCAAGGTGATCGAGAAGGCGGAGATTCCCGGAGCCGCCTATGCTCCGGCTCGACGCCGGCGGGCGCTGATTATCGTTCTCCTCGGGCTCGTCCTCGGAGTCGGAACCGCCTACGTCATCGACCATTGGGACGATTCAATCCACACCGTGGAAGATCTCAAGCGCCACGTGCCTCTTCCCTATCTCGGGATGATTCCCCGTTACGGCGAAAACGCGGCGCTCGCGCACATCGGCAAAGCGCTCGGCCGAGGCGACGGGAAGGCCTCGGCGCCGCTCGCCGCCGGCGCGCGGTCGGTCGAGGCCACCCGCGCCTCGAAGCGAAGCAACTACCTTCCGAGCCCTGACCATGGACGCCCTCGCTCGCCGAGAACCGCAATACGCTCTCGGAGAGGTTCCGCTTCCTCCGGGCTCGATGCTCCTGAGCACGCCGGGCGCGGTGCCCAAGGTCATTCTCGTCACCAGTCCCGACAAAAGCTCGGCAAAACGTCGTATCGAGCGACCTGAGCTGCGCCCTCGTGCGGCTCGACGGACGCGTCCTCCTAGTCGACTCCGACCTCCGGAATCCCAAGCTCCACCGCGTGTTTCACTTATCGCAGACGCATGGGCTCACGAACATGCTCACCGGCCAGAAGGCGCTCAGCAACGGCTGCATCATGAAGGACCGACTTATTCCCAACCTGTTCCTCCTCATGGCGGGCCCGAAAGGCCCAACCCGGGGAGAGCTCCTCGCCTCCGCCGCGATGGGAAAGAACACTCGCCGGAATGCTCCGAGCACTTCGATTTCGTGATCCTGGACTCCGCTCCCCTGTTGCCGGTGTTCAACTCGCTCACATCCTCTCCACCCCCGCGACGCCGCGATTCTCGTCCACTCGCGCGGGAGTCACGTCGCGCCACGCGACGCTCCAGAGCATCGAGCTCGTGGAGCGCGTCTGAACGGGAAGATCACCGGTATCCGTCT
>CAWFHP010000013.1:0-174307 GCA_963815675.1 uncultured Acidobacteriota bacterium | reverse complement strand
CGTCCAGCCGCACGTACTCGCCCGGGCGCGGCGTCACCCCCCACTTGGCGAACTCCGCGTCGAGCGTCACCACCGACGTCCGCAGGACGATCTTGCCCCGCTCCGTGATCGCGTCCCGCGCGTTCATCACCAGATTCAGCACCACCTGCTCGATCTGCACCGGATCGGCCATCAGGAAGCTCAGGTCATCGGTGAGATCGAGCGTCAGGTCAACTGTAGGCGGCCGCCAACACCCGCAGCATCGGCTGCAGGTCCCGGAGGCGCTGATTGAGATCGAGAATCACCGGACGCAACAGCTGCCGCCGGCTGAACGCCAGCAACTGCGCGGATCGAGGCCGCCGGCCGCCCGCCTCGGCCGCCTTCACGATCTCGTCCACGCACTCGTGCGCCGCCTCGTTCTCTCCCACCGCTTCGAGTAACAGCGCCGAGAAGCCCTTGATCACCGTGAGCAGATTGTTGAAGTCGTTGGCCACGCCCGCCGGCGAACAGCCCACCGCCTCCATCTTCTGCGCGCTGCGCAGCCGGGTCTCCACCTGTCGCCGCTCCGTGACGTCCACGAACATCCCCATGATCCCCACCACCTGGCCCTGCGCGTCGCGAAGCGCCGCCGTGTGCATCAGCACGTTCACCCGGGTGCCGTCGCGCCGCGTACGCACCACTTCGGTGCCGCGCACCGGGTGGCCCTCCGCCGCGTTGCGAATGTGTTCGAACATCTTGGCCACCGCGTCGGGCGGCACGTGCGGAGGCTGCCGCCCCACCACCTCCTCCGCCGTGTAGCCGAACAGCCGCTCGCTCTCCGGGTTCCACATCAACAGGCGGCCATCCAGATCCACCACCGAACTCGCGAGTGGCGATTGCCGCAAGAGCTCCTGGAACGGCTCGAGCGCCGGATTGAGGGCCGGTGCGGCACCGGGGGTCGAATCGCGATCAGTCATTGCGTGTACGTCGAAGGATGAGGGCGTTCCCCCCGGGCGTTGCTTGCCGGGGCGGGCGGACACCTGTTAATATGCGGAACAACCGTTCGTGGCGATTTTCGGCAAATTGCGGCCACGTTAAACAATCGCTAAAGCGCCTCGCCCGGCGCTTCCCGCTCCGGGCGTTTTCGTTTTCCGGCACTCCCTGATGCCCAGCACTCCACCCACCGGCTCATACGTCGCTGAACTCTGCCGCCGCGTCCTCGTGTTCGACGGCGCGATGGGCACCAAGTATGCAGCGCATGAACCTGGAAGCCGAGGACTTCGGCGGCGAGCAAACCAAAGGCTGCAACGATCACCTCGTGATCACCCGACCCGACGTGATCGAGGCAATCCACGCCTCCTTCCTGGAGGTGGGCTGTGATGTGATCGAGACGGACACCTTCCGCTCCACGCATCACGCCTGCGCGAATACGGCATGCCCAGCACCGCACGCGCTGAACGTGGCCGCGGCCCGCCTCGCCCGCGCCGCCTGCGACCGCTTCAGCACCGCCGACCACCCCCGCTTCGTCGCCGGCTCCATCGGCCCCACCGGCATGCTCCCCTCCAGCAGCGACCCGACGCTCTCGCAATGTCACCTTCGCCGAATTGGCCGAGATGTTCCACGAGCAGGCCCGCGGCCTGGTCGAGGGCGGCGTGGACCTGCTCCTCATCGAGACGTGCCAGGACATCCTGGAGGTGAAGGCCGCCATCTTCGGCGTCGCGCAGGCTCTTCGCCGAGACCGGCACGCAGCTGCCCATCCAGGCTCAGATCACGCTCGACATCACCGGCCGCATGCTGCTCGGCACCGACATCGCCGCGGCGCTGACCACCTCGAGCGCTGCGACGTGGACGTCATCGGCCTCAACTGCTCCACCGGGCCCGAGCACATGCGCGAGCCCGCCCGCTACCTGACCGAGACACGCCGCCTGCCGGTCTCCATCATCCCCAACGCCGGCCTGCCCATCAACGACGGCAGCGGCAACGCCGTTTACCCGCTGAACCCGGAGCCGATGGCGCCACGATCTGCCGAGATTCGTGGCCGACTTCGGCGTGCGCGTGGTCGGCGGCTGCTGCGGCACCACGCCCGAGCACCTCGAGCGCGATCGTCCGCGGCGATGCAGCGCGCACGGCCGCCACTCGGCCGTCTCGAACCCCGGCTGCCGCGCCGCGTCGCCGCGCGGTCTGCCGTCGGCCATCGCGGCGCCAGCCGACGCTCGACCAGGCAGACCCGCCGCCCACCCTCATCGGCGAGCGCGTCAACGCCCAGGGCTCGCGCAAGGTCAAGCGCTTGCTGCTGGCCGACGACTACGACGGCATCGTCGAGATCGCGCGCGGCCAGGTGGAGGAGGGCGCGCACCTGCTCGACGTCTGCGTGGCCGCTCACCGAGCGCGGCCGACGAGGCCGACAGATGCGCGCGGCTCGTCAAGCATGCTCGCGCATGAGCGTCGAGGCGCCGCTGGTGATCGACACCACCGAGGCGGCGTCGTGCGAGGCGGCGCTGGAGCACGTACCCGGGCCGCGCCATCATCAACTCCATCAACATGGAGAACGGCCGCGCAGCGCATCGACAGCGTCGTGCCACTCGTCGATCGCCGCACGGCGCCGCCGTCGTCGCCCTCACCATCGACGAGGACGGGCATGGCGCAAGACCGCGCGAGCGCAAGCTCGAGGTCGCCCGGCGCATCCACGACATCGTGTCGGACGAATACGGCCTCGCCGCCCGAGGACCTGATCTTCGACGACCTCACCTTCACGCTCACCACCGGGCGACGACGAGTTGCGAGCGACTCGGCGATCGAGACGATCGAGGGCATCCGCCTGATCAAGCGCGAGCTGCCGGGCGTCTACACGTCGCTCGGCGTCTCGCAACGTCTCCTTCGGCCTCGCACCCGCCCGCGCGCGGGTGCTCAACTCCGTCTTCCTCTACCACTGCGTGCGAGGCGGGGCTCGACATGGCCATCGTCAACCCGCGCACATGTCACGCCCTACGCCGAGATCTCGGCGACAGAGCGCGCGCTGGCCGAGGACCTCGTCTTCAACCGCCGCGCCGGACGCGCTGCACCGCTTCATCGACCACTTCGAGGCCACGGCCGGCGACGCGCCGGCAGCGTCGGCAGCTCGCGGTTGACCCCACGAGCCGGCATGACGCCCGCCGAGGAGCGCATCCACTGGCAGATCGTCCATCGCAAGAAGGACGGCGTCGAGGACCGTGATCGACGCACGCCGGCGCTGACGCCAGGCACACGCCGGTGCGAAGTGCTCAACGACGTGCTGCTCCCCGCCATGAAGGATGTCGGCGACAAGTTCGGCGCCGGCGAGCTGATCCTGCCCTTCGTGCTGCAGTCGGCCGAGGTGATGAAGAAGGCCGTCGCGCACCTCGAGCAGTTCCTCGAGAAGGACGAAGGGCTACGACCAAGGGCACGGTCGTGCTCGCCACCGTCTACGGCGACGTCCACGACATCGGCAAGACCCTGGTCAACACGATCCTCTCCAACAACGGCTACACCGTGTTCGACCTCGGCAAGCAGGTGCCGGTAACACCATCATCGAGAAGGCGGTGGAAGTGAGCGCCGACGCCATCGGCCTCTCGGCGCTGCTCGTGTCCACCTCCAAGCAGATGCCGCTGTGCGTGCAGGAGCTGACACAGCGCGGGCTGCACTATCCCGGTGCTGATCGGCGGCGCGGCCATCAACCGCCGCTTCGGCCGCCGCGCCATGTTCGTGGACGGCGAACGCCCGTACGACGCCGGCGTGTTCTACTGCAAGGACGCCTTCGAGGGACTGGAGACCATGGACGCCCTGCAGGACGCCGACCGCCGCGCCCCCCTGGTGACCAAACTCATGGACGACGCCCGCGCCGACGTGTTCCTGCACGCGGGCGCCGGCAAGGACATCCGCGCCGGCACCGACGACGAACGCCGCAGCAGCGTGCGCGACGACCACCCCATCCCGTCGCCCGCTTTCTACGGCACCCGCGCCCTGCACGACATTCCGCTCGACCGGGTGTTCGAACTGCTCGACCTCGACGAACTCTATCGCCTGCAGTGGGGCGCCCGCGGCTCGGGCGCCGAGTTCGACCGCCTCGTGCGCGAGGAGTTCGAACCCCGCCTCGTACGACTCAAGGACCGGGCGGCCGCGAAGGCTGGCTCCGCCCGCAAGCGGTCTACGGATTCTTTCCCGCGCAGTCGCTCGGCAACGCCTGGTCGTGTACGACCCCGACGCCTACGCGCGCGACGGCACCGCCACCGAGATCGCCCGCTTCGCCTTTCCCCGCCAGGAGGACGCGACGCCTCTGCCTGGCCGACTACTTCCGGTCGGTGGCGTCGGGCGACATGGACGTCGTCGCTCTCCAGGTGGTCACCGTCGGCGACGCCGCGGCCCGGAGTTCGACCGCTTCCAAGCAGGAGGGGAGTACACGGAGGCCTACTACCTCCACGGCCTCGGCGTCCGCCGCCGGAGGCGGTAGCCGAACACGTGCACCGCCGTCATTCGCAGGGACTGGGGCTCCCCGCCGGGCGCGGGCAGCGCTACTCGTGGGGGTATCCCGCCTGCCCCGACCCTCGGCAGCACGAACTGGTTTTCCGCCTCCTGAACGCCGCCGAGCGCGCTCGGCATGGACGCTCACCTCGGCGGGCGTCCAGCTCGTGCCCGAGCAGACCACGGCGGCGATCGTGGTGCATCATCCCGCCGCCAAGTACTTCACCGTCCCGTGAGCCACACCCCCTGACCGCGCACCTCGATCCGCGTGTTCCTACGATCCCTCGCGCCCCATCGTCTTCGATGGCGCCATGGGCACCATGCTCTACGCGCGCGGGCGTCTTCATCAACCGCTGCTACGACGAGCTCAACGTGCCGCGCGACCCGACCTGGTGCGCGAGTTCACCGCGCCTACGTGCAGCGCGGGCGCCGAGATGCTCGAGACCAACAGCTTCGGCGCCAACCCCGTCAAGCTCGCGCAGCTACGGCCTGAGCGCAGGTCGCGCGAGATCAACCGCGGCCGCCGCGCAGCTCGCCCGCGAGGCGGCCGGCGACGCGATGCGCTCGTGGTCGGCGCCATCGGCCCCCTGGGCGTGCGCCTCGAACCTTCGGCGCCAACTCGGCCTCGACGAGGCCCGCGGCGCCTTCCGGCGACAGATGCGAGGCCTGCTCGACGGCGGCGTCGATGGCTTCGTGCCTCGAGACCTTCAGCGACCTGGACGAGATCGAGCAGGCCATCGCGCGCCGTGCGTGCGACGCAGCGACCTGCCCGTCATCGCCCAGATGACCATCGGCAAGGACGGGCTGCACCACCTACGGCACCGACCCCGGAAGCCTTCGCGCCGCGCGCTCGACGCCTGGGGCGCCGACGTGGTCGGCACTCAACTGCTCGGTCGGCCCGCGCCGGATCCTCGGAGGCCATCGAGCGCATGGCTGCGGCTCACCGACCGCGCCTCTCGGCGCCAGCCCAACGCCGGCCTGCCGCGGGAGGTCGAGCGGCCGCAAATGTACATGGCTTCCCCCGAGTACATGGCCACGTACGCCCGGCGCTCATTCGAGGCCGGGCGCCCGCTTCGTCGGCGGCTGCTGCGGCACGACGCCCGAGCACATCCAGCGCCATCGGCGAGCTTCGTGCGTAGCGCCTCGCACCGCGCCGGTCACGCGTCCGCAGGTGCAGCGTCCACGGCACGCGGGCCCGACCGGCGCGCCGCGCCGCACGTGCCGCTGGCCGAGCGCTCGCGCTCGGGGCGAAGCTGGCCGCCGGCGAGCTTGTCACCACGGTGGAGATCGTGCCGCCCACGGGGCATCGACCCGGCGCCGATGATGCCGAGTCGCGCCGTGCCCTGCAAGGCCGCCGGGCGTCGACGCCGTCAACGTGCCCGACGGCCCCCGGGCACAGAGCCGCATGGGCGTGCTGCTCACCGGCGCTGCTCATCGAGCAGCGAGGTGGGCATCGAGACGGTCGTTCACTACTGCCTGCCGCGATCGCAACCTGCTCGGCATGCTCTCCGACCTGCTCGGCGCCGCGGCCATCGGCCTGCGCAACCTGCTGCTCATCACCGGCGACCCGCCCAAGATGGGGCCGTATCCCGACGCCACGGCGGTCTTCGACATCGACTCCATCGGCCTCACCAACCTGGTCGCACGGCCTCAACCACGGCCTCGACCCGGGCGGCAACCCCATCGGCGAGCCCACCAGCTTCGTCATCGGCGTGGGCGTCAACCCGGTGGCCGTGGACCCTGACCGACGAGCTGGAACGCTACGACTGGAAGGTCGACGCCGGCGCCGAGTACGCCATCACCCAGCCGGTCTTCGACGCCGACGCAGCTCGAGCGCTTCCTCGACGAGCATCGACGCCCACGTCGCATCCCGGTCATCGCCGGCATCTGGCCGCTGGTCTCGTGCGCAACGCCGAGTTCCTGGCCAACGAGGTGCCCGGCGTCTCGGTCCCCGAGCCGTCATCGAAGCGCATGCGCCGGGCCACCGAGCGGGGCAAAGAGCCGGCCTCGCCGAGGGCATCGCCATCGCCCGCGAGATGTTCGAGCGGGTGGAGCCCCTGGTGCAAGGCGTCCAGGTCAGCGCGCCCCTCGGCCGGGTGAAGGTGGCGCTCGACGTGTTTGGCCAATAGCGACCGAATCGGCACCCGGTTCCTTGCCAATCCGGCGTCGCCCGAGCGTCAACCCGGAGGGCCCGAATAGCGGCCGGGGTTGCCGGAATCTCGTTGGGGCGTCATTACTTATGCATGAATCCGTAGCCCCGGTCGCCGGCGATGTAGTCGCGCGACGATTCTAATGTTGCGCGCATTTTCTGCGCGTCTCCCCCCGTTCGAATTCGGCCCGCAGTGTTCGAACGGTCGGAGCGCGAAAGACGCCATTATGGACACCCGTCCCCCGAACCAAGAGAATTCGCCCTCCGGAGGTCTCCGCGACTCCAGTTCGCGCGCGCGAATTCTCGTGGACGGCGATCGGGTCGAGTGGGAGGTCTACGACGAGAGTCAGTGGGACTTCCGCATGGCGCTCGACTGGGACGTACTGCCGCAGACCGAGAATCCGGGGCTCATCTTCTCGTCGCGTGTCGACCGCCGCCGCGTCTGGCCCGCCCCTCCCGACTGGCAGGGCCTCACCGACGAGCAACTGCTCTCGCTCTGCGCCAACGCCCGCTCGATGTTCTGACCGCAGCCGCTCCAATCCCCAACAATCGAAGTCCCCTTTCACCCCCCCTTCTCCCGGCCGCGATGCGTCCGGGCAAACTCACTGTACACTCCAAGCTGGTCACTGACGGCTCCCGGCTCGCCGCGGTCCACCGTAGTTTGCAGTAGTCAGTTCGCAGTTGGCAGTTCGCAGTTGGTAGTTCGCAGTTCGCAGTTCAGTTCGCGTAGCTGTTAGCTATTAGCTCTCAGCTTTCAGTTCTGAGCCTTCTGTTGCCTTTCCCGCTTCTTCCAAGACTATGCCTCCCGACTCCGCCACCGCCGAGCGCGCCCCCCTCACCATCCTCTCCGACGACGAGATCCTGTTCCGCGACGCCGTCGCGGCCATGGCCGAGGAGATGGTTCGCCCCCGCGTCCAGGACATGGAACGCGCCGGCAAGATCGACCCCGAACTCACCCAGGCCTTTGCCGACATGGGCCTCATGGGCATCGAGATCCCCGAGGAGCTACGGCGGCGCCGGCGGCACGCTTCTTCATGGCCATCCTCGCCGTCGAGGAGCTGGCACAGGTCGACGCCTCCGCCGCCATCTACGTCGACGTCCAGAACACGCTGGTCAACAACTGCCTCCGCCGCTGGGGCACCGACGAGCAGCAAGCGCGCTACCTGCCGCGGCTCGCCACGCGGCACGCTCGGCGCCTACGCGCTCAGCGAGGCCGGGCAGCGGCTCCGACGCCTTCGCGCTGCGCCGCCGGGCCGAGCAGACGGCGACGACTGGGTGCTCAACGGCCGCAAGCTGTGGATCACCAACGGCGCCGAGGCCGGACTGTTCCTCGTCTTCGCCAACGTCGACCCCGCCAAGCCGGCTACAAGGGCATCACCGCCTTCCTCGTCGAGCGCGACTTCCCCGGCTTCACCGTCGGCAAGAAGGAAGACAAGCTCGGCATCCGCGCCTCGAGCACCTGCGAGCTGATCCTCGAGGACTGCCGGTGCCGCCGCGAGAACGTGCTCGGCGAGGTCGGCAAGGGCTACAAGATCGCCATCGAGACGCTCAACGAGGGCCGCATCGGCATCGGCGCGCAGATGGTCGGCGTCGCCCAGCGGCGCGCTCGAGGCGCGCCGTCACGTACGCCAAGGAGCGCGAGCAGTTCGGCAAGCGCCATCGCCGAGTTCCAGGGCATCCAGTTCCAGCTCGCGCAGATGGCGCACCGACCTCGAAGCGGCGCGGCTCATGGTCTACAACGCCGCGCGGCTCAAGGACGCCGGCCGCCGTTCATGACAGGAGGCGGCCATGGCCAAGCTCTTCGCCTCGCAGGTCGCCGAGCGCGTCACCTCGCGTGCGCTCGAGCTCTTCGGCGGCTACGGCTTCACCAAGGATACCCCGTCGAGAAGTTCTTCCGCGACGCCAAGATCGGCACGATCTACGAGGGCACGTCCAACATGCAGCTCCAGACGATCGCCAAGCAGATGCTCCGGTAGTCACGCCCCACGGCGGAGATCGCGCGTCAGTTGAACAGCCGCGCGATCTCCTCCGCGTACTTCTCGGCCACCACCTTGCGCCGCACCTTGAGCGACGGCGTGAGTTCACCGCCCTCCACCGTGAATTCGCCGGCGATGATCTCGAATCGCTTCACCGACTGCACGCGCGCCAGCCGCGCGTTCACCGTGTCGATCTGGCGCTGCAGATACGCGCCGGAACTTCTCGCAGCCGCGCGGCCGCGCGCGGTCGCGGCCGGGCTGCCAGCCGCCGCCGGCCTCGGCGCCACCCTCGCCGGATCGAGCGTGAGCAGGCCGCCCAGATACTTGCGCCGGTCGCCGACCACCACCGCCTGGGCGACGACGGAGATCGACTTGAGCTTGCCCTCGATCACCTGCGGCGCGATGTTCTCGCCGCCGGCGGTGATGATCAGGTCCTTCTTGCGGTCGGTGATCTGCAGGAACCCGTCGGCGTCCATCTCGCCGATGTCGCCCGAGTGCAGCCAGCCCTCGGCGTCGAGCGCCTCGCGCGTCGCCGCCTCGTTCTTGTAGTAGCCCTTGAAGACGTGCCGGCCCGCGCATGCAGACCTCGCCGTCCTCGGCGATCTTCAGCTCGCGTCCCGGGAACGCGAACGCCCGCCTTGCCGGTGCTGGTACGGCCCGGGCAGCGAGATCGTGGCCGGGCCGGTGCACTCGCTCATCCCGTAGACCTCGTAGATGGGCACCCCGAGGCTCAGGAAGAACTCCAGCGTCGACCGCGAGATCGGCGCCGCGCGAGACCAGCGCGAAGCGCGCGCGGTCGAGGCCCAGCCGCTCGCGGACCTTGGAGAACACCAGCGTGTTGGCCAGCCCGTAGAGCAGCGGCCGCGGCTCGCCCCGCTGCTCGGCGTAGCCGCGCGGCCAGCCCCGACGCGCGCGCCCACGCCGCGAGCTTCTTCTTGCAGCGCTGGGTTGCCGCGCCGCCGGCGGCCTCGATCCTGGCCTGGATCTTCTCCCACACCCGCGGCACGGCCGAAGAACAGTGTCGGCCGCACCTCGCGCAGGTTGTCGCCCAGCTGCTCCATGCTCTCGGCGAACCAGGTGCAGCCGCCGCAGGCCAGCATCGGGCCGTGCATGGACACGCATCTGCTCGGCGATGTGGCGCAGCGGCAGGTAGCTGAGGATGCGATCGCTCGGCGCTCAGCCCCAGCAGCTGTCGAGCACCGTGCGGCGCCGTCCACGTGATGTTCCGGTGCGTGATCATCACCGCCTTGGGCGTCGCCGGTGGTCCCCGAGGTGTAGATGAGCGTGCACGTCGTCCGGCGTCTGGCCGCCTCGATCCGCGCGTCGAGGTCGCCTCCGGCACGTCGTCCCCAGCGCGAGCAGCTCCGTCCCAGCGATCACGCCGTCCGCGTCGGGTGCGCCGTGCATCATGACGATCGCCCGCAGCGTCGGGCAGCTGCGTCGCGCACCGCGAGGAACTTGGCCAGCTGCTCGGCGTTCTCCACCACCGCCATCTGCGCTTCGCAGTGGCGGCCATGTACTGGCACTGTTCGGCGCGTGTTCGTGGTGTAGATCCCGCCGGGAACCCGCCCGCGTGAGATGGCCGCGATGTCGGCCACCAACCACTCGGGGCAGTTGTAGCCGATGATCGCCACGCCCTTGCCCGGCTCCAGCCCCAGCGACAGGAAGCCGCGCGCCGCGAGATGGACCTGCTGGCGGTAGCCACTCCAGGTGAGCGACGCCCACTCACCGTTCTCCTTCCAGCGCAGGGCGGGGAGATCGGCGCAGGCCTGCGCGGTATGATTGAGCGCGTCGGAGATTCGCTGCGGCGTCATGGAAGGGGATCGAGCGCGGAAGGAAGCTGCGGACCGTCAGCTTTGATAGCCGTCTCTCGCCGTTTTGTCGAGATCCCCGATGGCGGCTGGCCCCGCGGAGGCGTACTTTCTGCCCCGCCATGACCGCCAACACCCCTCGTGTTCCCGACCTCGGGCCCGCCCTCCCGCGGAGCGGCGGCCCCCTGTCCCATACCATGGGCCGCTGGGTGTTCACTCTGCTTGGCTGGCACATTGACGGCACCCTGCCCGACGTCGCCAAAGCCGTGGTCATCGTGGCGCCCCACACGTCCAACTGGGACTTCATCGTCGGCATCTCCGCCAAGGCCGCCCTCGGCCTGCGCGCTGCCTGGCTGGGCAAGCACACACTGTTCCGGGCGCCGTTCGGGGGCATCATGCGCTGGCTGGGCGGCATCCCCGTGGACCGCTCGCGTCCCAATGACGTCGTCGCCCAGACGGTGGCCCGGTTCGCCGAGTCGGAGCGCCTGGTGCTCGGCATCTCGCCCGAGGGAACGCGCAAGGCCGTGCCGCGCTGGCGCATGGGGTTCTACCACATCGCGCGCGGCGCCGGCGTGCCCATCATCCCGGTGGCGTTCGACTGGGCGCGGCGCGCGCTCGTCATCGGCCCGGCGCTCCAGCCCGGCGACGACACCGACGCCGACCTGGCGGTGCTCAGCGCGTTCTTCGCGCCCGCGCGCGGCCGCCGCGGCGAGACCACGCCGCCCCCGCAGTAGCCCGCCCGGCCAGAGCGCCTAGATTGCGCGCCATGCCCCGCTTCCGCTCCCCCATACAGCTCGCCTTCGCCAAGCTCGTGGGCGGCGTCGTCCTGCTCGACGCCGTGGCCATCGCCGCGTTCGAAATGGGCCACGTCGCCGATCGCGGCGCCGTATTTCTGCAGCGCTACGTGATCGCGTGGACGGTAGCGAGCGCGCTCGTGGCGGCGTGGGGGCTCTGGCATGTCAAACGGGCCCGCCGCGAGCTGGCGACGGGCCCGGATGGTCAACCACGACGGAGCGTCAGGCCCCGCGCGTCACGATTAGCTTGAGCGGCGGCTTTTCGTCCATGTGCTCGGCGTGCTCGGGCACGATCGTGTGCCGCAACGCATGCACCACTTCGGTGGCAAAGGTCCGGCCGGCGCTGCGGTCGATCTCCTCCAGCGCGTTCCAGGGCGCGAACGCCGGACGCGCCTCGGTGGGCGTCAGCAGCGTCTCGTAGGCGTCGGCGACGGCCAGGATCTTCACCGCCATCGAAATGCGCAGCGCGTCTACCGGCCAATCGTCGCCGATCAGCTCGTGGTAGCGCCCGTAGGCCGTCACCGTATCGAGCGCGGCGTGCATGGACGCCGCCACCGGCACCTCGCGCACCTCGCGCGGGAAATCGGCGAACATGCGCACGATGCGCGGATCCTGCGGCCCCATCTCGTGCAGCAATCCGGCTACGCGCAACTCCTCGATCTGATCGCCCCGCATGCCGAGCTTGCGTCCGATGGCCATGGACCGCTCGGCCACGCGGTAGCTGTGGCCGCGGCGATGCCGGTCGGCGGCATCGAGATGGAAGGTGAGCATCTCCAACAGCGCGAAATACGTGCGCTTGATGTCGTCGGCCTGCGCCTTGCGCTGGTCCGACAGCGTGCCCACCGCGTAGCCCGTGAGAATCAGGAACCCGCCCCAGGGGGCAAAGTACATGACGGAAGGCGTGGTGAATCCGGGCACGCCGCCCAGCCCGGTGACCGCCTGGAAGAACGATACCAGGAGCACCGTCAGGCACCGCCGCCCAGACCGCGTGGTTGCGCCAGCGCCGGATCGGGCCATCGCTTGCTCCAATCCGACCGGACCATGACCACGGAACCGGCGGGGATTCTGCCGTGGACCGCTTCCCACGCTTCGATGTCGGCGACCCGCATCTGGTAGCCGGGGTCTTTCGCGACCTCGTCGACGATCGAGATCACGACCAACGGACGAAGCGCGTAGGTCGGCGGAAGCTCGTCGATCGCGGGATACTCGGGAGCCCAATGTGCCGGAGGATCGAGCTGCGTCCCGTACTGGTCGGTCGCCAACGAATAGGCCGTCGCCTCGAAGCCGTCTTTCTCATAGGTATACGGAACGCCCGTCTCGGGGTTCACCGTCCGCCCGAACGTCGCGTGCCCGAAACCTTTCCATACGGGAATTTGGGGAGTGAGCGTGTGCGTCAAATCGACGTACTTCGCGCCTTTGAGCCCTTCGAAATAAACGCTCCACAGCCCGGGCTCAGCCGCGGGCGCGCTCGAAGCCGCCGAGCTCGACGGATCGTTTGGCTGGCAGGCCGTCGCGATCAGCAGACATCCCACGATCGGGAAGAAACGATTCGCGAGTTGCATGGCGTCACCCCCTGGGCGGAGGGCCGGCGTTCGCCGGGGTGAAGGTTAGTTCCCCGCGGGCGGGCCCACTACGCGATCGCGGGGAACGGGAGTCGGCGACGACATGAAGTCTCCTCCCGCGAAGATGCTCTTCAAATGCTCGAGCGTCTCGGCATCGTAGACTTCGATAGTGTTGCCCACTCCGCCGACAAAGAGCTTCGTACCGTCCGCGGAGACGATCATCGAGGTGTTGTTGCGCCCCTGCTCGACCCGTTGTCTCTCCTTCACGATGCGGTGCGAGTCCATGTCGATGACGAGCATGTCCTCGAGACCCGCATACGCTCGTTTCCGGTCGGCTGAGACCGCGAGAATGCCCACCTTCACCTCGGGACCGATCTCGAAGCTCTGCACGTCCTTCGTCGCGAGATCGATGCGCACGACGCCGATCATCTTCTTCTTCATGATCGGATCTTCGGTCCGATAGAGACCGTAGTAGATGCCCGGCTCCTCCTCGGTCAGCCTCGCCCCCCGCAGAGGTCCGTAGCCCGGGAGAAGCGGCTTCGAGAGCTTGATGGTATCGATGAGCTGATTGTCCGAAGCCCGAAGCTGGTAGATGTCACGGCCGAAGAGAAAAATCGACTGACCGTCGGGCGAGAAGTGGATGTTCGGTCGAAACGAGAGACCGACGTCTTTCGGAACCTTGAGCGATTCCTTCAGATGTTTCGCGACGAGGTCGTAGACGAAGACTTCGGGCTCCTGGGGGATGAATCGATTGAATCTCGAGCTGGACGGGAGTCGACGCGAGGTAAAGGACGGTCCCGTCGGGATTCACCGCTACACTCGAGATCCGCACCTGTCGACCCTGGTCGGAGAGCTTCAGGCTATCGACGACCGCCCGCTTCCGAAGATCGACCACTTCCACCGCTTCCATGCGATCGGTGACGAAGTAGAACTTGGAGAAGTCCGGCGTATGGGTGCTGTTGGTGGCGGCCCCGTACTTCAGAGCGATATCTCCGATGAACTCTTCCGTCGCTTCGTCGAAGAGACGGAGACGGTTGGGCCAGACGCCGAGAAGATGCACTTGCGCCGGCTTCGGATCGCGAGCGGCCGTTTTGGCGAGCGCGGGAAGAGGTACCGCGAGCGCCGCCAGCAGCAGTCCGAGTCCGAAGCAGGTTTTCACGGAAACACCAGGTCGAGCTTTCGCCAATCCTGGGTGGCGCTCCCGCAGGTGGAGCTCCAGTCCGGGTTGTTGTTGAGGTAGTCGGGCACCTGGGCGGGCCAGTAGCACGTTTTGTAGCAATCGTAGAGATCGCGCTCAACGGGCTGGCAGAGACCGGCCGGCGTGCCGGCGGCGTCGACTTCCCATCCCGGGGAGAAGATGGTCGTACAGCCCGCCGGATAGTGCGGCGGCCGCGAGTCCTGTAGAGCCTTTACCTCGCCCCCCTCGGCCTCGAGATGCTCGAAGAGAGCGGCTGCCTTGCGATTCACTGCTTTCAAGTGCTTCATCACCAACCTCTGGCGCGACTCACGCCGCGCGGCTTCGATCGAAACGCTCCAGAAACGCGGGGTTTCCCTGGAGAATCCTCGCGTAGGCATCGAGCCCCATCTCGGTCCAACTTCGAATGTAGTCGCAATAGTGGATATTCGCCTTGAACCGATCCCCGTACCGCACCTGCGCCTCGTGATAGCAGCCGCCCGAGCAGAGGCTGCGCGCCCAGCAGGTACGGCAGTCGGTGCGCTGGTCGATGTGGCCGTTCACCAGGTGCTCGGCGCGCTTCGCACCGTCGATTCCGCTCGCCACGTGGCCGAAGTCGTGGTCGCCCGCTCCCGCGAACCGATGGCACAGGCCGAGCTCGCCTCCCGGTGCGACGCCCAGGAGTCCCAGGCCGGCGCCGCAAGGATAGGCCTTCGCGACACCCTGATGGATCTCCCCCATCATGTCGCTCAGGTTGGCGAATCCGGTGTAACGATTGGACCGGGCGGCTTCGATGTACTCCTCGGTGAGGAGGCGGAATTGATCGAGTAGAACGCCGAATCCATTCTCGCCGAGAGCGTAGTCCCGCCCGGGAGACGACGTTACGGGCGCGAACCCGACCTCGTGGAAACCCATCTCGTCGACGAGATGATGTCGGATGCGCGGGAGATCGAGCGTCTTCGCCGTCACCGTCACCCGCGCTCCGATGGGCCTGCCCCGGTGCACGCGGAGAAGCTCACGGACCCGAGGCGCCACGACGTCGTAGCTCCCCATGCCGTTGGCGTAGACGCGCATTCCGTCCTGGAAGTCGCGGGGACCGTCGATACTGACCGTCACCCCGATGTTGTTCTCGGCGAGCCACTGCACGATCGCGGGAGTCAGCAACGTCGCGTTCGTCGTGAGACTGAAGTCGATGAACTTCCCTTCCTCGGACGCGCGCTCACGAGCGTAGGCGACCGTCGTCTTCAGGACCTTGAAGTTGAGGAGGGTCTCGCCCCCGAAAAACGTGAGCTGGAGCCGCCGGCTCGCCTTCGACTGGGCGAGGAGAAGCTCCACCGACTGGCGGGCGACCTCGTCGGTCATGATACTCGCCGTCTCCGCGGTGGCGAGGCGATCGTCGCCGTACTCGTAGCAATAGCGGCAAGCGAGGTTGCAGCTGTTGGTGACGTTCAAAACGAGCGCGCTCACCGGAGGCGGCTCGGGCGCGACGGGAGCCGACGGAAAGGGCACGAGGGTCGGTCCATCCCGGCGCACGGCGCCCAGCGTCGCGAGCTCTCGAAGGACTTCGGCCCGAGGCTCGTCGACGGCGAGCTCCGCCACCGGCTTCGGGCCGTCTTCGAGAGAGTCGAGAACCGAACGCGCGTTCTCGTCGAGCTCGATGAAGATGGAAGAGGGCACGAGGAAGGCATAGTGACGGCCGTTGGCCTCGACCCGGTGCATTTCCGAGCGATAAAGGAGACTCACGGGAATGCCTCTTTGAAGTCCCAGTACGTGTAGATGGGAGGCGACACGATGAGCTGGGATTGGCCCAGGAGCGGGTTCGAAGCGCCGGGGGCGGTGTAGCTCGCGACGACCCAGACGTCCCCCATGTTGTTGGTGGCCCGCTTGCGGTCGGGATTGGGCCCGTCGATGTTCGGGGTGAAGAAACCGTTCTGGTCGATCGAGCCCACGTACTGGACGTCGTCGTCGTCGGGACGAACGTGGTACTCCGTGAGGCTCCATTGGGGCGCGACGACGTTCAGCTCGACGTCATCCGCGGTAAGGGGTTGGCCGTCCGGACCGTCGGCGAAGGCGACGGCCTCGAACTGCAGGTACTGTTTCGGAATGGCGCCGCCGCCGAGCCGCGCCAGTCCCTCTTCGGGCAGAACCTTGACGTAGTCGATCTTGTCGAAGAGCGCCACGACGTCCACCGCCATCGTCGAGCCCAACCGAAGGTTGCGGCGACCCGCCGGAGCATCCGCGCTCACATCGACGTCCAGCTCCAGTCGATCGGGCGCCTGGGAGCGAATCCGGGTGACGTGCGTGCCCGGTCCGAGGTCGATGTCACCCGGCGAAAGTGAGGCGGGAAGGTTCGCACCCACGACGGCGATCGCCGCGTTGGCGCTCCCGCTCGCGGGGATGGGGAGCGCGCGCGGCGTGACTCCTCCAATCCGGGGATCGCTCCCGAGGCGAACGAGACGAACATCGAGCCCGAGCTCGCCATACTCACCCCGGAAGAACCGGCCGGACAGCTCGCTCTCGTCGTCCGACAGCATCAGCACTTCTCGTTGATCTTTGAGCGTCGGACCGTCGGAGCGTCCTCGCCAGGTGAGATCGGCATACAAGAGACCCGTTCCCGTACGTTTCTCCGTCGTTCCGTCCGCGAGGCGAAGCTCACCGCGCGTGCGGTAACCGCCCTCCGCCTTCTCGAAAACGACGATTCCCGAAGCGAGGCCTTTCGTCGGCTGGTGCGTCGTGAGCAGCCAACGTCCCGTGAGATCGACGTTGCCTTTCTTCCCGCGGAACTCCTTCCATTCCGACGTTTCGAGGCCATAGTGCTCCGACAGGTAGTCGAGGACGCGGTCGACGCGCCAACGCTCGTCCGTCGAGGCGGGCGCGGCGGAAGCCGCATTGGCGCCCTGGGCCCGGGGAGCGTCGTCCGATCCCCGTTCTCCCGGGGGAGAGCCCCGAAACGTCTGATATTCGACGATGGGGAAATAGCCGAGGTGCATCCCTTTCAGCAGATGCCATTCTTCCTTCGTGCGACGCTCGCTGAGGTACCAGGCGGCCAGGTGGCACCGATTGCACGTCTCACCCACGTCGTCGTTCACCGCCTCTTCCAGCTTGGGCCGCTTTTCGGCGCGATAGAAGACGGCGCGCGCCTCCGCGGGGGCGAGTCCGTGATTGTCGGCGAGGTACCTCACGACCTGTTTGGCCTGATCGGCGCTGAGCTGAACGCGGCCGGTACGCATCATCCTCTTCATCGTGAGCTCCCAGGCCTCGGGAGTCTTTCGCTCGTAGGAAATGCGGGTCATCCGGCCCTGATCGTCCTGCTCGTGGCAGCCGCCGCAGGCGTTCTTGACCAGGTCGCTCGCGACCGGTATGCCCTCTGGATCGTCGGCGGCAGAGAGCAGAACGACACTGCAGCACAGAAGGAGTGCGGGAACTGTAATGAGAGCGCGCAAGCGCACCAATGACCTCCTCGGAAAAAAGCGGCGACATCTTATCACGTCCGGGGGTGACGGCAACGGAGTGGGCGGGGTTCGCGCGAGAAAGGTTCCCGGGTTTCCGTGAGTTACAATGGGAGCTCGGTCGCCCACCCGCACCGCCAAACGAAGCACGATGAGAGAAACCACGCGGCGCCTGGCACGCCGCACCGCTTATGTACTGGCGGCTTTCCTGGCGTTTGGACTCGTGCTCCATTCCCCTCCCGCGAAGAGCTTGTTCCGCCGCCTCGCCGAGCACGCTATCGCTTCTCGCACCTCGGCGCAGGTCTCGATTGGCGCGCTCGACTACCGGCTGTGGCGAGGAGAGATCTCCGCGTCCGACGTCTCCTGGAATGCGACCTCGGGCTCGGGCTCGGTGCGGGCCAAAGAAGTCCTCATCGAGATCTCGCTCTCCGGACGGCCGCTCATACGGCTGCAGGAACCGGAGATTGAGGTGATTTTGGCCGAGGGAGCAGCGGGGGAACCGAGGCCGATTCTCGCTTCCCGCCGCTCTTTTCGGAGCAAGAATCGAGCTCGACTCCGGGTCTCTCGCTCTTCGGAGCTCCGGCGCGGCTCCCTTTCTCGAGATCCACGAGCTCGACCTCGCGCTCGATCCTGCACCCGCGGGTGGCGGTGCGGACGGACGGATCACGTTCGCGACCGCGCTCCTCCGACAAGGGGAGCGGCCCTATACGACGGGTGGGGGCAACGCGCGATTTCACCTGGGGCCGGACGAGCTCGTCCTCGATGAGGCACGAATCGTGAAGGAAGACTCTTTCGTCTCCGCTTCGGGTCGCGTGGGACCCTTCTCCCCGCTCGCAGCGGAGATCCGGATCGAGCACCGGTTGGACGTCTCCGCCCTGGACGAGCGGCTCTCCGCGACGGGAATCGTCGATGGCCAAGCAACGGTTTTTCTTCGCGATTCCAGCTGGTCGGGCGCGGGCGCGTTTCGGTCGCAAGAAGCTTCTTACGACTCGATTGGACCTCTCGCCATCGAGATGCCGTGGAGCTTCACCGACGACATCGTTCACGTGACTGGGGGCACCATCGAAGGCTACGGCGGGAAGGGTGGTTTCGATGCCGCTCTCGACTTCCGCTCCGACAGGGAAACCTTCACGCTGTCCGTCGAGAACCTGGATCCGCGGCATTTCGTCCACGCCCTAGGGAGCCGGGTCTCGGGCCAAATCAAAGGCGAGGCGGAGGGATTCGATCTCGCCACCGCCCGCGCCGAGGGCACGTTGAGCTTGACGGCACCTGCCACCTCGAGCGCCGGGTCGGGTCTTCCTGTAACCGGCGCGATTCGGTTTCGAGCCGACTCCGAAGCGGTCACGTTCGAGGCCCCGCACCTACGGGGGCGGAGCTTCGCGCTCTCGACTTCCGGTACGCTCGGTCGAACCCTCTCCGCGCGCTTTTCGGGGACGGCGGGGGATCTCGCCGATGTCGCGCATCTGTTGCGCTCGGTCGGACTTTCACCGCCCCCCTTGCCGCTCGGCGGAGCTCTCGATTTCCAAGGCACGGTGAGCGGGCCCCCGAGCTCTCCCGCGATTGAGGCATCGCTCGGAGGGGACCGGATCCTCATCGGAGACGTCCCGTTCTCCCTCGAGGGAAATATCTCCTATCGAGACTCGCTCGTGGCGCTACAAGACGTCCTCCTCGGCGAGGCCGCCGGCGGTTCGCTGGGAATCGAAGGGCGGGTTCCTCTCACCGCGAGCGCCGGCTCGATCTCGCTCGAGGCCCGGGCCGACGCGCTCGACTTGTCCTGGGCCTCCTCTCTCGCGAAGATCCCGCTCCGGGGAAAGATCACCGCCGGTATCGAGATCACCGGCCCCCTTTCGCACCCGAGCCTTCGAGGATTCTTCGAAGCGCAGGACGTGACCGCGGCCGACTCCGTCCACGCGGCCTTGCGCGGCGACGTGAGTCTGGAGGGACCTTTCCCCGAGCTCGCGGGCAAGGCGACCCTCGCCGTCTCGAACCTCTCGATGAGCGGAGCGAGTCTTCCCGACGCGACATTGACTCTCACGTCGAACGGAACCGAAGCACGGGTGCGGGCCGCGATGACCGATGGGCGCGAGCTCGCGACCGCTCGAATCGAGCTCGAGACCCCCTACGCCCTGGAAGCGGAGCTCAGCCTCCAGAACCTCCCGCTTGGCGAGATGCGCATGGCGTTTCCCTCCCTGGTGGAAGCGGGAGCGGAGCTCGAGATCCAAGGCCGCGCCCAGCTCACGACGTCCCTCTCCACCCCGGATTGATTTCAGTACCGCGTCGACACCGAGAGTTTCCTCGGCGTCTACCGGGGCATCGTCCTCGGCGCGAGCGCTCGGTTCACGATCGAAGGCGACGAGCGAAGCATGGCCGTGCAGGACCTGACCCTCGTGGGGGAAGACACCGCCATCGGGATCGACGGCGTCATTCCGCTGTCGAGCGACGGGGGCGTCTTCCTTCATGCGCTGGGAGCGTCGCGGCTCGAGCTCCTCACGCCCTGGCTCCCCGATTTCGAGCCGCGAGGCCGCGCGAACGTCGACGTGACTCTCGAAGGTGCGCTTCCCGACCCATGGCTTCGGGGCGAAGTGAATCTCGAAGACGCGAGCGGTCGCTTCCGCGAGGTCCGCTTCGAAGACGTCGCCGCAACGGCGAGCTGGAGCGACAAAGCGCTCCGACTCCAGGACGTCACCGGGCGTGTCCTGGGTGGCCGTTTTCGATTGGAGGGCGAGCTCCCGCCTCGACTCGATTCCTCGGCACCCATGAAGCTCCGCTTCGAAGCGGAAGACCTCGAGCCTCTCATCCTCGCCGGCGATCTCGGATCCGGGCTCGCCGACGCCGGGCTCGGCGTTTCGGGAGCGGGAGAGCTCACCGGCTCGGGCTCGAATCCCTCGGACTGGTCGGGGAGCGGCGAGTTGAGACAGGTGCGAGCGAAAAAGGGACCCGTCGAGCTTGCCAGCGAGGGTACCGCCGGCTGGACGCTCGAAGCCGGTCGACTCCAGATGAAAGATCTGCGCCTCACGGGTGGCGAGACCCATCTTCTCGTGGAAGCGGAGGTCGAGCCGTTCGCAGAGCCGCTGTCCTGGACCGCGCACGCCACCGGCCGGGTCGATCACGCTCTCTCGAGCCTCTTTCTCTCCGATCTGGGATGGAGCTTCTCCGGCGTGACCGAGCTCGACGTGCGGGCCGGCCAGGGAGACAGGCCATTCTTCGTCGAGGGCCACGGCGCGTTCGAGGGCGCGCGTCTCGTGATTCGAGATCCACCCATCGCCTTCACCAACGTGAGTGGCGAGCTCGCGTTCTCGGGAGAGACGATCGCGCTCACGAGATTGACCGCCGACGCGGGCGGAGGCAAAGTGGACGCCGATGGGAAGATCACGCTCCACGGCGCGGCAGTCGCCGACGTCGACTTCAAAGCGCGCGCCCGCTCCGTTCGACTGAGCTATCCCGAGGGCCTCCGGAGCGAGGTCGACGGTGATTTCCAGCTCGCGGGAGATCCGGACCATCTGCGGCTCTCTGGAGACGTGACCCTCCAGCGCGCACTCTTGAGCCGGGACATCAACATCGAGTCGGAGCTCCTCCAGTCCCTATCTCGGGTCAGCGCGGCGCCGTCCGCGAGCCCCTTCGCCTCGAGCGTCCACCTCGACATCCGCGTGCGCGCGGTAGAAGCTCTGCGCATCGACAACAACCTCGCTCGCATGGAGGCCTCGGTGAACCTGACCGTCGGCGGAACGCTCGCGGCACCGGAGCTCACCGGGATCGCCTCGGTCCGTCCGGGAGGAAACTTCCGCTTCGGGAGCAATACCTTTCGCGTCGAGACGGGACGGATTCAGCTTCGCAGTTATCCCCTGGAGCCACCCCAGCTCGACATCACCGCGCGCACATCCGTCGGGGGAAACGACATCCAGCTCGTGCTGCGCGGGCCGACCGACAACCTTTCCACCGAGCTTTCCTCTCCCAGCAATCCGCAGCTTTCGCGCGCGGACATCGCTTCGCTCCTCCTCACCGGGAGAACGCTGGACAAAATCTCCAGCCAGGGCCGCTCCATCGTCGGGGAGCGCATGGTCTCGTACCTCGGGTCGACTCTCGCCGATCTCGCCCAGCTCGGAATCGGAGCGGCGCTCCCCTTCGACATCGTCACCGTCGAGCCCGCCCTCATCGCCGGCGAGACGGATCCCGGAGCCCGCTTCACCATGGGAGCCCGCTTCAAGAATTCTCTGTCACTCGTCTACTCCATCGGACTGAACAACGCCGATGACCAGATTCTGGATCGTGAACTACGAGTTTCCTCGTCGTACCGTTGCCCAGCTCCTCCGGAATCAGGACAACGAGTTCACCTTCGGGCTCGGTCAAGAGCTGCGCTTCGACCTTCTGGCTCGTCCCCGAGCGGAAGACATGCCCAAAACGACGGTCGCGGCCGTCGACGTCGCGATTCGCGGGGGCGAAGGAACATCGAGCCCCGATCGGACCGAGCTCCGGAATGGTCTCGACATCGAAGAAGGAGACCGTTACGACTACTGGCAAGCCTGGCAGAAAGCGGAAGAGCTGCGCAACAGATTGCGCGGGCTCTCCTATCTCGAAGCGACGGTCGACCTGACAACGACCCCCCTCGCCGCGGATCGCGTCCAACTCGACTACGTTGTCGAGATTGGACCCAAGGTCCGCTTCGTCTTCGAAGGTGACGAGCCCGATGGCTCGTTGAAGCAAGGGCTGACCAATCTCTGGAACGGCCGCTCGGGGGAAGCGTTTCTCGAAGCCGACCTCGCTTCGTTCGCCGAAGGAAGGCTCTACGAGAAGCGCTACTACACCGCCCGAGTCGAGATCTCGACGGAGCGCTCGCCCGACGAGCTCGTGGTGACGGTTTCGATCGCGCGCGGTCCTCGTGGAACGAGCGTCGTCGTCGACATAACCGGCAACGCCGCCGTGCCGGACGCGCTTCTGCTCCACGCTCTACCCAAACCCTCCTCCGCGGCGTTTCACGATCTGATCACGACGAAAAAACCACGACTCAAGCAGCTCCTCACTCTCCCGTTCGCGAGCCTCGGGTACGTCGCCGCCTCCGTCTCCGACCCCGCCGTGACCTTCGACGCCGTCACCGGTGTCCTTCACGTCGAGATCGCCGTCGTCGAGGGCGCTCGCTTTCGGGTGGCCGGGGTCGAGATCGAAGGCGTCTCCTCGATCAACGAAGAAGAGCTTCGCTCGCGACTGGAGCTCCGCGAAGGAGAGCCGTTCCCGGTGACGAGCCTCGTGAAGGATCGCTCTGAGATCGCGTCCTTCTATCGCGACCGGGGATTCCCCGACGTCGAGGTCGACGCGGATATCGTGAGACGTCCCGCCGGGGCGGAGCTCGAAGCGCGGTTCGTGGTACGGGAAGGGCCGGAGGTCCGAGTGGGCAAGGTCGAAGTGGAAGGGAACGAAGCCACCCGGGAGGGAGTCATCCGGCGTGAGCTCGCGTTCGCGCCCGGAGAGCCGCTGAGCCTCTCGTCGGTGAACGAGACCCAGAGGCGGCTCTACGAGCTCGGCATCTTCCAGTCGGCCGAGATCAACGTCGCGGGAACGGGAACGAGCGGGGAAAGCGGCGCCCGTCCGATCCGGATCCAGGTCACCGAGACTCCCGATCTGGAGGTCGACTACGGTTTGCGTGTGTCGACCGAAGGGTTCGTGCAGGTCCTGGGCGAGCTTCGCGCGCCGAACCTCTTTGGAAGGGCACAGCACGCGGGCCTGAGAGCGCTCGTGGGGAGCAACCAGCAGATATTCCGTTTCGCCTACCACAGCCCTTACCTCTCACGGTACAAGCTCGACACCGACTTCTTCGTCGAGCGAAGCCACCAGTACGAGCCGCCTCAGCCGCTAGTGGGCGATCCGTCGCAGGAATCCCTCGCCTATACCGACAAGACCTGGACCTTCACCGCCCAGCAAACGCGCTTCCTGGCGAAAGAGCTGAGCGCGCAGTGGAGCTACACCTTCAAGAGAGTGGTGACGGCTTACGACGTTCCCGATTTCGACTTCGGTGGGCTCACCCAGGACCGGGCCATCCTCACGGGAGCGCTCATCGGCGACTACCGGAACAATCTCGTACGGCCGACCAGAGGAAGCCTGTGGAGCGTGACTTTCCAGGCGGCGCCCCCGAAGCTCGGCTCGGATTTGAAGTTCACCAAGCTCTACGGGCAGCTCTACACGTACGTGCCCCTCGGGGCGAACGTCGTCTGGGCCTCCGGCTTTCGGTTCGGCGCCGTGGACAGCTTCGGAGAGAGGCTGGCCGAAACCAATCGGTTCCAGGCGGGCGGTCCCAATTCGGTTCGAGGATTCGCGCAAGGGTCGCTCGGACCGATCGACCCCATCGTGCTCATCCGTCTCGGCGGTTCCGGGCTACTGGTCTTGAATCAGGAAATGCGCTTTCCGCTGTTCTGGAAGCTCCGGGGCGTTGGGTTCTGGGACGCGGGCAACGCTTTCGAGACGTTCTCCGACATGCGGCTCTCCAATCTGAGAAACAGCGCGGGAGCGGGCGTGCGGCTCGAGCTGCCCTTCGGCCTCATTCGGTTCGACTGGGCCTGGGTGCTGGACCGAAAGCCGGGAGAGGACCCGTGGCGTTTCGTCTTCAGTCTGGGCCACGCCTTCTGAGAGCCTTCAAATCTTCGACAGGAACGAGCGGACGGCCGGGGCCTCGGGTGCGTTCGGTGCCAGCTCCACGAAGCGCCGCAGATGCGGGATCGCGGAATCCTTCTTCCCTGTTTGGTTGTACGACATCCCCAGATAGTAGTGGGCGTAGGCGTGGTCCGGCGCGAGCTTCGTCGCCCGCTCCAGCTCCGAAATCGCCTCGTCGAGCTTCTTGAGCTTCACATACGTGACCCCGAGTCCGAAATGGGCCTCCGCGGACTCGTCATTCTTCTCGATCGCTTCTTTCAGCGGAGCCAGCGCTCCGTTCGGATCGCCGGCATACGCGCGCGCGAGTCCGAGGTAGACGAGCTTCTCGACGCTATCCGGAGCTTGCTCCACCTCGGTCGCCAGGGCCTGCGCCGCTTCGGTGTATTTTCCTTCTTTGTACAGCTCGATCCCGCGGCTCTGTGCCCAGGACAGAATCGACGTCATGAGGGCGATTCCCACCCATGCAACGGTCTTCATAGGATGCTCCCTTTTTCGGCTCTGTGTCCTCTACAAGGGACGTTTCGGTCCCTTGAATGGCTCTCCACATCATTAGTAGCACGAACCGTGCCTACTTCTCCGTGCGGTGGATCGCCTCGAGCTCGACGCCGAGCCCGTCGGCGAGCCGGTTCACGAAGGCGTAGTACCCGGTCACCTGGTTCACATCCAGGATTGCTGCGTCGCTGAGGCCGGCTTCGCGGAGACGGATGACGTCGCCCTTCTCCATTTCCCAGGGGCGGAGCGTCAGCTTTTCCACGTACTCGAGCATGGCGCGATCGGGGCCCGGGAGCTCGGCGGAGCGCCAATCGCGCTCGAGCGCCGAGACCAGCGTTTCGTCCTTCGTGAGCCTACGGAGACCCGCTCCGTGATGCTTCAGTCAGTAATGACAGCGGTTCGCGGCCGAGGCCACGATCGCGATCATCTCCCGCTGGGCCCAGGACAGCTCCGAACGCCCCCGCATGAGCGTCTTGTAAAGCTCGAAGTGCGCCGCGAGCGAGGGCACGTTCAAGCTGTGAATCTTGAGAATGTTGTCGACGCCACCCCAGGGCTCCTGATACCGCTCGTAGAGCTCCTTCAATCTGCCGGTGGCTTCGTCTTCGGGAATGATGCGGACCCAGGCCATGTTCCCCCTCAGAGGAAGGTCGCCATCTCGTCGAGACTCTTCTTCGTGATCTGCGGCACCCGGGTGCCCTCTTTCGGATAACCGACGACGAGAATGAGGTAGGGGCGCTCGTTCACCGGACGGCCGAGGATCTCGTTGAGAAACCCCATGGGGCTCGGTGTATGCGTGAGGGAAACGAGCCCGGCGTCGTGGACGGCGACGATCAGCATGCCGGTCGCGATTCCCACCGATTCGCTGACGTAGTAATGCTTGAAATGAGTGCCGTCGGGCCGGACACCGTGGTTTTGAGCGAACACGACGATGAGGTACGGCGCCATCTCGAGAAACGGTTTGTGCTCGTCGGTGCCGAGATGAGAGAGCGCTTCGAGCCACTCGTCGGGTGCACGGCCGCGGTAGAACGCGCGCTCTTCTTCCTCCGCCCCCTCGCGGATCTTCCTCTTCAGCGCCGGATCCGAGACCACGACGAAATGCCAGGGCTGCTGGTTCGCCCCGCTCGGAGCACTCGCCGCGGAGAGGATGCAGCTCTCGATGATCTCCCGCGGAACCGGACGCTCGGAGAACTCGCGCACCGTGCGCCGACGTCGCAACCGCCGAGAGAGCTCGGCGGAACGCTTCTTCATCTCGTCGACGGGGAGCTCCTCGTACTCGGAGAGCGGAACGAAGACGGGTTCGGCCATGATGCGAACGTTAGTCGAACGCCGGGAACCAGTGCAAATCCCGCCGTGAGCGATGACGGCCGTGCTCGAGGGCGTCCTCCGCGCCCGACGTTCCGGTGACCCGTCCTTGACGCCGTGGACCTATTGTCTTACGCTCCCAGGCGCCGCCTAGAACTTCCAACGAGCGAAGGAACTCCATGACGATCAAAGCCGTGCTCTTTCTCGCCCTCGGAATCCTCTCCGTCGTCTACATCCTTTACTGGTTCATCATGGCGAGGCGCGCCCGCAGCGCCGGAGCCGTGGACGGCCCGGTGCGGCCGAGCCTGTTCCAATTGGGGCTCGGTTTCGTCACCAATTTTTTCGACGCCTTGGGAATCGGCTCCTTCGCTCCGACGACGTCGGTCTTCAAACTGCGGCAGATGGTGCCCGACGAACAGATTCCGGGCACCCTCAACGTGGGGCACGCTCTCGCCACCGTCGCCCAGGCCTTCATTTATATCGCCATCCTGGAAGTCGACATGATTACGCTCGTCCTCATGATCGCCGCCTCGGTGGTGGGCGCGTGGCTCGGTGCCGGCGTCGTCGCTTCCTGGCCCAGGCGCAAAGTCCAGATCGGGATGGGGCTCGCCTTGATGGCGGCGGCCATCTTCTTCGTGATGACCAACCTGGGTCTCTTTCCTTCCGGTGGCGATACCCTGAGCCTCGACGGGCTCCGCCTCGGATTCGGCCTCGCGGGAAATCTCCTTCTTGGCGCGCTGATGACTCTCGGGATCGGGCTCTACGCACCCTGCATGATTCTCGTGAGCCTCCTGGGAATGAACCCCAAAGCCGCCTTCCCGATCATGATGGGCTCTTGCGCGTTTCTGATGCCGGTGGGAAGCATGCGCTTCATCGCCAAGGGGAGCTACAACCTCCGCGCCGCCATCGGCCTGGCAATCGGAGGTATCCCGGGAGTCCTCGTCGCCGCGTACATCGTTCGCTCGCTCCCCCTCACCGCGGTCCGGTGGCTCGTCGTTCTCGTCGTCGTATACGCCGCGACGGCGATGCTGCGGTCCGCCGCGCGGGGAGCGCGATTACCGGTGGCGGCGGCGCCGCCGGTGGGCACGCTCTGATACGAAGCTCGAACGACTGGCACGGAGAAACCGTCGAGGCGGTCCTTGCCCGATTGGAATCTACCCCCTCCGGGCTCTCTCATGACGAGGCCCGCCGGCACCTCCTCGAGTACGGACCGAACGAGCTCGAGCCGCCGCACCGGGTCTGGGCCTGGAAGCTCCTCCTCGCTCAATTCCAGAACGTCCTCGTCGTAATCCTTCTCGCGGCGATCGGGATCTCGGCCTTCGTGGGACACGAGAATCGAGGCCGTCGCCATTGCCGTCATCGTGACCCTAGCCGTGGTGCTGGGATTCGTCCAGGAGTTTCGCGCCGAGCGGGCGATAGAGGCGCTGCGGAAGATGTCCTCCCCCACCGCCAACGCACTCCGCGATCGACGAGAGACGCTCCTCCCGGCGCGCGAGCTCGTTCCCGGAGACGTCTTGTTGCTGCGCTCGGGCGACAAGGTCCCGGCCGACCTGAGGCTCATCGAAGCGATCCATCTCCAGATCGATGAGGCGGCCCTGACGGGAGAGTCCGTGCCCGTGGACAAGGGAGTCGACCCCGTCGAGCCGGGGGCGGCGGTAGCGGATCGAAAGGACATGGCGTTCGCGGGTACCGCCGTCACGTACGGCAGGGGCCGGGGCGTCGCCGTCTCGACGGGGGCCGCAACCGAGCTGGGGAAGATCGCCGGCATGATCGAGGGCGTCGATGTCTCTCCCACCCCTCTCCAGGAGAACCTGGACCGGATGGGGAAGACCCTCGCGAAGGCGAGCGCCGGAGTCGTCGCGGCCATCGTCGCGATCGGTCTGTTGCGGGGCCAGCCCGCGATCGAGATGCTCGTGCTCGGGATCGCTCTCGCGGTCGCCGTCGTTCCCGAGGCCTTGCCCGCCGTGGTCACCATCTCCCTCGCGATCGGAGTACGGAGGCTGGTGAAACGAAACGCGTTGATCCGGCGCCTGCAGGCGGTGGAAACGCTCGGGAGCACCTCGGTCATCTGCTCCGACAAGACCGGAACGCTGACCCGGGACGAGATGACCGTCCGCGAGATTCACTGCGGCGGCCGGCGGTTCGAGGTCACGGGCGCCGGTTACGAGCCGCGGGGCGAGATTCGGGAGGGGGGCACGAGCACGAGCACGAGCCTCGTATCGACCGTTCCACTGCATCGGCTGCTTCGCGCCGCCGCGCTCGCCGCGGATTCGACCATCCTGTACGACGAGAGCGCGGGCCGCTGGCAGGTGAAGGGCGACCCCACCGAAGGCGCGATCCTCGTCGCCGCCCGCAAGGTGGGGCTCGAGAAAGAAGCGCTGGATCGCGAGTACCCCCGGATCGACGAGATTCCCTTTACCTCCGAGACCAAGCGGATGACCACGCTCCACGCCACCGACGGAGGAGCGCTCGCCTGCTCCAAGGGTGCTCCCGAGATCGTGATCGAATCCTGCACGCGCTGGTCGACGGACACGGGCGACTCGCTCCTCGACCCGGCCGCCCGAAACGAGATTCTCGAGACCGCGCAGGAGATGGCGATGAGGGCGCTTCGCGTCCTCGCGGTCGCCGACAAGCGAGGCGCCACGAAAGAGACGGCGGAGCGAGAGATGACGTTTCTCGGCCTGCTCGGAATGATCGACCCGCCGCGAGCGGAGACGAAGACCGCTATCGAGACCTGCGCCCGGGCGGGAATCAAGCCGGTGATGATCACCGGCGACCATCCGCTCACCGCCCAGGCGGTCGCGGCGGAGCTGGGCATCCTGAAGACAGGTCGGATGGTGACGGGAGCGGATCTCGACGCGATCGACGAGGAGGAGCTCGAGCGCGAGGTCGAAGGGATCGACGTCTACGCCAGAGTCTCACCGGCGCACAAGCTGCGGGTCGTGACCGCGCTGCAGAACAACGGGCACGTCGTCGCCATGACGGGAGATGGAGTCAACGACGCGCCCGCGCTGAGGAAGGCCGACATCGGAATCGCCATGGGGCTCACGGGCACGGACGTGAGCCGCGAGGCGGCGGCGATGACCCTGACCGACGACAACTTCGCCTCCATCGTTGCCGCGGTGGAAGAGGGCCGCGGCATCTTCGGCAATATCACGAAGTATTTGACGTATCTGCTCTCCTCGAACATCGGTGAGATCGGCCTGATGGCGGCCGCCTCGCTCGCCGGTTGGCCGCTCCCCTTGAGCGCCGTGCAGATCCTCTACGTAAACCTCGCGACCGACGGACTGCCCGCGCTCGCGCTCGCGGTGGATCCGCCCGAGCCGGACCTCATGAGCCGGCCGCCCCGCGACCGGGGCATGCGAATTTTCACCCGGCCGATCGTTGCGCTGATGCTCGTCGGTGGTCTCTGGTCGGCAACGGTAAACCTGGGCATCTTCGCCTTCATCCTCCGTTCCGGCCGAAACCTCGAAGAAGCGATGACGATGACCTTCGTGACGTTGATTCTGATTCAGTTCTTCAAAGCCTATAATTTTCGCTCCGGCCGACATTCGGTGCTGCGCCGGACGTTCGCCAACAAGTGGCTCAATCTGGCGATCGTCTGGGAGCTGGGAGCGCTCGCGCTCGTCCTCTACGTCCCCTTTCTGCAAAGGACCTTCGAGACCTTCTCGCTCACGCCCATCGACTGGGCCGTCGCCGCCGGCACCGCCTTCACCGTATCGCCGGTGCTGGAGCTCACCAAGTGGGCCATCCGCCGTGGTTGGCTCGGGGCGACGGGCTGATCGAGCCGGCCGGAGCGGGAGCTTCCCCATGCTCGAGGGATCGTGGGATTTTTTCGGGGCAGCGCGGGAAACGACCTACGTGGGCCGTGAGATGGAAGCCGGTAAGTGTCGGTTCTCGAATCCCTTGCCCGCTCGGCTCCCTCGTCCGTTTCGGGCACGGGACTTGCTTAACCAGGAGTCTGGAGCTTTCCCCCGGCGGCTCAGGATTCGGATTTCAACATGGCACAAACAGCTCCATTCTCTCCCACCCGCAAAACGACGCGCTTTGCGCCGACGAAACCCGTCACCGTGGCCCTTTCCGATGATGGCGTCCCCGTGAGTTACGGGATCCTCGCGAATCTTTCCGAGAGCGGGGCTTGTTTTCAGACGAACGTCGTGCCGAGGCGCGCCACGATCTCCATCCTCATGAGCTTCTACGACGGCGAGTACGTGCAGACTACGGGCCGCATCGTCTGGAGCGAGGCGGGAGACGGCCTGTCCACCGTGGGGGTCGAGTTCACCGGTGTTTCGGACGACGCTCAGAAGAACATCCGGCGCAATCTCGGTTCACCTGCATTCGACGCGGTGTAGGAGAGTCGACGCTCATTTCTCCGGCCCGCGGCGCGAGCGGGGCGGAGCGAGAGGTACCACCAGAACCGGAGCTCGCCGGTCACGCTCGATCCCTTCGTCGCGGTCGCCCGCGTCGGGCAGAGGGTCCACGGTTCGAGAAGAGCGCGTGTTGGGATCCTGATCTTTCGCCCAGCCGGTGACGTGCAGAAAGTAGTCTCTCTCGAGACCGTCGGCCGGAGGATGGAGCGCTCCGGCATCGAACGAAAGAGCCATTTCGTCTCCCGGCGCCATGACCGCCATCCCCACGTCCGCCTCGGACACGAGATCGGTGACGTCCCCGTAGCGAGTGTAGAGGCCGTGGGCGGCGTTCCAAGGGGCCGCCGGCAGAAGTCGGTCGTAGTCGTAATGCTCGGGCTCGTCCGGGCCGGAACGATCGACCGCCGAGAAACCACGGTAGTGGAGGTCGGCCGAGACGGGCGCGAGGACGCTCGGCTCGAGATCGTCGCCCGGAGTCGAGTAGGCGAAGAAAGCCTCGTCCCAGAAAACGGCGAAGTTGGTCACGATTCTCAGGCGACGATCATCGGATAGAAACGCCCTCGACAGATCCACGACCAGCGTTCGGTTGATTCCCGACGGAAGCCCGATGTCCTTCACTACCGTCACCCATTTGCCCTCCCCATCTCTCACCTGGAGCGCCGGCGGGCTCGGAACGAACGACTCGTTCGTCGACACCGCCTTCATGCTGCTGGAGCTCGGCCAATAGACCCATCCACGAAGAAAGAGCCGGAGAGGGCTTTCTCCGACCTTCGCCGGCGGACTCAGGATCAGGGCGTGCTCGGAGGCGAACCCCGGAACGTGGTGACGGGAGATTGGAACGTACCGGCCATCGGCACGACGCAGGAGAGGCCGGAGGTCGGCGCCATCGTCGTTTCGAGCGTCGAGCGGCTCCATCCGCGCTCGAACGGCATAGAGGCGGAAAGGCTCGAACGGAGGAGACGAGAATCGCTCGTCGACATAGACGGCAACGTTCGCCGGATGGTCGACGGCGACGAGGCTTACCCTGTCGACATAGGCGGTCTCCCGCAGCTCCTCGGTGAGCGAGAAGACGAGGCGGCCGTCTTTCTCTTTCATCGCGCCGGCAGGGATGCGTATGTAGTCGTCAGGATTGGGGGTCACCCCCGTTCCGTCGGGAAGAACCTCACCAACGGGCGCTCGCCCCACGACGTCCGTGAGAAACTGGAATCGCTTCCCGTCCCAGATGTAGAGAAACGGGCAGGAGCTCGTCTGTCGATCGTCTTCTTCGATCCGGATCTCGTCTCCCTCCACGTTCGTGAGGTTCTGGATCACCCCATGAGTCCAGGTGACGCGCACCACGTCGAGTCGCTCTCTTCCTTCTATATCGAGTGTGATCGGCCGGCCGGGGTAGACTTCTCGTCGGTAGAAACGTCCCGCCTTGAGCTCCACGAGGGCGCCCACGCCCTGCCGATTGGATTTCTTTCCGCGAAGGGCGACGCGGAGGGAGCGCGCTTTCCCCTCCCGCGGCGGTACGAGGACGCGCAGTCGTCCGTCCACGCCGGCAACGAGAACGGCGCCCTCTTCGTCGCCGGCGAGATTCCGCCGCAGCGGCGAGACCGGAGGCATTCGGAGGCAGCTCGACTTTCGTCGCCTCGAATGCCCGTTCTCCCCGATGAGACAGGCGCAGGAAACCGCCCGCCCCGTCGCGCACGAGGTAGCTCCGAGTCCCCTCTCCCTCCACCTCCATCGGAACGAGCCAGCGTTCGTCGTGCCGGACGTTCGGGATCGATGCCGGCATTCCTTCGAGATGTCCTCTCCCGTTCCAGAAAACCGCCCATCCGGCCTCGTCGAGCGCGACGACGTCGATCCAGCCGTCGTGGTCCACATCGGAGATCTCGATCCGCGCGAGCATCTTTCCATCCAGGAGCCCCGCTCCCGAGACCGCGAGGACTGAGAACCCGGTGCCCCCTTCGTTCTTCAGAACCTTCGCGACGCGCCCCGCGATCAGGAAAACATCGACGAACCCGTCCCCATCGAAATCGGCGGCGGTGAGCCCTCGACTTCCAGAGCCCAGAGCGGGCAGCCCCGCGTCGGCCGCGCGAAACGTTCCGCCCCCGTCGTTCCGCAGGAGGTCCAGCCGGGTGGCAACGTCGTTAGAGCCGGCGAGAAGCAAATCGAGCTGACCGTCGTCGTCGTAGTCGAGCGTGATGGCGAGCATCGGCGGCGAGATCGACGACAGCCCGGCAGCTCGGGTCACATCCTGGAAGGAGCCGTTCTCGTTCTGGTAGAAACGATGTTCCGCGCTCCCCCACGTGTAGAGTGCGGGGGCACCGGAATTCTCGTAATCGACGAAGAAGGCCCCGGTGACCCCTCGAGACGACGAGAGACCCGCGGCGGCGGTAACGTCTTCGAGCTTGTCACCCCCGAGACTCCGAAAGAGGTGGCTCGCCCCGCAGGGGATCCGACGAAGACGTCCGTCCGGCCGTCGCCGTCGAAATCACCGAGGGCTAGCGCGGGCTCACGGTCGCAAAGGGTCACCGAAAGCTCACGCCCGAGAGTCAGGGTGACGGGCGCGGGCGCGGGCGCGGGCTCGATCCGATCGGGCTCCGGACTCATCGGGACCTCCACTCGACCGTAGCGCCCGTTCTCCAGCGCGGTGGGCGTAAGCGAGATGTTGGGAGTAACGTCTCGCAGGCTCGCGAACTCGGCGAAGTACTTTCGGGCTTCGTCCTGCTCACCTCGGCGCGAGAGGAGGCTCGCGTAACGGAAGAGCGCGCTCACGTAGAAATTCTGAGCCCGGGCATGACCCATGGCGATGACCCGTTGAAACGCCTTCTCGGCATCGTCCATGCGCCGCATCGAGAAGCTCACCGAGCCGATGTTGAACCAGACGCAAGGGTCGTCGGGATCGCGCTCCGCTACCCGGGAAAACGACTGGAGCGCCAGAGGAAACCGTTGGGCGCGTTTCTGGAGGACCCCGAGACCGAAATCGACCTCTACCAGTCCCGGCTCCATTTGGCGGGCTGTCTCGAAGGCGGCGAGAGCGCGCTCCTCCTCCTGGTTCTGGAGATACGCCATCCCGGCATTGAAGTAGTCGCGCCCGCGGGCACCATCGAGCGAGAGCACTTTCTCCAGCTCTTCGACGGCGAGGCTGTACTCACCTTGCTCGTAGTAGGCCTTTCCGAGATTCCGGTGACTCTGCAGCGTGTCGGCGGGCGCGAGGGCCGCGAGGAGGACGAGTAGCGCGACCGGCGTCAACGCTTCTCACCACGCTGAGTCGCGAGAAAGATTTCGGGCGAACCGCTTCGGTCGACGGCGGCGGCGAGGACCCCGAGCGCGCGCCGGGGCTCGTCTAGCGACGGAATGTGGTCGGTCTCGACCAGCCTCCTTCCCTCTTCATTGTGGAGAACGACGCTCGGCTCGAGATGGCTGGACTCGAGTCCGCCCATGGCGAAGACGAGGTCGAGAAAGCCGTCGCCGTTGACGTCGACTGCCGCCGCTTGAACCACTCCATAATGATGGTCGAGACCAGCCTCATGGGTGATCTCGACGAAGCGCTCACCTCCCTCGTTCCGGAAGAGCCTGGGAGTCGTGGCGCTCTCACGAGCGGTGGGAACGAGGAGCCGGCGGAGGGAAAGTGCCAGGGAGGCGTGCGCGGTGACGAGGAGGTCGGGATAGGAGTCGCGATTGAAATCGAAAAGAAGCGCGCTCAGCCCCTCGCCTCCGACGCCCGCGAGTCCGAACCGTTGGGTGACGTCCTCGAATCCCGCGCCTGTATTTCGATAGAGCCGCCCGGCCGCGTTCCATCCGAGGAGAAAGATATCGGGACGACCGTCTCCGTCGACGTCGCCGACGGCGGCATCGACGAGGTGAGTCGGATAGTCGAGCCCGAGGCGCTCCGCCGACTCCACGAACCCGGTGCCTCCTCTGCCGAGAAACAGACGTACCGGTGAGAGCCCCGACCGGGCACTTCCGACCTCGAGGAGATCGATTCTTGCCGTCTCCATCGAAGTCAGAGGCAACGGCACGGGCCGTGGGGCGATCGCCCTGGAGCCCGAAGCGCTCGGTCGCGTCGACCAGTCGTCCGTACTCGTTTCGATAGAGCCGGTTGCTCCCCGATCCGGAATACCCTGAGCCGCCGAGAACGTAGAGGTCCTCCCAGCCATCGCCATCGGCGTCGAGAGCGACGCCGTCCCAGGCACCTCCGGCCATGTCGTCGGACCAGCGGCCGTCTTTCGTTCGCACGCCGTCGGGAGAGCAGACGAAGACGTCGAGACCACCCTGGTGGTCGAGATCGAGGACGACCGCTCGGCCATCGGTCTCGACCGCGTTTCCGAATCGGGCCGGGGCGTTCCAGCGGATGCGGTCCTCATCGCGCACGGCCTCCGGATACTTCCCGACATGCCGCGAGATCCAGTACAGAAAGACGCGGGAGCGCAAGCGGGCACTCTCGAGCGGCGTCAGGTGAGCGGGAAAGTCCACGTCTCCCTCGGAAGCGACGCCCCGGCCGGTGATTTCCCCCTCCCGAATCGCAGCATCGAGTACCCGCGTGAAGTAGCGTGAAGCTCCCGACCAGTCCTCGTCGAGAAAGGCGACGAGCCCCGCCTGGAACGAGCCCTCGGGAGAGCTCATGTCGGCGGCGAGGCGGAACCAGCGCGCCGCCTCGGCTCGATTGCCGCGATCGAGGGCCAGCGCGCCCTTGGCAAGAAAGGGACCGCTGTGCTCCGGGTTGATCCGCTCGGCGCGCTCGAAGGCGGCGCGTGCGCCCTCGGGATCGGGAGACGTCCCCGGTGCTCTCGACGCCAGAATCGCGCCGAGCTGGGACCAGCCTCTTCCGCTCTCGGGGTGGGAGGCGACGAGCTTCCGGAGCGCATCCGCCGCGTCGAGGTAGCGACCCGTTTCCTCGAGGCATACCGACAGGTAGAACAGGGAGTCTTCGTGTCCCGGGTCGAGGGCGAGCGCGTCGCGGTAGCGCCGGGCGGCCTCGGCGCCGCGGCCTTCCGTCCTGAGCCGGGTGGCATCGTCGTAGGCCCGCCAAAAACTCCGGATGCGGTCGGCATCGACCGAGCTCGAAGACGTGTCTCGACCGCGGGCTCGCGTGAGGCGACGGAGCGTGATCAAAGCGAAAGACGCCAGGAACAAGGCAATCAGCACCGTCGCGGGTCGCTTCAACGAGAATCCTCGCTCACGACGATGCGCTGCCTCGCTTCGAGGTCACGGCGAACCACACGCCGCCCGCTGGGGAAGACGACCTCGAGCTCGTCCACTTTCCCGGCGGAGCCGAGACCGAAGTGGGCTTCATAAGGACTCTGCGACAGATAGGAGGACTGAGCGCCGATGTGAATCGTTTGCGAGCTCTCGCCCACCCGCACCGTGACTCTCGCGCCGACTCCGAAGCGGTTCCGCTCGGGTGAGCGCGCCTCGACGGTGAGCCACGCGTTCCGGTCACCGCCGTCGTTTCGCAAGAGCAGCGCCTCGCCGCCGTGGTTCACCAGGACGATATCGAGGTCACCGTCACCGTCGAAGTCGGCGAACGCGGCGCCTCGTGTGACTCTCGGCTCCTGGAAAGCTTCCCCGCTGACCTGCGCCACATCGAAGAAACCTCTCTCGGTTCCCCCGTTCCAGAAGAGGAAGCTCTTCATCGGTACGAGCTTTGTCGGGTCGCTCCCGTCCTGAAACGTGCTTCCGTTTGCGACGAAGAGGTCCGGCCTCCCGTCATTGTCGTAGTCGAAGAAGAACGTTCCCCAACCGATGGTGTCGAGTGCTATCTGCCCGAGGCCGAGCATGTCGGCCACGTCCATGAAGCGGAGACCGTCCACCGGCTTGTCGCTCCCGAAAGAAATTCTCAAATTCGAATAGAGGGCATTCTCCTGCGCGATCCAGTGAGCGACGAAGAGATCCTGGTCGCCATCGCCGTCCCAGTCGCCGACGGCGAGGCCCATGGCACCTCGGTAATCAGCCACCCAGGCGGAGTGAGATACGTCCTCGAAAGTGCCGTCGCCGCGGTTGTGGAACAGAACGTTGTCCGAAACGTCGTTCGCCACATAGAGGTCGATGCGTCCGTCCTCGTCGAAGTCGCACCAGGCCGCCGACAGGCTTCGCCCCTCCGGATTCGCCACTCCGGCCTCGGAGGCGACCTCCGAGAAGGCGCCGTTTGCTTCGTTACGAAAGAGCAGGTTCTTTTCAGGGGAATAGGACGACGGATTGAGGGTGTACGGAACCACCGCCTGGTATTGGCGGGTGCCCCGCGACGCGTCTTCGACCCGGAATCGGTACTGGACGTAACCGCAGACGTAGAGATCGAGATCGCCGTCGTTGTCGTAATCCGCCCACGACGCGCCCGTCCAGAATCCGGTGAAGCGATCGAGCCCGGCCGAACGGGTCACGTCGGTGAAGGTTCTCCCGTCGTCGTTCCGATAGAGCTTCAACTGCCCGAAACCGGTCACCACCAGATCGAGACGGCCATCGTCGTTCCAGTCGCCCCAGGCCGCTCCCATCCCCGTCATCGCCGCCGCCAGGCCGCTCTCCTCGCTGACGTCCCGAAAACGCCCACCGCCCTCGTTGTGGTAGAGGCGGTTCGTCGCCGTCGAGGTCGGGCTCTTTGCACGGTTTCCCTCGAGGGGCCCGGCAACGTTGACCAGGAACAGATCGGGAAGGCCGTCACTGTCGTAGTCACCCCATGCGGCACCGGAGCCCATGTCCTCGGGAAGTTGCGTCGACCGCACACCGTCGAAGTGGCGAAAGGCGATCCCGGAATCGCGAGTGGCGTCCGCGAAGACAACGGAGGGTCGGTCGCGTGGAAGGTCGCGCGAGAGAGAGCTCACGATCCCTTCGATCTCCTCGCCCGCCTCGTACTCGGCGGCGGAACGTCCCCGCCAGACGACGACGATCGCCGCCGAAGCCGTGGCCACGAGACCAACCGCCCCGTAGAGGGCCATGAGCCTCTTCCGTCGAGCGACCACGGGTCAGTCGCTCTTTACGGAATCGGGGGACACGACGACGTCCCGCATCGCCGATCCCATTTCGGTAACGGGCGCCGTCAGTTGGTTCTCCTTTCCGAAAATGAAGTTCAACAGGTACTGATCCGCCTTGCGATAGAGCAGTCGCGCCCGGATATGGAGTCGTCCCGCGCCGCGCGGCACTGCGAGCTCGAGCTTCTCGTCGGGAAAGGCTTTCTTCACCAGCGTCAGGTCGGGGCAGGTAACGTCGAAGGAGGCGGTATCGGAGAACCCGGGAAAGAGTGCGCGCCGATGCCGAACGCCCACCATCTCCCACAGATTGTGCCGGTCGATGAGGTTTCCGTACTGGTCGACGGGCTCCGCTTTGAAGATGAAGCTTCCGGGCTCGATGAAGCCGTCTTTGCTCACGGTCCCGCTGGTAAAGAGGACGTCGCCGGAGTCGTTCTTCACCACGAGCTCGACCCACGACTGAATGATGTCGAGGGGCCCGGTGGGGATAGTCGTGGCCGACCTTGTTCGAGGTGATGACCACCTGGACGGGGATGTGGTCTCCCGGGCGCGCCGTCTCGGGCGCGAGGAGCTCGATTCCAACTGCGGCTCCCGTGGTCCACTTGTCGGCGATCTCCGGAATCTCGATCTCGGCCTTTGAGCCATTTGTCGATGAGGCCGACCTGCTCTTCCCATCCCGGGAGCTTCAACAGCGCCGGCATCATCTGGTTCGCGCCCAGGAATCGATGACTACGGTGCTTCCCGTCGGTATCGCTGCGGTTGCTGTCGGCGGCGTCTCCCGCGGCGGGGTCGTGGGATGCGACGAGAGGCATGTGGCACTCGCGGCACTCGATGGTCTTGCGGGGATCGTCGGGATGATTCCAACGACTCTTCCTCCAGTTGTCGTACTGGTTCTGGAGCTGCACCCAACCCACCTGATTGATTTCCTTGTCCACAAACTGTTTGTGACAGGCAGCGCAATACTCGGGAGCTTTGAACAGAGTCTTCGAAAGCGAGCGCACGTGCTCTCGAGGGTAGGCACGAATGAGGAAGTTGCGCAGCAAGCCGCGCGCCGCAGTAGGGTGAGCGTCGTAGTCGAGCTCGAAGAGATAACGCGTGGGCCGACCCATGACGTAGTTGGCGTTGCCCTTGACGTCGACTTCCCGGATCGCGTGACAGGCGAGACAGGAGACGCCTTCGCGATAGCCGCCGAGGGCGGTGAGCTTCGCCGGCTCGGTGTACAGGTTCTTCGTCCCCGAGAAGAGCGAGATCGGGTCGTGGCAGCCGCCGCAGTAGCGCGTGGAGTCGGGGCCGTTCTGGTGCGCCATGTTGAGCTGGATGGTCTGAAAGGCAGCGTCCATCGCGGCGTACCGGTGCGCGCTCACCTGCCATTCGGCGTAGATCTGATCGTGACACCCGGGGGTGCCGCAGCCTTCGGAGCCGGTGAGCAGGCGCGCGTCGTAGGCTTTTCCGGTGATGGTCATCGCCAGCGACGGCGCGAAAGGCCGGTCGGGACCGAAAGCGTAGCTATAGTCGGGCGGAAGATTCTCGTTGAGGGGTGTCGGCTCGTACGCGTAAACGACGAGCGCCAGCAACGCGACGGCCGATGCCACTCCGACGAGGACGCTGCTTCCGTGGGCCCGGGCCGCGTCGACCGCCGTCGGAATCCCGGCGCGATGCGCCCTTCGGTCCCGAACGACGATGGCGAGGATGTGGGGCGCCACGAAAGCGAGGATCGCGAACGTGGTCACGATATGAATCGTGTCCCAGGTGGAGTTGATTCTCGAGCCCACGAAAGCCTGCACGGTGAGCACGAGACCGGAGAGGTTCGTTAGCGCGAGAACGAACAGACCGATGTAGCCGGCGAGCTTGATGTGGGTCATCAGCTGACGGCGATACGTGAGCCAATGACGAATGAGGTAGTAGCTCACGGGGAGAAACAGAACGACGCCCACCAAGGTGTGAGCGAAGACGAGGAACTGGTTGGGAACGCTGAAGGGAAGGGCCCAGATCGACAGCCCGCTCAGAGACATCACGACCAGGAATGCCGACGTGGCCCGCGCGAGTGGAAGACTCCATTGACGTTGCCGATCGACCCGGGTCGGAAGCGTCGACGGTCGCGGGGAATCCGAGGAAAACAAGGAGGGCTCGTTGGAAGTCATGAAGGCGCTCCTCTGGAATTCGATGAAGAGACGAAATAAACCTCCGTCTGCCGTGCAAGACCCGGACCAGAGGAAGCGCGAGCCGAGACGCGAGCGGAGTCAATCACTTGCGGAGGCGTTCGAGGACTCCCGGTCCGCGGAATGAGCGCGGTTTGCCACAGCTGCTGGGTGAAGCGGCCCTCTTCAGGCTGTCGCGACTCAGTTCAACTGCGGAACCTGAAGCTCGGGCATGGGACGCGCGGTGAAGACCCTGAGGCAGGGCTTCGCGATCCACCTCGCCCATTTCTTCGCCCGGCCGGCCCGCGCGCTGTCGGTGGCGAGGCCGGTGTTGGCGTACATCTGGGGAAAGAGCTTCGAGATGAGAACGTAGGCCATGCGGTCGCGCAGCTTGCGGGTGCATCGAGAGCGTCTCCAGACCGCACCGAGACTGTAGAAATGGTTCCACACCTCCTGAGTGCGGAGTCGGATCTCCTCGTGGCTCATGGCGGGATGTGGCAAATAGAGCTTGGGTCGCCGGTCTCTCGGGATGAGCCAGAACCGATTCAGGGGGATTCCATCGATGTGGCCCCCTTCCTTCTCGATGGACTTCTCCCAGCCCTGAAAATCAACGGTTCCGGGAAAGGGCGTCAGAGTCACGAACTGGGCGAAGTCGATCCCGGCTTTGGAGGCCAGAGCGGCAGTGGCACCGAAGGTATCGGCGCGATCGGTGGGAAGACCGAAGATGAAAGAGCCGAGCAGATGGACGTCGTGCTTCACGAAAGTGCGGAGCCTCTCCACGAGGTTGTCTCCGGCGCTGTTGAAATCCTTGTAGACCGCCTTCAGCCCCTCGGGGGTCACCGACTCGACGCCCACCAACGCTCCCTTGATACGCGCGCGGCGCATCGCCTCGAGGTACTCGGGCTCGTCCGCAGCCTCCATGGTGATCTGGGTAAAGAACACCATGTCGTGGGGAAGCTTCGCCAAACGGTCCATGAGCTCGAACCGTTCGTCCCGGATCGTCTTGAGCTCCGCGAGCCGGTGGAGATCCTGGCGCTTCTCGGCGAGATCGAGATCCTGTTGGGTCACCGGATAGAAGTTATCGTCGGCGAGGAGGATGAACCGAAATCCCATTCTCCGGAGCTCCACCACTTCCTCGACGATGACGTCCGAGGCCCGCTGACGCGGCCGCTGGCCGTCGGTTCGCCAAACGGAGCAGAAGGAACAGTGCTTGGGGCAACCGCGGACCGTCTGGACCGAAGCCATCATGTATTTGCCGCGCGGCAGGAGGTCCCACCGCGCGGGAAAGAACTCGTTCGCTTCGACACGACCACCTTCGTAGACGCGCGCGAGACGGCCGCAAGCGGCGTCTTCGAGCGCCCCCGCCCACACCAAATCGCCGTCTCCCCGCACCACGGCGGAGGCGGCTCCATGCTCGAAGGGCTCCTCGGGATAAAGCGACGCATGTACCCCGCCGTAGACGACGTACGCTCCTCGCTCTCGCGCGAGACGACCGAGCTCGTAGCCACGCAGGGCGTTGAGCGTATGGACGCCAATGCCGACGACGTCGCCGGGCTTTATCGTGTCGAGGTCCAGAGGCTCGAGGGTCTCGTCCACGACCGCGGGCACTCCGAAACGATGGGGAGTCGCCCCGGCGAGAACGTAGAGCCACCGGGGCACGATGATCCCGATGCCGAAAGCGTTGTCGTTCGGGTTGACGAGGTGCACCGTCATGAGATCCCTCGGGTTGTGTTTTAGAGTCCGCTCCGAGAACTGGAACCGTCAGCGGACCGGGGGCGAGAATATGGGACGGGAGCCGCGCTGTCAACGACGCCGCGGCGAGACGCTCGGAAGTTCCTGGCGGGAGTCGAAGAGGGCGGCGAAAAGCGCGGTCCCGCTTCCGGCGGTGAAGACGGGAAACACCACCACGACCCGGCCGCCGAAGGCATCGACGGCGATGTAGTCGCCGAAAAACACGTCGGCTCTCGTCGCGAACGGCTGGATCTCCACCCGATGATTCCGAAAGCTCACACCACCATCTTCGCTTCGGGCGACGGTGACACCGGTCTCGGTTCCGGAGAGGCCCCTGCGATCGAGGAACACGACATTCACCGAGCCATCGACGGGATCCACCGCCATCCAGGTGAAAAACTGCGCGGCTCCGTTTCGTAGCGGATCGTCGTTGACGCGAACCGGCTTCGGCCAGCTCTTTCCTCCGTCGCGCGAGAAGGCGACGAACACGTCGGGATCCCCGTTTCGAGCATCGACCCAGTTGACATACAACGTGCCGCGAAAACGGCCCCGACTGCGATCGACCCCGGTCACGGGCATCCCGTTCGCACGGTCGAGGCCCTCGATGTCCAGATCCCAGCCCCCGGGTTGCGTGAAGAGCGTCCGGTCGGGACCGAACGTCCGGCCCCCGTCGACGGAGCGATCGAAGATCATTCCCTTCGGTCCGGACCAGATCAGATAGACCTCGCCCCCGACACCCACGGCGGGTACCGCGCCCTCCACCGTACCGTCGCCGTCCGAAGCGTCTCCGGGCTCATCCGAGACCCGAAGCGGAATGGCGAAGCTCCGGCCGCCGTCTTCGGAAACGGAGAAGTAGATTTCGGAGGTATCCCGCGGGTCCGCGGTGCCGTAACGAGAAAACCTGGTCCAGGCGACATAAACGCGCGCGCCGTCGACGGCGAGGCCGGGCTTGTCTTCAAACGGCGCCGTGGTATTCCGATGATCGACGACCAGGACCGGCGGGCTCCAGCTCGTTCCTCCGTCATCCGATCGATTGACGAAAATCCCGGTAGCGGCGTCTCGAGGCCGCTCTTCCCTCAGTCCTCGAAACGCGATGTAGGACCAGAAGGCGACGCCGTCCCGCGAAAAACGAACGGCGTCGTCGCCCTGAGTGCGCCCGTCGGGGTTGGGTCCCTCGACCCTCGCCCAGCTCGCGCCCCCGTCGGAGCTGACGAAGGCGAAGTTCGTCGTCGGCTGCCCCCGCTCCATCGCCACCGCCACGATGCGATCCGGTGTCGAGGGATCGATCGCGACCGATACCTCCAAGGCCGACGACGAGTCGGCGGGGCTCACGCGCACGACCCGCTGGGCCTCGGCTCCGCGGACCGAAGCCGCCGCGAGAAGAACGACCCATGGGGCGGCGGCGAGCGAGCGATGCATGACGGTCATCTTAATGCCGAGGGGGACCGAGAAAAACGGGACTCGCCCAGGCAGCCCCTCCGTCCTCCTGCACGACGCGGACGTAGACATATTCACCGTCGCGAAGACCTTCGAGCGCGAGCGAGGAGGAGAGCTCGCGGCGTCGCTCTCCGGATATCGCGGCCACGATCTTGCCGCTCCGGATGACGTCGACCCTCTCGATGGGAGCGGTCGCCGCCGCCGCGAAGCGGAGGTTCTCGACCGCGGCCGCCGTGTCTTTCGGAGGCAACGTCGAGCCCATCGGATGTTCGTCGAGCCACATCCTGAGCCAGATGCGAGGGCCGTTGGTCGCGTAGACCGTCCGCGAGCGTAGCGCGGCGAGGATCGAGTCGCGGGTCAGCTCTTCCGAGAAAATCGCGGCAAGACCACCACTCGGGCCGGCGAGCTGGACGAGACCCGGGTGGCCGTCGTGGCTGTCGCCGCTTCCGATGAACCCGAAGCGCAGGCCGTCATCGAGAGCGTTCCGGACGAAGTTCCCCTCGACGGCGCTATAGATCCGTCCCGGGGTGTCGGACGCTTCACTCGACCCGTGAACCGACACCACCTCGGTTACCGGCTCCATCGCGGAAGGGGGAACGAATGCCCAGTTCGTCGAGACCGGTCCTCCCGCGGAGTGATGGGCGACGGTGAGGGCCGAACGGCCTGCGAGAGCTTTCCAAAGAAGAGGTGGGGTCCGGTAGCGGGGATTGAGCGAGCTCAGGATCTCTTCTCCCTCGTCGAAAAAGAGCACGTGTCGATGGCCCTGGAGCCAGTTCGTCCACTCATACCCCGCGAGGGCGACGAAACGGTGCGGCTCGTCGAAGCTCCGGGCCGCGCGAACGATGCTCTGAAAGAGCTCGGGGTGCTGGTCGAGAAACTCCATCCCCCAATGGTCGTGATCGGTGAGCGCCGCGACGTCGAGCGCGGCGACGTCGCGCGCGTAGCCGAAGTAGTCTTCCGGGGTCCCCGTTCCGTCCGAGAGCTGGGAGTGCCCGTGCAAATCTCCCCACCGGATTCGGGGGATCCCCTCGTGGACGACGAGCGGGTTGCTCTCCGCCTCGAGTCCATCCGCCGTCCTCGCGCGGACACGATAGACGCCGGATTGGGTCGCCCTTCCCTCGACGACGCGAGTCCCGGCGTCGCCGGGAGCGACGTGGACGACGGCCGGCAAATCGAGCCGGTCGGGACCATCGGAAACGTCGAGCTCGACGTCGCCCTCGAACGCGACCCCGGCGTTTCCGACGGCGTCCAGAACGGCGAGGCTCGCTCGGACTCCCTCTCCCGGCCGAGCCGTCGTGGGGAGAGTCACGATGAGACGCGCGGGTGGGCCCGCGACGACGTCCACCGCGGGAGAGTCGGGTACGACGGCCCGCACGCCGTCTCCGTCCCCATCGACGGCGATCCAGATGTGCGCGTTTCTCTCCGCGAAGCGATTGACGCGCGCTCCCGCCGGCCCCGCGCCGTATACGATGCGAACGGTCTGACCCGGCGCGAGCTTCCGGCCTCGAACGCGGAGCGCGAGGATTCCCATGGCGGTCGAGGGCTCGAGCTCGACGCCCGGGGCTTCGGTCGTCGCGGTGGTGTACCCGGGTGCTTTCTCGACCTCCGTTTGCGGCGGATCCCATCCCCAGAAAGGGGAGGGCTGGAGAAACACACCGCCTCCCACTGCGATCCCGAGCGGACCGGCGCGATACAGGATTTCGAAACGAGCCCGCTCGGATGCCTGGAGTCTCCCTGGCTCGTTCACCAGCGTCGCCTCACCCGCTCCGTCGGAAGGGTGTCTCACGGCAGCGAGATCGGATTCGAGGGTCGCGAGCGTTTCCGTCTTGGCGTCCTTCGATCGGGATGGGGCGCGGGCGCAGCCCCAGGCCGCGATGAAGGCGAGGACGATGAAGCCAGCGCGGCGGCTCATGACTCGAGCGGCTCCAGCGTGAGCGAGAGCTGCGCATGGCCGTCGCGCCGCGCCATCTCGTGTGCCTCCGAGACGTGCGCTTCCGCCTGAGCCCTCGGCTCGACGACGACCACCACCTGCCCCTGAACGTGCGCGCGAAGCGTCAGCCAGAAGGCCCGCGCGCGCCCGATGCGAAAGACGCGGAGGAGAAGCAGAGGAACATAATCGATGGGGGTCACGTCGTCGTTATGGAGAACGACCCGGTAGGGTTGGTCGCGCTTCTCCTCTTCACTAACTCCTGCACTCCGGAGCCCGTCGAGGTCGATCTCCACCCTGGGTGGATCGCTCTTCCGCAGCACCAGTGGACGCGCGGACTCTCCGTCCCATGTCTCGACGCTCAAGCTCGCCCGCTGCACTGGATCAGTACGTCCCGTCGTCCATGATCGAGCCCCCTCGGGCTGTGCTGACGTATCATACGCGCGATGATGACGTCCGGAAACGCGCGCGGCACCCGCGCGGCGAAGGAAGGGGGCCGAACAATGAAGACGTCGTGGGCTCGTTGGTTCTTCCCGACGACGGTCTTGTGCATGAGCCTTGCTCTCGCCGCGAGCGACGCTTCCGCCCAAGAGCGGCGCATCGCACGCTCGACCCTGGAGGACAAGATCCGCGGGGGATGGGCGGGGCAGATGATCGGGGTTGCCTTCGGCGCGCCCACCGAGTTCCGGTGGAACGGCCGTATCGTCGAAGGTCCCATCGCCTGGGAGCCGGGGCAGGTCGCGGGCTCCATCAACCAGGACGACCTCTACGTGGAGATGACGTTCGCCGAAGTACTCGATCGCGTGGGGCTCGACGCCCGGTCGCGTGATTTCGGAGAGATGTTCCGCGACTCCCGCTACGAGCTCTGGCACGCGAACGCCTCCGCTCGACGCCTGCTGCAGAATGGGCTCGAATCCCCGGCGACGGGCAATCCGGAGAACAACCCCCATGCCAACGACATCGACTTTCAGATCGAATCCGACTTCATCGGGCTCATGACACCGGGTCTGCCGCGTGAGGCGAACCGCTTCGCCGCCGAGGTGGGCCGGGTGATGAACGCGGGAGACGGACTCTACGGCGGCATGTTCTTTTCCGGTATGTACGCGGCGGCGTTTTTCGAGAGCGACCCCCGCAAGGTGGTCGAGGAAGGTCTCCGATCGATCCCCGCCGAAAGCGGCTACGCCCGCATCGTGCGGGACGTTCTGAGCTGGTCGCGCGAGCAAACGGACTGGAAGAAGACGTGGCAGCTCATCAAGGACAAGTGGGACCGCGACGACCTCTGCCCCGAGGGCGCTTTGCAGGATTTCAACATCGACGCGCGGCTGAACGGCGCCTACGTCGTCCTCGGTCTTCTCTACGGCGGGGGCGATTTCTCGAGAACGCTCGACGTCGCGACCCGCGCCGGGCAGGACTCCGACTGCAACCCGTCGAGCGCCGCCGGCATCCTGGGGACGATTCTCGGCTACTCGTCGATTCCAGACCAGTGGCGATCCGGTATCCCTGCCATCGCTGGCACTCGCTTCGCCTACACCCGCTATTCCTTCGACGAGATCGTCGCCTCCACGATGAACCGGGCCCTCGCCGTCGTGGCGCGTGCAGGTGGGAAGGTCGAAGGGGACGAGAATCGTCATTCCGCTTCAGAGTCCGGAGCCTCCGCCGCTCGAGCAGTGGACGCCGGGAGTGCCGGTTCGGCTCATCGAGTCGACCGAGCCGGACTGGACCTTTCGAGGGTTCGCTCCTCGCATGATTCGCGGCAAGAGCCACCAGGCGACGAACACCCCGGGAGCCGAAGCGAGCCTCTCCTTCTCGGGGACGGGGATCGCGCTCTGGGCCATCATGTCTCCCCGCGGCGGGAATCTCGACATTGTCCTCGACGACAATCGGCCCGTCGTAGTGAACGCGTGGGAGGACGAGCACACCCACGACGAGGTGCCCTTTCACGTCATGGATCTCGCACCGGGCGCTCACCGATTGCGCATCGTGGTGCGCGACGATGCCGACCCCCGCTCGGAGGCACACGAGTTCGTCATCCGCGGCGCGGTGGTCTACGACGCGCGTTGAGAGAGACTCCTGAGCCATTCTTGATGCCCTGATGGGGTTGTGCTAGCGTGGGTCTGGTGCGTCACTCGAAGAACTTCTGTGCTTTCCGAGTGATGCAGTATTTGTTTTTTCTCCCACTCCTGTTTCCCCTTTCGGTCTCGGGCTGTGTTCCTCTCTACCATGCCCTCCGAGAGTGCAGTCTCGAGGCGGGAAGCGAAAGCGCGGCTCGCGCCCTGGAAGCTCCAACGCCCGAAGGAAGGAATCGAGTCAACCTCTCCGCCGGCCACGATCCCACGGTGAAGTCGATTCGCCTCTGCGGCGTTTGTGCCTTCATCAAGGGAATGAACGGGGCCTTTCTCGTCTCCCACCACGAGCTTCGCCCTCCGTCACTGGCATCTTCGGCGCTGGCGGCCTTCTCCACGGCCACGCCCTCCTGGAGCACGCTCCACCCCGTCTCCCGCGCACCCCCTAATTCGTCCCACGTCTGATCGCCGGGCTCGATCCGATCGGATCGTGAGCGGCGGCACCGGGATCCGTGTGACGACGTTCTGCTAGGGGGACTGAATGAACAAGAATTTACTGATATTTCTGGGCACTTTCGGATTGACAAGCACGAGCGCGTCCCCGCTCCTGTTTGCCCAGGAGCAACCGGCGGCTTCGGACGCGGCCGAGATCGCGCGAGAGATCGCGGAGCTCAAAAAGGAGCTCCAGACCATCCAGCAGTCGTACGAGGCTCGCTTCGCGGATCTGGAGTCTCGTTTGAACGCGATCGAGAAAAGCGGCACGTCCGCGGTGCCCGAGGCCGCGGCGACGCCGACGCCGACGCCGACGCCACCACCGGCGCCGGCGCCGGCTCCCACCGCGCCCCAGCAGCCGACGGCGTCCGTCCCCCAGGGCGCTGCTGGAGCGGGCGGCCCGTCGGGCGCCCTTCCCATTTACGGCGGCCCCTCCTCCACGTCGAAAGTCTTCAACCCCGACATCGCGGTGATCGGGGATTTCCTCGGCGCCGCCGGCAGCAACTCGGTAAATCCGAATCCCGCATTCGAGATGCACGAGAGCGAGGCCTCGTTCCAGGCGATCGTCGATCCCTATGCCCGGGCGGACTTTTTCCTTTCCTTCGGACAGGAGGGCGTCGACCTCGAAGAGGGGTATGTGAGCTTTCCCGCGGTACCGGGCGGACTTCTGTTGAAGGCCGGAAAGACCCGCGCGGCTTTCGGCAAGGTCAATACCCTGCACAACCACGTGCTTCCCTGGACCGATCGGCCGCTCGTCAACGACAATCTCCTCGGGGGCGAGGAGGGAATCAACGATGCCGGTTTTTCCGTCGCCCGTCTGATTCCCAACCCCTGGATCTTCCTCGAGGCGATCGGCCAGGTCTACCGTGGTGACACGCCCGGGGTGTTCCACTCGTACCAGCGCTCCGATCTGAGCTACGTCGGTCACCTGCGCGGCTATCAAGACGTGACCGAGGAGTCGAATCTGGACTTCGGCTTCTCCTACGCCTACGGGCACAACGACGCGGGCCCGGAGCACACCACCGGGATCTACGGAGCCGACTTCACCTTTCGCTACAGACCTCTCCGCCGTGCGATCTATCACTCGTTCATCGCCCGCTCCGAGCTGGTCTGGAGCCGCCGCGATCAGACGGGCGGGCACGAGGACGCTTTCGGCTTCTACGTGTCGGGGGATTACCAGTTCGCCCGCCGTTGGTTCGCGGGAGCTCGATACGATGATTCCGACCGAGCGTACGATGCGCTGCTGCAGGACAGAGGCTACTCGCTCCTCTTGACTTATTGGCCGAGCGAGTTCAGCCAGATTCGAGGACAATTCCGGAGAACCGACTATGCCGAAGGAGAGACGGCCAACGAGTTTCTATTTCAATTTCAGTTCTCCATCGGAGCGCATGGAGCGCATCCATTCTAGACATTAAAGGAATTTTTCCATGAGAACGTCACTCCTGATATCGATCCTATCGGCCGCCCTGGGGCTCGCATCCACGTACCCGGCGCGAGCCGCCTCCAAGCTCAACGTCGTCGCCTCGGTCCAGGACCTCGCGGCCCTCACCGAAGAAGTCGGGGGGGACCACGTCGCCGTCGAGTCCATTGCCCGTGGTTATCAGGACCCTCATTTCGTCGAGGCGAAGCCGAGCTTCATCCTCAAGCTCTACAAAGCGGACCTCCTCGTCCTCGTCGGCCGCGATCTCGAGATCGGATGGCTTCCTCCGCTCATCCAGCAGAGCCGAAACGCCAGGATCCAGGTAGGCGCAGCCGGCTATCTGGACGCCTCGCTCCACGCACAGATCCTCGAGATCCCGACCGGTCAGATCACGCGCGCCATGGGCGACGTCCACCCGCTGGGCAATCCTCACTACTGGCTCGACCCCGTGAACGGACGGACCATCGCCCAGGACATCGCGGCGAAGCTCTCCGATCTCCAGCCCGAGAGCCGCGACTACTTCGCGCAGAGGCTCGCGGATTTCGAGCAGCGGCTCACTGAAGCGGAGAAGAGGTGGGCCGAGGAGATGGCCCCATACAGGGGACTCAAAATGGTGACCTACCATCGATCCTTTCCCAATTTCGCCGAGCGGTACGGGCTCGAGATCGTCGGCTACGTGGAGCCGCGGCCGGGTATCCCGCCCAGCCCGAGCCACACCTTCGATCTGATCAACGAGATGAAGCGCCTCCAGGTCAAGCTCATTCTCGTCGAGCCCTATTTCGACCTCAAAACGCCGAACGCCATCGGACGAGAATCGGGCGCCAAGGTCCTGGTTTTCCTTCCATCCGTGGGAGGAGAAAAAGAAGTCAAGTCGTATTTCGACCTCTTCGATTACGATATCAAGTTGTTGACCAACGCCATGAAGGATGTGGGGGCGACCGCCAACTAGCCCTCGGGCGAGCGATCGCATCCAACCCATCCGGAGGAGCCATGGAAGTCCTGCAATTCCTGCTGGCGCCGTTCGCGGCCAGCTTGATTCTGACCGGCATTCACGCGTACCTCGGCGTGCACGTGGTGGAGCGCGGCGTCATCTTCGTCGACCTCTCACTGGCGCAGATCGCGGCCCTCGGCGGCACCATCGCGATCCTGATGCCCTTCAGCGGCGGCGATGCCCACTCTCCGGTAGTCTATTGGGTGAGCCTCTCGTTCACCTTCCTGGGAGCGGCGGTCTTCTCGTTTCTCCGGAGCCGGCGGGCCCGGATCCCGCAGGAAGCGATCATCGGGATTTGCTACGCCGTGGCTTCGGCCGCTGCGATTCTCGCCATGAGCAAAGCGACCTCCGAGAGCGAGCACCTGAAGGACATGCTGGTAGGGAACATCCTGGCGGTCTCGTGGCCGGAGGTAGGAAAGACCGCGGCACTCTACGCCGCCGTTGGGCTCTTCCACTACATCTTCCGGCACAACTTCCTGATGATCTCCATGCATCCGAAAGAGGCCGAGGCGCAGGGCATCTCGATCCGGCTCTGGGATTTCCTCTTCTACGCCTCTTTCGGATTCGTCGTAACCTCTTCGGTCGCCATCGCCGGGGTACTCCTCGTCTTCTGCTATCTCATCGTGCCTTCGGTCGCAGCCATGCTCTTCGCCACCCGGGTCGGGACGCGCCTCGCCATCGGCTGGAGCATGGGAACGATAGTCTCGGCTCTCGGTGTGTACCTGTCGCTGAAGCTCGACTTTCCCACCGGAGCAACCATCGTCTGTACGTTTCGGGGCGGTGTTGCTGGTGATGGCGGCCTTCAAGGCTTTCGTCTTTCGTCGCGAGCCGGTCGACGTGCACCAGCTCGAGTACAGCGACGTGGCGCACAGCCGCTCGCATTGACCTCATTTCGCCAATGACGACTCCCATCGAAGCCCAGATCGAAGAGCTCGAGCGCGCCCTCGAAGATTTCGTCGAGGTCCTTTCGACGATGGACGAGAAGAGACTCCAGGAGTCTCTGGGGCGCTGGACCGCTCGCGACGTCATCGCCCATCTCGTGGGATGGAACCGCTATACCCTCGAAGGATGCCGTGAGCTCCGGGAGGGGCGCCTTCCCTTCTACGACGTCGACCCCGGGGAAAACTACAGCAAGATCAACGCCGTCCTCGTCCGCGAGATCTCTTCCGACAAGAAGGACGATCTTCTGCGGGATCTTCGGACCTCCTCCGTGAAGTTGAAGGACTACCTGCGGGCCCTACCGCCCGAGGAGTTCGAGCGGGACTTTGGCGTCCGGCACCAGGGAAAGACCGTCACGATAAGGAATTCCGTCGACGAGCTCATCGAGGACTACGTCCACCATCGCCACCAGATCGAGGATTGGGAGTCGTAGAGCTCCCGAGCCTCACTCCCGCCGAAGGGTGTTCCAGGGATCGATCCGGCTCGCACGCCTGGCGGGAAGATAGCTGGCGACGAGAGCGGTAGCGAGTAGTACCGCGCGGTCAGGGCATAGGTCAGCGGGTCGTGAGCGTCAACAAGGACGAGACGAGCGCGGTGTGAAGTCGAGCCTTCGAGAGGCTACGGACGCTCTGACGGAGATCCTGCCAGAAGAGGTCCATGACGTTCCGCTCTCCGGGATTCTCCCACCGGATCGACCGGGCACGCGATCGGACCGACCGGCTCTCGAATCGAGGCTGCCTCTCGACTACAATCGCCCCGCCCGAAAGGGAGACTTGCCGCGAGAATCGCACCGCACGACGGACACGATTAGCGGCAGACGCTTTCACGACGAAACGGCAGCACAACGCGCTCGTCTCCAGAAAGTGAGGTTCACCCATGGTCACGGCCCGCCGCATCGCATGCTTTTTCTTCGCCGCGTGCCTGCTCGCTTCCACGGGAAGCTCCGCCGTTTCCGACCGCACGTACCGCGACATGAGGTGGCGCCTCATCGGTCCGTTCCGCGCAGGATGGGTTACGGCAGGTGCCGGAGTTCCCGGAGAATCCGACCACCTTCTACTTCGGCGCGGCCGGGGGCGGCGTCTGGAAGACCACCGACGCGGGAGTCAGCTGGCGGGCTCTCGATGGGACGAGCCCTTCTATCGGTGCCATCACGGTCGCGCCATCGGATCCGAATGTCATCTGGGTCGGGACCGGTCACATCCAGCAACGCTGGGACATCCTCGAAGGCGACGGCGTCTACCGCTCGACCGACGGCGGCGGGAGCTTCACGCACGTGGGGCTCGACGAGAGCGGACACATCGGCCAGATCTGGGTCGACCCGCGCAACGCCGACGTCGCCGTCGTGACGGCGCTCGGCCACATCTTCGGTCCCAACGAGGAGCGGGGCGTCTATCGAACCGAAGACGCTGGTCGCACGTGGAAGCGCGTCCTGTACCGCGACGCAGATACCGGCGCCGTCCATCTCGCCGGCGATCCGGCCTTCCCCGACGCTCTCTACGTGTCTCTCTGGCAGGCGCGCCGCCATCCCTGGATGGATTACTTCCAGCCCAACGAAGGTCCGGGAACCGGCATCTACAAATCGACCGATGGCGGAAGCACCTGGGCCCCCGTCGGCACGGCGGGACTTCCGGCGGGACCGAAGGGACGCATCACGCTCGCGGTCGCACCAGCTACCGGCGCGCGGCGCCTGTGGGCGGGCATCGATGCGAGCGAGGGTAAGGGGATCTACCGCTCCGACGATGGCGGCGCGACGTGGGCGCTCGTCAACGATGATGGAAGCCTCGTCTCCGATTACACCAGCGGGCTCACGCCTGACCCGAAGGATCCCGATGTCGTCTGGGCGATGGGTCGCTCGATGCAGCGCTCCCGCGACGGCGGGAGAACGTTCACCGTGGTGAAGGGCTCTCCGGGAGGAGACGACTACCACCATCTCTGGATCGATCCGCGCGATGCGCGGCACATGATCGTATCCGCCGACCAGGGAGCGGCGGTCTCGGTGAACGGCGGTGAGACCTGGAGCAGCTGGTACAACCAGCCTACCGGTCAGCTCTATCGACTGGCCGCCGATTCGCGCTTTCCATACTGGATCTACAGCGGCCAGCAGGACAACGGCACCGTCGCCATCGCGAGCCGGAGCGACTATGGCCAGCTCACTTACCGCGACTGGCATCCCGTGGGCGGTGACGAGCGCGACGGCGACGTGCCCGACCCCGCCGATCCTGACATCGTGTACGGCGCCGGTCTCGGCGGGCGTCTTTCGAAATGGGACGCGCGCACGGGACAGGTCCAAAACGTCTCTCCCTGGCCCGTCGTGAGCTATGGAGCGCGCCCGACGACCGTGCGCTATCGCTACTCCTGGATCACTCCCCTCGCGATCTCAGCCCGCCCAGCCCCATTCCATTTATCAGGGTGCACAGGTGCTCTTCCGTTCCAGGGACGGGGGACGCTCCTGGGAGACAATCAGCCCGGACCTGACCGGGGCGGTCGTGGGAAAAAACGATTGTGACGGCGACGTACCGGTCTCGAGCGCGAGCGCCTGCGGCTTCGGGGTCATTTTCGCCATCGCTCCCTCTCCCGCTGCCGACGGACTCGTCTGGGTGGGAACCGACAACGGCAGGGTCCAGCTCACTCAGGACGGCGGCGGGAACTGGAGCGACGTCACTCCGCCCTCGATGCCCGACTGGACGAAAGTCAACACCATCGATGCCGGGCGCGCCGATCCGGCCACGGCCTACGTGGCGGGCGACCGCCATCGACTCGACGACGAGCATCCGATGGCGTGGAAGACGCACGACGCCGGAAAGACATGGACCGAGATCGGTCACGGGCTTCCCGCGGGCGCCTGGGTCTCCGCTCTTCGCCAGGACCCGAAGCGCGCGGGACTGCTCTACGCCGGAACGTACCATGGAGTCTTCGTCTCCTTCGATGACGGCGCGTCGTGGCAGAGTCTTCGATTGAACTTTCCGCCGGCGGTAATCACGGACCTGCTCGTGCACGACGACGACTTGATCGCGGCGACTCAGGGACGCGCCCTCTGGTCTCTCGACGATCTCTCGCCACTCCGACACGCGACGGAAGCTTCCGCGGGAGAGGGACCGTTTCTCGTGCCCCCTCCCGCCGCGGTGCGGATGCGAGTGAACCACAACAAAGATACGCCCCTGCCTCCCGAGGAACCGCGGGGCTCGAATCCTCTGACAGGCGCCGTCCTCGACTATGTGCTCGACGGTCCGCCGAAAGGTCCGGTCGTGCTCGAGATCGCAGACGCCAATGGCCACGTGCTTCGCCGATTCGCCAGCGACGAAAAGCCTGAGCGAAGAGCCGCCGAGCTGTACTTCGCGGATCTCTGGGAAGGGGTTCCGCCTCCACCCACCGCCCACGAGGGACACAATCGCTTCGAATGGGATCTGAGACTTCCCGCGCCGCGCGTTCTCGAGGGGGAGTACACGATCGCGGCGGTTCCGGGAAAGCCTACACCCGTCAATCCCCAGGGCGCTCTCGTGCTCCCGGGACGATACGAGGTCCGCCTCACCGTCGATGGCGTCACCCGGCGCGAGCCTCTCGAAGTCGTGAAAGAATCCTCGAATCGAGGCGAGCGAGACGGATCTCGAGGCGCTCCTTACCTTCCAGCGCGAGGTCGAGGCGGCGCTCGCTCGCTCGGCGGATCTCGTGAACGCCGTCTCTGACGCGAAGGACGAGTCGCTGCTAGAGACCGCCGTCGCGGCCGGTCTGTCTCCCGCGAGCGAAGCGACACCCAAGGCAATCCATGGCGCACTGACCTCTCTCGCCACCGACCTCGAGGGGGCGGACGCAGCCCCGACCGAGCCGCAGCGAGCTCTGCTCGCCTGGGGCCTAAGTGCTCTCGACGGCTTCGAGGCCGCTTGGAAGCGAACAAACCCTTGAGCGCTCCTTCCGATCTGCCGGTATTCGCGATCGACGGTGATGAAGGGTCGGTCATGTGCGCGGTCGTGGCAGCACGAGCTCCGGAAGCTTTCAGGTTTACCCGGGTATACTTAGTGTGTAGACTGGAGACTCAACCACATCAGGGTATGGCAACGACGTGATCAACTCGAGGCTCCTCGCGAGCTGCCTGCTGGTTTGGGCGATTTCGTCCTCGTGCGACAGATACCAGGCGCCGGCTCCGGAATCTCCTGTCGTCGTGCCCGAAGGGCAAACGACGTACCAAATCGGGGGGAGCTGGAACGGCATGACGGATCAGGGCCGTCCCATCGCCTTCGTCGCGACGACGCAGGAAGCCCTGGGAAACCCCTTGTACCATGCCAACGTCGTCCAGGGCCAGATTTCGCTCTATCACGATTGCTCCGGCGGACGCCTCGTCCTGCAGTTGACGGGATACGACACCGAGGTCCGCGGCAACTCGTTTTCCGGCACCGCCGTCTGGCGCCGCGACGATCCCGACGGGAAGTACTATACGGGCGTGCTCACCGTCTCGGGGAGGTTCATCAACGGAGACAACGCGAGTGGCGGGTTCGTCAACAGCGTCACCGACAAGTACCCGGACAACCTCGGCGTTTGTGGCGCGGTGAGCGGCACCTGGTCGGCTCGAAGAAATCCTTGAGCATCCGGCCGCGAATTCGAGCTCGGCGAAAGCCCACATGCCTCCGGACCTGGCGTTAAATTTCACTCGCGGCGGGCGCTCGGCTCCGCCGGCCTTCACTTACCCTCGGATCGCCACGACGGCATATTCTCCCTGTTCCCACAGATCGGCCTCGAAACGACCGCTGCCTCGGGGAAAGACGATGCGCGCGGACTCGAACCCGTGGAGTCGACAAAGAGTGAGGGCCACCTCGGGGAAAATCGGCTTCCGGTGGGTCAGGTCGAGCCAGAAATGCTTCATCGCCGCCACCGAGTGGGGATTGATCGTCTCCGCGATGAGCACACCGCCGGGTACGAGCTTGGAGATGGAGAGCCGGAAAACGTCCAGAAGGGCGTCGAACGGCAAGTGCTCGATGACATGGGCCGAGAAGAGGCAACCGATGGAATCGTCGGGCTGGGCGGACAGGTAATCCCCGGCGTTGGCCATCTCGACCCGGTGACCCTTTTTCTTGCAGTGAGCCACCATACCTGGATGGACGTCTATCCCTACGGCGGAGATGCCGCACTCCCCGAGAAGGTCGAGAAACTCTCCGCGGCCGCATCCGATCTCGACCACCGGCTGATGAGCCCTCACTAAATCGACGTAGGGGCGGAGGCCGTTCCGTACGGACGCCTCGGGGCCGCGAAACACGCGTTCGAACCCGGAATAGAAATCGGTCTCGTCAGGCTCGTCTTCGTCAGGGCCCTCCCGGGCGCCCGAGTCGTAAGCCATCCCTTCGGTGGCGTCTTCCGCTCGGAAACGGAGCGGCTCGGCCGTGTAAGGCAGCGCGTGGAGCTCTCGCCCGAGGCGGTCGAGCGACTCTCCATGGCGCTCGAGTGTGCTCGGTCAAGGACGCCAGGTGAGCCTTCGCGACGTCCTGGAATCCCGTCACATCGAGAGCCAGTTTTTCCAAGTGCTGCTCGACGTCTTCGTGATGCGCGACCGATTGAGTCGAGTGCCCCTCCAGGAGAGCGACTCGCGCCTCGAGCTCCGCGAGCCGCGTCTCGAGCTCCGCGACGCGCTCTCGTCCCGCGGCCGATTCACGCCGGAGCGCAGGTAAGGTTTGTTCCGCCACGAGTCTCGACCCGGCGGTCGATGTCTCGAATCCTCGCAAGAAGGACCTCATGAGTCTCCAATAGCTCGTTACGGAGAGAGGGTACGCGCTCCCGTTCGTACCGGTCGACCCGTTCTCTCAGCTCGAGAGCATCGTCCAGCATCGCGGCGTGAAGCGCCTGCAGGTCCGCGGTGTACGGCCGCAGCAAATTAAAGAGCGCCGCGCGGGCCGCGGGAAGCAGCGGGCGAAATCGGCTCGTCGTCTCGAACGCGCCGTGGGGAAACTCCCGAGCACGGGAGTGAGCCAGCTCGTGTTTCGATGGGCCCGTGGACTCCGACGCTCCAAGCTCGTCCTGTGGGGCCTGTTGAGCCTGTTGAAACTGTTCGGAGTGTCGGGGCTCGTGTGCGTTGCGCTCTTTCGAGTCCGGTACCCCCTCGGACTCGGGCCGTTGGCGTGCCGGTGGCTGCCGCTGGCTTCGAATCTCGGCGAGTCTGCGGCCAATGAGCTCGGCACGGACCGTGACGGAGTGCCGCTGAAGAAGATCCTCCCTCGCGCGCCTGCCCTTCTCGAGCGCCTCTTCGCGGTGCTCGTACACGTGCCGCATCAGCCCGGCGGCGTGCTCGACGTCCGGCTCGGCCCACTCGCCCGCTGCGGGGTACGGGTCCACTCCCTCTGGGATCGGTTCCAGGCGGTACCGGACGAGGTACGCCGTATCGTCACTCATGTAAGTCAAGTTGCCCGAATACGCGGTCGCGATGACGGGCTTTCCCAAGACCATTGCTTCGGCCATCGTCAACCCGAAGCCTTCGGCGCGATGAAGCGAGACGTAACAGTCGCAGCTCGCCGTCAGTCCGACCGTGGCCTCACGAGAGAAGTAGCGGTCGATGACGATTACGTCGGGGTGCTCGTTGGCCAGAAGCTTCACGCGTTCGAGATCTTCGATTCGCTTGTCGCCGTTGATGCTCTTGAGCACCAGGACGGGTCCCTCCCCGGGAGCGAAGGCACGCTGGAACGCTTCGATGAGGGCGAGCGGATTCTTGCGCTCGCAAACACTCATGAAGTCGTAGATGAACAGGAAGGTGAAGCGGTCCGGCACACCGAGCTCCGCTCGCGTCGAGCTCGGCACCGAAGGAAGCATCACGGACGGCGGAACCACGTAGACGGGCTTCGGTGAGACGGGCGAGAGCGCTCGGGCCGCGTGCTCGCTCGCCACCCAAATCTCGTCCACGAGCCCGAAAGAGTCGTGCCACCCTTCGGGGAACGAAGACAATTCCCAGTGCCACACGCCAATCGTGTAGCGGCCCTCGAAGAACTCGCGGCCGAGAATCTTCGCGCAACCGGGCAGTGCATCGGCGTTCACGCAGACGATGTTGAGATCGAAGGGAGTCTCGGCACGCCAATCCGTGAAGGGATGGTCCTGACGGCTCACCGTGTCTTCGAGGGTGAACGTCTGATGGGGAACGCCCGCCCGCTCCACCGCGGCCACGAGCTGGCGCGCCGCCTCGCCCACCCCCAGCTCGGCGCGGAAATATCCGACGACGTTGACGCCAGGACGAAGAGAGCGGTCGTTTTTCGGGCGCGGGCTCGCGTGCCCGGTAGCGTTCGACGCGGTAAGAAGCGGCGCGGATATATCGGACTCCCGAGCCCCTCTTTCCCGAACCCACGACAGGTACCGTTCGCAATCCTCACTCGTGAGATCAGGGAACGCGGCCCTCAAATCGGGACGCTCGGAGTACACCGAGTGGAGATACCGGGAGACGCTCGCTCTCCGGGAGCGAACCACTGGCTCGTTGAGCCAGCTCACGAAAGCATCGGGGTCCCGAGTGGGGCGCGGCGGCTCGTCGCCGCTCCCGCTGCTCGAATGCCAACAACGCGTCACGATAAATCCGCCGCATGCGACGATCGATCGTGAGCCCGTTACTCAGCACGCCGAGACCATAAGGCCTTTGCGACACCGTCTCGTATCCGTGCGCGAAGAGCTCCTTTGCATAGGCATCGCAAAGTGCTTTCACCGACGGGTGCTCGCTCAGCAAGATCCTCGGCGCCGGGAGTGAGTGGCGGCTCAGCAAATGGGGTTTGTCGGGAGCGAACCCGCTGAAGTGGAAGAAACGGAGCGGCAGGTCGTTGACGCGGTAGCGGGCGCCGTCCCAGGTCAGGTTCCGGCTGGACAGATTCCAGTAAGCTACGTTACAGCCCGGGTCCTTCAGAATATGATGGTCGAAGTATCCCGGCACCAGATCGATCCACTTCTGATCGACGAACAGCCCCTGCTCAGGAGAAGCCAGACAGTGAAGCCGCAGTTTCTCTGACCACCACCGAAGAAAGGCCTTGCTCTCCCCACCGATAGCAATGAACCCCAGGTTGTAGGCTCCCGATTGCAGCAATTGGATCTCGCTCGGCTGCAATCGGTCTCGAGGCAAAGGCTCGATGTCGTGCGGCGTCAAGACGATCGAATGTCGTCGGGCCAGCTCGGCGATGTCATCGAGTGGAGCGAAGATCTGGATGTCGGGATCGAAAAAAACGACGTCGGATAGTCCGTCATCCAGCAAGCGGCTCATGAACCGTGCCTTCACCGCGGTCGCGAGCTCGGTGACGTCGTAAACGAGCGCCAGGCGATCGAATTCCTCCGGCTCCATGACATCCTGGGGCCGGACGAGCTCGAAACTCCTCATCGTCGGCGCGGAATTCTCCCCGCCGATCGTCCAGCAGAAGAACGCTGAAACGCCCGTCCGGATGATGCAGGCGGAAGGACTTCGCCAGCACGCGGGCGTGCGCCAGATAGTTCCAGGCGATGATCGTGCACGCGTTCACGGCAAGACTTTCTTAACGGCTGAGAACCGGCGGATCGACGTGAGGGACAGAACCATCCGCCTGCGAGCGACTCAGACATGCAACCGGCTGGCGGACTTCCCACCCATTTCGCAGGCCGTCGAATCTAATCTCCCGCATCCGCTCTTCGGTCGCGTGAGCCCTCGTTTTCGAAGCCGACTCATGCGAAGAAGGGTCTTCAAATAGGCCCAGCCGAAGCGAAACAGCTTCACCCGTGAGTGACCGTCCCGGCGCGCACGGTAATGAAAAGGCACCTCTCGGATGCGAAGTCCCGCAACATGAAGCAGCACGAGCACCTCTGGCAGGAAGTCGAAGTCTCGCCCGACGGGCGAAACACGCCGCAGGGACTCTCTCCTATATAGACGAAAGCCGCTCGAGAGATCTCGAAAGGGAAGTCCGAGAAATCGCCGGTACACGCCGTTCAGAAGACGGCTGAGCGACGAGCGAAACACGCCGCACTCGGCGCTGCCACCCGCAACGTATCGCGAGGCGATCAGAAGGTCCGCATCGTGGCGATCGGCCCAGAGTGTCCGAATGAAGGCGGGCTCGTGGGAGTAGTCGGCATCCATCGTCAGAATGTACTCGCTCTTCACTGACCGGAACCCTTCGGAAAGCGCCCCGCCGTAGCCCTGGCTCGTTTGACGAATGAAGCGCGCTCCAACCTTCTCGACCAACGGTCGCGTATCGTGTCCCCATCCACCGTCCACGACGACGATCTCCGAAACGATCGCCATCTCGTGCAAAGCGCGAACGACATCCGGCAAGAGCGACCGCAGGTTGCTGGCTTCGTTCAGCGCCGGTATCAGAACGGTCAGCTCCAAAGACCCTCCAGATCGCGGTCAACTCGTCGGCAGAGCCCGAACCGAACCCCCATCGACATCGTGTCGACCAGCATAATCTTCGACCGAGCGGGGGGCAAGCGCGTGTTCATGTCTCGCGCTCGCGGCGAACGCGACCACGAGAAAGATTCTTCAGCGCCTGGGTAAGAGCCCGCTCTGCTCGAGATAGTCGGCGAACAGCTTCGCCTTCAGGCGCGAGCCCTCTTCGGTCACGTGAACCGCGCCGACGTAGAGTCTCGGGGTTGCGGGAAACACGCTGGCGAAATCGAAGACCGGGACGTCGAGCTCTTCGCCCAGCTCCTCGGTGACACGGTTCATTTCCCGGAGCGCGGAAGCGATGGTCGGAGAGTCGAGAGGAGGATCGATGACCTCGTCCGAGTAGGCAAGGGTCGCGAATACGGGCTGAATCCCCCATTGCCCTGCGATCGCCACCATGTTTCTCAGGTTGCGCTCGAAGTAGACGGGTGGGTTCCTACGAAGCATCTCGTCGGCACCCACCGTCTCGAAGATCCCCTGCGGGTAAGTGCCCGCTCGAGCCTGCAGGATGTATGCCCAGGCGTGTCCCGTCGGTGCGAATTGAACGTAGGTGTTGGCTAGCGTCGAAGGACCGGGACCGCCGAAGCGAACGTAGAGAATCCTCAGGAGGGTGCTGCACCACGGTGCCGGAAACGAACGCCGTGGGAGCTCCTGACGCTGCAGGCTTCCCGAGTTGTCGCCCCGGTACGCCCACGGCGGCCAGACAATCCGTGCGAGGAGATCGTTGATCGCGTGGTGGATGATGATCATGTCCGGATCGAGGTCGAGAACACGGAACTGAAGCGTGATGAGCGACTCGTAGGTGGTGTAGCCCTCGGCACCGGCGTTGACGACTCGGACGCGCTCGAATCCTCTCTTCCGGAGCTCGGTCTCGAGGAGAGCGGGATAGGAGAGCTCGTAGTCTTCGACGAAACTCGTGTAGGTGGTCGATCCGCCCAGGCAGACGATGCGAAACTCGCCGTCGGGCTTCGGATTCGGGATCGAGCCTCCACGGAAGCCTAGCTCGTTGTGTCGATTCTTTCCGCGCACGTAGTTCGGTGTCGGAATGTACCCGGCGTATTGATGAGGCACGTACTTGAACGGACTCTCACCGGTCTTGGCCGATCGGGCGACCTGTTGGTCCAGCGAAGCGTAGCGGGCGAACTGCTCGTCGCTCGCGAAGATCTGAAGCCAGGCGCGAGCCGCGATCTCGCAGATCCCGATTCCGACGAGAACCGAGACGAAGAGCAGGACGGCTTTTTTCACGATATTTCGGCGGACTCAGCAGGTCCGGTCTCGCCGCGGAGGGGAGCTCGACCGGCCTTCATGGACTCGGTACGCGCTCGTCCCGAAGGGATCCGCGCGCGTGCGCCCACCGTTGTCCAGGCGTTTCGTCGTTCTCTAGGTGCTCGAACCGTTCGACGTACCGCTAGGCGGCTTCTCCCCAGCGGTGGCAGCATAATCGTCTATCGAGCGGGGGCGCAAGGGCGTGTTCCTTCTCTGCCGATGTCGAAAGCTCCAGAAACGTTGGCTCCTGAATATAATCGGGCCCATCGCCGTCCGGAGATATCCCTTGTCGCAACCCGTACCTTCGCAGTTCTACGATCCCGGCGGCCGCATCGTCTTCGTGGACTGGATGAAGGCCATCGCGATCCTGGTAGTGATCTTCATCCACTCGCAGCGCTGGGGAATCGGGGGATCCGGCATCCACGCCCTCGGGGTGATGACGCGGTTCGCCGTGCCGACGTTCTTCTTCGTCTCGGGGCTCCTTCTGTCCTCCCCGGAACCGATCCCTGCCGCCGGAATCGCTCGGAGGCTGCTGCGAATCGTACCGCCGTACGTGGTGGCCAGCCTCGTGGCGTTCCTCTTTGGACGGATCGTGCTCGGCGAACGCCTGGCGCCCGGCGAAATGGGTTTCCGCCTGTTGGTGGGGGCCGCTTCGGGGATTTACTACTTCATTCCCATCCTCGCTGGTGTCATCGTGGTCGCCATTCTGCTCTCGGGTCATCGACGAATCCTGACTGTTCTCGGCACGAGTCTCATCGTGGCGACGCTGTTCGTGGAGTCGGGGTATCTGCTGCTGCACGACTACGGTACGCGGGGTTGGTTCTTCTGGGAGTTGCGCAATCCGCTGCGTTGGTGGGGGTACTTCTTCGCCGGATGGCTCTTGCGGCCCGCTTGCGTCTGCGTGCCGGCGCTTCCGCGGTACGTCCGCCTGGGCCTCGGGCTTGCGGCCCTGCTTCTCCCGGCGACCGCATGCTTCTACACGCTGCTTGCAGGCGAAATGACCCCGGGAGTGTTGCCGGGCACGCTGGTGCTTCTGAACAACTACGGGGCCATCCTGGCCATGCTGGCACTGGGGTCTCTTGCGCCGGAGTACCGGTTGGTACACTGGCTCAGTGAAGCGACCTACCCTTTGTACCTCTACCACTTTTTCGTGACGCAGCTGGTGCTGCAGGCACCGATATCCGACCTGGCTGCCATCCCGGCGGCTTTCGTCGTGGGTTCGGTTATGACGTCGCTCTTCTTGGTCCTGGCACGGCGCGCACTCGGAGCCATGGCTCCCGTCGTCCTGGGCTAGCGGCCGCCTTCGGTCTCGTTGGAAGGCGCTATCCAACCCAGTGAGACCAGCCGCTGCTCCAGAAGTCGGGCAATTACGTTCGCCCCGAGTGCGTTGGGATGTACCAGATCGTAGGCGGAGTAAAGCTCCAGCTCGGGGTGGCGGTCGCGAAACGCCCGGAATCCGTAGCTCACGTCCAGCATGGGAATCTCGCGGGATTTCGCGACCTCGCTGGCGACGTCCCGGAACCGGTCGTGGACCTCGTGCAACTCCGAAAGGCTATCCACGCCGTAGATCGACACGGGCGGCGGAGTCTCGCCGGGAATGAGCGGCTCGTTTTCGCCGCGCTCCAGGGGCCGTAGCGGCAGGTGCAGGAACAGAAGCCGCACGTGCCGGCGACGGGACTCGTCAATAAACCGCTCCAGGTTGCGTCGATACTCGTCGAGCGTCACCCACGGCTTCCAGTCCGTCTGAGAGAGTGACCACGGAGAGCGCCGCGCCACCCAGAAGCCACCCTGAACCCAGCGCCACGTACCGAAGCGGTAGAGCAGCCCCCGGGCGAGAGCGGAACGTGGCTCGGAAACCCGATACGACGGATTCCAGGAGGGGAGGTCGTCGTTCATGCCGTACGCCACCACAACGATATCTGGTTCGATTTCGTCGCCCAGGATCATCCACTGCCGCAGTCCCTGGGAGGAGGTATAGCCGATGGTGCCCGCGTTGAGGACCTCCAGGCGTTTCTCGGTGCGGCGTGCCAGGTAGGAAGCGAAGTCGCTGTCGTAGCGGAGGCCGCTCTTGTCCAGCCAGATCCCGAACGTACGGGAGTCCCCGAGCAACAGCAGCCGCGGAGCCGCCGGGGCATGCTCGGCATGCTCGATCGGGCCATCGACGAGACGGTCCCCCCAATCGCCGATGCCGAACTCCTCCCGGCGGTAACCGGGGATGTTGCGCCATGACAGCAGAGGGTCGAAGGCGAGCCAGGGGTAGGTGTCCTGGATCTCGAGCTGTCCCGAAAGGCCGACGGGCAACAGGATGCGCAGCACGCCCTCTCCAAGGAGCGCCGCGACGATCGAGGCCACCACGAGCAAGAGGCCGGCCATCCAGGCGGGCCGGCGACGGCCCACGGAGCGATACGCGAGCTCGTGGTTCGAATGGCCGGTCAGCGCTGGCACAGGGCGAATAGATCGTCGGACTGCTCGACGTTTTCGGGACCCACGTGAAAGTCGTCCACCCGGATGTCCTCGGAGGGGGCCGCGTTGACGGCCCTTTCGCGCACGGCCCGGGCCAGGATCGCGAACAGAGGCACCCGCACTGGATGCGGCACCAGCCGCCGCAATCCCAACGGGTCGAGCCGGAGAAAGCGGGCCATAGCGGCGTGGCGGCGTTGCTGGTAGGCCCGGTAACGCGCATCGCCGGTGATTCCCAACAGCGTGACCTGGCGGAAGTGACCCGAAAGCAGTGACTGCAGTTCCCGCGGCTCGTACTCGTGGAAGTGATAAATGTTCTCTCCCGCCGACGTGAGCCGATTCGGCGTGGTCAGATAGAGAGTCCCCCCCTCCGCAAGCAGATCGCGGAGCAGGTCCAGGAACGGCCGCGGGCGTCGCACGTGCTCGATCACTTGAAAGGAGCACACGGCATCGTAGGAGGCCGGTGACGGAACCGGATCCTGTCCTTCGGGGCGGAACGACAGGTTGTCCGCCAAGTAATGGGAGCGGGCCCAGGCCAGCGCCTCTCGGTTGCGGTCCCAGGCATGGACCTCCCGGGCCGTGGACGCCAGGTGACGGGCCCCGTAGCCGGCGCCGCATCCCATCTCCGCCACCCGGCGGCCCGATACCCGGGACGCGCAGAAATGGTAGGGGACCATGTGCTGCACCACGTCCACCGCGAAACGCGGATCCCCCGGCACCAGGAACTCACCGGTGAACGGGTAGTCGCTCACGGCCGCTTCCCCTCGTCGATGGCCGCCGTCAGGTTCGCCTCCATGCCCTCCGCGCCGGAATCCCACGAAGCGATATCTGCTCTTCGCATCAGCTCTTTTGTCATCGCCATTGCGCCAACCGCGCTCGAAGGCGACGCCTGTCGCCTGGACGCTTCGTCTTTCGTGAGATGTTCGAACAGCTCGAGGTATCGCTCGGCGGTGTCTCGCCAGCGATAGGAGCGGGCCTTGTGAATCGCTCGCAGCGACAATCGATCGAGCAGCGCGCGATCGCGTTGTAGACGAAGGAGAGCCTCGGCGAGCGCGTCCGGGTCGCCTGGCGGAACGAGGATCCCGGCATCTCCCACCACGTCAGCGACTCCCGGGAGGTTGGAGGCAACGGGAACACAGCCAGCCATCATCCCCTCGAGCAGAGAGATTCCAAAAGCTTCCATCATCGAGATGGAAGAGAGCACGATCACGTGAGACGTGGAAAAAAACGCGTCCAAATCGACGTCCGAAAGCTGGCCGTGAAAGTGAACCCTCGACGACCCCAGTCGTTCCGCGAAAGCTTCATATCGTTTCCGGCGATAGCCTTCTCCTACGACGTGCAAATCGGCGGCAGGCACTCTCTGGAACGCTCGCAACAGGACATCGATTCCCTTGTACGGTCTGAGCTGCGCAACGGTCAGGATGTCGAATCGTGACTCGATGCGGCGACGCGCCGGGTAGGAGCGGTGGTCGGCCCCCCAGGGAATCACCTGTACGTCGGCGTGACCTCGAGCCAGAAGCAATCGCTGGAAGGCTCGACTCGTGACGACCACCGAGTCCGCCAAACGAAGGAGTCGCCCGTGCAGGCGGTTGTAAAGCCGGCATGGGAGACGAAACCCGGGAAGATCGAGCTCGAAGTGGTGGGTGTATACGACCTTCGGCCTCGCGGATCGAGCCGTCGTGACCCGCAGGAGAAGCAACGCGAGGTCGCTGAACGTCGGTGCCGGCCCGTGAATGTGCAGGCAATCGTAGTTGCGCAGCTGTTTCCGGATGGACGGCCATCGAAGAAAAAAAAAGGAAAGGCGAATCTCTCTCCAGACGAGCTTGGGCAGCCGACGCATCACGATCGCGTCTGCCTCGTGCCCCTTCCGCCGGTAGAGCTCGATCAGCCGATCCGCCGACAACGCCACTCCACTGCGCGTCGGGGGGAGCTCAGAAACGAGCAAGAGGATCTTCATCGCGGAACCTCGAGTATCCGCCACTCATTGTGCCTGGACCGCTAAGATAGCCAATTTGCACCCCGATTAGAAGGGGGATATCGTTCCCGCTCGTGCCGCGAATTCCGCAGATGTGAGAGCAGAAGGAAACATCGAAGCATCGAGGCATTCGAGACTGGGCATCTCGGCGTGAGTCATCAGGATCGACGCATCGCGGGGCTCATCGCTCTCGTCGTCGCTCTTCTAGCCGCCTTTCTCGCCCTTCCCTTTCTCGCCGGCATCTCCATGCTGGACGAGGGCACGCTCGTCCACATCGCCGACCGCGTCGCGTCGGGAGAGGTTCTCTATCGAGACGTCGCGACCGGGGTCATGCCGGGCAGTTTCTACCTTCAAGCGATTCTGTTTCTCGTGTTCGGCCGGTCGCTCCTCGTAGGGCGCCTGTTCATGATCCTGCTGTTCGCCCTCGCCTCGGCCTCGCTCTTCCTCATCGCCCGCGGCGAATCGAGCCGCGCGGTCGCGCTGGCGGTAACGATTTCCTTCATGGCCGTGAGCGTCCAGTACTGGCGCTTCCCCGGATATTCGCCGGAGGCGATCTTTCTCGTTCTCTTGACGCTCGCCGCGGCTCGCGCCTTCGTCGATACCCGCCGGAGGAAGTGGCTCTTCCTCACCGGCCTCGGCCTCGGCGTCACGATCCTCTTCAAACAGAACTACGGGACGTTCGCTTCCCTCGGTGTGGCGGCGGGCCTCGCCGCCGCGGCGCCCGATCGTCGGCGCGCCTTTCGAGACGTCGCGACGGCGGCCAGCGTGGCGGCAACACCCATCGCGCTCACTGCCGCGCTCTTCGCCACCTCGGGCGCGGGAGCCGATTTCTGGAGCTCTACGGTAGGCATCCCGCTGAGAGTCCCCTCCACGGTGTTCACCCGCCCCTGGCCGCCACTCTTCGGAACGCCAGGGCCACGGATCGTACGCGATATCGCCTACTATCTCCCCTTCGAAGAGCTCGCCCTCGACACGAAAGACTGGCTCGTCGGGCATCGGTGGCTCGCCCTCGCCATCGTCCGTTTGGCTTACTACGGTCCGCCGCTCTTCCTCGTCGCCGCGGGAGTCCTGTGGGACCGTCAGCGAGCTCGACTTCGGCGCTCTCCGGACCCGACCTCGGACGGGGCGAAGAGGCTTCCGGCTGGGGCGCTCTACCTCGGCACTTCCGCTTTCTTGTTTCTGGGCGTGTTCCCCAGAGTGGACGCCCATCATCTGTTCATGACTCTCGCGCCGTCGTTCCTCCTCGCGGCGTGGCTTCTGGGACCGAACCCTCGTCCCCTCGTCCGGCGGAGCGCCCTCGTGCTCGGGGGAGCTTTGCTCGCGTTGTCGATGGTGTCGCAGGTCGCGGCCGTTTACGCCGTGCACCCCGAAGAGATCCGAGATGCCTTTCTCGACATTCCTCGGGCCCGCATCTGGGTCGAGCGCTGGCAGGCAGCGCAGATCCGGGAGCAGGTAGCCCAGGTGGAGGAACGGGTGCCGAAAGGAGAGCCCATTTTCGTGGCTCCGTCCTCACCGATGTATTATTTTCTGGCTGACCGACCCAACCCAACGCGCTACCCACTCATCCTTCCCGGCGCCCTGGACGAAGAGGAGGTCGTTCGGACGCTTACCGGCGCACCGGTTCGTTACGCACTCATCTCGGACATCGCCTTCGAGCAGTTCCCGTTTCCATACGTGGCTCCCGTCGTATGGAGCTACTTGTACCGCCACTTTGTACCGGCGGACGGCGCGGGATGGGATGTCGCGCCGTTTGCACCCTACCTCTACGAGCGAGGTCACCGGACGCCGGCTGGAATCGATCTGCTCGCCGGGGTCGGACCAGATAAGAGCGCCGAGAGCGCCGAGACTGCCGACCGCGTCGTCGTGAGGACACGAACGAACGAGGCTGACTGGACCGAGCTCCACCAGATTGTCGAGCCGCCTCTGAGTCCTGCGCCGCTATTCCAAACCGTGTCGCAGGATGACTGGCGGAACGAGGATCCCTACATGGTCGAATGGCAATCCACCTACGTCGAGCCAAGTCTGGTGATTCGCGCCCCCGGAGGGTGGCGGAAAGCCCTCGTCAGCTGGGAGGTCCCGGTGGAGCAGGGCGAAAGCTTCGAGTTCGCCTGCGCCATCGCTCCGTGGGCCTGGGCAGGCTTTGTCAAAGGGCAGGGGGCCCTCGTCGAAGTGTGGGTGAGCTCATCACCGGAAGCGGCTCCGCCTCGTCGGGTCTTCATGAAATGGCTCAACCCGAGAGACGTGCCCGACGATTGCCGGTGGCACCGAGCTGCCGTGGACCTCTCGTCGTTCGTCAAAACTCGAAAGGCGATCGTCACCCTCGTCACCGGTCCGGCCCCGACCTTCATCGCCACCGATGCGACCGTGGCCTGGAGCAGCCTGCGTTTGATCGCGAAAGATTCCTCGTTGAAGACTGCCGGACTCCCCACTCCGCCCACCGCGGAACGTTCGGCTCGACCAGGGAGCGGCTCGGCGCATGCTCGCGTTCGAAGAGGAGGACCTGTCGATTTTCCAGGAGGCGGCACGGAAGTACCCCGATCTCGGCTCCGCACACATGGCTCTGGCGGAAGTTGCGACCTCGATGGGCCACTCCGAAGATGGCGCTTTCGGCGGCGGAAGCCGCCGTTCGGGTCGAGCCGGAGCGCGCCTATTTCTGGATGCGACTCGGCCAGGAGCTTCAGCGTGCCGGTCGGCTGGCGGAGGCGATCGAGTCGATGGAGGCCGCGCTCACGAGGGATCCGACGAACGCCAACTACCACGCCGCTCTCGCCGCCGCCCGGTTGGGCGCGCCCGACGACCTGGAAAAGGCGAAGGCGGAGGCGCTTTCGGCGCTCCGCCTCGATTCGGGGAACGCCTGGGCCTGGACGCTGCTCGCCACGGCCGAGGGGCGATTGGGACACAAAGCCGCGGCCCTCGAAGCGGCCGAGCGCTCCGTGGATCTCGCACCCGACGCGGCGTGGCCCCGGTTGACTCTCGCAGCGTCCCTGGTGGCTCTGGAGCGTTCCGAAGACGCGCTCCCGGTGTTGGAACGAGCGGCGTCGCTCGAGATGGATTCCGGCGCCCGAGCCGAGCTGGCGCGCAACCTTCTGGCCTGCGGACAGGCGCAACGGGCGAGAGAGGAAGCACTCGCCGCCATCGAGCAGGATCCGCAATCGTCTCGCGGGCTTTACCGTGCTGGGCCATGCGGAGATCGCCTTGGAGCATTGGGAAGAAGCGATACACGCTTGGCAGGAGGTCGTTCGGCTCGACCCGAACAACTCCTCGGCCTTCGTTCAGCTCGCCCGCTCGCTCGCCAGGGCGAATCGGGCGGACGAAGCTCTCGAGGCCATCCGCACCGCTCGAGCCGTGGCGGGAGACGATCCCTCACGCGTCCGGGAAGTTGCCATCGTTCTCGACGAGCTCCAGAGGCCGCCATCGGAGGCGCGCTCCGCGTGGCGCCAGGTACTCGCCCTCGCACCCGAGGGCCCGCTGAAGAACGAGGCCCGCCGACGTCTGGCCCGGCCTTAGGTGAGGGCAGGCGTTCCCGGTAGGTGAGGACGGGCGTTCCCGGCGGGCTCGTGGCTCGTGTCCGTTCCGACTTATGCCGTACCAACTGACGTCGCCTAGCGGCACGATCGATGGGCGAGCCTGATGTTGGTGGCGATCCGATGGACTCGACGAAAGCGATCGACGGCCGGAAGCGGATTCCCCGCTCGCTCGGCGCATCCCGGAGTTACAATCGTGGCGGCGAGAATCAGGACACGAACGGGGAGCGCACAACGTGAACGACGGTCATGGCCAGAATCCGCAGGTCGAGCCAGAGCGACCCGTTCTCGATGTACCAGAGATCGTGGTCGATGCGCTGCTGCATGTGCTCAAGCGAGCAGGTTTCCCCGAGATGGCCGTGGACCTGGGCCCAGCCCGTCATTCCCGGCGGTACTCGGTGGCGAAGCTCGTAGCCGCGGATCACGTCGCGGCACTCGCGGTCGAGAGGTAGGGGATGAGGTCGGGGCCCCACGAGCGCCATGTCTCCTTTGAGCACGTTCAGGAGCTGCGGGAGCTCGTCGAGATGAGTGGGCCGGAGGATCCTTCCCACCGCGGTCAGTCGCGGATCGCGGCGGGTCGCCTGCCGGTACCGGCCGTTCCCATCGACGTCCGAGCTATCCGCGACCATCGAACGGAACTTGTAACAGAGGATCGTGCGCCGATGCTGTCCCACGCGCTCCTGCCGGAAGAAGACTGGTCCCTTCGACGTCAGCTTGATCGCGGCGGCGACCAACGGGACGAGCCACGGAAAGACGCACAGCGCCGCGGTCGAGGCGAAAAAAACGTCGACTGCCCGCTTGGCCCAACCCGCTCTCGTCCGAGACGCCGCGGTGCCAAAGACCGCTTCCGCGTTCTGCAGTTCGTACATAGAGATGCTTCGCGTGGTCCCGACAAATCATATCCGGTTTCCCGCCTCCCGCGGGGAAGAGTTCGAGGGCGCCGGCCGTGACACCGGAACCGGAACCCGGGACCCCTAGAGTCAGCATCGTCATTCTCGTCGGCGATCAACGGACACGGGCCGCCACGTGCCTCCGGAGTGTGCTGGCCCAGGAGAGGATTGAAGAGGCGGAAGCTCTTCTCGTTGAGTGCGGCCGGAAGCCTCATCCGGCCCTCCCCGGAAGCGACCATGGGGTCGTTCGGAGGATTGAATGTCCGAAGCCGCTCACGAGCGGCCGGACCCGCGCGCACGGCGTGGCGGAAGCGCGGGCGCCCATCGTCGCATTTCTCGAAGAGCACGTTTGGGTCGAGTCGGACTGGCTCGACCGCGTTCTCGAAGCCCATGGTCGGACGCCGCCGCCATCGGGGCGGTCATGGTCTGCGGAAACCCCGGTGAAGGCGTCAGTGACGCGATCCACCTCATGAACTACGCACAGTACCTTCCGAGCTCTCCGCTGCGGGAAGATTTGGAGATGCTCGAAGGGCACAACTGCACCTACAAGCGCGAGGTGCTGCTCTCGTACGGAGGCGAGCTCCCGCTGCTCATGTCGAATGAGCCGCTCCTGCACTGGAGACTCAGCCGGGACGGCCACATCATCCAGCTCAACCCGAGAATCCGGGTCCACCATCGGAACGAGACGAGGCTCCGCGACATCTGCCGCGGTTACTTTCTGTGGAGCCTACAGTTCGGAGACAGCCGGGCGCTGATTCAAGCCTTCCCCTGGTGGAAGCGGTTCCTCTACGTCGCCGGCACTCCGTTCGTTCCCTTCGTCCGGGCCGCCCGACTGGGCCGACTCGCGTACCGTTTGGAGAGTCGCTCTCTGCTTCGCACCCTCCTCCGGTTTCTCCCTCACATCCTTGTGGCCCAGCTTGCTTCGGCGCTCGGGCAGGCGGTGGGGCTCGTATTCGGACCGCTTCGCTCCGAGCCCGCCTTTCTCGACTACGAAGTCAACGTGGCGCGGGGAATCCTCGGCCCCGGGTGCGAGTGAGCGCGGAACGAGTCACGTCTCGCCCAATCGTTTCCATCGTAGTCCCCGCGTACCGCTCGGAAGCGACGATTGCGAAAAGCCTCCGCTCGTTGGAGAACCAAACGTACGCTTCGTTCGAGCTCATCGTCGTCGACAGCAGCCCGGACGAAACGACCGCCTCCCTCGTAACAGAACGGTTCCCGCGCGTGCGCTTCGTCCGGAGCCCCGAACGGCTCCTCCCCCACGCGGCGCGAAACCGGGGAATCGCCATCGCGCGCGGGAACCTCTTCGTCTTCACCGACCCCGACATCTACGCCCCGCCCGAATGGCTCGCCGAGCTCGTGGCCGCCTACGAGCGACACCGGGCGACGATCGCAGGAGCGATAGACTGCCACGGGCGCGAGTGGCTCGCGCGCGGCATGCACTACAGCAAGTTCGACAAATGGCTTCCCAGCGGAGAGGTCCGTCCGATTCGACTACGCCGCGACCGCAAACATGCTCTGCGATCGGGCCACGTTCGAACGGATCGGCGGCTTCGACTCCGATTCGTATTCTCGGCGACGCCATCGCCAGCCATCGCACGAGGAAAGAAGGGCTCCCGATTCTCTTCGTGCCCCGGGCCGTGGTCGAGCACCACCACGTGGGAAGCTTCGGACGGCACCTCGTCGAGCGGTTCGAGCGCGGGCGGGAGTTCGGACGCCTCCGCATCGAGTGGAAGCTGTCCGGAACCAAACTTCTGCTCCAGGCGAGCGTCACCCTGTTGCCGCTTCGCCTGGTGAAGCTCCTCCTTCGCGGCGGCAAGAACGCGCGGCGGGCGGGCCGGCTCCTCGACTTCGCGAGCGCGAGTCCGCTCGTCGCCCTGGCCCAGGCGTCCTGGCTACGGGGTGAGCTAGCCGGCTATCTGGAGGCCTGGAAGCGAGGCAGCGCGAGGGCGCGATGCGACTCCTCTTCCTGACCCACAACATGGCGGGGCTCGGGGGCAGCTTCGTCCGAGCGCTTTCTCTCGGCAGGTCGCTCGCGCGGCTCGGACACGACGTCACACTCGTCGCCAGCCGGAGAGAGGCGGGACTCCGCAAGCGAACTCAGGTGCTCGGCGCGGTGCGAGTCGTCGAGATGCCGGACGTGCTGCCGGCCCGCATACGGCATGGTGGCCTGAGTCCCCTCGACGTGGTCCTGCGCACCGCGGCCGCGGGCTCGAGTTCCTGCGACCTCGTGCACGGATTCGACCATCGGCCCGCGGTTTCGATTCCCGCGCTCTTCACCAGGGGGCGCCGGAGGGTTCCGTACGTCGCCGACTGGGCCAATCTCTGGGGACGTGGCGGGATCGCGGACGAGCGCGCGGGGGGCTTCGGCGCGGTGCTGGGAGAGTTCGACCATTACTGGGAGCGGCGGGTGCATCGTCGGGCCGACGCGGCGACGGTCGCCACCCGGGATCTCGCGGAGCGGGCGGCAGCGCTCGGCGTTCCCCGGGCGCGCATCCGCCGGATCGGCGTGGGCGCGAGCTCCGATGTGATCCGTCCGCTCGAGCGTGCCGCGATGCGGCAGCGGTACGGGCTTTCGTGGGATGCACCGATCGTCGTCCACGCCGGATTCGCGCCCTACGACGCTCGCTTGCTGGGAGAGACGCTGGTCGCTTCGTCACGACGGAATCCCCGGCTGCGCTTCGTACTCACCGGTGCTCCGCTCAGAGACGTCACGGCGGCCGCCGCCGCGGCGGGGATTTCCGACCGCGTCCACCACTTCGGGATCGTCCCCTACGAGCGTCTGGGCGAGGTCCTCGCCTGCGGCGACGTCATGCTCCTCCCGTTCACGTCCCGAAGCATCAACATCGCTCGATTTCCGAACCGCCTGGGTGACTACCTCGCGGCGGGAAGAGCAGTGGTCGGCAACCGGACGGGCGACCTTGGAGAGCTCATCGAGACCGAAGGAGTCGGGGTGCTCGCCGACGAAGATCCCGAATCGCTCGCTGGAGCGATCGAGCGGCTGCTCACCGACGACGCGGGACGCAAAGAGATGGAAGTCCGGGCGAGAACGCTCGCCGAGACCCGTATGTCCTGGGACGCGATCGCGCGCGACGTCGACGACCTCTATCGAGAGCTCACCGGCGGATGAACCTTCTCGATTCGAAGCTCGAGCCGCTCGAGCCGCAGCGCGATCCTCCGCGGATCGGAACCGTCGTAGGCCTCACCCGCGTCGACGGTGTAGCGATAGCGGAAGACGATCTCGTTCAGACCCCTCCGCCAGAACCGCTCGTTCACGGGGATTTCGGCGGCGGATATCCCAGGGGCAAAAGCGAGACGACCTGCGGAAGCGCCATTCACTTCGACGTCGAGGACCTGCGGTCCCCGGTCGGGGCTGGGCGCCGGCTCACCCTCCACACGCAACCGGTAGCGGAACGGCCGAAACAGCGTCACGAACCAGGACGGCTCTCGCCCACGGACCATCGAAAGGGGTACCCATCCCGGGAGCGTTCCTGGATCGACCAGCCGCGTCCCAGGTGCGGCGACGTCCGCTTTTGTTCCGACGTCGATTGTGAGGTCGTGGTAGGAGCGGCCGCCGAACAAGGTGTCGAAGCGGTCGGGCGGAACGCCGTAGGTCCAGGCGAAGATCCAGTTGGCGGGCACCGCACCCGGGTGGCCGATGATTTCGTAGAGCTGTCCCACCGACTCACGCGTCGCGTCAGAGAACGCGAAATTGCTCGACTTGGGAAGGTCGCCCCGCCGCACCTGCAGAACGAATGAGAGAATCCACGCCGCGAGGACGAGGCAGACGAGCGCGGTGAGCGCCCGGGGCGAGCGACGGGCCCAGTCGAGGAAGCCGCAGAAGCCGAACAGGAAGATCTGGAACGATTCCGTGAAACGCCGACTTCCGAAGCTTTCACCCTCGTCCATTAGTGGCAGAGAAAGATCACCCCAGGGCGAGCGTCAAAGTAGTGGCGGGCGAGCGCGTCCCGGCGAACGGCGCGTCCCGCGAGCCCGATGACGGCCAGGTAGGCGGCGGGGGTCCAGGAGAACAACCCGTGTTTCGACGAGAAGAGGGCCTCGACCACCGATCCTCTCTTCCACAGCGAGAGCGCGAGCTCCGGCTCACCCGCCCGGAGCAGCGAGCCTTCGGTTGCGAGCTGGAACATCCAGAGTGGTTGCCGTTCAATCGCGAGCCCGAACAGATTCGCAAGCACACAGGCGAAGTTGCCTTTCGAATCGAACCGGGTGCCGCCGCGCAGAAGGTCGTGAAACCGGCCGGCGAAGGTGAGAGCCGGCAGAAGGAGGTAGAAGGCATCGTAACGCTGGACCGACAGCATGAGGCCGGCCGCGAGACCGACGGTGCCCCACGCGCGGAAGCCGCCGTGATCGCGGGCACGGAGCCAGGCGGTCAGGAAGAGCGCCACCGCGCCGAGGGCGACGGCGTGCGGCATCGTCGGCTCGTAGACGGTGTACCAGAAAAGCGGCGATGCCAACCAGAAGACGACCGCACCGACGGCGGCGAGGCTCCCTCCGTAGCTGCGCCGGACGATGGCGAAGGAGAGCGCGACTCCGACGAACGCCCAGAGGAGGCTAGCAAGACAGACGGCCCGGACGTAAGGGTAGCCGTAGCCGTCGGCGGCGAACGTGCCTCCGTGCGAGGCCGCGAGCTTGACGACACAATGGGTCACGGCGTACAGAGGAAACCAGAAGAGGACCGGACCGAGCTCGAACCCCGGATCGGGAAGCCGTTCCTGCTCGCGCGCCGAGCGAGCGATCGTGCTGGAATTTCTCAGGAAGGAACTCCTCGAACTCGTTCCTCAGATCGAGATCCCCGTCGACCACGCTGGATCGAAGATAGGCGAACAGGACAGCGCCATCGCTGCTCACCCCACCACCTTGCTGGCGCAGCAGGACGAGAAACACGAGGAGACGTGCCGGCGAGCGCGATCCTCGGGACGTCGAGCCGGAGACTCGGCCCCGTTGGCCGTCGGGTCAAGAATCCAATCCAGGATCAACAGAGCGAAGACGGCCGCCGCCGACGCTACGAAGGTGTCGTCGAGAACGGAGAGCGACTTCGGATAGCGCCCGAAGACGAAGAGAATAGCCAGGTGGATCGCCGAGACGGCGATGGCGAGCCGGATCGCGGTACAGGCCCGCCACCGTCGACGAGTCGCCATCGCCGGCGATGATAGCATGGTGTCGGAAAAGCGATGACACCGTCCTGCTCTTCCATTCCCTCCGTCTCTTTTCTCGGCGTGCGCGTCGACGCCGTGGACCTCGCGCGCGCGGTCGAGATCATCCAGTCGTGGATCCAGGGGGGCGAGAAGCATTACGTGTGCCTCACCAATGTGCATGGCGGCATGGAATGCCGGCGGGATCCGCAACTGCGGGATATCTACAACTCGGCTGGACTCTCGACGCCCGACGGGATGCCGCTCGTGTGGTTGAGCCGGTGGCACGGTTTTCCGAGAACGGGGCGAGTCTATGGTCCCGATCTGATGCTGGCGCTATGCGAGCGCACGGAAGCGAGCTCCCACCGCCATTTTCTCTACGGCGGGGCGGAAGGGGTGGCGGCACAGCTCGAGGCGACGTTGAAGGAGCGGTTTCCCGACCTCCAGGTCGCTGGCCGGTGGACGCCTCCCCATCGAGAGCTCTACCCTCGAGGAAGACGAGCGCGTCGTGCGGGCCATCAACGACTCCGGAGCGGAAGTCGTCTGGGTCGGGCTGGGAACGGGAAGCCGGATCGTTTCATGGCTTCGCACGCCGAGCGGCTACGGGCATCGGTCCTGATCGGAGTCGGCGCCGCGTTCGACTTTCTCTCGGGAGAAAAGCACCAGGCACCGCGCCTTCTCCAGCGATGCGGACTCGAGTGGCTCTTCCGGCTCGCGAACGAAGCCGAAAAGGCTCTGGCGCCGCTACCTCGTCGACAACCCGGCCTTCGTCGGGTTGGTTCTGGTGGAGCTCATCCGTGCGCGTCGGCGACGTCCAAAGGGTCCCGGGTAGATCCGCACCTCAACTGAGACGTCGCTCCCGCCGACGTGTGGCCAAGGCCTTAGGCGGGCAGCCGTTCGCGGTGGGCTCGTGCCCGTTCCGACTAGAGTGGGCTGTAACAGCCCACTTAGTCGATCACTCTGTAGTGGTGTTCGTTGTGATCGACGACGAAAAGGAAGCTGCGCTCGATGGCATGGGCGAGCGTGCCGTCGGTCTGCCCCGTTTCCTCGGGAAACTCTTCGATCATGAAATCGATTTCGAACAGGCTCGACAGGGCCTGCGGTCGAAACCAGAACATCGACCCCGCGGGAAACGTACAGGGCGACATGGGATTGAACTCTATCCCCAAGGAAGACAGCAGATCCTTCATGATGTAGAGATTCTCACCCCACGAAATGGATGAGCGAACCTCGGGAAAATACGTCGGGTAGAGAAGCCCCAGTTTCGGATCGCGGTCGAACTCGTCCAGGATCTCGCGCACCCGTGCTTCGCTCCCCAGGAGCCGGTCCAAGAGAAACGTTCGCCAACCGCTCAGATTCGGAGCGTGGGGGCTCTTCTTGGAATGCACTTTGCAAACCAGGTCGTAATCGTAATAGCGAGACGTATACCGTGTGAGAAAAGGACCAATGTCTCGCGCCCGGTTCTCGACTTCGGCGACGTTGACCGATGTCTCTGGAAAACGCTGGTTGAAGTAGGAGAAAGCCTGGGGATAGATTCCCTCCGATGCAGTTACGTACAGATCGAACGGAGCAGGTATGTTGGAAATGTAATCGGCGAGCTCGTCCACGAGATCCCAGTAGAAGAGATGGAGGACCACGGCGATTCGTGGAATGCTTTCCTCACAACGGGACACGGCGCGCCGGGTCGCATTGATGTACGCGTAGCCCCGGGCGAGGTCGGGCTCCAGATACACGCCCTCGGCCCACTCGTTCCAGGCATTCACGAAAACGAGCCGCTCTTCGGGGTCTTTCGACTTGGTCTCTCGGCACAGGCGGCTCAACCACCTCTCGTACCGGGCGGGCGTGGCGTTGATAAAAATCGTCGGCTCTCCGTTCCTTCGGCGGGCACTGTTATCCCAGGCCATGGTCGCGGTACGAGCGATACGCCGATTCGGTTTTCGCGCGATACTGTTCAACACCATCTCGTTGTAGTCGTGAATGCCCCCGTCGAAGAGCGGCGACAAGCCGTGGACGTCGCGAACCCCGTTGAAAGCCGGGCCCGAGAGGCGGTGGGGAGGAAACTCGAAGCCACCATCGGCGCCGAGGTGCTCGGGAGCGTCGTCGGTCACCTGGGCGGTCATCACGTAGATCTCGCCAATCCCCGTCTCGAGACAATACTGCCGCCATCGGGCAATGCTTCCCCTCGGGTCGGGCAGCCTGTCGAGACGGTAAAGCAGAAGAAGTGGTTTTCCGTGGACGCGGATATACCGTTCGTCGGCGAAGTACTTGGTCAGGTTCGCGATGAACTCGAGCTCGTCCCATTCGGAATAGGTCTGAGTGATCAGGACTTCGTCGTCGGAACCGTCCCAGGCCCTGGTCCAGTTCTCGTTCGCCCAACAGAGGCAGTACTTCAGATCGATGTCTTTGTTCTCGTATATCAGCTCGAGCGGTTTTTCCAGGAGGCGCTTGCCGTTGAACCAGTAGTAATAGATACACACTCCCTCGAGTCCCGCACGGCGAATCAACGCCGCCTGTCGCTCGATCGTTTCCTCGACGCTCAAATCATAGAAGCCCAGCTCGGACGCGATCCGGGGCTGGTCGTGGTTGGTGAACAGAGGCCGTGCCTTGCGCACGTTGTCCCAATCCGTGAATCCCTTGCCCCACCACGCATCGTTCTCCGGGTTCGCATGGTACTGCGGCAGATAGAAGGCGAGCGCCCGCACCTCGGGCGGGTGGTCGAGCGCGGCCAAAGGCTCGCTCGCCGACAATCGCATGGGGTAGATCTGATTCGGAGGAAACAGTCCCCTAATGGGAACGATGGGAGCGCCGGCCGCTCTAGCCTTGCGGTGTAAACCAGGGCGGACGGCATCTTGACGGCGAGGAACCCCTTCCGGACGGAAGCCGTGACGAACACGACGGAGCAGGCTCCCGATAGCGCGCAGAGGGGCGGTAAAGCGCCAGGACCTGCTGCTCTCCAAAGCACGGAGCTGGCCCTGTAAGCTGGATACGGCCAAGGTCTCGTCCCTCGATTTGCTGACCTGGACCGCGTGGCGCCTGAGCTCTTCCTTCAGGGCGACGACTTGTTGCTCGCGCCGACCGAGCTTGCGCGACAGAGCGGCAAGCTCACCTTCACGTTCACCGAGCGCCTTGTCGAGCGCAAGGATCCGTCGATCGCACACGTCGATCTGACGAGTGAGCTCTTCGAGTTTACGTTGCCGTCCGTCCGGCAACGCCGTCAGGTCAGAAGCCCGCCGTTCGCGGCCGTCCGAACCCGCGGTGTCCTTCTCGGGCACCCGCCGCGGGCTCTTCCTCGAATCACCGTTGGCCTTCGCGAGGCCCATGTCCCGACCACCGTCTGCGTTGACGAAATCCACGGGAACTTCACGAACTTCATGCCCGGCGTCGAGTCTTCGTTGCGGCCCACTCAGGATGGCCGCGAGCGGCTTGTCCAACGCGCTGACGACGCCCGGCGGCAGCTCCGCGTCGGATGCCAGGGCGATCCGCTGCGGGTAAACAGCGGCGTGAGCGAAGTGCTTATTTACCAGCCCCTCGAGATCGTCGCGACCCAGCAGTTCCGCCAGAATCGGACCGGAATCGCCTGGTCGATCGAAGCGTGCGTACTCGTCCGGTATCGAGACGACTAGCCTGCCACGCGGGCGCAGCACACGTTTCAACTCCTCCATCAGGGTTTCTGCGGCCTCGCCCCGCGCGATGGGCTCGAAGCTGACGGCCAAATCGACGGAGCGGTCGGGGAGAGGGATCGCGGCTTGCGATCCGAGAGCGAACCGGAGATTGGGGCTCGCATACTGTCGCGCCGCAAGCTCGACCACCTCGGCAGAGCGTTCGACACCGACCACCGTTCTCGCAACCTCGGCGAGAAGAACGCTACCGTAACCCTCACCACAGCCGAAATCGAGAACGACGCGGCCCACCGCGAGCTGCCGCGCGACGATATACCGATGGAATCGTCCCGGAGCCCGGTCGCGAGTAGCTTCGGGTACCGAGCACTCACCCACCCGCGTAGCGTCCCCCCGTTCGAGGATGTTTGCCGTCACCGGAGCGCCTTCGACCAGCCATTTGGCTCGCTCGTCGACTCGATCGCGCACGATTCGGTTGTCGTCATCGCGCATGCTTATGACCTCATTCGGTCGCGGTCCCCACCGAAGTCACCCGCATCTTGATCGGCGCGACGCGAATCTTTCCGTTGGAGTCGCGATAGCGGTTCTCGCCGCGCGCTCCGAGTCCGATCGTGAGTACCAACCCCGTGAACCACCACACCCGCCATCCGCCCGCCAGCACCCGTCCGGAGGCCCTGGCAGGCCTCGTCCATCCGCTCGCAGGGCCTCGTTTCCCCGCAGACCGAGATCTTCACCGGCCCGACCCGGAGCACCTTCCCGCGACTCTCGCGCGGATCGACTCCGCTCGCGAGGAGGTTCGCCCTGCGCCACGAGGGATCGGCGGGACGGCCCAGCTCCTCCGAGACCCGCTTCCAGCCCTCCGCCGAGATCACGGTCACCTGGCGCTTTCCGCCCTGCTTCGCGTTGCCCTCGATGCCCCGTCCGGCGACGAGCCGCGCCCTCGTCTTCGGGTCCATCGGACCCCGTTTGAATCGTTTGACCTGCAGTGCCTCGAGCCGCCCGTCTCGCCCATGACCCGCTATTGTAGTATGCCCGGCGGCCGGGACGGCGCCGAGGTGCCGTCCGATTTCGGACGAGGACGCTCGTCCAAGAAGCGACAGTTCTCGACGTTGCTGGCTCCGCTCTCGAATCGTTTCGGAGCGCTCCGACGAGTGGGCCCGAGATAGTCAAAGTCGGCGCGCGCAGACTTCGTCGTCCGAGTCTTTCTCATACGACTGAAAGCGGCGCCCGTTTATCTCGAGGTACCGACGGCCTCGACGAGGCCGGCGCGTGTGTCGCGTCCCCGATGAACGCGCACGCAACCCGCCCCCGCCCCCGCGCCCGCGCCGCGGCCCGGCCTGCGGTTGCACTCCCGCCGTCGCTGGGCTCATAGTAATGAAACAATCCCGTTTCAAATAGGAATTCGGCAACGAACCCGTACGGAGGGTCCCCCCCATGTGGAACAGCAGACCGGAACCGGTCGAGCTCGAGCGCTCTTCGCGGAGCGAGCCCGAAACGCCTCGAATCCGCCCCATCGGGAGAGCGCCGGTACGTTCCTCCCCGCCGCAGCGACGTCCGGCGAGCCGTTCCCGCTCGTCGGCGTGGCAGTCGACGGCGCTGTTCAGTCTGTCGCTCCTTCTCGTCGGTGCCATCGGTCTCGCCTTTTACGCCTATCAGCGCGCTTCCGATCTGGAGCGGGAGCTGAACGACACCCGCGGACAGATTCAGGCGGGAATGCAGGAGCTTCGCGCCGGCATGCAGTACGACTCCGTGCGCCAGCGACTTCTCCTCGGCATGAGAGACGAGATCCTGCGGGTGAACGGCAAGCTGAGCCTCGGTGAGGCCTACCGTTATGCCGAAGTCCTGATGAACACGACGGACAAGTACCCATCGGTGGATCCTCTGTTACTGCTCTCGATCGGAATCGTCGAGAGCGGCTACGATACCCGGGCCCGGAGCCCCCAGAACGCCCGCGGTCTTTATCAAATCTGGCCCGCGACCGGACGCATGCTCGCGGGGATGCTCGACTGGGAATACAAGGACGAGCTGCTCTTCGACTGCGACCGCAACACCGAGATGGCCACCCTTTATCTCGACGTCCTGCTGACGACCTACAACGATCTGGGGATGGTGCTGGCGGAGTACAACGGGGGGCCGATCAACGCCGGGTACTATCGCGCCGGCAGCCACAAAACGGCACCCGAGACGATGGACTACGTCCCCAAGGTGCTCGCGCAATATCAGCGACTCGTCAAAGAGATGCCGATGGTCCCGGGCCGAAGCTTCGACATTCTCTATCGGGACGCCAAACGCTCCGGCAAACGCCTGGTGCCCGCGAAAGCCGACTGAGCCGGAGAATCAAGGAGCCCGAGCGAACCACGCGCGCAGTGGGAGACCGGCGATCGGGCGCTCGGGCGCTCGGGCGCGCGGTCGTGGAATCGCGCCGTTTTCAGCTACTCGGCTCGGATGGTTTGTACCGGGTCGACGCGAATGGCACGAAGCGCGGGCACGAGACTTCCGATCAAGGCCATGACGAGGCCGACACTGGCGGCGATCGCATAGGTGAGGCCGTCTCCCGGCTCGACGCCGGCAAGGAGAGCCTCCATGGCGCGAGCCGCGGCATAGCCGAGTACCGCGCCGAGAACGCCCCCCAACAGCGCGAGTAGCACACCTTCTCGCAGCACCATCTTCAAGATGTCGGACGAACGAGCTCCGAAGGCGATACGAACCCCGAACTCACCTCTCCTGCGGGATACCGCGTAAGAGAGCAGTCCATAGATACCGATTGCGGACAGGAGAATCGACAAACCGGCGAACGCGCCAAGCACGCGCACCTGGGTGACGCGGGGTGCCGTCTGCGCTTCGACGACCTCCTCGAGCGTCCGGACTTCCGACATGGGAAGCTCCGGATCCGCTTCGTGTAGCACTTTGCGTACCGCGGCCACGATCGGCCCTCGGTTTGTCCCGGCGCTGGCGAGCCGCAACACGAGCTCCTTCGGCGCGTAGAACACGAGCCACCCGTCGCCCTGTTGCCGATACGGAAGGTACACCTGCGGCTCGCTATTTCGCTCGAGCCCGCGAACGCGGATATCTCCCACTACTCCCACGACGGTTCGTTCCTTGAAGGCGAACTCGAAGCGGCGGCCGAGGGGGTCCTGATCCGGCCAGTAACGCCGGGCGAACGACTCGCTCACCACCGCCACCTGGGGCGCGTCGAGCGTGTCGGCCTCGCGGACATCCCGGCCGAGCCGGAGAGGGATGCCGAGGGTCGAGAAGAAGTCGGAGGTCACGTAGCGGAGGCTTGCGGTCTCGGGCACGTCGTTCTCCTCGGTGAGCCCGGGAATCGAGACCTGCCAGATTCCACCCTGCATGACCATGGGGAGAAAGCTCGTGAAGGCGGCGCTCCGGATGCCGGGCATGGAGCGGACCTCGGAGAGAACGCGCGTGTAGAGCTCGACGCGCCAATCGGACATGTCGTACTTCTCGTTCGGCAGAGCCGTGTGGACCGCGAGCACGTCCGCCGTTCGAAACCCGGGATCGACGGCCTGAATCCGGACGAGCGCCCGGATGAGAAGGCCCGAGGAGATCAACAAGACAATCGAGACCGCGACTTCCGCGACGACGAGAGCGGAGCGCAGGCGTTGTCGGCGCCCCCCGACACCGGCGCGGGCGCCCTCCCGAAGTCCATCGAATCTCGAAGCCGGCGGAGGTCTTGAGCGCGGGGAGCACTCCGAACCCGACCCCCGTGAGGGTGGTGACGAGAGCGGCGAAGGCGAGGACTCTCGGATCGAGCGTCGTCTCCTGGGCGACGGGAAGGCTCGCGGGCGCGAGCTGGACGAGAAGCGGCAAGGCGAGGGAGGCGAGAACGAGCCCGACGGCGCCGCCGAGAACGGCGAGGGCGATGCTCTCGGTCAAGAGCTGACGCACGAGCCGCTCCTGGCCGGCACCGAGCGCCGAGCGGACGGTGAGCTCTTTTTGTCGCTCCATTCCCCGGCCCAACAGAAGGTGGGCGAGGTTGGCGCAGGCGATGAGAAGAACGCGGATCGAGGCCCCGAAGAGGGCCGTGAGCAACAACCGAGCTTGCACCGAGATGTCGTCGTGCAGCGAGTTGACCGTCGCACGTGTCTTCTCGTCCTCCTTGGGATACTCCCGCGCGAGCTCTTCGGTAACGAGCTGCATCTCGGCGCGAGCTTCGTCGATTCCGACGCCCGGACGAAGCTTCGCCAGCACCCGCAGATAACTGTTTTTCCGATCGTGGAAATCCTCGTCGTTCGTGAATTGCAGCGCGGTCCAAAGCTGGGTGGAGGGGTCGGGGAAGTGGAACTCCCGCGGCATCACTCCCACGATGGTCGAAGGGTGATCGTCGAGTCGTATCGTCTTTCCCACGACGTCCCCGCTCCCGCCAAAAACACCCTGCCACAAGCCGTAGCTGAGGACGACGACCTCCGGCGCCCCCACGCGGTCGTCCTCGGCCACGAGCGCACGCCCCATCAAGGGAGACACGCCGAGAATCCCGAAGAGCTCTCCCTCTACCGTCGCGTTCTCCAGCCGAATCGGATCTCCCTGCCCCACGAGATTCATCGAGAACGGGTAGTATGCGGCCATCGCCTGGAAAGAAGAGCTCATCCGCTTCCAGTCCCGGTAATTGGGCGGTGAGAGCTCCATCCGCGTGTAGCCGGGCACGTTCTGCCAGAGGTTGACCAACGTTTCGGAATCGGGAAACGGCAGGGGGCGAATCAGCACCTGGTCGGTGATGGAGAAGACGGCGGTGTTCGCCCCGATTCCGAGCGCGGTCACGACGACGGCGGTGAGGGCGAGCCCGGGCGCGCGCGCGTGAGAGCGGACCGTGTAGCGAAGGTCCTGGCGCAGCAGGTCCCCGTGCACTCGGAGCGCGTTCGTCAGAACATCGAAGAAGGTCTCGGTCGACAACGTCAGCGCCGAGAGTGGGCCGGACGTACGCCGAAGGCGCTCGGAGAAAACATGACTCATCTCCTCGCCGTACTCGACGCGGAACAATCTCGGATAAAAATGAAGCAACAATCGGTACAAACGCATGGCGTCTCCGTTCCCGTTTCCGTCAGGCCGTTCCGGGAGCGAATCCGCGCGCCCGAGCGAGCTTCACCAGCCGACTCAGCCGTCGAGACTCGGCTCGAGCGACGGCGGCGCCGAACGTCGTGATGCGGTAGTACCGGCGCCTCTCGTCATCGAGCTCGGGAGCGGGACGGTCCCGGGTCTCGACGATGAGGCCCTGTTCCTGCATGCGCTGGATCGAGCGGTAGAGCGTCCCGGCGCCGAGGGTCACCTCTCCGCCGGTCCGGGCCGCGACGTCCTGAAGGATCGCATAGCCGTGGCGGTCGGCGTCGGCGAGCGCCAGGAGGATGTGAAATGTCGCTTCCGGAAGGGGAAGTAGGGCGTCGATATCGGAGTCGTCGGACGGCATGCCATCAATATATCCGCTTTGGCTATATTGTCAATGGCTATATACACAAAGAGATGAGAGTCGGGACTACCGCCGGTTACGAGAGTCTGCGCATCATTTCGAGAAAGGCTCTCCGGCCCGAGCGAGGGTCGTAACGGATCGCGGGTACGAGGCGTCCTCGAATCCGTTCGGGGCTCGAGCGCCCGTACCCCATGAGGGTCTCGGCGAGAGCTCGTCTCTTCTTTCCCATCGGCGAGCCGTGCGGTACCCCCGTGAGCAAATCATTCAACCCGAGCTCCCAGACTTTTCCGCGGAGAAGCGAATCGACGACCATCCCCTTCACGACGTTGTGGGGGAAGTTGAAGTAGAAGGCGAGCGGAAAGTAATCCGCTTCCGAAGGGCTGTGGCTCTCGAACTCCACCGCGAGAGCCTCCCGGTTCTCGGCGAAGAGCTCGGCGAATCGGGAACGCTCGCTCTCAATCTCGGGGGCGGAGAGCGATGTCGGCGCCGCCCCGAGGAAGGCCCTCGGGTCGGGAGACAGTCCCATCACGAGTCCCTCGATGATCCGGTCGCGCTCCCCTCCGGCGACGGATTCGTCGCGTCGGCAGAACGCGCTCATCAGGTTCACGAGCGAGAACGAAAGCCAGGGGTAGTCGGGAACGTTGTCGTTACGCATGGCGACGACGTCTCTCGCATAGGTTGCCTCGAACCCGAACCGCAGGTGGCTCGAGAGAATGGCGGCGTATGCCAGAGCGAGCTCGACGCGGTGAGACTCGCTCAACGTCCTGACCTTTTCGAGCAAGCGGTCGAAGGCGCGCACGTCGAGCTCGAAATGAGAGGTCGCTATCGGGATGAGGGTCTCGGCGTTCTCCACGAATCGTTGTCCGCTGCCTTCCGGACCCTGGAGGAATCGGAGGAGGCGATTCACCCGGTCGAGGTCCTCGTCAGCCCGGCCCCCGTCCCAAAGCCGCAGCGAGAGGAGCGCCAAAAGGTAGAAGAAGTAGTAGTCCAAAAGGATGGCGAGAATCGTGCGCTCGGACTCTTCCGGATGGCTCCGTCCGATCATGAAGTCGAGAACGTCGACGGGTATCGTCTCCTCGTTGAGCTTATCCGCCTTCCCGTCCCAGTCCTGAAGAACGTGGAATCCGTCCTTTCGGGTGCGGCTATCGAGCGCGCCGACGATTCCAACGAGCTCGACCCGCCCGGCGTTCGACCGGAACCGATGAGAGCGCATCGCTTCCCGGAGCCTGCGCAAGGAGTCGTCGAAGCTCTTCGATTGGGCTAGGCGGACCAGGATCTCGCGGCGGAGGGGCCCGTTCAGGGTGGTCTCGAGGTACGCGCAAGCGGAATCGAAGTCGATGGGAGAGCTCTCAGAAGCAGGCTTCGAGCTGGACATGACGCCGCGACGAAAATGCTACCGATTCTCGAGCGCATCCGCCACCTGGCGAGGGCGCGCTCTGCTGCCGGAGCCCCTCCGAGCCTGCTCCGGCAGATCACGGCGGAGTTACTGCTTCATGTGGTTTTTCAGTTGCTTGACGATCTCCTTGGAGAGAGCGTTCATCGCGCCACCCTTCGTGGAACGGCCGCCGCGCGACACCGCGAACACTAGCTTGCACTCGGGGGTCAGAACCGCGGCGCTCGCGTCGGCGCCGCCGCCGAAGATGAGATCCTTCTTGGCCATGCTCTCCGCCTCGAGGGCGATGCGGAACTGATAACCGTCCTCCGCCCGAACGAATTGCAGGTCTTCCTTCACGCCGTTCTCGTTGAGCTTCTGGAGGAGCTCGACCGCGTCGTCCTCCGGGGCATCGAGACTGACCGTCACCTGTTCACCGAGTGCGATGCCGGCGACAGAAAGCAGGAACGGGATCCAAGTGAAAGCACGGATTTTCATGTCGACTCCTTTGCCATCATAGGACGTTGATCTACGTCGGCTCTCGGCACGGCAACGACACTGGGGGCCGCGCCGGGATCGAGCTCCGAGGGTGTGCGCTGTGGATGTCCGGATTGTGGTCTTACTGAAATAGGATACGACCCGGAACCGGGAACCGCCACTCCAATCACGCCCGAACCCTCGCGTTTCTTTCTGAAACGGTGAGGGAGGGCGACATTACTTTTTGAAACGCCCGGAGCACGAGGATTCGTGCGGATTCTTTGACACCGCGAGACTTATCCCGACCCGTCGAACGGCACGCCCCTTGCTATTGTGCCCAAAGCGTAGCGCTCTGGATGCGGGTCCGAGGAAGAAGGACCCGCACACGATTCGAAACGGAGGGAACATGACGTCGATCACGGGACGAGAGTGCCGGATTCCCGGGATTTACAAGTCCTATTGCTGCAGCTACGAGGTCGCCGTTTCGGCTTCCGCTTCGTATCCCAGGTGCCCCCGTTGCGCGGCGTGGGCGACCTGGATTCCCTCGAGTCCACCCATCCGGCAAGCCAGCGCCACCTCACATGGCGACTCGATCGCACCTCGAGCACGAACGCTTCTTCGCGCGACGCCGGGACGTCGATAGCCTCGACGTCACTCCCGCGCGGGAGCGCCCTTTCGTCTCCAGACAGGATCCTCGGCAGCTCGGCACCGCGTCGGTGGGCGTGCTACGCTCCGTTATCACGGAGATGCTCGCGGACCGATACCGGGCTTCGAGGGAGGTTGCTTGCTGAAGGTCTATCCGGCGACGCGCTACGTGGTCCCCTTGCGGGAAGGGGGCTCTCTTCCCGCGGTCGTCGACACCGAAGATGGAGGACTCTTCGTCGCCAAGTTTCGCGGCGCGGGTCAGGGCGCCAAAGCCCTCGTCGCCGAGCTCGTCGTGGCGGGGCTGGGCCAGGCCCTCGGCCTTCCCGTGCCGGACGTCGCGCTCATCGAGCTCGATGAGTCGTTTGGTAGAACCGAGCGTGATCCCGAGATTCAGGACATCCTTCGAGCAAGCCGGGGCACGAACTTCGGGATGCGCTACCTGGAAGGGGCGTTCAACTACGACTCCGCGAGCGACGAGGTCGAAGCCGATCTCGCGGCCGACATCGTGTGGCTCGACGCCTTCGTCACCAACGTCGATCGAACCGCCAAGAACCCCAACTTGATGTGGGCTCGCGACCGGATCTGGCTCATCGACCATGGCGCCGCGCTCTACTTTCATCACAATTGGCCGAAGGTCGATGGCGAGAGCGCCCGCAACCTGTTCGCCAACGTGAAGGACCACGTTCTTCTGGGGATGGCTTCGGACCTGACGCAAGCTGACGAACGTCTTTCCGCGCGACTCACGGACGAGATCCTCGCCGGCATCGTGAACGAGCTTCCCGAGTCCCTCTTGATGGACGCGCCCGAAGGTCAATCGCCCGCGTTCGCGACTGCGGAGGAGAACCGCGAGGCCTACCGCCGCTATCTGAGCGCGCGCCTGAGCTCTCCTCGGCCCTTTCTCCGGACCGCGGTCGAAGCGCGAGAAGAAAGACGATCGGGTCGAGGCGGCGAGCGCAAGGGCTACCGGCGATGACCGATCGTGGCGGCGGTGTGAAAGACGCGTGGATCGTCTACGAGTGGGCGACGATTCGCGTCGTGCCGCGGGTTCATGCCGAACAGTTCATCAACGCCGGGGTCATCCTTCACGCGCGGCAGGCGCATTTTCTCGAAGCGCGCATGGGAGCGCAGTGGGAGGAGCGCTTGAAGCAGCTCGCACCGGAACTGGACCGCGAGCGCGTCCGCCGGCATCTCGATAGCTACGTCCGCATCGGCCGCGGTGGCGAGGCTTCCGGCCCGATAGGTTTTCTGCCTCCCTCGGAGCGATTCCACTGGCTCGTCCAGCCGCGCTCGGGGATTATCCAGACATCCTCCCCTCATCCCGGACGCTGCCACGACCCGAGCGAGGCCCTCGCCTGTTTGCTCGCGGAGCAGTGCCCCTCATGAACGATCTCGATGGCTATAAAAGATTCGAGCTCGATGATGGACGGTGGACGCGTACCGTCTTTCACCGAGGCGAGGGTCCGGGCGTGATCGTCATCCACGAGATGCCGGGCCTGCATCCGCTCGTCATCCGGTTCGCCGACCGCATCGCGGCGGCAGGCATGACGGTGTACCTTCCCAGTCTCTTCGGGACGCCGGGAAAGCCGGTCTCGACGGGCTACGCTTTGGCGGAGATGGCCAAGGCGATCTGCATCCGTCGCGAGTTCTCCGCCTGGGCGTCGGATCGATCGAGCCCCATAGTGGATTGGCTGCGCGCGCTCGCACGCAAAGTGCACCACGAGTGCGGCGGGCGCGGCGTCGGAGCGGTGGGAATGTGCTTCACCGGCGGCTTTGCTCTCGCCATGATGACCGAGCCCGCGGTGGTGGCGCCCGTCGTCTCCCAGCCCTCCCTTCCCTTGCCGTTCGGAAGCGCGCGCCGCCGTGCCGGAATCGGCGTTTCGGCCGAGGAGGTGGACTGCGCGCGCCGACGGTTCGCGAAAGAGAACCTCTCGATGATCGGGCTGCGCTTCTACCGCGACCCCGTCGTGCCCGACGAGCGCTTCGACACGTACAAGCGAGAGCTCGGCGACGCGTTCGAGGCGATTGAGAATCGACCCGAAGCACGCCCGGGCGGGAACGGGCTTTTCGCCGCACTCCGTCCTCACGCTGCACCTACGGGACGACGACCCCGAAGGGCCCACCAAACGAGCCGAGCGCCGGGTCATCGAGTTCTTCCGCGAGCGAACCCGCGCCGACGGGTGAAGACGCGACGAGAAGAGAATGGACGTGGGCGCGCCTCGACCTCAATCGAGGTGATCGCGCGAGAGCACGAAAGAGTAGATGTCCCGGATCTCGTCCGCCGTGAGGAGCGACTCGAACGAGGGCATGAGGGTGCCCTCCCGCCCTTTCGCCACCGCGTCGAGGAATCGCTCCTCACTCAAAGCGGTCCGGAACAGATTCGGTCCACTCGCCCCTCCGGCCTGGTGGCAGCCGACGCAGCGGCCTCGATAGAGCCGCTCGCCCCTCGCGAGCGCGGCGGCGACGTCTCCGGCGGGCGCGTTCGGCGTGGCTTCGCTCGCCGACGTCGGCTGAGGAGGCGCTTCACCATGGATTGGCGCCGTGCCTTCCGTGGGCGGAAATCCGTACCCCGGCAGGACACGACCGCCAAGAGTGCTACCTGGCTCGCCCACTCTCGGAAGACCTCCCACCCGCGTCGTGAGATTCGTGCCGGTGGGCGGGGGCGCGGGTGTGCCGCCGTCGAGCGCGAACACGAAGAGATTTCCGGCTTTCGGCTCCTTGTAGTAGAAGCTCATGTCGCCGCCGATACCGCCGGAGGGAACGGCGACGTACTGCGTCCCGTCGAGCTCGTAGGTGATGGGGCTTCCGATGATGCCCGAGCCGGTCTGGAACCGCCAGAGGACCGCTCCCGAGCGAGCGTCGAGCGCCATGAAATAGCCGCGCATGTCTCCCGTGAAGACGAGACCGGTCGAGGTGGCGACCGCTCCCGCCCAGAAGGGCGCGGGGCTCACCGCACGCCAGAGGACCTTGCGGTGGACGACGTCGAAGGCAACGAAGTTACCCGGGTGGTCGCTCGTTAGGTACTGCTGATAGTCCGCGCCGAGATACCACTCGCCGCTCGACGGCGGAACGAACTTCTCCTCGTCCCAGAACTTGAACCCCATCGCCCACTGGTTGGACATGAAGTAGAGAACGCCGAGGTCGGGATTGAAGGCGAGAGGCTGCCAATCGATAGCACCCTCGAGACTGGGGATGACGGGGCCGACCTCGGGACCGCCCGAGACCGCGACCATGTCCGGGTTGACGTTGGGACGGCCGGTCGCGGGATCGAGACCGAACGCCCAGTTGATTCCGGGCACGATGGCTTCGCCGTAGATGAACTTTCCGTTCGTCCGGTCGAGTGCATAAAAGAACCCGTTCTTGTCGTGATGGAAGAGCGCCTTGACCAGCCCGCGATCGCCGAGAACGACGTCGGCGAGGACGGGGGTGCTCACGGCGTCGTAATCCCAGCAATCGTGGGGGGTGTACTGATAGCCCCACGCGATCTTGCCGCTGTCGGCGTCGAGCGCGAGGGTCGAAGCCGTCCACTTGTTGTCCCCGGCGCGCACCTGGCAATTCCAGGGTGCGGCGTTGCCGGTGTTCCAATAGACGAGGTCGAGATTCGGATCATAAACACCCGTCGTCCAGGTGGGTCCGCCTCCGTTCCTCCAGGTCTCTCCGGGCCAGGTGTCGTTTCCCGGCTCACCAGGACCGGGAATGGCATAGGCCGTCCATCGAAGGGCGCCCGTCCGAGCGTCGAACGCCTTGACGAACCCGCGGATCCCGAACTCGCCGCCGGCGACTCCGGTCAGCACCATGTCCTTCACTACGAGAGGCGCACCGGTGATGCTGTAGCCTTGCCGCCAGTCGATGACCGGGGTCTCCCATCGGACGACACCGGTCTGCTTGTCGAGAGCGACCATCCGAGCGTCCATGGTCCCCACGAACACGAGATCACCCCAGAGCGCCACCCCGCGATTGTTGGACCCACAGCAGTACACGCGCTCGACGTCGTTTCCGATCTTGGGGTCGTACGACCATTTCTTCTTGCCGGTGCGCGCATCGATGGCGAAGACGCGCGATTGATCCGCCGAGAGATACAGGACTCCGTGATGAAGCAGCGGCGTCGCCTGGAGACCGCGGTTGTCGCCGCCGGTCGCGAATACCCACGCCGAGCGAAGACGCGCGACGTTTTCCGGCGTGATCTGTTCCAGACGAACGAAGCGCTGGCCATAGTAGTCGCGGCCGTAGGTGAGCCAGGAGGAGTTGTCGGAAGCGGCATTCTCCAGCTCCGACGTCGTCACCGGCTGCGCCATTGCCCAGGGGCAGTAGCAGAGACATACGAGTAGGAGTGCGCGGTACGAAGAGCGAGACCGTCTCATGGAATTCCCCCTGGCGGAACGACCGGCACGCGACCGGAACGCCGAAGTGTATACCGATTTGCGAGCATGGGATGGGCCTCAGGATCGCTCCGCCACCCTTCCCTATCATGTTCGCGCTCTTGATCGTAATCTGGTGGGACGGACGTTCGATGACGCGCACGACCCTTTGTATTCTTCTTCTCGCGGCCGTTCCCCTCGGAGCGCAGGAGACGCGGCGTCCGAACCTCGTTCTCATCAATACCGACGACCTCGACGAGAACCTGGGCTCAGTAGAGTACATGCCCAACCTCCGTCGAGTCGCGCAGCAGGGGCTCACTTTTGCCGACTTCTTCGTCACCGACTCTCTCTGCGCTCCGTCGCGCGCCACCCTGCTTCGCGGGCAGTACACGCACTCCCACGAGATTTTCTCGACCGAGGAGCCCACGGGAGGGTTCGAAAAGTTTCACCGGCTCGGACACGAGGACTCGACGCTCGCCACCTGGCTCCATTCCGCGGGCTACCGTACCATCCTTCTCGGGAAGTACTTGAACGGCTATCCCCTCGACGACCGGTCCTACCGTCCGCCGGGCTGGAGCGAATGGCACAGCCCGGTCGCGGGCAATCCCTATCAGGAGCTCGACTATCGGATGAACGAGAACGGCCGCATCGTCTCCTACGGCGGGAGCGAGGCGGACTATTTGACCGACGTCCTCGCGCGAAAGGCCGTGGACCTCTTGAGGCGCGACGCCGGAACGCCCTTCTTTCTCTACATCGCAACCTATGCACCGCATTACCCAGCGCCGCCCGCGCAACGGCACCGGCGCATGTTTCCCAACGCTCGCGTCCCGAGAACGCCTTCGTTCAACGAAGCCGACGTGAGCGACAAACCGGCTCCCCGCTCACCGCTCTCCTCGTCGGAGATCGAGGACACCGACGAGCTCTACCGCCAGAGGCTTCGCTCATTGCAGGCCGTCGACGAGATGATCGCCCGGCTCGTGGACTTGCTCACCGAGACCGGACGACTCGGTAACACCTACATCTTCGTGACGTCGGACAACGGCTTCCACATGGGCCAGCACCGCTTGCGGCCGCAGAAAGCGACGCCGTACGAAGAAGACTTACGGGTTCCTCTCATCGTTCGCGGTCCCGGAGTCGCGGCCGACACGGAGCTCAGCGGCTATCTGACGGGAAACGTCGACCTCGCTCCCACGCTCGCGGAGCTCGCGGGAGTCGCCGTACCGTATTTCGTCGAAGGACGATCGCTCGTTCCATTCCTCAAGGGGGAGCGTCCTCCACCCTCGACCTGGCGACAGGCGTTTCTCCTCGAGCAGTATTCCGACGAAGGTCTCATCGCTCCCTCGACGGGGATGACGAGGCCGATCTTCGTGGGACTGCGAACCCTGCGCTACAAGTACGTCGAGTACTGGACGGGTGTCCGCGAGATGTACGACCTCTCGGTCGATCCCTACGAGCTGGACAACCTGGGCGGCGCCGCCGCGAAGGATTCTCGCGGCTGCGCTGTCGTCGCAGTTGCGCGCCCTGGCCGTCTGCGTGGGAGCCTCCTGCCGGGCGGCCGAGGCCACGCTGCCCCCGTGATTTTCGAATGACTCGGGCAGGCTACTACTTCGGCAGGGCTTCGATCTGGGCGATGTGCTCGTCGTCGTGGTCGGCGATGACCTTGGCGAGCTGCTCGATGGTGACCTCTCCCCTCTTGGGATGTAGTCCCGTGCGCTGCCAGGCTCCGTGCGGTAGCGACCGCAGGAGCGACGCGAGGTCCTCGCGTCGACGCCGGTGCTCTTTGAGAACAGACCTGGGGTCCGCGTCGCGATAGCAGAGCTTGTCGGCGATGACGTCGTTGTCCATCATCCAGAAGGCGGGACGATCGGAGAAGGCCGCCTTCGTCACCCTCTCGGTGAAGAGCTGGTCTACGTCGCGCAGATGGCAGGCGATCTCGATCGGCGACCACTTCCCCGGCTGGGGTTGGCGTCGAAGCGCGTCGGGCGAGAACGACTTGAGCGCTTTCGACAACCGTGCCGGGGCCGAACCGATTCGGGCGAGGGTCTCGTGGCGTCGTTTGATGGACTCGATCTGGCCGAGGTGCGCTTCGTCGTTGCCGATGGCTTGCCGTTTCAGAAGGTCGGAGAGGGTGAGGGGACCCGCGGTCTCGTGGACGCCAGCGCGATCCCAATCCCCGCGCTTCGCCTTCGACAACACCTTCAGACACTCGCGCCGCAGCCGCGACCAGTCTCGCAGCGCTTCGCTCAATTTTTGGGCGCGGTAGTCCTTCTCGAGCGAGTACCGGTCGCCGTCGATGTCGGCGAGCGTCGGGTTGTCCTCCGCCAGGATGCGCAGGTAGCGAGCGAGATAGGCGTCTCGCTCCATGTCCCGCATGTGGCACACGATCTCGAGTATCGACCACTTGCCTGGGGCCGGAGACCAGGTGAGAACGGCCTTCGGAACGCCTTTCGTCGCGGCCTTCAGCTTGGCGGGAGTTTCCCGCAGAATGTCGAGATAGCGTTTCCTGTCTTGATCGTCCATGCCTCGAAGGCTAGCGCGAATCGGGAGACGGCGCCAGAAAGGCGGGAGTCCCGCGGATGCGGTTACGTCGCCATGGCACGATCCGCGGAACTGGCCCACAATACCGGCACCATGGCCGCCTCTCTCTACGATTTCCTGCCCGCGGGGCGAGGCCTCGGCCGACGAGCTTCTCGGACGCTTCCTCGACTATGTGGCGAGCCGAGACCTCGTGCTCTATCCCGCGCAAGAGGAGGCGGTTCTCGAGCTCTTCCAGGGCAGGAACGTCATCCTGAATACTCCGACCGGCTCGGGGAAATCTCTCGTCGCCTCCGCCCTCCACTTCGCCTCGCTCGCGCGGGGAGACCGCTCCGTCTACACCTGCCCCATCAAGGCGCTCGTCAACGAGAAATGGATGGCGCTCTGCCGTGAGCTCGGCCCGGAGAACGTCGGTTTGTCGACGGGAGACGCGACCGTGAACCGCGACGCCCCCGTCCTGTGCTGCACCGCGGAGGTGCTCGCCAACATCGCGCTCCGCGAAGGGGAGGACGCGGCCGTGGACGCGGTGGTGATGGACGAGTTCCACTGGTACGCCGACCGCGACCGCGGCGTCGCCTGGCAGGTGCCGCTTCTCACTCTGCCTCAGGCGCGCTTCCTCCTGATGTCGGCGACGCTGGGCGACGTCACGTTCTTCGAGCAGGAGCTCACCCGCCGAAACGGCCGGCCTACCGCGACGGTGAAGTCCATCGTCCGTCCGGTGCCGCTCGAGTATGCCTATTCCGAGATCCCACTGGCGCAGGCGGTGGAGAAGCTCGCCGACGAAGGCAAAGCGCCCGTCTACGTCGTCCACTTCACTCAGAAAGACGCCGCGGACAGCGCGCAGAGCTTCACCAGCCTCAAGCTCGCGACCCGCGATGAGAAGAATCGAGTGGCGGAAGCGATTGCCGACTTCCGCTTCACCAGCCCCTACGGACCCACGGTCCGGAAATGGCTTCGGCACGGCATCGGAGTGCACCATGCCGGTCTCCTCCCGAAATACCGGGTGCTGATGGAGCAGCTCGCCCAGAGCGGTCTGCTCAAAGTCATTTGCGGCACCGACACCCTGGGCGTGGGCATCAACGTCCCCATCCGCACCGTGCTCTTCTCCCGGCTCTGCAAGTTCGACGGGCAGAAGACGGCGGTCCTCTCCGCCCGCGACTTCCACCAGATCGCCGGTCGCGCCGGCCGGAAAGGGTTCGACGATCGCGGCTTCGTCGTCGCCCAGGCCCCGGAGTACGTGGTCGAGAACCTGCGGCTGGCGGAAAAGGCGAAGGAAGGCAAGAAGATCGTCAAGCGAAAGCCTCCAGAGCACAACTTCGCCAACTGGGACCGGCAGACGTTCGAGCGGCTCATCGGTGCTTCTCCCGAGCGGCTCGCCTCGCGATTCGATGTCTCGCATGGGATGCTCCTCAACGTCTTTTCCCGCAGGGGCGATGGATGCCGCGCGATGCAGCGGCTCATCCGGGAAAGCCACGAGCCGGACCGCTCGAAGAGGGCGCACTTCCGGCGAGGATGGCAGCTGCTTCCGTTCGCTCGTCGCTCGCGGCATCATCGAGATCGTTCCGAGAACGGCGGAGGGCTCGAGACTCCGCGTGAACGTCGAGCTCCAGGAAGACTTCTCGATGGACCAGGCGCTCTCGCTCTATCTCCTCGAGACCGTTCCTCTGCTCGAAGCGGACTCGGAGAGCTACGCGCTCGACCTGCTCACGCTGGTGGAAAGCATCCTCGAGAACCCGGAGCTCATCCTGCGCCGGCAGCTCGATCGTTTGAAGGGGAAGGCGGTCGCGGAGATGAAGGCCGCGGGTCTCGATTACGACCAGCGCATGGAGGAGCTCGAGAAGCTCGAATACCCCAAGCCCCTGCGCGAGTTCGTCTATTCGACGTTCAACGCTTTTGCCGACCGACACCCATGGGTGGGAGAGGAGAACATCCGGCCGAAGTCGATCGCGCGCGAGATGTTCGAGGGTTTCCTCTCGTTCTCCGACTACGTGCAGGAGTATGACCTCGAGCGGGCGGAGGGACTCCTGCTGCGCCATCTCAGCAGCGTCTACAAGGTCCTTCGTCAAACCGTCCCCGATGGAGTGAAGACCGACGACGTCGTCGAGATGGAGATCTATCTCCGCGACATGCTCCGCCAGGTCGACTCGAGCCTCCTCGAAGAGTGGGAAAAAATGCGCGACCCCGGCTACCGGCCCTTGGGATCGCCGGGCACGGAGCTTCGTCCTCCGCGGCCGGTGGAGGCTCCCGACATCACCCGCGACGTGAAGAGCTTTACCGCCGCCATTCGAACGCGCGTCTTCGCTTTCCTACGGGCGTGGTCAATCGGAGACGACGCGGTCGCGCTCGACGTCATCGGCAACGTGGTCGACGGTGCGGGAGAGACGTGGACAACGGAGCGCCTGCGCCTCGCTCGCGAGGCCTATCTCGTCGAGCACGCGACGCTCCGCCTCGACCCCGAAGCGCGAAACCTGCGCCACACCTACGTCGCGCCGGCGGACGACGGCTCCACCTGGCGCGTACAGCAAATGCTCGTGGACCCCGAGGGACTGAACGACTGGGTGGCGGAGCTCGAAGTCGACCTCGCGGAATCCCGTGAGGCCGGCGAGCCCGTTCTCCGCCTGACGCGCCTCGAAAGCATGGTTTGAGCGATGACGGAAGCCTCCTTGACGTCCCGGAAATCCCTCGCCACATTCATGTTCCTGGCGGTTGTCTCGACCGCGATCAAAGTCTTCCTCGCCGGTCTGGGACACAACTTCGACCTGGAGTCCTGGCGCCTTTTCGCCGAGCTGGTGCTCGGCGGCAAGAACGTCTACGCGGAGACGTACCGAAACCCCTACGGCCCTCTCTGGAGCTACGTTTGTGCGGGAGTGAGCTACGCGCAAACGCATTTGCTCGGAAGCACTTCGGTCGAGGGTTTCCACCAGCTGATTGCGCTGCTTTTGTCCGCGGTGGACGTTGCGATCGCGTACTTGTTGGCGCGCCGCTATTCCTTCACCGCCGGCGCCCTCTTCCTTTTGAATCCGGTGTCATGGCTCATCACTGGATTTCACAGCCAGTTCGGAAACGTCGCGATCTTGCTCGCGCTCGTTTCCTGTTCCATCCTCGACCGAGAGCCACGACCCAGCAGCACGAGGACGGCGGTCGCCATGACGCTGCTGGGGCTCTCGCTCGCCTTCAAGCACATCTTCGTGTTTCTTCCGCTCTGGTGGTTCTTCCGCCCGCATACGGCTCGGCACGAGCGATTGCTGGCCCTTCTCCCCTTCGCCCTCTTTGGCGCGAGCTTTCTTCCCTTCATCGGAGGCGAGCGCGGCCTCGAAGGTGTCATCGAGCACGTGCTGCACTACCAGTCGTTTCACCTCGATGCCTTCTTCCCCCGGCTCGTCGATACTGCAGTACCGCTGAAAGCCATCGAGATGCTCTTCTCATGGGTGCCGGTGTTCTCCGGATTCAAGTTCGTTTGGCTCGCGGCCATGATGTGGATGGGTTTCGTCGTACGCAGGGAGCGGCACCTGGACCAGTGCCTCGTCTATCTCGTTGCCATGGTGGTTTTCTCGAGCGCGAATGCGGACCAATACCTAGCGATTCCGATCGCCGCCTGCGCCGTCTACTGGCGGCACTTCACCACCTGGTGGTACGTGGCCGCGAGCACGCTGTTCCTGTGCGCTTCTCCGGCGAACATTGGCATGTTTCCGGCGATGAGCGGCTATGCCGCGAAGGTGCAGGCGGTCGGTCTCGACCGCTCTCACGCTGTCGCGGCGCTCTTCGTCTTCTTGATTCTCTACGTTCTCGCGACCTACGGACGTCTCGAGCGCACGTGGCTCAGCCCGCAGCTTCCGCGCGGGTGAAGGGCCTTACCGGCGTGAACGCTCCGTCGGCGAGCTCCGCCACCCATAGAAGAAATATCAAGGCGGGCGGGGCCAGCCACGCGAGCTCCAGCATTCGAGACGTCAACAGTGGGTAAGCTGCCTGGGACAACACAACGGTGCCGGCGAGCGCGAGAAGAAGAATCGGGGCGAGAAACCGCGGCGTCGCGAGAAACCGGAGGAACAGGAGGAACGAGACCAGGAGCAGATACAGCCGGATCCACTCGGCGGCCGTAGGGAGCAGCAACACGCCCTCCGACAGCGGCGTCAGCTCGATCCAGTCGACTCCCACTCCCAGGTCTCGCGGAAGACGGCTCGGGGGAACGTCCCCGCCCGTGGTGACGAGTCGGATTCTGAGCGGCACCTCTTCAGCCACGTCCTGCGGAATCACCGACCGAATCCCTCCCCAGGGATAGGAGGTCTTCGTGAAGACGAACTCCTCGATGGGATGACCGTTCACTTCTAGCGCTACGGTCCCTTCGAGGCCGAAGCGATGGCAGCGGACCCGGATTCCGATCGGAGATCGCAGAGCGTGGTACGGAAGCCGAAACGAAGCGTCCCTTCGAGTCAGTCGCGCTACGAAATCCTGCACCCGAACCGAGCCGTCCGGTTCGCGCAGCGGACCTTCCATCCGCAAAGGGGGGTAGAACTGGTCTTGGTCCTCGAGCCAGGAGCGATCCCACCGCCCGATTCCGAAGTGAAGCGACGGATTGTGTTGATAAGCGAAAAAGTAGGCGAGACCCGACAAGAGGAAGACGAGGAGCAGATAGACACCCGGCAACGAAATAGTCCGCTTCAACGTAAAGGCATGATACCAAACGAGAAAAATTAGGGACAGGCACCTATTTCTTGGGGCGACCAACTCTCCGGGCGGTCAGCGTTCTATCGAGCTCGGACTCGAGCCTGGCGACAAATGCGTCGGAGCCCGTGGGCCGGCCAGTCGACGTGTTTCTGCGGACCGCGTCGACCATCTCTGGATCGGGATCCGCTGCGAGCCAGCTCGACCAATCTCGCACGTCGCCGGGAAAGGGGCGTTCGGGAGAAAGGAGTGGATCGTCCTCCGCCGTCGCGTGACAACGAGCGCTCGACCACTCATAGAGCTCGGCCCGTTCGACGAGACCGGCGCGGACCGGGTTCAGCTCGACATAGCGGACGGCCGCCCACAGGTGCTGTTCGTCGAGCGGCGTCGAATAGTATCGGTTAGCCCAAAGATGTCCGGACCATTGATTCCGTTGATTCTGCCACTGCGCAAAACGCCCCTGAGTGCAACCCATCGCGAGCGCCAGCGCGTGGCTCGTTTTTGGGACCACCACGAGGTGCACATGATTGGTCATCAGGCAGTATGACCAAATTTCGAGGCGATACCGCCTGCTGTACGTACGGAGCCAACTCTTGTAGACCTGTCGGTCCCCGGGCTCCAGAAAGACGTTTTGCCGGCGGTTTCCACGATGAGTGACGTGGTACGCCAACCCGGCGACCACGACACGCGCGACTCGGGCCATTGGGACCTCCTCCGCGAGTACCCGGCGTACTCGCTCGTCAGAGGAGACGAGATCCAGCGGCTCGAACCTCACCTAGATAGAAAATTAGGGACTGTCCCTAATTTTGGGAAATTAGTGACTGTCCCTGGTTTTTTCCATGGCTTTGCGGAGGGTGTCGGCCATCGAGCCGAATCGGCCGCCTTGGCCTTCGTCCTCGCGCATGGCGTAGTCGCGGGCTTCCTGTTTTTCTTTCGCTTCAAGAACGGCTTTGCGGCTCAAACGGATTCGGCGGCCCGTGGGATCGACGTCGAGAACGAGGACCTCCACGTCGCCTCCCACGGGAAAGGTCTTTCTCAGGTCGCCGTCCCTCTCGACTCCGGTCTCTTCGAGCGGGATGAGGCCCGTCGCTCCCGGCTTGAGAAAGACGAAGACTCCATAGGTCTCGTGGCGCTCGACCTTGCCAACGAGGCGAGCCCCAGGCGCGATCTCGGTCCGGCGCTCGGCGGCGCCCTCGGCTCTCGGGGAGCCTTCGTCGAGGACCGCTACGCCCATCCGTTTCCGCTCGACATCGACGCTCAGGATCTCGACGGCCACCGATTCGCCTTTGGGCACGAGCGCCTTCCAACCGTCCGATTTGCCGGTAGGCGGAAACGTCGATACGTGCGCGAGGGCCTCGATGCCCGGCTCGAGCTCGATGAAAGCACCGAAGTCCGCGATGCGGGTGAGACGACCCATCCGCACTTGACCCACTTCATAGGTGCTCTGTACGGCGGTCCAGGGATCGGTCTGGAGCTGCTTCAGGCCCAACGAGATCTTTCCCTTCTCCTCGTCGACGTGAAGCACTTTGACGGTGATCTCGTCCCCGGGCTGGACCACGGTGGAAGGATCCGTCACCCGGGACCAGCCCATTTCGGAGACGTGCAGGAGTCCCTGGATTCCGCCGCCGAGATCCACGAACGCCCCGTAGTCGCGCACCGACGCCACCCGTCCAGGAAGGACGGCCTCGGGAACGATGAGCTTTCGGACTTCCTCTGCCTGCGCTCTTTCCTCCTCTTCGAGCAGAGCGCGCCGGGAGACGACGATGTTCTTCCCCTCGTTCCTGTACTCGATGATGCGAAAAGCGTAGACCTTGCCGAGGTGCACCGCGGGATCTTCGGTGTAGCCGGTCTCGATTTGGGAAATCGGGCAGAAGGCGCGCTGGCCCGAGAACCGGATCTCGTAGCCGCCCTTGATCGAGGCCTCCACCCGCCCTTCGACGGGGAGACCGGACTCGAACGCATCCCTCAAGGCCTCACGGGTGGCCGCATGCCGCGCCAGCTTGTGCGAGAGCTTCAGCCCCCCGGCGGTCGAGACGACGATGGCTTTGACGGTATCGCCAACCTCGACGTGCAAGCTCCCGTCGGGCTCGGTCAGCTCCGCGATCTCGATCGTGGCCTCGCCCTTTCCCCCGACGTCGACGAAGGCGACGTCGGCTCCGAGCGCCACGATCTTCCCCGTGACCTCATCGCCCTCATGAAAGGACTTTGCCTGGAGAGACTCCTCCAGCATGCGAGCGAAGTCTTCGTTCTCGCTCTCGTCTTCGTCTTCAGGGGAAACGGAGTCTGTCATGGGCGTCCGAGCGTAGCACAGCCGTCGAGCGGAGACCAAGGCGAGTCGAGTCGAGCCGAGCCGCGCTCCTCATGGACGGTGGTAGCATGCCGCGAGGAGCCTAATGATGGTGACCGCAAGTCCAAGCAACACCCCTTCACGAGTCAAATTCGATTTCAGCGACCAGGTGGTGGTCGTCACCGGCGCGGCTCGTGGCGTGGGCCGCGCTCTCGTTCATGCTTTCTTCGATACCGGAGCCCGGGTGATAGCCACCGACCGCGTCGAGGAGGGCCTGATGGAGACCTGCCGGGCCTGCCCCAACGGGGTCGTTCCCGTCGTCGCGGACATAAGCACTCCGGAAGGTGCGATCTCCGTCGTCGATGCGGCACTCCAGAATTTTGGAAGGCTCGACATCTGCGTCAACAACGCCGCGGTGGCGCCACACACCGCTTTCCTCGAAGAGCGCGTCGAGGTCTGGGATGCCGTGTACGCCGTCAATTGTCGGGGCACGTTCTTGATGACGCAGGTCGCGGCGCGGGCGATGATCCCGCGGCAACGCGGTGGCCGCATCATCAATTTCTCCTCCGGGGTGAGCCAACGAGGCGCTCCGGGAACTGCCGCCTATGCTTCGAGCCGCGCGGCTACGGAGAGTTTTTCGCGGGTCGCGGCGGTGGAGCTCGCTCCCTACGATATTCTCGTCAATACCGTGAGCCCGGGACTCATCGATACCCAGCCGAAGCCTCTTCCCAGCGGCATGGCAGCGGCGCTCGGCGCCCGCATCCCTACGCTCCCGCTCGCGCGACCGGGCGAGCCGGAGGAAGTGGTCCATCTCGTGCTCTTCCTCGCGTCGGACGCGGCAAGCTACATCACGGGCGCGACTCTCACCGTCGACGGAGGCGCCGGGGTCGGCCAACGGCCGAGCGGTCCGGTGATCGACGAAGACACGCGCTATGACTGGGTCACGGGAAGAATCCGAAACGGACGGGCCGAGCCTAGCGCCGGGGTTCGTCCGTGGAGCTCGGGGAAGGCCGGTAGCTCACCTCGGGAAGGACGCGGGCGAGCCACAGCTCGCTGCTGGCAACGACGCCCGCGAGCTTCGCCGTGACCGCCTGTGCGCCTGCCGGACCGAGCGCTCTCATCACCGGTGAACCTTTGTCGAGCTCGGCAAAGTCCTTCACGTAGAACAGGTGGATGAAGCCGCTCTCACCGCCGAGTGCTACCGAGCCGCTCACGTAGTGTCCTCCCGCTTCGTTGAAATGCGGTAGGACGTCCTGCGCCATCACGTTCAAGTAGTCCTGCTCGCGTCCCGGAAACACATGAACGAGATTGACGACGAACAGATCTTCCGCCTGATCCACCGGGAGTGGGTTCGCGATGTCGCCGAGCGTGCGAATCGCGTAGCTATGCCGGCTGGTGACGCACTTTTCGACCCGTCTCACGAGCGCCTGGAACGCGGGGTCGGGGTCGGTTTTTTGGTCGAATAGCGCGAGCCTCTCGAGCGGGCTCGCGATGAGGAAGCGATAGGTGTCGCCGAAGACCTCGGTGCGGCTCACCGTGCGCCACGGCGTCTTGGCCTTTTTCGCGCGCTCGGAGAGCTCGTGCTGCACAGCGAGGAATTCGTCGACCATGGAGGGAGCGACCTCGACGACGGTCAGCTGGACCCAGGGCGGCGCCTTCGGCTTCGACGGAGCCTCCTGGGCGTGAACGGGGACGAAAGGCCCGGCAGCAAAGAGACTGCTAATCGCGATCCCGACGATGCGGCGCGCCCTCAACACGACACGCACTTGTGGTTGTTCTTCGAGCCCAGGCTCTCGAGAAGTTCTACCGTATCTGGGAACGGCGAGACGCGCTGGACGGGCCCGTTCGCCATGTCCGCCGTCGTCTGCCCGGAGCGGCTCACCGCCGTCACGTCGCAGCCCTTCCCCACCAGGTAGAGGATCAACTCGTTGTCGCCGCGGGCGGCGGCGTGGTGGAGCGCGTTGTAGCCGTTGTAGTCTCTCGCGTTCACGTCGGCACCGAGCTCCTCCACGAGGAATTTCACCGCCGCGAGCCATGCTCCCGGCGCGTGGCGGTGGGCATTGCCCGCGAACCCCTCGCCGTAGCCCACACCCGAGGCCGCATGGATCGGGTAGACGCCGGGGCCACCCGCCTTGACCGGCGGCAGTCCGGAAGGATCCGGCTCGACCGAAGCCGCGTCGGTGGCAGGCCAGAGTCCCGGCCCGGCGGGCTGGACGGGTTGAGCTTCTCCCGCTTCGGCGGTGTCGAGGGGCGTCCCGGACCTCGGTGGACGCGGGGGTGGAGCCTTGGTGGGAATGTCGGGATCGGCGCCGTAGCTCACTAGGAGCCGCATGGCGGCGACGTCGGTCGCATAGGCGGAGCGCCAGAACGCCGTCGACCCTTCCGTGTCCTCGAGCCCACAGTTTCGGTTTCCGCAGCCGGTATAGACCATGTACCAGGGATGCTCGGTCAGACGCACGTTCGGATCGGCCCCCGCCTTCAGGAGCGCCGCCATCACGTCGAGGTAGGTGGCTTTCTGGAGCTCCTGCTCCTGCGGCTGGGGATAGCGCGTTCTCGGTTGCCACTCCGCGTTCACCGCCGCCCAGAGCGGCGTCACCCCGTTCAGCGTCGAGGCGAGGTTCGGGTCCGCACCGCGCTCGAGCAGCCGCAGAGCGAGATCGAACTGCGCGTTGATCGCGGCCATCAAGAGAGGGCTCGTTCCGTCACCCGCGCTCACCTGGTTGATGTCCGCTCCGCCGTCCAGGAGCGCCATCGCCGCTTCGACGTAACCCTGTCGCACCGCGTGAAGAAGCGCGGTCAGTCCTCCCTTGGTATCGATGTCCTCCTTCGGGATGAACTCGTCTTTCTCGTCCTTCGCGTCGTTGGCGATGTCTTCCGGCACTTCACCCGACAGATAGAGCTCGCGTGAGGCGACGATGGCGGCCTGGAGCTCCGTCGCCGTCGGCGGCTCTTCGCCGTTTCCGTTTCCGTTTCCCTTCTTCGCGGTGCGGAACGAAGCGAGGACTCGGCGCTCCAGTTTCTTCGCCGCCCGCGCGAGCTTGGCCTCCGCTTTGAGGTCCACCACCTCGGTGGTGATGCCGGGGTCGGCGCCCCGCGCCAGCAGCAGGCGTATGGCGGCCGCGCGGTTTTCGGCCGCCGCGAAAATCAGGGGAGTCTGTCCCCACGCGGCCTCCCGGGCGTTCACGTCAGCGCCTTGGTCGAGGAGAGCCGTCAAAACCTCCACGTTTCCCGCGGCGGCGGCGAGATGCAGCGGCGTCGTTCCGCCCGTCGTCGTGCGTGCGTCGACGTCCGCGCCCGCTTCGAGCAGCAGCGCCACCACCGCCGCGCTCCCGCTCTTCGCCGCCACGTGGAGCGGCGTGTAGTGGCCGATCCGGGTCACCGCTTTCACGTTCGCGCCGGCGGTGACGAGCATCTTCGCCAATTCCACGTCGCCGCGCTCCGCCGCCCAGTGAAGCGCGGACATCCCGTCTCCGAGAGGCGCGTTCACGTCTGCCCCCTGGCGGAGCAGGGTTCGCACCGTGTCTCGATCGTCCCGCCGGGCGGCATCCGCCACCGGCGAGCCCGAGGGCGCTGCCGCCGCGAACAGGCACAGACACGACGCTCCCAGAAGGACGACGCGCAGGTTCCCTCTCATGCCCTCCTCCCGCTTCAGGTCACGGCCCCCGAGAGAGCGAAGGTGCCGGTACTGTCACCGAAGCTCACGAGCTCGTCGACACCGAGCTCGTGAAGCAGAGTCAGCATGACGTTCGCCATCGGCGTCCCGTCCGGAGCCTGGAGGTGCAGATTGCCAGTGAGACTCCCGTTGGCGTGTCCCAGAAGAGCGAGGGGACAGCGGCGGTGATTGTGGATGTTGGCGTCCGCCATCGGAGAGCCCCAGATGATCATCGTCTTGTCGAGAAGCGAGGCGTCCCCTTCCATCGTGCTCTTCAGCTTCTCCAGGAAATACGGCAGCATGCTCATCCGGTAACGGCAGATCTTGTTGAAGTCCATGATCTTTTCGGGATTGTTCCCGTGATGCGAGGCCGGATGAAAGGGCTTGTCCGAGCCGCTTTCCGGAAAGACGCGGTTCTGGGAGTCGCGGCCGAGCTTGAACGACAGGACCCGCGTCATGTTGGTCTCGAGAGCGAGCACCTGGAGGTCGTACATCAGCTTGACGTGCTCGGAAAAGGAATCGGGGACTCCCGGCGGGGCGTCCGGTAGCGTGCGGGTCTTTCCTCCGCCCTCGCTCGCGTTCGCGTTCTGCGCCTCGACCCTCTGGATCCGGCGCTCGATTTCCCGGACGTTGTCGAGATACTGATCGAGTCGGCGTTGATCGATCGGACCGAGCTCGCTCCGAACGCCCTTCACGTCGCGCGCTATCCAGTCGAGGATGCTCCGGCGAGTCTCACGGCGCTCGGCGCGCTCTTCGGGCGTTCCCCCCGCGCCGAACAACATGTCGAAGGCGACCCGCGGATCCCGGATCATCGGAAGGGGCTCGGTCGGAGATGCCCAACTGATCGAGTCGGTGTAGACGCAGGAGTAGTTATAGGTACAACCGCCCGCCTGATCGAGCTGTTCGATACAGAACTGCATCGAGGGCATCGGCGTATCCTGGCCGTAGCGCCGGGCGTATATCTGATCGAGCGACGTTCCCGCGTGGATGTCGGAGCCCTGAGTCTGCTTGGGATGCGACTGCGTCAGGAACACCGCGCTCGAGCGGAAATGATCGCCCGCCGATCTCGGGCGGCGAGAGCGCCTCGGCCATGCGGACGTCGGTGTGACTGACGATCGTCAGGTAGTCCTGAAAGTCTTTCAAGGAGACGAGGGCGTTGTCCGGGAGAAGCTCGAAATCGGCGCCGGTGGTCGCGGGCGCGAACAGATGCTGGCCCGCGCCCCATTCGTTGCAGCCGGGCAGGCCATGCACTTCCTCGATGCACACGAGTCGCGTCCGCTCGAGCGAGTGGCGGGTATCGGCCGACGCCCTCGCGCGCGTTCCCGCGGGTATCATCGCGTCGAGAAACGGCAGGGCCACGCTGGCGCCGAGACCGCGGAGAAACGTCCGGCGGGGAATCTGCTTTCCAGTAATGAACGACATCTCCTGCGTCTCCTTGTCTACTCGTCGTCTAGTCGTTGCTGCCAGGGGCCGCCGCGTCCTCGGTAGCGACGGGCTCCTCCCGTTTCATCTGAAAGGCGTCGCTTCCCACCACTCCCAGGATGAAAGACGAAATACGGTAACCGTTGTCTTCGGCCGCTCTCGTGATCGCCCGAATCGTCGGTTGATCGTAGTACTCGACCCTTCGGCCGAGGGCATAGGCCATGAGGTTCTCCGTGAAGGTCCTCACCAGCGGCTCGGGGCGCTTCAAGAGCGCATCGACCAGCTCCGCCTCGCTCGGAGATCGCCGTCCCATCATAGAACTCGCCCTCGGTATCGAGCGGCTCGCCGTTCTCCCGCACCCTCCACTTCGCGGTGACGTCGAAGTTGTCGAGCGACAGGCCGATGGGATCCATGAACCGATGACAGGAATTGCAGGTCGGGCTCGCGCGATGGAGCTCCATTCTCTCGCGGGTCGTGAGCATGCGGCCGTTCTGGACGCCCGCGGTCTGGTCCAGTGGCGGTACGCCCGGAGGAGGAGGGGGCGGCGGTGTTCCCATCAAGACTTCCATGACCCACTTGCCCCGGAGCACGGGCGAGGTCCGGTTCGCGAGCGACGTGAGCACCAGAACGCTTCCCTGCCCGAGAATGCCTCTGCGGGTGTCGTCAGGGTATTTCACCCGTCGGAACTCTCTGCCGGCAACGCCGGGAATCCCATAGTGTCGAGCGAGAAGCTCGTTGACGAAGGTGTAGTCGGCGTCGAACAGACGGAGCACGCTCCGGTCTTCTTTGACGACGTCGTAGAAGAAGAGCTCCGTCTCCCGCCGCATGGCGTTGGCGAGGTTCTCGTCGAAGTTCGGATAGAAGTTCGGGTCGGGATGAACCTTGAAGAGATCCTGGAGCCGAAGCCACTGAGCCCCGAACCTCGTGGCGAGAGCTTCGGCGCGAGGGTCGGCAAGCATGCGCTTCGTTTGCCGTTCGAGCTCTCCGGGCTTTCCGAGCGTGCCGTCGCTCGCGAGCTCGAGGAGGTCCTCGTCCGGAGGCGTTCCCCAGAGAAAAAACGAGAGTCGCGACGCAAGAATCGATGTCGGTCACCCGGAACTCCTGACCGGGTCGGACGTGTTTCGGCTCGCGCTCGAGCCGCAGCACAAAGTACGGGCTCGCCAGGATCGCCTCGAGCGCCGTCCTCACGCCGATCTCGAAGCCGCCTTTGGCGACACCGGTGTCGTAGAACTCCATCAGACCTTCGAGATCGCCGGGAGTGACCGGCCGGCGGTAGGCTTCGCTCGCGAGCCGTCCGAGGATCGACTCGGCACAGGGCCGCTCTTCTTCCGGCGTCGTGGGCCGGCAGGTGAAGACCCGCTTGCGGCTCGGCGTGTCGGAAAGACCCGTCGTGTTCAGCGGGCCGCGGACGACGAGACTCTGCAAATGCGGGAGGGTCGTGATCCCGAGGCCGCCCGATCCGCCACCCGCGAAAGACCAGTCGTGGGGGCGGATGAGATCCTCATAGGGGCCGTCGGTCCTCTTGATGAACGCGGCGGCAACCTGGTGCTGTCCCGCCCCGACGACGATGGGCTCGGTTCCGATCGGATCCCCGCCGCGGCCATCGGCGCCGCCTTCCGTCTGCGTGTAATGAAGGAGAGCCACCCGCTCGCCGTCGATGGAAACGTCGATATCCTCGAGGCTCGAGTTCTCCCCGCCGCCGAACGTCATCTCGAAGACGTACTCGGCGTCCGCGGGGAAGACGTGCTCCACCGCCATGCCGCCCCGCGTCCCGTAGGGAGTGCCTTCGACGTGGTTCCAGGGGTGCTGCGACAGATAGATGGGGTTGATGTAGGTCTTGTCGAGGGAGGGCGCGCTGCGGTCCCCGATGGCCATGCGGCTGATGTCGCCCGCGGCGTTGAGATAGGCCTCGAGCAGCGTCGGCGAAAGGGTCTGCGCGTCGGCGATGTTGTCGAAATTGGAGCTCATCTGGTCGAGCGGAAGCCAGCTCCCCGCGTCGACATCGAGCGACAGAAGCTCCGCGATCGCGCGCTCGTACTCCGCGCGGTTGAGTCGTTGAAACGACCGGATGCCGGGATTGGGATCGCGCGTCGCGGCGGCATCGACGACCGCCTCGAGAGTCTCGACGAGGGCCTGCATCGTCGCCTCGTCCGGTCTCGGGATGCCGGGAGGCGGCATCATCCCCGCGCGAAGCTTGCGGATCATTTTCTCGGCGATGTCCGCGTGCTCGTCCGCCGCGGTCACGTCAAAGTCCTCGAGCGAGAGATTTCCCAGGAGAGTCGTCTCGTTGTGACAGAGGACGCACACGTCCTCGACGACCGCGTTCGACTCGGCGTCGGTTGCGGCCGTTCGCGCGGGCGGGACGGCGGTCGCCTCGGTCGCGGCTGCCCCGTCGACGAATGCAATCGACAGAAAGAGAACGACAGACGACGCAAGAAATGGTTTCACCGGCGCGAGCTCCCTAAGCAGGCCTGGGGACGTAGTTTAACCGGCCGGCGGCGGGTTTCGCAACGGGGAGCCGGCACGTCGATCCGGGAGGATTTTCTCGTACGTGACCGAAGCCCTCAGACGGTCCTCGGGAATGGAGTAGTACGTCCGGAGCACCGTTTCGGGATTGAGAGAAGCCCCATAGCCCGCCTTTTCGAGAGCACCTCGAGCCTTGGAGTTCTCACGGTAGGTGCCGACGATGACCCGGGTGCCGGGAGCGAGCTCTCCTTCCAGGTGAGTGAGAAGCTCCGAGCCGACTCCCTGCCGCTGGTGCCCGGGAAGGATGTAAGCGTGACGCAAGAGTGCCACGTCGCGGATGCGCTCGAGTCCATCACCCCGACGAGCTCTCCCGCCAGGCCTTCGAACGCCCCGTACCACGTCAAGCGCCGGGCTTCGACGTCCCAGTCCTCGGCCGTCATCTCGGGCTCGTGGTAGTCCTCGGGCGGCAGGAAGTCGCGGTACCAGCGGGCCGCCACGTTGATGACTTCGAGCGCGGTTTCTCGGTCGGCGGAGGTGAGCCGGCGGATGTCGACGCGACGTGTTTCCCCGGACATCGTTGGCGGACTCCTGACTCAACGGGACGGGAATTACCACATCGGATGTGCCCGTGTACATCGCGCTTTCGGCTGCGGACGAACCGGCAAGATTCATTACCTCATCACGGATCTCGTGCCGGGCAACGCGCTCGCGCCGCGCATCCAGCTTGGGATCGCGTGTAGCCCAAAAGACGGGCGTGTCCTGGCGCCAATGAGGGCTCGAAGCTAAGATTCTGGCAACGGGTATTCCTGACGGGGCTGGATAGCCTCGGCAGAAAGAAGAGGTGGCCGATGAGATGTTCTGTATCGGTGCTCGTGGCGACGCTGGCGTCGGCTGCAAGCATGGCGAGCTCCCCCGAGCCGAAGAGCGTCGAGCTCGGGGAGAGCTTCCAGCTAAAGGTCGGAGAATCCGTGCGGATCGAAGCCGAGGCGCTCGAGATCGGGTTCGAGGAGGTGTCGACCGACTCGCGCTGCCCCAAGGGCGAGCAGTGCATCTGGGAAGGCGACGCGACGGTGAAGGTCTGGCTGCAGAAGACCTCCGAGACTAGAAAGACGATCGAGCTCCATACCACACCGAAGAAACAAGAAAGCGAGCCGTGCTACCTCGACTATGGAGTGAAGCTCCAGCGCCTCGACCCTTATCCCATCTCGGGCAAGACCATCCAGCAGGGGGACTACCAGGCGACGTTCGAAGTGACCCGCGGGTCATCTGAGCCCCGAAGCTAAAAAAAGGGGCGCCCTCACGGGCGCCCCAAGGTCCGATGCCGGATCCGTCCCGGCTCAGCGTAGATCTAGTGGTGCTTGTGTCCTCGATGCCGTCGCGGCGAATGGCACTTGTAGACCATCACGTCGTCGACGAACCAGCCCACGTTGCCGGTGCAACCATCGTTGCCGATGTCGAACCGAAGCCGGATCTTGTCCTTGGGCTTGGCGTACGGTTCGAGGTCGATGATCGACTGTCCCCATGATCCGTTGACCGAGCCGGCGTCGGTGCCCGTGAAGGCGGGCTCGCCCGCGATCGGGTTGGTGTTGCCCTGGGCGGAGTCGCAAGTGTGCCGTTGTATGCGTTGTAGATGAAATCGGCCGGATCGACGATCTGCCAGGGACCATCGTTGACGCTGATCTTGAGGTTGCCGCCGTCCCAGCCGGCCTCCGTCGCCACCCAGTGATCGAATGTGAGCTGGGGCTCGTCGACAGAAGCGGGGATCGTGATCTTCGGGCTGTCCAGATGAAGCACGGCCGACTCGTCTCCGCCGGGGGCGCAGGTGCCGATGTTCGGATCGGCGCCAAAGAAGGCTTTGCCCCCGCGACCATCCGGAAGACCGGACACAATCTCCCACTCGCGCGGAGTGAAGTCCTCGGTGGTGCCGCTGTGGCTGACGCTCCAGTGGCCCGACGACTTGTGTTTGTCTTCGTCGTGGCCGCCGCTAGAGCGCGCGCCGAACGACTTGCCTTGGTCGAACTTGTCGTGGTCGTGGTGGTTGTCGTGGCCGTGCTCGAAGTCGTCGAAGAAGAGCGGCGTGGCGAAGTCGCCGTCGTCGCACAGCGGCGGCGGGTCCTTGGCCAGGATTGGTTGGAAGTTGCACTCGGTGGGAGGCGTGCGCAACTCGACCGCGAGGGCGACCTTGGCGACCTGCGCGCAATCGGAAGCCGAGATGACCTCGCCCGAAGGGCTGCCGCTCGTGAGGTCGGCAAGGTCCGTCCCGATCAAGTCGGAGCAGGACTGCGCGAGGGCGTCCGCGTGGTCGGCGAAGTCGGTGGCCGGCCCCTGGTAGACGCTCATCGCCCGGAAGTAGATGTGGGCCGCTTTCGTCAGGCCGATGCCGCTGACCGTCTGGCCGTTGTACGTCCCGCCGTCCACGAGGAGCGCGTAGCCGTGATTCGGAACGCCGGAGTTCGTATGCACGCCGCCACCGTCGGCGGCCGAGCAAGCGTACTCGAACGTGTCCGACACCTTGCCCGGGTTGCCGAAGCAGCGAGGGTTCCACATGTCGCGCAGCGCGCCGGTGAGACCGGCGGCGGTGGAGTCCTCGCCCAGGAGCCAGCGCACCGAGTTGTCGGTCCCGACGCCGAAGACGATCTTCGCGGCCGCGGGCAGGCCGGCCTTGATGGTCGCCCCGTCGGCGTTCGTGACTTCGACGCTGCCGATGGCCGGGTTGGAGCCCAGGTTGAGGAGGCCAGCCGGAGGTGCGACGAAGATGATGCCGGCCGCGCCCGCGCCGATAGCATTGGCCGCGCGGGTCCCGGAGCCGCACTCGTTGCCGCCGCTCGGAGTGAGCGTCCAGTCGATGATCACGACCTGCCCGGTAACGACGGCGATGGGAGTGCAGGCCCCGGCCGGGTCAGCGAGCGCCATGGGAGCTTCCACGGTGAAGGGGGTTGGCGGCTCGTTCACCGAGGCCCTCGCCAAGTAGCTGCCGGCCGCGCTGCCGCCGGCAATCGTCAGTGTCGGAGGCGGAGCACCCCAAAAGGTCGAACAAGAATCGGCTGTGCGAGGATTGTCGGGCGAGTCGCCGCCCCGACCGTTGATGCGGTCGATCGTCTCTCCAAAGATGTCGGAGTACGACTCGTTCAGCGCCCCCGGCTGCCACTGATAGATGAGGTTGTCCGTGTACTGCGTGTACGCGTGGGTCCACTCGTGGCCCGTCACGTCATCGACCGTGAGGCCCGGGCAGAACGAGATGAAGATCCCGTTCCAGGAGGCGTTGGGGCAGGAGTAGCCCCGGTTGAAGATCGAATCCATGATCGCGCCGGCGGCATCGAAAGAATCGCGGCCGAAGGCATGCGAGTAGAAGTCGTAGGTGTCCATCGAGGACAGGATCATGTTGTCGGCTTCCGTGCTGGCGGTGGGAAAAGGATCGCCCTCCAACCAATACGGAGAGTCCGGATAGGCCGGCGGCACGTGGTTCAGGCTCTCGCCGTCGTAGGCACGGCGATAGAGGCTATCCGGCGCACCCGTGATCTGATCGATGAACTTGCCCGTCTGGGCGTCGACGTAGACGAACTCGCGGACACCGCCGCCACCCGTGACTTCGACCTGCCACGCCAGGTGATTCGGGCCGTCGACGCCTTTGGCCAGGCCTTCGCGGAAGACGAGCAGAGTCGTTCCATACACGGAAAGCGTGCCGGCCTGTCCCAGGTCGGCTTCCACCTTCGCCACCGCCGTCTTGCCCGCCTCCTCTGCGGTACGCCTGGGGATGGAGTCGACGAGGAGATCGGGGACGATCGTACCGTTCACCGCCACGAGCTCGTCCGATGCATCGAAGTGGGACCGCAGCTCGCCGCCGAAGACTGGCAGGCCGTCGTAGACCTGTTGGTAGATGATGTGAGTCCGGCCTTGACGATCCTTCGTCATGCGGACCTCCTTGAGGTCCGTGGCGGCGTTGGCGAGTCCGAAGATGCTGCCGTAGTTGTTGAGGAACTCGGTCGAGCGGCCCCTCCTGGCGTCGTCGCCGCCCGCCACGCGCGCGGACTGCCTCTGAAGGCCGACCGCGTTGCCGGGGGTGAGGCGGACAAAACTGACGGCCCCCGTGGCGTCGTGAACGCTGACCTTGGCGTTGCCGCCGCTGTCCTCGATGAGACGTGCGATGCCGGCGGGGTCTATAGGGTCATGTTTGCGCCCCTGCGCCTGTGCCAGAGGCACAAAGGCAATCGAGAGCGCGACCAGATACACGAAACGGGTGGCTCGAATCATGACACCTCCTCAAATTACGAGAACGCCGCGGAACTGAGCTCAACCGGTTGGGACGGTCTTTTCTTGACTAGGACGGCGGAGTGTAAAACCGTTCCCACGGTCTTGTCAACGAACGGCTGACGAGCTCGAGAATCAACATTGGTGGCATCTCTTTTGACATCATGATGCTCTTTGATTAGCATCAAGATGTGAGAACGACATTGACCCTGGACGACGATGTCGCCGCGAAACTGAAGGCGGAAGCCAAACGCTCCGGAAGGTCGTTCAAGGAGGTCGTGAACGGGCTTCTGCGGCTAGCCCTCCATACAAAGAAGGACTCGAAAGCCCCGAGCTCCGTTTCGCGTAAAGACGAGAGACCTGGGGAACTTCCGTCAAGGGCTCAATCTCGACGACATCGGAGGGCTCCTGGAGCAAATCGAGGGCCCGACGCACCGGTGATCCTCGTCGACGCCAACATCCTGTTGTACGCGTACTACCCCCGGGCCGAGCGTCACGAGGCCTGCCGGTCCTGGATCGAGGAGAGTTTCTCGGCGCCGTCTCCCGTTGGCCTTCCGTGGCTCACGATTTGGGCCTTTCTCCGCATCGCGACGAATCCGCGAGCTTTCGAAAGGCCTCTCGCCATGAAAGAAGCGAGAGCCATCGTCTCATCCTGGCTCGACGTGCCCGCTGTTCGGGTGATCGTGCCGGGTGAGCGTTACTGGGAAATCCTCGGCAATCTGCTCGTTGAAGCTCAGGTCTCCGGTCCCCTCGTGACGGACGCGGCACTTGCGGCACTAGCGATCGAGAATGGAGCAAGCCTCTGCACGACCGATCGGGATTTCGCACGGTTCGAGGTCTTGACCCTCATCGATCCATCGCGAGAAACGACCCGGCACCACCCTAAAACCAGGTGAAGCCGGCGAGCCGGAGCTCGCGTCGCTATTTCTCGATGGGCGGACGGTTCTTTCGGAAAGAGCTCTTGATCGCGATCTTGCCGTCACGAAACACGAAGAGATTGCAGCCCTTCACCTCGACGCGACGGCCGTCCTTCTGCGTTCCGGTGAACGTCCACTCGGAAAAACCGCGATCGACGGAAACGACGTGACGGGCGTCACCCCAGTGCGCATCCGGAAAGGCATCGAAGATGCCCGCGAAGGACGCTCTCAAGGTTGGGCAGGCCTCAATACATAATGTCTATCCGTCTCACGGCGACGGAGTTCCTCAGAGTCTTCCTGCTCGATCGCCATCTCGACAAGGACGGCGACGGGCGCCAAAAGCTCGCGGATGAGCTGAAGCGGGCCCTCACGCCCGTCGCTGAAAAAGTAGGGACAGGCACCACTTTTCTGGAGGTCGAAAAAGTGGTGCTGTCCCTACTTCTAGAACGAGAACATCCGGGTGAACTTGACGATAATCCCCCGGCCGGCGGGGATGGGGTTCTCCGGCGTCGCGTAGTGCTGTTCGTTGTAGACGACGAAGAGGTCGCTCAGCGGACGGTAGGTGATGTTGAATCGGATGTTGGCATTGAATTGGTGCCGGGCGGCGTCGTACTGGATGAGGGAGTCGAGAAAGGTGTTCGTCGCGAACGAGTAGTTCGCCCGGATCGTCCAGAGCGTGGTGACGAAATCCCCGACGGGCGGGGCGAGGCTCGCGGCCGTTCGGTTGAGCTTCAGGCTCACTCGGAAGTTGTAGGACGGTTTGTAGCTGACCGTTCCCGAGAACGTCCTCTGCGTCCCGCTCCAGAGACCACCGAGCGTGATTCCGCCCGAACCGGGAGATCGCGCGGCTCGGGTCGGTGGAGAAATCATAGACGTAGGTCGTCCAGGAATACCCGCCGGGCGGAAGGGGCGGGGCGTCGGGATGGAGTGTGAGCGGGCTCGTGAGGAGCTCGTACGTCGGGTTCGCCGCGATCTGGCTGTGTCCTCCGTTGTTGAAGAAGAACGTGAACCCGCTATGGAGGGTCTTCGCCACCATCTGCCCCTCGTGGTCGGTGAAGAGGCTCCAGGTGACGTGAGGATGGAGCTCGCGGATGCCTTTCGATTGAAAGCTCTTGGGCCGCGGCCGGACTCCGGTGTCGAGGATGTACTTTCGCACCCCGATGCGCCGGTAGTAGCCGAGCTCGTCGTTGAAGCTGTCTCCAATCGACATGTAGCCCGTCTTGAGGTGGAAGAAGTTGCCGTCGCGATTGATCGTGGTTCGGAACGCGTTCTGGCCGGCGCCGAGCCCGGGTGTGTCGGTCTTCACCAGGTACGTGCTCCAGTCGAGGTCGCCGAAGAAGCGGATGTTGGAGTCGACTCCGTACACCCGGTTGAAGTCGCCGCTCTGGTCCGCCGACTGCCGTGACATGAAGATGCCGCCGACGTCCGAGTTGGCGAACACGTTCTTCCGCACCCGGATGACGCTGAAGTTGTTTTCCGGCTCCTGGTCCGTGCGCTCGGTCTGCACGGTGAGCGCCCCGATCGTGAGTCCCGCGAGGTTCCCCGTGAGCCGGCCCCCGGCGAGGATCGGAATCGGAAGCCCGTCCGCCGTGAGGCCGATGCGGCGGGAGAAGAACAGGAGCAGATCGGTGTCCGGCTGGGGCGCCAGATAGGTCACCCGATTGTTCCGGGCCGCGTCGCCCACGTAGAAGACGCCCGAGTTCTCCAGAAAGAACTCGCGCTTCTCGGGAAAGAACTGGCTGAACTGGGTCAGGTTCACCTGCTGCTCGTCGGCCTCGACCTGGGCGAAGTCCGGCTTCACCGTCGCGTCGAGGGTCAGCGCCCGGGTGAGTCCGTACTTCACGTCGACGCCGACGTCGCCCGAACCGTGAAACGACTCGCCACCGGTATCGCGCACCGTGCTCGCCGCGACGTAGGGCTTCACCCGAAAGTCCCGGCCCGGATGCGTCGAGCCGAGCCCGGCCAGATCGCCCGCGAGCGAGACGCGGGTCAACGTATAGGCCCGGGGCACGGGCGACCAGAAATCCACCTCGTTTCTCCGCCGGATGCGCCGGGAGAAATTCACTCCCCAGACGGGGGCATTCGCGAGGTCGAAGCGGAGCGAGGTGAACGGAATGGCGATCTCTGCGATCCACCCGTCTCCGGGAAGGCTCGTCTTCACGAACCAGACGGCGTCCCAGCTCGCGTTCACCTCCCGACCTTCGTTCGCCATCTGCTGGTCGGACCGCGCTCCCTTCCGGATTCGTCATGAAGACGAAGCCGTTGCGCCGGTCGGCGAACGTGTCGAGCACCACCTCGAAGCTGTCCTGGTCGCCGGGGATGAAATCCTCGCGGATGTCGTTTACGACGATTCCCGCCGGGTCGCGGTCGTGGCAGTAGGCGGCGATATACAGGTACCGCGAATCGAACGCCACCTGGACGTCGGTTGTTTCCGTCGCCGGTTCGCCCTCCTGGGGCTCGGACTGGACGAACCCTCCCACCGGAGGCGCCCGGTGCCACACGGCGTCATCGAGCCGGCCGTCGATTGCGACCGGCTCCCTCGTCTCGACCGCCTGGACCTCGAGCCGTCCGCTCTGCGAATGGAGAACGACCCTGTCCGTGCGCGGATCGGAGGCGAGGATCTGCGCCCCGGCGCTGGTCGCGAACAACGCGCTCGCTACCGTGAAGCCGATGGCCCGTCTCCTCATCTCAGGAGCCGCTCACCACGATGGCCGGCGTTCCCTTTCGCGCCACGAGCTCGTTGAAGGCGGTGACGTCGCGCTGAAGTGTTCCTTCGAACGTCGCCAGCACCGACTGGAGCTCCTTCTTCAAGTCTTCGAATCGGGTCCTAGCTCCGTCGGTCGGCCTGTCGTCCTGATCCTCGACCTGGCCGTAGAGATAGACGAGCTGGTTGTCGAGTCGTCCCGGGTAGTTGATCGGGTCCTGCCGGCTCGTCGACTTCGTCTGGGTGATCTCGTCCTCGACGGCGGTGAGGGCGTCCTCGAGGCTCTTGGCCGCGCGGGTCACCTCGTCGTCTTTCATCCGGTCCGCGATCGCCTTCGCCTGGCTTCTCACGTCGCGAAGCTGCCGCAGGGCGTCGTGGCTCTTCGTGATCGCGTCCCGGATTTCGACGAGGAGGTCGAACTGTTCTTTCAAATCCGCCTCGGTGACGGAGACCTCGGGATCCTTCAGGATCCGGAACGGTCTGGTATCCGACCAGGTGCCCGAGCTCAGGCGGACCTGGTACGTCCCGGGCACCGCTTTCGGCCCGTCGGCCCCGCCGCCCCAGAGGATCACGCCCTTCAGCAGGTTCGCGCCCGGATAGCGCAGGTCCCAGACGAATCGATTCATCCCCGCGAGCACGTCGAGCGCCTCCGTCTTCACGACCGCGCCCGCCCCGTCGAGGATCTCGAGCTTCGGGTTCTCCTGGGGCTTTTCGGCGAAATACGAATAGATGACGGCACCCCGGGGGGGATTCTGCCCGACCCAGCCTCGCGGCACCCACGCCGCCAGCTGACGATCCCAGACGTTGGTCGCGCCCTGGCCGCCCCCGCCTCCGCCCTGCGCTTCCATGCGATAGGCGTCTCGGGGCGCGAAGAGAAACTGCCGCGAGCTCGCCACGCGGTCGTTCAGCTGATGGAGCGGCGTCAGATCGTCGAGAATCCAGAACGAGCGACCCTGAGTCGCGACGACGAGGTCCTTGCGGTGCACCAAGAGGTCGGTCACCGGCGTCACCGGAAGATTGAGCTGGAGCGGCTGCCAGTGCGCTCCGTCGTCGAACGACACGTAGAGTCCGAACTCGGTGCCCGCGTAGAGAAGGCCCTTCCGGTCGGGATCCTCGCGCACGACCCGAGTGAAGTGGTCCGAGGGAATTCCGTTGGTGCCGTCGGTGAGGAGCTTCCAGCTCTTGCCGTAGTCGTCCGTCCGGTAGATGTAGGGCTTGAAATCGTCCGAGCGGTACCGGTAGCAGGCGATGAAGACCCGTCCGGGACCGTGGGGCGAGATCTCGATGCTGTTCACCGTCGTCCACTCGGGAAGACTCTTCGGGGTGACGTCGCTCCAGTTCTTGCCGCCGTCACGCGACAGGTGCACGAGCCCGTCGTCGGAGCCCGCCCAGAGGACCCCGGCCTCGTACGGCGATTCCTCGAAGGAGAAGATGACGTCGTAGACCTCGATCCCCGTCGCGTCGTTGGTGATGGGTTGTCCGGGAAAGTCCTGCTTTTCCGCATCGTTCCGGGTGAGGTCGGGGCTGATGACGTCCCAGCTCTGCCCGCCGTTCGTCGACTTGTGGACATATTGCGACGTCTGGTACAGGACGTCGGGATTGTGGGGTGAGATCCGGATCGGCGCGTTCCACTGAAAGCGGTACTTCAGGTCCCGCGCCGCGTTTCCGAGCGCCATCTGGGGATACACCATGATGCTCCGGGTGTGGCCCGTGCGCAGGTCCACTCGATCGATCGAGCCCCCGTAGCTCCCCGAATAAATGATGTTGGGGTCCCGGGGATCGACGGCGATGTAGCCGCTCTCGCCCCCGCCCATCGCGTTCCAGTACTGGAGGGTGATGCCGGGAGCGCGGGTGCGGCTGGGGACGGAGATCGTGGAGTTGTCCTGCTGCGCACCGTAGACCCGGTAGAGAAACTGGTCGTCCACGGTGACGCGGTAGAACTCGGCCGTCGGCTGGTTGAGCTGCGGCGACCAGGATTTCCCGCCGTCCTGGGACACGTTCGCCCCGCCGTCGTTCGACTCGACCATGAGGTCGGGATTCGCGGGATTGAGCCAGAGGTCGTGGTTGTCGCCGTGTGGGTCGGGGACGCGCTCGAACGTTTTGCCGGCGTCGATCGACTCGTACATCGCGGTGTTGAGCACGAACACCGTGTTCTCGTCGGTGGGGTGCGCGATGACGTGGGTGTAGTACCAGGCCCGCTGGCGGAATCGGCGGTCGTCGTTCACCATCTGGAACGTCTTTCCGCCGTCCTCGGAGCGGAAGAGCCCTCCCTTCTCCGCTTCGACGAGAGCCCAGACGCGGGACGGTCTCGCGGGAGAGACGGCGACGCCGACGCGGCCGACGAGGCCTTCGGGGAGGCCGCCTCCGAGCTTCGTCCAGTGGTCGCCGGAATCGACGCTCTTGTAGACGCCTCCCTGCTCTCCACCGGAGATGATGGCCCACGGCTTGCGCTCCGCCCGCCACATCCCGGCGTAGAGCACGCGCGGGTTCGAAGCGTCCATCGCGAGGTCGACGGCGCCCGTCGCGTCGTCGACATAGAGGACTTTCTCCCAGCTCTTCCCGCCGTCTTTCGAGCGATAGACGCCGCGCTCCTCGTTCGGCCCGAAGGCGTGGCCGAGGGCAGCGACGTAGACGAGGTCGGGGTCCCACGGGTGCACGCGGATTCGCCCGATCTGGCCGACGGACTCGAGACCCACCGGAGTCCAGCTCGCGCCGGCGTCGACGGACTTGTAGACCCCGAGCCCGGGAGAGACGTTGCCCCGGATGCAGGCCGAGCCCGTACCCGCGTAGACGACGTTGGGATCCGAGTCGGCGACGGCGAGGGCTCCCATCGAGGCGGCCCGGAAATACCCGTCGGAGACGTTGACCCAGTCGAGCCCCGCGTTCGTCGTCTTCCAGACGCCGCCGCCCGTCGAGCCCATATAAAAGGTATCGGGCTCGGAGCGTACGCCGGCGACGGCGGTCACCCGCCCGCCGCGATAGGGTCCGATCGAGCGAAACTCCATCGCCTGATACAAAGACCCGTCGTACACGGTGGTGTCGGCGCTCCTTCCGTCCATCTGGCCGGCGAGCGCGGCCGTGGCGCTGAAGACGACGGCGGCGGTAATTCGGTTTATCGTCATGGCGGGCACCTCCCGGATGGGCAAGCGTTACACACGAAACCCCTGCGAGGCGAGCAAGAAACGGGCCATCGCCGTTTTTCACCGTGGCCGCGTGTTTTCGAGAGAGCGCCCACGACAGCCGGCGGAAAAGAGGGGAGAACGCCGCGGGCCGTTGGGGGATTTCGCGCGCCACGCCCCGGAGAATCTGCCGCTCTCCCTCGTTCGGGGGATCTACTGCTTTTCGATCGTCAGAGAGACGGTATCGCTCCTCTGTCCGTAGACGTCGTCGCACCAGAGCTCGTAGTGATACTCCCCCGGCGGGGAGTGAAGCCCGCCGCACGCCCCGGCATGGTCGCGGTCATCCAGACGTTTGGTTCTTCTCTGGAGGTGTACCTCGCTCTCCTCAGGTCCTCGAGCCGGACATAGCGATGCCTGCGCGTAAATGGAATCCTGTGACCGTTCTTCTCCAGGTCGTTTTCGATGGGATCGCCGAGGTCGATGGTCTGCGAGTCTTGAGGGTCAGATTACGAGTACACGTCGTGGCTTCTTCCTTCGAGCCAGGGCCGGGAGTCGATGAGACCATCCATGATTTTCCCGAGCCGACCGGCCTGTCGCCCTCGGCGGAACGGCACATTTCGCCAAACGTCGATGATGTGAGCGACGAGAGGATAAATCTGATTGTCGTAATAGAAGCCTATGTAAATGACGACCCCTGAGGCGCGACATTGCGGCCCTTGTCCCCAACTTGCTTGGTGCCTCACCGCAGCGGAACATGGATGACGATGACTCAGTCGTGGCGCCTCCGCCAACCAAGCGGAATCACTATGTCCCGCAGTTTCTGCAAAAGTATTTCGTCGGAGAAGACGGAAAGATTTGGGTATACGACAAGGCCGGCAGCGAGCCTCGGGCCCAGATGCCCAGAGATACGGGAGTCGAGAAATTCCTATATACAGTTCAGAAGGACGACGGCCAGCACGACGACTCTGTGGAGAGAGCGTTCGCTGGAATGGAAGGCGCAACCAAGCCGATTCTCGACCGACTCGTCCAACCCCGCACAAGGATCGAGCAAGCCGAAAAGCAGGCCGTGGCCCAATTCATGGCGTTCATGTTCGCCCGCGTTCCCCGGACTATCGCGGTGGCTGCCGAACTCGGTTCCGTAATGGCAAAGGAACGTTGGAGAATACTCACGTCGGACGAAGCTCGTTTCAATGACCTATACGCGAGATTTCTCAAGGACCATCCCGATACCGACATGCCGCCCGCGGATGAAATGCGGAAATCCTTCGAACTCTTCGAGAGCGGTGCGCTCGCAGTCGAAATGAGGCGTCAACCCGCGCTCGCGATCAGTCTCGGGGTCACGGGGGATTTCCATGAGACGCTGATGGAAATGCACTGGTCTATCATTGACGCTCCCAGGGGAGCGGCTTTTCTCAGTGGTGACTCTCCCGTCACGTCTATCGCCATCCACGAGGACGGAACAGCTCAATTCGGCGCGAACTTTGTACACCAGCGATTCGAGGTGTCCTTTCCGCTCTCGCCGTACGTTGCCCCTTACCTCACGAAGCGACCGAGACAGGCGAGATACCGCTGTGGCAATGGTCTGGTTCGCGAACTAAATCGGAGAACCGCCTACATGGCGGAACGATTCATCTACTCGAGGTTTCGGGACAAGAATACGACCAAACTCGTTGGCGAGGCGGCCCTGTGGACCCGGAATCGTCCGAAGGTCGATGCACAGGAAGCAAGTCAGTTGATTCGCGAGTCCGGTCTCCTGGAATAAGACAAGACCCTAATTTCGCTGAAGATCTCGGAAATTTGTCAACCAGATGTCAACTCAGCAAAGAGTCAATCCCCGTAAACTATGGAGCCGGCGAGAGGATTTGAACCTCCGACCTGCTGATTACGAATCAGCTGCTCTACCACTGAGCTACACCGGCTGAATGGGCGGGCGTCTCTCGAAGGCGAGAGAACGTTTTACGGTAGACCACGACTCGAGGGGTGTCAAGACCCCGATGGCCCGCCAGGCGCGTCGGGGAGAGTTCCCGCGGAAACGCGTCCCCCTGTGGAAAAACCTGTGGATTTCCTGTGCGCCCCGCCAACGTGGACCCCCGATGGGTGGGGTGGTACTGTGGATTCAGACGAACATCTCCAACTAGAGTCTCACCCTCCCGATGGAGGCGGCGCTGACGTATGCGGTCTCTTGCGACCTGGCTCGTTCTCGCAACGGGTACGATAATCCTCGCCGGAGCACGGCCTTGCTCGGCCGGACCTCGCTTCAAGCCGGGCTTCGGCTCGGGGCTTCAGTACGGCTCTCCGATCTTCGGGGGTGGTCTGGAGGTCGAGCTCGGCGACCATCTGGGTGTTCTCGGAGGAGTGGGCGTGTTCACGGCCGAGCCCACCTACGCTGTCGGCGCCCGAGTCTACCTCCGCGGACTCGAGCATCGATTCCGGCCCCATGGCAGCGTCTTCCGCTGGCGTGAGGGTACCGGTGTGTACCTCGGTGTCGATCACGACCTGGGACAGAGGAACGGCTTCGTTCTCACCTATGGCGTTGGATTTGGTGACGTGAACCTCGAAGCCCCAGTCGCGATCACGTTCGGCGTCAATTATCGATTCGGAGCGACTTCTTCGAACGAAGCTCGGCGAGAAAAAGCGCGATCGCGATCGCGATAGCGGCGACGATCCCTGCGTGCTAGGCTGAGCCGCTTCATTGGCTCGACTCCCACCCTCTCGATAGGAGATACGCCGATGCCGACGCGAAAACCCGCTCTCTGGCCGCTCGTGACATTCGTTTTGCTGGCGTCGGCCTCGCCCTCGTCCGTCCGCGCGGCGGTGGCTCCGCCTCCGGGAATCGACGAAGCCAAGCAGGAAGTGTTTCGTTTCCTGGAAGAGGACGAGCCTCGTCTGGCGTTGATCGGGGACGCGATCTTCAGCTATGCCGAGCTCGGCTTTCAGGAATTCGCTTCGTCGAAGCTCCTCACCGACATGCTGGAGAAAGAGGGCTTCGAAGTCCAAAAGGGAGTCGCCGGGATTCCCACCGACTTCGTCGCGAGCTTCGGCTCGGGGCACCCCGTCATCGGCCTCATGGGAGACATCGACGCTCTTCCCGGTCAGTCGCAGAAGCCAGGGGTCGCCTACCAGGCGCCGCTTGTCGAAGGACGCACCCGGGCACGGCGAGGGGCACAACACGAATCAGGCCGTCGTCACCGGGGCCGCGATCGCGGTGAAACGGCTCATGGAGAGACACCATCTCCCGGGGACGATCCGCGTCTTCCCCGGCGTGGCCGAGGAGCTCGTCGGGAGCCGTGGATTCATGGCGAAGGCCGGCGTCTTCGACGGGCTCGACGCGATGCTCGACGCGCACCTGGGCTCGTCGTTCGGCACGAGCTACGGGCTGAACAACATGGGGATGGTGTCGGTGCTCTTCACCTTCCACGGTCGATCGGCACACAGCGCCGCGAGCCCGTGGCTCGGACGGAGCGCTCTCGACGCCGTGACTTTGATGGAAGTGGGTTGGAACTTCGCCCGCGAGCATCTCCGGCCCGAACAGCGCTCGCATTCCGTCTTTCCCCTCGCGGGCGATCAGCCGAACGTCGTCCCCGATCTGGCGTCGGCCTGGTACTACTTCCGCGAGCTCGACTACGAGCACATCAAGGCGCTCCACGACAAGGGCAGCCGGATCGCCGCGGGTGCCGCGATGATGACCGACACGACCTTCGACGAGCGGGTGCTCGCGGGCACCTGGCCGTTCAACGGCAACCGCGCGCTCGCGACTCTGCTTCAGAAGAATATCGAGCGCGTGGGAATGCCTCGATGGTCCGACGCGGACGTCACACTCGCGAAGGCGCTTCAAAAAGAGCTCGGCGTTCCGGAATCGGGCCTCGAGACGGAAGGTGCGACCTCTAGCAGCGAGCCAACCAGGGCGCGAGCAGTACCGACGCCGGCGACGTGACGTGGCTCGTCCCTTACGTGCGCTTGAGCTTTCCCTCGCAGATCCCGGGAGCGACGTTTCACCACTGGTCCTCGGGAGTCTCGCCCGCGACCCCGCTCGGGCACAAGGGAGTCGTCGTTGGCGCGGAGGCTCTCGCGGCCACCGTGCTCGATCTGCTCATGGATCCTCGAAACCTCGAGCCGGTCCGGGCGCAGTTCGACGAAGACGCCAAAGGTGTCACATGGACTTCGCTGATTCCGGACGGGAACACTCCCCCGATCGAGACCAACGCCGGGAAAATGGAGCGCTTCCGTCCTCTCCTTAAGCCGTATTTCTATGACCTCGAGAGCGGCAAGACGTATCTGGAGCAGCTCGGGATCGCATATCCCACCGTTCGAAAGTAACCGAATCGCCCTCCGCAGGGCCCTACGAACTGGCGGAGTGTTCCATTTCAATCTACGAAAAAGAGCGGGCGAAGATCTTCTTCGGGCACGAAGCGGCCGGCCTGACGGTAAATCGCGCGAAGCGTTCCCGGGGCGAGCTCTTTGTGAAGGGAACCGTCAATATTTCCGAAGCTCCATCGGGGTTCGTCCGTTTCAACTTCGCGTGACTTTCTCGGGTCTTGATCGCCTCGAATCCAAACCTGCCCAACGCCTGGAGACAAAAGGAATCGGGGGAGTCTGGGATGTTCCTTCTCCGACATCGAACCTTTGGAACAGGGTAATCTTGGCACGATGCGGATCGTGACTTGGAACGTCAACTCGCTCAACGCCCGTCTACAGAAGGTCCAGTGGTGGCTCGACCGCGCGAGACCCGACATCCTGCTGATGCAGGAGACGAAGCTCGCGGACGCCGAGGCGCCCACCGGTGTCTTTCGCAAAGCGGGCTACGCCCTCGCCCATCACGGCGAGGGACGTTGGAACGGCGTTGCCATCGCGAGCCGCCGCGGGATCGACGACGTGGTCGCCAACTTCGGCGAGCCGCTGTACCGGCCGTCGACACCGGGTGCGGCCAACGACGAGCCTCTCGCCGAAGCCCGCATGATTTCGGCGGTGTGCGACGGCATCCGTGTCGTATCGCTCTATGCGCCCAACGGCCGTGTCGTGGGATCGCCCTTCTATCTCGCCAAGCTCCGGTGGTTCGACCGCCTCTTTCGGTGGCTGCAGGAGTCGTGCGATCCGCGCGATCCGCTCGTTCTCGGCGGAGACTTCAACGTCGCGCCCGATGACCTGGACGTCTGGGACCCGAGCGCGTGCCACGGCGGCACTCACGTCTCGACGGAAGAGCGGGAGCGGTTCGCGCGGCTCTGCCGTTGGGGTCTCACCGACGCGTACCGCCTTCATCGCCCCGAGGCCGACCGCTACACCTGGTGGGACTACCGTGCCGGGCATTTCCACAAGAACTTCGGCATGCGCATCGACCACCTGCTCGTCACGATGCCGATTCGCGAGCGCACCGTATGGGCCGAGATCGATCGCGAGGCGCGCAAGGGAAAGCCAGTGCCCTCCGATCACGCTCCCCTCGTGATCGACATCGACGAGCCCGGGCATCCCTTCGACGCGGGGTGGGCGTCCGCCGACGCGCGCATCGCCGCCCGGCGCTCCGCGGCTCCGCGCTCTTAGAACAGGCGCACGATCCCGCCCACGCTGAGCTCCATGCCGTTGGGCTTTCCGTCGCTACCGGGAAACGTCAGCCCCTTCGTCGCCGTGTGGTAGCGGACGTCGAACCTCAACCCGATCCAGCGTGGCGACGGCAACCAGTACTTCACTCCGCCGCCGAAGGTCACGTCGGTCGCGCTCACCTGGTCGATGTCCTGGATCGGGCTCGAAGGACGGGTCGTCACCCTCCCGGCTCCGACCATCCCGTAGGGGACGAGCCCAATCCGTAGCGGGAATTGCGCGATGACGCTCCCGGTGAGAAACAGCTGGCTGGCGTCGAACTGCTCGCCGAGGCTCGCCGTCCCGGCCTTGATATCGTCGACGTTCAACGTATAGGCGTTCGTCGCGCGGGACACGTTGAGCTCCGCGCCGATGTTGCGCGTGAATGCCCAGCTCGCCCGGAAACCGAAGAGCTTCCCGAAGCTCACGTTCTCGGCGGCGCCGGTGACGGTCATATAGATGTTGGACGTCGTTCCGAGGTCCTGGGTGAAGGACATGGAGCCGACGAACCCGGACAGCTCGAGTCGCCGCTTTGCCGTCTGAGCCGGCTGAGCTTGCGCGGCCTGCTGAGCGGACTGAGCCTGAACGGCGGCAGGCACGGCCATCATGGCGAATGTCAGCGTGCCGCTCAGCGCGACCCAGCTTGCGTTCACGGCTTCACCTCGATGTCGACTCCATTGGCGTCTCCACCGGCGACGACCTCGGCGCGGCCCTTGGTGTAGAGGGTATCGCTCCAGTCGAGATCGGTCCCGAACTCGGAGAACCCGAAATCAGAAGGCGACGTCGGATTGGCGATGGGACTGACGCGCACCACCTGCGGGCCCGGCCTCAAACCCTGGATCTCGTAGACGCCCGATCCATCGGCGAACGCTCCAATGGTCTCACCGGTGAAGGGATTGAACGCGACGACATTGGCGAAGCCGAGCCCGGTACCGTCCTTCGTGATGGTTCCCGAGAGCTTACCCGTCGAGCGGGTGAAATCCGCCGTGGGATAGAGGATTGAAATCCCCGCCTCGTCGTCGGTGGTGAGGGTGCGTCCGATGACCGTTCCCGGCCCGAACGAGAAGGGATACATGATGGCGGAGCCTTGGACGGGCCGCCTGCGGAATCCGACCGTCTCCACGAACCCCACGTGAGAGTGATTGAGGCCGCAGAAATGGCCAATCTCGTGGGTCGCCACGGACACGATGTCGAAAGAATTGGGCTCGCCCGCGGGATTCACCGACCAGACATAGAAGTTACTGAAGAAGGTGTCGGCCTCGACGATCTCCCCGGTGAAGACGTTAATCACCTGAAGAGTCGCGGCGAGGATACCGGTCCCCTCGAGATTGGGGTCGGAGAGGAATCCGAGCGTGCTCTTCTCGTCGAAGAACACGAAGGGCTCGGTGTCGGTCGTGCCCGCGAGCTCGAAGGTAATGGTCGCGGTATCCACGTTCTGCCACGTCTGGAACGAGGCGGCCACGGCGTCGAGCTCGTCCTGAAGGGAGAAGTCGAGAGGCGTCGTGTCGTTGACGTAATAACGCACGGGGAAGCTTGGCGGACGACCAGTGCAGGTTCACTTCGTTTCCGCCCGGAGTCTCGGTCTTCAAGAAATGATAGGCCGAAGCTCCGGGGACGATGGCGAGCTGGATCGCGGCGGCGAGGGTGAGGAATCGAGCTTTCATGTTCGTTGTTCTCCGCCGCTAGCGCACGAAGGCGCGGATTCTCGCCTCGACGTCGGCGAGCCGATACCGGTTCACGGGATCTCCAGGCTTGCGGGAATCGGATCGATAGTTCGCGAGAATGAGGCTCGAGATGTCGCGCTTGACGATGGTCTCGCCCTGGGCGTCGTCGACGACGGTGAATTTCCCGAGCGAAAGCCCCAGCACGGTCGGAATCCGGGCTCCGGCCCCGGCGGTGAAGAGGAGCACCCGTTCCCCCACGCGAAACTCGGGCGTACCGGGAATCATCGCCAGGAACGGTCCCACGCGGCCGCCGAGGAGCCGAATGGTCTCGCTCTTCGAGGCGCTTCCGCCCTTCAAGTAGCGATCGACGTCGAGCGTGACATAGGTATAGATACGCGTACGCTCCGCGTTCCAGTCGGCACGCGTGCCGGTGACCCGACCGAGGAAGATCGTCTGGGCCCGGTCGGTCATCTGCTCCAGGCTCATGGCGACAACGGTACTCGCGGCCGCCTCGGTGCGGGGCCAGAACCAGGAGACGAGGAGCAGGAGGAGCGTGGGAAACGGGGTGCGTCGCATGGGAATGGCCTCCTTCAAAAGACGAGAAGCGTCATGATAGCTTGGCCTGCCCGGCGCCGCTTTCGCGCGAGCGCAGGAACGAGACGACCGCCTCGGCGGCTCTTGACGAAGCGCCACCGCCCCCGAGCTTTGCCTTGACCTCACGAAGACCCCGCTTCATCTCGTCGGAAAGGGCTTCGTTGTCGAGGAGTGGAAGGAGCCGGGCGAGGATCGCGTCCGCGGTCATGTCCTTCTGGATGAGCTCGGGGACGAGCTCGCGTCCCGCGATGAGGTTGACCATCGAGTAGAAAGGCACCCGCACGAACGACCTCCCGAGAACGTAGCTCGCCCACCCCACGCGGTAGACGACGACCATCGGAGTCTCCGAAAGCGCGGCCTCGACGGTAGCCGTTCCCGAGGCGACGACGGCCGCCGCCGCGTGGTGGAGCCCGTCGTAGGTTCCCTCGTGAAGAACCCGGACCCGTTCGAGCGCACTTTTCCCGAGGGCCGCTTCGAGTACGGAAGGCGACACGGTGGGCGCTCGGCTCACGACGAGCTGGACATCCGGTCTCGTTCGCGAGAGTCGCTCGATCACCTGGCCGAAGATGGGAAGGTGCAGATCGATCTCCCGACGCCGACTTCCGGGAAGGAGCATCACGACGGGCCGCGCGGGGTCGAGACCGAGCTCCGCGCAGAAGGTCTCCCGGTCGCGAGCAGGCTTCACGAGATCCACGAGAGGATGCCCGACGTAGCGCACGGCGACCCCCTCTCCGCGATAAAAGGCTTCCTCGAAGGGCAGGATCACGAGCATCTCGGAAACGAGCTTGCGGATGGCGCGGACCCGCCGCCTCCTCCATGCCCAGACCTGGGGACTCACGTAATAGATGATTGGGATCCCCAGAGCTTCGAGACGCTTCGCGAGTCTCAAATGGAATCCGGAGAAGTCGATGAGAACCGCGGCGTCGGGCCGGCGCGCCCGAGCGGCATCGGTGAGCCGACTCATCGCGTTGCGCAGCGCGGGGAGCTTTCGGATGACCTCGACGAGGCCGATGACCGAGATATCTCGTCGAGATGAACGAGTAGCTCGGCGCCCGCCGCCTGCGAACGGCCTCCTCCCAGCCCGAAGGCCTCGACCGCCGGGTCCTCTTTCCGGAGCTCACGAAGGAGCTCGGAGGCATAGAGGTCTCCCGAGGCTTCACCCGAGCTCAGGAGGATTCGGATTGGCTTCGGCACCGGACGGGCTTCTGGAAGGTCCTTCTCGGGAACGATCGTTGACAGGTTGAAGGCGAATATAGCATGCTGCCTTCCTTACCTTCACGCGAATCGAACGTGGAAGAATCGTCTTCGTCTCCCTCTTTCCCTCTCACCGGGACGGTGTTCGAGATCCTGGGAAAAGAAGCCTCGGTTCGCCTCCGACGGTCCGGGACAGACGCGGTGCTCCAGTGCTATCTGCGAGGACGTCTCTTCGACGAGGACGGCGGTGAGACGAGAAACCAGGTGGTGGTCGGGGACGAAGTCGAGCTAGAATCCCGTGGGCCCTTCCCGAGGCGTCATTCACCGCGTGCTCCCTCGTAAAACGGCTCTCGTCCGCCGCACCGGCACGCGGAAACCGCGACGCCAGGTTCTCGCGGCGAACGTCGACCAGATCGTCGTCGTCTCCGCTCTCGTCGACCCCCACTACAAGACGGGACTCATCGATCGGTATCTGGTCATCGCCGAGGAAGCGCGGATCGCTCCGGCGCTCTGCCTCAACAAGATCGATCTCGGCGACGAGGCGACGCTCGAAAGGGCGAAGGAGCAGCTCTCGGTCTACCCGCCGCTCGGCTATCCCCTGGTGCTCACGAGCGCCAAACGAGGCGACGGTCTCGAGGAGCTCCGCGTGCTCCTCTCGAACAAGCGCTCGGTGCTGGTGGGCCATTCCGGGGTCGGCAAGTCCAAGCTCGCGGGCTGGGTCCAACCGGGCGTTCGCTTGTCGAGCGCCGAGGTCGATCGGCGCGGGAAGGGACGTCATACGACGACGGCATCGAAGCTCTTCCCGCTCGACTTCGGTGGGGAGCTCGTCGATACCCCGGGGGTGCGCGAGCTGTCGGTCCACCACATCGAACGAAAGGGGCTGGCGCACCACTTCGTCGAGATGCGACCGTTTCTCCACCACTGTCGTTTCGCCCTCTGCAGCCACGTCCCCGAGCCGGATTGCCGGATAAAAGAGGCGGTCGAGAGCGGGGAAATCGCGCGAGCACGATACGAAAGCTACGTACACCTCTTCGAGGAGCTTCGCTGAGCTCGCGGCTCGACCTCCCAGGGATTCGGTCCGATTGGGGGTGGATCCTGGTCTCGACGCCGGGTCCGTGATAAAAAAGCCTATGCCGAAAAGAAAATCCAGCGGCCCGAGGGCCGTCAAGCGGTCGAAGACCGCGGCGTCCAAGCGCAAGGCTCGTCCGAGAAAATCCCCCGCCAAAGCCGCCAAGAAGCGCGCCGCCACCCGCAAGCGGCCGGCAACGAAGTCCGCGAAGCACCGGGTCGCGGCGAAAAAGAGAGCCCGAGGCAAGAAACGAGGCAAGGCCGTCGCGTCGAGCGGGGTCCCGCTCTATCTGCTGTCGGTGGACCTGGAGAACGTGCGCTGCTTCGGGCCGTCACAAACCTTGCGGCTCTCGACCGAGCACGGGCAGCCGATTCCCTGGACGGTGATTTTCGGCGACAACGGATCCGGAAAGACGACGCTCCTGCAGTCCGTGTGCAGCGTGGCCTCGACGCTCCAGGACCGCAAGGAAGTGCCGTCTTTCATTCGCTACAACTGGTGGCCGCAACGCCGGCCGTCGAAGGCGGCGGTCGTGCGCGCGAACGTGCTGCTTCGTCCGCGCGAGGTGATCGAATGCTCCGTGCGTTACGCTCCCGAGCGCCGCCGTCAGACTCCTCCGCCGCGCTGGGACTTCGACCGCGACGGAACGCTGAACTACTTCGGCTATGGCGCCTCCCGCCGCTACGGCAACACGGCGGATTCGGGGCGCAAGCCGCTCGAATCGTCGGGCGACGAGAGTCTCTTCGTGGACGAAGCGGATCTTCTCAACGCCGAGGAGTGGTTCGTGCAAATGAGCCACTTCGGCCCGGCACGCCGCCAACTCCGAGAGGCCCGCGCCGCAAACAAAGTCCGCGATCTTCTGAAATCGATTCTGCTCGACGTGACGGACATACGTATCGCATCGCGCCAGGGGCGTGCCGGAGTCGAGTTCAAGACCCACTATGGATGGGTACCACTCAAGGACCTCAGTATGGGCTACCGCACTCTCATCGCCTGGGTCGTCGACTTCTCCCGGCGGCTCTACGTTCAGAATCCTCGCAGCGCGAACCCTCTGGCAGCACCGGCGGTGGTCTGCGTCGACGAGATCGACCTTCATCTGCACCAGCGATGGCAGCGCAATCTCATGAGGTTCCTTTCGGACGTATTTCCGAAGACACAGTTCATCTGCACCGCCCACAACCGAACGGTGGCGCAAGCCGTTCCCCGCGATGCGAATCTCGTGCTCCTGCGGCGCAAGGGCGATTACGTCGAGATCCACAACCATGCGGCTGAGCTCCTGGAGGGCGTGCGCTAACCGATATCGGCGTGGCACCAACCCGACTCGAGAGCGCCCATGAACAAAGCGGCTACTTGTTCCACCATAGTGCTCTTGCTCGGCACTGGCATCACCGCCAGCGCCAAAGGCTGGGAAGTCTCGATTTTAGCGGGCTGGACCGCGCCGGCCGTCCAGCAACAGGTTTCTTTCAGCCCGGACATCGAGCTCCCGAGCATTCCGGGGGCGAGCATTCACCAGGATGGCGTCTTCGACCTCACCGCCGTAGGGAGCTCCGCGTTCGGCGGAAGCGTCTCGTACTTCTTCACCGATCATATCGGCCTCGAGGGTCGTGTCGACACGATCAACTTCGATATCGACACCGTCGGGCCGCGTTTCGAAGCACAGGCGCAGCTCGTGCCCGGTCTTCCTCCCGCGACGGTGGTCCTCGACGCCGGCATGGGCACGGTGAACGTGGAACGACTGTTTCCGCTCTCGCTCAATCTCAAAGCGCGCACCGGAGGTCGCGCGCGGTTCGTCGCTTCCGGCGGACTCAGCTACCTGCCCCGCGTTCGCTTCGACGCGTACCAGCCCGTGAGCCTTGGAATCGGGGGCTTCGGGATACCGCCCGTCGATCTGGTGAGCGTCGTGCTTCAGGCCGGAGCCATCGACTCGGGGAACAGCCGGTGGGGCTTCAACGGGGGGGCGGGCGTCGAAATTCGAGATCTCACCGGCGGTCGCCGTCGTGGGTGACTTCCGTGTCCACAGCTTTCAGACGCAAACGTTCGTGTGGCAGCCTTCTAAGAACCCTTCGTCCGCGATCGGTGAAATTCTCGTCGAACAGCTCGAAATGCTTCCGCCGGTCGAGGTCGAGCTGACCTATTTTCAAGTGACCGGTGGCGTCTCGTTCCGATTCTGAAGCAGCGCTATTGAGGGTGTGGGGCCGCCTGGGGTGCGGCGAGCGCGTAGCTCTTCCCGGTCTCGCGAAGGATTTCTCCGATGCGCGCCACGAGCGGCTCGGCTCCTTCCCCCGTGAGCGCCGACACCAGAATGCTGTCCGCCTTCGCGGCGAGGAGGTTCCGCTCCTCTTTCGAAACGAGATCCGCTTTGTTGAACACGACGAGCCGCGGGATTTCCGCGAGCTCGAGGTCCTCGAGGAGGCCGATCACGGTCTCCATTCGCTCGGGATAGTCGGGCTGCGACGCGTCGACGACGTGGAGGATGAGCGAGGACGTCTCGATCTCCTCGAGAGTGGCGCGGAACGCGTCGAGAAGCTCGGGAGGAAGGTCTCGGATGAAACCGACGGTATCGGCGAGGAGCACTTCGCGCTCGACCGGTACCCGGAGTCTTCGGCTGGTGGGATTGAGAGTCTCGAACATGCGGCTTCCGGCGGCGACGTCGCTCTCGGTGAGACGGTTGAGGAGGCTCGACTTGCCGGCGTTCGTGTACCCGACGAGGGTGACGATGGGAAGACCACGGTTCACCCGGCGCTTGCGGCGCTCGCCCCGCTTGCGGCGGATCGATTGAAGCTCGTTCTGGAGCCGCGCGATCCTCTCCCTCACCCGGCGCCGGTCAATCTCGAGCTTGGTCTCGCCGGGTCCCCGGCCGCCGATTCCCCCGGTGAGGCGGGAGAGCGCGGTATCCATCTCCGTCAGTCGGGGCAGCATGTAGCGGAGCTGGGCGAGCTCCACCTGCAGCTTTCCTTCCCGGCTCTGAGCGCGGCGGGCGAAGATGTCGAGAATGAGCTGGGTTCGGTCGAGAATCTTCAAGTCGGTGGCGGCCGAGATCGAGCGCACCTGCGCCGGCTGCAGGGACTGATCGAAGATGATGAGATCGGCGCCCTCCTGCAGCGAACGGATGACGAGCTCCTCGATCTTTCCCTTGCCGATGAGGTAGCGGGGATCGAGACGTGGGCGGCGCTGAACGATGGTGTCGAGGACGACGACGTCGGAGAATCGAGCGAGCTCGGATAGCTCGGCGAGACGCTCTTTCTCCTCCTCGACGCTTCCCGTCGTCACCCCCACGAGAATGGCCCGTTCGCGCCGGTCGGCGCGATGCCCCTCGCCGCGCTTCGCCGCGAACTCCGCCTCGAGCGCGCCGATGAACTCCACGAAGTCCAGGTCGAGCTGACTGGGGGCAACCGCGTCCATCAGCTCCCAGGCCTTGGAGCGCGCGCCCTCGTCCCCATTCATCCCGTTGGTCCCGTTGGTCGAAGGCGACAGGTACGCGGTTCGGACCAGCCCGGGAAGCCCGTCCTCGCCCACCTCGATCGCGGACATGGCATCGAGGCGAAGGAGCACGAGGTCGGTGAGATCGTCGCGGGTCAGAGGCTCGGAGGACAAATGGGTGTGCAGACACCGGAGCCCGCGGAAGCGCCTTTCGGCCACTCTCTGCCGCTTCAGGTCAGGGAGCACAATCTGCCGCGCGTCGCCGACACCGACCCACTCCACTTCTCCTTTGCGATTGACGAGAACACCAATCTGGCGCCGGATCTCACGAGACAGCTCGGTGAGCTGGCGCGCGAACTCCTGCGTCACGAGGTCGTGGGGAGGGAGACGCCGCTGGTAGAGCTTTTCGAGCCGATGGCGATCGCGGGGCTTGAGCCCGATGATGTTTCCTTCGACCCGATGAATGAGCTCGGCTCCTGGTGCCTGGTCGGCTACCTGCTGCTCGTCTGTGACGCCAGCAGGTCGAGCTTCGCGCGGGCGGAGAGGTAATTCGGGTCAACTTCGAGCGTCTTGCGGTAGGCCTCGATCGCCTTCGACCGATCGCCGAGCTTCATGTACGTCTCGCCGAGGTAATAGCGCGAGTCGGCGAGCGTGGAATCGCGGGAGATCGCTTTTTTGAACTGCCGCATCGCCTCTTCGTAGTTTCCCTGCTGGAACTGGATGATGCCGAGGTGATGGTAGTAGTAGGCGTTCGAGCCTCCGAGCTTGGCGGCCGCTTCGAACTCTTTGATCGCATCGTCCACGCGGCCCATGGAGTAATAGGCAGCGCCGAGATTCGACCGCGCTTCGGAGAACTTCGGGTCCGCCTGGAGCGCCAGTTTGTACTCCTCGATGGCCTCGTCGACCTTGCCCCGGCGCCTCAGAGCGACTCCGAGGTTGTTCAGGGCCCTGGTGAAATCGGGCCGCACTTCGAGCGCCATCTGGTACATCTCGAGCTCCGCCGCGGCGGGATCGAAATTCTCGCCCTGGTCGCCGGCGGTCTCCGCGTAGTAACCGTAAAGGAAGCCCTGGTTGTTGTAGTAGTTCGCGATCGCCTCGAAGTCGTCGATGACCTTGGCCCCCTGGTACTGTCGCTCGGGCGTTCGGGTGAAATCGATCATCACCATGTCCGGCCCGCTTCGAACACCGGCGGTGATGTGACCGTTGTTCACGATCACTTCCGCTTCCTTCGACACCCGCTCGATGGTGGTGACGTCCACATAGACGGCGTCGATACCGACTTCCCGGGCCATGCCGACAAAGAGGTTGGTGTAGGCGAGGCAATTCCCCCGGCCCTCGTAGAACACCTGTTGCGCCGTCTTGTTCGAAAGCCAGTCATAGGCAATCGACATGCCCGTACGGCTGATGATGGCGTTGACGATGGCTCGGGTCCTCTCGCTGTCGGTGCGGAGGTTGTCCACCGACTTGTGAGCGAGCTCTCGAATCTCGTCGTTGATGTCGTAGGGGACGACGACTTTCTGGACGACGTCCGGCGGCAAGCGTGTGCTGAGGTCAGCCATGACCTCGTCCGGGGTGTACTTGGCCCGCTCCACCGTGCCGCAGGATGCCAGGAGTCCGCCGCCCCAGATCGCGACGAGAGCCCATCGCAGGGAGGCTCTATTCATTCGGCCACTCCTTGAAAACCAGTATAGCACGTCGTTCGACGCACCCCATTCGTGGTTTCAATTTGCACTCGGCCCCTTGGGCGACGTATCCTTCGCCCGTCAAGAAAATTGCGCCCAAGAGGAGAATTACTGGATGTTTCACAATCGATTGCGAGCCGCGGCCATCGTCGTTTCTGCCACTCTCGTGGCTGGCGCCGCCACAGCTCAGGACAAGCTCAGCAAGAGCGACAAGAAGTGGATGGAAAACGAAGTCGGCGCCATCATTACCGCGTCGGAGAAGGCGACCTTTCAGCAGATCAACAAGGACGACCGGAAGCTGTTCAAGGAGCTCTTCTGGATGCGGCGCGACTTCAATCCGATGTCGTCGGAGAACGAGTTCGAGAAAGACTATGACGCCCGCATGAAGACCGCGAACGACCAATTCAAGCAGCGCGGCCAGAAGGGCTCGGAAACGGACATGGGCCAGATCTTCCTTCTGCTGGGAGCGCCCAGCCGCCAGGAGAAGGGGGCTTCCGGAGCAGGCGGCGGGCTCCCCCAGGCGGGCGCGGAAGCGCCGGGCAGTCAGGCGCCGATGGGTGGACAGGACGGCCAGACGGTGAGCTGGGTCTACGATGCCAGGCCCGAGCTCGGCATTCCCAACGGACTGACGATCCAATTCCGCCAGCAGAGCGGATTCGGTTTCCGGATGGTCTCGAACGCCGACCTCGAAAAGCAGCTCGAACGCGTGAAGCAACGACTCATCACCAATCCCGCCGTCAATTATGTCATGGACGAGAGCGGGCGGCTCCGCAAGCCGGACACACGCTTCGATCCCAATAGCCCTGCCAAGGTGGCGCTCAAGGCGCTCCAGGAGACGAAGCAGACGAGCGACGCCATCGCGTTCGAGATCAAGCCCGCTTTCTTCCGCTCCTCCGCGGGCCAGATTTACATCCCCATCGACTTCGTCGTGCAGTCGGGATTGAACGGGAAGAGCGCAACCGTCTTCGGCGCGGTGGAGAACTCCGACGGCTTCACCGTGTATCAGTTCGAAGAGAAGGCCGAGATCGAGACGGACGCGGAGCATCACGAGGCGTGGGAAATGCCACTCCAGCTCCAGCCCGGAAAGTACAAGCTCTACGTTGGCATGATGGACGAAGCCGGCACGACGACGGGGACCAAAGTCGTCGACCTCGAGGTGCCCGACTTCGACTCTGGCGATTTCATGCTCTCTTCGGTCGTGATGTTCGCAGAGGGGGACAAGGTCGAGGAGTCGATGGGCTCACCCGGGAGAGCGTTTCTCCTCGGCGGCTACCACTTCACCCCCAAACGCGAGCCGATCTATACGCAGAACAACCGGCTCTCGGGCGTCTTCAACGCCTACAACTTCGGGGTCGAGGGCGACAAGCCGAACCTCACCTACCAGGTCACTTTTTTCAAGGGAGACGAGCGCCGCGGCTCGACCAAAGACGAGCCCTTCGTGCTGCAGACCGCGGACATGGCGCTCACCATCTTCGATATCCCCTTGAACCTCAACAATTTCAAGGATCCGGGAGATTACCGGATCGAGCTCAAGGTCACCGATCACGTCAAGGGAAAGACCATCACCAAGGAGATTCCCTTCACGATGAAGGCAGAAGGAGAATAGGCGGCAACCGGAAATCCGCCTTCAGAAACAATAAGAGCCGGCGTCCCCCTCGCGGGGCGCCGGCTCTTTTCGTTTCTTTCTAGTGGTACGAGCGCTCAGGCCGCTTTCTTCGCCTTCGCCTGCTCGCTCAGCACTTCTCTCGCCTTGTCGAGGATGGGGTCGGCCCCCTCCGCGTCGTCGGGAGTACGCTCGACCGCAACCGACGGTTCGAGTCCATCACCGAGCATGGGCTTGCCGTCGGGAGTCCAGTACTCGGCGACGGAAAGAACGATGGCGGTTCCATCGCCGAGCGAGATCGCTTTCTGGACCGCGGCGCGGCCCGAAGTCGGGACGCCGACGAGATCCCCGCGCTTGGCGGTACGGAAGGCGCTCGCCACGATCTCCGCGGCGCCTGCCGTGCCGCGATTGATGACGAGCACCATCGGTCCGTCGAACGCTACCCGATCGGTGGCGAGCCGAAGGTCCGTGGTCTCACCCTTCTTTTCCTGCAGGCGGGCGACGACGCCGCCGGAGATGAAGAGCTCCGCGACCTTGGCCCCTTCCTCCGCCATGCGACCGTAGCTGTTGCGCACGTCGAGCACGAGCTCCTTGGCGCCCTGACCCTTGAGCACCTCGACGGCGCGCTTCACGTCCGTGTCGGTCCCCGGCCGGAACGAGGTCACCTTGACATAGCCGGTCGCGGGGTCGAGGAGCTTGAAGGTCACGGGAGCGGCGATGACGTCACGCCGCTCCACCGTGAGCTTGACAGGATCGGGCTGGCGGCCTCGGATGATTTCCAGCTCGACCTTGCTGCCCGCCTGACCGCGGAGCATACCTTCTCCCACGATCACGTTGATCTCCCGGGTGTTCTTGCCGTCGACCGATTTCAGCAGATCTCCGGGCTCGACGCCCGCCTTTTCGGCTGGTGAGTCCGGCAGCACGTCGACCACCTGAAGGTAGTAGCGTTTCGTGATCTCGACGCCGATATCGGGCTTCTTCTGCGCCTCGGGGTCCTTGTACGCCTTGTATTCCTCGGCGGAGAGATAGCAGCTGTCCGGGTCGAGCGCCTCCAGCATTCCCCGAATGGCTCCGTCCATCACCTTGTCCATCTCCGGCGTCGTCATGTAGTTGTTCATCACGAGAGTCACGACGTCCTGGAACACGGAGAGGTAGCGGTAGGCGCTGTCTCGAGCGAGCGCCCTCCCGAGGAATCCCCCGAGGATCGCGTAGAGCACGAAGGGGATGGAGAAGGCAAGGACGAAATGCTTGAAGCGGATGCTCTGAAAGGGCTTCGTGGAATTCATAGGATGAGCGAATCCTCCCGAGGAAGTCTGTTGTTATTGTGACCCGTGGCGGGCCCCCGGTCAATTCGTTTGAGCGAGCGTCTTCGAGGGGTCGAGCCATTTCTCCGGATCGACCGGGCGCCCACTCACCCGGATCTCGAAATAGAGCCGCGGTCCCTCGAGCGAGCCCGTTTCCCCCACCGTGCCGATGGGCTCGCCCCGGGTGACCCGGTCGCCCCGCGCCACCTGGAAATCCGAAAGGTAACCGTACAGGCTGTGCACGTCACCCGGATGCTGGACGATCACGAGGTTCCCGTATCCTTGAAACCAGGCGGCGTAGACGACCTCGCCGTCGTAGACGGCGTTGACCGGCGTTCCCTCGGGTGCGTCGATCTCGATGCCGTTGCGGACGGTCACCGTCTTGTAGCGGGGATGCATTTGTGTCCCGAAGTGCCCGTCGAGCTTGCCCTCGACCGGCCACCCGATCTCGCCCTCGAACATCCGCATGGGGAGATACACGTCGTCTCGCTCCGGCGAGCGTCCCGCGATCAGGGAATCGACGAGCTTTCCGAGCTCCTGCCGGGCGTCCTCGAGCTCGTGAACCATGGTTCCCGCCATCTCCTGGCGATCGTTGACCTCGGCGAGGAGGGCCTCGCGGCTCGAGCGCCGGTTCTCGAGGGTGCGGGTGCTGGCCTCCAGGTCCTTTCTCAGCTGCAACAACGACTCCGTCTGGACGACGAGCCGGGCTTTCGCTTCCTCCAGGAATTTCTGATCTTCGAGAAAACGGTCCATCTTGTCGGCGTCCTCACGGGCGAGCCGCGAGATGTAGCGATAGGCCCGGGTGAGCTCCGAAGGTTTTTCGACGGAAAGCAGCAGCCGCACATAGCTCAAGCGTCCGAGCTTGTACAGACTCCGGGCGCGGCTCCTGAGAAACGGCCTGAGCTCGTCGATCGATTTCTCGAGCGCCTGGATCCGGGCGAGGTTCTCGTCCATCTCCCGGTAGCCGCGATCGAGCTTGAGCTTCGTGAGCTCGAGCTCGTGGTCCGCGACGCGAATCTCGAGCTCGAGCCGGTGAAGCTCTCCGAGCAGCGACGTCTCCTTGCGGTCGAGCCCGTCGAGCTCCTTGCGCAGAGCGGAGAGCTTCCCATTCAAGAGCCCCAGCTTTTCCTCCTCCTTGACGAGGCGCTCCTTGACTTCGGGGCCAGCCGCGTCCTGCTCGGTCGTTCCCGCCACGCCCGAATGCAGGAAGAAAGCGAGGGCGACCGGAACGAGGGCGAAGAGCTGGTGGAGCTTCGGTCTCGACACGTTTCCTCGGGTTGGCTCGATAACGCTCAGTATCGACCCGAAATCCCCCCGTTTCAACTTCGAGGCTCGAGGGCGACGGTGCCTGGACGGCCGGGCTTTCCCTCCACCCGCACGCTGCGGCCGGTGAAGACCTCGACCAGGTCCGCGAGTTGAGAGACGTTCGACGGCAATCGAACGGTGGTGAGAACCGACGCGCCTTCGCTCCCGGCAGCGACGACGAGAAGCGACGTCAGAAGGTGCGGCGGCAGCACCCCCGTGCCCGCGAACAGTCGCCGGAACTCGCCCGCGGCCTTCTCTCCCACCGACTCGGCGGAGATTCCGCGCTCGGCGATCGCAGCGACGGTGAGGGGGAGACCTCCGAAGACTCCGGTGATGGCGACGACGCTTCCCGAGCCCGCGGCGCGGAGCTTCACGAGCTGCACCGCCGGAGCCATGCCGGCGAGCTGCACTCCCGAGCGCGCGCGGGCCGCTTGCCGCTGCTGTACGTGCGCGGGCAGCGAGGCGGCGCCCGAGACGATCTGGAGAGCCTCGAGCTCGCCACGCCGATTCGAGCTCGAGCGGTGCGAGCTCCCCCTGCCGCCCGACGATCGCGAGCCTCATCTCTCCCCCGCCCCGCGGGTTGAACCCGACTCTCTCCAGGTGAAGGTCGACGTCGAATCCGACGCGACGCATCAAGTGAATCCAGGTCGAGCTCGTGACCTCGAACGTGTCGCCGTCTATGTCGTGAGTGCTGCCACAGGCGACGAGCTCCGAAGCACCGGGAGCGAAACCGAGCGCCGCCGCGGCCAGACGGACGAGAGCGAGAAGCGGCTCGCGTCCTTCGAGCTCGACACGATAGCAGCCCGGCTGAAGCGGTCCCGGCTCGAAGACGAGCTCGGTCTCACCGGCCCCCCCTCCCGAAGCGTTCGCTCCGCTCATTTCCGAGAAGAGTCGAATCGCGAGCGATTCGCCTTCTCGAAACCCGACGGGAGCTTTGCCGCGGCGCCGGTAGCCTTCCCACGAGAACGACTTCCCCGTGACGACGGCGTGCGCGAGCGCCGAGGCGAGCGCCATCATTCCCGCGTCCACGGGTCTCGCTCCCGTTCCGGCCCCGATGCGAATGGTCAGGTTGGGCGAAGCGGTCATGGCAACTCTTTCCCTGTGGCGAAAACCCCGGCGCGCTACGGCGGCGGCTCGTTCGTGCTGGTTTGACCCTATTTCCGGGCGACGTCTATACTGACTTCGTCATCCTTATTATGAGGCTAATGGGACTGGACGTGGGCGACAAACGGATTGGTGTCGCGCTTTCGGACGAAGGCGCCGTACTCGCGACCCCTCGCGAGACGATGGTGCGCCAGTCGAACAAGAAGGACATCGCCCGTCTTCTCGACCTCGCTCAGAAGCAACAAGTGGGCGAGATTCTCGTCGGTATGCCCTACTTTCTCGACGGCTCGTCGGGACCGCAGGCGGAGAAGGTGAGTCGGTTCGTCGACGCCCTTCGCGCGGGAACGGAGATTCCGGTGACGGTCTGGGACGAGCGGCTCACGACCGTGGCCGCCGAGGAGATTCTCGCCGAGAACGGCGTCCCCTCGGCGGAGCGGCGCGCCGTCATCGACAAAGTCGCCGCGGCCGTCATCCTCCAGAGCTATCTCGACCGGAAGCGCGCCTCCCTCGCCGATCCCACGAGCGCGGACGAGCAAGAGCGCGTCGTCGACAGCTAATCCGCTCATGCGTCTCGTCAAGTGGCTCGCCCTCGCCCTCGTCGTCTCGGCTATCGCCGCCGCGCATCATCGGCTATCACGGGTACCGGACCGCGGGCGAGCCCTTCAAGGGCTACCCGGACGACGAGGTTTTCTTCACCGTGGAGCGCGGCGCCTCGGGAACCCGGATCGCGGAAGGTCTCGAGAACAAAGGGATCGTCTCCGATCGGAGGCTCTTTCTCGCCGCGCTTCGACTGCGCGGTGAGAGAGGAACGATCAAAGCTGGAGAGTACCGCTTCGCCGAGCCGCTCTCGATGATCCAGGTGCTCGATCGGCTCGTGGCCGGAGACGTCTTTACCTTCCCCGTCACCGTTCCCGAAGGGCTCACTCTCATGGAGACCGCCGAGCATTTGTCGCGGCTCGGATTGGGTGACGCCGACCGGCTCCGTGAATCCTTCGAGCAGGGTGGGGGCGCGGTCGCCGAGCTCGACGCCGAGGCGACGAACCTCGAAGGCTATCTCTACCCGACGACCTACCGGTTCACGCGCCGGGTCGAGTCGGGAGAAGTGACGCGCAGGATGGTGTCGCAGTTCAAACAGATCTTCGGGCAGGTGCGTCGAGATCGCGCGAGAGCGCTCGGCATGACTCCGCGGCAGGTCGTCACCCTCGCGTCGGTCATCGAGAAAGAGACGGGGGTACCCGAGGAGAGGCCCCTCATCGGCTCCGTGTTCCTCAATCGCCTCGGTCGCGGAATGCCGCTCCAGTCCGACCCCACCATCATCTATGCCCTCAAGCTCGAAGGTCGATACGACGGCAATCTGAGGAAGTCCGACCTCGATCTGGACTCGCCCTACAATACCTATCGATTTCCAGGACTCCCTCCGGGACCGATCGCGTCGCCGGGCGAAGCCTCGATCGACGCCGTGCTCTTTCCCGCCGACACCAAGTACCTCTATTTCGTATCCAAGAACGACGGCACCCATCACTTCTCGACGACCTACGCGGAGCACATGGACGCGGTTCACAAGTACCAGGTGGAGTACTTCCGCCGGCGTCGTCGGAACGGAGAGTCCGGCTCTCGATGACCGGCGCGAGCCGGAGACGGGCCCTCGCGGCGGGTCTTCTCGTGCTCACCTACCTCGCGCTCGCGCTACTCTTCACCTATCCGCTCGTGCGAAATTTCACCACTCACCACGTCGGCGAAGCGGCGGGAGATGCCAAGATCTATCTCTGGAACTACTGGTGGACGCGGCGCGCCGTCACCGAGCTCGGCACCAGCCCCTTGTCGACGAACGCGATCTTCTACCCCATAGGGATCGGGCTCGCGTTCCACACGCTCGCTCTGCTCCAGGGACTCCTCTTCATCCCCCTGAGCGCCATCGCCGGGGATGTCGCGGGACCGAATCTCATCGTTCTGTGGACGTTCGTCGCCTCCGCGCTCGGCGCCTATGCGCTCGCCCGGACCGCGGGCGCGAGTCGGTCGGGCGCGTTTCTCGCGGGAATCGCCTTCGGCTACTGTCCCTATCGGCTCGCCCGGCTCTCCGGACACTATGACCTTCTGGGAACGGAGTGGATCCCCTTCTATGCCCTCGTCTCGTGGAAGCTTCTCGAGAAAGAGCGCGCCTCTCCGGCTCTGGTCCTCGGCGCCGGCGCCATCGCCGCGGCCTGCGGCTACACCGCTCTCAGCTACCTCGTCTTTCTCGCGCTCCTTACCGTGCTCCTCCTCGGGCTCCATGCCCGCCGCATCGGGACGCTCGCTCCCCGTCTCATCGCCGCGGGCGGTGTGGCCGTGGTCTTTCTCCTGCCGCTTCTCCACCAGGCGTTCGTCGATCGCGCCCACTCGACCTACCCGCCCTATCCGGGAGCGGACCGCTACGTCGCCGACGTTACGGCTTATGTCGTACCGTCGCCCAGACAATCGCTCATCGGTCCGTATCTGGGCCGGGCCTTCGACGAGAACGTCACGGAGACGACGGTCTTCGCCGGGTATCTCGTCGTCGCCGCCGGAGTGGCAGGCTTCGTTCTCCGGCGGCGAATCGAGGGTATCGGCTTCTGGCTGATGGGTGCGGCGACGTTCTTCGTTCTCAGCCTCGGACGCTCCCTCCACGTTCTCGGCCACGACACCGGAATTCCGCTCCCCTTTCGACTCCTGACGAAGCTTCCTCTTCTCGACAACCTGCGTGCGCCATCCCGGTTCGCGATCCTCACGCTGCTCTGTCTCGCCGTCGTCCTCGCTCTCGTCTGGACTCGCGTCGGCGGTTCTGGCCGTCGGTGGACCGTAGCCACCGCCGCGGTTGCGATCGGCCTCGTGGCCGAGTCCCTCGCGCTTCCGACGCCGCTTTTTTCCGCCGCCATGAATCCGGTCTACGCGAGGATCGCGGCCGACCCCGACGACGTGACGGTGGTCGAGATTCCAGGGATCGAGCAGGCCCCGGTCGAGACGATGTATCACCAGACGGTCCATGGGAAGCCCATCTTCGTCGGCACCGCTGCCCGTGTCCCGCGAGAAAAGAGCGAGTACTATCTCGGCCTTCCTCTCGTTCGACCGCTCATCGAGCTTCGCAAGGGAAAGCTCTCGCTCGACTCACACCTCATCGAGAGCGAGAAAACGAGTGCTCCCCGGGTCGCGCGCTTTCTCGGTCTCGGCTATTTCGTCATCGACCGAAGCTACGAGAAACGCGGCGTGGTCTCGTTCGTCGAGGGCGTTCTTCCCGTGGAACGCTGGTACGAGGACGAGAGCCTCGTCGTTCTGAAGACGCGGAGGGACGCCCTCCCGCCCAATCCCTGGGTGCTCGATCCGTCGGCGGCCGAGTCCCGTCAGCACTTCGAGACCGGCTGGCTCCGAGCGGAACGGGACGGTGAAGACGAGGAAGGGTTCCGATGGGCGAACCGGGAGCGGTCCACGATCCTCTTCCGGCGTCCCGGGCCCGCCGCGCGCTCGGTCGTCCTCGAGCTCTCCCCTCTCGACGGAATCGACCTCTCGCTCGAGGCGCATCTCGACGATGGGCCGAGCCTGGGATCCATCCGGCTCGCGTCGGGCTGGCAAGACGTCGTCCTTCCGCTTCCACCGGCACCTCGTAACGGAGCGGTCGAGCGTCTTTCACTCGAGTGGTCTTCTCTCCGGCAGGCGTCGGAGCGGGACCCGAGGAGGCTCGCCGCCCGCATCCGCGCAGTGCGATTCGAGCAAGAGAGAAACTAGGGACAGGCACCCATTTTTCAAAAATCGTAAAATTGGTGCCTGTCCCTAATTTTTCATAGCCTCCTTGGCTTGGCAACCGTCGCGGAACGGGACTAGTATCGAATCCATGCAAGCACTCGCTCTCGCGCTCGCCGCGGTCTTGGGGTTCTCGAGCGCTGCCGCCACGGGCCAGCAGAAGGGCACGAACCTCGACGCTGCGCTCCGTAAGGCCGCTCGCGAGGGCGAGGTCGATCTCGTCGAGAAGCTTCTCTCCAATCCCGACGTCCATCCGGACGCCCAGGACGACAAGGGCTGGAACGCGCTGATGTACGCCGCCCGCTCCAACCGGCAAGACACGGTTGCAAAGCTCGTCAGGGCAGGGGTGCAGCTGAACCTGGTCGACGAGGACGGGGAGACGGCGCTCATCATCGCCGCGAAGAAGGGAAACGTCGAGGCCGCGCGACAGCTCCTCATGGCGGGCGCGGAGCTGACGCCGAAGGATGCCCGCGGAAGGACCGCTCTCGACTGGGCCGAGCAGGACCACCGGACCTATCTCGCTCAGATCATTCGCATCGCGAGCCGACCGAGCGAGGCACGCGTCACCGTCGCGGAAAAGCCCGTCGACGTCGGCTCACAGGAGCTCATCCCGCCGCGCGTCGTGAAAGAGCTTCCTCCCCTCTACACCGAGAGCGCGTTCAACCGCGGCGTCGAGGGACGGGTGGTCTTGAAAGTCATCGTGCGCAAGGATGGCTCCGCGGGCCCGATTCGAGTGGACCAGAGCCTCGACCCCGACCTCGACGACGCGGCCATCGAAGCCGTTCGAACGTGGCGCTTCGACCCGGCGACCGTCGGGGGTGAGCCCATCAACGTCCTCGCCGATGTCGAGATCAACTTCATCATCCACCACAAAACGCGATAAGAGGCGAAGACCGGCTTCTTTGCGAGAAGTGGTGAGTCGAGCCGGAGCTCTCGGGTAGAATCGTCCTGCCGTGACGAACCAGCTCTTTTTCGCCTACCTGTTGGCGACATCCATCCTCGTCTTCATTCCCGGGCCCACCGTGCTTCTCGTGGTGAGCTACGCTCTTTCCCACGGGCGGCGCTCGGCTTTCGCCACCATCAGCGGGGTTTTGCTAGGCGACGTCGTGGCCATGGCTCTCGCTCTCGCGGGAGTGGGCGCGTTGCTTCGGGCCTCGGCGAGCGCGTTTCTGGTGATGAAGACCGCGGGAGCGATCTACCTTCTCTATCTCGGGATCAAGATGTGGCGGTCGCCTGCGCGGCTCGAGCTTCCGGCGGGAGGGGAGGCCTCGGAGCGTCGTATGGCAGCCGACGCTTTCACCGTGACCGTCCTCAACCCCAAGAGCGGCATCTTCTTCGTCGCCTTTCTCCCTCAGTTCTTCGACGCCGCCCGGCCGCTCGTCCCCCAGACGCTCCTTCTCGGCGGAACGTTCCTCGCGCTCGCCTTCGCGAGCGTCCTCACCTGGGCGCTTCTCGCCTCCGCCGCACGCGATGCGGTGAAGAGCCACCGGGTGGCGAAGGCCGTGAATCGGCTGGGGGGTAGCGCGCTCGTGGCCGCGGGAGTGCTCACCGCGGCATTGAAGCGCGGGTGAGAGGCTCGGAGCGGTCGTCTTTTGCCTCAGTTTCCCTCGGTGGCTCGAGTGGACTCCCTTCGCGCCTTCACCGTCACAGTCGTCGGGGGCTCGAAGGTTGTCTCCGGGCCGACGTCGTCTGCCTCGTCGACGAGCTGAAAGGCAAACACCAGGTCCACGTCCACCGACTCTTCGACGTCGAAGCGCCACTGCTTCGCGATCGTCTCGAACTCCTCCGGACGGAACAGATCGGAAGGCGCCGTCTGGGTGACGATGCTCGCCCGGCTCACCGACCCGTCCTCGCCGATGCTCACACGCACGACGACGAGCCCCTCGGCGTCGGACTGTATCGCGGCAGCCGGATAGGGCGGCGCCACCGCGCGGGTGACGGTGATCCGGGAGAGCGGGTCGGCCTGGCCATCGGCACGGGCGCCGGCGCCGGCGCTGGAGAGCTCCGCAAGAGCGAGAATTCCAAGCAGGACGATCATGGTTTCCTCCGTTCGGGGCCACGGTCCTCGCGAATCTTATCAAGTGCAGGGAACGCTTCCCGCCCCGGAACGGCGCATCGCGCGCAGCGCTCCATTGAAGTTGCCCGCCCCGACTGCTACAATCTTTCTCCCATCAGACCGAGTCCTGGCGCAGAGTCGTCTGAAGGCAACCTCTCACTGGAGGTAACTCGTGTCCTTTGCGAACGATTTGCGCACCGAGGGTCTCAAGGGTCTCAAAAAGATGGGGCAGCGTTTTCTCCGTGGGGAGAGCGCGAAGCCCAATGCCAGAGCCCAGCCCATTCCCGCGGGCGTCGGCATGGACCGCCGATCGGGTCGCCGGGTACCGTTACCTCTCGAGATTCGCATCAAGATTGGAGAGAACGACGCTCAGATTGCGCGGCTCCGCGACGTGAACCTGAAGGGATTCTGTCTCGAGCCGGCCGACGGCCTCACCCAGGGAGATCGCGTCAGCGTCGGCTTCGACGGCTACCCCGAAGTCTCCCCCGCCTTCGCGCTCGTCGCCATCGTGCGGCGGATCCTGCCGGCGGTGAAGCCTGGCGAGCCGAGCGCGATCGGGCTCGAGATCGACCGGGAACGAACGTCAGCGGACGCGCAAAAGAACTATCGCCGCCTCGTTCTTCATTATCTCCACCATCGGCCCCTCCTCGAGGACCTGAACCAGGGCTACTTCGAAGCTCGATGCGAGTCCTGCGACTGGGTCGGTCGGGTGGGGAGAAGAAAACCCGTGTGCTCGCGCTGTGGCTCGAGGATCGTTCCACTGGCGGAGAAAGACTGATCTCACCTCGAAGCGGCCCCGAGATGGATCCCGCGAACGACAAGCTCGAGAACGGGGAACGTCAAGAGCGTTTGCGAAAGTGGCTGCCGCTGCTCTGGATCGCTCCCGTCCTCTTGATCCTGCTCCTCGCCCTCGTCGCGTACTTCGCTCGCTAGCTCAATCGTAGTGCTTGAGCGACGGCCAGAGATCCACGAGCGATCGCTTGGGGCCGCGGCAGATCCAGATGAGCCTGTGGTTCTCATAAGGCATGCAGAGGCCGCAGTCGGTCGTGGCGGCGAGGCTCACCTCGTCGAACTCTTTCTCCAAGCGTTCCCGCTCTCCTCCCACGGCGATGACGGTGTCGATGGGACCCGTCGGTGGACCCCAGAGCCAGTAGTTGTTGTGGCCGCTCACGACCGGGGGAAGACCGCGAGGCGCGCCGAAGAGCTCGAGCGCCCCCGCGACTCCGTAGTCGGGGGCGAAGACGACGGTCGTCGGCCGCGCCGAAGGAGGCACCTGCTCCCACGCCTCGGCGACGGCATCGACGATCTTCCGCCAGCCGTGCATATCGGCGTAGTACTGTGGCAGGTCCCCGAGCTCTTTCTTCTCCTCCGTCGACGGCGCGAATCCAAGAGCTTTCGTGTAGGAAACGTATCGATCGACCGGGAGGACGGGAAGGCCGAGGGGCGCGAGGACGACGCCGCCCGCGAGAACGAGAGCGACGGCTACCGATCGTGCGAAGGCGCCGCCGAGAAGTCTCTCCCATACCACGCCCCCAGCCGCCAATAGCCACGTGTAAGCGGGCGCAAGGTAGCCCGCGCGACTCGTGCCGTTCCACGCGAGAAGGCCGAAAACGAACAGATAGGTCGAGGCGAGCCAGCGGAAACGCCTGGCGGACGGGAACCCGAGGAGCCACGCCAAACCCGTGATCCAGACGATCGCGCCCGCAGGCCCCATCATCTCGAGCTGGGCGACGACGAAATCGGCGATCGGCCGCGAGACCATCTTGTGCGCGCGCGCGTTGCGGATGAACTCCAGCGTCGGCCATCCCGCGCTCGCCTGCCAGAGCAGATAGGGTAGGAAGATTGCGAAGGCGATAGCGCACGCGATCCACGGTCCTTTCGATGCGAGGAGGCGTCGATGCTCGGTTAGAACCATTCCGACGAACAAACCCGCGCCGAGCCAGAGGATGCTGATCTTGTTCTCGAGAGCGGCCCCGAGCACGATACCGAGCACGACCCAAGAGCCCGTCGAGGGACTCCGTGAGACGCGAAGGAAGAGGAAAGCCACGAGCGCCCAGAAGAGCAGGTCCAGGGAATTCATCGAATAGACGTGGTTGATTCCGAGATATTCCGGCGCGGCGAGAGCGGCGCTCATGGCGAGAAGCTGCGCGAAGCTCTTTCCTCCCAGCTCGCGGGCGATGAGACCGACGAGGAGCACCATCGCCGCGCCCTCGACGGCGGGAACGATGCGGAGTGCCCAGAGCGACGTCCCCAGCCAATCGATGACGCTTCGCAGAACGAGGATCGAGACCGGAGGATGGTCGACGTATCCGAGCGCGAGCCTTCGAGCGCAGGCGACGTAGTACAGCTCGTCGCGAAAGTACCCGTAGCCCGGGATGGCGGCGAGCTGAACGGCCAGTTTGAGCGCCGGGACGACGAAGAGAACGGGACCGTTCGCGAACGACGCGAGGACCCGGCGAGCGAGATAACTCACGCCCCCCATTGTGACCGAGCGCCGGCGTCGGCGAAACCGTCGTCGTGAAGGCGGCGCTAGGCCACGCCCACACCCTCTCCCTCGTCCTCATCCCCGGTGTTGTCGACCTCTTCATGGTCGTCGATCGGCGGAGCGGGGCGAGGAGCTCCGGAGATGCCGTGGGCGGCAATCTGACGGATGCGGGGATCGGCGTCGTCAGCGACTTTCCTCAGAGCGGCTTTGGCGCGGTCGCCGCCGATGTGGGCGAGGGCGAAGGCGGCGGTGGCCCGCACCTGGTCGTCCCAGCGGAGCCGGCCGAGCAGAGGGAACTTCCGTGCCGTGAGGACCAGCTCGAGGGAGGGAACGGACACCGGATCACCGAGCTGGGCGAGAGCCTGAGCGCAGGCGATGGCGCGCTCAGGGTCCTTGGTGACCTCGAGGGTCGACACGAGCGCCCCCACGGCGTGGGGGGAGCGCAGGCTCGCAAGGCTGCGGATGGCCCCCTTCGCGACACCGATATCCTCGTGGCGCGCGAAGTCCGCGAGAATCTCGAGGACCTGTTTGTCGTTGAGGCGCTCGGAGAGCCGGAAGGCGGCGCGACGCACTCTCGGATTCACGTCGGAGAGACAGAAGGCGAGCTCCGTCTTGAGATCGCGGGTCACGACGTCGATGACCTCGAGGATGCGGAATCGCTGTTCGGCGGCGACTTCGAGCACCACTTCCTGCTTGATGCGGTCGGCGGCGTCTCGTCCCATGCGTGCCAGGAGGCCGGCGGCGACCTGCCTCGTCCGAAAATCCTTCTCTTGTTTGATCACCTCGATGAGGAGCGGTATCGAGGGCTTGCCCATACTCTCGAGCACGAGAGCGGCGTTCTCCTGCCGCGCCGCATCCCTCGACTGCATTTCTTCCATCAGAAGGGCCCGGACCTGCGAGTCCATCTTTCGGCTGAGTACCGCGAACCCTCTCCCGGTCGCGCGCGGGGTCTTCATGAGCTCGCGCTGCCGCTCCCGGAGCTCGCCGAAGATGCGGCTCGCAAGAGTGAAATCCGCGAACTGAAGAACGCTCCCCGTCATCTGGTGCAGGATGTTCGCGAGCTCACCGAGCAGATGGTCGTCCTCCTCCTCGCGGAACGCGCTCAGCAGGAAGTCGGCGGCGATGGAGGCGAACTGGTGCTGGAGCGCCTGGATCAAAGCGTCGAGAAGGGTCCGACAGGATCGAATGATCTTTTCGCGCACCCCGATATCCTGGGTCGCGTAATCGGCAAAAACGCGGCGGATCACTTTGCGCGCGAGTGCCCGTTCCCCTTTGACCAGAAGGTCCTTGCCAACGGTGGGGAGAGCGTCGATGAGAGCTTCGGTGGGCTCGTCGACGAGACCCGCCAGGGAGGAAGCTTCCGCCGGCTCTTCCAGGTCGGGGTCGGTCTCGACGGTCTCGAGGACGCTGTCCACGATGGAGGTGGCATAGCGACGATCGTTGAACGCGATGGACTGGAGTCCGTTCTCCTTGGCGAGCTTCGCCCAGAAGGAAGGCTCGAGGTCCGGTGCCAGGTCCTTCAGGGCGCCGACGAAAAAGGACAGCTCCTCCCGCGGAACCTGCTCGAGAAACGTGAGGCTGGTGAGCGCGGAGTTGGAAAGAAAGGAAACGAAGTTCTCCGCGAGCGCCTCGAAACCGGTGACCGACGTCCGTGCGCCGTTGACGATGAGGGCCCCGTTGGCGTTCGCGAGAGTCAAGACCCGCCGGCGCGCCAGGATGGTGGACAGCTCCTCGAGAAGATTGTCGATCGAGCTCGAGACCTGCCGGCTGCCGAGAGGATAGAGCTTGATGTTCTTCGCCCCGCCCACGAGCGCTCGAAGGAGTCTAGGGACGAAAGCCAGATCTCCTCCGCGTCGAGCGCGGTCTCGGTGGCGCCTGCCGTCCCCCGGCCGATCGTGCACCCCGCCGCCGAACCTCGGAATATCGCATGTGCCTGAGGCCGATATGCTCGAGTCGATTGTCGGCGGAGAAGCTCTTCCAGTAGGTGCTGTCGATGAGCTCCGCTTTCAGCTGTCCCAGGTGCGTCAAAAGCACCATGAGCTCGTCGGGAGCCAGGCCTCGGCGGAACTCGATGCTCTCGAGCTCGGCGCGGTCGAGAAGCTCGAGGTAGGAGATGGCGAGCAGGCGAAAGTCCCCGACGTCGACCTTGTGCCCGTTCGCGAGGAGGATCCCTTGCGCGCGAGAGAGCGCGACGCGCTCCGCGAACTCGAGCATCGCCGCGACCGCTTCGAAAGAGGCCCGATAGGCCTTCTGGATCGGCTTGCTGTCGGGCGGATAGAGCTGGACGCTCCGGACGGTCGTCACCAGCGTTCGAAAAAGGCCCGGCAGATGATGGAGCGCTTCGGGCGGAAGCTTCTCCTCCGAGCTCCCGTTGTCTTCTTCGAGCAGCATCTCGCCGGTGTAGCGCTCCGCCTCTTCCCGGTCGAAGGTCCTGCGGCGGATGTCGCTCTGAATCTGCTCGTAGCGCGCGGCTTTCTCCTGGTTCGCCGAGCGCTTGAAGTGATAGGCGAGAATGGATGCCGAGGGGCCGAGGCGTTTCTGATGCAGCTCCTCGTGATAGCTACCCACACGCTCGTGGAGCTCGCGCCGGCGCGACGGCTGGATGCTTCCATAGACGATGTCGAGGACGCGGTTGCTGAGGAAGCGCATCGTCTCGTCGTTGATTTGAAAGTCGGAACGGAGCAGACCCAGATGCTCGGCGCGATCGAGGAATTCGAGAACCTCGTTCTCCGAGACCGCGGCAGCACCGGTGACCATGCTCAAAGGCACGTCCTCTCCCAGCGTCGAGACCTGCTCCAGGAGCTTGCGGCTCTCCTCGTCGAGGGCGGCGATCTTCTCGTCCACAATCTCCTCGAGCGAACGGGGAAGATACCCTTCTTCGGGCGGCTCCACCGTCCACCGCTGTCCCACGAGAGTGAGCTTCTGGTCGAGAACGAGCTTGCGCATGATCTCTCCGAGAAACAGCGGGTTGCCCCCGGTGGTGCGCGCCAGCTCGCCTTCGAAGTCCTCGGGTAGGTCGATGCCGGGAAAGACTCCCGAGAGGTGCCGGGCGATGTCCTCGGAGGAAAGAGGCTGAAGCTGTCGCTTGTCGATGCCGAGCTCGTCGTGGTGGAGAGCGACGAACCGGTCCCAGGGAGGCGTTTCCTCCTCCTGTGCCACGTTGAGCGTCTCGTTCACCGTCGCGCAGACGAACAGGCGCAGGTCTTTTCGGGCGAACAGGACATTCAACAAAAGGAGGGTTCCCTCGTCGGCGTAGTGGATGTCGTCGATGAGCAGAACGAGAGGCCTCGATTCCGCGAGCCGGGTGACGAGCTTCACCAGAGCGACGAAGATGCCTTCGCGCCGGCACCGTTCGTCCTCCTCGACCGCGACGGACTTGTCCTCGAGGTGAGGGATCACCTGGCCGAGGAAGTTGAGCTCGCGCGGGTCGAGACTGTCGAGAGCGGGAACCCCCTTGTCGGTGCGAAGGTTCATCATCGCGACGGCCGCGGCGGCAGCGAGGTAGTAGGGTCGGAAGCCCTCCTGCCTCTTTCCAGCGATTTTGACCACCGCGAGGGCGCCGTTTCCCGCCAGGCTCCGGCGCACGGTCTCGACGACGGTGGATTTTCCCATCCCCGGGGCGCCCTCGATCACGACGAACTTCGATTCTCCCTGACTGAGCGCTCCGAGCGCTTCGGACACGGCGGAGAGCTCTCCGGCGCGCCCCGCGATCTCGATGTCGTCGAGGCGGTGAAGCGCCGTCCTGGGCGCCGTCTTCTGAGGGTCGGTCTCGCGCGCCACCGAGACGCGGTTCCTGCCCGCTTTCTTCGATGCGTATAGAGCGGTATCCGCTTTGCGGATCAGGTCGTTGCCGCTCGCGGCATCGGTTCTCGCCGACGCGACCCCGATGCTCAAAGAGATGTGGATCTCCCCCTTTTCGTCGCTCAGAGCGAGGGGACGCTCCTTCGTGAGCTGGTGAAGGCGATGGGCCTGCTGGACCGCCCGCTGGAGCTCCGTTCGGGGAAGAAGGAGAATGAACTCGTCGCCGCCGAAGCGCACGGGATAGCCCCCGTCCGCCGCCACTTCCTTCAGGAGATCCGCGACGAACGCGAGGGCCTTGTCGCCGGAGTCGTGGCCGTACGTGTCGTTGATCGACTTGAAGAGGTCGACGTCCATGATCAGGAGAGACAAGGGAAAATGCTCGTCCTGATCCCAGTGAATCTTGTGCTCGAAGTAGCTCAGGAGGAAGCGGCGGTTGTGGAGGCCGGTGAGCTCGTCCTCGAAGATGAGCCGAGAAGGGTCTTTCCCGACATTCTGGAGAAAGTCGATGAGCTCGCCGTACTGCATCGAGTTGGAGCCACACTCCGCGGCCGGAATTCCGGCCTGACTAAAACCCCGACAAAGTGGAATTACCAGGGAAATCTTGTTGTTCCGTGTAATATCAGGGTAGCTGAAAAGAGCGACATTGGCAAGGATGGCTTCGACTTGCGCGGAATCGCATAAGTTCCCTTCCCACAAGAGCCTGAAGCGGGCGCGGTACCTTCTCCCTTTCTTTTTCGCGGCGTCGATCGTCTCCGCCCGGGGGGAGATGCGTCCGCCTCCGCCGAAGCCGAAGCTCGTCGTCTTTCTAGCGATCGACCAGGGGCGAGGAGACTACCTCGAGCGGTTTCGTCCGGTGCTCGAAGGGGGGCTTCGGACGCTCCTCGACGGCGGCGTGGTGTTTACCGACGCCCATCAGACGCACGCGACCACCGTCACCGCCGCGGGCCACGCCTCGCTCGCAACCGGACTCTTCCCCGCGCATTCGGGCATGGTGGGAAACCAGTGGTTCGAGCGAGCCGAGGGGCGAGAGGTGAACTGCGTCGAAGATCGGGAGGCCGCGGTCCTGGCTCCAGCCGGCGCGCGAGGCCGCTCGGCCACGGGACGATCGCCCAAAAGACTCCTGGGAACGGCCCTGGGCGACTGGATGCAAGAGAAGTGGCCGGGCTCCAAGGTGTTCGCGATCGGAGGGAAGGACCGCTCCGCGATTCTGATGGGGGGGAAGAAACCCTCAGCCGCCTACTGGTACGACCAGCGCAACGGTCAGTGGGTCTCGAGCCGATACTACATGGCCGAGTATCCAGATTGGGTTCGGGAATTTCAGAAGCGCAGTCCCGCGGACGACTACTTCAAGACGACGTGGGAGGTCCTTCCTGTAGACGCCTCGCTGCTCGACGCCATGAAGATCACCTCGTCTTCCGCCGCCACGGGCGCCGAAGATTCCGGGGCACCGATGGCGCTCGGGGGCTCCGCCGTCTTTCCCGATTCCAGCTTCGACTTCCGGCTCTTCCGCTCGCCTTATCTGGAGAGCTACATGCTGGATTTCGCGGAGCTCCTCGTGCGCAACGAGAAGCTCGGCCAGGACGACGATCCCGACCTGCTCGCCCTCGGTTTTTCGAGCGTCGATACCATCGGGCACGCTTACGGGCCAGACAGCCGCGAAGTGCTCGACGCGGTGATGCGACTCGACCGCGAGCTCGGACGATTCCTGCGTTTTCTCGACGGGCAGATCGGCCTCGACAACGTCGCCTTCGCGCTCTCGGCGGACCACGGCGTCGCTCCCCTCCCCGAGATTCGAAACGCCCGCGGGCTTTCCGGCAGCCGGCCCACGCTCGCCGAATCCCAGTGCCTCGAGAAGAGCGGGGCGGCGTTCGAGAAAGCGTTCGGCAAGGCGGAGTGGTTCGTCGATCCCTTCTACTTCGACTATGACGTCCTCGCGCGACACGGTGTGACGCTCGAGGCCGCGGAGGAGCTCCTCGCCCGCGAGCTTTCCCGCTGCCCGACGGTCGCTCACGTCTGGACGAGAACCGAGATCGAAAGCTCGACCGGGGAGAACGGCGGGGAGAACGCTCTCGCGGCGCTCTATCGGAACGGATTTCACCCCGGGCGGAGTCCCGACCTGATCCTGCAATTCGACGAGTACCACGTCGAGCGGAGCCGGGGCACGACGCACGGCTCACCCTATGCCTACGACACGCGGGTGCCCGCGATTCTGCTGTGGCCGGGCGCGGCGCCGAAGCAAGTGAGCACGCCGATCGCGACCGTGGACCTACCCGTAACCCTCGCCTGCTTGCTGGGAGTCTCGACCCCTCACCCGGTCGACGGAGTGGACCGCTCGCCTCTCGTCATCGCTCGGTGATTCGATCACGCGGCGTCGTTTCCGCCGATCGGAAAGAGGGACTGCAAGAGCTCCCCCAACGAACGGCAGGCGTCGCTCGAGGTAAAGATCCCGACGAGCTTCCCCTCCCGCATGACGAGCGCGGAACCGATGCGACGGCGCGACAACTCGAACGCGACCCGGGCGAGCGGAGCGGCCATGTCGACGATGTAGGCGTCGCGACGGCAGGCGGCCTCGACCGTCACGTCCTCTCCCTCATGGCTCATCGAATCGCGCTCGCTCAGAACGCCGACGAGCTCTCCCTCCTCGGAAACGGGAAGGTGACGGATTCCGTGCTCCACCATCATCGCCTTCGCTTTTTCGAGCCCTTCTTTCACGTCGATGGACCAGGGGAAGGGCGTCATCACGGTTTTCACCGCCGGCATCTGGGTCATTTTTTTGAGGGTCACGAGAACGTTCCTCCCGATCGGCACCGGGTGAAATCGTTATCCTACACCGCCGAGTGACGCCTGTTGCAAAGGTGCCTTTCGACGCCCCGCTCGCGCATCGTTTCATCGCGGCGCGTCACGATTCGCTGGTAAACGACTCGCTCCCCTGCTAGCATCCCCGCATGAATCGAACGTTCGGAATCACGACTCTGTCCGTTCTTACCGTTACGATGTTGATCGCGGGGGGCTTCATTCTTCACGCCCAGACGACGCCGTCCTTCGATCTCGTGATCAGCGGCGGCCGCATCATCGATGGCACCGGCACTCCCTGGTATCTGGGCGACGTCGGGATCCGCGCAGGCCGCATCGAGGCCATGGGCCACCTCGCGAACGCGAACGCGGCGAAGCGAATCGACGCCCAGGGGCTCGTCGTCGCTCCCGGCTTCATCGACATGTTGGGACAGTCGGAGTTCAGCATTCTCGTCGACGGCAGGGCGGCGAGCAAGATCATGCAGGGAGTCACGACCGAGGTGACGGGCGAAGGAAGCTCGATCGCGCCGTTGAACGGCCGGATGATCGAGGCCCGCAGCGCCAGCTACCGGCACTTCGGCGTCGCCCAGGATTTCCGCACTCTCGGCGAATACTTCGACCGCGTCGAAACGCGCTCCCGGGCGGCGATCAACATCGCGAGCTTCGTGGGAGCGGGCGGAGTGCGCGACTACGTCATCGGGCGCGAGAATCGACCCGCGACCGCATCCGAGCTCGAGGAGATGAAGAAGCTCGTGGCGCAGGCGATGGAACAGGGAGCGCTGGGGCTTTCGAGCTCTCTCCAGTACGTCCCCGACCGGTTCGCTTCGACGGACGAGCTCGTCGAGCTCGCGAAAGTCGCCGCCCGCTACGGCGGGGTCTACCTCACCCACCAGCGCTCGGAGGCTGGCCGGATCTTCGAGTCGCTCGACGAGGTCTTCACCATCGCCGAACGCGCGAAGATCCCGGCGGAAGTCTGGCATCTGAAGACTGCCTACAAGGCCAACTGGGGAAAGATGCCAGAGGTCCTGGCCCGCTTCGAGGCGGCGCGAGCCCGCGGGCTCGACGTGACCGCGAACATTTATCCCTACGACCGCGCGTCGAACGGCCTCGACGCCTGCCTTCCCGTCTGGGTTCGAGAGGGCGGCACCGACAAGATGATCGAGCGGCTTCGCAATCCGGAGCTCCGCGAGCGGATAAAAAGGGAGATGGACGATCCCTCGGCAACCGACTGGGAGAACCAGTGGTACGGCTCGGGAGGAGCCCCGGGAGTGATGGTGAGCTCGGTGCTCGACCCCTCTTTACGGAAGTGGGAGGGCATGTCCCTCGCGGAGATCGGAAAAGCGATGGGAAAAGATCCGCGGGACGCCCTCATGGATCTGGTCATCGCCGATCATGGAGAGACCTCCTGCATCATCTCGATCATGACGGAGGAGGACGTGCGCACCGCTCTCCGAAGCCCGCTCGTCTCCATCGACACTGACTCCGAGGCGCGCGCCGAGGACGGGCCGCTCTCCGAGAACAAATCCCACCCACGGGCCTGGGGTACGTTCACCCGCATCCTCGGCAAGTACGCGCGCGACGAGAAGCTCTTCCCGCTCGAGGAGGCGGTGCGAAAGATGACCTCTCGTGCCGCCGCGCGTGTCGGTTTCTTCGACAGGGGAATCCTGCGTCCGGGGATGGCGGCCGACATCACCATCTTCGATCCGGCCACGGTGCGCGACGTGGCGACCTTCGAGAATCCAAATCAATACTCCGTCGGGGTGCGGTACGTCCTCGTGAACGGACGCGCCGTCGTCTTCGAGGGAAAAATCACCGAAGAACGGCCCGGTCGTGTCCTTCGGGGGCCGGGCTATCGGGGGAAATGAGCTCCCGGAGGGAGAGGGCTCGGAGCCGGCTCGAAATCCCGGTATCGTCCTGATCGTTGTCGTACCCTAGGTAGACCGTGCCGGTGTCGGGATCGACGGCGATTCCCTCCGCCTTGAGTCCGACGTCGAACGTGTCGCGGAGCAGTCGGACCCTTCCATCTCCGGGCGTGCCGAGCCAGTATCCGGTTGCCGAGAAACTCGTGGGTCTTCTCGTTCTCGGTACTGGTGACCATCAGGAGCTGGTGGCGGCCCGGGAGCCACACGAGGGCGGAAAGGTGAAAGGGCGTTCGCTCGACCGCGCCCGCGTCGAAGCGAAGGGCTTCGACGAGAGGGGCGGGCCCCGGGTCGAAAGCCTCGAGCGATACGCGGTAGACGCGCGCCGGCTCACTCGGCTCGCGTAGACCCACGTAGAGCTCGCGACGCTCGGAATCGAACGCGAGCCCCTCGATCTTCATCCCGCGAGGCTTCCATAGACCTGCCTTCGCGAAGCTCTCGTAAAGGGGGAGAGGACGGACCGACCCTGGCTCCACCACGATTTCCGGTCCCTCTTGTTTCAGCCGAAAGGTGACGAGCTGACTGAAAGACTCGAGGCTCTGCTGGGTAAACCCTTCGTGTGAGCCGACGGCGAATCCGAGTCCAGAAGAAGAGCTCCACGGCGACGTCCTCGAACTTGGCGCGCCGGAGAGGAAAGCCGGCGGGCAGGATGGTTTGCTCGAGCCTTCCTTTGCGGTCGAAGAGGAAGAGAATCGTTGAGGGTGTCGTCGACGACGACGAGACGGCCGGCGAATAGAGCGACACCGGAGGCCTCGAAACGATCGAAGGGCGATCCGTTCGCGTTCAATAGCTCGGATGGTGGAGGGAGAGGGGCGCCCGCGAGCGGCAGGAGAAAGAGCAGGCTCGAGGCCAGCCCCAAGATGGACTCCCTCAACATGACGCTTGCCACACGAGCGGGAACCGCTCGCAGGTGAGGGGCGCACCGTGCTCGAGGCCCGGGTCCTCCGTCGGAATCGCGACCTCCCCCGCCCGGCGGCGGAAACGGGCATCATCGCCCGTCCAACGGGTGGCGAGCGCGCGCCGTCTCCTCGGCGTGGGATTCCCGGGGGCACCGTGGACGATCATCGCCTGGAATACGAGACAATCGCCGGGCTCCATCGCGAAGCGGACGATCCCGTGACGATCCCTCTCCGCCTCGATGTCGGGAAGAGGTTGAAGGCCGGTCTCGCGGTATGGAGTCCCGTCGGAGAAATGGTACGGGCTGAACTCGGGCCAGCGGTGGCTACCTCGGACGTACTCCACGGCCGCCGAGCGCGGAACGGGGTCGAGAGGCAGCCAAACGGACGCCACCTGATACCCGCTCACGGCCCAGTACGGCTGGTCCTGGTGCCATGGGGTCCGTTCCTGCGTTCCGGGCTCCTTGACCAGGAGCTGGTCGTAAAAGAAGTTGACGCGAGTGGCGCCCATGATCCGGCCGGCGATCTCGGCAGCGGGCGACTCGAGGGCGAAGCGGCGGAAGCCCTCGAGACGATCGAAGAGCTCCAGGTCGCCGAAGAATCGGCCCGTCCCCCCTCGCGGCGTGTACTCTTCGGCGTTCCGACCAGGTGTCCTCATCGCCTCCTCGACGGCGCCGGAAAGAAAGTCGATCCATTCCAGGGGGAAAATCGCTTCGAGGCATACGACACCGTCCCTTTCGTAAGCCTCACGCTCTTCGCGATCGATCGGCCTTCGGGGTCGAGAAGGCATCATGGAGAAGAAACTCAGCGGTCGAAAATTTCTTTGGCGACGATGAGCCTCTGTATCTGGCTCGTGCCTTCGTAGATCTGGTAGATCTTCGCGTCCCGATACAGCTTCTCCACGGGATATTCCTTGTTGAAGCCGTTTCCGCCGAAAACCTGGACGGCATCGGTCGCCACCCGGACCGCGGTGTCGGCGGCGAAGAGCTTCGCGAACGCGGCTTCCCTGGTATTCCGCTTGCCCTGGTCGATGACCCACGCGGATTGCCGTACGAGAAGCCGGGCGGCCTCGATGGCACAGGCCATATCCGCGACCATGAACCCGATCGATTGATGCTTGTAGATGGGGACCCCGAAAGTCTTTCGTTCCCGAGCATAGGCGACGGCGTGCTCGTAGGCGGATCGCGCGAGACCGACGGCGGCGGAAGCCACCACCGGCCGTGAATGGTCGAATGCCGCCATCGCCGCCCGCCATCCATCTCCTTCTTCACCCAGACGGTTCGCCGCGGGGACCTTCACGTCGGTAAAGGTCACGGCGCGCGTATCGGAGGCGCGCTGGCCCATGTTGTTCTCTTTCTTCCCCACGCTCACCCCAACGGTCTCCCGCGGAACGATGAAGGCGCTCATCCCCCGATACTTCTTCTCGGGATCGGTATAGGCGAGCACGAAGTACCAGTCGGCGACGCCGCCGTTGGTAATCCACATCTTGCTTCCGTTGAGGACGTAGTCGTTGCCGTGACGTTTCGCCGTCGTCTGGATGCTCTGAACGTCGCTCCCCGCGCCGGGCTCGGTGACGCAATAGGCGGTGAGCTGGAACGTCTCGGCCATGGGGGCGAGCCATTTCTTCTTCTGCTCCTCGCTCCCAGCGACGATCACCGGACATTCGGCGAGAGTATTGGCTTCCATCGCCGTCCCGATACCGGTACATCCCCAGGCGACTTCTTCCGCTATGAGGCATCCCTCGAGAACCCCGAGACCGGCGCCGCCGTAGTCGGCGGGGATGTGGGTGTTCATCAGACCGAGCTCCCACGCCTTCCGGCAAATCTCCATGGGATACTCCCCGGTCTCGTCGTGGTGGCGGGCCTTGGGCACGATCTCCCTGGCGGCGAACTCATGCGCGAGGTCCTTGAACTGTCTCTGCTCCTCGCTCAAACCGAAGTCGAGCATGTCATCTCCCCTTGAATTCGGGACGCCGTTTTTCGAGAAACGCGCGGATGCCCTCGCGCGCATCCTCGGATTCGAAACAAGCGAGCTGGGCCTCCTCCTCGAAATCGAGGACTTCCTCCAAGGAAGCGCGCTCGGAGAGCGCAATGGCCTTCTTCGCCCAGCGAAGCGCGAGGGGTGCTCGGTCGCGAAGCTCCTCGGCCTTGTCCCGGGTGCGCCGTTCGAGCTCCGCGTCGGCGACCACCCAGTTCACGAGCCCGAGCCGAAGCGCCTCCTCGGCTCCGACGAGTCGCCCGGTGAAAATCAAGTCCCGCGCCACCGCCGGTCCCGCCAGGCGGGTCAGAAAGGACGTGGCCCCCCAGTCGGGATGAAGCCCTATGCTCGAATAAGTACCACCCAAATGTACGCGGTCGGACGCGATCCGGAGGTCGCACGCGAGGGCGAGGCTGAACCCTGCGCCCGCAGCCACTCCGTTCAACGAGGCGAGCGTGGGAACGGGAAGCGTTTGAAGGAGTTGGGCGATCTTCTTGCCGACCGCGATGCGCGGTTTCATCTCCTCGACGGTGGCCGAGGCCATGACCCGAACGTCGCCGCCGGCACAAAAGGCCTTCCCCTTGCCGGTCAGGACGACGACCCGCGAACATTTGGCTGCCTCCTGTAGCGCCGAGAGGAGGTCTTCGCGCATCGAGCCGGCGAACGCGTTGAGCGCCTCCGGCCGATTCAAAGTAATCGTGGCTATGGAGTCGGTTACGGTGAGAGTGATGTGCTCCCAGACCATCTTGCGTTTGGAGCCTATACCGATTCGACCAGCAGAGCCAGACCCATTCCTCCGCTGATGCAGAGAGTGGCGAGACCGCGGCGGACTTTCCGTCGTGCCATTTCGTGTAGAAGCGTAACGACGATACGCGCACCCGTCGCGCCGATCGGATGTCCGAGTGCGATGGCACCGCCGTTCACGTTCAGCCGCTCGAGATCGAAACCGAGCTCGCGGTGGCATGCGAGCACTTGTGCGGCGAAGGCTTCGTTGAGCTCGATGAGGTCGATCTCGGACAGGGAAAGGCCGGTCTTTTCAAGGAGCTTCCGAACGGCGGGTACGGGACCGATTCCCATGAGCGATGGATCGACCCCCGCCGAGGCATATGCCACGATGCGCGCCATCGGCTCGACTCCCAGGCTCTTTGCTTTGTCTTCGCTCAAGACGACGACGGCCGCCGCCCCGTCGGTGATTCCCGAGGAGTTGCCCGCGTGCACCGTGCCGTTCTTTCGAAAGACCGGTGGGAGCTTCTGCAAGCTCTCGAGGGTAACGCCGTCTCGTGGATGTTCGTCGGTCGCCACCGGGATGATCTCCCCCTTGCGGCCGGCAACCGACACCGGCACGATCTCGTCTTCGAACCGGCCCTCGTTACGCGCCTTCTCGCAGCGGTGCTGCGTTTCGACGGCGTATCGGTCGGACTCTTCCCGCGTAAGGCCGTACTTGTCGACGAGGTTCTCGGCGGTCTCGCCCATGAGCTGCTCGGAGAGAGGACAGAAAAAACCGTCTCGATACATCCCGTCGACGACTTGCCCCTGCCCCAGTCTCTGCCCCCAGCGGGCCTCGAGGAGAAGGTAGGGCGTATTGCTCATGCTCTCGGTGCCACCCGCGAGAACGACATTGGCGTCTCCCAGGGCAATGGCCCCGTAGGCGTTGAGAATCGCTTTGAGGCTCGACCCGCAGGCTTTGTTGATGGTGTAGGCGGGAACGGATTCGCCCAGTCCGGAGCGGTAGGAGATTTGCCGGGCGACATTCGGACGAACCCCGGCCTGCCGGCCGTTTCCGAAGATCACCTCGTCGACCGCGCTCGCGGGAACGCCGCTCTTCGCGAGGACTCCCTTGGCCGCGGCCACGCCAAGATCTGCCGCCGAGAGCGACTTGAGCACCCCCCCAAATTTTCCGATGGGAGTCCGCACGGCGCCGGCGATGACGATGCTCCTTTGATTCGTGTGAGGCATGAGAATCAGTTTCCCTTGAATTCAGGCGGTCGTTTCTCGACGTGGGCGGCAATGCCCTCTTTGGCGTCGTTCGAAGTGAAGAGCTGTTGCTGCAGCTCTCTCTCGAGCGCGAGCCCTTCCGAGAAGGGTACCTCGAGACCGGAGCAAATCGCTCGTTTGATTCGTCCCACCGCCCTTGCGGCTTTCCTGGGAGGCACGAACTCCCGCGCGTAGGCGAGCACCTGGTCGCGGAACCCCTCCTGGGGGAACACCGCATTCACGAGGCCGTCGGAATGAGCTTCTTCGAAATCGACGAGCCTTCCCGTCACCATGAGCTCCATCGCCCGCCCCCGTCCCAGCAGACGCGCCAGCCGCTGTGTGCCGCCGGTTCCGGGCAACACACCGAGATTGACTTCCGGAAGTCCCACCTTGCCACCGTTCTTCTTGGCAACTCGCAAGTCGGCGGCGAGCGCCACTTCGAGACCCCCTCCCACGGTGTGGCCGTTGAGCGCGGCGATGACCAGCTTCGGTGTCTGCTCGAGTCGGTTGAGAGTCTCGTTGGCATGGAGACAGAAATAGTACTTGAACTCGGGCGTCGCCCGATGGAGCATCCCGATGTCGGCGCCGGCGCAGAAGAACTTCTCTCCCGCTCCGGTTAACACCATCACGTGGACCTTCTCGTCCATCCGCGCATCGAGGACAGCGGTGTCGAGCTCTCGCATCATCTCGTAGCTGTAGGTATTCGCCGGGGGCGCGTTCAGCTCGAACAGCGCAATCCCGTCGGCTTTGCTGTAGTTCACCAGGGCCATCGTGCTCTCTTTTCGTCTTTCGCCCCGCTTCAATGCTTTCTCACGTACTCGAACTCGATCGGCTTTCCCTTGATCCCTTGCCGAGGAGGTGCAATCCAGCCGGCAATCCGCCCGGGCTCGGTCACGGAGTGCATCAAGCTTCGCAGGAAGTCTTGATCCTCGCTCGAGGGCAGCCACTCGTTCCGCCTCCGATTCCACTCCTCTTCCGAGACCGGAACCCCCTCGGGCGTGAAGTGAAGCCCGGCATAGAGCCCGATGTGGCGATGGAAGCGGCGATGCGGCATCACGAGCCGATCGGAGATTCCGGCTTCCTCCAGGATCTTGTTCCAGCGATCGACGCCGCGCTGGCAGTCCGCGACGTAGTCGTCTCGCAGCACCTCGTTCATGGCGTTTCGAAGAGGAACGTCTTCTTCGACGAGCTCGTTTTCTTTGGGGAGCACCATTCGATAGAAGCTGTCGAGGGCTTTGTGCTCCTGGTAGCTGTCTTCGCGGCTGCGCCCCTTGAGCCCTGCGGCGAAGTACTGGGCGGCGTTGGTCGAGATCTCGCCTCCGAAGAGGTCGGTCGAGACGCTGACCCAGAAATTCAGGTACTTCTGGATGGTAGGAAGGTCGATGCCACCGTGCTGGCGGATATCGTCCGTCCTGTGCTCGCGCATGAGCTCGGCGGTGCGCTCGACGACGCGCCCGACACCGGTCTCTCCGACCGACATGTGAAACGCTTCTTCCGTCAGCATGAATCGCGTCGTGCGCGCGAGGGGGTCGAACCCGCTCTCGGCGAGCGCGAGGAGCTGATACTTCCCGTCTCGGTCGGTGAACATCGTGAACATATAGAAGTTCAGCCAATCGTCACACGGTTCGTTGAACGCGCCGAGGATCCGAGGCTTGTCCGGGTCGCCGCTGCGACGGCTAAGGAGCTCTTCGGCCTCCTCGCGCCCATCGCGGCCAAAATGGGAATGGAGGAGATACACCATCGCCCAGAGGTGACGCCCTTCTTCCACGTTGACCTGAAACAGGTTTCTCAGGTCGTACATCGAGGGAGCGGTCTGGCCCAAGCGCCGCTGCTGTTCGACGCTCGCGGGCTCGGTGTCTCCCTGGGTGACGATGAGGCGTCGAAGCTGCGTCCGGAACTCTCCCGGAACCTCCTGCCATGCCGGTTGGCCCTCGTTGTCTCCGAATCCGATCCTGCGGTCCGGGTCGGACGGGGTCAGGAAGATCCCCCAGCGGTAATCCGGCATTTTGACGAAGTCATAGTGAGCCCAGCCCGAGGGCTCGACCGAGATCGCCGTCCGAAGGTAGACGTCATCCTGTTGAAAACCCTCCGGACCCATCTCCAACCACCAGTCGACGAAATGGGGCTGCCATTTCTCCAGCGCGCGTTGGAGCTTCGGGTCGGAAGAGAGATTGACGTTGTTGGGAATTTTCGCGTCGAGCTCCATCGTTCAGGTCCTCCTCCAGTCGAACTCGGGCAGGCTCTGCTTGCCGTACAGCGTGAGAGCGCCCTTCTCGCCGACCGCGTTGGGACGCTGGAAGATCCAGTTCTGCCACGCGGTAAGCCTGCCGAATATCTTGGTCTCCATGGTCTCGGGACCGGCGAACCGGAGCGAGGCTTCCATCCCGGTCATCGCATCCGGCGAGAAGCCACATCGCTCCTCTTGAGCGAGTCGGATCTCGTCGTCCCAGTCGAGCTCATCGGGGGCGAAGGTGACGAGGCCGAGCTCGAGCGCCTCGGCCGAGTCGATGAGCCCCGTTCCCACCCTCTCCCGAACGCGTTCCAGCGCGGCCGGATCGCCGAGAAAGCGCGTCTGAAGCCGGGACAGCCCGTTCGCCATCGGAAACCAGCTCTCGTTCAGGGGACTGAGGCCGATCCGGACTGGACGCTCCGAGTCGTCGAGCATATAGCTGCGATCGGCGGCGAGGGCCAGTTCCAGGAGGCTCCCGGCAAAGCAGGACCCCGGCTCGATGAGGGCGAAGATGCTCCGGGCGGTCTGGTCGAGTCTCTTGAACGTTCGGCGGAGCTTCAGGAGGATCTCGCGGACGAGCCAATGTCCCGCATGCTCCGCCAGAACGCTGTCCACGCCGAGAACCGCCTCGGGATCCCCCTCCGTTCGAACGATCAGAAGACCGACCGTCGCGTGGTTGAAACGCAGTCGCAGGATGGCATCATCCAGCTCCCGTGCCATGGCGAGTGGCCAGTACGTGTCGCCGGCTTTCTGGATGGCATCGGGGCTCGAAGGTTCTTCGCCGCGCGGCCCTCGCACGAGAATCTCGGCGATCCGGGCCTCGGGGTCGATCCGCACCCCGACGTGGCGGTACTCGAGGGACGTCTCCGTACAAGTACCACCCAATTGTCCGAGGGTGATCCCGGTCGCGCTGGCGCCGGGCCGGTCGGAGGTTGCAGCGAGGGCCCGCGCTCGGTCGCCGACCAGCTCATCGAAGTGGCTTCTCGCGGCCAGTGCGTCCACCAGCTTCCATTCCACCGCCCGCTTTCCACGCACTCCCTCCACTAGAGTAGAAAAGACGTCCGCGCGGTCGCGACGTACCATCCTCTTGTCCACGAGGCGGGTCAGACCGCCTGTTCCGGGAAGCACGGCGAGCAAAGGCGCTTCGGGAAACGCGACCGCGGCGTTCCCGTCGTCCACCAGGATAATCTCATCAGCCGCTAGGGCGAGCTCGTACCCTCCCCCCGAGGCAATCCCGTTCAAGGCGGCCAAATAATGTTGGCCGCTCTCGCGGCTGGCCTCTTCGATCGCCAAACGTGTTTCGTTGGTGAACTTACAGAAGTTAACCTTGAACGAATGGGTCGAGGTGGCGAGCATATAAATGTTTGCGCCGGCCGAGAAGAGACGATCCTTGGCGCTCCGCAGCACGACGGTGCGGACCGCTGGATGCTCGAACCTCAACCGCTCAACCGCATCCGCCAGCTCGATATCGACCCCCAAATCATAGCTATTCAGCTTGAGTTGGTAGCCTGGACGAAGACCTGCATCCTCTTGGACGTCCAGCCATAGAGTCGCCACCTCACCGTCTACAGCTAGCTTCCAGTGCCGATAGCGACTCGGCTCCGTCTCGAATTGGATCGCTTCCATTAAGTCCCCTCCGCAAAGCCAGAACTACAAACAGGCATTATACTACTTGGTTGCTCAGACTTATAAGCAATATAATGCGTAGCCATGAATGCGACGGAGTTTCTCGTCGAGCTCGGGCGCCACTTGAAAGCCCTCCGAGTACGGCGGGGGCTCAGCCAGTTGGAGCTTGCCCACCTCGCTGGTCTGTCGCAACGTTATATCTCTCAAATCGAAGGGGGCCGAGGGAACGTCTCGATCCTGAGGCTGATGGAGCTGAGCAATGCTCTCGGGGTGCCCCTCCACGACGTGTTGAGTTTCGACAAGTACCAGCCGATTGTTTCCGTTGCCCTGCTCGGTCTCCGCGGCGCCGGGAAGAGTACCGTTGGACGCGGAGTGGCTGAACGGCTGGGATGGACGTTCTCGGAGCTCGACGCACTCATCGAGGAGGAGGCAGGGCTCGGGCTGGACGAGATTTTCGCCCTTCATGGAGAGAGCTACTATCGACGACTCGAGCGAGACGTTCTCACACGGTTCGTTTCAAACAAACCGATGGGCGTGTTGGCAACGGGAGGAAGTCTGGTTACGGACCGCGTCACGTACGACTTGCTCAAACGAAGCGCTGTCACCGTGTGGCTGCGGGCACGGCCGGAGCAGCATCTCGAGCGGGTCGCGAAACAGGGGGACCGGCGGCCGATGGCGGGCCACGCAGACCCGCTCACCGAACTCCGCGCCCTTCTACGAGAACGCGAACCCTTGTATAGGGAAGCGGATATCACCATCGACACTGGAGGTCTGTCTCCCAAGGCGGTCGTGGACGCTGTACTCACGAAGCTCCGCGAGATCGGTCTCTCAGGCTAGGATAGGCGCGACGATGAAACTCTCGGGACTCGCCTTCGCGATCTCCATCGGGGTTGTGGCCCGCGCCGGCACCGGCCAGATCGAGCCCGACCAGCTCCTCACGATCCCGCATATCCTGCGCACTCCCCTGGTGTCGGGATTTTCCTTGCCGCCGGACGGAAAGCACGTCGCCTTGGACCTCTCGGCCATCGGAAAGGAGACCATTTGGTTGATATCGGGCGACGGGAGTGCCGGGGCCGCCATCCCGACGACTGAAGGGAACGGGGGAGCGCGATGTCGACTGGTCTCCCGACGGAAATCGCATGGCCTTCGTCTCGAATCGAGAGGGCGAATGGAATCTCTTCGTCGCCGATTCCAAAGGCGGAAATGCACGAGCAACGATGCGTCATTCGGGCGCGGACCGTGGGCCCAAATGGGCGCCCGACGGGAAGCGGCTGGCCTTTCTTTCTCGACGCGAGTCGAGCGAAACGGGGTGGGATTTGTGGCTCGCGGATCTGAGCGGAAGCGAACCCAAGGTAAAGCCTCTCACGCAGCTTCCGTCCGACGAGGAAGATCCGCAGTGGTCACCGGACGGAACCCAGATTGCGATCTCGATCGACGGCGGAAACTACCGGCCGCGCCGCATCGGCGTCGTTTCAGCCGAGACGGGAGACTTTCACGACCTTCTTCCCGACAGCTGGAAGGGTGATAGTTTCTCGCCGCGCTGGTTTCCCGACGGCGATCGCATCGCTTTCGTCTCAGACCAGCCAGGGAAGAAGTCGCTTTTCTCGGTCGCCGTCAAAGGGGGCGCACCCGTCTCCGTCGTAACGTCGGAGTACGAGGTCACGGAGCCAGCCATCAGCCCTGACGGCCGATACGTGGCCTATATCGAAAATCGCGACGGCGATTTGAAGCTGATGCTCCACGATTTGAGCTCCGGGCATGGACGCATCCTCACGCTCCGAAACGGCGTGCACTCCCATCCAGCCTGGCGGCCGGACGGCAAGGCCGTGCTCAGTCTGTTCGAGGCCTGGAACTACTCGCGCGACCTCTGGGCCTACCTCCTGGATGGCGGGAGAGAGCGAGTGAGCGATACGCTTCCCCCCGATCTCGACGTGCGGAAAATGGTACGACCGGAGCTCGTACGCTACCCTAGCTTCGATGGTCGTGAGATTACCGGCTATCTCTATCTTCCCCAACAGGCGAGTGCCACGAGTACCGCTCGCCTCCTGGTGAGGCCCCACGATGGCCCGACCTCTCAGTGGGTCAACGGGTGGCACCCATTCGCACAGCTGCTGGCACAGAAGGGCTATGCGGTATTCGCTCCCAACGTTCGCGGCTCGACGGGTTTTGGCGTCGCCTTCGAGAACCTCAACGACGGAGACTGGGGTCGGGGTGACCTCGAGGATCTCGTGGCCGGCACGAAATACGTGGTCGGGCGTCCGGAAATTCGTCACGATCGCGCCGGCATCTGGGGCGTGGGCTATGGGGGATTTCTCGTGCTCGCGGCGATTTCGCACCATCCTGATTTGTTCGCTTGCGCCGTCGAGGCTCTGGGCATGCCCGACCTCGAGCTCCTGTATCGCGAGACGACCGACGAAGGTCGAAGCTACCTCGCGCGGGAGCTCGGTCCGTTGCGCGGCAACCTGGCACGTTATCGCGAGTTGTCTCCGATTCGTGACGTCGATCAAATCAAGACGCCCCTATTGTCGTTTCACGGCGAGGTCTACCCTCTCGTGCCCTACTCCGCGAAACAGCCGTTCTCCGACGCGCTGCGAAAACGACCGGGCTTTCCCCTCCAAGAGTACATTTTCAAAGGCGAGGAAGCGCGAGCCACCTATCGCCACGACCTCCATCCCGAAGCGGCATGGGCTTACGTGGAGAAGATTCTCGAGTTCCTGGACGTCTACTTGTGAGCGCACCCTACGGCTATTTCATATTCGACTTCGACAGCACGCTCGTTCAACTCGAATCTCTTCCTGAGCTCGCGCGCATCTCGTTGCGACACCACCCGGAACGCGCGGAACGGCTCGAAGAGGTGGAGCGCATCACCGAGCTCACGACCACAGGCAAGATGTCGATGGCCGAAGGTATCGCTCTCCGGATCGAGCTCGCGAGCGCGCACCGGAAGCACATCGATAGCCTCATCCGGGTACTGAAACGCTCCATCACGCCTTCCATCAAAAGGAATCGCGCGTTCTTCAGGAAGCATCGGACCCGAATCTACGTCCTTTCGAATGGCTTTCTGGAGCTCATCGGCCCGGTCGTGGAGACTCTCGGTCTCGACCCGAGCCACGTTTTCGGCAACTCTCTTGTGTTCGACGATTGGGGCTATGTCGTCGGCTTCGACCCGAGAAACCCGCTGGCACATCAGGATGGAAAAGTACGGGTACTCCGCGGTCTCGGTCTCGAAGGTGAGCTCCTGGTCATCGGAGACGGTTTCAGCGACCTGCAAATCAAGGAGGCCGGCCTCGCCACTCACTTTTACGCCTTTACCGAGAACGTGCGGCGGGAGAACATCGTGGTGCGGGCGGACCACGTGCTCCCCAGCCTCGACGAGTTTCTCTACCTTCACGGGTTCTCCCTGCCCACCTCGTATCCGAAGACTCGTATCCGCGCTCTCCTGCTCGAGGGAATCCACCCGTCTGCGACCGAGATCTTCGAACGGGAGGGTTATTCAGTAAGGAGACTCCCGGGAAGCCTCGACGAAGACGAGCTCATTCGAGAGCTGGGTGGCATCACGATCCTGGGAGTCCGTTCCGGCACGACCGTCAGCAGACGGGTGATCGGTAGCTCCCGCCAGCTGAAGGGTATCGGGGCCTTTTGTATCGGAACGAATCAGCTCGACCTGAACGCTTGCTCCGACCATGGCGTCGTAGTGTTCAACGCGCCCTACGCCAACACTCGGAGCGTCGTGGAACTGGCCATTGGCGAAATCATCATGCTCGCGCGGCGAGTGTTCGAGAAAGTGACTGAGCTCCGTGACGGTGTCTGGGAGAAGTCGGCCTCAGGGGCCTTCGAAGTGAGGGGCAAGAAGCTCGGCATCGTAGGCTACGGCAATATCGGCTCACAACTCTCGATTTTGGCCGAGGCTCTGGGGATGGACGTCTCCTACTATGACATTGTGGAGAAGCTACCTCTCGGCAACGCGACGAAGTGTCGGTCTCTCAAGGAGCTCCTCAAGCGAGCGGACATCGTCTCGGTGCACGTGGACGGCAACCCCCGAAACAGCAACCTCTTTGCCGAACGCGAGTTCCACAGCATGAAGGACGGCAGCTTGTTCCTGAACCTATCTCGCGGCTTCGTCGTCGACTTGACGGCTCTCGCTCGGGCCCTGACGGAAGGCAAGCTCGCGGGCGCCGCGATTGACGTATTCCCGGAGGAGCCGAGCGCGAACGGAATGCCCTTTACATCCGCTCTCCAGAAACTTCCCAACGTGATCCTGACTCCTCACATCGGGGGCAGCACCGAGGAAGCCCAGAGGAACATCGCCCAGTTCGTGTCCGGTGCTCTGGTCTCGTTCGTCAATACCGGCAACTCGTTCGGCAGTGTGAATTTCCCGGGCGTGCGGCTGCCGGACCTACGCCGTGCGCACCGTTTCATCCACATCCACGCCAACGAACCGGGCGTCCTCGGCGCCATCAACGCTCTCATGGCACAACACGACATCAACATTCTGGGCCAGTATCTCAAGACTAACGACCGAATCGGCTATGTGATTACCGACGTGAGCAGGAAGTACCAGCCAAGTGTCATTGAAGCACTGCGCCGAGTGCCCCACACAATCAAGTTTCGGGTTCTCTATTGAGAATCGTGGCCTGCCGGGGACGGTGTGAATGGAAGCTGCCCTTTTTTTCCGCCGTGCGGAGGGTTTCTGATCCGTTTGTCGTCTCCTCCTGCATGGCTAGAGAACCGCGCTATGTCCCGTCGGGGGGTGCCATCATCGAGGTGTCGAATCGAACGATGCAGGGACGCTTCCTGCTTCGACCGAGCGCGCACACCAATGAAATCATCCTGGGAGTTCTCGGGCGTGCCCAACGTCTGTTCGATATGGTCATCTTTGCCTTCCTGTTCATGTCCGACCACTACCATTTGTTGATGTTTCCGCACGATGCTCGTCACCTCGCCCTCTTCATGGAGTACTTTGACGGAAATCTCGCTCGCGAAATGGAGCGGGTCTCGAAATGGCGCGGCAGGGTCTGGGGTCGTCGCTACCATAGCGCCGTCGTAAAGAGCGGTGAAGTGAATGAGGTGGACCGTCTTCGCTACATTCTTTCCAATGGTTGCAAGGAGGGTCTCGTTGCAAGCCCTCTGGAGTGGCCGGGCGTCAGCGCGGCCCCAGCACTCGTCGACGGCTCGATGCGGCTCAACGGCACGTGGTACGACCGTACAAAAGAGTATCGGGCCCGCCTAGCGGGTCGCCGAGTCACCTTTCCAGTGCAGGAAACGGTTTATTTGTCACGACTTCCATCCATGTCCAGCCTGACGAACAACGAATTCCGTCGAGGCGTTCTGGACGTCGTTCGACAGATCGAGAATGAAACGAGTTCCATGCACCGTGCGCATGGTACGAGACCGCTCGGTGCGAAACGAGTCATGCGGCAGCATCCGCACCGAGTTCCAGCGGAGATCAAGCGTTCGCCCGCGAAGCGGTTTCTCGCCGCCTTTCGAGAAAGCGTTACCGAGCTTCGCGTTGCGTACGCAACTTTCCTCGCGCAGTACCGGGTGGCCTCCCGTCAGCTCAGAAGTGGCGCCCGATCCGTCGAATTTCCTCCAGGGTGCTTCCCGCCCCACCTGCCATTCGTGCGCGCTGGTCCGTAATATCTCCCTTGTACTCTTGGACAATACGCTCGGATTCGTGTTCGGCCGGATCCAATACGGGCGGATCCAGCACTCCGGTGTGCGAATCGAACTCCCTGCAAGGGCGGCCGTGCGTCTAGACGGTTATCCTCGGACGACGGTGACAGAAAACCGATCGCATGGGCCAACGATTCGAGACCCTCGCTGGTATAGACTCGGGTGATGGAGCCCGACGAGTATCAGCGTCTGTACCAACTCGAGAACGAACTCTGGTGGTTCCGCGGAATGGCTGACATTTCGATGGCACTTATCGATCGATACCTGTCGGCGGATGTGCGGGCGGATCTTCGTATCCTGGATGTCGGATGTGGTACCGGCGGAATGCTGGGAAAGCTGAGCCGGTTGGGTCCCGCCGCCGGGATCGATGCGGCGAGCGAAGCCATTCATCTCGCGAGAAAACGATATGCCGGGCCGATCCTCCAGGGAGACGCGGGGTTTCTTCCCTTGCGGTCGGAAAGTTTCGGCCTGGTGACGTCTTTCGATGTTTTGTATCACCTGCGAGTCCAGGACGACCGTCGCGTCCTCGACGAGATGGCAAGAGTTCTGCGGCCCCGGGGTATTCTCTTCGTCCGTGTTCCGGCGTTCGATCGTTTGAGGGGTCGACACGATGCCGCCGTCCATACGCGGCATCGCTACGGGAAGCGGGAGCTCGAGGAGAAACTTCGAAATGCCAGATTGACGACGCTGTTCGTGTCTTTCGTCAACTGTTTTCTCTTCCCTGTGGCACTCGTACGCAGGGGAGCCGAGAGGTTCCACGGTGCAAGAACGAGAGGTTCCGAGGTGGAACCAGTGTCGCCTTTCTTGAACGAGCTGATGTTCCGCGTTCTTCGCTTCGAGAGCAAGGTGATTCGATTCACCCCCCTTCCTGTCGGTCTTTCCCTCGTCGCCGTGGCGCGAAAGGATTGAATGACGATGACAGTACCCGATTGGGAAGACCTGCGCTCACGCTTTCCCGCGCTCGAGCGACAAACCTACCTGAATACTGCCGGAGGAGGGCCGCTCTGCCCCGAAGCTTGGCGGGCGGCGAAGGACTATCTGGACGGAAACTACCAGCGCGGAGACACCGAGTGGGACAAGTGGGTGGCACGTGTCGAGGAGGTGCGCGCGAAGCTGGCCGGGCTGCTGGGGGCGTCGACCTTTGAGATCGCGTTTCTCGGTAACGCCTCGCAAGGGTTGAACTTGGCGGCCGAGATTTTTGCGGGGGACCGGCCCGTTCTTGCGATCGCCGACGACTTTCCGTCGGTCACGCTGCCCTGGCTTGTACGGAGGCGCACGGTACGGTTTCTGGAATCTCGGGAGGACGGCGTTGTTCCTCTCGAGTCGGTCGCCCGAGCCCTCGAGGCGAACGGCGGATGCGGCGTAATGGCGGCGAGCCACGTACAGTACCGGACGGGCTTTCGATTCGACCTCGAGGGACTCGCGCACATCTGCGCGAATCGAGCTGTACCGCTGATTGTCGATGCCACGCAGAGCTTCGGAGTCCATCCCATTGACCTGCGGTCCACGCCGGTCGCGGCGTTGATTTTCAGTGGCTACAAATGGGCGACGGCTGGCTACGGTGTAGCACCGATGTTCGTCAGAAGAGACATTCTCGCCAGTCGTGGCCTACCCGCCGCCGGTTGGCGGAGCGGTCGCGAACCCTATGCGCTCGAAAACCGTGCTCTCGACCTCACGAGTGACGCTCGTGGACTCGAGCTCGGACATCCTCCCTTCGCCAGCGTGCTCGCCCTCGGGGGTGCGCTCGAAGCGATCGAGCGCATCGGGATACCGGCGATCGAGTCGCGCGTCGCCGAACTGGCGGGTGAAGTTCACCGAGGTCTCGAATCACGCGGAGTACCCATCTTGTCTCCCCACGAAAGCGAGCATCGATCGGGTATCGTCATGGCCGGAGTGGCCGAGCCCGAGCGAATCGCCAAAGAGCTTCGAGACCGCCACGTTTTCGTGTCGGCACGCGGCGCCGGCCTGCGCATCTCCGTCCACTATTACAACAACCGCGCCGATATAGACCGGTTCTTTGAGACGTACGACGAGATCGTGGCCGCCTGAGACCTCGCTACGCGAGCAGCGGACTCGCGCCGAGGAATCTAGTCCGACCCGCGGACTTCGCGATGGAATTTACGGGGAGTCACCCCCGTTAAGGCCTTGAATTCCGCTCCCAGGTGGGCCTGATCGTAGAAGCCGAAATCGACGGCCAGACCCGCCCAGTCGGGCCGGCGCTCATCCGCCGCACCTCGGACGGGAAGCGCCCGCAAAAGCCCCTGCAACCGTGCGATCCGGGCGAAAAGCTTGACGCCAACCCCCACGTGACGGTCGAAAAGCCGCCCCAGCTGCTGCCGGCTAAGGCCGAGCCACTGGCTCAACGACTCCACCGAGACGTTCCCTCGAGTGGCAGCGATTCTGCGTATCCCGTCGAGAACGCGCGGGTCCGGCGTCGGCAAGTCGACTACTCGGGACCGCAAGAGCTCGTCCAACAGGCGAACCCTCCCGCCGACATCTCTCACCTCGCCCAACCGGTCGGCCCAGCCCGATGCCCATGGACAGGTACCAGCCAAATGTTCGCGGCGGTCCGTCAATTCGTGCGCGGGGAGGCCGAGCACCGCGTGAGCGGCGCCGGGGCGGAAGCGGACCGCGACGAAGTCCGAGAGGGCGCTGGGTGGGCTCGTGACCACGAGCGGTCGGGTCATCGTTCCGACCACGAAGGCCGCGTCACGCGAGGATTTCGCCCCCAGATTGAAGATGATGTCGACGGCGCCATCGGGAAGGACCCGGACCTCGTCGCCTGCCTGGGTGACGCGGGACCACAGGCAGGAGACGAACGGTCGCAGCGCTGACGAGGGCCTGTGCTCGCGGTAGCCGCCCACGGTCAAACCGGAACCTGGTTGGCCGCGTGATAGGAGCTTCGAACGAGCGGGCCCGCCTCGACATGGCGCAGCCCGATTGCCATGCCCTCGCGGGCCAGCTCCCGAAATTCGTCGGGGGGCACGAACCGCTCGACGGGCAGGTGGTCGAGGGTGGGCTGCAGATATTGGCCGATGGTCAGGATGTCGACCCGTGCCTCCCGCACCAGCTCCTTCATCACCGCCCTCACCTCCTCCCGCTGTTCGCCGAGACCGAGCATGATGCCCGTCTTGCTGATGATTCCAGGAGCGATCTCCCTCACCCGCTGCAGGAGCTCGAGCGACTGCCGGTAGCTCGCGCCCGGACGAACGCGCTTGTAGAGGCGCGGGACGGTCTCGATGTTGTGGTTCAAAATGTCGGGGCCCGCCGCGAGCACCGTCTCGAGAGACGCGCGCGACCCCTTGAAGTCAGGGATGAGCACTTCGACCGACGTGCCGGGATTGCGCCTTCGAATCGCTTCGATGGTCGCGGCAAATATCGACGAGCCCCCGTCGGGAAGCTCGTCACGATTGACCGACGTGACCACCACGTGAGCCAACGCCATCGCCGACACCGCCTCGGCCACACGCTGCGGCTCCTCGCGATCGAGCACTCGGGGGAGCCCCGTGGTCACCGCGCAAAAACCGCAAGCGCGGGTGCAGACGTCGCCCAGAATCATGAACGTGGCCGTCCCCTGCCCCCAGCACTCGGCCACATTGGGACAACGCGCTTCCTCGCACACGGTATTCAGGGACAGCCCTCGAAGAATGCCCTTCAAACGGAAATAGCTCTCTCCGCTCGGAAGACGCACCTTCAACCAGTCGGGTCGGCGTGGACGGTTCGTGCTCGTCATCTCTTCGATTCTAGCGCGGGCTCGCTACGCGATCTTTTCGTCCCAGGTCTCGAGTCGCCGTTTGACGTCCGCCATGAACTGGTCGGCGAGAGCGCCGTCGATGAGCCGATGATCGAACGAAAGCGCCAGGTAGACCATC
>CAWFHP010000012.1:0-250467 GCA_963815675.1 uncultured Acidobacteriota bacterium | reverse complement strand
TCTGTCTGCATCATCATTGTGCTGTGTTGCTGCGCACCGCTTCATGGTTGCATCACGTGCTGACATGTGCGGGGATTGTGCGCGTGACAGCATTGCGTGCGCGCATCCCGCATGCACCCATCATGCCCGCTGCTGACCAAACCTCCTGTTTGTCATGTGGAGAACACATCGGGTCTTGGTGCACTGGCCCACGCCCTGGCCACGCCACGGTTGCCTCTGCCACGCACGGAGGCTGGATGCAGCAGGAGAGGCACGCGGGGCTGCTCAGTGCCCTGCACCTCACCTGGCCAGAGCGGCGGCGACGGGGCTGGCGACATGATGAGTCTGGCACCCGTGGCTGGCCTGCCTGGAGTTGCTGCTGTGGGACTGGCTTTGCCGTGAGCTGCCAGTCGTCGTCGTCGTGCTCCCACAGCCACCTTCTCCCCCGGCCACCACCTCCTCCTCCTGCTGCCACCATCCTCCTCCTCCTCTCCCAGGCTGTGTCTTGTTCCCCTCCTCCTCAGCCCCACCCGGCCTCCTCCTCCTCCCCATCTCTGCCATTGTTGTTTCCCTTCCCCTTCACCTTCCTGCTTCTCACTTTTCCGGCTTTATTTATGAGTGGCAGTAGACTTCGATGTAAACGACGTCGTGATCGTATACGATCCCGTGTTCCGCAAGTGGTGGATCGACCGCGGGGTATCGGCTGTGGCACTCTTTGTAGAGCCAGGTATCAACGTGGATCAGGAAGTAGCGGAGATCCGCCGGGCACTGACCGGTGGTCAAAGCGTCTTGGTCAACTCCAACCGCGGACAGCGCGACAGCGCATTGCAGGTCTTTGACCGTACCTTTTCGATCACCGTCGCGCTGCAACTGTTGGCGACCTTGGTGGCCTTCATCGGCATCCTCAGTACCCTCATGAGCTTGCAGTTGGAGCGAACGCGAGATCGGCGTGTTGCGCTCCAACGGCATGACCCGCGGCCAGTTGTGGCGCCTCTCTTTGTTGGAAACAGGACTGATCGGTTCTGCGGCAGGTCTGCTCGCTATGCCCACCGGCTTTGTGTTGGCCGTGATCCTGATCTATATTATCAATCTGCGCTCCTTTGGTTGGACGCTAAGCATCAGGCAGGCCCCGGAAGAGTTCGTGCGGGCATTCCTCGTGGCGCTGGCTGCCGCCTTACTGGCCGGCATTTATCCGGCTTGGCGGGCGGGGCGCATCCAACCGGCCGCGGCATTGCGGGCGGAGTAGCTGCAAAATAAAGCTGGAATCGCCACAGATCGGCGCCTAAAAAAGGATCAAAATCGTTATGGCAGAAATCGGGTATGTGCTTTCGCACGAGCAGTTTCTTCCGGCGCAGTTGATCGAGTTGCCGTTGCGGACCGAGAACGCAGGGTTTGATCGACTCTGGACCAGCGACCATTTCCATCCGTGGATGGACAATCAGGGCCACGCCGGTTTTGCGTGGATTACGATGGCGGCGTTGGGTCAGCGTACGACGCGTATTCCCTTTGGCACGGGTGTGACCTGCCCCACGTATCGCTACCGCCCGGAGATTGTTGCACAGGCATTCGCCACGCTTGGGATCCTCTATCCTGGGCGCGTTTTCCTCGGCGTGGGCACGGGTGAAGCCTTGAACGAACGTCCGGTGGGCGCAGAATGGGGCAACTACGAAGAGCGAGCCGGACGACTGGTAGAAGCCATCGAACTCATCCGCCGTCTATGGACGGGTGAGTGGGTGGATTACAACGGCCGCTACTACAAATCCGAGCAGGCCCGACTGTACGACATTCCCGCCGAGCCGGTTCCCATTTACGTGGCAGCGGGCGGTCCGAAAAGTTTGAAGCTGGCGGGCCGATATGGCGATGGCCTGATCACGGTCGGCAAGGGAAGGCTAGAAGAAAAACAGCGCCAAGCGTTTGAACAAGGCGCACATGAAGCCGGCAGGGACCCAAAGACATTGCCCATCTTGGTCGAGCATTATGTGGTGGTCGGCGGTGAAGCCGAGAGCAATACACTGTAACCGAACCGAGGCGCGGAAGGGCAACTACCAATTGCTGGAGCCTCGAGGAGCGCATCCGCGCGGTTCCGGGAGTGGAGGACGTCGGCTCGGTCTGGGACCGCCGCTCGGCCGAGGGCACGCCACCGGGGACGTGATTGTTTCCGGCCGTCCCGAGCCTCCGCCGAGTGAAGCGCGAAGCGCATCGGTTCATCCCATAGGTCCCGGCTTTTTTTCGACGATGAGGATTCCGATTCGCAAAGGACGCGGTCTCGACGTCGACGACGACGACGGTCCCGAGCCGGTGGCGGTGATCAACGAGCGTTTCGCCCGTGAATTCTTTCCGACGGAGGACCCGATTGGCCAGAGAGTACGGCTCACGGTGAGCCTGGGTTTCGGCTCGCCGACGTGGACTATCGTCGGCGTCTCGCGGGACGTTCGCTCGCGCGCGCTCGACACTGAGCCCGAAGCGGAGATTTACGTTCCGCACGGTCTCTACGGACCGGAGGACATGACGGTGACGATTCGAAGCCGCGCGGGCGTTCCGATTCTGCCCGCGGTACGGGAGATCCTTCATGACGCGGATCCTTCCGTGCCGATGTATCGGGTCGAGACCCTCGTCGAGGCCATCGATCGCCAGGTGGCACCGACGCGCCTCTACCTCGCGCTCATCGCCGTTTTCGCCGCTCTGGCCGCGGTGATGGCGGCGGTCGGTATCTACGGCGTCGTCGCTTTCGTGGCCCAGCAGCGAACCCGGGAATCGGCCTTCGCATGGCCCTGGGAGCACCGAGGCGAGCGGTGTCCCGGATGGTGGTCCTGCAGGGCCTCGTTCCCACCGCCTGCGGACTCGTCCTCGGCCTTCTCGCGGCCTGGCTCGGAGGTCGCGCGATCGAGGCCGTCCTCTTCGGCGTCGACCCGCGCGACCCGTGGATCTTTACCGGCACCGCCGCGCTCCTGCTCCTGGTGGCACTCACTGCGACCCTCGTTCCAGCTCGGCGGGCGAGCCGGATCGATCCGGTTACGGCCCTGCGGCTCGAGTGATCGCGGACAGCGCCGGCCGGAAAAATACCGCTCGGGCGAGAAAGGGTGCGCCTACGGCGAGCGCGACTCCGACGATGGCGATCGCCCAGTCGTCGAGATGGAGCGGCTTCAGGTGCAGGAGCCGCGCGAGCCAGGGCGTTTGCACCGCCAGCAGAGCCGAGAGAACGGTCGCGGCGGTGACCGCCGTCGCGGTGACGCTTCTCAGCCGGCTCGAGATTGTGGTGATCGCGGCGCTCGCGAGAATCAAGCCGGTGAGCGCCATCGCCCGGGCGTGATCGACGTCACCCTGGGAGCCCAGACTCCGATCATAGCTCGCCGCAACGAGAAGGCTCATCAAAACCCCGACGGCGCCAATCACGACCCAGTCCGCCGTCGAGAAGAATCGTCCCTCGCGGCGCGGGGACGCGCGCAGAAGCTCCCTCCCCGACGGCAGTTCCTGGAAGACGAGCAGCGCCGTGGGATGGATGATCGCCTCGAGCCAGACGACGTGAATGGGGAGATAGAGAAGCGGGTATCCGGCAAGAGGAATCAGAGTCGCGGTGAGGACGAGCGGAATGTGAATCATCAGGAGGTACTGAAAGCTGAGCTGGAGGTTTTTGAAGAGCTGCCGTCCCTCCGCGATCGCGCGAACGATGCTGGAGAAATCGTCGTCGAGCAGAACGATCGACGCGACTTCCCGAGCGCTCCGCGTTCCTCGCTCTGACCCATGGCGACACCGATATCCGCGGCCTGCAGGGCGGGGACGTCGTTGACGCCGTCGCCGGTCACGGCGACGATCTCGCCTCGATCCTCGAAGCATTCGCACCAGCGCGAGCTTTTGTGCGGGCAGCGCGCGCGCGATCACGTCGACCGAGCCCGGATCGAAGCTCGATGCACCCTCGAGCCCCATCTCCTCGCCCGTCATGACCCGTGGCTCCGGCGCGCCCAAGCCAAGCTCCACCGCCACCGCTCGCGACGTTGCCGGATGGTCTCCGGTCACCATGACCACCCGGATTCCCCCTTCACGACAGCTCGCGATCGCCTCTTTCACTCCGTCCCGCACCGGGTCCTCGAAGGCGAGAAGCCCGTGGAGCCGGAAGTCGCGATCGGGCTCGCCCCCGACCCAGCCGGCGTCGAGCGGCCGCGAGGCACAGGCGAGGACCTTGTGCCCCTCCGCGGCGAGGGCACGAGTCTTCTCGAGCCAGAGAGCTTTCTCTTCCTCCCCGGTCCGGCAGAGCTCGAGCACCACTTCCGGCGATCCTTTGGTGATCGCCGTGCGCTCGCCTGGCGCCGAGGACGACGGTCTCGCGTCTCCGGCTCTCGGTGAAGGGAAAGGTGGCCAGCTCTGTCGCCCGACTCGAGCTCGATGCCGGCGGCCGCGGCTTTCTCGTGGACGGCGACGTCGAGTGGATCGCCGGTCTCGCTTCGCGACGCGAGCGACGCGAAGCGAAGGAGCGCCGATTCCGACACCCCTTCGACGGGAATCACGTGCGAGAGCCGGAGCCGTCCCTCGGTTATGGTTCCGGTCTTGTCCGAGCAGATGCAGGACACGCGCCCGATGTTCTCGACCGATACCGCTCGCCGCACCAGGGCTTTCCTCTTGGCGAGACGATAGACACCGACACCCAGGAAGACAGTGAAGACGACGGGGAACTCTTCGGGAAGGGCCGCTACCGCCAGAGTCGCAGCGCTCACGATCGCGTCGAGCCACCCGTGCCCCTGCCTCAGTCGAACGAAGGCGAGGATGGCGCACAGCGCCGCTGCTCCCGCGAGCAGCAACGATACGAGATTCGCGATCGCCGCTTGCAGGGGAGTCCGAGCGGCGTCACCGGCGACCGCCGAACGGACAATCTCGCCGTAGAGCGTCTCGCCCCCGGTAAAGACGACCCGCGACGTCGCCGACCCCGCTAGAATCCGCGTTCCCGCGAAGCTCCATTGGAGGGTGTCGACATCCCTGTTGGGATTCGAGGGATCGCCCGTCGCCGCGGGATTCTCTTCGAGCGCGCGCTTGCGAACCGGGTAAGCTTCCCCGGTCAGAGACGATTCGTCCACCTGGAGCTCTTCGACGGAGGTGAGAAACCCGTCGGCGGGAAACGACTCTCCGCTCACCACCCGCACCAGATCGCCGGGGACGAGCTCCATCGCGGGGACTTCGATCCAGCGGTCGTCGCGGTGGACGGTCGCATGTCCCGCGAGATTGCGGCTGAGACCGGCGGTGGAAGCCTGCGTCCTCCGGTGCAAGAACGCGTCCATCCCCACGAGCGGCGCTATGGCGGCGAAAAGCGTGAGCGCTTCTCCCCGGCTTCCGAGAACGATGTACACGAGCGCCGTCGCGAGCAGAAACCAGATCATGGGGTCCTTCGCCGTATCCTCGGCGAGCTGACGCCAGGGATTTCCCGCTACCTCGAGGATGTCGTTTCCGCCGTAACGCCTCCGGCGTGCTTCGACCTCGGCGGAGCGGAGACCCTCCCGGTCCCAAAGCTCGGAAATCCTCTCGAGAGGCAGTTTCAGGTGCATCGAATCGGGGAACAGTTTACCCTGGGACTCCTCCCCACTCGAATTCCGGAAGAATTTGGCGTTTCGATCCGAGCGTGGCTACCATAATTGTGAGGCTTGTCGATGCGTCTTTCGTCCCGTCCCTACTGGCTCGTTCCCGTCCTCATCGCCGCGCTTGCCGGCGTGAGCCGTGGTGAGGACAGGGGTGCGAAAGACCCTCAAGAGTCTCCAACGGCGCCGACGGAGCAGAGCGCAAAGAGTGAGAGCCCATCCCCCGAAGACACTCATCAAGTCAACCTCTTCAAACAGATCGGACTCGACTTCAAGGACGTCTTCACCACCAAAGAGAACCTCTATATCCTCGGTGCCGGTACCGGGGCCGCCCTGTTCGCGAGCCAGTTCGATCAGAGTATTTCGCACAGCACCTTCAACTCCCAGCTCTACGACCACACCGTTTCCGACGAGGTTTTCGACTCGGGCGCGATCATCGGCGGTGGCGTGCCGCAGTTCGGAGCGGCCTTCGCCACCTACGCGGTGGGCAAGATCTCGAAGGATCCGGGGATCCAGTCGCTGGGACGGGATCTGGTGCGAGCCCAGATCGTGACCGGCGGCCTCACCCAGGCGGTCAAACTCGCCGCCCAGCGCACGCGACCCGACGGAAGCAGCGACACCTCGTTTCCCTCCGGCCACACGTCCGGAACGTTCGCCACCGCCACCGTTCTCCAGCGTCACTTCGGCTGGAAGGTGGGAATTCCCGCCTATGGGCTCGCGGGCTACGTGGCGGCATCACGTCTCAGCGAGAACAAACACTATCTGAGCGACGTCGTCTTCGGCGCGGCGATCGGCATCCTCGTGGGCCGAACGGTGACTTTCGGCATCGCCGATTCGAAGTTCGCCCTCTCGCCGATGATCGTACCCCGCGGCGCCGGCGTGCAGGTCCAGCTGCTTCACTGACTGCTCGCGCCACGGCGCGCCGTCAAAAGCGGAACAATCGAGTGAACTTCACCGCGAAGCTTCGGCTCTGCAGGTACAGGGGCCGGTCGAAGTTCGTCGCCCTTCCATCGTTGTAAACGACGAAGAAGTCGCTCCCCGGCGTGTACTCCCACCGATACCGCAGGTTGGTGAGAAACTCGTTGTCGACGGAGCTGTACTGTACGAGGGCGCTGAACGACATCCGCGGCGAGAAATTGTACGTCGCGCGCGTACCCACGAGAGTCGCGGTGAAGTCCCCCTCGAGGAGGTGCACGCGGTTGACCGCGATATTGGGCTCGAACGAGAGCTGGGGCGAGATCTCGACGCGCCCGCTGTAGGCCATCTCCTGGCGGGTGCCGTCGTAGAAGCTTCCGAACTGAAAACGCATTCGTCCGGAAATCCCTCGCTGCGGGCCGAGCTGGTAGTTCAGCCGGGTGTTGTTGAAATAGTAGCCCCCCACAGGAAGAATGATCCCGGTCGCGATCTCGAATGGCTCGGGAAGAAACTCGTAGTTCCTCTCATAGTCGACGTTCCATTGTCACCGTTGTTGAGATCCATGCGGAACGTCATTTGCCCTTGCCGGCTCTCGAGACGCCCCTCGGTATCCGTCACGTAGTCGAGCCCGGGCTCGAGGCTCACCTTGCGGATGACTCTGCGAGTCCGGTCTCCGGCTCCATCTCAGCTTGGCCACCGACTCGCGAAACTTCTCGCGCCGGAGAAAACCCACCTCAGGGTTGAAGTTCTCACCCACGAGAGTATGGCTGAAAAGTGCACCATAGAGATCCGAGTTGTAGTCGAAGTTCGCCCGGTAGCTCACGGCCTTACCCGAGAGTCCAGGCGTACGGGTACCCGCGTAGTAGCCGCCGACGACGAGGCTGTCCGATAACCCGAAGCTAGCGTCGGCGCCGTAGGTCTGATTCGATCCGTCGGCAACGAGGGATTGGGACCGATTGGTCATGATGATCCCCACCTGGCTCCTCCGGAAGATGTCGCGCTTCAGACGCAAGACGGAGAACGTCGTCGGATCGATCGCGGCAATCTCGAGACCACCGGTGTGAATATTGAGCGCGCCGATGGTGTAGGGGCCCACCTTGCCGGTAACCCGGCCGCCCGCGCGGATGGGAATCTCTCCGAAATCGGAGAGTCCGATGCGACGGCTGAAAAAGAGAATCGGCATGTTGTTCGGACCGCCTCCCCCTCCGCCTCCGCCCCCACCCCCACCGGGGCCGCCGAAGCCGGCATTGCCGAACGAGAAGATGCCTTGCCCTTCGAGAAAGAACTCGCGCTTCTCCGGGTAGAAAACGTCGAACCGGGTGAGGTTCACCTGAATCTCGTCGTCTTCGACCTGGGCGAAGTCGGTGTTCACCGTCACGTCTGCGACCAGGCCGCGGGTGATGCCGTATTTGACGTCGAAGCCCGCGTCGGCACCGACGTGGTTCTCGACCGCGGGCGAAGCGGTTCGATCGGTATGGAGGTCCGTGATGGCGTAGGGCTTGATCTCGAGGTTGCGAGCGCGAGCGGTCTCGATCCCCACCAGGGTCGCCGCCGAGGAAACCTTCACCAGGCCTCTCAGGTCGTACGACGCGGGGATCGGAGTCAGGTAGGAGACTTCATTCTTCCAGCGGACGATGCGACGGAAGTTCACGCCCCAGACTTGATCGCGGCCCGAGCGAAAGCGGAGCGACTTGAACGGAATGACCATCTCCACCGTCCAGCCCTTGTCGAAGCGGGCCGTCCGTGCGTTCCAGACGGTATTCCAGTCCTTGTTCACGTTCCTCTCGTCGACGACGAGGGCGTCGGTGAGCCCGCCCAACAGATTGACGTGGAACATGAACGAGTTGCGCCGATCGTGGAAGGTGTCGAAGGCGACGCCGAAGTTCTCGTTCCGGGATAGAGCCTGGTTGTCCCGGCGCATCTCGTTTCCCACCTCGCGCTCGGGGTGGCTGTCCCAGCACCGGGCCGAGATGTAAATGTTGTCGTCGTCGAAGAGGAGCCACACATCCGTCGCCTCCGTTGCCGGTTCGCCCTCTTTCGGCTCCTGCTGGATGAATCCGCTGATCGCCTGGACCGACTGGTACACGCCCTCTTCGAGAGCGCCGTCGATGACGATGGGCTCGCGGATTCGGGTGGCGCGGACGGTTACTCGCCCTCCGGAGTCCCGAGCCACGACCGCGGGCGGTGCCGGAGGCGGGGGGCCTTCGTCGTCTTCGTGGTTCGCAAAACGCGGCGCGCCCGAGGAGATCTCAGCGGTGCAGAGCGCGAAGGGAATCGCGAAGACGACGAAAAACCAGTGACGACGGCGCACGCGTCACATTTTAGCAAAATGCGCGACACGCCCGACGGAGGTCGATCGCTTCGAGATATCAGGCCGACCGCGGTAACGGTGCGTTGGCGTGAAACGAGGCGGTGCTCGACGGATCGTGCATCGAATGGAACAGCTCGATGTGGCCGTCGACGATTCGTTTCTTCTCATCTTCGTTGACGTCGAGCGTCCAGACGCCCTTCTCCGACGTCCCGCCGAGAATGATCCCGTCCGAGCGCGGCATCATGTGAATGCCGATCCCCGGAGTGGCGACCGGGTTGTGGACTCCCCCGTTCGTGCCGTAGTCCACCTCGGGCTGGGGGATCAACACCGTGAGCTGTCCCTTCAGCGGAACGAGCTCCTGGTCGTCGAAGAGCGCCTTCGCGCCGAGGCCGGTGCAGTTGAAGACGAGGGCCTCCGGCAGGGCCATCACGTTCTCGATCGCCTGAATCTCGCGCACCACGAGGTGTCCGCCAAAAAGGATGAAGTCCTGGAGGAGAGCATCGAGGTAGATAGACGGCTCGAAGCGCATCATCGGGCGCTCCACGGCGTATTTCGTCGGAAAGGGGTGCTCGCCGGGCTGGAGCAGCGTCTGCGCTCCCTGCACCTCGTCGGGAAGGAGCGCGTTCGAGCCCGATGCCGCCCGGGCGTCGTCGGTGGGCGTGTAGTTCTTGATCCAGGAGACCCCGTACTTCGGCCCGATGAGGAGCTGGTGGGAGCGATAGGCGATGGTCACCGCCCGGTGAAACTGCTCCTCGAACTCCGGGGTGCGGCGGGAGAACTCGAGCAGACCGGAAGTCGGTGTGAAGCCCGCGAGCGACATGTTGGACGTGGTGTTGGGGGGAACGGCCTTGGCGTAGATCGTGACCTCGAAGCCGCGGCGCTGAAGTTGTCGCGCACAGGTGAGACCGACCATGCCGCAGCCGATGACCGCAGCGCGCCGGCTCGTGTGCTCCATGGCGAGATCGGCGGCCAGATACCCCGTTCCCCAGGAAAGAGACATTCCCGCGCCGCCATGTCCGTAGTCGTGGATCAGGGTCTTGGCGTCGAGCTTTTCCGCCTTCACGACGAAGCCGGTCGGACGGTGAGGCCTCAAGCCGACGGTGGTGCGGATGATCCGATCCCAGGAGATATCCACCGGGACGAGCTGAACCGCCGGCCGGTGTGCAACGACCTGAGGCGGCTTGCGGGTGGAGCACCCGAGTCCCATTCCCAATACCGCCATCCCTCCCGTCTTGAGCAAATCTCGTCGGTGCACCAGGAAGTCCTCCTTTCGGCGGGAACATCATAGATCCTCGCGGCCGCTCGTCCAATCAAAGAAGGGGAATAGGGAGACATCCGGACGGTATTCATTCTGTGATATTCAAGGAGGGAAACGCGATGAAGACTTTGATTCTGGCCATGGGTGTCCTCGCCTGGAGCGTTTCTGGCGAGATTTCGGCTCCACAACCGTCGAGCACACCGACGCCTCTCATGCTCGAGCTCAAGCTCTCACGGGCCCAAGGCTCACCGGTTTCGTACAAACTGTCCCTGCTGGCGGACTCGGAGGGCGTGACCGAGCTTCGCATCGGAAGAGAAGTGCCGGTGCCCGTGACGCGCTTGTCTCCCCCGAGTGGAGAGGCCGGTCCTCGCGCGCCGATACCGATGACCAGCTTCCAGTACCGGAACGTCGGGATGAACGTCACCGGCAGCGTCAAGACCGAAGGGAATCGCTACCGAGTCCACCTCAACCTGGAGAGAAGCGCCCTGTATGAAGGAACGGAATCGGACCGTCCGCAACCGGCGGATCATCCTTCGTTTCAAACCTTCAACATCGGAGGGGAATTCCTGCTAGGGGATGGCGAGCGCACGATCCTGGTCGATGGATCGGATCCGTCCGTCGGGGACCTCTGGACGGTGGAGGTGACGCTCCGTGTCCAAAAATAGCGCTCGATGGGATCAGCGCACTCGCACGACGTCTTTACCGAGACCTTTGGGCTGCGGTGAGGTTGGCGACTTAACCTCTTCGGCCGAGGCGGCCGAGACAAACAGGTCAGAAAGACTCGCGGCGAAAGAAAGTCGCCGCGACCCAGACGAGAACCCACCATCGCGCGCGTCGAACCTGCAGGTCAAACGTCCTTCGCACGAAACAAGCGACCCATATTACTCCGAGCCCGATGAGCGGGCGAGGTCGAGGTTGATGGCAGCGGCATAGCGCCGGAGCGCGTGGAGGGTCGAGGCCCGCACCGAGACCGACGGCCGGGCACGTTCGTAATGAATCGCCAGCACTTTGATCACACCTCCCGCTCGATCCGCTTTCAAGTCGCATCTCGCGACGAGGTGCTCTCCCGCGAGCACGGGAAGGCAGTAGTAGCCGTATTTTCTCGCGGGCGCGGGCTTGAAGATCTCGAGAACCTGATCGAACCCGAAGAGGAGCTTTACCCGAGCCCGGTCCCAGAGCAGAGGATCGAAAGGAGAGAGCAGGACGCCTTTGCCGGACACGGGCCGCAATCGGCGGAGCCGCGCCGAGAGCTCGAGGTCCTGCGGCCGGATCCCAGCCGACCGATCCCCGTGCCTTTCCACCTTCGGAAGCCGCGAGCGCGCACCGTCGAATCGATCCTTCCTCCTCGAGCTCTTCGAGCGCGCGCGCGATCTCCGCGCGCCGATGACGAAGCCTCCACGTGGACGCGAGCGTCGCGGTCGTCGCCCACCCGGCGCCGTCGAGAGCGTTGAGAAAGAGCACCTTCAAGGATTCCGAGACCGCCGTTTTCCGCCGGCGCCACTTTGCCGGGATCACCCGCTCGGTGAGATCGTAGGTGCGCTGAAAGTTCTTTCGCTCGCGGACCGCGATCGTCCCGGCCGACCAGAGCGCGGACAAGACCTTTTTTCCAATGCTCAGGTTCCACCATCCCGATCTCGTCTTGCCCTCGAGATCGGACGAGCGGAGCGGTCCCTCCCGGCGGATCCGATCGAGGATCGTGGAAACGATGCGGGGGTGATCTCCGATGAGGTCGCCCCACCAGGGATGCTTCTGGAATTCCTCGCGCCGGAAACCAAACGCGGGGTAGAGCTCGATAGGGAGCCAGCTCGCTTCGTGTCCCCAGTACTCGAACAGAGGCTCTCCCGGCGCGAGGAGGCTCTCGGGGATGTGGGCGGCGAGCCCATCGAGCCGCGAGTGGAGAACGATGGCGTGACTTCGAGCGCCGGCGACCGACACGGTGTCGAGCTGAAGGTAGCCGAACCGCCGGATTACATCGTGCGCCGCGACGCGCGCCCGGGCATCCCGTTTCGGTCCCTTCGACCCCTTCGGGACCTTCCCCGCGAGCGCGGTCCAATCGCGCTTGAGCAGTCCACCGCGAGCGAGCGCGAGGCGGCGGGCCTCGAGAACGGTGATGCTCTCGACGACGCCGCCCACGACGTCACATCGTCAGCAGAAGAGTCACGAGGCCCGTGATGCCTGGAGCGGGCACCGCCCTCCGATTGGGGCTCACCGGGTACGTGACGTCCAACAGGTTTCGTCCGAGAAAGCGCAGCTCGACGTTCCTGGAGAGCGCGAAACCCGCCGACAGGTCGACAAGGCCGTACCCGGGAGTCGCGACTTCCGTGGGGCCCGGCTCGTTGTCGGCGCCGTAGAGCGCCCCTCTCATTTGCAGGAACGCCCGATCCCCGATTGCCTTACGTATCTGAACGGTCACGACGAGCGGTGCGATGTCGTCGAGAGGTGTGTCGTCGTCGAGCGCGCGGCCACTCTGCTTCTGGACGGTGAGCTCGAGGGTAATGGCCCGCGGCATCTCCGCCTGGACCTCGACCTCGATCCCGCGGATGCGGGCTCGCCCACGGTTGCGGAAGAAAAACAGGTCTTCCCCGTCCTGGTAGCGCTCGACGAGGCCGTCGATTCGATAGTCGTAGTAGTAGAAGGCTCCCCGAGATCGAGCACCAGAGAATCGAACCGCGGCATCGAGCTGAGTCGCGGTCTCCGGATCGAGGTCGGGATTGCCCGGTGACGAAGCCCCGTCCGGTCACGCCGCGAAAGTACCGATCGGACAGAACCGGGTCGCGGAAGCCGCGCGAAGCCTGGGCGGTAAAGCTCACGCCTCGAAACGGGCCGAGAGTTGCCGATGCGTATCCCGAGAAATCGGAGTTCGACGTCGCGAGGTCGCCGAAATATCCGCCCCGGTTCGACGCCGTCACCCGGTCGCCACGGCCTCCCGCTCCGAGGACGAGCTTCGGATAAGGCTCACCTTCGGCATAGACGTAGAGGCCGGTGTCGGTGCGCGCCGCTGCCTCGATGGTCTGGTCCTCGGCGCGCGCGAGCTCGTCGCCCGCGAGATCGAAGTCGATGACGACGTCCTCGGCGGTGAGGCCGTAGCGTCCATTCAAGTCGAGACCGATCTCGACCCGGGCCTCACCAAAGAGTTTTTCCGCCGAAGCACGCACTCCGAAGTCGCGAGCGTCTACGTCCGACCTTTCGATGAGGCGAGGAGCAGTCTCGGTAGCGAAACGATCCTGGTCGGTCACCACCCGGTAGGCGCCGAAAAAAGTCGCGAAGGACATCCCATGGAGACCGAAGCCCGGTCCGAGGTCGTAGGAAGCGGTGAACCGGTGGGAATCCTCGGTGGGGTAGTAGAAGCGCGTCGTGCGCGAATTAGTCCGCGGGCGCTCGATGTCGCGACCGAAGTCGCCCTGCCATCCCGCGGAGAAGAGTCCTCCGGCGATCACTTGCTCCACCCGCGCGAGAAACCCTCGATCGTTTGCGCCCGAATTGAAAATCTCGCCCTCGGGGCTCCGGTAGTCGTCGAAGTCTCGATAGTGCCCCTGGAACAGCACGCCACCTTCGGCGAAACCTCGGCTCACCTCCACCCCCAATCGCTGCTGAGGCGTGCCCGCGCCGAGTGTCCCGAGGACGCGAAGTCCCCAGGGGGTGCCGGGCACGGGACGGCGCGTTCGTGCATGGATCACCCCGCCGAAGGCGTCCGAGCCGTAGGCAACCGAGCCCGGTCCGCGCGACACCTGAATCCCTTCCAGAAGAAACGGGTCGAGATATGTGGCGCTCGGTCCGACGCGCCTTTCGGAACTGACGCGGGCATCGTCGATGAGGATGAGGGTTCGCCCGCGCGCGAGTCCACGGATCGCCGGAACCGCGGCCTGCCCCTCGGAGACTCGGGAAACGCCGGCGACGTTCTCGAGCGCTTGCGCCAGGTTTTCCGGTTGCCGGACTTCGATGTCGGTGTGCGAGAGAAGGGTGTTGCCGCTCGCGGGCGACGCCTCGATGTCGGGCGCCGCCCCCGCCGTAACGGTCACGGACTCCTGCACCAGAGGCTCGATTCGAATCTCGAGAATTCCGTCCTCGGGAAGACGCTCGATCCAGATCGGCTTCATATACCGCTCGCCGGGAAGAATCACGAGGATCTCCGAAAGGAAGCCCGGGATCGGGCCGAAGGGAAAACCGACCGTCCCCATCGGTCAGCGCCGAGCCCGTCCGGCCGAGAACGGTGACCTCCGCGTTCACGACGCTCTCTCCGGTATCCGCGAAGACGACTCGTCCTTCGAGCGCCGCCACGACCGCGGGGAGGACCAATAGCAGTGCCAGCGACGAGACGAACGAGATTGAAAGCGGCCTTGTCATCGTCGGAGTTCAGAAACGGAACGGACCGACCACCAGGCTCCGCAGATCATTGAAACAGGAGCACGAGCGCCTCGGCGAGGGTATGGACCCGATGGAGTACGTCGAGCCCGAAGGCGCCGGAAAGATAGAGCACGGGTCCGACGGCGAGCAAGAGCGCGAGAACGGGACCGAGACCCGACGTGCGACGAGGCACGGACTCCGCTGTATCCCGGGGAGGGCGCAAGAGCCGCTCGACCCGTCCCGCCACACCCTCACCTCGATAGAGCGCGATGAGCGGCAAATCTCGAGGAGCGCGGGCGACGAGCCTGGCGACCTTGACGAGAGCCGAGGCGAGATCGAGAGCGCGGCTCGGGCCGGTGGCCGAGGCGTGCTCATCCGCGAGCTGTTCCGCCGCATCCGCCCAGCGCCGCTCCACTTCGTCTCCCAGGGAGATGAAGGAAAGGATGTCCGGTGCCGCGCGCATGAGGAGCCGTTTCCAGTGGTCGCCCCGCCGCAGGTGTCCGAGCTCGTGAGCGGCGACCGCGGCGAGCTCCGCGGCATCGCAGCTCTCGAGAACCGACCGCGCGAGGAACAGGCGCGGCCGTCGCCACCCGACGAGCGCCGCCACGGGAAAGGACTCATCTACCGCGAAAGCAGGAAGGACCGTCCCGGGAACTCGAACAGGCCGGCTGGCACGCTCCCAGCCTCGGACCCGCTGACGCGTGGCCCAAAACGAGACGAGTCCCCTGGCCGGTCCGGCGAAGATCACCGCGGCAGCCCCGACGGCGAGCACGATCATTCCCCCGCTCACGCTCTCCGTCGTCTGCCGGGGCTCGAGCCAGAGGAATGCGGGCACGAGCCCGAGCCCGGTCACGAGAAGCGCACCGACCGTCGGCAACGAGCGCAGAAGAACGAGCTTACGAGCGCGGACCGACGGCTCCGCTATTCGTGAGGCGGCATCGAGCAGGGGCGCCGCGACGAGCGCTCCCGCGGTCATGGCCGCCGCATACCAGATGAGGGCGAGACAGCAGAAGAGGGCGGCGTAGGTCACCGTTCGCCCTCCTCGAGCTCTGCCTCGCGGCGGCGGACTCTCAAGAGCTCCTCGAGCTCGTCGAGAAGGAGCTCGTCCCTACGGCTCATGGCTTCGAGAAAGCTCGAGAGAAGAGGGCGAATCGAGCCGGGAGAGGACAGCGAGCCGACGATTGCCGCGAGCGCCTCCGTGGCGAGGCCGCCCTCGAGCTCCTCACGGCTCTGTACGGGGGAATACAGATAAGCGCGGCCCGACTTGCGGCGAACGAGAACGCGCTTCTTGTATAGACGATTGAGGGTGGTCATCAAAGTGGTATAGGCGACACCCGGGAATCGAGGCTGCAGTCCTCGAACGCTCGCCTCGGCGCCGAGCTCCCACAGAACCTCGAGCACCGATAGCTCGAGAGGGCCGAAGAACGAGGACAGTCCGTCTCCCGAGCCTCGGCGAGCCTTACCGCCTGACATGTTCGCGATTATACCCTTCCAGATCTCATTCGCGCGGCTCGACCCAGTCGCTTCGTGGCTCGAACTTGCCATTGTCGAGCTCACAGACGAAGCCGGCGCTCTGAGCATGGTGATTCGTCTTGGAAAAGCTCACTTTCGGAAGAATACCGCCGGAATCCCAGTCGTGAATCGACTCCATCGCATCGATGAACGATTCGCGGGTGAGCGATCGTCCCGCGCGGCGCAATCCTTCGACCACCAGTTTTCCGAACACGAAGCCGTAGAGCGAGTAGCGATTGAGCGGCCGCCCGGGAAAGTCTTTTTTCATAAGGCGCGCGATACTCGTCGAAGCCCTTACCTTCGGCGGATTCCGGATCGGCGAAGTGACAAAACCCGAGCGTACCCTCGGAACTGCCGTCGGGCACCTTCAGGTACTGCTCGTCGGTGAGCGGGCCGGTCGCGACCATGGTGACGTCCTTCCACCGGAGGGACGCCTTCGCTTCCATGACTTTTCGCGCTTGAGCGGGGTAGAGCGCCATGATCACGGCGTCGGGATTGCTCCTGGCGAGCTCGGTCATCTCGGCCATCGCGCTCGCCGGGCTCCTGCTCTCGATCGGCTGACTCCTGACGAACTGGTAGCCCAACTGCGCCGCGAGGTCGCGGGCCCGATCGCGGAAGTAGCTTCCGTAGGCGTTCGGATCGTGGATGACCGCGATGCGTTTCCGACCTCGACTTTCCGAAAGGTAGCGCAGCATGACGAGAGACTCACCTTCGAAGCGGGGAAACGAGGTGAAAACGTAGCGCGCGGCGTCCACGGTGAGAAGAGCGGTGTGAGGAAACAGATAAGGAACTTTCTTCTCCATCGCGTAGCTTCCGATCTCGACCGAGGCCGGGCCGCCGAAGTTGAACAAGAGGAACACCCCGTCCTCCTCGACCAGCCTCCGCGCGTTCCGGACGCCGTCGCCCACGGGGTCCTCGGTTCCGCGGGGATAGCTTCGCTCGACGAGCTCGCGACCGTTGATGCCGCCGCTCTCGTTGACCTCTCTCACGACCAGACGCATGCCGAGGTTCTCCTCGTCCACGGGGAAGGATTGAGCGGGGCCCTCCATTCCGATCGGGATTGACTCGTCGGTAACCCCTGGAGTGGCGAGGAGAGCCAGTAAGAGAAAGGTCATCGTTCCTCCGTCAGCAGAAGTGCGCGCCTCGAGTCTCGACGTAGAGCGCGTAGAGCGACTGGCTGGCGGTCATGAAGAGAAAGTTTCGTTTCTCTCCCCCGAAACAGAGATTGGCGCAGACCTCGGGGAGAAGGATCTGCCCGATCCGGGATCCATCCGGAGAGAACACCTGAACGCCGTCGAAGCCCTGGCCGCCGAGGCCGGCGCCCGCCCAGATGTTGCCGTCCACGTCGGCGCGGATGCCGTCGCCCGAGCCGACTCCATCGCCGGCGAGGTCCTTTCGGGTGAAATCCCGTCCGTGCGCGAGCTTGTTTCCGCCCACGACGTCCCAGACCCTGATGTTTGCCGGAGACGCACCGGTGTCGGCGATATAGAGCAAGCGGTAGTCGGGCGAGAAACAAAGTCCGTTCGGCTTTACGGGCTCGTCGGTCACCTTCTCCATCTTCCCGGTCGCGGCGTCGATGCGATAAACCGCTTCTTTCACCACCAGCGCTCCCTTGTGACCCTCGTAGTTGCCTCATGCTCCCGTAACCGGGATCGGTGAACCAGATGGCGCCGTCGTCGGGATGCACGACGACGTCGTTCGGCGCGTTGAAGGGCTTCCCCTGCCTTGGTCGGCGAGCGACGTCACCGTTCCATCGCGCTCGTAGCGCACGACGCGGCGGTTCCCGTGCTCGCAGGAGATCTGGCGGCCCTGAGGTCGAAGGTGTTTCCGTTGCTGTTGCCGGAAGGCTTGCGGAACTCACTCACGTGCCCGTCTTCTGCAAGGCAGCGCAGCTGCCGTCGTTTGGAATGTCGCTCCACACGAGATAACGGCCCGACCCGTTCCATGCCGGGCCTTCGGCCCACAGCATGCCCGTGTGGAGCTTTCGTATGGGAGTGTTCCGAACCCGATAGCGCGCGAACCGGGGGTCGAGCACGCGAACGTTTGGATCGGGATAGCGTATCGGCTCCTGTCGCGTCGACCAGAGAGCCGCCGGGAGAGCAGCCCCCCGCCCGAGAAACGCTCGCCGGCTAATCGAGCTTCCCACGACGGCGATCTAACGTCGGTCTGGCGGCGGCGTCAAGCCCGAGCTCGACCACCCTCTTTGGCTCCATTCCGCCAGATCGCGTGGATATCGATGCCAGCTTGCGATATGATTCCTCCCCATTGTCTCAACGGTAAGAGCGTGCCTAAGCAAATCCGTCGTCGGTCCGTCGCCCTGCTCCTCGCCGCTTCGTGCTGGGGGCTCGTGGGATGTGAGCAAGCCCCCCGCGAGAGCTCCTCCCCGGCGGTGGAGCCGCGCCGGGACATCCTCGGCACCGAGACAAACGTTTACTCTCAGCACAAGGAAGAGCTCGTCATCCGGGATTTTTTCCAGGATCGCAGAAATGGCGTCTTCCTCGACGTGGGCTGCGCCTGGCCCGTCAGCTTCAGCAACACGTACTATCTCGAGAAAGAGCTCGGATGGACGGGCATCGGGGTCGACGGACTCCCAGATTATGAGAAGAGATGGCGGAAGCGACGGCCGAAGAGCAAGTTCTTCAACTTCATCGTGACCGATCACTCGGATACCGTCGAGTCGTTTTACCGCGCCGTCCACCGTGATTACCTGGGAATATCCGGAGTCGAGAAGGACAACGCCGGTCATCCGAAAGTCGAGTTCGAGGAGATCCACGTCCCCACCATCACGCTCACCAAGCTTCTGGACCAAAACGGCATCTCCAAAATCGACCTGCTGTCGATGGACATCGAAGGCGCGGAAGAGCGCGCCCTCGCCGGCTTCGACATCGAGAGGTTCCAGCCGGAGCTAGCCGTCGTCGAAGTTCACGCCGAGACCCGCGAGCCGGTCACGGCGTATTTCCGTTCGCACGGGTACGAGCGGATCGAAAGATACGACGCTTTCGATTTCGTGAACTACTACTTCACGAGACGTCGAGGCCGATGACCTCGAGCGCGGCAGACGAGCGCGCCAGGTTAGCGAGCGACAACGCGACGAGTCGAGCCGCGGTTCGCACCGCAGGGACCGCTCGGCGTCAGGCGGAAGCCGATTGCAGCCACCTCTGCACTTCGGCGCGGTATCCCTCCCGGTAGGTAGGATAGGTCGGCCGGAAGCCGAGGCGCTCCTTGGCTTTGCGATTGGAACAGCGGACGGAGGCGGTCACGGCGCTGACGAGGTGCGATCCCAACAAGAGCCTGGCGAGGAAGGTGGGCACGTTGCGGGGGCCTCTCGCGTTCAACTCCTCGGCGATGAGCTCGGCGATGGACCTCGCGGTCGCGGGCTCGTCATCGCAGATGTTGACGACGTCACCCCGGAGCGTTGCCCGCTTGTCGAGCGCGAGCACGATGGCGGCCGCGGCGTCGTCGACGTGAATGGGGTTGGTGTAGTTCGTGCCCCGTCCAATGACCACCGACTGATTCTTGCGCGCCATCTCGAAGGCCATCCGGGTATGGGCGGCGTCGTGGCTGTAGAACGAGCCGAAACGCAGGATGACGGTCGCGAGTCCGTCTCGAGACGCGCTCTGTACGATCTCCTCCATGTCTCTGGCCGATTCGAGAATGGGAGCGAGCCGCTCGCCGATGGGAGAGGCTTCGTCCACCTGCTCGCCGAGGCGATCGCCGTAGACGAAAATGACGCTCTGTTGAACGTAGAGCTCCGCGCCATTTTGGGCCGCCGCATGCACCAGGTTCCTCGTTCCCTCGCGGCGAATGCGATCGTTGAGCGCCCAATCCGCCCGAGTGGATCGGGCCTTGGTCGGGATGGCGGTCGCGAGATGGAGGACGGCGTCGCAGCCGGAGGCCGCATCCGTCACCTCATCGAGATGAAAGAGGTCGGCGCGCCGGGGCTCGCCGCCGAGATCCCGGATCCGTCGTTCGTTCGCCTCCGACCGGGCCAGAGCGACCACGCCGTGTCCCTTCGCCAGCAGCCTGGGCACGACGCAGCGACCGAGAACTCCGGTAGCACCAGCGACGAAGACGCGCATGTTTTGGATCTCTCCTTTTCGAGGCGCGAACCTCGAGTCTAGTCACGAAGGGAGCGTCGTCACAACATCACCTCGCGCGGGGGAATCGTTGATCGCGAAGCGGTGCGGACGGCTCTCCGCGCTCTCGCCCAGCTCAGGTCTGGCGGCGGAGCTCCACGAGCCGCCCTACGGTCGGGTGCTCGAGCTCCTCGAAGTCAGGAAGGCTCATCTGGATCGAATCGGTATGGGTGCCGGCGTTGAACGTGATCGTGGGATGTTCTTCGAAGGACGCATCGAGCCAGACAGGCACGTCGTAGAGCTGACCGAACGGCGGCTCGGCACCGACCTCGCACCCCGGGAACCGCTCCCGGAACTCGTTCTCGTTCGCGAGACGCACGCTCGCCGCCGCGAGTAACTGCCCCAGCTTTTCGATATCGAGACGCTCGTTCGCGGGAACGACGGCCATGACCAGACGATCGTCCGCGACCACCATGACGCTCTTGGCGAGCTCTTTTCCACTGACGTGCTGTGCCTCCGCCACTCTGGAGGCGGTGAACTGCTGGGGATGCGCGACCACCCGGTACGAAATGCCGCGTGAGCCCAGGAAATCCTTGATTTGCTGCGGGATCGTCATGTCTCCTCCTGCAACTGTGCCTGCATCTCTCGTACCAATTTCGGCGTTCCGAGGCAAATGGAGATTTTCGCGAGCGACGACGCAGGTGCTGCGCCAGAACTCACCTCATCTGCGTGAACGGCCTCTGCCCTCGTCGCGACGATGGGATTACGAGCTTCTCGACCACTGCTTTCGTCAGCCGAGAACCGACCGCTGGATGGCCCAATAGAGCCCCACCGCGGCGATCGCGAGCGAGAGCGGCACCGTCAGTGCATGTCGATACCACGCGCGATGGCGTAGCCACCCTATGGTGAGAAACGCCGCGGAGACAACGGTGAGCTGTCCCGCTTCCACTCCTCCGTTGAAGCTCACGAGGGCGAGCAGAAAATCATCGTGCGGAAGCCCGAGCTCGCCGAGAGCGCCCGCGAAGCCCATGCCGTGAATCAGCCCGAACAAGAACACGACGAGCGGTCGGACCGGGGTGAGCTCTCCTGTCAGCACGTTCTCGATTGCCACGTACGCGATCGAGAGCGCGATCAGAGGCTCGACGAGATCCGGAGAAAGACGAACGACACCATAGCTCGAGAGCGCGAGCGTCAGAGTATGAGCCACGGTGAACGCCGTCACCTGGAACAGCAGGTTCCTCGGGCGCGGGCTCAGTAGAAACAGGCCCAGCACGAAGAGGATGTGATCGGGACCTTCGGGAACGATGTGGCGGAGACCCAGGCGAAAATAGCGGAGAGCAACGGCGAGCCTCCCGGGCGGAGCGGCGCGCGGTTGCTGGGACGCCAGGCTTTCGTCCGCGGGTGCAGCGACGGGAAATCGATCGCTTTCCGCACCTCTCGTAAGGACCTCGTGACTCACGTCGCCGCCTCTCTCGTCGATCACCGTCAGGTACGCGGGAGGAAACGCGTGGTCCACCTCGACGGTGAAGCTCCGCGCGTCGCGAGGGATTCGTCCGACGAAGCTCGCGTCGAGGCCGAGAACGGTGGGGATGGGCGCGTCGCTCGTCTTGCCGAACTCCGGAAGCCGGACATCAGGGCGCAGGATCTCCCCGTCGAAACGGAAAAGAACACTCGCGAGCAGCACGCTTCGTACGTGACGTACCCGGGCTTCGAGCTCTCGAGGAGGAAGCCTCTGGAGCGCCTCCGCGACGCTCCTCGAGTCGGCCCCCTGCGCGACCCCGAGTGCGATGGCGTCGAGGTCACAGCTCACGTCGGCCCGGAACGAACCGTCGGCGCCGAGCACCACCACGGTGTGGGTGAACTCGAGGTCGTGTGCGGGCAGGGGTGAGGCCGCACCGAAGAGCGCCGCGAGCGCGAGAAAGAGGAAGAGGATACGGAAGCCAAACGAGGGGATCCGTCTGCCGCGCATCGTGAGAATCTTAGTCTCAACGCGAAATGAGCGGACAGGGAAAAATGAAAGCGGGGGCGGCTTTCGGGCTCCAAGTGAGCTAAAATCTCGTCATGCCGGCAAAGCCCGATTCGCGATCAATCCTGGAGGACGAGAGCGCACTGCGCTGGGGATTTCTCGAGGAGAATCCCGACGCCTGCGCCGTGGTATCGGACCGGATGGAGCTCGTCTACATGAACGCTCCGGCCCGCCAGCTCGTTTCGCGAGCCTGGTTTGGTCGCCGCTGCTTCGAGATCTTTCCCACCGCGAACGATCTGTGCGCCTTCCGCTGTCCCACCATGGCGGCAGTGCACGAGTCCCGCGAGATTCTCTACTGCGAGGAGACGCTACGTGGCCCGGAAGGACCCGCGCGCGAGCTCGGCGTGGCCGTGATTCCGCTCGAGCAGCTCGAGGGAACGAATCGAGACGGCGCCCGGGCGCTGCTCTTGTTCCGGCCGAAAGGAGAGGTAACGAAGGAAATCCTCCTGGACGTCGCGAGAGGACTCAGGGAGCGCACCGGTTCCCGTTTTCATGCGCGTCCTGATCGCCTCCAGCGGTAGCTACGGCGACATCCTTCCCTTCGTCGCAATCGGCCAGGAGCTGAAGCGGCGCGGACACGACGTCCTCTGTTTCGCCAGCTCTTATTTCGTCCCCATGATCTCCGCGGCCGGGCTCGAGGCGATCGGCATCGGTCCGGTGGACGCCTACGAACGGGTGATCCGCCACCCCGACGCCTTCCATCCTCGGAAAGGCTTCCGGCTCATCGCCGAGACCAACCTGGAGTATCTCCCGGAGACCTACCACCGGATGGAAGAGCGGGTCCTCCCCGGCGAGACCGTCGTCGTCGGATCGACGCTCGCGTTCGCTCCAAGACTCATTCGGGACGCACTCGGGATTCCGTCGGCCATCGTGCACCTCGCCCCTTCGGTGTTTCGCTCGGCACGGAGGCCGCCTCGGTTCGAGGAGAGGCGGCTCCCGACCTGGTTTCCTCCACGGGTGAATCGGGTCCTCTATTGGATCGTCGATACCTTCGTCGTGGATCCGGTTTTTTGCACCGGTCTCAACCGGTTTCGCGCCCTGCTCGGGCTGAAACCGATGAAGCGTATGTTCGACCGCTGGATTCACGAAGGCGAGGTTCTCCTCGGCCTGTTTCCACGGTGGTTCGCTGAGCCCGAGGAGGATTGGCCGGAGAAACTGACGCTCACCGGATTTCCGCTCCACGATGGTTCCCGAGGGGGTACGCTCTCACCGCGGCTTCGCGCCTTTCTCGATGCCGGCGATCCTCCCGTCCTTTTCACCGCGGGAACCGCAGCGACTTCGCAGAAGAGCTTCTACCGGGAGTCGGTCGAGGCCTGCAGGCGATCGGGGCTCCGAGGCCTCCTCGTGACCCGCTATCCCGACCAGCTGACGCCGAGTCTTCCCGAGGGAGTGCAGCATTTCCAGCACGTTGCTTTCTCCCTCGTCCTTCCTCGTGTCGCCGCGATCGTCCATCACGGCGGGATCGGGACCGCGAGCCAGGCCCTCGCCGCCGCGGTCCCTCAACTCGTGCGCCCGCTCGCTTACGACCAGTTCGACAATTCCCTGCATCTCCAGAGAACCGGCGTCGCCCGGGAGCTTTCCCCGAAGGCCTACCGCGCCGATGCCGTCGTGGAGAAACTACGGGAGCTCACCGGCTCCGCCTCGGTGCGCGATGCCTGCGTCCGCGCGAAGAGAGAGGCTCGACGGACAGAATGGCATAGCGGAGACCTGCGATCGTCTCCTCGAAGCGCTCGAGCCGATTCTCGAATCGAGGTCGCTCGCGCTCAGAAACGGATGACGATTCCGACCGACGCCCGTGAGAAGTTGAAGGTGCCGGTATCGAAGCCGAGAAAACCCTGTTCGTCTTTCTTGAAATTCCGATAGTAGCGATAGTCGCCCCGGATTCCGAAGTTGTTGCTGAAAAATCCCATCACGCCGCCGCCCAGCGTATAGCCGAAGTCGTTCGAGTCGATCGTGCTGAGGGCGTCTCGAAATTCGATGTTGCGGCGCAGAAGACCGATACCGATGGTGCCGTAGGGACGAATCCCGGGGCCCGACTGCCCGCCGATGGGGACTCCGAGGAGAATGTTACCGGTGGCGGTGAGAACGCCGCTGGAGCTGACGACGCTGTCGGAGCCGAAGAACTTCGGGGTATATCCGAGGTCGAACTCCGCCCCGAAAATTCCGCCGCCCATGCCGCCCACGGTGAAGCCGTAGCTCGTCTTCGACTGGTTCTCCACCGCCTGGCTGAAGTTGCCGCCGGCGTCCCCACCGAAGACCGTCCCGACGAAACCACTCACCCACCCGTCGGCCGAAACGACCGCGGGAACGAGAACGACGGCAAGGAGAGCAGGCAAAATCCGGAACGCGCTGTACCGCTTTTCAATCGTGATCAAAGTGGCTCCTTATCGAAACCGAGAAGATGACGCGAGTTCTTCTCGAGACTCCCCACAAAATAGACACACGCGTGCCCTATCCGCAATGACGTTGCTCACGGATTTCGGCGAGTGACAGGCTCGAAGGAGGCGAGCCGGAACCCGCCCGCGAGGCGCGGTCAACCGGAAATGGGCTCGGTCGTCACGGCGACCACCGAGGATTCCGAGACGTCCTCGTTGCGGTCCAGCGCGCCCTTGAGCCAGACGAGAGCGACCAGAGCCGTTGCCATCACGCCCCCCACGATCGCGATCCAGACCCAGGTCACGGGTTTGTTCATCCAGAAGACGAACACGAAGGCGGCGGGCGCGCTGATGAGCACCACCCTCAGGAGCGAGAGCACCAGGACCGGCACGCCCTTTCCCAGCCCCTGCAGGACGCGTCCGGTGAGCATGATCACGGCGATGAAGGGGTAGGCGAACACCCCGATCCTCAAGTAGGAGACGCCGTAGCTCTTGATCTCGACGCTGTCGGAGAATCCGGCGAAGAGCTCGGGAGCAAGCAGGAAGAACGCACCACCGACCACCACCGCGATCGCGACCGACCGTGTCATCGCGTAGGACACCATACCCCGCACCAGATCGCCGCGTTTGGCGCCGTGAAACATTCCCACCAGCGTCACCAGTGAGACCGAGATCGAAATGACCGGCAACATGTACACGTAATCGATTCGAGTTCCCACCTGATACGCGGCGACCGCGCCCTCGGAGAAGGCGACGAGGATGCGGTTGAACACCGCTCCCCCGATCGCCATCACCAGGAACGAGAACGATGCGGGAGCGCCGATGCGGATGATGTCTCCCAGTATGCTGGGCCGGAAGCGGAAGTTCCGGAGATCGAACGTGACATAGGCGTGGTCGCGGAAGAAGAGCAGGTACACGAAGACGGCGGCCGGCGCCAGCTGCGCGATGACCGTGGCCAGCGCCGCACCCTTCACCCCCAGTCCGAGGGTGAAGATGAAGATCGGGTCGAGCACGATATTGAGCAGCGTTCCCGCGCCCTGGATCATCATCGGCGTTCTCATGTCGCCCTCTCCCGCGAGGATGGAGCGAAAGATGGTCGACATCACAAGGAAGAGATACCCGGCGGCGATGACCGAGAAATAGTCCCAGGCGAGGGGCATCAGCTCCGCCGACACACCGAGGCCGTCGAGGAGATCCTTTCCCCAGGCATAGGCGGCGGCGGTGACGAGCAGCGAGAGGAGGACTCCGAGCGCGAGTGCGTGCTCGGCGCTCGAGTCGGCGAGCTGCTTGTCGCCGCTCCCGATGGAGCGGGCGATGACCGAGGTCACGCCCGAGCCGATACCGAAGACGATCCCGAGCACGAGAAAGAGCAGGGGCATGTTGAAGGCGAGCGCCGCGAGCGCGTCGGGACTCAGCCTGCCCACGAAGAACATGTCGGCCAGCATATAGGCCGTTTGGAGCGACATTCCGATCATCATGGGGACCGCCAGGCGCCAGAGCGCGCGGCGTGGATTTTCGAGGAAACCTTCCAACCGGGACGATGCTGATGCGGCGTCGGTCATTCTGCCCGTCTTACCTCTCTTTCGTAAGCCACCTCATAAGTACGGAGTCAGCAAACGCGCCGCCCCGTCCCGCAAGCGGACGACCACGCTCCGGGAGCGGAGCTCTTCGAGCGTGAGTCGGCGGGCGCGCGCGATTCGGTCCTTCACGAGCTCGCTCATTCCCGCCGCGAGCTCCCTATCGTAGCACTCTACGTTGAACTCGAAATTGAGCCGCAGACTCCTCGGGTCCCAATTCGTCGAGCCGAAGAGCACCCAGTAGTCGTCCACCACCATCAGCTTCGAGTGGTCGAACGGAGACTCGGGAGAAAGCCACACCCGGCAGCCGTGTCGCAGGACGAGCGCGATCTGACCCCACATCGCCCAGGTCACGAGCCGGAGGTTGCCTCGTTCGGGAACGACGACGTCTACCTCGATCCCGCTGCGGGCCGCGGTGCTGAGCGCGTAGATGAGGGCCTGATCGGGAAGAAAGTACGGCGTGACGATTTGGATCGAATGTCTCGCTCTCGCGATCGCGCCCAGCAACGTGAAGCTCAGAACGTCCAGATCGTCGTCGGGACCGTCGGAGATGCCCCGCGCCACCACGCCTCCCACCGCCTCGAGAGGAGGAAACCACTCATCACCCCAGAGGGACTCACGGGCGGTGAACTCCCAGTCCTCCGCGAACACCTCGGCGAGGTGCCTCACCACCGGACCCTCGACGCGAAAATGAAGGTCCACACCGGGACGCCTCGGGCTCTCCCCGAGAACGAATCCCTCGCGGATGTTCATGCCTCCGGTGAAGCCGACCCGCCCGTCGACGACCATCACCTTGCGATGGTTGCGGAGGTTGAACGACGGCAGGAGCGTCGAGAAGGTGGGAAGAAACACCGCCGCCCGGATCCCGCGCTCCTTGAGCAGTCGGCCGACCGGCGGTCGCGAGTAGCGGGCTCCGACGGCATCCACCAGCACGCGCACTTCGACTCCGCGCGACCGGGCGCGGGAGAGAGCATCGACGAACCTCCGCCCCCAACGGTCGTTGTCGAAGATGTAGGTCAGAAGAACGATGCTTCTCTCCGCGCTCTCTATGGCTTCGAGCATGGCGGGATACGCCTCGTCGCCGTTCGCGAGCGGACGGACACGGTTGCCGAAGACGAGCTGCCTGTGCGTCAGACTCTCTACGAGGTTCGCGAGCTCCGCCGGTTCCCCCTTTCCGTCCAGGATCCGCGTCAGAATCTCGGGACTCAGACCTTCGGGAGCGTGGGGCCTCTTCGTTCTCTCCTTCTCTCTTCTGAGCGCCACCGCGCGGCGGCGGATCCGGTTCACGCCGATCAGGTAATAAAGGATGGAGCCCACGAGCGGGACGAGAAGAATGAGGCCCACCCACGCGATGGCGGCGCGCACCTCCTCCTTGTAGAGCATGGCGTGGACCATGGCGACGCCGGCGACCAGGACGACGAGGATGCTGGCGAGGAGCACGAGATTCGGAGGGACCCAGTCGACCATCATTGATGTTGCGGCATCCGGCTCAACTGTCTCCTCGAGCGGACGACGGCGTCCTCGACGAGTCATGGATATTGAGGCCGCGCATGGTATCGGATGATACGACAGAGGGTTTGCCTCCGCGAAAGCATGACCGAAAATGCCTCTTCCCCGGACACTTCTCCCTCTCGAGCGCAGGAAGCTCCCCGGAGCGCTCGTTCTGGCCCCGCTTTTGCACATGAGTTACCATAGGGGGAGTCGGTGCAGGTTTCTCTCCTCGACACTCGAGGTTCAGTCATGAAGAAGGTCCAACAGCCGGCGGGAGACGGGGTAAGTTCCTGGCCGAGCTTCCGCACCTTCCTGGCCGCCGCCGTTTTACTGCTCGCGGCTAGCGGCGCGCGAGCCGCAGTCGCCGTTCCCGCGGTGTCCCCCGAGGAAGGCGCCCAAGAGGCGACCTCCGAGTCCGAGTCCGACTCCGGCCCCAAGGCCGACAACAAGACAGACAACACGGCGGCTGACGGCGCCGCAGAGTCGGCGGCCAAGGATTCGAAGTCGGCAGACCCCGAAAAGCCCTCGAGTGCCGACGGCGGTTCGAGCGCGAGTGCCCCGCTCACGTCGGTGGAGACGGCGGACGAGCGCCGCGAGAGGCTCGAGCGCGAGCTCGACGCCACCTTGCGCGAGTTCGACGGTCTCATTCTGAAGGAGCAGGAGCTTCTCGAAGAAAAACGCGAGGCCGAGGCCGAGGCCGCGGCCGGCGGAGGCGGTGCAGGCGGCTTCGATGCCGCAGGCGAAGGCGAGTCGGGTGCGGGAACGGGTACCGGCGCCGGAGCGGGAGCCGAGAAATCGCCAAACGGGGGCGCGACGGCGGAAACGAGCGCCGGAGGTACCGGCGGCTCCCCCGACATACCGGCGGGAGAGCCCGCCGAGGGTGCAAGCTCGGACGCGGGCGGCGACCCGGGACAGATTTCGAACGGACGAGTTCCCCCCGACGTGGGAGACGGCCATGACGACGATATCGTCGCGCGCCAGCTTCGCGAGGCCGCGATAGCAGAACAGGACCCGGCGCTTCGAGAGAAGCTCTGGGACGAGTACCGCGCCTACAAGTTCGGAACGAAGTCAGGAACGGGAAACGACGGCGACGGGTCCAACAAAGACAAGAAGAAAGACAGCCCAACGTGATTGGGGAGGGGGTCATGCCCAAGAAAGTCCTGCTGGCGCTTCTATCGACGACGCTCTGGCTCGGCTTCGAGGCTCGCTCCGCGCGCGCCTTCGATGACCGTCCGGTCGACGTCATCCAGGCGACCGAGGAGATCCCCGACGAACGCCTCCTCGACGTGGGGATCCACATTTTCGATCCCGGCCTTCCCGAGGACGAGTATCAGCGCTACCTCCTCGAGGAGAAAGGCGTCTATGAGGACGTACGGAAGTCCGAAGCTCGCTTCATGCCCATCCTTCTGAAACGCGCGCTCGAATCCACGGGCTTCTGGGGCGCTGTGCGGATCGTGCCGCCGGGAAACGCCGTGGACGTCGTCGTCGACGGCACCATCGTCACCTCCGACGGAAAGAAGATCGAGCTCGACGTGATCGCGGCCGACGCGACCGGCCGGAGCTGGCTCTCCCTGCGCTACAAGGCGGAAGCGGACCCCCTCGCCTACGGCGACAAGAAGGTTGCCCGCGAGCCGTTCCAGAGCCTCTACAACACCATCGCCAACGACCTCCTGCAGGAGCGCAACGATCTCCATCCCGACGATTTCGCCGAGATCCGAAGGGTGAGCGAAATGAAGTTCGCCAACGACCTCGCGCCCACGGCGTTCGCCGACTACCTCGAGGCGAGCAAGGGCCGAACGGTGCTCGCGAAGCTTCCCGCCGACGGCGATCCGATGATGGTTCGCGTCTCCCAGATCCGCGATCGCGATCACATGTTCATCGACGCACTGAACGAGCACTACGCCGACTTCTACTCCAGGATGCAGGCTCCTTACGACGCCTGGCGCTCGTCCGCCTACGACGAGCAGGTGGAGCTCGACCGGATCAACAAGGCGTCGAAGTGGGAGAAGATCCTCGGCGTCGCCGCCATCTTCGGCGGAGTCATGGCCACTCGCAGCGGCCGGGGCATGGGCCGCACCGGCGATGTCGCCATCCTCGGCGGGATGGCCGCGATCTCCGACGGATTCGACAAGTCCGAGCAGGCCAAGATGCAGCGCCAGGCGCTGAAGGAGCTCGCCGGTTCCTTCGACTCCGAGGTCTCGGAGATTCTGGTCAACGTCGAAGGCGAAGTGCTCCGCCTCACCGGGTCGGTAGAGACGCAGTACGCGGGTTGGCGCCAACTGCTGAGACGGATCTTCGCTGCCGAGATGGGGATGCCGCTCGATCCCAACGGCCCCCGAGATCGAGACCGTGGTCGCACCCGCGGGGTCCTCGAAGCAGTGAGGGCTTCGACCCGCGATTTCCGAGGCTATGGATAGCCTTCTTCCCGGACGAAACCTCCACCCGAGATTCAAGCTCGTTCGTCGACTCACCCGGAACGGACCTTCGGAGCCCAGGTGTGCCGTCTGGCTCGTGCTGGACGAGGAGCTCGACGAGCTGCTGGTGGCGAAGATTGTCCCGCCGGAAACGACGGCGGAGCGGATCGCTCTGCTGAAGCAGGCGTGCAAGAGCGCCCGCCGGCTCGTCCACCCCAACATCATCCCGGTCTACGATTTTCATCGCGGCGACGACGTGAGCTTCGTCACCATGGCGGCGGTCGAGGGACGGGATCTCGGCAGCCTCGAGGGGCGCTCGCTCGACGAGATCCTCCGCGCCTTGATTCCGGTGGCGGACGCACTCGACTACGCCCACCGGCAGGGCGTGGTCCACGGCGATCTCGGTCTCTCGAACATCCTCGTCGACGAAACCGGCGCGCCGCACGTCGCTGATTTCGCCGTCGCCGGCCTCCTATCGGGCGGGACGAACGCCGAAGAGCGCACTGCTTCCGGGGACGTTCGAGCCTTCGGGAGTCTTCTCTTCCGACTCGTGACCGGGGGAGACTATCGTGAGGGACCGATGACCTCCTCGGTGCCGGAGGGCCTCCGCGGTGTTCTCGGGGCGATGTTGGGCCCGGATCGAGAACGACGTCCGCGTATGGGCGACGTGCGACAAAAGCTCGAGGCTCTCCGGAAGAAGACGCCGACACCGGTGAAGCTCACGGCGCCGCCCGTCGTGCGTGAAGTGCGTCCCATCTCGCCCGAGTCCCCCTTCGCGAGCCCTGGCGCGACGGAACCGAGCGGCGGCGGTCTGGGACCGAAGACAATCGCCGTCTTCGTACTGCTGGCGGCGACGGCGTTCGCCGTCTTCGTGCTGCTTCCCCGTTGGGTGGAACGCCGCGGAGCGACGGCGGCCGCCGTGGCCCCGAAGAGCCCGGACTCCGAGCCGCCGGCAACGCAGACTGCCGAGGCCCCGGACTTGCGAGCCCTCGCGGAGGAGAAGACGAAAGCCGAGGAGGCTCTGGCGAGCGTGAGCCGGCTCCGGGAGGGGCTCGAGTCGCGCAGCGTCGCCCGTTGGGGAAGCAACGACTATGCCGAAGGGGTCGATCGCCTCGCTTCGGGAGAACGGAAGATTCAAGCGCGCGACTATTCCGGAGCCCTCTCCGAGCTCGAGGCCGCACGAAAGGCCTTCGCGACGCTCGAGTCCCGCGCGCGCTCGGTGCTCGCGGAAACACTCGCCAAGGCGAGGGCCGCTCTCGACGCCGGACGCTCGACGGAAGCGAGCGACTTGTTCCAGCTCGCGCTCGCGGTCGCTCCCGGAGACCACGAGGCGGCTTCCGGCCTCGAGCGGGCGAAGCATCTCGACGAGGTTCTCTCCCTTCTTACCGAAGGGGAGGAGCGCGAGAGGCGCGGCGACCTCGAGGGCGCCGCGCAACGATACCGGCGCGCCGTGTCGCTCGACCCCCTCTCGACCTCGGCGCAGAAGGCTCTGTCGCGAGTCGACGCCAAGGCGTCGGACGAGGCCTTTGCCGCCGCGATGACCGAGGCGCTGGCGGCGCTCGGCCGGAAGGACTGGAGCTCGGCGAGAACGGCGTTCGAGCGAGCGCGCGCCATCCGTCCCGAAGCGCCCGAGATCGCGAACGGCCTCTCTCAGGTGGCCGACGGACTCCGACTGGAGGCGATCGCCGGCCATCGGGATCGCGCGAGAGCGCTCGAGGCGAACGAGGACTGGCACGGCGCCGAGGGCGAGTACGACCAGGCCCTTGCGCTCGACCCCGCTTTGCGGTTCGCCCAGGACGGAAAGACGAGAACCGCCGCTCGGGCGTTTCTCGACGACAAGCTGGATTTTCAGCTGGGCCATCCCGAGAGGCTCTCCGACGAGAATGCCTTGAACGAGGCCTCACACCTGCTCGACGCGGCCCAGTCGGTGGCGCCCGCGGGCGCGAAGTTTCGAGCGAAGGTGGCGCAGCTTCGAGCGCTCGTCGACTCGTCATCGAGACCCGTCGAAGTCCAGCTCCTTTCCGACCGGATGACCGAGGTGACGATCTATCGCGTGGGTAATCTCGGCAAGTTCGACAGTCGGGCGCTCGAGCTCCGGCCCGGGCGCTATACCGTGATCGGAACGCGGGAGGGCTATCGCGACGTGAGGCACGAGCTCGTGGTGGAAGCGGGAAAGGCGCCCCAGCCGGTTTTGGTACGATGCGTGGAGAAGATCTGACCGTGGAGCTCGAAGTCGTCGACGCCGTTGATGGAAGCGTTACCCGGTTCGTCGCCGGCCGCTTTCCTCTCACCGTCGGCGGAGAGCATGCCGACGTTCCCCTTCCCGGCGCTCCCGAGAGCGAGTCCTCCGCCCCCCTCGCCTACTTCGGCCTGTCCGCCGGTGGGATGTTCGTGCAGCCCGCCGAGGGCTCCCGCGTCTCGGTGAACGGGACTCTGGTCTCCACCTCGCACTGGCTTCACGACGGCGACAGCGTACGGATTGGCGGCGCGAGCCTCCAGGTGGAAGACCGGCGGGGCGTGATGCGCATTCGCTTGCGCGACGCTGAGCGGCCGGTGGAGCCCAATCCACCGCCGCGACCCGTCGCGGGCGCGGGCGTCGCCATCAAGCCCCTCCTCTTCGAGCCCAAGAGCCTCGATGAGCTTCGTCGAGAGACCCGCAGCATTCACCCAGGCCTCGTCCTTCTCGTGCTCGCCGCCGCATTCTTCGGCACCGCGGGCTGGTTCATCTTTACCGCGCGGTCGGTGGGCATCGAGATCGAGCCTCCGCCCGATGACTTCCGTATCGACGGAAACCTGTTCGACGTCGCCATCGGAGGACGGTACCTTCTCCGCCCCGGGACGTACCACGTGGTCGCGGACAAGGAAGGGTTTCGACCGCTCGCCGAGGAAATCGTCGTTTCCGACTCCGAGGCGCAGCAGTTCCACTTCGCTCTCGAAAAGCTTCCCGGGCTGCTGCTCGTCTCGACGAAGCCTTCGGGCGGAGGAGCAGTGGTCTCGGTCGACGGAAAAGAAGTGGGAGCGTTGCCCCTCCCTCCCATCGAGCTCGCCCCCGGTGAGCACACGGTGGTGGTGCGCCGCGATCGCTATCGTCCCTTTTCGACGAAGGTCGAAATCGAAGGCGAGAGCTCTACGGTCGAGCTCGAGGCCCCGCTCGAGCCGCTCTCGGCAAAGGTAACCTTCGTTTCCGATCCCCCGGGTGCGACGGTCCAGGTGGCCGGGAGAACCTACGGACCCACGCCCGTAAGCGTCGAGCTACTGGAGGGCAACCACGAGTACCAGGCCGAGCTCCCGGGCAAGAAGCCCGAGCATGGGCGGCTCCGTGTCGTCGCGGGCGAGGACCGGACGGTGCGCATCGGCGAGCTTTCCCCCGTCGACGGAGAGCTCAACCTCCTGAGCATCCCCGGCGAGGCGAGCGTCACCGTCGACGGCGCCTATCGAGGCCAGACACCGCTTCGTCTCGTCTTCTCCCCCGGGGAGACGCATCGGATTCGAGCTCGCCCGCGCCGGCTACGACACCAAGACGGAGGAAGTCGAGGTGGGCTCGGGCGAGAGCCTCACGCGAACCATCGCCCTCGAGCCCAGGCTCGGTGAGATTGAGATCGTGGGCGACCCTCCCGATGCATCCCTCTTCGTGAACGGCGAGGCCCGGGGCCCGGCGCGCCAGGTGCTGCATCTCCCCTCGGTCTCGCAGCGCATCGAGATTCGCAAAGAGGGCTACGAGAGCTTCGTCACCGATATCACTCCCCGGCCCGATTTCCCCCAGTCGATCGAAGCGAAGCTCGTGAACCTGGAGGCGAAGAAGAAAGGGGCGGCGCTTCCCAAGTCGGTTTCGAGCGCCCACGGATACGAGCTCGTTCTCGTGGCACCCCGCCGTTTTCAGATGGGCGCGCCTCGCCGCGAGCCGGGACGAAGGGCGAACGAGGCCGAGCACGTGGTCGAGATCACCCGTCCGTTCTACCTCGCCACGACGGTGGTGACCAACCGCCAGTTCCGTGAGTTCCACAAGGCTCACAAGTCGGGAGCGGTTCAGAGCTACAACCTCGAGATCGATCACCACCCGGTGGTGCGCGTGACGTGGGAGGAGGCGGCAGCCTATTGCAACTGGCTGAGCACCCAGGAGTCTCTACCCGCCGCGTACGTGGCCGCGGGATCGACGTACGTTCTCGTGAGCCCGCCGACGGCCGGTTACCGCCTGCCGACCGAGGCGGAATGGGCGCTTGCCGCGCGCTACGCCACCGGCGTGGCGACGAAGTATCCGTGGGGCGACTCGCTACCGATTCCCGAAGGTGCCGGCAACTTCGCTGACGAGTCGGCGGTGGGGCTGGTACCGACGACGCTCCCCAAATACAAGGATTCGTTCGCTGCCACCGCCCCGGCGCAGAGCTTCGCGCCCAACGCGCTCGGAATCTATAACCTCGGCGGAAACGTCGCCGAGTGGGTCAACGACAAATACACCATCAATCCCTCCGAAGGCGGGGAGTCGACGGATCCCTTGGGACCGGACAAGGGAGAATTTCACGTCGTCCGCGGGGCGAGCTTCCTCCAGGGAAGCATCACGCAATTGCGGCTCAGCTATCGCGACTATGGAAAGGACCCGCGACCCGACGTCGGCTTCCGGATCGCACGCTGGACACAATGACGCGGTTCAAACGATGGCCCTCAGGAATTTCAACGCCAAGGCGCGAAGGCGCGAAGAGGCGAAGGACCGGACATCCGCTTCGTTCGCGTCCCGGCGAGCTCTCTTTGCGCCTCTGCGCCTCTGCGCCTTGGCGTCTTTGCGTTCATTCTTCATCAGGAGTCAGGCAAATGAAGTGGATTCTCTACGCGCTCCTCGCTTCCTCTCTCGTGGCGGGCGCCCTGTGGGCGACGACGGCTCAGGCGCAGAAGAAGGCTCCCGAGCAGCAGCAACAAGAGCCCGGCGAGTTCGTCCCGAGCGAAAAGGTTCCCGCCGATAGCGCGGTCTCGTTTCCGGTGGACATCTAATCCATGAAGAAATCGTACCCGGTCGAGTTCGTCTTTCAGTCGTTGGCGCTGGTGGTGGCCGTGATCCTGATTCACGCTTTCTACGTGACCGTCGTCTGGCCGCGAGCGGCGAGCGTCCTCGCGGAGTCGCGCGCTCACATGCAATCCGACCCGGATTACGTGCCCGAGCCCTCGGCGTGGGTCATCGTGCGCGACTACGAACAGGAGTCCTGCTTCATCCTCATGATTTGGGCACTCGCCATCATGGGCTTCAAGGGGGCGACCGCGATCAAGGAGAGAAAGCTCCTGGAGCTGGAGCTGGTGCCGGTGGGAGAAGGCACCAAGATCCTTCCCGAAGACGCCCGCGAGTTCGCCCGCCAGATCCAATCGCTTCCAGCTTCGACGCAGAGGCTTCTACTCCCCCGCTCGATTCTGTCCGCTCTCCACCGCTTCGGGGCGACGCGCAACATCCAGGACGTTTCCGAGACCGCCCACGGGGTGTGCGAAGCGGAATCGGAGCGTCTCGACTCCGAGCTCTCGATGATGCGCTACATCGCCTGGGCCATTCCCTCCATCGGGTTCATCGGCACGGTGCGGGGCATCGGTCTCGCCTTGGGACAGGCCCATAAGGCCGTCGAGGGAGACATCGCGGGCGTCACCGAGAATCTCGGCACCGCATTCAATTCCACGTTGATAGCACTTCTCATCAGCATCGTCCTGATGTTCCTCCTCCACCAGCTCCAGCTCCATCAGGAACGCCTGGTCCTCGATACCGAGACCTACCTCGACGAGCACCTGATCCAGCACTTGCGGGTGCCCTGAGATCCGAGCTCATGACCACCGCCGCGATCGAGATCCAGGACGCCGGAATCCTCGCTTTTGGCGAGGGCGCGGATCGACCCATCCTGGAGAGCCCGGGCTACGCCCTCCTCGAAGGAAAAACCATCCTCACGGGACCGGCGGCGCTCGCCAAAGCGAGACTCTTTCCCCGGCATTGCTACACCCGCATGTGGGACGAGCTCGATCGCACGCCTCTCCCCCGTCCGTTTCCCTCGAAGCTCACCTCCGCCGATCTCGCGCACGCTCATCTGAGCTCGATCTGGAAGGAGGCCGGCCGGGGCATGGACCGTGCCCTGCTGCTCGTACCGGGCTTTTACGGTGACGAGCAGCTCGGGCTTCTTCTCGGCATCGCACGCTCCTGCGACGTGCCGGTCGTGGCGCTCGTCGACCTCGCGCTCGCCGCCGTCGTCGAGTCCGACGCCGAGGTGGCGATCCATCTCGACCTTCACCTCCATCGAGCGGTGGGAGTGCGCATCACTGGCGCCGACGTCGTCACCCGCGACAAGGTCGCGAGCAACGAGTCGGTGGGCCTCGCGACGCTCTACAACGAATGGGCGAAGCTCGTCTCGCAGAAGTTCATTCGGGAGACCCGCTTCGATCCGCTCCATGCGGCGGCGACGGAGCAGAGGCTCTACGATCGTCTTCCCGAGCTCCTCGGGGCGCTTCGCGAGCGCGAGAGCGCGATCCTGACTCTCGAGGAGGGAGCCGAAGGAAAAGAGCAGGGAGTCGAGATGACGCGGCAGGAGCTTCTCGAGACTGCCCTCCCTTACTACCGGAAGATCTCGGAGCTCGTCCGGACGCTCGACCCCGAGCAGTCCTGGCCGCGCATCTTTCTCTCTCCGACGATCGCCATCCTCCCCGGCCTCTCGGATCTCCTCGCCCGTGACGTCGCTCCTCTCGTGACCGTGCTCGCCCCCGGCACCGCCTCCCGAAACGCCCTCGCTCACCGGAGGCGCTTTCCCCGCCGCTCGGCGGCGGACGAGTCGATCCCGTTCGTAACCAGCCTCTCCCGCAAAGCGGAGGAGCCCGCCGTCATCGTCGCTCCTCCCGCCCCGGCGGAGGAGAGGCATGAAGTGGCTTCGGCGCCCACTCACGTTCTCTTCGAAGGCGTCGCCCATCCGCTCGACCCCGCGCCGTTTCTTCTCGGAATCGCGATTCCCGACGGACACCGCGGGCTGAACCTCGACGGCGCCGTCGGTGTCTCCCGCTATCACTGCACCATCGACCGCGTCGACGGACGAGTCGTCGTCGAGGACCACAGCCGCTATGGCTCCTTCGTGAACGGCAAGCGCGTCGAGGGAAAGACCCGCCTCGACGCGGGCGATCGCCTGCGGCTCGGTACCGCGGCGGTACCGGTCGAAGTCGAGCTCATCGAGGTGAAGAGCTAGATGGCTCGGAGGAAGATCAACGTCTTCAGCCTCTCGTTTCTCGACGCCATGACCTGCGGCTTCGGAGCGGTGGTTCTTTTCTTCATGATCCTCAACGCGACGTTCGGGAAGACCGAGGGCCACATGACCGCCGACCTCCATGGGCAGGTCGACAAGCTCGAGGAGGAGGTCCTCGAGGGCCACCGGAAGCTGGTCGAGCTCCGGAACTCGCTTCGCGCGGTGGAGAGCGAGAAGGTCCTCGCCTCCGGACTCTCGCGCCGCCTGATCGAGATCCTCACCGAAGTGCGCGAGGAGCTCGCGACCTACGAGGAGTCGACCCTGGCCAAGAGGGAGCACGTCAACAAGCTCAAGAGCGACATCAAGACCCTCGAAGACGAAGTGAAGCGTCTTTCGGCGGCCGCCCCTTCCAACGAAACGCCAGGCGATCGCATCCGGGCATTCGTGGGCGAGGGCGATCGCCAGTACCTGACCGGTCTCAAGGTCGGGGGCCGGCGCATTCTCATTCTCGTCGACACCTCGGCGAGCATGCTCGACGACACCATCGTCAACGTGATTCGCCGAAGAAACCTTTCCGATCCGGTCAAGCTCCGCTCCGCCAAGTGGCGAGCAGACGGTCTCGACCGTGGACTGGCTCACGACCCAGATTCCTCGCGACGCGAGCTTTCAGATCTACGGCTTCTCCACCCAGGCGGCGCCCATGGTTCCCGGTACCGACGGGCAGTGGCTCGACGGCAGCAAACGGGAGCCGCTCGAGGACTCGGTCGCAGCGCCTGCGGGGCACGGTACCGGGAGGGGGGACCAGTCTCTATCAGGCGTTCGGGGTGGTGGCGCGGATGCGCCCCGCTCCCGACAATATCTATCTCCTCACCGACGGCCTTCCCACTCAGGGAAGGAGACCGCCGAGCCGGACGACCATCTCGAGCAGAGACCGGGTGAAGCTCTTCGAGGAGGCGGCGCGCGAGCTCTCCGAGAGGATTCCGATCAACGTGATCCTCTTTCCCATGGAAGGCGACCCGATGGCGGCGAGCGCCTTCTGGAAGCTCGCCATGGTGACCGGCGGCGCTTTCGTGAGCCCGTCCAGCGACTGGCCATGAAGCGAAGAAAGCGGGCCCGGCGTGAGTTCGAGGTAATGAGCCTGTCGTTTCTCGACGTCGTCTGCTGCGGCTTCGGCGCCATCATCCTGCTTCTGGTCCTGACCAAGATCGGAGAGCCGCGGGCCCTCGAAGCGATCCGGACCGAGCTCGAAGGGCTGGTGGCGAAGCTCCAGGAGGAGCTCTTCGAGGTCCGGGGACAGACCAACGTCCTGGAGCGGAATTTGAAGACGAGAGTGGAGCAGCTCTCCGAGGACAGAAAGCAGGTCGCGCGCCTTCGCGGGGATTTGTCCGAACATTCAGGGCGAGTACGCCTCCACCCACGAGCTTTCGGAGGTGAACGAGATCGTGGAAGGAAGGCTCCTTGCCGCCCAGCAGGAGCTCACCGAGGAGATGAAGCGGCTCCAGGGAAGGAGCTTCCGCCGCGCCCGCGAGGACGCGACCATCGGCGGGGTTCCCGTCGACAGCGAGTACATCATCTTCATCATCGACACCTCGGGAAGCATGCACAACTACGCCTGGCCGCTGATGATGAAAAAGATGGAGGAGGTGCTCGACGTCTATCCCAAAGTGAAGGGGATGCAGGTCATGAACGACATGGGTCAGTACATGTTCCCGACCTACGCTGGAAAATGGATCCCCGACACTCCCGCGCCGGCGCGAGATCATCCTCGACCGCCTGCGCACCTGGGCCCCCTTCAGCAACAGCAGCCCCGTCGAGGGAATCGAGGCCGCCATCCGGACGTTTGCCGCGACCGACAGGAAGATCAGTCTCTACGTCTTCGGCGACGAGTTCACCGGACACTCCATCGACGAAGTGGTGAAGACGGTGGACCGTATCAACAAGAAAGACGCGAAGGGAAATCGCCTCGTTCGCATCCATTCGATCGGCTTTCCCACGATGTTCTCCGGCATCGGCTTCGAGGAGAACACCGGCGTTCGCTTCGCCACCCTGATGCGCATTCTCTGTCACGAGAACGGCGGCGCATTCGTGGCGCTGAACACGATCCGCCGCTGAGCTACGACGCGCTCCTCGCAAAAGAGGAGGCGACGTCGTGCTAAGCTGGCAGACCCGAGAGCAACAACTCAGCAGCCACCGCCAAGGACCAGGCCTGCCGACTGTCGCATCAATATCGTGATCGGGAAGAGGGAGGGATGACTAGCGGTGACGGGACGAAAGCGAAGTGGCATTCGGGTTGGGATGGAGAGATTGTTTGACGAGCCCGTCGGGCGCTCACCGATTCCCGGGGCAGCACAGCAGGAGGAACGGAGGTCGACGCGATTCTCACTCGGAGGCTCGACGGAATCGGAACCATGACGCGATTCGCGGTGGTCGCGGCATTCTCTATCCTGGCGATGGTCTCGGCCGGCGCGGAGCTATCGGCCGAGCCGGTGGCGGTGAGCAAACCGGAGGGGATCGTTCATGGGTTTCTGCGTCTCCGCTCGCTCGAGGGAGACCTGCTGGCCACCGGCGATCTCATTCAGCTCCCGAACCGAGGGAAAATCGAGAGCCGGCTCGTGTTTCATTTTCTGGACGGATCGACTCACGACGAGCGCGTGGTGTTCAGCCAGAAAAACCTGTTCCGGCTCGAAAGCTACCATCTCGTGCAGAAGGGTCCCTCCTTTCCCGAGCCGATCGAGGTCGACCTCGATCGGGCCCGGAAGCACTACCGGGTTTACCACGGCCCAGCGAACGGAGAGGACGCGAAAACGTCCGAGGGCGAGATCGAGATTCCCCTCGACGCCTATAACGGAATGTTCTTCACGATACTCAAGAGCCTCGACGCACACATCTCCGAGGAGGCCAAGCGAAAAGTGAGTATGGTCGTGTTCACGCCCGAGCCGCGCGTCGTGGGTCTCGAAATCTCGTCGCAGGGGGAGGATCCGTTTACGATCGAGGGCAGTCCCCATCGCGCCGTGCATTACGTGTTGACCATCGAAGTGGGAGGGCTAACTGGTGTACTCGCCGATCTGCTGGGGAAGAATCCCCCGCCGCTCCACACCTGGATGATTCGAGGCGATGCTCCGACCTTCGTGAAGTTCCAGGGTTTTCTTTTCCGGAAAGGACCCATCTGGTCGATTGAGCTCGCGAGCCCGAGCTGGCCGGACGAGCGGAGGAAGACGAGCTCCCGGTAAGCGAGTACTCCACCGAGCCCACGGTGAACGGAGACTTCCCGACGTCGTGACCGAAGAGGCGACGTCCCTCGCGTGGCTCAGTTGGACGCGCCACGCGGAGTGGAAACCGCGGCCATGCGGACGGGATCGAGCGGCCCGGCAGCGGAGGCGAAGGTGGAGGCGGAGGCGACGTCGAGCCTTCGGTTGAGATCGTCCCGAACGGCGATGACTTTTACGACATAGTCACGCGTCTCCGCCGTAAGACGATCACTCCCGTTTCTCAGACGCCGGGCATTGGTCGGCCCGCCGTTGTACTCCGCGAGCACGAGTCGGGGGTCGCCATAGGTCTCGAAGAGCTTGTCGAGATAACACGCCGCGAGCTCGGTATTCGTCGCCGGCTCGTAGAGCTCTGCTTCGGAGAACTCCCACCCCAGGTCTTCAGCGAGCCAACGGCCGGTGGCGGGCGAGATCTGATATAGGCCTTTCGCGTGGGCGTGACTGGTAGCCCCCGCGGTGAAGCGACTCTCCACGATACCAATCGCCAGAAGAAAGAGGGGGTCGACGGAGCTGTACTTTTCCGTGATCTCGAGCAACAGACGGCTGTAGTCCCGCGCCTCGACGACGTCGAGCCTGGGGTTCGCGCGACGAATCTCCTGCTCGATCCAATCACCGAGCTCTTCGCGGTGCTTCAATCGGGCGAGCCGACGTTCGAGCGCGGAGATTCGACGCTCGGTCGCCTCGAGCTCGCTCCGCCTCGTCGGCGCGAGGCGCTCGAGGGATCGGAGCGTGGCGAAGATGATGCCGAGTGAAAGCACCATGGCTGCCACCGTGGTCGACAGGAGAATGAATCGCCGCCAATCCCGCGATCTTCGATTCGTCTTGTCCGCGCGCGTCATGCATCGTTCTATGGCAAGTTTCGTACCAGCGGGGCGATGGGAGGGAAGGTCAAGTGTCCCGTCGGTTTAGCGTGACAAGCTAGAGACGGGCTGTACTAATCCTCGCTACACACTCGGCGAAGATTTCGGTCACGCCGTGATCGAGATCACCCCGAGTCCCGCGAGGACCCTCAGGTGAAGCGAGTACGCCTACAGGACGATGGCGGGCCGTTCTACGCGGCGGGGAGCTTCACGATGACGTGCGTCCGAGCCAGGCGGCGCTGCGGGAGAAGGTCTTGTCCGCGTCGGTCTCGTGAAGCGGCAGGCCTCCGGTGATAAACTCCTCACCTTCCCGATAAGGAGCCGCATGCCCCAGACTATCCTGACTGCGCCGTCTCGAGGTGCAAATTTCGGCACGATGCCCGTTTTTCTCACCTCGGTGTCGACGATTCTGGGCGCGATCCTGTTCCTTCGCTTCGGCTACGCCGTGGGGAACGTAGGCTTCGTCGGGGTCCTTGTGATCATCCTCGTGGGACACCTCGTCACGATTCCAACGGCGATGGCGGTGGCCGAGATCGCGACGAACCAGAGAGTCGAAGGAGGAGGCGAGTATTACATCATCTCCCGCTCCTTCGGCATCATCATCGGTTCATCGATCGGAGTCGCCCTCTATCTCGCCCGGGCAGTGAGTGTCGCGTTCTATATCATTGCGTTCGCGGAAGCTTTCGGCCCTGCTTTCGATTACCTGCGCGAGAGCTACGGGCTTCTCATCACCGACAAGCGAGTGGTGAGCATACCGACGCTCGTTGCACTGACGGTGCTCATTTTGACGAAGGGGGCCGACCTCGGAATGAAGATGCTCTACTTCGTCGTGGTCGTTCTGTTCGTCTCCATCGCGTTTTTCTTCGCCGGCACGACCGACTATTCCCCCAGCGTCAGCTACCAGACCTTCGCCGCGACGGTGGAGAACGGCGATCCGCTCTTCCTGGTTTTCGCCATCGTCTTTCCCGCGTTCACCGGAATGACGGCGGGAGTGGGACTATCGGGCGACCTGCGTGATCCGAGGACGTCGATCCCCCTCGGGACTCTCGGAGCGACCGTCGTGGGAATGATCGTCTACACCCTCGTCGGGTTGAAGCTCGCCTTGTCGGCCTCCCCCTCCGATCTCGCGTCCGACCAGTTGATCATGTCGAAGATCGCTCTTTGGGGGCCGATCGTGCCCCTGGGGCTCGCGGCGGCGACGCTCTCGTCCGCCATCGGCTCGTACCTGGCGGCGCCTCGGACACTCCAGGCGGTCGCCGGCGACCGAGTCTTCCCCTGGACGCGAATGAATACCTGGCTTTCGAGCGTCCAGCCGAAGACGAACGAGCCGGTCAACGCGGCGCTGATCACGTCGGCGATCGCGGCGGTCTTCATCTGGGCCGGGGACGTCAACTTCGTTGCCCAGATCATCTCCATGTTCTTCATGATCACCTACGGCTCGATCTGTTTGATCTCCTTCCTGGAGCACTTCGCTGCCGACCCGGCATACCGGCCTTCGTTTCGCTCACGCTGGTACGTTTCACTCCTGGGGGCCGTCATGTGCCTCTGGCTCATGTTCCAGATGAGCCAGGTTTACGCAGTTCTCTCGATCATCGTCATGTTCCTGCTCTACTTCGTCATCAGCCACTACAACGAGGACATGCGGGGCCTTTCCAACATCGTGCAGGGTGCGATCTTTCAGATCAGCCGGGAGCTCCAGGTCTTTCTCCAGAAGTCGAGAAAGACCCAGGCGGTCAGCTGGAGGCCCTCGGTCGTCTGCATCTCCGGCGCCTCGTTCGACCGTCTCGCGGGCTTCGATCTGCTGAGGTGGCTTTCGCATCGCTACGGCTTCGGCACTTACATTCACTACATCCGAGGATATTTGTCTCGTGCTTCTCACAATGAAGCGCTGGATGCCCACAGCCGATTGGTCGAGATGGCGGGTATCAGCAAGAGCAACGTCTACGTCGACACGATGGTGAGCCCCTCCTATACCACGGCGATCTGCCAGCTCGTTCAGCTTCCCGGGGTCTCCGGCAAGGAGAACAACATGGTGTTGTTCGAGTTCTCCCGGGGAACGGAAGAGGGGCTTGCCGATATCGTCGACAACTACCAGCTCGTCGCGTCGCTCGACTTCGACGTGTGTATCCTGGGGAGCTCGGAGCGAGGCTTCGGCTACAAGAGGACGCTTCATGTCTGGTTGTCGCCGAGCGACGAGGAGAACGCGAACTTGATGATTCTCCTCGCCTACATCGTCCTCGGCCATCCCGACTGGAGGGACGGACTCATCAAGATCTTCTCGATCATGCCCGAAGAAGAGATGGAGCAGGAGCGCCAACGGCTCGGTCGCCTGATCAAGGCGGGAAGACTACCGATCTCGATCATCAACATCGAGCTCGTACCGCAGGGTAAGGGCTTGGATCGACGAGCCATCATCGCCGATCGCTCCCGTGACGCCGACCTCGTCGTGGTGGGTTTCCGTCCCGAGGCGTTGCGCCGCATGAAGTCTGAGCTCTTCACCGGCTACGAGGGGATCGGTGACGTTTTGTTCGTGAACGCCAGCCGCGAGATCGACCTGCTGACGCAGGACGACGCCGCAGACCAAGCGGAAGCGGAAGCGGAGCGGAGGCGGAGGCGGAGGCGGAAGCGGAAGCGGAAGACTCGAAGAAGTCGGTCGACGCCCAGGGTTGATCGGCGTGCTTCGGGAATTACCCAGCCACTCTGCATCGGGATTCGACAACGACTACCGCGAACGATTCCCTTGACGGGCTTCGCGGGAGCGGAATGGTGGCCCGCCCTCTCCCCGGACGCGCGACCGTCGGGCTCTCGAGAGACGCATAGAGCCCATCGTCGCCGTCGTTCTGGATCCGGCAGGAGTCGCGCCCGTCGTGGCCTATCTTCGAGCGACGCCATCCAGCACCAGCATCGCGCATCCACGCCGGAGAGGAAGGTCGAACTCAGCGTCCCCATCGGCCGATGTCGATGTTGATTCGAGGACCGCTCTGTCGGACTCGCCGGGATAGAGCACGCGGGCGCGGAGCTTCGTTCCCAGGCCGGCGAGCGTCAGACGGACGCGGTCGCGCCCCTCGGCGAGGCCGACGAAAACCACCGTTCCCGCCTTCGTTTCGAACACGTTGACCTTGGCGGCACGGCCTTCGACCCGGGCCACGCCCGGCGTCAACAGCCACCTTCTTCCGCGGAGCTGGTCGAACAGGGGCCCGTAATCCATGTACTGACGTTCGTTCCACTCGTCGGGGACAACGGTGTGATCGTTTCCCGGGTAGGGCACCGTCGGAAACGAGCCCAGGTACAGGTTCCGCTGGAAATAAGCGTCCGGGTCCGGCTTCAAGGACTCATCGCCCCTCGTCCAGGACGTGAGAGGTTTCCGAAGCGCGAGGAAGGCGCTCGTGTTCAGGTTGAAGGGATAGTCGCCGTGCTCGTCGTAGAAGCCGTCTACCTGTTTCATCAGCTCCAGCCGGCGGTCCATGTCGTTCGCGAAAATCACTTTCCCGGCGCGATGCATCAAGGGACCGAGCTCGTCGAGTAGCGCCATCCACGAACGCCGCAGGTGGCGCGACGGTCCGTCGATCCAGCTCACCCCGTCGTCGGCGTTCGGGTTATAGCGGGTGAGCCAGTCCATGCGGTCGATACAGATACCGGAAGAGTCGGGGAGCTTCTCGAGGTGACGCCGCGCCTGCTCCAAAAGAAACGTTCGATACTGAGGATCGCCGCAGTCGACGATCAGCGCTTTTCCCCATGTCCAGATCGGCGAGGGCGTTCGCAAAATCGCGTTCTTCAGCGGGCCGTGCAGGAGATCGTTCGGGTCCTTCCACAGCTCGCTCTCGTTCTCCGCTTTGCGCGGCGGGGCAGGATCGACGATGTTTCCTCCAAACTCGGTGACATTGAAGTAATTCAACACGTAGAACCCATCCCGGCGCATCGATGCGGAATACTCGTTCATCTGGCGGAAGGACGTCTGGCCGTACCTCCCCTCGTCCGCCGGGCCGTAGACACCCTCGCCTCCTCCCGCGAACCGGTTCCAGTGCGCGTCGTCCGAAACGGGCGGGAGGAACAAGCCCATGTAGGGAAAGTCGAGGCTCGCCTTCCAGTTGAACGTGAAGCCCATCGCCTTCATCTTCTGAGCGTCGAGCTTTCCCTCCCATCCCGAGTACGCGGCGCCTCCGCCGATCTCGTCCGCTAAAGGATTCGGTCGGATCGAAGTACTGCGGGTAGCGCTCGACGATGGCGTTCAGGGCCGCGCGCACGTCGGGCTCGTGCACGACGACGTCCATGTGAAAAGACACACGGTGAGACTCTCCGCCAAACCGATTGAAGGCCCGGGAGAAGCGGAGCTCGCCGCGCGAGGTCGTCGAGATCTGCATGTCGAGAAGAACGTCGTCGGGCGACTGGATGAAGGTGACGCCGACACCGGCCTTCCGATCGAGGATCGTCGCCATGGGAAGCGAGACGCCGTTCTCACGGTTGAAGAACGCGCCGTAGTCGTACGTTCTGTCTTCGAACGGTCGCGGTTCGAGAGGATCCTGCCACTTCCAGCCGTGGCCCCAGGCGAGCCAGACCTCGGCATTCGCCGCATCGGGCCACTCGAAAACCGTGTCGACGGGCGCGGTCCAGGGTTTCGCGGAGCTCGACTCGACCTCCCAATCCCAGCTCAAACCACCGTCCACGGCGCGGAAGCCGCCGTGCGCCTCGGCCCGCGCGTGGCCGTCCGAGGTCACGTAAGGCCCCAATCCACCCGAGCCACGGAGATGGATTCGCTTTCCATTGGCGGTTGCGAACCCTTCGAGAGCGCCATCGCGAGTCCAGAACCGGAGATCGCCGCTCCGGAATCTCTTCGATCACGGGCGTCCGCTGCGGGAACGGCTCGAGAGGGCGCGCCGCGCTCCTCGTCGGCGACGAGCTCCGCCTCCGCCCAGTCCGCCCGGTCCGCGTACGTCCCCTCGTAGGTGACCACGAGCCGCAGAACGTTCACGCCGCGGAGCTCCACTTCGACCCGTCGCGCGGGAGTGTCGACTTTCATCACGCCGCTCTCGAAGAGCTTCCGGCCGTCGGCGAAGACTTCGAAAATCGCGGTGGCGACGTCGGGCTTTCCCGTCGCGGCATCGACCCCAACCCACGCCCGGAAGGTTCGGTACCGCCCGGCTACGAGGTACACGAGATTGCTTCGGGCGTGCGTGGCGACGCCGTGGTCGAAACGGCGTTCGCCAATCTGGAGGGGCTTCCCGTCAGCGCCGTGGTCGAACGAGAGCACACCCCAACCCTGGTTCGCGAGCCGGGGAGCGATAGAGCTGAGATGGGTGGTCTGGGCCTGGGCCGCCACGGCAGCCAACGTGGCCAAGAGAGGCAGGACGAAGCCGTTCATGAGCGAGAACCATAGGTCGTCTCGCGCTTGCTGTCCAGAGCTGACCGGAGTCTTTTCGATGACGTATCACCAGATTGGCACTTCCTTCCAGCCGGGAAACGGGCCGACCTCGACCTTCCAGCCGTTGGGTGACGATGGGTCCCTGATGATCCGCAGGTTGGTAAGAGACTCGAGCTTCTTCAGAAGCTCGTCGTGAGGGAGTGTTTGGAGCGGCGGCTTCGTGTGGGAGGAATTCTACGTCGCGGAGAGCTCTAATCTCAATCGACGGGCGATGGAACGCTAGGCCGCGGACGTCTTTCGCATGGCCTGGCGCAAATCCCAGTCGGCCTGCAGATGCATCCAGAACTGTGGCGTCGTCTTGAATCGGCGCGCGAGCCGGAGGGCGGTGTCCGCGGTGACACCCCGCTTGCCGAGCACGAGCTCGTTCAGTCGATTCACGGACGTTCCGAGCTCCCGCGCCAGCTCGACCTGCGTCAGTCCGAGAGGCTTGAGGAATTCCTCCCTCAGCATTTCCCCGGGATGAATCGCCGGGCCGAGCCAAGCCGGATCACGCGTGATAATCTTCGCAGCGGACTTCGTACGCATGATTTCCCTCCCATCGGAACGTCAGTCGGTACTGATCGTTCACGCGTATACTATGGCGGCCTTGCTCGTCGCCTTTCAAAGCCTCGAGCCGGTTGCCCGGTGGACTCCTCAGATCCGAGAGGCGCTGGGCGACGTCGAGCATCTTGAGTTTCCGTCGAACGACTGCCCAGCACGTCCTTGGGGATACGCCGAGCCGCCTTCGTGGAGCGTTCCCGGAAAAGATCGACGGTCGCGTCATCGGAGAACGACTGGATCATCGACCGCTACATGATACACGTTTAGCGTGTAATTCTCAACGAGTCCCCCCGGCGTGTCGACGATTCGAGTCCTTCTCACCACTCGGGGAGCGTCTTCCAGCCAGGGAAACGACCGACCTCGACCCGATAGCCGGTCCCGAGAAGCTACAGCCCACCCTCCCCTTTCGGTGACGATACCCCTGTCGCGGAATCGTCTTGATGTAGCGAGGCTCTTTCGCGTCGTCTCCGAGCGTTTTCCGGAGACTCCAGATCGCCGTCGTCAGGACTTCGTCCGAGACGAATGCTCCCTCCCAGACGGCAGAGATAATCTGCTCTTTGGTGACGACGTCGTTCGGGTGCTGGGCGAGGAAGGAGAGTACGGCAACGGCCTTCGCATCGAGTCGCGTCGACTCGCTCCCCTGGACGAGGCGATTCTGATTCGGCTCGACCAGCCACTCGCCTACGTAGAAGCGGCCGGTCATGGTGGTTGTTCGATACGACGACCGAATCGCATTCTAATGTCGAGGCTCCGCGATTGACAAGACTCGGCTCACATCTATCGTTTTATGGCGCCCCGGCTGATCCATTGCGCACTGGGTGATAGCATAGGACATGGTCGCAAGCGTGCATAGTTCTAGACTTTCGTCCGAGGAGTTGTCTCGAATTCGCGCAATCGCCAGCAAGCACGGCATCGAGAACGTACGTTTGTTCGGCTCCGCGGCGCGTGGAGAAGCGGACCCCGAAAGCGACCTCGACCTGCTAATTGCGCTCGGACCTTCTAGAGGGTTCCGCGACCTCATGGATTTCTGCGACGAAGTGGAAGAGGCGCTCAAGCGAAGAGTCGACGTCGTCGTCGAGGACGGTTTGAGCCCCTTTATCAAAGAGAGAGTACTGCGAGAAGCTGTGGCGTTGTGAAAGACGACGAGCTTTACTTGCGGCATATCTTGGAAGCAGTGGAGCGAATCACCGCGTATAGCGGAGAGGGCGAGGCTGCTTTCCGCCAGGATCTCAAGACCCAGGACGCGGTCCTGCGAAACCTCCAGGTCATGGGCGAAGCGGTGAAGAAAGTGTCGCCGAGCACGCGGGAGGCTCACCCAGAGATTCCTTGGAGGGATATCGCGGGGATGCGCGACCGTGTCGTCCACGATTACTTCGGGGTATCCCTCGACGTCGTTTGGGACGTCGTACGAAACCACGTGCCACCGCTTCGCGAAAAGCTCCGCCGCGCTCTCGACACTTGAGACGCTGAATTCTGTCTCACCACTCGGGGAGCGTCCTCCAGCCAGGGAACGGGCCGACCTCCACCTTCCAGCCGTCGGACGACGACGGGTCTCCGACGACGCGCAGGTTGGTCAGGGACCGAAGCTTTGCGAGGAGCTCACCGTAGGGAAGAGTGTGAAGCGGCGGCTTCGAGAGGTCGGGCATGGGCCAGAGGCGGATCGTTCCGTCCTGGCTTCCCGAGGCAATCCACTTGCCGTCCGGAGAGACGGCAACGCTCGAGATTCTCGAGCGTATGCCCGTGGAGGAGGTACGGCTCCTCGTCGGTGATCCGTCCTACCCTTACGACTCCGTCCAGGTCTCCGGTCACGACCATCGTTCCCGACCGCGGCGATGATTCGTTCTTTCGTGACGACGTCGTTCGGGTGCTGGGCGAGGAAGGAGAGAACCGCAATAGCCTTCGCATCGAGCCTCGTCGACTCGCTCCCCCGGACGAGGCGATTCTGATCCAGCTCGACCCGCCACTCGCCCACGCAGAAGCTGGAGCTCACCCACATCCTTTCGATGCGGAGATTCGGGGCGAATTCTATTCTCACGACCAGCCCCGTGTAAACGAACGCGACGGCCCGATTCGCTACTCGAGTCCCATCTCGCCCAATGAACGAGCGTTCGATGCGCGCTCCAGGTGCTCGTCAATCGATGTGGAGGTCTCGAGGGCAAGGATCTGTCTCACGACTTCGTCCGGCAACGGGCCAAATCTGGTTTTCAAGACCCGCAGCAGCGCGGCGCGCTGTCCATCCAGAAAGCCGGCGCGCCTTCGTGCTATCGAAAGGGCGCCGAGCCGGCTCGACACGGATCCAGAGAAGGTCGCGGTTGCGCCTCGATTCCATTCGGCTTCGCGTCGACATGTGCCACGAGACGATACCCCCTCCGAGGAACCGTCTGGATGAATTCCGGTGCTCGCGAGTCGTCACCGAGCGCTTTTCGCAGCTCCCAGATCGCGTTGGTGAGCACATCGCCGCTCCTTTGCGATGCGCCCCAGACCACGCGCAGGATTTCGTCTTTGGGAACGTCTTCACCGCACCGCTCCGCGAGGCAGACGAGAACGCGCATGGCCTTGGGCTCGACCCGTACCCGATGGTCTTGCCGCTCGATGACGTTCTTCCGGGCATCGACGGTCCAAGGGCCGACCGAGAACGGGGACTCCACTCGGATTCCAGGACTCGCCATCGTGCTTACTCCGGAGATCCGGAGCGAGCGATTTCCCTTCGTCTACCCGTGCCCTCGAGGCCCGAGAGGAACGCGTTCCGAGTGCGCACGTCGACTTCTATTCCTCCTCTTCGAGAGCGCACCGGCGAGCAGTGCGTCGTGCATCAGACCTTCGTCCGAGTGAGAGAGGGTGGGTGCCAGGGCGTGGATGACTTCGTGAACGACGACGCGTCCGAGCGCGCGGGCCACGTCCCGTCTCTCGCTCGGGCTTAGCATTGAGTCCCCTTTCGTCCCAAAACCCAGGTTTCGAAGGATTCGGGCGATAGAAGAGAAAGACCGAGTCCTGCTGGCTTCGGTCGGGCAGGAGAACGACTCCCATCGCCTTCGGCGAGAGGCCCCACGTCGAAGGCTCCGAGGGCATGAGGACGACCTGAATGCGGACTCGACCCGCGTTGGAAGGCCTCGGATTTGCTCCCCACCTCCCAGAGCGCCGCTACCCCGAGATTGTGGAAGACGGCGTCCGCCTCGGAGCGAACCGCTTCGAAGTCGGGGAAGAGCCCGTGATGGTCCAACCAAACGAGCTCCAGCGTTCGGCGATTCTTCTCCCCGCGACGGTGCGGCTATCACCACAAAAGCTACAAGAAGCGCTCCTCGTCTCGTCATCGGTCCTCCTCGCCTCGGGTACGAGGGATAGCAGCGCGCCGAGGGAGAAGTCCTCAGAGAGGAGGTCCGTTTTTCTCAAATATTCTCAGAGAGGGCGCGGGTCGACGGTTCGACGACCACGTTGGTTTGAATACGACGGGACAGTGTCCTAGACTAGACGGTAACTCATTGAATCAAGTGCAATTCCAGACACTCGGGCGATACAGCGTCCGCGGCGAGCTCGGCCGCGGTTCGATGGGCATCGTCTATTCCGGTCACGACCCCGTGATTGACCGCCCCATCGCCCTCAAGACCGTCGTGTTTCCCGACGCCCTGACCCCCGAGGAACGTAGAGTATTTCTGGAGCGCTTCTTCATGGAAGCGCGGACCGCGGGGAGGCTCGCTCACCCCAACATCGTCGTGATCCACGACGCCGCTACGGACGAGGCGACGGGATCCCCTTCATCGCCATGGAGCTCATCGAAGGCGAATCCCTCGAGCCGTTTGCTGCAAAGAGAAGGAGCCATGGACTGGGGCGACGCGGTGGACATCGCTGCCTCGTTGGCGGACGCGCTCGACCAGGCTCACCGCCTCGGCGTCGTCCACCGCGACATCAAGCCCGCCAACATCGTGCTCACCGAGTAGCGGCACGCCCAAGATTACGGACTTCGGCATCGCGAAACTCCCCACGGCGAAGCTCACGCAAACCGGAATCGTCGTCGGGACGCCCTACTTCATGTCACCGGAACAGCTCCGAGGAGACACCGTCGACGGCCGGAGCGATCTCTTTTCTCTCGGAGCGATGCTCTACAACCTCATTGCGGGATCGCCGCCCTTCGAGGGCTCCGATTTGGCGAGCATCGCGAGCCAGGTGCTCTACAAGCATCCGCGGCCGCTCTCGGAGCGCTCGCCCCGCATCCCGGCGGAATCTGGATCGGGTCCTTTCGCGCGCGCTCGCGAAGGATGTGGACGCACGCTACCACACGGGAGCGCAGTTGGCCTCGGATCTGCGCGCGGTGCGGAATCACGAGCCTCTGGCGCAAGCGACCTCTCCCGGCAGCGTCACCGCCGTCCCGGGGACGATGGTGAGCCAACCGCAACCGCAGGTGGCCTCCGCGCATCCCACCGTACAGGCGTCGCCGGTCGAGCCGCGCAACTCGTTTCCCCGGTGGCTCACGGCCGGTATCGTGTTTCTCCTCCTCTGCGGCGCGCTCGCCTTCGTCTTTCGTTAGCGAATCGGACAAAACATCCTTTATGCACAGGCGGAGAATGCATTCGAGGAGGGCGCCTTCGAAAAGAGTGAATCGACTCTCGAAGCGCTCCTCGAGAGGAACTCCGATTTCCATGAGGCCTCGGCACTTCTCGGCCGGGTCAGCGCCGCGCTCGTCGAGCCCGACCTGCCCGTCGAGCTCACCGTCCGGCACCGCCATCGACTGGGCTCCTGCACCGGAACGCTCGTTCTCGCCGAATCGAAGATCGAATATCGATCGACGAAGCACGGACTCTGGAGCTGGGACTTCGATCAGCTCCGAGCGCTGGACCGCAGCGGCGGCGGCCTCCACCTGGAGACCAACGAGGCCGACATGATGGGCCTGCTGGAAACGAAGAACTACAACTTCGACATCCTGAACGGAGCGCTGGCGGAGCTGACCTGGAAGCGCTACCAGCGGTCGGCCGCCGCCGGGCGCTAGCCGGCGCCGGCGACGAAATCCGGGGCTTCCCCCATGACAGTTGCTTGGCGAGCAGGAAATTCCTATAACTTGCCTCACTATGACGGCCCCGGCCCTTCACCGCGCCCCCTGGCGCTCCGTCGAACGGAGGTTCGGCTCATGAGGTGGTTTCTGACCGTCGCGGTACGGTGGCGTCCCGCCAGCATGGAGTGGGAGTACAAGAACGTCGTGAGCCGGAAGCCGCCCGAGGAGTGGCTTGCGGACCGCATCGAGGCGGTCCAGCTCGCCTCCTACGGCCGGCAGGAGGTTTGCGTTCTCTACGCCCGCGAGATCTCGGACGAGACCGCCGAGGCCCTGCAGGAGCGACTTCACCGAGAGTCTCACGAGGTCTGATGAACGGAGCGACTGCGTCGAGGGCGACGCCGATACGAAATTTCTTCTTCTTCGCCTCGATTCTCTTCCTCTCGGCGCTCGCGACCCCTGAAACCCGACCCGAGGACGTCGGCCTCTCGAGCGAGAGACTCGCTCGCCTCCACCGATACGTCGCGGGAGAGGTCTCGAGCGGGCGCATCGCGGGAGCGGTCACGCTCGTGGCACGCCGCGGCCAGGTGAGCTATCTCGATTGCGCGGGCATGGCGGACGTGGAAGCGTCCAGTCCCATGACGCCGGAGTCGATCTTTCGTCTCCGGTCGATGACCAAGCCGATCGTGAGTCTCGCGGTCTTGATGCTCTACGAGGAGGGCCGTTTTCTGCTCGACGATCCCATCTCGAAGTTCATCCCCGAGCTCGCTCATCGGAAGTCGTCGCTTCCGTCGACGATACGACGGGCAGAGTGAAGACCGTCCCCGCGGAGCGGGAGATCACGATTCTCGATCTCCTCACCCACCGTTCCGGCCTCACGTATGCATTTCTCTCTCAGGGTCCGATCCTCGACCTGTACCGCGAGGCCCGGCTCGACGAGGCTCCGACCAACGAAGATCTCGTCCATCGGATCGCGACTCTGCCTCTCGTGCACCAGCCGGGCACCGCCTTCCAGTACAGCCGTTCCACCGACGTCCTCGGACGCCTCGTCGAGATCGTGTCGGGTGAGTCCCTCGACCGATTCCTCTGCGAGCGCATCCTCGGACCGCTGGGAATGAAAGACACGAGCTTCTACCTCTCCGAGGAAAAGGCGGCTCGACTGGTGACGCTGTACGAACGGGTCGACGGGGGCGGTTTGCGACCGGTGGAGACCTTTCGAGACAGTCCCAAGGTCAAAGGTCCCAAAACTCTATTCGAGGGCGGAGGCGGCCTCGTCGGGGACGTCTCCGATTACGACCGCTTTCTACAGATGCTCCTGAACGGGGGCGAGCTCGACGGAGTCCGTCTCGTGAGCCCCAAGACCATCGAGCTCATGACGACCGATTCTCGTGGGGCAGGAGATCGGGATCGCATCCCGGCTACGGATTCGGCCTCGGTGTCGCCGTGCGGCAAGCACTCGGACGAGGGCACGTCATCGGCTCCGAAGGCGAGTACACCTGGGGCGGAATCGACAACACCGTCTTCTGGGTGGACCCCAAAGAGGAGCTCATCCTCATCTTCATGACGAACTTCCGACCCTACGACCTGACCCAGCGCTGGTACGTGAAGACCCTCGTCGACCAGGCGATCGTAGCAGCGCTGAAAGCCCCTCGCGCCCTCGCGCTCACCGCTTCGGCCGGGGCTTCGGGCGTCTCACCCGCTGCAAATCCTCGAAGCGGCGCGCGTTCACTCTCGTCTTCCAGTTCATTTCATCTTCCTCCTGATTGCGGGGGCATCGTCGCCCTCACCAGGAGATACGCGATCCCGGGAAGACTCCGCCTCCGCAGCGAGAGAAACAGCCCGGGTCTCTAGTTGGGATGAGGTAAATCACGCGACGCGAGATCTTTCGCCCGGGCGAGAAGGTCCTCGCGCTCGTAGAGCGATCCGCCGACAACGACCGTCTCGACGTGGTCGAGCGCGCCGATGTCGTCTCCGGCATTCCCGTGCACGATCACCAGGTCGGCCACGTTCCCGGCGCGCCACACGAGCCCCCGCCGCGGGAACGTCGCCCGTTCCGACGCCGGCGATGCGTCCCGCCTCCATCCGAACCCAGGCATTCTCCACCGCCGGGGCTCCAGTTCCGTCGACGAGAGTCGCATGGAGGAACACGACGGGTGGACTCTCTCCAGAAGGTTGAGCCGGGAAAGCCGAACCGGTGAGAACGAGGACGAGACATACCGACAGGGTCGCCGAAATACGATTCATACGGACCCTCCAGGAAAAGCGTGCCCGAACATAGCGGAGGCGGAGAAACGACGTCAAGGCTTGCCTTCCCCGGAAGTTTTCGGGACAATCTCCCGCTGATGGCTTCCCGCCGCGAGTTCCTGAAACAGAGCCTCGGGCTCGCCGCCGCGCCGATGGTCAACCGGGGACGCTATCGTCTCTTCGCGACCTCGACCTCCGAGAAAGAGTACTCGGCAAAGGCGATCGAGATCGTCGGGCGCTCTCTCGTCATCGACATGCTGAGCCCTCTGACTCTCGACTTCGAGAAATCGAGCCGCTGGTTGAGCGAGGCCTCGGCTTTCACCTCCGCCGACCGGGACGTGTTCCGGAGCTCGGGCATCCGCGTGTTCCATATCGCCGTCGGAATCGGAGGGCGCGACGCGTTCGAGTCGGTGCTGGAGTTCGTCGGCGGGTGGAACGGGTTCGTCGCCCAGCATCCGGACTGGTTCCGCCGCGTGGCAAGCGCGGAAGACCTGAAGACGCTCCGAACGAGCGCGAACGAGCAAATCGGTATCCTCATCGGCCTTCAGAACTCCGAGCATTTTCGCGACGTCGACGACGTCGATCGCTTTCACGGCCTCGGCCAGCGGGTCTCCCAGCTCACCTACAACCGCCGCAACCTCATCGGAAACGGCTCGACGGAGCGCACCGACGGGGGGCTTAGCGACTTCGGCGTCGCCGTCGTCGAACGGATGAACGCCGTCGGAATGGCGGTGGACGTCTCTCACTCGGGAGACCGGACGACGCTCGACGCGTGCGAGGTCTCGAAGGCGCCAGTGCTCTTCACTCACTCCAACTGCCGTGCCATCGCCGACCATCCCCGCTGCAAGACGGACGAAGCGATCCGAAAGATGGCGGCAACGGGCGGGGTCATGGGGATCACCGGGGTTCGCATGTTCGTCCGCACCCAGGAGCCCACCACCATAGAGCATGTCCTGGATCACTTCGATCACGTGCGGGATTCTCGTCGGGGTCGAGCATCTCGGTCTCGGGAGCGACATGGACCTCTACGGGTATGACGCGCTCCCGAAGAAGGCGAACGAAGAGCTTCGTGCCGGCTACAAGGGAAGCTACGCTTTTCGCGATCGAATCGACATCGAGGGGCTCGACCATCCGAAGCGCGTCTTCGATCTCACCGACGGCCTTCTCCGACGCGGCTATGCGGAGCGCGACGTGGAGCTCGTCCTCGGGGGGAATTTCGAGCGGGTGCTGGGCCGGATTCTGGGGGACGTCCTGAGTCTCGGCTTCGTCGTCGTGCTCGAGCGTGAGATCGAGGGAGTCGAGCCCCGCGACGTCGACGGGCGGACGCTCGCCTCCCAGCGACACGTCATCGATTCCATCGCGCACGAGGAAGATCTGAGAGGTCTCGGGGAGTTCGTCGCCTTCAGCCAAGCGGAAGCCGAAGCGCTCGCCGAGGACATGAAGTTCGACGCTCCTACCGTCGGCGACCAGACGGGACGCTGGTTTCGAGCGGAAGACGGCCTGACAGTGGTCCGAAGCGTCCGTGACCACATAGCCGCCGACCCGGACGAGGTCGACGACGCGCCCGGGATCCTGGCCGCGCTCCAGTCCATGGAGAAGATCCTGTCGGCGGCCAGCGAGCGCGGCGTCCGCTTCCGGCTCAGCCTGGATTACTGATCGCCCTGAGCTTCGCTTCCTCTTGGCGGGCGACGCGCTTGCCTTCGTCCACGTCGACGAACGAGAGCAGAATCGCTCCCACGACGAAAAAGGCGATGACCGACAAAACGGCGTTCCGGCTCGAGCCCGTGGCCATGATGGTGATGGCGAAGAGGGCGGGGCCGAAGATCCCCGCGAACTTGTCGAAAACGCCGAAGAAGGCGAAAAATTCCGACGATTTGTGGGCGGGAATGATGTTGCTGAAGAGCGACCGCGAAAGCGCCTGGCTCCCTCCCTGAACCGTCCCCACGAGCACCGCGAGAAGATAGAAATCAGCGTCGGTGGTCATCCGGTAGCCGACGATGCTGATCACGACATAAACCGCGAGCGATAGAAAAATCGCCCGCTTCGCCGTGATGATCTTCGCGAGCCAGCCAAAGAGAAACGCGAAAGGAATCCCCACCGCCTGGGTGATGAGCAGTCCCGAGATCAGCACTCCCTGGGAGAGCCCCACCTCGGTTCCGTAGCTCGTCGCCATGCGGATGATGGTGAGGATGCCGTCGTTATAGATGAGAAACGCGAGAAGCATGAGAAAAGCGTGCTTGTAGAGCCGCAGCTCGCGAAACGTCTCTCCCAGCCGGATGAAAGCGACTTTGAGGGCGTTCTCTCCAACGTGCTCGTCCCGCTCCAGGAGCCTCGTCGGCTCGTGGACGTTGCGGAACAGAGGGATGGAAAAACCCAGCCACCAGACGGCGACGCTCAGAAACGAGAGCCGGCTCGCCATCGTCGCTCCCGAGATTCCGAAGAGCTCCGGCTTCTGGATCCAGAGCAGATTCACGGCGAGGAGAAGGCCGCCGCCGAGGTAGCCGAGGGCGAAACCGGCGCTACAAACCATGTCGCGCTCTTCTTCCCGCGCGACGTGAGGCAGGAGCGATTCGTAGAAGACGACGCTCCCCGTGACGCCGATGTTCCCGAGGACGAAGAGGAGTGTCGCGAGCTTCCAGTCTCCACGCTCGATGAAATACATCGCGGCGGTGGCGAGGACCCCGAGCCCGAGAAACGCCCCCAGCATCTTCATCTTGAGCCCGGCGTAATCGGCCATCGCGCCCAGAATGGGCGACAGGAGGGCAATCACCACCATGGCGACGGTGGTCGCGGTGGCGAAGCGCGTCGTCGCTACGGAGGGCGGGAGATCCGCGGCGGCGACCTTGGCGAAGTAGATGGGAAAAACGGCGGCGATGATCGTCGTCCAGAAGGCGGAGTTGGCCCAGTCGTACATCGCCCAGGCTCGGAGCTCGGGTCGATGAAGACCGAACCGTTCGAGCCAGGACCGCTTCACCGGCTCGTCGTCGACGCTCATCGAAAGCTCTCCAGGTCCTCTTGAGGCCGGTGGGCGGTCGCGAGCGAGACCGCGACGAGGGTGAGAGCCGAGACCGCCCAACCGACGTAGGAGGCGGAGAGTCCGGAAGGACTTCCACCGAGCGTCCAGGCGACGGCCGACGAGCCTCCGAGGAGAATGCTCCAGAACGCTCCCTGGGCCGTCGTCCGCCGCCAGAACAGGAGGCCGAGCGTGGGAAAGAGAATCCCCGCGGCCCCGAAGGTATAGGCGTAGAGGATCAGATCGAGCACTCTCGGCGTCGAATAGGCGGCGAGGATGGCGGCGGCGCCGAGGAGGATTGTCGCCCACCGCGCGAGCCGCACCAGCTCCGCGTCCGTGGCCTCCGGTTTCATGAGCTTCTTGTAGATATCGTTCACGAAGATCGCCACCGGTCCAATGAGGCAGGAGTCGGCGGTCGACATCAGGGCGGCGATATAGGCGGCGACGACGAGTCCGGCGAGCCCGGTGGGCAGCAGAGTCAGAATCATGACCGGGGTCGCGAGCTCCGGGTCGGAAAGCTCGGGAGTCAGGATGCGGGCGAACATTCCTACCAGGGTGCTACCGATGGCGAACAGCGGCCATTCGAGTGGAATCCCGGTGAGAAAGAAAGCCCAGCGCGCCGTCTTCTCGTCCTTGGCAGCGATGATGCGCTGGAATCCCGCGATGGTGATGAACCAGACGGGGAAGATGGAGAAGAACCAACCGAAGAAGATCCTTCCAGCCCGCGGCGCCCCATTCCACGAAGTGACGCGTTTCGGGGACCGCGGTGAAAAATTCCACGATCCCGCTCCAGCCGCCAACCCGGTAGAGTCCGATGGGTACGAGTATGAACACCACTCCCACGAGAAGAACGACCATCTGGAAGACGTCGGTGTAGATCACCGCCTTCAGCCCTCCCATGGCCGTGTAGGCGACGATGATCGCCCCGGCGACGAAGATCGCGAGCGGCAGGCTCATCCCCATCGTGGCCTGGAGGAGCTTTCCGCCGGCGATGATTTGTCCCCCGACGAAGGCGAACCACGAGATTCCGATGAGGGCGGCCGCCACCGTTCCCGTCCGGCGGTCGAAGCGCTGCTCGAAGAGGTCGCCGGTCGTAAGACCCTTGACCCGATCGGCCCACCTCTTGATCTTCGGGACGACGAGGAACGAGGCCATCACGACGCTCAGTCCCGAGACCGCCACCAGCCACGAGCCCGAGATTCCGAGGGTGAAGCCGAGCCCGCCCATGGCGATACTGAACCCGCCCCCGATGTCGGTCGCCGCCGTCGACGTCGTCGTCTGGAACAAATTCATGTTCCGGTCGGCGGCGAGAAAGGACTCGCACTCGCCCTTCTCCTTCTGCGAGCGCATGACGGCATAGCCGATCCAAAGAAGGACGGCGAAATAGAGCGCGATGACGAAGAGGTCGAGCGGAAGGAGATGGGTCACGGAAAAGTTCCGCCGAGATCGAGATCGGGCACGGTCTACTCAGTATCGCCAGCTGGTCACGTCGGCACCCGCGGGAGCGGTCTCCAGAATGTGCTGCGCCATTTCCGGCAGGTGGCGCTGGTAAACGGTGAGCCAGGCGATGCCGGTCGGGACGGACGGATCGCCGGTGTAACAGTGGCCGTGGCCGTCGCCATACTCGACGCTTCCCGCGTAGTAGGGATCCCGGGTCGACTCCAGGAACGACTCGAGAAGGCGAACGGCGCGCTCGAGGTAATAGTTGTCCATGTCGCCGACCTTGATGTGGATCTTCCCGACGAGCTTCGGGCCGAGCTTCGCCCAGCGTCTCTGGAGAATCGCGCGGAGATCGTAGTTCTCCTTCCAGTACTCCGCGACTTCGTGATCGATCGCTCCCGTTCTCTTGTCCCATATGGGCTGGGGGTAGCCGTCGAGACCGACCGGGCCGTAGACCGCCTGCCAGATGTCCCATTGGCCACCCGAGCGGGAGTGCGCGCCGAGAACGAGCTCCAGCCGGTTCGCGTCTTCCATGGTGGAAGTGAGATCGCCGTTGGTCTCTCTCCGATCGATACGGGGAACATTCTTCCACTCGCTCTTCATCCAGTAGGCGTTGTCGTCGCGGTAGATGTCGACCATCTGATAGGCGCGGAAGTCGACGCTATCGGGGCAGAAGCACCAGGCGCCGTTGAAGAAATCCGGGTAGTCGACCTGCTCGGCGAGCGCGATCCAGCCGCCCGTCGACCCGCCCATCAGCACTCGGGCCCAGGGCTCGGCGATGGCGCGGAATTTCTTCTCGACGTACGGAGTGAGCTCCTCGACGAGGGCGTCGCCGTAGGGGCCGAGGTTCGCGGAGTTCACCCCGTAGGAGTCGTCGTAATAGGGATTCGCGTGCTGGCTTACCACGACGAGCATGCGCGGCAGACGCCCCGACGTCCAGTCCTGGAAGAAGCGGTAGCCGTACTCCGCCTCGGTGCGCGCCGCGCCGGTGAGACCGGGCTCGGGTGGCGTCTCGCGAAAGCCCCGGAAACGATCGGTAAAGTGATCCTGCACATAGAGGACGGGATAGCGCGCGTCGGGGTGCTCGTCGAAGCCGTCGGGCAGGAGCACGATGGCACCGAGACGCATCGGCCGGCCCCAGAACGCCGTCAGCTTCTCGCTCTCGATGCTCACGTACTTGACGTACTTCGTATCCTTCCGTGGAGCGATGGGAGCAACGACGTGATCGAGAGTGATCGAGACCGTGCCTCCCTTCGCAGGGTCGACCCGCACGCGCACCGGCGTGCTGTACAGATTGCCAGGGGATCGCTCCCACTGTTGTCCCTCGCCCTCGTCCATCGGAAGCTTCAGCACGTGGCCGTCGGCGCGATGGAACGTCTCGTAGACGTGAATGAGCGCCTGAACAACGTACTCGCCGGGAGGCACGTCGTCGAGCTTCGCGACGGGATAGCCGAGCGCCGAGCCGTCGAGGATCGCCGTGGCGCCGGGTGCGAGAGCATCGACATCCGCCCCGAAGACCTGCTGGGTATCGAGCGACGTATCGATCTGGAAGCGAGGTTCGTCTCCAGGACGTTCTCGAGTCGACAGCATCACCAGAAGACGTCCGTCGACGGGCTCGGCGCGCAGCGAGGCGGGATAGCGGATCTCGAAGCGAAGTCCGTTCGCGGAGACCGGTACGACGGTCGGGAGCAGAAAGACGACGGCGAGCAGACGACGTTTCACGACGTTCATGACTTTCATCCGGGCTCGGCGCCGGCGATTCGAAGCGACTACCGGGCGGCGGTGACTCGTATCTCGACGAGATACTTCGTCGCCGCGAGGCGGGCTTCCACGCAGGCACGTGCCGGCGTGTTCCCCGGGCTGACCCAGGCGTCCCAGATCGTCGTTCATCTCGGCAAAGTACCGCATGTCCGAAAGCCAGATGGTGGCGGTGAGGAGCTTGGATTTATCGCTGCCCGCCATCGCCAGGAGCTCGTCGATCCGCCCGAGAATGTGCTTCGTCTGCTCGCCCGCCGTCGGCGCGGCGCTACCGTCGACCTGACCGGCGAGATAGACCGTTTCTCCGTGAACGACGCACTGGCTCATTCGGGGTCCGGGTTCGTAGCGCTGTATCGTCAAGGGGTTTCCTCCGTTCGTGTCATTCTATCCGACGACAGCCCGTTTCGATCTGGGTTAGAGTAACGCGAGGATTCGAGGCGAATGACGGTCGACGCGATAACCCTGAGGCCCATCGGATTCGTCCGGAGCCCGTTCCACGATACCTCCGGGATCCCTCGCGGCGTCGGTGCGAAGCATACGAGCGAAGGGACGCTCGAGATCCTGCCCGAGCTCGCCGATGGATTGCAGGACATCGAGGGATTCTCGCACCTCCTCGTGATCTGGTGCTTCCATCGTTCCGAAGGCTACGAGCTCGTGAGCCAGCCTCCGACCGACGACCGCATCCACGGTGTCTTTGCCACGCGCTCGCCCCGTCGCCCCAACCCGATCGGCCTTACCGTCGTGCGGCTCATCGAGCGGAACGGCAACCGTCTCCGCGTGCGCGGTGTCGACATGCTCGATGGCACCCCGATCCTGGACATCAAGCCCTACTTGTCGAGCGTCCCCACCGAAGAGCTCCGCCGAGGATGGATCGCCGAAGCCGAAGAGCGCTCCGGGAAGGGCGAGAAGCGCGAGTGGTCGGACGGCTGAGCCCCCCTGACTCTTTCGCGAGCCGAAGCTCCGGTCACGAATCCGACGACGCTATTCGGACACTCAGGCGGATATCGGATAGGCTGCTTGCCACTCGAGGGGAAGGGGAAGCCGCCGGGCGCAGAAGTCCAGATGAATGACGCGCCGGGGTCCAGGTCGCGTGGGTGCCGCCGAGCGCCGGATCACGAGCGGCCGTATCGCCAGAAGTCCTCCCCTATGCACAGGCACCGGCCTCGCGTCGTATCGGGTGAACGGCTCGATGCTGTCTTCGGGAAGCCTTCCGTACTGGTGGGAGGCGGGAATCACGTCGAGCCCCCCCTCGTCGATGCCGCAATCGTCGAGAAAAGCGCGCACCGCGAGCATCGCCGAGAGTGTCCCCGGAGGGGCCATGACGTGCTGGACGCCGTCCTTCACCGACCAGGGACCGAAACCGGTCACTTCCACCCGCTCCTTCAGCGCGACCGTCGCCTCCTGATGCCAGGGAACTCTCCAGCCAGCGCGAGGGGCGCGGTCGAGGAAAAGGGCGCGGACGCATACCGCGCCTTCGCCGAGACCGGCCGAGACGAGCTCAGCGATGGCTCTCTCCTCGAGCACGCGCTTCGCGGCGGGAAGGACCTCGAACAAGTTTCGAATGGCATAGGGACTCCCGTTTCGATATATCCCCGGTCCTTCCGGGACCCGTCCGACAGCCTCGATGAGCTCGTCGACGAGCTCCGGGCGCAGCGCATCGGTGACGACGGCATAGCCGTCTCTTTCCAAACACTCGGCAACAGTTGGATCCACGTCGGCCTTGGCGGTCATCTACGTCCTTTTCGAGAAAACCGCGGGAATTCTAGGTCGGCGGAGTCGAGGAAGCAAACCCGGTTGTTTCTGAGCGAACGAGCACCGTGGGACTCGTTCCTCGCGACTGCGCAGGCCGGAAACGGCGAGCGAACCCTTTGGCTCCGTACTACGTCTAAGGCAGTGAAGCGAGGTGCCGCTCATGATCTCGATAAGGACGCTCACCCAGGACATTCGCCATGCCCTCCGGGCGATGCGCAAGCAACCGCTCTTTACCGGCGTAGCGGTCGGGACGCTCGCCCTCGGCATCGGCGCCAACACCGCCATCTTCAGCGTCGTCCACGCGGTGCTCCTCGAGCGCATTCCCTATCCCCCGGCGCCCGAGCACGTGCTCTTCATGAACGAGAGCAACGCCCGCGCGTACGAGATGAGCGTTTCGTATCCCAGTTTCAAGGACTGGCAGCGGCTCAACCACTCGTTTCAGACGATGGCGGGGTTTGCCGACACCGAGTTCAACCTCGTCGGTCTGGAACAGCCGATGAGGCTCATGACGCGGGCGGTGTCTGATGGCTACTTCCGACTTCAAGGGGTATCTCCGCTTCTGGGAAGGCTCTTCGTCGAGGAGGAGGACCGGCCCGGAGCACCCAAGAGCCTCGTCCTCGGCTACGACCTCTGGGCCAATCGCTTCGGGGCGGACCCGGGCGTCGTCGGCAAGCGGGTGCGATTGGATGACGACTCCTACACCGTCATCGGTGTACTACCGAGAGACTTCGAGCTCGCGCCGGAAGAGCGGGCGTACATCACGCTCGATCCCTTCAGCGACAACGAGTCGGCGCACGACCGCGGAAACCATCAGGGCATCTATGTGCTCGGTCGGTTGCGCGACGGCGTCTCTTTCGAGGAGGCCAAGGCGGAGATGGAGGCGATTGCGCGACAGCTCGAGTCCGAGTACCCCGCCTCCAACTCCGGACTCTCGGTCACGGTGAAGCGCCTCTCCGACGAGCGCGTCGAGGACTACAAGCGCACGCTCGAGCTGCTCATGGGGGCGGTGAGCCTCGTGCTCCTCATCGCCTGCGCCAACGTCGCCAATCTTCTTCTCGCGCGGGGGGTGAGCCGCAGCCGGGAAGCGGCCATTCAGGCCGCCCTCGGAGCGGGAAGGTGGCGTCTCGCCGCCCGAGGTCTCACCGAAGCGATGCTCCTCGCACTGTTCGGCGGAGCGCTCGGAATCGGCCTCGCCTTCTCCGGGCTCGCGTCTCTGGAGCACCTCCTCCCCACGGACGTCCCACGGCTTCAGCACGTCGGGTTGAACGGCCAGGTTCTCGGCTACAGTCTTCTGCTGTCGTTTCTCACGGCGTGGATTTTCGGCGCCGTTCCCGCGCTCGTCAACGCTCGGGCACGACCGAGCGACGCGTTGAAGGAAGGAAGCCGTGGAACGGGGGGCCGCACCGCCGTGGGTCGCGGCCTCCTCGTGGCCGAGGTGGCGGTCGCCACGACGCTTCTCGTCGGCGCCGGCCTCCTCATCCGCTCCGTCTACGAGCTCACCCGGGTCGAGCCGGGATTCCGCCCCGATCACCTGCTGACCCTGAAAGTGGGAGTACCCGAATCCCGGTACGATCACGAAAAGAGAAAGGTCTTTCTGGAACAAATGCGCGAGCGGCTGTCGGCCATTCCCGGAGTGCGGTCGGCGACCGTCGGGCTCAATTTCCCCATGATGGGCGCGAGCTGGACCTCGATTTTCATCGTGGGAGACCAGCCGCGCTCCCGCGCGGGCCGATCTCCCCGGCTCCCTCTTCACTCCCGTCGCTCCCGGCTATTTCGAGACGCTCTCCATTCCGCTCCGGGAAGGTCGTCTGCTCGAGCCGACGGATCGGTCCGACACACCCAAGGTCGTCGTCGTGAACGAGACTCTGGCCAGGCACTTCTGGCCGGGCGAGAGCGCCATCGGCAAGCGCCTCAAGCAAGGCTGGCCGGAGAACACGGGAGCGTTCAACCCCTGGCGCGAGATCGTGGGGGTGGTGGGAGACGTCAAACAATACGGGCTGGGACAAAAGACCCAGATGCAGGTCTACATCCCGCTCGACCAAGGTCCGCTCTGGGACGTCCGTGTGGCTCTTCGCGCCGAGACCGATGCAATGGCGCTGAGCGAGCCCGCCACGCGTGCCATCCACTCGCTCGACCCCGATCTTCCCGTCTTCGAGGTCAAGACGATGGACAGCGTGATCGATTCCTCGGTCGCGCCCCGCCGCTTCACCATGGTGCTCCTCGGTCTCTTCGCCGCCCTCGCTCTCGTTCTCGCGGCGATCGGACTCTATGGAGTGATTGCCTACTCCGTCGCGCGACGTACGCAGGAGATCGGAATCCGGATGACGGTGGGCGCGCAAAGGCGCGACATCTTTCGGCTCGTCGTGCGCGAAGGACTGGGCTGGTCGATCCTCGGCGCTGGAATCGGCCTTTCCGGCGCCTTGCTGGCAAGCCGGCTCCTCGAAAGCTCGCTCTACGGCGTGGGCGCGCGCGATCCCGTGACGTTCTCGATCGTGCCCGCGGTGCTTCTCGCGGTGGCGGCTCTCGCCTGTGCCGTCCCTGCTCTCACCGCCTCCCGCGTGGACCCGATGCGCGCCCTCCGCGCGGAGTAGTCTCGCGGTTTACAGAGGCGCCCGGGCGCAAACCTTCGAAAAACGATCAAACCACCCTCCCGCCCCCCTGGGCACTGCCTCGGACCGGACCGGCGGCACGGCGCCGTTGCGAGCCCGTCCGTGATAGAGTTCTGGACGCCACGGGCCTCGCCGCCGGCTTTGCTTTCGGGCGGGGTAAGTCCCAAAAGGGAGCGGGGTCGGGCTCACCACTGGTCGAGCCTTCGGGTGAGTCACACCCCGCATCGCTCTATGTCGATCGCGCTCTGCAGTGGTTACCTTCCGCGGGCGGGAACCCTCGTCAAGAGCGTCCTCGCCTATCCCCCCTTACCGGAGAAAATCGATGAATTGCTCGAACGCCATTCTACGTGTAGCGTCCTTCGTCCTCATCGTCGCCAATCTAGCCGCCGCCTCCTCTGCTCCGGGGGCCGAAAAGAAGAACCCGCCGGAAGATGCTCAAGCGCAGGCGGTATCGACGGACCCTCCTTCGACCAACCCCGTCGACGGCATCATTCCCCCGCTGCCGGTCATCCCACCGAAGGCGGTCACGGGCCTCGGCAATGCACCTTACTCGGCTCGTGAGCCCTCTGTTTGCGCATGAGGGGAGTTTCAGCTGGGGTCCCGACCTCACGGCGGGGACGCTTTTGACGAGCGACGAAGGTTTCTGGAAAAAATTGTTCGATAAGACCCAATGGCCGGCGGGAGGGACCGAGTTCCCTATGCTCGAGCCCACCGCATCCGACGCCTTCCCAGGCTATATGCAAACCATGCTTTCGTTGTCTCACGACCATTTGGAAGACTTCGATGCCGGCGGTATCGATACCGCCTTGTCCGCTCTGAAGAAATTCTTCGAGGTCACGGGACAGGATCTTAAAGTCGACGTAGGCGATTCCACGACGGGCTTCTCGGGTTACACGCCCGTTCGGGCGCGATGGCTCGAAAGCCAGTGGCAACCGTTCTTTCTCATCCCCATTCCGGAAAAGCACTACGACTACCCGGACTACCTCGGATTCCAGGACATACGGGAGCGGGGTGCGCGTTTGTACTGCGCCGCACGGCGCGCCCATATTGAACAGAATTCCACGACTCCCTCCCTCGGCGAGCGAGTCGGATACAGCTTCAGCCTCCTCGGCCATACGGTGGACCTCCTCGTTCTGCAATCCAGCGTCGTTGTGAACGGACCCCAGAGATGCACCGGTGGAAGCGGCGACGCGCCTGACTGCCCGGGGAGCTCCTCCGGCTCCGCTCCCAACGACGGTGCCCAGTCGTTCGAGGTCCCTTTGCTCCTTGGGAATCTCTTTACGCCGATTCGCGGATTGGGCTTGCCTCCCCTGGTCGAGATCCGTGTCCCCTTCTCGCTCGTGTCCGGTGATTCTGAAGTCCGCACCGAGGCGCTGAAGCGCTCGGTCTTCACGGGCTACGAGGCGCCCTGCCCTACATGCCTGCCGAAGCCGAAGTACGAGACGATGTACAGCAAGGTCTATCGGACGGTGACGCACACCGATGCCTTCCTGTCCTCGGGACGAACCATCACCGCCGGGCCGGCCAAATTCGTTCTGTTCACAGTGGGTTTCGCGGACGTCTATTTGACGGTCAAGCTCGACGTCAACCTCGGCGCCTTCGACCCCGTCGACACCCACGTGAACGATTGCGTCATCGACCCCGCCGGACTCTTGACCGGCTGGCCCGCGCCCCAACGCAAGGGCTGGCTCTTCTCGAACCCCGCGAGCGGCTTCCTCTACCACGACGGTCCATGGCTGCTCGCCCAACCCTTTGGAACGACCTCGCAGTTGCTCCAGTGGAGGGTGCTGCCGCAAGGGCAGACCAATCCGTACTGGACCCAACCATTGCTCGTCATATTTCGACCGCAAGACATTCAGGCCGTCACCGATGACGACCACGTGGCCGAGAGTCGCCTCTCGGCCACCCTGACCGGTGGAATCGGTGGAGAGCTGGGTGGCAGCTTCGGCCCGTTCGAGACAACGTTGAGTGTCGACGGCGCGTTGAGCGTGTCGCTCGATCAAGATCACGTGATCCGGGACGCGGTGATGGCCCAGTCCGGCTTCCAGACGTCTCTCGCCCCACCGCGCATGCGACCCATCACCGCTCTCTCCGTAAGGACACGCGCTCAGTCCTCGCTCGATTTCGACGGCTTGACGGCTACCTTGCGCTTCCACCTGAGCCTTCCCTTCCCCTTCGATGACATCGATTTCTCGAAGCAGCTCTTCAAGGTGGGAGCGACCAACTGGCCTTTGTCCAACAGCGACGACGAACTCGATCCCTACGGGAGTCAATACCACTCCCGAAGAGTTCATCTTTCGCCTGGGAACGGGATCCAAAGATGGAGTGCCCATGACCAAGCCGTTCGTGAAGTCGCACTTGCCTGGCCATTCGGAGTTCGACACCTTCGACGACGACGTCGCCACCTGCCTCGCCGATCCGAAACCGCTTCCGCCTCCGCCGCCACCGTGCGAGCTCCCCACCCGACTCGGGGGAACCTCCTAACGCGGACGTCTGCCTCTACGGCGCCGGTGGTGCCCTCAGGGAAACCCCTTCGTTTCCGCCCAACGTCTGTAGCAACATCCCCGGTTACGTCAACGGTCTCGCCTCGCTCGATCCCGACCAGAAGGCCTGCATCGGCAACCTCCTCGGATTTCTCTGTACTCCGATTTCGCTGCAGCAAAGCTACGGGGGAAAAAGCGTGGTGGCTCGTCTCTGGAACTTCGACGCGACGATTGCGACCGACTACTACAACGTGCTCAACGCCTGCGTCGACGCATTCGTCGACAAAGGGGGAGTCGACCCTCAGGGAGACGCGACGAAATTCCTGGAGGCCATCGTGGGGGTTGCCGCCTGCCAGGGCGAGACCGCGAAGCTTCTCGGTCCAACCGACATCCTGGACGTCCTCAATCCCGGTGGAGCCCCCACCGTTCACCCGGGGAAACCCTGTAAGCAATAGATTCCAACCCGGGCTGGAGCTCGACTGGTGACGAGTCGAAGTCAGCGCAGCGTCATGCGTACGTTCAGGGCCTCCGTCTCGCTCGGCTGAATCTCCACCCCGATCTCGAAGGGCTCGTACCCTTGCTTGGCGATACGAATTTCGTGTGGGCCGGCGGAAAGGTGGAGACTCAACCGATCGGAGTCCGGCGGTAGCTCCCAGAGCTCCCCGTCGACCCAAAACTCCACGTCGCTCGGCTGGGCGCGAACCGAGAGAACTCCATATTCGGTCGAACCGCCCGTTGAGGTGATCACGCTCGACGTGGAAGGCACCAGCGCCGGCGCCGGAGGCGAGGGCGGCGGTGGAGGAGGAGCGTACGCGGCATAGGCCGGGGTGACCGTCACGGCGGACGGACGCATCGGCACGGGCTCTCCCGGCTCCAGAGGCTCCATCTCGTGCCGGATCTCGATCGACGATCCGAGCGTGGAGTTGATGCTCTCTTCGTACAGGCGGTACCCCTCCAGATAGAGTGTAACGACGTGGGGCCCCGGATCGAGCCGAAGTTTCTGGAACGAGCCGTCGAAATCGTCCACGCGACCCGCGTAATAGCCATCGACGAAGACTTCCGTCGCCCTTTGCGGGACGTCGGTGCGAAGCGAGCCGCGGGGATCCGCCGAAGCGCCAGGGACCGCCAACCCGACGCCCACGGAGAACGGGTAATAGCCGACCCCGAGACCGAGGCCAACGACGCTGACTCCGGACCCTCCCGGCGCGACGCCCGGACCGACGGCGATCGCGAAGCTCGGATAGACACCGAACCCGTGGCCATGAGGATGACCCCGGTAATGGCTGGAATGAGCGCTCGCATCGGGCGCAAAGACGCTCGACCCGAGAGCGAGCGCGAGAGCGAGCGCGGGCGCGGGGGCGACGACTCCAAGGGTGCGTGGGTGTCCGGCGGGCATAGTTCCTCCTCCATCTGCACCCTCGGCGGAAAACCTGCAAACCCTGTACCACCGCCTGATGTCGAGAATGGCGGGAAAATCAGGGACAGGCGCCGATCTCGGACGTCCCCTCGAGAGGTCTCGGTGTCGTGATTCCGGACGACAATCGGCCGAGGCGGGATGCGAAGGTTACACCGCTTCTTCCAGACGAATGGGAAGCTTGCGGACGCGCTTTCCGGTGAGCGCGAAGATCGCATTCGTGACCGCGGGTGCGACGGGCGGCACACCCGGCTCTCCGCAACCGGTTGGCTGCTCCGAGCTCGGTACGATGTAGACCTCGATCTGCGGCATTTCGTCCATGCGAAGCACGGGATAATCGTCGAAGTTGCTCTGCTTCGTCCGCCCTTTATCGAGGGTGATCTCACCATAGAGCGCCGCGCTCAGGCCGAAGACGATGCCGCTCTCCATTTGCGCTTTCACGTTCCACGGGTTCACCGCGATGCCGCAATCGACGGCGCAGACGACGCGATGTACGCGGGGCTTTCCGGCCTCGATCGAGACTTCGGCGACCTCGGCCACGTAGCTCTCGAACGACTGCCTCACGGCGATGCCGCGGGCGCGGCCTTTGGGAAGCGTGGCACCCCAGCCCGCTTTTTCCGCGGCGAGCTCCAGCACCCGAAGATGACGCGGATGACCCGCGAGGAGGCTTCGTCTGAGCTCGAACGGATCCTTTCCACCGGCGTGCGCCATTTCGTCGAAGAAGCTCTCGTTCACGAAACCGGTATGCGTGTGCCCGACCGAGCGCCACCAGAGGACGGTAACCGGTTTTTTCGGCGAGTGGAGCTCGATGCGCCGGTTGGGAATCCCGTAGGGCATCCCCGCGGCGCCCTCCACCGAACTGGGATCGATGCCGTTCTGGATCATCGCCGACATGACGGTTCCCGCCATGATTGATTGTCCGACCACCGTCTGGTGCCAGGCGATGGGAAGCCCCGCGGCATCGAGACCGGCTTTCACCTTGTGGACGAACATGGGCCGGTAGTATCCGCCCTGGATATCGTCCTCACGGGTCCAGACGGTCTTGACGGGCCCGGGCTCACCCTTCGCGACCTCGATGGCGTCGGTGACGAAATCGGAGCTCGGCGTCGCTCGGCGTCCGAATCCGCCTCCGAGGAGGCTCGTGTGCACTCGGACCCGCTCCTGGGGAATGCCGAGGACCTTCGAGGCCATGATCCGATCCATCGTCTGGAACTGCGTTCCGGCCCAGATGTCGCAGCCGTCGGTGGTCACCTGAACGGTCGCGTTCAAAGGCTCCATCGCCGCATGGGCGAGGTACGGCACTTCGTACACCGCTTCGAGAGTCCGCGCCGCGGACCCGAGCGCTCCCGAGAGCGTCGCCTTCGTTCTCCGCAACCGCTCCTGGCTCCTCCGCGAGCTTGCCGTACTCTTCGCGGAGCGCGGCAGTCGACAGCGAAGCGCCTTCGCCCTCGTCCCACGCGATCGCGAGCGCGTCGCACCCTTTTCTCGCGGTCCAGAAATCCTTGGCGATGACGGCGACGCCGGAGGTGATGGGCTTCACCTTCAGGACTCCGGCAACGGCGCGCGTCTTTTCGTCGTCGAAGCTCTTGAGCTTCGCGCCGAAGACCGGTGCATGGGCGACGACGGCGGTGACGAGGCCGGGAAGCTTCACGTCGAGGGAGAACTCGGCGCGTCCCGTGACTTTGTCCCGTCCTTCGACGCGCTTGACGTCCGTTCCGATCAATCGAAAATCCGCGGGCTTTTTCAGAGGGACGTTCTCGGGCACCGGGATCCTCGAGGCCGCCTCCGCGAGCTCTCCGTACGTCGCTCGCTTTCCGCCGCTCGCGTAGATCACGGCGCCGTTGTCGGTGCGAAGCGAGTCTTTGTCGACCCCCCACTTTCGCGCCGCCGCTTCGACGAGGAGGGCTCGCGCCGTCGCGCCGGCCTTCCGGAACTGCTGCCACGAGGAGATGACGCTCGAGCTTCCGCCGGTCAGCATCATTCCGAAACCGGTGTGGACGTACGCGGGCTCCGCCGGCGCCGCTTCCACCCGGATCCGGCTCCAATCGGCATCGAGCTCCTCGGCGATGAGCATCGGGAGCGAGGTATAGACCCCCTGCCCCATTTCGGATTTGTTCACGAGAATCGTGATGGTCTCATCCGAGCCGATCCGCACGAAGGCGTTCGGGGCGAAGCTCGTCGGCGCCGCCGCGAGCACCCGTCCCGCCATTCGCTCGGGAAGATAGAATCCCAGAACGAGCCCGCCGGTCACGGCGCCGGAAGTCTGGAGAAACCTGCGCCGGGTATGAGTCTTCTCGCTCGTCATCGTTCCACCTCCGGGCACGCCTTCGCAAAGGCGCCCGCTCGATATTACTCGAACCGCTTCAAAGAGAAGAACGGCTCGATCGGTCTTTGTCCGAGCACCATCTGGGACACCCTCTCGCCGAGGGCAGGCCCATGCTTGTAGCCGTGGCCGGAGCCCCCGCCGATGAGCCAGACGTTGTCGAGGCCGGGGTGCCTGTCGAGGATGAAGTGCCCGTCCTTGCTCTGCTCGTACTGGCAGACGCGCGCTTCGACGAGAGGCGCGTCGGCGAGTCCGGGAAATCGAAATCGCATATAGTCCCGAGCGCGCTCAATGCCGTCCGCGCTCGGCGTTCGGTCACCGTGAGTCGGATCGAACGCCGGTCCGCGCGTATCGTCGGCGATCTTGAACCCGCGCGATTCGTTACCGGGAATGCCGTAAAAGAACCGCTCCACTCCCTCTCGATCGCGCGAAGGCGGAGCGAGCCACGGCGACATCGACTGGTCGGTATAACGGGAACCTCCCGCGGGCGTCCCGAAGTAGAGGATCTCCTGCCGGGTCGGGCCGATGAGCGTGCCGAGAACGTCGGGGAAGAGCTCAGGGAGCCAGGGACCACAGGCGAAGACATAAGCGTCGGCCTCGAGCGTCTCGCCGGTGTCGAGCGGAAGACGCGCGAGCGAGCCCGTGGCTTTCACCGGCTCCTTCACGGCACCGAGACGAAACGTTCCGCCCTCCTCCTCGAAGGCCTCGAGGACGACCTGACACGCCTGCCGGGCCATAAGAAACCCCGCCTGGTGCTCGAAGAACGCCCATCGAATCCCGTCGAAGTTGATTTGAGGATACTTCCGGGACGCCTCCTCCCGGCTCAGCACGTCTGCGGGAAGGCCCGCCTCCTTGATGAAGGGCTGGGAAAGCGTGACGAATCGATCGTCGTCGCCGAGGAGCCACAACGCGCCTATTTCGTGGAACAGGAGGCGGTTCCAACGCTTCTGGTTCTCCCGCCAGAGCTCGAGGGCGCGGGCCACCGACTCGACGTAGATCCGGTCGGGCCCGTAACCCGCCCGGATGACTCGGGTCTCCCCTCCCGAGCTCGCCCGGGAGTTACCGGGGCCCCAGGCGTCGACGAGCGTCACCCGAGCGCCGGCGCGAAGAAGATGAAGCGCCGTCCAGCCGCCGAAAGCTCCGGCGCCGACCACGGCGACATGATTGGACCGTCCGGGCGGTGTGCGGCTCGTCGCCTGTCCCTTCTTCCAGCCCAGAGCCAGTGCGGAAGCTCCCCCTCCAACGAGGAGGGCTCGCCTCGAAATGGTCTTTCGGGTGGACATGACGTTCCTCATCCGACCCGAACATGGTATATCAGAGTTCAATCCTTTACCTGGATGTGTTATCTGTTCGTGTACAGCTCGCGCCGACGGGCGGGGAGGACGATTCTTTGACGGGGCCGAAGGCATGAGTGCCATCGCGATCGCGGTGATCGGGCTCGCCGCGATGTTCGCGGGGTATCGTTTCTATTCCAAGTTCATCGCCGAGCGTGTGTACCAGTTGGACCCGTCGTTCGCGACGCCCTCGCACACGATGGCGGACGGGAAGGACTACGTGCCCACCCAACGGGTCGTCCTCTGGGGACATCACTTCACCGCGGTCGCGGGGGCCGCCCCGATCATCGGCCCGGGAATCGCGGTCATCTGGGGATGGCTTCCCGCGTTCATCTGGGTCGTCGTCGGCACCGTTTTCTTCGCCGGCGTTCACGATTTCGGGGCGATCTGGGCGAGCGTGAGAAACGATGCGAAGTCGATCGGCGCCCTGACCGGTGACGTCGTCGGGCAACGCGCCCGGAATCTCTTCATGATCGTCATCTTTCTCCTGCTTCTGATGGTGAACGCCGTTTTCGCCGTCGCCATCTCCGACGCCTTCCGGGCGACTCCTTCGAGCGTCATTCCCGCCTGGAGCGCGGTCTTCGTCGCGCTCGTCATCGGCGTACTCATTTATCGACTGCGCGTTCCCATCTTCTGGCCGACGTTGATCGGCACCGTGATCCTCTATGCCGTGATCTACGTGGGAGAGCGTGTTCCCGTCGTGCTGCCTGCGGACATCCTGGGACTCGGCCCGGCGCCGCAGTGGATCCTGATTCTCTTCTCCTACGCTGGAATCGCTTCGCTGCTCCCCGTCTGGCTCCTGTTGCAGCCGAGGGACTACATCAACGGCATTCAGCTCTTCATCGGTCTCGGATTGCTGTATGGCGCGGTGCTGCTCGCGCAGCCCACGATCGTCGCCCCCGCCCTCAACCTCGCGACGCCCCCGAATACCCCTCCTCTGGCTCCGCTTCTCTTCGTCACCATCGCTTGCGGGGCCATCTCCGGTTTCCACGGTCTCGTGGGCTCGGGAACGACTTCGAAGCAGCTCAACAAAGAGCCCGACGCTAGATTCGTCGGTTATCTCGGATCGGCGGGCGAAGGAGCACTCGCCCTCATGGCGATCATCGCCGCGACCGCAGGCTTCCAATCGCGCGCCGAATGGAACCAGATCTATCAATCGTTCGGGGGCGGAGGTATCGAAGCCTTCGTGACGGGAGGATCCCACATCGTCGCGGCCGGCACGGGTCTTTCGAGGAGTTTCGGCGCGACCCTCTTGACGGTGATGGCGGTGCTCTTCGCGGGAACGACGATGGACGCGGGGGTGCGCCTGCAGCGTTACATCATTCAGGAGTGGGGCACGATTTACGAGATCGCTCCCCTGAAGAACGGATACATCGCGACCTTCGTCGCCGTGGGGAGCTGCCTCGTCCTCGCTTTCGGGGCCGGCGGTGCGGAGGGAACGGGCGGGATGATCATCTGGCCGCTCTTCGGCACCACCAACCAGCTCCTCGCGGGGCTCACGCTACTGGTCATCAGCGTCATCCTCGTCAAGCACGGGCGGCCATCGCGCTACACCCTGACTCCCATGGTCTTCGTCACCACGATGGCCCTGCTGTCCGCTCTCTATCAGCTCTGGGATCTGTATCGTGCCGGGAACTACCTGCTCTTCGTCATCGACGTGCTGATCGTGCTCGCCGCCGTTTGGGTCATGCTCGAGGCCGCCTCGGCGCTGGCGCGGGCGCACCGACAAAGAGCGGTCGCACGGTCGGGATCGGTATCGCCCGCGGAAGGGTAGCCTCCACCCGCCACGACCACGACGCTCGCGGAAAGAGCCGCGCCCAGGGGGCGCTTGCGCACCCGCGAAGAGAACCTGCCAAAAACGCCTCCAATTGCTACAATGAAAACAAATCCGAAAAACTCCGAATCCATGGTCAAAGACCGTATTCTGCTCGTCGACGACGACCCCGACAACCGCGCCATGATCGGCCACTTTCTCGTGAACTGGGGCTACATCGTCGATGATGCGAGAAACGGAAAGGTGGCCCTGGAAAAGGTCAAGGCCAGCCCGCCCTCGCTCGTTCTCCTCGACCTGGAGATGCCCGAAATGGACGGCTTCGAGACCTGCGAACGACTGAAGACCGACCCCGACACGGAGTGGATCCCCGTCATCATCTTCACCGGCCTGGAGAAGATGCCACACCGGATTCGAGGCTTTCGCCATGGAGCGGACGACTACGTGATCAAGACGGTCGAGCCCGACGAGCTCCGAACGCGTATCGACCTCGTCCTCAAACGGACCAAACGCTACGCGACTCTCGCTTCCGTGCCTGCCGCCGCGGAAGCTGCACCGCAGGAGCCCGAACCGGCGGTAACGGTCATCGAGGCGGAGCCACGCGAGGACGTCGCGGTTTCGGTGGCGCTCGCGAGCATTCCCTTCCCCGACGCGATGCGGCTCGTCCTTTCTCACGGCAAGAGTGGCATCGCCGTTCTCAGCGACGGCGATCGAAGCGGATCGGTGCACGTCCACGAAGGCGCCATCATTCACGCGTCCACGGGCACCGAGCACGGCTCGGAAGCTTTCTACGAGCTCGCCCTGTGGAAGAACGGCCGTTTCGAGTTTCAGGAGACCGATCCGGGAAGCGACCGCTCGATCCTGACGTCGACGAGAAGCCTACTCGTCGAGGCGAGCCGCCGCTTCGATGCCTGGAACGCGATTTCCTCCAAGATCCAGAGCTTCGACATGATTCCCAAGCTCGTTTCCCTCGGGGCGCAGTCGATCCGCCTGACCAGCTCCGACTGGTCCGTGGTCCGACTCGTGGACGGCCGCCGCAGCATCCGGCAGATCGTCGAGGAGCTGAAAACGGACATCTTTCTCGCGGGGCGTATCGTTTACAGTCTGCTGACGGTGGGCGTCCTCGAGCTCGACGCGAGCCCGGATTCTCAAGAAGACGCGTTCGAGCTCGTGCCCCGGCGCGGGGATAGCATCGTCGTGCGCGAGCCCTACGAGCTGAGCGCCTCCGAGTGGGACCTCCTGACCCGCGTCGATGGAACGCGGACTCTCGGAACGATTCGCGACATTCTGAACGTGCCTGCTCCCGCCATGATGAAACTGGTTCGAGGATTGAAGGAGAAGGGCTTCGTCCGGCTCGTCGGAAGAGAGCCTAGAAAGCGCAAGGGCGCCTGATTTCTCGACGAGACTCGTTCCTCAACCCCCCCGATGCCCTACACCGGACAGCTCGATACCCAACCACTGCTGGACGTCATCCAGATCGTGGCCTATTCCCGACAAAGCGGCATCTTGACCGTCAAGGGACCGGAGACGAGGGGCCTTCTGATCTTCGATGCAGGCAACATCGTTTGCGCCTACTCTCCCTCCGCCCTGCCGCTCCTGGTCAAGGCCGCCAAGGAGCGCGACGAGCGCCACCGACTCACCTATCGGCGGATCCAGGTGCTCGCGGCTCTGCGAGAGCTCTTCGATCTCGTCACGGGCGATTATCGTTTCGTCCGCAGGCAGGAGCCGGTTAGCGAGCTCGAAGGTCTCGATATCAAATCCTTCTACAGCGCCGGGGCGCTCGACACTGGAGACCTGCTTCTCGCGCTGGAGAAAGCGATGGACGAAGAAGAGCTCGTCCCGACTCCCGCGGCATCTGACGCCCAGCGTGACGACAACGAGCAGCTGAACCTGCGCCGATTCACCCGATACGGTCCCGTTGTCATCAAAGGCCGGTTGAAAGACACGCTCCGCTCGTATCCGGGTTATCTCACGAACCTGAGCGTGGGTGGGACGTTCTTCCACGCGGACGCGCTTCCGAGCGTCGGATTCCGATTTCGATCTCGAGTTCGAGCTTCCCTGGGGACTCGGCCCATGCGAGGTCTCGGCGAAGGCCGTGTGGACGCGCTCCGAAGGTCCCAATACGAAGAAGGGCGTGGGGCTTGCCTTCCAGAAGTTCGCCCTCGACGGGAAAGAGCGAGTCGAAAACTATCTCGGGCGCTTCGAGGAGCTTGCCGCCGACGTAGAATTCGAGGCCTGAGTCCCGCCGGGTCGGCCCTTGAACAAAATCGCCAAAAGACGAATAATTCACGAGTCCACCCAAGCGGTAGCCGCCCCCAAGCGACTTCAAGTGGACTCTGAAGACATAAGACACGGCCGGCTTTTTCTGGCGCCTCTCGACGAGCTCGAGAAGCGTCTCGCCGAGGCCTCCCGGGGGGCGGTCGCTTGGCAAGGATTTTGTTTCCCCCCCCGCGGGCAGCCTCGAAGGGGCACGCCCGATTCATGAGCGAGAAAGGTTCCAGCAATGACGACACATCTGATCACCGCGCACGGAGGCTCTCTGAAGAACCTCCTCGTCGCGCCCGCACGACAGCTCGAGTTGAAAACCGACTCGCGTGACTGGCCTTCGTGGGACCTCACGCCTCGTCAACTGTGCGACTTGGAGCTGCTGCTCAACGGCGGGTTCTCCCCTCTCACCGGCTTCATGAACAAAGCCGACTTCGAAGCGGTCCTCTCGGAGCTACGCCTGTCCGATGGGACGTTGTGGCCCATTCCGATCACCCTCGACCTCCCGGAGTCTTTCGCTAAGACGCTCCGTGAGGGCTCGGTGGTGGCGTTGCGGGACCCGGAGGGAGTCATGCTCGCCGCGCTTCACGTGGACGACGTATGGCGGCCCGATCGGGAGGCCGAGGCGGAGGCGGTGTTCGGGACCGCGAACCGCGAGCATCCCGGCGTGGCCTATACCCTGGACCGTGCGCATCCTTACTACGTGGGCGGAAGGCTCGAGGGACTCCAGCTACCGGTCCACTACGACTTCCGCCCGCTTCGTCTCTCGCCCGCGCGGCTGCGGGAAGAGTTCATGCGGCTCGGCTGGAGGCGCATCGTGGCGTTCCAGACGAGAAACCCGATGCACCGAGCGCACCACGAGCTCACCCTTCGGGCCGCCCGCCAGGTTGAGGCGAACCTGCTCATTCATCCGGTCGTGGGAATGACCAAGCCCGGTGACCTCGACCACTACACCCGGGTCCGCTGCTACCAGGCGATCTCGAATCAATATCCTGCGAACACCGCCAAGCTGTCTCTGCTTCCGATCGCGATGAGGATGGGAGGGCCGAGGGAGGCGGTGTGGCACGCGATTATCCGCAAGAACTACGGCTGTACCCATCTCATCGTGGGACGCGACCACGCCGGCCCCGGCAAGGACTCGAGCGGCAAGCCCTTCTATGGTCCGTACGATGCGCAGGAGCTCCTGAAAAAGCACGAGGAAGAGCTGAGCGTGGGAATGGTGCCGTTCCAGATGATGTCCTACGTCGAGGAGCACGACGCCTATTATCCGGAGGACGAGATACCGGAGAACACGCGCGTCTTGAACATCTCGGGAACCGAGCTGCGGCAGAGACTCGCCGACGGCCGCGAGATTCCGGAATGGTTCACCTTCCCGGAGGTCGCGTGTGAGCTCCGGCGCACCCACCCCCCTCGTCACAAGCAGGGCTTCACCCTCTTTTTCACCGGTCTGTCGGGAGCGGGAAAATCCACCATCGCCAACGTGCTCCTGGTGAAGCTTCTCGAGCTCGGTGGGCGGCCCGTCACGCTCCTCGACGGTGACGTCGTGCGGAAGCACCTCTCTTCAGAGCTCGGTTTCTCCAAGGAGCATCGCGACATCAACATCCGTCGCATCGGCTTCGTCGCCTCCGAGATCACGAAGAACGGAGGGATCGCGATCTGCGCGCCCATCGCTCCTTACGATTCCGTACGTCGCGAGGTGCGGGAGATGATCGAGCCCGTCGGCGGGTTCATCCTCGTCTACGCCGCGACCCCTCTCGATGTCTGCGAGGAGCGCGATCGCAAGGGAATGTACGCCAAGGCGAGGCAGGGCATCATCAAGGAGTTCACCGGCATCTCCGACCCCTACGAGGAGCCGAAAGATGCCGAGCTCACCCTCGACACCACCGAGCTGACTCCGGAGGAGGCGGCACAGGAGATCGTGCTCCACCTCGAAGGCCTCGGCTACATCGGCACCTGAAGAGGAACGCAAAGACCGCGAAGACACAAAGAAATTCCTAGCGTCTTTGCGCCTTTGCGTTTCTTCCCAGGTTTCAGGCGCGGTTGCGGTAGAGCGACTTGTCTACCGCAGCCGCCATCGTTTCCGGATCGGCGGAGAGCTCGAGGAAATCCCGGATGCGGCGCGCCTCCTGGAGAGGGTCCCCGATGACGTCGCGGTAGCCTACCTCGATGGACTCGAACGGGTCGGCATGCTTCAAGAGATAGCCGACGCGCCAGAGGTGGTTTTCCCAGAGCTCCAACATCCTCTCGTCGCTGGTCTCGTCGGGCTCGCCTCTTCGCTCTAGCATCTTGCGCTGAGAGGCGAGCACTTCGGGCAGGGCCCGCTTCATGAGCACCACGCGGTAGTTGTTCGTCTCCGGAAGGTCCTTGAGGAGGAAGGAGATGATCTTTACCGCCTTGCCCCGAGCGTTGCGGAGCCACGTGCGGTCTTCGTCTTCCTTGTGAAGCTCCTTCACGCGCTCGTCCTCGTAATACCCTTTGGGATTGTCTTCTCCCGGCTTCCGCACGCCGTCGGTCACGACCGGAACACCCGCGGCGGCGAGCATCTGCATCGTCATGGAGGTCCCCGAGCGCGGAAGGCCCGAGACGACGATGATGGGCTCGCCGTAACGGAGCCGCCGAAACAGCTTCTTCATGGGCTCACATAATATCGCGAAGGCGCAACCGAGCCAGCGGATTGAGTAGGCAATCGAGACGTCGTTCGCGCTACACTAACGCCCCTAACGAGGGATTCGCTGATGACTTTCGACAAAGCGAGGGCGCTCCGGAACGGGATTCTCGTCGCCGGCATCGCGGCGTTCGCGCTCCTTTCCTCGCCCGCGCCTGCCGAGGCCTACATCGGCCCCGGCGCCGGTTTCGCGCTCATGGGCTCGTTTCTCGTCGTCTTCACGGCAATCGTGCTCGCCATCGTGTCGGTGCTCGTCTGGCCGTTTCGCATGGCGTGGCGGCTTCTGACGAGACGCAGCCGGGCGAAACCATGGGTCGGTCGGGTCGATCATCGTCGGCTTCGACGGACAGGACCCGAAGCTCACCGAGAAGTTCATGAAGAAGGGCTGGCTCCCTCACTTCGCGAAGCTCGCCAAAATGGGCGCCTACAGCAAAATCCAGACGACGTACCCCTCGATCTCCCCCGTCGCCTGGTCTTCCTTCGCCACCGGGACGAATCCCGCGCGCCACAACATCTTCGACTTCCTCGACCGGGACCGGCGAACCTATCTCCCCTTGCTCTCCTCGACGTACATCGGAAGCGTGGATCGGTTCTTGAAGATCGGCCCGTATCGGATTCCGCTCGGCAAGCCCGAGCTTCGGCTCCTACGAAAATCGAAGCCGTTCTGGACCATCCTGGGAGAGAACGACATCTGGAGCACGGTGCTCCGCGTGCCCATCACCTTCCCCCCGGACAAGTTCAAGGGAGCGCAGCTCTCGGCGATGTGCGTGCCCGATCTGCTCGGGACCCAGGGCACCTTCCTCCTCTATACGACGCGGCCGGCGGAGCAGAAGTTCAAGGAGGGGGGCATCCGCGTCGAGCTTCCCAAGAACGGCAATCGGATGGAGACCCGAATCGAGGGACCGGAGAACCTCTTCCGCGACACCCACCCGCCCCTCGCGATTCCGATGACCATCGACGTCGACCCCGCGGGAAAGCGCGCGCGGGTAACGGTCGACGGAGACCCCGTCGAGCTCGAGCCGAACAAGCTCAGCGACTGGATTCCACTCACCTTCAAGGCGGCGCCCGGATCAAAGTGTCGGGCATATGCCGCATGATGGTGACGGAAATGGGCGACCATTTCTCGCTCTACGTCACGCCCATCAACCTCGACCCCGACAAGCCGGCGATGCCCATCTCCCACCCCTCTTACTACGCCACTTACCTGGCGAAGAAGATCGGTCACTTCTGCACTCTGGGGCTTGCCGAGGACACCTGGGCCCTCAACGAAGGGGTCACCGACGACGGCGACCTTCCTCCAGCAGACCTATGACATCGACCGCGAGCGGCAGGACATGTTCTTCGCCGCCCTCGATCGACTGCGGCAAGGCTCGCTCGTCTGTGTCTTCGACGCCACCGATCGCATCCAGCACATGTTCTGGCACTACCTGGAGGAGGACCATCCGGCCAACAACGGCAAGGATACGTCTCACGCCGAGCACCGCAAAGCCATCGAGGACATCTACAAGCACAACGACGCCCTGGTGGGGAAGGTGATGGCCGATCTTCGCGACGGCGACGTCCTCATCGTCCTCTCCGACCACGGCTTCAACTCGTTCCAAAGAGGCGTCAACCTCAATGGCTGGCTCCTGGAAGAAGGGCTCCTGCACTTGAAAGAGGGCACCGACGGCTCGGGAGAGTGGCTCAAGGACGTCGACTGGTCGCGCACCAAAGCGTACTCCCTCGGGCTCACCGGAATGTTCCTCAACCTCGAGGGCCGGGAGGCGATGGGAATCGTCAAGCCGGGAGCGGACGCGAAAGCGGTAAAAAAGGAGATCATTCGGAGGATGACCGGACTCGAGGACGAGGGGCGAAAGGTCGTAGGGATCCAGGACGTGTTCGATACCGACGACATCTACGACGGGCCCTACAAGGAGAACGCTCCCGACCTCATCATCGGCTACGCGAACGGGTACCGGATTCTCCTGGGACTGTGCCACCGGAATGGTCTCCGGTCCGGTCTTCGAAGACAACGTGAAAGCGTGGAGCGGCGACCACTGCGTCGACCCGCGGCTCGTCCCCGGCGTTCTCTTCTGCAACTACAAGATCGGATCGAAGGATCCGTCGCTCCTCGACATCGCTCCGAGCGTTCTCACCATGTTCGGCGTCGAGCCGCCGAAGCACATGGAGGGACGGCCGCTGTTCGCGCGCGAGAGCTTCCAGAAGAACTGATGCGACGATTCCACTTTCGCGCACTCGCACTCGCACTCGCCCTCGTCGCCGTTCTCGGCTACGTGCTCGGCGGCCTCGCCTGCGGGAGGGGCCACGCCTCGGGTAATGCCGCTCCTGGAAAGCGCGTCCTCATCCTCGGTTTCGACGGCATGGACTACGCGCTCACCAAGAAGATGATGGACGAGGGAAAGCTTCCCAACTTTTCCCGGCTTGCGAAGTCCGGTGGCTTCGGCCCTCTGCAAACGGCGATACCTCCCCAGAGTCCCGTCGCCTGGTCCAACTTCATCACCGGAATGGACTCGGGCGGCCACGGGATCTACGACTTCATCCATCGGGACCCGAAGACGATGCTTCCCTACCTCTCGACGAGCAAGGCCGAGGGCGGAAGAACGCTCAAGATCGGCAAGTACCAGTTTCCCCTCACGCTCGGGGAAGGTGGAGCTTCTCCGGAGAGGGCGTGCCGTTCTGGGAGGTCCTCGAGAATCACGGCATCGGCACCACGGTGATGCGGATGCCCGCGAACTTCCCACCCTCGGGAACGGCGACCCGCGAGCTCTCGGGGATGTTCACGCCGGATATCGTCGGAACCTATGGAGAGTTCTCCTTCTTCACCTCGAAGCTGTTCGCCTTCGCCGGCGAGGATGTATCGGGCGGAAAGGTCTACGAGGTCGACGTCTACGACGGCGTCGTCGATGCGAAGCTCTACGGTCCCGACAACCCCTTCCTCATCGAGCCCGAGAAGCTCACCGTCGGACTTCAAGGTCTACCTCGATCCGAAAGACCCGGTGGCGAAGATCGTGGCGGGGAACGAGGAAGTGGTGCTCGGCGCAGGCGAGTGGAGCGGCTGGATACCCGTCGAGTTCCCCATGATCAAGACGCAGACTCTGCACGGCATGGTCCGCTTCTACCTCCGCTCGGTCAGGCCCGAATTCGAGCTCTACGCCTCTCCCGTGAACTATCGATCCCGATGAACCCGGTCCAGCCGATCTCGACCCCCGCCGATTACGCGAGTTGCTCTCGCCAAGGCAACCGGCCGCTTCTACACCCAGGGAATGCCCGAGGACACCAAGGCCCTGCCAATCGAAGGTACTGACCGAGGAAGAGTTCCTCGAACAGGCGCGCATCGCCGGCCAGGAAGTCGTCGACCAGTTCCCGAGCGTTCTCCACGACTGGAAGTCCGGACTCCTGTTCTACTACTTCGGCAACGGGGACCAGGTGAGTCATGAGATGTGGAAGGTCATGGACCCCGACCATCCCCAGTACGATCCCGAAAAGGACCCGCAGCGCGCGGACCTCATCGAGAACATCTATATTGGTTTCGACGGCGATCGTGGGACGAGGCGTTCGACTATCTCGAAGAGACCGGAAGCGACTTCACCCTCATCGCGATGTCGGACCACGGGTTCACCTCCTGGCGACGAACGTTCCATCTCAATGCCTGGCTCCGGGAAAAGGGATACCTCGTGGTCAAGGATCCCGACCTGGAGCACGATCCCGGCCTCTTCGCCAACGTCGACTGGTCGCATACCCGTGCCTACGGGTTGGGAATGAACGGTCTCTACCTCAACGTCCGGGGTCGGGAGAAGAACGGCATCGTGCCGCCCGAAAAACGCGAGGCGCTGATGGACGAAATCGAAAAGGCGCTCACGGCGCGAGATCGATCCCAAGACCGGCCTTCCCGCGGTCAACAAGGCCTTCAAACGCGAAGAGGCCTACAAGGATCGGGGGGAGCTCGAAATCGGGCCCGACATCATCATCGGCTTTGCCAAGGGGACCCGCGCCGCGGGAACCTCGGCGCTCGGGGCGGTGGATAAAGACATCCTCATCGACAACACCGACGACTGGAGCGGAGATCACGAGATGGACCCCGACACCGTTCCCGGACTCCTGCTCACCAACCGTCCCTTGAAGAGGCCGGCGTCGAGCCTCACCGAGCTCGGCCAGTCGGTTCTCGCCGAGTTCGGGATCGACGAGCCGATTCAACCCAAGGTCCACGACACCACGGAGTGAAACGCATGTTCGGATCAGACAAGATCAAGCTCGACAAGGAGCTCATTGCCAGGGTCAAGAAGTACTCCGACATCGCCGGCTACTCCTCGCCCGAGGAGTTCATCACCCATGCGCTCGAGAAAGAGCTCGCCAAGCTCGAGGACGCGGATTCCGAAGAGGAGATCAAAAAGCGCCTCAAGGGTCTGGGGTATATTTCCTGAGAAACTCAACGCAAAGACGCAAAGGTTCGCGGAGACGCAAAGAAGAATGCGCTACCCAACACGATCCCAGCCGTTAGCCCTGATGGGGCTCGGCGCTAGTCTACGCCTCCCGCCGGGACACTCCCCGCGCCTTTGCAACTTTGCGTCTTTGCGTTCGTTCTGCCTCATGTCCTACGTCAACGCCATTGTTCGTACGCTCGTGGAGCGGGTTTCTCTATCCGTTCCGCGGTTTCCGCCGCTCGTCGGACTGGCGGTCATCTCTCTCGTGACCTCAATCGTGCTCCTCCTCGTCATCAAGAAGACGTCGAACCAGAAGGCGCTGGAGACGGCGAAGCGCAAGATCTATGCCGCAATCTTCGAGATCGTGCTCTTCAACGATGATTTCCGCGCCATCTTCCGGGCGCAGCTCGACATTTTCCGGCACAACCTCACCTACCTGCGGTATTCGCTCGCGCCCATGGTATGGACCCTCCCCCCGATCGTCCTCCTCATCGCTCAGCTCCAGTTCCACTACGGCTACGAGGGTCTCGACGTGGGGCGCACGACTCTCATGAAGGTCAATCTGGAGAAGGGGAGCTACAGCGAGGGTGAGAAGCCCGACCTGCGGATCGAGGCGCCCGACGAGGCCATTCAGGTCGTCGGTCCTCCGCTGTGGATTCCGTCGCTCGGCGAGATGGACTTTCGCATCGCTCCCAAGGCCCCCGGGGATTACGAGATTCGTGTGTCGAACGGGAACGAGACGACGACGAAGTCCGTTCACGTGAGTGATGGCGCTCGGACGGTGCAGCGTTCTCCCATTCGCGTGCGCGGGTTTCTCGACGAGCTTCTCTACCCCGCCGAGCCTCCTCTCCCCGACGGTCCCTTCCGATCCATCGAGGTGCGATACCAGGACGCGGACATCGACGTCTTCGGCTGGGAGATCCACTGGATGATCGTCTACTTCGCCCTCTCGATCGTCTTCGCTCTCGCGCTGAAAGGCCCGTTCAAAGTCACGATCTGAGGCGCTACCGGGCAAGTGCCCCCTCGAGAGCTATAATCGTCTTCTTCATGGCTCTCGTTTCCCTCACCGGCGTCTCTCTCGAGATTGGCGACCAGGCCCTCCTGCGCGGCGCGGAGCTGACCATCGAGCCGGGCGAGCGCCTCGCGCTCATTGGCCGCAACGGCGCGGGGAAATCCACGCTCTTGCGGATCGTCGGAGGGGAGCTGTCTCCCGACTCAGGCGACGTCGTCCGCTCACCGGGGCTCCGCATCAGCCGCCTTCCTCAAGCGCTCCCTGACGCGTCGGAGCGAGACCGTTCGCGAGTACGTTGCTTCGGGAATCTCCCACCTGCAGGTCCTCGTCGACCGATACCACCACCGCACCACCGAGGCGATGGACGAGGTCGCGTTGAAAGATATCGAGGCGCTTCAGCATCAGAATCGAGATCGAGGACGGGTGGAACCTGGACCAGCGCGTCTCGAGCCTCCTTACGGAAATGGACCTGAGTCCCGACCGACCGATGAAGGAGCTATCCGGCGGCTGGCGCCGCCGAGCGGCGCTCGCGCGAGCATGGGTCTTCCGACCGGAGCTCCTCCTCCTCGACGAGCCCACGAACCATCTCGACCTCAGCGCCATCGAGTGGCTGGAGGAGAGGCTCCGCGGCTTTCCGGGCGCGCTTCTGTTCGTGACTCACGACCGGACCTTCCTCGGAAAGCTCGCCAACCGCATCCTGGAGCTCGATCGGGCCGAGCTCACGAGCTGGCCGGGCGATTACGCCCTCTTCCTCCAGAAGAAGGAAGAGGCGCTCGCGACGGAACGACGCGGAGCAGCCCTCTTCGACAAACGCCTCGCGCGGGAAGAAGCCTGGATTCGCCAGGGAATCAAAGCCCGTCGAACCCGGAACGAGGGACGAGTCAAGGCGCTCGAAAAGTTGCGCGAGGAGTACGCCGCGCGAGTGGATCCGGAGGGGAAGGCGCGGATCCAGATCGATCGAGGCGCGTCGTCGGGGAAACGCGTCATCGAGCTCGAAGAGGTCGCGCATGGCTTCGCCGGCGAGCGCCTCTTCCAGGGGCTGTCTTTGAAGCTTCTGCGCGGAGATCGCCTGGGCATCATCGGAAACAACGGCGTGGGCAAAACGACGCTCCTGCGCATCATGCTGGGAGAGCTCACCCCCGACGAGGGAACGGTCCAGCTCGGCGTCAATCTCCAGATCGCCTACTTCGACCAGCTGCGACGCGACTTCGACCCGACGAAGACTGCCGCCGAGACGGTGTCGGACGGTGGCGTGAACGTCCGTGTGAACGGAAGGGATCGCCACGTCCTCGGCTACCTCAAAGACTTCTCGTTCAGCGCCGAGCGCGCCGTGACCAAAGTGGGAGCTCTCTCGGGTGGCGAGCGCAACCGAATCCTTCTCGCTCGCCTCTTCGCCCGTCCTTCGAATCTTCTCGTTCTCGATGAGCCCACCAACGACCTAGACCTCGAGACCCTCGAGGTCCTGGAGGAGCAGCTCGTCGAGTACCACGGCACGCTCCTCGTGATAAGCCACGACCGCGCGTTTCTAGACAACGTCGTCACCAGCACGCTGGTATTCGAGGCAGGTAGCGAGGTGAACCGCTACCCGGGAGGCTTCAGCGATTGGCTTCGCAAAGGCCGCACGCTCGCGGTCAAGGAGCGGCCCGAGGGGGCGTCGCCGCCGAAGCCGAGGCCGGCCTCGAGCGCAGCGGGGCCGTCTGATTCCAGACCTCGCAACCGTGCCGCGAAGCTGAGCTACAAGCTGCAGCTCGAGCTGGACGCGCTACCGGCGAAGATCGAGGGTCTCGAGAGCAAGCTCGCGTTGGCACAGGCTAAATCCGAAGCGCCCGACTTCTATTCTCAGCCCTTCGACGCCGTCGAGCCCGTGCTGAACGAGATCGCCGCCACCAAGCAAGAGCTCGAAACCGCTCTCGAACGGTGGATGGAGCTCGAGGAGCTTCAGTCGTCACCACAGGACTAGCCCACTCTAGTGGGCGTCAGGAAAATCGCAACGGCACACGGAGGCGCCTCGAGTCTGATACCTTACGTCGAGATCGAAAAGAACCATGAAGCCCGAGGTCATTCGCGAGACGATCGAGAGCTGGACCGCGGAGCCCGACCGGGCTCGCGCCCGACTGAGCGCGACGGCGCGAAGCGCCGGCGCCCAGGCCGTAGTGGAGTCGGGAATCTTCAGCTGGTGGAGCGATCTTCCTCGTGCCCTCGGCGGCTCGGGGCAGGCGCCGAGCCCGTCGACGCTGTTGCTCTCGGCCATCGCGAGCTCGGCCGTCGTCTTCGTGCGAGATACCCTCGGCCCGCAGCTCGGCGTCGTGATCGATCGCGTCGAGGCGACGGCTCGATGCGACACCGACTACCGGGGCCTTCTCGCGCTCGGTGGCGTCGATCCTGCTCTCGGCGAAGTCGATCTCGCGATCGAGGTCGTCTCTCCCGACGGTGAGGCGGCGGTCCAGCGACTCTACCAGGCGTGGGAGGAGCGAAGCCCGATTCGACTCGCGCTCACTCGAGGAGTCGCGATCCGGACGAGTCTGGCGGTAACGCCATCTGATTGAAGGTTTGGGCTCGACAAAACTACACGAGTGAGTAAAATGGTGCGGTTTTTTCGGGTCTCATCGCGAGACCGTCGAAAAGGCGTCTGGAGAGACGGGGCGGCTTTACTGGATCGATAACGGTTCACTGCACTCATAATCACCGTCCCAATCCGTCGGAGACTCTCCCATGCGCCGGAGAACTGGGGGTCGAAGTTTGTCCGACAGAGAAGGGACGAAGCCAACCGAGCACGCTGGGAAACCGGGCCCGGGCCCGGAGAACGAACGCTATTTCGAGCCCGAGGAGCTCGCCGGCGATGACGACATCGTCTTTCCGCGCGAGGGTCTGCCGGCAGAATACCGAATGCGCCACGAAGGGCATTACGTCGACGAGCTCGTCGCCTCCGGCCGCATGCCCGGCTTCGACTGCTTCCGGTGGATCAGCTCGAGAGCGGCGCCTCCGCAGCCTCCAACAGCCTCGACACCTTGTCGGGGCTCGTGGACTCGATCCAGGAGTTCGGAGTACTCCAGCCTCTGCTGGTGCGGAGGGACCGCGGCCGCTACGAGCTCCTCTCGGGCGCGAAGCGCCTCGCGGCGGCGATGACGGCGGGCTTGACCGAAGTTCCCTGCCTCGTGCTCGAGGTGGACGAAATCGAGGCGCGACGTCTCGCGGAGGCGGCGAACCGCGGGGCGGCGCTGAAATCCACGTTTCCGGTGTCCAAGCTCCCCTGGACCGCTTCCGCCTCCTCCCTCATCGAAGGAAGCCTCCACACCATCCTGTCTACCCTCGGACTCCTCGAGAAGCCCGAAAGCCCGCTTCGGGATCAGGTCGCTCTGGGGCTCATCCGGGCCGAAGCGCTCCGCGCATCGCGACTGATGCACGGCCTTCGGATCCTGACCGCGGATCCTCCGGTCATGAGGCGACAAGTCGACGCGGGAGTGCTGGTCCAGGACGTTCTGGGAGAATCGGAAGACGAGCGTGCCCTGCTCGCCGTCGAGCTCGATTGCGCGGCCGACGACTCCTGTTTGCTGCGGGCGGACCGGGAGTTGCTCGCGCTCGCCGTCTCGGGCGCGGTCGAGACCGTACTGTCACTCTTGAGGAAGAGCCGTGGAGCAACGCTCACCATCCGTTTGGTGAGGAATTCTCTCACCCGCGCCGCGTCGCTCATCGTGTCCGAGGACGCCGTGCGCATGCCGACCTCTTCCTGGTCCCGCTGGTTCGACGCGGACTGGGAGGCGCGCCCGGGAGGACACGCGGCAGCCATCGCTCTGTTCGCCGCGAGGCGAGCCGCGGAGCTCCACGGGGGAAGAATCGGAATCTCCCCGACGGAGAGCGGAGGCGTTCGACTTTGCCTGACCGTCCCCGAGGCCTGAGTCTAGCGAAGCGCTCTCTCTAGCGCTTCTGGTACTTCACCTCTCCGCCCACGATGGTGTAGAGAACCTCGGCCTTCAGGATCTCGTCCTCGGGCACGGTCATGATGTCCTTGGAAAGGACGGTCACGTCGGCGAGCTTGCCTTCCGTGAGCGAGCCCTTGATGTTCTCCTCGAAAGCGGCATAGGCATTGCTCAAGGTGTAGGCGCGAAGCGCCTCCTCCCGCGTCATCCTCTGCTCGGGGTGGAACTGTTTGCCGTTCGTCATCCGGCGGGTGACCGCAGCGTAGAAGTTCGGGATGGGATCCACATCTTCCACCGGAGCGTCGGTCCCGTTGGTGACGACCGCTCCCGAGTCGAGGAGCGACCTCCATACATAGGCGCCCTCGGCCGCTCGTTTCTCGCCGAGCCGCGGCACGACCCAGGGACCGTCCGACGTGCAGTGAATGGCCTGCATCGAGGCAATGACCCCGAGCTTCGCGAATCGGGGAATGTCCGCGGGATCCAGGTGTTGCGCGTGCTCGATGCGGAACCGGAGATCGGATTTCTCGGGATGGGCCTCGAAGGCCTTTTGGAAGAGGTCCAGAGTCTCACGATTCGCTCGATCGCCGATGGCATGAACGCAGAGCTGGAATCCGTCGCGAATCGCTAGCTCCGCGGTCTCGTAGATCGTTTCCGGCGGAGTGGTGTTGAGGCCGGTGGTATCGGGTTTGTCGGCGTAGGGCTCGAGCAGCCAGGCACCGTGCGAGCCGAGCGCGCCGTCCATGAAACGTTTGATTGCCTCGACGGTGAGACGATGGTCGCCGACGTTCACCATCTTGTAGAGGGGCAGTTTCTGCGCGAGCGCCTCGTTGGGCTCCGAGATCATCACCCACAGCCGCACGTCCAGCGCTCCCTCCTCCGCCAGCTTCTTGAAGAGGTCGATGGTCTGAAACGATGACGAGGCGTCCTGGAAGCTGGTGATTCCTTTTCGCAGACACTCCTTCTCCGCGAGCTCGACCTTCTTGCGCTCCTGGGACTCCACCCACGTTCGTGGCATCTTGACCAGATCCTGCGCGTTCTCGCTGAGAAGGCCGGTGGGGTCGCCCTTCCCGTCCTTGACAATCGTTCCCCCGGGCGGGTCCGGAGTCTTGCGATCGATACCGGAGAGCTCCATCGCCTTCGCGTTCACGAACGACGCGTGCCCGCTCGCGTGCTCCAGCACCACCGGGTTATCGGGAGAGACGGCGGAGAGCGATTGATGCGTGGGGACGCCGTCGATCGCCCCTTCGGGGAGGCGGTCCCACTTCTCCTGGTGCCATCCCCGTCCCAGAATCCACACCCCGTGCTCGCTCTCTTCCGCGGCGTTTCTCACCGCCTGCACGATCTCGCCCCAGTTCTTCATGGTGCCGAGCTTGAGCTCGAGCTCCGATTCACCGATGCCCATGAAGTGTCCGTGGCCCTCGATGAGTCCGGGAAGAGCGAGGGCCCCGGCCAGATCGATCACTTTCGTCGACGGGCCGATGAAGGGCGCCACGTCGGCATCGGTCCCCACTTTCACGATGACGCCGCCGCGGGCGGCGAGCGCCTGCGCTTCCGGTTTCGCGGAATCGACGGTTACGATCTTGCCGTTTCGCAGAACGAGGTCCGCGGGCGCCTCTTGTGCAACGAGCGGAACGGCGATGAAGATGAAGGTGAAGAGGATCCCCGCGGCCGCGGCGAGCCTAGTGATGAATCCGACCATGTCGCCTCCTTCGGATCGAGCCTCCGAGCTCCCCAGGCTAGCGCGTTTCGTGGCTCACGGTCCAGGCGAAGAGACCGTGACGTCTCGACATCGACGGGGTGAGGTGAAACGGGAGCGGAGCCGGTCCAGCAGCTCCGCCCCCTACACGCGACAGCATCAGGAGGGACTTGCGTTGTCGCGGTACCGAGAAATCTCTGCTCACCCACTATAGCTCGCGCTCGAACCGGCCCCATGAAAAGCAACGCTCAAGAAATGGCAAGAAATGGCAAGAAATGTTAGCGGCCGCCGGGGCGAGTACCGTGGCCTCGGAACAACCCCGAGCGAGAGTCCGCCGGCGCGTATTACAATCGCGGCCCATCGTGGCTCTCGATGACGCTTCTTCCCGTCCTCGCGCCGGCACCGCGCTCTGCCGAGCGGAAGACCTCGCCGATCGGCAGGCAAAGGAGTTCGTTTTCGCTACGAGCCCCGACGATCCCGTTGGATATCGGGTGTTCGTCGTTCGTGATGGAGAGCGAGTGTACGGCTACGTCAACCTCTGTCCTCATATGAGCCTGACGCTGAACCTGCTTCCGGACCGCTTCGTGAGCCTCGATCGGGAGTTCCTCGTCTGCTCCAACCACGGCGCTCAGTTCCGCATGGACGACGGCTATTGCGTCTGGGGTCCCTGCCTCGGCCAGAGCCTGGAGCCGATCCCCATCGAGATTCGAGACGGGGTCGTTCTCCTCGCCGGGGACGGCGACGCGTGATCGGGAACGACGTCACGACGGGCGATACCGCCCACGCTCCCTCCGATGCGAGCGAGGGACCCTCCCTTCGCAGACAGCTGGGCCTCGCCGCCGTGATGGCCGTGGTGATGGGGGACATGCTCGGCTCGGGCATCTTCTTCACGCCGGGAAAGCTCGCCCTCGTGACCGAGCGACCGTGGCAGGTGTATTTCATCTGGTCGCTCTGCGGGCTCATCGTGCTATGCGGCGCCCTCACCCTTGCCGAGCTCGCTTCCCTTCTCCCCAAGGCGGGGGCGAGCTATCACATCATCAGCGAGGCGTTCGGCCCGTTCTGGGGGTTCGTGAAAGCTTGGATGGAAGCGGTAGTGAGCGCTCCCGGCTCAGTGGCGTCGATCGCCATCGTCTTCGGAGAGATGCTCACCAATTTCATGGGCAACAACACCTGGGGAACGCCGTCGATTTTCGCCGTCAGCGCCATCCTCGTCTTCGCCGTGATCAACCTGCTCGGGGTTCGCTGGGGAGGGCGAACTCAAGTGACCCTCACCGCCATCAAGATCGTGGGGCTTCTCGCTCTCGTCGTGGGAAGCTTCTTCCTCGCCGAACGCGTGGCTCCCTCTCCCCCGCAGGACGCGTCGGCACTGGGCGGGCTCGTCGAGTTCCTTCGTTTCGTCGGTCTCGGCGTCGCCGCCGTACTCTTTACGTACGACGGTTGGACGGACGTCTCCCACGTGGCGGGCGAGGTGCGCGAGCCGGCAAGGACCCTTCCTTTCGGGCTCGGGCTCGGTGTCCTCGGCATCATGCTCATCTACCTGCTGGTGAACGCCGCCTTCTTGCGAGTGATGCCCCTGGATCAGATGCGGACGGAAGGGGCTTCCGTCGGCACCCGTCTCGCGCTCGCGAGCTTCGGTCCCCTGGGAGGACAGGTCGTGAGCGGCTTCATCATGATCTCGATCTTCGGCGCTCTCGGAGGCCTGGTGATGACCGCGCCACGGATCGTCTACGCCCCCGCGGCCGACTATGCCGAGATCACCCGCGGCCGATTCGGAAATGGTCCCTTCCGCGCGCTCGCCTACGTCTCTCCCCGGACCTTCGTGCCGGCCCCTGCCATCGTCTTCGTCACCGTCCTTTCCATCATCGCCGTCCTGTTCTTCGGAACGTTCGAGCGGCTCGTGGCCTTCATCGTGGTGCCGCTGCAGTTCAACAACATTCTCCTGGTGGCGGCGGTGTTTCGACTGCGAAAGCGTTCTCGCGAGGCGCCCTCCGGGTACCTGACCCCGGGCTACCCGCTGGTCCCGCTCATCTTCATCGTCGTCATGAGTCTGTTGATGGTGAACGCCGTGATCTTCAATCCCCTCGATACCTTCATGGGCATCGCGCTGAACGCCGCGGCGGCGCCCGTCTATTTCTGGATTCGCCGCGGGAGCTAGGGGGCTGTAACAGCCCACTAGGGCCGCAGCTGGACCGCTTCCACCTCGACTAGCTTTTCGAGCTGGCGCAGGAGAATCTCGCCGCTTCGCTCGCTCGCGAGGGTGAGACGCACCGAGAGCTTGCCGTCGAGGCGCCTCGATGCGTCCACGGCGACGAGCTCGTAACCCCGCCGCCCGACGAGGGAGACGACCCGCTCGAACGCTCGTTCGGCGCGATGGAGCACCATCTCGAGAGTGAAGCTCACGTCCGCCTCGTGGCGAGCGGGGGAGAGTCCTCGAGCATCTCCTCGTTTCCTCGATTGGGAGGAACGAGCGGCCAGACGTTCGCCTGGCGATCGACCCGAACGTGGAGAAGGGCCGCCCCCGGCGAGGCGATGAGCCGGTCGACGGCGTCTGCTTCGTCTTTCGCCGTCTCGAGGACGAAGCCGGGAATGCCGAACGACTCCGCGACACGGACGAAATCGGGGTTGTCGCTCAGGTCGACTTCGCTATAGCGCTCTTCGAAGAACAGCTCCTGCCACTGGCGAACGAGCCCGAGCGACTGGTTGTCGAGAAGCACGATCTTCAGCGGCAGTCGATATCGCCGGACGGTGGCGAGCTCCTGGAGATTCATCATGAAGGATCCGTCTCCGGTGACGTTAACCACCGTGGCCTGGGGACGGCCGAGCTGCGCTCCGATCGCGGCGGGAAGACCGTAGCCCATGGTGCCGAGCCCGCCGCTCGAAAGGTGCTCCTCCGGCCGGGAGAACGAGCCATGCTGGGCCACCCACATTTGATGCTGGCCCACGTCGCAGGTGATGACCATCTCACGATCACCCACGCGACCGCGGGTCGAGAGCTCCCGAAGGAGCCGCGGTGCATAGACACCCTCTGCTGGCCGGTCGTAGTCGAAGGCGTTCTCCGCCTTTCGGGCAAGGCATTCTTCCCGCCACCGGTCGATTCTCGAGGCGAGTCGAGAGCCTCGCGAGGGACGGGCCCAGCTCGCCAACGAGCCCGACGTCGGGACGACGCAGCTTTCCCACCTCGGCGCCGTCGATGTCGAGATGGATTACTTTCGCCCGGGGCGCGAACTTCTCGAGCCTGCCGGTCGCGCGGTCGTCGAAACGCACCCCGACCGCCACGAGCAGGTCCGAAGACTGGACGGCCATGTTGGCCTGCCTCGACCCATGCATGCCGAGCATTCCGAGGAGAAGCTCGTGCTCGGTCGGAAGAACGCCGATTCCTTTCAGCGTCGTGACGACCGGCAAGCGCGCCGTCTCGACGAAGCGCCGGAAGGACTCCACCGCGCCCCCGAGAACGATTCCCCCGCCCGCATAGACGACGGGTCTCTCGGCGGCTTCCAGCAACCGCAGCGCCGTGCGAAGCGATTCCTCGCTCGGGCTCGGAACTGGCGAGGTCGCGCCAGGCCGACCCGCGGCGCTTTCGAACCGGCCCTCGGCGGCGGCCACATCCTTGGGAAGGTCGATGAGCACGGGTCCGGGTCTTCCCGAGCGTGCCAGGCGAAACGCGTCCTCGACTGCCGCGGGGAGGTCCTCCGCTCGTCGCACGACAAAGCTATGCTTGACCACCGACAGGGTCATGCCGAAGATGTCGACTTCCTGAAACGCGTCGGTTCCCATGAGCGCCGTCGGCACCTGGCCAGTAATGGCGACGATCGGCACCGAATCGAGGAAGGCGTTGGCGATTCCCGTCACGAGATTCGTGGCGCCCGGGCCCGAGGTCGCGAGGCAAACCCCCACGCGCCCGGTGGCTCGAGCATAGCCGTCCGCGGCGAGGACCGCGGCCTGTTCGTGACGGACGAGCACGTGCCGCAAACGGCTCCCGTAGAGCGCGTCGTATACGGGCATGATTGCTCCGCCCGGATAGCCGAACACAACGTCGACGCCTTCTCCCTCGAGAGCACCGATGAGAAACTCTGCACCGTTCATGGAAAATCAGCTCCTAAAATGCCAAAAGCCCCGTCACCCTTTTGGGTGCGGGGCCGTTCGACTTCGCCGAACTCTCAGGGAGGCCCGCACCTCCCCCGAATAATGACGATGGTGGAGTTGGACCGGATGTCGTCGAAAGTTCGCATCAGAAACCCTATGTGAAGTATATCGCCTGGGGTCCAGACGTCAACTGCCCGGGTCGGAGAGGCCGAGCGCAGCAAAACCGCGTTTCCCGTGCCAGTGGCGACCCGCCCCTCGCTCCGAGATATGCTAGGTCTTCACGGGATTGGGTGATAGTTTGAGCGGCAATCCCGACATTGTGTTGCTGACCGTTTCTTCCGTATTTGCGAGAGGAGTGCAGAGGGTGACGCAGAGTCCCGCGGGCTCGCGGGGAACGTTCCTGGGCCTTCTTGGCCTCTCGCTGGGAGCACCTCTTTTCGTCAGTGCGCAACCCGTCAACCGGATCGTACACCATCCTCCCGCTTGCGTCGTCCGCTCCGTCTCGGGTTTTCCGCTCATCCGGGCCACTCTCTTGCCATCCGGCGGAGAACCAGCGAGCGTCCGAGTCCACGTTCGCGCGGCTGCGCACCCCGGGTTCTATCAGCTCGACCTCGTCGAAAAGGGGGGCGGGGGTGATTACGAAGGCGTCCTCCCTGAGCCGAGCGCGGAGACCAAAGAAATCGTTTATTTCATACAGGTTGCGGACGAGTCCTACCAGGAGTCCGTGACCCCCGTCTACCGCGTTCCCGTCGTCGAACAGGTGCCAGCCACTTGTTCGGGAGAGATGGCACCGGCCGCCGGTGGTCCCCCGGGCGTTCTGACCCCCGATGAGGCGGGCTCGCCGCCGTTTCCCCCCGGATTCGACGCCCCGGCGGGTCTCGCGAGCCCCTCGGTTCGTGGGGACACGACGGAAGAAACGACGCAAAAGCGATCGAAGAAGAAAGGCGTCCTCATCGCTCTCGGCGCCGCCGCCGGAGCGGTGGTGGGTTTGGGGCTGCTGACGACGGCGAGCGAGACCGCGACCACCCCTCCCGGACCGCCCACACCGCCTCCGCAGCCTCCGGAGCCTCCACCGCCCATCATCCCCACGCCGACTCCCGTACGAGCCTGCTTCGAGCTTCCACTCTCCGGACGAGTTGGCGAGCCCGTGCGCATCGACGCGAGCTGCTCCTCGCCCCGGGGCTCGATCGGTACGAGTGGCAGCTCGGTGACGGTCGGACTCGCGAGGGACGCGTGATCAACCCGGCCTATGGTGCTCCGGGGATCTACACGGTCGAGCTGACGGTCTCGCGTCTCGAGCCCGACGGCAGCGACGGGAACGTCGACCGCCTGGAAAAGCCGCTCGTCATCCTCGCGGCCACATCCACATCCGCGCCCGCCCCCCCGGGAGGGTCCCCCACTCCAAGCGCAGACCTCTCCCTTTCGAAATCGGGAGCGCTCACCTCGAAAGTCGTCGATGGCGTCCTCGAGTTCCACATTGCCTACACCCTCGAGGTCACGAACCTGGGGCCCGGTTCGGCGGCCTCGATCCAGCTTCGCGACCCTCTCGCCTCGGACCTGACAACGACGTCCCTCGTTGCCTCGAGGGGAAGTTGCCAGGCGGCCTCTGCCGTCGTCACCTGCAACCTCGGCTCATTGGCCCCGGGGGCTCTGGCGACCGTCCGACTCGACGTCGACGTACGACCCGGCGTCACCGAGAACACGGTCGTGACCAATACCGCGACGGTCTCGTCGGCGACGGGCGACCCGCTGCCCTCCAACAACGTGGCCACGGAGACGACCGTCCTTCGACGGCCCTCGCCCGTCACCGCCGCTCGGTTCCCGGCGCCGAGGGAAACGACAGTGCGCTTCCTGTCCACGCTGAGCTCGCCGCGGGGTGACGGCTCTACGTCGGGCACGGTTCGAGTGGGAGACGGCGCCGGCGATACCGTCAACGATACCGGAACCTTTCAACACCGCTCCCGTTCCTCTTCGGAGCCGATTGTGGTCGAAGCGACACTTCAGAGGGCGTCGGGGGAATCACGATGGCGGTTCGACTTTTCGCCCGACTCCCGCTTCGCGCCGGGCAGCATCGAGGTCCAGGAGGGCCAGGTTCTCGCTCGAGACGCGAGCACCATTACCTTTCGTCTCGCCGGCCAGCCGGGAGATCGCATCCGGTTCTCCTATCGTCTCTACCATTGAACATCCAACACCAAGGTTCGGACATGAAGATGAAAACGATCACGTTACCCTGCTGGATTGGCGCGGGAGCCCTCAACCTCCTGGCGGTGAGCCCGACGTTCTCCGAGACGCCCAGGGTCGTCGACGGCGTCGCGGTGGACGAAGAGCTACCCGATTCGGGTATCGCTCCCACCGCCTTGACTTCGAGCTCGATCGACTTCGACACTCCGCAGCTGTTCAGCGACACGCTTCCGCTCCATGTTTTTCAAACCTTCAAGCAGCGGAGCCTACTTCATCGGACGTGGCGCCGTTCTGGACGCAGCGAGCTTCGAGGTCATCGGCACGAGCGGAACGAGCGTGCTCGCCTTCAACGGCCGCACTGCAGTCAACGGCGACGGCTCGATCCCTCAACTTCCCGAGTTCGTCGTTTTCCTCAAACCCAATCTTCTCGGAATATCGCGGAAGAAGACGGTCTCGGTGGATGTGGGAAGCAAGCGGGACGAAGGACGGACGGTGACCCTCATGGCCTTCAGTATTTCCCTGAAGGTGATCGATTTCGCCTCGGTGCGGGTCTCGCCTCAAATGCAGACTCTGACCGTCAGCTCGGCGACGCCCGAGATCGTATTCATCGGGCTGTTTGGAGAAAAGGAGCTGAAAGTCCTGGCGGTGGACAACCTCGTCTACAACTGAGGATGGTTCTCGTTTCCTTTTTCTTTTTGTTTGTCTTTCGATTCCGCGCGTCCGGCCGGCGCCGGAGCGATGCCGGGCGTAAACGGGCTCCTGGGGAACTGGGGCACGTTCGTCAGCAGCTTCTGAAGACTCGACGGGAGCCCTGAGTCGGTGCCGTCGTTATCGACGTTCCCGGACGGGATCGGCTCCATCGCTTTCTTCCGCTCCATCCGCACCCTCGGCTCGGGGCGAATCGTTCTCGTCCGCGGCGTTTTGCTGCTTCAGAAGGTTCTTCAGCTCACCCAGCATCTTTCGAGCGTCGGGGGACTGGAGGAGCTCGTCGGGATCGACGTCGGGCGGGAGCTCGGAATCGTCGACTCTCTCGACGTTCCCTTGGACGGGCTCTTGGGGGGGACTCCCCGCCGGCTCGGAGGGGATGGTGGGCTCGCGTCCCAAGCGGCCCGCTCCACTGCCTCCCACGTAGACCTTGTCGACTCTCTCCGGGCTCGCCGAATCGAGGTAGAGCACGTAGTTGACTTTCACGTCCTCGAAGAGGGTCTGAACCGCCTCCTTCATCGTCACGCCGGAGAGAGAGACCGACACCTTCTGGTCCCTGAGGCCTTCGTCGAGCCACAGCTCCATCGGGGCGACCGCCGCGATCTCGCGCAGGATCTCCTCGAGCGACGCGTTGCTACATTCGATCCAGAAACGTCCTCGTTCGGTCCGAACGCGCTCCGAGGCGCCACCGCTCGCCGCGAAAACGACGAGCATCAGAGCGGCTAAAACCGCGGCCCAACGTGTCACGGGCGGAGACTAGCAACCCGGTGCTGCTCTGTCAAAGAATAGGGTCGTGCGAGGAATCGATACCGACACCGACCGGCTTCCCGAGCGCGAAGGGCATCTGTGGGTCGTACGGCCCGAAGAAATCGACGACCCGGGCCTTCTCGACCGCTACCGGTCTCTTCTGACGGAGGACGAACGCCGGAAGTGCGCGCGATTCATCTTCGAGAAGGACCGCCACGCCTGCCTCGTGACCCGGGCCCTGCTGAGGACCACGCTCTCCCACTACGCCGACGTTCCCCCCGAGGCGTGGCGCTTCGCGACCAACGACTACGGTTGTCCGTCGATCGACGAGCCCCACGACGCGCGCTTCCTGCGGTTCAACCTCTCCCACACCAATGGTCTCATCGTCTGTCTCGTGGCGCGCGGAAGAGACGTCGGTGTCGACGTCGAGGATCGCACCCGGAAGGGCTCTCTCCTGGAAGTGGCAGACCGGTTCTTCTCGCCTTTCGAGGTGAGGGCCCTCCGAAGCCTTCCTCCCGAGGAGCGGCTCGACCGGTTCTTTCTCTACTGGACGCTGAAAGAGTCCTACATCAAAGCCCGTGGCATGGGACTCGCGATTCCGCTGGCGCAGTTCTCGTTTCAGCTCGACCTCGACAGCGCCGAAGAGCGCGGCATCCGGGTACGCTTCGATCCTCGTCTGCAGGACGATCCCGAGAGCTGGCAGTTCTCGGTGCTGAGCTACGGGCGACGGCACGCCATCGCCTCGAGCCTTCGGCGCGACGACGCGGACGAGCTACGGCTCCGGTTGCGGGAGGTCGTGCCTCTCGCTTGACGTTTGGCGCTCTCCGCTCGCGCCGGAAGCGGGGGCGAAGTACGCCGTAACGTCGTAGCTGTTTCCGACCAGGCTCGAGCGTACCCGCAACCCGCTCTTGTGAAAGACTTCGAGCATCGCCCTGTTCTCGGCGGGGAACTTTCCGGTGAACCCGAGATAGCCGCGCTCGAACGCCACCTCGGCCATTCGCTTCACGAGGAGGGTCCCGACGCCGCGATTTGTCCAATCGTCGCGCACGACGACCACGATGTCGCAAAGCGCGCTCCGGGCATCGGCGTCGTAACGCGCCATGGCGATGGTCTCTTCCACTTCTCCGTTCAGCGCGGTCACGAGGAGCGCCATGCTCTTGTCGTAGTCCACGTCGACGAGCTTCTGCATCTCCTCGTGGGACTCCGGCCTGCGGTAGGCCATGAAGCGGCGGAACGTGTTCTCGTCCGACAGCCGGTAGAACATCTGCCGCAAGTGCTCTTCATCGGTGAGCCGCACCGGTCGCACCATCACTTCCTCACCGGCTGGGAGACGCTGGTGACTCGCCTGCTCGAGCGGATAGCCCGCATGCGGCACCCGCTGGTCGGGAAACACGTAATGGCGCTTCTTGGCGGCGTCGAGCAGCCCGGCGCGATAGTCGGGATGGGCCACCTCGATGAGGGCCATCGCACGCTGGCGAATGTTCTTCCCCCAGAGGTCGGCGACCCCGAACTCGGTCACGACGGTGTGGACGTCTCCTCGGGTGGTCACGACGCCCGCGCCCTGCTCGAACAAAGCCTGGATACGGCTCACGGTACCGCCCTTGGCGGTCGCGGGAAGAGCGATTACCGGCCGGCCTTCCCGGGCGCGCGCCGCTCCGCGGATGAAGTCCACCTGTCCCCCGATTCCGGAAAAGAACCGCCCGCCGACGGTATCGGCCGCCACCTGCCCGGTGAGGTCCACGGCGAGCGCGGAGTTGATGGCAACCATGCGATCGTTTCTCGCGATGGTCTCGGGGTCGTTGGTGAAGCTCGTCGAACGCATCTCTATCGCGGGATTGTCGTGAGCCCAGGCGTAGAGCCGCTCCGAGCCCATGAGAAACGAGGTCACGAGCTTTCCTGGAAGAAGGGTCTTTTTCGTTCCGTTGATGACGCCTCGCTCCACGAGGTCGACGGCGCCGTCGGAGAACATCTCGGTATGAACCCCGAGGTCGTTGTGGTTCGAGAGCGCCCGCAAGACGGCGTCGGGAATTTTCCCGATCCCCATCTGGAGGGTGGCCCCGTCGGGCACGAGCCCGGCCACGTTGCGCCCAATCTGATCCGAGACCTCGTCCGGAATCGACTGGACGAGCTCGGGAAGAGGATAGTCGACGGGCACGAGCCGGTCGATGCGGCTCACGTGGAGGAACGAATCGCCCAGGGTCCGTGGCATTCGCGGGTTCACCTCGGCGAGGACGAGCTCCGCGGTATCGACCGCCGCCCGTACGATGTCCACCGACACGCCGAGGCTCGCGTAACCGTGCTCGTCGGGTGGGGAGATCGAGACGAGCGCGACATCGATGCGAACGCGCCGCGAGCGGATGAGCCGGGGAATGTCGGAGAGAAACACCGGCATGAAGTCCGCGCGCCCCTCTTGTACCGCGGCGCGGGTGTTGGCGCCGATGAAAAAAGCGGTGTGCCGGAATCGATGGGAGAGCTTCTCTTCCGTATACGGCGCCGGACCGAGGGTCAGCAGGTGAACGATCTCGTTGTCGGCCAGATGCGTGCCCGTGGTTACGAGAGCTTCGACGAGGCGCATGGGCTCGGCGGCTCCCGAGCCGATTAGGATGCGTTGGCCCGCTCTGACGAGCCCGATGGCCTGCTCGGCCGAAGCTACCTTCTCCCGATGGCGCCGCTGCCATTCGGTTCGTTCGACGTTCGTCATATTCAAGGACCCGGAAGAATCTCTCGCAAGTATCGATCGATACCGGAACCGGGGTCCCAATGCCGCGGGTAGCCGAGCGAGACTTCCTCGAACCGCACGCCGTCGACCCAGTCGGTCGAACGTATGTGCAGGTGGCCGGACACGACGACCCGGGCGCGAAATCGCTGGTGCCAGTCCTCGGTTCGTTTGGTGCCGCACCAAATCGAGAACCGCGGGATCCGCCACAAGCGAACCAGATCCTCGCGCAAAGGGAAGTGGTTGACGAGGACCACCGGCGCTGCCGCAGCCGCTTCTCTCAATCTCTTCTCCGCGACCTCGCAGCGCGTCCGACACCAGGAGTCGATGCTCGCGAAAGGCTGTGGGTCGAGGAACCGCTCGTCGGCGCAGACGACCCCCGACTCCGCCGCCCAGGCGACGGCCTGCTCGCGTGCCACCCAGGAAGGCCGGAAGCTGTAGTCGTAGAGAAGAAACAGCGGTGCGATCACCGAGGGGCCGCCCTCTCCATCCCAGACCGGATAGGGGTCTTCCGGCGTCACCACCCCGTAGCCCCGGCATAGCGCTACCAGGGATTCGTACTTCGCCTGACCGCGCGGACTATCGGGGCCGTTCGACCAGAGCTCATGATTTCCCGGGACCCAGATCACCCGGGCGAATCGTTCCGTCGCGATCTCGAGAGCCATCTCGAGATGGCTCGAGGTCTCTCCGACGTCTCCGCCGAGAATCAGCCAGTCGTCGGGATGGGCCCCCAGCCCCTGGAGTGCTTCCCGGTTCTCGCGAAAGCCGAGGTGGAGATCGCTGATGGCGTAGAGGCGCACACCGAGCATGGTACGCGAGCCGAGGCGCTCGTCTCAAGGGAGGACGGCGCGGGAGACCGCCGAGGTGTCCTATAATCCACCGGAAGGAGATCTCGACAATGTGTATCGATCGAAGAGGCTTCATGGGAGTGGCCGCTGGGGCGGCGGCACTCCTCGCGACATCCAGAAACGGGTCCGGGGAAGAGGCCCCCGTTCCCAACGCGGTCAAGAACCTGAAGAGCCGGGTTTCGGACGTCGTGCCCATCGCGGACGAAGAGCGCAAAGGCCGTATCGACAAGGCCCAGAAGCTCATGGCGGCCAACGGTATGGGAGCCATCTACGTCGAGTCCGGCACGAGCCTCTTCTATTACACCGGGGTGAAATGGGGTCGGAGCGAGCGCATGTTCGCGATGGTGATCCCGGCGAAAGGCGATCCCGCCTGGGTCTGCCCTGCCTTCGAGGAGCAGCGGGCGCGGGAGCTCATTCGCTTCGGAGACGATATCCGGACATGGCAGGAGCACGAGAGCCCGTATCGGCTGGTGGCCCAGATCCTCGCGGACCGAGGTGCGTCGAGCGGCAAGGTCGGCATCGAGGAGACGACCCGGTTCTTCTTCATGGACGGCGTCGGAAAGCAAAGCCCGGGAGTCGAAATGGTGAGCGCCGACCCGGTTACCGTTGGGTGTCGCGTGATCAAATCGGCGAACGAGCTCGCGCTGATGAAACGGGCGAACGAGATCACCGTCGAGGCCTACAAAGCCGCCACCTCCGCTTTGAGAGAGGGCATCACTCATTTCGAGGTGTCGAAGCTCATCTCCACCGCCTTCAGCGCCATGGGAGTGAACGGCGGCGCCGGCGTGCAATTCGGCGAGTACAGCGCCTTTCCCCATGGGAGCATCCAACCCCAGAAGCTGAAGCAGGGCGACGTCGTGATGATGGACGGAGGATGCGACGTGGACGGATACCGCTCCGACGTGACACGGACCATCGTCTTCGGAAAGCCGAGCGACCGCCAGCGTCAGGTCTGGGACGTCGAGAAGAAGGCACAGAACGCGGCCCGGGACGCCGTCCGTCCGGGAGTGCCAGCGGAAACGATCGACGCCGCGGCGCGCAAGGTCATCACTGATGCGGGATTCGGCCCCGACTACAAGTTCTTCACCCATCGCCTGGGCCACGGCATCGGCCTCGACGGCCACGAATGGACCTACCTGGTGCGGGGGAACAAAACGCCGCTCGATCCCGGGATGTGCTTCAGCGACGAGCCCGGGATCTACATCTACGGTGAGTTCGGCGTCCGTCTCGAAGATTGCTTCCACGTAACCGAGAACGGCGCGGAGCTGTTCACGAAACAAAGCCCATCGATCGACGACCCCTTCGGCGCCTCGGCCTGACGGCGAGGCGGCCGTCGGGCGCCGAGGAGCAGGATCGGAAGCCGATGACGGAGGACTCCACTCGCGAAAGTCCCGGTTGATCGCCACGCAGATCCCAGGCGGCGGTGGTCTCCGGGGGGAGACGTGCGACCGCGGTCGTGATTCGACCGGGGGCCTATGAGTCGGGTCTGCGAGGCCGCCACGCTCTCGGCTCGCTCTCCCGGGAGGCCCGTTAGCTTCATCACCGCTTTTACACCCAGCCGAGGACGACGAAGGAAATCCTTCGAGCGCTCGTCGCCGATTACAACCCACTGCTCGTCTCCGCCCTCGGCGAGAAGCTCCGCGCGGTGTTCACCAGCCAGCCGCTCTCGCTTCCCGTCCTCGCGATGCGAGAGGGCGCCCTCGGCGCCGACGAGCGCGGGAGCCTCGAGAACGCGCTCGCACGGATCGGAGAAAGCGACGGCGGCCGGCAGATTCTCGCGGAGCTCGGAGTGGATGCGCTTCGTCCCATCGCCAGCGGCAGCGGCCGCTTCGATCGTGAAGCGCTCGTCCGCATTCCTTTGATGCGCCGCAAGGCAATGGAAATCGCCCTGCCTTCGATTCCACCCCCCAGCTCCGAGGGTGCCCCTTCCCTCAAACCGCTGGACGTCGCCTTCGCGCTCGCGATCGAGCTTCCCGAGATTCCGCCGGCAACCAAGCTCCTGGGCGACAAGCCGAAAGACCCGTGAAATCGAACCGATAGATTCCCCAACCGGCATCAAGGACGCGATCGGGCCCGGTTTTCGTTGTCGGCACTGTTGCCAGGCGCACGTGTCGGACAAGTCTCGTTGACTGTCGAAACGCTTTTGGCGAAGAATAGATTCTACTGGTGTCCTGGGATTCGCTATCGGGAGGGCTCGAGACGGCACAATCAACGTCGTCTTCGAGTGAGCTCTCCGCCCACGCGGTCTCGCTCGAGCGCAGGGCCGGTACGGGGAGCACAGGAATCGGGAGGCGTCGCCTGAACGTTGTCACCAAGAGCTCGATAGCACCATCGCGGGATGGAAAATACATCGTCGTGAAAGTGGTTGGGGAGTACACGCGTGCCCACGCGATGAGAGACACCATCGAAGCGCATGCGCTGGGGAAGAAGCTGGGCACCAAGCGATATCTGATGGACGTCAGCGGAGCCAGGAACGTCGAGTCCACACTCGGGAATTACGAGATCGCGCACAAGGACATCCCCACCACGCCGGGGATCGACAAAACCGCTCGCGTGGCGATTCTTGTCGATCCGAGCGATCATTCTCACGACTTCGCCGAGACCACAGCTCGCAATGCCGGTCTTGCGGTGACTCTGTTCCGGGATCGTGCACTCGCCGAGGCGTACCTGCGGGAGGAAACGGACCCGAAGAACCAGTGAGCTGGGAGCGCGTTGCGCCCGAGCAACTCGCCTTCACGCCTTCAGGGATGCTCGCGACAGTACCCGCCTTCGCTCTCGCAATCGATGGGCACGAAGAGCTCCGCCTGGATGAGCCATCGCCCCGCGACTTTCCTCCACTGCGCCAGGTAGGTTCCCGAGATTCGGACCCCGCCGTCGGCGTCGGTCCAGCTCCCTGTCCATCGACCGCGCTCGGACGCGACCGCCCAGGCCGGGAACACCGAGACATCCTCCGGCTGCCGGAGGTAACGAACGTCGGGTCGGTCGCGGAAGATTCTCTCGAAGGCGGCCCGGTTGTCCGCTTTGCCGGTGTCTCGACTGCCGATCGAAGCCACGACGGTAACGTCGTCCATGAACGTTTCGGCCACCCCCGCCGCGTCGTGGCGCGCGATGGCCGCGTTGGAGCGCGCCCGCGAGTCGCGGATCTCTTCTTCATCCGAAGCAAGCGAAACAGGCGAGACAGGCGAGACAGGCGAAGCGGGTACACGAGCTCCAAGGAGCCAGGGAAGTGTCAATAGCGATACGACGACGGTTCTCGTCGAGCACGACATAGTTTCCTCCCGGTGAACGAGCGAAACTACCAGCCATTCCGCCCGCATTCAACTCTTCCAGGGTCGCAGTTTGTGCCGGCGCGAATGCGTTAGCCCCGATCCGACATTCGTAAGCGTACGGTTGGTTCGAAAGCGCTTGAGAATGCTGCACGGGAGACACGACGGGCCCAGTCGCCAATGCCACTGTCCGTTCGCCTGCGGAGCGCACCGTCGAACTCGGAATTCAAGTCACCCAAGAGCGTTTCCGGTGATCCCCACGGTCCGCCGTTGTCGGATCGGGGTTAGAATGACGCACCGATCAACCTGAGAGAGGAATTCGTGGACACGGCTCGAGGTGGAGAACCTTTTCGATTCGAACGGCGAGACGCCCTCCTCCTCGCCTTCGCGATCGTTCTCGCCGCGTTCGTGGCTCACGCGCAAACGCTCGACAATTTCTTTCTCGGCGACGACTACACCATGATCGCGTCGAATTACGGCAAGACCTTTCGTGAGGAGCTCGCTCTTCTCGTCTCGGACGAGATCGGTGGGGTGTGGCACGAGCGGTTCGTACGCCCGGTTCGTTCCTGGTCTCTCCGGATCGACTACTCGATATCCGGGCTGAAGCCGCTTCCCTACCACATCTCGGACATCGCGGCCCACGCGGCGACCTCGGTGGGGATATCGCTTCTCGTTCTCACACTCGGGGGCGAGCTGCTCCCGGCGCTCTTCGCGGCGCTCCTGTTTCTCGTCCATCCCCTGAACGTGGATGTCGTCGCCTGGAACACCGCGCGGGACGAATCGCTCAGCGCGTCCACGCTTCTGTTCGCGTTCCTTCTCTACATCCGCTCCGGCTGTTCCCTCCGCGCCAATGTCTATGCCGTCGGATCGTGGATTTTGGTCGCGGCGAGCCTGTTCACCAAGGAGTACGCCGTCTTGTTTCCGCTCGCCCTCGTGGGCTTCGCCGTGGTCTCGAGAAAGCCCCTCACCGAGATCTGGCGCGGTTTCCTACCCTACCTCGGGATCGTCGCGATTTTCATCGGGATCCGCTGGATCGCGTTCGGAAATCCCGTGGGAGGCTACGGGAGCGGGCATACCTATCTCAGAGCGGACCTATTCCTCGCCGCCGTCCGTAGCTTCTTCGAGAGCTGGGTCGCGCCCGCCGTCCATCGCCCTCTCCCACTCGCCCTCATCCTCGTCGGAGCGCTGCCGCTCGTTCTCGGCCCGACGCGGCCGGGAGCGCCTTCGTGGAAATGGATCTTCTTCTGGGGGGTCGTCTGGTTCGGCCTGTTCATCCTCCCCACCCACAATCTGGTCTTCACACCCCGTCATCTCTATCTCTCGTTCGCGGGACTCTCGGTCGCGCTCGGGCTGATGCTCTCGCGTACCCGATGGCCATTCCGCTCCGGTCTCGCCGCGGCGGGTCTCGCCGGTCTCGCTCTGACCCTTCTGCCTCCCACTCTCGAAGCGGAAGCGCGCTACACGCGGCAAGCGCTCGAATGCGAAATCGCGATTGACAATCTGCGGACCGAGAGCGAGAGAACGCAAGATGGCTCCGTCTTCGTTCTCGTCGGATTTCCACAGCATCGGGAGCCACCGTGGGGATTCGGTTGGAGCTTCAGCGACGCCCTCGGACCACCTTTCCTTCCCGAGAGAATCGACGAACGCGTCCGAATCATCGTCCGGCGTGGCTGGCGGGATTCCGCGTGGCTCAACTACCGTGAGCAGTTTCCCGGATCGCCGATTCGAGTTCTCCGATGGAGACCGGACTGGATGAGCATCGAGCTCGTCACTCCGAAGCAATCGGCGTCCCGGCATCGACAAAGGGAGCAGTCGTCATGATCCCGACTATACTGGCTGCGGTTTGGAGCTTCCTCGTCGTCGGCTTTCCCGCCTGTACTTCCGGAGCGCCGGCGGCCGACGGAGAACCCTTTCACCTGAAGGTCGGTGACAGCGCGAAAATCGAGGGAGCGGATCTCCGGATCGGATTCGAGGACGTGCCCAGCGACTCCCGGTGCCCCAGGAACGTCCAGTGCGTCTGGGCGGGAGAGGCGACGGTGGTTTTGTCCGTTCGATTGGGATCGGAAGAGAAGACCGAGGTGACCCTGAAGGTCCCCCCGGGCGGCGGCGCGACGCGGACCTACCGCGACCTCACGATTCGAATCGTCGGACTCGAGCCCCAGACGGAATCGGGAAAGCGGATGGCGCGAGACGACTATGTCGTCGAGATCGCGGTCGCGGCGGAGGCGCGCTGACGCACCTTCCGTCACTGGCGCCCTCCATCGCTCGCCGCGCGCGTCACTTGCCTTTCAATCGGACGAGCGCGCTCTCGAAAAAAGGCTTTTGCTCGGGTGGGGCGAGCTCCACCGCCTTTGTCATGTGCCGGATGGCATCCTCGAGATGCCCGGCCTTCTCGTTGGCGATCCCGCTCAGGTACTCGCCGTAGGAGAAGCGGGAATTCTCTTCGTTCTCGAGGGCGAGAATCACGACAGCCGCGTCCACCTTCCCCGCCGCGAGCAGTCGCTCGCCCAACGAGCCGAGGACTCCCGGTCCGAAGTCGAACGAGAACCTTCCATAGTACTCGTCGCGGAGCTCGTGATAGCGAGCGACCGCGGCGTCCGCCCCCTTTTGCTCGATGACGTCGAAGAGAACGTCCTGCAACAGCACCGGCCTCGTCTGTCCGTGGTGGCAGGTGATGCAGGACACCGATACCCGCTCGGCCGCGGGAGTGCCGAGCCGCGCGAGATAGGTCTCGTTAATCGACCGGGTCATCGAGATCATGGTCCTGGCTTTGTCCTTCATCGGATTCGCGTCGGAGGCGAGGTCGAAGGTCGCGAGGTCCATGGGATCGAGCGTCGTGCCCTGCCTGGCCGTGTGGCAGTATTCACATCGGACCCCGAGTGCTGACGTGAAGTCGCGCATGATTTGACCGAGCTCCGCGCCCTTCGCTTCGAGAACTTTCGTGTTGCGCGGCTCCTCGGGCCAGCGAAAGCCTTGAGCCGTCGCTTTCGAAACGCTTCCAATAGACAGGGCGAGCACCAATAGAGTCGTCTGGATTCCCGTCACGATTCGACCTCTTCTTCCATCTCCGCTCCCTCATTCTCTTCGAACGGAAGGCTCCAGTCCAAGCAGCTACCTCTCGACTCCTCCGTGTCGGCCTCCACAGCCCGGCCGAGCGGAGACGAAGGGGACCGGAAGCAGGAACCATTCCCTCGGGATTGCCCTCCGTCGCCTCTCGTCCCGCGTCGTCGAGTTGAACCTCATCACCCGAGAAGGTCGGGAGTAACGCCGCGATAGCGCCGGAACGGGGACTTCGGTTCGAATTAAGTTATAACAATTGACATATGGCTTAATCAATTGTTATATTCCATCGGCGGTTGTCGCAATGGGATGGCTCCTGCTGATTCATCAACTTCCTCCCAAGCCCATCTATTTGAGGGCGAAGATCGGGAATCGCCTCGCCCGCGTGGGCGGGGTCGCCCTCAAGAATTCGGTCTACGTGCTTCCCGATCGCGACGACTGCCTGGAGGACTTCCAATGGATCGCGGAGGAGGCGGTGGCCGGCGGAGGCTCCGCTTTCGTCTGGCGGGCAGACCTCCTTTCGGGAATTACGGACCGCGCCCTCCAGGATTGCTTCGAGAACCAGGTCACCGAGGGCTACGAGTCCCTAAAGGCGGACATCGCGTCGGCACTGGACGACGTCCGGAAGCGAGCGGGCACGGACGAAGACACCTCGAACGGTCTCCTCCTTCGTTTCAAGAAGAGACGTGAGGAGCTCACTCGTATCGACTTTTTCTCCACCCCGGCCGGAAAGGAGGCCGAGACCATGCTTCACGCCCTCGAGAGCAACCTGCGGCACACGAACCGAAACGACAAGAAGAAGAGCGTGCGAGTCGACCGTTCCGATCTGGTGGGACGCACCTGGGTCACGAGACCGAACCCCAAAGTGGATCGTCTCGCATCGGCATGGCTCATCCGGCGGTTCATCGACCCCGGGGCCCGTTTCCGTTTCGTCGACCCCGGCGAGAAACGACGCGAGGGAGACGTCGGCTTCGATCTCGTCGGCGGCGAGTTCACTCACGAAGGCGACCGCTGTACCTTCGAGACCCTCCTACAACGGACGGGAATCTCCGAGCCCGGTCTCACGGACATCGCGGAGATCGTCCATGACATCGACCTCAAGGACGGGAAGTTCGGACGTCCCGACGCCCTCGGCGTCCAGCAGCTCATCCAGGGGCTCTGCCAGGCTCATCCCCGCGACGAAGCGCGCCTCGCCCAGGGCCTCGTACTCTTCGACAACCTCTATGCCTCGTTTGCCCCACGTAAGCCCGAGCCGACTCGAGGGTCCAAACGAGCGAAGCGATCGAAGTAGAGCCGTGGACGGCACTCTCGTTCTCACCGCGAGCGACGTGCGGAGGCTTCTCGATTCTCGACGCCTGTGCCTCCGCCGTGGAGTCCGCATTCCGTCTGCACGCTGAAGGCCGGAGCCTCTCCCCCGGCGTCCTCACCGTCCCGGCTTTCGATGGCGCTTTCCACGTCAAAGCTGCGGGACTCGACGTCGGCCGCACGTACTTCGCCGCCAAGACCAACGCGAACTTCCCTTCGAACCCGGCGCTTCGGGGACTGCCGGCGATCCAGGGGGTCGTCGTCCTCTCCGACGGAACCGACGGACGTCCTCTCGCGATTCTGGATTCCATCGAGATCACCCTGGCGCGTACCGCGGCCGCGACCGCGGTGGCCGCCAAGTACCTGGCGCCGCCCGGTGCGCGATCGGCGACCATTTGCGGTTGCGGCACGCAGGGTCGGGCGCAACTTCGCGCTCTCTGCCGTGCTCTTCCTCTCGAGCGAGTCTACGCGTTCGACGTCGACCGGGACCGGGCGCGCGCCTTCGCGAACGACCTCGGCTCGGAGCTGGACATCGAGGTGCGCTCCGTGGCGGATCACGCCGAGGGGGTCGCGGTGAGTGACGTGGTCGTAACGGCGACACCCTCGCGACGGCCGTTCCTCTTCCTGGAGCAGGTGAGACGAGGCTCGTTCGTCGCCGCCGTCGGCGCCGACGCCCCCGACAAGCAAGAGCTCGATCCACGTCTTCTTTCGGCGGGAACCCTCGTCGTCGACGTGCTCGAGCAGTGCGCATCGATTGGGGAGCTCCACCACGGACTGGACTCGGGCCTGGTCACGCGCGACGCGGTGCACGCCGAGCTGGCCGAAGTGATCTCGGGAGCCAGGCCCGGCCGGAGCTCGCTCGAAGAGATCACGATCTTCGATTCCACCGGTACCGCCATCGAAGACGTCGCCGCCGCCGCGCTCGTCTATGAGAGGGCGGTGGCATCGAGCACGGGGATCACGGTGTCGCTTGGAGGCTAGAGCGCGCTCCTCTCCGAGCAACGCCCCCACTCTGGCCAGGATGGCCGCGTATTTCCTCCGCCTCGGTGCTCTCGGCTTCGGCGGACCGGTGGCCCTCGTCGAGGCCATGTTCCGCGAACTGGTAGAGACCCGAAAGTGGCTCACGGAAGACGAGTACGAGGCGGGACTGGCCATCGCCGCCGCCTGCCCCGGCCCCCTTGCCTACCAGCTCGGCGTCTACTGCGGCTACCTCCGCTTCGGCGCCTTGGGAGCCCTGTCCGTCGCGGTCACCTTCGGCCTCGCCCCGTTTCTCCTCGTCGTCTCGGCCGCGGCGCTCTATACCCGCTACTCCGCGAGCGCTCCGGTGCGGGCGCTCTTCTACGGAATCGGTCCCGTCGTGATCGCCCTCGTTCTCCGAGCCGCCTTCCGACTGGGAACCAAGACGCTCCGCCGGGAAATGTTCGCATGGGTCCTTGCCGCGGCCGCTTGCGCGGTCACCGTCGCGACACAACGCGAGCTCACGGCAATCTTCGTTCTGGCGGGGCTCGCCGGCACGCTGCTGTTCGCAAACTCGAGGGAACACACCGTCCCATCCGTCCCCGATATCGATCCACCCGCCTCCAGCGCTCTTGGTCTCGTCGTCGCGCTCCCGTCGGCGGCCGGTCCGAGCGCGAAGCTCTTTCTCTTCTTCTTCAAAACGGGGTGCCTCGTCTTCGGCAGCGGGCTCGTCATCGTGCCCTTCCTCAAAGCCTACGTCGTCGGCCAGTACGGCTGGCTGAGCGACCAGGCGTTCGTCGACGCCGTCGCCATCGGAATGATCTCTCCCGGGCCGGTCGTCATCACCGCCACGTTCGTCGGCTACCTCGTCAACGGGCTCGGCGGCGCCATCGCGGCGACCGTGGGAATCTTCACTCCGGCCGTCGTCTTTACCATCGTCGCGACACCGATTCTAGGTCGTCACGGCACGAATCCACGCCTTCGCGGATTCATCCGAGGTGTCACGGCATCGGTCGTGGGAGTGCTCGTCGGAACGATCGTTCTCATCACTCCCTCTGTGGTCCTGGACTGGTCCGCCGCCGTCATCGCCTTCGCGGCGGCCGCCGTACTGTTCTCCACCCGGCGATGTCCAGACGTCGCGCTCATCGCCACCGGAGCAATCCTCGGGCTCGCGCTCGCCCCGGCGCGGTAACGGAACCATCGACCAACGAAGGCTTGGCCCGAGCGCGGTCGTCTGTCTCTTCAGGGTTTCTTCTTTTGTAGCGCCCGACAGTACAGCACGAGGTACTCAATCTCCTGCGAGCTCAGGTTCCGCCCCCACGGTGGCGAGAGGGCCGAGCGGCCCACGGCGGCGCTTCCTTCCGCGATCACGCGTCGAAGGTAGTTCTCGTCGGCGGCGCTCTTCGAAGTCGTCAAGTCCGGGGGCGGAGGGTTCAAGTTGTAAGCGTTCTCTCCATCGCCCTGTCCACCGTCGCCGTGACAGGTGACGCAATAGTGCTCGAAGAGGTGCTTGCCCTGTCCTTCCGCGTAGCTCAAACCCTGGGCCTTTTCCTCCGCTCGGATGGCGTCGAGCATCGAGTCCGCGGGTGGTTCCGCCGCCTGGTGTCGACAAGCCGGTACCACCATCAAGACGAGACAGGCGATCATCGTGCGCGGCGCGCTCATCGCGGACTGCTCCTCGTCGAGCTCACGCCGCCTCTCGCGACCGGCGGAGCGCCGAGGCTCGACAGGTACGCGGTCAAGGCTCGAGCGTCGACCGCGGACAGGCCATAGTCGGGCTGTAGAGTCCCGGGCTTATAGCGTTCGGGCTTCGTCAGAAAGGCGGCGATCCACCCGGGGCGAAGACGCTTTCCGGTGTTGGAGAGGTCGGGGCCCACGTAGCCGCCCTCAAGGTTGAGTTGATGGCAGCCCACGCATCCCAGCTGGTCGTAGAGCTCCTTGCCGCGGGCCGATTCCGCGGGAGTGAAACGAGCGTCGTAGGCGTCGAGCTCGTCGTCCACGAAGACGGCGGCGGCATAATCGGCAATGGCCTTCGCTTCCTGCGGCAGCATGTGGAACACGGGCATGCGCGCCTCCACACTTACCCGCACCGCCCCGGGGTTGAGAAGGTACGAGACGAGGTAATCACTCTGGAGCTGGCTCCCGATGCGGTCGAGAGGCACCGTGGACAGGTCGCCGCCCGAGCCGCCGATGCGGTGGCAACTGAGGCAGCGGTAGCGCCTCACGATCTCGCCGAATCTCCCTTGTGGGCGGTAGGGGGGAGGCGACTGATCCTGGACGACGCGGGAGGCGGGAAGATCGGCCTCACGAAGACTCGCCAGCGCTACGGTGATAGTCGCTGCCTCGTCGGGTGTGAACGCGAAGGTCGGCATCAGCGAGGGGCTGCCGAGCGCGTCGGGCATGAGCAATTTGAGAAAGATGTAATTGTCGGTCGTATGGCGCACCACGTTGTTGCCGTACGGAAGCTCGTCCGCGTTCCGATCGGCCACTCCCGCGAGGCTAGGGCCGAGCTTGGCCGTCTCGGTCACGTCGGGCAGCCGGTGGCAGCCGTAGCAGCCGCGGCGCATGAAGACGGCCCGGCCCTCCTCGACCGCCTTCGGATCCTGATAAGGGGCCGTCGCGGTCTCCGGTGCCACGCCCGGGGTCGCGTATTCCTCGAGAAGAAAGGCGGTGAGGTCACGCACCTGATCGTCCTCGAGTCGGTACTGGAGCATCTCGGTTTCGGGCTGGTCACGGTGGGGATTCTTGAGGAACGAGAAGAGCCAGTCGCGCCGCACCTTGTCTCCGATCAGCGTCAGCTCGGGACCCATCGTACCTCCCCGTCCGTTCACGGCGTGGCAGCTCACGCACCGGAGCTCGCCGAAGAGCGCCCTTCCGTTGTCGGTATCGGCCTTCTGCCAGTCCACGTTCGCGCCTCCTTCGGGCGCGTCTCGTTTTTGCGATAGCAGAAACGCCCGGAGCGCGGTCGTCTCCACGTCGGTCAGACGAAAGTTGCCCATGCGCGAGGCGGCGGAATAGGACTTCGGATCTTTCAACCAGATCCCGAGCCATTCGGGGCGGACTTTGTATCCAATGTTGAACAGATCGGGCCCGCGGAAGATGGTCCCCTCGAACCCTGGAATCTCGTGGCAGCTGACGCACCCGGACTCCACGATGAGGCGACGGCCCTCCGAGAGCCGTGGCGCATCCGGGACCTCCAGGGCACGATGGCAGGTACCGCAATTCGCCTCGATCGTCTCCAGTGGACGCATCGGCCGCTCGAAGCCCGGCCCCGGCTCGTGGGCGGCGTGAGAGAAATCCGTCGCCTCACCCTGACCGTCGTGGCAAACGGTGCAGCCGAAGCGCTCCTCGGGATGCGTTGCCAACCACGTGCCGGGATGGGAGCGGAAGGGCCGGGGAGCGCCGGAAAAAACCGGGTCGTCGACCCCGAGGTGACAGGTCGTGCAGCGATCGACGCGGCCGAGGTCGGGCAGCCACACCTGTCGAATCCCGGAGACGCTCGGGCTCGCCGCGAGCTGGTGGGGGTTCTTTACCGTCGCTTCGAGCTTTCGGAAGCTCGCTTGGGCCGCCCGCCATTCCGCCCCCTGTTCTCGAAAGAACACCCAGGAGAAGATGGCGAGGAAGCCGACGCCTAGCGCGGCAAAGGCGATGTGCAGCCGCAGAGGAGCGACTTGAGGCTCACGCATGACGTTTCACCATGGCCAGACCCAGGCCCAGTTGGGACCGCGGAAGAACGTCCCGATGACGGTCAGCACGACCGCCACCGTCACGAGCACCGTGAAGATCGTGTTCGCGACCCGCCGCTCGGGGGCGAACCAACGTCCGATGCCGCGTTGGTGGCGATCGAGGTAAGGAAGGGCCAGGAGTGCCAACACGATCACCGTCGGAACGACGACGCCTCCCATGAGCGCCGAGTAGTGGACGAGCTCCTGCAGTCCGAGAAAGTACCAGGGCGCCTTGGCGGGATTGGGCGTGCGGGTGGCATCCGCCAGCTGCTCGAGAGGCGCGATGAAGAGCAGCGACACCACGTGCAAAACAATCACCACGCCCAGGGCCACGAGCACCTCGCGGTAGAGCAGGTGCGGCCAGGCGAAGACCTCGTCGCTCGCGATCCCTCGACTCCACCGAGCTGCGTCGGTCGACGCGTCAGCGCCATCAGACCGTAGGTTTTCGTCGAGGCGGGAAACGCGCCGGCCTCTTCGTCGACCACGGACTCCTCTGACGGCGCGGCCGCTCAATCCGTCCTTGCGCACTCGCCAGACGTGCATGGCCACGAGCAAAGCAACGGCGAGGGGCAGGAAGACGCAATGCAGAACGTAGAAGCGAAGAAGCGTCGTGGGCCCGATCACGTGCCCGCCGAGAAGCAGGAACTTCAGCCGGTCCCCGACGAGCGGGGCGTAGCCGGCGATGTTCGTCCCCACGGTGATCGCCCAGAACGCGAGCTGATCCCACGGCAGCAGGTAGCCGGTGAACGACAGCCCGAGAGTGAGCAGAAAGAGGCAGACCCCGATGACCCAGTTGAACTCACGCGGAGGCTTGTAGGAACCGGTCCAGAAGACGCGACACATGTGCAGGAACACGACGAGCACCATCGCGTGGGCCGACCAGCGGTGCATGTTGCGGAGCACGATTCCGAAGGTCACCACGAACTGCAGATCCTTCATGCTGCGGTAGGCCTCGGGAGGATGCGGAACGTAATAGAGCATCAGCGCCAGGCCGGTCACCGTCAGGATGCCGAACAGAATCGCCGAGATCAGACCGAGGCCGAGGGTGTAGGTCGGCCGGAGACTGTGTCGGCTCACCCGGGCCGAATGGATGTGGAGGAACAGGCTCGAGATCATGGCCGCCGCGCGGTCCTTGTCGGTACGCGGCCAGCCGATCCGCCATACCGAGCGAATCACCGCCGAAAGCCACTGCTCCAACCGCTGCCTCATATCCTGCGCCTCCCCTTCACGCCCTTCAGACTTTGAGCCGGAACTCCGGTCCTACTCGCTTGTCCATGTCCACGATCAGCTCTCCCCGGGGTGAGAGACTCAGCGCGAACCACGCGAGCGGAGCGGGCGCCGGCCCCTGGACGACCTGGCCGTTGGCGTCGAAGCGACTGCCGTGACAGGGACACTGGAAGCCGGGATCGACCTTCTTCACGTTGCAGCCCAGGTGAGTGCATATGGATGAGATGGCGTAGAAACCGTCGGGACTGTTGAAGAGGAAGAACCGGCGGTCCTGCAAGAAAGTGGCGGAGTCGGGAGGAAAGCTCGCCGGGTCGCCGAGGGTGAAACGGGCCGGCGGCTCGTAGAGCACCGTTGGAACGAGGTAGCGAAACGTGCTCACGACGAATCCGCCGCTCGCCGCTCCGATCGCGGCGAAGCCGGTGAAGAAGAACTCCCGCCGAGTGCGTTCTTGTGGATCGTCGCTCATGATCGCACCTCACGCATGCCTTCATGGAAGAGACCTAGCGCGGTCTGGGGCGATTCGTCCAGCTCCAGCGCCTCCATGGTGATGGCCCCGGTCGGGCACCGCTCCGCGCACAGGCCGCAGCGAATGCAGCGCTCCTCATCCTTGACGATGGCCCCGGCCGAGGGCTCGGCTTCGAGCGCTTCCCGCAGACTCTCGAGCTCGGGCGCGCCGCGCAATCGGGAGAAGGGAACGAGGGAGAGGCACCCCTCGGGACAAATGTCGACGCAGCCACCGCAGAGGATGCATCGTTCCGAATCGAAGACGGTCTCGACGTTGCAGGCGAGGCATCTCGACGCCTCCCTGCGCGCTTGAGCTTCGCCGTATCCCTCTTCCACCTCGCGGAAACCGGTGCGGCGGGCGACGGGAAGGCTGGGGATGGCTTGCCGCGCGATCCGGTCGTAGCGGTCGCCGGCGCGATTGAGATCCCGGAGACGGAAGCGCCCCCGGGCGCGCGGAACGGGACCTCCGCCCAGATGTTGATGAATGGCGAGCGCCGCTCGCTTTCCGTCGGCAACGGCCTCGATCACGATGCGTGGACCGAAGGCGAGGTCTCCCCCGCAGTAGACACCGGGCATGGTCGTGGCCAGCGTACGAGGGTCGACACTCACCCAGCCCCGCGGCGTGACCGTGATCTCGGGATTGCCGGCGAGGCAAGCGGTGTCGGGCTGCTGACCTACGGCGAGGATGATGGTGTCGGCCTCCAGTCGCTTCTCGCTTCCCGCGATGAACTGCGGGTTGAACCGCCCATCGGCGTCGAAGACCGAGGACACGTCCAGGGTGTCGAGACCGGTGACGCGTCCCTCCTCGCCCAAGATTGCTTTCGGGCCCCTCCGAGGAAACAGAGCGATCCCCTCCTCCTCGGCCTCCCGAACCTCATCTGGATGAGCCGGCATCTCCTGACGGGACTCGAGCGCACACGAGGGTCACGTGCCGGGCACCCAGCCGCAGCGCGGTGCGGGCCGCGTCCAGGAAAGACTTGTCGTAGCCCCAGGTCTGAAGAAGCTGCTGAGCTCCTTCGGGAATTGCCTCAGGTTCCGCGGACCCCGCATAGCGAAGGACCGTCCGCGCCACGTCGATGGCGACGTTGCCGCCACCGACGACGAGCACGCGCTCGCCGAGGCTCACGTGGTAGCCGAGGTTCGCGTTGAGCAGAAAATCGACGCCGTTGATGACGCCGTCCAGATCGTGTCCGGGGATGTTCAGATCGCGGCCCCGGGCGGCACCGAGCGCCAGGAAAACGGCGGCATAGTCGTTCCGCAGAAGATCGCCCACGGTGAAATCCCTGCCCAGCCGCCAGTTCAACCGGAGCTCGACGCCGAGGGAAAGCGTCTGGTCGATCTCCGCACGAATCAGATCCCGGGGTAAGCGGTACTCCGGCACACCCTGGTAGAGCATCCCACCGACGACGGGCGACGCGTCGAGGACGGTCACGGCGTAGCCGAGAAGGGCCAGGTCGTGCGCGCAGCTCACGCCCGCGGGACCCGCGCCCACCACCGCCACCCGGGCGGGTCCGGCGCCCGCCTTCACCGCCAGGTCCAACCGTTGCGGAGATCGCGGAGGTGCGAGCGCGTTCTCGACACCGTGCTTTTCGGTGACGACTCTCTTCAGAGCGCGAATCGAGATCGGCGCGTCGATGACACCGCGGCGGCACTTCGACTCGCAGGGATGAGCGCAGATGCGGCCGCAAACGGACGCCAGAGGATTCGGCGCACGCGCGATGGCGTAGCTGTGCTCGCTGTCGCCCTCGGCGATGGCCCGAACGTAGGCGCCGGCGTCGGTATGCACCGGACAACCCGTCCGGCAGGGCACGAGATCGAGGAAGTACCGGAAGTCCGGGATCTCGACCGGGAAGTCACGGGAGGTCAACTTGTTGTCCCTCAGCGGCCGAGAGTGAAATCGACGACCGCGGGCTTGCCTGCTTCGACGGTCACGGCCTGAGGCTTGCCCTTCAACTTCGGATGCCACACCCCCACCTGGTAGCTGCCGGGAGGCACGCCCGAAATCGTGTAGTGGCCATCCTTGTCGGAGACCGCGAAGTAGGGGTTTGCCACGACGACGATGAAGCCTTCCATCTCGGGATGCACTTTGCAGAGCTGCGTGTAGGCACAGGGGAACTTGGTGCACTTGTCGAAGGTGTGCTCCTTGGTCTTGCCCTGGGGCCAGGTTCCGAGGTTGTACTTCTCGAAATCGGGGGAGAAGACGTTGTGGGGCGTGGGATCGCTGTTGAGAAACTTCACCGTCGTGCCCGCGACGACCGCCATCACGTGGGGAATGAACTGCATCTTGGCTTGATCCATGGTGACGGGCTCGGGGGGCTTGAAGGTCCCTGGCGCCTGCTGGATGTAGATGACGGCGTCGGCGTTCGACGACAGCCCCGTGGCTTTGACGGTGCCGGTGATGCTGGCATCCGCCGCCCAGAGCGGAGGGCTCAGCAGTACAACGAGGAGGGCGGCGAAGGCGACTCGATTTCGTTTCATGGCTTGGTCTCCTGGCTCTACAGAGCAAATCGAAGAATGACGTTGAACGAGTGGTTCTCGCCGACGCGCAGGTCGCGCCAGTATTCGGCGATGACCTTGACGTTGGCGCGAATGAGGGCGCTCCCGTTCACCACCAGAATGCGTCCGCTCTCGGCGCTCGGATCGCCCGGAGTGAAGGTCTCGTAGCGCACCGCACCATCGAGCCATGGATAGAAAACGTAGTCGCCCTGGACGAACCAGGAGTCGTAGGCCGGATTCGTCTCGCCCAACGAATCGGCCGTCTCGGGATCGAACCGATGGAGCGTGTCGGTGCCGTGGACGTAGGCGGCGAAAACGTTCAGGTCTCTCAAATATCCGCTGGCGAAAAAGCCGGTCCGGGTGAAGTGGTCGTCCTGGATGTTGACCGGAGTCTCGTCCTCTGTTTCGAAGGGGTAGTCGATTCCGGCGGCGTTTCCGCGATAAACGAACGCACCGAGGCGAAGAGAGTCGTCGCGCCAGTTGTCTTCGGGGATGTCCTTGCCTCCGGTGTCGCCATCCAGTCCCATTCCGCCGATCTTGTAGTCGAGTCGACCGTAGTAGTCTTTGTGGTTGTTGCCGAACTGATCGGGTGCCGGGATCCCGTTCGCCACCCCCGCCACGTAGAGAAGTCGATGGGCGGCGACGCCGTAGAGCTCGATCCCTTGCACGAGGGCGGGAAGGGAGATCGGAACCGGCTCCAGGTCTTCCGCATCCAGAGCCGTGCCGCCGTTCAGGCCGATCGGGTTGTAAGCGAAGATGGAGTCGATGCCCGCGTCCGTCGTGATGAACATCTCCTGGATGACATCCGCGACGTTTGGCGTGAACTTGCCGATACGAAAGTGGAAGAGATTCTCGCGCCCGAAGGGCGAGTCGAACGCGATGTGGGCGTGCTCGACCTCGGTCTCAACGGAGCCGTCGCCCCCGACACCGAACGTGAGCTCGCTGAAGTACGACACGTGGTCTCCCAGGGTGCCGCCGGCGAAGACGTTCACCTCCTGAGGGAACTGGAAGTCGTTGTTGACCTCGCTGACACTTCCATCGTCGTTCAGCGCCGAGGTGTTCACCAACGCCATCTTGATATTCACCGCCAGCGGAACGGTGCTCGAGATTTCTCCGGGCCAGACCGCGTTCGGCCAGAGCTTCTTGTACGCCGGAGCACCGAGGCTGACCGGCTTCTCCTTGATCATCTCCTCGGTCTCTTTCGGCATGCGGTAGCCGTTGAGCCGGAACGCCGTGCCGAACGCGTTGAGCTTCGGGAACACGACGTGGCAAGTCTGGCAGCTCGTGGCGTACTTGCGGGCGAAGGCGGGAATGGCTTCGGCCCGGGGCACACTGACGAGGCTTCCGCCGATCAGGAACAGAAGAATGCCGATCCAGAGCAGCGGACGGGACGTTTGGGATTTGCTCATGATATTGCCTCCGGAAATTCGATCTACGCCACACGGATGTAGAGCAAAACACGGGCCACGAGGAGATGAGCCCGTAACTCCTTAGGCGGAGGCAGTTTCGCCAGAAGCGTCGGTGAGACAGGGTCTTGTCGTGACTGTCCGAAAATGCAACACCGGATGGTGAACTCTCGCACCGAGAGTGGGTTGCGGACTATGTACGAGAGTCGGACACTTCCGATTCAATTTCGAGATCGTGGAGACGGCGGTAGAGCGTGTCGCGGGAGATACCGAGGAGTCTCGCCGCCCGGCGTTTGTTGCCGCCCGACTGCCGGAGTGCCTCCTGGATTGCCCATGACTCGAGCTCGGCGAGCCGGAGTGGCATCGCGCTCGGCGCGGCAGCGTGAAGCGGTTGGCCACGATGTCTCAGCCAGGCACGCAGATCGGAAGTCCGGATGATGCTGCGCTTCGGAGAAAGCGTCAGACTCACTCCCTCTAGCATGTTCTCGAGCTCGCGGACGTTTCCGGGGAAAGAATAGGCCAGCAGCATCTCGAGCGCCTCCGCATCGAGGCCTTCTACGTGCGCCACGTGGCGCTCGCGGATCCGGGAAAGAAAGAACGCCGCAAGAAGCGGAATATCGTCCGCCCGCTCTCGTAATGGCGGCAGCTCGATGACGAGCACCGAGAGCCGGAAAAACAAATCCTGCCGCATCGCTTTGCCGGTTCCAATGGCGGAGAGGGAACAATTGGTCGCGGCGATGATCCGCACGTCTACTTTCCGGCTCTCGAGCCCTCCGATCGCCCGGACTTCCCCGTCTTGAAGAACGCGGAGGAGCTTGGCTTGGGCCTCGAGCGGCAGCTCGCCAATCTCGTCGAGGAAGAGAGTTCCACCGTGCGCGGAGACGAACAACCCGGGGTGATCCAGAAGCGCGCCGGAAAAGGCACCCCGCCGGTGGCCGAAGAGCTCGCTCTCGACGAGATCGTCGGGGAGGGCGGCACAGTTGATGGGGACGAAAGGTCTGGAAGCGCGGGGCCCGTTGGCATGAATGGCGCGGGCCATGAGCTCCTTGCCCGTACCGGTCTCGCCGGCAATCAATACCGGCGTCGCGCTTCGTGCCGCGGCGCGCGCTCGATCGAATACCGGTCTCATGCGGGCGGAATGGCTCACGATGCGGTCGAACCCGTACGTGTCGGCGACGAGGCGTCGAAGACCTTCCACGCGCTCGCGCAGCTCGGCGGCGTCGAGAATCCGCTCCACCTCCTTGAGGAGAACGTCTTCGGAGAACGGCACGGGTACGAAGTCCTCCGCGCCTCTGCGGATGGACTCCGTGGCCAGCTGGATCGTGGGACGGCAGGACAGGACGAGCAGCGCAAGATCGGGACGCTGCGTTTTGATCGCGACCAACAGATCCAGGTCGGGCCCGTCCGCGTTTCGGTCGGTCAGTAGCAGCAGGCGGAGGCCGGTCTGGTCCGCGACCACCGCACAGAGATCGGCGCCCACCGCGGTCGTAACCTGAATTTTGTGCTCCGTCAGGAGCTGCACGAGCAGGCCGGCCAACTCCCCATTGGTCGTGGCCAGGAGGATCTCAGGATGCGACGCCTTTTGGTGCGTCCGCCCCGCCTCGTCGAGATCTCGAGCTGCCAACGGTCGCATTGAGGCGCAAGCCTTCCTCCCCTGCTGGAGTAGAGTATCCCCTCGATCGACACCGGTCAATCGAGCCGGGCGGCGACCCGGTGGGCGTCGAAACGGTCACGAATCGCTTCGATGGGGAGCAACCGCGCTCGAAACTCTCTCGGCCAGCTCCCGCCGCGCCCAGAGAAGAGCGCGGAGGCAGAACGCGGCGGTGATCGTCGCGCTCGAATAGGTCAAGGAGGGGCCTGGCTGCCCGCGCGCACGGCCGGTGTTCATCCGGATCCAGGGAGATGCCTTCCAGTGACCCCCTCGCGTTTGAAGGTCCAGGATACTTGCAACCGCCCTCTCGAGGACCGGCGTCGGCGTTGATTCCCCCATCGCCCAGAGGGCTAGCGCGGTCTCCTGCGCGTCGGTCTCCCACACGGCCCAACCGCCATCGGGACGCTGCTCGCCCCTCAAAAACTCGATCGCTCGTCTCACGGATTCGTCGCCGGTCCCGACGGCGCGCATCAGGCGCAGGCAGAGCCCGACTCCGTACGCGCGTCCGTGATACCAGGAGGCTTCCCAGGAGCCGCTCGCTTCCTGCTCGGCCGCGAGATACCGCGCACCCCGGCGCACGACGTCTCCATGTCGTTCCCGATCACAGCTCCAGAGCGAGTAGTAGAAGTGCGCGCAGACGTCCAGATCGATCCGGTTCCCCCAGAACTTCGCGACACCGCGGCGCATCGCACGCTTCAGCTCGGGGTCGTCCCTCGGGGAGATGAGCCAGGTCTCGATGGCGCCGTCGGCACGCGCACCTTCGAGCGCGAGCCGGACCGGCTCTTCGCAAACCGCGAGCTTCTCCGGCGAGGCGCGCCGAAAGAGGAGCAAGGCAGCGGAGAGGCTGTCGAGGTCGGGAGGAAGCTCGGGGAGATCGGGAAAGTAGCTCCAACCGCCGGCGCGATCCCTGAGCTTCGCAGCCGCGGCGTGAGCGGCCTCCCGGCGCGCGATCTCCTCGATGGCTCTCCGGAACGACGGATCTTCGTCGAGATCCGCAGCATCGAGGAGAACGCTCGCGAGAACCGATCGCGCGAATACGTCGGAGACCTGCCGCTCGCGCCGGAGACGAAAGCCGGCGCGGCGCGGGAAGAACATCACGTGAGCCGTCTCGGGAAATTCCTCCCGCGCCTGCGCGAGTAAGTAGCTCTTGGCGGCCGCGATGGCGGGCTCCATCTTCCAAGGCCCCCAAGGCTTCGAAGGCTCCATCAAGACACGGTGAACCCCCCTGTGAGCGTCCCTTGATTGATGGGACTGTTCTTCACCGTGACGTCGCGCGCCGTCTGCGGCGCGAGCGCGCCGATGTCGAAGGTGCAGGTGATCGTCGTCGCGTTCACGATGACGAGGTTGGAGACCGAGACGGCGAGTCCGCCCACGTTCACGGTGGCAGCCGGGTCGAATCCCACTCCCGCAATTGTCACGTTGACGGACGCGCCCCGCGCACCAGAACTGGGGGTCACGCTCGTGACGCTCAACGTGGGAAGTGGAATGGCGTCGGCGCAGATTCCCGTCTTGACCGCCTCGAAAGCGAGCGAGCCTCCCCCGCCATGAGGTCCGGCTGAGCCTTTGTCCGCTTCCACCGACAGGAATCCTTCGCCCTCCGTGCCGTTCTCCGCCTCGTCGCATTCGGATGTCTTCTTGCCCTTCTTTCCCCAACTGCCTTTCTTTCCGCCTCTGCCTCCCTTTCCGCCTTCGCCGCCGTCGCCGCCGTCGTTGACGTAGTGGATTTTGCCTCCGAGGAAAACCCCTGAGCCCGAGATGTTCGGCGCAGTGCTCACGACGGTGATGCTCCCCGCTCGCCCGCCCGCGCCGCCGTCACCCCCGTCGCCGCCGAAGCCGCCGTCGCCTCCGTCTCCTCCGTTTCCCGGCTGGCGATCGCAGCCCGTGCCCGGCCAGGTCGTGTCGGAGACTCCGTCCCGGCCCCCCATTCCGTCGCCGCCGTCCCCGCCCGTCTGTCCCTTTCCACCCTTCCCGCCGTTCTGACCATCGAAATCGATGGTCAAGTTGTCGCCGACGCCGATGTCCACTTCCAAGGCGAGAATGGTGAAGTTGGGCGCGTTCTTCCCACCCGACCCGGTGTGGCCCTTCGAGCCGTTCGTGCCGTCCCCACCATCGGCGCCGTGGGGACTACCCTGCCCCACGTCGGACCAGACGTTCTTGTCATGCGGGGTGCCGGCTGCCGCCGGGGACCCGAAATCCGCTCCTGCGTTCGCCGCCGTGAGCCGGTCGTGCCACGTGATCGCGTTGTTGTTGTTGTAATCCGATCCCGGATCGTCCGGACCACATGGGTTGAAGCCGCCCGGCTTGCTCCCACCCTTGACCACGAGCTTGCGGCAGACGACGAAGTACTCCTGGCAGTATGGCTCTTTTCTCGGCTCCCCCCGAGGACCGAAGACGAGCTGGCCGTTTCCGGTAAAGCGAATCTCGTCGGCGACGAAACAGCAGTCGGTGACGAGGCGCTGGCCCGCGATGAGCTCCAGCGTCCGGGTGCCCGTGCCGGGATTGAATATCGCATCGATCTTGGCGTTGCAGCTGTCACAGATGACGTCGGTCTTGGTCATGGATGGGGTCCTCCTCCTTGGAGTTCACGGACGATTTCTTCTGAAACGGCGCCCACTCTCGAAGGGGCGGGAGCGGAAGGGCTCTCGATTCGAGAAGGGTGAGAACCTCGGACCTCAGCTCCAGAATCAGCTCGAGGGCCGAACGAACGTGCTCGACCGCCGCACCGTTTCCCAGAATGAGAGACAGGTCAGGCACGATTTCCGGACACAGATGAGAGAGCTCCGGGAGTATGGCGCGGCGCGGCCGGAGAAACGACGCGTCCTCTCCCGCGAGCGCGTGCCGGCGCACCGATGGCGCTCGGGCGAGAGAATAGGCGAGAAGGCGAAGGTAGAAGACGGCGTTTGCGGCGTTTCCGCGCCGTGCCATTTCGGAAGCGGCCGCGATCCTCCACTCGACCTCCTGAGAAGCGAGGAAGTAGCGGTACTCGAATCGAGTCGAGCTTCCAACGACGTCGGGCCACGACGGCTCGGGAAATCGGGTGGCGACGACATGATGCAAGCGCCTCAGCGCGCCGACCAAATCGCTGAGTGCCGGTCGAAGTCGGAGCGCCGAGAGATACGGCTCGACGAGGCTCAGGCCCGTGAGCCCTTCGAGGCGAAGCGCGTAGTCGAACGGCCGTGAGTAGACGTTGGGGCAGAGCGTCCGCGTCGCGTCTCCGAGAGTGGCCACGAGCGCCGCATAGGCCATGTGGAGCCAGAACAGGGCGAGAGGCGGGAAGTCCCAGGTGATTCCGATCTCCCGCACGGTGAGAAAGCCGAGGTCCAGAAACCCCTCGATCCGCCCGGCCTGCACCGAAGGCTCGTACGCCACGCCCTCGACGAGTCGAGCTCGCCGCTCGAAGCTCGCCGTCGGATCGTAGACGACCCTCGAGCTCAGCAGGCGGTGAGGGACGAGCCCCTGTTTCGCGAACGCAGCGGGATCGTCCAGACTCTGCGCGGGGAGCCAGATGACGTCGACGGGTCGACTGCCGCTCGAAAAGACCCGCTCGGGAAGCAAGCCGTCCACGGGGCCGAAAGCGAGCAGATCGAGATCCGAGGTCTCGGGAGAATTCGGATCGATCGCGGGCTCACGAAGGAAGACCGCGTCCGCGCGCGCGGCGATCGCGTCCAGGGCGTGGTCGAGCCCCTCGGGAAGTGACCATGGTAGAACGCAAAACTCGTGTTGCCGAGACAAGTGAAGCCCCACTTTGGCAGAATGATAGTCCCATTTTTCCGGCATGCAAAGGTCTTCCTGATAGAAAGAAAACGACCAGCGGAAACGGAATCCTCTCATGAGCGACGGACCCGAGCGCGCGTCATACGCGACGACCGAGCGGACTACTAGTGGGCGGTAACAGCTATTTGGTGCGCAAATCGCGAGGCCATTTTGTGTGCTGGCAAGGCGCGATGACCACGACATATCTGGATATTTCGAGGAATCGCAACGCCGCCAGCGCGCTCGCGAAATAGCTGTTACAGCCCACTAGCTTCGCGGATGCCGGGTCGACTCTTCGACTGGAACGCGGCGGGACGGCATATCGTCCGCCTTCCAGCGAGCCCGCACCTCCATCAGCGCGCCGTCGGTCCGAGGCGGGCGGACTTCGCCAATTACCGCGACCTGGCTCAAACGCGCAAGGGCGTCCGCGACGCGCGATGGTGGGAGTCCGAAGAGAAGGCCTCCCGACGTCTGGGGATTGAAGAGAAGCTCGAACCGGGCGTCATCCGCGGCGCCCGCCTCGACGACGAGCCCCTTTCGCGCTTTGGCGTTCTCGGGATGAAACGTGCTCCGAAACCCCTGGGCGAGGAGCGGGAGCGCACCCGGGAGCGCCGGCAGATCGTCCACACCCACGACCGCGCCCGCCCCGCTCGCGCGCAGCATCGCTCCGAGATGGCCCACCAGGCCGAATCCGGTCACGTCGGTCATTGCTTTCGCTCCGAGATCGACGGCGACCGCCGCGGCTTCACCGTTGGTCTCGAGCATCGACTCGTAGCACTCCTTCAGCGCGCGCCCGGGGGCGCGGCCGAGCATGTCGGCGTGGAGGAGGACTCCGGTTCCGAGCCGTTTGGTGAGAAGAAGCCGGTCTCCGGGAACGAGCTTGTCGATCGAGAGTAGCGGGGCACCGGCGGCGAACCCGTCGACGGAGAAGCCGACGAGAAGCTCCGGCGCCGTCGTCGTATGCCCTCCGAGGAGCGTCACTCCGCTCTCGTCGAAGACCGCGCGCGCGCCCGACAACACTTGATAGAGGATCTCCTCCGCTTCTTCGTCTCCGGCGTCTTTCGGTACCGCGACGAGGGCGAGGACATAGCGCGGTCGGGCGCCTTTCGCCTGAATGTCCGACAGCGCGTTCACCGCTGCCACTCTGCCCACGAGATACGGATCGTCGACGAACGCCCGGAAGCCATCGATGCTAGAAACGAGGAGATCGCCCGCCGGGGTCTCGAACGCCGAGGCGTCGTCGCGCTCCTGGAGGCCGAGCTTCACCGACTCGTCGGGCGCGCGGGGCTCGAGCCGGGAGAGCGCTCGGTGGAGAACGCTCTCTCCTACCTTGGCGGCGCAGCCGCCGCACAGGATCTCCATCCGGCTCGACATGTCGGGCAGCCGGCGAAATTCCTCCGTCAGGGCCTCTTCTCTATCGAGAACCTGGAATTTCTTCATGAAGGCGCGATCGATTCGATCCTTGAGGCGCATGACCCACTCGCCTTCGAACGACATCCCCCACTTCGCGCCGAGCGCGGTACCGTCGCCGACGTTGAGCAGCGTCAGGAAGTCCGACTGCGGACGGTAGCTCCGCAGAGGTCGCCTCTCGATGGCCGCGAGCAGGTTCTCGATGAGATAAGGGCCTTGCCTCACGGCATAGACTCCCGCCTTCGGGGTCGCGGGAAAGTCGGTAAGCGTGGCGCAGTCTCCGACGGCGAAGAGGTCGTCGTAGCCTTCCACCTGAAGCGTCGAACGCGTGCGAACGAACCCTCGCGGCTCGGTCGGAAGACCGGACAGGCGAAGCAAGGGGTGGCTGACGGCCCCCGCAACCCAGACGAGGGCGTCATAAGGCATCGTCTCGCCGTCCTCGAAGACGACGGCGTACTGCTTCGCCTCCGTCACGCGGCGGTTGGGAAGGATGCGAATGCGCCTCGAATCGGCGTTGCGATGGACGCGTGCGGCCAGGCTTCGGGGATAACCGGCGAGCACCTCGGGCCAGGCATGAACGAGGCTCACTTCGATTCCGGAGTCGCTCTCGCCACCGGCACGCTGCCAGAGCGTGAAGGCGAGCTCCACTCCCCCGGCTCCTCCCCCGACGACGACGATGCGGAACGGCGCCCCTTGTGGACGTGACGTGATTTTGTGCACCAGCGCGTCCGTTCTCCGTACGAGCTCGGAGATGGGGCGCGTCGGAAGCGCGTGCTCCTTCACACCGGGCAGATGGAGCCCGGCGACGGTCGACCCGATGTCGAGCGATGCGAGGCCGTAGCGAACGGGCGCGCGACCGACGACGTAGACTTTTTTCTGCTCCGCGTCGATCCGAACGGCGCTCGCGAGGATCACGCGAGCGCCGGCACGACGGGCCAGGGGCACGACGTCGATCTCGAGCTCATCGGCGCGATACTGTCCCGCAACGTATCCAGGAACCATGCCGGAATAGATCGCGATCGGCGTATCGACGATGAGGGTCAGGCGCGTATCGGGAGGAGGCTCCATCCCGAAGCGGCGCAGCACCTGGACGTGCGAATGCCCTCCGCCCACGAGGACGAGATCGGTTTTCGCTTGGCGTGTCTTCATCGCGAAACGTCGTCGAACGAGCGTTCGGCCCCGGACGCGTTGCGTCCGATACTGAACGGGTACCGCCCCCGAGGGGCCTTGTGCGCGCCAAATGCGCAGTCCTGCTCTGGCACGTCGTTTGCTACCATACCCGAGCGACGAGTCATGATCCAAGACTTTCGTATTGCGCTGCGCGGCCTCACCCAATCGCCGGGATTCACCAGCGCCGCTCTCCTCACTCTCGGGCTCGGGATCGGCGCCAACACCGTCGTCTTCAGCATCGTCAACGGTCTGTTGCTCCGACCTCTTCCGTTGGGAAGCGCGCCTTCCCGGATCGTCACTCTCCACTCGACGCATCCCACCCAGTTTCCCCAGGGCTGGGATGACGCCCGACTCTCGTACGCCGACCTCGAGGACGTCCGCCGCGAGAGTGCTCTCATCGAGGACGCCGCCGGATATCTAGGTCGGAGCTTCACTCTCGGCTCGGTCGACGGAGCAGACGCGGTTCGCGTCGAGGGAGGCTCCGTCACTCCCAACCTCTTCCCTCTTCTGGGTGTCGAGCCGGCAAAAGGAAGAGGCTTTCGCGCCGGCGATGGGGCTCTTCCGGGATTCGAGTCGGTGGTGATTCTGAGCTACGGGCTTTGGCAGACCCGCTACGGCGGGGATCCCGCGATCATCGGCAAGCCCGTTCGCATCAACGAGCGCGAGCTCGAGGTGGTCGGTGTCATGCCGCCGCGATTCCGTTTCCCGGAGAGAGACGACCTCTGGGTGCCTTACGACCCGGGAGAAGGTACGAATCGCGCGGACCGCTCTCTTCTCGCCGTGGGTCGTCTCCGCGAGGGCGCTGCCCTCGCGTCGGCGCGCCAGGAGGTTTCCTCGATCGCGGAGAGCCTCTCGCGACGCTATCCGGATACGAACCGGAGCTGGGGCATCCACCTTCTCTCGTACCGTGACTTCGTCGTCAACGGGCAGACTCGCCGCGCAGTGGAGACGCTGCTCGGAGCGGTCGGGCTCGTTCTGCTCATAGGCTGCGCCAATCTGGCGAGCCTCTTCCTCGCGCGCGGAACAGAGAGACAAAAAGAGCTCTCGGTTCGGGCCGCGCTCGGCGCCGGGCGCCTCACGCTGCTGCGCCAGCTGCTCGCGGAGTCGCTCCTCCTCGGGATCGGTGGCGCGATCCTCGGTACCGTTCTCGCGCTCTGGGGCGTCGATGCTTTCGTCGCGTCGTTTCCGGAAGAGCTTCCGTACTGGGCGAACCTCGACCTCGACCTGCGCGTGGCCGCATTCGTCGGTTGCCTGTCCCTCCTTGCCAGCCTTCTCTTCGGACTGGCACCGGCGCTCCGGATTACTCGATTCGATCTCGTGGCGGCGCTCGGAAGCGGGCGCGATGCCTCTTCGGCGAGAAGTCATCTGCGGGCGCAGGGATTCCTCGTCGTCGGACAGATCGCGGCGAGCCTCGCGCTTCTCGTGGGCGCGGGTTTGATGTTCCAGAGCTTCCTCCGATTGAGCGCGGCGGACGCAGGCTTCGACGATCGGCCGATGCTGAGCTTCCGAGTCTACCTCTCGGGTGACGTCTACGACCCGGTGGCGGAGAAGGTTCAGTTCTTCCGCGAGGCGATCGAGAGGATCGAGTCGGTTCCCGGCGTGCGGCACGCGGCCGCGACCACGAGCATTCCCACCGATGACGGGGGCTGGCCCGCTCGAATCGTTACCGCGGAACATCCGATCGTGGACGGCTCCGAGCTCGGCGTGCAGATGATCGGCGTGACCCCGGGGTTCTTCGCGACTCTCGACGTGCCGCTCGTGGAAGGTCGTGACTTCGGCGCGAGCGATCTGGAGGATGGCGCTCCGCGGGTCGCGATCGTGAATCGACGACTCGCCGAGCGCCTCTGGTCGAGACCCTCGGCGGAGGGGCGCGAGATCGGGATGGTCTCGGGAGACGATATCGAATGGTTGCCGGTCGTGGGAGTGGCCCCCGACATCCAGTTCGAGGAGTTCGGAGAGGAGACGGCGCAATCGCAACTCAACGTCTACCTCCCCTACTCGGCACTTCCCGGGAGAAACATGGCGTTTCTGGTGCGGGCCAAGACCGATCCCGCACCGCTCTCAGGTCCGGTGCGCGAGGCGCTGCGTACATTTGCTCCGGGAGTGCCGGTGTTTCTCCTTCGAACGATGAAGGAAGTCCGCTACTTCACCACCTGGGAACAGCGGTTCGTGACCCGGACCTTTGTCGGTTTCGCGGTGGCGGCGGCGCTCCTGGCCTGTCTCGGAATCTACGGGCTCGTCGCCTACCGCGCGACCCGGAGGACGCACGAGATCGGAATCCGGATCGCGCTCGGAGCCTCGCAGAGGCAAGTCCATCGATTGTTCCTCGGCGAAGGGCTGACGCTCGCCGGGATCGGGGTCGCCATCGGATTCGTTGCCTCGTTCGGCGTGGGCCGGATCGTCGAAGGCATGTTGTACCGCGTCCGCGCGACGGATCCTCTTCTCTACGCTGGCGCAGCCGCGATTCTCGCGGCCGCCGTGCTCCTCGCGAGCTACGTTCCCGCGCGGCGGGCGGCGCGTATCGAGCCGGTGGCGGCGCTCCGGCGGGAGTGACGGCCGCGCGCTAATCTGCACTCCGCATGCCACCGGAGACGGTACCTTTCCGTTCGCTCGAGACCGTCTTTCTCGACGTCGGAAATACCCTGATCTCGATGGACTACCGTTGGATCGCGGAGGAGCTCGAAGCACGGGGGATCGAGGCCGACGAGCAAAGAGTCCACCGCGCCGAGGCGGCGTCGCGCCCCGAGCTCTCGCGCTCGCTCGCGGAGAGGACGACGACCGAAGGGGTGGGCACGTTCTCCCTCTACATGACCTTGATCCTCCGAAACCTCGGACTTTCCGGCGACCTCTCCCCGGTCGTATCGCAGTTGGTCCCCGTGTTTCGCGGCCCCGGATCGGAAAGGCTGTGGACGCGGGTTCTCCCAGGAGTTCCGGACGCGCTCGCTCTCCTCCGCGAGCTCGGGCTCGAGCTCGTCGCCGTCAGCAACTCGGACGGCTCGGCCGAAGCGGTCCTGGAGCGCGTCGGCCTCAGGCCGCTTCTCGAGGACGTCTTCGACTCGCACGTCGTCGGCTTCGAGAAGCCCGACCCGCGTATCTTCTTCCGTGCGTTGGAAAAAACGGGCGCCGCGGCCGATACCACGCTGCACGTGGGAGACCTCTACGACGCCGACATCGAAGGAGGGCGGGCCGCGGGACTCCACACGGTGCTGCTCGATCCGTTCGGCGACTGGGAAAGCGCCGACTGCCCGCGTTACCGCGACGTGAGCAGCCTGGCGAGAGCGATCGCTACGGCGCGTCAGGGCTAAGCGCGCGCGGTCGTGCTAATGTTGTATCGTGCGGCGCATCGTCCTTTTCGGCTACTTCGCCTTGTTCCTCGGAACGCTCCCTGCTTACGCGGAGTCGAAGGCAAAAGTCTTCGTCCATACCGACCCCCGCCTGGAGAAGACCGCGCCGGAGAAGAACAAAGAGCTGTCCGATTCCGTCTTCGACCTGAGAGAGCAGATCCAGAAGCGGCGGGACATCGAGAGCACGACCGAACGCGCCGAGGCCAACATTCTCGTGACCATTCTCGACCGCCGCATCGAGGTCAATCGCTCGGGAGAAACCCAATATTTCGGCTACACCCAAACCCACTACGAGAGCCGATACGTACTGTCGGTTCGAGTCGAGGCGCGAACTCTCGGATTCGAAACGGAGACCGCGCTCGCCGGAGCGTTCGTAACCTGGAAGCGGGTCGCCTCGGTAATCGCAAAGGATATCGAGCAGTGGGCTCGCGACCATCGCGAGGACATGCTGGGCGAGCCGTCGGATCGCTGAGGCTCCTCGTCCGATGCCCGGGGTCTCTGGATTTCGCAGCATCTCATCCCGGCTCATCTTCTGGGTAGCGGGCGCGACAGGGCTTCTGTTCGCCGGCGCCAGTGTCTATTCGTTCCTCGTCTCCCGCAGGATCGTTCTGGAGGACGCTTCGGACATCGCGATCCAGAACGCGGAGGCGAACGCGAACCAGATCGAGCAGATCCTCCGCTCGGTCGAGGAAGGAACGGGGCTTCTGGCCTCGATTCTGGGAGAAACGACGGTATCGAGGACCGAGCTCGAACGAATGCTCCGCGCGTTCGTCGAGGGAGACAAACGGATTTACGGCGCCGCGGCGGCAGTGGCTCCTGAGCGTGGCGCCGTCTATGCACCCTATTTTCATCGCGAGGGCTCGGAGATCGTTCGGACCGATCTCGGCGCCGATTCCTATCGCTATTGGGAGAAAGATTGGTACAAGGCGGCGGCAACTTCCGGGGAGCCGAGCTGGTCCGAGCCGTATTACGACGAGGGGGGCGGAAACGTCCTCATGGTCACCTACGCCGCCCCCGTCTGGCGTTCCGACTCCAATCCTCGCGAGCGAAAGCTCCTCGGTGTCGTGACCGCCGACATTTCGGTCGCGTGGCTCCAGGGGTTCGTGGCCTCCTCGAACTTCGCGGGGTCCGGCTATGGAGTCGTTCTGTCCCGCGAGGGACGTGTCCTCGCCCACCCCGATCCGCGCGCCGTGGTCGCGAAGAGCGCATTCGACCTCGTTCAACCGAACGCCGATCTACGGGCGAAGGAAATCATTCACAAGATGATGGAGGGGCAGAAGGGGTTCGTGGCGTACGACGACCTCTATCTCGGCAGACGGGCGCGGGTCGCCTTTCGTCCCGTGGAGGGCTCGGGGTGGTCGTTCGCGGTCGTCTATCCGGAAGACGAGCTCCTGGAAGACGTGCACGGTCTCGCGAAAGTGCAGCTCTCCATTCTAGGTGCGGGCCTGGTGGCGCTCGTCGCGCTCATCGCCGGGCTCTCCCACCGGCTCACCCGTCCCTTGCGCGAGCTCTCGGCGAGCGCAGAGAGAATCGCGACCGGAGACCTCGAATCTCCCCTCCCCCCGGTCCGCTCGGCCGACGAGGTTGGCGCCCTCACCGACGCGTTCCACGACATGCGCGACTCGCTGAAGACCTACATCGAGAACCTGGAGACCACGACGAAAGCCAAGGAAAGACTCGAGAGCGAGCTCGAGATCGCCCGTCGGATCCAGATGGACATGCTTCCGGCGCCCATGGCCGGGGGAGGCCCCGACGACGGCTACGAGCTCGCGGCGACACTGGTCCCCGCTCGGCATGTGGGAGGCGATCTCTACGACTACTTCGTTCTCGATGGAAAGCTCTCGTTCGTCGTCGGGGACGCTTCCGGCAAAGGTGTCGCCGCAGCCCTCTTCATGGCGCGGGCGAAGACATTGTTCCAGACCATCGCCTCGAGGGAGCGCGATCTGGCGGAGGTCATTCGAAACCTCAACCGCGGCCTCTGCGATGAGAACGAGCAGGGAATGTTCGTGACCGCCTTCGCCGGCACGCTCGATACGCGAACCGGAGAGCTCGTTTACGTCGGCGCAGGCCACGACGCCCCCGTCGTCGTTCCCGGAGCCGCCGCTCCACCCAGCCTTCTCCCTCTCGATGGCGGAACAGTGCTCGGGCTCATAGACGTCGCGGACTTTCGGGCCCAACGAACGGAGCTCGCCAAGGGCGACACCCTCGTCATCTATACCGACGGCGTCGGTGAGGCGCTCGACGAGAACGGCGACTTTTTCACCATCGAGAGGCTCGTCGAGACCCTCGCGAAAGCGCCGACGGGAACGACGGCCGACGTCACGCGAACCGTCCTCGACACCGTCAAGAGCTTCGCCGGAAAAGCTCCCCAATCCGACGACATCACGGTGATGGCGGTGCGATACACGGGGTAATTGCAAAAGAAGGCGGCCGAGGTAGAGAAGCCGTCCCCGTCCGGGCTATGGGTTCGGTTCTCGTCGGCGCCCGTTGCGCAGAGCCATGTTGGCCACGAGGGCGGTCAGGCCTCCGGTCGTGATCGGCGAGCCGAAAACGGCGCGCAGCATCGCCGGCATCGAGCTCACGACGTCGGGCACCGCCTGTACTCCGAGCCCGAGACCGAACGAGAGAGCGAGGATCATCAACGCTCGACCGTCGATCTCTTCCGTCGCGATGATCTTGATGCCGGCGGCGGCGACGGTTCCAAACATCACCAGGGTCGCTCCACCGAGGACCGGCCTCGGCATCGCGTAAAGGACGCCGCCCACGATGGGGAAGACGCCGAGCAGAACGAGAAACCCCGCGATGAAGTACCCGACGTAGCGGCTGGCGACACCCGTCAACTGAATGACGCCGTTGTTCTGGCTGAAGGTGGTATTGGGAAAGGTGTTGAACATGGCGGCCAGCATCGAGTTGAAGCCGTCGCCCAGAACACCCCCCTGAATCCGTTTCAGGTACAGCTCGCCTTCGATCGGCTCGCCGGAAATCATCGACGTCGCCGTCAGATCGCCCGTGGACTCGATGGTCGTGATCAAATAGAGCAGGGCCACCGGCACGAAGGCGGCGAGCTCGAACCGCAGGCCGTATCGAAACGGGATGGGAAGGTTGATCGCCGGAAGATCTCCCAGCGCGCTGAAGTCGACGAGGCCGGAGAAGTACGACATGACGTAGCCGACGGCGAGACCCCACGACGATCGACCCCATTCTCACGGCTCCGTGACGGCTCCGGTTCGCGGCGACGACGGTGAAGAGCACCGCAGCCGCGAGACCGAGGTTTCGCAGGCTTCCGAAGTCCCTTGATCCCGTGCCGCCGGCGACGTCGGTCATGGCCACGCCGATGAGGCTCAAGCCAATCAAGGTCACGACGGTGCCGGTGACGAGCGGCGTCAAGACTCTCCGCGCGAGGTGGATGAAGCGGCTCAGGACCATTTCGATGGGAGACCCGGCGAGACAGACTCCGAAGATGAGCGCCAGTCCGGACGTCCCTTTCCCACCCTGGACCCCGGCAGCGAGGAGGGGTCCGAGAAAAGCGAAGCTCGTCCCCTGGATGCTGAGGAGTCCCGACCCGATGGGACCCAACGGCCGCACCTGGATGAAGGTCGCGACGCCCGAGACGAACAAGGACATGCCGACGAGATAACTCGTCGTCCCGGCGTCGAGCTCGAGAGGACCGCTGAGAACGAGGGTCGGGGTCACGATGCCGACGAAAATCGCGAGCAGATGCTGGATCGCCGCCAGGACCGCCGGTCCCAGAGGTGGTCGGTCTTCCACCCGGTAGATCACATCGCCTCCTCGCGAGGAGTCGACCTTCGAAACGTCCCGGTCGGTGAGGCTCGACATGTTTCCGCGGTGTGTCCCAAGTGCTAGTACACTGGCGCCATCCCACCGGATAGCTTATCTTTTTCCGACCACCAGGTGTTCGGTGCCGAGAGAGATGATCCAGGCAATCCCGGAAGGCTGGCACAGCGTCACTCCGCGTATCGTGGCTCAGGACCCAGCCGCGCTCGCCTTGTTCCTCGAGGTGGTGTTCGGCGCCACCGGCGAGATCCGAGCCGAGGCCCCGTCGGTGATCACGATCGGTGACTTAAGCGCAGCGGGGAGTCGGGAAGCCTTTCCCGCGTTTCTCTACGTGTACGTCGACGATGTAGATGCGACCTGTCAGCGCGCGCTCGACGCGGGCGCGGTGTCGCTCGAAGCGGTCTGGGATACGCCGTACGGCGACCGTCGCGGCATGCTCAGGGATCCGTGGGGTAATGTGTGGCAAGTGGCTACCTGCCGCCGGGAGGGTGAATGATGGAGCTCGCTGTATCGGATGCTGCCGCGGTACTGAGCCGCACTCCGGTGGCGCTGCGCGCGTTACTCGAGGATCTGCCATCGGCTTGGCTCGAGACGACGGAAGGTGAGGGGACGTTCAGCCCGCGCGACGTCGTGGGTCATCTGATCCATGGAGAGAAGACCGACTGGATGCCTCGGATCCGGCTCGTTCTCGAAAGTGGCGAGGCTCGGCCCTTCGTCCCCTTCGACCGCTTCGCCTTTCGCGAAACGATCGGATCACAGCCCATCGGCGCTCTCCTCGATGCGTTCCAGTCCCTTCGTCAGTCGAATCTAGACACCCTGCGCGATCTGGCGATTACACCTGCGCAGCTGGCGCTGAAGGGTCGGCATCCCGAACTGGGGCCCGTCACTCTCGGCCAGCTTCTCGCGACCTGGACCGTTCACGACCTCAACCACGTGGGCCAGGTCGTGCGCGTCATGAGCAAGCGGTACTCCGGCGCGGTCGGTCCGTGGAAGGCGTACCTCGGGATTCTGAATCGGTAGGCAGAAGGCGGGGTCCGGCCGACCGGCAACGTTTGCCGGTTTCGACTCAGGACGCCGCTGCCACGCGCCCGGCGGTGGAAAGGGGCCCCTCGGAGTCGAGAGAAGCGTCCGATCGGTGGATGTTGGAGCGGAGACCGGTCCCCGGGGATGAGGCGAGCGAGGCAGGAGTCAGCGGGTTTTCTTACGAAGGGACGACTGCTTTTTTCTGCGTCTACATCCCGGGGAAACTCGCGCACTTGGAGATCTCCCGGCCACGGAGCCGTTTCTCCGGCCGAGTCACTTTTTGTTTGACTGTTTATGCATTTGACGCTAATAATTATGCACCACGATGAGACGCGTTCTTGCGGACAAGATCGCCTCGGTGGCGTTGAGCTGCCGCTTGACGCAGGAGATCCGGGCGAGCGACGACATCCCCTGCGAAGAGGGAGTGGTGATCGCGGTCGAAGTGCTCGACGACAAGACGAGCTACAACCAGCTGGAGCTCGCGAGCGGCCGCATGGCTCGGGTGCAGCGTGGTGACATTCTCGTCGGCGCTCTGGGTCATCGAAAGGCGCTCTTCGGATATTCCGGGCACGTTCCGCAATCGCTTCGACCGGGCGACCTCATTCACTTGCTGAATCTCGGCGGCGTCATGGGAATCTGCGACGCGCACGATCCCGGCCGCGGCGCTCCGTTCACGTGCAAGGTCCTCGGTGCCGTTCTGACCTTTCCCTTCCTGGGAGAGCGCATCGGCGTTCCCGCGCGCGTCGGGGAGAGCCCCCTCGACCGGCGGGCGGAGCTCCGGACGAACGGCATTCCGATCATCGCCATCGCCGGCTCTTGTATGGATGCGGGAAAAACCGCCGCCGCCTGCGCCATCCTCGCCCGGTTTCGCCATCGGGGCCTCGTCGTCGATGCCTTCAAGGCCACCGGCGTCTCCGCCCGGCGCGACATCCTGGCGATGGAGGACGCGGGCGCGCGAACGACGATGATCTTCACCGACTTCGGCATCGTGACGACCACGGACGAGAACGCGCCGGCGCTCGCGAAGACGATGTTGAATCGAATCGCGGGGAAAGAGCCCGACGCGATTCTCTTCGAGCTCGGCGACGGGCTCCTCGGCGCGTACGGGGTCGAGGCGATCCTCGACGACGTCGAGCTGCGCCGCTCGCTCACCGCCGTCGTGCTCTCCGCCAACGACCCGGTGGCCGCCTGGGGCGGCGTCAAGATTCTCCGGGAGCGGTTCGGCATCGAGCCCGCGGTCGTCACCGGCCCCGCCACCGACAACGACGTCGGGATCGAGATCATCCGCGAAAGGATGGACCTCCCCGCCGCCAACGCGCTCACCTCCGGATCCGCGCTCGGTGACATCGTGCTCGCTCACTGTTTCGAAGAGAAGACGCTTTCGAGCTCGAGCGCCGCCGCCCAATGAGCTCGATCGAGACCGTCGTACTGGGAGCCTCGGGCTACGTAGGGGCGGAGTGCCTTCGCTTGATTCACGGCCACCCGAGCTTGAAGCTCATCGCCGCCGTCTCCGAGAGCAGGGCCGACTCGACCATCGAGAGTCTCTTCCCCTATCTCCAGTCGAGCTTCGACCTTCGGTTCCGCTCTCCCGAAGAGATCCCGGCGATTCTCGAAGCTTCTCGAGGCAAGCTCGCGGTCTTTTCCGCGGCGAGTCACGGAGTTTCCGCGGGGCTGGTGGGAACGCTCGTCGAGTCCGCGGAGAAGAAGGGCGTCGAGGTTCGCGTCGTCGACATGTCGGCGGATTTTCGCTATCGCGACGCCGCCGAGTATCGGTCGGTTTACGGAAAGGAGCACGGCGCCCCTTCCCTTCTCTCGCAGTTCGTCTGCGGTGTCCCCGAGCACGTCACGAAGTGGAAGGACGCGCGACACGCGGCGCAGCCGGGCTGTTTCACCACCGCCGTCGTTCTCGCCGTCGTGCCGCTCTTGAAGCTCGGCATGATTCATCCGGAAGTGTTCGTCTCGGGAATTACCGGGAGCACCGGATTGGGCCGCGAGCCCAAACCGACGACCCACCATCCCGAGCGCCACAGCAACCTCTTCGCCTACCAGCCGCTCGGCCACCGGCATCTCCCGGAGATGGTCTCTCTCGCGGAGCAGGCCGCGGGAGCTCGGCCCACGATTCACTTCGTGCCCCACTCCGGACCTTTCGCGCGCGGCATCCATGCCACGGTGCAGGCCAGGCTGCGCACGCCTCTCGACGCCGAGACCGTTCGCGGCGAGCTCGCACAGTTTTATCGATCGTCGCCCTTCGTGCGCATCGTCCCCGGGACGCCCCGGGTGAAGGACGTCGTCGGAAGCAACTTCGCTCACCTCGGGACGGCTTCCGACGGAGAGACCGTCGCCGTACTCTCCGTCATCGACAACCTGGTGAAAGGCGCCGCCGGAGGCGCGGTGCAGTGGATGAATCGCCTCCTCGACCTTCCCGAGTCCGCCGGCCTTACCCACCCCGGTCCCGGTTGGATCTAGAATCCACCCATGCGCCCTTCCGCCATCGAGTCCGAGTCCACTCATCTTCTGCAGGTCTACGCACAGCTCCCCCTGGAGCTCGTTTCCGCCTCCGGGGTCTTTCTGCGAACGGAAGATGGAAGCAAGATCCTCGATCTGTACGGAGGCCACGCCGTCGCCGCGCTCGGTTACGCGCACCCTCGTGTCCTCGAGGCCCTTCAGCGTCAGGCCGAGACGATGACGTTTCAGACCAACGCGGTGGCGCTCGAGGTTCGCGCACGCGCGGCGGCTCGTCTCGCTCGTTTCGCGCCGCAGGGGCTCGACCGCGTCTTTTTCGTGAACAGCGGCGCCGAGGCGAACGAGAACGCCCTGCGGCTCGCGTTTTTTGTCGCGAATCACTCGAAGAGCGCTAAAACACGCGAAAAGGTGGTCGCCGTCGAGCAGGCGTTTCACGGAAGAACGGCGGCCGCTTCCGCCGTCACCTGGGGCTCGGAAAAGTGGTACGCCTTTCCCCAGACACCCTTCCCCGTGACGTTCGTTCGTCGGAACGATGTCGAGCAATTGACGGACGCCATCGACGAAACCACGGCCGCCGTCATCATCGAGCCCATCCAGGGAATGGCGGGTGCGGTCGAGCTCGAAACGGAGTTCCTGGAAGCAGCTCGAACGCGGACCGACGAGACGGGGTCTGTGCTGATCTTCGACGAGGTGCAATCGGGTGTCGGCCGTTCGGGCTACGGCTTCGCCGCCGACAAGCTCGGGATCCTTCCGGACATCCTGACCACGGCCAAGGCACTCGCCGCGGGTTTTCCCGTGGGGGTGGTGCTCGCCAACGACCACGTCGCGCACTACGCCACGAAGGGGAGCCTGGGGACGACCTTCGGAGGCGGTCCCATGGCCTGCGCACTCGTCGAGACCGTCATCGACGTCATCGAGACCGAGGGCCTTCTCGAGAACGTGCGGAACGTCTCGGAGATCATCCAGTCGACCTGCCGGGTCGGCCCGGTGGAGTCGATTCAGGGAGCCGGCTTCCTACTCGGTCTCCGGTGCAACCGTCCCGCGGCGGACGTGCGTGACTCGCTGCTGAAGCAGAACATTCTCGTCGGCACCAGCTCCGATCCCAACGTGGTACGACTCCTTCCGCCGCTGATTCTCGAGGAAGAGCACGTGGGCATCCTCTCCCGCGCGCTCGAGGGGATCTGAGGCCGAGCGTGACGAACGCGATGCAATCCTTCGACGATGTCGCCGACCTCGAGCCGCGGGAGGTGGAAGAGCTTCTCGATCTCTCCCGAAGGCTGGAACGAAAGCCGGAGCCGAGGGCGCTCGAAGGCAAGGTTCTGGCCCTGCTCTTCCTCAGCCCGTCGCTTCGAACCATGACCTCGTTTCAATCGGCGATGCTGCGTTTGGGAGGAGGCTCGTTCATCGCCTCTCCACAGCTCGGAATCCACCCTCTCGAGACTCGAACGGGAGTGGTCATGGACGGTGCCTTCGCGGAGCACGTGCGGGAGGCGATTCCAGTCATCGCCTCTTATGGCGACGCGCTCGGAATTCGAGCCTTCGCGCCCAGAACGTCTCTCGACGACGATCTGCACGATCGCGACTACGAGGCCCTCGCTTCGCTCTCCGCCGTGCCCGTCATCAATATGGAGTCCGCCATTCGGCATCCCTGCCAGAGCCTCGCCGACTGGAAGACAATGGACGAGCTCTCGATTCCCAGAAACGGGGGAAAGCTCGTTCTCACCTGGGCGAATCATCCCAAGGCCCTCCCACTCGCCGTTCCCGCGTCGACTCTCCAGATGGCGGCGATGCGCGGCATGGACGTCACCGTTCTACGTCCCGAGGGGTTCGAGCTTCCCGCCCTGGTGATGGATCGGGCGCGACGAGCCGCTTCGCGATCGGGAGGCTCGGTCCGAGAGACGGGCGATTGGACGGAGGCGCTCGCGGGTGCTCACGTGATCTACGCGAAATCGTGGTCGTCGACCCGGTTTTACGGTGATGCCGATGGAGACGCTACGTTGAGGCGGGAGCTCGCGGGCTGGTGTGTAGACCCCGACTGGTTCGAGACGGCGGCGCCGGACTGCCGCTTCATGCACTGCCTCCCGGTGCGGCGCAACGTGGTGGTCACCGATGAAGTCCTTGACGGGCCCCGGAGCATCGTCCTGAGGCAAGCGAGAAACCGCCTCTTCGCGCAGATGGCGGTGCTGTACGAGATGTTGGGACCAAACTCGTCGGGCTCGTCGGGCTCGTCGGGCTCGTCGGGCTCGTCCAAGGAGTGAATGCAACATGGCAACGTCGGAAAGGGCCATCGTCGTGTCCGCGCTGAAAATGGCGGCGCCGTACATTCGCATGTACAAGGGCAAGACCTTCGTCCTCAAAGCGGGAGGCGCGGTCTTCGCGAGTCAGGAGAAGACCCGGGCTCTCATGGAGCAGGTCGCGGTGCTGCACCAGCTCGGAATCCGCGTCGTGTTCGTCCATGGAGGCGGCCCTCAATCGACGGAGCTCGCGAAAGCGCTCGGAATCGATACCCAGATGATCCAGGGACGACGGGTGACGAGCGAGAAATCCCTCGAGGTGACGACCATGGTCCTGAACGGTCTCATCAACACGAGGATTCTCGCCATCTGTCGCGACCTGCAGGTTCCCGCCGTGGGCGTGAGTGGCGTCGACGCTGGACTCATCAAAGCGAGGAAGCGCCCTCCGGTCATGATGCAGGACCAGCCCGAGCCGGTGGACTTCGGGTTCGTGGGAGACATCATGGAGGTCGACACCGACGTTCTCGAAAAACAGATTCAGCACGGGCTCATGCCGGTCGTGAGCCCGATCTCCGCCGACGGCTCGGGGACGCTGCTAAACATCAACGCCGACACCGTGGCCTCGGCAATAGCGGTAGCGATGAAGGCGGAGAAGTTGATTCTGGCCACCGGCGCTTCCGGGATCCTCGAGGATCCCGCGAATCCACAGTCGGTCGTCTCCTACACCGACGTCGAGGGGCTGAAACGGCTCAAGCAGCAGGGAAGCCTCTCCGACGGGATGATGCCCAAAGCCGCCTCCATCGAGTCCGCGTTGAACGGCGGCGTCGGTCGGGTCCACATCATCTCCTTCAACGAGCCCGACGGAATCCTTCTGGAAGTCTTCACCAACGAGGGGACGGGGACGCTGGTCGTCAAGAGCACGTCGAGTCTCAGCCCCGAAGAACAGAAGTCGAAAGAGCTCCAGTACTCCCGATAGCTCAGTTCCACGCCCGACGGGTCTATCGCGTTCTCGTTCTCGGAGCTCCTACCGCGATTTCCGGGCTCGGAACGGGATGCGCAGGCAGGGGCTGCCAGCCCCGCTGAACCACGTTCTGGACTCCTGGACGAGGTCCAGAGCCAATACGTATCGGCCAGGCTCGGCGGGCGCCCTCACCTGAACGCTGAGCTCGACCTCGGCGCCGGCCGACGCCCGTATCGGTGTCCTCGGACCATCGAACTCCACGAAGCTGCCGTCCCGATTCAGCCAGTGATAACTGAGATAGTCGGGTCGGTCGGGGTCGTCACTCGACCAGGGCCGAAAGCTCGCGTTTCGCAGCCGCACTTGAGCCAGGAACTCCCGACTCACGGACGCCTCGCGCGGTCCGTCGTAGCTCAGCCACCGGACGTCGTACGGTCCTCGAATATCCGTCACCCACGGGACGTTCCCCGGTTCTTCCGGCCGAGAGCGTAGATTGTCCGCCGCTCCCCGATCGGCATAGATGACGAGGTGCTTGGCGAAGAGGTCGAGGTCCCGTGCCCGCAGCATTTCGTCAATCTCCGCATAGAGCTCGTAGCCGAGCCGACCGAACCGCTCGCGGCTCCGGCTTTCGAGCTCCGGGCTCGGAGGATAAGTCTCGATTCCGGAGATCGTGCCTCGTACCTGGAGTCCGTAACCCGCGAAGAACCGCCGAAAGTCCTCCATCGTGTAGCGGTGCTCGACGGGCTCTCCCCGCTCCCCGTCGCCAGGCGGAGGAGCGGCGGGCATCGACTCGGGCTCTCCCGTGGCGCGAGCGATACGAGCGCGTATGTTCTCGAGGTCTTGCACCAACCAGTCGAAGTCCACCTCTCGTTTCCACGCACCCTTCCAGTCGCCGTGGGGCTCGATCAGGACGAAGGCTCGCGTGAATGTGCCCAGGCGCCGGATGAATCGTCCCGGGTCGACGAGATGGTGAAACGCGTCCAGCATCATCACCAGATCGACGGAATCTTCGGGCTCGAATCGTTCCACGTCGGCGGTCCGGAAAGAAACGTTCCGGAGATCGAGCCGCGCCGCGTTGGCTCGCGCTCGCTCGATGGCCGCTTCGCTATGGTCGATGCCCTCGAAGCGCACCTCCGAATGGAGCCGGCCGAGCTGGCAGGTGATCTCACCCGTGCCGCAGCCAAGATCGAGGACTCTGCCGGCGCCGGCCACGTGGGCAGAAACGAGATCGGCGAAACGCCGGATGGTGATGTTCCCGGGATAGGAATCGCTGAAGGGGTCGTAACGCGCTTCGGCGAATATCGAGTCATGATATTCGCGATCCGATTCGGGAGACCAGCCTTTGAGCCGAGCTTTCGCTCTTCGAACCCAGTAACCGAGCTGTCGTAGGCTCATTCGGCAGGATCATCGTCGTTCGGCTTCCGCGCGAGGTTCAACCTGCGGCACCCCAACGCCCATGTGGAAGACGAATTCCAGCGCGGCATCGTATCCCATGCCCGATGAGCCGGCAATGATGTGACGGCGGGGTGGCAGGTCATTTCACTTTGGCGTACGAACGCCGAGCACGCTTCGTCACGTGCGCTGGCGACCCGCTTGGAGCGAAAATAGCACCGCGAGGCGAAACGTGTCCGACTACGACCGAGCCGTCGACACCCACTACGGCGGTCTCGGACTGTCCACACGGATCCTGGATCGCCTGCGCGATGCGGGGAAGGATCTCCGCCATTTATCGCGCGACGATCTTTCGGGTTTCGACGAGTTCCATACCGGAGGACGTCCTTCGACGCGGGAGCTGGCTTGGCTCGCCGAGATTCGTGCCGGGATGAGAATCCTGGACGTCGGCAGTGGCATCGGCGGTCCGGCCCGAACCCTTGCCGCGGAATTCGGCTGTCGGGTCGTCGGTATCGATCTCACCGGCGAGTTCTGCCGGGCAGCGCACATGCTGACGGCACTCGTTCACCTCTCGAGTCAAGTTGCCTTTCAGCAAGGCGACGCGCTTCGATTGCCCTATCGCGACCGCGCGTTCGACGTCGTCTGGTCCCAGAACGCAATCATGAACATCGGGGACAAAGAAAGCCTGTTCCGCGAGATCTGGAGGGTGCTACGGCCGAACGGTATCTTCGCCCTGCAGGCGGCGTTCGCGGGCGCTCGTGGCGAAATCCGTTATCCGACGTTCTGGGCGCCGAATGCGACCCTCAATTTCCTCTCCACTCTCGACGAGTCCCGTCGTATGCTCACCGCCGCCGGCCTGCACGAGGAAGTCTGGGAGAACACCACGCGGGAGACCCTCGAGCGCGCGCGGAAAAGACGCACTACCTCTCAATCCCCCGAGGACTCCGGCACCCTCGGCCGCGACGTCATCGTCATCGCCGACGTCGTGGAGAAGATTGAGAACTCGGTGCGCAACATGGAAGAGCATCGCGTCGTGACCGCCCGCAGCCTCTGGCGCCGAGGAAACTAGGGAAATTAGGGACAGGCACGACTTTCTCCCGGTGAGGCCGCGTAGAAAAGAGTGCCTGTCCCTGATTTCTCTTTCGATGCCCCTCAGGGGAACTTCCCGCCCTGGACGTCCTCGATGAACTGGATCACGCCCTTCATGAAGACTTCCTGGTCGTCCCACATCGACATGTGGCTCCCGTTGGGGCAGAGGAGGAAACGCCCGTGTTGCACGAGCTTCGACATCTCCTCCATGTCCTTGGGATTCATCGTGTCGTAGGTCGCGCCGACGGTCAACGTCGGGACCCGCAGATTTTTGAGACGGTCCCATGCGGTCCAGCCTTTCAATATTCCTCCCGGCACGAACTCGCTCGGGCCCTGCATGTACTCGTACACCTTCTGGTTGAGGTGCTTGAACGATTGCATCACCGGCTCGGGCCACTCCGGCATCCGAAGGATGTGCTTCGCGTAGTACTGGTTGAAGACCATCTGTTCGTATTCCGGATTGTGGTAGGCACCCTTGGACTCATACTCGGCGAGCTTGGCGAGGACGTCTTGCGGAAGCTCGGCACGCAGCTTGGCGTTATAGGCCGCGTACCGGTCGAAGTCCGCGGTCATGTCGGCGATGATGAGACCCTTGAGATGGTCCTGATGCTTCAGCGCGTACTCCATCGCGAGAATCCCGCCCCAGGAATGACCGAGAAGGTAGAAGTTGTCTTTGTCGAGCCCGAGCGCGGTTCGGACCTGCTCGACCTCCTCGACGAAACGGTCCACGTTCCAGAGGCTCATGTCGTCCGGCTGATCGGAGTAGTCCGATCCGAGCTGGTCGTACTCGAAGAACTCTATTTTGGCCTTCGGGAAGAAGCTCTCGAATGCCTCCATGTACTCGTGGGTGGCGGCGGGCCCGCCGTGGAGCAGGAGCACTTTCATCGGACTGTTGCCGAACTGCTTCGTCCACACGTGGAAGCCCTCTTTGAGCGGGATCATCCGGACTCCTCCCGTCTGCGGCTCGCCGGGCGTTCTAAAGTCGAGATAGTCGGCGACCGGAGATTCGCTCCTGGGTGCGTCGCCTGGAGGAGCGCAACTACAAAGAAGCGTGAGCCCGAAGAGGACGCCGAGTCGGTGGGTCATGGTCTGGGTCTCTCCTTTCATCGGCTGGAGAATATACTGCACCGAGCTGGAGCGAGCGAATGGAGTCCAGGCGAAAGAGAGTCGACGGTTGGGGTTTCGAAGACGTTTACTTCCCCGCCCCGGCTCCGCTCCTGGCGCTTCTCGCGGAGCGTCTGGGGGATTCGTCCCCACTTCCTCGAGCGGACCTTTCTCGTTACCGCGCTCCCGGACGGCGGCCGCTTCCGGAGCTCTTCGCCGAGACGTCGACGGACGATCTCGATCGACTTCGCCACGCGAGGGGCCGCGGGCTCACCGACCTCGTTCGGATTCGCACCGGAACCGTTCCCGCCCTTCCCGACGCCGTCGTTCGACCGGTGAGCGAGGACGAGCTCGAAGCCGTCCTCCAGGCGTCGGCAGCGGCCGGACTGCGTGTCATTCCCTGGGGCGGCGGCACATCGGTGACGGGAGGAGTCAACGTCGTGCCCGGCGACCCACCGGTGGTGAGCCTCGAGCTCGAAAGGCTCACGGGGCTCCTTGACCTCGATGGCGAATCGGGCTTGGCGACGTTCGGTGCGGGGACGACCGGACCCGACGTCGAGAGCGCCCTGGGCGCGCAAGGGTTGACGCTCGGACATTTCCCCCAGTCGTTCGAGCTTTCGACGCTCGGAGGATGGATTGTCACCCGCGCGTCGGGACAAGAGTCCCTCGGCTACGGAGGCATCGAGAGGCTCGTCGCGGGTCTCGTGCTCGTCGCTCCCGCGGGAAGACTCCGGCTCCCCTCGTTTCCGTCATCGGCGGCGGGCCCCGAATCTGCGTCAGTTCGTTCTCGGGAGCGAAGGCCGACTCGGAATCGTCACCCGCGCGACGGTACGAGTGCGTCCCAAGCCCGAGCGGCTGGTCGTGACCGGAACGCTCGTTGCTTCCTGGGAAGAAGGCCTCACCGCGGGCCGGGACATCCTGAAGGCAGGTATCCCTCTCGACCTGCTGCGACTTTCGGACGGGACCGAGACGGAAGTAGCCCTCGCTCTCGGTCTGCGCAAAGACCGTCCCGTCGACCGGGTCCTGCGCCGACTCCTGTCGCTTCGGGGAGTCACCGAGAAGTCCTGCATGGTGCTGCTCGGGGCGACCGGAGACGAGCTCGAAGTCGATGGAGCTCTAGGCGAGGCGTCAGAGATCCTGCGCAGCCGAAACGCGGTGAGTCTGGGAGAATCGCCAGGAGAGAAGTGGGCCGCCGATCGTTTTCGCCATCCTTATTTAAGAGACTCCCTTCTCGACGCCGGCTACGCCACCGATACTCTGGAGACCGCGGCACCCTGGTCCCGACTGGCAGAGCTTTCCCGAGACATCCGCATCGCCATCGAGGAGTCTCTCGCCGTGGACGACGAGCGCGTCCTCGTTCTGTGCCACGTATCTCATCCGTACCGGGACGGAGCGTCTCTGTACTTCACGTCGTTCTTCCGCTGTCCTCGGGATCCAGACGAGGCAACCGCGCGTTGGGCGACGATCAAGCGACGCGCGACCGAAGCCGTCGTTTCGGGCGGCGGCACGCTGAGCCATCACCACGGCGTCGGAAGCTGGCATGCGCCCTGGTACCCGAGAGAGGTCGGCGCCGACGGCGTGCGACTCGTCGAGCGGGCGGCGGCGGCACTGGATCCGAGCGGCATCCTCAACCCGCACGCGCTGCTCGACCCGACCGATTGGCTCGAGCTCTGATTCCATGTTTCCACCCGAGTGGCGACGCCAGGCCCTTTCGCGACTCGACGGGAGTCTCGATCTTCTCATCATCGGCGGGGGTGTCAACGGCGCCGGCATCCTGATGGATGCGTCTCTCCGCGGCCTTCGGGCCCTTCTCCTCGACAAGGGCGACATCGCTTCGGGAACGTCGTCGCGCTCGTCGAAGCTCATTCACGGAGGTCTGCGGTATCTGAAGCAGATGCAATTTGGAATCACACGGCTCGCCTGCGCCGAGCGCGACCGGATGCTCGCTCTCGACCCCGACCTCGTTCGGCCCATCCGCTTCCTCTATCCTGCCCGCGAGGACGACCAGGTCCCGGGATGGACGGTGGACCTGGGCCTCTGGATGTACGACCGGCTGACCGAGCGACCCGAGCGACATGCGCACCTCGAGCCCGAGGAAGTGAGTCGCCTGGCGCCGTCGCTCGACGTGAGCCGCCTCGACCGGGCGCTCTCCTATACCGATGCCGTGGCCGATGACGCCGCGCTCACTCTCGCGATTGTCGCGACCGGTTTCTCCCACGGCGGTCTCGTCCTGTCCCGCGCCGAGGCGCTCGAGCCCGTCCGAGCGCTCGACGGCAGGATCGGCGGTGTCTCCTTTCGAGACGTCGAGAGCGGCCGGGTCCATCAGGCCCGCGCCCGCGTCGTCGTCAACGCAACCGGGGTCTGGGTCGACGAGCTGCGCGATCGCTTCGGGATTGGCGGCCGACGGGTCCGGCCCTCCCGCGGAAGCCACGTCGTCTTGCCTCGGACGAAGATCGCTCTCGACGCTGCCATCGCTGTCCCCTCTCCAGACGACGCTCGGCCGGTCTTCTTGATTCCTCATCCAGAAGGCATTCTCGTCGGGACGACAGACCTCTATCACGACGGCGCCCTCGACGACCCGCGGCCGACAGGAGAGGAAGTCTCCTACCTTCTTCGCGCCGTGACGTCCAACTTTCCTGGCTCGTCGATCGTCGCGTCCGACATCACCGGTACCTTCGCGGGGTTGAGACCCATTCTCGACACCGCTGCCGAAACTCCCTCCGAGGCCAGCCGCGAGGAGGAGATCTGGGAAGAAGACGGGATGCTATCGGTGGCAGGCGGGAAGCTCACCACCTGGCGGGCTACCGCGGAGCAAGTTGTGGATCGCGTCGTCGCGCTTCTACCCCAGGAACGAGCCGGAACCGTCTTTCCCTGCCTGACCGAGGGAACGCCCCTTGCGGGAGCGGCTCCCGTCGATCTCGCCGATCGGCTGATGGAGAGCCGTGACGTCGGCCGCGCGGTCGCTGTTGGAATGGCGCGGCGCCTGAGAGGAACGGCTTTTTGGGCTCTCTCGCTCGCTCGCGGCTCGCGCGAGCTCCATCCCCTGCTGGAGACGGACGTCACCGTGGCGGAGCTCCGCGCGCACCTGCGATTCGGCGCGGTCCTCGGACTCGACGATCTTCTTCTCCGCCGCGTGCGTCTCGGCATGTGGAGCCCCGAACAGGCACGAGCACTCGCTCCGCGCCTGCGCAAGCTCGTCCGAAACGAGCTCGGCTGGGACCGAAAAAAGTGGAGCCGCGAGCTCGAACGCTTCGAGCGATCGCTCGAAGGCTGGACGAGCGCCGGGATCGTGTGAGGAGATCTACTTCCCCGCGCCCCTCGCTCCGCCCACGGTGGCGGCGAGGAGGAGGACGTGCCGTGCGCTGTCCATCATCGCCGGAATCGAGGCCCACTCCTCCGGCGTGCCCCGCCCTCCTCCGCGCTCGCCCCCGAGTCCGATGGCCGGCGTGCCTCCCGCGATCGCGACGTTCATGTTCGAAGAGCCGGCATCATTGAGCGCGGGGTCGAAGCCCAGATGACGGGCGATCTCCTCCGAAGCACGCACGAGAACCGAATCGCGCGCGCCCGGAAGCTGGCCTCCAGGAGTTAGCTGGAACGGTTCCATCCGGAGCCGGATTCCGGTCTCCTCACCAACTGCCGTCAGGATCTCCTCGGGCACCCTCTTCCATCTGCTCCACGGTCGACGCGTCCAGTGAGCGAAGGTCGAGCGAGAACCACCCGCTCTCGGGTTTGTGGTTGAAGACCGCCCCGCTCCGCACCATGGCAATGTTGAGAACCGTTCTTCGATCTTTCTCACGTTCCGGCTGTGGAAGAGCGAAGATGCGATTGATGGCTCGGGCGAGGCCCTGGTTCACGTTGGGAAGGCCGCCCCCGAGCGTGTGCCCGGCGGGGCCCTCCCCCAACACCTTCCACCAGTGGATGACGATGGCTCCGTAGGCGATGCGCCGTCCGTCGCCGAGCACGTCGACGTAGCCGAGGGCACGATTCCCGAGCTCCTCGTAGAGCTTCTTCATCCCCACGAGACCGGTCTCCTCCTGGGCCACCGCGGCAAAGACGAGGTCGTGCTCGGGAACGAGACCGGACGAGACGAGCGCCGCCGCGGCCGCGAGCATCGCCGCCGTCGTGGAGGAGGTATTCGTTCCCGGACCGACGACCCGGTCGCCTTCGATTTGCGGAGGCCCGCTCGTCTGTTGATTCTCCGCAACGGTCGCCAGGTCGTCCAGGGTAGAAACGAACACGAGCGCCTTTCCCGACGTCCCGGGAACGACGCCGACGGCGTTGGGACCCGAATCGACGCGGACGTCGGAAAGCCCGAGGGCTCGCATGCGTTCCGCTACCCACCGGGCACGTTCCTGCTCCTCACCGGAGGGAGAACGAATGGCCCCCATCTGACGCAGGCTCTCCGCCGTCTCGCCTCGGTGGGCGGTCAGATCGTCGAGCGCCCTGACCACGGCTGGATCCTTCAATGCGTCCGAGAGCGGACGCTCCGACGATTCCGCCGCGACCGCCGAGAGCAAGCCCGACACCACCGCGATGAGCAACCCCACACGTCCCGCCATGCGCCGCAACTTAGCACGCTCCTCTGCCTTTTTCTCGCTTGCTTTTTTTGCCTACAATGTGAACCTTTTCCAAACCGTTTCCGTTTCAAGGAGCGCCATGATCGGTGGGTTGGAGCAAATGGTTTTGTTGGCGACGCTTCGTCTCGGGGATGAGGCATACGCGGTCAGTATTCGCCGGGAAATCGAGGCCCGAAGCGGAAAACGCGTAGCCCGAGGGGCCCTCTACACCGTCCTCGAACGGCTGGAAGAGAAGGGGTGTCTTTCGTCCCGCCTGGGAACGCCGACGGCCGCGCGGGGCGGTCGCCCCAAGCGCTTCTACAAGGTCACGCCCTCGGGGGTGAGGGCGCTCAAGGGCTCCGGTGAAGCCATCGTCCGGCTGTGGCAGGGGCTCGAGTCGGTTCTCGGCAAACTCTCGTGAGCCAGCCCTCCAACACTCCAAAGCCTCCCGCGCGATGGGAGTCGTTGCTCGCACGGGCTCTTTCCCGCGTCGGTGCGAGAGAAGCCATCCTAGGGGATCTCTCCGAAGAGTTCGCCGAGATGGCCCGAGCCCGCCCCTCGCTCGCCCGTCTCTGGTACGGCGTCGAAAGCCTTCGAATCGCGGCCCGGCTCGGATTGCGCCGACGCGGCGAGAAACGTTCGTCTCAAGGAGACCCTTCGATGAGAAGCTTCCTTCGCGATTCTGAAGTTCGCGGTGCGCGGACTCTATGGTGCACCCGCCTACACCGCCATCGTCGTAGCGACCCTCGCGCTCGGTATCGGCGCGAACTCCGCCGTCTTTTCGATGGTCGACGCGCTGCTCCTCCGTCCCTTTCCCATTCCCGACATCAATCACCTCGTGATGCTCTGGGATACCGTGCCCAAGCTCGGAGTGGATCGTGACTCGGTCGCGCCCGCCAACTTCCTCGATTGGAAAGCCCAGTCGACGATGCTCGACGAGCTCGTCGCCATGGATTGGTGGGACGTGAACCTTACGGGACGAGGAGAGCCGGAACGGCTCCAGGGTACATTCGTCACACCCGGTTTCCTCGCCGCTCTCGGGGTGGAACCGGCCTACGGGCGAACGCTTGCCGCCGACCGCGAGCACTTCGGGGCGAAGAGCGTCGTCATCAGCTATCAGCTCTTCACCCGACGCTTCGGCGCCGATCCGAAGATCGTGGGGAGCACGATCGTTCTGGACGGAGACCAATACGACGTCGTGGGAGTGGCGCGAAAGGGCTTCGATTATCCCAACGGCTCGGATCTCTGGGCTCCCCTGTGGCTCGATGCCGAGACCGCAGCTCTTCGCGACCACCGCTATCTCGACGTCATCGGTCGACTTCGTCCCGGAAAGAGGACCGAGGACGCGCAAGCGGAGCTCGATCTCGTCGCGCACCGGCTCGAAAAAGAGCATCCCATCGAGAACCAAGGTCGCGGGATTCGCGTCCAGTCCTTGAGTCGAGCCGTGGTCGACGTCGGCGTCCCGGCGTTTCTCGCCGTCTGGCAGGCCACGACCCTATTCGTACTGCTCATCGCCTGCGTCAACGTGGCCAACCTCGTGCTCGCTCGAGGCTCGGACCGCCAGAAAGAGCTCTCGCTCCAGCAGGCCCTGGGCGCGCGCCGCTTTCGCATCGTTCGCCAGCTGCTCACCGAGAACCTCGTCCTTTCCGTCCTGGGGGCGAGCCTCGCGATACCCATCGCCTGGATCGGAATCACGTTGCTGCGAGGCGGGATGCCGGCGCACATCCAGAGATTCGTCGTCGGCTGGCGCCAGATCGACCTCGACCTTCGCGTCATCGGATTCACAGCGGCGGTGAGCATCGCCACCATTCTCGTCTTCGGACTCGTCCCCGCGCTCCGCGCCTCGCGCTCCAATCTCACCGACGCCTTGAAAGAAGGTGGGCGCGCGAACTCCGCGAGCGGCCAACGCCAGCGCGGGCGAAGCCTGCTCGTCGTGGGAGAGGTCGCTCTCGCCCTCATGCTCCTCGTCGCCTCGGGACTCTCCGTTCGCGGCACGTTGCGCCTCGCTCAAGCCGACCAGGGATACGATCCCGCCGGCCTGATGACGTTCGAGATCTCGCTTCCCGAGAGAAAATACAAAGACGAGGAGAGGCGGCGGGACTTCTATCGCACCGTTCTCCAGGGAGTAAGAGCCACTTCGGGAGTCTTGTCCGCCGATTGGTCCAACGTTCTTCCCTCGAGCGGTAGCAACACCTCGCGGTCCATCGACATCGAGGGGCGACCCATCGCCGCGACGTCGGAGCGTCCTTCCGCCGACTTTCGCGTCATCACCCCGGGCTACTTCGAGACCATGCGGATTCCGCTGTTGGGCGGTAGAGCCTTTGGAAGCGGCGACCGCGAAGACACCGCCAGGGTGGCGATCGTGAGCCGGAAATTCGCGGATCACATGTGGCCCGGCGAGGACCCGATTGGCAAACGATTTCGCGCCGGCGAGGACGATTCGCCCTGGCTTACCGTCGTCGGCATCGGAAGCGACGTGCTCCAAGACTGGTTTCTACGGGTGCCGCAGCCGACGTTCTACGTACCCATGGAGCAACAGCCGCGACTCGGAATGCGGCTCGCGGTCCGCACCGCGGGAAAGCCCGAGGCGATCACCGCAGCCGTGCGCGCCCAGGTGCTCCGCGCCGACCCCGATCAACCCATCTTCAACGTCCAGACCCAGCGTCAAATGCTGTCCGACCGGCTGCTCGGTCTGAAATACGCCGCCATCGTCATGGGAGTCCTCGGTTTCATCGCCCTCGTTCTCGCGGCGGTCGGTATCTACGGGCTCATGGCCTATGCGGTGAGCCGCCGCACGCACGAGATCGGCGTTCGCGTCGCGCTCGGCGCCGATCGTGCCGACGTGCTCCGCCTGACGGTAGGTCAGGTGATGCGGATCACCGGGATCGGCGTCGCGATCGGACTCGTTCTGGCTCTCGCCGCCGGTCGCCTGATGGCAGCCAACCTCTTCGGCGTCGTGCGCCTCGACCTCCTCACGTTCGTCGCCCTCGCTTTCGTATTGAGCTCGGTCTCACTGCTCGCGGGCTATGTCCCGGCGCGAAAGGCGCTCGCCGTCGATCCCGCGGTCGCGCTTCGCTCCGAGTAGTATGCGCAACCCGCTCTTCGGTTAGAATTCACGCCTCCCCCCCAACGAGTCATTGGAGGCAAACGATGCCGACAGCGGCCTGGATCTCCGTTCGGGGCGTCGCTCTGTTCTTCTTTCTCTTTCTAGCCGCGCCGCGCTCGGAGGCCGACGTGATTTTCGATTTTTCAGGAGTCTGCCTGTCGGGCGACTGCGACCCGGGCTCCGAGGTGATGGGGGAGCTTCACTTCACCGACCAGGCAAACCTTTCTCATCGGACCCGTTCGGTTACCGCCGCTGACTTCGTATCTCTCGCGCTCGGGTACGCGACGGTCGAAAGGGCGCATGCGACGGCGGAGTGGCATCCTGGCGAAGGCGGGCTCCTGCAGCCCATCGACGTCGGGATCGACGCCGCGGAAGATCTGAAGGGAATCTTTCTGCACGACGATCTGGAGAACGCGTTTCAGCTCGACGAGAACCAACCGTCCCGTCCCTGGCGCTACCGGGAGTACCAGATCACACCCGAGGGGCAGGTCGCGATCGACGTCACCTTCGGCGGAAACGAGGGAGTCTTCGTGCGGCGCGGCGCGAGCCGTACCCGAGCCCACGACGCTCGCCCTCCTGGGGCTCGGTCTGGGCGCGGCGTTCGTCCGCCGGCGATGAATCGCACTCCAGGCTAGGGCGCGCTCGAGCACTCACCTCGGCCGACGGCACCGCTTCGCCCATGCCTCATGGAGCTTTACTCTCCGGGCTCTCCGGAAACTCGAGCCAGATGGGGTTGGCGATGGCGATGTAACCGCTCGTCGTCCTTCGTGCCTCGAGCGTCACGAACTTGTCCGGCGGCGCGAGCAGGTTGTCGAGCGCGAGGGTCGCTTCGAATCCGGGCATGCCCGCGAGCGGAACCTTCTGGCGCAGCACGCCGTCGACGGAAACGAACAGCTCGTACTCGGCCACGGGTCCGAGCTCCGACGTCGTCTGGAGCGTGACCGAGAGACGGTTGTCGCCCGGCGGCACCACGGCGACCTCACCCGTCCCGGCGCCATTCACCTCGCCGTACACGAGCGGCCCGTTGGAGGCAACGCACCGACCCCGCACGAAGGCGTCCATCAAGTCCTCGCGGGGGATTCTACCGAAGCCTCGAGTGACCTGCGGCATGCGGCAATAGGTAAAGGTGCTCCCGATGCCGCTCGGCTCGTGGGCGTCGCTGTTGCCGAGTCCCACGGGGAAACGCGTGGGAAAACCCGGCCGGTCGGCGAGCTCGCCGTCCCGGGGGGCGTCGATCTCGTTCAGCAGCTGGTGCCACCAGTCCACGCTCTTGCCATCGTCTTCGCCGAACGACCCGCTGCTGGAGTTGAAGACCTCGAGACCGGCCCAGCCGACGGCGTCGCTCTCTGACGTTCCAGGGCGCGAAGGAGAGCGGGAAAGAGTCGAACGGGTGGGCGATGAAAGCGATGCCTCCGTTGTCGTTGATGCGCTCGAGAACGATGGACTCCGCCTCGCAATTCACGTGGTTGAAGATGAGTCCGGAGCAAGGGTTCGGTAGAAAGCCCATCGAATCCGCCTCGCGCGGGTACGCGAGAACGTGCGCCGGCTCGCCGAATGGACCGTTCGCGCCGACCCCCATCTCCTGCCCCTGGAGCACGAGGTAGTCTTCCGCGTTTCGGACCCGCTTCGCCTCGATCTCGCCCAGCCGGAAAAGGACGGGCTTGTACCAGACGAGGAGCCCGACGTTGGTGTGGTCGGAGACGATGATCCAGTCGAGGCCCACCGTCCGGGCGACGTGGGCGTAGCCGGCGACGCCCTCGCGGGTGCCGTTCAAGAAGAAGGCGTCGATCGAATATGCGGTGTGGAGGTGCTGGTCGCCGGCGAACCAGGACCCATCCGGCCCCGTCGGGAGAGGCGGCGCGACGAGGATGTCGACGTTGCGCCGAAGGGTGCGCGGCCCCGAGGGCCCGACGACGTCGATCTCGACGCCAAGCGAGAGCGTGGATCCCCGCCCGGGAACGAAGCTCGCCTCCACGCGGTGGCGGTCTCGTATGGTGGCGCTGGTGATGACACCAAGCAGCGACTGGCCTCGTGAAGACAGGCGCTCGACCGCGGCCCGATCCCGTTTCTCGGCCGCCTCGTGAAGCTCCCCTTCGATGCCCTTGTACTGCCGATACGCCGCGCGCCGGCTGACGAGAGCGTCTTCACGGCGGTGGACGACGGCCTCGAAAGCCCCCGGGAGCACGTAGCGAATCTCGCGGAGGGTGACGTCCGCCGGCCCCGAGAGATTGTTGACGACGACGGTTACGTCGAAGGCTCCCGGCCGGCGGATGACGCGAGGGTGTCGAACCTCGACGTAGAGCCCTCCGTCGAGCTTCGATTCGTCCAGCCAGGGGGCGGTGTGCTCGTGGGCGCTCGCCACACCGCCCGCGGCAGCGGCGAGCGCGATCGCGGTGGCGAACGCGCGTATCGAGCACCCCATCGAAATCTCCGGGGAGGCCAAAGCTGCTTTGGACATGGACATGGACGCGTATCCTACCTCATGGGACGGGTGGCGGGATTTCGCCGCGGCGCCCCGCAGCAGAGCGAGCGCTCAAACGCCAGAGGCGCGGGAATGAAGCTTCAGCGTCTCGGACCGCTCGACGGCACGCAGCAGGCCCCGAAAGGCCTCTCGAGCTTCGCCCGCGACGCTCCCAGGCGCAGCAGGGGGTCGAGCTTCTGGAGATAGGAAGTCGAGGACGCCGGCGACGAGCGCTTCGGGGCTTTCTTCGTCCTCTCGTGCCTCGGCTTCGGTGCGCGCTTGGCCTTCTTCTTGGCCACTCGCTTCTTCTTCGTTGCCGTCTCCCTACTCGAGCACGTCCTTCATGTAGGCGTAGAGCGCGGGCGAGCCTCCGGTATGGACGAAGAGCACGTTCTCCTCCTTCCGGAAGAAACCCTTCCGAGCGAGATCGAGGAGTCCCGCCATCGTTTTGCCGGTGTAGACCGGGTCGAGCAGGATGCCTTCGATACGGGCGAGGGTTCGAACCGCCTCTCCCATTTCCGGAGTGGGCCGGGAGTAACCGGGCCCGACGTAGTCTCCGAAGCAGAGCACCTGGTCCCGGGGCACGCTTTCGCGAACGCCGAGGTGGGCCGCCGTTCGCTCCACGAGCCCGTAGACGAGCTCCTCTTGCGGCTCTTTCGGCCGGCTCACGTTGATCCCGACGACGGGAATGGAGGCGTTGGTGCCGAAGAGTCCCGTCACCAGACCCGCGTGAGTTCCGGAGCTGCCGCTCGCGACGACGATGCGATCGATTCGGATTCCGAGCTCGAAGCTCTGGGCGACGATCTCCTGGGCGCATGCCACGTAGCCCGTAGCGCCGATGGGGTTGGACCCTCCCCCGGGAATCACGTAGGGTTTTCTGCCCTTCCCGCGAAGCTCCTCCGCCGCCAGTTCCATCTCCTTCGTCATGTCGGATCCGCCGGGAACGACCTTGACCCCGTCGACCCCGAGAAGGCGATAGAGAAGGTTGTTCCCACTGGCGTCGTCACGATAGCTCCCGGGGACTCGCTCTTCGAGGACGAGAAAACACTTCAGTCCTTCTTTCACCGCCGCCGCCAGGGTGAGGCGACAGTGGTTCGACTGCACCGCCCCGCAGGTGACGAGCGTATCTGCGCCTTTGTCCAGGGCGTCGGCCACGAGAAACTCGAGCTTCCGGGTCTTGTTGCCGCCGGCGGCGAGGCCCAGAAGATCGTCGCGCTTGATGTAGAGCGTCGGTCCTCCCACCACGGCGGAAAGTCGCGACATCTTCTCGATGGGCGTAAAACCGTCGGTGTAACGTCGTCGCGGAAATCGGGAAAGGTTCATGTTCGCGTCTCCATTGCTAGAGGATCGACGGGATTCTATCAGTTCGTTTCCCGGCGCGTGAGCGACCTCTCGAGCTCATCGGCGTGCCCGCGTCGAATCTTTCATTGCAGGCGTTCCAGAAGTAGAGCGCCCTCGTCACGGCGGCCTCCTCACGCGCGCCGGACCCGAATCGGACGCCCCGCTTCCTCCGGCCGTCCGAGCTTACCGTGCTCGGCGAGAAGTGCCTCGAGCTTCTCGCGAGCCCCTGACGGCATCGGCGCCGACCGACGCGTCGCCATGTCGACGTAGATCGAAAGATGCTCGCAAGTCGCCGCCAGCTCCCCACCTTCGGCACGGTACAGCCGGAGGAAATAGTGCAACCGCTTCTCGTCGAGGTCGAGAAGTTGAAGGGTGATGCGAAAGTCCTCGCCCGCGCGGAGCTCCCGCTGATAGGTGATGTGGTCCTCGAGCGCGAACATCGAGCCGTTCTCGTTTCGAAGATAGGTCTCTCCGAGGCCGATGCCCTCCAGAAAGCGATCCGTCGCCCGGTCGAACGCCATGTGGTAGTAGGCCACGTTCATGTGGCCGTTGTAGTCGAATCCAGGACGTCTCCACCCGCCCGGTGAGAAGCTCTCTCTCCATCGATGGATTCTACCTCTCCGAAAGCCGAAGGGCAGATGAATGGACGTGGGCTTCGCCCACTGCGATAGGATTCCCGGTGACCCGGCATGACGATTCCCCCGGACGAGACGACACAGGACGAGACCCGGCGGCGGCGTATGCGCCAGGCTGCCGTCGCCTTCGTCCTTTATCTCCTCGGCGCCGTCCTCTTTACTTATCCGCTCGCTCTCGATCTTCGCCACGCCGTCACCGACGTCGCCGACCCGCTTCTCGACAGCTGGGCTCTCGCCTGGGTCGCGCACCAGCTCCCCACCGATCCCGGCCACCTCTTCGACTCCAACCGCTTCTATCCGGAAAAAGGCACCCTGGCGCTGACCGATCCGATGATCGCGATCGCGCTCCTCGTCTCTCCGGTGCAGTACGCGTTCGAGAACCCGATACTCACTCTCAACATCGCGATGCTACTGGCGCTCGCCATCTCGGGTCTCGGAGCGTTCCTGCTCGTGAGATACCTGACGGAGTCCGCAGCCGCTGGCGGAGTCGCGGGAAGCATCTTCGCCTTCAATCCGTACCGGCTCAGCCACCTTGCTCACGTGAACCTTCAGGCCGCGGGCTTCATTCCCCTTCTCTTTCTTTCCGTGAGCCGGTATCTCGAGCGGGGCCGCGCGCGCGACGCCGCGGGCGTGGGAGTCTTTCTCTGGCTCGTCTGCGCTTCCTGCGCCTACTACGGGCTCCTCACGTGGACGGTGCTCGTCGTGGCCGTTCCCTACGAGGTCTGGCGCACCGGAGCGTGGAAGAAGTCCCGCCGTCTCCTCGGCCTCGTCCTCGCGGTGTCGATATCGGGTGTCGCCTTTCTTCCACTGGCTCTCCCGCTCATGCGGCTTCGAAGCGACATGGCCGTCGCGAGACCCCTTCGTCGTCTGCAGCGGGCCTCGGCACGTCCACGGGACTACCTTCGCTCGGGCTCCCACCTCCATCAGGCGATCGGTCTCGAGCCTCCATCGAATGAGCGGACGCTCTTTCCCGGTCTCCTCGCGGTCGTTCTCGGAGCGGTGGCGGTAGCCGTGGCTCTAGCCGGCCGCCGGAGACGAGTCGCGGGTCTGTACCTGCTCATGGGATCTCTCGCCTGCTGGGCCAGCCTCGGGCCCCGCTACGGTTTGTATCGGTGGCTCCATGCGTGGTTTCCCGGTATCTCCGGGCTCCGGGTGCCGCCGCGCTACGTCATTTTCGTGCTGCTGGCGGTGTCGGTCCTCGCGGGACTGGCGGTGGATTTTCTCATGCGGCGGCTGCGAGGCTCGCGCCGGGCTCTCGCCGCCGCCGTACTGTGCCTCTTTCCCCTCGTCGAGTCCTATGGTGGACCGAATCCCTATACGGAGGCGCCGAAGATTCCGGCCGTCTACGAGTGGCTGGCGGCGCAGCCGGGAACGACTCCTATCGTCGAGCTCCCGCTGAACTGGGAGCTTCACAAGAACGCGTTGTATCTCTACTGGTCGACGTCTCATTTCCAGCCGATGGCGAACGGATACAGCACGTTCGTACCGCCGACCTTCACCGCATTCACGAAGACGATGTCGAGCTTCCCCGACGCGAACAGTATGGAGTCCCTCCGACGGCTCGGGTTCCGTTTCGTCATCCTTCACCGCGACCTGTTCTTGAGGAGCTCGGCCGAACGCCTGGAGACCGCGATGAGATCAGAGGCCGCGCTCGTGAAGGTGCACGACACTCCGCAGGCGGTCGTATTCGAGGTCCTCGGTACGCGCTAGCCCCAATCCCGCACTCCACGGTCATCCCTTCCGTTGGAGGCACGGGGTTTTCCCCCGCCGGCAAGAGTCGGGGTTATCATGGACGCGCTGCTCAGTCGGGAGGAAAGCCGTGAAGCGACGCGAGTTTCTGCAAGCTGCTGCCACCGCGCCTTGGGTCGCGGGTGGAAGAACGCTGCCCGGACCGTCGGCGAGCACGGAGCGGACGCCGGACTCGGTGGCCGCCGAGCTCGAAGACAACATCTATACTCGTCTGCTCGGGGTGAAGCCGCACATCGGCGCCCACGAGCACATTTCGCGACTCTCGGGCTCGCGGATGCCTCCCGAGGTCATCGACGCGCTCGTCGAAGCGAACCGCTTCTTCGTCGACATGAACGAGCTCACGAAAGCCGCCGGCCGCCGCATCGCCGAGCTCATCGGTGCCGAAGCGGCACTCGTCACCGCGGGCGGGTTCTCGTCCATGATCCTCGGTGCGGCCGCCTGTCTCACCGGCACCGACTCGACGAAGATGGACGCCCTCCCTCATCCCGACTGGCCCCGGCGCGAGTGCTCGATCCAGACTCCCCACCGCTTCGACTACGACCGTGCCTACCGCGCGGCGGGAATGACCATCGTCCAGGCCGATACCCGGGACGAGCTTCTGTCCAAGCTCGGCCCGAACACCGCCATGATCGCCACCCTGTCGGCGGTGAAAGAGCAGCGCGAGTTCGGCCCTCCGAAGCCGAAGAGGCGCGCTCTCCCCCCGGAGAAGACGACTCTCATGCCCGAGGAGCTCATCGCCATCGGGAAAAACGCGGGGGTGCCCGTGCTCGTGGACATGGCCTCCGACCTTCCCCCCGCGTCGAACCTGACCTACTGGATCCAGGCCGGGGCCGACCTCGTCGTGGTGAGCGGAGGAAAGGGTTTACGCGGTCCCCAGTCCACGGGAATCCTGATGGGGCGGAAGGATTCTCATAGAGGCGGCCACCTTGAACGCTTCGCCGAACGACAACATCGGTCGGGGCATGAAAGTCGGCAAGGAGGAAATCGTCGCCCTCGTCGTCGCCGTCGAGCGCTATGTGAAGATGGATCACGAGAAGGAGCTCGCGGGCTGGAGCGAAAAGGCCGACCGTCTCGCCTCCGAGCTCCAGGGAATTCCGGGCCTGTCCGCCGACGTCGCTATCAACACCATGGGCTACGCCGACGTCGATCTGAGCTGGGACGAGAAGCTCATCCCCATGTCGCAAGACGAGCTCAAGAAGAAGCTGCTCGACGGAAGCCCGAAGATCATCTACGACGGGACGACGGTGCGCGTGCGCCAGCTCGACGACGCCGAGGTCGCTCTCGTCGCGCGGCGGCTTCGCCAGGTCTTCGAAAGCATATGAGGCCGCCCCGGGCCCCGGGGCCCAGGGGAGGATGCGATGTCGAGAGCGGTGCTTCTTCTCTCCGGAATGATTGCGGTCGCGGCGCAATCGTTCGTTCGTCTACATGTTCGTGACCTACCGTCAGCCGTAAACCGACGCTCGGCCCGACGCGGCGGCGTCCGGCACATTTCCTTCAGGGAATCCGGAATCCGCCCGTTCTCGAAATTTGCCCGGGACGCCGGCCTCTGATAAACAAGTGGGCGCCGGGGCGCTCACTTGCCCGATTGCGGGGATCCAACGATGAGAACGTCGAGAACGTCGAACGTCGAGAACGTCGAGAACGTCGAGATGGTTTCGCTCGTTTGCCGGAGCGGCGCTCCTTATGACGGCCGCCGTAGCGGCGGGTGCTCAGGAGTCGCCTTCCTTTTACGCGCTCGGCGGCGCACAGGCGAAAGGTTTCCTCCCTCCTGACGGCTCACGCCTCGAGCGCTCCGAGTCTCTGCCGCGCTATGGGCTCCGATTGGAGCGGTACCAGCAGTACCAGGACGGCGTTCCCATCCTGGGCGCGGAGATCGCGATCTATCGCAACGCCGCTGGCGACGTCGTTCTCGTGATCGGCGATGCCTACCCTCGTATCACGCCGGTGAACGGAGCTCGTCTGTCTCTCGCGCGTGCGCGAAGGCTCGCCGAGCGAGATGTGGGCACCGACGGAGAGTGGGAGAACCATCTGGTGCTCGACCCCGTGTCGAGACGGTTCCTCTATCGAGTGGAGAACCGCCGCTTTGCCAGCCAATGGCACTACTGGGTCGACGCGGGCAGCGGAAGGGTGCTCCGCCGCTACAACGGTCTGACGACTGGAGACGGAATCGGAGTGAAGGGCGACGTGAAGGATCTCGACGGGCCTCACGACGTCCGGATGGCGGGGCTTCCGCCTGCGGTCCGCGCGAGGCCGCCAGACGGTGCGAGACGCGCGGAGTCGCCAGCTTCCGCAGATCTTCGGCTCCCTTCTGCCGGCCGCTCTCGTCGGTCCCATCGCAAAGGACGAAGACGACCAGTGGGACGAGCCCGGGCGCGCATCTCCCGGGCAGGGGGCTCTCGTCGATGCCGCCTACTATGTCGCGGTGACCGACGAGTACTACAGAACCGTCCACGGCAGAGACAGCTTCGATGGCGCGGGACATTCCATTACCGCCGTCGCTCACTTCTCGAAAGACTTCGACAACGCCTTCTGGAACGCGCGCTATCTCGTCTTCGGTGACGGTGACGGCACTCTTTTCCGGGAGTTCAGCGGCGCTCTCGACGTCGTCGCCCACGAGTTCACGCACGCGGTCACCCAATACACCTCCACTCTGCTCTACTTCGGGGAGACCGGTGCACTGAACGAGTCCTTCTCCGACATCATCGGCACTTCCGTCGAGTTCTACGCCGCCGACCACGGACTCGACCCCGCCGGATCTCCAGACTGGTCCATCGCCGAGGACATCGATCTCCGCAACGATGCCGTGCCGGGTTTCCGGAACATGGCCGATCCCGCGGAAGACGGCGATCCCGATCACTACAGCGAGCGACAGATGGGCGGAGGGGACAACGGCGGGGTCCATACCAACAGCTCGATCACGAACCACGCGTTCTATTTGCTGGCGCACGGCGGCGCCAACGCCGGTGAGGCGCGGGGCCACTCCCATACCGGCCCGGTGGTCGACGGCGTGGGCCTCACCACCGCGGAGCAGATCTTCTATCTGGGATTCACGAGCTTGCCCCTCACGGCAAACATGTGCCGGGCGCGTCTGGCCACGCAGGCAGCGGCGACCGCTCTGTTTCCTGCCTCCTTCGGGTCCGTCTTCGATGCCTGGGAAGCGGTCGGCGTTCCCGACGATTGCCGAGCCCGGCGCTCCACGTCCACTCGGCCCTGAGCTGCGAATCGTCCGGGCGCCGCGCCGATTCTGCTATAGTCTCGTCGTGAGCACGACCATTCTCGTCACCGGCGGCGCCGGTTTCATCGGAAGTAACTTCATCCATCATCTGGTCGTGAATCACCCCGACTGGAGCATCATCAATCTCGACAAACTGACCTATGCCGGCAACCTCGAGAACCTGACCGGGATCGCCGAGGGGCCCCGGTATCGCTTCGTGAAGGGAGACATCGCCGACCGCGATACCGTCGCTCCCCTGATCGAAGAAAGCGATTACGTCGTCAACTTCGCCGCCGAGACCCATGTCGACCGCTCGATTCACGACGCCGGCGACTTCATCCTCACCGACGTCTACGGGACCTTCGTCCTGCTCGAGGCCTTCCGCTCCGCCAAGCGGCCGAAACGCTTCATCCAGATCTCGACCGACGAGGTCTACGGCGCCATCGAGACCGGCTCGGCGCGCGAGACCGACCCTTTGGCCCCGCGCAATCCCTACGCGGCGAGCAAAGCGGGAGCCGACCGTCTCGCCTACTCCTACTTCGTGACGTACCAGGTCCCGGTGGTCGTTACCCGCGCTTCCAACAACTACGGTCCCCGGCAGTATCCCGAGAAGGTCATTCCTCTCTTCGTGACCAACGCCATCGAGGACAAGCCCCTTCCCCTGTACGGAGACGGGCGGCAGGTCCGCGACTGGCTTCACGTCGCGGATCACTGCCGTGCTCTCGATCCCATCCTCCGAGATGGGGTGAATGGAGAGACCTACAACATCGGGGGCGGCCACGAGCTCACCAACATCGAGCTCACGCGAAAGGTGCTCTCGCTTCTCGGCAAGCCCGATAGTCTCATCGCGCACGTCACCGACCGCCCCGGGCACGACCGCCGCTACAGCCTCGACAGCACGAAGCTCCGCGGTCTCGGATGGACTCCACAGGTCGCGTTCGACCAGGGCCTCGAATCGACCGTCGACTGGTACCGTACGAACCCCGGGTGGTGGCAGCGCATCAAGAATCACAGTCAGGAGTTCCGAAGCTTTCATGACAAACACTACGCGCAGCGTTAGACTCTCCGCCGCGAAGCCGGCGTCGACGGCGCGCTGCGGTCCTGCGCGGGGTGAACCAGGAAACCCGCGTGGTCTACGACCCAGGGTCGTACTGGCGGCCCTACTACACGTTTCAGTCCTATTACGGCGACGTCTGGTCGACGTACCACGATCCCGGCTATCTGGTTCCCGAGACCGCGGTCCACGTCGAGACCGCTTTTTGTTCCGTCACCAACGGGAGGCTCGTGTGGACCGGTTAAAGCGAGACCACCAACCCGAAGAAAGCACAGACCGTCATCGACGACGTGGCCAAACTGATGGTGGGCCGTCTCCGCAAGGAGAAGCTCAAGCCGTAGGCTGCAGATTCACGGAACCTCCCCCGAGCCCCGTGTCTCTCAGGAGAGAGGAAAGGAGGCCAGCTTGTCTTCTTCCACGCATGAGTACGAATCCTCGATGGAGTGGACCGGCGGGCGCGAAGGAAAGACGACGGCACCCGGCCTCCCGGATCTTGCCGTCGCGTCGCCCCCCGAGTTCGGCGGGCCGGGAGGCGCCTGGACCCCGGAGCACATGTTCGTCGCTTCCGCCAACGTATGCGTCCTTCTCACCTTCGTCGCCATCGCGGAGTTCTCCAAGCTCGCCATCCGCGCCGTGAGCTCGAGCGCCAAAGGAAGGCTCGAGAAGCCTGAGGGAAAGGGTTTCCAGTTCACGGTGATCGACGTGACTCTACGGATCCAGCTGGAGAAGGAGTCCGATAGGGAGCGGGCCGAGCGAATCGTGCAAAAGGCCGAGGCGGCGTGCCTCGTCTCGAGATCGATGAAGACCCCGGTTACCGTGACGCCCGAGATCCGCGCGTAGCGATTTCGATGATTCTCACCACCGGAGGGTGTTGGAAAGACGGGCGCCGCCATCGAGGGTCAAAGTGGCGGTGACGCTCGCCGGACTCTTCTTGTGGGCTTCGGTCCATTCGCCCGCGACGCTGTAGACGAGCGCCGAGCTCTGGGCATCGATTCGGGACACCTCGACGGGAACGTCCCCGCCGGTATTCATCCCCTGGAACGACCAGTCGAGACGGAGCGAGCTCGCGTTCAGGGGACGGTTGCTCCGATTCACCAGACGAATGGAGAGACGATAGGGATCGCCGAGCCCGACGTCGGCGGGAGTCAGCTCGATCACCACGAGCGCGGGGTTGGCCGGCTGGTTGTTGGCCCGGTGGATCTTTTCGTCGCCCCCGACGAAGCCCTTGATGGCGTTCGGATCGCTCCCGGGGTCGACGTATTGGGTCTCGCCCAATCGGAACCGCGGGGCCGGCGGAGGGGGAGCGACGAGCACGGTTTCGGGCCTCCGGTCGCGAAGCGAATCGACGAGCTCCGCCTTCTGCTTCGCGAGCTCGCCCCATAGAGCCTGGTTCGCCTCCCGGAGAGCGGCGACCTCCTTCCCCGGGTCCCGAACCGAGGCGAGCTTGCGCTGAGCATCCTGCATCGCCTGCAGATCGTCGGTGGCGGATTTTCGGATGGCGATGATCTCCGCTCCTTGCGCGACGAGCTCGCGCCGCATCTCTTCCGCGCGGCCGGAGGTGGCCTCGTCCAGTTTCGCGACGCGGCTGTCGGTAGCGCTGAGCCGCTCGGCGAGTCGCATCCCGTAGAAGCCGACGAGACCGAGGGAGACGAGCGTGCCGATCCCGAGGATCGCGAGCGCCGCCCCCAGGTACATGCGCACGCGCTGGAGCTCTCGCCGTAGAGCCTGGGTCTCGCGGGTGAGGGCGGACTCGTTCTCCCGTCCGCTCGGGAGATCTCTCGAAATGGTCAAGGACGGGACTCCTTCCCAGTTATGCTAGACCACGCGCGGGAGCAAGCACCAGGCGCTCTCGTTCTCTCGACCGGGATTCCTTCGCGCGATACATCGACTCGTCCGCCGCCTTGACCGCTTCTTCCGGCGTGCCGCCGGGCTCGAGGGCCGCGATCCCGACGGAGAAGGAAATGGACGGCCCCTCTTTCGACCGAAGCCGATTCCGGACTTTCTGGACACGCTCCTCCGCGCCGGAAACGTCGAGCCCTCGGGCGACCACGAGGAACTCGTCGCCCGCGTAACGGAAGATGCCGTCCTCCGGGCGGAAACATTCGGCGAGTACGGCGGCGAAGCGTTTCAGGCACTCGTCTCCCACCTGGTGCCCGTGCAGGTCGTTGATCAGCTTGAAGTCGTCGAGATCGAGGAACAGGAGTGTCGCTCCGTCTCCGTCCTTCTCGACCCTGCCGAACGCGTCGGGAAGCGACCGGCGGTTCGCCAGCATCGTCAAAGGGTCGCGATCGGCTAGCGTACGGAGATCTTCCTGTGCCACGAGCAGATCACGATTGTAACGGCGGAGCTCCCGCTGCGCCCGCTCCGAAAGACCGAGTACGCAGCCCAGAGCGAGAAACCACTCGGTTCCACTGTCGAAAGCGGAGCTCGATGCCATGAAGGTGACGACGAAATGCTGCAGACGCTCGTTGGTGAGGATGCCGGGAAGCCTCGCCGACAAATAGCCCGCGGCTTCGAGCAGGCTCAAAACCGAGCGGAAAAGGAATCCGACGGTGAGCCACGTGAGGTTGTTCTCCTCCGAGCCTCGCCGGAGGAGAAACGCGCCCACCCCGAAGAGGATAGCCATCGTCAGATGTTGCATCACCCCGACTTCGTTGATGCCGTCGATCAGGAATGCCGCGCAACCAAGGTAGACGAGCAGGGGGGCAATGACTACGCGCAACGTGAACAGCCGCGCGCCGGGATGCTTGAGCGCCCACGCACCCTGCATGAGGAAAACGACGAAGGCCGTCTTCGAGCCCATATAGACGGCGCGGAAGAGGGGGCCGGCCGACGCGGGTGGAACGAAGTACCAGTACGCGAGCGCGGCGGCGAGCGCCGTGAAATCGGCGATCCACCCGAAGACCCAGTATCGCAGCTCACCGGTGCGCACCGATCTCCCCAGCACGGTGAAGAACACCGCGATGATCGCGAGTGAGGAGACTTGAACGGCGGTGCTCCACCGCCAGAGCGAGAGCGCTGAGTCCATAAGCCTGGTTAGGTTAGGAAAGTTGTTTGGAAACTGTTTCGGTGAGCAATCAGTATCGCACGGTCCCGAGCACTCTGCCACCCCGTCGTCGAAGCGGAAACGATCCCGTCAGCGGCTGAGCTCGTCCAGGTACTTCGGGAACATCTCGCGCCAGGTGGGCCAATCGTGGGGCCAGTCCGGGCCCCAGGAGTCGACGCGGTTCGGGATTCCCTTTTCGCCGAGCAGATGCGCCACTCGCCACGACTCACCGATATTCTCGGCTTTACCTTCTCCCGATGCGAGAAGAACGAAGCGCCTCTGGAGCGCCGCGAGGAGATCGCCGCCGAGACCGGGCAGGAACTGGAGCGGCGAGGAGAAGTAGAGATCGTCGGTCGGCTGCGCGTCGAAGAAGCGGTTGAGGTCGTAGGTTCCCGAGATGCAAAGGGCATGGGTGAAGACGTCGGGAAAACGGCAGAGCATGGCGAGAGCGTTGAAGGCGCCGATGGAAGCCCCGGCGGCGATGACACCGATGGTCTCCGACTGGCAGTCGCGGCGGATCGCGGGGACGAGCTCGTTATAGATGAACTGCTGGAACTGATTCAGGAGCCACATCTGGTGCTCCCGGGAGCCCTCACCGGCGAGCATCGCGCGCCCCGCGACGCTGTCGCAGGAATAGACCTTGATGCGACCCGCTTCGAGCAGGGGCGCCAGCGTGTCGATGACGTGGAACCGCTCGTTCTCCTCGGCGTCTCCGCCCGCGGTTGGTAAGAGCAGAACCGGCTTTCCGATCTCGCCCCAGCGCACGACGAGGAGCTCCCGGCCCAGCCGCTCGGAGTACCAATCGGTTCGGAGCTTGCTCATTGACTACTCGTAGACCATCCACAACGGGCCGGGGAAGAGCCACGAGAGACCCTGGCGCATACGGTCGCGCCAGTTCTCCCAGTTGTGCCCATCGCGTGCCTCGACGTAAAGGGTCTCCATCCCGGCGCGCTGCAGAAAGGGTACGAGAGAGCGATTCTCATAGATCAGCGCCTCGTAGGTGCCGCAGCTCACGAACACCTTTTCCGAGACCGCCTTCGGCTCTTCACGGAACGAGTTCATGAACTCGACGACGGAGTCGAATATCGGCCCGCGCTGATGCTTCCCGATGTCGGTGAAGGCGAACGAGCCCGACTGCAGCAGAAGACGGCCGTAGAATCCGGGGTAGCGCCACGCGGTGGAAAGCGACGCCACCGCGCCGAAGCTCGCCCCCATGATGCCGCGGTGCCGCGGTCCGGGGAGCAGAGGGAACTCCTTTTCCAGGAAGGGCACGAGCTCCTCGGTCAGATAGCGGGCGTGCGGCTCGTGGTTCGCGTACTCGACCAGCCTCTGCTCGGGATGGGTGAAAGCGACGATGAGGCCGGGAATCTCGAGACGGTAAATCAGGTTGTCGAGAACGACCTTCATTCCCGAGTATTTGAGGTACTCGGGACCGTCGTGCACCACCAGGAGGTCGTAGCGCCGCGTCGGTCGGAATCGCGCGGGAAGGTAGAGGACTGCCCGTCGGGGCCCGCCGAGCGCTTTGCTCTCGAAGACCATCTCCTTCAACGTTCCCGGCCGGGCCTCGGAGTCGAGGAGGGTCCACTCCGGCACCTCGTAACCCACGGTCGCGCAGACCGAGTTCTCCCCGAAGGGGTCGGAAGCTCTCCTGGGGTTCAGGGGATCGAGGAGCCACTCCATCTTGCCGTGCAGCATCCTCTGAAGCTTGTACTCGACGCGTGAGGCCGCCGGGAGCTCCATCACCAGATACCAGAGGTCGGTGCCCTCCACCCGGTGGAACTCCTGCGAGGAGGCAAGCCCGAAAATCCAGTGGCCGAGGTACACCGCGTCGGCGTCGCCGCGGTAGACGAAGGTCGTGTAGGCGCCCTCGACGAGAGGAAACGAGTGAGAGGCGATGAACTGGTCGACGTCTTTCCGGCTCGGCCTGGAATCGGCGAGGCGATGAATCACCAGCTTGTGATCGATGATCTCTTCCCTCGCCCGCTTCACCATTCCGTCACCGTCTCGATCTCTCCCGACGCGCCCAGTCGTTGAGCGGGACGGATCGCGCGCCAGCGCTCTCCGTCGAAGGAGATGGCGTCGCCATCGCCCATCACCACGCAGGCATCGGGCTCGAACCTCTTGGCGAAGAACGACACGCGGTGTCGATCGGCGAGCGCCAGCCGCTTTCTCCCGTCGGGAAGTGCGACCAGCCGGGGGCAGATGCCCAACCCCTTTTCCATGATTCCGGCGTTGCCCGTTCCCTGGGGAGGATGATCGTGGAACAGGACGACGCGCTCGGTGAGCGCCATCGCTCCCGCCGACCAGGCGATGATAGGAGCGCTGCGGGCGAGCTCGCCCATGCCGAAGAGGCGCAGTCGGTTCAAGAGTACCGCCACGTGGCCGCCGGTGATGACGAGAGCGGCGGCGCTCTCCATGATCCCTCCGACCTCCTCGCGCTCGCGCACGACCGATTCGCGCTCGAGCGGCCGGAACTGCTCTTCGAACTCGCCGCGGATGTCGACGATGCGCTTCAGCTGCCAGGAATCGAGATCGCGGACCTGCGAGACCGCATGCTCGAGCTCGGGGTCGAGAAGATGCCGATCCGCGCTGTCACGGAGGAGCGAGAGCACCACTTCCTTCATGTAAGACAGACGCATGTCGTAGAGCCGGGTGAGCTCTCTCAGCTGGCGCTGCATCTCGCGGTGCGCTTCCGTGAGCTCGGGATCGCTCCGGAACACCCTGTCGGCCCGGCGATACAGCTCCAGGTCCAGCGAGCGACCGCCGAGGTGCTTGTCGAGCTCCGCGTCTTCCCCCTCTCGCTCCTGCCAGCCCGCGGTGACCACGGCGATGGGACCTTCGGCAAGCTCGAGTGAAGCAAGGATTTCGTCCAGGAACGGAGCGTGGTACTGAGGCCCGAGGAGCCAGATGCTCCGCTTCCCGTTCGGAGAGCTCACTCCGCCTTGACCTTCACGGTTTCGCCCACGCGATCCAACATCCGCCGGAGCTCGTCATAGTCCGGATGGCGCATCCGGACCCAGGCGTTGGCCATATAGCCTTCGGCAACGGGTTGGGTCGGCGTGCCGGCACTGGGGAGGTGGTAGTCGATGATCCAGTGGCCGTAGTCGCGCTCGATGGCCGAGAGCCCCTCATAACCCAGGACCCGGCCGTCCCGCTCGGGTCGGAGATTGATGATTCCCGCCGAGTAGGCGCGGCTCGCTTTCTGGCTCGCCGCGCCGTTCACGATCGCCATCGCCCACTCCCGGTAGAGGTCCATGTCGTTTCCCGCGCAGTAGAGATCCCAGGCGCGAACTCCCGGAGGACGGCATCCGATCTCGGAGAACTTCAGCCCCTTCGGTCCGAAGAACCATTCCATATGCGTTGCCGAGGTCTCGATGCCGAGCAGAGAGATGACTTTCTGCCCCATCGCCTTCACGTCGTCGTAGTCCGGTGCGCTGTCGACGCGATTGGTCGCGATGAACTGCGGTGAGATCCAGCGCGTGCGCATCGCCTCGAGAACGTTGGGATAATAATGAGAGATGAAATCGTGGGCGACGTTCCCGCCGATGGTGAGGGTGTCGTAGAACGCCTCGTGTCCTTCCACGAACTCTTCGACGGCGAGTGTGGCGCCCTGGTCGATACCCATTTGTCCGAGCATCCGGTCGAGCTCTTCCTGATTCTCCACCCTCGCAGTCCCGGCGGCACCCGCTGACGCCGGAGGTTTGATCACGAGGGGGAAACCCACGCTCGCGGCGAAATCCGCGATCTCCGCACGGGAGCTCGACCCCAGCGACTGCGCACACGGAACACCCCCCTGGCGCAGAATCTCCTTCATCGCCGGCTTGTCCCGGCAGAGAAAGGCCGTCCGCACCGACGTCCCGTGAATCCCGCAGCTCTCGCGAACCCGGGCGGTAGGCATGATGTGAGCTTCTACCGTCGCCTCGAGACGGTCGATGGGGAGCTTCGACTGCAGCCAGTGAATCTTCTCCACCAGGACCCGCTCGTCGCAAACGTTCGGCACCTGCTCATAATGGGTGAGCCAGCGTCTGAGGCCTTCGTCCAGCGACTCCTTGGGCCGCTCTCCGATGCCGGTGACGGTGGCACCAACGTCGTGGAGCGCCCGGGCGAACTCCCGCTGGTTGGCGGGAAAGGTCGGTTCGATGAGTACGACGTGCATCGGGAGTGCTAATGTACCAGGAGTTGGCGATAAATTTCGAGATAGCGCTCGGCCTGGCGCTCCCAGGAGAAGTCCTCCGCCATCCCGTTGCGCCGGATGCGTTCCCACGAGGACGGGTCGTGGAAGAGACGGATTCCATAGGTCAGGGCCCACACGACGGCGTCCGCGGTGAAGTGGTCGAAGACGATGCCCGTCCCGCTCGCGTCCGCCGAAGCGTCGAACAGCCGCACGCTGTCCGCGAGGCCCCCGGTCCGCCGAACGATGGGGACGGTGCCGTAGCGCAGGCTATACATCTGGTTCAGACCACAGGGCTCGTATCGAGACGGCATCAGAAAGAAATCCGCTCCCGCCTCGATCCAGTGCGCCATCTCTTCGTGAAAGCCCTCGTAGAAACGAACGCGATCGGGAAACTGTTTCTGGAGCGACTCGAAGAAGCTCACGTAGCGGACCTCGCCCGTCCCGAGGACGACGAGCTGGATCGATTCGGTCGCGAGAACAGCGGGAAGCGACTCATAGAGAAGCTCGATCCCCTTCTGGTACGACAGACGGGTCACCATTCCCACGAGAGGAACATTGCCGGCGTAGGCCAGCCCGAGCTTGCGCAACAGGGCCTGCTTGTTCTTCCGTTTTTCCGGCAGCGTTTCCGCCGAGTACGGTTGAGGGATGAACGCGTCGCGCTCCGGGTCCCACTCCTCGTAGTCGACACCGTTCAGGATCCCGGTGAGATCGTGCGTTCGCTCCCGAAGGATGGGATCGAGGCCATACCCGTGCTCCGGAGTCTGAATCTCGAGCGCGTAGGTCGGGCTCACGGTGGTCAGACGGTCGGCGTGGAGCAAGCCGGTCTTCAGAAAGTTGACCCTTCCCTCGCCGAGGTCCGAAGCGTCGAACCATGCCGCGTCGGTAACGCCGATGGCGCCGGGCACCCGACCGCCGAAGGCTCCCTGATAGGCGATGTTGTGAATGGTGAGGAGAGTCCTGCTCCGCGAGAAGAGTCGATCCCACGCATAGAGAGTCTTTCTCATCAGCGGAACGAGTGCGGTCTGCCAGTCGTTCGCGTGGAGAATATCGGGAGAAAAACCGAGCCTCTGGCAGCTCTCGAAGATCGCGCGGCAGAAGAAGAGGAACCGAAAGGGCTCGTCGGCATCTACGGTATAGATCGAGGGGCGGTCGTAGAATCGCGGTGAGTCCACCAGGTACACGGGCACGTTCGTCCCCGGAAGAGTCGTACCGTTCAGGGTGAACGAGACGGTCTCGTCACCGAGCCGGACGGGTATGGGATCCTCGAGGACCGGCCGAATCCCATGGGCTCGCCGGTCGATGGAGCCGTAGAGCGGAAGAAAGACCCGGACGTCTTGCCCCTGCCGCGAGAGCGCCCGGGGCAGGGAGAGACCGACGTCGGCCAGTCCTCCCGTCTTGGCGAACGGAGCCACCTCGGAAACGAGCATTGCGATGGCGAGAGGCGTCACGGCACCGGAGTATAATCCGACCCATGTCGAACGTGGTCTTCGTTGCTCCGTTTTTCATGGAGACCACCCTGCGATTCATCGACGCCGCGGCGAGTCTCCCGGGGGTGAACGTCGGCCTCGTGAGCCAGGACCCGGAAACGAAGCTCCCTCCCGGGGTCAGGTCCAAGCTCTCCGGACACTATCGAGTGGAGGACGGCATCGCCGTCGACGCCCTGCGGCCCGGCCTTTCCGCCATGCGGAAGGCTCTGGGGTCGATTGACCGCATTCTCGGCACGTTGGAGCAGCTCCAGGTTCCGCTGGGCGTGCTGCGGGACGAGCTCGGCGTTCCCGGGCTCGGCGCCGAATCCGCCCGCAACTTTCGCGACAAGGCCCGGATGAAGAACGTGCTGTCGCAGGCCGGGCTTCCCTGTGCCCGTCATCGCCTCTGTTTCCATCCCGAGGACGCATTCGCGTTCGCCGCCGATGTCGGCTTCCCGCTCGTGGTGAAGCCCCCCGCGGGAGCAGGGGCGCAGAGCACGTTTCGGGTCGACGACGAGCGGGTCCTGGCCGAGTCCCTCGGAACGCTGACCCCCACCGCGAACGACCCGGTCCTCGTCGAGGAGTTCGTCACCGGAGAAGAGCATTCGTTCGACAGCGTCGTCGTCGGGGGCAAGATCGTCTGGCACTCCGTCAACGATTATTCACCCGCTCCCATCGAGGTGCTGCGCCATCCCTGGATTCAGTGGTGCGTCCTCTCGCCCCGCGACGTGGACGCTCCTCGTTATCAGAAGATTCGCGAGGCAGCGGGCCCCGCGCTCCAGGCACTCGGGCTCGACAACGGCTTGAGTCACATGGAGTGGTTTCAGCGTCCCGATGGACGAATCGCGATCTCGGAAGTAGGGGCCCGCCCGCCCGGCGCGCAGTTCGTCACCATCATCTCGTACGCGCACGAGTTCGATCTCTACCGTGCCTGGGCCCGGCTCATGGTCCACGATCGATTCGATCCTCCTCCTCGCCGATACGCCGTGGGCGCCGCCTATCTTCGCGGCCAGGGTCGAGGAGAGAAAATCAAGGCGCTCCATGGTCTCGCCGAGACGCAGAACGAAATCGGCGATCTGGTCGTGGAGGCGAAGCTCCCCAAGCCGGGACAGTCTCCATCCGGAACCTACGAAGGTGACGGATACGTGATCCTCCGACATCCCGACACCGCAGTGGTCGAGCGTGCTCTGAAGCGCCTGGTCGAGAGGATCTACGTGGAGCTGGGATAGGGGCCTTCATGAATGTGTTGATGTTCAGCCCCGGTTTTCCCGGGGAGATGCCCTACTTCACCCGCGGACTGAAGCGCGTCGGCGCGAGCGTTATCGGCCTCGGGGATCAGCCGCAGTCGGCGCTTCCGGACGTCGCCAAGGAAGCCCTCGCGGCTTACGTGCAGGTGCCTTCATTTACCGACGAGGGTGCCATCTTCCGCGAGGTGGAAGAGGTGCATCGACGAGTCGGTCTCCAGAGAATCGAATGCCTCTGGGAGCCGTTCATGATCCTGGCGGCGAAGCTGAGAGAGCATCTCGGCCTTCCGGGCCTGTCGGTCGAAAAGACGATTCCGTTCCGGGACAAGGAGATCATGAAGCGTAAGCTCGACGCCGCCGGCATCCGCACGCCGAGACACCACAGCGTCACCTCGATCGCGGGCTGTCGAGATGCCGCTCGTGACATCGGCTTTCCCCGGACGCCCATCGTCGTGAAGCCCATCGCGGGGGCGGGATCCGCCGACACCTATCGCGTCTCGAGCGAAGAAGAGCTCGAAGGGATCCTCCCCGCCCTGATTCACGTGCCCGAGGTCAGCGTCGAGGAGTTCATCGAGGGGATCGACTACACCTTCGACACCATCTGCGTCGCCGGAACGATTCAACTGTTCAGCATCTCCTATTACCGTCCCCGTGCCCTCGAGGCGAGGAGCCACGAATGGATCAGCCCCCAGACGGTCGTGGTTCGGGACGTCGAGGCCCCCCACCTCCGTCCCGGCCGCGAAATGGGCGAAGCGGTCCTGAAGGCACTGGAGTTCGAGAGCGGCTATACCCACATGGAGTGGTTTCTCACTCCCGACGGAGAGGCCGTCTTCGGCGAGATCGCCGCCCGTCCACCGGGCGCTCACCTCGTCGATCTCATCAATTTCGCGAGCGACATCGACACCTTCACCGGCTGGGCCGAAGCGGTCTGTCACGGCCGCTTCAGCCAGACGGTCGAGCGCAAGTACAACGCCGCCTGGATCTATAAGAGAGCCCAGGGCCAGGGTCGCATCCAGCGTATCGAAGGACTCGGCCCTCTCATGGCGGAGCTCTCGGAGCAGGTGATGGTCCTCGATCTCCTCCCCATCGGCGCGCCGCGGCGCGACTGGAAGCAGACGCTCGTATCTGACGGGATGATCATCGTCCGCCACCCCGACCTGCAGAAAACGCTGGAGATCGCCGACCGCTTCGCCACCGAGCTCCGGATCTACGCGGGCTGAGGTGAGTCACCGCGAGCTCTTCAAGAAGCTCAGAAACTCCGAGTCGCTCCCGAGAAGGAGAGTCACGTCCGGGCCCAGACTCGAACGGTAGGTCTCGAGCGTCTTCAGGAACTGGTAGAAGTCGGGGTCCTTGCTGTAGGCCTTCGCGTAGATCGCGGTCGCCTGGCCGTCGGCCTTTCCCTGGATCTCCTGGGCTTGTTTGAAAGCGCCGGACTCGATCTCGTTGAGCTCGCGCTCGCGCTGGCCCCGAATCTCCGCCGAGCGGCCCTGGCCCTCGGAGCGGCTCCTCTCGGCAATTCGCTTTCGTTCCGAGATCATTCGATCGTAGACCGAGGCCTGGACTTCGTCGGTGTAGTTGATCCGCTTAATCTGCACGTCGACCAGCTCGATGCCGAAGTTCGGAGTCACCGCCGACGCCTTCTGCAGAATCATGTCGGTGATCTTTTCGCGCCCGCTGTTGATGTGGGTCGCCGTCCTCTGGTCGATGAGCTCCTGGAGCTCGTCGCTCACCTGAAACTCCCGGTTCGAGGAGCGGACGATCTCGATGAGGTCGAAGCTCGCCACCGCGTTCCGGGTCTCGCCGTCGATGATGTCGTCGAGCCGGCTCTGGGCCTGACGCTGGTCTCGAACTGATTGAAAAAAGAGCAGCGGGTCCACGATCCGCCATCGGGCATAGGTATCGACCCAGATGAACTTCTTGTCCTTGGTGGTGATCTGGTTCGCGTCCCCGTCCCAGGGAAGCCAGCGCTTGTCGAACTTGTGCACGATCTGGATCAGCGGAAGCTTGAAGTGCATGCCCGGCTCTTTGACCGGATCGCCGACGGGCTCGCCGAATTGAGTGATGACCGCCTGTTCGGTCTCGTTGAGTGTGAAGACCGAGCTCGGAATCACGAAGAGCGCCGCGAAGAGGAGGATTAGAAGTACGATGCGCTTCATTTCTTCACCTCCTTGGCGGTGTTGGCAACGGCGCCGAGATTGTCGAGATTCAGGAGAGGCAGGACCGAGACTCCTTTCTCGTCGATGATGACCTTTTTCCCCACCCGGGGAAGAACTTCATTGAGCATTTCGAGATACATTCGGTTTCGCGTCACTCGCGGCGCTTTTCGATATTCCTGGTAGATCGACTCGAACCGCGCCGCCTCTCCCTGGGCGCGGTTCACCCGCGCCGTGGAGTAGCCCTGGGCTTCCTGGATCTTCTGCAACGCCTCACCACGCGCTCGAGGAATCGCTTGGTTGTACTCGGCGAGCGCCTCGTTGATGAGGCGCTCTTTTTCCTGGATCGCCTGGTTCACCTCGTTGAAGGCGGGTTTCACCGCGTCGGGTGGATTCACGTCCTGGAGCACGAGCTGCTGCACGTCGATGCCGATTCCGTAGCGGTCGCACAGACCCTGGAGGATGTCCTTCGCCATGGAGGCGATCGAGGCCCGTCCGGTGGTGATGACTTCATCGACGCTGTGATCTCCGACCACCTGGCGCACCGCCGCCTCGCTCATGTCCCGAAAGGTGGACTGCACGTCGCGAACGTTGAAGAGGAAGGCCCGCGAGTCCTTGATCTTGAACTGCACAATCCACTCGACGACGGCGACGTTGAGGTCGCCGGTCAGCATCAGCGACTCGTCGAGGAAGCCTTCGCGGACGTATTGCGTGCGCACTCCCGGCTCGGCGGTACGAAATCCGAACTCCTCCTTGAGCTGGCGCTGCACCGGCACCTTGATGACGTTCTCCGCGTAGGGAACGAGGAAATGAAGCCCGGGCTCGGTGACGCGCGTGAATCTTCCGAAGCGCAGCACCACACCCTCCTCGTCAGGCTGCACCTGGTAAACGCCGTTATAGAGCGTCACGAGAGCGAGAACGGCGGCGGCGATGACGGCGATGCGCCGGGGAGAGAACTTCGGCACGTTGATATGTGGAGCACGGGACGGGTCGAACTCGAACGGTCCCCTGCCGCTTCCTCCGAATGACATGATCGGTCCTCCTTGTCGATGCAGATGGGCGTCGACTGTCGCCGTGACCCGTAGGGTATCGCGATCGTTCCCGAATGCCCAAAACAGGAGGAGAAGCGCGTTGGTTGTTTGGAGAGAATTTCTTTGCGCCTTCGCGCCTTCGCGCCTTTGCGCTGAGGGGTTTCCAGGTCTTCAGCTTCGGTAGGCTCTTCTTGCTTCCTCGGCGAGGATGGCGATTCCTCTTCTCACTGCCTCGTCGTCCTGGGAATAGTTGACGCGAATGCACTCCTGCCGATGTCTCCACTCCTCCCGCAGGCCAGGGAAGAAGTAGTGCCCCGGCACGACGAGAACGCCGCGCGCCTTGAGTCGCTGGTAGAGCTCTCCCGACGCGATGGGAAGCCCAGGGAACCAGAGCCAGAAAAAAAACGTCCCCTCGGGCTTGTGCAAGCGGTAGTCGAGGCCCGCCATCTCCTCCCGAATCCAGGCGAACGCTTGCTTCGACTTTCTCTCGTAGAAGGGTCGGATCACGTTCCTGCTGAGATCGAGGATCTCGCCCGAGACCACGAGGTCGAGCGCGAGGAACGCTCCGAAACTCCCGGGCGCGAGCGATACGATGGCGTTGAGAGCGGAGACCGCGCGGACGGTCGCTTCCGAAGCGACGACGATACCGGTCCGCACTCCCGGAAGGCCGAGCTTCGAGAGACTCATGGTCAGGATCACGTGCTCATCCCACAGCGGCTCGGCGTCGTTGAAGATGATGTTGGGAAATGGTGTCCCGTACGCGTTGTCGACGATGAGCGGGATATCGTTCTCCGCCGCCAGCTCCGAGAGCCTTTCGAGCTCGTTGCGCGTGAGCACATTCGCGGTGGGATTGGTGGGGCGGGAGACGCAGATCGCCGCGACCTCGTCGGTTACCGACACGGCGTCGAAATCCACATGGTACTTGAAGAGGTCGGGCTCGAGCAGCTCGAATCTCCGGCCTCGACGAGACGAAGAGATCTGGCTCGATTCCGACGTCGGCGTATCCGATGTATTCCGGAGTCAAAGGCAGAAGTATCTTTCTGCGCCGGCCGCTGCGAGACGCGCCCCCGAGCAGATTGAAGAGGTAGAAAAACGAAGTCTGGCTGCCATTGGTGAGGGCGATGTTGGAGGGTTTCACCTTCCAGCCATATCGCTCGTTGAGAAGCGATGCGAGCGCCTCGATGAACTTCCGGTTTCCCTGAGGAGCGTCGTAGCTCCCGATGAGCGAGCCGAGCTCTCCCGTCTCGAGCATCGTCTTCATCCGCTCGGCGAACGTCGCCTCGACTTCGGGAATGCGAGCCGGGTTTCCCCCTCCGAGCATGAGCATCTTGCCCTCGGACGCGAGCGCTTCTCCGAGGTCGTCCATCAGACGGAGGATGCCGGACTCTTCGGTGAACTTGATCCCGAAGCTGGAGAGATTCATCGGCCCCCGCTCCGAGGATCGCGGTCGGTTTGTCCGGCGTCGATTTTGGGCATCACCGCGGGACAGGGCCGCCCGGAGGAAACGCCTGTCGTCCGGAAGTCCAGAAACGTGGTGGAGGCGTAGGTCGCGAGCCCGACGATGCCGTCTTCTCGAGTGGTATCGACGACGGCGTGCTCGACCGACATCTGATGAGGTTCGCCCGGTGCGAGCTTTTCTTTGGGAAGAACGTATTCCTTCGTTCGATAGGTGAGAAACGGCGTTCCCTCGAAAGGCCTTCCGCTATGTACTACCTTCTCACCGTGGCAGTTTCCGAGCACGACGAAAATCAGATCGTCGAGAATGCCGTTCGGATCCGAGCGTCCGGTCGCGAAAGGGCTCCAGCGCACCGTGAGGTCCCGGGACGGATCGACTTCGTCGGGAGAGATCGGCAGTCCATCCTGGAGGAGGGTGATGCGCGCGGGAGGGGGAATCCGCGACGTCCCTTCGCCCGCGCCGCTCATCCGAACGAGGCGTCCGTTCACCTTCCCGCTCGGCGTGTCGAAGCGAAAGACATAGTCGCCGTCCGGGTAGAGATGGTCGAGCGCGCTTTCGTTGTCGAACCGCTTCCCGTGAACTTCGAGAACATAGCCCAGATCCTCGAACGGCTGCACTTCACCGTTTGGATAGCCGAGCGCCGCACCGGTCACCTCACCCGCCTTCTTCGGAAAGATCTCGGCGAAGAAGTGGTAGTTCAAGAGCTTCACTTCTCCCGAAGAGGACTCCCGGTGATTCGTCGTCCTCCCCATCACCAGGAAGCTCACATGGTCTCCCGGCCCCGAGAGGGGGGGCGCGGCCGCGAGCGTCAGGAGGACCGCGAGTCGCCAGAGTCCGAACATCTGCCCATGATAGACTCAAACCCGAGCAGCGTTAAAGGATCCCCCGGATCTAACGTGCTTTCGAGGGGATTTCCCCTCGTTCGGATGTGGTTGCGTTCGACTGGCTTCATTATTTTCAACCGTTTGCCGTCTGGGCCCGATGGCACGGAGTTTGGATGTCTCTGAAGAACTCGATCCATGTCCACTCAGTTGCCGCCGTGAATCGACCTGTCGAGCCCTCGCGAGCCCGATCCGCGGCCGGAGCTATGGCCAACGTCGGCTCCCTCGCCCGCATCGCTCTTTCGGAAGTCCTGAGAACCATCGCGCTCAACGAGCTTTCCGGCTGCCTCGAGGTCACGTCGGGAAAGAACGTCCGAACCGTATATTTCGACCGCGGCTTCATCGTCTTCACCGCGAGCAACTCCGAGGCCGACCGCCTCGATCAAATCCTCCTCGAGGCGGGAACGATCAGCGCTCAGGAGCTCAATCTCGCCATAACCCTCATGAGAGGCAAGCGCCGCATCGGCGAAGCCATCGTCGAAGCGGGCTATCTCACCGAGGACGAGCTCGGACGGGAGCTCGCGAATCGGGCGAGGAGAATCGTATCCTCTCTCTTCGCTCTGACCGATGGCACGTACCGTTTCGAAGAGCAGGAGTGCCCCATACCGTTGGAGCTGCGGCTGAGTCTTTCTCTCTATCGCATCCAGCTCGAGGGAATTCGGGAGATGAAGAACGGGAAGCTCGTCGCCGCCGGGCTTCCTCCCGGGTCGTGCCACCTCCGACTCTCGAAGTGCCCGCCATTCAGCTTCGAAGACGTGCGCTTCGTTCCCCTGGAGCTCCTGGTTATGGAAGCGGCGCAGAGAGAGCGCTCGATCGATTCGATCGTCGAGCGTATCGGTCGGGGAGGCCGCCAGGGGAAGAGCCGCTCTGATGTAGCTCGTGCGATCTACGGCCTCCTCTCCGCGGGCATTCTCGAGCGCGCGGGAGAGACCGCTCGTGAAAAGCCTCTCAAAGTCCAGGAAGAGGTCGGAACGTTTCTTCTCTCGAAGCTCGACCACGAGCCCGCCGCAGCGACAGCCCAGAACGTGCGGCAAGAAGTCCTTCTGGAGTTCGAGAACAGCGAGCGGGTTTCGCCAGCCGAGCTCCTGGAAGTCGACCCGTTCGCCTCTTCCGATGATATCGAGGAGGCGTTCGCGCGCCGCCGCGAGGCCTGGGAGCGGAAACAGAGAGACCTGGAGCAGGAGAAGACACTGTGTCTCAAGATCGACGAGATCCAGCGGCGGCTCGCTCGCGCCAAGGACGAGCTCCTCGAGAGCAAGGTCGAGACCGACTCGCCGGATTCGACATCCGAAACCGAGACCGAGACCGCTACCAAAACCGCGGCCGAGACGGACGCAAAGGCCGGGTCCAAAGCCGAGGTCAGACGGCTGCTGAAGGAGATCAAGCTACGCAAAATGGTGGAGGACGAGGAAGGTACGATCTCCCTGCTCTACGAGGTCGTCGCGCTCGAGCCCGAAAGCGCGAAGTACGAGGCGCTCCTGGCACAGGCGCTCGCCTCCCACCCGGTGATGAAGAGCAAGGCCGAGCGACACTTTCGGCGGGCGCTCTCGCTCTCCCCCCAGAACGCCCAGGTCCACTACCTGCTGGGCCGCTACTATCAGTCGTTCGACATGAAGTCGCGCGCTCTCGCGGAGCTCAAGGCCGCGCTCGCGATCGACCCCAAGCTCTCCCAGGCCCGGAGCGCACTCGTCGAGATCAAGGGCCGGGCCGACGGAACGATTCAAGACAAGCTCAAGCGTCTGTTTGTCTGAAGCTGAGTCGCGGCCATCGCGCGTCGACAGCGAGCTTCAAGGAATGTAACCGAGATCTCTCAACTGATCTCGCAGGTCGTCCGGAATTCCATTCGGCGCGGCACGGAAGTTGACCCCCGTGGCGAGCTCGTCGGTGTGCGCCACCAGGCGATTCTGGAATCGCGACACCAACTCTGGATTCCGTTCGGCGGTATTCACCGTTTCTTGGGGATCCGTCTTCAGGTCGAAGAGCTCGGTCTTGCCCGTCTCATCATCGAAGACAAAATGGTACCGTTCCGTCCGAAGCGAATGGAGCCCGCGACCCGTGAGCGTTCCAACCGAGAAGACGACGTTGCCTGCGCTCGATGAAGCCGCGCCCTTGACCAGGGAAGACCGATCTTCGCCCTCCATTTGCGCTGGCACGGGGAACTGATTCAGTCGCAGCACGGTCGGCATGATGTCCACCAGGCTCACCGCTTCGGTGACGCGACGTCCCGCCCCTTCGGCACCCGGTTGCCGAATCCACAGGGGAACGTGAAGTTGATGGCCGCAGTGCCCATATCCATGCTCCCAGGTGTTGTGCTCGAGGAACTCCTCGCCGTGATCGGAAGCGAAGACCACGAGCGCACGATCGAGCTCTCCCGAAGAACGAGAAATCGTTCAGTAGCGCTCCCAGTCGATGGTCGACGTGATGGATCGCGGCGGCGTACTTCGCCTTCCAGGCGGAAAGCCGGGAGGTCTCCTCCACGGTGCTGAACGGAGTGGCGTCGAGATGAGGCGGACGCCGCGGGTCGGTGGGCAGGAGTGCACGGTCGACGCCGAACGACGGACTCTCGCGCAGGAGACGGTAGTCCCGCTCGGGTGCGCGATAGGGTCCGTGAGCTTCGATGAAATGCATGTAGAGGAAATAGGGCTGACGTCGCTCGTGGGAGTACCACGAGCGTATCCGGTCGAGCAGCGCGTTGTCGTCACGCTCAAAGTAGTAGCTGTCGAAACCCTGGTCGAAACCATAGGGTGGAGCAATCAATCCGTTTCCGACGAAAGCCGCCGTTTGATAGCCCCGGCCGCGAAGCACCTCCGCCAACGTGACGGCTTCCGGGGCGAGGGAATCGCCACGTGAGGCGTGAAACCTTCCGACACCGTGAGTCTCCGGATAGAGGCCGGTGAGTATCGACGCGACGCTCGGCTTGGTCCATGGGGCGGTCGCGAATGCGTTGTCGAACCGGACCGACTCCATCGCCAACCAGTCGAGGTTCGGAGAGATACCGCCGACGAAACCGTTCACGCCCAGGTAGTCGTAGCGAAGCGTGTCGACGACGATGAGAATGACCGAGCGCGGACGTTGGTCGTGGTCGTGAGGTTTGCGAAATTCGATCCTGGGATCGCCCCAGAGCGGATGGACCCGATTCGTCCAGGGCACCTGTCCTTGGGTCAAGGCCGGATACGTCTCGAACGAGAGGGTGACTTTCTTGCCAGCCCAGGCCGCCAGGTCGACGCCGTGATTTCTCCAATGATTGTGGTCGGCGACGCGAAGGGTCTCCTCGTGAACGGTAACGGGAAATCCATCGAGCACTACGCGAACCCGAAACCCGACCCGCGCGCGCGGCACGGGTACCGCGCTCTCCACGGCCGTGGAAAACCCGAGCCAGGCGACCTCCGGTCCTGGTGGAAGTTCCAACTCGATCTCGAACTGCTTCGGAACGTCCGAAGCGAGCGCCAGCCTGCGATCCTTGCCGAGCTGGATCTCGTTCACGTCGCAATGGAACGAGTCGGCGAGGGACAGGTTTTCCCGGGCGCAGGATGACGCGGCCAGAGCGAGGAGTAGTAGACCTACGACACGACCCGCCAGGTCTCGTTTGCGCTCGTGATCGATACGCACGTAATAACCGCTCGGCGCGAAACGTACCTCAATCCCACTCGGCTTTCCACCGGCGCCTCGCCGGTGGGTGGCTCACGCTTTCTTCAGACATCCCACCACTCACAAAAGAACGACCGCGCCGAGGGTGGCGGTGACGAGCGCCGCCGGGGTCCCGTGTGAGGACAGACCGAGAAAACTCACCATCTTGTACCCCCTTCCGAGTGGCACTAATATCGGCCGTCAGTGGGAGCCATGGCAAGGTCGAAACGGAAGGCGCTGCGGATCGCCGGAGTGGTTGGAGTCGCTCTCATCGGAATCGGATCCTTCTGGACCTACCATCGGATTTCGGGGAGCCTTCCTCGTCTCGTAGGTGAGACACGCCTGGCGGGGCTAGCGGCGGAAGTGACCGTCGACCGGGACGCGAACGGGGTTCCGACGATTCGGGGCGCGAGCCGGCTCGACGTCGCCCGCGCCCTCGGATTCCTCCACGCCCAGGAGCGCTTCTTCCAGATGGACCTCATGCGCCGCCGGGCCGCGGGCGAGCTCGCGGAGCTCGTTGGAAAGGGCGCGCTCGGTCTCGACCGGTACCACCGTCTGCACCGGATGCGCGAGCGGGCCCGTCGCGTGGTCGCGGCGGCAAGCGCTTCCGAGCTCGAGCTTCTGAGGGTGTACGTCGCGGGAATCAACGAAGGCCTGGAAGCTCTCGCTTCTCCCCCCTTCGAGTACACGCTGCTGCGTTCCGAGCCGAAGCGCTGGGAGCTGGAGGACTCGGTCCTCGTCGTGCTCTCGATGTTCTTCGAGCTCAACGACGATACCGGAAGCCAGGAGTCCGCGATGGGGCTGGTGCACGACCTCTTACCGCCGGAGCTCGCGTCGTTCCTCACCCCTCCCGGCGGCGAGTGGGACGCACCGGTGTCGGGCGAGCCCTTCGAGACGCCGCCCATCCCGGGCCCTGACGTCATCGATTTGAGAAAGCAAGGGGGAGCGCCGGCCAACTCCGCGACTTTGGCGGAGGACGTCGTCGTCGAGAAAGACCTGGGAAGCAACAACTGGGTGGTCGCGGGATTCGAGAACCAAGGATGGGCGCGCCATCCTGGCGAACGACATGCACCTCGGTCACTCCGTTCCCAACATCTGGTATCGCGCCGTCCTCGGCTTTGGCGAGCCTACCCGCCGCCTCGTGGGGGTCACGCTTCCGGGAACGCCCACGCTCGTGGCGGGGACGAACGGCTCCATCGCCTGGGGCTTCACCAATACCGGTGGCGACTGGGTCGACCTCGTCGAGCTCGAAATCGACCCGAAGGACCCCAATCGATATCGGACTCCCGACGGATGGCGCTCGTTCGACGTCCATCGCGAGTCGATTGCCGTCCACGGAGGCGCGCCCGAGACGCTCGAAGTGCGAGAGACCATCTGGGGCCCGGTCGTCGACGAGGATCACGAGCACCGGCCGCGGGCGGTCCGCTGGATCGCCCACGATGTCGAAGGCGTCAATCTCAGGCTCGGCCTCATGGAGAACGCCGGCTCGCTCGAAGAAGCGCTCGCGCTCGCCCCCACCGTCGGAATCCCTCCCCAGAACTTCGTCTGCGCCGCTCGCGACGGCCAGGATCGGATGGACGGTGGCGGGACGGATTCCGAGACGCACGGGATTCGACGGGAGTCTTCCCGGGTCCTGGGCGACGGGCGAGAGGAGCTGGAACGGGTACCTCTCACCCGAAGAGTACCCCGTCATCGTCGACCCGCCCTCGGGACTCATATGGACGGCAAACGCTCGCGTCGTCAGTGGCGACATGCTCGAGAAGATAGGCGATGGTGGCTACGCCCTCGGAGCGCGAGCCAAACAGATCGAAGACGACCTCTTCGCCCTGGACCGGCCGTCGGAAAAGGAGCTCCTCGCTATCCAGCTCGACGATCGCGCGCTCTTTCTCGAGCGGTGGCGCGATCTCTTTCTCGAACTCTCCCGCGATCGACCGGAGCTCGCGGAGGTCGCCCGCGTTCTCTCCGAGAATTGGAACGGTCGAGCGTCGATTGACTCCGCCGCCTACCGCGTCGTGAAAGAGCTGAGGCTCGCCGTCTTCGAGGAGGTCATGGGTGCCCTAACGGTGAAACTGCGCGAGGCGGATCCCCGCTTTCGCGTCGGCTCGCTTCGGCAGTGGGAAGGACCTCTCTGGAAGCTCGTCACGGAACGGCCCGCCCATCTCGTGCCTCCACCCTACGCGAGCTGGGAGGAGGCGCTGGTGAAGACGATGGCGGCAACGGCGGCCTCCTGGCCGCACCCGCTGGAGAAATACGCCTGGGGCTCCCGGAACACGACGGCGATACGCCACCCGCTCAGCCGCGCCATGCCGTTTCTGTCGCGCTATCTCGACATGCCCCCGCGCGAGCTTCCCGGAGACACCGACATGCCCCGGGTCCAGGGCCCTTCCCACGGAGCGTCGGAGCGGCTCGTCGTCTCGCCGGGACACGAACGAGAGGGACTGTTCCACATGCCCGGAGGTCAGAGCGGGCACCCCCTCTCGCCGTATTACGGCGCGGGCCATGAGGACTGGGAAGAGGGACGTCCGACGCCGCTTCTGCCCGGACCGGCGGTCTACCGCTTGACGCTACGCCCGACGCCCTGATGAAGATTGTGTCCGACGGGCGAGCTCGACGAAGGCGTGAGCGGAGGGAGACAGCGAGCGCCCTCGTCGGGTTACGATCGCGATCTGCCTCTGCACGACGGGCTCGGTGAGCTTCCTCGTATGCAGGTTGGAGTGCCGAGTCGACGACAGAATATAAGAAGGTAGCACGGAGATTCCGAGGCCGGCCTCGACCATACCGATCGCGGTCGTGATGAAAGAGATTTCGTAAGCCGGCCGGTCGTACGACTCCACCGATTCGCGCGTTCGATCGACGAGGTGGCGGAGGCTGCTGTGGCGGTCGAGCGAGATCAGGGGATGTCCCTCGAGGTCCTTCCATCGCGGTGTCTTCTTCTTCGCGAGAGGATGACTCCGCGGACAGACGAGGATCAACGTATCGGTCATGAGCTCGGTACTCTCGAGCTCCTCGTCGATCCGGTGAAACGTCCCGATGCCGATCTCGACCTCGCCGCTCCGGACGCGGCTCAGTATCTCGTCGGCGAGCAGGTCCCGGAGGACGAGGGTGATGCCGGGATAGGTGCGTGAGAACTTCGCGACCACCCGAGGCAGAAGGTGCGACGCGATGAGAGGGGGCGCTCCCACGACGAGACGCCCGCGTTTTTTCGCCAGGAGGTCCCGGGTGTTGTCGATGGCGGTCTGGAGCTCGGCGAGGGCTTTTTCCGCGAAGGGATAGAGCTCCTTTCCCGCTTCCGTCAGACGCACGGCGCGGGTCGTCCGGTCGAAGAGACGCACTCCGAGCTGGCTCTCGAGCTCCCGCACGAGGAGGCTCACCGCCGACTGGGTGAGGTGGATGCGCTCCGCCGCCCGGGTGAAACCCTCGTTCTGGGCCACCGCCAGGAAGGCCTCGATCTGCCGCAGCGTGATGTCCATTAATTACTCTACCTCATCAATATATAAGTACAATTCGCTGGCTCTATCAATCGGTTCCTGGTCTAATCGCCGTGCTCTGCCCATGGAATCGAAACGGGTCGAAGGCAAGGCGGCACCGCGCGGCAAGCATCCCCACCGGAACCGCGCCGGCGACTTTCTGTTCGTGTCGGGAACGAGCGCGCGACGCCCGGACAACTCCATCGCCGGGGCCGAGGTGGACGAGCTCGGAACGACCCGACTCGACATCCGGGCGCAGACGCGAGCGGTCCTCGACAACGTCCGCGATATTCTGAGAAGCGCCGGCGCCGATCTCTCCGACCTCGTCGAGGTCGTCGCCTTTCTCGTCAACATGAACGACTTCGGTGGATACAACGAAGTCTACGGCGAGTACTTTGACACCGACGGGCCGACCCGCACCACGGTGGCCGTCCACCAGCTTCCCCACCCGCATCTCGTGATCGAGATCAAAGCGGTCGCCTACAAGCCCGAGAGGAGTTGATCGTGCCTTCCAAACGCGCTCTCAAGGCCTTCGACTTCCGTTCCTGGATCGAGGACCACCGCGAGCTCCTGAAACCTCCCGTGGGCAATTGCCAGATCTGGGAGGACGGCGAGCTCATCGTCATGGTGATCGGAGGGCCCAACCGGCGCACCGACTACCACGACGACTCGGCCGAGGAGTTCTTCTAGAGCTTCGGCCGCGCGCGGGAGAGGACTGCCTCCGGCCCGGGGACATCCTCGCGCGCATCGAGAAAGACGGCGACGCGATCGCCCTCAAGACGCCCGGCTCCGGCCGCATCGTCAACTTCGTCTCGACCTCGGTGAAACAGCCCCTTCCCGATCTGGGAGTGTCCAACACAGTCCGGGGCGCGGTGGCGAGCTGGTCCAAGACGCTCGCTTCGGAGCTTGGAGCTTTCGGAATCACGGTGAACAACGTGCTCCCGGGTGCGACGCGCACCGAGCGGCTGCAGCGGATCCTGGAGGCGAAGGCGGAGAAAAGGGGCATGAGCCTGACGGAGGTCGAGGCGCACGAGAAGGGCCTCATTCCTCTGGGACGCTTCGGCCGGCCGGAAGAGATCGCGTTCGCGGTGGCCTTTCTCGCCTCTCCCGCCGCGGCCTACATTACCGGAATCAACCTCCCGGTGGACGGCGGCCGGACTTCCTGCCTGTGACGCTCTCGACGGGCACAGCTAGGCATCGACGGCGGACATCCGTCGGAGCTCCAGCTCTTCGTATCGTTTCTCGAGTCGTCGCAGCGTCGTCGCGGGGACGAGGAGTGCGATCCCGCCGATGAGGAGAAGCGGGTAGTAGACGTCGTAGGAAAGACCTCGCAGCACCGTGACGATCCCGGCGGCGAGGGCGAGGCCTCCCGCGACCATGATCAACCGGAAGCCGGAGAGAACCAGGGTCCTCGCTCTCCCCTGGTTCCCGAGCCATCCGAGAAAACCGGCGACGACCCCGAGAAGAGCACCGGCCACACCTCCCCAGAGGCCCGCGGCCGCTCCGCCCCCGCCCTCGCCCTCGCCGGGCCACTCGCCGGCCTCGAGCTCTACGAGCGTCAAAGGAGACAGCGTCACCTCACCCGTTCCCGGCAGCACGACATTGAGAATGAGCCGCTCGGGCGGAGCCTTGGCTCCTTTCGAATCGAACGGCAGCACGATGGCGCGCCAATCGGAGCTGCCGGTGAGAACCCGCATCGGTCCCTGCTCAGCTTGGGTACGGGTGAAGTACCGCCCGTCGGCGAAAATGCTCCACATCTCGACGTAGCCTCGACCGGCGACGTCTCGATAGCGCACGCGTCCTCTCACCGCGTAGCGCTCCTTCGTGATGCCGGGGGCCTCGACCTCGACGAGGGTGAGAGTCAGACGCTCGTCACCCGTCGACGTCACCGTCACCGAACCGTCGTCGGACAGCCGCGCACCGTCGGGAAGCGAGCTCGGCCATTCGATCGTTCGAAGCTCGTGCTCGGCCCACCCGGCCTGCGCGACGAGAAGCAACGCAGCCACCATTCCCACCTTCATGAGCTTTCCTCCTTGTACGTCTGCAACAGCCGTTTCATCGTTCCGAGATCGAGGTTCCCCTGCGCATATTCGATGCGCAGCATCCGCTCGAACTCGCTGTCTACCGCGTCGCTCGTGAGAAGCTTGATCTTCTCGATCAGCCGGTCCAGACGGAGCCGGACGGTGGGGTAGCTGATGCCGTAGATCGTCGCCATCTCTTTGAGCGAGCCCGACGCGAGCACGAAGCGCCGTATGAATGCGAGGTCTTCCTCGGAAAGGCCGTCAGTCCAACGCGTTGCATCGTTCAAGGCTTTTGAGTTTTCTTTAATTATTGTTCAATTTTAATATAAATATTATTCATATTCAACTCCATTTTGCTTAAATTTGGGTGGTTCCAGAGCGCCGGCATTGCTCGCGCCCGCGTTTCCGTCCTACGATGTGCCCTGCCGCGCGGCCGAGAGAAACGCCCGGAAGGAGATGGACGAATCATGCACCGACGCGATTTCCTGTCCGCCCTTGGCGCGACCACGCTTCTAGGAGCACGACCGGCCTGGGCCGAGGCCGACCGGAAGCTCGAGACGATCGGGTTGCAGCTCTACACTGTGCGGGATTCTGTTGAAAGCCGACTTCGAGGGAACGATTGCCAACGTTGCCGAAATCGGCTATCGCGAAGTGGAGTTCGCGGGCTATTACGGCCGCTCACCCAAAGACGTGCGCGCCGTCATCGATTGGAACGGGCTGAACGCCACCTCGACGCACGTCGAGTACGAGACTCTCGGTGCTCCGTGGCCAGCCACGCTCGAGACCGCTTCCGTCATCGGGCATCGCTTCGTCGTGTGCCCTTCTATTCCCGATGAGCTTCGTGCCGAGCCCGACGGCTGGAAGAAGGCTGCCGAAACCTTCAATCGTGCGGGTGAGACGAGCCGGAAGGCCGGCATCCGCTTCGCCTACCACAACCACCATATCGAGCTCGCCCCCGTGGGCGATAGGAGACCGTACGACACTCTCCTCGCCGAGACCGACCCCGACCTCGTCGCGATGGAGATGGACTTGTGCTGGACGACGGTGGGCGGCGCCGACCCGCTCGACTATTTCCATCGCTATCCCGGCCGATTCCCCCTGGTGCACGTGAAGGACGTGACGTCGATTCCCACCCCGGGCCCATCGGAGTCCTACGTTCCCTTTCCCCGCGCCATTTCCGTCATGACCGACGTAGGCCAGGGAGTCATCGACTGGAAGCGGATCTTCACCGACTCGAAGGAGGCCGGTATCGAGCACGCGTTCGTCGAGCACGACGCGCCGAAGGATCCGCTCGCCTGCATCCGCAACAGCTATCGTTACCTGGAGACTCTGCGCTTCTGAGCGTCGAGTCTATTTCATACTGATTCGATCGGCGTCGATCTCGACGAAGATATTCGCGTTGAGGACTTGCTCCGTGTTCGCCCCTCTGGGGAGTCACAAAGTTCCGTTGAAGCGCTGGGGGGCAAGCCGGGAGGCGTCGGACAACAAGAGTCTCGAGCAGACGGATAATCGAAACGGGTCGAGATGCTCCTCGTTCTACTGGTTGGTTCGGTAGCGCTACAAGCTTGGGCTTGGCGACGTCTACGGAGTCGTGTCGCGGCCAGCGAGGTCACGCGTCTTGGCGCTTCGGTCCGCTATGCCGGCTGGGCTCTGGCTCCGCTCCTCTTGTTCGTGGCCTTGTTCTTCGGGTTCGTCGGTCTCGAGGAGCTGTCTGGGAAAGCGATCATTTCCGAACTCATGGGGCGCGCGGCGCTGCCTGTCGCCACACTGCTGCTCGGGATCGCTGGACTAGGATGGGTTTGCTTCTCCGTCTCTTGTGCACTCATCGGAAGGGTGCGAGCTGGAAAGTCGTAAGATGCCGCTCGACGACGCCTGTCCGCGCAGAATGTCGAGTTTGAACGCTGAGCAACCGGGAACATAGCTGAGACCAGGCACCCGGGGCCGCCCGATACGACGAGGGGCGCTCTCGCAAGGAGAGCTCGATGGCTTGGCCGATTGGTTCGTGCACGCTGAGAGTGTCGCGACAAATTCCCGAGCACGCGTAGTTCCTGGCTAAGGGAAGCCAAACGACGGTATTCTCGAGGGCAGGTGCAGATGTTCCGTGAGGTGGAGTTGACTGAGCATGTCCCGGGTCGTCTCTACCTCCACTCCATGCCCGGCCGTCATGAGAAATTCGAAGAGTTTGTCTCGGAAGCGGCGCGGGTCAAGCTGGACCTGGTGGTCTGTCTGGCGGCCGACCATGAGGTCCGAAGCAAGTCGCCAGCGTATTCGGCAGCCCGGTCGGGTCAGACGACTTCGTTCCGAATCGAGAACTTTCCGATCGAGGACCACGGTGTGCCCCAGGAAAACGAAAGGCAGGGGTTTGAAGAGCTGGTGAAGCGTATCTCGGGCGAGCTGCGTACGGGTAACACCGTCCTCATCCATTGTTGGATGGGCATAGGGCGAACCGGTACCGTCGCAACCTGCGTGCTCCTCGAGCTCGGTCTGGATACTGCGACGTCGGTCCAATTGGTCAAGAGAGCTGGTTCAGGAGCGGAGGTGCCGGCGCAAAAGGACCTGATCGCGTGGTACTCGTCTCTCTACCAAAGGAAGTGACGTCCGCTCCCAGCTGTTGACTCGGTCTCCTGGCTCGGGTACTCTCTATTTCCCCCCTACCGAACTCGAGGGAGGTTTCTCCATGTTTCGATTCGCTCACTTGCGGTGGCTCGGTGTGTCTCTCGTCTTACTGACCCTGTCGGGCTCCGATCTCTACGCCCAGCGTCGAATAGGAATCTACAAGCGCACGATCATCGTCAACCCCGTGCCCGGCAACCCCGTCGCAAGCGGCGACCGGCTGTTGAGAGGCATGGCGCTCGTGACGGCGCCTTCGTCGAGCAATCCGTGGCTCCTGAAGATCGAGCCCGGTATCTACGACATCGAGGACACTTCGCTGGTGATGCAGCCCTTCGTCGACATCGAGGGATCGGGTGAGGACGTGACCACCATCACCGGGTTCCCCGCGGACGGCACCGTCGTCGGCGCCGCCGACTGCGAGCTGCGGGACGTGACCGTCGAGCACCGCGGCGGCATCGATCTCGCCACGGCGATCGTGAATGACGGGGACCGGTTCTCCATGCGTCACGTAACCGGTCACGCCGACAATGGAGGCCTCAACACGACGGGCATCGGCAATCGTGGAAATCAGGTCGAGATGGTGGCGGTCACGGGGTCGGCCAAGGCGACTACCTCGCCCACTGGCATCGCGAACAGCGGCAACGACACCAAATGGACCAACGTCCACGCATTCGCCACCGGTCAGGAGTACGTTTACGGGCTCTTCAATTACGGCGACGGAGTGTTCACCGACGTCGTCGCTGAAGCGGAAGGCGACACCTTCGCCGGGGCGATTCGAAACGAAGGCAACAAACATCCGATCATGCGCGGCGTTCAAGCCAGCGCGAAGGCGAATGGCGTCGGCCAGGGAATTACGAACGGGGGCGGCTCGAACGCCGAGATCGAGACGCGGTCGTCTACGCCAGCGGCGGCGACTTCGCGGTCGGCGTGAGCAACCAGTTCGGACAGGCCCAGCTCTTCGACGTCCACGCGACCGCTGAAGGCGGCTCGAGCGCCTTCGGAATCGCCAACCTCTACGGTGGGGCACCCACACTGACCGACGTCACCGCTTCGGGCCTGGGAAAGGGTGGCGGCGTGGGGCTTCTTACCGACGGCCCGGTGACGTCGACCGTGCACCGCTCGACTCTCAAAGGCGAGTATCTGAGCGTCGATCTGCGCATCGATCCCTCGGCGAAGACGTATATCGGCGCGAGCCAGCTCGTCGGCGCCGTCAATGCGGGAAGCGGTGTCTTGCACTGTATCGACTCCTACGACGCCGGCTTCGGCCCCTTGACCACCGCCTGTACTCCGTGAAGTGAGGTGTCCTCCAGGAATCACGGCGGGTCCCGACTCTCGAGAGTCGCGCGAACGAGCCCGATGACCTCGGTCACGACCGTGTCGGGCAGTTGTTCACGCGAAAGGATCTCGCAGAGACTCGTCAGATCGATGACGCGGGCGAGGCGCCTCCAGTCTTCCGGGAGGCGCCCGCCGCGCGCCACGAAGCCGCGAGAGAACCCCGGCTCCAGAACCGGCCGCTCCTCTCTTTCATAGCGAAGAACGTTCCCGACGTCGAACAGAGGCGAGCCGGAAAAGCCAAACTCCCAATCGAGCACCCCGGCCAGGCTCCACCTGCCACCGACGCGTCGGGCGAGAAGGTTCGGAGAGTTGAAATCCCCGTGCACCAGCCGCCGCTCTTCATCGAGCAAGGCGAGTCGATCGCTCCAGGACCATCCGAATTCGTGCACTTTCGCCATCAGCTCTACGCCGGCGCGCGAGCGGAAGTGCGGCGAGGCGAGGCAGGAGTCGAGAAACTTCGGTACCGGGTCGGGCGGCTCGACGAACGGACCGACCACTTCCAGGTCGTCGCCCAGCCGGCCGGCCGCGGGAAATTCGTAGCGAGCAATCACGGCGAGAGCCTCGCCGACCGAAGGCGCAGCTTCACGGAGAGCCTCCAGGTTTCCGGCCCTCTTCAGCTCGCGGAACGAAACGCCTTCGACGTAGTCGAGCAGAACGTAAGGCTCAGCACCGTCGACGCCACCCGGCTCGGCGTGGAGAACTTCGGGAACAGCCACGGTACCGCGCACTCGGCGGAGAAGGCTCACTTCTTTCGCGCAAACGGAGGCGTCCTTGTCGTAGAGCCGCAGCACGATGGGCTCGGCGCGGGCCTCGAGGCGCATCTTGAAGCTGGAGTTTCGCAACCCGCCCGTGAGCGGCTCGATACCGACGACGCGGTCGTGCGGAAAAGCCGGTTCGATGAGGCGACTCGCCATTTCGAGGGACGGTACGGGGCGCGCGGTTCCTTTGGATTCCGTCAATTCGGCGTCTCGGGAGCGCCCAGTGTAACGCGCGCGCCACGGCGAACAGGATCGCTCGATTCGGAATCAGACAATCGAATAAGATGACCGTCGATGACGAGACGCACGCTTCTCGCAACCGGGCTCGTTCTTCTCCTTGCCGCGGCCGTCTCCGCGGAGCCCGTCGTACGGGTTCAGTCTCCCGGAGGCAGCGTCGTCGTCGAAGTTTCCCTCGACGCCACCGGCGCGACCGAGCTACTCCGTGAGCTTCCGCGGGCGGCCGATCGTCGTCGACTCCGGCCTCGGCCTCACGCTGCGCGACGTGGGAGCCCTCGACGAGGGCTTTCACCTCGTCGACACGCGCCGCGCGAGCCGGGACGAGCGTTATCCCTTCGTCTCGGGAAAAACGCGGGAAGGCCGAGACCATTGCGAGGAGGTGAGCGTCGCCTTCGAGCGGCAGGGACTCAGGCTCGACCTCGTCTTCCGCGCCTATGACGACGGCGCTGCGCTGCGCTACGTTCTGCCGGAGCAGCACGCTCTCGAGGACGTCATGCTCGTATCGGAAGAGACCCGGTTTCGATTCACCGGCGACTACCGGGCGTGGGCGCTCTTTCTGCCCTCGTTCACCACGAGCAACGAGCGTGAGTTCGTGCCCGTGCCCCTTCTCGCGATCAAGCCCGAGTCGATTGTGGGCCCGCCCCTCGTCGTCGAGCTCGGAGACGGGACGACCGTCGCCCTCGCCGAGGCGAACCTGCGCGATTACTCCGGGCTTCATTTCGCGCGCCTCGAGGGCGGCGACGACACACGGTTTCCGACGCTGGTGACGAAGCTGGTCCCCTCGGTGAACCGACCGCGAGCTCGCCGTTCGCGGCGGTACTCCGTTCGAGACCCCGTGGCGAGTGCTCATGGTCGGAGACCGCCCCGGAGCGCTCATCGAGTCGACCCTCCTCTACAGCCTGAGCGACCCTTCCGAGATCGCCGACACATCCTGGATCAAGCCGGGCAAGGTCGCATGGGACTGGTGGAGCGGTCCCTTCATACCCGGCGCATCGTTCCCGGTGGGAATGAACGACGCCACCATCGAGCACTTCATCGACTTCGCTTCCGAGCTCGGCCTCGAGTACATGTTGATTGATGCTGGCTGGTACGGGAGCCACCGCGACGTAACCGCCGACATCACGCGCTCGATACCCGCGATTGACGTTCCCGGACTCGTTTCCTATGGCAAGGCGCGAAACGTCGGCATTCTCCTCTGGCTCAACTGGGAGAACGTGCGCGACCAGATGGACGTCGCCTTCCCGCTCTACGAGAAATGGGGCGTTCGCGGAGTCAAAGTCGATTACATGAACCGGAAGGACCAGGAGATCGTCGCGTTCTACCATCGCGTCCTGCGCACCGCGGCCCGCTACCACCTCGCGGTCGACTTCCATGGCGCTTATACCGGCTCGGGCGAGGAGCGCACGTGGCCGAACCTTCTCACCCGGGAAGGCGTCATGGGGCTCGAGTATTCGAAGTGGAGCGACCGGTCGACGCCCAGGCACAACGTCACCATCCCGTTCACCCGGATGCTCACCGGCCCCATGGACTACACGCCGGGTGCGTTTCGGAATCGGACGCTGGACACCTTCGTCCCCCGGGACGAAGCTCCGTTCGCGATGGGTACCCGCGCCCACCAGCTCGCGATGTTCGTCGTCTTCGAGAGCGGCCTTCAGATGCTCGCGGACGCCCCCGAAGCTTACCGGGGCGAGCCGGGAGGGGAGTTTCTTAGAGTCGTTCCCGCATCCTGGGACGAGACTCGCGTCCTCGACGGCCGCATCGGGGAGTACATCGTCGTCGCCCGGCGCCGCGGGAGCGAGTGGTTCCTCGGAGCGATGACCGACGAGCCGCGCACTCTGTCCGTTCCCGTCGATTTCCTCGGCGCCGGGTCCTTCGAAGCGACGCGCTACGCCGACGAGCCCGAGTCCGAGACGACTCCGACCCGGATTCACGATTGACCGTCTCGAGCTCGTAGCCGGCGGCAAACCCCTCCAGCTGACGCTCGTTCGCGGGGGCGGCGCCGCCATCTACCTGCGACCGACGCCTCCCTAGTGGGCGGTAACAGCTATTTCGCGCCAAAATCGCGGGCCCTTTTGCGCGCTGTCGGCGTTGCGATTCCTCGAAATATCCGGATATGTCGTCGTCATCGCGCCTTGCCAGCACACAAAATGACCTCGCGATTTGCGCACCAAATGGCTGTTACAGCCCACTAGGCGACTCTCCCGGGACCGAGTCACTCGTTTCCCGTCAGATGCGTTCTGCTACAATTCGCCGCGCTGGAAATAGGTCCGGCGTGTCCGAATCCATTTGGAGTGAAGTCTTGTTGAAAAAAGCAAACTGGCTCACTTGGCTCGCGTTCGTTGTCTTCCCGATGGCCGTGGGTTGCGGCGGCGGCGGCCAGCCGGCCGATTCGAAACCGGCGGCCTCTGCCGCTGCCCCGACCGCCAGTGCGAACGCGATCGGTGTCCCCGAGTGCGACGAGTACCTGAGCAAGGTCGAAGCTTGCATCGCGAACCACGTGCCCGAGGAAGCGCGAGCGATGCAGCGGCAGAACATGGGTCAGATGCGCGATCAGTGGCGGCAAGCGGCGGCCAACCCGAACGCGAAGGCCGGGCTCGCCGCCGGATGCAAGGCCGCGCTCGAGACGGCCCGCTCCTCGTTTGCGACGTACGGATGCGAATGGTGAGCTCGTCCTAGACGGAGCGAACCGTCGCCCGCCGGCACATCATCGATTCCCTTCTCGCGCCGGCGGGCAAAATCAAGAACGTCGAAAGGAATCCGTCCACGACGGGAGATCGCCCGTCTCGTGCGTGCGGCGGAGGGGCCCGCCGCGCCAAGCCGCGCGCACAAGCGCAAGTGAACCGTTCGTATAACAGATGACATCGGACGAGTCAGATCGCTCCTCCGCGACCGTCGATCTCCTGGCACGATGGAGCCAGGGAGACGAGACCGCGCTCGACCAGCTCGTCGTCAGGCTCTACGCGGAGCTTCGCCGAATCGCCCGCTCCCAGCTCCGCAAGGAGCGCAAAGGCCATTCTCTCGAGCCCAACGCGCTCGTCCATGAAGCGTTTCTCCGCCTGGATGGCTACAAAGATATCTCCTGGCAGGGACGCGCCCACTTCCTGGCGGTTGCCTCTCGGGTGATGAGGCGCGTCCTCGTCGACCACGCCCGTCGGCGCAACGCGGCGAAGCGAGGCGGAGCCCCCATTCGCGTGACGTTGACCGACGTTGCCGCGCCGCGCGAATCCACCGACGCCGACCTGATCGCGTTGAACGACGCGCTGGAGCGGCTGGAGGACACTGACCCGCGCCAGTGCAGGGTCGTCGAGATGCACTACTTCGGGGGGCTGTCCTATGCGGAGATCGCCGCGGTGCTCGGAGTATCCGAGCCCACCGTGAAGCGCGACTGGAGAGTGGCCCGGCTCTGGCTTCGCCGGGCGCTCTGTTCAACCTGAGAAGAGACTACACCGCGTCCAGCACGTCGCGGAACGCTGGCCGGCCCGCCAGCGAGACCTTGAATCCGTAGAGTGTCAACGCCAGAACCAACGACGCGGCGATTGTCGTGGCGTACGCATACCACGAAGACGGATCGCTGGTCAGCGGGAACCCGACGAGCACGTCCGCTATCAAAGTGCCCACGAGGATCGAGAGCCACCCGAACCGGAAGAAGAGGAAGTGCCAGCCCGTGATGAAGAACGCGATTCCAGCGTATCCGAATCCCGATCCGTACAGTGCGACGTAAAGGGTGGCATGGAGGGCGACGGCGGCCCAGGTCCTGCGAAGGATCAACCGAAAGACAAGGAGGGCCACGAAGAGGAACATCACGTGGGTCGCGATGTTGACGAGTATCGCGAGGAGCTCGGCCACGGCCTCCGTCGTTCCGCGGAGGGCGAGGAGCTCCGCCGGGTGCTGAGGGAAGTCGGGGCGGCCCGGGACTCTGCCGAGCCAGAGAGGCATCAGGCGGAGCGTCGCCATCGCGAGCGTGACCACGACTCCGAAGACACAGCCGGCGAGCACGTCGCGGCCGACGATGGGGTCCCGGAACCGCCCCCCGAGCAAGCGAACCCAGGATACGAGTGCCCGCGGCCAGAGCTTCCTCGCGTAGGGCTCGAGGACGAGGTAGAGAAGCGCAGTGAGGACGAACGCGAAGCTCGCGAGGAAAAGCCCGCCGTTGAGAATCTGGAGCTGGGAGCGATCGGCAACGTGGTGCGCCGCGAGGAGCCACTCCGCGAGCACGAGTCCGGACAAGACGATCGCGAGGCGAAACGCGAGCTCGCGGTCGCCCCGACCCGATTGGAAGCTCCGCCATGCCAGCCAGGGAAGCGCGAGGACGAGGGCCAGGTTGAAGGCGACGTGCATCAGCCTCGCGGTCTCGGAAGGAACGACATCTGATCGACGAATCGACGCCGCCTCGACTTCCATCGCGGATTCGCTCCAAGGCTCTTCGATGGAGAAATGGATGACCCGCCCTCCGAAGGTCGCCGCCTCCACGCGGATCGGAATTTCGGGCGCGTCGGGGTAGACGCCCCGCCAGGCGACGTGTCGGTCGGCGGCGCTCGAAAGACGCCGATCTGGCTCGGTAGGGGTGAAGTCTTCCAGATTGAAGCCGGCCGACGCGAACAGCGTTTCCCATCCTCCCACAGGCTCCTCTTCCGCGCCGCGCCCGGCGCGGAGATTGAGGGAAGGCACCGCCTGCAGCTCGCGCAAACGGCCCGTCGTGTCCAGCCTGATGCGGACCATACCGGGAAAGGAGACCGGTGGGTCGAGCTCCGCGGGGAAGAGATCGGTGAGGCGTCGAGGCACGAGAACGCGGGGGCTCTCCCGATACCAGAACCGAATTACCCCGGGGTCGGCACGCTCGAGAAGGCGCCACCAGTCGGGGGACCGCTCCTTGGAGAGAAGGCTTTCGATGTAGCTGCTGTCCCGGACGAAACCGTAGGTACTGTCGCGCCGCGACTTCGAATAGCCGAGCTCGGCGAGAATCCGGCGCCCGTCCGCGACCAGGACCTCGGACGATTTGGGGAGGGGAACGAGACCGGCGAGCCGTGACTGCGCGCCGAGCCAGATCGCGCCGGTGAGCGCGACCACCACCACCGCGAGGCAGGCCCAGGCGACGCGCGGCTGGACGCCGGTCGACTCCCCCGCTTCCGCGACGAGAGCGCGTGCCGGCGTCTCTCCCCGCGCGATCGCGGCCGCGAGTCGATCGCCGCCCGGGAGGCGGTCCCGCACCGCGGCCGCCGACGGGGGACGCATCGCCGGGTCGTACTCGAGACACTGGAGAATGGTCTTCTCCACCACACTATCGAGCCCTTCGACGAAGCTCGAAGGGGCACGGGGCCGCGACCCGCTTCTTTCCTGCGCGGGCGTCGCGAACGGGGCCTCTCCCGTGAACAACTCGTAGAGGACGAGCCCGAGACTGTAGAGGTCGCTCCGCTCGGTGACCGCCTCCCCCCGCGATTGCTCGGGCGCCATGTACGCAGGTGTCCCACTCCTGACGTCCTTCGACTCGACATCTCCGGCGATGACCGCAAGCCCGAAGTCGGTGATGCGCACCCGCCCGCGCTCGTCGAGCATGACGTTCGCGGGCTTCAAGTCACGATGCAATACCCCTTGATCGTGAGCGGCCGCGAGGCCAGAGGCGAGCTGAACGGCGATCTCGCTCCCCTTGTCGGATGGAAGCCGGCCGATACGGCTCAGCAATGACTGAAGATCTTCGCCCCGGATGTACTCCATGGAGATAAACGAGAGATCCTCGACCTCGTCGAAGCCGTAGACCCGACACACGTTGGGATGGGAGATTTGCCGGGCGGTGCGCACTTCGGTCCGGAGACGTTTCTGCGCGTAGCGGTTCCCGGCGGTCTCCGGCGGGAGAAACTTGAGGGCAACTTCCTGGTCGAGGGCGAGGTCCTCCGCGTGGTAGACCTCCCCCATCCCACCTTTGCCGACGCGCTCGATGATGCGATACCGCCCGGAGAGCACCGTTCCCGGCGAGAATCGTCCCGAAGGCGGCCCGGGCATCGGTGCGGGAGCCTTCTGGATGGTCGCGTCGGTGTAAGTCTCCAGTCCCGGAGCCCGCGACTTCTCGAGGACGGGTCCGTGCTCGTAGGCGAGAAGCTCCTCGACCTCGTTCCGGAGCTCGTCGTCTTCTCCGCAGGCCGCATCGAGTCGATGCCTTCGTCGCTGCGGGTCGGGCTCGTCGAGGGCCTCGTCGACGATTCTCTTGATGCGATCCCAGCGGTTTTCCGGCATGGAAGTGCGATGGTATCGCACACCCAACCCGGGGGACGAGCGACGGGGCCGGCCGCGTCGAAGCGACCGGCCCTCTCAGAACGAAGGCCGTGATCAGCGGTGAGACGGTGGAGATATCCTCCTGGCCCGGTAGGTCCACAGGTTGGCCGTATCCTGGGACATTCCCCAGATTTCGTCGGAGCTCACGACGGCGATGCTGTCGGTACGCATGGTGTCCTCGCTCGTCACGAACGTCAGGGTTCCGGTGCAGTCGGGGTTCACCACCACCGACCCCACGTACGTGTTGTCGGGCAGAAAAATCACTTGAGCCACGGTGAAGTCGAACTTCCCTTCCAGGTTGCCGTGCCCGTCGATGTTCATGGTTCCGAGAGCGGTGATGTCGCCCCCGAAGGCGGGGAACTGACCGACGTCGGTCGCGAACAACCACCGTCCGGCGAGGCGCTTTGCGGTGCATCGGTTATCCCCGCCGTCGACGGCGAAGGCTCCGCCATCGAAAGCCGCCAGCACGGTCAGAACCAAACCCCCGATTGCGATGGCACCTGCGATTTTCTTCACGGGATCCTCCTCTCTCTCGCCTGTCGCGCCGTCCGGCGCGATCGGGCTTCACTCGATAAGGCGCAAACGGGCGAGAAACGGATCACGTTTTCTGGAGGGGCAGGAAGTTTCCCGGATCGGTGACGATGGTATAGCCGCCGTCGACGACGAGCTCGGACCCGACGACATAGGACGAGTCCGCCGAGGCAAGAAAGAGCACGGCGTTCGCGACATCCTCGGACGCGCCACCCCTCCGAGCCGGGCAAAGCGCGGCGACCGCTTCGAAGAACTTGGCGGTCGCTTCGGGCGTGTAGCCGAGGGTCTCGGCGATGGGAGTATCGATGTAACCGGGGCTCACGACGTTGACCCGGACGCCGCGTGGCGAAAGCTCGATGGAAAGCGTCTTCGCCATCGAGCGCAAGGCCGCTTTGGTCGCCGAGTAGACGCTGAGGGAATGTTGTCCGATGAACCCAGACATCGAGGCATTCATTACGATCGATGCGGGGCGGTTCAGGTAGGGGAGCGATTTCTGAATGGTGAAAAAGACTCCCTTGAAATTGGTGTTCACGACCTCGTCGAAGAGCGCTTCGGTCACGTCCTCGATGGCTGCGAGCCGCGCGATCCCGGCGTTCAGGAACAAAACGTCGATTCGGCCGTAGGTCTCGTGGGTCCGGGCCAACATCGCATCCGCGTCCGCCGGCCGCGACGCGTCGCTCTGAATCGCCAGGACGTCACCGCCGATCCGGGCGAGGGCGCGATCGAGCCGTTCCCGATTCCTGCCGGTGATGACGAGCCTCGCTCCCGACCGGGCGAACGCTTCCGCGGTGGCGAGCCCGATGCCGCTCGTTGCACCGGTGACGACGACGACCTTACCAGTGAAGTCAGCCATGATCGCTCCTCGAGCTTCGTGGGTCGGATTTCGGGAGGCGGATGTTACCACGCCCGATCGGAATTGACTTGCGTCCGCGAGGCCTCATAATCCCACTTCGCGTGAGCAAGAGCCCACTCGCATCCCTCGAAACGATCGACCGCCGGTATGGTGAAGGCGAGGCGGAGCGCAAGCTGCGGCTCTTGAAGACGCTCGCTCGCGCCCGCCTTCCATCGGCCGCCGCCGTGCACCGCCTGCACGAAGTGCTTTGCTTCCTCCGCGCCTATCCCGACGGACCCGAGGTCCTCGAGCGCGTCGAGGCCATGCTCGCCGCCTTCGACCGGCGAGCCGATCTGAGAAAGCACGCGGATGTTCTCCAGGACAGCGGCATCGCCGGGACGCCGATCGTCTATCGTTTCTTCTTCGAGACGGCGCGGTGGCTCGTGCGCCGCTGGCCGGGGCGACTCCGCGTCCTGTGGGACGAGCTCGAGGCGCCGGAGAGACTCGAGCGCGCACTCGCGCTCTTCGTGCTCGCCGCCGAGACCCCGGGGCTCGACGAGCTGGACCTCGGTCTTCGCGCCTGGGTCGAGCGACTCAAAGGTCCCCTCGAGACCGACGCGGCGTTTCTCGTGCGACGGTTCGAGGCGCTCGACGCCGATCCGCTCGTCCGTCAGTTTCTCTACGAGGACGTCGGTTTCTGGCTCCGGTTGAGCGCGGGGTCGGACACGCCCGCGCGAACGCGCGCGAAACTCCCTTCGCGCCGAATCCACTGGCAAACGAGTCCCCTTTCGGGGTCGAGGACCGACCTTCTCGCCGAGGTGAGCCGACCGCCGCTCTCCGTTCGCTCCGTCTCCCGTGCCGAAGGCGAGCGTCTCATCGACGTAGCCCGCGGGGCGATGGTGACCCGAAGCCGCGACCTCGACGCGTTCGCCTACGGAAGCCCGGACGACGTGAGAAGGGTCGATTGCGGCGAGGGGCTCGAGCTCGTCGCCGTCGGCGTCTCGCCGAGCGCCGGCTCCTTCTCGAGGCCGTTTATGCCTTTCTCACCCTCAAGAACGGCGTTCCCATCGGGTACGTCTTGAACAGCGCTCTGTTCCACTCCGCCGAGATCGCGTACAACGTGTTCGACACCTATCGAGGAGCGGAGGCGGCTCCGATCTACGGGCGGGTCATCACGCTCGTCCGCCACCTCTTCGGCGCCGACACCTTCACCATCTTCCCCTACCAGCTCGGCGACGGGAACGACGAGGCGCTGTCGTCCGGGGCCTGGTGGTTCTACCAGAAGCTCGGATTCCGTCCGCGGGACGAGAAGGTCACGAAGCTCATGAACCGTGAGCTCGATCGCATGCGTCGAAACCCCCGTCATCGATCCTCAATCGCCACCCTCCGGCTCTTGTCCCGCGAGAACCTCTACCTCCAGGCGGGCGGCGAGCGGAAGGACGTCATCGGGATCCTCCCCCTCGCAAACGTGGGGCTCGCTGTTACCGACTACGTCTCACGGCGATTCGGGGCCGACCGGGAAAAAGCCTCGAGGAGACTTCGAGAGAAGCGATGGAGCGGCTCGGGGTTCGTTCGCTTCGCGGCTTCTCGCCAGGCGAGAGGCTCTCGTGGCGGAGCTGGGCGCCTCTCGTCGCCTGTCTTCCCGGCGTGGAGCGCTTCGACGCTCGCGAGCGCGGCGCCCTCGTCGAGATCATCCGCGCCAAGGGCGGCCGCCGGGAATCGGACTTCGTCCGCAAGTTCGACGAGCACCTCTCCCTCCGCCGCGCGATCGGCCGCCTCGCGGCAAGTATCGAGGTCGACTGAGACAGTCCGCCGCCATTGTCGGGAGGAAGTCTCCTCTCCACAGGCTCAAAACTTCACGGAAACGACGAGCCCTTTCTTGTCCCGGGAGAGGAAGGGCGACCAAGGAGCCCTCCGTTCCCGACGGAACCCTCGACGCGCAGGCTGAGTCCGCGTACCTACTCCCCTAGCGAGACGGTCAGGACTCGAGTCTTCGCGCTCGCGAATCCATCGGCGCCTCGAGCGTCGCGATCCATTTCGAGAGCCGGCTTCGTCTCATGATTGCTCGACATGTACGTCGAAGGAGGACTCGACCCCGAACGCCCGGCGACCTCTATCGCGAGAGAGTGGCGGCGTCTTTTCGTTTCTCGGGATCCGGAGCCGAGGCGATATGATACGCGTCGCTCGTTCACAACGGCGGTCTGTGAAGGAGGAGAAGCGATGAAGCAACCCGACGAGCCATGCCTGGGACTATCGCCGTGGTGGCGACACACGACGATTCTCGTGATGATCCTGGGATTCTCCGTGCTGTCGGTCATCACCGCGCTCACCTACACCAACGCGCCTCCGATTCCCGGGCGCGTGACCGACGCGGCGGGGGCGACCCTCTTCGACGAGCAGGCGATCCTCAAGGGCCAGGAGGTATTCCTGAAGTACGGGCTCATGGAACATGGGACCCTGTGGGGTCACGGGGCCTACCTCGGTCCCGACTACAGCGCGGAGTACCTCCATCGTCTCGCGGAGGTCTGCAACGACGCGCGGGCTCGGGCGCGCACCGGTCGACCTCTTGCCGAGCTCGGGCCCGAAGAGGCCGCGGCGGCAACCGTTCTCACCGGACCCCGAGCTCAAGCAGAACCGCTACAATCCGGCGACCGATGTCCTCGCATTCAGCCCGTGTGAGGCCGAGTCCCTGGCGATCCAGGAGCGAGAGTGGCAGGAGTACTTTCGGGGAGCCGACCGCGCCACCGGGACTTCCCTCTGCAATGATCAAGGATCCCGCCGAGGTCAAGGATCTTGACTGCTTACTTCGCCTGGGCCGCCTGGGCCACGGTCGCGAACCGGCCGGGGAAGGATTATTCCTACACCAACAATTGGCCGTACGAGCCGCTGGTCGGCAACCGTCCGAGCAGTTCCACGTACCTCTGGAGCGCCCTGAGCCTGATCACGCTATTGAGCGGCATCGGTGCCATTCTCTTCCTCTTCGGGAAGTTCGATTATCTCGGCTGGGGCGGCGAAAAAACACCCGCGCATTTTCACGACAGCGCTCTTGCTGGCTGGAAGCTGACGGCGAGCCAGTGGGCGACGGGCCCTTTCTTCGGGGTGGTCGCGGTGCTGTTTCTGCTGCAGGGGCTGGTGGGCGGAGCTCTCGCGCACTACCGGGTCGAGCCGGGGTCGTTCTACGGCATCGACATCGCAGCCCTCCTCCCCTACAACCTGATGCGCACCTGGCATCTCCAGCTGGCCATTTTCTGGGTGGCCACGGCGTGGGTGGGGGGCGGCCTTTTCCTGGCCCCGCTCGTGGGGCGCGAAGAGCCGAAAGGCCAGCGAATGGGTGCGAACGTCCTGTTCGTGGCTCTCGTGGTCGTTGTCGTCGGTAGCCTCTCCGGTGAGTGGCTGGGTATCAACGACCGACTCGGGGACCTCTGGTTCTGGGTCGGTCATCAGGGCTCGGAGTATCTGGACCTTGGGCGGCTCTGGCAAGTGCTGCTCGCCGCGGGTCTCGTGCTATGGCTCTATCTCATGTTCCGGGCGCTGAGGCCCGCGATGAAGCTCTCCGGACGTTCCGAGCTCGCCTCTCTCTTCCTTTATTCCGCCGCCGCCATCCCGGTCTTCTATCTGCCCGCCCTCTTCTACGGTCCCCACACGAACTTCGCCGTCATCGACAACTGGCGCTTCTGGATTATTCACCTGTGGGTCGAAGGTTTTTTCGAGCTGTTCGCGACGGTCCTGGTTGCGACGATGTTCCACCAGATGGGGCTCGTGAGTGTCACGACCGCCACGCGCGTCGTCTACCTCGACGCGATTCTCTACCTGGGCGGAGGCATCATCGGTACCGGGCACCACTGGTATTTCACCGGCCAGGGGACGCTCAACATGGGACTGGCATCGGCGTTTTCCGCCTTGGAGGTAGTGCCCCTTACGCTCCTCACGCTCGACGCGTGGGACTTCGTACGGATCAAGGACCGGCCCTGCGCCGACTGCGGCAGCAGTTTCGCCGGGGGCCAGATCTGGGCCATCTACTTCCTCATGGCCGTCGGCTTCTGGAACTTCGTCGGGGCAGGTATCTTCGGATTTCTCATCAACCTTCCGATCGTCTCCTATTTCGAGGTCGGCACGCTCTTGACGAGCAACCACGGCCACGCGGCGATGTTCGGCGTTTTCGGCATGCTCGCTCTCGCGGTCCTCGTCTTCTGCCTGCGCGCCATGCAGACCGACCGCGTTTGGAACAGCACCGTGAAATTCGTCCGGGTGGGATTCTGGGGGCTCAACGCAGGTCTCGCGCTCATGGTGGTAACCGACCTCTTTCCGGGGGGGGTCCTCCAGCTATGGGACTCCCTGAGCCATGGGTACTGGCACGCGCGCCGACTCAGCTACCTGATGGGCGGGACGTTCCACACCTTGGAGTGGGTTCGGATCTTCGGTGACTCGGTCTTCCTGCTGCTGGGTGTCGTGCCGATTCTTGTAGCGACGCTGCGATCGCTCGTGAAACGGGACGCACCCCGGGTGTCCATCGAGGCCTCGGGGTGAAAACCTGGCGTGATGGCACGCATTCCAACATTGCTACTCGAGGCCGTCGCCGATCCAATCGTGAAACCGGACCGGACCCTCCGTGGTTTTGGCCTCGAAATTCGGCGCCGTAGGATGACGAGGAGATGCGTGACGAGACGAGAACCGCGAGCAGGATGTAGATCACGAGGCTCAGCGGCGGAGCATGACCGACTCGCGTCCTCCGTCCCGCGCCACGCTCAGCTCCCGGCGCGAAACGTCCAACCGAGAATCAGCATCGAGATGGCGACAATCCAGCTTCCCGCCACCCGCACCGCGATGCGGGTCCAGGGAGCACGGAGTGAAACGACGAACGCCGCCACGAGCGCGACGAGGACGAAGAGAGCTCCGGCGACACCGATGAGGCCGAGCACTCCGAGCCTCGCTCCCGACATCGCTGTGCCGTTCAGATAGCCGTGAAGCCCGCCCACGAGGATCGTCAGACCGACGACGACTCCCATCGGAAGCTTTCTCCCGACCGCCACCAAAGCTCCGATGACGAGCAGGGTGAGCGTCGTCGCCAGAGGCAGCGAAAGCTCCGCGGAGCGTCCGAGACCGACGATGCCTCCGGCAATCCAAGCAAGAGGAAGGGCGAAGAGGACCCGCCGGCCGAAGCTCGGTCCCGAAAGCCCCGCGAGCAGGGCGAGGGCCAGAACCGCGAGCCAGTCTTCGGGACTGAGAAAGAGATGACCGATTCCGTCGTAGACGGGACCGAGCCCCGTCGTCACGAGGTGAGCCTGCGCCACGGCGGGAAACGAGACGACGGCAAGCGCGACGACGAGTATCCGTTTCATGACAACGCCTGGACGAGGAATCCGACCCCGGCGACGGCGACGAGAGCGCCCGCGCCTTTGAGCGCCGTCTTTCCCGCCGGCCACCGGTGAACGAGACCGAGGCTGATGCCCACGCCGTGGAGACATCCCGTAGCGACGACGAAGCCGATGCTATAAAGAAGACCGCTCGCGCCCGCGGGAAGCTCCGTGCCGTGCGCGTGTCCGTGAAAAATCGCGAAAACGCCCACGATCACCGCGGCGATCGCGAGTGGAGGCCTGGCCTCCCGCAGAACCATGATCCCGAGGATGATCGCCGAAGCGGCGATGCCGATCTCGACTCCCGGGATCGCGAACCCCATGAGGCCGAGCATGCCGCCGAACGCCATCACCATGGGAAAGGTTACCGGAAGGAGCCAGACGGCCGGTTGACCCAGCTGCGCTCCCCAGAGTCCGACCGCGATCATCGCCAGGACGTGATCCCATCCCGAGATCGGATGGAGGAATCCGTGCACGAAGCCGGTAGCGCTTCCCGTCTCCACGTGAGCGAAGGCGACCCGCGGCCACAAGAGGCCGAGGAGCACGGCCAAGGCGAGCCAGCTCGATCGCTCTGGTTTCACGGCCGCCATCCGACCAGCATCGCCGTGCGCTGGATCGTCCAGAACGCTCCCAGAGTGCCGACGGTGTAGCCGGGAAGCGATTCGACCCAGTGAGGCCATCGAATCTCGAGCGTCTGGAACGAACGCTCGAGAAGGATGATGACGAGGACGAAGAAGAGCTGCCCCAGCTCGACGCCGACGTTGAAGAGAAGCAGAGCGAGCGGAATCTCGTCGTGTGGAAGCCCCATGGAAGTCAGACCGCTCGCGAAGCCGAACCCGTGGAGGAGTCCGAATGCGAAAGCGACGACCCATGGGTGTCGAATGGTGAAGCTCGTCTCGCCGCGCCAGGAGCGAACGATCTCGGGACCGAGAAACAGGATCGAGAGCGCGATCGCCGCGTTCAAAGGGGGGACGGGAGCGCTCGCGTATCCGAGGGTCGCGAGGGCGAGGGTAATGCTATGGGCGACGGTGAAAGACGTGATGGTCTTGAGCAGCATCATCCGGGCTTTCACGATGAGGAGAAGGCCGAGCACGAAGAGGAGATGGTCGACTCCCATGAGGATGTGCTCGATCCCGATGCGAAGAAAAGCGAGCGCCCGGGCGACGGTGGACGACGCTCCCTCCAGTACGACCGAGGGGGCGGCGGGACGAAGCAGGTGGGTCTCGCTCGCGCCGCTCCGATAGCGAACCGTCACCACGACGTCGGTGGACGTCGCCTCCAGCCCCGCGATCGAGACGGTCTTTCCCGAGAGGCCTCCTTCGCATTGGAACGTCCTTCGCAGGAGGAGGGCGGCCCCCGTGAGCTCACTCGTTCCCGATTCGGCGGGCTTGCAGCTGTCGGGGAACACCGGATCGATGGAAAGCCGCATCTCGCCCACGGCTGGCTGCTTCCAGAGAACGTGATAGAGGTTCTCGCCTGTCTCTCGAATCTCGAGGTATCCCGGCCGGACCTCGTGGGCTCTCGCTTGCCCCGCGAGCCCCACGTCCACGACGAGCGCGAGACTGAGAGTAAGAGCGGAACCGAACCGGCTCATCGCGCGCTCGCTTCCGCCGGCTCCCCGCTCCCGGCCGGAGGCGGCTCGATGCGCACCGAGTATTTGGCGAGGAGACTCTGATAGAACTCTTCGTTCGTCTCTTTTCTTCGCGCCCCCATCCACTCGCGGGTGACGTCTTCCCGAACCTCGTCGAGCTTCGGCGACCGACCATCGTCGCGGGCGGTGACGAGGACCAGGTGAAGACCGTAGCCCGACGCGATCGGACCGGCCCACGAGCCCGGCGCCAGCTGAAAGAGACCGCGCGAGAATTCGTCGCCGAAATTTCTCGCGACTTCGTTCGGACTCTGCAACTCGTACTCGGAAGGCAGAAGAAACGAATCGGAGAGATCGCCCGGGGACGCCCCGGCGCGAAGCCGCGCGAGCACCGCCTCGGCACGCTCCTTCGTCTTGTCTCCGTGACGGTCCCGGCTCACATAGACCTGTCGAAAGCTCACCCGCGGCGCCACCTGGAAGCGTTCGCTGTTCGCATGGAGGTACCGCTCGAGCTCGTCGTCGGTCGGTGGAGCGACTTCGGCGGTGTCCTCGGCGAGAAATTCCATCTTCTGGCGGAGCCGGCTTCGAATGACAGTGTCGTCCTTATCGAGGCCCATCGCGATCGCCTCGCGGTTGAGGACTTCTTCGCGAACGTAGTCCTGGATCAAGCCGTGAAGCTCGGACTCGGTGGGAGGACGCTGCCAGACGAGCGTCCAGCTCTGTATCAAGGAAGCGATCTGACCCTGGCTGACGACGATCTCATTCGAGCCTCCGGTCGGGGCGCCGACAACGTTGAAGAGGAGGAAGAGGCCGCCGCCGAGGAGCAGGAAGTGCAAGAGCGGCTCTCTCAGCAGCTTCAAATTGTGCGAGCCTCTACGAAGGCCTCAAACGGTACCGAGCTTCTTCGGCCCCTCGTTGTGTCTTCGGTTGAGCTCGCCGTTCCAGGGCGGAATGGTGAGGGTGACGTCGCCGTGGCACTGCGACTGGCAGGCGAGCCGAACGAGCGGGTTCGACTCGTTCAATCCGTTCATCTGGTCGTATCCGAAGTAGCGAAGCCGCTCGCGCTCGAACTCCGTCATCTCCGAAAGGTTCTCGTGGCCGGCGAGCACGCCAATCCAGCAATAGCCGCAGGAGCCCACCCGGCATTCGACCGGCACCGGCCCGTCGATCCGCCGGTAGTCCCGCGCGCGGTAGTCCTTCTGGTCCGAGGCGCCCGCCATCGCGATGTCCTGACCATTGATGGCGTGAAACACCGCGTGCGGCTCCCGCTCTTCCCAGCGGACTTCCCACGTACGGTTGACACCCTTGATGAAGCTCAGAAGACCGCCGCTCTTTCGTTCGCGGTGCGCCAGGACTCGCTCCGGATTGCGGGAAACGAGAGGACCCGCGGCCGGGGATGGCGCGATGCGCTCGAACGCCTCGACGCCCACCTGCCGCAGAATCATGAGCCCTACCGCGGAGATACCGAGGGTCAGCGCTTCGTCGACTCTCTCGGACTCCGCGACGCTCTTGCCGACGCGGCGAATAACCGCCGCGAGCGAGCCCTTGCCGACCTCGCCCTCGTCCAGGGAAAGAAGGACTCTCTTCGTCGCCGTCCAGTAATGGGCTCCATAGAGGAAGCTCACCGCTGAGTCGATCTGCTTGGCCAGCCTCCAGTTGCCTTCCAGATCCATGAGGCGCGCCATTTCCTCGGCACCTTCGGGAGACGAGAGCGCCTCCTGGAGCTCGAGCGGCCAGAACGCGAACCAGATTCGACTCGCTCTGCGGTCCACCGGGTGGATCGAAGAGCCGATCTCGTCGAGCGCGTCGATCCAGGCTTTCTGAGACTGCCCTTCCAGAAAATCCAGGAGAGCCGATTTTTCCATTACCGTCATGAAACCCTTCCTGCCGTTTATCCGCGAAATATCCTAGCACAGAGCTGGAGGGCACCCGGGATTTGTGCTAGCTTCGTGCCATGAGCTTCGAGCAGTATCTGAAGATCCTCGCCCATCCCGTCTTCACCGGGCTCAACTTTCACATGCCGATGGTCGTGGACCTGACGCACCCACTCATCATGTTGAAGGGCGAGAACGGCTCGGGGAAGTCGACCCTCCTCCACTCGCTCCACTTCGCCCTCAAAGGCGAGCAGATCGAAGGATACGTCTACCGCACCGAAGTGCAGGACGTCGATCCCGAGAGGGTCTTCTTGTTCGACGCCGAGCAGCACAACCCTAGGCATCAGCTCCAGCTGTTCGAGGGCAATCCCGAGATGCGGGAGTTTCTCGCGACCGCGAGTCACGGACAGGTCATGCTCTCTTTGTTCCGTGAGAGCTTCCCTCAGCTGCCCGACGGCACCGTTCTGCTCCTCGACGAGCCCGAGATGGCGCTCAGCCAGTCGAACCAGAGACGCATCTTGAAAATGCTCAAGGAGCTGGTGGACCAGAAGCACTTTCGGATCATCACCGCGACCCACTCTCCCGCGCTTCTCGACGACAAGGACACCTACGTCATCGACCTCGACCGGCACGTGAATCGTAACGTCATACCCGAGGACATGGGCGTCGAGGGCCAGAGCACGCTACACTAGCCTCTTTTCGTGACAAACCACTGATTCAAAATAACTTGGAGCCCATGCCTGCCCGGCTCGAACCGCCGTCTCGACCGGGTCCGTTCAAACGTCGATTCGGACCGCAGAACGGGCTTTTTGGCTATTTCATTGATATTTGTTGGCTTAACTTGATTTCACTCTCTAATCTCTACATCTGAAGCCCTGCAGTGGGTCTATTCCGGCGATCGTTTCCTGATCGCCTCATTACCGAACGGAGTTAGCGAATGCATCCACCCGTCAAGTACTTCGAAAAAACCCTGACCGTGGCGGCCAATGGAGCCTGGCACGTTTTCGAGCGCTTGAACCGGATCCGTCCGAATCCCTCGTTCACACCCGCGTGGTCCGACAAGCCGATTCTCAAATCCTGGCAGAAGACCAAGCCGACGCTCGGCTGGCCGAGGACGACGGACTCCTTGTGCCCGAAGTGCATACCGGAGGCGCGGACCAAGATTCTCAACGGCGAGGTAGATCTGAGCGCCCTGGTGAACGAGAAGGTGGGCGAGATCAAGGCTCAGATCGTCGAGCGCAACGGCCAGATCTGGATGGTCAAGGACTGTCCGATTCACGGTCAGTTCGAGGACGTGATGGCGATCGACGTCCAGTTCTTCAAGCACCTCGAGGACGTCTTCCCCGGCCGCGACATCCGGGCCCACAACGACGAAAAGCTCCACAACCACGGCAGCAGCACCATCAAGCATGGACGCGGTTCGGTTCTCACCATCGACCTCACGAATCGCTGCAACATGATGTGCGACCCCTGCTTCATGGACGCGAACCAGGTCGGTTTCGTCCACGAGCTCAGCTGGGAAGACATCAAGACGATGCTCGACAACGCCGCCACCATCAAGCCCAAGCGGCAGATGTCGGTGCAGTTCTCCGGTGGCGAGCCGACGCTGTCTCCGTTCTTCCTCGACGCGGTGCGCTACGCCCGGAAGATCGGCTACATCAGCACCCAGGCGGCGACCAACGGCATCGAGTTCGCCAAGAGCGCCGAGTTCGCGCGCGAAGCCGCGGCCGCCGGGCTCCGCTACGCCTACCTGCAGTTCGACGGGATCGGAAACGCCGCCAACTCCCACCGTCACGTGGGGAACCTGTTCGACGTGAAGATTCAGGCGATCGAGAACCTCTACAACAACGGCGTCGACATCGTTCCGGTGACGACGCTCATCAACGGCGTCAACAACGAGCAGGTCGGATCTCTCGTCCGGTTCGCCCTCGACAACCCGAAGAAGATTCCCTTCCTCTCGTTCCAGCCCGTGTCCTTTACCGGACGAGACGAGGCGGTAACGCCGGAGCGCCGGTTCGCCCAGCGCTACACCCTGTCCCACCTCGCCCACGACGTGAAAAAGCAGACCGGTCTCGGCGAGCCCACTCGTGACTGGTTCCCCATCTCGTTCCTCGGGACGTTCTCGGACTGGGCCGACCTGGTGCACGGACCGGGCCGCGACTGGGGTCAGTTCAACTGCGGATGCCACCCGAACTGCGGTGTGGGCATGGCGGTCATGGTGGACAAGGAGACGAAAGAGTCCGCGCCGGTGACCTCCTTCCTGAACGGCGACCGGCTCGCCAACGACGTCAAGAAGATCAACGACGCCGCGCGTGGAAGATTCCTCTCCGCCGTGGGAATGGCTCTTGCCGTCATGCGGAACTACAACCCGTTCAAATCACCGACCCACTTCACCTTGAAGGCGATGCTCGAGAAGTTCGACAAGACCTACGGCGTCACCGGCCGCGACTACGGCAAGGTGACTCCCGACCGCACGTTCGCCGACATCGAGAAACGGCGGAACGATCGGTGGAACTTCCTCTTCATCGCCGGCATGTGGTTCCAGGACCTCTTCAACTACGACTTCCGGCGTACCGAGCAGTGCATCATCCCTTATGCTACCCAGGAGGGCGAGATCTCCTTCTGCGCCTACAACACCGGCATCGGCTGGCGTCAGATCGTGGAAAAGATGCACATGAACGCGACTCTGAACAAGTGGTACGAGGAGCGCGGACGGCACTTCATCTACGCGGGGAACAAGGAAGTGGACCTGCCCACCATCGACCACTCGCTCGTGTTGCGCAGCGACGACGTCAACAAGGGCATCCAGACCGACCTCGACGCCAAGGGCATCGCCAAGACGGCTCGCGACGAGGTCCGGAAGGCCCGCGACCAGAAGATCCAGCGCACTCCCGAGGACGAGCGTATGGAAAAGCTGTATCGGGAGCAGGTACTGAACGAGAAATCCGCGGCCCAGCCCAAGGCTCCGGTCGTCCAAATCGAAGTCTAATCGCGGATCGAGACGCGAAAGGCCCCGTCGTCGACGCGACGGGGCTTTTTTTTGTCCCCGACTTCTCACCTTCGGCTCTCGCCTCGAGGACGGCGAGGATGGCGGTCAATACCCTTCCGCGAGCCCGCCGCCCCGGGGGTCCGTCCCCTCCCGTGAATCGGACCGGCTTGCCGCTGTCGTCGTATTCGACCGTCAAGCCATGGGCGTTTCCGATGGTGCCAACCTCGATATGGTGGCCCCGGGCGGACAGCTGGTCGCGGATGGATTGGGGGATGCCCTTCTCGACGACGAGGACGTCCGGCTCGACGAAGGCGATTCGCGGTGCGGCGATGGCCTCCTGGATGTTCATGTCGAAATCGACGACGTTCATGATCATCTGCGCCACGGCCTGGGTGATGGTGTGCCCGCCCGGGAGTCCCGATGGCGACCCAGGGCCTGCCGTCGCGCAGGACGAACGCGGGCGAGTCACTCGACAGCTTGCGCCGGCCGGGATGGGCATCCATGGGATTTCCCTTGGGCTCGAACGTGCAATAGGCGAGCGAATTGTTGAGCCAGATTCCCGTTCCCTTCGGCATGATACGGCTTCCGAACAGGTTCCCCAGGGTCACCGTCGCAGAGACGACGTTGCCCCACTGGTCGGCCACGACGAAGTGGGTCGTGTTCTGGCTCTGGGCCGACTCGATTCCCTCCCGAATCGAAGGTCCAGGCGCGCTCCGGGTCGATCCGGGCGGACTGTTCTTCCCAGTAGGACTTCGACAACAGCATGTCGTAGGGAGGGGGTTTGACCTCCGGATCGCCCGAGTACGCGAGGCGCATCCAGTAGGCGCGCTTGGTCACCTCGGCGAAGCGATGGAGGTAGTCGAGCGAGTTGTGCCCGAGCTCGCGGACGTCGACGAGGCTCATCATCCCCAGCCGGACCAGCATCGGAAAGGCTCCCGCCGGCGCCGAGGGGGTCACGACCTCGTAGCCGCGATAGGAGACCCGGATCGGCTCCCACCACTCGGCCTTGTCGTTGACGAGATCTTCATAGCGGAGGAATCCCCCCGCCTCTTTCATCGCTTCGTCGATGGCCCTGCCAATCAATCCGCCATAGATGGCTTTCGCACCTTCCGTGGACAAGAGGCGCAGCGACTTCCCCAGGTCCTTCTGAACCAGTCGATCGCCGGCAGCGAGCGGCTTGCCTTCCTTCCCATAGAAGCTCCGGGCATAATCGGGGAACTCGGGAAACGCCCGCTCGATGAACCCCGCGGTACGCTCGTCGATGACGAACCCCTCCTCGGCGACGCGAATCGCTGGCGCGAGGACCTCGTCCCAGGGAAGCTTGCCGAACCGTCGCGACATGGCCTCCCAGGCGTTCGCGGCGCCCGGGGTCGAGACCGCTTTGGCGTTGCGACGGTTCTCCATGTAGTTCGGGGTCGGAGGACGGTAGACGTCCGAGTCGACCGCCATCGGAATCTTGCCGCTGGCGTCCAGGTAGAGGGATTCGCCCTTGGTCGCGTCGTAGACGAGGATGGTTCCGTAGCCACCCATTCCCGTCATCATCGGCTCGACGACGTTGAGGGTCGAGGCGATCGTGACCGCGGCATCGAAAGCGTTTCCTCCTTTGCGCAGAATCTCGAGCCCCGCCGCGGTGGCGATCGGATGCGCCGTCGAGACCACGCCCCGGGTTCCGGCGGCGGGCGTCACTTCCTCGTGCGCGCTCTCCACCGACGGAGGGGGAGCGGTCGACGTGCAGGCGGCGATCACGAGCATCAGGCTCAAACAAATATGACCCCAGGGCGAGCGCATCGAGATCTCCTTCCCGTGATGTCCGGCAGCATGATTGCACGAACGGCCCGGGTTCGTACAATGTCGTTGACCCCAAGGAGACGACATGATTATCGGTGCCCATTCCATCATCTATAGTGTGAGTCCAGTGGCGGATCGGGAGTTTCTTCGCGACGTTCTCCGCATGCCGCACGTCGACGTCGGCGATGGCTGGCTCGTCTTCGGCCTGCCTCCCTCCGAGGTCGCGGTGCATCCGTCGGAGAAGAACGACATCTACGAGCTCTATCTCATGTGCGACGACATCGAGGCGTTCGTCCAGGAAATGGACGCGCGCGGTATCCGCTGCGGCGAGGTGCGCAACGCCGGCTGGGGACTTCTGACCCAACTCACCCTTCCCGGCGGGGGAAAAATTGGCGTCTACCAGCCGCGGCACGCGCGGCCGAAGGCCATGGCCGTCCGGAAGAAGGCGAAGAAGCCTGCGCGCCGCACCTCGAAGACAGCCACTCGCGGGGCGAAGAGAAAGAAAAAGAAGAAGGCTGGGCGCTGATGAGAATGAGGTGGACCCTGCTCGCGGTGACGCTGTCGCTCGGGATGGAGCGGGAGCGGGAGTACCTTTGACGGTTCGACTACGGCAACGCCGACCCATCGAGCGGGCTCACGACGCTCTGGCTCGGAGGCTCGCTCGTGGTCTCCACCGAGGAGAAGCTGAATTCCGCCTGCGTCTCTACCACGACGATCTCCCGGTAAGCGACCGGGCGATGTCCACCGTGTTCGTCAGCTGCGTCGTCGGAGGCCCGGACCTCGCCGCCTCCGCCGCGCTCGATCTCGCCGCCCGCTCGCTACGCGACGCGGGAGTACTCTGAGCCCTTCTCCGTCCGTGCGGTATATCATGCGAGGACGTGGAGAAAATCGTATGTGATCGCGGCCGGCGCGCTCTCCTCGCGCTCGTTCCCGGTGCGCTCCTCGCCGCCTGCGCTCCCAGGGCGCGCCGAGATCCCTCGGCCGTCGTCTTCCAGCACGGGAAGATCTTCGGAGAGAGCCAGGTACTTCGCGATCTCCTCGACCGTTTCGAAGCAGAGACCGGAATCCGCGTCTCGGAGGAGACGCTCCCTTCCTCGACCGACCTCCAGCACCAGTATTTCATTACGACGCTCGAGGGCGGCGCCGCCGACATCGACGTGCTGTCGATGGACGTCATCTGGGTCCCGGAGTTCAGCCGGGCCGGCTGGCTCCTCGACCTCTCGGACCGACTGCCTCCCGGGGAGCGCGAGGACTTCTTCCGTGGGCCGCTCGCCGCCTGCACCTATCGAGGCCGCCTCTTCGGAGTGCCCTGGTACGTGGACGGGGGCGTGCTTTACTATCGCAAGGATTCTCCTCGAGGCGCAGGGCCTCGAGCCGCCGCGCACGTTTCCCGACCTCGCTCGAACGACCGAGCGCGTTCTCGATGCCGGGAACCGCTCCGAGCTCGAAGGCTTCCTCTGGCAGGGCAAGCAGTACGAGGGGCTGGTCTGCGTGGGCCTCGAAGTTCTCTCGTCGTTCGGGGGCGAAGTCCTCTCCCCCGCGGGCGACATCCGGATTGACTCCGCCGAGGCGAAAGAGGCTCTTCGTTTTCTTCGGAGCCTCCTCGACCGCGGAATGAGCCCCGGGCTCGTCGCCACCGCCGACGAGGAGACGACCCGCCGGATCTTCAACGACGGCCGAGCCGTCTTCCTGCGAAACTGGTTCTACGCGTGGAATCTCTTCGAGGAGGAGGGATCACCGGTGCGGGGAAAGACGGGTCTCGCCCCGATTCCGCCGGGCTCGGGATCCGGTGGTGCCACTCTCGGTGGCTGGCAGCTCGGCGTCACCCGGGACTCGCCCCACCCCGACGAGGCCTGGGCGCTCGTGGAGTTTCTGACCCGCTCCGAAAGTCAGGCCTACCTGACGCGGCGGGTGGGCTATCGACCGTCTCGTCCGTCGCTCTATCGTGACCCGGAGCTCACGAGGCAAAATCCCATTCTCGAAAGCCTTCTACCGATTCTCGATACGGCGCACCCCCGACCGATCACACCCCTCTACCAGGCGGTGTCGCAAACGCTCCAGGCGAAGTTCTCCGCCATCGTCGCAGGCATCGAGGACGTGGACGATGCGCTTTCGCAGGCGCAGTCGGAGCTCGAGTTCATTCTGGAAACCCCATGAGGCGCTCCGGGCTCTCGCGCTACCTCTTCGTCGTTCCAGCGGCTTTTCCGATCGTGGCTCTCGCCCTCGTGCCGCTCGCCGCCGTCATCTGGCTCAGCTTCCGCCGCGTCCTCCCCGTCTTCGGCGTCGATCGATGGATCGGACTCGCGAATTACGTCCATCTCGCGGCCGACACCCGCTTCGTCGAGAGCCTCCTCACGACTCTCTACTTCGCGGCGCTCGCGGTGACGCTCGAGGTCGGTCTCGGGCTCGCGATCGCTCTCCTGCTTCACCGAAGCTTCCGAGGCCGAGCGCTGGTGCGAGCCTCGGTGCTCGTTCCCTGGGCACTTCCGACCGTCGTCGCCGCCCGCATCTGGGAGTGGATCTACAACCCCGATTTCGGCGTGCTCAACTACATCCTCCTGAACTGGTCCATTCTCTCCGAGAAGGTGCCCTGGCTCGGCAATCCGTTCTGGGCCATTCACGCCGCCGTCCTCGCCGACGTGTGGAAGACGACGCCCTTCGCGGCGCTCATCCTCCTCGCGGGACTCGCACAGATACCCGACGACATCGTGAAAGCCGCGCGCGTCGACGGCGCGGGGCCCGCCCGCACCTTCGCCGAGATCGTTTTGCCGCTCCTGGCGCCCGCGATTGTCGTGGCGGCGCTCTTCCGCTTTCTCGACTCGATTCGGGTTTTCGACGTGATCTACGTCCTCACCGGTGGGGGCCCCGCCAACACCACCGAGACCCTCGCGATCTACGTGTACAAGATTCTCTTCCAGACGCTTCGCTTCGGCTACGGCTCGGCGGTGGCCGTCGCGATGTTCGTGACGGCGGCGCTTGCGAGCCTCGCGATACTGACCATTGGCGGGCGCTGGCGTCTGACGGGGAGCGCGAGTTGATCGCGCGACGGGCGGTTTTCTTCCTCGCCGCCGCACTGATCCTCCTGTTTCTTCTGGCGCCGGTAGCCTGGCAGCTTCTGACGAGCTTGAAGCCCCAGGGCGAGCTCACGAGCTTGCCGCCTCTCTTCCCCCACCCGCCCGTTCTCGAGCACTACCGCGCGGTCTTCGAGGGCCGCCCGTTCGGGCGCTACATCATCAACAGCCTCGTCGTCGCGACGTCGACGATGCTCCTCGCTCTCGCGCTCGGGGCACCGGCCGCGTTCGCGCTCGCGCGCATGCGACTTCCGGGGGAGGGACTGATTCTCGCCGGTTTTCTCATCGTTTCGATGTTTCCTCAGGTCTCGATCGTGAGCTCTCTCTATCTCGCGATCCGCACCCTGGGCCTGCGCGATACCTGGTGGGCGCTCATCTGCACCGACACCACGTACGTGCTGCCGCTCGCCGTCTGGCTTCTGACGACGTTCTTCCGGGAGATCCCGCGAGATCTGCTCCGCGCGGCGCGAGTCGACGGGGCGACGCTCTGGCAGAGCTTCCTCCACGTCGCTCTCCCGGTGTCCGCACCCGGTATCGCGGCCACGGCGATCCTGACCTTCGTGTTCGCCTGGAACGAGTTTCTCTTCGCGCTCGTTTTCACCAGCTCGCCCGCCGCCCAGACGGTGCCCGTCGGGATCGCTCTTTTTCCCGGCGTTCACGAGATGCCGTGGGGCGAGATCGCGGCAGCCACCATGGTGGCCTCGGCGCCCGTCGTCGCCTTGATGCTCTGGTTTCAGAAACCCATCGTCCGTGGCCTGACTACGGGCGCGGTGAAGGAGTAAGCCCGGTGGCCCGCGTCGTGCTGGACGGTGTCGAGAAACGCTTCGGCCGCACGGTGGCCGTCCACCCACTCGACCTCGAGGTGAAGGATGGGGAGTTCCTGACCATCCTGGGCCCGAGTGGATGCGGCAAGTCCACCGTGCTGCTCCTTGTTTCGGGACTCGAGTCTCCGACCGCAGGAAGCGTTCGCATCGCCGATCGCGACGTCACCGCGCTCGAGGCGCACGAGCGAGACGTCGCGATGGTGTTCCAGAGCTACGCTCTCTATCCTCACAAGACGGTCCGGGAGAACATCGATTTTCCGCTGAAGATTCGCCACGTGGATCGGGAAGAGCGCGACCGGCGCGTGCGCGAGGTCGCGGCGACGCTCGGCATCGACAAGCTCCTGGACCGGAGGCCCCGTGAGCTGTCCGGGGGCGAGAGGCAGCGGGTGGCGCTCGGCCGGGCCCTCGTGCGGAAGCCCCAGGTCTTTCTTCTGGACGAGCCGCTCTCGAATCTCGACGCCCAACTCCGGACGGAAATGCGCGCCGAGCTCAAGCGGCTCCACGCCGAATTCGAAACGACGTTCGTCTACGTCACCCACGATCAGGTCGAAGCCATGACCCTTTCCGAGCGAATCGCCGTCCTGAAAGACGGCGAGCTCCAGCAGCTCGGTCCACCGACCGAGATCTACGAGCGGCCGGCGAATACCTTCGTCGGTCGGTTCGTCGGAAACCCCGGTATGAGCTTCGTCGGTGCCGAGCTCCGGGGACGTCGGCTCGCGCTCCCAGGAATGGAGCTTTCCGTCCCCGACGGCGGGCTCGAGGCCAAGCGCGTTCTCCTCGGTGTTCGCCCCGAGCATATCGAGGTCGCAAAGGGAGACACCGAGGGCACGATCTTCACCGTCGAGCCTCTCGGCTCGGAGACGCTCGTCGTTTTCGATTGGGCCGGCGCCCGGCTCACCGCCCGCGCCGATGCGTCGTTTCGTGGGGGTGCCGGGGATGCGCTCCGCTTTCGTTTCGAGCCCGCCCGAGTGCAGCTGTTCGATGCGGAGTCGGGAAAGCGCCTGCCGGTGGGCCCGCGCTGAGAGCGACGTCAGGAACGAGAAGGCAGGTGCGGGATGCCCGCGGACGCGAGTGAGTGGTTCAGCTCGGCGAGCGGGCCCGAGAGGATCGCGTCGAGCTCCGCTCGTACCGCTCTCAGCTCGTTCTCGAAACTGTCCACCCATTTCGATTGGGCATCGGTCGGAGGAGCGAACGCTCCCTCGATACCCGGGTAGTTGCCGCCTCCGGCACGGAGCTGGCGAACCTTGTCGAGGAGCATTGCCGCGGAGCGATAAGGAAGTCCCGGGGTCGACCGCACGAGCCGGCCTTTCACGGTAGCAAGAGAGGTCTGGATCTGCTCACCGGCGCGGACCAGTTGCTCCTGCTCACCCGAGTCCTTCAAGCGTGCGACGAGCTCCGAAAGTCTCCCGTCGACCGACTCGATTGTCTCGAGCGCCTCGATGATGCCTCGCTCCATATCGGTGAGACGGCGGACCGCTTCGTACTGCGCCCGTGCTTCCGAGTCCGTCATCGAGATCCTCGGATCGAGGCGTACGTCGAGGGGCTCGGGCGAGCTTTCTCCGGCGGGGCTCTTCAACGTCACGCGGTAACGCCCCGGCAAAACGAGGGGCGTGCCCTGCTCGCTGAATCCCTCGGCGGCGACGCCTTTCGGTTTCGGAAGAGGCTCTTCACGCAAGTCCCAAATCACGCGGTGAACGCCTGCGGTGGCGGGAGCCTCGAGCGTGCGCACCACTGCTCCGGAGGCGTCGCGGATCGTTAGCTCCACGTTTCCGTCGGGCTCGCCGGGTGCTCCGTCCTCCTTCAGGTAGTAGTCGAGAATCGCTCCGTAGGGAGGATTCTCGCCGTAGAACGTTCGGTCGCCGAGCCAGTGCTGTCCCGCGTATCCCGCCTGATTGCGATTCCAAAGGAACCACCGCGTCGCCCTTCGCGGAGGGAAGAGAACGGCGTTCTCGTCGAGGGCCTGGGAAAGATTCTGAATCGGCGTGGCATCGTCGAGGATCCAGACGCTGCGACCGTGGGTTGCGAGAACGAGGTCGTTGTCGCGGGGGTGGACGAAGACATCGCGCACCGCCACCGGAGGAAGGTTCAACCGCAGAGAGAACCATTCCCTTGTCGGCTTGCCGGCGCTCGCCGACGCGTAGATCCCGTACTCCGTTCCCACGTAGAGGAGGCCCGGGCGCCGGGGATCCTCGCGCACGGTGTGAACGTAGTTGCGCGGCGGCAGATTTCCCGTGATCTCTTTCCACGTCCTGCCGTAATCGGTGGTCGCGAAGACGTGTGGCGACGGATCGTTCGCCCGGTGGCGGTCGATTGCGGCATAGGCCGTCGCCGGGTCGCGATGCGAAGCCTCGATCCGCGAGACCCAGCCCGTGGGCGACTGACCGGGAATGTTGGCGGTTACGTCCTGCCACATCCCTCCCCCGTCCCGGCTCAGCTGGACCTTGCCATCGTCGGTTCCCACCCAGAGGAGGCCCTTCGTGATCGGGGATTCGGCGATGGTGATGATGGCGCAATGGTACTCGGCCGAGGTGTTGTCGGGAGTGATCTCGCCGCCAGAGACCTGGATCTTTTCCGGATCGTTCGTCGTCAGGTCGGGGCTCACCGCACTCCAGGACTGGCCTCCGTTGGTCGTTTTGAAGAGCACGTTCGAGCCGAAGTAGATGACGCTCGGGTCATGGGGCGACATGAGGATGGGCGAGTTCCAGTTGAACCGATAGGGGTACTCCCCCGCTGCCGCGCCCGTCAGGTCGACGGGCAGGGGATGAATCGATCGCGCGTTTCCCGTGCGGCGATCGACGCGCATGATGTTCCCGTAGTGCGTGTTCGTATAGAGCACGTTCGGATCGGTCGGATCGACCTGCACATAATAGCCGTCCCCGCCGGGGTGAACGCGTACCCAGTCCCCGTTGAGAATGCCGATGTTGGTGAGGTTATTGGACGGGCCGCACCATACGTGGTTGTCTTGAAGGCCACCGCAGACCTGATAGGGATCCTGCATGTCCGCGGTGATCTGGTAGAACTGTCCGATGGGAACGGTATTCATGAACTCCCATGTCTCGCCGCGATCGTAGGAGAAGCCCCATCCACCGTCGTTTCCATTGATGAGACGGTTCGGATCGAGGGGGTCGATCCAGAGCGACTGATGGTCGCCGTGGAGTGTGTTCGCCGTCGTCTTCCAGCTACGGCCCGCGTCTTCCGTGAGTCGAAGCGCGCCTTCCAGAAGATAGAGGCGGTTCTCGTCGCGCGGATCCACGCGAATGTCGCTGAAATAGAAGGGACGGGAATGGATGGTCTCGTCCTCGGTCGCCATCGTCCAGGTGTCGCCCCGGTCGCTCGAGCGCCACATGACGCCCTTCTCCGCCTCGATCACCGCATAGACGACCCGAGGATCCGATCGAGCGATGGCAATCCCGATACGGCCGAGCGGACCGGCGGGCAGACCGTTCTTCTTCGCGGGGTCGGTGAGATTCTCCCAGTGATCGCCGCCGTCCCGGCTTCGGTACAGACCGCTCCCCGGACCGCCGGAGCGAAACCCCCAGGGGAGCCGGCGGAAGTCATACATCCCGGCGTAGAGAAAACGCGGATTCTCGGGATCCATGGCGAGATCGGAAGCGCCCGTGTTCTCGTCGACGTAGAGAATTTTCTCCCACGACGCGCCGCCGTCGCGGCTCCGGAACACCCCGCGCTCCTCGTTCGCACCCCACTCGTGACCGAGCGCGGCGACGTAGACGATATCGGGGTTCGTGGGATGAATCCGAATGCGCGCCGTTTTCTCGGTGTCGGCAAGGCCCACCCGCGTCCAGCTCTCGCCGGCGTCGAGCGACTTGTAGACTCCGTCTCCGATGGAAGCGCTGTTCCGGGGGTTGTTCTCGCCGGTGCCGATATAGAGGACGTTTCGATCCGACGGCGCCACCGCCACGGCGCCCAGCGAGAGACTCCCTCCGCTCTCGAACACCGAGCGCCACGTCGTCCCGCGATTCGTCGTTTTGAACAGGCCGCCCGACGCCGTCGCCATGTAGACCGTCGAAGGGTCGCCGGGAATCCCGGCGATGTCGACGGTGCGGCCGCCCATGACCGCGGGACCGATGGAGCGCCATTCGAGTCCAGCGAGGGCTCGCTCGCTCGCGCCGGGAGTCGGGCTCGCTTGCTCCTGGGCGCTTCCGCCGAGGGCGACGAGCAGCAGCGCCGCTGCCCCGAGAACGGTCGAATTCCTCTGGGACGCGCTTCATGTCGATGCCGAGCTCTCCGTCACCGTCCCGGCGCGACCACCCTCTGACGCTGAATGCCGAGCCCCTCGATGGTGGTCTCGATCGCGTCACCCGGCTTCAGGTAGCGGGGAGGTTTCCTCGCGAAGCCCACACCCGCGGGCGTGCCGGTGATGATGACGTCACCGGGAAGAAGAGACATGAAGTGACTCACGTAGGACACGAGCTGGAGAACGCCGAAGACCATGTTGGCGGTGGAGCCACCCTGCATGATCTTGCCGTTCACCGAGAGGCTCATCTTGAGATTGTGAACGTTCGGGATCTCGTCGAGGGTGACGAGGTAGGGACCGAGAGGCGCGAATCCGTCCGCGCTCTTTCCCTTCGACCATTGACCGCCGCGCTCGAGCTGGAACGAGCGCTCGGAAACGTCGTTCGCCACGAGACAGCCGGCGATGCAATCGACGGCTCTCGACTCCGAGATCGACCGAGCCCTCTGGCCGATCACCACTCCGAGCTCCACCTCCCAATCGACTTTGCTCGCGCCCCGCGGGATCACGATGTCGTCGTAGGGACCGGCGATGGCGGAGGAGGCTTTGAGAAAAATCACCGGCTCCTGAGGAAGCTCCATCTTCGCTTCCTTCGCGTGGTCCCGATAGTTGAGGCCGATGCCCACGATCTTGCTCGGTCGCGCGATGGGCGCTCCCAGCCGCACCGATTCGGGATCGATCCTGGGCTGGGAGGAGGAGAAGGTCGCAGCCCACCGGGCGAGTCGCTTCAGTGCCCTGCGCCTCGAAGAACTTCTCGTCGAAGTCCTCACCGATGATGGAAACGTCGACCATGCTCCCGTCGCGGAGCAGGAGCCCGGGACGTTCCTTGTCCTTTTCTCCAAAGCGAAACAATTTCATCGACTGCTATCTCCGAGCGATATGACCCGCAATCCGCGGAAACAGGATGATAACCCCGATGGCTGCGGCGCCCATAGCGGCGAGCAGAACTCCTGCCGCCGCGACGTCCTTTGCTTTTCCAACCAATATATGATGAGCGCCTTCGGTCGTGGCATCACCTAAAAGCTCGACCGCGGTGTTGAGCGCCTCCGCGGTCCATACGAGGGTAACAGCGACCACGAGCCAGCACCAGTCGCTCGCCGCAATCTCGAGCCACCATCCCAGAAAAAAAATGCCGAGGGTCGCCGCGAGATGGATCCTTGCGTTCACCTGCGTTGCCACGAGCGTCGACAATCCCGCGATCGCGTACCGAAGGCTCTTCCACCTGGACATGCTGGATGATCCTCGAAGGGAATGCAAAGACGAGCTGTCCTAGAGACGGAGCATTCTATCCGATCCGCCGGCGCTCGTCAGTCCACGGGCCGCGAGACAAAAAAAGGCGCGAGAGAGTTTCCCCAACCATCTCTCTCGCGCCTTCGAGTACCTCGTCTCCTGCTTGCCCAGGCACGAGGCGGAATCGATCGCAGTTCCCTTTGTAACCTCTCGATGTGAATTCCCGATGACGCCGCGGCAAACATTCGATGACCCCGGAACGGCAAAGGAGATAGAATCGGCGCCGGATATGACCGACAAGGGAATCTCCCCGGTGTTGTTCGCGCGCATCGCTCTCGGAGTCGGCTTTCTCTCCGCGGTGGCCGATCGATTCGGACTCTGGGGACCGCCGGGAGCGACCAACGTAGCCTGGGGCGATTTCGCCCGGTTCACCGCTTACGCGGGGAAGGTGAACCCCTGGGCGCCGGAGGCACTCGTACCGATCATCGCGTGGGTGGCGACCCTCGCCGAGATCGCGCTCGGATCGCTCTTGCTGGTGGGATGGCGCACGAAATGGGTGGGCCTTGCGAGCGGCGTGCTCTTGCTGCTCTTCGCGCTCGGAATGACCTTCGGGACCGGAGTCAAGACGGCATTCGACGCTTCGGTCTTCGCCGCCGCGGCCGTCGGCTTCTTGCTTTATGGCTGGCGGGAGGGATGAGGAGTGAGAGGAAGGGACGATTCGTCGAGAGGCCGAGAGCGGGCCATGGTGGCCCGCTTTCGCCTCTCGGCACCTGGCTTACTTGTACTTGTGCGTCGCCTGGACTTTTCCTTTCTCGCTGAAGATCTTGATCTGCCCGGGGGCGGACCTCTTCGCCAGGCGGCGGCCGCGTTTCACCGCGATCGCCTTGGTTCGGTGGGAGCTGGCAGGTCGGCGCGCGCCCTTGGGGGCGACGTCCCAGACACCGTTCTTGCGGTTCTTCTTGACGTGGATTTCGGTGCGTTTCTTCGTTGCCATGGTTCACCTCCGTGAAGGTTCTCCAGACGCTCCGCGAAAGAAAGGGCCGGAGCGCCCGGGTCCAAGCGTCACATTTCAAGGCTGTTTGACGGTATGTATTCACCTTAACTGGCTGAGCCCGGATCGTCAAACGCCCCGGCGTTTTCCGCGACCCGCTCAGCGAGAGAGGTCGGTGTGCAGGTATTCGTCCAGCTCTCCGTAGAGCGCCTCTTTCTCTTCCGGGGTGATGAAGCTGGCCTCGAAGGCGTTTCGGGCGAGCTGGACCAGATCGCCGCGCTCGAGCCCCAGCGCTCGCTGGACGGCCGCGTAGTTCTCTTCGATGTAGCCCCCGAAGTATGCCGGGTCGTCCGAGTTGACCGTCGCGCAGAGACCGGCGTCGAGGAGAGCCTTCAGGTTGTGGTCCTCGAGACGATCGAAGACGCGGAGCTTGACGTTGGACAAGCGGGCAGACGGTGAGCGGCGTTCGACGCTCTCGCAACCGCGCGACCAGTTTCGGATCCTCCAGACAGCGCACGCCGTGATCGACGCGCGAGACCCCGAGCTTTTCGAGAGCCTCCCAGATGTAGCTCGGCGGACCTTCCTCGCCCGCATGAGCGACGCGTTCGAGACCCAGGTCCGCGGCCCTCTCGAAAACCTGCTGAAATTTCGATGGGGGATGCCCGAGCTCGGAGGAGTCGAGCCCGATGCCCACGATCCGGTCCCGGAACGGTAGAGCGCGCTCGAGCGTCGTCATCGCGGCGTCGGCGCTGAGATGGCGGAGAAAACAAAGGATGAGGCTGGAGGAGATGCCCCACTCTCCTCGTGCGTTTTCGAGCGCGCGAGATAGCCCCTCGATCACGGTCTCGAAAGGGATGCCTCGATCCGTGTGGGTCTGGGGATCGAAGAAGATCTCCGCGTGCCGGACGTTCTGCGCCGCCGCTCGGCGCAGGTAGGCGAAGGCCAGATCGTAGAAATCCTGCTGCCGGACCAGCACCGTGGCGCCCCGGTAATAGAGGTCCAGGAACGACTGAAGGTTCTCGAACTGGTATGCCTTCCGCACTTCCTCGAGGGAAGCGAAGGGAAGCTCGACCGCGTTGCGTCTGCCGAGCTCGAACATGAGCTCGGGCTCGAGCGAGCCCTCGATGTGGATATGGAGCTCGGCCTTGGGAAGGCCATGGACAAAACGCTGCATGGAGTGCCTTCTAAGATGATAAACATGGATAGGCGGGCCGTCGATTGGACGGGCCGAGACAGCTTCGATAAATTGAAAGAACGAAAGGAAACGAAAACTCGCGAGGTTGTCATCGAAATGTTCTACAAGCTTGCTTATTGGCTCGGTTTCACGCCTTGGGAACGTGCCTCCGAGACCCATGGGCACCGGATCGCCCAAATGCTGGATAGAGAAGACGAAGGAGCGCCGAGCGCCCTACGGGACCGCGCTCGACGTCGGCTGTGGAAGCGGGATGTGGTCTGTCGAGCTCGCGCGACGGGGATGGAACGTCGTGGGCGTCGATAACGTTCCCAAGGCCCTTGGCCGCGCGCGCGGGCGGGCCGAGTCGGCCGGCGTCGACGTCCGGTTCGTCCGCGGGGACGTTACCGCCCTCGGGAAGCTCGGTACTCGGATTCGGATTCGACTTCCTGCTGGATCTCGGATGTTTTCACGGCCTGAATGATCGCGCAGCGCGCCGCGATGGGTCGGGAAGTCACCGCTCTCGCCGCGCCTGGCGCCGACCTTTCTGGTGCTCGCTTTGGCGCCCGGACGTAGAGGTCCGCTGCCACGGGGCGCGAGCCGCCAGGATCTCGAAGCCGCCTTCGCCGGGTGGAAGGTGATCGCCGACGACCCCGTCGCGGCGGAAGCGTTGCCGAAAGCTCTCCAGAACGCCGATCCGCGCTGCTATCGGCTCCGCCGCGGCTGACCCGGACCCGCCACGTAGTCCACCGCCCGCTCGCCGCAGAGAGCTCCACGAGCCGCTGCCTTTCCGAAGGCGGTTCCGTGAAGTGCGTTTCCCGCGAGGTAGAGACCGGGAATACCGCGAAGCTCTTCTTCGATTCGGTGGGCTCGCTCGCCATGCCCGAGCTCGTACTGCGGAATCGCCCGGTTCCAGAGCTTCGCCCGAGCGAAGAGCGGTTCCTGCGCGAGGCCAAAGAGCTTCGACATCTCCTTTTTCGCCGTCTCGACGATCGCAGCGGGCTCCATCGCTTCGACATCGGGATTGAAGCTGCCGCCGAAAAGAACGCGGACCAGGAGACGGCCTTCTCCGCTTCTTCGTGGAAACAAGTAGCCATCCCAGGTCACACCGAGGGCGCGATAGCCGGCGTCGCGCGGGAGCAGAACGCCGAAGCCCTCGGGTATCCGCTCGCGCGCCTCCGGTCCATAACCGAGCGCGACCACGTAAACCGGCGGATACGGAATCTCCAGCAGGGCTCGGGAGACCTTCGGGACGAGCTCATCGAGGAGCTCCGCCGAGCGATATCCCTCCGACGCAACGATGACCGCGTCGGCGGAAAGACTCTCTCCCTCGCCCGCGATGGAGACGTGAAAGCCGCCGAGCTCGCGGCGAGTCACGGCCTCGACAGTGGCGCCGGTGCGGACTTCGAAGCCGCCTCGAGAGGCGAGGGCGCGCGGGAGCGACTGGATGCCGTTCGGAAACGAGCAGAGGGTAGACCTCCGCGGCGGAAGCTCTCCTCGCTTCCGCGCCCGCGCTCGGGCGATCTGCGCTCGGACCAGAGAGCCATGGTCGCGCTCGAGCTCGGCCATGATGGGAAAGGCAGCCGAAAGCGAGAGCCTCTTCGCGTCTCCGGCGAAGATACCGAGCACCATCGGATGGATGAGGCGGTCGGCGAACTCGGGGCCGAGACGCCGGGCGGCGAAGTCCCAGACCGACTCGTCGGCCGAGTCCGTCTTTCCCGGAATCCAGGGCTCGCGCGCGGCACGAAGGAGCCCGGGAACGCTGACGAGGCCCGAAGTCACGAAACCGAGAGGGGTCGCTTTCACTTCGCGTACCCGTCCCCGGGAATGGACGAATCGATGCGACTGCGCCGTCCCCGCCGAGACGAGCTCCGATTCCAGGCCGGCGTCCCGGACGAGATCGTCCACCACGGGCTCGCTGTTCAGATACCCGATGGGGCCCATTTCGAAGAGCCAGTCCGCCTCGCGGAGGCTTCGAGCCTTGCCGCCGATCTCCAGGTCTTTTTCGAGGAGGACGACACGCAGATCGAGCCCGAGTGCGCCCGCTCGTTTGCGGGCGGTTGCGGCGGCGGCGGTTCCGGAGATACCTCCGCCGATGACGACGAGATGCTTCACACCGTGCGACTGAAGACGGGCTTCGATTCGTTCGCGTGCTTTTCCCGCATGTAGCGGTCGAAACAAATCGCGAGATTTCGTACGAAGAGCTCTCCCACGGGAGTCGCGCGGATGGCGCGCTCGTCGAGGGTGACGAGGCCTTCGTCGACGTGCGGGAGAAGCAGCTCGAGGTCCTTCCGGAAATAGTCCTGGAAGGAGAGCTCCCAGATCTTCTCGACTTCAGGAATATCGATCACGAAGTTGCACATCAGCCGGTGGATGACGTCGGCCCGGATGGCATCGTCGCGGGTCCGCAAGAAGCCCCGCACCGCGGGAAGATGCCCCTCGGAGACGAGCTCGGCATAGCGGCTGAGCTTCTTCTCGTTCTGGACCAATGCTCCTCTCACGTCTCCGATGGCGGAGATTCCGAAACCGAAAACGTCGTCCCCGGGAATCACCGCATAGCCCTGGAAATTGCGGCGGAGACGACCCTCGTGCCGGGCACGGGCGAGCTCGTCGTCGGGCTTGGCGAAGTGGTCCATCCCGATGGGCTCGTACCCCGCGCCGATGAGCCTTTCTCGAACGATGGCGAAGAGCTCCATCTTCACGTCGCGGGAGGGCAGCTCGCTCTGGTCGAGCTTCTTCTGATGTCCCTGGAGCCAGGGTACGTAAGCGAACGAGTAGCAGGCAACGCGATCGACGCCGATCTCGATGACGCGCTCGACCGTCTTCTCGAAGCTCTCGGGAGTCTGGAGGGGAAGGCCATAGATGAGATCGATGTTGATCCCCGAATACCCGCGGCTCCGGGCGTGCTCCACGATCGCCTGCGTCTGCTCCGGAGTTTGGACGCGGTGGATTCGTTCCTGGACCTCGGGGGTGAAATCCTGAACTCCCATCGAGATACGGTTGAAGCCAACCTCGGCGAGCTCGTCGATGTGCTCGAGGGTGGTAACCCGCGGGTCGACTTCGATCGCCATCTCCGCTCCGGGCAGAGGCTCGTAGTATCGGAGGAGCTCCTCGACAAGGCCGCGGAGATCCGAAGGAGAAAAATAGGTGGGCGTTCCCCCTCCGAAGTGGAGCTGCGCGAACTTCCGGCGCCGCGGCGCCATCGCGGAAACGAGGGCGATCTCTTTCTTCAGCAAATCGAGATAGGGGTCGGTGCGCTCGTGATGCTTGGTGATGATGACGTGGCAACCGCAAAACAGGCACCGCTCCTCGCAGAACGGCAGGTGACAGTAGAGCGAGAGCGGAGCATCTCCGAGGGAGTCGGCCTCGCGAAGCCGCTTCTCGTACTCTTCGCGGCCGAACGCGTCGGAGAACTCCACCGCGGTCGGATAGCTCGTATACCGCGGACCGGGGCGGTCATACCTGTCGATGAGCCTCCGAACGGTCGCTCGGTCCGCGGGCGCTTTCGTGGTCAAGAATTCCGCTCCTTCACGTTACCGTCTTCGGAACCTTCCCTCACGAGCTTCGCGAGCGACGCCACGAAGGCGGGATGATCCTCGACGCAGGGGATCCGCTGGAAGCGTTCGCCTCCTGCCTGGAGAAACGTCGCCTTTCCGCGTATTCCAATCTCCTCGGCGGTCTCGAGCCCTTCGGTAACAAAACCCGGTGTCGCGACCGCGATGGCGCGAATGCCGTCGCGACCGAGCCGCTCGAGCATTTTCGCCGTCCTCGGCGCGATCCAGGGCTCGGGACCGAACCGGGATTGATACGAAAGACGTCGCCATCGACTTGGGCCACTCCAGGCGCTCCAAAAGAGCGCCATACGTCGCCTCGCAGTCTCCGCGATAGCGACCGCCTTCCGCCCGATCATAGCGCACCGGGATGCCGTGAAACGACACCACGAAGTGCTCGGGTGGGCTGTCGGCCACCGCCCCCTCGAAGAGCTCCGCCTGCGCCTCGATGTATCCCGCATCGTCCGGCGCGATGAGGCGAAGGGGGGCGCGGTCCCCCACGACGGCCTCGATTGTCCCCGTCGTCGAGCCCGTCCGTTGGGGAAAGAGCGGAATGACGACGCTTCCGCCCGCTCCGAGCGCGCCCGCGAGCGAGGGCTCGCCGTATCGGTAAGCGACCGAAACGACGGTCCCCTCTCCGAGCGATTTCCCGAGCGCGCTCGCGATCCGTCGCGTTCCCGTCTCGAGGGGAGAGCCGCCCTCGCGCCAGATCGATTGGTACTGCTCCGCCACTCTCTCGGGCCGCGAGCGAAGGATCCGGGCGAGAATCGGCTTCCACAGCCATCGCGGGTAGTCGACGACCATGGGATTGGAGAGGAACTCGGAGAGGAAGCGACGGACCGCCTCGGGCTCCGGCGCGGTCGTCGTGCCGAGATTCACGAGAACGACGCCGCGCGTCACGTGGCCACACCTGTCCCGGGCAGTCCCCGGGCGAGCTCCCGTAGATTGTCGTACAGCCGGGCTCTCTCGTCGCGCAGCCGTTCCAGGGCCCGTGCCTGGCGCCACCTCGTTAGCCGGACCCGGATCGCTCGCAGCGTTCGTCGCGCGAGGCGCTGGTAGTGGATGACCACGAAGGCCCCGAGACCGCTCAGCGCGAACGCGAGGGCGCCCGTTCGGACCGGGGCTCCGGAAAAGTGCGGGTAGAGCGCCGAGAGCCGGGTGTGGCCCCAGGCAACGACGAGAGCCGCGGCGAGCCAGGCGAGGGGAAAACCGATTGCTCCCGCGATGAGCTTGAGCGAAGCAACGTCTTTGCGCGCGCGCGCTCCCCATCTCGAGATGGCGAGCACGAGGAGGGCGGCGGGCAGGTTGACCACGTAGCCGATGAGGAGAACGGGCGGAAGGACGAAGTAAACGAGGAGTGCTTGAAAGACAACGCGGGCCGCGAGGCGGGTTTCGAGCTGCCGGCCGCCGTAGAGCTCGTGATCCTCGATTCCCAGCGCGGCGAGATCGGCATGGTAGCTCTGGAGCCGCGCTACGATCTGCCTCACCTCTTCGGGGTGGGTTCGGGCCCGTTCGTTGTAGCCCGCCCACAATCGAGAGAAAGCCTGAATCCTCTCCGTCATCTCGGGGCGGGACGATGAGAGGCCGCCGCGATGTGCTCGCTCGGCCCGCATCAACTTTCGAGCCCGGTTCATCGCCTGGTGGAGCTCCCAGCTCTCGGTGGCATGCACGACTTCGCGAAGCGCCCGCTCGAGCTCGTCGGTGAGCGCCCGGTATCGCCTCCTCTTCTCGGCGTCCGTCGCGTTCGTTGGCGGCGTGCGGAGCTCGGCGGCGAGCTCCAACGGAGGATGGAAGAACACGAGAGCGTTCGAGCCGAAAGAGTGCTTCCGATTGTAGTGAAGGCCGACGGGAACGATGACCGGCGGCGGAACGCCTTCCGGTGTCTTCTCGCAGGCGCGATAAAAGAGCCGCGCGGCTCCGGTCTTGAGCTCGGTGGGCGAGGGCTCATCGTGGCTCTGCCCTTCGGGAAAGACGAGCGCGTAGGCCCCCGCGGTGACCGCCGCCGCCATGGCATCGATGCTCGCGTCGTTCGCCTCGCGCCTCCGGGTCTCGTCCGCGTCCGGGGGAAAATCGCGGCGCCGATAGACGGGCACCACACCCAGAACGGGCAAGAGCGAGCCGAGGAGAGGCCAGCGAAACAGGCCATGCCGCGCTCCGACGACGACCGCACCCGGAAACTCGCTCAGAATCAACGCTCCATCCACCAGGGCATTGGGATGCCAGGCGACGAGATCCCTCCGCTCCCGCCGGCCGCGGGCAGGTTCTCGAGCCCGGCCACCTCGATCCTTCGAAAGAAGACGCGAAGGAGGATCCGAACCGAGGCCACCAAGAGGCGATAGAGCTGGGGAGCTTCGATCACATCCGCGGGAGATCATACACGAGTCCACGAGTCGTGATATAAGGGCCGCTCTTTTGGACAAGACTCGATCGAAGACCATGAGGGGCGCGACCGCCCCAAGACGGCCACCCAGCTCCCGATTGCTGGTCGGTCTGAACCCCGAGCAGCGCGAAGCCGTCCTCACGACGGAAGGACCGCTTCTCGTCCTCGCCGGAGCAGGAAGCGGCAAGACGCGGGTCATCACCACCCGCATCGCGTACCTCATGGAACAAGGCGTTTCCCCGAGGAACATCCTCGCCGTCACCTTCACCAACAAGGCGGCGGGCGAAATGAAGGAACGGGTGCGCAAGCTCGCGGGCGACGAAGCGCGGAATCTCACCGTGGGGACGTTCCACTCTTTCTGCGTTCGGATTCTCAGGGAGCACGGCGAGGCCCTGGGACTCTCTCCCACGTTTACCATTTGCGACGCCTCCGACCAGCTGAGCGCGGTGAAGTCGGTGATGCGCGAGCTGCGGGTCCACGAGACGACGATGCAGCCTTCCGCCGTCCTCGCCCGCATCTCTCTCGCCAAGAACCGCCTCCAAACGCCGTCCTCGCTTCTGGAGCGCGCCGAGGGCTCTCGGGACGAGCTGGTCGGAGCGGTATGGGAGCGATATCAGCAGCATCTCGGCCGATCGCGAAGCCTCGATTTCGACGACCTGCTGCTCGAGGCCCTCCGGCTCTTGAACGAGCACCCGAAGGCTCGCTCGCACTATCGGAACAGATACCGCTACGTTCTCGTGGACGAGTACCAGGACACCAACCACCCTCAGTACGAAATCGTGCGCGCCATCGGATCCGGGCACCGCAACATCTGCGTCGTCGGGGACGACGACCAGTCCATCTACGGCTGGCGCGGCGCGGACATCCAGAAGATCCTCGGCTTCCACCGCGACTTCGAGGGCGCGAAGGTGGTCCGCCTCGAGACGAACTATCGCTCCACCCGTCCCATCCTGGAAGCCGCCAATGCCGTCATCCGGATCAACGCGTCGCGCCACGACAAGACACTGGTCTCGGCGGTCGGCGACGGGCCGCCGGTTCGCGTGACCCGGCTCGCGGACGAGATGACCGAGGCCCAGTTCGTCGTCGAAGAGCTGACGAAGCTCGTCCGGCGGGGCGAGGCGAAGCTATCCGATTTCGCCGTTCTCTTCCGCACCCAGATCCAGCCGCGGCCCTTCGAAGCCGCGCTTCGGGCCGCGGGGATCCCCTACGTCCTCGTCGGCGGCATGTCCTTTTTCGACCGCAAGGAGGTCCGCGACGTCGTCGCGTTCCTCAAGCTCGCGGTGAACCCGGAGGACGAGACCGCGCTGCTGCGGGTCATCAACTGTCCGCCGCGGGGGATCGGCAAGACCTCGATCGATCGCGTCCTCGCCTTCGCCACCGAGCACGGGATCGCGGCCTCCCGGGCTTTCGAGCGCGCGAGCGAGATCGAAGGGCTGGACCGTGACGCCGTCGAGGCCTACGAGACGTTTCGCGATGTCTCTCGCGCGGGTCGAAGCGCACAAGGCCGGCCACGACCTCGTCTCGCGCCTCGGGAGCCTGCTCGAGGCGGTCGACTATCGGAGCGAGGTCCGGCGCCTCTACCCCGACCCCATGACCCGGGACGCGCGGTGGGCGGGAGTCGAGGAAGTCCTGAACTTCGCGGAGAACTACGTTCGGCGCGCCTCGAGCCCGTCGCTCACCGGGTTCCTCGAGGAGCTCGCGCTCACCAGCGGCGACGAGCCCTCCGACCGGCGGGAGTCCCCGGAGAATGCGGTGACGCTCATGACGCTGCACGCCGCGAAAGGACTCGAGTTCCCGCACGTCTTTCTCGTGGGGATGGAGGAGGGTCTTCTCCCGCACGCGCGCTCGGTCGCCGAAGGCGGCATCGAAGAAGAGCGGCGCCTCGCGTACGTGGGCATCACCCGCGCCATGAGGACCCTCACGCTCTCGTTCGTCGCGGAACGCGCCAAGTATGGAAGACGCCTCGCCGCCATGCCCTCTCGATTTCTCTTCGAGATGCGCGGGAAGACCCCTCCCGAGGACTGGGTCCCGGTCGAAGCGTCGGGCGAGCTCGGCCCATCGGCCGAGGGCGCGGCAAGCGACGAGGCTTCGCCCAGGAAACGACCGCGGAGGCGACGCTCGTCGTCGACCTCGCCGAAGCGCAAGAAACGGAAGTGAAATCGGGTCGTCAGGCGACGTAGGGGATTGTTTGGGGACCCCGGGGAAGAACGCATAGCCGGGCTCCGCGGCCGGCCGCTTCGAGAGCGCGGAGCACCTCGGCGGAAACGTCCTCCATGGGCTCGAAGTGCGCCGCGCGGATCTCGTCCGGGGAGAGATAGCTCGTCTTCACGAGAACCCGGGCGCGCTTCTGTATCTGCGACTGGACCTGGACCTGCCATTGATCGGGCTCGGCGAACCCGGGCTCGTGAACCATCGCGAGGAGATCGTCCGGCGTCGTCCGCCGGCGTAGAAGCTCGGCGTAGGCGCCGTGGCTGGGAAGACCGTCGCGGCACTCGGAGGCGCAAAGGATCACGCCGCCTTCCTTGACGATCTGGGCCGCGGCCGACATCCCTTTCACCGTCTGATAGAGGTTCTGGTCGAGGGGAAAGCCCGAATTGGTGGTGACGACGACGTCGTAGCGGTCGGGAACCCCTCGCATCGCTTCTTTCTTCGATTGCGCGCACGCGCTCCGGTGCTCGGCAAAGAGCTCTCCCGCGAACGCCGCCGTTACCTGCTTGTCTCCGTTCAACGTCACATCGAAGGCGAAATGAACGCCGGTCATCCGCGCGATCTCGCGGACGTCGTCATGGATCGGGTTTCCTTCCGTGATCCCCCAGATCGCACGGGGATCTCCCACGTGGCGAGCGTCGTGCAGAACCATCGTGGTCTCGAGTCCGGCGAGACCCGGCGCTACCATCTTGGGACCGCCGCTGAATCCCGCGAAGAAATGGGGCTCGACGAAACCCGTGGTGATGCGAACGTCCGCTTCGAGCCATTCCCGGTTGAGCCAGACGGGGACGCCTCTCGAGGTCTTCCCGGCGAAGGCGAGCGCGGACCGATCGCGGGCGTCGTGATTGACCACGCGATAGCGGGCGACGATTCTCCTTGCCGAGCATTCGCTCGAGCTCGTCCCCGGTGTTCGCTCGGTGGGTCCCGGTAGCCACGAGCACGACGGCGTCCTCGGGGCGAAGGCGCGGGAGCGCGGCGAAGATGGCCCGCAGCATCGCCTCTCTCGGCTGAGGCCTGGTGCCATCGCAAACGGAGACAGCCACCCGACACCCTTCGGGAACGAGTCCGGTGAGAGGCGGAGAGCCGATTGGCTGGGCGAGGGCGCGGCGAAGCGTTTCCTGGACGTCGGAGACCCCTGCGGGGTAAGCGGGCTCGATGACCGTGGTCCTTCCGTCCGGAAGCTCGACCTCGAGCCCTTCGGTTCCGTAGTCGAGACGAACTTTCATCAGGATAACCGCGCGGTCTACATATCGACGACGAGGCCGAGGCCCTTCTTCTTCGCTTCCTCGAACACTCTCGCAGCGACCGAGACATCCTGGACGGCGTTTCCCACCGACTTGAAGAGCGTCACCTGCTCGTCACTCGTTCGACCGGGCTTTACTCCGGAAACGATCTCCCCGATCTCCGCGTGCACACTCCCATCGGTGATGTAGCCTTCCTTGCGCGCCATGATGAGATCTCCCGCCTCGGCCCAGACCGCCTCCCGCGAGTCGACCACCAGAAGCGCCCGCCCCACCGTGGCCATGGGAAGCTCCTGCATCTGAGGGGTGAAGGATCCGATTGCGTTCACGTGCACTCCTGGCTTCAGATTCTCGTCGGAGAAGACGGGAGTCATGGAGGTCGTGGCGGTGCAGACGACGTCGGCATCGTGCAGCGCTTCCGTCGCCGAGGAGGCGACCTCGATGCGCTGCGGGATGGGAGGTCCCGCCTTCCCCATCTCCTCCGCGAACGTTTCCGCCGACTCCTGTCTCTTGTCGAAGACCACTACACGCTCGATGGAGCGGACGGTCGAGACCGCCCGGAGCTGCGTGCGGCCCTGGACCCCCGCCCCCAGGATCGCCACCGTCCGCGCGTCCTTGCGGGCCAGCAGATTGGTGGCCGCTCCCGAGGCGGCGCCGGTGCGAAGGGCGGTGAGGTAAGTCCCGTCGATGATGGCGGTGGGGAGCCCCGTCTCGGCGTCGATCAGGGTCACCATGGCGTTGATGGTGGGAAGCCCCTGCTCGATGTTTCCCGAAAAGACCGAGACCATTTTCATTCCGAGCTCGTCGCTCTCCTCGAGATAGGCGGGCATGAAGAGCGTCACCCCGTCGTGACGCGGAACCCCGAGCTGGGTGCGAACGGGAACACGGGCGAGGCCACGGGAGAGCTGGGCGAAAGCCACTTTCACCGTCTCGATCGCCTGAGCCATCGTGATCGCGTTCTTGACTTCGTCTCGCGAAATGATTTGAAGCCTCATGACGAGGAATCGTAAGGCCGAAGGAGCCTCCAAGCAAGCAAGCTCGGGTTTGTGGTAAAAAAGGCGGTTCCATTGGAAGAAAGGGAATTCAATGAAGAGATTGGAAGGCGTCTACAGCGTGCTGCCGACGCCATTCGACGAGAAGGGTGGCGTCGATCTCGAGAGCCTCGGGAGCGTCATCGAGCTCTTTCTCGCGGACGGAGTGTCGGGCCTCACCGCGCTCGGCGTGACGAGCGAGGTGGCGCGGCTCACCGATGCCGAACGTCAGCAGGTGCTCGACGCCACCATGGAGAACGTCAACGGACGGGTTCCGGTCATCGTGGGCGCGACCGGATCGGGACTCGATACCTGCCTGGGCTATTGTCATGCCGCGCACGAGGCGGGCGCCGCCGGTGTGATGGTGAGCCCGCCCCGCATGTCCAAGCTCAACTCGACTTATATCTACCGGCATTTCGCGGCAATCGCCGATCGCTACGATTTTTCCATCGTCGTCCAGGACTACCCGCCGATCTCCGGCTACCACATGGAGCCGTCGCTTCTCGTCGAAATCTGCCGAAAGATCCCTTCGGCACGCACCGTCAAGCTCGAGGACGCTCCCACTCCCTACAAGACGGCGCGCATTCGCGAGCTCGAGGGAGGGCCCGGAGACAGGGTCGAAATCGACATTTTCGGAGGGCTGGGAGGAAGCTATCTCATCGAGGAGCTCATCGCCGGCGCCACCGGGGCGATGACCGGCTTCGCGTATCCCAAGCTGTTGGTGGAGATCGTCTCCCAATGGAACGCCGGCAGGAAAGACGAGGCGGCCGACTTCTTCTATCGCCACGTGCCCCTGATGCGTTTCGAGTTCCAGGAAGGTATCGGTATGGCCATCCGGAAGGAGATCTTGAGGAGGCGTGGCGCCCTCAGGCAGTCGGGAATTCGTCCGCCGGGGGCGACGCTCGACCCGTCCACGACCGACTGCCTCGATCGGATCTTCAAGTGGTTGGACCTAGATTAGGAGTTTGAGACGAAATGGGCCTTTTGGATAGCGTCATTGGTATTTCCCTCCCGCTCGTTCCCAAACCCATCGTGCGGATGGTCGCCAAACCCTACGTGGCGGGAGAAACCCTTCAGGATCAGCTTCAGGTCATTCAATCGCTGAACGGCCAGGGGTTCATGGTGGCGACCGGTATCCTCGGCGAGTTCGTGACCCGGCGCGAGGAATCGGAGGAAGCCGTCCGCGACTATCACAAGGTTCTCGACGAGGTCGCGGCGCGGAAGCTCGACAGCAATATCCACATCAAGCCGACGCACCTGGGTCTCAAGCTGGACAAGGACTTCTGTTACGAGAACGTTCGCCGGATTCTGGACAAGGCCAAGGAGTACGGGAACTTCGTGCGGATGGACATGGAAGATTCTCCCTGCATCGACGATACCCTCGAGCTCTACTTTCGCCTGCGTGAGGACTACGAGAACGTGGGGTGCGTCATCCAGGCGCGCATGCGACGGAGCCTCAAGGACGTTCGCCGCCTCGGCGCGGTCAAAGCCAACGTCCGTCTCTGCAAGGGCGTCTACCTGGAGCCGCGCCAGATCGCCTATACCCATCCCCGGGTCATCCAGGACAACTACACCCAGCTTCTCAACGAGCTCTTGAGCGCCGGCTGCTACGTCGGCATCGCCACCCACGACGAAGTCCTCGTCTGGGAGGCGTGCCGCATCATCGACCGTATCGGGCTCGAGCCTCATCGATACGAGTTTCAGATGCTCCATGGGGTGGAGCCCGGGCTGCGGCGCATCATTCGAGACGAAGGCCATCGCCTGCGAGTCGCGGTGCCCTTCGGGCCCAACTGGTACCCCTATTCGATTCGCCGGCTGCGCAAGAACCCTGCCATCGCGGGATACGTCTTCAAAGCGATGTTCAAAAACTGAGACCAAGAGGCCCTGCCGGCACGCGTCGCGACGTCGCGGCATACTGGTTTCGCGCGCCGGCCTCGAGGAGCATCCGAACCGTCGCCGTCTGGCTTTGTCGGGCGGCGAAGTGAAGCGCTGTCGCCCCCGCGAACTTCTCGCGAGGATCGACGGCGGCGCCCGATTCGATCAGCATTTGCACGGTCGCGCTCATTCCGAAGTACGCGGCTCTCCTGAGCGCCGTCCACCCTCTCTCGTCCACCGCGTCGATGCACCGCCGTGAATGGATCCACGGCTTTCCCAACTTCCACGTCTCGAGCGGGTCGACAGCCATGCGCGGCATGTCATACGATGCCCCGTCGCGTGCAAGCGAATCGCGCGAGCTCGAACGGCGATAGAGGAACGGTTCATGGCGTTGGTTCTACAAGAGACCGAGGTGCGGAAGGTCCTTACGATGAAGGACGGAGTCCGCCTCGTGGAAGAGGGCTTCGAGCACTATGCTCGCGGCCGCACGAGCCTCGCGCCGCGTCTCGTGATGAAGCTCGAGGGCGACGCGGGAAACTTCCGTATCATGGCCGCCATCGTTCCCGACATGGGTGGCTTCGGCCTGAAGACGCTGACGGGAACGCCGGGCAAGCGCGACCCGGGGAGCACCTATTTCGCCATTCTCTACTTCGACGTCGTGACCGGAGCTCTCCTGGCGGTCGTGCCCGCCACCACCATCACCGGCATTCGCACGGGCGCCGCGAGCGGCGTGGCGACCCGGTATCTGGCGCGCGAGGACGCGAAAACCCTCGGACTCTTCGGTGCGGGGTTCCAGGGCCGGAGCCAGGTCGCGGCGATTCGTGAAGTCCGGCCGATCGAGAAGGTCACCATCTTCGACGTCGTTCGCGCTCCCGCCGAGGCTCTGGCCCGAGAGCTCCGGAACGAAGGGCTCGAGGCGGTGGTCGCCTCGAGTCCGGAAGAGACGGTTCACGGAAGCGACATCATCGCCTCGGCGACGACGGCGAAAGAGCCCTTCATCCGGGGCGAATGGCTCTCGCCCGGATGCCACGTCAACGCCGTCGGAGCCAACGCTCCCGCGAAACGGGAAGTGGACGCGGAAGCCTTCGCGCGGGCTCGCGTGGTGGTGGACTTCGAGGACCAGGTGCTGCAGGAGGCGGGCGACCTCATCGCCGCCGTCGAGTCTGGGGCCTTCTCCCGGGAGCGGATCTATGCCGAGCTCGGTGACATCGTGATCGGGAAGAAGAAAGGCCGAGAGAACGACGAGCAGATCACCCTCTTCAAGTCGGTGGGAGTCGCGATCGAGGACGTGGCGGTTGCCGCATGGGTTTACGGCGAGGCCAGGAGACAGGGTCTCGGAACCGAGATCGACCTGCAGGGCTGACCGATGCGCATCTCCAGAATGATCACCGCCGTGGACCTTCACGCTTGCGGTGAGCCGGGACGAGTCATCACCGGAGGCGTCCTGGACGTGCCCGGAAAAACGATGTTCGAGAAGATGCGCTATCTCGCGACGGAAGCGGACGGCCTTCGAAAGCTCATGCTGCGTGAGCCTCGAGGCTACCCCGCGGCCAACTGCAACCTGATACTGCCCCCGACTCATCCCGAGGCGGACGCCGGCTTCGTCATCATGGAACAGGTGGAGTACCCACCGATGTCGGGAACGAACACCATCTGTGTCGTGACCGCCCTCATCGAAACGGGCATGGTTCCGGTGAGAGAGCCCGTGACCGAGCTCACCCTCGAGGCGCCCGCCGGTCTCGTCCAGGTGCGGGCGGAAGTGGGAAACGGCAGGGTGAAGAGCGTGATTTTCGAGAACGTTCCTGCGTTCGCGGTGTATCTGGACACACCCATCGAAGTGCCCCAGCTCGGAACAGTCAAGGTGGACGTGGCCTATGGCGGCATGTTCTATGTCATCGCCGATGCCCGGCCTTTTGGTCTTCGTCTCGTCCCCGACGAAGCCCGGGCGATCGTGCGCATCGGCGAGATGATCAAGAAGGCGGCACAGGAACAGCTCGACGTCGTCCACCCCGACAACCCGGAGATCCGCGGGGTTACGATCGCGGAGCTCACCGGTCCCCCGAGCCGTACCGAGGCCACGGCGAAGAACACCGTCATCGTCTCCACCGGAAGTCTCGACTGGGAACGTCCCGAGACCTGGACCGGTGCCGTCGATCGCTCTCCCTGCGGCACCGGGACCTGCGCCCGGATGGCGGCCCTCCATGCCAAGGGGCAGCTCGGTCTCGACGAGGCTTTCGTTCACGAGGGAATCCTCGGGACGGTCTTCGAGGGCCGCCTCGTCGCCGAGACTACGGTGGGCGACCGGCCCGCCGTCATCCCGACGATCACGGGTCGCGCGTGGATCACGGGATTCGCCAATTACGTGGTTGACGCCGAAGACCCATTTCCCAACGGCTTCACAGTAGCCGACATCTGGGGCAAAACCGGAGACTGACGACGGAAAGTTGACCATGGCCAAAGAACAATTCTCGTCGCGTCTGGGGATCCTGCTCACCGCCATCGGCATGGCGGTGGGAACGGGAAACATCTGGCGCTTTCCCCGAGTCGCCGCTCAGAACGGGGGAGGTGCGTTTCTCATTCCCTGGCTTCTGTTCCTCTTCATCTGGGCGATTCCGTTGCTTCTCGTGGAGTTCGCGATGGGGAAGACGACGAGGAAGGGACCGGCGGGTGCGGCCGGGGCCCTCGTGGGCGAGCGGTTCAACTGGCTCGGAGTCTTCGTCGGGTTCGTGACCTGCTTCATCACCTTCTACTACTCCGTCGTCACCGGATGGTGCATCCGTTACTTCGTCGCCTCCTTCGGGACGGTCTTCACCGCCGACAACGCCCTTTCCAACTGGGAGAGCTTTATCGGAAACCCGATCCAGCCCGTCGTCTTCCACGCCCTCGCCGCTTTCATCGGCTGCTTCATCATTTATAAAGGCGTCGTTCGCGGCATCGAACGGACCAACCTCATCCTGGTGCCGATTCTGTTTCTCCTCCTCATCGCGGCCGCCATCCGCGCCGTCATGCTCCCCGGGGCGTTCAAGGGACTCAGCTATCTCTTCACCCCAAACTGGGCCGATCTGAAGAACTACCAGGTCTGGCTCGCCGCGCTGACCCAGTGCGCCTGGAGCACGGGCGCCGGATGGGGGCTCATCACCACCTACGCCGTGTATCTGCGGAAGAAGGACACCTTCACCCGGATGACCTTTACCACCGCCTTCGGCGACAACACCGCGTCGCTCCTCGCCGGGATCGCGGTCATCTGCACCGTGTTCGCCGTCCTTCCCGAGGACCAGGCGAGGACGGCGCTCGCCGCGGGAAACGAGGGCCTCACCTTCATCTGGCTTCCGCAGCTCTTCGACGCCATTCCCGGAGGGCGGTTGTTCCTGCCGATGTTCTTTCTCGCGCTGAGCTTCGCGGCGATCTCCTCCTTCATCGCCCAGCTCGAGCTCGCTTCGCGCATGGCGATGGATTTGGGACTTCCGCGCGAGAAGGCGGTGCCCACGGTGGGGGTGCTCGTCTTCCTCCTCGGGCTGCCTTCCGCCTGGTCCATCAGCTTTTTCAAGAATCAGGACTGGGTCTGGGGAATCGGCCTCATGGTCTCGGGCTTTTTCATCGCCCTCGTCGTCATCCGCTACGGAGCCGCACGCTTCCGGGGCGAGCTCATCAACACCAAAGACGAGAAGTGGCCCATCGGAAAGTGGTTCGTGTGGGCGATCACCATCCTCGTCCCCATCGAGTTCGTCGCGATGATCGCCTGGTGGTTCTATCAGTCAGCCACGGTCTTCGATCCCGAGGGCTGGTGGAAGCTCTTCAGCGAATCGAGCGTCGGCACCGCCGTCATTCAGATCGTCGTTCTCATCGCGGTGCTGTACCTGACCAACAAGGTCTGGACACGACGAATCTCCAAGTCCACCGAGTGATGCGGCTCACCGACAAAGACCGCGCGCTCGTAGAAGGAGAGCTCGGCCCCGCGGCGCGGATGGCGATGTCGATCCTCGTCCGCATGGCGAAGGTCTATGGCGCTTCGGAGATGCTCGACATCACCCGGGCTCACATCGACGCGACCATCTACGTGGGTGACGCCGGGCTCGAGTTCGCCGAGAAGCTCGCCGAGCTCGGCGGCAAGGTCGTCGTTCCCTCCACCGTCAACGTCAGTGGGCTCGACGAATACCATTGGAAGGAGTGGTCCGTTCCCGAGGACTGGGCGGCGAAAGCCCATCGCCAGATGATTGCCTATCAGAAGATGGGCACGATTCCCATCTGGACCTGCGCACCCTACCAGACGGAGCACGCTCCCGCGTTCGGAGAGCAGATCGCATGGGGTGAGTCGAACGCCATCATCTTCGCGAACTCCGTGCTCGGCGCTCGCACCGAGCGCTATCCCGACTATCTCGACATCTGCGCGGCGTTGACCGGACGGGTCCCCGCGGTGGGGCTCCACCTCGAAGAGAACCGTCGCGGCGAGCTCGTCATCGATCTCCGTTCGATTCCCGGGAAGCTCGCGTCGCGCGACGACTTCTACCCCGTCGTCGGCCACTTCCTGGGGAAGGTCGCCGGCGAGCGCATCCCGGTGCTGGTGAATCTCGAGGCCACGCCGAGCGAGGACCAGCTGAAGGCCCTCGGCGCCGCCGCGGCGTCCTCGGGAAGCGTTCCCCTCTTCCACCTCGTCGGCGTCACTCCCGAAGCGCCGACCCTGGAGCGGGCCCTCCAGGGCCAACCGCCCGAGGAGACAATCGAGGTCACCGTCCCCATGCTCCGGGACGCGCGCGGCGAGCTCACGACGGCGACGGGCGAAGAGCTCGACCTCGTCGTTCTCGGAAGCCCCCACTTCTCTTTCGCCGAGCTCCAGCAGCTCTCCCCGCTCCTCCGGGGAAAAGAGCGCCATCCGAAGGTCACGTTCCTCGTCACCACGAGCCGGGTGATGCGCGATCTCGCAGAGAAGGCGGGCTTGCTGAAATCGCTCGAATCGTTCGGCGGGCGAGTGACCGTGGACACCTGCATTCTCGCGACGCCGATGCTTCCCGGGAGCGTCCGCAGGTTGATGACGAACTCGGGTAAGTACGCCTTCTATTCCCCCGGCCTCCTGAACGTGGAAGTCGCCTACGGAAGCCTGGAAGACTGCGTCTCCTCCGCCGTTGCGGGACGGGTGGTGCGAGCGCAGTCCCCCTGGGACGTTCTCGAGGACTAAGCAGAACCCCGCGTCAGGCTGAGGGGCCGCTCGACCCGCAGGCGGAACCGGCCCCGTCCCGTCTTCTCGATGCGAAGCGGGGCGACCCTCTCCGTGAGCCGGCGCTCGAGGACGATGAGCCGGGCCTCGAGGTTGTCGCTGATTTCGGGCAGGCCGAGCGTGGGGTCGAGACGCAGTTCTCGGTTCGAGAACTCGGTGCGCTGGTCGTCGAGGTAGGCGGCGACGAGCCTTTTGAGGATCGCGCCCGCTACGCCCGTGACGACGTAGTCGTCGTCGATGACGTAGTCGTCGTCGATGAAGAGCCGTCGGCGGCGTCGGGAGGCCCGGGCATGGGGAACGATTCCGGGTGGCCGGAGAGCATCCGCGTCATGTCGGGCTCCGGGCCGTTCTCGGTCATGATGAACGGCGTGTGGCAGTCGTTGCACCCGGCGACGGATACCAGGTATTTGCCCCGCTCGACGGCCGAGCTCGCCGGACGATCCGCAGCCGCGGTCACCGTCAAGGCTTCGGCGGGCGCGCTTCCGCATCTCGCCGTCAACAAGAGGAGCGCTCCCGCCGTGAGCGCCATTCCACGTGCCTTTCCTCGACGCAGGTTGTTCTCGTTCATGTTCGTATCTCCTTTCGTTAGGAGAATACGGAGCCCGGGGCAACGGCCGCCCCTAAAACCTGCTTAAGGAAAGCCTAAGAGTTTCTTAAGCGGTGTTGGCATCGCGGCAGGGGTAGACTCGGGCGACGTCGCGATTCCTTCATCCTCCCGAGCCCACGTCGGGAATCGAATACTGCGCGAGAACCACCGTTACGTTGTCTTTTCCCCCGTTCTCGAGGGCGCGATCGACGAGGAGACGGCAGGCTACTTCCGACCGCTCCTCTCGAGCCAGGGACTCGGCAATGGCGGTGTCGTCCATCATGTCGGTGAGACCGTCGGTGCAGAGGAGCAGACGGTCCCCGTCGGCGAGCTTCAGCCTCTGAATCTCGGCGCGAATGTCCTTGTTGCCTCCCCCGAGCGCGCTGGTGAGGACGTGGCGCAGGCGGTGGTGCGCCACTTCCCTCTGCGAGATGGCACCGGCGTCCGCCATCAACTGTGCCTGGGTCTGGTCGCGCGTCAATCGCTGCAGCCGTCCGTCACGAAAGAGATAGGCGCGCGAGTCTCCCACGTGAGCGACGAAGAGGTCGTCTCCCAGGCTGTAGGCCGCGGTCATCGTCGTTCCCATTCCTCGCAGCTTCGGATCGAGGCGGGCCCGTTCGACCAGGGCCTCGTTCACCTGGCGGTAGTACTTCGCGGCCCGTTCCATGAGTTTCTGCGCGTGCTCTTCGTCGAGACGCAGGATCCAGTCGGGGACGTGGAGAATGATGTTGATGAGAGTCGCGATCGCCATCCGGCTCGCGACTTCGCCTCCCGCGGCGCCGCCCATTCCGTCGGCCACCACGAGGATATATCCGGTCTCGTCGAAGTGGTCGGGGGCTTCGCCCTCGGGGATGTTGGTGAGCAGCGTCTCGATGTGACGGCCGCCGCGCGCCACGAGGTAGTGGTCCTCGTTGCCCTCACGGACCTTCCCCCGGTCGGAGAGCGCGGCGACGTCGATGTGAACTCGAGACGAGAACGCATGCGGCTCTTGCACTCCAACCGAAGGCAACGGAAACTCCATGGTATCGAACTCGCTCTTGTCGATCATCGCTTCCCCCACAGCTCGTAGCGGAACTCATTCCAGCCCGGCCGGAGAACGCGCATTTCGACGTCGAGGCGGCTCGCACCCCTCGTCGCCGAGTCGGGAAGGAGGAAATCCGATTCCGCCCAGCGTTTGTACGGGTTGGTCACCGCGACGTACCAGAGGCCCACCCTCTTCCCGTTCACCCAGACCTCCGCCTCCTGGATCTGGCTCTGGTCGAAGAGGCGCCGGAGCCGGAGGTTGGAGGCGCCGGCGGGAACGTTCAACGAGAAACGCGAGCGGTCGGCGATCGTTCGCCCGGTAGCGGTCACGTTCACCTCGTCGTCGCGCCCCTCGAACTGGGACGTGAGCGTGAGCGGTCCGTCAATCTCTAACTCGTCGAGCTTCTGGAACGCATCCGGTCGGCCATAGTAGTAAGCCACGCTGGAGTACATCGCGTCGGCGGTGTTCCGGGCGCCATGCTCGGTCGAGACCGAGATCCCGCTCTGAAACGGAATGCCGGAAACGAAGAACCGATAGACGGTGGTGGCCGCGCTCCACTGGAAGTCCACTTGCTTCAGACCGGCCGTCTTGGGCTCACCGTGCATCGGAAGCGAATAGGGGTTCATGAGCCACTCGTTCGACCATCCCCCCAGGTACTCGTCCTCGTGACCGGTGCCCAGGAATGCCGGCTGCCTCCTGCCGTTGAGGTAGATGTGAAGGTCGCCCTCCCACCAGCGCTTGATCTCCGGGCGCAATGGCTCGACGGTCATGACTTGCCCCAGATAGACCCCGCGGCCCGCCGCGTCCAGAAGAGTGTAGTCTTTTCCAACCGTCGTCGGCCACTCCCGACGGTAGACGGCGTGAAACGACCCGCTCGTCTCCCGGGAGTAGCTCCCGGCCGGTGAGACCAGTACCTCCCACCAGAATCTGGGGCGCGGGATCGGGGTTCTCGTTGACCAGCTCCATCCGGAAGCCATTCCAGAACGGCATCGGAAAGCGGCAGTAGTAGGGACCCGACGGGCTCATGCCCAGCGGGAGAGCGTCGACGCTCGCCTCTCCCAGGCCGGAGCCGAAGAAGCTTCCGAGGGGCGCCGCCACCGAAGGCTCCTTCTTTCCGTCCCAGTAGATGCGGAGAAGGACATGATTGAGCTGGTATGGGGTCAGAGGAAACAGCGGGTTGAAGCGCAGCGACGTGATGGCGCCTTCGCCCGCGCGCTCGAGGACGACGGCGCGCGAAGGCACCATCTCACCGTCGGGCATCGCGGGAGCCGAAAGCGCGAGCGTGCCATTCAGGAGCTCTCCCGGCGGGCTCGGGCCGGGGGTGAAGTCCCAACGGGGTGCGTCGGCCGTCCAGCTCTCGACGGCGCGGTCGGAAGCGTAGGTGTGATAGTAGGCGTTGTAGAAACCGACTCGCTTCTCGGTCGTGACCTTGAGATGCTTCCGAAAAGGGAATGGCATGTAGCTGACATAGCCACCCGTGCTCTGAAAAGCGTGGTACACGAACGGGGAAACGAACGGCGGGTGCCGGCCGCTGAAGAGCTCGTCGATGTCCATGTCGAGGCGCGGTTTCGGCTCGCCGTCGAAATAGAACTTGATGTGGCCGGAGCCGAGCGGGCTCCAACCATTGACCCTGCTGGTGAACCAGAGGTTGTACAGCGTGCCCGGACCCTCGACGTCGAGGATGACGTGCTCGCCGTTCTCGTCGGTGTAGAGCTCGGAGTAGGTTCCGTCGAAGCCGTCGTCGTTTCCGCCGGTGCGGTCGGTGCTCGAGAGATAATGCGCCTGGACGTCGGGCTGCAGGATGGGGTAGCGTGAAAGCTCCTGTGCCCAAAGAAAAGATGACGCTAGAAAGCAGAGCGAGAGAGACCCGAGTCCGCGCATGACGAAATCCTACCACCTGTCGGTTCGCGCTCGAGCCGTCGTGCCCGGTCGAGCTTCGGGAGTGGCGCTCGTCAGCACCGAGCCGATGAGCTTCTGGGGGGGCTACGACCCGAAGACGGGAGAGATCCTGGAATCGGCGACATCCGCTGTCGGGCGCGATCGCCGCGGGCCGCGTTCTCGTGCTGCCCTTCACCAAGGGGTCGAGCACGTCGACGCAGATCCTCCTCGAAGCGATCCGGGCCGGCACCGCCCCGGCCGCCATCGTGAGCCGGGGCGAGGACGCCTTCCTCGCTCTCGCGTCAATCGTGGCGGACGAGATGTACCGCAAGCCCATACCCATCCTCGCCGTCTCCCCCGAGGATTTCGCCCGGTTCCGTACGGGACAGCGCGTCACCATCGCCGAGTCCGGCGCCATCGAGATCGAACCCAAATGAAAAAGTAGCTCAAGGGCGTCGACCCGGGCTGGGCGCCGGACTGGAATGCGAGCTGACGTCGCGGCGCCCCGAGACCGGAGCGACAGAGTGTCGGAATAGACTACAGCCGGCTCGAGACGGGTGGGCCCGCAAGTTCCTCAACCTGCAAGGCCAACGTTGATCCCTCCGGCTCTCCCGGGATGGGGGCGTCAGGAGCGTCGGATCGCCTGTCACCGCGCAAGGGTAGCCCGACTTGGGAGTGTCGTCTTCACCCGCTTAAGGTATTGCCTCCGTATCACTTCGGGGCGAGCGCTGCAAAAGCGCTCCGGAGGCATGAAGCTTGCAAATCCCACGGACCGGGAGGTACGACCATGTCACCACGAAGCTGCGCCCCGCTGGTGATTGCCGGCTTCTTCGCCTGGCTCTCGGCTCCTGCTGCAGAAGCCAGCCTCATCTCGACGACCGTGGGGAGCTTCGGTCCTACCGGTGTCATCCATTTCGCGGAGTTCGACCCGACCCTGGGCACGCTCGACGCCGTCCGGGTAACAATCACCGGCAACCTCATGGTCCAGGTGTCCACGGCACCCAACCCATTGCCCCCGGTCAACGAGCCGGGGCCCTACTCGTTCTCTTTCCGGGTCGAGCAGGACGCGATTCGCGGCGGCACCGGAAGAGGGTTCGACTTCGGCCTCGTGCCCACGCAGTTCTCGGGGGCGGGGGCGGCGAGCGGCGAAGGTGAGGTGCGCTCGTTTCAGTCGGGCTTCAACTACTCGTTCTCGTTCACCGAGGCGACGGATCTCCTCGGAGGGCTGAGCTATCCTTCCGTCTCCAGCTCGCCGTTTACGACGATTACTCCGAGTCAGGCCTGGGCGCTCCGTTCGGACTTCCTTCCCATGTCGCCGTTCACGGCCGGCCTGTTCCCCATCGAGGTCGTGCTGCTGCACACCGTGTACCCTGTGGCAGGCCTTCCGTTCACCCAGGCCACGGCCACGGCGACCGGCGTGGTGCTCGTTCAGTACGACTACACGCCAACCCCGGCGGCGGCCGAGCCCGCCTCGTCGGCGCTTCTCGGCTTCGGCCTTCTCGTTGGCGTCCTCTCGCGCCGGAGCAGGAGACGCCCGGCGCGTCGCTCCTGAAGCTCGAGCAACGGCGCTTCGGAGCGCAGGTAGAGCGCCGCGTCGCCGCTCGCGCGGACTCGGGCACATCGGCGTAGCGGGTGAGCTTCGTAGGTTCCATCTCCCAGGAAGTCGAGAGGAACGGCGACGGTCCGGCCCTCGTCGGTCATGACACCGACGAACCAGTCGTTGCCTCGCCGATGCGCGATCGCGATGAACTCTCCGATCCGCCCGTCGAGAACACGGGTCTCATCCCAGGAAGCGGGCACGTCTCGTCGTGGCGCGGCGTCACTCTATCGGTCCACTTCGAGAACTCGAGGCCCATTACGACGAGATGTACCAAAGATCACTACCCATTCTCGCTGTATCGCGCGACGACTTCGCTCGGTCTCGGCCGCTAGACCTATCTCATTTCAATTCACTTCCGCGCGAACGCGTCGTCGAACGATCCCGCTCGGGGAGAGTCGAAGTCGACTCGCCTCACGAACTGGCAGGCCTCCCGGGCGCCCTGGACTCGGTCCATGCCGTTATCTTCCCACTCCACCGAGAGGGGGCCTTTGTACTTCACCTCGTTCAACGCGCGCACGATCGCCTGAAAATCGACGTCGCCGCGTCCCGGCGAGCGGAAATCCCATTGCCGACGGCGATCGCCGAAGTCCAGATGCCCGCCGAACGTCCCCGAAAGGCCGGGGGTCTTCTTCCAGGCGACGTCTTTGATGTGGACGTTGAAGATGCGATCGCCGAAACGATGGATGAACTCGACCGAGTCCACGTTCTGGTAGGCGAGGTGGCTCGGGTCGAAGTTGAATCCGAAGGCGGGATGATGGTCCACGGCGGCGAGCGCCCTCTCCGCCGTCACGATGTCGAAGGCTATCTCCGTGGGATGGGCTTCTAGAGCGAACCGGACGCCCAATCGCTGGAATTCGTCGAAGATGGGCGTCCACCGTCTGCGGAAGTCTTCGTAGCCGCGACCGATCATCTTCTGAGGCGTCGGAGGAAAGGCGTAGAGGAGGTGCCAGATCGAGCTTCCGGTAAATCCCACGACGGTATCGACGCCGAAATCCCTCGCTGCCCTTCCCGTTCGAATCATCTCCTCGGCGGCACGCCGGCGAACCCCCTCGGGCTCCCCGTCTCCCCAAACGTAGTCGGGGAGGATGGCCTGGTGGCGCTCGTCGATGACGTCGCACGACCGCCTGGCCCACGAGGTGGGTGGAGATGGCGAAGGCCCGAAGCTCGTACTTCGCGAGGAGCTCGCGTTTCGCCGCGACGTATCCCGGATCCTTCGCGGACTTCGCGACGTCGAAATGATCGCCCCAGCAGCAGAGCTCGATGCCGTCATAGCCGAGCTCGTGCGTGAGCCGGCACATGTCCTCACAGGTGAGGTCCGCCCATTGGCCGGTAAAGATTGTGACCGGTCTCGACATGTCATTCCCCCTTTACCTGGGTCCAGATGCCGTTCGCCTTCGAGCTTTGCGTCGAGGCCTCGATAAACGCCATGCCGCGAACGCCGTCGTCCACGGTCGGAACGTCGGGTCTCGTTCCTTCGACGAGCGCCGTCGCGAACTCACGATAGAGGTTCGCGAAGGCCTCGATGTACCCCTCCGGATGGCCTGCGGGAAGACGCGTGGCGGTCTTTGCGGCGCCGGAGAGCGAGCCATCATTGCGGCCGGTTCTCACCATTTCTCGCGGTCGATCGGGCCGCTTCACCAGGAGCGTGTTCGGCTCCTCCTGGTGCCACTCGAGGCTCCCCTTTTCTCCGTAGACGCGGAGGTTCAATCCGTTCTCCTCGTCGATCGCGACCTGACTCGCCCACAGCACCCCGCGGGCACCGTCGGAAAGGCGCAGGAGAACGCTCGCGTCGTCGTCGAGCACGCGCCCCTCCACGAATGTCGTGAGCTCGCACGCGACCTCCTCGATCGCGAGGCCGGTCACGTACTCCGTCAGATGGAAAGCGTGGGTGCCGATATCCCCGAGACAGCAGCTCGCGCCCGCTCGCGCTGGGTCGGTTCTCCACTCGGCCTGCTTGTGCCCCGTCGACTCGATCGGCGAGGCGAGCCAACCTCGAGGGTATTCGACGACGACACGACGGATCTTCCCGAGCTCGCCCGAGGCGATGCGCGACCGCGCTTCTTTCACCATCGGGTAGCCCGCGTAGTTGTGAGTGAGCCCGAAGAGAAGTCCCGTGGAGCTCACGAGAGATTGGAGCTTCCGGGCCTCGGCGAGGTCGAGACACAGGGGCTTGTCGCACATCACCGGGAACCCGGCCTCGAGAGCGAGGCGCGCGGCCCGATAGTGCTCGTGGTTGGGCGTGACGATGGCGACGAAATCCATACGCTCGTTTGCGGGAAGTGCCTTCTCCTTCTCGAACATCTCCCGGTAGGAACGATAGGTGCGCTGGTCGGGAACGAGCAGATCTCGACCCGATTCGAGTGAGCGTTCCGGGCCCGAGCTGAAAGCGCCGCAGGCGGACTCGATTCGACCGTCGAGCGCCGCGGCCATGCGATGTACCGCCCCGATGAAGGCACCGCGTCCTCCCCCTACCATCCCCATCCGAAGCCTCCTCGCCCCGGGCATCGACTTTTCCTCCTTCGAGGCGTTATGTTACCTCCGTTCCGCACGGTCCAGGAGGACTCATGGTCACGATTCCGGAATTGTGGATGCCTATCCTCGTGTCTTCAGTGCTGGTCTTCCTCGCGAGCTTTCTCGTCTGGATGGTTCTTCCCCACCACAAATCGGACTGGA
>CAWFHP010000011.1:0-145478 GCA_963815675.1 uncultured Acidobacteriota bacterium | reverse complement strand
GGGAATTCCCGATGCGGGGGAGAACGAGCGGCCGCTCCCCGGCGACAGAACCTCCCTTGGAGACGCGGTCGAGCAGATGACGCAAGGCATCACCATCGATGCGACGCCTGAAGCCGTCTGGCCCTGGCTCGTCCAGATCGGGCTGCCGGAGGGCAGGCTGGTGCAGCTAGGAATGTATGGGAGGCAGTGCCGGGAATCGGAGAAGCGCAAACGAGATCCATTGCCGGAGCTCCAGGGGATGTGGCGGATAGGCGACAGTGATGCCGGCGACCCGGAAGGAGATGACGGATTCGAGGTCTTGAAGGTCGATCCTCCGCGCGTTCTCGCTCTCGGGGGCCTCTTGTAATGCAGACGCCGGTCGCCAGCTCCCGTTCGCCGCCGAACGGCCTGAAAGATACTGGCACGTCGAGCTGCGGGTCTCATTCAGAACCCATCGCGGAGAACCAAAACACGCCTTCTCGTCCGTGCTTCGCAGCACATTTCCCGCTTCGGGACAATTCCACGCGAATGTCCGATCCGGCCCGTCCACCACTTCATGGAGTGGGCGCAGCTTCGAAACCTGAAAGCGCACGTCGAGCAGACGAGGCCCCCGACGGTTGGCGCGACATGGCGAAGGGAGCTCTCGGAGCGGCGGGTGTGGCGATCGATCTTTGACCCGTTCCTCCATCCGCGAGGAGTCGGTGGGGCCTCGACGAAGAGACGGCGAGTCGCGACTATCCGGGAGACGAGCTCGTTGCGGAGCCGCGCTGGAGCTGGACGCATGGAGTGGAGATCGACGCTCCATCCAATCGCGTCTGGCCCTGGGTGGCGCAAATCGGCGCCGACCGGGGAGGCTTCTACAGCTTTCAGTGGCTCGAGAACCTCGCGGGATGCGACGTGACCAACGCCGAGACCATCCATCCCGAATGGGTTGTCCGGGAGGGCGACGGCCTGAAGCTCCGTCCGAATTTGCCGCCCCTCCCCGTCGTCGTCGTCGAGCCAGGACGCTATTTCGTGGCCTACGCTCCGCCCGGGGACAGGAAGGAACCTGGGTCGAAGCGAGCTGGCTTCTCTTCGTCGAAGAGCTTCGGCGAGCGCAGTCGATTCGTGAGCCGCTTCCGCTCCGCCTCGTCCGACAATCTCGCGACCCGTCTCTCCTATGGTCCGTACATCACCGAGTCGGTGGGCTTCGTCATCGATCGTCAGATGCTCCTCGGCGTCAAGGAGCGCGCGGAGTCGCTCACCAGGCGTCCCGCACGCGGTAGTACGCGATGACGGCCGCGACGTAAAGTCTGTGGAGCCCGTGTCCGTAAGACTCGGCGCCTGCATTTTCCAGAGTCTCGGCGAAATGAATCGAAGAGCTCGGCACAACGTCGAAGTGAAGGGGAGGGCGCGCATGCGGAAAGAAATCTTCTGCGTTCTGCGGGGATGGCTCTACTTCTTGTTCTCGTCGCGCCCAATAGAGTGAGCTTCGCGCGGGAGGAGCAGACGGCGCGGTCTACCGTTGCCCAATCCTTCACACCACCGGCTTTCCCGCTATCCAGAGTCGAAGAGAGCCTGATTCATTTCCGCTGCCCAAAGGCGAGGAAGCTTACGCTTCCATCGACGGCAGGAAGATGCACCAACATGTGGTCGAGCTCGCCCAGAATCTCGCGTCGCTATCGCGACAGCGGGCGCCCCAAGTTCTGGGGCCGCCTCATCGGCACATCGGGTGACCGCGAGACCGCAGAATGGCTCGCTGCCAAGTTCAAGTCGTTGGGCCTCTCGGATGTTCGCATTCAGCCGCTCGATCTTCCGCCGCAATGGATCCCGCAGACGTGGGACGCGACGATGACCAGTGGCGGCAAAACGATACGCCTGACGTCGGCGCAGCCCGCTTATTTCGCGAACCCGTTGCCCCCGGGCGGCGTGGAGCTGGACGCCGTCTATGCCGGTCTCGGCACCGAAGCGGACTTCATGGGCAAGGACGTCCGGGGCAAGGCGGTCTTCATCTACGGCATGCTGGGTTTGAGAGACGAAGGCGCCGAAGAGGCGGTGAAGCGCGCGGATGCCAAGGGCGCGGCCGTCGTATTCAACGTATCGATGCTGCCTGGAAACATGCGCTACCAGGCATACCCTTCCGGCACGAAGGCCCCCGCCTTCGTCTTGGGGAATGACGACGGCACCGCCGCCCGGGACATGATTGCGACGGCAGAAACGCCTCCAAAGGTGAAGGCGTCGCTGACCGTTGAGAACGTTCCCAATCTCCGTACATCGCTGGTGTGGGGCACGCTTGCGGGAGCGACCGACGAGACCATCTACATCACGGCGCACAAAGACAGCTGGTTCGACGGCGCCGGCGACAATGCCGGCGGCGTGGCGTCGATGCTCGGGCTCGCCGAGCACTACGCGAAAATCCCGCAGGCCCAGCGCCGCCGCACCATCGTCTTCATCGGATTGGACGGGCACCACAACTTGCCGAGCGGCAACGTCGGTCGTCAGTGGCTCACAGAGAACAAAGCCAAACTCTTCGCGAAGACCGCGCTCATGATCAACGACGAGCACCCGTCGACGATCATGACGCAGACGCGGCCCCGCTATTATCCCGGCGACGAAACCGCCTGGGCCAACACCTACATGCCTCTGCAATGGTACGCCGGCGGGAAGAGTCCCGAGCTCCAGCAGATCGCTTGGAACGCGTTCAAGAAGTTCGGCGTCCCCCTCGAGCTCGATCCGAGCCCCACGCCGCCGGCGAGCGACATGATGTATTTCTATCGCTTCCTGCCAGGAGTCGACGCGAGCGAGTACCACACCTATTTCCATACCGACTGGGAAACGCCCGAGACCGTGCCCTGGACCGGTCTGGAAGCATCGACGCGCGCCTTCGCAAAGATCATCGACGAAGTGAACAAACTGCCGCTCAGCGCTCTTCAGCGGCCGGAAGACACCTCGCCTCCGGGCAAATACGGGGAGTGACGTCAAGCGGGCGAGGAATTCCGCTTCAATCTTCCAGGGTCGATTCGGGGCGGGTCCTCATGCCTCGCCGGATTCCTTCAGAGCGTTTCGGATCTGATCGAGTGCGGTGGATCTTCCAGCGTGGTCAGGTCGCCGGGATCACGCCCTTCGGCGAGTGCCTGAATGCTCCGTCGCAGCAATTTGCCCGAGCGTGTTTTTGGCAACGCAGACACGAAATAGCACCCGACGCGGGCGGCCAATTGCACCGAGTTGGGCATCGACGTCGCCATCACTTCCTTTTCCTCGTGCTCTTAATTCCGCTGTCGCGATCTTCGCGCCATCCTTCGCTACGGCAAACGCCAGCGGCATCTGGCCCTTGAGCGCTCCTCGACGCCGACCACCGCTACTTCGGCGATGTTGGGGTGCGCCTGTACCGCTTCCTCGATCTCGCGCGTGCCGAGGCGGTGCCCCGCCACGTTGATGACGTCGTCAGTCCGCCCGAGGATGAAATAGTAGCCGTCTTCATCGTGCACGCCCCAGTCAAAGGCCGGTACACCTGTTCTTGCTGAACGTGGAGAAATAGGTGTTGAGGAAACGTTCGTCGTCGCCCCACATAGTTGTCATGCACCCGGGCGGTAACGGAGGCACCACCGCGACAACGCCTTTTTCCCCGGCATCCGCCTCGTTTCCGTCGGCTCTCGCGCAGCAGCCGCAGGTCGTAGCCGTACACGGGAAACGACGGGCTTCCGAACTTGATCGGCGTCTTCTCGACACCCGGCACCGCGGACAGCACCGGCCAGCCGGTCTCGGTCTGCCAGTAGTGATCGATCACCGGGCTCCGAAGTGCCTCGGAGATCCAGCGGTGCGTGGGCTCGTCGAGCGGTTCGCCCGCCAGGAACAGGTGCCTGAGTGACGACACGTCGTACTTGCTGAAATACTCGGGATCCTGCTTTTTCAGCACCCGGATCGCCGTCGGCGCCGAGAACATCACGCTTGCCCTGTGCTGCTCGACGATCTTCCACCAGATTCCCGGCGTCCGGCCGGATCGGGACACCCTCGTACAGGATCGTGGTCATCCCGGCGATCAGCGGCCCGTAGATGATGTAGGAATGGCCGACCACCCAGCCGATATCCGAGGTGGTGAACATCGTCTCGCCCGGATTGCCGCCGTAGATGAGCTTCATCGACGAAGCGAGCGCGACCGCGTGTCCGCCGACGTCGCGCTGCACTCCCTTCGGCTTGCCGGTGGTGCCGGAGGTGTAGAGGATGTAGGAGGGCTCGTTCGACTCGAGCCAGGCGCAGGGAACGCTCGCGCCCTCGTGCCGGGCCGCGAGATCCTTCCAGTCGACGTCGCGCCCCGGCGTGACCGGCATGTTCGGGTCGAGCCCGCGCCGGTACGATCAGCGACCTTCTCGGGCGGATGCTCGGCCAGACGGATGGCTTCATCGACCAGAGGCTTGTATAGGATTGGCTTCCCCATGCGGCTCCCGCCATCGGCGGTGATCAAGAGCTGTGGCTTGGCGTCGTCGATGCGTGCCGCGAGACTGGCCGCGGCGAAGCCGCCGAACACCACCGAGTGCACCGCGCCGAGTCGCGCGCAGGCCAGGATGGCGAAACACGCCTCCGGGATCATCGGCATGTAGATGATCACGCGGTCGCCCTTGTTCACACCGAGCGACTGCATCATCGACGCCGTGCGCTGCACCTCGCGATGCAACTCCTCGAAAGTGAAGGTCTTCTCCTCGTTCCGTTCGGTGGAGATGTAGACCAGGGCCTTCTGCTCGGCGCGCGCCGCCAGGTGGCGGTCGACCGCGTTGTAGCACAGGTTGGTCTCGCCGCCGACGAACCACCGGGCGAACGGCGGGCGCGAGAAATCGAGCACACGGGAGTACGGCTTGTGCCAATGCACGAGCTTCGCCTGCTCGGCCCAGAACGCGTCGCGATCGTCGATCGAACGGCGATAGAATTCCCGATAGCTTTCCATGTTCACCTGGCTCAATACCGCGACATCACGCGTTTAGATCGACGACCACCCGGCCGCGGATTTGCGCGGCGATGAATTTCTCGAACACCGTCGGCAGATCACCGAACGGGATGGTCTGCGCCACGTCCTCGAGCCGCGCGGGCCGCATATCGCCCGCCAGCCGGCGCCACACCTCTTCGCGCAGCGCCATCGGGCAATTGACGGAATCGATGCCCAGGATGCTCACTCCGCGCAGGATGAACGGCAGCACCGTCGTGTTGAGCGCGGTGCTCGCCGCAAGCCCGATCGAGGCAATGGAGCCGCCGACCTTCATCGTGCTCACTATCCACGCCAGAACCTCGCCGCCGAGGTTGTCGACTGCGCCCGCCCACGTCGCCTTGCTCCATCGGGCGGATCTTGGTGAGGTCGAGCTCGCTGCGCAGCCGCACCTCTTTCGCGCCGAGCTTCTTCAGGTAATCGGCCTCCGCTGCCTTGCCGGTGAGCGCGACGACTTCGTAGCCCAGGCGCGCGAGCGCGTCGACCGCGATCGAGCCGACGCCGCCGGTGGCGCCATCGACGATCACCGGCCCGTTCTCCGGCTTCAGGCCGTTTTCCTCCATGCGCACGATCGCGAGGCCGGCGGTGAATCCGGCCGTGCCGAACGCCATCGCCTCCCACAGCGTGAGCCCTTTCGGCAGCCTCACCAGCCAGTCGGCCGGCACGCGCGCGTACCCGGCGTAGCCGCCGTGATGCTTCACGCCCAGGTCGTAGCCCGTGGCGAGCACGGCATCGCCCTTGGCGAAGCGCGTGTCGGTCGAGGACTCGACGGTGCCGGAAAAATCGATGCCGCCGATGCACGCGGGGCGCAGCAGGATGCGGCCCTTGCCGGTCGCGGCCAGCGCGTCCTTGTAGTTCACGTCCGAATAGGCGACCTTGACGACCACCTCACCCGGATCGAGCTCGTCGAGCGTGCACTCGACGAACCCCGCCTGCACCTTCTTGTCCGCCTCGCTGATCCTGAACGCCTTGAACTTGTCCATCCCGCCTCCAGGACGCGATCTTAACGCCGCGGCGTTCTCTTTGCAGGTAATTCGACGCCGGCATCTCGCGCGGCGGGCTCGCCGTTACTCGGGGAGGAGATACTCCAGATTGTCGACGCGATGTTTTGTCAAGACGTCAAAGAGCGCAGCGGTCGCTCACCAGGCGTCCCGCACGCGGTAGTAGGCGATGACGGCCGAGACGTAGAGTTTCTGGAGACCGTGGAAGGGGATCGGCCGGACGAGGGCTGGCGGAAAGGGAAGGGCGGTGCCGTGCTGAATGTGCGCGGCGAGCGCGATTCCCATCGACGTCGCGAGCGCGACGCCGCGGCCGTTGTAGCCGAGACAAACGGTGAGGCCCGGGACCGGCTCGTGGAGATGAGGCAGGTGATCGCGGGTGAGAGCGACGCGCCCGTTCCAGTGGTGCTCGAAGTCGACGCCCGCGACGGCGGGAAAGAGCTCGACCGCGGCCTTCCTGACGTGCGCGTAATCCTCGCGCCCGCGGGGCTCGCGAAACGGTCCGCGGCCACCGACGAGAAGCCTTCCCGCTGCGTCGCGACGGAAGTACTTGAGAAGCCTCCGGGTGTCCGAAGCGACGTGACCTCGGGGCAGAATCGTTCGCGAGATCTCTTCCGGGAGCGGTGCCGTCGCGACCTGAAAGGAGCTCGCCGCGATCACCGAGCGGCGCAAGCCCGGCCAGAGATCGTCGGTGTAAGCGTTGGTGCAGAGTAGAACGCGTGTCGCGGAGACTTCGGGGCCTGCATCCGTAACGATGCGAAAGCCGCCGGACTCCGCGCGTGAGGGAGACGGCTCTCGAGAATCCGAAGAGCTTCGCGCCCCGACCGAGGGCGGCCCGCGCGAGTCCGCGCCCGTAGTCGAGGGGATGGAGTCCCCCCGCGCGCCGATCGAGGCCGGAGGCGAGATACTGGTCGGTGCCGAGAAGCTCGGCGGTGGACGGGCGATCGACGAGCTCCACCGGTGCTCCGCGCGCTTGCCACTGTTCGACTCGCCGCTTCACGGTCTCGAGCGCCGTGGTCGAATGCACCGGCTGGAGCCATCCGTTTCGCACCGCGTCGCAGGCAATCGAGTGCTTTTCGACGAGAGCGAAGACGCGCTCTGCGGTGCCCCCGACGAAATCCACCAGCCGTTCTCCCGCCTCGGACCCGAACAGGGCAACGAGCTCGTCGGGGTCCTGTTTGAGACCGGGAATCACCTGCCCGCCGTTGAGACCCGAGGCGGCGCCCGCGGGCTCACCCGCATCCAGCAAGACGACTTCGGTCCCTCCCGCGGCCAGGTGAAGCGCCGCGGAGAGTCCGGTGTAGCCGCCGCCTACTATCGCGACGTCGGCCCGGCATGATTCCGCGAGCGGAGGAGTCTCCGGCGCCGGTTTCGCCGTCGCCGCCCAGAGAGAGCCGATTTCCCCTTTCATCCGAATCTACTAGATGGGATGAGTTACGCGCCGGAGAAAGTCGCGGGTTCGTTCTTCACCTGGAGCCTCGAGGATCCGGCGAGCGGGTCCCTCCTCCAGGATCGCGCCGCCGTCGAGGAACAGCACGCGGTCCGCCACTTCCTTGGCGAAACCCATTTCATGCGTCACGACGACCATCGTCATTCCTCCATTCGCGAGGTCCTTCATGACCGCGAGGACCTCACCCACGAGCTCGGGGTCGAGCGCCGACGTCGGCTCGTCGAAGAGCATCGCCTTCGGCTTCATGGCCAGAGAGCGGGCGATGGCGACCCTCTGCTGCTCGCCTCCCGAAAGCTCTCGGGGGAAGGCCTCTTCCTTACCGGCGAGACCGACCTGCGCGAGGAGAGACTCGTGCGCTCCGCGCCGCCTCCGCGCGGGGCTCCCGCTTCACGTAGAGCGGGCCCTCCATCACGTTCTCGAGAGCGGTGCGATGAGGAAAGAGATGGAATCGTTGGAACACCATCCCCACTTCGGTCCGGACCTCGCGGATGCCCGGAGACTTCGAGTCGACCCGACGGCCTTCGAAGGTGATGACGCCCCCGTCGCAGCTCTCGAGCCCGTTGATGCAGCGGAGCAGGGTGGACTTTCCCGACCCGGAAGGACCGATGATGCAGACGACCTCGCCGCGCGCAACGCTCATCGACACGCCGTGAAGGACCCGAGCTCGACCGAACGACTTTTCGACGCCTTCGAGCTCGATCATTTGTGCCCGAACCTTCGCTCGAGCCGGCCGGTGAGGAGAATCAGCGGCAGGCTCATCGTCAGATAGAGAAGCGCGACGAGGGTGAAGACGGACGTGTTCTCGAAGGTGGACGATGCGATGAGCCTTCCCTGTTGGGTCAGCTCGGCCACGGTGATGACCGACGCCTGCGAGGAGTCCTTGAGCAGCATGATCATCGTGTTGCCGTAGGGCGGAAGAGCGATGCGGAAGGCCTGGGGAAGAACCACCCGCCTCAGGATGAGGCCCCGGGTCATGCCGAGCGATTGCGCCGCCTCGATCTGACCGGGATCGACTGCCTCGATGCCCGCGCGGAAGTTCTCCGCTTGATAGGCGGAGTATGCGATCCCGAGGCCGATGAGACCGGCCTGGAACGCCGAAAGCCGGAGGCCGAGATCGGGAAGCACGAAATAGATGTAGAAGAGCTGGACGAGAATGGGAATGCCGCGCAGGACGTTGACGACAGCCTTGCTCGCCTGAGTCAAGCCCGGCACCTGAGATACGCGGGCGAGCGCCCAGAAGAGGCCGAGGACGGTGCTGAGAACGAGCGAGCCCGCCGTGAGCAGAATCGTGATCTCCGCTCCCTGCAGGAGGAGTGGCAGAAAACGGCGGGCATCCGCGAAGAAGCTGACAAACGAGGCTATCGGAGCTTCCACTCGGTCAAGATTCTATCAACGGTGCCGTTCGCTTTCAGCCGCTCGAGACTGGCGTTGACGCGCCTTCGGAGCTCGGTGTCGCCCTTGCGCAGTCCGATGCCGATCTCTCCTTCCATCCGGGGCTCGTAGCTTTTCACCAGCCGGACGTCGGGGTCGTGCCCCTGAGCGAGGTGATAGGAGAGGATCGGAAAATCGCCGAAGCCGGCTCCCAGACGGCCGAGGGCGACGTCGCGCAGGATATCGGCGATGGAGTCGTAGACCTTTACTTCGGGAAACAGACCCGAGCTCTCGAGGGGCTCGACATAGATCGTGCCCACCTGGGCGCCGACGACCCGCCCCCGGAGATCTTCGAGGGAAACGTAGCTCCCCTCGTCCTTCGCGGCGACGACGAGTCCTTCGCCGTATCGGTAGACCGGCTCGGAGAAGTCGATGACTTCGCGGCGAGCGTCGGTCATGACCATCGCGGCCGCGATGAGCTGAATCCGGCCGCTGGTGAGAGACGGGATCAAGGAGCTGAACGGGAGGAGCCGGACTTCGACGGAGAAGCCCGCGTCGGCGGCAACGGCCGAGACGAGGTCGACCATCGCTCCGCGAGGAGCATTCGACGAAACGTCGAGAAACGTGAAGGGAACTCCGGTCGAGGTCGAGCCGACGAGGTAGACCGACTCGTTGTTCTCGTCCTTTTCGGTGCAGGCGGAGAGAAGGGCGAGGCTCGCGATCCAGAGGATCTTTCCCATTTGGCGCATCGGACTCGCTCATCCTACGGGACTGCGGGTCGTCTTTCGAACGCCGGACCCCTTGCTGTAGGCTATGGCCATGAGGTTCGCCCAGGCGCCGGTACCGATCGACAAGGATCCGCGATATCGGCTCGAGCTCGAGAACGACGTCGTCCGTCTGTTCAACGTTACCCTTCCGCCCGGTGACGTGAGTCTTCTGCACACCCACACCCATGACACCATCACTCTGGAGTTGAGCAACGACGCCATCTGGACCGAGTCCGAGATCGGCGAGCGCCACGAGTCGACGTCAAAGATCGGGCGGGTTACGTCGAACACCGATTATTCCGAGCGACCCCGCTCGCATCGCGTGGGAAACGTCGGCAAAATGCCCTTCCACGAGCTCTGTATCGAGATGATGAAGGCTCCAGGAGCCTCGTCGAAGGAAAAGCTCCTCGACGGCGACATGTCGCGGTTCTCGAAAGTGCTCGACAACGACTACGCGATCGCGTACCGCATTCGCCTCGCGCCCGGTGAGAGCACGGGCCGGCACGTCTATCGTCGTCCGGCGCTGATGATACGACTTCCGGACGGCGGCTTCGAATGGCTCGAAGAAGGCTCGGACCGGGAGCTCCAGAATCCGCCCGACGCCCGGACGGAATCGACCCTCGTCGTCATCGTCTTCAAGTAGGCTCGGCCGTCTCGCGCCGAAGTGCCCTCACGAGGATCTCCCGGCCGTCGACCTTTCGCATCTCGTCGACCGCGAATCCGTTCGTCTCGAGCTCGTTCCTCAAATCAGCCTCGCCCGAGCGCGACCTGGCGGGCTTCGCGAGAACGAGCGTACCGAACGGACGCAGGATTCGCCGCAGCTCGGGAAGGTACGACACTTCGGGCGCGAGCGACGTGACGACGTCGGCGCAGACGACCTGGGGAAAGCTCCCGTCGCGAAACGGAAGCCGCGTGAGCTCGCCCGCCACCGTCGCCCGGGCGCGCCCGCGCAGGAAGCGAAGCTTCCTCAAATCCTTGTCGAGGCCGACTGCCTTGGAGACGGTCTGGACCAAACGGCCCGAGCCGCAGCCCACGTCGAGCACCGGGACGTCGACCTCCAGATAGCCCACGATCGTCTGCTGGCGCCGGGCGAGCCGCCTCCGGCGCCAGGGAAGGAGGCTCGCGAACCCCCAATCGTCGGCGTCGGCGGCGTCGGGGGAGTTGCGCAGCCGGCGGAGGCGAGGCAGGGCCGCGAGGCTCTGCCACAGCTCCCGGAAAACCCATCGGTAGCCGCGGCGCTCGATTGCGCGGTGAGGGACTTCGCGAATTCGGAACCCGAGGTTCTCGAGGTGCACCAGGGTCTCCAGAGGTTGGAGCCGGGCGCGGATGCCCGAAGGGAGCTCGTCGAGCGCAGCGCGCGCATAGAGTCGGATCCCGCTCGTCGGATCGTAGCAGGGGAGGCGGAGCGCTCGCCGCAGGAAGCGGTTTGTCCGTCGATGAAGCAACGACGCCGCGGCTGGAAGCCTCGCCGCTCCACCCCGTACGTAGCGCGACGCCAGCACGACCTCCGCATCGCCTCGTTTGGACCAGATCTTGTCGAGGAGCTCGGCATCGAGCCGCGCACCACTCCCGATCCAGAGGAGATAGTCGCTGGCGCAATCCTGGAGTCCCGCGAGCCGCTCTCGAACGGACTTTACGTCGAGCGCGATCCCCGACGCTCGCGAGATTTCGGGCGGAATCGCAGCCGGGCTCTGCGGCTCCTCCAGAAGAATGGTCAGGTCGGCGTCCACGATCGTGCCTTCGAGGCGTTCCGGGAACGATTTTCGAAGCTACAACCTTTGGACGAGAGAAAGCGGGGAAATGTTCGTTTCTGCAGGGTGCCGAAAAAAGTCATGCGCACCCTGCGCGAGGAGCTTTCAGCCGGAGCGCAGCGCGAAGCGCGGAGCGACGAGCCGCGTGGGTGGGGGCCCACGGCATTAATGCGCTAGTGTGTTTCAGTCGTACCCTTTGGCGGCCAGGATCGCCGCCCCGATGACTCCCGCTCGATTGCGGAGCTCGGCGGGCTGGACCTCGCCGGGGACCTTCAGGTGTTTCCCGAATTTCTCGAAGCTCTTGCTCGCGCCGCCCCCGAAAATGAACAGCTCGGGCCAGAAGTAGGCGTGCAGACGGGAAAGATAGACGCTGACTCGTTTCGCCCATTGTTTCCAACTGAGGCCCTCTTCGATGCGGGCCCGCTCGGACGCCCACGTCTCCGCTTCTTTGCCGTCGATCTCGATATGCCCGAGCTCGACGTTCGGAACGAGGTTTCCGTCCATGAAAAAGGCGGTGCCGATGCCCGTCCCGAAGGTGAGCATGACGACGAGGCCGTTTCTACCCTGTCCGACGCCGAAGCGCATCTCCGCCATTCCCGCGACGTCCGCGTCGTTGGCGAGGGTAAACGGAACCCCGGTCGCCTGGCCCATCATCTCGTCGGCGCGGACGCCGATCCATTTTTTCGAGACGTTGGCGGCCGTTTCGATCACACCGCTCCGAATGACGCCGGGAAAGCCGCATCCCACGGGTCCCTGATACTCGAAGCGAGCCAGGATCTCGCGAATGACCGCGACCACCGCTTCGGGAGTGGAAGGCTCGGGGGTCTCGAACCGCACGCGTTCCGTGAGGAGCTCGCCCGTTTGGGTGTCGACCCGCGCCGCCTTGATTCCGGTACCACCAATGTCGATTCCGAGAGCTTCCATCCCGTGGATTAAACCACATCGGAGCCCCGCCGAATTAACATCCGGCGGTTCCGAGGATGAGGATCGAGAGCGTCCGCGGGCGGGGGCCGTCGAGCTCGACGAGGAACAAGCGCTGCCACTCCCCAAACTCGACGTGGCCCTCGATCACGTTGAGCGTCTCCGACGCTCCGAGAAGGAGAGCCCGGGCGTGGGCGTCGCCGTTCGGCCTCTCGCCGGGCGCGAGTAGCTGGAATCGCCGCGCCTCGAGGTCGTTGTGTCGATAGGCCGCCTCCGTGGGCGCCCAGACTTCCAGCCGGTCCTCGAAGTCGCGAAGCAGGCCGTGCTCGTTCTCGTTGAGCACGATTGCGGTCGTGGTGTGTTTGGTATGCACGTTCACCATTCCGTGGGAAATCCCGCTCCGCCGTACTCTCTCGCGGATTAGCTCGCTCAAGTCGATGAACTGGACTCGCTTCTGGGTTCGAAGCTGGACTCGATCGTGGCAAACCTTGAAGTCGGCGTGAGTCGTCTCGCTGTCCAAGTGGGCAAAAGCCATGAGGGAAACCTCCTGGACGAGACTGTAGGGCTCGAACGAAGCGGGGAAATGATGGAAAGGTGATAAGACGCTGAGGAGATGCTTGGGCGCTGGTTTCAGCGCTCTCGCGATCGCCGGGTCATGCCGCCGACGACGCCCAGGCCGAACCCGAGACCTTCGAAGCCGCTGATGACGCCTCGGGTGACGGCGCCCGCGTGCGTCTCCCCGAGCAGATGGGCGAGAGGATCGAGGCTGACTTGAGAGCCGGGAAAGCTCCGCGCCATGAAGTCGAGGCTCATGGCGCCCAGGTGATGCCCGGTGAGGGCCAGAGCCATTCCGGCGACGGCGGCGAGGAATCCCGCGAAAGCCGCAGCACGGAGCCGGGCGATTCCGCGGGGTGCCGCCATTCCACCTTCCCTCATCGGCGTCGCGAGCGCGTAGCCGATTCCGACGGCGCCCCCGAGGATCAGGCCTTCGAAGCCGCCTCCCACCGGCGATAGGTCTCGGCCGAAGAGACCTTCGACGACGTAAAGCCCGAGAAAATGCGCGAGACCTCCGACGAGGCCGCCCCAGCGCTCCCGAGTACGGCAAGCGCGAGCCCTCGCTGCGAGCGCGCGAGGGCCTCGGCCCACGAGAGCCCTCCTCCCACTCCCAGGGCGCCGATCGCTCCCCACGCTTACTCCCACGAGCGGGAGCGCGACGAGCACGCTTCCCGTCGCCGTCGAGCCGGGACCGTAGAGCAGGACGAGGCCGCCGAGAAAGCCGCCGACTAGCCCCGCCATGGCCCCGCCGCCGACGGCCCCGAGCCACCGCTTCCGGATGGCCGACCATGCGCGACGGCCGCGAAGCCTCACGAGTATCCAGGCGGCGGCGGCGGCGCCGGGTCCTCGAAGCGGGACCGAGGTCGGCTGCTCGATCTCCCAGCGCGCCTCGCGCAAGAGGGCCCGCGCGAGCTCCCGGGTCTCGAGCCGGGACACGTCGTCATCCCGTCCCGAGCGCAAAGCGATTTCCGCGGCTTCCAGGAGAGCCAGCTCCTCATCCTCGGTCGCCGGAGTCCGGGCTCGTGCGAGTCGCGCGAACGCTTCGTCGATTTGTCCGTCGGGTACGAGCGCGGTCTCCTCGCGCTTCGGCTTCGTCGTCGGCGCCAACGGTCGACTCGTCCTCTTCGACGACCTCGCCCCAAACGAAGCGATAGCCGTGGCGGGACACGGTACGGATGAATCGAGGCTCGCGGGCGTCGTCTCCGAGAGACCGCCTCAAGCTCCGGATCGCCTGGGTGAGGGCTCCATCCGAGACGACGACATCGCTCCACACGCGGTCGAAGATCTCGTCCCGGGCGACGGCCTCGTTCCGGCGGGCGATCAGGAGATGAAGGAGGTCGAAGTAGCGCGGAATGAGCGGCACTTCGGAGTCGCCACGGAGTAGCAGCCGGCGGCCCGGAGACAAAGTAAACTCCCCGAACCGGAAGCACTTCTTCTCCGACACCGCTGGAGCGTAGCACAGAGAAGTGGTGTTCGATTTCGGGGTCGGACGTGTCGAACGCGCACAGATCCCGATCGCGCCAGACGCTTCGAGGACACGCCGGGCAAAGCACTTGCGCGACTCCACGGGTCTGGTATCCCCTTTGCAAATCGCCGAGGGTATGGCCTCTCCCTTCACCGACACGTCGGCGTCCACCACTCGCCCGACGGCGACGCGGGTGCTCGTGGCCGACGATCCGAGAGACGTTCTCACCGCGCTCGAGCTTCTCTTCAAATCGGAGGACATGTCCGCCCTTTCGGTCACCTCGCCCGGGATCGAGACCCCGCGGCTCGACCCGGGAGATACCTTGCTCGTATTCTCGGACGGCGTTCTCGAGGTCCGAGGCCGGGAGGGTGAGGGAGCGGAGCTCGGTGAGGACCGACTCGTCGCGATCCCCGCGAGTCATCGCCACCTCCGACGCGGTCCTGGGAGAGCTCCCCGAGAGGCTTCTCGACGAGATTGTCGAACGGCGGAGCTTTCGGCAGACCGACGACGCGACGATCCTCTGCGCGCGGGCCCGCGCGACCGAAGAAACTCTTGCCCGTCGCGCTTCCCCGACTAACATATCGGAAACCGATATGTTGATTCCAGCCGCGATCCAGCGCGCCGCGAACGAGCGATGACGACGAGCCCTCCGCTTCCCCTGCGTCCCCACGAGCTCCACGTGCTCGTCGCTCTCGCCGGGGGCGAGCGTCATGGATACGCCATCCTCCAGGAGGTTGCCTCACGCGGGCGAGGCCCGGTTCGACTTGGTCCGGGCTCGCTGTACGAGACCCTCGCCCGGCTCCTCGACCGGGAGCTCATCCGCGAGGTGCGTCCCAGGCCGAGCGAACGTGAGCGTGACCACGCCCAGAGGCGCTACTACGCTCTCACCGCGAAGGGCCGCCGCGTTCTCGCCGCCGAGGTCGAACGTCTGGGCGACGTCGTCCGGATCGCGCGCTCGCGGCTCGAGGGCTCCGAAGCGTGAGCCCCGCGGAGCGTTTCTACTGGACCCTCCTCTATCTCTATCCCCGCGGCTTCCGGTTACGGTTCGGAGCGGAAATGCTCGAGTCGTTTCGGGCCGAGCGAGCCCGGTCGGGAGGTGCTCGGTTCTGGCTCGGCATCTTCGTCGACGTCCTGGCGAGCGTCCCCCGCTCCTGGGCTCGAGCTTTCCGGAAGCGGCGTCGAGCGAAGCGAGGTCGACCGGTGAAAGCGACATCCTGGGATCGCGACCTTTCCTATGCGGTGCGATCGATCGCGTCGAGCCCGGGTCTCTCCCTCGCGATCGTGGCCACGCTCGCGCTCGGCCTCGGCTCGGTCGCGTCCGTCTACAGCATCGTGAGCGCCGTGCTCTTCCGGCCGCTTCCCTATCCCGAGCCGGATCGATTGGTCCGTATCTGGGACAGCCACGAGACGACGCCGTACTTCTCCGTCACCACCGGTAACTTTCTCGCCTGGCAGGACGAGGCGAAGCATTTCGAATCGATGGGGGCGTACCGGGAGGATGGGTTCAATCTCTTCTGGAACGGGGAGCCCGTCGGAACGCGTGGGGCGCGCGCGACCGCGAGCCTCTTCCGCGTGCTCGATGTGGAGCCGGAGCTCGGACGGGTCTTCGGCGAGGACGAGGATTGTCCTGGTGGGCCGCGGGTCGTCGTCGTCACCCACGGGTTGTGGATGAGCTTGCTCGGAGGCACTCCCGATGTCGTCGGTAAGGCGATCACGCTCTCGGGTCAGTCCTACACCGTGATCGGCGTCCTGCCGAAGCGCTTCGTCTTTCCCCAGCAGCCCGACGTGCGACTCATCGTTCCCTTCGCTCTCGATCGCGGCGCTCCCGACCGCAGGGCGCATTTCCTCCGCGTGCTCGGCCGTCTTCGGAAGGGGGTGAGCCTCGAGGAGGCCCGCGTCGAATCTCCTCGCGGTCTCCAACCGACTCGCGAGCGGCTTTCCCGAGACCAACGAGGGCTGGACGGCGGCTCTACTTCCGCTCGCCGAAGCCACGGTGCACGACGTGCGCCGAGGTCTTCAGGTGCTTCTCGCAGCGGTCGCTCTTCTCCTTCTCGTCGCCTCGGTGAATGTGTCCAACCTGGCGTTCGCGCGCTCCCAATCGCGAAACCGGGAGCTCTGGCTGCGCTCGGCGCTGGGAGCGAGTCGAGGCCGGCTCGCGCGGCAGATCCTCGCCGAGCACGTTCTGCTGTCTCTCGCGGGCGGAGCGCTCGGCATGGCCCTCGCCGCGGGCGCCGTCGCCCTCGTTCCGCTCGTACTCCCCGCCGCGCTCCCGCGCCAGGAGGAGATCTCTCTCGACGTCACCGTGTTCGGTGTCGCTTTCGCGTTGTCGGCTCTCACGGGCATCGTGACCGGTCTCGTACCCGCGATTCAGGTCTCGAAAGGCGCGCTCGCGCCCTCGCCGAGAGTCACGTCGAGAAACGGCCGCCTGCGGCGCTCGCTCGTCGCGGGCGAAGTCGGGCTCGCGGTCATGCTTCTCCTCGCCGCGGGACTGCTGTTGCGGACGGTGTCGGCGCTCGGACGAGTCGATCTCGGTTTCGACCGCGAAGGCGTTCTCACGATGGCAATGACGCCCGTGGCCGCGAGTTATCCCGAGCCGGCCGACCGCGTCCGATTCTACCGGCAGGTCTTGGATCGCCTGGAGAACCTGCCAGGCGTGAGCTCGGTGGCTGCCGTCCATCGTCTTCCCCTCGATGGCGGAAACTCGGCGTTTCCCGCGTTCGTCGAAGGACGAGAAGCTCCGCAGACGAATCACTTTCCCGCGTTCAATTACCGGGCGATTGGAGGCGATTATCTCGGCGCGATGGGCATGGTGCTTCTCGCCGGCCGCGGATTCACCGAGGCCGAAGTCTGGGAGCGAGGCGGCGCCGTCATCGTGAATCAAGCGATGGCCTCCGTGCTCTGGCCGGCGGGAAACGCGATCGGAAGCCGCATCGGTCCGACGCCGCGAGGTCCGTGGCTCGAAGTCGTCGGTATCGTCTCGAACGTGCGCGAGACGGGAGTCCGGCAAGAGCCCGAGGCGGCGATGTACATCCCTTACGTCGTCGCTCCCGTTCCGAGCATGGTGCTCCTGGCTCGCACCGGAAACGACCCCCACGCGCTCGTCGGACCCATCCGCGAAGCCATTCGATCGCTGGATCCTTCCCAACCGGTCTCGAGCTTCGCGACGCTGTCCGAGCAGATCGGTCGCGCCTTCGGGGAGCCGCGGTTCCATGCGAACCTGCTATCGCTCTTCGCCGCGCTCGCGCTGGCGCTCGCGGCGGTGGGCATTCATGGGGTGGTGGCCGACGCGGTACGACAGCGCCGCAAGGAGATCGGGATCCGCATGGCGCTCGGAGCCCGCTCGCGGGACGTCTTGCGGACGGCCTGGACGGAGGGAATGGTGCCCGTGCTCGCGGGACTCTTTCTCGGGCTCGTCGGGGCGGCCCTTCTCGCTCGAGCGATGTCAGGCTTCCTCTATGGGATCAACCCCGTCGACCCGCTGAGCTTCATCGCCGTGCCCTTGCTCTTTCTCTCGGTGGCGGCGGCAACGAACTTCCTTCCCGCGCTCGCGGCGACGAGAGTCGACCCGATCGAGACCCTGCGGTCGGAATAGAAAATCTTCCGGAACTCGCCCGCGGGAAATATCGTACCCGTAGCAGCAAGTAGCAGAAGTTCATGGGCTGGAGTATGCTGAGTTTTCAGCACTAACGAAGAGGGGACCTATGGGGCACTGGCTCACGGAAATCCGCCATGCGGCTCGCAGATTGTTGAAGAATCCTGGCTATACGGCGGTGGCGGTGCTCACCCTGGGACTCGGAATCGGCGCCAATAGCGCCGATCTTCAGCGTCGTCAATGCCGTCGTCTTGAAGCCTCTCGAGTACCGATTCGCCCTCGCGCCTGGTGATGGTCCATACCCAGTTTCCCAAGCAGGGGCTCGACAAGTTCTGGGTCTCGGCGCCGGAGTTCTTCGAGCTCCGGGAGCGGAGCCGATCCTACGACGGCCTGGCTCTATACAACACCGGCCAGACCAGTATCGACGGCACGAGCGAGCCCATGCGCGTCAGGAGCGCGTCGGCCTCCGCCGAGCTCTTCGACGTACTCGGCGTCGAAGCGCTCCACGGACGCGCGTACGGGCAGGAAGAAGATCGCCCCGGAGCCGAGGCGGTCGCCGTCGTCTCCTTCGAGCTCTGGCAGCGAGCTTTCGGTGCGGATCTCTCGTGGATCGGAAAGCGCATCGAGGTGGACGGCGCTCCCCGCACCATCCTCGGGGTCATGCCTCCCCGCTTCGACGTCGACGCCCAGGGAGTCGAGATCTCGGCTTCCCCTCGCGCTCGACCTCGGGAACCTTCCCGGCCGCGCTTCGCACAACTACTACGTCGTGGGACGGCTCGCCGCCGGCGTGAGTCTCGACTCGGCGAGGGCGGAGCTCAAGAGCCTAGTCGTGAGCTGGCGTGACGAGGCGGGAGGCTCCCACGCTCCGAGCTCGGAGAACCATCCGATGATTCTGACGTCGCTTCACGACGAGGTCGTCGGCGACACGAAGCCCGCGCTCATGATGCTCTTCGGCGTCGTCGGGCTCGTGCTTCTCGTCGCCTGCGCCAACGTGGCGAACCTCCTCCTCGCTCGGGCGGAGGCGCGGCAGCGCGGAGATCGCCGTGCGAAGCGCCCTCGGCGCGAGCAAGCTCGTCCTCCTCCGGCAGTTTCTCATCGAGAGCATCCTCCTTGCGCTTCTCGGGTGCGGGCTCGGCCTCATCCTGGCGTTCTGGAGCCTCCGGCTGCTTCTGGCGTCGTTTCCCGCGAGCATTCCCCGCTTCGCGGAGATCGCGCTCGACGCGCCCGTTCTCCTCTTCTCTCTGGGAGTTTCGGTCCTGACCGGGCTCCTGTTCGGGCTCACGCCGCTTCTTCATCTCACCCGGCGGAATCTCGGCCGGGCGATCAGGGAAGGCGGACAACGCGTCGCGTCGGGCCGACACCTCCTGCGCGAGGTTCTCGTCACCGCCGAAATCGCGATCGCCGTCGTCGTCGTCGTCGCCTGCGGGCTCCTGCTGCGAAGCTTCTGGGCGATGTCGAACGTCGATCCCGGGTTCCGGAGCGCGGGGCTCGAGACCTTCGAGACCTATCTACCCGACACGACCTATCCCGACGTCTCGTCTCAGGTGAGTTTTTTTCGCGATCTGTCGGAGCGGCTGTCTGCGATTCCCGGGGTCGAGAGCGCGTCGGCGATGAGCGGGCTTCCGCCACGCCGGCGGCTCAATGCGAACGACATGGAGTTCGAGGGAATTGCCCCGACTCCCGACGGTCCCCCTCAAAACGTCGACTACTGGCAGTTCGTGACGGCGGACTACTTCGAGACGATGAAGATTCCCATCGTCTCGGGACGCGCGTTCCTTCCTTCGGACGAGGGGCCGGCGAGCCCGGTCGCCATCATCAACCAGACGACGGCGAAAGTGTTCTGGCCGGATCAGAACCCCGTAGGGAAACGCATCCGTCCGTCGATGCGAGGCGTGCCCTGGTTCACGATCATCGGCATCGCCAAGGACGTGAAGCAGGGCGGCGTCGAGGAAGAAACGGGAACCGAGACCTATTTCTTCTATCCTCAAACCGCTGCCGCCGTGGGTTTCGCTCCTCGCGAGATGAACGTCGTCCTCCGCTCGTCACTCCCGCCCGACAAGCTCGCTGGAGCGGTACGGCAGGCGGTCTGGGCCCGAGACCCGGCGCTTCCGCTCGCGAGCCTCCGTTCGATGGACGAGGTCCTCGGGGATTCTCTGTCGCGCCCCCGCTTCGTGACCGTCCTTCTCGCCGTCTTCGCGGTGCTGGCACTCCTTCTCGCCGCAGTCGGGACCTACGGCGTCATGTCCTACACCGTCGCCGAGCGGACCAATGAGATCGGAATCCGCATGGCGCTCGGTGCGGGGCGGTCGCGGGTCCTGGAGCTCGTCCTGTCGCAGGGAATGGCGTTCGCGGGCCTCGGGCTCGTCCTGGGACTCGGCGGGGCCGTGGTCCTTTCACGCTTTCTCGCGACGTTTCTCTTCGGAGTCGCGGCCACCGATCCCGTGACTCTCCTGAGCGTGCCCGTCATTCTGGGGCTTGCCGCCCTTCTCGCCTGCGTCGTGCCCGCCTTCCGGGCCATGAGAGTGGAGCCCGTCAAAGCACTGAAGTACGAGTAACCGCGGAGAGTCGAGCCCTTCTTGATCCGCTGCGCTTGCAATCCATTGCCGCTGCCGGATTAGAATGGTAGTTCTCGCGCCTCGACGCCTGTCGCTCGAGTGCGTGAATGAACGAAGGACACGGATGACTATCTCGCGGATACCCATGGTCTGGTTGCGACCGATAGCTCCTCTCTCCTGGATCATCCTGGCTGGCGCGTCGTGCCAGGCTCCGCGCGGGTCCGAGCCGGCGCCCATCGTGCAGCCGGGCGCCCCCGGCCAATCGAGTCGCGTGATCGAGGCGAGCGAGGCGTCCGATCTGTCGAAGGTCCGGTTCACGGACGCGGACGTTCGGTTCATGCAGGGGATGATCGCGCACCACGCGCAGGCGCTGGAAATGACGGAGCTCCTGAAGACGCGCAGCAAACGGGAGACGATGCACAAGCTCGCGCAACGCATCGAGCTGTCGCAGGCGGACGAGATCCGGATGATGCAGCAGTGGCTTCGAGATCGCGGCCAGGACGTTCCGTCGCCGGGCATGCACACGGAGCACGGCATGCATCTGATGCCGGGCATGCTGACCCCGGAGCAGATGAAGCAGCTCGCGGATGCTTCCGGGCCGGCTTTCGATCGGCTCTTTCTCGAGCTCATGATCCAGCACCATGGAGGCGCGCTCGTCATGGTGCAGGAGCTCCTCTCTCAACCTGGTGCGGCCCAGGAGGGAGAGATGTTCGCCTTCGCTTCCGACATCAACGCCGATCAGAAAATGGAGATCGATCGCATGAGCGCACTGCTCAAGGAGTATTCGGAATGAGATCCATCGCCTTTCGCGTTCCAGGGCTCGTCTTCGCCGCTTCGCTCTCCTGTCTGATCGCGGGGAGCGCGCAGGAGCAATCCCCGGGCTCGGATCCGACCGATCCCCGCGCCAAGCTCAAGGCGGGCTTCCGCGACGCCGGCGAGGTCGCGCGCAACATGAAGCTGGTCGAAAGCCTTCCCAAACCGGAGGGCTTCTTCGATCCCGATGTGCCGGCGGGAGAGCCTACGCCGCCGGAGCGCGATCCGGAAGAAGAAAAGAAAGAGAAAGAGAAAGAGAAAGAGAAAAAGGAGGCCTCGGACGCGAAAGCTCCCTCCGCGCCGAAGACGTCGGGATTCTTGAACTTCGCGAACTCGGACCTCGCGTTCAGCAAGGACCGGCTCTTCGTCGGCAACTTCAACGGATTCAACCTCTATAACATCGAGGATCCCGTGGCACCCCAGCTCACCGTCTCGGTGGTGTGCCCCGGCGGCCAGGGCGACGTGTCCGTTTACGGCAACCTGCTGTTCATGTCGGTCGAGCAGACGCGCGGACGGGTCGACTGCGGAATCGCAGGGCGTTTCCGAGCCGGTGAGCGCCGAGCGTTTCCGGGGCAGTCCGCATCTTCGACATCAGCGACGTGCGGATGCCCAAGCAGGTGGCCGCGGTGCAGACCTGCCGGGGATCGCACACGCACACGCTCGTGACCGATCCGGACGACCAGGGCAACCTCTACGTCTACGCGTCGGGCACGAGCTCGGTGCGACCGGGCGAGGAGCTCGAGGGCTGCTCCGACCGAAGCCGGACGAGGACCCGAACACGGCGCTGTTCAGCATCGACGTCATCCAGGTGCCGCTCGCTCACCCGGAGAACGCACGCATCGTCAACCGGCCGCGCATCTTCGCCGACCCCGCGACCGGCGACATCGCGGGCTTGTGGCACGGCGGCGACCACGGACCGGGAACCCAGCAGACCTCCGAGACCAACCAGTGCCACGACATCACGGTATTCCCGGAGATCGGACTGGCCGCCGGGGCATGCTCGGGCAACGGCATTCTGCTGGACATCTCCGACCCGGTGCATCCCGTCCGGCTCGACGCAGGTCTCCGACAAGAACTTCGCGTACTGGCACTCGGCGACGTTCAACAACGACGGCACCAAGGTGATCTTTACCGACGAGTGGGGCGGCGGCAGCGCGCCCTCGCTGTCGGGACGTCCGACCCGAAGATTGGGGCGCCGACGCCATCTTCGACATCGTCGACGGCAAGATGCAGTTCCGGAGCTACTTCAAGATGCCCGCCGCGCAGAGCGAGCGGAGAACTGCGTGGCACACAACGGCTCGCTCGTTCCCGTGCCGGGACGAGACATCATGGTGCAGGCGTGGTACCAGGGCGGCATCTCGGTGTTCGATTTCACCGACTCGACGCATCCGGTGGAGATCGCGTACTTCGACCGCGGCCCGGTCGACGCCACCCAGCCGATCCTGGCGGGGTACTGGTCGGCCTACTGGTACAACGGCTACATCTACGGCTCGGAGATTGCCCGCGGAGTCGACGTGCTTCGAGCTCGTTCCGAGCGAGCAGCTCTCGCAGAACGAGATTGACGCCGCGCGCCTGGTTTCTCCCGGCCTCGACAACGTCCAGCAGCAGCACCGCATCGTCTGGCCGTCGAGCCCGGTGGTGGCCCGCGCCTACCTCGACCAGCTCACGCGCACCAAGGGGATCGCCCCGGCGCGCGCCGAGGCGGTGAAGGCCGCGCTCGACGGCGGGGTGGCCGGAGCCGACCTCGACGGCCTCGCGACCTCGTTGGAGCACGATAGCGGCACCGCCGACGGACTCGACGCTCGCCGCCTCCACTCCCTGGCGACGACGATGAAAGGCCTCAGCAAAAATTAGGGACAGTCCCTAATTTCGATGAAACGCCTCCGTAAAAATTAGGGACTGTCCCTAATTTTGACGGCCGAGTCAGCGGATGTAGTAACCGGAGACGCGCCATACCCCGTCGGGGTCGAGCATGGGCGTGACGGTCTCGACGGCGGACGCCTTCTTCTCGAAGACGGTGTCGAACTGGATTACGACGTACTTCCCGTCCGGCGCCCCCGGGAGCTGCTCCTTGTACTCCCGAGATTTCACCTTCCGAGACACGAGCTTGCCGAGCGGCACGCGTGCTGCCGCCATGCCGTGATTCCATTGTTCCTTGGTGACGGCGGTCTTGAAGAGCTTCGCCGCCTGTTCCCACGACGCGTCATAGTCTCCCGCGTCGACGAGCTTCAGCCAGGACTCCGCGGCCGGTTGTGCGGCATCCTCGGCCCTTTCCTGAGCCCAGCACGGCGCGGAAAGAAGCGCGCCAACGGCGAATAACGAAGCGAGCTGTCGCATTCTCTTCTCCTCTCTCCGATGCTACGCTCATTCCTGGCGCAAGGCTTCCAAAGGGCTCACTCGGGACGCACGCTCCGCGGGTAGCAGGCTTGCGATTAGAGCGACGGCGAGAAGGAGCACGGGAGCGATTGCGAAGCTCACTGGGTCGAGCGGGCTCACGGCGAATAGGAGCGACGCCATGAGACGGGTGAAAGCGAACGCGACGACGAGCCCCAGGACCAGTCCCGGCAGGACGGTTCTCAGCCCGTCTCTCACCACCATGGAGCGAACCTGGGATCGGAGCGCCCCGAGCGCCATCCGCACTCCGATCTCTTGCGTGCGCTGACTCACGACGAACGAGACGACGCCGTAGGTGCCGATGGCGCCGAGAACAACGGCGAGGAGCGATGCAAAGAGGAGAAGCACCATGCTGAATGCCATCGACGCCCTGGCGTCCGCAACGAGTTTTTCCAGAGAGACGATATTCGTGATCGGAACGTTGGGATCGACCGACCAGATCGCGTCCCGCACCGCACTCGCGAGGCTCTCGGGGCTCACCCCCGCGTGCACGACGAGACACAGGTTTCCTCGGATTCCTTCATCGGTGGGACCGACCATCGGATAGTAAGCACTGTCGCGAGGAGCGATTCTCGAGGCCTTCGTGGTGGACGTCGCCCACGACGCCCACGATCTCGTACCAGCCCGTCTCGTCGGGCTTCCCGGGAGAGATCCGCTTTCCGAGCGAGCTCGTCTCGGGCCAATAGCGCTTGGCCAGGGATTCGCTGACCACGACCACGCGGCGTTGCTGCAGGTGGTCGGCCGGCTCGAGCCAGCGCCCCGCGACGAGGGGAATGCCCATCGCCTTCAGGTAGCCCGGGTCGGCTTCATGGACGAGAAATACGGGCGGAACGTCGTTCTCCCCCCGGGGGAAGTCCTCGATCTCGTGGCCGGATCCGCTCGCCGAGCCCGTCAAGGGCAACGTGTCCACGGCGCCGACTTCGAGTACTCCTGGAAGCGCCCGGAGCCGCTCCGTGACCCGGTCGACGAAGGACGCGGCGAGCTTCGGCGTCTCGTAGGACGTCTTCGGCAGCGACAGCCGCAACGTGAGTGTGTCGACGGCACGAAACCCTGGCGTGACGCGCGAGAGCTCTTGGAAGCTGCGCACCATGAGTCCCGCACCGATCAAGAGAACGAGTCCGAGCGCCATCTGCCCGGCGACGAGAAGCTTGCGCAGGGAGACCCGGTCTCGGGACGCGCTCGTGTTCCGGCCGCCCTCCTTGAGAGCGGAGACGACATCGGGACGGCTGTAGGGAATCATGGGAAGAAGCGCCACGAGACAGGCCGATACCGCCGAGAGGCCGAGAGCGACGGCGAGCGCTCGACCGTCGAGCCCGATTTGCGCGATCCGTGGCAGCTCTTCCGGAGAGAAACGCACGAGCGTCGAGAGCGCGACTTTGGCGAGGACGATCCCCAGCAACCCGGCGGCGAGAGCCAGGGTCGTTCCTTCGGCGAAGAACTCTCCGAGAATGCGGCCACGGCTGGCACCGAGCGCGCTCCTCAGCGCTAGCTCACGGCGTCGGCCTTCGGCCCGAACGAGAAAGACGTTCGCCACGTTGACACAGGCCATGAGCAGCACGAAACCGACGGCTCCGAGGAGAATCCAGAGGGCGCTCTTCACGTCGCCGACGATCTCGTCGAGGAGCGGCACCATCGTGGGCACGAAGCCCGAGCGGGCCAGAATGGGCGCCGCCGACTCTCCCGGGAACTCCTCCTTGATGCGCTGGGTGATGCCGGTGAGCTCCGCCAGCGCGGACTTCAGCGGAACTCCGTCTCGAAGACGGCCCACGCACCGGTAACTGAACTGGCCCAGTCGCTGGGTCGCCGGGTCGAAGGTAAAAGGAACCCAGACTTCGATGTTCTCCGTCGGGAGGTCGAAATCATCCGGCAGGACGCCGATGATCTGACGTTTCGACCCGTCGAGCTCGATGGTTCGCTCGAGCACGGCGGGATTGGCACCGAGACGACCGCGCCAGAACCCTTCGCTCACGAGAGCGACCGGGGGGGCGCCGGGCTTTTCGTCGTCCTCGGAGAAGGCTCTTCCCTGGATGGGCTGGACGCCGGCGACGCGAAAGAGCGAGGCCGAGACCGTGCCCTGCCGAACCCGGTCGGGGCGATCGAGCCCGGTGAGGCTCACGCGCCCGTCGCGCAGAAGTGCCAGGTCTTCGAACGAGTGCGCTCGCTCGCGATAGCGGAGATAGAGGGGAATCGAGATATCCATGTCGTCGAGATCGAGCGCGGGTGCTTTGTGGCTGATGTCGACGAGCCTTTCCGGGTGGGGATAGGGCAGGGGGGCGAGGAGCACGCCGTACACCAGGCTGAAGATGGCAACGGCCAGGCCGATCCCGACGGCAAGGGTCAGAATCGAGAGAATCGTGAAGCGGCCGTCGGCATAGAGGCGTTTGAGAACAGGCCGGAGGAATCTCATGACAGCATTCTATACGAGCCGAAATCGCGAAAAAGTTCACGAAAAGGGCTTGACTCTCACGTACCGTGAGGCGTGGATCCGGTCCATGGCCCCTCGGCCGAGAGAAGGCCCCGTACTTTTTCAGACGGCTCTACGATGTAGGTGTTGCAGCAGGCGAGCGCGTAGGGCAGGAACCAGAATGCGATCATTCCCGAGAAGTTGAGCGGAACGATCGCGGCCGCCACGCCGACCGGCTGACGGATCATGATCTCGTCGATGTCCCAGAGGCGAGAGGCGAGCTGGCGCGGCTCATTCAGGAGCGCCAAGGCAGCGGTCTCGCTGGACGCACTCCACCGCGACCGGCGCGAGATTGCGTCTCCGCGAAACTGTGGTACTGGCGGGAAGCTTGCTCGGCCGCGCTGCGCTACCGGCTCGCCGACGACATCAGGAAAGACGCCGTACGCCGAGGCTCGCAGGGATTCAAGGCGTTGGCGGCGGACGCCTTCACGGTGACGGTTCTCAATCCGAAGAGAGGCATCTTCTTCGTGGCCTTCTTGCCGCAGTTCTTCGATAGGACGAGACCCCTCCTTCCTCAGACGCTCCTCCTGTCCGGGACCTTTCTCCTGCTCGCTTTCGTGAGTGTGCTGACCTACGCCCTGCTCGCCTCCGCCGTGCGGGGGGCGGTCCGAAGCCCGCGGTTCGCGAAATCGGTGAACCGGCTCGGGGGAACCGCTCTCATCGCCGCCGGCCTCTTGACGGCCTCGCTCCGTCGAACCTGGCCGCGACGCCGTTTTGCCTTGATCTCCGTTGCGATATGTTCTATTTTGTAGAAATAATGGGCAAGGGAGAGTACCTCGGTGAGTTCGAGCAGATTGTGCTCCTCGCCTTGAGTCGGCTCGGCCGCGACGCCTACGGCATGACCGTCCGCCGCGAGATTGAGTCCACGACCGGCCGAAGGGTCTCGATTGGCGCCGTCTACGCGACCCTCGAGAGGCTGGAGACCAAGGGTTATGTCGCCTCGAGCCTGTCGTCGCCAACGCCCGAGAGAGGGGGGCGGGCGAAGCGGCACTACGAGCTGACCCCGGACGGGGCCCTGGCGCTGAAGCGCTCGAAGCAATTGCTGGAGAAGCTGTGGAAGGGCGCGCACGTCGACGCCTTCCTGAAGCGCCGATGAGACCGCCACCGCTCGCCGAGCGCCTGCTCGCTTGGCTCCTTCCCGAGGAGAAGCGGGATATCGTTCTCGGAGATCTCCTCGAAGAGTACCAGCGCTTCGTTCTGCCGGAGAAGGGACACACAAAGGCCCTGCTCTGGTACTGGCAGCAGACTCTCGCCTCCGTCCTGCCCGCCATCCGAATGCGGCTCGCGGAGCGGCGAGAGGCTTCCTCGCGAAGGAGAGGAGTGGAACCCATGTTCGATTCTCTGGCGAGACGTGAGATACGGCCTGCGGATTTTATGGAAGAGTCCTCTCTTCACCCTCGTCGCTCTCGTGACCCTCGCTCTCGGCATCGGTGCCAACGTTTCGGTCATCCGTAGAAGTATCAATACGTTACGAGACTCTGGTTGGGCGCCGGCAGTCACGAAGTGTAAGAAAGTCCGACGGGGATGCACGTTTCGCGCTCGATTCTTCACCGTTTCCATTGGTCTCGAACAGGCCTTGGACCTATAACTGTATATGCAACACCTTGTTACGAGCAGGCGTTCGGCGCCTGAAGGGCATGGAAGAAACCCCGACACTGGAGTTCGAGGCAACGACCCGATGCGACGGTAGCGCCGCCGCGCGAGGTGGTGGGCTAGGCTCGCGGATCGATGACCTCGACCAATTGCATCATCCCTCGGTCTTCGTGGCCGAGGATGTGACAATGGAGAACGAACTTCCCGGGAAAATCCAGAAACCGGTGACGGATCTTGACGTGACCGTAGCGCCGCTCGGTCCGGCCGTCCGGAAGCGTCGCGTCGAACGACGGCGGGAGAACGATGGTGTCCTGCCATACGTATGGCGGCCTCATGACTCGGGGCGTCTCCCCCATGAGCTGCGGATCGTAGATTTCGACGACTTGAAACGGGTTGATGTGAATGTGAAACGGATGGATGGCACCCGGTGGCGACGTGTTGACGATCGTCCACTCTTCGGCGGCGCCCATCAGCATGACTTGATCCACTCGGCCTGGATCGAACTCCTTGCCGTCGATGGTGAACCGCGGCGGGCTTTGGGCGCCGCCCGAACCGCCCACCTTGCCGTCCATCTTGAACTCCACCCGACGTCGAATGCGGATCTCGCTCGCTTCGATGTCTCGGAGATACGCCGGGAACGCGCGCTGAAACACGTTCGCATCGGGCCAGGGCATATCGATCCGATCGCCTCCGACGTCGACCGCGATCAGGTACTGTTGCGGCGCTCGGACGCGAGCTTCGGGTGGCAGCTCGGTGGCGTTCACCATCGCGAGCACGGCTTGCCCGGTCTGGGAAGGGGCTTTGACGAGAACGTCGACGCGATTGCCCGGCGCCATCTCGATCTCGAGCTCACTCTGTAGCCGCTCGTAGGTTTCACCGGTGAACGGCACGCCGTCTCTCGCCATCTCGCGAAACTCGGGCACAACCCCGGGGTGAACGGAAAACGCGACCGTCGTCCCCCGTCGGAGGGCGGTCTCGAGCGCGGCAGCGTAGACGCTCTTTTCCATGAAGCGGAATCGCTTGTGGGAGAGCTGCTGCATCGTCGCATTCACGAGCCGCCATCGTTGCACCTCGCCCGGGCGCATCCGAATCACGGGCTGAAACTGCCCGTTGACCGTCATCGGAGGTGCACTTGCCTCGTCGGGCGCGGCGTCCAGGTTGATCTTGTCGCCGTACTGTTGGATGACGAGGAGTTTTTCGAGGAGGGCGCGCCCCGAATCGACGTAGAAGCGGTTGAGCTCGTCGTCGATCTCGCCTTCGACGATGAACGCACCGGCCATGCCGTTGATGACCTGGAGCGCCACCGAACCGTGCTTGTGAGGATGATACCAGTGCGTCCCCGGGGGCTGCTCGGCATCGTAGCGCGGCGGTAGCGTGTCGTTCCTGGTCAGCACGAAGTCGTTCACGAAGCTCTCCCCGGGCCGGACTTCGACGAGCACGTTGTCGCTCGAGCCTTCGGGGCTGACGTGGGTCCCGTGGTAGTGCAGGTTCGTCGTATTGTCGCCGTGGAAACACGCGGGAAAGCGGTCGCGCCCCGGATACCAGTTGCCGGGAGGAGGATGGGGATTGCGGCGCACGTTGCACGCCGTATCCGAGGTCGGGGGAAAGTCGGAGGGGATCGATTCGGTTGTCGAGCGTCACACGGATGCGGTCCCCGACGCGAGCCCTCAGGGTGGGCCCGGGAATCTCGCCGCCGTAGCTCCGTAGTCGAAGGCCGGTCGTCCGGGTGGGATTCGCGGCCGAGGGGACCTGGTGCAGCCCGCCTTGGACGGTGAGCGTCGTTTCGAGCACACCGTTGGCAGAGCGAATCTCGCGCGGCTCGACGAGCTCCGGGCCGAGCGGCGGCCCGCCCTGCTCTCCGGTCGGTCTCATCGCGAGCGCCGGCGCCGCCGCCAGCGTTTTCCCCATGAACTCGCGCCGCGATATGCGCGACGATTTCTTGGTGGGCCCGGATTTTGTCGTTGTCACGGTCGCTCCCCGAGCGCACGGTCCAGTCGAAGTACCAGCCGCAACGCCACGTGTACCGGTGACAAGCTGGTTTGTCAAGGAAGCGCCGACGGTTCATCCGGGCGCGATTCGGAAACCCGCGTATGAGATATCGCATCTCCGCGTCGACGTCCCGCGCGAGACCTGCCGTCTCTCTGATCTTGGCGGGCAGCAACGCGCCGCGTTCGGCGCGAAGGCGGTCGGCCATGCCCCGAACCGCCCCCTCGGATATCCCCAGCTCGACCGCAGAAAGCGAGGGCCGCCTCGCATCAACGCTTCGCGCGATTTTCACCGAGGAGACAGAGCATCTCGTACATCAGAGTCGCGCCTACGAGCGCGGTGTTCCCCGTCGGGTCGAACGGGGGCGCGACCTCGACCACGTCGCCTCCGACGAGATCCAGGCCGCGCAACCCGTGAAGAAACCGGAGCGCCTCACGGGTCGTAATGCCTCCGATCTCCGGTGTTCCCGTGCCCGGTGCGTAGACCGGATCGAGCCCGTCGACGTCGAACGAGATGTAGGCGGCCCCATCTCCGATGACCCGACGCGCTTCTTCGATGACTCTCTCGACGCCGAGCTCTTCGAACTCCTCGATGAACACCACCCGCATGCCGCTCTCGCGCGAGTAGTTCCATCCTTCCAGCGTGTTCTGAGCGCCCCGGATGCCGATCTGGATCGTGCGTTTCGGGTCGATGTATCCGCCCTCGCATGCCAGGCGAAACGGCGCACCGTGGTGAAACTTGGACCCTTGAAACGGTCCCCACGTGTCGGTGTGGGCATCGACGTGCACGAGCCCGAGTGGCTCGCCTTCGCCGAGAACTTTCAGAATCGGGTAGGTCACCGAATGGTCGCCGCCCGCGGCCAGAGGTGTTACGCGTGCCTTCGATAGATGCCGGTAGAACTCCTCGATGGCCTGAACCGCGACGTCGAGGTTGTAGATGTTCTCGAAGCGCACGTCGCCGACGTCGGCTATGCGGCACGCGTCGAAGGGGTTGAAGCGGGTCACGTGATGGTACGACCGCATCAGCGTCGACATGTTACGGATCTCGCGCGGTCCGTGGCGCGCGCCGGGACGATGCGTTACCCCGCCATCGAAGGGAATTCCCACGAGCGCGATATCCACATCCTTCAGAGAGTGTGCGAGCGGCGCGCGCAGAAACGTCGCGATCTCGGTGTGGCGCAACGCCAGGTGCGGCTCGTAGGTCTCGCCGGTGACGGGGGAGGTCCACTTGTGCTCAGGCATCTCGTCCTCCGAGGCCCATAGTACATTGCGCGGATCGAGGAGCACGACACCGAGCCCCGGGTCATCGCAAGAGTCATTCGTGCTCTGCGCTCACATCTCGTTCCCTCGAGGGAGCCCGACGAGCCGAGGCGTTCCTTTTCCTCGAGAGCTTACCCCGGTGCCGCACGCATCGCGATGGAGTTGAGCCGTCCGGCGGGACGCGCTACAGAGGCGAGGCCTACAGCGGGGTCAGCCGCGATCCGGCCAACGTGTTTACCGTCATCGGGGTCGTGGGCAACGTGAAGCAGATGGGTCTCGACGCAAGTGACGAAGGAATGGTCTACTGGCCCGCCAGTGTTTTCGCGACACGCTCCCGCTTCGTCATCCTGCGAACCGCGAGCGTTCCCTCGAGTGTCTTGCCCTCGGTGCGCCGCACCCTTCGCGAGCTCGACGCCGCGCTTCCTCTGTCGCAAGTCGCCACTATCGACGAGCTCATGGTGGATTCCCTGAACGCGACGCGCTATCTGAGCCTCCTCGTCGCCGCTTTCGGCGCGGTGACGTGGCTTCTCTCCATCGTCGGCATCTACGGAGTCATGTTCGAGAGTGTCAGCCTGGATGGACCCGGCCAACGCGGTAACGATCACGCATACGTCACAAACGGTGGGAAGACGGCGCCACATAGTGATCCCATCCTTTCCGATGAGTCACACCGCACGAGTCGCGGGCAGCTTCAACGTGAACAAAAGCAAGCAAGAAATTCGCAATGTATTTGATTGCAATGATTTGCGACAATTCGACGTGAAGGAACATTGCGGATCTGCAAAGAAATCCGACGCTCCCATTCGTGTGAGATGCGCCCGACTTGCAGTCTATCCGGTGTCGATTCAACACATTGTGGGGGAAGACCCTACGGGCCTTTCCACTCGTAAGAATTTTCGACACTTCAGCAATCGACGCCCGAGCCCGCCGGAACAGGAGGAAGGCCGACTACGTGCTCGCGCTCGAGCACGAGGGCGGCAAGATCTTCGTGCGCAAGGACAACAAGTTCGCTCTCTATCTTAGACCTCGTCGGCGTCTGAACTGAGCCCCGGTCCGGGATAAGATGCGGCGACCGGAAGCTCATCGGGCGCTGTGACCCGGTAGACGCTCTCCCGGAGGAGACGCCATGCGAACGAGAACCCGAATCCGAGCCGCGTTTCTTGCCGCCCTCGTCTCGAACGTCACGACGAGCCTCGCGCTCGGCCAGGACGTGGGAGCGCCCGAAGAGCTCATCGCTCCCTTCGAGAGCCACGTGACGGTCTACGATGACCACAACGTCGAGCCGCTGCGGCCCGATATCTTCAGTGCCCGCGGGGTCGTGGCGAGCGGAAACTATCTGGCTACCCTCGCCGGTATCGAGATCCTCAAGCAAGGAGGCAACGCCTTCGACGCGGGCGTCGCCACCGCGATGGCGGTCAAGGCGACGACCTACGACATCGCCGGCTGGACGGGGGTCGCGCCTCTGATTCTCTACAGCGCCAAGGAAGACCGCGTTCTCACTCGCATCGGAGCGGGAACGGCGCCGGCGAAAGCCACTCTCGAGAACTACCGGGCCCATGGAAAGGACCCGGCCCACTCCTGCATCGTGCCCGCCGACGTGGACGTCTGGACGGCGGCCCTCGAGCGGTACGGCACGATGAGCTTCGAGCGCGTCGCCCAGCCCGTGCTCGACATCGCCGAGAACGGCTTTCACCTCCACCACCGGATGAAGTACTCCATCGACCGGCAGCAGAAAGCGATCGAGCGCTGGCCCTACAACGCCCAATACTGGCTCCAGAACGGGCGGGGACGGCAGAGGCTCGGGAGTCTCATGATCAACAAGGACCTGGGAAAGCTCATCCACTACATGATCGCCGCCGAGAAGCGTGCCCTCGCGAACGGAGGCACCCGGGAAGAGGGGATCCAGGCCGCGCGCGACGCGTTCTATAAAGGAGAGCCGGCGAAGGCGATCGACCGCTTCTTCGCCGAGAACGTCGACGGCCAGATGACCTACGACGACATGACGAGCTACCAGGGTCGTTGGGACGAACCGCTCCACACCCGCTATCGGGGGTACGACTTCTACACCTGCGACGCCTGGTCCCAGGGACCGCGCATGATCCTGATGCTCAACATGCTCGAGCAGTACGACTTGAAGTCCATGGGCTACAACACGCCCCGCTACGTGCATATCATTTCCCAGGTCATCGACCTCGCGATGTCCGACAGCCACAAGTATCTCGGCGATCCCGATTTCGTCGACATCCCCAAAGAGCTCTACTCGACCGAGTACGCGCGCAAGAGAATCGAGCTCATCGACGACGAGAAGGCATTCCAGGACATGCCTCCGTGGGGCGATCCCGCCCGCATGAAGAACGTGGACCCACGCTCTCCGCGGACGTTCGCGGCACCGACCCAGGAGGACTATCCTCGGGGATTCGATCCGATGTCGGAGCAGATCCGGCGCGACACGACCTGCCTGAACGTCATGGACTCCCAGGGAAACGTCTTCTCGATGACGGAAAGTGACGGCCAGCTCACGACGCCGCTCATTCCCGGCTGGGGCTTCGGACTCGGGAACCGCGGCGGTCAATTCAATCTAGACCCCGCGCTCGCGAACGTCGTCGCACCGGGAAAGCGTCCGAGAAACACCAATACGCCCTTCGTCGTCATGAAAGACGGCAAGCCCTTCCTGGGAATGTCGCTCGCGGGAGCCGACATGCAGGCCCAGGCTCTGCTGCAGATTTTCTTGAACGTCGTGGAGTGGGGAATGACGCCCCAGCAGGCGATGGACCAGCCACGGTTCGGAAGCTACAACTTCCCCGGCACCGGAGACGAGATCAACGGCGGGCCGGCGCGCCTGAACCTCGAGGGACGGGTTCCTCGCGCGACCTTCGATGCCCTCACGAAGATGGGGCACAAGACCGAGAGCTGGGGTCTGTGGAGCTACATCGCAGGCGACGGAACCATCACCTACCGAGATCCCGTGACCGGGTTTCTCATGGTGGCGGCGGACCCTCGCCGGGAGATGTACGCTCTCGGTTACTGACATCGACGGCCGCGGCTCCCGCACCCGCACCCGGACTCGGCATCGGCGTCGGCTCCGACAGAACGATTTGCGGCGCCGTCTCGGAGCCCCATAGAATCGCTCTCTGGCATATGTCTCTCGAGACGGCGCTCCCGCCTGGGTCCCTACGAGATCGAGTCCGCCATAGGCGCCGGCCTGCGGGAGCGCGTGCCCGTCGCGAACTGAAGAACGAGGTGAACCCGACATGATTCGGTCCGCTCTGGCCGCCCTCGCCGCTCTGAGGCCGGTTCTACTGCTCGCCGATCCTTCCGTCTATCCCACCGGCACCACCATCTTCCATCCCGACGAGACCTGGAGTGGATACACGGTGCTCGACACCCCGGGCGAGGGCGGCACGGTTCTCGTCGACATGAACGGGAGTCTCCTCGAGCGCTGGACCGAAGTGGCGGCAGTGCCGGGGCCGTTCCGCGTGCTGCCGGCGACTGGCTGCACATCAATGCGATGTCCTACGTCGGGCCAAACCACTGGTACGACGTAGGGGACGTGCGATTCGCTCCCGAGAACATCCTCTGGAGCAGCCGCCAGGCGAACATCATCGCCATCCTCGATCGCACCGGCAAGATTCGTCTGGAGGATGGGACCCGACTATCGCGAGACGCCGGCCCTGGCCAAGCTCGGGTAGATGAGCGGCCAGCATCACCCCCACATCATTCCGAAGGGATTGCCCGGCGCTGGAAACTGTTCGTCTTCGACAATGGCGGCGCCGCCGGCTACGGCCCGCCGAACCCGGCGGCACCCACCGGGGAGGACGCGGTGCGCGGTTTTCGTCGCGCGTTCTCGAGATCAACCCCGTCACCTTCGAGAAGGTCTGGGAGTATTCCATCTCCGGACAGGAGCAGTTCCGCTTCTTCAGCCAGTACATCAGCTCCGCCCAGCGACTTCCGAACGGCAACACCATGATCACCGAGGGAGCCAACGGACGGATCTTCGAGCTCACTCCCGACAAGGAAATCGTCTGGGAATACACCAGCCCGTACTTCGCCAACGACCCGGACCGGACCGGTCGTATCTTCCGCGCCTACCGCGTACGCTTCGACTGGGTGCCGCAGCTCGAGCGTCCCACGGAGACGCCGGTCATTCCCCTGCCCAACGAGGAATTCCGGGTCGAAATGGCAGAGGGCGTCCGCCGTCGTCAGTAGGCAATCCCGCCACGAACCGCCGCGGGGCAAAAGAGCCGGCGACCCGGGAAGGCCGGCCCTTCCGAGCCGGCCTTCTCCGTTTTGCCTCGAAATCACTCGCTCACGGCGTGGCCGCGACCGGCTCCAGACGACCGGAAAAGCAGATCTTCATGTTGTCGGGAGCATTGCGGCGGGCGGCCTTCACGATCACGCTCGTTCCCGGGTCGGCATACACCTTCATCATCCGCCCGTCTCTGGAGAAACGAAAGACGTCTCCGGAGATCATTCCCACATAGTGATCCGCCTCGACCCCGGTGCTCATGGTCGTGATGATGCCCGTCACCAGCTCTCCCGCGTCGAGAGTTGCGGACACGGTGGCGTCTTCGATGACGAGAAGCCGGTCGGACGGCACGGTATAGGCGGTGGTCGGATTGTAGACGGCCGAGCAGACCTGAACGGGCTGGTACGCCGCCACTACCGCGAGCGGAACGTTCGTCACCGTTACCTCGACGGGCGCTTTGGTGGCGGGTGCGGCATCCAGACCCGAGACGGCGACTGCCGCCACGGCGAGCAACAGGAAACCAATGGCATACTTGTTCATCGTTCTCTCTTCCTTCTCGGATGACTCGAGCCAGGAGGCCGCTCTGCCGGCTCTCCCGCACTCGTTGTTTTCCTCGTTGGCCGACTCCTGTCGACCTTCCCATAGAGGGTTAACGCAGTCAGGGAGAAAAGCCGCCACCCCTTCGAGAAAAACCGCCGTCGTACACGCGAGGGACGACCCCGCGCTCGGATGTTTCGATTCGCGGGTCGAACCGGTCCCGTCGATAATGCGTCCGTGTGGGAGGGGCAGCTAGGAATCGAGCTCCGGCGTCGTCTCGTTTCAGCCTTGGGAGGATGTGGGTAAGACCGTGGGTAAGACCGTGGGCGAGATCGCGAAGAGTCGGGGCGAAACGGTGCTTCAGGTGCGGGTTGATTTCGCGATGACCGGAACGGAGGAGAACCCCGAGGGCGCGCTCTACCGCCCCATCGCGGGCTCGACGTTCGACGTCGAGAACTACATGAAGCAGGAGTTCACCGCGACGGGGACGGACGCCGGTATCTCGCTCGTGACCCGTCCGGGACAGCACCCTCGCTACTACGGTTCCTATCCGCGCAAGATCGGATACTACGCGCGGGACAAAGGCGTCATCAGCCTCGCGTTCGCGATACGCTCATCGACGGGACTCCCCGCGCAAATCATCCGTCCCCCCGATCGAGGGTACGTTCGTGCGGGCCAGAAGGCCGATCTCGTCGTCTTCGACTACGCCCGCATTCGCGATCGAGCGACGATTCTCGAGCCCGACCGGACGCCCGAAGGGAACGAATACGTATTGTCAAACGGCCAGTTTCTCGTCGGCGGTGGAAGCGCCACCGGAGCCCTCCCCGGCAGGGTTCTCGACCGGAACCAGGTGAAGGCCGGGGCGAGCTCCACGACCGACGCCAACATTGGACGCTGAGATGCGTCGATCCTTTGCAGTGTTCCTCGGACAATCTCGAGGGCGATGCCGTACCGCCGTCCGCAACCGCCTTCCCAGATGCCTGGAGGAATCGGGAGTCGTGGAGAACCGACCCAGGTTGACTTGTGGGGAGTTTTCCAGCGACCCCCTCTTCCCTGACTCCTGAGGACGATGAAGCTATTTCACCGCGAGACCGTTCGTTCCCGGCGGCAAGCCTCCGATGCCGTCCATAGACTCGAGCGCGCCGTTGAAAAGGATGCGGAATGCGCTCAACGCGCCGTCCCCGCTGTCGAGTACGTAGAGGAAGCGACCGTCGCGGGTCACTGCCGCGTCGATGGGAGTCGCCCCCGTCGTCGCGGTGCTCCCGTCGTCGTCGAGAAGGCTCAACGACCCGTCCCGGGCGACGCGGAGACCGGTAACGGTGTTGCTTCCGGTGTTCGTGGTATAGGCGAGGCGGCCGGCGCGGGTCGTCACCAACCAGCAGGCGGCGGACTGCGTGGTGGGGAGGGCAGGCGTTATCGTCACGAGGCTGCCGTCGGACAGCAGATTGTAGGAAGACACCGTGCTCGCCCCCGGCGCCCCGCCCGTCGCCTCGGACACCAGTAGCCTTCCTCGGTTTCCGAAGGAGAAGCCGAAAGGCGTCACGCCCGCCGAAGGCGTCATCACCGGGTCACCGGCAAGACCATCGTCGTCCACGACGTAGGTCACGATGGTATTGGTCGCCTTCTCGGTAACGACGAGCAGCCGTCCGTCGGGACTGAAACCGATTTGTGCCGGACCGGTGCCGGCACCGCCGAGCGGCCGGGTAGAGTCGGGCAGCGGTGACAGCCTTCCGTGCTGCGAAAGCTCGAAGCCGGTGATGTTGCCGTCGCCTCCAGCGTTGAGCACGTAGACGAGATCGCCGTAGACGGTCAGGCTGATCGGCTGGCTCCCGCCCGAAGGCTCGACGTCACTGAGGGCGAGACCCTGGTGCCGGACTCGAAATACGGAGATCGAGTCGCTCCCGGCATTGACGACGAAGAGATGACGTCCGTCCGGTTCGAGCACGACCCCGCCCTGATTGCCGAGGCCCGAGCCGGTACCGTTGCCTCCGGTCGGGAAGTTGCCGATGTGCTCCAGATCGCCTTTTGCGCCTCTCCCGAAGGCGATGACGGCGTTGCCGGCGGCGGCGTTCGTGGCGGTGAAGACGACGCCGCTGGAAAAGAAATTACGCGCCGCCGCCGGGGCGGCTAGCGTGACGGAGAGCGCGATCGCTGCCGTCGCTCGTGCTGTAACGGTCATGAGAGAGTTCATACTCGTTTCTCCTCGGTTTTTCTCTGGCTCGTGGTTGGTTTGTGGGCGCTCCCTCCCGATGGGATCGCCATCGATCCTAGAGCGCGAGTGTCACGAGAAGGTCCCGAGGAGATAACGAGGTGATGACGAACGGGGGAGCTCGTTTTGCGGAAGGGCCTGACGCTCTAGGAGCTCATCGGCAAGAAAACGAGGCCAATCCCGAGCTTTCGGCTGAAAGAGCGCATAGGGTACCGGCGATAATATCCAAGAACGAAAGTTCCAGAGCGATGACCCGGAACTGACGAAATTCATCAAACGACTGCCGGATGCGGGCGTCCCTGTGTCCTCGTCGAATATGGTCGTCTACGGCGAAGACGGCCGGATACTCACGGAGGTTGACGTCGTAACGCCGGAGGCGATCATCGAGTTCAAGAGTGGGCCATCCAGCGCACAAGACGTAATTGAGCAGGTGCAGGAAAGGCTTGAGCCGAATGTGACGAGGCCCGTTGTGACCTTCATAAATGACTCTGGGAAGGGGGGGATCGGACGGTGAAAGGCGCTAAAGGCAAGATTCTTATTACGAACGACTTCGGTGAACTCGTCGACCTAATTCGTCCACGAGAAAAAGACTAAGTCGCCCCATGTCGCAGAGCCTAATTCTTATAACTCCCAAAGACGTAGAAATCACGACCATCGAGCAGGCGCTTCAACCCAAGTTTCAAACGCAACGTTTCGCATTATCGGGTAACAGGGTTGAGATCCAATCGCACGATGTCCGACTATACCTGGCACATTTCAATTCGAAAGATGGTGTCCCAATCCGCCATCGCACACGACTACGAAACCAGCGAGGAACTTGCGCCTTCCTTAGCAGAGGTGATCGGGGACTCACTTTTTTATTCAGTGAAGTTTAGTAAGTTCGAAATAGTCAAAGAAGCCCTTGAGCTGATCCTCGCTGTGATCACAGATCGCAGTGACCGTGTGTGGATGGACACTGACCACGGGGCTATTCTTCCAGGACGTGAGGCTTTGCGACTTCTTCGAGATGAGTCCGATTGGGATTGGCGGCACGTAGACTGAACTGTATGTAACTCTAACCTGGCGCAAGGCGGCGACTGATAGGCCGTTGTATTTCAACGCGGTCAACTGATACGGGGAGAATCCGTGCGGCTTGGGCCGCGGTGGATTGCATTTCGCCCGAGGAAGCGCGTGGCAGTTGGTTGTCGCGGTTGGTCTTGCGGTTGGCGGAGGGATTTCTTGGTTTCGAGACAGACGGATGGCGTCGAGGGACCTGCAGGCTCGACTAGTCCGGGTTTCTCGTGGAGGAGCCCTAGGCTCGGCTGCGATCTTGTCTCGGTGGTCGAGGATCTCTGCGAATGACTTCTTGCTCGGTGATGAAGGCGAGGAGCTTCATCGAGGAATCGCATCGGGGACAGGTCAAAGGGTCGACCTCGTAGATGCGGTAGATGAGCTCGGCCCAGCGCTTGTTGACAGCGGGTCTGGAAGGCGTTGCCTCCGTTTCGTCGGATGCAGCGGTGTCTTGTTTCCGGTACCTGGAGCGAACCCGATTGGCGTAGGCGCGGTAGAAATGGACGAGATGCTTGTTGGGCTCTGGGACGTGGATGAGCACCCTGGCGAGAATCGTCCGCACTCGGGCTCCTTCGAAGGAATCAGATGTTGCAGGGCACCTTCGAAGGGCTGCCCACCGCAAAAACTCGAGCGGGTCGAGTCTTGCCTCCTCGTCGACATCGTGTCCGGCTTTGGGCTGGTAGAGGACGAGCTGGGAGTCCGGATGGTAGCGAAGCCGAGAGAGGTTCACGGGCGAGCGCATCAGGTAGCACGCGAGCTTGTGGAGCCCTTGGGTATCGGCGGGGCAGACGGTGGTGCGATTGTGGACGCTGAAGCCTGAATGTCGCCAAGAGAGGAGAAGGTCGATCCGGTCCTGGGTGATGAGCTCACGCTGTCGAAGAAGTCGGAAGACCTTGTGAGTGAAGAGGAACTCGGCCTTGTGGGTGTCGACGTAGGGAAGGGGTTGCCAGGAACCGTCTCCGAGGAGGACGCCGCGCGTGACGATGGCGTGGATATGGGGATTCCACTTGAGCGAAGAGCCGAAAGTCTGAATGACGGCGACCATCCCAGGGCGGGCATCAGGCTCGTCGAGGGCGGCGGCGATCATCTCGCGGACGGTCTCGTAGGCGATGCGCGAGAGCTCTCCGAGGAGCTCTCGATGAAAGAGAAAGTAAGGGCGGAGCATCTTGGGTATAGAAAACAGACATTGGGCGTGGGGGACGTCGGCGAGAATCCTCTCGTGGAGCAGTGAGGAAAAGATTGCGGCGCGCTTGGCCCCGCACGAAGGGCAGAGTCCGCGCTCCTTGCAGGAGAAAGCGACCAGGAACTCGAAACAACACTTCGGGCAAATGGCCCGGGCGAAGCCCGATTCGAAGAGCCCGCAATCGAGACCGAGAACCGGGCGCGCCTGCTCCATCAACGCGGTGTCGCGAAATGGGCGCTCCGACGCTGGGAGCAGGCGCTCGAAGACTGGAGGGAGGCGTTCCCGCTGTTCGAGTCCCTTCGCGACGGGGTTGCTCTCGCCAAGCTCCTCCACGGGATGAGCGTCGTCCCGCAGTGGACGGCGCGGCACGCGGAGCTCCAGTGGCTGGCGGACGCGCGGAGAGAATCATCGGCGAGTTTGCCCCGACCGGCGAGTGGTGTCGCGTCTTGTGCCAGAAGGCCCTGGCGGCGGCGGGCCAGCTCGACTTCGACACTGCCAGCGACGCCTTCGCCGCGGCGGAGGCGATCGTGGCGAAGCTCGGGGATTTCGAGCTCGAGTCAGAAGTCCTAGGATTTCGCGTCGTCGTGTCCGGATACTTCTGTGAGCGCGAGCTGGAAGAGCGATCGTGAAGAGCCGTCGACCTTCTGCGCGGCACGCCAGATTCTGTGGAATCTCGCCTACGTGCTCGCGATGCTTCAGCTCGCGCGGCTCGCAAAAGGCTCGCTCGATCAGGCCGAGAATCTGGACTAGGAGGCTCGAGCCGCGGCCGAGCGAGTAGGTCACGTCGGTGCGCTCGGCGTAACGGCACGCAGTCGTTTTCACGCACGATGGATGCGAACGGGGCGATTGGACGAGTTCGTCTCCTTTCGCGACCGGAACCTCGAGCACGACCGGGCTCTCACTCCCCACTATGCGCTCGGTCAGACGCACGTCGCGCTCAGCCGTTTTTTGCAGGGAGATTGGGAAAGCGCGGTCGAAGCGGCTCGAATGGGCCTCGATATCGGAGTCGAGCGGAGCTCCGCAGGGCACCTTCCTTCTCGTGAGTGCGTACGCTGGGGGGCGCGACCTGCGCTCTCTCTTCGAGCAAAACCGAGGTCTTCTTCCCGTCGGGGGTCGAGTCAATGCTCTCGGGCGCTGGGCCTTCGCCGTTCGCGCCATCGAGGGGCTTACCGTTGTTGGAGCACGCGAGGAAGCGGCTTCGCTCTATCCACTCGCCGTGGAGATCGCCGAGTCATTCGTGATGCTGGGCTGGGGATTCTCCCTCCTCCAGAAGAGCGCGGGCATCGCCGCCGCGGCGGGACGTCGCTGGGATGATGCCGAGCGGCACTTCCAGATCGCTCTCCGGCAGGCCCACGAGATTCCCTATCGCGCCGAGCAGGCGGAGGTCCGCCGATGGTACACGTCCATGCTTAGGGAGCGCGACCTCGATGGAGATCGCGCGAAGGCGAGAAAGTCTCCTCGCCGACGCTCTTCCAATCTACGAGGACATCGGCATGCCGCGGCATCTGGAGCTCGCGTGCGCGATGCTCGCTAGCGGCTGAACGCTACGTGCATCAGGGCGCGCCGATGAAGAATGGGGGCGCCGAAGAACTCGTAATGCGTGTGATCGAAGAGGTTCGACACCGTGAGCCCGAGCTTCCATTGAGGAGTCATCTGGTAACTCGCGTCGAGATCGACGTTGGTGTAAGACGGCACGTCTCCGATGAAGATTCCGGTAGACCAGCGAAACCCGTCTATGAACCGCGCGCGAAGCCCCGCGAACCAGGGACCCTCAGTGTAGCTTACACCCGCGGCGAGCTGCAGCTCCGGCGCGTTGGGGAGAAGGAGGTCGGGATACCCGGGTGTTTCCTCCTTGGGGTCGTAGTGCGACCAGGTGGCGGCGCCGTCGATCCGAAACGCGCGGGTCAGGGCGTGGCTCACCCCGAGCTCGATTCCTTGCGCATCGACCGTGCCGAAGTTCGTAAAGCTGAGCGGGGTGAGCACGCTCGAACCGTCGGCGGCGTTCGAGAGAAACGGTGGCGCGAGCGCACGGACACAATCCGCGATTGTTGCGGATTCGGGACAGCCGGGGAAGTCTATGGGAGTGGACTCCGCTTTCGGGGGCCCGACCCAGGGACCGAATTCGGGATTCAGACGGCCGAAGGGCGTGCCCACCTGCGGGAGCAGGTTGGTGATGAAGTTCTCATTGCGGCTCACGTACGTGTCGATCGTGACGTACGTGCGCCGGTCGATGAGTCCCCGATATCCGACCTCGAACGACCGGACCGTCTCGACCCCGAGGGTCGGATTTCCCACCGCGAGAACCGGCGTCGCGCCGAGACCGCAGGAAACTCTGTTTGCGAGACAAAGGCCGTCGAGCTGGCTCAAGTCGGCCGGTGGCGCGGCGGGAGTCTCGAGAAACACCTCGACCAGCGCTGGTGCCTGGAAGGCCTGGTTGTAGGTAAACCGGAGCGTGTGGTTCGGTCGGAAGCCCAATACGAGAGACGCTCGGGGCGAGAACTGTAAATAGTGTATGGAGCCGTCCTCGATGCGCCCGGCGACGACGACGTTCAAGCCCGGACCAAGCTCGCGATCCGCCTGGGCATAAGCCGCCTGGCGGTTGGCCCCGATCGGTCGCGGCGTATACCCGTCGAGGTCGGCTTTCTCATAGAATCCTCCCGCGACGAACTTCCAGCGGCCGGAGTCGAGATCCCAGTTGCCCTGGGCCTCCACGTGCTTTTGTTGCTGCTTGAGCCGGTCCACGCCCCCGCCCCCTCCGGAGGCCGGGCCGCCAGTGTCGTTGAAATAGGCGAAAACCTTGTAACGGTCCCAATCCAAGTTCACGCGCGCGAAACGAAAGCCACCACCGCCTGTGAGGAGATAGCGGCCCACCCCGGTGGCGACGGCCTGACAGCACTGGCCGCGGGAAAGAGCGCCTTCGAGCGTGATGCGCCCGTCGTCCGCGAAGTACTTGTCGACACGGATGCTGCCGGAATAATCAGACGTTGTGTTTCCCGGCTTCAAGTCGAAATTGTCGAGCGGGAGGCGATCGCCGAATGCGTTCGGGGGACAGGGGACGGAGTACTCCACCGTCTCGCGGCGACCGACGGCGAAGGGCGCCCAGTGCCGGGCCGTTCCCGTCAGCTTCATGTACCAGCCGTTTCCGAGCCCGGTGGCGAAACGTGCGTCCGCGGTGACCGTTTCCCGCTCTCCCGCGGTGAGACGAAAGCTCATACCGGGGCTTTCTCGCGGCGCCTTCGTCGTCATGTTCAAGACTCCGCTCGATGCGTTCGCGCCGTATAGAGCGGCGCTCGGGCCGCGGACGAGCTCTACCGTATCGTAGTCCTCCAGTGGAAAGGGAAGCGTCGCCCAGGTGATAGACCCGAGAAACGGTTCGGCGACGCTGCGCCCATCGATGAAGACGGCGACCCGCCGGGTGAGGGTGTTGTTGAAGCCGCGAGTGTTGAAGTTGAAGCTGTTGATGTCCTGCTGCGTCAGCTCGACGCCGGGTTTGAACTCCATGAGCTCGGGCACACCGCTCACGCCGATGTGCTGGGAAATCTCCTCGGCTCCCACCGAAGTGATGGCCGCGGGGGCGTCCTCGAGACTTTCCGGAGTTCGCGAGGCGGAAACGACGGTCACGCTCTCGAAGTAAACGTCCCAGTCCACCACCTTTGTGATTTCGGTGGTCGCACCCGGATCGACGTGGACCACCTCGACCGAACTCCGGAGTCCCGACGGGAACTCGACCCGATAGGTGCCCGCCGGGAGGTCGGCGAACACGAAGCGTCCGCGCGCGTCGGTGAGAGCCCGCTCTTCGAGCTCGACCAGGACCACCTCCATATATGCGACGGGCTGGCCGTTCTCGCGCGTGACCCGACCCTCGATTCTGCTCCCGTCGTCCTGCGCGAAAGCGAGCCCGCTCCAAAAGAACATAATTATTGCGAATCTCATCTGCCGCGTCCTCGAGGCGCCAGGAGACACCCCTCCGTTAGTTTTCAAGTCGGCATGCTAGAGCAGTTCGCATTACGAGGTCAATAAGGCGTGGGTCCGACAGGTCGACGCCTGAATTCGCGTACCGCACGCAGTCCTCGGTCACTCCGATTTGTCGAGCGTCAGGGAAACAGCACGTCGCTTTCGAGGGCGGCCTCGACGATCGCCTCGGCATCTTCGGGCAGAAGGAAACGTTGCGTTACGAGCCGTTCCGTCGCGCGCCTCACGGCTTCCACGTATCCCGTGTGATCACCATAGCGCTCCTCGAGAGACGGTCGAGGATCCCCCGTGGCAAGTCGCTCCGTGTGCGTTTCGGCAAAGGGACGTGCTTCCGTCGAGGTCGCAGAGTCGTCCCTCGCCGAGGCTCGCGAGCTTCAGATTCCAACCGGTATATGCGCCGATTGGCGCCTGGATCGATGGCATCCGGATCCCCGCGATTCTCGTTTCCGTCCTCATCGACCTGCGGCAGCCGGACTCCGTAACGTCGATCCTCTCGGAGGCGGGGATAACGGTCGAGGATGCCGGTCACGTCCTCGGCGTCGAATCGCCGCCCGAACTCGACGAGCGGCAGCTCGTTGTAGATGCCGGTGAATTCGATGCCGGGCACTTCGGGCCAGCGCAGCCGCTCCGGTTTGACGAGCGTGTCATCGCGCAGGAGGGGGACGACGCTCTTCGGTGGCCGTCTTCCGTCGAGAACCCACTCCTCGAGCGCGACGAGGAGGGCGCGAAGGCCAGGACGATAGTCATTGATATTGAGAGGGTTCTGCCAAATGCCCGGCGGCTGAAGGGGCGCCGCGGGAACGTGCTGCGAGCTCGAGAAGAGATAGAATCGAACGTTTTCGGGTATTACCAGGTCGCGCTTCCCGAGCGGGTCCGTCGTGGCGAGCGAGGCTCGCGACTGCCAATATTCGGCGGACGTGAACGTCTCGATGACCTTTGGACAGCTTTTCGACTTCATACAGCGTCCAAACAGGCCTCCCGAGTTTCGCGAAGGGGATTCGAACAAGGTTCGATAGGTGAAAGGAACTCGTTGCCCGGGCGATGCGGGGCGTCCTGGAACGGAGGCATGGGTGTCCAGAACCCAACGTTGACGGCGGCACGGGCGGAAGAGCGTGCGGGTTCACCCCGTCGAACACCATGCGGCCTTCCTCGCTTTCGTTGAAGCCGAGATGGAGAAACTGGCGCGCGAAATCCGCAGAGCGCGAGACGCCGAACATCACCGCCGCCCGCGTGGTCCCGGCCACGGGGTTCTCGTCGCCGCTGGCGTTTCTCAGAAAGTCGACGAAGTCCCTTGTCGCGGCGAAGCCGAGACCCAAGATCCGCGGGTTCTTGGCGGTGTACACGAGCTCGTAGATGAACTTCGGATCGAAGCCACGTCGCAGGCAAACGGCCTCCGGGCTGGGCGTTCCGGGAAACGGGACTTGGTCGCTGCAGGCGGCGAAAGCCCAGTCCTCTCGCGGGATCTCGTCGGGTCGGCCCTCCCGGCGTGCTCGGCGAAGGAGCACGGCTTCCTGCTCCCAGAGGTCCACGGGCGCGTAGCCCGCCTCGGGCACGATCTCGGTACCGCCGATCGGGAGCGTACTTGTCATTTCGAGAGGGCGGAACTGGATGCGGGCATTGCCCGTGATCGGCCGATCATGTCGCGTTGCGACGGGGACCGAAAGCGTGTGCTGGATGGGCGCGAAGGCGATCAGGTCGTCCTGGACGCCGCTATAAGCGATCGTGTAGCCGCGAGCCCTTGCGAGCGCGCCTATCGCATCGAAAAATCCCGGCAGCTCCGTTAGCGCGAACCCTCGGTTCGGAGCTTCGTAAATCAAGAGGCCGTTGCCCCCGTGAGGCGGCCTCAAGATGGTGAAGTCCATCGAGTATTCGACGAATCCCCGGTCGTTCGTCGGGCCGAGCCGGATATCCTGGATGATGCGATTGCGAGGGTGCTCTGGATCGACCTCTCCGTACGCTCTTCCCAGGATGCGGTCGTACCCGTCCGGCTCCGCCGAGACATGCGCGATCTCGAGGCGAGTGATGTGCGCTTCACCCGCCCCCGCCGCCAACGTGAGAAAGAGCACGAGAAAAAGGTTGCGCTTCATGATCGACCTCCCTTTCGAATGGTGCCAAGAGTATAGAAACGGTCGACGCCGGGCCATCCAGGCGCTTAACTTCCCGTTCAAACGACACTGGCGTCATCGGTTAGGACCCCGGCTGACCGAAGTGCGTTACACTTCCCGTCGATGAGCCGCGAGGCGTGGTCGGCCGTTCGGCGCTTCGGGGTCTTCGAGCTCGACCCCGGGACAGGGGAGCTTCGCAAGCGCGGTGTGCGCCTGAGGCTGCAGGAACAGCCGATGCGTGTGCTCGCGGCGCTATTGGAGAAGCCGGGCGCGGTCGTGGGCCGCGACGAGCTGATGACGAGGCTCTGGCCCCAAGACCCCGTCTACCGCACCAACGACAACCTGAACCGCGCCGTGACCCGGTTGAGGCAAACCCTCGGCGACTCGTACGACAATCCTCGTTTCATCGAAGCGATCCGCGGCCGCGGTTACCGTTTCATCGCGCCTCTCGAAGTCCCGAACGCCGATGAGGAATCGGTGCGACTCATGCAGGCGCGTGCGACGACGATGCCGCTCGTCGGGCGGATCGAGGAGATTCGGTATTTCGAAGAAGCCATCGAGAAGGCGCTCGCCGGTCGGGGCGGCGTCGTGCACATCGGCGGAGAGCCCGGAGTCGGAAAGACGCGACTCGCGGAGCACGCACTGCAGATAGCGAGTCGGGCGGGAGCGCATGCATCGTTCGGTCGCTGTTACGAGACGGCGGCGAAGCCACCCTTCATCGGGTTCATCGAGCTCGTCGAGCGAAGCGCTCGCCGCCTCGAGACGGGAAAGCTCGGGGAGCTCCTCGGCGACCGTGCCCCGGAAGTGTGCCGGCTCGTTCCCGAGCTCGGGCGGCTCTTTCCAGGGATGCCCTCGGTGCCGGTGCTTCCACCCGAGCAGCAGCGTCGAAACCTCTTCAATGGATTCCTCGAGTTTCTCGACCGCTGGTCGCGATGGCGGCCTCTCGTGCTGCTCCTCGACAATCTGCATGCGGCCAATCCCGGCACCCTCAATCTACTCGAGCACCTCACCGACCACCTCCCGTCGATGCCGGTTCTCCTGCTGGGGACCTATCGAGACAACGAGCTGGACTCGCACCCTCGCTTTGTCCGGGTTCTCGAGGAGGGACTCGGAGGCGACTGGCTGATATCGTCGCCCTGAAACGGTTCGACAGAGCCGACGTTCGCGAGATGATTCGCTCGCGGACGAACAAGCCACCCTCTGAATCCATGACCGACCGCATCCTGCGCTTCACCGACGGGAACGCCTTCTACGTCGAGGAGGTCCTGCGGGCCCTCGATGAGACGCTGCTTCGCTCGGAGACGGACGCGGACGTGACGACGTGGTCCGTTCCCGATAGCGTCCGTCTCGTCACCTCTCGCCGGCTCGCACGCGCGAGCCGGGCGTGCGTCGGGCTTCTTCAGGCGGCAGCCACGGTAGGACGCGATTTCAGCGTCGAGCTCTTGAGCGCTCTCGATCTCGAGCGGGTTATCGAGGCACTCGAGGAAGCCGAGCGAGCTCGCCTGATTCGCTTCGACTCGAACGGGCGGGAAGCGCGCTACCTCTTCGAGCACGAGCTCATCCGGAGGGCGTTGCTCGCCGATATGACGGTTCCCAGGCGGCAGAGCCTTCACGCCAGGATCGCGGCGGCGCTTCGCGCGGTCGCTCCCGAGGCGTACGCAGAGATCGCGCACCATCTGCGCCACGCGGGGAGTCTCGCATCAGCGGGCGAGCTCGGGGAGAGCCTCACGCGGGCCGCCGAGCAAGCTGTCGACGCGGCGGCGATCGAGGATGCCCTACGCTTCGCGAACGAAGGTCTGGAGCTCACCGGGTCCATCGAAGCGCCCTTTCAGGCGAGGCTCCGCGATGTGCGCGGAAAGGCGTTGTGGGCTCTCGAGCGCTGGGAAGAGGCCCACGAGGAGTGGATGTGTACGTTGGCGCTCTTCGAGACGCTCGAAGACGCGGAGCGGGTGTCCGCCGTCTCTCGTGCGATGAGCGTCTCGCTGGTGTGGATGGGCCGCTTCGATGAGGTCGAAGCACTCCTCGCTCGCGCGGAAAGAATCATCGGGCCACAGGCGTCGGCCGGTCGCTCTCTCCTCTTGTGCACGCGAGCGATCACCTGGGCGCTCGGCTCGCCCGCCGATTACCGAGGGGCCGCCGATTTCCTCAACGAAGCTGAGCTCATCGCTCGATTGCTGGACTCGCACGAGCTCGAGGGCATCGTCCTGATGACGAGAGCCGCTCTGGCCATGCACTACCAAGAGCATCGTCTCGCCGCGGAAACGGGCGCTCGCGCAGCATCCCTGCTCCGACCGACGGGAAATCTCGTGGATTACGTTCCGACGCTCGCGTTCCTTCAGACGGTGAACTTGAGCCTGGGGAAGCTCGACGTGGTCGCCTCTCTCGCCGAGGAAGTCGAATCGCTCGCCCGCCGTATCGGCCACCGCAACGCCTTGATGTTCGGCGAGCGCGCCCTTGCCTATCGTTTCTGGATGTCGACCGGCAATCTCGAACGACTGGAGGCCTACCATCGAAACGACCTGGAGCTCGTTCGGGCTTACGGCGCGTTCGGCGAGAACCAGCCCCTCGTGAAGCTCGGGTTCATCGAGTTCTGGCGGGGCGATTGGGATCAGGCGTCGCGAACGATGGAACGTGCGCTCTCGGTGGAAAAGGACGACCTTTGGTTCGGAAGCGCGGTCGGGGCTCGCTTCCTCGTCGCCGCCTATTGCGGAGACGGGAGCGCCGCGAGAGACTACGAGGCCCACCGCTCGCGTTTGCCTGCTCCGGGCGTCCCGGCACGCACCGGCGTCTGGGAGATGTTCGTCCGGGTCGTGGAAGCTCTGGCAGTTCTGGGCGAGCTCGGCGAAGCCTCGGAACTCTACCCGACTGCCCGAGAGCTCGCGGGGCGGGGCGGGGCGACGTTGATGTTCGGTGAGACGCTCGTCCAGAAGGTCGCCGGCATCGCGGCAGCGGCCGGCGAACGATGGGAGGCGGCGGAAGAGCACTTCGCCGCGGCGTTGCGCCACGCGGATCAGATTCCGGTTCGCATCGAACAACCCGAGGTGCGGCGCTGGTACGCATGGTGCCTCGCGCGACGAGACCGGGGAGACGATCGAGCGAAAACCGACCGGCTGCGCTCGGAGGCTCTCGAACTCTACGAGAGACTCGGTATGCTTCGCCACGCCGAATACGTGCGCCACTCGAAGCCCGCCGTCCCCTGATGGGATGATGGGACGGGATCGGTCGACGGCGCTGAGTTGAACTGCCGCGAGGTCGCGTCACGTGAGGCCCGATCCCCGCCAACCGCCGGACGACGTGGCATCGGGTGAATCTATCGTTTGAATTGAATTATCGGGAATTAGGTCGCGGGTGACGGGGGTGCGCATCGAGCGCGGCGCGAGCGCGGTCGTGTCTGAGCGCTGTTGAAAGGCTTCGAGACAAACCGGTGGTGTCGATTGAGGTCGTTGGCGCGAGTCAGATTGAGCTCACGTCAGGAGGAGCCCCTGGGTTCAGCCGCTGTCTTGTTTCGGTGGTCGAGGATGGTTCGGATCACGGCGGGGGTCGGTGATGAAAGCGAGAATCGTCCGCATCGGGCTGCTCCGAAGGGATGAGATGTTCCGGGGCTGTCCCCGAAGGGTGTCCCACCGAAAAAGTTTCATCTCGCCACCGCATTGGTCGCAGGTCAAAGGGTCGACCTCGTAGATACGGTAGATGAGCACGGCCCACCGTTTGTTGACAGCGCGCCGCGAAGGATTGTGCTTGGCGTCGTCGTGACGAATCTGTTCACGGAAGTTTCGTCGGACGCGATTGGCATAGGCGCCGTAGAAATGAACCAAATGTTTGTTGGGCTCGGGGGATGTGAGTGAGGACTCGGGCGAGAATCGTCCGCATTCGGGGCTGCTTCGAAGGAATCAGATGTTGCGGGGCTTCTTCGAAGGGCTGCTCACCGCAAAAACTCGAGCGGGTCGGTCAAGGCGTCATCGTCGAGCTCGTGTCCTGGCTTGGGCTCGTAGGCGAGCAGTCCCGAACTCGGGTGGAATCTGGGTCGGGAAAGGTTGACCGGAGCGCGCATGAGATAACAAGCTAACTTGTGCAGGCCCTCGGTGTCGGCGGGATAGACGGTGGTGCGGTTGTGGAGGCTGAAGCCGGAATGTCTCCACGACATGAGCAAGTCGATGCGCTCCTGAGAAATCAGCCCGCGGTCTCGGAGGAGGGTGAGGAGCTTGTGTCGGAAGAGGAGCTCGGCTCGGTGCTCGTCGACATAAGCATCGGGCATCCATTCGCCATCGGGAGTCCACACGCCTCTGGAGGCGATGGAGTGGATGTGGGGATTCCATTTCAAAGGAGACGCGAAGGTCTGGATGGCGGCGACCATGCCGGGCCTGGCGTGGGGCTCGTCGACCGCGGCAGCCATCATCTCGCGGACGGTGTCGTAGGCGAGTCGCGCCATGTTGCCTAAGAGCTCTCGATGGTGCAAGAAATAAGGCCTGAGCATCTTGGGGATGGAAAAGACCCACTGGGCGTGAGGGACGTCGGCGAGAATCTGGTTCTGCAGCATCTCGGCGAGGATGGCAGCCCGTTTGGCACCGCAGGATGGGCATAGCCCTCGGCCTTTACAGGAAAAGGCGACGAGAAACTCGTTGGGGCAGCGGGTGCACCTGACGCGGGCGAATCCCGACTCGAACAGTTCCGCAGTCGAGATGTCTAACGACCGCGGTGTCGACGGATAGGCGGTTCTAAGTAGGGCCGAGGGGTTAACAGAGGCCAAATGGATTGAGAGCTGCAAATTCACAAGGGAGCCACGTGAGTTAGGTGTGAGACGACCAAGGCTCGTTGACTCGTGAAGAAGGCTTTCGTGGCGGGGATGGTTGCGCAGGCAGACAGCCAGCGTGCCATCGAGAGGAAGCGCTCAGTTGACGTTACTGGCGAACTGCGCTGGTGGTCCTCGCTCCCGAGCTTGTGGAGCCCCTGGGTATCGGCGGGGCAGACGGTGGTGCGATTGTGGACGCTGAAGCCTGAATGTCGCTAAGAGAGGAGAAGGTCGATCCGGTCCTGGGTGATGAGCTCACGCTGTCGAAGAAGTCGGAAGACCTTGTGAGGGAAGAGGAGCTCGGCCTTGTGGGTGTCGACGTAGGGAAGGGTTCGCCAGGAACCGTCTCCGAGGAGGACGCCGCGCGTGACGATGGCGTGGATATGGGGATTCCACTTGAGCGAAGAGCCGAAAGTCTGAATGACGGCGACCATCCCAGGGCGGGCATCAGGCTCGTCGAGGGCGGCGGCGATCATCTCGCGGACGGTCTCGTAGGCGATGCGCGAGAGCTCTCCGAGGAGCTCTCGACTCCGAGAGACGGAGCGAGGCTTCCCATGACGGAGAAAGACGGAATCCGTCATCGAGCTCCGCCTCCAAGGGCAACCCTTCGCGCGTTGGAATCGAGATGGTCGACAATCGTCAGCCGCGCCTGACGGAGCAAGGGCTCGCCGATGTCGTCGACAACTACCAGCTCGTCGTCAAGGCGCTCGCGCTCGGCGCCCGCGCGGTTGCCATCGCACGACCTTACCTCTGGGGCCTCGCGTCGTTCGGCCAGGAGGGAGTGGAGACGGTCCTCGACATCCTGCGGGCCGAGCTACACGAGATGATGGAGACCGTCGGTACCCCGACGCTTTCCGACATCAACCCCCGCTCCGTCGTTCTCGGATAGCTCGAAAGGAGAATCGCGATGGACGGGAAACGGTGCCCTCTCGCCGCGCTCGCCCTCTTGTCCCTCTCGGCGACCTTGCCCCCCCATCTCCGCCTCCGGGCCGGATGTTCAACACCGCGAAGCAGAAGCTCGCCGAGGGAATGCCGATCGTCGGCGGGACGGTCCATTCCTCGGATCCGAACATCTACTGCGCGATGGCCGAGAGCGGATTCGACTTTCTCTGGATCGAGATGCAGCACAGCCCCCTGGCGTATTCCGACGTGGCGAAGATGATCCGCGCCTGCAAGGGCGCTCCCGCGATTCCCTTCATCGGGGTTCACGACGCGACCCCGGGAGACATCCAGAAGGCGACCGACATGGGAGCGCTCGGCATCATCGTGCCGATGGTCGCCACGGTGGAGGAGGCCGAGGAGGCGGTGCGCTACGCGAAGTACCCGCCCGAGGGCGAGCGCACCCAGGGGAGCGGGCAGTACGGCGCGCTGTGGGGCGACGACTATCGTGCCAATGCCAACGACAACGTGATGGTGGTGGTGATGATCGAATCACCCAAAGGCGTCGAGATCGCGGACAAGATCGCCGCGGTTCCCGGCGTCGACGTCGTCTTCGCGGCGAGCGGCGATCTGGGAAGCTTCTCCGGGTATTCGCACGACAATCCGAGATATGAGGCGATGGTCCAGCGTATCCACGACGAGACGTTGAAAGCGGGGAAGAAGCTCGGCGGCCCGTTCCTCTGGAACGACCGGGAGGGGTTCAGCTTCTTTCAAGCCGCCGGCGGGGCCGCGCTCATCAAGGAAGGTGCGAAGGTCCTGCTCAAGAACGCCAAAGGACACTACGAGTACTGATTCTGCGGTCCGGCCGCCGCGCGCCGTGAACGTTGTGGCGCGCTGCTGGAGCCGGGTCGCCGCCCACCAGCCTCCGGGGAGTCGGATGATTACGGCACCCCGATAGCTCGTGTAGTATCCGCGAACGCACGAGTCAGAGACGACGACGGTGGTCTGGGGGACTTCCGAGACCTTGCCGTGACCGCAACCCCGAGGATCCGGGTTCCGTCAATCCCACGACGGGCGCTTTGCTCTTGCAGGCAACCGCGCCTGCCGCGAGCGCCAGCACGACCGCGAGGGCCTTCCACATGGTCACACCTCCCGAGACTGGGTTGTCGGGAGCCCCCCGAATATCGGACGGGGAGCCGCAGCACGTCATCGGGCCGAGGGCGACCGAGCTCGCTTGACACATAGAGGTACTGATTGTTCCACACGACGTTGTGGTCGCGGGGATCGAAAATCGCCCAGGTCGACTGGAGAGGACGCGTCTTACCAACCGGTCGTTCAGAAAGCTATGCGCAACTTCAACCAGTCGTTCCGTGAATTCAACCAGTTGAATCAAGAATCTTCTAGGGCAATCTACGGTAGCGTACAAGATCAGTAATTACAATTACCTGCGGCCGCGTTTCGTCTGAATGGTGTGGCACGTGTTTTGCTACATCGATGGCCATGTCGATAGCGGTCAAAAAATTTGAAGGAAGGCAAAACTCTATGAAACGATTCATCTCTTTGCTGGCCACCGTCGCGTTCGGCCTCATGACGGGAGTCGGCGCGGCCCAGGTTTATACCGGAACCATTGCCGGACGGGTCACGGATCAGACTGGCGCGGTTCTCCCCGGAGCGACGGTGACGATCAACTCGGACCGACTGCTCCAGCCGCAGACGGCGGTCACCACCGAGACCGGAGCATATCGGTTCGCCGAGCTTCCCATCGGCACGTACACCGTCACCGTTTCTCTTCCGGGCTTCCAGACCATCGTTCAGGAGGGTGTGATCCTCGGCGCCGGCGCCACCGTGACGCTGACTACCCAGCTGCAGGTGAGCTCGATCGCCGAGACCGTTACCGTGACCGGCGAGTCACCCGTCGTGGACGTCCGCGAGACGGGAATTCCGGAGAGCTTCAACCGGAATCGTCTGGAGAACATCCCCTCGGCCAGAGACCCATGGGTCGTTCTCGAGCAGGTCCCGGGAATGGTGATGGACCGCCAGAACGTGGGAGGCAACGAGTCCGGTCAACAATCTTCGTTCGTCAACCGCGGCACCGACTTCTCCCAGAACGTCTGGAACTACGACGGCGTCAACATCACCGACAACGCGGCGAGCGGTGCGACCCCGATGTACTACGACTTCGGCGCGTTCGACGAGATCAACATCACCACCGGCGGAGCGGACGCGAGCGCCCAGACGGCCGGGACCCAGATCAACTTCATCATCAAACAGGGAACCAACGCCTGGTCGGGACAGGGCTCCTTCTACGGTACCGATTCGGCTCTGCAGAGCGACAACGTGAGCCAGGATCTGCGCGATCAGGGCGCCGGCGCGGGAGCTCCGATCAAGCACATCCTCGACTACGGCTTCGACGTCGGGGGACCGGTCTGGAAAGACCGGGCCTTCATCTGGGGTGACTACGGGGTCCAGAGCATCCACAAAGGCGCCGTTGGCTTTCTGAAGCCCGGCTGCACCGACGCCAACGATGTCAACTGCCTGAACGACGATCCAACGAAGCTCAAGAACTACAACATCAAGTTCAACTTCCAGGCCAGCGAGAACAACAAATTCAATTTTCTGGCAGCGTACAACGACAAGTCCCGGGCCACGCGGGGCGCGAGCGACCTGCGTCCGCTCGAGACCACCTGGAAGCAGACCGGCCCGGTCCATATCTGGAAGTTCGAGGACACGCACATCTTCAATTCCAACTTCCTGATGACGGGCCGCTTCGCCTACGTCACCGGAGGCTTCGCCCTCGATTTCCAGAGTCCGGATCTTCGGGACGTGCAAGGAACGTACGATTTGTCGACGGGCGCTCGGACGCGGGCATACCTCGACTTCTCCACCGATCGGCCGCAGTACGTCGGAAACCTGGACGGCAACTACTTTCTCAGCAACGCCCTCGGAGCCGACCAGGAGTTCAAGTTCGGGTTTCAGTTCAAGCGGACTCCGGTCGACTCGTTCACCAACTTCGGCGGTGATACCACGGCCGTCTTCGACGCCGGCGCGCCGGCCGAAGCCTGGCTCTATCGTCCCGCCGCTTTCTCCTATGAGGGGACGTACTACGCCCTTCACCTCCAGGACATCGTCACCAAAGGGCGCGCCACCATGAGGCTCGGCGTGCGCTGGGACTACCAGAACGGGAAGAACTCTCCCTCGAATATCCCCGCGCACCAGGTGGCTCCCGATCTCCTTCCCGGCATCGACTTCCCCGGGGCCGAGGATTTGAGCGCCTGGAACAGCATCTCACCCCGTCTGGGTTTCACCTACGATTTGAGCGGTGATGGGCGGACCATCGCCCGGGCGAGCTACTCCCGCTACTACGATCTCCTCGGTCTCTATTACACCGTCGCGGATACCAACCCCGCGAAGATCTCGGAGGTCGACTATCCCTGGTCGGATCTCAACGGGGACGGCTTCGTCCAGAGAAACGAGATTGATTCCAGCAGCATCCTCTATCTGAGCAACTACGATCCCGAGAACCCTTCGGCCGTCGTCTCGCCGAACAAGCTCGATCCGAATCTCAAGCCTCCCATCACCGACGAGTTCATCCTCGGCATGGAGCACGAGCTGCGGCCCGATTTCTCGGTGGGCGTCAACTACGTCTATAAGCGGTTCCATCGGATGATCTGGGACGACTGGTATCCGGACGGCGGCGTCAACGGGATCGACCGGCCCTACAACGGCGTGACCTCCGCGGACTTCGTCCAGGTGCCGGCCGACTTCGATGGGCAGGAGGTCTCCTACTACGAGCTCGCGTCTGGCGTCAGCAACACCGGAGACTTCATCACCAACTGGCCCGACTACCACCAGCGCTATCAGGGGCTCGAGTTCACCGCTCACAAGCGGTTGTCGAACCGGTGGATGATGAACGGCGGGTTCACCTTCGCCGACCATCGCGAGTACTTCGACGGCTCGGGAGGAATCTTCGATCCCACCAACATCGACAAGCGCGACGGCGAACAGGTGTACTACGCGAGCAGCGGAAGCGGCAAGAGCGGGTTCTTCCTGAACTCCCGCTGGAACGCCAAGCTCGACGCGATGGTGCAGCTGCCCGGCGGATTCAATCTCGCCGGCAAGCTCAGCGGACGGCAGGGATTCGTCCTGCCCGAGACCTACCGCTCGCCCGAACCGGGCCGGCGGAATCGGCACGAGTCGAAGTTCTCCTCGACCCCGTCGGCACCACCCGGCTGCCAGAATCTCTGGGTCCTCGACTTCCGGGTCGAGAAGGACTTCGAGATCCGGGGCTCGCGGTTGAGCGGCATGGTCGATTTCTTCAACGTGACGAACGCGGCCACGGTTCTGGGTCGGGAACGGCGCCAGAACTTCGCCACCGCGAACAAGGTGCAGGACATCCTTTCCGGGCGCGTCGTTCGCTTCGGCATTCGTTACCGGTTCTAGGTTCTACCGGCCGAATGGTACGGCCCGGCGGCTTCGGCCACCGGGCCGTACGATTTTTCAGGATGGTCCGGAGCCGCGGCGGATCGCTTCCTCCAGGTTGCGCCGGGCCTGTGCGTAGCCGGGCTCGAGAGCGAGGGCGCGGCGAAGCAGGGGAATCGCCCGCCGCGCGGAGCCCGTCTGCAGATAGAGGAAAGCGAGGTTGTTGTACGCCTCGGCGTAGTCAGGGTCGAGCTCGATCGCGCGCCGAAAGGCCTTTTCCGCCTCGGGGTAGCTTCCTCCCCGCGCGAGAGCAATCCCGAGGTTGTTCCGCGCGGGGGCGAAATTCGGGTCGAGCTCGGTCGCCTTTCGGAACGCTTCCAGCGACGCGGCCTCCTCACCGTGGCGGGCGAGGGCGTTTCCGAGTGCGTTCGCGATCTGCGCGTCTTTCTCATCGAGGGATTCGGCGCGCCGGTAGGTGGCGAGGGCCTCGTCGACCTTGCCGTCTTCGAGGAGGAGGTTTCCGAGGTTGAGCTGCACCAGGGGGTTCGCAGGGTCGTCCCGCTCGGCGTCGTGCAGCACGGTCGCGGCATCGTCCTTCCTCCCTTGTGTGAGGAACGCCTGGGCGAGAACGAGCCGGAGCGAGGAGTCGGCCTCGACGGCGAGACGCTCCTCGAGCAATCGCTCCGCCTCCCCCGGCCGGCCCTGGGCGAGACGGACCTCCGCGAGCTGATACACCGCCCGGACCTGATTCTGGTCCAGACCGAGGACCTTCTGAAACCCGGCGGCGGCCTCGTCGAGCTTGCCTTCGCCCTTGTACGCGAGGGCGAGCCCGTAGGTGCCTTCGACGCTCTCGTCGTTCCGCTCGAGGGCGTTTCGAAAGATGCTCTCCGCGGCGCGATAGTCCTTCTGCCGGAGCCGGATGTTGCCGAGCATCATGTAGGCGATCATCACGTCGGGGTCGTCCTTTACCACCGCGCCGAGGAGCGACGAGGCTTTGTCGAAATCCCCCGTCAGATTGGCGACGGTGGCCTCGGTCACGCGGTTGAAGGTGTCGATCTCGTCTTTGGGGTCGGGAAGCGAGGACTCCTGGGTGACGGGGACGCTCCGCGCCGTCGACGTGAGATAGCCGAGGGAGCGCAGCTTGGCCTCGGTCGCGGGATCCGCGGGAGTGAGCGCGAGTCGCGGGGACTCGCCCCCTCGGAGCCTTTCGAGCTCGGCCGCAAGCTCGGAGACGGCGCCGGCACGCTCCGAGGCGAGGTTGCGGGTCTCGCCGGGGTCGGTCTTCAGATTGTAGAGCTCCGCTTTCGGGGCATCGATGAACTTGAACCGGGCGATGCGTAGGCCCCGCAGGGGCGCCCACCCGAAGTGGAGCCGAGCGTAGTGCGACTCGACGTAGGCCGTGAGATTCAAGTCGCGGGCTCTTCCTTCGAGGAGCGCTTCGAGGCTCACGCCGTCGACGTCAGAGGAGGGGGTGAGTCCGAGAAGGGCGAGGACGGTGGGCATCACGTCGATGCTACGCACCTGGCCGGGGATTCGCTGGTGGGGCGCGACGCCCGGGCCCCTCATGATGAGCGGCACGTGCATGGTGGCGTCGTAGATGAACAAGCCGTGGGTCGACTCGCCGTGGTCCCCCAGCGACTCGCCGTGGTCCCCCATGAGCACGATGAGTGCGTCCTCATAGAGGTGCTTCTCCTCGAGAAACGCGAACAGGCGCCCGACCTGCTCGTCGACGAAGGCGATCTCTCCGTCGTAGCGCCCGACGTCGGTGTCGGGAAACGAGGCGCGAATTCGCTCGGGCGGTGCGTACGGCGTATGCGGGTCGAAGAAATGGACGAAGGCGAAAAACGGACGATCGCCCTGCTGCTCCATCCACCGGAGGGCGGGCTCGAGCACCTGGTCCGCCGTCCTCTGGTGGCTACTGAGCGCGGTTCCGCTCTCGCTCGGTGAATCGAAGTGGTCGAAGTACGTCTGGAAGCCCTGCGAGATGCCCCAGCGCGAGTCGAGAACGAACGAGCCGACGAACCCCCCCGTCGCCATCCCCGCTTGTTCGAGTCTTTCGGCCAGTGTGGTTTCCGAGGGCGGGAGGCGGAAGCCGAAGTTGTCGATGATGCCGTGGTGCAGCGGCGTCCTCCCGGTCATGATCGACGAGTGAGCGGGAAGCGTCAGCGGCGTCGCCGAGGCCGCGTTCTCGAAGAGCGTCCCTTCCCGGGCCAGGGCGTCGATGTTCGGGGTCCGGGCGTGCTCGTACCCGTAGCATCCGAGGTGATCGGCGCGCAGGGTATCGATGCTGATGAGGACGACGCGCCGGGGGTGGACGTGAGACGACGTGGACCGGAGCCAGAGGACCGATGCGACCGCTCCGAAAGCCGCGACGGCGACGGCCGCGACGAGCACGAGTCTCGAAACCCGCCTGCCCGTGGAGGCGGGGACGATCGCACCCGCAGCCGTCTCCGGCGTCGACGCCGCGTTTTTTCGAACCGCACGGGAAGCGCGCTTGCGGCGACCCGGCTCTCTCTTCGACACGCCGTCCATCTTAGCAACGCCGCCCGTCTCTCCCCACTACGTCGAACGGCGGCACGCCTTCCGCGCCTCCCGAAGCGATAAGATATCGCCGTGGGATCGCGGATCGCAGCGGACGATGACGCGATCGAAGGAGGTCGGTGGTGAGGAGATACGCGTTCGTGCTCTCTCTCTGGCTGGCGTCGGGGCTCGCGGTCTCCGCGCCCGCGCAGCCCACGTTGTCTCCGGAAGTTCGCGAGTTCGTCCGAGTCGACCATCCTGTCGTGGCGCTCACCCACGTGCGGCTCATCGACGGCACGGGAGCGGCCCGCCCGGCGCGGATCAGACCCTCGTTCTCCGCGACGGGCTCATCGCCTCGATCGAAGAGTCCGCCGACCGCCGCCATTCCCGGAGGGCGCCGAGGTGCTCGACCTCACGGGCAAGAGCGTTCTGCCCGGCTACGTGATGGTGCACGAGCACCTGTTCTATCCGGCGGGACGGGGAACCTACAACGAGCTCAGCTTCAGCTTTCCCCGGATGTATCTGGCGGGAGGCGTCACCACCATGCGCACCGGCGGGAGCATGGAGCCCTACACCGACCTCAACATCAGGAAAGCCATCGACGAAGGCCGGATGCCGGGCCCGACGATCGACGCCACCGGTCCCTATCTCGAGGGCCCGGGGCTTCCCATCCTGTCGGTCAAGGCGCTCTGCGGACGAGGAAGACGCGCGTGAGATGGTGAGGTACTGGGCGGTCGAAGGGTGCGACCTCGTTCAAGGCCTACATGCACATCAGCCGCAAGGAGCTCCAGCCGGCGATCGCGGAAGTGCACGAACGCGGGCTGAAAATCACGGGGCACCTGCTGCTCGGTGACCTACCGGGAGGCGGCCGACCTCGGTATCGACGATCTCGAGCACGGCTTTCTCGCCAGCACCGATTTCGTGCCGGGACAAGAAGCCCGACCAGTGTCCTCCCTCGGACGCATATTCCGCGGCTCGCTTCTGGCGATGGATCCCGAAGGTCCCGGAATTTCAGTCGCTGATGCGGCATCCTCATCGAGAAGGGAGTCGCCGTCACCTCGACTCTCACCGTGTTCGAGACCAGCGTTGCCCGGACGTCCCCCCGCGCCCGATCGGCGTCCTCGACTCGATGGTCCCGGAAGCGCGCGACCTCTACCTGCGCCGCCGCGCCCGGATAGCCGCCGACTTCGACTCGCCCTCGAAGAAGCTCTTCGAGAAAGACATGGCTCTCGAGCGGGCTTTCGCGCAGGCGGGCGGGCTCCTCATCGCCGGAACCGACCCCACGGGCTATGGCGGAGTCGTGGCGGGGTACGCCAATCGAGCGCCAGGTGGAGCTACTCGTGGAAGCTGGCTTCACCCCCGTCGAGGCGATTCGGATCTCCTACCCTGAACGGAGCGAAGTACCTCGGCCGTGAGGCTCGGATCGGGACCTCACCGCGGGAAAAGAAGCGGACCTCATCGTCGTCGCGGGCGACCCGTCGCAGAGGATCGAAGACGTGGAGAACGTCGAGCTCGTCTTCAAGGACGGCATCGGCTACGACTCGGCGAAGTTCTTCGAGTCGGCCCGCGGAAGCGTCGGCATTCGCTGAACCGGGAGCTCATCGGTCGCGTCGCGCGCACGACGTAGCGCAGTCGGCCGCCCGGCCAAACGGCGTCGAAGGGATAGCAGGTGACGAGGGTGAGCGTCGCCGCCCCCGTCGGACTCAAGAACACTCGTGTCGCTCTCGTGGACGATACGGGTATCGACGACGACATAACGGTGGGTCTCGCGGTCGGAGTCGTCGACGAAGATCTCGTCGCCGAGGTCGACGGTCTCGAGAAACCGGAACTGGGTGTCCGCGATGTCCTGCGATGACGGTGTTGTTGCCGTGCCGTTCCACCCGGCAGAGGAGTTCCGTCGACGAGCCCGGGGCCGAAGGCGAGCGGGGCGCCCTCGGCCCCGGCGAGGACGATGGAGTCGAAGGCGGCCTTTGGGGAGCGGAGCCGGGCGACGGGCCAGGTTCGGGCCCAGGGCCAGGGCCGGACGCGATCGCCGCCCGTCCTCGTGCGTTGCCAGGCAAGATGAAGGAGGACCTGGGCGGTGACCGCCTTCGCCGGGATGTAATATCCAGCGGCGAGACTCGTGCTCCCGGAGACGAGGAGCAGCAAGGCGGCGATGCGCGTACGTCTCACGGCCGGTACCTCGACAGCAGGAGCACGAATCCGGGAACGAGAGATCAAGAGCCAGCCGACGTCCCGCAGCAGCGGCGCGGGCGTCGCGGTCCGGGGCAGCGAGCCGTAGGGATCCTCGGGCTCGGCGACCTGAAGGGCGGTGAGCGCCGTCGGGATTTCTTCCCGAAGACTCACGTCGACGATCTGCTTCTTCAGATCGGGGTCTCGGTTCCGCCGATACGTCGCCATCCATTCGTCGAGAAGTCTCTGGTAGACCCCGCGACGCACGCCGAGCCCCGCCCGGCCCGTTACCGAGTAGCGCTCGAGAGGCACGGTGCGGACCACGTCGCATCCACCGATGTTCATCGAGAGCTCGATTGGCTGGTCCGACCGACTCGTGCCGAACAGCCGCAGAATGCCCCCCTCGGCCATCCGGAGCCGGGGTGAGCCGGGGAACTGCAGGTCGCCCCCGCCCCGCTGCTCCGCCTTCGTGATCTCGAGAACGGGCAGCACGAGCTCGTCGGCGAGCGCGTTGAGCCTTCCTTTCGACTCGACGTCAGGCTGGAACACGAGGGAGCCCTCGTCGGGCACCGAGCCGAAATAGGCGAGCTCGTCGGCATCCGCGAGGACGAACGTCTCGAAGCCGGCCGGGGCCGGAGTCGACGAACGGGACGCGAGCCCGTCGATTTGGGGGGCGGTCACCGCCACGCATCGGACGCCGGGCTCGGCGCAACCGGCGACCGCAGCCGTGGAGACGAGGTCGTTCCACCGCCCGCGGGCGCCCTGTTCTCCCGAGGAGAGGCGGCGGAGCCGCTCGGTACGATCCGAGCCCGGTATCTCCTCAGCGATCTCGGCGACGTTCGTAGAGACGAACGGGAGCCGACGACTCTTCGAGCACCCGATCGACGAGCTCCGCCACCGCCCGGGCTCGGCGGCGCATCGACAGCGACGTGTTCACGAGCAGAACGAGCTCGCCATAGGGCGGCGACCATTCTCCGGCGTCGTTGAGCACCACCCGGAGCTGAATCCCGATCGTGCCCGTACCGTCGTCGAGGGCCACCGATTCGGCGCGCACGAAACGAGAAGCGGCGGGGATTCCTCTTCGCAGAATGAACTCAGCCAGTTTACAGGGCGATTCGACAGCGATTGTTCCCCGCGTGCGGAAATCTCCTCATGGAAGGCTTTTTCCGTGTCGGTGAGTGGCTCGTCGAGCCCCTTCTGAATCGCCTCGTCCGGGCGAGACCCGGGTCAAGCTCGACCCCAAAGTCATGCAGGTGCTTTGCGTTCGGATGATTGGAGCGGCGGCTCTCGACCATCCGCAGCACGGATCATCCGGGCGGCGGTTGGAATCCGGGACTCGCCTGGTCTCCGGACGGCCGATTCCTCGCGGTCTCGAGGCGAGCACCGGGAGCGGGGGAGCGCTCGGGTCTCGCCGTTTTGCGAAATGGGAGCGGGATCAGGATAGTAAATCGGGCGGAAAAGTCACCTGGACGCAGGAGTGGTGCGGATGGTGTGGAGGGCAAGTTCGATCGAACAACCTCAGAACTTGCGGTGCCAGTCCCGGGGCCAGCGCTCCACTGCGACCTTGATCTGGGTGAAGAACTCGACCGCGTGCCGGCCCTGACCGTGCAGGTCTCCGAAGAAGCTGTCCTTCCAGCCGCTGAACGGAAAGAACGCCATCGGCGCCGGATGGCGCTCGTGGCCAGCTATCTCCCGGCACGGAGAGTCGCACGCCTCGATCCCAAGCGGGCGCTGTTCTCACCGTGAGGCGAGGACTTCGGACGACGAGTGAGCGCCCACCTCTCTCAGGTACGCCGCGACCTCCTCGTCGCCGCAGGCGAGAGCCCAGTCGAGAGCGGTCAATTGCGCGTCGTTGACGAGGTCGAGCGCCGCTCCCGCCTTCACCAGCTCCCGGATCGTTTCTCGTTGCTCTGACGAAGGTCTCGGCCCGGTTCGAACGACTCGCATCAGCGCGGTCTCGCCCATCCATCTCTTTTCGTTGATCGCGGCGCGCGATCGCAGGAGGAGTCGCACAAGCGGGAGCGAGGCGTGAGCCGCGGCGAGCATCAGAGGCGTGGCGAAAGCGCCCGGCGCGTTCGGGTCCGCCCCCGCCTGCAGGAGGTCCTGCACCATCGCGAGGTCACCGGCAGCCGTCGCGACGAGGAGCGGCGTCGAGCCGAGCTCGTTCGCGGCGTCCACGGACGCCTTGGCGCGAACGAGCTCCCGCACGGCTTCCTCATGCCCGGACCGGACAGCCCGCATCAAGGGCGTTTCGCTTCCGGCAACGACGTTGGGGTCGGCGCCCGCTTGCAGAAGAGCTCGCAGGACGTCGACGTCGTTTCGAAGGCTGGCGGCGACCCCAAGCGGCGTTTCGAACGTTCCGTTGGCGAGAGGCACGGACCGATTCGGATTCGCCCCACTCTCGAGAAGGGCCCGCACGATGCTCTCGTTTCCCCAGCCGACCGCCGCGAGGAGGGGCACCTGTCCATCGCTCGCCGCCGCCTCGGGATTGGCTCCCTCGTCCAGGAGCACGAGAACGACCTCTTCGCGCCGTGACTCGATCGCGGCGAGAAGCGCCGTTCCCGCGACGCAACCGTCATCCACGAAGACTCGGGCATCGACCCGCGCTCCCAGCTCCACGTAGTGCCGGACGTCGGCGGCGAGACCCGCCCGGGCCGCGACGATCATCGACTCCTCGAGACTCGAAGGAGCTCCGAGCGAGAAGTGTCCGTAACCGACGATCGCGACCGTCAGCGTGAGGGCCCGAGCCCCTCGTCTCATCTTTCACCTCCCGTTCTTGTGAAGGTATACTCCCACGCCGACGGCCTGTTTGCCGGCGAGCGAGGAGGTCACATGCTCGTGATTCGAGCTCTTGGATGGTCGGTGGCGGCCCTCCTCACGAGTGCCGCGTGGGTCGGCCCCCCTTCGAGCGAGGTCGAAGAGCTCGAGGCCCTCGAGCAGCAGATCGCCCGCGCGTGGGTCGACGGCGACCGGGACCGACTGGTACGCGTCCTCGCGGACGACTGGACCGTCATCGATATCTCGGGACGAGTGCGCACGAAGTCTGCGATTCTCGACGAGATGTTCGGAACCCAAGGGTCGGTGATCGCAACGATGAACGTCGACGACGTCCACGTCCGACTGCTGGGTGACGTTGGCGTCGTCACCGGACGAACGCTGGCGGTCGGAAAAGACGGAACGACGATGCGGCTCCGGTTTACCGACGTGGCCGTCCGTGGCGATGGCGGGTGGCGGATCGTGGCCTCTCAAGGGACGCCAATCGTCGAGTGAGCGGTCTCCGGGAGGGGCCACTTCAAAAGCGAGTCTCGCCGTCCATCCTCGGATGACGGAAAACAAGCGGATCCTCGCGGCCGTGCCAGGACCGTTCGCGATCGGGCTCGCTTCGGATAGAGACCTGGACCGGCATTCCCCGGTAGACGAGCGCCGAGACCACGGTTCGATCGGAAACGGGAGACAGGCACACCGTGCCGAGGAGACCGGGCACGAGCGGCCGCTCCTCGAGCTCCTGTCGACCCGCGTCGAGCACGAACGCGCCGAGCTCCTGCCGCGACCTCGGGGCGCACTCACCCCGCCGCGACCCTGCGCGCGCCACCGCGGCGACGCTCTTCCACAGTTTTTCGTGAAGGCGCGCGTAGAGCTCCGAGCTCCCCAGGATGTCGGCATAGAGCGACAGACCGTCCCGATCCCGGACGGCGGCGACGTACCCGCGTTGTCCGGGAGCGGGGGCCCCGATCGCCCGGAGATAGTCTTCGAGCGCCGTGGCGCGTAGCGCGGTGGAGTAATCCGACGTCACGTTCGCGACACCCCATCGCGACATCGTGGAGCCGATCGTACTCCACACGTCGACCTGGACGACGTCCCCGGTGCGTGCGCTGGCCAGCAATATCGCCTGCGAGGTGAGAAATCGATGACCGCGCCGAAGCGGCTGCCCCTTCTCGATACAGCGGACGAGAATCGGGACTTCTCGGGAGCGTGCCTGGACGATGACCGGAAAGACCGCGGCCCGGTTTTGCGTCTCGGCCTCGAACGTGGCGCCGGAGGGAATGAAGACGTTCATTCCCAGCCGATTCTCCACCACCAGGACCTCGATCCGACCGCACTCACGAACCGAGAAATACCCGGTCTCGAGGGCTTCGTCGGGAAGCAGCAAATCGTCCCGGATGGCCGAAGGGCCGACCACGGGAGAGAAGGAAAGATTCTCGAACGTCGTCGTGGGGCCCAACGACAGGTGGCGGAGAAGAGGTTGAAGCCGCATTGGCGCGACCGGGGAAGGACAAATATAGATCCTTCACTTTCGAAAGTTCTGTGATGCATCGCACCGCCGCTAGTCGTGCGGGCAACGTCGGGCCAGGCCTCGCGGGCGCGGCGAGCGGCCCGATCGACGTCCTCGGAAGCGCTCAGCGGCACCCGAGCGAGCGTTTCGGCGGTCGCGGGATTGACGGCATCCAGGTGCTCACGAGAGCTCACGGGCTCCCAGGTCCCTCCGATATAGTTTTTGACGAATCGGTACTGCCGTGATCCGTTTTCCTCCTGGAGCCACCCTCGTCGCTACTCCGGGCCAGCGGCTCAGACGCGCTCGATCTGCTCCTGGACGGCGCGGTAGGCCTGGTCGATGGCGCAATTGGTATAGGCGTAGGCCCCGGCGTCGGAGTTGGCGATGGAGATGTGGCCGACCGGCTGGCGGGCCACGACGCAAGGCTCCTTGCCTTTCTCGTATAGCGGGTCGACGAGCGAGTTGTACTCCCAGGCGTAACCATGAGGCCAGCGATTCACGGTGATGGCCTCGATATCCCGGGCGGGGTCGAAGCCGCCGCCGGACAGCACCCGGCCGAGAAGGTCCCGGGTGTTTCTCTCGAAGGTCTCGAACGTCGTGCTGACGAGCTCGTAGCGGCCGGCGACGTGCTGCTCGGGGGCGGGAAGGCCGGGCGAGCAGGGAGTCCGGCTGAGCTTGACGATCATCGGATCGTCCGGCGAGCGCGGATGGTCGTAACGGCCGAGGTGGATGGGAGCGTCGAGCCGGACGCCGGAAAAATAGCCGCCGGGGCAGCGGGCGCCGGAGATGCCGAGCTTGGCGAACGCCTTCCAGTCACGAACCAGCACGCTGGTGTAGACGAGGGGTACTTTCCTGGCGGCGGCGAGAGCCTTCCTTTGCTCGTCGGGCAGCTCGTCTAGAATGTACGGGATGACGGCGTTCCAGCACGCGAGCACGCACGAGCGTGCCCGCACCTTCCGAGGCTGGCCTCCGCGTACGTAGGTAACCTCGACCTCCTTGGCGCCCGAGCCCGCTCGCACGTGACGGACCTTGACCGCGGTGCTGTTGAGACGAACGCGGACCGGCGAGGACTCCTCGTCGAGCCGCGCGTAGCTCAGCTTCGCGGTGAGAATGTCCTCCATGGTGTGGCCTTCGGCCGCACCTGGGATCAGCGATCGAACGAGCAACCGGGCGATGGAGGCGTTGCCGTCCGGAAATTGATACACGTGATTGTCGTGATAGCTCACGTGCAGCTTGGCGGTGGCACCCATCGGCGGGTAGGCCTTCTTCTCGATCCCGATCCCGGCGAAGCCGGGGTAGCCGAGACCGAAGCAATCGAGGGCGGGAACGGCCTCGATCCCGACTCCGAACAGGCCGTGAGTGCTCGCTCGAAGGTATTCGATGAGCCCCTTGTCGACCCCTACCGCCTTCTCGAGATACTCTCCGTAGCTGGTCCGCGCCAGGTGCTCGACTATCTCGTCGGGTGAAGAGCCGGACAGGTAGTCCTTCTGCTCCTCGTACAGCCGGGCCAGACTGCGCTGTGCCGGCTCGGAGAGCGGCGTCCGCGCGGCGTACTCCTTCATCGAGGGCTTTCCCCGGCCGAGAACGAGGCGGTCCTCTCCGAAGGTTTCGTGGTCGAAGAACTCCGCGCCTTGCAGTCCCAGCTTGGAGTAGAAGCCGGTCTCGTACGAGCTCTCGAACCGGGAAAGCTCGATACCGAGCTCCTTCAGAAGCCCGATCGCCTCCGGGCTGTAGCTCGACGGAGTATCGATGTTGACCGTGCCGCCGTTGCTGAGGAGCATCCTTCCGCCGTAGTGAAACTCATTCCGCTTGGCGTGGCCGCCGAAGTCATCGTGGTTCTCGATGACGAGGATGCGGGTCCGGGGACCCGCCGCCTTTCTGAAGAAGTACGCCGACGCCAGTCCGCTGATGCCGCCTCCGACCACGACCAAGTCGTAGGCCTCTCCGGTGTCGGCCTCGGCGCCGACGTCGTCCCAGCTCTTGCCGTCCCGGAGGGCATGGGCCACCTCCCAGGATCCATCGTGGCTGCCGCGCATTCCGGTGAGAATCGGCGGATAGTATCCGGGACCCTTCTCGGGCGCGTAGGCCTGGGGCGGCCGACGCCCGCGGGCATCGGCGAGGGCCGGTGAAAGCAGCGAGCCGGCGATCGCGATTCGAAACCCGTCCAGAAAATCTCGCCGGGTAATGGGCCGCCCCATTCCCAGCTCGCGGTCACGATGCTTCATGATGCGTCTCCTCTTCTTTTCCGCATCGCGCAACCACGAGGGTGCCGCGGGTCACACCCTCGGTGGCTCTAGAACTCGAACCGGATGCCGAACATCGCCCGCCGCGGCCCGACCACCTTGGTCGGCTGCAGGAAGTCGTCCTTCGCCTCGGTGCTGTTGTTGCGGATGTTGATGGCATTGCTGCGGTTGAGAAGGTTGAAGATGTCGATCGAGATCCGCAGATTCCGGTTCTCGGCGAACCGGAGGTCCTTGTCGAGACGAATCGACAGGTCGTGCTGGGCTTCGAGCTCGTAGGTGCCGCGAGGCTCGGCCAGCACTCGCCTCGAGCCCTGGTTGAGGCCCCGGACGTTGATGACCCGGCCGAACGGACGCCCGCTCTCGAACGTATAGCGCACGCCGGTGACGATGCCCCATGGTGCCTCGAAGGCCAGAGACACCTTCGCGGTATTCGTGCTGTCGGCGGGAAGCCGACCGTAGGCGTTGATCAAGTCGTTGGGATCTCTTCCGAACGACCCGGAGCTCAGACTGCTGAACGTCTGAGCGGAAGTCCCGATGCCCCCACCGGCGTAGCCCAGGCTTCTCTGCCACTGGTACGAGCCGTTCAAGAGCCAGTTGCCCGAAAAGCGCTTGTTCGCCTGGAGCACGAAGGACTTGTAGCTCTGATCGAAGTCGGTGCGGTTGGTACCCAGGTAGAGGCTCTCAGAAGAGGGCGTGACCCGGTTGTAGACGCTCAAGGTCTGGGTTGCGCCATTGAAGGTGTCTTCGTAGGGCATCGGCTGGTATTGACCGCCGACGTCCTTGACCCGGACGAAGTTGGCTTCGTTCTTGTAGATGAAGGAGGCGTCGAGACCGAAATCCGGAGACAGCTCCCGCTCCAGCCCGAAATAGATCTGGTCGGTGTACTGGTTCTGGAGGTTCGGATCGATGCCGATGTTGATGTTGGGATCGAAGGACCAGAACGGGATGTCATAGGCCCCGGTGGTGTCGTTGTACAGAAATGCATCGGTGTTGGTGTTGCCGTCCGACAGGCGGCTGATCCAGTTACCGAGTATCTTTCCGTAGAACCGCCCGTAGTTCGCCTTGGCTACCGTCTTGCCGGACGAGTCGAGCTGCACCGAGATCCCGACACGGGGGGAGACGTTGTTGAAGCGAATGAGCCCCGCCTGTCCCGGGAAGGTGACCCCGGTGTCGCTCTTCAAGTGAGGATCGAGCTGAGCCGTCTCGGGGACGCCTCCGACCATGTGATCGAAGCGAACGCCCAGGTTGAGCGCGACGCGGCTGGAAACGGTCCAGTTGTCGTTCGCGAAAACAGCGGTGTTGTCGATGGTCGCGCCGTAGGCGGACGGGTCGCTGAACATCGCGTAGTAGGGCGCATCGTTGTAGTCGTAGTAAAAGACGTTGTTGAAGTAGCTCCAGTAGGAAAGATCTTGCGAGCGAAGCAACTGGGCCCCGAACTTGAAGTCGTGCGAGCCTTTGATGAAGTCGTCGGCATAGTGGGTCAGCGCCACCGCGGCCTGGGTCTTGCTCTGATGGCTGCGCCACGTCCCCATCGCGTTGGCGGAGTCGAATCCCGTGCCGAGATCGCTGCGGCCCGAAGTGTCGAAGTTGTCGTAGAGCGAGTCCTCGCGGTCACGGATGTAGATCCCTCCGCCCTTGACCTCGAGCAACGTGCTGTCGGAGAAAGTGTGGGTCCACCGCGCCGACAGAACCGGGTTGTGGCCGTGCTCGTGGGTCGTGGTCTCGGGCGGTGAGGTGCGGCTGGGAGCGTTGGGAGTATCGAAGTTATTGTCATCGGTCGAGAACTCGAAGTTGTCGTTCTGGGAGAGCTGCGCATTGACCTTGAAGAAGGTCCGGATCTCCGAGCCCCCCAGAACGTCGGGAGTGAGCTCCACGCCTACCGGCACGCCCCGGGACCGCTCGTTCTGGATGAGCCCGATCACCCACAACCGATCCTGGATGATCGGCCCGCCGAGCTGGAAGGTCAGGTCGGTCGCGTAGTCGGTGCGCACGGGGTAGGGCTCGTCGGGAGTATTGTTGCCCACCATCCAGTCGTTGACGAGAAAGGCGCTGCCGACGCCCCGCCACTGGTTGCTGCCGGACTTGGTGACGATATTGACCACGCCCCCCTGAAACCCGGAGAACTCCGCCGACGCACCCACTCCCAGTACCTCGACCTCCTGAATGAGGTCGAAATTGGGGTAGTCCCACGGACCTCCGTACGAAGGAGCCGAGACATCGACCCCGTCCATCTGGTAGGCGTTCTGGTCGGTGCTCGACCCGTAGATGCTGAACCGCGAGACGTTGATCTCGTGATCGGCCTTGACTCCCGGCACCGAGGTGATGATGTCGAAATACGAGTTGCGGGTCGTGGGCACGTTCTTGACCAGTTCCTGGGCGAAGTTCGTGCTGTAGTCGGCGTGGACGGTATCGACCACGGGAGAGGCGGCGGTGACCGTCACCGTCTCCTGCGTGCCCGCCAGGTTGAGGGTCATATCGAGCTGAGTGGAGCGGCCCACTTCGACGCGCACGTTCTCCCGCCGGATGGTGGCGAAGCCGGACAGGCTGAATGTGACGGTGTAGACGCCCACTGAAAATCCGTCGAAGCGGTAGAGGCCCTGTTTGTTGGTTACCTCGACCGCGGGCTGGCCGATCCGGGCGGGACTCGTGGCCTCTACGGTCACGCCGGCGAGGACGGCGCCGGTCTCGTCCCTGACGATGCCTCGAATGCCGCCCTTGGTGACCTGGGCTTCGGCGGACCCGATTGCGAGAGCCAGAGCGAGCGGAAGGGTGCAGCGGAGAAGTGCCCGAGAGGTTGCCATGAGTGCCTCCTTGTTCAGAGGAACCCGACAGGCGGCATCCGGTCGTCAGAGACTCGAAGCGAGAGCGAGCGCGGAAGCGAGCGGCTGCGCGGAGCCGAGCGCTTGCTTGCGGCCGCTCCCCGCGGGTCTCAGGGCCTTTGCCCAAAATCTTGGATCCATCACGTCTTCAAGGAGTGCCGGCGGCGACCGCGACGGACCGGGATTGGGGTCGCGACAAAGGGGTCACCGGCACGCTCGAGCTCATTTCCACTAACCTGCTCCCTTTCAGTAACTTACGGACCTAGGACCACCAGGTGGTACCTCTGAGGGAATTTTTAACTCCTCGTGCCATGGGATGTCAAGCAAGAACTCGATGGTGAGCCCATTTTGCTCAGTATTTTGTTCACGGGAGTCACACGTCAAGTCCTGTCAGCAGGAACGCGATCGCCGTCAGAGCGCCGCCGCGAGCATTTCGCACGGCATCTGGATCAGAGCGTGCAGGACCGGCAACCAGGCAGTTCCCCGCATCCGATCATCCGACTTCTCAGGCTTCCCTGCGCGTGCCCCTCAGACACTCCTGCACCGCGCGGTAGGCTTGGTCGATTGCCGCGTCGGTGTAGGCGCGATGGGCCGCGTCGGAGTTCGCGATCGAGATGCGCCCGAACGGCGTACGCCCGATCACCCAGGGCTTGTCCTCTTCCTTCTCCCAGACCGGATCGGTGAGCGGGTCACCCTCGTAGGCGTAGCCATGAGGCCAGCGATTGACGGTGATTGCCTCGATGTCTCGGGCCGGATCGAAGCCTCCTCCCGAAAGCGCGCGGGCAAGCTGGTCCCGGATGTTGCGCTCGAAGGTCTCGAAGCTCGTGTCGAGAAGCTCGTAGCGGCCGGCCCGATGCTGCTCGCGCATCGGGAGTCCCGGGCTACACGGCGTGCGGACGAGATGAAGGACCATCGGCTCCGCGGGTGTCCGAGGGTTGCGATAGTCTCCCAAGCTCACCGGGAAATCCAGACTCGCAGTCGAGAAATATGCCTTGGGAGCATAGAAACTCTCGATGCCCAGCTTCTCGAAAGACGTCCAGTCGCGAATCAAGACGTTGGTGTAGACCAACGGCACCTTGACTCCGAACACCAGCGCCTTCGTCTGCTTGTCCTCGATCTCGGGGCAGAGATGCGGAATCACCGAGTTGTAGCAGGCGAGCACGCAATGGCTCGCCCGGACCTTTCGGGCCTTTCCTCCCTTCACGTAGGTCACGTCCACCTCGTGGGCGCTCGACGGGTCGCCCCGATGACGGACCCGAACCGCGGTGCTCGTCAGTCGGATGCGAACCGCCGAGTCCTGCGCGTCGAGGCGGCCGTAGTCGAACGGCGCCGTGACGACGTCTTCCATCGTCTTCCCGGGTGCAACATTCGGGATCATGTTCCGCACCAGCAGCCGCGCGATGGACGCGTTGCCATCGGGAAAGTGGAAGATGTAGGGATCCTGCTGATGGTGGCGACTCGGAAGCTCCATTCCCAGAAAGCCAGGATAGTAGAGGCATCGTGAGGCTGCCAGGGCGTCGATTCCCACGCCCCACAGTCCGTGGGGGCGCTGCTGAAAGTAGGCGATCACCTCAGGGTCGACTTGGACGTAGTCGACGAGGAACCGTCGGTAGCTGATGGCGTTCAGCCGGGCGAGCTTCTCCCGGGGTCCGAGATCCGGCATATAGTCACGGCGCTCCTCGTACAGCCGGACGAAGTCCTTCCGAGCCTCGTCCGAAAACGGCGCCCGCGCGGCAAAGTCCCGCCACCAGGGCTCGCCTTCCGCGTCCGCGCCGTAGGGACTGCGGGCCCCGGCCACCAGCCGGTCGACACCGAAGGTTTCCTTGTCGAAGAACACCCCGGGGCCGAGTGCAAGCGAGCCATAGAGCTTCTGATCGAAAGCTCGATAGAACTTCTCCACCTCGATGCCCAGATCGCGCAACAGCCCCATCGCCTCGGCGCTATATCGCGACGGGGTGTCGATGGACTGGGTACCCCCGTAGCCGATCAGGAGGCGGTCGCCGTGATGAAACTCGTTCCGCTTGGCGTGGCCGCCGAAATCGTCGTGGTTCTCGATGACCAGGACCCTCGAGCGCGGTCCGGCTTCCTTGCGGAAGAAGTACGCCGCCGCCAGTCCGCTGATGCCTCCTCCCACCACGACGAGATCGTAGGACTCGCCGGTGTCCTCGGCGACGTCGTCCCAGGTCTTGCCGTCACGAAGCTGGTGGGCGACCTCCCAAGATCCATCATGGCTTCCCCGCATGCCGGTGAGCGCCGGTGGGTATTCACCGCCTCCTTTCTCCGCGACACCTCGCCCGTAAGGCTCGAACCACGGATAAGCCAGGGATCCGGTGACGGCAAGAGCCATCCCGTCGAGAAAATCGCGCCGCGAGATCGCGCGATTCATACCCAGGTCTTGGTCACGGGATCTGCCCATCATGCCCTCCTGACTCGGGCGGCGGTGCCGCGCTCGATAGCCACGACAACCGGTGCCGGCCCATCCCATACATCGAGCGCACTGGAACTTCAACCAAAATATTGAGCAGTGCTCGGCGGCCGGGCCCGTCCTAAACGACCCGGTGGGGCGGGACGGGACGACCCGAGGCCCAGGGCTCGCACTACAATACGCACCGTGAAACGACGAGCACGTCCGTCCGCGAAAAAGAAACTCACCCATCGTCCCATGGCCTCGGCCCGACGCCGCGTGACCGAGAGGACGGAAGTCCCCGCGGATTTCAACCTCGGCGAGCGACTTCGGTCCCTCCGGGAGTCCTACGGGATGTCCCAGCGCGCTCTCGCTCACCGCAGCGGGGTCGCCAACGGCCTGATTTCGATGATCGAGCTCGCCCGCACGAGTCCCTCGGTCGCTACTCTCAAGAAAATACTCGCGGGATTTCCCCTTACCCTCGCGGACTTCTTCACCAACAATGCTGCGAGTGGAGACAGGATTGTCTTTCGGGCCGACGAGTTGGTCGAGATTGGACGCGACGGCCTGTCGTACCGCCAGGTGGGACTGGACACCCACGGTCGGGCGATACAGATTCTTCACGAGCGTTATGAGCCGGGTGCGGACTCCGGCGAGGACATGCTGCGCCACGACTCGGAGGAAGGTGGTGTCGTCATCCGTGGTCAACTCGAGCTGACGGTGGGAAGCCGGCGGTTCATCCTCGAGGTCGGCGACGCCTACTACTTCAACAGCCGCATCCCCCATCGCTTTCGCAACACCGGTGAAGAGGTTTGCGAGATCGTGAGCTCCTGCTCGCCGCCCTCATTCTAGAGGGCTGTAAGAGCAGGGGCGCTCGGGCGCTCTGGATCGGGGTGAGAGCTTGTCTCATTCAGGGAAGCGCAAAAGCAACCCACTCGGGCGGATACTCTTTTCCTCCGATGGCTACGACGATGTACTGCTTTCCCTCAAATGAGTAGGTCACCGGAGCACCGGTGGTGCCGGCATCCAGCTCCGTTTGCCACACGACATCACCGGTGCGCTTGTCGTACGCGCGAAACTTCCTTCCCCACATCCCGTCCTTGATGCCGGGAATGGAGTCGCCCCCCTCGCCGAGAAAGAGGAGGGTCTTCGTCAGGAGAGGCGCCGGCCTCCCGGCGATGCCGAGCGGAGGCAGGTTCAGATCCTTCAACAGCGGATGGTCCCGAGGACCGTCGCCATTCGCCTTCATCCAGACCTGCTCACCGCGGTTCATGTCGATGGCCGTGATCCGCCCGTAGGGGGGCTTCACGATCGGTAGCCCATCGAGGGTTGGATTATCGTCATCCATCTTCCCCAGGACGGCGTAGTCCAGCGTTGCATTGCTCTGGCTGGGCTTCGAGAGGTGATACACGGCGGGCCACGTGTGCGAGACCGCGTAATACATGCTCGTCTCCGGGTCGAAGGCGCCGGTATTCCAGTTTCCCCCTCCCCACCATCCGGGATTCGCGATGGTTCCCACCGTTCCCGCGGCACCTTCGCTCTTGATGGTAGGTGGAGTGAAGAGCGGTCCCAGCACCATCGATTTCGCCAACTCCCGCGCCTTGGCTCGAAGCTCGGGTGTGAAGTCGATGAGATCGTCCTCGGTGAAGCCCTGGCGCTCGAAAGCCGGAGGCTTGGTCGGAAACGGCTGCGTCGGCGACAGCGATTCACTGTTGATGGGCGAGCTCGGCACCGGGCGCTCTTCGATCGGCCATACGGGCGTGCCATTCGTTCGATCGAAAACATAGAGAAAGCCGGTCTTGCTCGGCTGCATCACCGCCTTGATCCGCTTTCCGTCCACCGTGATTTCCCCGAGAGTAGCCGGACCCACGGTGTCGTACTCCCAGACGTCATGATGAACCATCTGGAAATGCCAGACTCGCTTGCCCGTCCTCGCTTCGAGAGCGACGAGGCTGTTCGAGAACAGGTTCTCTCCCGGCCGGTGACCTCCGTAATAGGCGGCGGTGGGCGCGGAAAGCGGCACATACACGTAGCCGAGCTCCTCGTCGGCGCTAACGCAGCACCACGAGCCCAGATCGCCGGAGTACGACCACGAGTCCTCTCCCCAGGTGTCGTTGCCGAACTCGCCCTTCTGCGGTACCACGTGAAACGTCCACAGGAGGCGGCCCGTCCTGGCGTCGAAGCCTCTCAGGTCTTCCCGGACGGCTTCGCGCTTGACGCCACCGTCACCGGCCCCTCCGGTGTTGCCCGCCACCACCACGACGCCGCGAACGACGATGGGACCCGCGGTCCAGTTGTAGCGGCCCGCCATGGGATCGTCCCAATGCAGGCTCACCCTTCCTCCCTGCCCGAAGTCGGGATCGAGCTCGCCGGTCTTTGCGTCGATCGAGTACAGGTATTCTTGTCGCGCCAGGAACAAGCGGGACTTGGATCCGTCTCGCCAGTAGTCGATCCCTCGCGGGCTCCGTCCGTTCGCTTCATCGAGCGTGGGCTCGAAGGGTTTTTGTTCCCAGATTGTTTCTCCCGTGGCGGGATTGAGCGCTCTCACCAGGCCGACCCCGTTCGGCGCGTAGACCGTCCCATCAACCATGATGGGCGTCGAGCGGAAATTGCCCGAGACGAAGAGCTTCGGATAGTGCTCTTTGAACTTGGGATCGACTGCCGGCTGACGCCACACGATCCTCAGGCGACTCACGTTGTCCCTGTCGATTTGGTCCAGCGGCGAGTACCGGGTGAAGGCTCTGTCGCCGCCGAAGTACCGCCACTCGCCGGCGGTCTCCGACGGACCGGCTTCGAGGCTTCCTGCGACGACCAACGCGGACAACAACGCGAAAGTCGAACGGAGTGGGAGCGACATGACCATGCCTCCTTTTTGGACTTGTCGTGAAATCGAGTTCACATCGACGAGCGCGGGGAAGACAAACACGTCCGAACGACGCCGGTATAGACTCGCGTCAAACGCAAAGTCAACCAAAATATTGAGCACCTGGCGAGAAGCGTCAGGCGAAGAGCCCGCGACCGCGGCTCGTCAGTCTGATTGCGAACGCCCGAGGGCCATTGCACCTCGATACGCCAGGCGGTCTCGCCCCGACTCCGAAATGGAGCCGCGGGGTCCCGCGCGCTGGCATGGCTTGTGGAGGTGACCACCTCCCGCATCCGCGCGGCCTTTCGAGGTCTCGATCGTGACCCTGGCGCCTAGTGGCCTGTAACAGCTATTTCGCGCCAAAATCGCGGGCCCTGGCCCTTTTGCGCGCTGGCGGCGTTGCGATTCCTGGAAATATCCAGATATGTCGTCGTCATCGCGCCTTGCCAGCACACAAAATGACCTCGCGATTTGCGCACCAAATAGCTGTTACAGCCCACTAGAGCGGCTCGACGTCGAACAGGAGGAGGCCGGGGGCCTTCTCGAGCGCGTAGTGCAGGTTCCAATCGGAATCGGTGAGCACCACCGGTTGTCCGTGGCGATCCTCGAGAAGAAGGTACCCGTGGGTAGATCGGAGCCACTCGAGCGCCTCGGGAGGGCCTCCAATCCAGCGCGCCCGGTTGTACTTCGTCTTCGAGAACTCGACCGAGATCTTGTACTCGTTTTTCAGCCGTTCTTTGAGGACCTCGAACTGGAGTAGACCGACGGCGCCGAGATACGGGTTCTGCCGGCCTCGACCGGGCGAGAAGAACAGCTGGATGACGCCTTCCTGTGCGAGCTGCTCGAGGCCGGAGTCGAGGGCCTTCCGCTTCAACGGGTCCTCGAGCCGGGCGGTCATGAAGTGCTCGGGGGCGAAGCGGGGAATGCCGGCGAACTTGATGGGACCGTCGTTGGAGAGGGTATCGCCGACGCGAAGCTTCCCGGTGTTGTAGAGACCGACGATGTCGCCCGGCCAGGCTTCCTCCACCAGCGAGCGCTCGTCCCCGAGAAACGTATGGGGCTTCGAGAGCCGGAGCACGTCTCCCGAGCGGCCGATGACACAGTCCATTCCCCGCTCGAACTTCCCGCTCACGACCCGCATGAAGGCGATGCCGTCGCGATGCCTCGGGTTCATGTTCGCCTGGATCTTGAAGATGAATCCGGTGAATCGTTGCTCCTCGGGACGGATGTTCTCGTGGGCTTCGGTCTCTCGCGGTGCGGGGGCGGCGGCGTGCCGAGCAAGGAAAGAAAGGAGCTCCTCCACGCCGAAGTTGCTCATCGCCGAGCCCCAGAAGAGTGGGCTCACGTCGCCGCTCAGAAAGCTCTCCTGGGTGTAGGGATCCCCGGCATGCTCGATGAGCTCCAGCTCCTCCGCGATGCGATCGTAAGCCGCGGTTCCGAGGACCGAATCCGCTTCCGACCAGGGTCGTCTCTCCGAGCTCACGATCTCCGTCCCCCTTCGTCCGGCGGTGGGGTCGTAGAGGATGAGCTCCCGAGTTTTCACGTCCACCACGCCCTTGAACTCGTGGCCCATCCCCAGGGGCCAGTTGAGGGGCGCTACCTGGAGGTCGAGCGTGTTGCGCACCTGGTCGACGAGCTCGAGGGGATGAAGGCCGTGGCGGTCGAGCTTGTTCATGAAGGTGATGACGGGCAGCATCCGCATGCGGCAGACCTCGAAGAGCTTCCGCGTCCTCGGCTCGACGCCCTTCGCGTGGTCCATGAGCATCACCGCGGAGTCCACCGCGGCGAGCGTCCGGAAGGTGTCCTCGGAGAAATCCGCGTGGCCGGGTGTGTCGACGAGGTTCAACGCCCTGCCTTGGTACTCGAACTGGAGCACCGAGGACGTCACCGAGATCCCGCGCTCCTGCTCGATCTTCATCCAGTCGGAGATCGTCCGGCGCGACTCCCGCTTCGACTTGACCGAGCCGGCGAGGTGGATGGCGCGGGCGTAGAGAAGGAGCTTCTCGGTCAGGGTCGTCTTTCCGGCGTCGGGATGGGAAATGATGGCGAAGGTTCGCCGTCTCCGTACTTCGTCTTCGAATTTCATCGATTCGGGATCAGGAAGAGGCGCGCCGTGCCGCGCAGAGAATCGAGATGCCGAAGGGTAGCGTCGCGACGCCGATGGCGTGACGCTCGGCGGAAAAGAGGCTCTCTAGAACCTTCTCGACGGCCTCGGGAAGACGAAGGTCGAAGTCGCTCGACGCCGGCCTCGGGGTTCGCGCTGTTTTTGGGAAAGACGCGGCGGAGGAGGCGTACCGCCGCGATGGGCGGAAACAGCAGGGTGTTGAAATAGGTGTTGTAGTCCACTTCGAACCCCGATCGACGCAGGAGCTCGGCGAGCGGTCTCCGCCGGTAGCGCCTCTTGTGCTCGCTGACCTCGTCCTGGAGACCGAAGAGAAACATGAAGGCGGGAACCGTCATCAAGAGCCTGGCGCCCGGTCGCAGCACTCGTCGAATCTCTCCGAGAACCCGAGCTTCGTCTTCGATATGCTCCAGCACGTCGAAGATGAAGACGGCGTCGAACACCTCGTCGGCGAAGGGGAGGGCGAGCGCATCGGCCCGGGTCGCGAGGGCGAACGACGTGCATCGGGGGTTGATGGGCGCCCGATCGATGGCGATGAGGCGGCTCCTCCTGGCGAGCATCTCCGCCTCACGGGTCGCGCCCACACCGACGGTCAAGGCGAGGCCGGTCTCGCCGACGAACCGCTCGACCGCCCGGTCGAGGATCTCGCGTCGCGCTCGGAACCACCAGTGCTCTTCTTCGAGGCGAGCCATGGACTCGCGAAAGGGCTCTTTCATTTCAAAACCACGAGTATAGCCCGCGGGCTCGTCGGGGGCGAGGGTCGGATAGGTGCCGAGAGGTATTCCCGCGAAAGCCACGAGAGGTCGAACCTGCGCTAGGATCCCTTCATGACGCGAGCGCGAACCTGGAGCCGGCGTGAGTTCGTCGGGGCGGGCGCGGCGGTGACGGCATTCCGGGCGCCCACGATGCTCATTCCCCGCACCGCGAAGCCCCTCGTCATCTCGGCGCCGAACGGTAACTACTACAAGAACGGCGGTCGGGCGACCTGCCTCGAGACGGCATTTTCGCTGATGACCTCGGGGACCGACGTGCTCGACGCGCTCATCGCGGGTGTCAACATCGTCGAGCTCGACCCCGAAGAGTCGAGCGTCGGCTATGGCGGTCTTCCCAACGCGGAAGGTGTCGTCCAGCTCGACTCCTGCTGTATGCACGGCCCGAAAAAGCGCGCCGGAGGCGTCGCCGCTCTCGAAGGAGTGCGCACTCCCTCCGGTGTCGCCCGGGAGGTGATGGAGCAAACCGACCACCATCTCCTCGTGGGCGCGGGAGCGCAGAGCTTCGCCCGGAACCTGGGATTCGAGATCGAGGACGACCTCAACACCAAGTATTCGCGAAAAGCCTGGCTCGAATGGAAGCGGCGCACCGACCCTCACCACTATCTCGATCCCGACAAACGATCGAGCGCCGACCGGAGAGTCGCGAAAGAGCTCGTCGCCGCCGGCATCCTGAGGAGCCGTCGCCTCCACGGCACCATCAACTGCGACGGGCTGTCTCCGAGCGGCGAGATCGCGGGGGTGACCACGACCAGCGGTCTCGCCTGGAAGATCCCCGGGCGCGTCGGCGATTCGCCCATTCTCGGAGCGGGACTTTACGTCGATGGCGAGATCGGGGCCGCGGGCTCGACCGGGCGGGGCGAAGCGAACCTCTACGGGCTCTGCTCGTATCTCATCGTGGAGAGCATGAGGCGCGGGATGCATCCCAAAGACGCGGGGATGGAAGCGCTGCGCCGGGTGCGCGCCGCGACCATCGAGAGACGCCTCCGGAAGCCCAACGGAGATCCGAACTTCAACCTCAGCTTCTATATCCTGGACCGCGGCGGCGAGTACGCGGGAGTCGCCCTCTACGGTGAGGACGACGAGGAGACGGGCTGGGCCGGCCAGACGCAGGGAAAGCTCGTACGCTACTCCATCTGCACCGAGAACGGCCCCGAGACGCTCGCCTGCGAGCCGCTGCTCGACGGCACGCCTCAGAGCTGACGAAGGGCCTATTCCGAGCCGGCTTCCCTCAAGGCCCGAGCCAGGAGCTCCGTCACCGCGAGCTCCCCAGCCCATTTTTCGAGGTAACTTCGATCAAGCGCCGGTCCCCGTATTTTGATGACGCCGATCACGTCGTTCCATTGCTGAGTGGAAGTCTCCCCCGTCTTTCGAAACCATGCGAGCTTGTGAAGCACGATGTCTTCGGCGCTGGTCATGAACACCGGAGCGGAATCCTCCGCGAGCACAGCGGGGATGCTTCTCCGAAGGGACTCGAGGCGAAAGCGGTCGGACCGTGCGACGAATACGTCAATCTTCGTCATGCTCTCGAGGTGAATCACGTTGAACGACGTCCCTCGCACGACCGAGTCTCGGGCTCGGCCGGTGGCCACGTAGTAGCTCCCCTTCAATCTTTCGACGAGTGGGTCGATCTGCTCCGGCGAAATGGAGGCGAGTATGTCGACGTCGAGGCTGGCGCGCGGAACTCCGTGAAACGAGCTTGCGATGGAACCCCCAATCTGATACTCGATTCCCATGTCACGGAAAGTCTCGATGAGAGGCGTCAATGCTGCCGCGAGCAGCGCGTCCATGGTGTTAGTCGCCGATTCCGAGATACTCCCGCAACTCCCGTTCCAGGACGGAACCGTAGTGGGCTCCAATCCATCGGAGTCGAATCTCCGACTCGGAGAGACCGGGATGGGCGCGACGGACCGCGTCCCGCGACAGCTCGATGACCGTCGACGAAAGAGAGCTTGCGAGGGCGAGGCGCTTCCAACCGGGAGACTCGCGAAGCAAACGGATCATCTCCGCTTCGGTGTCCTCATCCGTGTCGGCCCACAAGCGCGCCATGGTGAACTGATTCTAGCAGTTTCGCTTCCGCGAATTGGGGTTCGAGGCGAAGAACGTCGCGGTGATGCCCCCTTCACGCATCCCTGGAATGTCGACCTGTCCGTCGTCGTATCGTTTCGCGAGGTGGATCCCGTCGTCGAGAATCCGGTGCGTGGTATCGAAGTGAAGGTCGACACCACCGCTCATCTCGCGTGAGGGGGAGTCGATTCAGGCGACCGAGGCAGGGCTGGTCGCCTGGGGCCCAGATCTCGAACCTCTCCCGGTCGGGGACGAGCTCCGGGAGCACTGGCTCTCCCGCCTTCCGGCGGGCGAGCGCACCGTCCTCGAGGCAGTCATCGCGCAATGTCCGAACGCCGTCGAACGCCAGGCGCTCGAGGTGGAATACCGGCGCTCCACACGAGATCTCTACCTGCAAAAGCTCTGCGCGGAAGCTTATCGAAACGTGTGGGCCAGGGCGCTCATCAGAGACAGCCTGGACTTGTTCTCTTAGAGGACGTCTCAAGAGCAAATGAATGATTGCCCGATTGGACCTCCGAGGTACCCACCTGTCCGTCGCCGTCTTCATTCGAACGAAAACAAGTACCTAATAGACTCGCCCGGCCCCCAGTGCCGCGATATCCTCTCAGAAAGAATTGGCGGCGGGAAAAGCCCAGCGGCGCATAGAACCGAAAGCACACCCCAGTAGGGTCCAAAGCGAACCGAATCTGTGAAGACTAGAGAGGGTTGAAAACAACATGTCGATCACTCCGAGAGGAATGAGCATACAGGAGGCCTATCGAAGCTTCAGAGATGGGCAATTCTTGGTGAATCGCAGATATCAGCGCAAATTGGTTTGGACCCTCGGTGAGAAGCAAGCTCTCATCGATAGTGCGCTGAATGGGTATCCGATCCCCTTGATTCTGCTGGCAGAACGACCTGGCCGCGACGACGGTATCAAGTACGAAATCATCGATGGAATGCAACGTCTGAATGCGATCTTCACCTTCATCGAAACTGCATACCCAGTTCACGCGGAATACTTCGATCTCGATGAATTTAGTCGCGCAAGGCAGGCTGCGGAAGCGAGGCTCTTTATTCCGGCGACCGGCGATATCGTCAAATTGGATCAGAAACGATGTGCAGACCTTCTTGACTACCAGCTTGCCGTAACCATACTTCCCGGATTCTCTGAGGATGCGGTGAATGAAGTTTTTGGCCGAATCAATTCGAGCGGACGCCGGCTGAGCAGTCAAGAGAAACGACAAGCGGGAGTAGTGTCCAGTTTCGCAGATCTCGTTCGTCAGCTCGCGGCGGAATTACGCGGAGACGTTTCGGGAGACCTCTTGGAACTGGCAAAAATGCCGGAGATTAGTATCGAGTCCAAAACCACGCCTCAAGGATATGGAATCCAAGCTGAACAAACTTTCTGGTGCAGGAATGGAGTCCTGTCATCTCGTCAGCTTCGCGAGAGTGATGATGAAGATCTCATCGCTGACATTGCTGCGAGCGTTTTGCTAGGGCGACCCTTGGCGAGAAGCAAAGAATTGTTGGATGAGCTTTACGACCCAACGGCGCCCATATCAGCCGAGGTATCCGCATCCCTATCTGCGTATGGGGAAGCGAAGCTAGCATCCAATCTGAAGGGAGTGTTTTCCATACTCGACACCACAGTACAGGCGGCGGATCCTGACCCGGGTGCTCTGCGACGGATAGTCACCGGGAACGGAACAGCAAGCTCCATCAAGACGCCGTTCTATGCCATCTTCATGGCCTTATTCGACCTGATCGTGCGTCAGCAGAAGTCACCCGGCGAGCCAGATCGCATACTGCGAGCCCTCCGTGGAGTCGATGCCAAATTGGAAACTGCCCGACACTATACGACGCAGGAAGACCGACAAAGGAATATCGACGTCATCTTGGGCTTGATCCAAGGGTACTTTCTGGAGAAAGAACCGCCCGATCTCGGTCACGGTCCCGGATTGTCATTGGATTTCGAGAACTCGCTTCGCCGCTCGCGCATTGAAACGACAAGGTACGAGATGAAGCAAGGTCTCCTTGACTTGACACAAGTCGTGACTATGACGAGTCCCTGATCCATCGACTCGCTGCAACAATATGCGGGATAGCAAATCTCGGACCACGCTCTAGCGGGTTTCTCCATATTGGAGTGGCCGACAAACAAGCTGATGCGGATCGAATCGAGCAATTAGATAGAGTCACGCCTCTGCAAGTAGGTGGTCACTGGGTCGTTGGAATCGATCGTGAGGCAGCAATCCGGAAAAGCACGCTCGATGAGTATGTAAAGTTGCTTGCACAGAAGTTGGGGAACACTGAACTCTCCGCGGTGCTAAAAACCGACGTACTTAGCAGGTTCGATCCGGTTACGTACAAGGGTCTGACTGTTCTGCGAATCGAAGTGCCCTCACAGATTCAGGTCAGCTATCTTGGGGAGAAATGCTTTACGCGGGAAGGAAGCGAAACGAAGGAAGTCGCGGGCCCACGCCTTGAAGCAATAATCAGGCGCTTCAACACCTGATGAGGAGATTCTGCACTTGAGGGTGATATTCAGGCAAGGATTGAGGGCCCCTGCGAGATTGCCACATAAAAAAGCGTGCTCGAGAACACGTTGCACGCGTTGGTCGTCGACGGCCTGACCAGCGCTCGATCCGGCGGCGACGAACGAGCCGAGGACGATGCCAAACAGGGGGAGCGCCCAGCGTTTCGTGCAAAACCTCCGTCAAGAGGGTACTTTCTCGCGCGCCGGGCGGCAATGTGCGCGGATTCCTGCGCCTGCCTCAGTGTTGCGACGAGTAGAGGTAGATGTTGACCAGGAGCTCCTGCCCGGTGATGAGCAGATCGTAGGGACGGTACGGCGGGCGGAGAGGGACGTGGCCGTTGTCGTCGTGGAACCCGTAGAGCGACAGGGTATAGCCGGCCAGCCTCCCTTTGTACAGGAACAGAGTCTCTCCTCGATAGTTGGGGTTCTCGTTCATTTCCCGGCGGATGAACGGCGGGATCTCGATGGGATAGTGCTCGGTGAAGATCGGATGGTCCGTCTCCGCTTTCGCGACGGAGAAGTCACGATTGCGCCGGGGAAGCTCCCGGGAGAAGAAATCGAACAGGGTTCCTTCGACCTGCGCTCGGTACTGTCGTTCGTGGTACGGGTAGTTGTCTTCGATGAGAAGCAGGAAACCTCCGCGCACGAGATACTCCTCGATCGCGCGCTCCTCCTCCGGGGTGAATCTCATCGGTTTCGTCGGGTCGAAGTGCAGCGAGGCAAAGGCGGCGCCCGACTCCAGCATGGATGCGATGGGTCCTCCCGAGACCTTTACCCGCTCTCGAAGCTCGGGAGTCTCGTTGAGCCGGTCGACGAGGTGCTCGTCCATCTGCTCGTCGAAGCGCGCCATCTCGACGGAGCGCGCGTCCTTGTCGGGACGCAGAATGAGCCAGGGAAGGGTGGCGGCTGGCCCTAGCTCGGCGGGCTGGGGCGGGGCCAGGAGTAGCAGCGCCGCAAAGAGCTGGAGAACCACAACTCCCGCCGTCTCAAAGGAAATCGAGCGCGCAGTGGTAGTCGAAAAACGCGTTCTGGTTCTCGCGGTCCTCACGCGAACCATAGCGTTTCATGAGGATTCCATAGGCGGCGCGGAGCGCCCGAGAGCTCGCCTGGACGAGCGGACTTTGCCCGAGACGTTGCCCATCGCCGTATTGGAAGCTTTCACCTTCCCGCCGCCATTGGGTGAACAGCTCTCTCTGGTTCTTCAAGGCGGTGACCACCTCCGCATGGTAGTCGCGAAGGCTCTCGGGTGGGGTGATTTCGTTTTCGACCAAATCGGCGAGGCGTGAGATATCCGCGAGAAGAGAATCGCGGTCGGGACCGCCCTCGGTGAAGCTCCGCAACGCCGAGACGCGAAGGACGACTCCCCGGTCGATGAGATTGAACATCGTGCTCAGATAATCCCGCTCGGGTGAGGGGATGGGGCTCCGGTCGAAACGGAACTCCGTTCGCCGATGGGGAATGGCCCGGTAGGCTTCCTCCACCGAGAGCCCGGTTCTCGTCGAGGGCGGCTCCGCCTCGCCAGCAATCCGGGACATCTGACGAGCGGCGGCGATGGAGCCCGTCAACAGGATCAGAATCGACGTCCACGAGACGCTCTTTCTTCTCATAAGGACTCTCCTCAAAAAAAAGCGGGGCGCCTCATCCAGGGGTTGGGGGGGAGGAGGGCGCCCCGCCCGGCAATCATCGCCAGGGGAGAAACGTCAGATCATGCTGGGAAGCTCCATCGTCACTTTGAGCTTCTTACCCGAGCCGTCGGCCACGGTGAGTGGATGGTTTCCGTCCGAGCGCAAGGCCCGGCGGGCTTCGTCGAGAGAATAGTGGGTGGCGGGGCGCCCGTCGATCTCGAAGATCGACGAGCCGCGCCGCAAGCCGGCGAAGAACGATGGTGAGTTGGGCTTCACCTCCATCACCCGGAACCGATCCCCCGCGGGGTCGGAGGCAATGGTCAGGCCGTTACGGAACCGCTTCTCGAGATCCTTCTTGTCGACGGCGTTCGCGAGCGCCTCACTGAGCTCGATCTTGCGGGTCTCCACCATTTCGGAGAGGACGTCGTTGAGAAGCTGCATGCCGGAAGCGCGGTTGGTCTGAATGATACTCGGGATCTGGACGGTCTTGGCCTCGCGGATCAAGTTCGCGATGGCGTGGTTCACCACCATGATCTCGAGCGCCGCGAGGCGGCCTCCCTCTTTCTTCTTGATGAGGGTCTGGGTCACCATTCCCCTCAGCACGTCGGCGAGAACGCTTCGAATCTGCGCCTGCTCGTGGGCGGGGAACTGATCGACGATGCGGTCGATGGTGCTCACCGCGGAGTTCGTATGGAGCGTCGCGAATACCAGGTGGCCGGTGTTGGCGGTCTCGAGAGCGAGAGCGATGGTCTCGAGATCCCGCATCTCTCCTACCATGACCACGTCGGGATCTTCGCGCAGCGCCGACTTCAGGCCGCGGGCGAAGGTCCTGGTATGGCCTCCCACCTCGCGCTGGTTCACGAGACATTGCTGGCTCGGGTGCACGAACTTGAGGACGTCGGTCTCGGGAATTCCCTTGCGCGCGTCGTACTTGGGGAGGGGAATGTGGCCCGACACCTCGTCGAGACGATGCGCGAGTCCCTGCGAGAGCCCGAGACCGAATTTCGGGATCTTCTGGAACATCGTGTCGAACGCCTTGTTGCTGAACTTGAGCGCCTGGAGGTCGGTCACCGCCACCACGGAAGCCGTCCGGGTCTTTCCCAGGAGCAGTCCCATCTCTCCGAACGTAGCGCCCTTGGGGACACGACCGAGCTCGACGGAATCTCCCGCAGGGCTCTTGAGACGGATCGAGGCTTCGCCTTCCAGAATGACGTAGAAGGCATCCGCCGCCGTTCCTTCATCCACGATGACTTCTTCCGCGGGGAAGCGGACGGGCTCGGCGATCTTCAGGATTTGCGAGAAGTGCTCGTCCTTCAGCGCCTGGAACAAAGAGCAGGCTTTCAACGCCGGTGAGACGGCATCGAGCGAAAGCTCTTCGGTCATCGTTTCCAGGGCGAAACTCCTATTTCGAGGCTCGAGACGCGCGTCGAACGTCCGCGCCGGAACGAAGAGATACCGTCCCTCTCAGGGACGGCGAGATTCGGCTGATCGTGATGTAGAAAAATGATAGCAACTGACGTGGGGGTTGGGAAGCGGGCGTTTTTTCGAGAGTCTGCCCGACCGCGATAGGCGCTCTCGACTCGCGACTCCCGCCGGACTGGGGTCCCTCGTGGCGCTTTCCGGCGCATAGAGCGGACGCCTCCGGCACCGCCAAGGCCCAGAAACCGTTACCACGCAGTAGTTTGTACGCTATATAGAGTGTCTAAAGATAATCTTAGAACAATAGTTGACAATACGCGGACGTCGAGCTAGTCTTGGGATGTTCACATACACTCAACTCAATAGAACCGAACGAAAGGAAACAAGTCCAATGAAATCAGCTATTTTTGCTACCATTACCGCGATGGCGCTCTCCGTGAGCCTGGTCTCCGCCGAAGACGCGAAGTCCATGGACATCGTCGACACCGCGGTTGCCAACGGCCAGTTCACCACGCTCGTCAAGGCCGTCCAGGCCGCCGGGCTCGTCGAGACTCTGAAGGGGAACGGCCCGTTCACGCTCTTCGCGCCCACGGACGCGGCTTTCGCGAAGCTTCCCGCGGGGACGCTCGACGGCCTCCTGAAGGACAAAGCGAAGCTTGCCAAGATCCTCACCTATCACGTCGTTCCCGGTAAGGTCATGGCCGCGGACGTCATGAATCTGACCTCCGCCAAGACGGTGGAAGGGCAGAATGTCAAGATCGACACGATGAACGGCGTTCACATCAATGGTGCGATGGTCACCAAGGCCGATATCATCACTTCGAACGGCGTCATCCACGTAATCGACACCGTGCTCATTCCCGCTAACTAAGTTCTCCAGCGAGAAGCCCGCCGGGCGCTCAACTGCGCCCGGCTCATTTTCGTTCCCCCCGTTCTCGCAGCTCGGCCTTACAATCTTGCATGATGCTGGGCATTGTGTCCGTCCTGCCGCTCGCGCTCGCCGCTTCGCTCGCACCCACTCCCCCCATGGGGTTCAACACCTGGAACAAGTTCGGCTGCGAAGTGAGCGAGACCCTCATCCGCGAGGTGACCGACGCCATGGTGGCAAACGGCATGCGCGACGCCGGCTACCGGTACGTCGTCATCGACGATTGCTGGCAGACCGCACGTGATGGCGAAGGGCGGATTCTCCCGGACCCGACGCGCTTTCCCGGCGGCATGAAAGCCGTTGCCGACTACGTTCACGAGCGCGGCTTCCGATTCGGCCTCTACACCGACGTGGGGCCCGAGACGTGCCAGGGACGACCGGGCTCGTACGGATACGAGAAGCTCGACGCGAAAACCTACGCCGCGTGGGGCGTGGACTACGTCAAGGTCGACTGGTGCCACGCCGACGATCTGGACGCTCCCATGAGGTACCGGATCTTCCGGGACGCGCTCGACGCGACCGGCCGGCCCATCGTCCTCAGCATCTGCGAGTGGGGACGAAACGACCCCTGGAAGTGGGCAGCCGGCATCGGTCAGCTATGGCGGGTCACCGCGGACATTCAGGACAAGTGGGAGAGCGTCGTCTGGATCCTGAATGCCAATGCCCCTCACCATGCCGCCGCCGGGCCCGGCCACTGGAACGATCCCGACATGCTCGAAGTGGGAAATGGTGGAATGACGGTCGAAGAGTACAAATCCCACTTCTCGCTCTGGGCGATGATGGCGGCCCCCTTGATGGCGGGAAACGACGTCCGCTCCATGACCGAGGAGATTCGGGAGATCCTTCTGAACCCGGCAGTGATCGCGGTCGACCAGGATCCTCTCGGGGCACAGGGCAGGATCGTGATCGACCGGGGCTACGGAGGACAGGTGTGGATGAAGCCGCTTGCAGACGGCTCGCGCGCCGTCGCGCTTCTGAATCTCAGCGAGGAAGAACTGGAGCTCTACGTGCGGTGGTCGAGCCTCGAGCTTCCTCCCGGACCCGCCGAGGTGCGGGATCTCTGGAAGCACCAGAGCCTCGGCGTCCACACCGACGAAGGCAAACACTTCGACGAGAGGTTTCGCGCGAAGGTGCCTCCCCACGGCGTCGTGATGCTTCGAGTTCGCGCGAATTAACCCGACTTCCTCGTCATCGGACTTCGGGAATCTCTCGGGCGAGCTCTCGCTTGGAGAGGAGCTTCTCCGAGAGCCAGGGACCTGCTCCCTCCTCGCTCCAGGGGCAGACCTCGATGCAGATGGCGCAGCCGCTGGTCTCGCAGAAGTAGTAGATGCACTTGTCGAAATCGACGTACCATTTCTCGGCGCCGCGCACCCACTGCTTCTGGTCGTAGATGGCGTCGACCGGGCAGGCCCGGACGCAGGCGGTGCATTTCGAGCAGAGATCGTCGACTCCGATGTCGACGGGCGCGTCCACGACCTCGAGCGGCAGATCGGTGACGACGCATCCCAGACGGAAGTTGGAGCCGTGATCGCGCGAGATGAGAGAGCCGTGTTTGCCGAGCTCGCCGAGACCGCAGTCGATGGCGATCGGTATCTGTAGCAGGTCGCCGCTGTTCGGGTTTCCGTACGCGCGGGCGGGCCATCCCATCCGGCGGATCTCCTCCGAGAGGTTGGACGCGATCTCTCCGATCCGCGCGTAGACTCGCATCACCTCTCCCGCCGAGGTGTCGTCCGGGACGTTCTTCATTCGCGCCCGGTTCATCCGCACGCCGATCGAGATCGCGTACCGGTAGGTGACCTCATGACCCGCGTAGACGTGCCCGGGAGAAAGGGTGGTGATGCCCACCAGGTCGGCACCGAGCGCCCGGGCGCGAGCCTTCACCTCCCGGGTCATGGCGACCGGGTCGGACACTTCTTTCTGGATGGGAGCCGCCGGTCCCGTCGATCTTCGCAGATTCCAGATGTTCTTCATGATGTAGAGGACGGACTTCCAGCTGTTGACATAGGAGAACAGGCGATCGAGGCCGTCCCAGGGAAGAGAGTCCGAGCCATCGTTGTGAAAGACGTGCGCGGCGCGCCGGAAGGCCCTCTCGCCGAGCCCGTTGATCTCGTTTCCCGAGCGGGGCGGTCTCCGGTAGGCGAAGGTCGTCCCCCGGGGTATGTCGTCGCGGAGGCGGAAGCTCACCGTCAGCCCCTCGGCCGCGGCTCGGGAGACTCGTCCACGTAGAACTTGCCCCCGGTGCGCTGGAGCTCGCGAAACTTCCTTCGAATGTGCCGTCCCACGAGCACGTAGTTGAGTCCGACCTTCGCGATGTAGACGAGGAGACTCAAGTCGTCGAGGACCGTCCTTTCCCGCTCCTCTCCTTTTCGCGGTTGGGCGCTCACCGTTCTCATGGAAGCCTTCTACCGCGAAGCGTACCAGGAAGCAACGTCAGCAACGGTATGGAATCGGTCGACGACTCAAACCGTGATCTTCGGAACGTCATCCCGGGAATCCAACGACGTGGAGAACGGCGAGTGCCCGGGATACGGGAGACACCGTAGCGGCGGCACGAGCTCCGAAGAGCTCGAACGACTGCGAAGACCTGGGGTAATCCAGTAGACTGCGCGAGCAGAAGTGGAGCTTACAGTCGTCAGTCGGGTGTGGAAGCTCCGACCCCATTCATCCGACATCGGAGGCAATGCCCGTCATGACACAGCCAGGTGCTTCGCCCGCCCGCTTCCGACCACTCCCACGGCGCCGCCACGTGACGGTTGTTCTTTTGCTCGCCTCCCTGATCTCGTGCGCCGCCGCACAGGCGCAGGACGCGGCGAGGAACGCTCAGAAACGTCCCAACATCGTGCTGATGTTCCCGGACAATCTGGGGATCGGAGAGGTGAGCTCCTACGGCGGAGTCCGCGGCGTCCCCACGCCGAACATCGATCGCATCGCGGCAGAGGGGATCCGACTCACGAACTTCAACGTGGAATACTCCTGTGTCGTCTCCCGCATCGCTTTGCTCACGGGTCGTTATGCGGTGCGGACGGGTGAAGGGTATCGCGGGGGGATGACGTTGTGGGAGGAGACGATCGCCGAGGCGCTTCGGGCGAAAGGCTACGCGACCGCCTTGTTCGGGAAGTGGCACGTGGGCGGTGACGATTGGGAAGGCCGGAGGGAGCCCCTGCACCAGGGATTCGACGAATGGTGGGGCATTCCCGGGACGAGTAACGTCGCGCAGTTCAGCTCTTTCGAAGGTTTCGACTCCACGAGGACCGAGCTTCCTTACATCTGGCAGGGAAAAGGGGATGGTCCTTCTCGACGCGTAAAGCCGTATGACCTCGAGACGCGCCGCACGATCGATCGGGAAGCGGCCCAGAGTGGCATCGCCTTCATGGAGCGGAACGTGGAAGAGGAGCGGCCGTTCTTCTTTTTTTATCCGATGACCCAGATTCACTTCCCCGCATTGCCGCATCCGGATTTCGCGGGCGCGACCGGAGCGGGAGACATCGGCGATTCCATGGCGGATGTCGACTACAACGTGGGCCTCGTGTTAGGGGCGCTCGAGCGATTGGGCGTCGAGAACGACACGCTCGTATTCTGGTGCACCGACAACGGAGCCGAAATGAGACGCCCATGGCGGGGAAATGCGGGCCCCTGGCGCGGCTACTACAACTCCGCGATGGAAGGAGGGATTCGGACTCCGTGCGTCATCCGTTGGCCGGGACGGATTCCGGCGGGACGCGTCTCCAACGAGATCGTCCACGAGGTCGACCTCTTCCCGACGATTGCGGCGGCCGTCGGGGCGCCCGAAATCGTGCCAAACGACCGGATCATCGACGGGGTCAACCAACTTCCCTTTCTCGAGGGGAAGGCGGCCCACTCCGGGCGAGACAACGCGATGTTCATCGCCCGAGAGGGACACATCATGGCCGTGAAATGGCGCGACTGGAAGATGTGGTATCTCTTCCGAACCGAGCTGGAGCCCGATTCCGACAATCTCGTCCGATTGTTCGATCTGCGCGTCGATCCAAGGGAGGAGATCGACGTCAAGGACTTCTACCCGTGGGTCATAAGCGTCATGGATAAGATTGTGGCGGAGTACGAGGCGTCGCTCGTGCTTCACCCACGTGTCCCCGGCAACATCGATGATCCGTACACGCCACCGCCGCGCGGTTCCGGGAGTCCGGTCGCGACCTATTCGCGCGCGGACCGGATGCCCCTGGGTCCCCGCTCCGAGGCGCTTCCCAACCCGGATTTCTCGGGGACCTGGTCCACCACGGCCCTCAGCTCCACGCCGCCCACGGGTCGAGCCGCGACACCGCCCGTTCCGTCCCTGGGAAGCGGCTGGGGGGATCGGATCTCGATCGTGCACACCTCGGAACGCCTGGAGATCGAGCGGGTGATGTTCGTCCCGCGAGAAATCCAACCCCTCGTTCGATATCGTTACGCGTTGGACGGATCCGAGACCGAGAACGCCGTGACCCTGGGCCGAACGGGCCCGGCCCCGGACTCCACCACGGCGTGGGACGGGGACGGAAAGCGGCTCGTGATCACGACGCATTATCCGTTTCAGGATCCCGTGGACGGCCGTTGGCTCACGAGCGAGGTGACTCGGACTCTGTGGCTACAGCCGGCGAGCGGGCCCCCGTTCGAGCCATCGTTGGTCGTCGAGACCTTGAGAGGGGGAGCGCTGGACGGACCCTCATCGACGACGCGGACGGTTTACACGCGGGGGTATCGGTGAGCACTCGCACGCGGGTTGTGCGGCAATCCTGAAGTGTTCTGATCTTCGTTCTGATACGGCACGGTAGTCTGGATGCTCGGCGTCGGGGCGGTAGCAGGCTGCGTCGACGATGGCGGTTCCAGATCCGGTTTAACGAACGGCATCCGGTGTACGGACGACGCGGGCTCGACCCGATTCGACGTCGAGCGTCGTGTAGCTCTCGACCCCTCCGGCGGAGGAAGGCCGCTCCATCGCCAGGACCGGTTCGCCGTCCACCACCAGCAGCGTGTGCTCTCCTGGAAAGACGGGGCGCCAGCGAAGAGAAGGACCGGCCCCGTTCTCCAGCCGCGTCTCGTGCCGCGAAACTTGTCGTACGATGACGCGGTTCTGGAAGATTGGAGGTGCGCGACTTGAACAAACCCGACTGCTCGCGGCAGCCGTGAGAGGGTCTCGACGACGCGCTCGGATGCGAGAGGATTCACTCGGAGCACCGCACTCGGTCGAGCCCGCGCGTCGCGATCAGCTCTTCAGGAAAACGAGGAATCCCTTATAGAGCGCCCAGATGTCCACCTTGGACGCGACGTCGTAGGTCGAGTGCATGGACCAGATGCCGACGCCCCAGTCGGTGACCTCCATGTTCCACCCCGCGAAATACGCGGCGATGGTCCCTCCGCCGTAGCCAGCCTTGTAGGTGTGGGTCTGCCAGCCGACGTTTCCGTCGTCGAGGATCTTGCGCAGATGGGCGACGAACTCGCTGTTCGCGTTTCGTCCCGGCCCGTAGAGCTTGATGACGAGCCCGTGGTGCATCAGGGCGGCGTTGTCCGGAGCCTGAGGGGCGGGCCAGATGGGATTCGTCGCGGTCGTGGTGTCGGCGGTCACCATGTGGGTCTTGGAAAAGCAGTCCATCACGTCGAGCTCGCTCACCGAGCCCTTCTCGGAAGCGATCATCTCCGAGACGAGCTTCCGGAACCACTCCGACGAGACGCCCACGTTCCATCGGCTCCCGACCTCTTCGTCGGTCACCATATAGACCATCGCGGTATGGTCGGGGACGCCGGTCGACGCGAGCTCGTCCATGACGAACAAGCTCACCACCGCCGTCAGTCGATCGTCCATTCCGAAGGCGCCGATGAGCGTGCGGTCGAGGCCCACGTCGCGCGGCGGCGTCGCGGGCACGATCTGGATGTCGGCGCTGATCCAGTCATCGGGGTCGATTCCATATCGTTGCTTCAAGAGGTAAGCCGCCTCGTCCATCATGGTCTTCCGGTCGGAGTCGGCGGGAGGCGGTGCGGAGATGAGGACCGGATCGAGCTCCTCGCTCTCGATCGCGTCTTCCCGGGTGCGCTGGCGATAGTCCTTGTCCACGTGGGGAGCGAGATCCGGGATGAGGAAGATGGGGTCGTCTTTGCCGAGCCCGAGATCGAGCCAGACGGTCGTACCGTCCTTTCGATCGACCCGTCCGGTAAGCGCGAGGGGAACGTTCGTCCACTGGTAGCCTTTGAGACCGCCGTGGACGAGAGTATCGATGGTCACGGTTCCGTTCTGCTCGCGGAGCGGATGCGGCTTCGTCTCGAGTCGAACGGAGTCGATGTGGGTGTTCACGAGGCGGAGTCCGCTCGAAAGAGGCTCGCGCCCCACGATCCAGAGGACGATGGAGCGGTCGCGGTTGACGGAATAGAACTTCTCGCCCGGCCGCGGCGCAGGGTGTGACGGATCCCAGGCCACGAAGCCCCGCGCCTCGGCGTGGCGAACCGTCTCCCTCACCATCATCAGCTCGCTGCGGGCGGCGCCGATCATCTCCTTGAAGCGCTCCGAGAGCTCCAGCGCTTCTCGTCGCTCGTCCGGAGTCACGCTCGTCCAGAGATTGCCCCGGCTTCCGTACTCCGTCGCGAGCACGTTTCCCGCCATCAGAACGAAAGCCAGGAAAGCTCCAAGGGACCGAATCGCCATCATGATTTGTTCTCCTCCTTCACCGAGGTGCTTGCCCGGGTGGGGAAGTATATCGGACGAGGGTAAGCGTTGGCGTCCCCATAGAGGTCGCGTACAATGGCGCTCCGAGAGCCTCATGCCGTATGAGATCGCGCGTCGCGAGTTCTTGATGAGCCTTCCGGCGGCGGGATACGCCATCGCGCGCGCGGCCCATGTCTCCGGGCCCGACGCGGTCTCGCGAACGAAGCTCGACGAGCTCGACTACCGCGGCGTGCGGCTCTTGCCGAGCCGGTGGGAGCGGCAGATGAGAGCCGGCCGCGACTTCTATCTGGGACTGTCGGACGACGACATCCTCCACGGGTTTCGCGCGGCGGCGGGCCTCGCCGCCCCCGGCGAGCCGCTCGGCGGCTGGTGCGGAATCGACAGCAGCACCGTCTTCGGACAGTGGCTTTCCGGCCTGTCGCGACTCTATGCCGCGACCGGGGACCCCGCCGTTCGGGACAAGGCGCTCGTTCTTTTCGCCGAGTGGTCGAAGACGCTTCCCCCGAACGGCGATGCCGGGATGGGGCACTATCGATTCGACAAGCTCGTCTGCGGTCTCGTCGACCTCTCGCTCTACCTCGACCTTCGCGACGCCGCTCCCGTTCTCGACCGCGTCACCGAGTTCGCCATCCGGAACTTCGACCGCCCCAAAGCCCCGCTCGCGGATCCCTCGCACAATCAGCGCTACTACGGCGTGCCGCAGGAATGGTACACGCTCTCGGAGAACCTCTATCGCGCGTACGATCTCACGGGAGACAAGAAGTTCCGGTCCTTCGCCCAGGAGTGGCTCTACCACGCCTACTGGGCCAAGTTTCTCGATACCTCATCGCCCGCGGACGCTCAGGGTGTCCATGCGTACAGCCACGTCAACACCTTCAGCAGCGCCGCGGCCGCTTACCTCGCGACGGACGATCCGAAGTATCTGACCATCGTTCGCAACGCGTACGACTTTCTGCAGCAGCATCAGTGTTTCGCCACCGGAGGGTATGGCCCCAACGAGCGATTCGTGGCCTCCGACGGAAGCCTCGGCCGCTCACTCGAGACGCGCTCCGATACCTTCGAGACGTCCTGCGGCTCGTGGGCGGGATTCAAGCTGGCTCGATATCTCGTGCGTTTCACGGGGGAAGCACGCTACGGCGACTGGATCGAGCGGTTGTTCTACAACGGCATCGGTGCCGCCCTCCCGATCACCGGCCGAGGCCGCAACTTCTACTACGCCGACTACCGCGTCGGAGGAGGCATGAAGGTCTATAACTGGGACACCTTCACCTGCTGCTCCGGAACGTACATCCAGAACATCGCCGACTACCACAACCTCGTTTACTTCCGCGACGCGAACGCGCTCTACGTGAACCTCTACCTGCCGTCCGAGGTGACGTGGGACGGCCCGACGGGGCCGGTCGCACTGACGCAGGAGACGAGCTATCCCGACGGCGATACCACGACGCTCCGCCTTCGCCTGGCGACGCCGTCCTCGTTTCCTCTTCACTTTCGCGTCCCGACCTGGACCCGCGACGTCTCGGTCGAAGTGAACGGAAATGCAGTGGCGTGCGAGGCGGTGCCCGGCACCTGGGCGAGTGTTTCTCGAAAATGGAGCTCCGGCGACGAGGTTCGGATCCGGATTCCGCTCACGCTGCGCATGGAGCCGGTAGACCGTCAGCACCCCGACCGGGTCGCCGTCGTCCGAGGTCCCGTCGTCCTCGCCCTGGAAGGCGCCTATCATGACCCGGGATTCGAGCTTCCCTTGCGCGACGAGGAGCTTTCGACCTGGCTCGTGCCCGAACAGGGCGCTCTTCCCCACGGTGTCTGGTCGGTAGGTCTGCCGGAGACGGTTTATCCCACGAGCTTCCGGGTCGCACCCCCGGACGGCCGCTCCGTCCGGCTTCGCTTCCGACCTTTCTACGAGATGGGGGAGAATTATCCTTACTTCTTGTATTTCGGTCGTCGAGAGCTCCCGTGGCGTCTCTGGTAAGCTTTCGCTACCCTACCCTTCGTGACCCAGTCGTTTGGGACTCTCATGCGTCCGCATGTACAATTTCTCTTAGAAGGTGCCCCCCGTACGTAAACGAGCTGCTCGTAGAAAGAATCGAGGTTCCGCGTGACTGAACAACAGGCCCCGCCTCCGGTTCCACCGACCCCGACGTCATCGACACCGCCGTCGACGACATCGGCTGGGATCGAGCCCAACGTGGCCGCCGCCATCGCCTATATCCCGATCATTGCCATCGTCTGGCTGGTTCTCGAGCCCTACAACAAGCAACCGTTCATCAAGTTCCACTCGATCCAATCGCTGGGGCTGACGGTGGTTTCGATCGGCTTGAGCCTGATCCTGGGAATGATCCCCGTCCTCGGCTGGATCCTCCTGATCTTTCTGCCTCCCGCGACGTTCATCCTGGCGGTCGTCTGCGCCGTCAAGGCGTATCAGAACGAGAAGTTCAAGCTCCCGATCCTGGGGGATTTCGCGGAAAAGCAGGGCTGAGGGGCGGAACCGGCGCTCCGTTGACGGGTGCCGGCCGGCGGCGTAGTGTGATCGATGAGGAGGCCTGGTCTCCATGGTAAAGACTCTCATCCTCGCGGGTTCGCTCATCACCGTCGCCGCTTTGCCCGGGGCCGCCGACCATGGACTGCCCCCGGAAGTCTCCTACCAGAACCTGCCGTATAACGGCCGGTTCACGTTCGTGCGGCTTCGCTTCACGCCTTCTTACTGGCGCCCCGGGGATTTCATGTGGGGGCTCGACCTGAAGTGGAACCACGACTATCCGCGCGCCGGCTCCCACCTGGAAGCGATGCTCGAGAACCTCACGTTGCTCGACACGAATCAGGGCGTCGAGAACATTCTCACCCTGGATGACCCCGAGCTGGACAAGTACCCCTGGGCTTACATGTGCGAAGTGGGCTTCTGGACTCTCACCGACAGTGAGACCCAGGGGCTGCGGAATTACCTCCTCAAGGGTGGATTTCTCGTGATCGACGATTTCGTGATGGACCACTGGGACAATTTCGACATCCAGATGCACCGGGTGCTTCCCCAGGCGAAGTTCATCAGGATCGATCCCTCCGACCCGGTCTACGACGTGTTCTTCCAGATCGACACCAGCAAATACGTCCATCCGTACTATCCACAGATCCGGCCCGTTTATTACGGCATCTACGAGGACAACGATCCCAGCAAGCGGATGATGGTCCTGGTGAACTACGACAACGACATCGGCGAGTACTGGGAGTGGTCCGACACCAACTACGCTCCCATCGAGCTTTCGAACGAAGCCTACAAGCTCGGGATCAACGACGTCATCTACGGGCTGACCCACTGAGCTCGACGAGAGTCAGGGCGAGCACCTGGGTCGCTTTGACGAGGTCTTCGATCGCGCAGTACTCGTCGACTTGATGGGCGAGCTCAAGAATGCCCGGACCATAAGCGACGGCATGCTCGAGCCTTCCGATCCGGGCGACATGCTTCTGCTCGTACGTTCCCGGGCTCGCGATGAGCTCCGCCTCACGTCCCGCGACCGTCGCGATCGTCTTCTGGATCGCGGCGATGAGAGGAGAGTCTTCCGGCGTTTCCGCCGGGTGGGCGACCGTCAGATCCTCGAGCTCGAAGCGGCCCCGGGGGCTCGCTGCCGAGACCTTCTTCACCAGAGCTTCGACGTCGCCCTTCGCTGAGTCGAACCTCTCTTCCACGAGAAAACGCCGGTCGAAGACGGCCGAGCAGCGATCGGCGACGCACGGCGACTGAGGGGGCTCCACGCCATCTTCCCCAACGCCACTGCCCAGGGACGCGCCGTCGCCTGGAACCTCCTCGGGTTCGAAGTCCTTCAACGGCTCTCTTGAGGAGTCGGATGGGCTCGGCTACAATAACGGGCTGCCCCTTGACGTCGTGTGGCGGGGTAGCTCAGGCGGTTAGAGCGAAGGACTCATAACCCTTAGGTCGGCGGTTCGAATCCGCCCCCCGCTACCATTCGAGAATGCCCCTCTACATTGCCGTCGTGCTCTCGGCCTTTCTCGCGGCGGTTCTCGTCTACCGTTACGACCTCTACAACCGGGAGTCCTGGACCATGCTCGTTCTCGCCGCGGCGGCGGGAGCGGTCACCATGCACCTTCTGGCCGGCCTCGAACTATTCACGTTCGGCTTTCTCGACGGTGCGGTCGCCGGACCCGCCATCGGCGCTTTCTACGAGGAGCTGACGAAGCTTGCGGTGGTGGCCGCCATCGCCGTTTTGTTTCCGAAGCAGTTCGACGACCCCATGGACGGCATCATCTACGGGGCCATCGTCGGCCTCGGGATGGGAGTGGAAGAGTCGTTCTCCCTGCTGAATCTGATGGCCGCCCCCAACCTCCTGACCTTGCCGGTCGAGCTCGTGAGGCTCTGCGGCCACCTCGTCATGGGAGGAATCTGTGGGTTCGGAGTGGGGATCGTGCGCGTGCGCATAGCGGGATGGTCCCGTGCGCTCGGATTGTCGTTCGCCATCGCCTTCGCGCTCCACTTCGGCTGGGACTGGGTCGCGCTCACGTCACCGGACGGCTCGACCCTCTCGGTGACGCGAACCTTCCTCGCGATCGGCATCATGCTCTCGGGGATGATCGTTTTCGGCATGATGGTCCATCTGGGATCGCGGCTGTCGCGGGATATCTTCGCCCCCGGGAGCACGCGAACTCTCTGGGGCTGGCCCTTCAGCCCGTAGCCCTCCGTGCCTCCCGAGGGAGGGCTTGCGCTTCCTTTTTCGTCTATCCAGTACGAGTCCGAATCCAAATCCAAATCCAGAGCCACATGGCTTCGGACCGTCGACTTCGAAGGAGGTGCGGATGGATGGGGGACCTTTCCTTTGGAGTCTTTTGGTCACCCATGGGAACAAACCATGTGTGTCTTCGGCAAGCCCCTGCTCACGGCATTCGGAAACGATCTACCTCGCTTGTTCAATCGCCCAGTGCGCGCTCGTGGAAAGGCCGGCTAACAAAGCCATGAACCAGTCAGAGCGCGTGGTTAGCGGCGTGTGGCGCTCTGCAGGTTATGGCTGGTGTTAGATTGCTTCGAAACTCGGGCTGAAGGCTCTAGAATAGACGGGTGAGCAAGTGGACGAAGCTCATTCGAAAGATTCTCGATGGGAGGTCGGACTCCAATGTAGCATTCTCGGACTTGAGGGGTTTGCTTCTCTATCTCGGGTTTGAGGAGCGAACGCGAGGCAGCCACCACTTGTTTCGGCGCGCCGGAGTTGAGGAGAAACTGAACCTTCAGCGGGATGACGGAAAAGCGAAACCGTATCAGGTGCGGCAGGTCCGGCAGGTGATTTTGAAATATAGACTTGGGGAACTCGACGATGCGTAAGTACGAAACGATCATTCACTGGAGCAATGAAGACGACGCATTTGTTGCCGAAGTTCCGGAGTTGCCGGGCTGCATGGCGCATGGCGCCACACAGGAATCGGCGCTGGCGAATGTAAAGGAGGCGGTCGAGCTCTGGATCGAGACCGCTCGGGAATTCGGTGATCCCATTCCTGAACCGAAGGGACGACGTCTTCAGTTTGCGTAGCCGCTATCGGGGCGCAATCTAACTTCGGCTTGCAACGGTCGTGGCCTTTCGACTTGGTTGCGGTCTCGCTGGCGAGTACCAGCAACGCCTTCGGGCTGGAAAGTGCCGCCGCCAGAGGACTGGCCACGCCGCTGAAGCCGGGCGTTAGGTGGCAGGGGGAGGTCAGTGGTGATCCCAGCCGAGTGGATGCCCAGGTACCAGATGGGCGTCTTTGTGCTCTTCGGCCTGATCACGCTCTGGCAATGGCGAGCAGAGAACCACTTCCTCGACTATTTGCGGTCGCATCACGAAGACGCGTGGCGGCGTGTCGTGCCTCACTCACCGGATCGGAGACGACGGAACAAAAGATGGCGGATCCAGCTTCGCCTAAGTCGATTCTGCTGGTCTAGAGCCCGGGTGAAGAGCCTTGGGGATCCTGAGGTAACGAGGCTCAGTCGACAGCGAATGGCATTCGAGCTGGCGGACATTGCGCTGATCGCGGCATTGGTCGCGCCGTTGTGGCTCAACTAGGGTGAATGCGGTCTAACCACGGGATCGAGCAGACGAACAGCGGGCTGTATTCGATGACGCCGTTCGCTGCTCATCCCGAGCGTTAGAGGGCTCGTTGAACCATGAATGTAAACGCGAAGGACCTGTTGCCTGTGGTTAGCGAAGGGGAGGTCGTCGGTTGTCTATTCGAATGGGATGAGGAGCTATCCTTCGGTCCCTGGCCTTACTTGGTCATTCATGGCAGCTGGGTGGTATCAACGTCTCCCGGGTCGAAGAGGTTCTTTGATGATTTGAAGGGAGGTGCAAGGCTCGAGGTTCGCGTCAACCCCAAGAATCGTCACCTCGGAAAGGGCTACGCGGAATGGGTCAAAGGCAATGTGGTGAAGGTACTTTGTCATTGCGACTGGCTCATTCCGAGCGCGGGGTTGTGACTGTGTGAAGCCTAACCATCAATTGGAGTGGACGTGGCCGTCGTTTCCGGTGAGCGACGTGCCGGAAACGGTCGACTTCGCCTTCGGTAACACGGTACTGGCACCGAAGGGCTGGCCACGCCACTCAGTTGTTCGTTAGCTGGCACGCCCAGCCTGAGGGTCCCGGGTAGGCTCGTAAACTGCCGAGTGCGCGAAGAGGCACGCCGCGTGAATCTCACCACAGGACTCTATCGCTTCAGCGTCATCTTCTTCGGCGTCTATTTGGCGGCTTCGCTCGTCGCGTTCTGGCCGCGGTACCTCTCAAACCCGGGTGCTGTGCCCTACGCCGCGGTGCATCTGCACGCTTGGGTAATGGCTGCTTGGTTGGTCCTGCTGTTCGGTCAGGCTTCACTGATCGCCGTCGGGCGGCGAGCACTTCATCGTGCTGCGGGGCGTCTTTCGTATGCCCTGGCTCCCGCTGTGGGATTGGCTCTCGTGCTGGCTGCCCATAGCTCGATCAGTCGTGGCAACATCGGGCAGCTTCAGCTTGCCCAGTTGGCCTTGCAGTTGTCCTACGTGCCGTTGTTCGCGCTTCTGTACGGTCTCGCCATGCTTTACCGGAAAGACAGGCCGAAACACGCCCGTTTCATGCTGTGTACCGTGCTCCCCATGACCAGTCCGGTGTTCGACCGGATTCTGGGTTTCTATGTCCTTCCCCGGCTGTCCTTCCTTCCGAGGTTCGTGGATGGAAGCCGGCTATTGCCTCTTATCTATGTAGTGTTGATCGTACTGTCTGCGTTGGATTGGCGGTTCCACCGGCGCAAGGACGTCTTCCCCTTCGTACTACTGCTCTTCCTTGCACAGCACGCCTGGGTGCTCGTCGCATACCGGGCCGAGTGGTGGCACGACTTCGGAATGTGGTTTGCCGGTGTCGGGCTGACCTAGAGCGGATGTGCGACTGGGAGCTCACGGGCCAGACCGCGGCGTCGACGGCGGCCGCGCAATCGCCGATTGGGTTTCAAGACTGCGACGCTTGTGCCAGCTAAACCAGGCGCTCAAGCTGACGTGGTCAGCTGAGAGGTCCGGGTGTTAGCGAACACCTAAAACCGGCCATCGCGGAACACCTCAAAACCGGCCACGTCGGGTAGGGGTCATCGAGGATCCTTCCCTCCGCAAGGAGGGGAAGGCACCTTGGGAAACTACCTGAAAGTGGATAAGAAGCAGCAAGTTATCGCGTTGCTTCAGTTGGGCTGGTCCTACCGCAGGATCGAGTCGGAGAAGGGCGTCCGTCGGGAGACAGTCTCTCGATACGACGCAGGGCGGCGCTCAAAACCGGCCACGGTGTTCCCCGGCTCGGAGGGGTCCGCGGACGAGAGATCCGAGGATTTCGAGGGTTCGGAGGATTCAAACCCGGCCAAAGTGTTCCCCGACTCCGGGTCAAAAGCGGCCAAAGTGTTCCCCGGCTCGGCGGAGCGTTGCCGCTCGTCGGACCGCGATTCACCATGACGAGATCGTCCACAAGGTCGAGAACCAGAGGCTGAGCGTCAAGCGCATCTGGCAAGACCAATACTTACGTTAGGCCGGTCTACGTGCTGCCCGAGGCAGCGATATACCCAATATGGTATAGTTCATATGCAGTATGTGGGAGGTCCTTGAGCACCGTCGCGCGGCACGGCGATTGGACAGGCTTCCTGCCGAAGTCCTCGTCCGATATGAAAAGTGGAAGGATATTGTTAGAGTTTCAGGACCGCAAGGGCTCAGGATGATTAAAGGGTTTCACGACGAAGCACTGCGCGGTGAGTGGAAGGGACATCGCTCGTCACGGCTAATCTCTAAATATCGCGTCATTTACAGAGTGGAAGCCGACGAAGTAGAGGTTTTAGTTGTCGACGTGACGCCCCACGACTATCGGAGGAAGGGATGAGTCGACAAGACTTTCGGAAATCACGAGCACGTGTGAACGTCTCCGTCGGAGAGTCCGTTCGAGTTCTTCGAGAGTTACAGGAACTTAGCCAAGACTCACTTTCGGAACTGACCGGAATTCCGCAGTCAACAATCTCCGCAATCGAGAACGACCGCGTGAAACTGGGCATTGAACGCGCAAAGGTGCTAGCGCGAGCGCTGAAGTGCCATCCTGCTGTCCTCGTCTTTCCTGGATGGGACATCAATAAAGAGTCGGCGGCCTAACCATGAGTTCGAGTGGACGTCACCGAGCCTTCGTCGTGTCATGAGTCGCCTCCTTAATTGGCGACTTCGGGAGCGCCTGTTGTCGTGCGGCCACTCAATTCATCGTTAGGCTTCAGCAAACTTCTCCGCGATGCTTCATCCGAATCGATTCAAGGTCAACGAAGCCTGGCTCGTGTTCAAATTGAACGATCTGCCGATTCGCACTGTGTTGGATGGTGACTTCAATTGCATCGCGCTCATGGATGCCGCGAGCTGCTTCATTTTGGGCAACACGTTCGCCCCAGCAGGAGATGCGGAGCCATCGAAGACGGCAGTCCGACGTCTGCTCAAGGAGGCAAAGGCACACAAGAAGAAGCTGCCCAAGACGCTGTTTATTCCTAGCGGCCAGTTCAACAGCATTCTTCCCGCGGAAGCGGAGCGCCAGGGCATTGCGGTGGTCCGCGTACCGGAAGATCAACTGCTCATATTCATCGCTGAGGCTCGAGAGTCGTTCAAGGAGCACTTCGGCGGAGGCAGCGTGCAGTGAAGCCTCACACCTGCTTGCAACGGACAGGACCCATCTCTTCGGGTAGCATGGTCGTGTATGACGAACGGCAAGGTTCCGGTATCGCGGTGCCGTCACCATACGACTGGCCCTGCCTCTGAAGCGAAACGTTGGGCCCCGCGATGACAGTTACTGAGCTGATCCGTGAAGCCGAAGCAATCTTGCCGGCAACCCCCGCTCCAGCGATAGGAGTATTTCCATGAGAAGACTCGTCGTATCTACGTTTGCGTCGCTTGACGGCATCATGCAAGCGCCCGGCGGACCGGAAGAAGACCCCACGGGCGGTTTTACCCTTGGCGGTTGGATGTTCGGCTACGCGGACGAAAGCATGGACATCTCTGCATCAGGTTTCGACGGCAAGGATCGCGAGCTGGTGCTCGGGCGCAGGACCTATCAGATATTTGAAGCGTACTGGCCTTATCAGCCGGATGACCACCCGATTGCGAAGACGCTCAATGCAGCGAAAAAGTATGTTGCTTCGCGCACGTTGACGATGCTCCACTGGAACAACTCGACCCTGCTCCACGGCGATGTCGTCTCGGCAATCATCGCTCTCAAGGGCCAACCGGGCCCCGACCTGCAGATGATTGGCAGCGGCAATTTGATTCAAACGCTCCAGGCCGCCTCACTGATCGACGAGTACAACCTGTGGACGTTTCCAGTGGTGCTTGGGCGGGGCAAGCGCCTCTTCAGCGAGACTGCCAAGCCATCGGCGCTTCGGCTCGTTCGCTCTCAGGTTTCGACCACCGGCGTTGTGATGAGTACCTATGTACCAGGCGGCGATATCCAGCCCGGTTCGTTCCCGAGTGGCGAGCCGAGCGAGAAGGAGTTGGCCCGACGCAAAAAGATGGCGAATGAGACGTGGTGATGGGAAGAGGACGGTGCGCGCTAACCATGCAATCAAGCTGACGCCATTTCGTGGCGCGGCTCGATTCAGGCGTTCGGCGTCAGCGAAGCGATGCTCTGGAAGGGAGCGCGAATGCAACGAGATCCCGAGGACGACAAAGGCCTGGTCGCCGCGTGGCATACCAGCCACCGCGTCACGGTGTATCTCATCGAGAACCTGCCACCCGATTTGTGGCCGCGGAGTCTTCCGGGCAACCCCCGCAGGACGGTTCGGATGATCGCGGCCCACATCCACAACGCGCGATGCATGTGGATCAAGATGCTCGGTGCACGCCATGGCATTCCCGTCCCGAGCACCGTCGATCGTCGCCTGGTCCGACCGCCTGAGCTCCTCCGCGCGCTGTCGCGAAGCAGCACAGGTATCACTCGATTGATCCGGCTCGGTGCCGCTCGTGGCGGAGCGGTTCCGCGAGCGGCCTGGCAGAACTTCCCTACGGATCTCCCGCACTTTCTCAGCTACTTCGTGGCGCACGAGGCTCACCATCGCGGGCAGCTGGTCATGCTGGCGCGGCAATTGGGGCACCGCCTGCCTTCGAGCGTCACCGCGGGGCTCTGGCAGTGGACAAGACGGGCGCGCGAATGATGGCGACAGCGAAGACCTGTCGGCCAAGTGCAGGATCGCGAAGCGCTCATCCGCAAGGTCGCAGCGACTCGCTGCTACCTGCGGTCTCGGACTAAACTGTGGCGCATGAGATCCGCCACGCCACCGAACGCCGTTATCGCGGAGGTGAGACGCCGAACGACAACGATAGCGAGAGCGAGAACGAGGCGTCGAGCTCACGAGGATCGCGAAACCATGCCAGGCAAACCCGAGACCATCGATCAATACCTCGCGCTCTTGAGCGACGAGAAGCGTGCCTCCCTTCAGAAGCTTCGAAGGGACATCCAGGCCGCGGCGCCGCGGGCTGAAGAGTGCATCAGCTACAAGATTCCCGCGTTCCGCCTTGGTGGGAAATTGCTGGTGGCCTTTGGCGCGGCCGCGAGACATTGCGCGTTCTATCCCGGCGCCTACCCCGTCAAAGCCTGCAAGGACGAGCTCGAGGCTTACGATACCAGCAAGGGTACGGTCCGCTTTCCGGCGGATCGGCCTTTGCCAACCGCCCTGGTGCGGAAACTGGTGAAAGCTCGAATCAAGGAGAGGGCCGCAGGTGAGTGAAGGCCCAATGATCCCGGCGCGAGAAGCTCTCGAACGCCTGCGAGAGGGAAACCGTCGCTTCGTCTCGGACGTTCGGAGCCGCGACGTGCTCACGAGCGAAGCGCGACGCAGGGAGTTGGTGGACGGACAGGCGCCGTTTGCCGCCATTCTCGGGTGCTCCGATTCGCGGGTGCCGGTGGAAATCGTCTTCGATCAGGACCTGGGAGATCTGTTCGTCATCCGCGTCGCCGGAAACGTCGTCGCCGCTTCTCTGATCGGAAGCGTCGAGTTCGCCGCCGAGCGGTTCGGCACCCGGCTCGTCGTGGTTCTGGGCCACTCCCGTTGCGGAGCGGTTCTCGCCACCCTCGAGGAGCTTCAGCGGCCGACGAACAGCGGGTCGCCGAATCTGCGCTCGATCGTCGATCGCATCCGGCCTTCCGTCGAGGAGCTGGTGGCGACGGAGCTCAGGCACGACGCGGAGGCTTTGGTACGACGGGCGGTGCGGGCCAACGTCCGCGCCTCCGTCAATCATCTCCGACATGGATCGGAAGTCCTCGAGCGAATGGCCGAGAGGCACGGCCTCCTCGTCGTAGGCGCCGAGTATTCGCTCGAGACCGGCGTCGTCGATTTTTTCGATGATGTAAAATCGAGGTGAAGATGAGTCGCAAGCGAAACTCGGGAGAAGGCGCGGGCAAAGGAGCGGGCGCCGAGGCGTCTGGAAAAGCGCGGGAGAGCGCGTCGCGCGGGCCCAACAAGATCGCGGTCGGAGTTGCCGTTCTCGGTCTCGGCGCGCTCGTTTTCGTGCTCGTGGGGACTCCGAAACCACCGCCGGTCGGGAGCACGGTGTCGACGCCTCGGAGCGGGGTCGAGACTTGGGAGGACTCCCCGGTTGAGAACGTGACCTATTCTCCCGACAAGGACTACGCGGTGGGTCCCGAGGATGCTCGCGTCACGATCGTGGAGTTCAGCGACTTCGAGTGTCCCTATTGCCGCGACGGAAGCGCGGAGCTGAAGAAGGTCTTCGACCGGTATCCCGGCAAGGTGCGCGTCGTGTTCCGGAACTATCCGCTCGACACGTCGTGCAATACCTATATGCCGCGCTCGGGGCACCTCTATGCGTGCCGTGCGGCGATGATGGCTCGCTGCGCCGGCACCCAGGATCGATTCTGGGAAATGCACGACGCCCTCTTCCATCTCTCCGAGATGAGCCTCGCGACGCTCGACGAGCTTCCCTCGAAGCTCGGGCTTTCACCCGAGGCGTTCTCCGCCTGTATGTCTGACGATACCACGCTCGCGAGCGTCAAAGCGGACATCGAGGAAGGACATCGGCTCGGCGTGGATGGGACGCCAACGCTCTTCGTCAACGGGAGAAAGGCTCCATCCTCGACGGCAGAGACTCTCTTTCCTATCGTGGATCACATCCTCGCCGCGGGGTCGTGACGTCGGCCGCCAGAGACGCTGTCTCGTCGCACGTCACCTGCTGCCAACCCTGTCGAACCTTGGTGCCTTCGCAATAGCTTTTCCCCTGGCCCATGGGATTGTTGAGGTAGGCAAGGATGCTGGCGCAGGTCTCGTCCTCGGCCGGCTCGACCCTGCAAGTGCCCGAGTAGGCCGGGTTGTTGAAACAGCAGACGTCTTCGGATCCAGCGGGCTCGCTCTCGCCGGCCATGCGGATGGAACCGACGGAGAGAGCGCCCAGCCCCAAAAACGCCGCACCCGCGACGGTCAGTAACAACCGTTTCCCTATCATCGGAATCTCCTGCACGGCATTATCCCCATTCGCGCGTCATCAATCGAATCTCGAATGTGGGATAATCGCCGGCCATGAAACGCAAGATTTTCGTCCTTTTCCCCTTCCCCGCTCTGCTCTCGCTGTCTTTGGGACTCGCGCTCGCCGAGCCGGCCAAGAACTACGACATCCGCGAAGAGATGGTGCCGATGCGCGACGGCGTGAAGCTCTTCACCCGGATCGTTACGCCCCGAGTCGGCCACGACCCGAGGCCGATTCTCCTCGAGCGGACCCCTTACAACGCCTCGGAGTCTCTCGGGGGACATCCCTCGACTCGTCTCGCGGTCGCGCTCGGGAACAAGTTCGTGGGGAACGACACGATCTATGTGTTTCAGGATATTCGAGGTCGGTTCCATTCGGAAGGAGACGTCGCTCTCTATCGCGTGCCGCGCGGTCGGTTCAATTCCAGCGAGACGGACGAGACCACCGACGCCTGGGACACCATCGATTGGCTGGTAAAGAACGTCCCCGGTAGCAACGGGCGGGTCGGCGTCTGGGGTACGTCCTATCCGGGGTGGCTCACCCTCGCCGCGATGCGCGACCCGCACCCGGCCCTCGCCGCCGCGGTACCGTTCAACCCCGTCGTCGACGTCTGGAAAGCCGACGATTGGTTCCACTGGGGAGCGTTCCGAGCGACTTATGCCTTCGATTACATCTACGAGATGGAGACGAAGCGGGGCGAAGCCGTTTCCTATCCCCACGAGGTGCAGGACATCTACACCTGGATGCTGGCGAAGGGCGCCGCCGGAACGGGTCTGGGCTCCATGACTCGACGGCCGCTACGAGATGTGGAAGAGAATCATGGAGAACCCGAGCTACGGTCCGTACTGGAAAGACGTCGCCGCCGATCGATGGTTCGATTCCCCGCCGCGGCTCGTGCCCACTCTCCACGTGCAGGGATTCTGGGACCAGGAAGATATCTACGGATCGCAAGCGGTCTACGCCGCGATCGAAAAGCACGACCAGGGAAACGATCGCAACTTCTTCGCCGCGGGGCCCTGGTACCACGGCCAGCACTTCGCCGATGGCAGCCGGCTCGGCGAGCTGAGCTTCGACCAGGACACCTCGAAACGCTTTCGCGAAGACGTCCTCATCCCTTTCTTGAAGCGGTTTCTCAACGGTGACGACGTCCCCGCTCCCGCGCCCGTCACCGTTTTCGAGACGGGTACGAACCGCTGGCGCCACTTCGAATCGCTGGCCCCCGGTCGAGACTCGGAAGAACCTCTACCTGGAGCCTGGAGGCTCTCTCGGCTGGACGTCGCCTCCTTCGGGAGCGCCCGCAACGGAGTTCCTGTCCGATCCGTCGAAGCCGGTCCCGTACGCACCGCGTCCCAATTGGGAGATCAACTACGGAAACCCGCCCGCCATCGCCGCCTGGCGCCGCTGGCTCGTGGAAGACCAGCGATTCGTCGACGGAAGACCGGACGTCGCGACGTGGGTCTCCGCGCCTCTCACCGAGTCCGTGACCGTCCGGGGTCCGGTGACCGCGCACCTGGCCGCCGAGACCACGGGCACCGATGCCGATTGGGTGGTGAAGCTCATCGACGTGTTCCCCGATGACGACCCGACATTCGTGAAGTCGGGCTACGAGCTCATGGTGAGCGCCGATATCTTCCGGGGCCGCTACCGGGAGAGCTATGAAGAGCCCCATCCGATCGCGCCCAACGAGGCTCTCGACTACACCATCCCCCTGCCCATCGTGGACCACGTGTTCCTTCCGGGGCATCGGATCATGGTCCAGGTCCAGAGCTCGTGGTTCCCGCTCTACGATCGGAACCCGCAGACATACGTGCCTTCAATCATGACCGCGCCGGACTCCGCGTACAAAGCAGAGCGTCAGCGTATCCACAACAGCGCCGAGCACGCGAGCCGCATCGAGCTTCTCGTGGACGACTCGCCTGCACGAGAGCGGCGCTGACTCCGGCGATACGACGCCCCTAGCGGCCGGCGACCTCGACGAGCGTGCGATAGATGAGGTCCGTTCCCTCGTCGAGTGATTGGATCTTCACCCGTTCGTCGTTTCCGTGCATGCGGCTGAGGTCTTCGTCGTCGATGGGATACGGGTAGATGCCGTAGACGGGAATTCCCCGGGAGCGCCACGCGAAAGCGTCGGTGCCCGCTTGAAAGAGCCAGGGGGTCACTTCCGCCTCCGGGAACACCGCCTTCGCCGAGCTCGCGAGAGCGCGGTAGAGATCGGTATCCTCGGACGACGGCTCCATGCCGCGAAGCCGGTCCTGGAGCTCTTTGGCGGCCTCCGGAGTCGTCCCGGGGAAACCCGCGACCGTTATCTCGATATTCGGATCCTGGATCACGCCGCGCATCTCCTCGATGAGCTCTTCGGCGCTCGTACCCGGGATGGTGCGGAAATTGATGGTGGCCTCCGCCGAGCCGGGAATGACGTTACCCCGGAACCCGGCGCTCATGAGAACGGGAGCGATGGTGTTGCGCATGACCGCGTGAAGGAGCATGTTCTTGCTGATCTCGCGATCGGCCTCGGCCACGAGAGCGGGGTCCTTTCCCTCGACGAGGTTTCGGAAGTACGTCGACATCGGAGGCTCGCTCGTCGCGGCGAGAGTCGAGAAGAACTGCCGGGTGCTCGGGATCAGGGTAGGCGCGGTGTCGTAGTCGGCGAGACGGGCGAGCGCCTTCGAAAGCCGGAAGATGGCGTTGTCCGGCCTCGGCATCGACGAGTGGGTCGACGTGCCCTTGGCCGTCAAGCACCAGCGAGACCGAGCTCTTGTCGGCGGTGGAGATGCTCACGTAGCGCACCCGTCCATCGGGGCGCTCCATGATCCAGCCGCCCTCGTTGAGCGCGAACTCGCACGCGATCTTGTCCCAGTGGGTCTCGGCGAGCCAGCGGGTGCTGTACTTCCCGCCTTCTTCGTCCGCCTCCGATAGGAAGATCACGTCGCGCGCGAGGGGAACCTTGTTCCTCGCGAGCCGCATCACCGCCTCGGCGAAGACGGCGACTCCACCCTTGAAGTCGATGGCGCCGCGACCGAGCACGTACCCGTCCTTGGATGACGCCGCCAAAGGGGTCGACGGTCCACTTCTCCCTCTCGACACCGACGACGTCGGCGTGCGCAGCGAGGAGCACGGGCTCCTTCGTCCCGTTTCCGCGGAGCCGCGCGACGAAATGCGATTTGCCTTCCTGGGGCGTCGGAATGATGTCGATCTCGAATCCGAGCGGGCGGAACTTGGCCGCGAGAAGCTCCGCGAGTCGAGCTTCGTTTCCCGGTGGGTTGCTGGTGTCGACGCGAATGATCTCCGCCAGGAGAGCCGCGGTCTCGCTGGTGGTCTCGGGCGCGAGCGGGCTCCGAGCCGCCGCGGGCTGCGAGAGCGCCGCGAGCAGGAGGACGAGCGAGGCCATGATCCGCATGAACAAAACCTCCAACGGGATTCCCGGCGATCTATAACCTCGGGAGACGACGAGAGCAAGCGCACGCCGAGCCCCGGCACGGTCGAGGTTGACACGACACCGCCCATGCTGAACACTCGGCGGAAATTTCGAAGGAGGGACTGCGATGAATGCCAAACGGAAACCGACCTGGCCCGAGCTGGATCGAGCGATGAGGGAGACGAGCGGACAGGGGTTCTCTCGTCGCGGGTTCCTCGGGACCCTTGCGGGCGGGGCTGCGGCGCTGACCGTGGGCTCGTTGTCGAGCGCCGCGACTCTCGAAGCGGTGCTTCCGCCTCCAGAGTCGATGGACGGCGGGGCCGACCCCGAAGACGAGCGGTACTGGGACCTCGTCGCCAGTCAGTTCATGCTCCGGAAGGGGCTGAGCTACATGAATACCGGAACGCGGGGCCCGTCGCCCCGAAGCGTATTCATGGCCCAGGTGGGGGCGCTCGAAGCCTTGAACTCGGATTATTTCGGCTACGGCCAGGAGACATACACCGCGGACTATCAGAAGTCGGTGCGCGAGAAGCTCGCCCGCTTCGTGGGCGCGACCGAAGATGAGATCGCGTTCTCGCTGAACACCACCGACGGAATGATCACCGGGACCTTCGGCGCCAAGCTCGAGCCGGGCGACGAGATCGTGTTCACCAACCACGACCACGTGGGAGGGGCCCATCCCGCGCTGCAGCGGGCGGCGAAGGACGATCTGACGGTCAAGGTCATCGACCTCTCCGACATGAGATTTCATCCTCCCAAGAGCCCGGACGAGATCCTCAAGGCCTTCGAAGCGACCATCACTCCCCGTACCCGGCTCCTGAGCTTCTGTCACATCAACTACTCCGACGGCTGCGTTCTTCCGGTGAAAGCCATCTGCGAGATGGCCCGCTCCAAGGGAATCCTGACTATCATCGACGGCGCGCAACCCCCGGGAATGATGAAGCTCGATCTGCATTCCATGGGCTGCGACATGTACGCCGGACCTTGCCACAAGTGGGTGATGGCGGGCATGCAGACCGGGTTCTTCTTCGTCCGCGAGGACGTTCGGGATCGGGTGGTGCCGCTGCTCTCGACCATGGCGACCGAGAACCGGACGATGTACGGCGCCGTTCCGCCGGACAGCCGCTACCAGCCGCTCTACCACGAGGCGGCGGCCTACGAGATGCACGGTTCGCACGACTTCGCCGCCCGGGTCTCGATCGACGCCGCCATCGACTTCCACAACCGGATCACGTCGGAAGCGATCGAGGCTCGTGACCGCCACATGGCGCAGAAGGTTCATCGCCGCCTTCGCTCCATTCCCGGTGTCGAGGTCTTCACCTCGGACGACCCGGCTCTCGGCTGCGCCCTCGTGGCGTTCAAGGTGAAGGGCGTCGCGACCAAGGAGCTCAACGAGCTTCTTTGGAAAAACCACGACATCTACATCCGCAACGTCACCCACCCGGAGGTCGATTGGGACGTCAACCGGGTGTCGCTCCACGTCATGGTCGCGTCGGCCCAGGTGGACAAGTTCCTGGGCGCCGTCGAGGAGATCGCGAAGCAGCACGCGTAGCAAAAAAAGATCGGGCGACAGGGAGGATTCTGCCTCCCGGGTTCGTCTTATATGAGTAGATGAGAGCGGGGAGCGAGGGCCGGGCGATTCAGGTTGGGGCCGGTCCTCGCTACGTCTGAGCTCGCAAAACTACGCCTAGCGGAGCACGCGGGACTTTTCGAAGCTCTCCGGCCCTTGCCGGGGACGGTCGGAGACGACAATCCCGTCTCCCACGGTGATCATCATCAAATCGTGGGCCACGACCAGTTTGCCGGAATAGGGGGTTGCGGCCAGAAGATCGTCCGACGTCACATCCGGCGGGATGATGTGGGAGTACACGGCGAGCTTCGGCCGGGCCTGCTCGAATATCTTCGCGACCGCCTCCGGCTCCGAATGTACCGACAGGCTCACGTTCGCGAGCTTGGCCTCCTTGGTCGCACCCGGTGAAGGTACCTGCACCTCGTGCACGAGGACGTCGACGCCGCGCGCGTGCTCGACGACGTTATCGCTCGGCCGGGTGTCGCCGGCGAGCACCACCGAGTGTCCCCGGTAGTCGATGCGATAGCCGAGCGTCTGGCCGGGGAAGTCGAGACGCTCCCGCGTCTTCAGGTCGATGGGCATGTGCTCGACCTCGAAGGCGGTTACCTTCAAAGCACCCCGCTCGTAAATCACTCCCGGTGAGATGTCTTTCGTTTCAATCTCTACTCCCGCGCGGGGCACGCCGACGAGGACGCGGTAATCCACGTCCCACTGGAACGCCCGTTCGGTCGCCTCCATCATCGTCGTCGTTCCGACCGGCCCCTCGATGCGCAAGGGCGTCCGCCGACCGTAGAGCCATCCGGTGAGCCAGAGATCCGCGAGACCAATCGTATGGTCGTAGTGAAGATGAGTCAGCAGGACGTGATCGATGCCGGTGATGGAGATCGAACGAGCCCGCCTGGAGCAGCCGCTCACGTAGGCCCCAGCTGGCGTCCACGAGAAACCTCTCGTCGCCCGCTTCGACGAGAATGCTCGGCCCGTAGCGCTCGAACGAGGGGCGTGGAGCCCCCGTTCCGAGGAACGTCACGCGAAGCTCTCCGGCATCGCTTCCCGAGACGATACCGGCCCAGAGGAGACCGGCCCAGAGGAGACCGGCGCACGACAAAGGGAGAATCGTTCTGGCTCGCATGGAGGCTCCTCGTTTCATGTGGCCTTGCGGGGAGCGCGGATCCCGCGAAACTCCCAGTCTCCCCCGAGCGCGGTCGAGAGAACCTCTTCCGAGTCGCTTGGCTGCGCGCCGACGTCGTCTCGAATCTCCGGCCCCTCGATGACGGTGTTCTCGAGGGCGCCCAGGCCTTCGACCTCCACCCGCACGCGATCGCCCGGCGCCACCGGGCGGGAGTTGGCCGGCGTTCCCGAGAAGATGGAATCGCCCGGCAGCAACGTGATGGTGCGCGAAAGGTCCGCGACGAGATAGTGCATGTCCCACATCATCTCCGAAGTGTTCCCGTCCTGCTTGATCTCGCCGTTGACGAAGGTTCGGATGCTCTTGTCGTGAAAATCCCAGTCGGTGACCATCCCCGGGCCCACGGGACACAGCGTGTCCGAGCCCTTGACGCGCAGCATCGAGCCCGCGTCGGTGTCGCGAAAATCGTGGAGACCGAAGTCGTTTCCGATGGTGTAGCCCTCGATGACATCGGGCGCCTCCCGGAGGGAGACGTCGCGGCAGACCGTCCCTATGACGATGACAATCTCTCCCTCGAAGTTCAGGTACTTGCAGCGGAGGGGCCGAGCGACCCGTCCACCGTGCGCGTTGAGAGAGCTCGTCGGCTTCTGGAAATAAGTCGGAGCGGGAGGGAGCCGGGCGCCGAACTCCTCGACTCGGCTCCGATAGTTGAGGTGCACGCACAGGATCTTGCTCGGCTCGACGGGGTGAAGATGCACGGCCTCCACCTTGCGCGCTGTCCGGCCATCCGCCGCCACGAGCTCGTCTCCCTCCACCCGTACCGGCGTGGTGACCCCGTCCAGGAGAATCCGCCGATGCTCGACCATGGTCCTTTATATATTATTCGCCCGCTGACATAGAATCCGACCCATGGTCCGAACGGCTCCGATCGACGAAGCGCTCTTCGCTCCGGACGACGGCGGCCGAGTGAAGTCCAATCGGTGGAGCTCGACGTGAGCGACTATCGGCGCATTCGTCTCATGTGGCCCGATCACCTGGGCCTCGCCCGCGGGAAGGTCGTTCCCGCGAGGAGAGTCCCGGGAACGACCGGCCACTGCATCTCGCTCTTTGCCCTCGGGTTCGATCGCAACATGACTCCGCACGCGGGCGCCCTGTACCACGAGGGGACCCCCGATCTCGAGGCTCGCTTCACCCTCGACGACATTCGGCCGGGCTGGGAGGAGGGAACGGCCGTCGCCATTCCCGACGTCTATAAAGATGATGAGCCCGTTCGGATGGCTCCCCGTCACGTGCTGCGAAAGGCGGTCTCCGACTGGGAGGCGCTCGGCTATCGGCCGAAGATCGGTCTCGAGCTGGAAGCCTATCTGATGAAGAAGGACGCGGAGGGCTGCCTTCGCGTCATCGACACGCCCGGCGGATACGTCTACGCGACGGGCTCAGCCGTCGATCCCGACGGCGTCGTCGACGACGTCATGAACGTGTCCGAAACGATCGGCCTCCGCCTGGAGTCGGTCCACAGCGAGTACGACAACGGTCAGTTCGAGCTGACTCTGGAGCACGACGACGCGCTCCGGGCCTGCGACGACGCGTTCCTCTTCAAAGTCCTCTCGAAAGAAGTCGCCCACCGGCGAGGCTATCACCTGACGTTTCTGGGGAAGCCCTTTTCCGACCGGGGTGGAAGCGGGACCCACGTGAATCTCAGCCTCGAAAAAGAGGGGAAAAACGCGTTCTCCGATCCCGACGCGAAAGACGGGCTCTCGGTCGTGGCCCGTCACGTGATCGGCGGCCTGCTCGAGCATCATCCCGGCATCGCGGCGGTCTGCGCTCCGACCGTGAACGCCTACAAGAGGCTCCGGCCGGGATCGATGACGGGAGTCTGGGCGAACTGGGGCTACGACCATCGAGGCGTCGCGGCGCGCATCCCTCCCGCCCGGGGGAAGGGGACCCGCATCGAGCACCGTCTCTCCGACGGCGCCGTCAATCCCCACATCGCGGTCGCCGCCGTTCTCCAGGCGGCCCGGCTCGGCGTCCTGGGGCAGAGCCAACCGCCTCCGGCGGAGAGCGGTGATGGCTGGGAGAGAGTCGACACCGTGCGGAGGGCGGCGCCGAGCCTCGACGAAGCGCTCGACAATCTCGAAGCCGACCGCGACATCGTCGACGCTCTCGGGAAGGACTTCGTCGACGGCTTCGTCGTCGTGAAGCGGGCCGAGTGGGAGCGCTACGCGGCGCACACCACCGACTGGGAGCTCGACGAGTATCTGCACTTCTTGTGAGCGGGAGGGAGGGGATGGCACGACGGCCCTGGAAGGGCTTCCTGTTTCCGCGGAGCGCGACGGGCCGAGCCTCGATCGTCCCCGAGCCGCCCTGGCACTACTCGGGCGAGCTCCTCACCATCGAGTACCGCACCGAGCCCGACCGCGTTCGGGAGCTCCTCCCCGAGCCCCTCGAGCTCGCCGAAGAGGATCCCGGTGCCGTCGCCCTCCTCTGGGCGGACTGGCAGTCCTGCTCGAGCTCCTTCGAGGAAATCCTCGAATCCGGTTCGATCGCAGTACAAGGAGTGCTTCGTCGTCGTTCGATGCCGCTATCGCGACGAGACGTATTCGCGCTGCGTCTACATCTGGGTGGACAAGGACTTCGCGCTCGTCCGCGGTTATCACCAGGGCTACCCGAAGAAGCTGGGAGAAGTCTGGATGACGCGCGTCCGTCGCCGTGGGCCGCGCGGGTCCTCGACTCGAGCCCGGCGGACGGTTCGGCGCGACGCTCTCGGTCGCGGGACGCCGCCTCATCGACGCCGAGCTCTCGTTCGTCGAGAGGTCCGAGACCGGGGGATTCGTGAACGGCCATCCCATGCTTCACCATCGGCTCATGCCTCGGATCGAGTCCGACGGCACTGATTCACTCCACGAGCTCGTCACCATGCGCGGCAGCGACGTCGAGCTCTCGCCGGCGTGGCGATGCGAAGCGAGCGTCCGTCTCTATGAATCGCCGACCGAGGAGCTGGCGCGGCTCGAGCCGAAGGAGATTATCGCCGGCTACTATCGAAGCGTGGGGATGACGTGGAGGGGAGGCACGACGCTGGAGAAGACCCGTGGGTGAAGTCGTCGGGGCCGCGCTCCTCTCGCACGCACCGACGATCATGTTGCCGAAAGAGGTTCGTTACGAGCTGAACGAGGGGAAAGAGATCAGTCTGGTGCCCGGGCTGAAGCGGCTGCGAACAGACGTCCTCAGCCGGCTCGACGCCGATACCTTCGTCATCTTCGACACCCACTGGTTCAGCACCGTCGAGCATTTGATCTCGTCTCATGCTCACCGCTCGGGAAGGTTCACCTCGGACGAGCTCCCTCGCGGCATGAGTGGTTTGCCCTATGACTACGACGGTGACCCCGAGCTCGCACGGTTGACGGCGGACATCGCGAACGAGCGGGGCGCGAGGACCTACGCCACCGACGATCCCTATCTTCCCGTTCACTATCCCACGATCAACCTGCTCGCCTTTCTCCACCAGGGAGAGCGCGTCGTCTCCGTGAGCACGGTGCAGACGGGAGAGCCTCCAGACTTTCTCGCTCTCGGCGCAGCTCTCGGCGAGGCTCTCGCGCGAATCGATCGCCGGGTGGTCTTGATGGCTTCGGGAGGAATGAGCCACCGCTTCTGGCCCCTCTCCCAGCTGGAGAGACACGAAGCCTCCGATCCCCGGCACATCCGTACACCGGAAGCGCGCGCCGCCGACGAGGGGCGCATCGAGCTCATGAAGCGCGGCGACCACCGGGCGATCATCCGTACGATGGACGACTACGGCACGTTCGCCCCCGAGGGACGTTTCGGCCACTATTTGATGATGGTGGGCGCCCTCGGCGGCTGAGAGCTGCGTCGCGAGAGGGGAGCTTCTCTCCGACTACGAGAACGCGACGGGGACGGGGCAGGTCCACGTCTGGTTCGAGCGCCCCGAGGCGGGCTGGACGGGGAAATGAGGGACTGTCCCTAATTTTTGTCCCTATTTTTCAGGCGCTTCGGATCTCGTACCGGTGGAACGAATCGGGGCTGGGAGTGTAGACGCGACTGATCTCCGCGGCCCGCTTGTAGACTTCGGCGGGATCGTTGCCCACGAGCACGAACGGATCTTTCTCCTCCCCGAATGCCGCGTCGACGAGGGCGAACCGCTTCCCCTCTTGCACCATGTTCCACGCGTGTTTCAGCTTCAAGCTGTACAGATGCAGCTTGCCCTTCACCATCTTCGACGCGATCCCGGCCTCTTGAAGGCGAAGCTGGCAGAGGATGGTGAGGTGCCGGCAGCTCACGCTTCGCTCCGCGATCGATTCTGAAAGACGCATCGTGGTCTCCGAACGAGATCCGGAAGCGCTGCACTCCTCATACCCCACGCTCTCCCGCAAGGACTGCGCCATTTGGCGGAGAACCGTCTCGAGTCCGATTTCGTTCCTCTCCCATTTCTCGAGCCTCCGGAAGAGCGCGCCTCTTGGTGCACACGCAGCTCCGGCCTCAATCGCTCCTTGTCGACGAGAATTTTCTGGCGTCGGGGGCCGCCGCCGTCGGGCGTCGTATGGATGCCGAGGTCGGTATAGCCGTCGGTCAGATACCCGGGCACTCCCGACGAATCTCGCTCCGCGGGGATCCTCTTCGATCGACGATCCATGAGAAGCTCGAGATCGAAAGCCGCCTCGACGTAACGGGTCAGGCGCCGGGGCTCCTCGACCCGGCCGATGGCGCGGTTCATCCCGCGGATGCAGCCGATCGGCCCGTCGCTCCAGACGGTGGTGAAACGATGGAGCTCGTCGGGAGAGAGCGGCGCCACCGCTTTTCGTCCCGTCACCGGGTCCCGAGACGTCTTCTGGAGATGGCTCTCGTTTTCGAGGCACGGACCGCACGAGGTTCGTCTGCTGGGCCGTCATCGGTGAATTCGGCTGCATCTCCGAAACGGCAAAAAGCGAGCGCGTGTCCTGAGTGTGGGGGAGGAGCATGAGTCGAGCATAAAGGGTGGCGAGAGTCCATTCAGTGATATGGGGCGTTGGCCCCACCCTCCAAAATCCATGTGGGGTAAATCCTACGGATCGAGCGTCAGGTGCGTGGCGCGGTCCGCGATCTCCACGGAACGCTCGCTGCGGCGTTTGGGGTCGAGATTCCAGACCGTGGCCCGGTACCGGCCTTTGGGAACACCGGGAATCTCGAACCGGCCCGCGCCATCCGCCACGGCAACGTAGGGACTCGAGGAGACGAAAACGAACGCGGCCATGGACGGGTGGATCTCGCAGGAGACGTCATAGGCTCCCTCCGACGCGAAGGTATGGCGGTAGGCGCCGACGACGGGGGTCCCGACGTTGAACACCGTCTTTCTCGTCTCGGCATCCATCACGTGCACGTTGTGGAGAACGTCTTCGCTGTTCCGGAACTCGACGGGCTGTCCCAGACGAACGAGGAGGATTTTGGGGTGGAACGCGTTCCCGGACTGATCCATCAGCGCGGCTTCCGTGGGCGGCGGCGGCCACTCGACGGGAGTCTCCGGCTCCAACACCACGATCGATCCGAACCCGCCGGTGGGCTTCGGCGCCGTCCCCGTCACCGTTCCCGTCGACGAACCCGAATCCGGTGAAGACGACTCTTCCGGTCTCGCGACGACGGGCGCCGTTTCCACGGAGTCGTTGGAGCAGCTCGGGACGGGGAGCGCCGTGAGCAGAAAGAGCGTAGCTCGCGCGAGAGTCCGAAGCATGTCGTTAGAGACGAGCCTATCGCGTCCCGATCCGCCTGTCGATTTCCGATGCGCGCGTTCGTTAAGATAGTCGAATGTCGAGCGTCGGTACGAGCTCTCGCCGCAAGGAAGGCCCTGAAAAGCTCACCGGTCGAGCGAAGTACATCAACGATTACGTTTTTTCCTCCGTCCTCCATGGAGTCACGCTCCGAATCCTCGGTGGCGCGGGGAACCCTCCGTGAGATTCGGTTCGACCCGGAGTTCGACTGGAGCGAGGTCGTGATCGCGACCGCCGCCGACATTCCCGGCGACAACGTCGTCTACCTTATCGAGCGCGACCAGCCGCTTCTCGCCGAACGTGGAGATCCGGCATCGAGAAGAGCCCATCCTCGTTCTCGGTCACGAAGACCGGGCAACGGCCTACGAGGCGCTCGCGCACGTTCACGTCGCCTACGACGAGCGGGAGCCTGTTCTCGACCTCGAGGAGTCGCTCGACCGAAAGGCGATCCTCTTCGGGGAAGACAACGTCTTCAAGAGGTTCGAGATTACCAAGGGAGATCTCGAGGCTGGCTTCCGTGAGGCAGACGTCGTCGTCGAGGGCGAGTATCGCGTCCCTCATCAGGAACAGGCCTATATCGAGACCAACGGCATCGCCGCCTGGGAGGAAGACGACGGAACGCTCGTAGTCATGGGCTCGATGCAGTGCCCGTATTACGTCCATAAGGCGATGCTCGAGCTCTTTGCGCGTCCGCCGGAGAAGATCCGGGTCATACAGACGACGACCGGAGGCGGCTTCGGAGGGAAAGAAGAGTATCCCAACCTCATCGCCGGCCACGCCGCGCTTCTTGCTCTCAAGGCGAAGCGGCCCGTCAAGATTGTCTACGACCGGGCGGAGGACATGCGGGCGACGACGAAGCGCCATCCCGCCCGCGTGCGCCATCGCACGGGAGTCAAGAGGACGGCACGCTCGTGGCCCAGGATATCGACGTCGTCATGGACGGGGGAGCCTACGTGACGCTCTCTCCCGTCGTTCTTTCACGAGGCGTGCTGCATGGCACTGGCGCCTACGAGTGCCCCAACGTCCGAATCGTCGGTCGAGTCGTCGCCACCAACACGCCTCCCAACGGGGCCTTTCGCGGCTTCGGCGCGCCGCAGACGCTCTTTGCCGCCGAGCTCCAGATGCACAGAATCGCCGACCGGCTCGGGCTCGACCCTCTCGAGGTGCGCCGCAAGAACCTTCTCCGCGAAGGGGCGGTGACCGCGACCGGACAGAGGCTTCGGGAGAGCGTGGGCGGTGAAACGACGCTGGATCGGGTCGTCGCGACGAGCCGGTATCACGAGAAAAAGAAAGCCTGTGCCCGGTGGAACCAATCGAAAGCGCGTCCGACGTGGCGCGGCGTCGGCCTCGCGACGGTCTTCCATGGTGACGGGTTTACCGGCGGTGGTGAGGACTACCTCAAGAGCCGCGCCGGCCTCGCTCTCACCGGACAAGGAGAGATCGTCGTGGAGGCCGCTTCGACCGAGATCGGGCAGGGGACGACCAGCATGCTCGCGCAGATCGTCGCCGACGCCCTCGAGGTCCCCTACGAGTGGATCCGGGTGGAGACGCCCGACACGCGGCTCGTCCCCAACAGCGGGCCGACGGTCGCGAGTCGAACCTGCATGATCGTGGGTGGGCTCCTGAAGCGGGCGGCGGAGGAGCTCAAGCGCGCGCTCCGCGAGCAGGGGGTGTTGTTTCCTCCGAGCGCGCGGGACTTGAAACGAGCGGGGCGAACGCTCGCCGCCGGAAAGGCCTCTTTCGAGCTCGTCGAGCAATACGAGAAGCCGAAGGAGATCCATTGGAACGAGGAGACCTATCGGGGCGACGCTTACGGCGTTTACAGCTATGCCTCGATGGTGGTGGAGCTCGAGGTGGACAAACTGACCTATGAGGTCACGATACGCGACGTGGTGACTGCCCAGGATGTGGGACGGGCCATCAACCCGCTTCTGGTGGAGGGGCAGATTCTGGGAGGCACGGTCCAGGCACTCGGATACGCGCTCGTCGAGAACGCGGTCTTCGACAAAGGCGTCATGGCGAACGCGCAGTTCACGAACTACGTCATCCCCACCACTCTCGACACTCCGCCGATGCGGGTCGAGATCGTCGAGAAGCCCTATTCGCTCGGGCCCTTCGGCGCCAAAGGCGTCGGCGAGCTTCCCATGGACGTCCCCGCTCCGGCCATCGCGGCCGCAATCGAAGACGCCACGGGAGTCTTGCTCACCGAGCTTCCCCTTCTTCCCGAGCGCATCGCGCAGGCACTTCATGGTCGAGATCGTCGTCAACGGTAAGAGCCGTCGTTTTCGCGGGCCGGCGTTCAAACGTCTCCTCGACGTGCTGCGCGAAGACTTCGCCCTCACGGGCACCAAGGAAGGCTGTGGGGAAGGGGAGTGCGGGGCCTGTACCGTGCTCCTCGACGGCGAGCCCGTGAACTCCTGCTTGATTCCAATTGCGCAAACGGACGGCCGGCGCGTGGAGACGGTCGAAGCGCTCGGGAGCCTCGAGCATCTCTCTCCTCTACAGGACTCGTTCCTCACTCTGGGCGGGGCGCAGTGCGGGATTTGCACACCCGGCATGTTGATGACCGCCTGGGCCTATCTCCGACAGGGCGGCCGGGACGATGCCGATGCCGTTCGAGGGGCGCTCGCGGGAAATCTCTGCCGATGTACCGGCTATCAGCAGATCGTCGGCGCCGTCGTGGAAGCGGCTCGCACCGCGCATCGGAAGACGGGTCGAAGGCCCGGGAAGAAGAAAAAAAAGAAATGAGAGGCGATCCGCGCACGATGAAGGTGCTCCGGCCGCGGACGGTGGAGGACGCCCTGCGGGAGTACGCCAGCCACCCGGGGGCGGTCCCTCTCGCAGGCGGGACGGACTTCATGGTCGCCTGGAACGCGGGAGAAGCGAACGGACGCACCATCGTCGACCTTTCGGCTCTGTCTTCCTGGAGGCGCATTCGCGAGACCGCGACCGGTCTTCGCATCGGCTCGCTCGCGACCCACTGGCAGCTCCAGAACCACGCGGCGGTCGCGACCCGCTTTCCGCTCCTCGCCCTTGCCGCGGCCACAATCGGAGGCCGTCAGATTCAAACCCGGGGGACTGTCGGTGGAAACATCGCGAACGCCTCTCCTGCCGGCGACACCTTTCCTCCGCTCGCGGTCTACGAGGCCCGGGCGCGGATCGTTTCCGCCGAGGGCCGGCGGGTAGTTCCGCTGCTCGACGTCTTCGCGGGAGTGAAGAGGACTCGTCTCGTCGAAGGAGAGCTCATCGAGTCGATCGAGCTCGACTCTCCCGGGAGACCGGCGCGTCAGCTCTTCCGCAAAGTAGGAACGAGAGCGGCGTCCGCGATCTCGAAGACAGTAGCGGCGGGGCTCCTCTGGCTTCGAAGGGACGGGAGCGTTCGCGAGCTCCGCTTCGCCCTCGGAAGCATGGCGCCTACCGTGCGTCGATTGAGCGCCGTGGAAGCGTTCGTGACGGATCGGAAGCTCTCGAGGAAAATCGTCGAAGAGGCCGTGGCTCTGCTCGAGGCGGACGTCTCCCCCATCGACGACCTCCGGTCGACACGGGACTACCGCCTCGACGTGTCCCGGAACCTCCTCCGCGCGTTTCTGCTTCGCTGAGCGTCGAACGTCAGAAGCTCACGACGTTCGACTCCGCGATGAGATTGGCGAATTTGATCGGATCGATGAACGAAGCGTTGAGGCTCTTCAGGTCCCGTTTGCGTTTTAGCAGCGGTTGCCCTCACCGTCAAATTCGACTCCTCGCTCACGCGGGCAGAAAGCCTACTTGCCTTCTCCCCCGGGTCGCTTGGTCTGAGCACGGGAGCGTGAACGGAGCCGCTCCAGGGTTGCCGCGTCGAACGGATTCCTTCCTCCCGTCAGCGCTTCCACCCAGGCTTTCCGTTCTGTCTTGGCTTCCTCGGTAACGCCGGCGCCTTCGGAGAAGACGAGGAAGTCTTCGACCGCGCCTCGGTAGTCTCCGGTGAGGGCTCTTGCCAGGCCCCGGCTGTCCCGAAATCGGACATCTTCGGGCGCAAGCGCGACGGCACGCTCGCAGGCGGTCAGCACGATATCGGGGAAGCCGGAAAGACATCCATACCAGCACACGTGGTTGCTCACGGCGCCCCTGTCCGACTGGAGCGCCAGGTTGACGGCTCGAACAGCCGCCTTCACCCCTTCGCTGTGCTGCCCATTCTGGTTCCGCAGCCGCGCGACCTCCAGCTGAGAATCGGTTGATTCCGGGCCGAGCTCGGCCGCCATGTAGGCCATGGCCAGCGCTTCTTCGGGACGCGAGTCGGTCGAATCGAGATCGGCGAGCGCAGAGTAGGCGGGAGCGAAACGGGGATTGAGCGAAACGGCTCTTGCCAGAGATTTTTCCACCTCCGCCGTTCTCGTTCCTTCCGCGTCTTCATCGCGGATCAGGAGCCCTCGGTGGTAGTCGACGAGATAGTCGTCGTGGCCAAGAGCGAGCGCCTCGTCGAAATACTTCATCGCTCGCTCGTTGTCTCCTTGCCGATAACTGAGGATGCCCATGGACGTCAGTGCCTCGGCGAGGCTGGGCTCCTCCTCGAGTGCCTGCTCGAGAAGCGATCGGGCGTCTTCAACTCGTCCGAGATGGAGCAGGAAGTCGCCGCGCCGCGCAGCCCATTCGGCAGACGTGAGATCGCGAACGACGAACGACTTCCCGTCGATTTCTTCGGTGGGTGCGAGCTGGGCGTAGTAGAACTTCTTCCGAACGTCGTTGTAGAGAGTAGGCTCGAGCTCGGGAATCCGACCGAATGTGCGGCGATAGGACACGCCTGGATCCACGTATGCATCCAGAAGCGTGAGGTAGTCCTGCAGAGTCCTCCGGAGCTCGCCCGTGGCATCTCCGACGAGGATGAGATGGGTCATGGCCCACGATTGCGCGTAAAAGCGAAGGACCCGCGGACCTTCGGTGTAATAAGGTGAGGAATGATCCACGGTGAAGAACGTTTCGAGCGGGATCGTCGATTCGCGCGCCAGAAGCTCGCGAAAGGGACGGACCGTTCTTTCGAGATCCTGTCCGTTGATGAACGCGTAGGAGAAAAAGGTTGCCAGCCCTTCATCGAGCCAGAGCGGAATGCGGCGGTAGTTGAGGTGATTCAACTGGTGAATGTACTCGTGGTAGAGGACTTCGTAGGGGTTGGGCCCTCCCTGTTTTCCCACGAGTACCATGAACTGTCGGAACTCCGTGGAGAAGGACACGCCGCGGCGATCGAACTTGGGCAGGAGCTTCCGCAAACTGTTCTGGTTCTTGCTGACGAAGATGACGATCCGTTCGGGCGGATCCACGTTGCTGCTCGTCGTCTCCCGGAACACGGCTCGTACGCGCTCGAGCTGTCTGGCCAGCTCGCGGGCGTCATCGGCCGATGTGTCGGTCGCGACGAGGAAATGAGGGCTTTCGACTTCCCGCCAGCCCGAGTGATGGCGGGGCCCGGACGCCCCCTTTCCCGTTGCCCCCGTGCAGGCCACGAGGATAACGAGAATGCGAATCCCCGAGACGACTGGAGCTCGTCTCCGGGTACGACTCACCGAGCTCACGGCTACGCGGTCCTCCGAAAGGCGCCCTCCGCGAGGATTCAAGGGGCGAGCGGGCGCGCGACAATCACTCCTTCTCGTTCCGGACGTCTCAAGAGGTAGCTGGTCACGTCGTCGGGGGTCACGACGACCCGGTGGTGATAGCTCGACGCGTGAAGAAGCCTCGGTCGTCCGTTCACCCAATAGATGAAACCCGCGTGACTCACGAGAAGGCCGGGTCTCTCGCGGACGAAGGCGACGAGAATCTCCGTCCTCGAGCTTTCCCAGTGCCGCGGGGGCGCTCTCGCGAGTGAGGATGAGATGCGGCTCCTCGCTCAATCGAGATTCGGTATCGGCCACTTCCCGTTCGAGCCGGGCGAGCTCGTTTCCCGAAACGACCGCTCTTCGCAGGAGGTGTCTCGTGACGTAGAAGAATTCGCGGCTCACGGGCTCGCCGCCGAGCTCACGAGTCAAGTTTTGGAGCCGATTCCGGCGTCCGTTGTCGTCAATCCAGTCGGCGAAATAGTGAAGCCGCGACGCGTAGTCGGTGAGAACGCCGTCCCGGTACCTCGAAAGGACGAGCTCACGCTCGAAGCAGTCCGCCGTCGGGTCGCCTCGATAGCCGCAGCGCGCGACGGCGAGGCTCGACTCGATGAAGGTGACGCACTCGAACCGGTCGAGGTCGATCCGAAGTGTCTCCTCACCCGGTGGGGAAACGACGTCGTCGTAATCGACGCCGTGCTTCAGGTAAGCGACGCGCGCGAGATACGAGCCGAACGCTTCCCCTGGCTTCGCGCCGCCCGCGTCCCGGTACCACGACTCGAGCTTCGAGTGGGTCTCGGGCGGAAGCGACGGCAGCGTGTCCGGGGCTCCCGCCACCCGCAGGCACGGCGAGACGAGAATCGTAGCCGCGAGCAGCCAGAATCGGTTCCTCATTTTGGGATCTCGGCTCTACCGCGCAGAGTAAAGCCGGGAGAGGCGACGATGCAAACGACGGCGGAAGGGATGTCCAATCTCGAGCCCGGAAGAGCCGGCTCCCTCCACCGGCTTGCCAATGGGGCGAAAAGGGAGGTAAATTCTTTCGCCCTCGACTGAAAGGTCGTGGGCATGGGGGGTGCCCCGGACCACGAGAGGTGGCGGGTGCATACTTGGTTCTCTCGCTCCCGGCTCGGCGGGGGTGAAATCCCGGTATTTGTATGGTTTCCGGGTGTTTGGGGTCGAGCTTTTGGTCTCGCTCGAGCCGGAGTTGCGTCATTTCGTTGGGGGTGGTGCGTGGACGACTATGTCGGACATCTTCGAGAGTTCCGGCGGATACTGAGAAATCTCGAGAACCAGGCCACCCATCCGCTGAATCGCGAGACGATCCTCGCTCTCAGCAAGAAGCTCGACCGGGACGAGTCCCAGCTCAACGCCGATCGTCTCGAGCGGTCGATTCGGGCCACCGTCGAAGCGACGGGAAGTCTCGAGGACCTCGAGCACTACGAGCAGGACGTTCTTGCCGTCTTCCAGGAGATTGTCTCCCGGAAGCGGAACGAGCTCGAATCGGGAGCGCTTTCGGAACCTCCTCGACCAGTCGGGCGAAGCCATTCTCGTCGTCGAGCCCCACAGCGGGCGATTTCTCGACGTCAACCAGTCCGCGGCACGGATGCTCGGATACACGCGAGAAGAACTGCTCGGCTTGCGGCTCGGGCACATCGAGGTCGCACTTCCGCTGACACCGCCCGCGGCATGGCAACATTGGGTGGATAGCGTTCGCGGCGCCTCCGAGATCATCTATGCCGAAGGGGTTCACCGCCGGAAGGACGGAAGCCGTTTCCCCGTCGAAGTCTCCGTCGGGATCGCCTCTTCGGACGGCCAGGACCTCCTGCTTCTCGTTGCCCGCGACATCACGGAGAGAAAGCGTTCCGAGGCCCGGCTCCGCCGGCAGTGGGCCTTCTTCAGCCGGCTGGTCCACCGGAGCATCGACGGCATCATGGCTTTCGATCGGAGCTTCAACGTGACCTACTGGAACCCCGCGATGGAGCGGATTCTGGGGGAGAGAAAGAGCAAGGTGTTGGGGAAGAACGCCCTGACGGTTCTCCCTCAGCTCAAGGAGCTCGGAGAGGACCGCTATTTCCGCGACGCCCTGGCGGGCACGACGACGACTTCGAGAAACCGGGCTTATACCCACGGTGACAGCGCGCGCCAGGTGTACTTCGACGGCTATTACTCGCCTCTCACCGAAGATACGGGAGAAATCCTGGGCGGGATCGGAATTTTCCGGGACGTCACCGAGAGGCGAGAGACCCAGCTGCGGCAGGCGCGCGAGACGGTAGCACGCATGGACGAACAGCGTCTCGCGCAGCTCGACGTACAGAAGCATCTAGAGAGCGAGGTCTCGAATCTCAAGCGCGAGAACGAGAGGTTGGCCCAGGGCCTCGACCGATCGGCGGCCGAGAGTGAGGAGCACTTTCGATCGGGAAGAGTCGAGGGTCTCGAGGTGCTCGCGAGCGGGCTGGCGCGGGAGGTGGAGCCGCTCATGGCCAGGATCCTGAGCCAGACCGGCGTCGCCCTCGCCGAGCTTCCGCAAGACTCTCCGTTGAGGAAGGGCGTCGAGCAGATCGAAGAGGCGGCACTCTCGGCCAATGCTCTCGCGGGTACACTGTCCGCCTTCTCCAAGAACGGGCGCACTGACGTGCAGCGCGTCCAGCTCGTCGAGCAGCTCAAAGAGATGGAGCAGACCATCCGTGCCGCGGTGAAGTCCTACGTGACTCTGGAGCTTCCACTGGGAGGGCCGAGCGGCTCGAACGGCGAAGCTTCCTCGCTCCCTCAGATTCGCGGCGATGCGCGTCAGGTCCGGGATTTGATCCTCGCCCTCGTCGCGAACGCTTCGGACGCCATTGGCGAGCAGGGGGGAACGGTGCGGATCTCGACGGGGACGATGGAGGTGGACTCGGAGCTGTTGAATCGAGCCTACCTCGGAAAGGGGAAGACACCGGGCACCTACGTCTATCTGGAGGTAGCGGACTCCGGCGAGGGTATGGACGAAGAGACCCTCTCCAAGATCTTCGTTCCGTTCTTCAGCACTCACCCCGATCATCGGGGCCTCGGGCTCGCCACCGTGCTCGGCACCGCTCGTTCGCACGGCGGCCTGATGACCGTGGACAGTCGCCCGCGGACGGGCACCACCATCCGGGTGCTCTTCCCCGCCTCTTGACGTACCGGCTCGCCTCCAGATTGACAGTATCGAAACCCCCAGATCCGGATACAATGCGTCGTCATGGCCGACCCGGAGCTCGTCGAGGTTCTGCGTCAGGGCACCGAAGTGTGGAATCGGTACCGGGAGGAGCACCCGAGCCAGCCCCTCAATCTGGCCCGCGCCGACCTCCAGGGTATGGACCTGGGTGAGGCCAATCTTCGCGGCGCGAACCTGACGGGCGCGGATCTCTCCGATGCGAAGCTGGAAGGGGCGATCCTCACCGACGCTCAGCTCGCCCAGGTGAAGGCGACAAGAGCCCGCCTTGACGGCGCCGTCCTCCACCGGGCCCGACTCGCCGGAGTGCAGTTGTCGCAGTCCACGATGCTCGAGGCCGATCTGACCGGTGCGGATTCTCACCCGGGCGAACCTCGTCGAGGCGCGCATGTCGCGCGCCAACCTCTCCGGGGTCCAGCTGCAGATGGCGAACGCATCGCGGGCGAGCCTGGACAAGGCACAGCTGCCGGTGGCGAACCTCAAACGGGCCGTGTTGTCGGGGGCGAATCTCGAGGCCGCCAAGCTCCCGGGTGCGACGCTTCACGGAGCGCGGCTGCCGATGGCGAACCTCCGACAGGCCGACCTCACGAGGGTCGAGGCCGCCGGCGCCTACTTCTGGAAGGCAAACCTCTTCGAAGCGAACCTGACGGGAGCGAGCTTGAACGGCGCCGACCTGACGGAAGTCGACTTGAGCCGGGCTCAGCTGCCTCTCGCCAACCTCAGCGAGGCCCGCCTCGAGCGCGCTCGGCTGAACGGCGCGGATTTGAACCAGGTGAATCTTTCACGCGCCTGCCTCAAGTGGGCGGATTTCTCCAAGGCGGATCTCACCGGCTCGCGACTCGTCGAGGCCGAAATGGTCGGGACCAACTTCGGTGGCGCGAAGCTGACCCACTGCGAGCTGTCCCGCGCCCTGATGATGGGCTGCAACTTGTCCCACGCGATCCTGACCGAGAGTCGGCTCGACGGCGTCGTGCTCTCGGGTGTGAGATCGGAAGAGATCGTCACCTCGAACCTGGCCTTGACCCCGGCCGACGAAGCAGCGGTATTGGTGGACGATCTCGAGATGGTCCGGCTCATGGAGACGCTTCTCCGGGAGCCGCGGTGGCGGGAGCTCATCGCGCGAAACGCGCTCCGCATCGTTCTCGTCATCGGACGCTTTCCCGAGTGGAGGCGCCCGCACCTCGACGCCATTCGGGAAGAGCTGCGGCATGCCGACTACGCACCCATTGCCATCGATCTCGAGAAGCCGGCGGGCCGGTCGCTCCGCGCCATGATAGGAAACCTCGCCCACATGGCAAAGTTTCTGATCGCGGACCTGGCGGGAAGCCGCGCGTTCGCCAAGGATTTGCAGCCCCTCGGCTACGCTCTGCGGGAGCTGCCGCTCCAGGTGATCATTCCCGATGGCGAAGAGCCGGTGGAGCTTCCCGGGCTCGCCGATGTGGAGCCTTATCGCTATCGCGACACCGAGCACCTTGTGGAGACGTTCGAAAAGAACATCCTCCAGCCCCTGGAGCGGAAGCTGACCGCGGTGCGATGAAGTTTCGTACCCTCTCGAGCCCCCTCGGAACGCTCCTTCTCGCGGGGGGAGAGGAAGGTCTCCGTTATCTCGCCTTCGAGAACGGGCAGTATCCGATCGAGCCCGCTCGAGACTGGAAGAGGGACGAACGTTTTGCTCTGTTCTCGATGGTGGAAAGAGAGCTGCGCGCGTACTTGGCGGGAAACCTTCGATCGTTCTCGGTGCCGCTCGCTCCCAGGGGGACGCCGTTTCAACTGCGGGTGTGGAAAGCTCTTCTCCGCATCCCCTACGGAAAGACGCTGAGCTATACCGAGCTCGCGCGCCGCGCGGGAAGACCGGCGGCGGTGCGAGCTGCGGGGGCCGCCAACGCCAGAAATCCCGTCTCCATCCTCATTCCCTGCCACCGGGTCGTGGGCCGGAACGGAAGCCTGACGGGTTACGGGGGCGGGCTCGACGCGAAGCGAACCCTCCTCGAGCTCGAAGGCGCGCTTGCCCCGTGACACTTGCGAATACCTGCCCATCGCGTGCATTCTGCAGCGACGACGCGCGAGCCTTTGGGGTGGGCCCGATGGCACCGATACAAGAAGAGAGATGTGGGAGTCGAATCAACTAGTTACGGCCAGGCGCCGGCAGGCTTTCGCTGTGAACGGCTGGCGCCGTTGGGGCGTGATCGTGCTGCTCCCCGTCGTGACCGTTGCCTGCGATCAGGCGACGAAGCACCTGGCGGCCGCGAGCTTCACCGACGTGATCCCCTATTCCCTCGTCGGTGGGGTGGTGGAGCTCCTCTATTCCGAGAACGCGGGAGCGTTTCTCGGACTCGGCGCCGGGCTCCATGACTCGACGAGGTTCTGGCTACTGACCGTCGGCGTGGGGCTCCTCTTGCTCGTTTTCGGGGCGAAGCTCATCCGAGCGACCCGGCCGCCCGAGCTCATCGGCTGGTCCCTCGTCATCGGCGGTGGCCTTTCGAACCTAATCGACCGTTTGATCCGAGATGGAAGGGTGATCGATTTTCTCCGCGTGGGCATCGGCGAGGTCCGGACCGGCATCTTCAACGTCGCCGACGCCGCGATCATTCTGGGGCTCGCCTGTCTCTTCGCCTCGGCGCTGCTGCTGCACAAGAACAATCCTGTGGGTCCATAGAGCGCCCGCGCGGATCGAGAGAATGGAACGAGAAACCTATGAATGACGGTGCACGTACCGAGACCCTCGCCACGTCCTGCGTTCTCGATTGTCCCGACACCTGCTCGCTGGAAGTGAACGTGCGGGATGGGCGTGTCGAAACGATCGACGCCGCGGTCGGCAACCCCGTGACTCAGGATTTCATCTGCTCGAAGGTCCGGAGCTTTGCCCGGAGGATCTATCATCCCGACCGGCTGCTCCATCCCATGCGACGCGTGGGAGCGAAAGGGGAGGGACGCTTCGCGCGCATCGATTGGGACGAAGCGATTCGCGTCATTACCGATCGCTTCCGCGGGATTCGGGAGACGTACGGAGGAGAAGCGATTCTGCCGTACAACTACGGCGGCTCGAACGGACATCTCACCGACGAGCTCGTCGACAGCGCGTATTTCTCGCGACTGGGAGCTTCGCGGCTCGCGAAGACCATCTGCGCCGCACCCACCTCCGAGGTCGCGCGGGAAATGTACGGGAAAATGCCGGGCGTTGCCTTTCCCGACTACACCGAGGCGAAACTGATCCTCATCTGGGGCGCGAACCCCCGGGCCTCGAACATCCACCTCGTCCCGTATCTCCAGGAGGCCAGGCGACGAGGCGCTTTCATCGCTCTCGTCGACCCGATTCGAACGCTCTCTTCCGATCTCGTCGACCTGCATCTGCCCGTCTATCCCGGCGCCGATCTTCCGCTCGCGCTCGGCATGATCCATCACTGGGCGAAAGAGGGGCGGATCGATCGAGATTTCCTTGACGAGCGCGCCACCGGTCTCGAGCCGCTCCTCGAGGCCGCTTCGGCCTGGAGCCTGGAGAAGGCGGCGGACGCGGCCCGCGTCGACCCCGGCGAGCTTCGGCTCCTCTGCGACCGCTACGCCGATGCCTCCCCCGCTGTTCTCCGCTGCGGATGGGGACTCGAGCGGAACCAGAACGGGGGACAGGCGGTGGCCGCGATCCTCGCCATGCCCGCTCTTCTGGGAAAGTTCGGCGTGCGCGGTTCGGGCTACACGCTCAGCAACGGCGGAGCGGGAAAGCTCCATGCGTCGAAGCTCTGGGATACGGCGTCGTGGAGCACGCGAACCATCAACATGACGGAGCTCGCGGGCGTCCTCAACGGTTCGGTCTCGCCGCCGGTGCAGGGTCTGTTCGTCTACAACTGCAATCCCGTCGCGACCGTTCCCGATCAGAACGGCGTCATCCGAGGTCTCGAGCGCGACGATCTCTTCACCGTCGTTTTCGAGCAGGTGATGACCGACACCGCGCGCTACGCCGACGTCCTGCTTCCGGCCACGACTTTTTTCGAGCATTACGACTTCAAGCGTTCCTACGGGAGCTACGTCGTGGGCGCGACCCGGCCGGTGATCGCTCCGTCGGGAGAGGCTAGACCGAACGCCGCCGTCTTTGCCGAGCTCGGACGGGCGATGGGCTTCACCGACGAGATCTTTCATTGGTCCGACGAGGAGCTCCGGGAGCGGGTCGTCTCCGCGCTCGAGCTCAATGGAAAGCCGGTGTCGCCCGAGCCTTTCCGCGCCGGAAAGACGCATGGCTACGACTTCGGGGCCGAGGGAACCCCGGTACAGTTCGCGAACGTGCTCCCGGCGACGCCGGACGGCAAGATTCATTTGACGCCGTCGTGTCTCGGATCGCAGCCCTACCGATACCATCCCGTCCGTTCCGAGACGTTTCCGCTCGCCCTGGTGACGCCGGCGAGCGCAAAGCTCGTGAGCAGCACCTTCGGCGAGTTCAACTTGAAAGAGCTCCAACTCTCCATCAGCCCGGAGGACGCGCGGAGCCGGGGCATCGAGGACCGGGCAGGGGTTCGCGTCTTCAACGACCTCGGTGAAGTGGAGTGCGTCGCGCGGATCGAAGCCAGGATGCGCGAGGGAGTGGTCGCCCTTCCCAAGGGCGCCTGGATGAAGTCGTCTTTGAACGGGCGAACGTCGACCGCGCTCACCCCCGCTCACGTCAACGTGGTCGGTGGCGGAGCGTGTTTCAACGATGCCCGGGTCGAGGTCGCCAGGCTCTGATCGGCGTCCTCACGAGCGCGAGTTAGTCGGGCACGCCGGAGAACGGATCCGGCGCGTTCGGGTCCACGTGGAGCACTCCCGCCAATTCCTTTCCGCTGCGATCGATCTCGAACTCCACCCAGAGAGGGAAGTGATCGGAGACCCGGAAGCTCATTTCCTGGGGGGCGAGCTCTTTGAAAACGGCGCCGGCGAAGTCGATGTTGCCGGCGGTCCCGCTGAACTGAAGGCGCATGTCATTGCCCATGAACCAGGCGATCTGGTCGTAGAACTTGGGGGTCGTGCCGATGGCGCTCTTCAGATTCTGCAGGGCCGGGGGGACGACGAGACCTTCGGACACGAACGCCTGGAACAAGGGGTTGTCGCCGCGCGCGTCGATGTTGAAGTCGCCGAGAACGATGACGCTCCCGATTTCCTTGTCGTTGATCCTCGCGCGATTGCGAAGCTCCCTGGCGACGAATCCGGCCAGCTCGCGGATCTCGGGCAGGCGATCGGCGGGGATATGCCCGAACTTGATGTGGGCGGTCACGAGAGAGAAACGCTCTTCCCCCGCCTCGAAACCCACGATGTAGGGGGTCCGATCGAACTGTTCCGCCGGTTGTCCCTGGTCGGTCTGGGGAAGGACGATCTCGCCCGCCAGTCCGGAAGGACGCACCCGCCTCCGGTCGAACAGGAACCCGAGGCGCTCTGAGTTGCCGCTTGTCCCGGTGGTGACGTCCGTCAGCAGGAGATCCCAATCGGATCCGAGGAAGTCGTTCATGAGCGTTCGCACCGCGTCCGTCTGTCGCTTGATCTCCTGGATGGCCACGACGTCGAATCTCCGTACGATTTCGGCGATGACGGCGAGACCGCGAAGGTTTCGTTTCGGGCTTCCATCGGTCTCGGCGAACTCTCGATGGAGCCCTCCCATGGCTCTGATGTTCCACGACCCGATGATCAAGTTGCGGTCGGTGGATTTCGGCGGTAGCCCCGACGCCGCCAGGCGCCTGCGGAGACGCACGATGTCCTCGACGACGTTCCCGGGATAGTCGGAATAGGCGATCATGGATTCGTCTCCTCCTCGCGCGTTCGGACTTTGCGGAGAGCAGACTCCAGCATACCGCGCCGGACTCCGGGAGGCCGTCGGTTACCCGAGCGAGAGGCGGCGAAATCTTCGCCAACCGACGAGTCCGGGGGCGAGGATCCAGAAGAGCCAACCGAGGGCGATGAGGCTCGTCGACCGGGTTCGTCCCGACGCGCCGGGGGCGAATCGCCAACGCGCGCTCAGCTGGGGGCTCAACGTGAGAGCGCTCCATCGGAACAGGCTGACGGGATCGACCGCCATCCAAACCGCGTCGATGGAATCGCCTCTCGACTCCGACGCCGATTTCGATCGGCCGGCGCTCGTCGAGGGTATGGAGAGCTCGTCGTGCCCGTGATGTCCGACGGTCTCGGGAGGGGGTGGCGAGGTTGCCAGAACCGCGGCGAGGAGGACGGCGTCGAGCGCGAAGACGAGAACGAGCCATGCGACCAGGCTCGCTCCGTAAGCGCGCACCCGTCCCCGTCCACGGACCCCGAGCGCGGCTCCCATGACGAGGCAAGAGCCCCCGAGTGCCAGTCCTCCCACGGAGACGACGAGATAGTCGATCCAGCCATCGCTTCCCCGGATTGCCGTGACGGCGACGGCAACGGAAACAAAGGCGACCACGGAGACCGCTCCCAGAGGGAGCCCGAGTCCGAGGAGCTTGCCCAGGTAGCAACGGGTGCGGGAAACGGGAAGGCAGAGGAGGGGCACGATCGTCCGGTCCTCGAGCTCGGCGGCGAACGAGCCGCAGCCGGCGAGAAGAGCGAGCAGGGGAAGCAGGACGGCGCAAAGCGCGAGCGAGAAAGGCGTCAGCTCGGCGAACGAAGCGATGCCCAGGCGCCCTGCCCTGAGGGCGACGAGGACGGGTGGAAGCCACGCCGTGGCGAAGATCAGCAGCACGGCGACGCGCCCGGCGCGGCTGCGTCTGAGGAGAGTCGCTTCTCTTCGAGCGACGAGCGTTACGATGCGGCTGGCCGAGGGGTTGTCGTCAGACGGCACGCGCATGGGGCTCCTCGCGATCCTCTCCTTCGATGACTCGCCGGTAGGCGGCCCGCGAGCCGGCACTCGTTGGAGATAGCACGCCCAGAAGGCGTCCCTCATCGAGGACGGCGATCCGGGCACGAAGTCGAATCGATGATCTCGAAATCGTGGCTCGAAAGAACGACCGTAGCTCCCTCCTTCGCGCACCGGTCCAGATAGTCCACGAGACTGTCGAGAACCCGAAGGTCGAGTCCCACGAATGGCTCGTCCAGAAGCAGCAGCCGGGACTCGGGGATGAGGGCTACCGCGAGACCGAGGCGACGCGTCCATCCGCTCGAGAGGGTCCCGACCGGTTCGTGCAGCCTCGCGTCGAGGCCGAAGAGATCCCGGATCGCTCGCCGGTCCCGCTCGTTGGTGCCGCGGACGGCGAAGGAGAAATCGAGAACCTCTCCCACCGTCAGCGCTCTCGGGAGCGTGCTCGTTTGCGGAAGATAGCCCATCTGTCCCGGTGGAATGCCGAGACGGACGCTCCCGCCCCGGTATTCGATCGAGCCTTCCTGGATCTGAAGGAGAGCGGCAGCGGCGGCGAGCGCGGTCGACTTCCCCGCTCCGTTCGGCCCGACGAGACAGGTAATCTCTCCCGGCGCGGCGCGGATAGAAAAACACTCGAGAGCCGCTCGTCTTCCCTGGGCAGCGTCGAATCGGCAGGTGACGCCGGAATAGACGAGGTCCTCCTCGCTCACCGGTCCGCACCTTTAGGTCGGGACACGAGCGGAAAGGCGTCGAGGCTACCGGGAGTCGGCAGAAGAACGCGCTCGTCCCACCAGTCGAGAAGGGCCCAAAGAGGGCTCATCCAGAGAATGCGCGCCGTCGGTCTTCGTGCCATGAGCGCCGACGTCGCCGTCTGGAGCCGATAGGGAACGTCTCCGACTCCATCGCCGTTCCAATCGAGACCGACGTAGTCGCTCCAGTAGTTGCCGCGACCGTCCCTGGACCAGACGTTGCTCCCGGCGTGGTCCTGGAAGACTTGTACGAGGTTTCCTTCGAACCGATTTTCGTGGAAAGAGTTTCTTTCCGACCCCGCGGTCAGATACGCGCCGACGCCGTTCGCGGCGAGCTCGTTTCGCGCGAGCTCGTTTCCCGCCGAGTTCTCGAGGTAGAACCCTCGGCCGTTCCCGCGGGCGCGGTTCGCCACGAGCGTCGAGCGTTCGAGCTGCTGGCACAAAATGCCGAAGTCGCGGTTGTCGTGGGTCTCGTTGCTCTCGATGCGGTTGCCGAGAGAGAACATGAGAGCGATGCCACCGGTCGAGCGGGTGAAGCGATTCCCGGTAAGGGTGTTCCGCTCCGAGTACATGTAGTGAATCCCGTAGCGCAAGCTCGTGCCTTCGTTCCGTGAAATCAGGTTCTCGTGGGCGAACGAGAGATAGATTCCGTCGCGGGTCGCGGCGATGCGGTTGTCGCTCACCTCGTTGCGCTCGGAGTGCCAGAGATGGATGCCGTTGCCGCGCCGCGCCGGGTCGAGACTCGCGTCTCCCTCGATCCGGTTGTGACGCACCCGATGGCCTCCGCCCCCGCGCAAGTAGATGCCGAAGGCGCGGGACTCGACGAGGCAATTCTCCACGAGGATATTCCGTGCCTCGAGGAGGAGCACGACGGCGTCGTCGCGAGACAAATCCATGCCCGAGCCGCGAACGGTGAGATCCTTGAGCTCGATCCCGTCCGCGGCGAGGGTGAGGACGGTCCCTTCACCGGGTCCCGCGAGCACCGCTCCCGGATCGCCCCGGAGGCGCAGGGATTTTCCGATCCGAATCGGGCCCGGGTGTCGGCCCGACTCGAGCACGAGTTCGTCGCCGCTCCTCGCACGGGCGAGAACGGACTCGAGCTCACCGGGTGCGACGAGGAGCGTCTCCGAAAGCGCTGTCCCGGTCAGCTCGCACAGGAGAAGCGAGACGGCGAGGGTCGCCGTCCTCAGACGGACCACGTCGCGGCCTCCGCGAGAACCCGGAAGGTGAGGTCGGTGAGGATACGTTCGTTTCCTGACAGGATGAGAAGCCCGATGCCGGCGAGCATCGCCGCACTCGCGAGCCGCAGTATTCGGTTGAACCCGATTCGTTTCGTGAGAGAGAGCTGGAGGCGGAAGAAGCCGAGGGCGATGAAGATCATCGGGACCGCCACCCCGAGAGAGTACAGAGTGAGGGTGATGAGCCCCGAGTACCACGAGGTGATGCCGGCGTAGACGAGAAGAGGATAGAGCACCGCTCCACCCATGCAGGACAGGCAAGCGGACGAGAGCCCCATGCCGACCAGGAATGAATCCCGGGCCCTCATCCCGTGTGAGGTCGCGACGCTCTCCTGTCCGCGCTTTCGCAGCGAGGCGAGAGCGCGCCACAGCGGTGACAAGAGAGCGGGCGCTTCGGCGTGTGAAGAAGGGCCGCGTCGGAACAATCGGCTGCGGATCCAATGGCCCACGCCGGAGACGCGAAAGGCGAAAAAGAGAATGAGGCTTCCTCCCACGAGAGGGATGAGCTCGCCGTAGCTTCCCATCGGCCGGCGAACGCCCTGGCCGATGAGACCGACCGTCGCTCCCGAGACCGCGTACAGCAGGGTGAAGCCGAGGACGAAGCTTCCCAGGTTCGTCATGAGTCGTTTTCTGCCCAGGACCTCTCTCGAATCCGCTCTCGAATCCGCGGCACCGCGCGCCGCCGACCGTTCTGGATTGGTCTGATGGGCGCCATCGGAGACGGTGCAGGAGATGATCGCGGTGTAATAGAGCGTGAGCTCGAGTGCGCAGGGCGAGAGAACGACGAGGAGCGCGCTCAGAAGAGCGACACCGAGCACCAGCTTCGCCGCGAGGGCGGAGCTCCCGCCGGGCTCGGCATCGGCCGGCAGCGGAAGCTCCCACACGAAGCTTCGAAGAGGACGCTTTCCCATGTTGCGGGCTTCGAGCGTGACGGCGCCTTCCTTCTGGTCGATGAAGCGAACGCCCGTGTTGTCGCGTCCCGGAAACAGGAGGAGATAGGCGTTGTGGTGCTGAGAGAGAACGATGGGCTCCGTGAGCGATGGGTACCGCGACCCGTCCGGCCCCACGAGGGTGAGCTGACCGGGAAGATGGTGCATGTGGCCGATGTCGCCCGTGTGGGTATTCAATCCCACGAGGATGGGCAGGACGGACTCCGGGTTCCGGTCTCCGAGATAGGACTCGAGCTTGCGGGTTCGCAGAAAGCTCGGGGTCACGAGGGTCACGTCGAGAAAGAGAATCGTCGAGTCGAGCTTGATCGGCGTCGCTGCGCTGGAGATAGCTCGGAGGGTGTGAGGCCTGATAACGCGGGATCAACACCAGTCCCGAAGTGAAGAGAGCAAGGAGAAAGCCGACGGCGAGGCCGACGCCGGTCCAGGTCTTCGTTCCACGAGTCATGTTTCATCCCTCCGTTTCGACGAAATGGGCCGCCGGGGCGGTGTCTCTCTCGCTCCGGTGGCCGCTCTCCGCGGAGCCGCCGGCCCGTGCGACGCGTTTCTCCGCGCGGGACACGAAAAGAGCGAGGGCGACCAGCACGATCGCGAGCCCGTAGCTCCAGCCCCCGGTGCCGAGGCTCATGTGAACGGTGAAGTTCGCAATCTTGGCCGAGCCCAGGATGGGCGGGGTGAAGTTGGGCACGCCTTCGAGGATCGTGTGGGTTCTCACATGTCCCATTTGATAGAGCCGGTACTGGAGAAGCGCACCTCCTCCGATGGCGGACGCGGTCATGGCGAGCCCCAGGAGCAGCGTCGCCAGCGGCCGTGCCCTCAGCGGCAGGCTCCACACGAGAAGCGCGGCCGCGAGCAGGCCGCCCAGAACCCAGGGCATCGCGTGGAGCTCGGGGGTGTCGAGCGGGAGCGAGACGCCGACGTACTGGTTCAACGTCTGGATCTCGGCAACGTCGCCTTCCACCCGTCCCGCGTAGACGTGGACCTGGAGCGCCTCCTCGTTTCGATACTGCGGCGCCTCCATGCGCGTCGACCAGACGGGAAGGACGAGCGCGGCCGCCAGAAGCACCATCGATCCCAGGAGAAGCTGCCGGCTCGTCGGAACGCGCCCGGAGCCGCTCCGCCGGTTGGAACGTTTCTCAGTCACGGCCCGCCCCCGCGGCGCCCGCGCCCGAAGGCTCCACCAGCATTCGACCGCGCATCTCCAGGTGGAGGGCGGAGCAGAACCAGGTGCAGTAGTACCAGAAGGTGCCCGGCCGGTCGGCGACGAAGGTGACGGTTTTCGTCTGTCCCGGGTCGATGGCGACGTTGATCCCGTAGGAATCCACCGCGAAACCGTGGCTCATGTCCCGGACGGTCTCGATATTGGTGACGGTGATCGTGACCTCGTCGCCCTGATTGACGTCGAATGAGGTGAGGCCGTACTTGGAGCGAATCGCGGTCATGTAAGCGTGCACCTGGTGAGGTCCCGTTCGCTCGACCCGGCTCTGTCCCTCGGCGACCGCGTCCGGGGCCAACTCCTCCACCTGCACTACCTTGGGCGCGAGATCCTCGACGCGCATGAACACGGCGTCGTGGGGCTCGGGCTCGGAAGGAAAGGCGGCGAGGAGGTTCATCTTCTCCCCGGAGATATCGATGAGCTCCTGATTCTCGGGCATGGTGGGTCCGACGGGGATGTACATGTCTTTCGAGAGCTTGTTGAGAGAGAGAAGAAACTCGCCCGTTGGGTGCATCGTCTCCGCCAGAGTGGCCTGGGTGTGACCGACGTTGTAGTGCACGTCGACCCGGTCGACGATGTAGTCGGTCTCGCCGGCCACCGCCTTCTCGATGTTCCACTTGACGATCTGAGAGTCCACGAAGAGCGAGGTGTAGGCGTTGCCGCGGCCATCGAACGTGGTGTGAAGGGGCCCGAGCCCCACCTCGGGCTCGCCGGCGATGGCCTCACGGGTATTTGCGACCTTGTCAATCTTGGAGATATCGATGACGGTGACCGTGGGCGAAAGCTTGCCGGAGCCCATGACGTAGCGACCGTCGGGCGTGACGTCGCAGCCGTGCGGGTTCTTGGGAACGGGGATCAAGTACAACACCTTCTCCGAGGTCTTGGAAGGGTCGATGACCTTCACGCCTTGAACTTCGGTGAACTCGCCCTTTTCGAGAGCACCTTCCGCGGCGTGGATGTCGATGGCGCCAATCGCGTCTTCGTCGAGGCGGATCATTTCCTCGACGGTGAGCCCCCTCTCCAGGTTGTACATGGTGGTAAAGGCCCAGCGACCGTCCTTGCTGGTGTCGTTGATATCGGCGTTCGCGGGAAGGAGCACCTCGAATCGGACGCTCAGGCTCTCCGGCTCGAGAAAGGCCATCACCGACTGGTAGTGCTCGGGGTCGGGCTTGCCGCGGGGGGCCTCGCCCTCGAACTCGCCGTTGGCGATGATGTAAGCGGTGTCCGGGGAGACGACGGCGATACCGTGAGTTCCGTAGAGATTCGGGATCTTGGCGATCTGAGCGGCCTCGAATGTCGAGAGGTTGATACGGGCGATGCGGCTGTTGGCCTTGTCGTTGATCCAGAGCCAGCGCCCGTCGTAGTCGCCGTGGGTCTCGGAGAGAATGGGATGATGGGTATCACCCCAGAACGGGCCGCTCGCTTTCAATCGTTCGTAGGTCTCGGTTCCGGGCACGTTCGCATAGCCGTATCCGGCGCGCGGCTCGTAGACGGGAATCTGACGGATGAAGCGACCCGACGGGAGGCCGTAGACGAAGACTCCACCGCTCTGGCCTCCGGAGAGAAACGCGTAGTACCTGTCGAGCTTACCGGGCGCAACGTAGATCGCCTCGGCATTGTGATTCGCCCCCTCGCTCGTGCCCGAGGGAGCGCAAGCGACGGCCGCGGTAATTGCGGCGGCGACGGCCAGAAGCAGCAACAAAGTGAATGCGATTCGTCTGCTCATGATTTTTCTCCCTCAGCTGCTGGCCTCGACGACGAGAGTCCCTTTCATGTTGGGATGGAGCGGGCCGGTGCTGCACTGCGTGGCGCAATAGAACTGGAACGTACCCGCCTTGTCGGCGCGGAAGGTCACGGACTTCGGCCGTTGCACCATGGCGCCGTTGATGAACACCGTCTTGTCGTAGCCGTCGACGGCGAAACCGTGTCCCACTCCCAGGCCGTTGTCCGTCGGTTGGAACTCGATCCGCACAATCTGCCCTTGCTTCACGCGAATGACGTCGGGAACGTACTTCCAATGGCGCTCCATCAGCTTGACGACGATGTCCGGTGTCCCCAGGTGCTCGCCTGCGTGGGCGGCGGCTGGCGCACCGCCCCCCGAGAGGCTCTTCTCGCCCAGGCTGTGGATGTAAGCCGCCAGATCCCAGATCTCGTCGGGCTTGAAGGCTTCGTCGAACGAGGGCATCGGCGTGCCGTTGTTTCCCGTATGGATGGTGAGCGCGATGTCCCGAAGCGTCGTGCCGCGTTTGTAATGAGGAAACTTGTGAAAGTTGCGCGGCGGGATGGGCTTACCGAACGTGTCTTCGAGGGTCAGCGACGAAGGCCCATCCCCGTAGCCCAGCTCTCCGTGACATTTCGAACATTGCGCGATCCCATAGATCTTTTTTCCGTTCTCGATGTCGGCGTCGGAGACCGAGGTGGGCTCGTTGGCGAGATCGACGACGTCCACGTCGCTGTTGTCGAAAGTCGGATAGAACGTCTTGATGTACTGGACCACCGCCCATCGATCCTCTTCCGGCAGCAGGAACTTCCAGGGAGGCATGCCGGTGCTGTGGAGCCCGAGAGAGACGGTGCGAAACAGGTCCTTGTCTGTCGGCATCTCACCGCCCGGCGTCGTCTTGAAGCGAAAGACGCCTCGCGTGAAGTCTCGAGGCGCGGGAATGAGGAACGCGGAGCAGACGCCGTCTCCCGCGCCGCTGTCTCCATGGCAGGCGGCGCAGTTCTCGAGATAGACCTGTTTGCCCCGTTCGAGGAGGGCCGAGGGATTGGCCGGTTCCGCGGGAACGTCGTAGTGGGTCCAGGAAATATACTCGGGAGCGGCGACTCCGCCGTCCGATTGGGACCCGCTGCCGCCGCAGGCCGGTAGCAGGAGCCACGCTGCGGGCAGAAGCAGTGCGACCCATCGTCGATATCGTGCACGGGACCTGTCGTTGGTCCCGGCGTCGTTCGCGACAAGCATGGTTACCCTCCTATTTCTGTGCTCGGTAGAGGCTTTGCAGGGGACGGAACAGCACCCGGTCGCACCGATCCAGATGCTGTCGAATGCGCTCGAGAAGCGCCGCGGCGAGTGCGTCGACATCGGGAGAATCGGGCTCGGCGGCGTACAGGGACTTCAAGTAGTCGAGGTTCTCTCCCAGGCTCCTCTCTTCGGCGCGGAGCTCGGCGATGACTTCCTCGTCGGCGACAGACCGAAGCCTTTCGGGAATCAGCTCCAGCATGACCTGGTGGACGCGGATGGCAGCTCCCAGGCTCAGCGTGGCGTCGACGGAGGATCGCTCGAGCCGGCGGGATTCGGCGAGGAGCGCCGCATGGGCGCCGGTCACCCGGGATAGCGTTTGCCGAATGGCTTCCAACACGCCATCAGGCTAACAGTGGGGTGCAGAAGGCCGTTATGACAGGCGTCAGGTGAACGCGGTTTTTGCGAAGGTTGGCTAATTTATTGGAACGAGGCCCGTTGGGGAAATTCTCAGGACTGGGAGAGGAACAAGAGGGCCTCTGGCTGCAGGACGAGGAACCCCGCTTCCCCGGTTTCGAGGATCCCCTCTTTCGTCCAGCGGCTCATTATGCGGATGCAGGTCTCGACGGTGGTTCCCGTCATGTCCGCGAGCTCCTGCCGCGTGAGCGACATCGGGATCCAGGTCCCGCGCTCATCCGTTCGACCGAACTCTCGAGATAGCCGCACGAACAACCGGGCGATACGATTCTCGACCCGTCCTCCGGTGAGCTCGGTGATCCGTTTCGTGAGCTCCACGAGCCGAAGGTTGAGTCCGGACAGCGCGCTTCGAACGAGAGACGGATGTTGCTCGAGCAGAGAAAAGAAGGCGCCTCTTTCGATACGGAGACAAGTCGCGTCTTCCATGGCGATCGCCGATGCGGGATAGGGCTGGTTCTCGTACACCGCCACCGCGCCGAGTGGATCGCCGGCGCCGAAGACCTCCAGGATCGCCTCGTGACCCGACGGCGTGAGCTTGATGATCTTCACCCTCCCGTTGAGCACGGTGTACATGAAGGTAGGCGCTTCTCCCTCGCGAAAGATGTAGTCTCCCTTTCGAAAGGAGCAAGCGACCGTTACCGCCGCCAGGAGACGACGATTCTCCAGAGACAGAGTCCGGAAGATGGTCGCGTGGGAGAGGAGTGCCTCGACTGTGCTCATGTTCGAGTGTTCCTCCTGAACTCAGTAGGCTTCCGCGCTGCAGAGCATATCACGGGCTGTTTTCTTGCTTCGATCTGGACGATTCTCCCGCGCGCGTGCTAGCCTTAGGCTCCGAACCGTACCCATTTCGATCGAATCCACCTTCCTCGTGTGAAAGGAGTCTCCGCGATGATCAGGGCCAAGTTGGCCGCCGTCGCCGTCACCGTTTTTACTCTATCGATTCTTGCCGCGAGCTGCGGCGACGGAAACTCGCCTTCGAGCGCCACCTCCATCACGAGCGCTCCCGGGGTCGTGGGCCCTGCGAGCGGAACGACCGTGGACACCCAGCAGCCTACCCTCACGGTGACCAACGTGACGGTGACGGGGGGTACGCCGGTCTACGACTTTCAAGTGGCGTCCGACGCGTCGTTCGCGACCGTGATCGCCCAGGCCGAGGGAGTAGCGCAGGGCACCGGCCAGACGTCCTGGCAGGTGACGACGCCTCTCGAGAACGAGACCTATTTCTGGAGAGCGAGAGCGCGCGCAGGCTCGGAGACGGGCCCCTACTCATCGAGCACGGAGTTCCGGGTGAACGGCCCCGGGTTCGGTTCGGCAACGCCGGTGAACGGTTTACTGGTGTACGACCCGCTCACCAACGGCATGACGGTGGGAGTTCGTGGCGGGGGAGAGTTCACGCCCGACGGATGGAAAGTGATGACCCGCTCGGACTACATCCGCTACAACGTGCCGACTCTCGAGAGCGGATTCGTCGAGTGGGACAACAGCAACATGGAGGACGAGGTCCCCGACAAGCAGTGGATGCTCTTCGGCATGTGGGATCCCTCACGGGGCGGATACCGGGAGAACCCCTTCCGGGTCAATCTGCAGAAGCTGGATGCCACCCACAACTCTCCCTATCTCCGCATCCGGTGGATCTCGAACGGCGAGCAGTACGACTTCGGGAGCGACTTCGAGGCGTGGGACCTCTTTCATACGTACCACTTTCGCATCGAGTGGGGCCCGGGGATCGGCAGCCAGATCGTGAGGCTGTTTCTCGACGGAGAGCTCCAGGCCGAGCAGACCTACGTGAACATCTACAGCCCTTCGACCCACTGGATCGAGATGGGAATCAAGGATCGAAAGGAATCGATCATCGGCGTGGTCTATTCCAACGTCAAGATCGGCGTGAAATAGGCGGGCTAGCGGCCTTTCTGTAGTGCATCATGCCATGTAGGCCTGGTCGCTCCGCGCTTCGCGCTGCGCTCTCGCTGAAGTGCTCGCTCCCTCGCGCAGGGTACGCATGTTTCTTTTCCGCACACTGCGCAGGGGCGACGCGCTTGACCCGCGGGACGAACGTCACCCAGAGTCGGCCGCCGACCGTTCGCGCGATTCCCATGTACTTGTTCAGCGGGTGAGATCGAGATAGCGAGCGAAACATCGGTCTGGCTCTCGGTACGAGATGCCGTAGCTCCTGTCGCAGACGCGGATCTCGTGGATGTCGCGACGTCGCCTGATCGAGCGCTTCGATCGCCTCCCGCCGCCGCCCGCTGGCGGTCAGGACTCGCGCGAGGTTGAGATAGAGCTCGCCCTCGTGATGGCCGGCGGCAGCCACCGCGCGCCGGCAGAGCTCGATCGCTATCTCGGCGTCCCCTTCCGTCATCGCTTTGAGCAGTCCGCAATAGGAAAGGTGCAGAGGGTCGAGGCTTCCGTCTTCGACGAGCTGGCCGAGCGCGCGCGCCGCGACGCGATGCAGGCCCGCGCGGTAGTCCTCCATGGCACTCTCGAAGACGAGGGCTCGTTCTTCGTTCGTTCGATCGCTCGATGCTCCGACTCTCGTTGGTCGACGTGCGGCTAGCGTAGGCGAATCCGAGCTTCGGGGTCAACCTGGGCGAGCGCGAAACACTCGACAGAAGTCCTTCCGTTCGGTAGCCTGAAATCATTCTCCTCGAAGAAGGAAGACCATGAAATGTCCCCGATGCGGCTTCATGCAGAGCCGCCAACCGCGATGCAAACGATGCGGCAACCCGCTCGACGTCGAGACGCGGATCGCGGCGCCCCCTCGCTCATCGACGATGCCCGGCGTGGACAATCCTTATGCGCCTCCCGGCGTCTCCTCTCCGGGTCCGGCGATTTCGACGGGCAGCGGAGGAGGGGTGGCGCGCGATGGAGATATCATCGTTGCTCGGGACGGTGCTCCTTTTCCCGATCGCTGCGTGCATTGCAATGAGTCGGCGCAGGGCTTCCGGGTGAAGAAGACGTTCTACTGGCACGCGCCCAACTGGTATCTTCTCGTCCTGCTGAGCATCCTGATCTACGCCGTCGTCGCCGTGGTGGTACGCAAGAAGGCTTCGTTCGAGCTCGCCCTATGCCCGCTTCACCGCAGCCGTCGACGTCTCCTCATGGGTATCTCGCTCGGGCTCCCGCTCGCGGCGCTCGTCATCGTGCTCGTGAGCGGCGGCGAACCGGCGAGCGTATGGGGGCTCGGTTTCGCTAGCGTCGCGGGAGCAATCCTCGGCAGCATCGGCGTCCGGATTCTGAGTCCCAAGAAATCGAGGACGGCTACGCCTTCCTCAGGGGTGCTGACGTGAGTTTTCTGGCGAGTCTTCCCCCCTTAGGTTGATTGAAGGCGAATCGACTACATTCTGCGGAGGGCGACGGGTGCATACGGAAATCGAGACTCTAGTGGGCTGTAACGGCTATTTCGCGCCAAAATCGCGGGCCCTTTTGCGCGCTGGCGGCGTTGCGATTCCTCGAAATAGATATGTCGTCGTCATCGCGCCTTGCCAGCACGCAAAATGACCTCGCGATTTGCGCACCAAACAGCTGTTACAGCCCACTAGAGTCCTTACGAGCTCTCCGGCTTTTAAGGTGTTTCTTGCCGCGCACGGGGGGTTCCGCTGGATGCCATTCGATCGCGTCCGCATCCGATCTGAAGGCTCGGGAGGACGTCGTTCTCAGCTCCGACCGCCGCGTCAGCGTCGCCGTCGAATCGAGGCGACTTCCTCCGACGACGCTCATCCAGAGAACTATGGAAAGGAGATGCTCATGAACAAGGACGTTCTGGAAGGAAAGTGGAAACAGAAGAGGGGAGAGGTCAAAATCTGGTGGGGCAAGCTCACCGACAACGATCTTCAGCGCGTCGACGGTAACGTAGA
>CAWFHP010000010.1:0-283625 GCA_963815675.1 uncultured Acidobacteriota bacterium | reverse complement strand
GCACGTCGATAAGTGACTGGCAGTATCCATGATCTTCCTGCTGTTAAGGGCCAGCGGGCCGGTCCGGCGACCCGATATATTCAACAGAGATACCATCGTAGAGCCTTGTACTTCGGCTCCAAAGAACGTACCCTGAAGAGCGTATCTAGCCTGTAGAGCGCAAGCGCGCTCGTACATAAGGAACGTCGCGGTGGTCAGTTTGAAATATTTTCTCTCCGATACGGTTACGAACGGTGCCGTAGTAGCCGTGCACGCGATGCGGCTAAATCGAAGAACATGGAAGCGAGTGACTTGATTTGGTTAGGTATTGTCACCACTCGGGTTTTCTCAACCTTCGAAGACACCCATTGTTTGATCGCCTCTCGTAGTATAGGGCGCCGACACCGGTGAAGGTGCGATAGTAGGCCTCCAGCCTCTTCTGGAACTCGGTCATAGCTTCCAGCTCCTCAGGCTCCACCGCGTTCTGAGAATAGTCGCTCTAATAATGAGTTGATTATTTCATCGTCCTGGGTACTAATGACTTTCACGGGAACCAGGACGGTTGTGCAATGAAGTCCTTCTTGCACTCGTAGAGTACATGGCTGGTCTGACAGCCGTTCACGATTTGATATCCACTCATTACGAACTTATTACCTGTCGGTCGTAGAGACCGACAGACAATAGTTATCCCATTATTTAGTACCGCGAACGTCCCGGCGCTCCTGTCCGATCGGAGTGTTGCCCGGATACCGTCGTTAACACTAGTATCGCCCTGGAAGTCTCTTATGTTGTCTTCGAAGACGTTCTTCCGGATGTTCCCAACTTCGTCGACGATGAGCTGGAAGTACTGAGCAACTGGTAACGTCCCAATATACGCTTGCTCCACGCCTGACATCTCTGGAAGCGTTACCTTATTCGGGAAATCAATTTCGACGGTTATCGTTTCCTTGCCCTGTCGGTAGAGCTGTTGAATTTCCGTCGCGCCGTAGGCCTCCACAATTACCCGAGAGAAGAGGGCCGTCCTTTCGAGATCCTCGCGGCCCTGATCTAATCGCGCCTGCAAATTCGGGTCCCCAGTCCATTCCCCGGTCGTCACGAAGAAGAGGCTGCACGTCGATTGCCCGCATCTTGGAGGTTTTGTGAAGGATGTGGTCGGACAGCTTTACCATGGCGTCGACATGGGCGTTTCGTTTTCATCATCGTCGTGCTCATCTCAGGAGGATCGAACAGCTTCAATCAACCGACCTCGGCACCCTCGAAGTTGGAACTTGTTTTAGCCTGTGTGAAGATGTATGCGACGTCCAAGTAGTTATTCGATTGTATGGAATCGTCAACCTCCTCTTCTTCCGACACAAGCGCGCCATTGACGACGATTCCCAATCCGTGAATCCCCGGTCCGCCCCCGGCGCCGGCATGAACATCGGAGGGGATCGAAACTCTCCGAATACTCGCGGAAAGAATCGCGAAGTTGACGAAATGCTCGAACTGGTCCGACGTAGCGAGACTCGAGAACCCGTACTCACTGCAGAACTCCGCAAGCAAATTGGCAGTAATCCGGTCCATTAGTTTCTCATTGAAACACAACGTGTAAACGGGGTCAATCGTGGTTTGCTGAATTGCCTGCGGGCAGCGGGTGGATTAGTGCTACCCGGGCGTTACCCCACCCTGCAGGGAGCCGAAGCCATTGTTAGGTCACGACGTTGACAGGCGAGACGCCCTTCTCACTGATGGAAGGAAATTCGGCTGGAACAAAATCGACCGCCATTGTGCTGCAACCTCAATCGGACCGACGGGATCCTGGAACGCGGGCACGAGATGGCCTAAGATGTGACGGGAGGCAAAGTGGTGAGGCTCCATCGGATCACGGTCAACCCCGCGCAAATGGGGGGTGTTCCCTGCATTCGGGGACTACGCATTCCGGTCGCTACGGTCGTGAGCATGGTTGCGGAAGGGATGACCGAAACTGAGATCTTGGCGGCCTACCCAGACTTGGAGCAAGCAGACATCCGCGAAGCGCTTCAATACGCCGCTGAGGCGGTCCGAGAGCGCGAACTACCGCTCGCTACGTGAGGTTTCTCGTCGATAACGCCTTGTCCCCACTTTGTGCGGAACTCCTCCGAAAACACGGACATGATGCGGTACACGTCCGTGACTACAACCTGGAAAGCGCCGAAGACGAAAAGACGTTCACACGAGCTGGAGAGGAAGGTCGCGTGATCGTTTCTGCCGACACGGACTTCGGAACGCTTCTAGCATCTCAGGATGTGAAATCACCTTCCTTGGTCCTGTTTCGCGGCGGGGTTTCCCGGCGACCGGAGTCAGTCGTGAACGCACTCATTTCCCACTTTCCTCAATTCGAGGGACTGCTTGCGGCGGGCGCGATCGTCGTGATTGAACCAACGCGGGTGCGCGTTCGGAATCTGCCAGTCGATCCGAAGGGTTCCGATTCCCCTCGCCAGGGCGATTGCGCCTTTTCGCCGCACACGCCGAGCGTCGTCGGCGAGACCGGGCTCCATTTCCACAACGGCCAGCACGTGATGGCCCTCGCTTCGCAAGCAGGTAGCGATTCCCGGGTCAACACTTTCGTCGGCCACCAAATTCATCAGCCCGTTTGTTTCAAGGGATAAACGACGACGTCGGCATTTAGCGAACGTGCCTCGAACCGTCACTCGAAACTGCTGGGCTCGGCTCCGAGGAATTCCGTTTCGACGAGATTGAAGTTGCTATCGAGCTTCTCTCGTTGGTCATAGTCGAGAAAGTCGCGCATCGCGATAGCGTTCCCGCAGGGTACCGAGGTGACCTGGGTGCGTCCGCTCAAGTGGCGGATATCCTCACGGTCCTTTGGCGAGAATCGCTTCAGCTTGCTGAGGATGAGATCGTGTATCTCGAGCACTCGTATCCTCAAGTGCGACAGTTCGGGAAGATCGATTGCGATCGCCCTGCTTCTCCACCCGAATTCGGAGGGAAACAGACCCGGCGGCACGACATCACAGTAGAGATGGGTCAATCTGTGGAGTGCCGACCCCTTGGGTGCGAGGCCAGACAGGTGAAGAAGCAGTCCAACCTTTTCGCCAATGAGGTCGATGTCCACCGTAGCAACCGTCCCATCGTATGCAAGAAGGATTGCCGCACCGCCGCCCATCCAAACCTCACGGGGCGGGTCCTCGAGCCGAGCATCCAGTTCGCGAAGGAGCGCAAGTACATCGGCACGCGGGGCACGCGGGGCACGCGGGACGCGGGTCTCGTGACTCAGGCACGCTCGCGGGCCTCGCTCGTCAGCAGAGCTCGAGCTCGACTCTCGAAGTCATCCAGCGTAATGTCGCAAGCGATCTTCCATCGACGGGTGAGAGGAGGGCTCGAGGCCCAGACCCGCTCACGAAGACTGTCCGACGACAGCCGGCCCGGATAGTCCGGCGTTTCCGGCGGTGCTTCCTTCCACGCCGTGTTGGTCACCCGGTCTAGTCTTCCATGAGCGTCGGGATGAATCGATTCCGGCGGCAGGCGTCGACTAACTTCCTCCGCGATGTCGGAGAGCCATCCAGCACGGCGTACGAATCCGCTCGCGCTTGCAAAACGAAGCAGTCGCTCCGGGTCGAAGGCATTTTGAAGCAGCAGAGCAGGAAGGCCTTCCAAGACCCGCGGATCGACTGCGCCCGGAAGGACCGCGGCGAACAGCTCTTCAAAGGGCCGCACCTCACCAAGCAAAACGGGCTCGGCAACGAGAAGATCTCGCAGACCCCAAAATCGAAGCTCGGTGACGATGGCATTTGTGTCGTCACCGTGCCTTTCTCGCCCTGTGGCGAAGTACAAAAGCGGCGAGCCAAGCGCTATCGCTACCGCGCAGATGTCAGAGAACGCGGGTTGAGCGCGATCGGTCTCAAAACGGGATAGCGACGGAATCGATATCCCTGTCCGCGAGGCGAGCTGCTCCTGGGTCAGGCCTGCTTCCAGACGGGCTGTCTTGATCCAGCGGCCGATGGCTTGTCCGCCCTGCTTTCTTCGCGGCATTATTCCTTTATAGATAATAATATTCCTTTATCGATTAGTCAATAATCTAATCAGATTTTGTGATCAGGCTAGCTCCTGACCGAGCCATTTTGCTCTAATAGCGATCATACTCGACATAATGCGATCATTTGGTAGGATGTGATCGCTATTACTATGCGTTCACTAGCGTCTGGGTACCTCGAGCGTCTCCGGTTCACCGGGCAGGACGCTGCCACGCTGAGGGCGCTTGGTGAAGCCAAGGGACGACAGGCACTCTACGCGCGTCAAAGCCCGGAAGCCCTTGAATCGCTTCGGATTCTAGCGACGATAGAATCCGCGGAATCCTCCAACCGCATCGAGGGGATCCGCGCTCCGAAGAAGCGAATCGAAGGAATCGTGCTCAGATCCGTCATACCCCGGAACCGATCCGAGCAGGAGATCGCCGGCTACCGCGACGCACTCACACGGATTCACGAGTCTCACCGTGAGATGTCCTTTACGGTCGGTATCATTCAACAGCTGCACGCTACCGTCTTTCGTTACCTGCCGAGCGGCGGCGGAGAGCTCAAGCGCGCGGACAACGTCATCACCGAGAGGGACCCATCGACCGGCCGAACGTCAGTTCGCTTTCAAGCCCTGAGCGCTGCAGCCACCCCGGGGGCGATGCAGACTCTCGCCGATGACTTCCGCAACGCCGTCGAGCACCACGACGCGCTCGTGGCGGTGCCGTTGGCCGTGCTGGATTTTCTCTGCATTCATCCCTTCACCGACGGGAACGGTCGCGTTGCCCGCCTCATCACGCTCCTCTTGCTCTACCACGCCGGCTACGACGTCGGCCGCTATATCAGCCTCGAGCGAATCTTCGAGGAAACGAAAGAGACGTATTACGAGTCGCTGGAGAGTAGCTCGAGAGGCTGGCATGACGATGCGCACGACGGAATGCCGTGGACGCGGTATTTCTGGGGAGTCCTCCTGCGCGCCTACCGGGAGTTGGAGAGCCGTGTCGGCACCATCCGGGAGGGTCGCGGAGCGAAAGCAGAGATCGTGCGAAGCGTCGTTCAAAGTCGCGCACTACCCTTTTCGATTTCGGAGCTCGCCAAGGAATGTCCAGGAGTCAGTCGTCCGACCATTCGACGGGTTCTGGAAGCCCTGAGGGACGAAGGGGTGCTCGAGGTGAGCGGACACGGGGCGGGCGCACGCTGGCACAAGAGAAGTTGAGCTCCACGGCTGCAGACGATGGGGTCTTCTCTATCGTTGACGTATCCGTTTCTTCTCACTGACGAAAGAGACCGAAACTGACGGGTCTCGACGGCCGCGCCGGTTTCGAGAGTGAATGACTACCAGAGCGTTTTGATGGGATAGGCTCGAACGACCGGGTCCGGTGTGACGATCATCAGGCCGTGCTCGAGGGACTGACAGACGAGCATTCGATCGAACGGATCTTTGTGAAGGGCACGGACCTTGTGGAGATGGGTCATCGCTGTTTCGCGCAGCGCCAGGCTCGACATGCCGTGGCGTTTCCGCTGCTTGGGGATATACGACGAAGGGGCCTCCGGAAGAGGAAGCCTTCCGAGTTGTTGAGCTCACGCTTGGCTTCGGGCAGAGCGAGTCCGATCTTCGTGAGCCGGACGAGGCGCTTGTCTTCGCTCATGTCTCTCCCAGTTCCGTGGATTCTATCTGTCGACGGATCGATGCGCGCCGTCGCCGTCATCATCCGCGGGACGGCCCAAGAATCTCGTCGAGGCGACGTGCCCAGGTTTCGAGCGCTTCGCGTTTCTCCCGGTCGTACGAGTAGCGATCGTAGACGGCGGTCACGCCTCGCTCGACGTGATTCAGGATCTTGGCGATGACGAGCCGGGGAACGCCAATCGAGGCCATGTGAGAGGCGGCGGTGCGGCGGAGGTCGTGGCCGCGGAGCTCGATGCCGGCGCGCTTGCGGATGCGCTCGATGGATTTCTGCGTGGACGGCATCGGGCCGGTTCCATCGCGGTTGAGGAAGACCCACGGGGAGTCTCCGCGGGCGGGGAGCAAGGAGCGGGCGGCGGGTACGAGAAAGACGCGATGGGAGAGATCGTTCTTGGAGCGCTCGCTCGGAATCGTCCACCAGCCCGTCGCGAGCTCGACGTCCTCCCAGCGCATGGTGACGACTTCCCCAGAACTGCGTTGCGCTCGTTCGCGGCGTCGAGGACCGCGTCATCGTGTGAGACCGGGCTCCATTTCCACAACGGCCAGCACTGATGAAGGAACGGCGCCCGGGGAATTCGACTCCGTACGGCGTCATCGCTCCAGGTCGGTCAGGATCCACTCGTGGCGGGGTCGACGGCAACGCCGGTGGGTACCTCTGCGGGGATGCCGTCCCGGGTCAAGGTGAGAACACCCAGGGCAAGAACCATCGACGGGACTCGATGGCGGCGGAGAAGCGTCGGGCGAGACGCCTTACCGGCAAGACTCGAGCTACGAGGTCCTCTCTACTGCAGCGCCGGTGCTACACTGAGGCATGCTCAGTCCAACTCCCCGGGAGAAGCTCCTCGATTCCGAGGGAAGACCCTACTTCCTCTGGGATTGCGACCTGACGCTCGAGGAATTCCAGGAAAAGCTCCGGGATCCGGATGCGAGCATACGAGCGTACTTCGTCGGGAAGTTGATGCGTCAGGCAAAGCCCGACGACGTTTTCAGCTTCGTTTCTGCGCGAGAGATTCGTAATCTCTGGCCGAGTCTCGAGCGCTATCTCGGTCGTTCTCGCGCTTTCTGGACGTGGCTCTTCGAGAAATGGAATGCCCAAGGACGCTTCCAGTAGGCTGACGAGCCTCCAGTTGCGAATCCTCCGAGCTCTTTCGACTCTTCGACCCGCCTGGACTCTATCGGGGGGAGGGGCGCTCGTCGCGTTCTACCTCAAGCATCGTGAGACGAGGGATCTGGATCTTTTCTGGCACGGGACGAGCAGCCTCGGGGAACTTCCCCAGCGCGCCCGCGATCTGCTTCGAGGCGATGGGCTGGACGTCTCGGACATTCAGACGGCCGTGAGCTTCCATCAGTTTCGCGTCTCATCGGGTTCCGAAAGCTGCGTCGTCGATTTGGTGGCGGATCCATCCGTGGTCTTGGAGGCTCCCAACACCTTCGACATCGGGGCGGCGGAAATCGAGGTCGACTCTCCTCACGAGATCCTCGTGAACAAGCTATGCGCGTTGCTCGGTCGTGCGGAATTGCGAGATCTGGTCGATCTTCAGCAACTCCTGGCGCAGGGTGGGGACCTCGAGCGAGCGCTGCGAGACGCTCCCCGGAAAGACGGTGGCTTCTCCCCTTTGACCCTGGCATGGGTCCTGAAAGAGATGAACCCGACCCATTTAGCCCGAGCGCTGGGAATGAGCGAGACCGAAACACGGGTTCTGTCGGATTTCCGCGTCGCGCTCATCGAGAGGCTCGTCGCCGCCGGCGCCCCCGAATAGCCTCTCGTTCTGCAGGTGCGCGTCACCAACCGGGCTCGATGCCGTCAACAGGCTGAAGCTGGAGCACGAAGCAGCCCAGCGTCGGGTTCCAGGCCCTGATTTCGTGATGGGCTCGCTCCGGCGAGCAACGCGGAGCAGGCGACGTCACACGAGAGTCGCGAGCTTTTTCGGGGCGACGAGACGGTAGCTCTCCTTGACGAGCTCTTCCACCTCTTTCCAGTCGACCTTCCCGACGTCCAGGCGAAAGGCGACCCATCCCTGGTGCGCCATGTACGCGGGAAGATAGAAGCGCTTCGGGTCCAGTTCGGCGACCTCGCGGTTCTCGCCCGGGGCCATCTTGCTGCATACCGAGACGATGCCGTCGCCGTGGTGGTCGTCGAGGAACCAGGCAAACGTCTTCTCCCGCGCGTGGAAGCGCGCGTGTCGGCCTTTGAGCTCGCGTTTGGCCTCGGGCAGAGCGAGTCCGATCTTCGTGAGCCGGACGAGGCGCTTGTCTTCGCCCATGTCTCCCCCTCCGTGGATTCTATCTCGTGGGCGGATGGGAGCGCGCCGTCGCCGTCGTCATCCGCAGGACGGCCCGAGAATCTCATGGAGGTGACGCGCCCAGGTTTCGAGCGCCTCGCGCTTCTCCCGGTCGTACGAGTAGCGATCGTAGACGGCGGTCACACCCCGCTCGACGTGGTTCAGGATCTTGGCAAGGACGAGGCGCGGGACGCCGATCGAGGCCATGTGAGAGGCGGCGGTGCGCCTCAAATCGTGGCCGCGGAGCTCGATGCCGGCGCGCTTGCGGACGCGCTCGATCGATTTCTGCGTGGACGGCATCGGGCCGGTTCCGTCGCGATTGGGGAAGACCCAAGGGGAGTCTCCGCGTGCGGGGAGCAAGGCGCGCGCGGCGGCGACGAGAAAGACGCGATGGGAGAGATCGTTCTTGGAACGCTCGCCCGGAATCGTCCACCAGCCGGTCGAAAGCTCGATGTCCTCCCAGCGCATGGTGAGGACTTCCCCTCCTCGCTGCGCGGTGTAGAGGCGGAGCTTCAAAGACGCGGCGACCGCCGGAGACTCTCGCTCGAGCGCTTCCCAGAATCGGACGATCTCGTCCTCCCGGAGAACGTGTTGACGGCGGCGCTCCTGCGCCGGGCGCGGGAGACCCGCAACCGGGTTTTTCTCGACGAGGTCCCGGGCGAGCGCCCAGTTGAACATCTTCCGGAGCTGCGCGTGGGTGCGGTTCGCTTCGTACGAAGCACCCCGGAGCAGGATGGCGTCGAGGAGGTCGCGCACGTGTGCGCGCTCGATGTCCGTTGCCGGCATGTGGCGGAAGGCGGGGAGGAGTGTCTTCCGGATGCGGCGCTCGTCCTCGCGCCACGTCTTCTTGTTCGGGCCGGGCGTGGAGCTCGAGGTACTCCGAGGCGAGCTCGGCGAAGCTCAGAGCCCGACGGCGCTCGACCTTCTTCAGCGCCGGGTCGCCACCAAGAGCGGCCTCGGCGAGGGCGGCGCGGGCGAGATCGCGCGCTCGGGCGAGTCCGAGAACGGGATACCGGCCGAGGGTGTAGCGCCTCAGCCGCCGGCCGCTCCGGTAGAGGACACAGAAGCTCTTCCGACCGGACGCCGCCACCCGCAGCGAGAAGCCCGGAAGGGCCTCGTCGAAATACTCGGTCCTTTTGCCATCGACGGGACCGAGCGCCGCGAGGGCCCGGGCCGTGAGCTTCGTTCTCGGCAAGGACTCTGGTCGCCTCCCCCGAGAAGAGACGAAATCCCGTCGCTCGACCTCCCTCAGCGGTGTCGAGAGCGCCTCTTGCGCTGCGCCACGGACGCAGTGGCCTTCCGGCGTGACTCGAGAAAGTCTATGTCCGCGGCGTCGCCCGGCACCGAACGTGCCGCAAGGGCGATCTTCTTGAGCTGCAGGAGATCCTCTTCGGAAGCGATGGTAAACGCATGGGAGCGTATTCTCGTTCGTGTCGCATGCCGAGCGAGCTTCTCGGCGGGTATGGGGAAGTCGAACAGAAGGTCGACCCGAAGGCCGGTCTCGGTGTTGAAGAAATACGCGCTGCTCGGGGCGTCGAGGCGAAGTCGGATGGCCGCCACCTTGCGGTTTCCGATCGTCGAGACCACGTCTCCCACTTCGTTCAGACGCGAGGCAAGCTCCAGACCCTGGTCGTAGAAGAGGTCGACGGTCGATTCGAGTCGGTCGCCCGGATGAGGAATCACGAAATCGAAATCACGTGTGACTCTTCGAGACCCCAGCACGACGAGGGCCATGCCTCCCACGAGCACCGGCTCGAGGCCGAGGGCGCGGAGATCCTGGACGATTTCACCCACGACTTGCAGATGGTCCGCGGGATCGGGCATTTCACGGTTTCACGGCATATATCCCCGGCAGTGGGCCGGCGAAACCGCTCCGCCGCCTCACGGTGAGCCGCTTTCCGCGAAGCTCGTCGAGCACGGCGGCATATCGGAAGTTGTCCGAGATTCGTCGGGCCGCCAGAAGCGAGCGAGACCGAGCCTTGCCTCCCAGCGACGCGATCCGCGCTTTTTCCGCTCGCGACAGTCGCTTGCCGCGAGCCCGTCCCCCCCGGCTTCCGAGTGCTCGAGCCATCTGCGATGCGTTCATGATCTATCTTACTTAGCGCTAAGCAAAAGCGCCAGGCGCAAACGGACACGGACGCGTCTCGTGTGAGTGCTCGAGGAGAATCCGATGGATTTTGGGCTCTAATCTTCCGGAACTAGCGTCGAGACGGCTCGACGGTCTCGGTTTCGAGAGCTCGCACCATATCGACAGTCTACCTCCCTCGGTCTCGGAAAGACGAAAACGACGGAGTCAATCCTCCCTGCGTCCCGCAAACGCGACGTCAACCCCGGGGAGGATCTCCCTCGCGAAAGTCGTCTTCCACGGAAGATGACCGTCGAGATCGAGTTCGACCGCGGTACCCTCCTCGTCCGGGGAGTCGAGGGCGCGTGGGTGACCGAGCTTCCCGTGAGGTGGGATCCGCGCGTCCGCGTGCATCGGGCGCGAGCCATGGACTACCCGGAGCTCCTGCTCCGCTTGAAGCGCTCGTCGATCGATTTCGACGACCGGGTGCCGCCCCCGGGAATGGCGAAGGCGCGGCCCGCCCCGTGGAAGGGCATCGAGCTCGAGCTCCGGCCGTATCAACGAGCCGCCCTCGACGCCTGGAACGCCGCGTCCCGGCGCGGCGTCGTCGTGCTCCCGACGGGCTCGGGAAAGACGCGGCTCGCCCTGTCGGCCATGGCGGCGAGCGGTCTCCGGACTCTCTGCCTCGTTCCGACGAGGGCGCTCCTTACGCAGTGGCACAAGGTCGTCTCCGAGGTGTACCGAGGTCCCGTCGGTTGTCTCGGAGATGGGGAGCGGCGCCTGGCTCCGGTCACGATTGCCACTTTCGAGAGCGCCTATCGTTCCATGTCCCGCATCGGAAACCGCTTCGAGCTCCTCGTGGTGGACGAGGCCCACCACTTCGGCGGCGGCGGCTCCGGCTCCGGCTCCGGCTTCCGCGACGAGGCACTCGAAATGGCGACGGCTCCGGCGCGGCTCGGTCTGACCGCGACTCCTCCCGAGCTCCGCCACGCGAGAGAACGCCTCTTCGACCTCATCGGTCCTCCGGTGTTCGAGCTCTCGGTCTCCGACCTCGCGGGGACCTACCTCGCTCCCCTCGACGTGATGAAGCTCTTCGTCGAGCTGACCCAAGAGGAGCGCCGGTCCTACGAGGGATGGCTCGCTCTCTACCGGGAGCCCCTCGCCGAGTTCCGGCGTCAGAATCCCGCCGCCTCCTGGGAGTCCTTCATGAGATGGGCGGCCCGCTCCGAGGAGGGACGGCGGGCGATTGCCGCCTGGTCGCGCGCGCGGCGTCTTCTCGCCTACCCCGAGGGCAAGCGCGAGCTCCTCGGGTCTCTTCTCGAGCGGCACCGGGCGGAACGGGTGATGGTCTTCGTGGGCGACAACGAGACCGCCTACGGGGTCGCTCGCGAGTTCCTCATCATGCCGCTCACCTGCGACATCCGCCGCCGGGAGCGCGCCTCGGTCCTCGAGAGGTTCCGGAAGGGAGCCTTGCGCGCGCTCGTCTCGGCGCGCGTGCTGAACGAGGGGATTGACGTTCCGGATGCCGAAGTCGGAATCGTCGTCGCGGGCGGCGGCGGCGGGCGCGAGCACGTGCAGCGCGTCGGGCGTCTCTTGAGGCCGAGGGAGGGGAAGAGCGCCCTCGTCTACGAGCTGGTGGTGCAAAGAACGGCGGAGGTCGGGAGATTGGCTCGCCGACTGGGGGGTCTCGTTGGGATACGCGCGGGTTCCCTTTAGGGTCCGCTCCGGCACGGCGCGGATCGACTACCTCGGAGCACACGACTACTCCTGGCTCGGAGTCGTCCTCGCCGAGTTCCTGCGCTTCGAGGCAAGGCGCTGGCGCGAGCTCGAGCACCGCCTCCGGGAGCCTTTCGATATTCCCCTCGATCCGAAAAAGCTCCAGGGTGCGATCCAGGTGCTGCGGAGGCTCTTCGGAAGTGCACCCGACGGCAGCCTCGATGCGGTTCGGGCCCGGAAAGAGCTCTTCGAGCTCGCCGCAGAGTCCACGGGGTCCCGCAGCGCGATTCTCGCGGACGCCGCCGGGCGGCTTCGCGTTTCTCCCGAGACGCTCGAAGAAGATCTCTTCGGCGACGTTCGCGAGGAGCGACGCGTCAAGCCTCCCGCCCGTCTGCCCACGCCGTCCGAGCTCGCGCTCCGCGTGAACTCCCGCTTCGCCCAGGCGGTCGTCCGCGGCGCTTCCGAGGTGGAGATCGAGGCCTACGAGAACGTCCGGAGCCTCGTCCGCCACGCTCGGCTTCGCGGTCTCCTTTGCACGGTCGCCACCGACCGAATGCCAACGCGGCTTTCGATCTCCGGTCCCTTCGCGCTCTTCCGGCACACGCTCGTCTATGGACGAGCGCTCGCCGAGCTCGTTCCCCTTCTCGCCCGCGCTCCGCGATTCTCCCTTTCCGCCCGCTGTATGGTCCAGGGGGAGCGGCTCCGCTTCGTCGTGGAGTCGGGAGACCCGCTCTTCCCCTCGGAGAACCTGCGGGCGTTCGACAGCCGCGTCGAGGAGAGATTCGCGCGCGACATGGCGCGCCTCGCGCCCGACTGGCACGTGCTCCGGGAACCGGAGGCGGTTCCGGCTCTGGGAACGCTCATCTTCCCCGATTTTCTCCTGCGCCACCGCCTCGATCCGAGACGGCGCTTTTTCGTCGAGATCGTCGGCTTCTGGACCCCCGAGTATGTTTCCCGCAAGCTCGAGACCCTGCGAGCGGCCCGCATCGAGAACCTCATCCTCTGCCTCGACGAGGCCCGGCGGTGCTCCGAGGCCGACATTCCTCCCGACGCACGGGTAGTGCGCTATCGAAAGAAGGTGGATGCCTCGAAACTGCTCCCGCTCCTCGAGGGCGGGAACGCGCGGGAATCGGCCTGATGCGCGAGTGGCCGGCACCGGCAACGCGCGACCTTCAGTTCCACGTCATGTTCTTCAATGCCGAGAGGTTCAGGTTGCCGCCGCTCAGCACGCACGCGACCTTGCTACCCGCCGCGGGTCGGACGGCTTCCGTCAAAAGCGCCGCGACCGTCGCAGCGGCAGCGCCCTCGGCCACCAGCTTGCATCGTTCCATGATCCATGGGATGGCGTCGAAAATCTTCCTCTCGTCGACGGTGACGATGTCGTCGACGAAGACCTTGCAGATCTCGAAGTTGTACTCCCCCACGGTCTTGACCGTCAGACCATCGATGACGATCGGGATCTCGGCGAGCGTTACCCGTCGTCCGGCTTCGATGCTGCGTTTCATGGCGGGGGCCAGAGCCATTTCGACACCGATGACCTTGACGTCGGGCTTGATCAGCTTGACGATCTGCGCGATCCCCGAGATCAATCCGCCGCCGCCGATGGGCACGATGATCGTGTCGAGGTCGGGTACATCTTCGATGGTCTCGTAGCCCACCCCACCCTGACCGGCGACGAGCAGCGGGTCGTCGAAGGGGTGGATATAGGTGAGATTCCGCTCTTTCTGCAGCTCGAGGGAATAATGGTAGGCATCATCCCAGACCTCTCCGTGCAGGATGACTTCGGCGCCGTAGGAGCGGGTGGCCTGGATCTTGGCTTCGGGCGCCCCATGCGCCATCACCACCGTCGCCTGGACGCCGTATTCTCTCGCGGCGCGGGCAACGCCCTGAGCGTGGTTGCCCGCCGATGCGCAGATGAGACCGCGCTCCCGTTCCTGCTTCGACATGTGAGCCAATACGTTCAACGGGCCGCGGACTTTGTAGGAGCCGGCTTTCTGAAGCATCTCGGCCTTCAAATAGACGTCCGCGCCCGTCATCTCGCTCAGGGTGGCAGAACCAAAGACAGGCGTGCGGTGGATATAGGGTGCTGCATTCTTGCGGGCCGTGTCGAAATCCGATCTGGTCAGGTATCGCATTCAAGGAGTCCTCTCCCCTCGCCAGAGGTGGGTCGCTAGATACACTACGGTCAGTACCACGAGAAAAACCAACATCGCCCGGAGCTCGTTGGATGGCAAGCTCGACAGGAACCAGACAACGGCCAGGGCGGATGCGGCCGGCACGAGATACCCTCCCGGTATCCTGTACGCTCCCGCGTCATCCGGTTCGGTCAACCGGTACTTGATGACCGCCAGAATGACCCCCAGGTAAATCAACAGGAACGAAGCGCTCGCCAGTATCGCCAGCTGTTCGAACTCACCGGCGCATGCGAAAAAGCATGCCAGCGCGGCGTAGCTGAGGATCGCGACATGGGGCGTCGCATGACGCGCATGGATGCGGGCGAGAATTCTGGGAGGGATGACCTCGTCTCGGGCCGCCGCGAACATGATTCTGGGCATGTTGAGAGCGAAGCCACTGAGGTTGCCGAACATCGAAAAGCACGCGCCGGTAACGACGAGGGTCGCGCCCAAAGGACCGATCATCGCCTTGCCGACCTCCGCGAGGGGGGCGTCCCGGAAGTCGGGCAAAGCATCACCGAGGACACCTTGCGCCGTCACCTGGATGAGGGTGTAGAGCAGCACCACCGAGAACGCGCTCAGCATGATGCCCTTCGGAATCGTCTTCTGCGGGTTCTTGACTTCTCCGCTGACGTTCAAGCCGGTCTCGATTCCCACGAACGCAAAAAGCAGGATCAACGAGACTTTACCAAGGTCCGCGAGCGACGGCGTGGACGTCCACGACAGGTTCGAGGGCGAGAACGACAACCACCCGAACAAGACGATGAAGAGAAGCGGCGTCAATTTGGCGACGGTGTTGAACTTGACGAGGAACATCCCCTGCTTGACGCCTTTGATGTTCAACCAGGCAAAGCTGCCGAACATCGCGACGAAGAGGGCGATCCGTATCAACTGGATTTTGAACACCGGAAGAAAGTACGCCAACGTGTCCGCCAATGCGTTGGCAACAGCAGCATTGGCCATGATGGCAGCGCCGAAAATGAAGACGTTGGTGGTGAGAAAGCCCGGGAATCGGCCAAAGGCGACCTCGATATAGGCATAGGCGCCGCCGGTGACGGTGATTCGGCTTCCGATCTCGGCGAAGCAGAGCATCATGAGCACGATGAGAACACCGCACAGGCCGTACGCGAGGACACTGGCGGTTCCCAATCGCTCGGCAACGATGGCGGGCAGAACGAAAATACCGGCGCCGACGACGATGTTGATCGAGTTCGCGACCAGACCCCAGACCCCGATTTCTCGTTTGAGGCCGTCGCGTTCCGTCATGTTACGAGAGTCTTCCGGCGACGGAATCATACGTCGAGTAGCCGTCGTTTCTCCCGAAATGATTGACGCTCTGCCGCCTCATCGGGCAGAAAAGGCGAGAAAATCCGTTGCACTCCCCGGAGGCGAATTCGTCGCAGGACAAAACGAGGTCATTCCTTGGCGAGACACGCAAGAGACGCCGCGGTCATTGAACCCCCGGGTCAAATCGAGGCCGCGGTAATCACGGTCAATTGCGTCGGCCTGGCACCGCTCACGGCATCGACCGAGATACCACTGTCGAACGTGGCGAGGCATCCACCGTGTTCCACCGCGAGGCCCAAGAGATAGACATCCGTCACCTGGCGAAACCCTTGAACGTGCCCCAACCGAAACCGAGCATCGCGGAGGGTTACGGAATCCGGCCAGAAGGCGTGGTCGTCTCTTTCGCAGAAGCTCTGCAGAACAGCGGCAGCGGTGCGAAGCGTCGTTCGTCGGCCGGGGTACTGGGGGTTCGAGACGACGCGAATCAACCCGTTTTCGGTAAGCGGGCAGGTTGCCCACCCGGACCTGCTCGATTCCGAGAACCAGGCGTGCGCGACGTCGTGGTGGACGTGCTCCGGATCGAGAAGGGCGACGAGAACGTTGACATCGAGAAGCGCGACCAAAGATTCCTTTCTCAGGGTTCCTCGTCGAGGAGCCGTTCCACGTCTTTCGGGCTTATCGGGCGCGCGTCCTCGCGTGGGGGCAGCAGCGGCACACCGTTTCTCGTCCCGACCGCACCCACCTTTGGACGAAGCGCCCGGCGGGCGAGCTCCGATAGATCTTGCCCGCTGTGGTCTTACGGAGGGTTGCGAGCTCTTTGGCTGCGTTCAGCACGTCTTCATCGATATCCAGGGTCGTTCGCACATTTTAATCCTAACCTTTTTATCATCACACATCAAACATCAGATGCTCATGATCATCTCGAGGACACGATGGGAGCGTCCCTCAAAATACTCCGTTCGTTTGCCATCGGCGGGGCCGAGCACCGAGAGGGCCCGGGACGTGAGCTTCGTCCGCGGCACACTCCTCCCACCTCCAAAGGAGAAGGACGAGATCGGCTCCGGAGATCCTCCCTCGCTCGACGAGCAAGAGAACGGACGGCCGCCGCGCGCCGCGGGCTATCGCTGCAGGTCGAAGCTCACCAGCGGGGATGCGAGTCTTTCGCCGCGCTCGGCCTGAATCGCGATGACGTGCCAGTAGTAGCGTCCGGGCTCCGGGGCAAGCTTCTGCGGCCAGGGAACGCTCGTCCCGACGAGCTCCCCGCTATCCCAGATTCGCTCCCCGTCCGCGTCGAAGAGCTCGACCTCGTAGGCTCGCGCGGCGGCGGAGCCCTTCCAGGAGAAACCATCCGGCGCGCGGGCGATCTCGTCGAGGGGACTTCCAGGCACGGGCCGATCGCTCTCGCCGGCGGAGCGCATCGTGTCCGCGTCCGGCACGGACGGTTCCAGGACCGTCCGCGAGGACAACGGAACCATCAGCCAGATAGTGATGGCGGCCGCGACCGCGACGGCTGCAGCGATGGCGCCCCGGAGGAGCTTTCTCGCTCGCGGGCGCGCGGAGCTCGCCGCAATCCCCGCCGGAACGAAGGGATCGATCTCGTGCGCTTCTCGCTCCAGGACCAGGAGAGCCCGCAGGACGGACGCGCACTCGGAGCACGTCGACGCGTGATCGAGCGCGTGCTCCCGCTCCTCGACGCTGAGCTCGCCACAGGCAAGCCGCTCCCACGATTCCTCGTCGACGTGAGGCGCGGTCGTCTCCGCCGCCGCGTAGGCCTCACGCAGAGTCATGTCTTCCAGCATCGATACCTCGCTGTCTCAATCGCGTGCGCACCTCCGAGAGCCCGCGGGCAATCAGGTTCCGCGCTCTCTGATACGGCCAGCCGCAGAGCGCCATGATCTCCTGCACGGTGAACCCTGCGAGGTGGAGCCGTACCGCCCGGGCGCGGTCCGGCGCCAGCCGCTCGATCACCTCTCTCAGAATAACCCCGAGCTCCTTGACCGCAAGGCGATGGTGCGGATCGTCGCGCTCGACCGCCGTGGGCTCCCGATGCAGCGGCTCACCCGCTCGCGCCGACTCCTGCCGCACGGCGCGCACCGTCTCGCGAACCGCCGCCCGGTAGACGTACGTGTCGGGGTGCTCGATGGGGTCCTCGTTGCGGCAGCGCTTCCACAGCTCGGTCAGGATTCGTTGCTCGATCTCTTCTCCGACCGCCGGGCCCGCGGTCCGGCCGATCTTCCGGACGACGGATCGGATCAGTCGGCCGTATTTCGCGACGAGAGCCTCGTACTTCTCGTCCCATTCCTCCGAACCGGGCGCGTCCTTCCGCGCAGGGGACCCCATGGGAACAGTATATCCGTGTCCGGCTGACGAATGGCCCGCCGACGCATAGAATCAGGCTCATGTCCTGGATGCGGGCACGGCGCCGCGGTCGCGCGCTCGTCGTTTTCTGCGGGCTCTTCGGGCTCCTCGGGTCTCTCGGCTGCGCCCAGCTCGCCGCGACCCGACCGAGGAGCGCTCGTCGAAGCTCTCGAGCCGTGGGGTGCGGCTGCCGAGGCCGGCATCGAGCCGGGAGACGTCCTCCTCGCCTGGGAGCGCGAGGAGAAGAGTCCGGTTCGAGGACCGGTTCTCTCTCCTCTCGAGGTGAATCGTATCGAGAGGGAGGAATCTCCACGCGGTCCCATCTCGTTTCGTCTCTGGCGAAACGGGAGGGAGATTGAAGCGACGCTGCGGCGGGGTGAGTGGGGGCTGACGACGAGCCCGGTCCTCTCCCCCTCGGATCGACGAGCGACAGGAAACCGCCTCACGGCTCGCAGCCGCGGGAGACGTGCGACGCGCCGCCGACGGGTGGGAGGCTCTCGCCGCGAAGATGCTCGGCGGCGACCGGTCCCAGGATGCGCTCTGGTTTCGTCTGCGGATTGGGCGAGCGTACGCCGAAGCACGCGAGATCGCCGAGGCGCGGCGCGCGTTCGACGGGGCACGCGAGGGCCTCACCGATGCGCTTTCGCGGGCGTCGACTCTCGATCTGGAAGGAGACGTGCTCTTCGCCGCCGGCGAGTCCTCCGCAGCGGCCGAAGCGCTGGCGGAAGCCGTCTCTCTGCGCGAGAGGAGCGCGACCGTCACGCCGTCGCCCGGCCTCGCCTGGAGTCTTCGTGAGCTCGGACGCGCCCGGTTTCGACTCGTGGACCTCGATGGAGCGGACGCGTCCCTGCGCCGTGCGCTCGAGCTCTACCGCGAGACGTCCTCATCCGCTCTCGAATCCTCCGACGTCCTCAATCTCCTCGCCGGCGTCGCGTACCGCCGCGGAGATCTCGACGAAGCGCAGAAGCTGTACTTCGAGGCGGCCGCGCTCCGCGAGCCTCTGTCTCCCGACAGTCCGAGGATGGGAGGTCTCGAGGCGAACCTGGGACTCGTCGCCTACGACCGGGGCGACTTCGATGGAGCGGAGCGCTTTCTTCTTGAAAGGGATGGCCATCGACGATCGTGTCGACGCCGATCCCGGAGACGCGGGATACACGTTGAACTTTCTCGGGCTTCTCGCCCGCGACAAGGGGGACTTCGAGTCCGCCCGCGCGTACTACCGGAGAGCCCTCGAGGCGTTCCGAACGGCGCGGCCGGGAGGCGTCGAAGTGGCCGGCATGCTCAGTAATCTCGGGAACCTGGCCAGCCGCGAGGGAGATCTCGCGCGCGGCGGAGCAGGATCACCGGGAAGCGCTCGCCATCCGCGAACGTCTTTCGGACGACAACCTGGACCTGGCCGCGAGCCTGCACAATCTCGCCTCCGTCTCTCGGCGCAAGGGCCAGCTTGGCGAGGCGCGCCCTCTTCTCGAGCGTGCTCTCGAGATCAAGAACCGGATCGCTCCCGAGAGCCTCCTCGTCGCGACGAGCCTCTACGAGCTCGGGGAGGTCGATCGAGCGGAAGGAGCGTTCGGCGCAGCCGAAAAGCGGCACCGGCGCGCCCTCGAGATCCGGAGGTCGGCGGCACCGGAGGGAGACGTGACGGCGGAGAGCCTCGTCGCTCTGGGCCGAGTGGCGCGGGCGGCGGGAAACGCGGAAAAGGCCGAGACGTTCTGGCGGCAGGCCATCGCTCTCGTCGAGAGCCGGCGCGGGCGGCTCCGGTTCACGACGGCGGAGCGATCGCGCTTTTCGGCGCGGTTCTACGAGCTCTACCACGAGCTCGCCGAGCTCCTCGTGGAGACGGGAAGAGGCCGTGAAGCTTTCGATCTCGTGGAGCGAGCGCGGGCGCGCGCGCTCCGGGTGATGATGGCCCAGCGGGACTTCGCTCGCTCCGCCGGCGTTCCCGCCGATGCGCATCCGCGAGAGACGACGGCTGGAGCAGAGCCTCGAGAGCGCCGAGTCGCGCCTGGCCCGGACGAGCGTCGCCCGGAGAAGGGAGCTCGTCGCCCTCCACGACCGCCAGCGCGAGCTCCGCCTGGAGCTCGACGAGGTGAACGATCGAATCCGGGAGACCTCGCCGCGGCTGATGCTCCTGGAGGATCCGGATCCCGTCCGCATGGAGGACGTCCGCCGCTACGCTTCCGGCGGGAACGACTCCTGCTCTCGTACTCGTTAGGCCGCGAGCGCACCATCCTGTTCACCGTCGGCCCCGCGAACGACGCTGCCGTGAAGCTCCTTCCTCTCGGCGAGAAGGAGCTCGAACGTCGGGTGGAGGTTTTTCGAGCCCTCATCGAAAGGGGCGTCACGGAAACCGAAGTCGAGCGCAGCCCTTCTCGTCCAGGGCCACCGTCTCTACGAGCACCTCCTCGGCGCCGGTCGAGGATTCCGTCGCCGCTGCCGATCGGATCGTCGTCGTCTCGGAGGGTCCCCTGCTGACGTTGCCTTTCGCCGCTCTCGTGCGCTCGGTCGAGCCCCGGGAGTATCTCTTCCAGTGGAAGCCGTTGAGTCATGCGGATTCGGCCGGCGTCCTCCTCGAGCTCCAGCGTTCGCGTCCCACCCGCCCGCGCGACGGGTCGATCGCGGCGTTCGGAGATCCGGAGCCTCCGGAACCCGGGGACACGACGCGCGCACCACGACTCGGAACACTTCCGTACGCTCGCGAGGAAGTGGAACGGATTCGGCGCTCTGTTCGGCGAGAAGGCCCGGGTCTTCGTCGGCTCCGCCGCCACCGAGGAGCGGGCGAGGGCGCTCGGAGCCGACGTTCGCTTCGTTCATTTCGCGACCCATGCCGTTCCCGACGCGCGTTTTCCGCTCGATTCCGCCCTCCTGCTCTCTCCCGGCGAACAAGACACCACGGACGGACGGGCCGATGGATGGCTCCACGCCTGGGAGGTCGCGGAAGCGATGCGGCTGGATGCGGATTCTCGTGACCCTGTCCGGCTGCGAGACCGGGCTCGGACGAGAGCTTCTCGGCGAGGGCATCCTCGGACTCGCGCGTGCGTTCCAGTACGCGGGCGCCCGATCGGTGCTCATGTCTCTCTGGGCGGTGCCCGACCGCTCGACCCGGGAGCTCATGGTGCGCTTCTACCGGCACCTGAACGACGGCGATCCGAAGGATATCGCTCTTCGTGCCGCTCGCGCGGAGCTCCTGACGGCGGCCCCATCCGCCGGGAAAACGGGCGTCGATACCCGCCATCCGTTCCACTGGGCCAGCTTCCGGCTCATCGGCGACGGAAAGTGAGCAAACGGGCTCGCGCTCGACTCTAACCTTTAATAGAGACCCGTTCCCCCCCCGGTTCTCCAAATGAAGAGGAGCTCCGTGCGTCGAGGACGGCGGGACGAAGCGGGAAAGACTCGAGCAAAGAGGAGGGAGACGCGAATGACACGGCCAGTGACAGGCGAAGTGCGAAGGGGTCGCGGCTTGCGTTGGTCCAGCGGGATCGTTGTGGCGGCAGCGTTCGGGGCTCTCGGTCTTCAGGGAGGACCCGTGGGCGGTCCGGGGCAGATTCGCGGGATCGAGCTCGTCCAGTGGACGAGCCGGTCGGGTCCCGATGAGTTCAAGCGGGCCTTCGCCAAGTGTCCCGATGGCAAGACGGTCATCGGAGGCGGGGGCCGGGTGTTCGAGGCTACGCCGATCGATGACGGCGAGCCGCGGGCGCGCCGGGTCTCGCCGCGGCTCGACGACATCGGCTTGAGCGTGAGCGTTCCGAGCCAGGACATGGACGGCTGGGCGGTCACGGCCCAGGCCATGCATCCGAGGGCAAAGAAGACGGATTGGTTCGTGAGCGCGAGCGCCGTGTGCGCGGAGACGACGGGCGTCGAGCCCGTCCAGTGGTCGACGAAGACGGATGCCACGACCTTCAAGCGAGCCTTCGCGCGGTGTCCCGCGGGGCTCGAAAGCGATCGGGGGCGGTGGCCGCGTGTTCGTGCCGTCGCCCGTCGGACGTCTCGTACAGCCGGCGGTGGCTCGCTTCCCGCGCAATCCTCTACCCGATCATCCTATCGCTCTCGCGCTGAGCGCGCCCAGCGCGGATGGAGACGGTTGGGCCGTTACCGCCCGGACGATGCGTCCCAAGGATCGGCAGACGCCCTGGTTCGCGACCGCATCGGCCATCTGCGCCGAAGTGAGCGACTGGAGGACATGGAGATCGTCGAGTGGTCGAGCTTCGCGGACACGACGGATTTCAAGCGGGCGTTCGCGAAGTGCCCGGACGGCTCCATGGTGGTGGCGGGTGGCGGCCGCGTGTTCGCGGCCCCTTCCAACAATCCCGGCGCTCGACGGAAGGGGATCGTCCCGTCAGACGACGAAATCAGTCTCACCGTCAGCGTGCCGAGCGCGAGCCTGGACGGTTGGGCGGTTACGGCGCAGGCGATGCACGGAAGAACGCGGAAGACCAATTGGTTCGTCACCGCATCGGCCGTGTGCGTCCGGTCCAGGTCCAGGCCAACTGAGACCGACGGAGGTGCCAGGAGTTTCGCATAGGGGTAAGGGTGTGGCGGCTCTTGCAACCCGTCGTTGCAAGCTGCAAGGGGCCGGACCAGAGACTGCGGTCTTGGCCGGTTCGGATGTGCCGTCGATCGCGGCTGTCAGCCATGTGCCGTCGATCGCTCACGTCAATAATGTGCCAAAACAACAACCCGCCGCGCCCGCCCCTTCCTCTTGCTTGCCGAGAGCGCGTGCGTCGGCGCTCACTTCGTGAATCGATGGACGTTCACGCGGCTCTCGCCGACCCTCGCCGGTACCGGCGCCAGATCGATCGGCTCCACCGCCGCTATGCCGCGTCGCGTGCTCTCTACCTGATCCGGCAGGAAGGCGCCTCGCTCGCCAGCCTCTGCCTGAACCGAGGCAAGGTGGCTCGACTCCTCGCCGCCACCGTCGCCCGGGGCGCCTATCGAATCGGCGCTGCGCGTCTTCGTCGGATCCGGGTCGACGGGAAGGAGCGCGAGGTCTTCGCCTTCCAGCCGACGGATCTGGTGGTGCACGGCGTCGTCGCGGATCTGATCGAAGAGGTCATGCAGGCGCGGTTGTCTTCCAGCCTGTACTCGTACCGTAAGGGCGTCTCCTGGTGGCGGCCGACCGCGACCTTCGCCTCATTCGTACGCGCGCACCGGCGGAGTCGACCCGATCCGCGCACGCGCGGCCTCTACGTCCTGCGCCGAGACGTTCAGTCCTACACCGACACCATCCCGGTCGGAGACGGCTCACCGCTGTGGCCCATGCTCGGGGCTCTTCTCGGTCCACTCTCGCCCTCCGATGGATCGCTCATCCGCACCGTCGTCCGTCCCGAGATCGCCCTCGCGGGAGGCTCGCGCACGACCCGCGACCTCGGCGTCCCCACGGGCCAGCCGATCTCCTGCGCGCTGTTCAACTTCTATCTTTCCGATTTCGATCACCACTTCGACGACGTCCCCGGTGCGTTCTACGCGCGCTACTGCGACGATTTCCTCTTCGCTCACCCGGACCCGCGATCGTGCGCGACGCCGCTTCCCGCATCGACGCGCTCCTCGCGGAGAAGCTCCTGGCGGTGAATCCACAGAAGAGCCGCACCCTCTACCTCACCGGCGCCGGCCGCGCCTCGACGGCTTGGAACGAGGCCCGGGGAACGACTTCGGTCTCCTTCCTCGGCTGCGCCGTGTCGGCGCGAGGCACCATCGCTCTCGGACGCAAGAAGCGCCGGCGACTCCTCGCCGAGCTCGCGCTGCGGCTCCAGCGGACCGCCCGGGCGCTGGAGAATCCGACCGCGACGAGTCCGGGCGCATTCTCTGTGCCATCGTGAATCGGGCGCTCGCGGCGCGGATCGAGTTCTCTCAGGCACGCTCCGCGGCGCTCCTGAGGCGCGCCGTTACCGATCGACGCGACTTGAAGCAGCTCGACTACCTCATCGCGCTCCAGGTGGTGCGCGCGGTCACCGGCCACGACGGTGTGCGGGGCTTTCGCGAGGTGACGTACCGGAAGCTCCGGCACGAATGGGGGCTCGTCTCGCTCCAGCGCGCCCGCAACTTCCGTTCCCGGCGCCGTCCGGAGGTTGTTTGACTCCCCTCGAGCGGTGGCTTTCGAGCGAAGCCGACCGGGAGGCCCGCGCGGTCTTTCTGGAAGAGGCGCTCCTGACGGGGCGGTTCGCGCGGTATGCCCTCTACCGGCTGCGCTATTTTCTGTTGCGCTACTTCGCCGAGTCGATTCTCCACGGCGCTAAGTTCGTGATCCTCTTCGTGGCCTTCGACGGTTGGCTCTTCACCGCCGTCGTGCTCGTCGGCGCGGGAGCGGGACTCGTCTCGAGCTTCTGGTGGGGCGCTCTCGAGGTCATGCGGGCCCGGGTCCGGCGTCTCGCGCGGAGCGGGCGCTCGCGTCGCATCCCCGCCGAGATCGGAGGCTGGCTCTCACTGTCCGCTCTTTTGGCCGGTATCTGCTTTCTTTCGACGCTCGCCTGGATCGCGCTGGCGGTCGGCGGGCACGGGCGCGACTTGCGCGTGTTTCACCTCTACGTCGGCGCCGTCGGGCTGAGGCTCGCGCTCGAGCTCTGCACGCTGACCTTCCACTCCGGAGCGTACGCCATCCGCCGCATCTACCGGCCCCTCCCCGCGCTTCTCGCGGTCGAGGGCGTCGGCCTCGTCGCCATGGCGGCGGCATGGCCCTTCCTCGGTGCCTGGGCGATTCCCGCATCGATGGTGGTGAGCGCTCTGGTGTCGACCTCTCTCACCGTCCACTACACCGCGCGCCTGTACCGCTTTCTGCTGTGGCTTCCGCTTCCCCTCACGTTGTCTCTGCGCTCCTCCGTTCGATGGATACGACGGATCGCGATGCGGGAGTTTCTTGCCGCAGGGACGTCCTATGCCCTCATGCGGCTCGACTCGTTCCTCGTGCTCGCGCTGTTCACCGCAGGACGGCGGGAGATGCACCCGGGCGACCTGTTCCTTCTCTTCTACGTCCTGAGCCCGACCGTGCGCGCGGGCTTCGACTGGGCGCAGCTGTTCTACTTCGACCTCAAGAGGCTGGAAGTGGCGCGATTCCGGAACCTTCGCGCGCGCTACGAGAGCTTCCTCGAGCGCATGTCGGTGGCGCTCGGCGTCGTCTTCGGCGTCGTCGCCAGCGGGGTCGGATTCCTCCTGCTGGGATGGAGCCTCGGGCTGAGCGCTCTTCTTCTCGCGCCCTTTTTCGTCTCGCGCTCGGCGCTCGCGCTCGCCCAGATCCGGGCGTTCGCGACCCGGCGCTACGGGCGTCTCCTCGCGAGCGGCGCGGGGCTCCTCGCCGGGATCGCGGGGACGGCCTTGCTCGGACCGGGATGGGCGAAGCTTCTCGGGCTCACCGTCGTCACGGTGGCGTTGCTCGGTTGGCTGCGGATGGCGCGCGGCTGGCCGGGCGGCGACGAGGAGCAGCGCGTACTTCCACCGCTCGACTGGGTCCGGGCACTTTGTTCGGAGCCGAGGCCCGTATCGGAATCCGGGAAGCGCGGCTCGCGCCGAGTCAACCCCGGACGCTGCCGGCCTCCCATGCCGACCCGGCGATCGAAGAGGAAACGGAGTGGTCGGTGCAACGCGCGGCGGAGCGAATCGGGCGGCGCATCGGGAGAAGCGGTGCGGTCACGACGTTCGGCTGCGACCGCGTGGCCTGGTTCGAGCGGGACGATCGGATGCGGCCGAACGGAAACGACGGTCGTGTGAGCGCGGAATGGCTCGTCAAGGATCGGGGGCGGATTGTGGGAGTCCCTGGGACGCGCCGCGGCGTTCGCCGACGGAGCGGCCGCCTGGCGAGAGGCGCATGCGTCGGGACGGTTCCTCTTCGGAGAGTCGACGGCGACGGCGGCGGCGGCGACGGCGGTGGAGAACGAAGCGGACGGCGGGGCCCAACTCGAGCGCAGCTTCCGTGCGCTCTGCCCCCAGGGACTCGTCTACGCGCCGAACGATCCCCTCCCCTCGTGGCTCACCCGCCTGTCCTCCAGGGACAAGCGCTCCGTGCTGAAGGACGCGGAGTACTTCGTGGAGCATTTGAGACCGAGGCCGGGCCGTGGGCGTTTCGAGATCACGGCGCTCTGCGCCGATCGGGAGCTGAAGCTCGTCTTCGTCGCACCCCGGCTCGCACGGCCGCACCCCGGTCGGGCGACGCGCGGCGGCGGGCGCGCTGGGAGTCACGAATCCGCGCCGCCAACCTGGCCGCGACGCTGGAGACGGAAGGCGTGGGGCCCCGGGCATGAGCAGCGACGTTTCGTCCTCGTTCCAGATGATCGTCAACGGCCGCGAACGAACCGTTCGCGTGCCGCCGGAGATGCCCCTGCTCTGGGTCCTGCGGGAGACGTTGGGACTCACGGGGACCAAGTACGGCTGCGGACGCGGCCTCTGCGGCGCGTGCAGCGTGCTCGTCGAGGGAAAGCTCGCGCGCTCGTGTCAGCTCCGCGCCTCCGACGTCTCCGGCCGGCGGATCACGACCATCGAGGGCGTGGCGGCCGAGCCGGGTCAGCCCGTCGTCGAGGCCTGGATCGCGGAGCAGGTTCCCCAGTGCGGCTTCTGCCAGTCGGGTCAAATCGTGGCCGCGACGGCCCTGCTGTCCTCGAGCCCGTTTCCCGACGAGGACGAGATCGAGCGCTTCATGTCGGGGAACATCTGCCGATGCAGCACCTACGTGCGTATCCGGCGCGCGATTCATCGCGCCGCGGCCGCCGCCGATCGAGGCGGCAGGAAATGACGGAGCGACGATTCCCGGCCACCGTCACCCGGCGACGGTTTCTCGTTCTCGGCGCCGCGAGCGGCGCGGGTCTCGCCGTCGGCTGCTGGCTCCCCGAGCCACAGGTTCTCGAGCATGCGGACCCGCGAGTCGACGATCTTCGGAGCGACCCCGCGCTCTGGATTCGGATCGCGCCGGACGATGTCGTCACGATAGCCCTCCCCCGCGCCGAGATGGGGCAGGGGGTCTCGACGGCGCTTCCGATGCTCGTGGCGGAGGAGCTCGAGGTCGACTGGGCAAGCGTACGCATCGAGCCGGCTCCGCTTCTTCCGGATTATGGTCGCCAGCTGACGGGCGCGAGCGACGCCGTCCGCACGCTCTGGACGCCGCTGCGAGAGGCCGGGGCCCTCGCCCGTGAGTATCCTGATCGACGCGGCGTCGCGTGCCTGGGCGGTCGACCGCGGCGAGTGCCGCGCCGAGCGGGGCCGGGTCACCCACGTGCCCACGGGCAGGTCCACGCGCTACGGCGCCCTCGCGGACGAAGCGGCGAAGCTTCCTCTTCCGCGGGAAGTGACGCTCAAGCGCCGTGAGGAGTTCCGGCTCATCGGCACCTCGATTCCCCGCCTGGACATTCCCGACAAGGCGAGGGGACGCGCGATTTACGGCTGGGACGTTACCCTCCCCGGCCTTCGCGTCGCGTCCGTCCGCCACAGCCCCGTATACCGGGGAACGCTCCGGTGGTTCGACGACGCGGCAGCGATGGCCGTGCCGGGAGTGCACGCGGTCGTGCCGCTCGTCACCGGCCGGCGACACGAGACGACGGCGATCGCCGTCGTCGCCGACGGCTTCTGGACGGCGGAGCAAGGTCTGAAGGCGCTGGAGCTTCAGTGGAACGACGGCGAGTACGCGAGCTCGTCGAGCGCGAGCTTCGACGGAACGCTCCAAAAGCTCGCCGGCTATCGCGCGCGCACGGTGGCGCGGACGGGAGCACCGCGCCAGGCGATGCTCCGCGCGGCGCGGGAGCTCGAAGCCTCCTACGAGACGCCCTTTCTCGCGCACGTCACCATGGAGACGATGAACTGCACCGCCCGCGTGACGGACGACGCTTGCGAGCTCTGGGTGCCGACCCAGAACCCGACCTATGTCCAGGACGTGGCCGCCCGGATCTGCGGCCTGCCGGCGTCGGCGGTGACGGTCCATCGGACGCAGATGGGCGGGGGCTACGGTCGTCGCCAGCGGGTGGACGCGGTCGCGGAAGCCGTCCAGATCGCGCGCACGCTCGGAGACGGCGCTCCGGTCAAAGTGCTCTGGTCGCGCGAGGAAGACGTGCGGCACGGCTACTATCGTCCGGCCGTTGTGCACCAGCTCAGCGCCGGATGGACCGCCGCGGCTTGCCGGTGGTCTGGAAGCACCGCATCGCCGGGGTGGGAGGAAGCGACGCGCTCCTCGTCCAGGGCATCGACGACGTTCCCTACGCGTTTGCCCATCGATGGGTCACACTCGTCCGTCGAGCCCATGGGCCCGTGCGCACCGGCCCCTGGCGAGGGCTGGCACGATCGCAGAACACGTTCGCGACCGAGTGCTTCCTCGACGAGGTGGCTCATGAGGGAGGTCGCGACCCGGTCGACCTCAGGACCGGGCTTCTGTCCGAGGCACCGCGCTTCCGCGCCGTTCTGGAGCTCGCCGCGGAGAAGGCCGGCTGGAGAGGACCGAGACCACCGGGCCGCTACCTCGGCGTAGCCCTCGGCGAGAACTTCGGTGCTGCCTGCGCGGAGGTGGCGGAGGTCTCCGTCACCAACGGCGCGCTTCGCGTCCATCGCGTCGTCTGCGCCGTCGACTGCGGGCAGGCGGTCAACCCGGATATCGCGGTGGCGCAGATCGAGGGAGGGATTGTCTTCGGCCTCAGCGCCGCTCTCGGTGAAGAGATTACGCTTTCGCACGGCCAGGTGCAGCAGTCGAGCTTCGACGACTATCCGGTGCTCCGCATGCCCGCCGTTCCCGAGATCGAGGTGCACCTCGTGCCTAGCGATGAGGCGCCGTCGGGCCTCGGCGAGACCTCGGGGCCGGTCGTCGCACCCGCGGTAGCGAACGCCTGCTTCGCGGCCACCGGAACCCGCATTCGGCGACTACCGATTCCGGCTCACCACCTGACGTCCAACTCAGGACCCGCAGTCATCGTCGGGAATCGTGCCCGAGGGGCGGTGGCGTGTCTTTCAGGATGGCGGACGCTCAGCGGCCGTGCGCGATTGACGGGGCCCAGGCTCACAGACGATACTCGTTTCAGGAGCTCTATTCATGACGATGCCCACGGCGCCCCGGCATTTCGGCTCCATCCGCGTCGGCGTACTCCATGAGAACATCGCGGACGCGAAGGCCGACGTACTCGTCAACGCCGCGAACAGCGAGCTCCAAATGGGGGGCGGCGTCGCGGCCGCGCTCCGCTCCCGGGGCGGCATCGAGATCCATCAGGAAGCCATCCAGCACGCTCCCGCCCCGCTTGGCACCGTCGTCAAGACGAGCGCGGGCAAGCTCGATGCGCGGTTCGTTTACCACGCCGTCGTCATCGACTATGACGTCAGCAAGGAAACGGCTCCATCGGATGTCCGGACGGTGGTCGAGAACATCGTTCGACAGGCCGAGGCCGACGGTATCCACACCATCGCCATTCCCCTGTTCGGAGCGGGAGTGGGCGGGCTGAGCCCGGAGACCTCCATGGAGATGATTCTGTCCGTGCTCGAAGAAGCCGGGCCGGGATTTCCCACCGAGCTCGACGTCGTCATCGCCGTCCGCGACATCGACGAGTTCGAACGGGCTCGCGCGGCGCTGGAGACGTACGCCGACGCCGAAACCCGACATCATGAAGAAGATGACGCCGCGAGCGATTTTTTGCATCAGTACTTGAAAAACCCTCCCGACACACCCAAAGGCTAGTCCGCCCTGCGTATCCGTCTTCGTGAATCCGAAATCACCCTCACCCACGATTGACTACGACGTGGAGATCTCCGGAGTCCGCGAAGTCTCGCTGACCGGAACCGCGGAGCTGGGATTCTGGCGCGACCGACTTTCCCGCGAGGGCTTCCATCCGGTGCCCATCGACGGGCGGGCGCAGCTGTTGGTGAGCTCCACCAACGCGACGTTTCACGGCATTCGCTTTCGGGAGCTCTCGTTCAGCTCGTTCGTGTCGCGGCGGAAGGACGCTGCCGACGCCGAGGGCCTCTATCTCCTCCGCGCGTTCAACTCGGTTCGTTTTTTCGCTTTCGTGGAGAGGACGTTGTTTTCGACGCCGTATTGTCCGGGCGAGCTCGACGTCGAGGTGGGACCGCCGGCGAGAGTCGAGCTCCGTGAGAAGGGTCGGGTCCCGCTGCGGATGACGATGTCGCCCCGGAGCTCGGTGGCCGCCCGGGACGACGGCTGGGAAGGTCCGATCTTTCTGCCGAGAAACGGCGGTAGCGGGACCAAAGTGTTTTTCGCTCGCCTCCGTGGCGAGACGAGGTTGAGTCCCTTCGACCCGGAGGCGGACGCCGTCACCATCCAGCCCAGTCCGACCCATACCATTTTCGACGAGCTTCTCCGCTCCGGGTTCACCCCACGTGAGTGGATTGTCCGGCCGAACGCGACGCACGGAAAGTCCAAGACGTTCCCGCTCGACTCCGCCCCCCGAGTTCAGACGAAGTCCGCGTAGAAATCGCGGCCGTGGCAAGGATGCTAGACTCGCCCCGAAAGGAGAATGATCATCGTGCCCAAGTATCTCATTCACGCGCATTACACCGCTGACGGGGTCCGGGGAATCATGAAGGACGGCGGGAGCAAACGGAAACAGGCGGCGGGGGAGCTCATCCAGAGTCTCGGCGGTAAGATGGAGGCGTTCTACTTCGCGTTCGGTGGCGACGACGCGCTCGTCCTCGTCGACGCTCCGGATAACGCCACGGCCGCCGCCGCGAGCCTCGCGGTCGGAGCGAGCGGCGTTGTCACCACGACGACCACCGTTCTCATGACCGCCGAAGAGATGGATCAAGCGACGAAGAAGTCGGCAAAATACACGCCTCCCGGAAAGTAGGACCGGGAAGACCGAAAGGAGGGACGGCGCCGAAATGGTGCCTGTCCCTCTTTTTCTGTGTCCGATTGCTCACAGGACATTGGAGCCGTTGATGAACGAAGCCCGCAGCACGCCCGAACCTCGAGTCGCGAGCGCGGTCGAGATTCACCAGCCCGCGGTTTCTACGCCGCTGGCACCGCTGGATTGGCGTCCCCGTCGCGATCTTTCTGCTGTTCGCCTCGACGACGGGAATTCTCGTCGCCTTCACCGAGTTCTTCGGCGAGGAAGAGGCGCTTCGGGAAGCGACCCGCGACATGGTGAGCCCGGTCACTCTCGACTCGCCTCAGTCGAGCTGGACGGGTCCGATCGCGGCGGCCTTCGCCACCGCCGCTCGGGAAGCCCGTGGCGCGCCCGTCGACAAGGTCGTCCTCCAGCTCAAAGGGCCGCAGCCCACCGTAGACATCTTCCTGGGAAAGCCGGGAGGAGGTGAAGATTGAAGACTCGTCATCGACGCCAGGGCGGGCGAGCTCCTGAAGGTCGCGAGCTACGTCGACAAGCCCTTCCTCTATCGCCTCCACAGCGGCGAAGCGTTCGGAGACGGCGGCCTCGTCGTGGCCATGTTCTGGGGGCTCGCCCTCGCGCTCATGACCGTCTCGGGCGCGCTCATCTACCTGAGAATGCTGCGACCGAACGCCACGGGGCTGCGGCGCTACTTCTGGTAGAGGTCGCGGCTCAGTCCTCGTCCCAGGCAAGCAGAGGATAGAAGAACCGGTTTCGGGCGTCCGGCCGGCGCCGGCCGTCCTCGATCGCACGCTCGACGAGCTTGGGGGTGCGATGAAGGTGAAGCCATTCATCGCGAATCCCCGCCTCGGGCGAGCTGTCGCGTCACCGCCTCGCGCCGCTGTCTGGGGATGTTGGCTTTCGCCGAGTAGGCACCATAGAGGTAGCGGCCGTTCCACCAGATGGCGCGAAGGCTTCGAGGGCTGAAGTTTTCCGCGAACACGCGGCTCGAGTGGGTCGCGCCGAGGAGGCACGTCGCCACCATCGCCACCGCCAGAGCTCGTCCGACGGAGCTCCGCTTCCCGAGCTCGGTGAGAAGACAGGCGAGAGCGAACGAAGCGAAGCTCACCGGGAAAAAAAGCAGGTCATCGCGGCGGAGGGTGAGCCAGGGAGTACAGGCCAGAATCGCGGACACCAGCCATAGCGCGACCGGCGTCCAGGCGATCGAGCGCCGCTGAGCGATGGCGAGACCGATGCTCGCGCTCACGAGGAGCCACCACAGCGGTATGAGCGCCCGGCTCCAGCCGTCGAACGGGACGACGCCGAGGGGACTGAGCGTCTTCCAGACCCCTTCGATCCACCCGCCGAAATCGAGCCCGAACGACTGGGCTCGCGGCACGACGAGACCTCGATAGAGGTAGAGGGCGAGCGACAGCGCGACGAGGGTGCCGAGATAGCCGACCCAGAGCCGGCGTGTCGGACTCTCCGGTGACGCGGCCAAGCCCAGCAGGACGAGCGCGGGAATCGCCGCGAAGGTGTCTTCCCGGGTGACGAGTCCCAGACCGAGACTCGCTACCGACAACGCCAGCAAGAGGGCACTCCTTCTATCCAGGCCCTTCAAGAGAAGCGTTGCCGCGACCGCGAACGACAGACCCTGTACCAGGTGGTTCCCGTCGGTCAGCCAGACGTAGTGGAACACGCTGTACATGGAGCACATCGAGAGCGCCACCGCCAGGGCCGCGACTTTCTTCGACAGACCGAAACGAGCGGCGATCGGGAACGAGGAGCGCACCGTACAGCGCGTAGAGGACGAGCAGGAACAGACGATGCGCGGTTACGTTCTCGCCGAACAGGAAGTAGCGAATGTGGTTGAACAGGAGGCTTCCCGGTCGATACCCCCAGTGCATAAGCCGCTCCGGATCCCACTGTCCGTGAAATGACGCCCGGATCTGCGCGCAGGAGAACCGCCGGAACAAGACGAGGTCGTCGAAGGTCATGGGCCAGTCGAGTGATGGAAGAGCGAGCGCGAGGCCGACGAGGAACAGAATCGCGGCATAGAGACCCAAATCCCTGACGAGCGAAGCTTCTCTTTCGTTCGTCAACGCCGGCCGCGGATCTCGTTGATGAGCTCCATTTGAATCTCCTGGATCTCTACCAGCCTCTCCCATTGATGGGAGAGCAGATGGTCCACTTTCTGGTGCAGGTGACGGATCTCGAGCTCGGCTTTGAGGTTCACCTGGTAGTCGCGCACCGCGCGCAGGCGGTCGCGCGACTCCTGGCGTTTCTGGCTCATCATGATGACCGGCGCCTGGATCGCGGCGAGACAGGAGAGGACGAGATTCAAGAGAATGTAAGGAAACGGGTCGAAGGCCCGGGTGAGCAGGACGAAAGTGTTCACCCCCATCCAGGTGACGAGCACGGCGCCGAAGATCGAAATGAACGTCCAGCTTCCTCCAAAGGAAGAGATGCGGTCGGAGAGCCGTTCGCCGGGCTTGAGATCCGCCTCGAACTCCTCCTCGGGGTTGGTGGTGAGGATGTCGTGCTCCTGGAGACTGCGGAGCACTTCTTTCTCCAGATCGTCGAGCTCGCCTTTCTCCGCCTGAAGGAGCGATTCCACATAGCGGTAGCGGTACTTCGCGACGTCGTTCTGGCAAATCCAGCCGTTCTCGTCGAAGTCGGCCACGTCTTTCCGAATGATGTCGGCCACGGCGGGGCGAACGACGATCGCGGGGCGCAGCCGAATCGCGCGGGTCTCGCCACAGACCTGACATCGAGGGTCAGTCTTTGCGCCGGTCACGGCGAGGAGTCTACTACGGCGGGCTATTTCTTGGCTTCAGCGGCGCGGAGGCCGTATTTCTGGATGCGGTAGCGGAGGGTCTCGCGCGTCGTCCCGAGGGCACGGGCGGTGGCACTGACGTTGGAGTCGTTGTGCTCGAGGGCGGTTTTGATGATGAAACGGTCCATGTCCTCCAGGTCCATGCTGCCGTCGAGAGGCAGGACGACCCGTTCCCCGTTCGTGCCTTTCTCGAGAGGCTCGAGGGGTCCAGCTTGCGCCGAGGGCTCGCTCGTGAGCTGGAGCCACCTCTCCGGAAATTCTTCCCCCTCGGCGAAGAGAACGCAGCGCTCGATGACGTTCCGGAGCTCACGGACGTTTCCCGGCCATTCGTGGCCGCTGAGCCGGAGCCAGGTGCCGTCGGTGATGGTCTTCACGTTTCTCCCCGCCTTGGCGTTGAACTCACCGATGAAATAGGGAACGAGGTCTTCGAGATCTTCTCTTCGCTCCCTCAAAGGAGGAAGCACCACCCGGAAGACGCTCAGCCGGTGGTAGAGGTCGCTGCGGAAAGCTCCCTCCCTGACGCTCTTTTCGAGATCGCGGTTGGTGGCGGCGATGATCTGGATGTCCACATGGGTCTCGTTCTCGCTGCCCAGACGGCGGAAGGTGCGGTCCTCGATCGCCTTCAACACTTTTCCCTGGAGATCGAGAGGCATCTCCGCGATCTCGTCGAGAAAGAGCGTCCCCCCGTCGGCCTTTTCCATCAAGCCTCGATGGCGGCCCTTGGCTCCGGTGAACGAGCCCGCCTCGTGGCCGAACAGCTCGGACTCCAGCAGGTCCTTGGGGAGGGCGGCGCAATTCACGTCGATGAGAGGTCCGTGCGCGCGCAGGCCACCGTGATGGAGGATTCGTGCCGCGAGCTCCTTGCCGGTTCCCGTCTCTCCCGTGAGTATCACCGCGCTGAAAGGCACCTTCCGGAGCTTGTTGAGCATCTCGCGCACTTGCGAGGCAGCGTTGCTCCGGCCGAGAAAGGACTGTGGAGAGTAGCGGAGGCTGTCGACCTGGGCCTGCTCTCGCAGGCGCCGCTGAGCGCGGGCGCTCCGGGCCGCGCCCGAGACGATCACGTCCAGGCGCTCGAGCTCACAGGGTTTTTCCAGAAAGTCGAAGGCTCCCAGGTGAAGCGCTCGAACCGAGTCGGGAACGCTTCCGTAGCCGGTGAGGAAGATCCACTCGCTTCCGTCCTTCCCCTTGCGCAGCTCTTCGAGCAGATCGAGAGCGTTGCCGTCGGGAAGGCTCATGTCGGAAACGACGACGAGGGGAGCGAGCTTCCGGTCGACGAGGAGCGCCCGGGCGCTTTCGAGCGTCGCGGCGGTCTCCATCTCCCAGCCCTCGCGTCGATAGTGCCGCTCGAGCTCTCCTCGCAGGAGGCCCTCGTCCTCGATGACGAGTAATGTGTCAGTCACCTCGTTCTCGTTCTCGTTCTCGTTCTCGTTCTCGTTCCTGGCTCCGATGTGGAAGCTCCATCGTAACCCGGGCGCCCCCGTCACCCTGGTTTGCCAGGGTGACGTCGCCTCCGAGGTCGCGTACGAACCGGCGTACGATCGCGAGTCCGAGCCCCGTACCTCCCTCGCGGAAGGTCACGAAACTGCGTACCCCCGTTTCCAGTATCTCGTTCGAGAACCCGCGTCCCGTGTCCGACACCGCGAGCTTCAACCGGTCATCCTGGATCTCGGCGCTCACGTCGACCTCACCCGTCCCGTCACCGATCGCCTGCGTCGCGTTGAGGACGAGATTCAGCAGCGCCTGGCGGAAACCGCCCTCGGGCAACCGGCTGCGGATCGACTCCGGGACCGTCTGCCGAAGGCGGATGCGATCGCCCACCTGATAGCGCACGAGCACGAGGATTTCGTCGACGACAGCAGAGATCTGAAGGTCGGTCACCGGTTCCGGAGCCCGGCGGGACATGTCGAGGAGCTCGTTCAGCTGCCGGGTCACGCGCTTCAGCTCGCTGATCACCATGTCGAGACGACCGGCCATGTCGCGATCGTCCACATCTCTACGCAGCCCGCTCAACGCCATTTGAACTCCCGCCAGGGGATTCCGGAGCTCGTGGGCGACGCCAGCGGCGAACTCCCCCACGGCGGCCAGGCGCGCGGCGCGCGAGAGCGCCTGCTGCTGCTCCAGGAGGGCGCGGGTGGCGGCCCTCACCTCTTCCTCCAGCGTTCGCTGACGCGCTCGATGCTCGTTCTCGAGCTCACCGAGCCGCGCCGCCATGCGATTGTAGTTGTCGTAGACGGGCCGTAGCAATGGATCGAGATCCTCGGTCGGGACGGTGCGGTAGTCCTGGCGGCTCAGCAGAGTCATCAGCTCGCTGAGATTGTCGAGAGGGTTCAGATAGCGCCGCCGCACGGAGAACAGAAGGAGCACGGCCGTCATCGGCAGGGCGATACCGAGCCCCATCGCGGTCAGAAGCTCGATTCGGGTGTCTCGTTCGACCCCCTGCACCAGCTCGTCGTGGGCGGCGGTCTCGGCGAAGAGCACGCGTTGCAGCTCCTCCACCGTTTTCGCCACCGCCGCGGTGGTATCGGATCCGGGCGCGGTCGCACGTTTCGATGCCCGCTCCAGCAGCTCCTGGGTGCCCGGCGCCAGAGAGCCTTCGAACTCGGCGAGGTCTCCGATGTCGTCGCCCAGAGGGCGAAGCGCGGCGAGGTCGATGGGCTGTCCCGCCCGGAGGCTGTGGTCGAGGAGGCGCTCGAGAATCGAGCGTCGTCTTCTGGAGACGCTGGACGTGCTCCAGATGAGTGTGAATGGGCTCGAAGCAATCGAGGCTTCGCCAGGCGACGACGACGAGGGTCGCGAGCGCGAGGGCCACGAGAAGGGCACTCGTCCCCACATAGCTCCACAGCCGGCGAAAGAAAAATTGGTTCATGCTCGAGCGGTCACTTGACTCGATCACGGTATTCGACGTGGGACGGAGTACCTTGGCAACGCCCTGGACCTCCTGGACCTCCCGGACACGGGTCGCGTCGGCAACGTGCGAGGCATCGGGAATGATAGTGCTTTCGCGGTGCAGGTTCACCTTCGGCCCCCTCCAATGCAGCAGGGTGCGTATCATTTCTTCAGCACCCTCGAGACGCTTCGTGCCGGGCCACCGAGACTCCTCGTCCCGGGGGCTCGGCACTTCGTTCATCTCCTTCGTGCCTCGTTCAGGACCGTCTCTCGCTTGCCGTTATCCCTTGCGGAGCGGAACGGTGGTTTGTTTCCGGTTCATGTCGTTCTCCGCGTTCTTCACGTACTCCTTCATGATCTCGGTCTGAGGAACGACATCCTTGGTGTCGAAACCCGTGACCTGGACCTGAGAGAGATAGTTCTGATCGCCGATCTTCTCGAAAACCAGCTTGCTCTCCTTCGCGACTCTATGCTCACCCGCGATCTCGGCGAGCATGACGTCGTGTGATTTTCCGTCCGCGCTCTGAATGGCGACTACCATCGGAGTATTCTCGTAGTCGAACACGAACGTGTACTCTCCAGCGGGAAGGGACTCCTTGCCGGCCACGAACGCGAAGGGTACGTGCGCCTTGACTTCGATGCCAGTCTGAGCGAAAAGCGGACCGGCGACCAACAGGACGGCGCCGAGTCCGATAATGGAACGAATTGCTTTCTTCATGGCTTTCTCCTTTCCAAGCCTGCTTTCAGCTTTAGCAAGGGTCGTGCCACGAAATTTCGGCGATCCAAGTCTTTGCGGGGAGATAGTTTCGGCCAAAGAGCGGAACCTCCGTCGCAACCTCGGTTCCTTTCCACCAAGAGAATTGGTGGTTTTGAGCCGTTTCACTTCACGGGAGTGACGGCGACGGCGAAGTCGCGCCCTTCCCACCGCGAGTCGGCAGGCCAGAAAAACGTGAACCGCGCCGGCGCACGCTGGCCCCGGGGAACGGCGATGTCCATGAAGTGAACGCCGAGAGACGTCGGCGTCGAGGCAGAGTCCGTCGGATGAGCCCACTCATCGAGGGTCCAACGAAGACGAAACGCCATCTCGGCCTGGATGCGGAGAAGCCATCCGCTCGGCATCGTCTGAGGTTGGCGATTGAATTTCCAGACCACGAGCGGCTCGCACTCGCGAGGGACATGATACCGACGGGCCACTTCGGGTAGTCGATCGAAAATCTCTCCGTCGCGCCGGGATCGTAGGAGCTTCACGTACTCGGCGTGGGCCCACATGAGAGGCATGGCGGATCCCGTTGGCTTGCCGAGAAAGAGGCGCAGGCTCGGAATCGCCTCAGCGTCCCAGATCTGCTCCGGCAGCAGGCCGGTGCCGGAAGAGAAACATTCCATGGCTCGGACGTACGGGGAGACGTCGCGTCCCGAGGCGAGCTCGTAATGTCCGCGCTCGCCGGTGATAAGGGGCCAGGCCCGTCCTCGTCCGAACCCGACGAAAGGACCGCCGTCGTCCTGCTGTCCGTAGCCGTCATGGTTATAGCGATGCCAGCAGGGACCCACGGGGGTGTCGGTCTTCAACACGTGATCGACGACGGCAAGGGAGTCCTCGACGAGGGTGTCCGACGGCGGGCGGATTCCGTAGCGCACGAGCTCGAGAAAACCCGCGTCGACGATTTCATTCGCGGGAAATTCCACGCGCGAGCCCGGCGGGCGATTGGGAATGGTGAGGACGCCGCGGTTGGGGCTTTCGTCCTGGACAGCGAGGCTGAGGTCGACGGGGCGAATGCGGATGAAGTGCCGGGGAATCCCGGGAACAAGCGTGCCTTCCGTCGTGACCGTCCAGGAATCGACGTGGCATTCGAGAAAGTCCGCGTATTCCTGACAGATTCGGGCCGCGATCTCGTCGCCCCGCTCGCGCGCGAAGCTCGCGGCGCAGGTGAGGGCCGCGATGTTCGACGCGAGCGTCGACGGAGAATAGCCGCTCGCCTCTTCCCACCGATCCTGGGGAGTCGCGGGTCCCTCGCGAACGAGATACCCCGCAGCCGCCAGGACCATGGGGTAGGGGTCGAACTCCTCGAGCGCGTTCGCGTCTTTCAGACACCGGGCGAGAAGGATGGGAAATGCCACTTCGTCGAGCTGTATGCCTTGCCAATAGGGGGTTCCGTCGATCCAGCAGTTTTGGGAAAAGCCGCCATCGGGCCGCTGGGTGCAAGCGAGGTAGATGAGCGCGCGAAGCGGGGTCTCGACGTTGCCGGAAGCGAGAAGCGCCGTCGCGCTATGGACCATGTCGCGGGTCCACACGAGATGGTATCCACCCAGGTCCTCGTCGCTCTTCGACTCGCCCCAGGGAATGCTGAGCGAAGCGATCATCGCGCCCGGATAGGTCTTGTCCTCGTGGGCGAGGAGAAGCCGCCGGGAAACGCGGTAGAGCGAGCCGGAGTCCTCGGAGCTTCCGCCGAGCGGCTCCACCCTCTGACCGGTGCGGCGCCACTGCTCGCGGAATCGATCCCGCTGCCCCTCGTAGGGAAAGCCGAGAGACTGGGAGAGGATGGTGACCGCGCTGTGAAGGTTGTCGCCGAAGGCAAGCACGAGCGTGAAGTCCCGGTCGACGTCGAAGTCGAGCTCGGCGATGACGGCGACGTTTCCATCCGCGGCGCTATCGAACTCCCAGTCCATATGGAAATTGGCGGAGAGATCGGACCATCCGTCGCTCGTGCCGACGTAGCCACAGGAGGTCCGGCGAAACGATTGGCTCGCGCCGAGTGCGAGCCAAACCCCGTCCGTCTCGCTATGCGCGGTGAGGATCTCCCGCCCCGAGACCGCTGCGGAATTCGCGGTGTTGTGCCAGCCTTCGACGGCCAGGTGGGGCGCGAGAAGGGCGTACAGCCGGAGCTCGTTCGCAATCGAGGGCTCGGCGAGGATTCGAGTACGGATCAGCACCGCGGGGAGGTGCGGATCGCTCACGATCTCCTTCACGATGCGATACCGGTCGGCGGGATCTCGATTGGTTACCCGAACCCCGAGCACGTCGCCGTCGAAATAGTCGGTCTCGGTCTCGAGACGCCGCTCGTCGTCGAAGAAGGTCTGTCCGTCGGTGATGAGGTACTGCAGATCTCGAATCTGCGGCTTGTCGATGGTCGGATAGTAGACCTCGTTCAACATCCCCGCCGAGACGGTGAACCAGACGCGGCTCGACGCCGAGTAGGCGGTCCCGACCGCGTCTTTCGCGCTCCGGGTCCACTTGGGCTCGATTCCGGGTCTTCCAAACGCCGGAGCGCTCGCTCGCAAAACGGTCATGGTCCCCTCCTCCTCCCTCTGGTGCATTGTGGGACCCGACCCACGGCTTCTTGTGTCGTCGGCCCATAACGGGCCGGGCTCGCTCCGCTCGCGCAGGGTGCGGATGACTTTTTCAGCACCCTGCTGAGGGCGGCAGTCACCACGCCAATCTAGCGCGAGCGGACTCTCGCCGACCCGGCACGAATATTGCTACATGGGATCGCTGATGAAACCGGAAGGGAGAAGAAACATGCGGAAAAGACTCCCGCTAATCATTCTGACCTACTTACTCGCGGGCTCCGTCGCCGTTGTCGCCCAGGACGCAAAGCCCGCTCACGAGAGCTACAGCGACAGCGAGATCGCGCGCATGGTCCAGCACGACCTCGAGGGGCTCGGACTCGGCGAGATTCATGTAGACGTGATCGCGGGCGAAGTGACGCTGCGGGGAACGGCGCCGAGCCTGGGAGCGGCCCAAAAGGCCGTCGAACGGGCCTCGAAGATTCACGACGTGCAGGTCGTCGACAACGAGATGACGGTCGGGCCGACATCGGACGCGATGATCGCGGCGGACATGCGGGACAAGCTGGATCGCTACGTTCATTACACGATCTACGATCACGTGTTGATGTCCGTCCACGACGGCCGCGTCGAGCTCTCCGGCGAGGTCACGATGCCCTACAAAGTCAAGGAGATCGAGACCACGCTCGCCGACGTTTCCGGAGTCCAGAAGATCGACAATCAGATCCGGGTGCTGCGCGACAGTCCCGCGGACGAATCGCTGCGGATCGCGGTGGCGGTCGGAATCTATCGGCTGCTTCCCCAATACGCGATTCGCCCCATTCCGCCCATTCACGTCGTCGTCGAGAACGGCCGGGTGACCCTGTACGGGACGGTGGCCGACCGAGCCGAGGACCGAATGATCGAGCAGCAAGCGCGGGAAACCCCTGGCGCGCTCGGCGTCGAGGACCGCCTGCAGATCGCGGGTTAGACCCGGCGGCCCAGGGTGCGGGTCTCGTCGCCCTCGGCTTTCTCGTCGAAGGGGCGGGAGACACGACCGAGGCCGAGACCGAGGATACCGTCTCCGGTCGAAAGCCGGTTCTCTTCGTGGCGGGCGACGAGCGCATACATGAGCACGACGAGTGTGAGGAGCGCGAGGACGACGAGCTCGTAACGCTTCACGTCTTCCAGGAGCCTGCCGACCATTTCCCCCGCGGCGTATCCGAGCAGCCCGACGACGCTCGCCCACAGGAGACAGGCGGGTACGCTCAGCATCGAGAAGCGGAGCAGATTCATGCCCGAGGAGCCCGCGAGCGCAGCGGCCAGCCAGCGAATGCCGTAGAGATACCGCATCCCGAAGATCCAGAGGACGTGATAGCGGTTCATCCACCCCTCGAGCCAGGGAAGCATCTCTCGCGAGCGCTGGTTCTTCTCCAGGAGCGAGCGGCCGTACCGGCGGCCGAGAAGAAAGTAAATGATGTCGCCGCTGAACGCGCCGAAGGCGGCGAGGAGGATCACGGGGCCGAGGTGAAGGTAGCCTCGATGCGACAGAAAGCCGCCGAGCAGGATGAAGGTCTCCCCTTCCACGATGGTTCCCAGGAACACCGCCGGGTAGCCTATGTGGTTCAAGAGCTGGTGCACGGGATCGACCTCGTGGCCCGTCGAGCCCCCGAGGCCGCGGGCCCGGGCGGGATACCCGAACGTTACCCTCCAACCTGCCGCGGCGACAAGCGTCCCGCCGCCCGTTTCAGCCGGCAGCCTGGCCGACCTTCAGCTCGTCGTGGACGCCGAACACGCCGAAGGTCGAACGGGTGATGTGCTCGGTTCGACGCTTCTCGACTTCGCTTCGAACCGATCCCTCGAGCGTCACATCCCCGTTCTCCACCACGATGTGAATGGGCGGCACCGGACGCTCAGCGAGCTCGGGGAGCTCGCGATAGATCTCCGCGGCGAGATAGTCGCGGAGATGCTCGTCGGAGGTCGAGAGCGGCAGCACCTGGAGGTGGTTCGCGACGTTTCGCACCCCCGGCACCCTCGAGACCTGCCGGGCGATCTCGGTGACCTTGAACGGCTGCGTCACGCGTCCGGTCAAGGTGACCATTCCGTCGTGAACGTCGGCCTGCACCTCGTCGAAAATGGTGTAGAACACGTAGCTTTCGATTTGGCGGCCGACGGCGTCGGCCAGAGCTCGATCGCTCTCGCCGCCCTTCACTTTGATCTCGCCCATGATCTCGTTCACGTCGTCGAGGTTCGAGACGATATTCATCGCCTCGTCGCGATCCCAGGCGCTCGCCACCGTTCCTTCGAGAGTTACGACCCCGCCCACGACTCTGGCCTGAACACCGTCGATGTCGTGATGATCCAATTCGTGGTTGATCATCGTCCGAATCTGCTCGTCGGTGTAATGGTGCTTCGTCACGTCGGCCGTCACCAGAGCCGCGGAGGCCATGAGCCCGATGGCGGCGAGAGCGCCGATCCAGAATCCTTTCCGTTGCATTGCTGTTCTCCTTTCCGTGCGCCGTCGAGCGCCGGTACACACCTCAGGAGAATGCAATGCGCGTTCCGGGAAAGGCGGCGTGAGCGGACGCGTTTCGCGCGATAGAGGACGGCAAACGGCTCGCGCGTGCCGCCATTGGCTCGAAACAACCGTTCGGGTGGCTCAGAGGATCCGTCGCACCGACACCGGCTCACCCGGCGCAGCGCTGAAACGCGGGGACGTAGCTCGAGAGCGAGGCGTCGCCGTTGCTCGAGAACACCGTGCGGACGTCCAGTGGCAGCTTCCCCCGAAGGAGCTCGTCGTACATGGCGATGTCTTTCTCTTCTTCGAGCACCGTGGCGGCGCAGGCTCCCCTGGCGCCTTGGCTTGCTTGGCGCCTCTGCGTTCTTCCCCAGCATTTTCATGGTTTTCGGGTGAGGCCTTCGGCCTCATGAGGGACTGCCCCTACTTTCGTGGGACTAGGTCAGCACCCCACCAAAGGCGAAAATCAGCTGCGGGCAGAGAATTTGCATACTTCGGAAAAAAGGGAGGTTCGAGATGCGGTCACAATCGAGGTTCGCGCTTGTCGGCGCGACCGGTGTAGCACTTCTCCTGGCCATATCGTGCTCGGACACGCCTACGTCACCGACCTCGCCGTCCGCTCGGCCCCAGGCTCCCACGGTGAGCGATCCCGAGGTGCTCGTGGGTGGAGTGTCCATGAACGGACTCGTCCGCGTCGGAGCGAATGAGACGTCGATCTTTCACGTGCGCGTGCACGCCCCCACGGGACTCCCGAGCATCCGGCAGGTGACGCTCCAGTACGTCCAGCCGGGCCCGAACCACCATGGCGGCATGATGATGGGGGCCTTCAGCGGAACGGTGCTTTGCTACGACGACGGTACGCACGGCGACGACGTCGCAGGAGACGGCATCTACTCGTTCATGGACCCCGATGACGACATCGGTTGCGGCATGCTGCAGGCCCCGGCGGGCTCGTATCAATACTCTTTCTGGTGCGAGGACGTCTACGGGCAGCGCAGCAACACGGTGTCGGTGACGATCGACCGAGGCTAGCCCGCCTCGCTCGGAGGGAGGTCGCCGCGACATCCCCCAAGTGAGGGATGTCCCGGAATCGGCGCGGAATATCGCGCAGGTACACGACGTTTCACTCCCGCTCTCCGGGTCTATCCCGGAAAACGCCGGTATTCCGAAATACGAAGGCTGGCTCGGTTCTTGCTCGGCACGGTGAACGGGTTCGTGTATAAATCTCTATTATTCGCAGGGAGGCTCTCGTGACCCGGTACCGAATCGCCGAAACCTTCGTGCTTGCCGTGATTCTGGCGGCGCCGGGAGCGCTCGCGGCACCGGCACAGCCCGCCGCGAAGGGCGCTGTCCTCTTCGATGCAGCCCTCTATCAGGCGATGGAGTACCGCTCGATTGGTCCGTACCGGGGAGGCCGGGTGACGGCCGTGACCGGCGTTCGGTCGGAGCCCGATATCTTCTATATGGGGTCGACGGGAGGCGGTGTCTGGAAATCCACCAACGCCGGCGACACATGGACCAAGCTCGAAGGCGGACTGCCCCAGGGCATCGTGTGTCGGATTGGAGTCGCGGTCTCCCCCACGAGACCCTCCCGCGTCTGGGCCCTCGTCGAGGCCGAGAAAGGCGGGCTCTTCCGCTCCGAGGACGGCGGCAAGAGCTTCGAGTTGGTGAACGACGATCGCTGCTTCCGGCAGAGAGCTTGGTACTATACGCACGCCATCGCTCATCCGACGGACGAGAACACCGTCTTCGTGCTCAACACCGCGATGTACAAGTCGATCGACTCCGGAAAGAGCTACGAACGCATCCCCGACCCTCACGGCGATAACCACGACCTCTGGCTCAACCCCGACAACCCCCGATCTCATGGTCGAGTCGAACGATGGGGGCGCCAACGTATCGCAGGACGGCGGCAAGTCGTGGTCGCCCCAGATCAACCAACCGACGGCGGAGTTCTACCGCGTCACCGTCGACGATCAGTTCCTCTATCGCGTCTACGGTGCCCAGCAGGACAATTCGACCATCTCCATTCCCAGCCGCACCCGTGCCCCGGCATCACCCGTCAGTACTGGAACGCGATGGGCGGAGGGGAGAGCGGCTATATCGCCGTCGACCCGAGGGACCCCAACATTAGATGAGCGAGAACATGGCGGGCTCCAAAGAATTTCTCTTCGCGCCCCGGGACGCGTTCAATGCTCTCGTGGCGAAAAAGGGCGTCCCCGCCATCTTCGTAAGCGGCCTCTGATATGCGGGTGACCTCGATCGCCGCAGCCGCCCTGTCGGTCGTGTTGTCCGGGAACGCGACGGCACGGCAGATCCCGGTGGGCGACCAAGACGGCACGCCCGCGGCCCTTGTCGTCCACTCGGCGGACGGACGACTCCAAGTGCGGGCGCTCGAAACGAAGGACCCCGTCCTCATCGACGGCGCTCTCGACGACGCCGTGTGGCATCAGGCGACGCCGGTCGACGGTTTCGTGCAATCGGAGCCCCAGGAAGGCGAACCGGCAACGGAGAAAACCGACATTCAAGTCGCGTTCGACTCGCGCTATCTCTACATCGCCGCCTATTGCCACGACCGGGACCCGTCCGGAATCGTCGTCAACGATATCCGGGAAGACTTCCTCGCGGGCGAGCAGGACAGCTTCGAAGTCGTCCTCGATACGTTCGGCGACCGGCGGAATGGCTTCGTCTTCATGACCAACCCCGAAGGGGCTCGGGCCGACCAGCAGATGTCGAACGAGGGCCGCGAGGTGAATTCGAGCTGGGACGCGGTGTGGTTCGTGAAGACGAGCTTTCCCGGGGATGGATGGATTGTGGAGATGGCGATTCCCTTCACCTCACTCCGCTTCGACCTCGAGAACGCTCCCGTCTGGGGTGTGAATTTCTCGCGGCGCATTCGGCGGAAAAACGAGATCGACTTCTGGTCGCCCGTCCCGCGCGCCTACACGTTGACGCGGGTGTCGCTCGCGGGTGACCTCGCGGGACTCGGCTCCACCCGCCCGGGCCGCGACTTCCGGGTGAAGCCCTACGTCGCGGCAAGCACCGTGCGAAGCACGGGCGGCGAAGCGTTCAAGACATCGGGCGACGTCGGAGTCGACGTCAAGTACGGCATCACCCGGGCGCTCACGCTCGACGCCACGGTGAGGCCGGACTTCGCGCAGGTCGAGGCCGACGAGCAGCAGGTGAACTTGACGCAATTCAGCCAGTTCTTTCCGGAGAAGCGGGAGTTCTTCCTCGAGAACTCGGGAATCTTCTACGTGGGGGACGCGGCGCGCAACAACCGCGTGAGCTATCTCGCGCCTCAACCCGATACCGATCTCCTGCTCTTCTTCTCCCGACGCATCGGTCTGACCGCGGACGGTCTTCCCATTCCGATCCTTGCCGGCGGCAGGCTCACGGGAAACCTCGCCGGGCTCAACATCGGCGCGCTCACCGTCCAGACCGAGCGCACGGGGCTCGAGCCCGAGAACAACTTCAGCGTCATTCGGCTGCGGAAGAACATCTTCGCCACCTCGGACGTGGGCGGGATTCTTCATGTCGCGGCAGTCGGCGGACACGAGCTCCGACTTCAACCGGGTCTACGGGCTCGACTCCAACATCCGCTTCTTCGGCAACATCGACTGGAGCACCTATCTCGTCAAGACCGATACACCCGGTCTCGACGACGGCCAGAATGCCTTCCGCACGACCGTCAACCACGAGGGGGATTTCTTTCACCTCAAGACCGGCTACATGTCGGTCGGCGACAACTTCAACGACGAGCTCGGCTACTACCGCCGGACCGGCGTTCGAAAATACATGCTCGAGACCGGTACCCGGCCGAGGCCCAAGAGTTTCCAGGCAAAAGGGGTTCGCGAGCTCCATCCTCACATCGTGTGGAACCTGTTCACCGACCACCAGGGGCAGATGGTGGCGAAGACCCTCCACACCGGTTTCACGTTCTTCTTCAACAATGGAGGGTATAGCGAGATCTCGGTGAACCCCACCTACGAGCTACTGACGGCACCGCTCGAGCTCAGCCCCGGCGTGGCGCCCCTTCCTCCCGGAAGCTACCCCTGGACGACCTACATGTTCCGCTTCAACAGCGACCCGAGCCTGGCGCTCTCGGGAGCGGGCACGATCACCCTCGGCGGGCTCTGGAGCGGAACGCAAAAGACGATCTCGGGGGACGTGACCTACCGACCTTCGTACAGCTTTCGGCTAGACCTCAAGCTCGATCGAACCGCTGCGAGCCTCGCAGCGCCCGTAGGCGACTTCGTCACCACTCTCTGGACGCTGCGAGCGAATTATTCCTTCGGGACCAATACCTTCCTCGATTCCCTCGTTCAATACGACGCGGAGCAGCACCTGTTCAACGCCAACATCCGATTCGATATCACTTATCGCCCGCTGAGCGATCTCTTCATCGTGTACAACGAGCAGAGGTCCGCCACCCCCTCGGACCCCATACCCGCCGGCCGCTCCATCATCGTGAAGTTCACCCGTATGTTCTCGTTCTGAGAAACGCAGATTTCGCGCTCGTCGTGTCTCGCGTCCTCATCAGGTGCTGAGCCGTGGGACGAGGCGATTCAGCGCTTCTACGAACGGCCTCGTCACCGGGCTGACGGAAACCGACTTTCGTATCAGGATGTCGGTACCCGAGACATTCTTCCCGTAAACGTCGTGATCGGAGCTGTCGTCGATGGAGAGAATGGAGCCGTCGAGCGCGACGCCGGCAAAAACACCCTTGTTCCTCGAATAGGCGTAGATCGGGGAGTCGAAGGTGAAGTTGCTTCCCGCCTCGATGTGCCTTCCGACGGGACCCGCCACCGCGCCCGCCCCGACGCCGAGCTTCAGATTGTCCTTCAGCATCTCCTGCAATCCGTCGGGCTCGGTGAAGACCAGAACCAGATCGGTCGCCTCGACCCCGATCTGGAGTCCGAAGCTTCCGCCTCCGACATCGATGAAAGCGGGAGTCGACCACGGGCCGCCGCCGTCGCGCTTCGCGACGAGACCCTTTCCGAAGCTGCCTCCGGCGAGAAACGCGCCCTTCACCATGTTCGGGATAACCGCTACCGCGTAGGCGCGAGCGAGGAGCTCTTCTGGAATCTGCCGGTCCGGCGCCTTGAGTATCGAGTCGAGAACGTCCACGGCTTTTTTCACTCGCTCCGCTTCGTTCGTGGTTTTCGCATCGTCGGCCGCGCGGGCTCCGACCGCGCTCAGCGACAGGCCGAGCGCTACGGCCAGGAGCGCTCCCATCGGTCGAGAGCCAGACTTTCCTTTCGTCCTGATCGTCATCATCGTTTCTCCTTTCGTTTTGGATCACTCGTACATATAGGAGCAAGCTCCGTGCCAGTGTGGATCGAGTTGCGATACCGCTCGTATCTACGGTGCACGCCGGACGTCAGCGCTGGCTTACGCCTGTATCGGTGAGGGGACGTCGGGAAATCTCCCTAGACGGACCGGAAAATAACGCGAGCGGTAGCATGTAGAACCTACACGGTTCTTGCAGTATCGTACCGCTCGTCGAGGAGACGAACATGCGATGGGGATGGCGCGCCGTGGTCTTGTTGTCGTGGCTCGCCGGCGGCACTCTCGCCGCCGAGCCATTGACGCCCGAGAAAGCCCTCGAGAGGCGGCAGCTCACCGACCTTCAGCTCTCTTCTCAGGGAGACCGCGCGGCTTTCGTCGTTGTCGAGCCTCCCCGTGGTCAGAAGCAGCAGAGCGACCTCTGGATGGTCGACTTTCCGTCCAGGCCGTCCAGCAACGTCTGGCAGCTCACCACATCCTCCGCTCGCGACGAGCACCCACGGTTTTCTCCCGACGGACGGTCCATCGCGTTCGTGTCGGCACGTGAGGACAAACCGCAGATCTATCTCATCTCGCTCGAAGGCGGCGAGGCGCGCGCTCTCACCGCGGGCGAGACCGGAGCTTCCTCGCCCGAATGGTCACCCGACGGGAAGACCATCGCCTATCTCGCATCGATTCCGGATTCCGCAGAGGAGAAGAAGAAAAAAGAGCAGGACAAGGACGACGCCCGCGTCGTGGACTCGGACGACCGGCCGCCTCAGCTCTGGCTCGTCGACGTCGCAAGCGGTGCGACGAAACGGCTCACGTCGGGCAAGTGGCGCATCTCGGAATTCGTATGGAGCCCCCGGGACAACGAGCTGATCCTGGCGGCCTCGGACGACCCGCGACCCGAGCTCTTCACGACCCGCCTCTACCGGATCGCGGCCGATGGCGGAGAGCCCCGTGAGCTCGCACGCCCCTCGGGGCCCTTCGGAAACTTGAAGCTCTCTACCGGAGGACAGAGCCTCGCGTTCGTTGGATCCCGCACCGATGGACCGGAGGCTCACGACCTCTACGTGCTCGCTCTCTCGGCCTCATCACGTCCGACGCCGCGGAACCTCACCGCCTCCTCCATCGATCGGCCCGTCGACCACTATCAGTGGGAGGACGACGGCAAGCTCGTGGTCGAGGCCGAGGACGGCTTTTCCGGACGTTTCTTCTCCGTTACGCTCGACGGCTCGGCCACTCCCCGCGCCGCGTTCACGGCAACGAATCCGCTCGGCGCTTTCGCACTCGCGAAAACCGGTTATGTCTTCGTCGGCGAGAGCGCGACCGCTCTTCCCGAGATCTCGGATCTCCCCCACGCCGGGGCGGGCCGAGAAGCTGAGCTCGTTCAACGCGTCCTTCGAGCAGATCGACCTCGTCGAGCCGGAGATGGTTTCCTATCCGAGCTTCGACGGGACGAAGATCGAAGCGGCACTGCTCCGGCCGCCCGGTGGCCGGCCGGCGCCCGCCGTCATCCTCGTCCATGGAGGTCCCACGGGACGCTGGTCCGCGCGCTTCCAGGACTGGGGCCAGCTCCTCGTGGCGAAGGGCTTCGCCGTGCTCTATCCCAACATTCGCGGCTCGACCGGGTATGGAATGGATTTCCTCGTCGCCAATCGCCGCGACTGGGGTGGCGGCGACTTCCAGGACGTCCTCGCGGCGGTCCACTACCTCGTGGAGAACAAGATCGCAGATGCCGACCACGTGGGCATCGGAGGCTGGTCCTACGGTGGATACATGGCGGCATGGGCCGTGACCCGGACCGACCGCTTCCGCGCTTCGGTGGCGGGAGCGCCGATGACGAACCTGGTGAGCGAGTACGGCACCGAGATGAGCGAGATCAACTCCTACGACACCTGGTTTCTCGGAAATCCCTACGAGAACCTCGATCTCTTTCGGGATCGCTCTCCCCTCACTCACGTTCAATCCGCGAAGACTCCCACTCTGATCCTCTGCGGTGAGAACGACGTGACCGACCCCGTTGGACAATGCACCGAGCTCTATCGCGGCCTGAGACGCTACGAGACGGCGGCCGAGCTCGTGCTCTATCCCCGCGAGGGCCACGGGTTCCGCGAGCAGAAGCACCGCGAGGACGTTCTGCGCCGTGTCGTGGAGTGGTTCGACCGCTACCTCGGGGCGGAATCGCGACCGACGACAGGACGTTGAGGATCGGGACGCTCGATCGCGCTCGACCATCCCGGGTACAATACGACGCCGATGAAACGGGTCATCCAGAATCTCGCCTTCCTCTCCACGCGGCCGACCCTCCTGGCGCGGGGAGTTGCGAACTATGGCTCGCTGGCGCTCGGTCGGCCCCGACTGCGGGTATTGGATCTGGAGCTCACCCACCGTTGCCCCTGTCGCTGCCTGCAGTGCTACGCGGCTTCGCCGGCGCCGGAAGACGCCTTCGAGCTGACGGTTGCCGAGATCGCGGAGCTCGTCGAGGAGGCACGCGAGCTCGGCGCCTTGCAAGTGCTCCTCAGTGGGGGTGAGCCCCTGACGCGGCCGGAATTGATCGAGATCATCGCGGCCTCACAGCCGAAACGCATGCTCGTGACCCTGTGCACGAGCGGTGTTGGATTGACTCGCGAGCGAGTACGGAAGCTCGCGGGCGCGGGCCTCGGGGTGATGGTGTTCAGCGTCGACAGCTTCGAAGCGGCGCGCCACGACGCCAACCGTGGAGTCGACGGTCTGCACGCGCGCGTCATGGCTGCGGCCCTCGAGGCTCGCGCCCTGGGAGTGAAGGTCGTCTTCAACACCGTCGCCACCCGGGAAAAGCTCGAAGGAGACGAGATCTTCGAGCTCGAGAAGCTGGCGAAGCGGCACGGGGCCGTTCTGAATCTCACCATCCCCACGCCCCAGGGGCGATGGGAAGGCAACGAGGATGTCGTGCTCGACGCCTCCGATCGACTCCGACTGGAAGCGGCGTTGAAGCGCCCGAACGTTCGCACCGATGTGGACTCCACCTACGGGCGGAGGGGATGTCCGGCGGCGGTCGAGAAGATCAGCGTGGATCCGTACGGGAACGTGCGGCCCTGCCCGCTGCTCCCTGCCGTCTGGGGCAGCGTGCGCACGGAATCGCTGGCATCGGTGTGGTCGCGCATGCGCTCGCAACCGGGCATGATGGAACCCGCGCGCTTTTGTCCCGCCGCCGATCCCGAGTTCCGGCAGCGGCATCCCGTTTTCTTCTGACGCCGGCGCGGCTCGAGATCCCCGGTCTATCCCGCTAAGGCGCCGCGAGCGAGACGACGGCAACGTTTCCGTAGTGCCAGACATCTCCGTCGCGCCTTCGCTCCATCACCGTCATCTCGCTTCCGCGGATGCGCACGACGAGGAAGCCCGGCTGATCGCGCGCGCCTCCGGAGGTGAAGGCGTCGATCCCGTGAAACGTGTTGTGCTGCCAGCTGGTGTGCAGATGTCCGGTGAAGAAGGCGACGACGTGGTAGCCCTGGATGGCCTGCCACAGCGCCTCACGCTCCGCGTCGCTCCACCAGCTTCCGTTGCGAGAGAAGGCGTCGAATCCGAAGTGCTGCATGATGATGACGGGCCGCCCGCTCGCGCCGACGTGCGCGCCCAGATCGCCGATGAGAAACTGCAGGCTGTTGCGGGCGTAGACTCTGCGCGGGCCCTCGGCCGTACCCCCGGCGTGCTCGTTCAAATTCACGAAGTGCACTCCGTCCCAGTCCCATGAGTAATGCCCCTCCGCACTCGAGCTCGTGAGCCCCACATTCCGGCCGTCCTGGGGGATCACCCGGTCGGGCGAGCGCCAGGCGACGGAGTCCGCCGACGGAGTCCAGCACTTCCCCTCGCCCGAGGGCAGATCGGCGGGACCGACGGCACAGCCGAAGCGCGGCGTGCAAGGGCGTCCCGGTTTGGTGAGGAAGGGGACGAAGCCGCACCGCGCCTCGCCTCGCGTGGGAAAGCAGGCCACGTCGTAGCAGTAATGCAGGCGCCAGTTGTAGCTCGTCGTATCGGGATCGGTGTCGTGGTTGCCGTAGCCTTCGAGGACCGGAAAGCGCAGCTCCCCGTCCTGTCCCGTGAGGCCCCACTGCTCCTGAAAGAGATTGAGCTCGCCGGCAGAGACCTCGATGGGGAGGTAGCGGTTTTTCAGCTCCCACCATCCGTTCTGGGTGAGATCGCCCGCCACGAGCACGGCGCGGGGCTCGGGAACGGTCTCGCCGAACGCGTCCGGCGTCCCCGGCAAGGCATTCATCTCCGCAATGACGGCGCGCTGGTTGCTCGAGGCCACGTCGTCCGGCGGCGACCCGGCGAGGTTGTATTGCGGATCACCGGTGACGAAGAACGTGACGTCCTGACCGGCGAGCGGAGAAGCAACCGAGCAAAAGACAACGGCGAGACGAACGAGCCGACGCATCGAGCCCAATCCCACTTTGGCCCCCCTGGCCGCGCAGCATAGAGGTTGGGCTCGATCGAAGCAAACCGGCGGGGCCGGGCCCGCGCCCGACCCCGACCACCACGGGTCAAAAACGAGAGCTTCGCAAAGTGACGTCTGCCTCCTTCCACGCGAGATCAAATCTCGCCTGGACCGAAGCCGCCTCCTCGTCTCTCCCCTGGGCGCGTAGACTCTGGGCGAGGCCGAGCAGGGCGTACCCGTTCTCGGGATTCCGCGCCAGGTCTTGCCAGTAGACGACCTCCGCCTCATCCGCCCGATCCGCCTCGAGAAGGACGGCACCGAGGGTATGGCGTACGGGGTAGTACCAGTCGGGTGGCTCTCCATAGAGGAGCCCGTCCTCGAGACGTACGGCGCGATCGAGGTGGGCGACCGCTTCATCGAACCTGCCGGCCTTTGCCGCGAGCTCTCCCGCCGCGATACCCCGCGCGATCCGAAGGAGGGTCCTCGCGTTCGAATAGCCGACGAGCGTCTGTAGCGACGAAGAGTCGCCGACGATCGTCTCGATGGCGCGGAGCTCGCGAGACGCTTCCTCGGGGCGAGCCGAGTGCAGGTAGGCCATCGCCCGAGCGTAATGCCAGATGCCGGTCCAGTAGACCGCGTCCTTCATGGGCTTCGGCTCGCGAAGGATCTCCTCCCATCTCGCGAAGCGAACCATGGTGTAGAGCGGCATGCTGAGAAACGTCTGGTACAAAGCCCAGTCGTTTCCGTGCATGTCCGTCGGAACGCGGTCCGCGACCTTGCGCGATGCCTTCAGTGCCTCTTCGCTCCGCCCCTGCATGATGGCGGCCCAGGCGAGGAAGTGGATGTTGTGGGGATAGTAGTTGAGGGGATAGATCCCCTGGTTCCGACAGGCGGTGATGTAGCCCTCATCGGCCTCGATGGCGCGGGCGTTGGCATCGAAAGCCTCGGCGTATCGACCGGTGCGCATGTAGATGTGAGAGGGCATGTGAACCAGATGCCCGGCCCCCGGCGCGAGCCCGTCGAGACGCTCCGCCGCCCGCTCCGAGCGCCAGGGATCCACCGACTCGGTCAGGTGAATCAGGTAGTGAAGCGCTCCCTCGTGCTCCGGATCGCGCTCGATGGCGCCTTCGAGAACGGAAAGTATCCGTGGCGTGGTCTCGCGCGGCCTTCCTGCCCTCGTCCAGTAGTTCCAGGGCGAGAGGTTCATCAGCGCGGCAGCGTACAGCGTCGCGGCGTCGTTGTCCTCCGGATAGCGCTCGTGGAGCTCGGCCATCGCATCGGCATAGTCGCGGTCGAGGATCGAGCGGTCGGAGTCGGGGTCGTTGGCGTAGCGACGAGCGAGCGCGTCGATGTAAGCCCGTTCCTTCTCGGTGACGTTGCCTTCGAGCGAAATCGCCTTTCGTATCGCCTCGTAGGCCTGCGGAACGACCTCGGGGCGCATGGGCAGATTGAGATTGGGTCCGAGCACGAGTGCCCAGCCCCAGTAAGCCATGGCGCAGTCCGGATCGAGCCGCACCGCCTCCTTGAACGAGCGAAGCGCTTCCTGGTGATTGAATCCGTAGGTCAGCTTCAGGCCCTGATCGAAGAACAGCTGGGCGCGCTCGGAGCGCGTGGTGATCGGATGGTGGTGGTCACCGAGGCCCTCGAGCACGGGCGCGATGGCCGCTTCCATTCCGAGCGGGTCGGTCGCGAGCACTCGGGGATCGTGCTCGTTGTGATGTTGAGCCCCGGCGACGGCGGTTCCTCCCAGCACCACCATCACCGCGAGGGCAAACGACGAACGTCTCATCTTTACCTCCTCTTTTTCGTTTGTTACTCCGGAAGCGACTACGCGAACGAGCGTAGAACCCGCCAGCCGACCGGGGAGATTTCGAGCGCAAGACGTGACGAGGATCACCAAATTACCGCTTCGGCCGGTCTTTCCGCGGCCGGACTAAGGAATTCACCGGATAACGTGACGAGGGGCGATGCGCGCATCCTGGTGGTCGTTGCGAAAGGAGGAGCCATGACTCAACTCGTGGAGACAACCCCAACGTCTTCGCCGGGAGCGCCTTCGCCCCTCTACCGGCCGCGACGTCTCGAGCTTCCGGGGCTCGGAGGCATCGTCGGACGAAGCGAGGCCATGAAGGCTCTGTTTCAGCAGATTGAGCAGGCAGGCCCGTCGGTGGCATCGGTCCTGATCGTCGGGGAGACGGGAACCGGAAAGGAGCTCGCCGCCCGAACGCTCCACGAGCTCTCCCCGCGGAAATCGCGACGATTCTTCGCCATCAACTGCGCCGCTATCCCGGAGACTTTGGTCGAGAGCGAGCTCTTCGGGCACGAGAAAGGCGCTTTCACGGGCGCCGAAGCTCGTTCGGCGGGCTGCTTCGAACAGGCGACCGGAGGCACGCTCTTTCTGGACGAGATCTCGGCCATGCCGCAGTCACAGCAGTCAAAGCTGCTGCGGGTTCTCCAGGAAGCAACGATTCGACGCCTGGGAGGCGATCGCGAGATTCCGATCGACGTCCGCGTCATCGCCGCGATCAACATGGATCCTCGGACGGCGATAGAGGAAGGCCTCCTTCGCGCCGATCTCTACTATCGTCTCGGCGTCTTCAGCCTCGACGTGCCTCCCCTCCGGCAGCGACGCGGCGACGTCTGCCTGCTGGCGAAGCACTTTCTCCATGGGCTCGCCGAGACCCAATGCCGAGAGGCGGTCGGGCTGGAGCTGGGCGCCGCGCGAGCGCTCCGCCGCCACTCATGGCCGGGCAACGTGCGCGAGCTGAGAAACGTACTCGAGCGCGCAGTCATTCTCGCGCGAGGCACGAGGATCACCGTCGATCACCTTCCCGACAGCCTGGTCCAAGGGAGTCCTTCGAAAGGGCGCCTCGAGGGTGAGTCCTCGCCGCGGCACCAGACGCCGGTCGTGCTCCGAGCGGGAATGACGATCGCACAGTTAAAGCGACAACTCATCGAAAAAACTCTCGAAGCAACCGGACACGACGTTGCAGAGGCCGCACGCCGGCTCGGGGTCAGCTCGCGAACCATCTACAACAAGATCAAAGAATGGCGCCTGAACGGCGAAGCTCCTCTCGACGGGAGGCGCTTGTCGAGAGGATAGCTGGGGCTGGAGAGCCCGGCGGAGGCTGGGGAAGCTCGGCACGCACCGTGGTCCGGCCTCGTTCCGACGCGATGGTGAGGCGGCCACCGAGCTGTCGAAGCCGCTCCTCCATCCCTCGATTCCCACTCCCATGTTGGCGAGGCCGGACACGCTGTTCGAGCCAAGGAGCTCGGGACGGATACCCCGTCCGTGGTCCTCCACCTCGAGGCGGATTCCGGAGGGTCCTCCCTGGATACGCGGAGGCCGTCTCGTTGATTCACCATCTTGGTGACAGCCCGCGATACACCTTCGACCTCGTTCATGGGCCGGCTCGACGGCGGGAGCTCCACGATACCGAGCGCCTGTTCGTGCAGCCGGCGGATCGGTACGACGACGCGATTCCAGGCGAAAGTGAACGAAAGGAGAAGTGCACCCAGTCCGGCGAAAATGGCCACTCCCGCCGCGTAGCGGACCTCCTTGCGGCGGGCGTCATCGCGACTATCGATAGCCGTGACCAGCCGCGCCGACGACTGTCGCAAGCCACGAGGATCGGCGTCAGCTCGGGCGGCGAAGAGACGAGTCCTTCCGGTGATGCCGCGACCGTCTCGCGGTTCCGCCCGAGTCACGGGGGGGCGCCCGTCACAATCTCGGCCGTGCGGCCACCAGGTTGACGCAGGCGACGAAAACGGCCGAGCCCAGCACGCTCCAGATCAGAGGAAAGGCGGTTTGACCGATGTCGATCGTCAGAAACGGGGGCAAAGTGAGCTCCCTCGCGAGCCACGTTCCGATCACGGCGCCGATGAAGCCCAGAGCGACAGATACGAGACAGCCTCCTCGCGAGTATCCCGCGATCGCTTGACCGAGCGCTCCGCAGACGCCGGCCACCAGAAGAAGAACGAGAAGCTCCAACAAGCTCATAGAGACTCTCCTCTCACGAAAAAGTCGACGGCGACGACACCGTTCGACGGTTCACCTGGAATCGAACGCTGCAATGCTCGTGCCGGTCGAAAAATGACCGTAACGTCGCCGAACTCGGAGGCGAGGAACCATGTTCCGCAGAAACTACCTGGAATATTTTCAACGTTACATCCGATTCCCGTCTGGCGTTTCCTGCAAATCCCGGACGAAATGGAGGTTCTCACGACGTGAGCTCCTGGCACGTCGAAGGCGCGACGGCGACACCCTACCTGGCGAGCCTTCACCTGTGGGTGCAGGACGGAGAGGGTCGTCCTCTCGAGGACCTTCACCGCGAGGATTTCGAGGTCCTCGAGGATTCCGAGCCACGCGAGATCGCCGTCTTCGTCGAGCAGAAAGGGGACGCGGCGACACCGCCGTCCATCGTCCTCGCGGTCGATGCGTCGCACCCGCGATGCAACTCCGCCACCACTACCTGCTCGAGTACTACACTTCGCCTGTTTCCAAAACGGCGCAGTTCCATTCGGTCGAAGTGCGCCTGAAGGGCATGCGCATCGCGCGGCTGGTCAGGGTCCGGAGCCGTCTGGGATACTGGCGATAACGGCCGGCTCCCTTTCATTTACTTCGACGGGGCTTTTTGGACCGACGTCAGCTTGATCGTCTTGCCATCCTCGCTCACCGAGCCCTTGACGACGACGTCCTCTCCCGAGAACTCTTTCAGCTTGCCGGGATCGTCGACGAGATACATCTTCTTCTCGGCGGGAACGAACAGAGCATAGGACGAGCCCATCCGGACGCACTCGTCGGCACATTCCTTGGGGGTCATCCCTTCCATCATGTGCTCACCACCGCACATGTCGTCGGTGACGGCACCCTTGAACTCCTTGTCTTCTGCGGTCGCGAGAGCGGTAAAGCCGGCGAAGGCCAGCACCAGGAACGTGGAAGCGGCGGTCCATCTCATGAGCATTCTCCTTCGAAGAACAATCGAGTGAACGCCGATTGTCCTCATGGCGAAGGGTTCCGTCAAACTTGGCTCCCCCGAGCTCACCGTGCTACCCTCGGGCTCCAAGTGAGCCGCACCTTCACCTCTGTTCTCGCCTGTCTCCTTGTTGTCGCCGGCTGCCGGCGCGAGCCTCCGCCCGCGGCCGAGAACCTCGTCCTCGTGACCATCGATACGCTGCGGGCCGATCGGCTCGGAGTCTACGGGGGCAATGTGGCGACGCCCAACCTCGATCGCATCGCGAAGGCGGGTGCCTTCTTCCGGAACGCGTTCTCCGAAGTTCCCCTCACCCGCCCGTCCCATCTGTCGATTTTCACGGGACGTTACCCTTTCGAGCACGGCGTCCGCCAGAACGTCGCGGCGCGCTTCGAGGCCGACACCCCGCTTCTCGCGGAGATCCTGCACGCCAGGGGATTCCACACGGCCGGATTCGTTTCGTCGGTCGTCCTCGGGTCGGAGTCGGGTCTCGACCGCGGCTTCGATACGTTCTCCGACGACTTCGGGGAAGGCCCCGAGCCGGCGCTCTTCCTCGATTCCGTGCAAAAGCGCGGAGACGTGACGATGGCCGATGCCCTCTCCTGGCTTCACAAGAAGCCCGACGGGCGGTTCTTCCTCTGGGTCCACCTCTACGATCCTCACGACCCGTACGATCCTCCCGAGCCGTACGCTTCGCGCTACCCGGATCGTCCCTACGACGGCGAGGTCGCCTTCGCCGACGACCTCGTGGGCCGGCTCGACGCGGCGCTATCGGAGCTCGGCCTCGCCGAGCGCACGCTCCTCCTCGTCACCTCCGATCACGGCGAGGCGTTCGAGGAGCACGGCGAGACCGGACACGGCTACTTCGTCTACGACCCGACGCTCCACGTTCCGCTCCTCGCGCGCGGTCCGGGCGTTCCGGCGAGCACCGAGCTCGACGTCTCCGTCGAGAGCGTGGACATCCTCCCGACGGTGCTGGAGATGCTGGGCGTCTGCCCTCCCGGCGACGTCAAGCCTTCGGGACAGAGCCTCGCGCCCTCCCTTCACGGGGACGGCGAGCCCGAGGCAAGGCCGCTCTACGCGGAGAGTCTCATGGCCCGCCTCCTCTATGGCTGGGGCGAGCTCGCATCGATCCGGGAGGGCCCGTGGAAGCTCATCCGCGCGCCGAAACCCGAGCTCTACAACCTCGAAGACGATCCGGAGGAGAAGGACAACCGGATCGAGGAGAACCACGGTGCCGCCGACCGACTCCGCGCTCATCTCGACGCGCTGGCACCCATCGGAGCGGGAGAAGGCATCCGCGCCCTCGGCGCCCTCCGCCATCGATCCCGAGCTCATGGGAAAGCTCGGAGCTCTCGGCTATGTCGGGAGCACGCGGGCCGCGGAAGGCAAGGACGCGGGGATAGACCCGAAGGACAAGCTCGCGGAGTTCCGTTTTCTGAGCGAGAACATGCGGCAGGGTCTCGAGCTCCTTCAGCAGAAGAGCTACGCCGCGTCCATCGAACGATTCCGCACCATTCTCGAATCGGGAAACGAGAGCTTCCAGGCCTTCTATTACATGGGGCGTGCCCTCTATGGAATCGGGCGCTATCCAGAAGCGGTGACCGCGTTCGAGGGCGCGCTCGCTCTCGACTCATCGTACGGTCCCGCTTATCTCGACCTTGCCGAGACCGAGCTCGCGCTGAAGAAGGGAGACGAAGCGGTCTCCGTGCTGAAACGGGGCCAGAAGGCGCTGCCGCGAAGCGCCGCGCTCCACGAGCGCGAGGGCGAGTATTGGGCCGAGATGCACGACCCGCGCGAGGCGGCCCGCGCTTTCGAAGAAGTCATCGCGAGAGTGCCCGAAGACGCGCTCGCGCACGTCCGTCTCGGAGAGCAGTATCGCGATCTGGGCGAGGTGGAGAAGTCCGTGGCGCAGCTTCGCGAAGCGGTGCGCCTCGCTCCCGACGACGCGTCCTACTGGAACTCGCTGGGGATGGTCCTGGGCGGAAACGATCGAATGAAGGAAGCGGAGGAGGCATTCCGGAAGGCCCAGGATCTCGATCCCAAGGATGCGCAATACGCCTTCAATCTCGGCCTCGTGCTCTCGAGGCTGGGACGAACGGACGAAGCCTCCACCTGTTTTCGAAAGGCCCTCGAGAACGACCCCGGATTCTCGCCCGCCCGGGTCGAGCTCCGGAGACTCAAGGGTCAGTAACTCGCCGTGCTTCGTTCTCTCGCCATCGCGTTCGCCGTCGCCGTCGTTTTCTCACCCGTTCTCGCGAACGACTGGGTCTCGTGGGACGACCCGGAAGCCATCGTCCAGAACGACGCGCTGCGGGAACCGGGTGTCGTCTCCTGGGCCTTCACCACGGACCGGATGAGCCATTTCCAGCCGCTGTCCTGGCTCTTGTGGTCCGCGACCGGCCGGATGCTGGGAACGAGCCCTCGAGTTTTTCACGGACTGAGCCTCGCTCTTCACATCCTGAACGCCGTCCTCTTGTATTTGCTGATGGTGCGGCTCGGCGCGGGCCGGACCGCCTCGCTCGTCGCCGACGCTGCTCTATGCCCTTCATCCTCTGCGGGTAGAGGCGGTCGCGTGGGCCAGCGCTCTTCCCTACGTCCTCGCGACGAGCTTCTTGCTGCTCTCGACTCTGCTGTACCTGAGATACCGGATCGCCGGCTCGGCCGCGGCCTACGCCGCCTCGCTTCTCGCCCGGCCCATCGGCCTCGGATTCCCGCTCGTGCTCCTGGCCCTCGACGTCTTTACGGGAAGGCCCGCGAAGCGAAAGCTCCAGGCGCCTCTCTTCGTCGAGAAGATTCCTCACTTCGTCCTCGCGCTGGTGGCGCTCGTTCTCGAAGGCCACTCGCGGAGATTCCTCGACCTCGGCACCTACGGCGTCGGCGCGCGCCTCACGCTCGCTGCCGACTCGCTCCTCACGAGCCTCTCGCGACTCTTGTGGCCGGTGGGTCTCACGCCTCTCGATCCTTTGCCGCTCGACCCGAAGCTCGACGCCGCGAGAGTCGCGATCGCCGCGCTCCTGCTGGTGGGAGCGACGCGTCTTCGTCTGGCGCGCTCGCGCGCGGTTCCCCGCGGCGCCGATTCTCTTCTTCTCCTGGCTCGTTCTCCTCGTTCCCACCATCGGGCTCACCCCGAGCGGACTCCAGGCCACCGCCGACCGATACAGCTACGTTCCCGGGCTCGTTCTCGCCATCGCGGTCGCGGCGACTCTCGTCCGCGCGCGCTCGACGGCGCAGTGGGCGGTCCTCGGCATCGCCGCCCTTCTCGGAGTTGGAGCGTATCGGCAATGTCACTGGTGGAAGGACTCGGTGACGTTATGGGGCCGCGCCGTCGAGCTCGATCCGAGAAACGATCTGGCTCTTTACTTCGACGCGGGAGCTCTCACCGCCGCGGGAAGGACGGGCGAAGCGCGCACTCGATACGAAGAGGTCCTCGCTCTCGTTCCTGACTACGCGCCCGCGAAGACGGACCTCGCTCTCCTCGACGCGCGGGAAGCCGACGCGCTCGCCGCCAAGGGCAACCTGGCCGGCGCGGTGCCGCTCTACCGCAAGGCGCTCGAGGGCGACCCGACTCGCGGCGACGCGAGGGAGCGTCTGGGGATGTCGCTCTTCCAGCTCGGCCGGTATCCGGAAGCCCTCCCCGAGCTCGAAGCGGCGTGCCGCCAGGCCCCGTCGGCGCCCGACGTCTGCAGTGCCTGCGCTTTCGTTCTCACCGCGAGCGGGCGTAACGAAGAAGCCGCTTCCGTGCTGACGGAGGCCATGAAGCGATTCCCGGACGACGTGACGCTCACCCACAATCTGGCCCGGCTCCTCGCGACCGGCGGCGTTCCGGGACGGGGGCAGCAGGCACTGGCCCTCGCCGAGCGGGTGGTGGAGAAAACGGGAGGCTCCGATCCGAGAGCTCTCGATACCCTCGCCTTCGCGCTCGCCGCGGCGGGGCGCCGTGACGACGCTCTGCACACGTTCGAGAGGGCGTCCCGGCTGGCCCGAGAGCGAGGGGCGAACGAGCTCGCCGCCGAGATCGAGACCCACGCGCGGGCGTTGTCTCGCTGAAAAACGAAACGGCCCGCTCGCCTTGGATGGCGAGCGGGCCGTCGAACGCGAATGCGCTATCTCAGAAGAGGATCTTCGCTCCGATCATGAGACGACGCGGGAAGATGTAACGAGTCGGTAGGCCGAAGCTCGACGAAGTGCCGAGCCGGCTTCCGATGCTCTCCGTGGCGTTGTCGTTGAAGAGATTCAACGCGTCGCCGAACAGCGCGAGCTTGACATCGGACGTGAACGAGATGCTCTTCTGGATACGAAGGTCCAGAACCTTCCAGTTGGGCACCCGCCGGCTATCGATGAGCCCGCCCTCGTCAGCGTAGAACGTAGAAGTGATGCCGAGATCGGAGGACGGAAGGCGAATCTGGCGGCCCCACGGCTTGCCGCTCTGGTACGTCAAGTTCGCGCCCAGCGTGATCTCCTTGGGAAGCTCGTAGACGAACTGGACACGGAAATTCGTGGGACGATCGTTCGTCAAGCGCGAATCCGAGTTCATGTTGACGTAGTCGTTCGGGTTCTGGCCGAAGTTGTTCCCGGAGCTCGTGGTGGTTCCACCGATGGGCGTGGTCGTGCTGGAGGCGATGACGCCCGACGACTTCGACAAAACCAGGGAGGCCGTCATCTGCCAGTGATTCGACATGCGCTTCGTTCCCTGGAGCGAGACGCCCTGGTACCTGGTGAAGGTCTCCTCTCCACGAATCGCGGGATCGGGGTTCGTGAGCAGGAAGAGCCGGTCGGCGGGATCCGACACGAGATTGTAGACGTTGAACGTCCGTCCCGTCGCGTCGGCGCCCTGGTTATCGACGTAGGGCACGGTCTGGTAGACGCCAGCGATGTCCTGCCATGCACTCATCCGATTGCCCTTCTTGTAAACGTAGTTCACCGACACCGCCAAATCCCGGGCGACCTCACGGTCGAATCCGAGAATGAATTGATCGGTATAGGGATTCTGGTAGTTGGGATCGATCTTCAGCTGGCTGTTATCCGAGACGAGCTCGAAGACCGCTCGGTGCTCCGTTTGCGTCGTAGAAGCCCGAGAACGCAAACGTGGGCGTGATGCCCGGCCCGGCTCCCTGGAACTCACCGGTCACGATGCCCTTGTAGTATCGGCCCCAGTGCCCCTTGAGGGTGGTTCGCCCGTCTTTGGTGAGCTTCAGGTTAAACCCGAGGCGGGGCGACACCGAGTTCCAGGTAAAGAGGTTGTCCACCGCGGGATTGGTGGCGCCCGTCGGATTTCCATCTTTGTCGAGAACGGGTGACGATGGAAAACTCGCCTTCTGGTGGTCATACCGCACGCCGAGGTTCAACGTGAAATTGTCCCCGATCCGGTAGGAGTCGTCGACGAAGGCCCCGATCGAGTTCGCCCATCCCACCTCCTGCTCGGGCAGGTGGTAAGTTCCGTAGTAGGGCTCGCCGTACGAAGTGTAAATGTAGTTGTTGTAAGCGTACGTGTATTTGCCGCCACCGCTGTTGTACTGGACGCCGAACTTGAAGTCGTGGCTGCCGCCGAGGAAGTTGTCGGCGAAACGGCTGATCTTGCCCGCGAATGCCGTCTTCTGGCTGATACCGTCGTACCAGGAGTACGTTCCCCCGGTGATCTCGCCGGTCGCGGAGTCGTAGTAGCGCGGACGGGACCGTGCCAGACCCGACTGCAGCGGTCCGCCATGGTCTTTTCCGTAGAAGCCGGAGTACCGCACCTCGAAGTACGTCTTGTCGTCGATGACCGACGTCCACGTCAAGTTCGGGGACGGGTTGTTGCCGTTCTCGAGCTCGATGCTGTCGGGAGACTCGAGAGTCGAGCCCCGATAGGGGATGCGGTAGTAGTCGTTGTGCAGAGCGAACATGAACTTGTTCTTCTCGCTCGCCTGATAGGTGAGCTTGAAGAAGATGCGATCGGCGTCCGACTGCGCCGGGAACGCCGGGTCGGTTCCCGGCTGGTTGTCCCAGTCCCGCTGATACTGGTAGGAGCCGAAGAACCAGAACTTGTCCTTGATCACCGGCCCGCCGACGTTGATCGTCAGGTCGTTGAACTTGTCGCGATGGTACGGCAACCCGCCGTCTTCTTCGGGCGTCGTGTTGCTCCCGGTGAGGGACTGGTTCTGATAGTAGAACGAGACGTTTCCGTCGAGGGTGTTTCCGCCCTGCTTGGTCACGACGTTGAACACCGCGCCCTGGAGCTGCCCGTACTCCGCGGGAGCCCCGAGGGAAAGGACCTCGATCTCCTCGATCACGTCCGTATTGGGCCAGGGCCAGGCGGCGCCGGTGAGAGGAGCGGTGAAATCCGTACCGTCGAGCTGGTAGGAGTTGTCGTCCGTGCCGGAGCCGAACGACGAGGAACGGGAGCTCGACGACGAGTTCTGGTTCACGCCGGGAGCGGCGTTGATGAGGTCGAAGAAGGTGAACCGGCGGATAGGGTGCGTTCTCCACCCACTCTCTCGTGTAGTTCGTCGCGATGTCGGTCGCCTTGGTATCGACGACCGGGCTCTCACCTGTCACGGTGATCGTCTCCGAGACCGAGGCCACCTTCATGACCACGTTCCTCTCGGTGGAGCCTCCGACGATCACGCGAAGCCCTTCTTCGTTGTAGGTGCCGAAGCCCGGCATGGTGACATTCATGGTGTAGAGACCCGGCGAAAGGCCGGCGAAACGAAAGATGCCGGTCTCGGTGGTGACCGATTCGCGCGCACCGCCGATGAGGGCGGGAGAAGCAATCGAGACGGTTGCGCCCGGGAGAACTCCTCCCGACTCGTCGCGCACCGTACCGAAGAGAGTACCCGTGATGGTCTGCGCTTCCGCTGTGAAGCTACCCAGGATGAGCAGGCTCAGGAGCGTCAGCGCCAGAGCTGTCTTGCGCTGCATGAACACCTCGCAGTTCGATTGCGAACGCCGACTTTTTCGGCATTGCAGAACAAACTTATGTCCAGAGGTGAGGTAGCAAAGAACATGCCACGGCGCGGGCGGAACGGGTCGCACTAAGGCTTTTAATAACAACCGGTTAGACAATCCTCACGGGTCGTTTTCCCCAGGAAATCCATCGTATCGTAGGACCCATCCACAAAATTGAATCGACACGAAGTCCTCGCCAGACAAGTACCACCGAAAAGTTGGACACTGTGACAATCATGTCCACCCATGAATCGAATCCAATTTGAAAATACGACGCTCGGGGTGGCACCGGCGACGGAAAGCGATTGGCATCACCGTCCTCGGTTCGGAAACGATGACCCGCCTCGATCTCGGGAATCCTCATCCTCTACTGCGTCGGCATCGTCGCCTTCGGAAGCGGTCTCGTCCGCCGCAGCCGGACTCCCGAGGGCTTCACTCGAGCGAGTGGAGCTCTTCCCTCCTGGGCACATTCTTCTCACCGGTATCGTGGTGTCGAGGGTCCGCGGCCCGTCGCAACTTTGACAGAGCCCATCGTTCCCGGTTAGCGTCGCTCATGCGAATCGACGTTCGACTTCAACTTGCTCTCGGCATCACCGCCGTCACCGCCCTCGGCGCCGCTCCCGCACTCGGCCAGATCTCGCCCGAGGAGCGGACGGTGCTCGACGCGCTCGACACGACGCGGGTCGTCACCACCCTGCGCCATCTCTCCGAAGACGTGGCGGTCGAGCCCACCGGCGCCGGGCTCGGAACGGCGGTCGCGGGGAGCCCGGCGGAGAAAGCTCTCGCCGATACCATCGAGGGCGAAATGCGGGCGCTCGGCTTCGACGTCGTCCGCGAGCGGTTTCCCGTGCGACGCTACGACTATGGAAAGGTCACGCTCGAGGCCGACGGCAAGGTCCTGCCGGCCATCACCCTCCACTCGTCGAGGGGAACGTGGGGCAGCCGCGACGGCGTCGACTATCGTCTCGGAACGAGCGCCGACGGAAAAACCCTCCACGCCCAGCTCGTCGACGCGGGGGAAGGCTTCGCTTCGGACTACGAGCGCATCGGAAAGGTCGAAGGACGCGTGGTTCTGGTGCGTCGCACCGTCTGGCCGAGCGCGACCGAGCTCGAGGCCTCGGTGCGGGGCGCGAGCGCCGTCCTGTTCTACGATTACCCGGGCGACAACCCCGACGACGCGCTCAAACAGGACGGAATCCAGTATCACGACGAGATTCCCGCTCTCGCCATCACCAAGCGTGACGCGAAGCACCTCGTCGAGCGGCTCTCCCAGGGACAGGTCGAGATCACGCTCGAAAATCGCGTGGACGTCGGCTACGGCTTCTCCGAGAACGTCATCGGCAGGATGACGGGAACAGAAGAGCCCGACGAGATCGTGTCGGTGACCGCTCATCACGACCGGTGGCACCAGGGCGCGCAGGACAACTCCGTCGGAGTCGCGACGATGCTGGAGATCGGGCGGGTGATGAAACAAGCCTCACCCCGAAGAACTCTCCTCCTCATCTCCTTCGGCTCCGAGGAGGCCGGCGGGATCGCGACCCCGTACGATTGGCTCACCGGCTCCTACGCCTTCGTGAAAGCACACCCCGAGATCGCGAGCCGGCTCGTGTACGGTTTCAATATCGACGGGGCTGGCTGGTCGGCGGAGAAAGGACACCTGTTCGCGACCCCCGAGAATCTCCCCTTCCAGAGGAAGCTCCTTGCCGACCTCGACCTCGGTGCCCGCATCCAATTGCACGAAGGGGTCACGAACTGGGTCGACGCGTGGTCCCTGGGCGCTATCGGCGGCGGCAGTGTCTCCTACCTCCTCTGGTTCCGGGGCCATCCTTTTTACGAGAACCCCGGCTCGTTCTCGCGCTACTACCACACGCAGCTCGACCTCTACCGTCCCCGCGACTACCAGAACCTCGACATCGACCTCGATCTGGGGACGCTCGGCGTCCTGCGCGCCGACCGCGCGCCGATCGTGCCGGTCACGCTGAGCGCGGTCGGCGAGTGGGTAGGGAGAGTGCTCGCGGAGGATGGAAAGAAAGCTCCTTCGGTGTCCTTCGAGGACGCGACGACGGCCGCCGAGCGGTTTCAGCGCGAGGCGCAGAAGGTCGAAGCGGCCATCGGTTCGGTCTCGCGCGCCGATCGCGAGCGTTGGAATCGCACCCTCATGAACGTGCGGCACGAGCTCCTGCCCTGGCTCCTCTCCGACAGCTCGTCGGGCGCTCGACTCAAAACGACCCCGTACGTTTCCGACCTCGAGGCCCTCTCTCGGGCGCGGGAGGCCCTCTCCTTCCGCGACGCGGCCAAAGCCGCCGACGCGCTCGTCGACGTCGCCACCATGGACTCGGTCAAGAACTTCTCCGAAGAGAGCTACTTTCTCCAACGCGTCCATTCTTTCGGTCCGGCGAGCTGGGGGACGGACTTCGAGCAGGACGCGCGGGCGGTCAGCCCCGAGATCTTCCATCTCTATACCCGGCTCCGCCGGGACGGCGGCGACGCAGGCGACGTCACTGCCGTCGAGGGCTTCGAAGCGCAAGCGCGCGGGAATCTCGAGGTGGCGCTCCTGCTCATCACGGGAAAGCTCCGCGAGGCTACCCGCTCGCTCGGTGCTCTCACCCCCCGCTAGTGGGCTGTAACAGCTATTTCGCGCCAAAATCGCGGGCCCTTTTGCGCGCTGGCGGCGTTGCGATTCCTCGAAATATCCGGATATGTCGTCGTCATCGCGCCTTGCCAGCACACAAAATGACCTCGCGATTTGCGCACCAAATAGCTGTTACAGCCCACTAGCGTCAGACGAGGAACAGGCGATAGGCCTCGTTCTCGGGCTCGAGGATCCAGGGGTATCCGAGGGTGTCGACGAAGCGACGGAACTCCGCCCGCTCCGACTCCGGCACCTCGAAGCCCGCGAGCACCCTCCCGAAGTCGGCGCCGTGGTTTCGATAATGGAAGAGGCTTATGTTCCACCGGCCTCCGAGCCGGTCGAGAAACTCCATCAACGCGCCCGGTCTCTCGGGGAACTCGAAGAGGCACGGAATCTCGTCGACCACGTCCTTCGCCCGCCCTCCCACCATGTGGCGCACGTGGAGCTTCGCCATCTCGTCTCCCGAAAGATCGACGGTGCGGTAGCCGCGGCGTCGAAGAGCCGCGGCGAGCGTCTCGGCATCTCGCCGGGAGGCGATCGAGACACCGAGAAAAATGTGCGCCTCGTCCCGGCCGCTCAGCCGGTAGTTGAACTCGGTAACGACGCGCCGCCCGATCGCCGCGCAGAAGGCGCGAAACGCCCCCTTCCTCTCGGGAATGGTTACCGCGAGAACGGCTTCCCGCGCTTCCCCGATCTCGGCTCGCTCGGCGACGAAGCGCAGCCGGTCGAAGTTCATGTTGGCGCCACTCAGGACCGCCACGAGACGCTGGCCGCGCACTCGCTCCCGTTGGACGTAGCGCTTCAGTCCCGCGATCGACAACGCCCCCGCCGGCTCCATGATGCTCCGGGTCTCGTCGAACACGTCCTTGATCGCGGCCGAGACTTCGTCGTTCGTCACCCGCACGATCTCGTCGACCGTCTTCCGGGCGAGTGCGAAGGTCGTCTTTCCCACCTCCCGGACGGCGACGCCGTCGACGAAGATCCCGACGTGATCGAGTGCCACTCTCTTGCCTGCCGCGAGCGAGCGGTACATGGCGTCGGCCTCGAACGGCTCGACCCCGATTACGCGGATTTCCGGGGCCAGGGTCTTGAGATAGGTGGCGATCCCGGTGATGAGCCCTCCGCCTCCGACGGGAACGAAGACGGCGTCGAGACGGCCTCGGTCGTGGCGCAGGATCTCGACTCCGATCGTCCCCTGGCCCGCGATCACCAGCGGATCGTCGAAAGGATGAACGAGGATCCGCCCCGTCTCGATCATGAGCTCGTCGCAGCGGGTTTTGGCTTCGGCGTAGCTGTCGCCGGCGAGCACGACGTCGGCTCCCATGGAGCGCACCGCGTCCACCTTGATCTGGGGTGTCGTCTGCGGCATCACGATGAGCGCGCTGATGCCGAGCTTTCGCGCCGCGAAGGCCACCCCTTGCGCGTGATTTCCCGCGCTCGCGGTGAGGACTCCGAGCCGGGCCTCTGCGGTGCTCAGGTGCGCCATCTTGTTGTAGGCGCCCCGTAGCTTGAAGCTGAACACCGGCTGCAGGTCTTCGCGCTTCAGCAAGACCTCGTTTGCGAGACGGCTCGACAGACGGGCCGCGGCATCTAGCGGAGTCTCGTTGGCGACGTCGTAGACCCGGCTCGTCAGGATCCGCCGGAAGAGGTCGTCAATTTCGAGAGGTTTGACGGGTCTGGCAGGCTTCGAAGGCTTGCGAGGTTTGGCTCGACTCATGACTGCAATAGTATGGCAACCGGAGACGAACCGTTCGAGGAGGGATGATGAGCGAGACGAAGAGGGATCCGAAGGGTGCCGAGATGTACGAGAAAGTGCTGGGAAAGCCCGCGAGGCCGTTTACCGCCGACCGGCCCCCGACCGGCGTTCGAGAGCTCGCGATGAATCACCTTTTCGCCAAAATCTGGAGCCGCGGCGGGCTCACGATTCGCGATCGCCGTCTCGTGACGTTGGCACTTCTCGCGGCACAAGGACGCACCGACCAGTTCCGGGATCACGTCCGCGGAGCGAGACTCGGCGAGGGCAAGCTGAGCGAGGAAGAGATCGAGGAGCTCCTCGTCCATGTCGCGCACTACGCCGGCTGGGCCGCGGGTGCGAGCGGACAGTCGATCGCGGGCTCGGTCTTCGCCGAGATTCAAGGCGGCCCCTGACCAACTGACCAACTGACCAACTGACCACCGACCCACAGGTCACAGAAAAATCGACGTTTCCACAGCGGCGACCTGCAACGCGGCGCGAGCGAACGTGCTATAAACGCCGATATGGGAGTGGCACTCCTGCTCGTAGCCCTCGGGATCCAACCTGCGAGCGAGCCGAAGGCCTTCCGCGAGGGCGTTCAGTTCCTTCAGGCGGGCCGCATTCAGGAAGCCGAGGCGGCCTTTCTCGCCGTGATCGTCGCGACACCCGAGGACGCTCCGAGCCGCGTCCAGCTGTCCCGGATCTACATGAGGCAGGATCGCGCCGCGGATGCCGTGCGGGTTCTGGAAGACGGCCTCCGCTATCGGCCGAAGGGCATCGGTCTGCTGAACGAGCTCGGTGCGCTTCTCCTCGCGGGCGGGAAGGCCGAGGAAGCGGAGGCGCGGTTCAAAGACGCCATCGCCGTCGAGCCGCGAAACCCGCGGACGGTCATGGGCCTCGCGCGAAGCCTCGCCGCGACAGGTCACGTCGCGGACGGGGCGGCGGTCGTCGAAAAGGCGCTCGCTTCGGAGAGCTCCGGCGCCGGCGCCGGCGAGCTCTATTTTCTCCTGGGAAGCCTCCGCGTTCGCCTGGAACGCTACCGGGATGCTCTCGACGCTCTGGCACGCGCGAGAGAGCTCGGCATCGAGAGTCCCGGGGTCGACGTGTATCGGGCCATCGCGCTCGCCTCCCTCGGACAACGCGACGAGGCGGAAAACACGCTGCGCCTCGTGCTCGAACGAAACCCGGACGCTCCCGAGGCGCGCAAGCAGCTCGGGCTCCTCCTCGTGGAGACGCGGCCGGGCGAAGCCCTGGACCAGCTCTCCCAGACCCTCGACGCGGTTCCCGACAATCTCCAGACTCTCGAGACAGCGGGCCTCCTCGCCGTCACGCTCAACCGCGACGAGAAGGCGATCGAGCTTCTCTCGCGCACTCGCCCTGGATCCGTCCAACACCCGCATGTGGCTCGCTCTCGGTGAGACTCATTACCGCCGGGCGGAGTCGAAAGAGGCACGAGCCGCGTTCGAGCACGCACTCGAATCCGACACCAAGACCCCCGCGGAGAGCGAGAGCGCTCACTTTTACCTGGGAGAGATCGACCTCGCCGATCGCCAATTCGAGGAGGCGGCGGCCCAGTACCGGCAATCCACCTCGATCGAGGCGCGCCGCAGACTCGCGGAAGCGCTCTCGAAGTCGGGACACGGCGACGAAGCCGCGTCGGTCGTCGAGGAAGCGCTCGCGGCTTCCCAGGATGGCCGCTCGAAAGCGGCGACGCTCCGACTCTCCGCCGAGCTCCACCTCGACCGAGGTGAGGACGACGCCGCTCTCGCCGCGCTCTCGCAGGCGAAGGCGCTCGACCCGAACCGCGCCGAGACGCGCTACCTGCTCGGTACCCTTCTCGCGCGGCTCGGGCGTACTACCGATGCCGCGGAGGAGCTCGCAGCGTTTCGAAGCTTGAAAGCCTTCGATGAGGAGAAAGAGAAGCTTCAGGTCGCGATCCTCGAGCGGCCGTCCGAGGCGGAGTCCTATCGCCCGCTCATCGAGCTCTACGTGAAGGCGGGCCGGGAGGAGGAAGCGCGATCGCTCATCGAAAAAGCGCTCCTCCTCGCGCCCGACGACCCGGAGCTCCGCGATCTCGCGCGGAAGCTCCATTGAGCCCGCCGAGCCTGCTCCTGCTCGTCGCTTCGATCGTGCTCAGCGATCGGAGCGACACCGCGGGACTTCGCTTCCGGAACGTCTTCGGAGGTGCCGACAAGCGTTTGATCTACGAGACGCTGGGAAGCGGCGCCGCCTTTCTCGACTACGACGCCGATGGCGACCTCGACGTCTACCTGGTGCATGGCGCAACCAATCTCGATTCGCCCGGCCCGCCCAATCGTTTGTTCGAGAACGAGGGGGACGGAACGTTTCGCGACGTCACCGACGAGAGCGGCACCGGCGACCGCGGTTTCGGAGTCGCGGTGGCGGCCGCCGACATCGACGGAGACGGAGACAGCGACCTGTTCGTCGCCAACAACGGCCCGGACGTCCTCTTCGTGAACGAGGGAGACGGCACCTTCCGCCGCGTCGACTTCGACGACGACCTCATGGCGGGAGGCGCGGGCTTCGGTGACTACGATGCCGACGGGCTTCCCGACCTCTATGTCACCAGCTACGTCAATCGCGCCGCCTTTCGGCCCGGTGGAAGAGGCTTCGAGCTCTGCAACTGGAAGGGACTTCGCGTGGGCTGTGGTCCCGCGGGACTCCGCCGCCTCCGCCGATCGTCTCTACCACAACGAACAAGGTCGTCTCCAGGACCGGTCGCGCGAGACCGGCATCGGCGCCGTCGAGCCCTCCTACGGCCTCGGCGTCCTCTTCTCGGATCTGAGCGGGGACGGCCGCTCCGACATCTACGTGGCGAACAACGGAAAACCCAATTTCCTCTTCATCAATCGTGGCGATGGGACGTTCGGGGAAGAAGGATTGATGCGAGGCGCCGCCTACAGCGGAGACGGTAGGGAGCAGGCGGGCATGGGAGTCGATTCCGGCGACATCGACGAGGACGGCGACCTCGACCTCGTGGTCACGAATTTCTCCCACGATCAGACGACGCTGTACGAAAACCTGGGCGCGGGATTTTTCGCCGACGCTTCGTACAAACGGGGCATCGGCAAGGAGACCTACTTCCCCCTCTCCTGGGGAGCTCGATTCGTCAATCTCGACGCCGACGGCGCTCTCAATCTTTTCATCGCGAACGGCCACATCTACCCGGCCGTGGAGAAGACGGCGCCTGAGACCTCCTATGCCGCGGCCGACGAGATCTTCCTCAACGACGGGAAGGGTGACTTCTCGCTCGTCTCCTGGGAGTCCCCCGTTCGGCCGAGCCGCGGAGTCGCGTCGGGAGACTACGACGGCGACGGCCGGATCGACCTCATCGTCACCACCATCGACGGCCCGCCCGAGCTGCTCCATAACGAGACACCCGAGGGTGGCAAGGCGGTTCTCATCCAGCTCGTGGGCACTCGCTCGAGCCGAGAAGGACTCGGCGCCCTCGTCACTCTCGAGACCGCGAAGCGCATCGAGCGACGCGAGGTGGTCACGTCGGGAAGCCACGCGAGCGCCCAGGACCCCCGCCTTCACTTCGGAACCGGCGGCGAGGACGTCCGGCACGTCGAGGTGCGATGGCCCTCCGGAGTCCGTGACCGCGTCGATTCTCCGCCGTCGATTTCCCTTCTCGTCATCAAGGAAGGCGTCGGCCTCATCGCGTCATTTCCGCTCGCGCGTTGACGCGGAGAAGCTCCCTCCTGTCCTCCGCCCGATCGGTGTGGCCTCATCGTAGGACAATCGGCTGAGGACCGATCGCAACGAGACTCTCGCCAAATGAATGCCGCGCCGGGACTTCGCCGCATATCCCGCGCTTGGCACCGGAATTGCTCTTCTCTCTTGTAGCAACGCGAAAGGAGAAAGCAATGAGAACAACACTACCGATTCTGGGAGTCATCCTGGCCGGAGCGCTGGGGCTCGCCCCGGTGGTGTCGGCTGCGGATCAGTCGAGCGACGCCGCCATCCGTGCGAACGTCGAAAAGAAGCTCCAGGCCGACGAGTTGACGAACGGGACTGGCCCCTTCGTCGAAGTGAAAGACGGCATGGTGACCTTGACGGGGAAGACCAAGAATCTCTACGCCAAGAACGAATCGGTCGACGCGGCGATGAAGGTGCAAGGTGTCACCGCCGTGCAGGACCGTCTCGAGATCCCGAAAGGCGAGAGCGACAAGAAGGTCGCCGAGGCCGTCTCTCAAGCGGTACGGCGCTACCCGTTCTTCACCATCTATGACGACGTGAACCTGACGGTCGACAACGGAAACGTAACCCTCATCGGCGACGTGACCATGCCCTTCAAGTCCGAAGAGATCGGGGTACAGGTCTCCAAGGTCCCCGGTGTCCAGAGCATGAAGAACGAGCTCGCCACGCTCCCGACGAACATCGGCGACCAGAGGCTTCGGGCGGCCCTCGCCTTCCGGATCTACGGCAACACGATGTTCCGCGAGTACGCGTCGAGAGTCAATCCGCCGATCCACATTATCGTCGAGCACGGCCGCGTGGCGCTGACCGGCGCCGTCCGATCCAACGTGGAGAAGCGCCAGGCGGAGATCATCGCCCGCTCCACCTTCGGCGTCTTCTCGGTCGACAACAAGCTGGTCGTCGCGAGCTGACGTGACGCGCTGTCTGCCCGGAAACATCACGTGCACGCCGTCCTCCCACACGAGAAGCGATTGGGAGGACGGCGAACGTCTGTAGAGATCTCGACGCTCGCCCGGGGTGAAAAGACGGGTCACGCTTCTGCACCCTTGCGAACCAGTGACCCCTCCCCGGGCGGGCGGCCAACGATCGCACGACGCGATGATTTGCGCTGATTTGCGCTGATTTGCGATTGACCACCGTCATTGTCGACAATGCGCTCGAAATGACTCTACGCTTCGCAAAAGTCGCCATCCTCGGGGCCACGGGAGCGACGGGAAAGTTCCTCGCGCGCAAGTGGAGCACGCGAGGACTCGCGGTGCGGGTCGTGTCGAGAAGCGAGGAGCACCTCGAGCGCGCCTTTCCCGAGCCTCAGCTCGATAAATTTCCCGCCGATGTCCTCGACGCCGAGGCGACGCGCCGCGCCGTAGACGGATGCGATCTCGTCTTCGACTGTATCGGGCTGCCCCTTCCCCGAATCAACGACCATTCGGTCGCGGCCCGGAATATCGCCGCGGCAGCCCGGAGCGCGGGCTTCCACATCGTCCAGGTGTCGAGCTACTGGCCTTACATCCCGATCGTTTCGCTCCCGGTGAACGAGACGCATCCGCGTGTGGACGGTCCCCTTCCCGCCCGGGCGAGACGCGAGGCCGAGGATATCCTCCTCGAAGCCGGGGCGTGCGTGCTGAACCTGCCCGATTTCTATGGTCCGGATGCGAGCATCTCGATCCTGAACCGGGCCCTCACGGAAGCCGCCGGAGGAAAGACGGTGAACTGGATCGGGTCCCGCGATACGGGCCGCGAGCACATCTACGTGCCCGACGCGATGCGCACCGCGGTGAAGCTCGCCGTCGAGGAGAAAGCCTACGGCGAGCGCTGGGTCGTGCCCGGAGCGGGGCCGATCACTCTCGACCAGCTCGTCGAGATCGCGGGAACGCATCTGGGCCGGGCGATTCCCACCCGTACCGCGGGGCCTGTGATGCTGTCGCTCTTGGGCTTCATCTCGAGCGAGCTTCGCGCGTTGAAGCCCCTCGTTCCGACGTATACGTCACCGATCACGTTCGATGGAGCGAAGCTCCGCTCGCTAATCGGGGAGGAGCATTCCACACCGTACGAAGAAGGGATCGGGGCGACGCTCGACTGGATCTCCTCGCAGCCGAAACCGGGAGGCTGACGGCAGGCTCGACAGAGCCTTCTTGGGCTGAATCTCTTCTCGCTGCGCCCGGACCATCTCGACGAGGATCGCTCGAGTCTCTTGCGCGGAGTGCGCTTCCCGTGAGAACGGAATCCGGATGCCCTCCATCCCCTCCTCGGTCTTCAACCGGAGATGGAACCCGAGCCGGTCGACGGCGGTCATCCGGACGTCCTCCCGCCTCGATCCCGGTGATGCCGCGGGCGAGAAGGCGCATGGCGTCGACGTGGTCGGCGTTCATGTGCTCCAGAATCCCCTGTGCTCGTCGGCGAGCGGATCGGGCTTCGCGTCCCGGTAATCCTCCGCTTCGACCCATCCCATCACGCCGAATCCTCCGACGAAATACAGCTCGACGACATCCATCTCGAAGAAGGCGAAATCGCTGAAGTCGACCCAATAGGACGAGTTGGGATGGCGCGCGAGGTAGCCCTCGCGAACGCTTTCGATCCGCTCGTCGGGCGTCCGCGCGACCCTTCCCATCAACGTCACCCGTCCGGCGCCGAGTGGATCCTCGGCCGCGGCCGACTCCATGACGAGAAGGCTCGCGCGCGGGTCTCCCCGTCAGGTTCTGGGTGTGCATCGCCATCGTGCTGACGAGAACGTCGGCCCACCCCGTTCGTCGAGGCCATACGGCATCACCGAGCCGAAAGGCCACGCGAGGCGTGGCGCTGGAGATCGTGGAGAGCGCGCCGACGCGGCCGAGATGAACGAGGGTTCGCGCTCGTTCCGCGTACGAGGGCTCCTCCGCGTCGGAAGAAGGATTCGGCGCCCGCGGGGCGCGCGTGCTGCGGCTTGGGGTCGTCTCGAGCCAAGGGTAAGACCTCCCTGGCACTATACCACTCGGACACCCCGCGTCAGCTAGCCCGGCGCCGGCTCCGGCTCCGGGTCCACTACTCGTAGTGCAGCGCCGTCATCGGGCTCACGCGCGACGCGCGGAGAGCCGGCACCAGGTTCGCGAGCACCACCACCGCGAGCAATCCCAGCGACGCGACCAGATAGGAGATCGGGTCGAGGGCGCTTACACCGTAAAGATAGGACTGCAGGACCCTCGCCACCCACGCCGACGCGACGGCGCCGATGGCGATTCCGAGAGCGGCGAGCCGCATGCCCGAGCCCAGGATCATGCGGACGACGTCCGTGCCCCTCGCACCCATGGCCATGCGGAGGCCGACCTCACGGGTGCGGCGGCTGACCGAGTAGGCGATGAGTCCGTAGAGTCCGATGGCGGCGAGAAGAAGCGCCAAGGCACCGAACGCGCCGAGGAGACTCGCTCCCGTCCGGGCGGGCATCAGGGTGAGGTCCACGACCTCCCGCGCCGTCGTCTTCTCGGTGAAGACGATCTCGGGGTTCATCGCGTGCACTTCTTTCTCGAGCATGGGCAGCGCCGCTTCCGGCAACCCCGCCGTCCGGACGAGGAGGTTCGTCGAGACCGAGGGGGACTGCGCCAGTGCGAACTGGAGATAGGGGCGCGGCTCCTCGTCGATTGAGCGGACCTTGTGATCGCGCGAGATTCCCACGATTTCATAAGACGGTCCGTCGAAGTTCTCGGTGAAGATCCGTTTACCGAGGGCGCTTTCGTTCGGCCAGAACCGCTTCACGAAGGCCTCGTTGACGATGACGACTCCGGGCGAGCCCTCGCGATCGTTCTCGTCGAAGGCCCTTCCTTCGACGATCGGAACCCCCACGGCGCGAAAGTAGTTGGCGTCGACGTAGGTCGCGTCGACGGGTGTCGGGTCGTCCTCGGGCCGGTGCTGTCCCGGAATCCGAATCCCTTCCATGTTGATATCGGGAGCGAGGGGCATCCGCGTCGTCATCGCGACCGTCTCCACTCCGGGAAGGGCTTCGAGCCTTTCGCGGAGAGTCGCGCTGAAATGCTTTCGCCTGCTCGAGGGAATAGTTGTTCATGCCCAGATCGAACGAGAGGGCGGACAATCCGGACGGATTGAACCCTGAGCTCGATGTGCTGGGCCTGGATGAGCCCCCGGGTCAGGAGCGTGCCGGCGACGAGGAGCACGAGCGATACCGCGAGCTGTCCCACGACGAGGGCCTTGATAGATACTAGCTCCGCTTCGTTCCACCCTCGGAGCCGGCGGTGCTCGCCTTCAGCGCCGACACGAGATCCCGGCCTCGAGGCCCGCAACGCCGGGACGACACCGAATAGAACGGCAGTAGCGAGCGAGATCGCGAACGCGTAGCCGATGACGGATCCGTCCAGGTCGTAGGCGAACGAGACCGGGATCGGAAACGGAGGCTGAACAGGGTCAGAAGCCGCGCGGCAACGGCGGCGAGACCGATTCCCGCGAGCGCGCCCAGTCCCGCGAGCACCAGAGCCTCGGTCATGAGCTGGCGCACCAATTGGGCCCGGCTCGCCCCCACCGAGAGCCTCACCGCGATCTCGCGGGTCCGGTTCTGGGCGCGGGCAAGAAGCATGTTGGCGACGTTCGCGCAGGCAATGAGGAGGACGAGACCGACCGCGATGAGCAGAACCGCTCCCGCTTGATTCAACATCCCGTCGATGAGGGGATGGAAGCGAACGCCGGAGGCCGGGAGCACAGCTCCTTTCACCTTCTCGTTGGTAACGGGATTGTCCTTTTCGAGCCGGACGAAGATCGTCGCCACCTGCGCGCGGGCTTCTTCCACCGTCCGTCCCGAAGCGAGACGGCCTTTGACGAAGAGCCAGCGCGTGCCCCGTCGCTCGCGGCGGGTGTTACCCGTAGGCGACGGCGTATCGGCCTGGATTCCCGAGAACCGCAGCTTTTCGACCATGGCGGTCGGCGCCCAGAAGTCGGGCTTGAAGCCCGGGATGCTGCCGGTGAAGGTCTCCGGAGCTACCCCCACGATGGTGTACTCGATGCCGCTGATCCGAATGGCCTTCCCCGCGACGGCGGGGTCGCTCGCGAAGTGGGACTGCCAGAGGGAGTAGCTCAAGACGGCCACCGGCTCGGCTCCCTCCACCTCGTCTTCCTGAGGCAGAAACGAGCGGCCGAGCTTCGGATGAACGCCGAGAACGTCGAAGTAATTCGCGGTCACGACCTCGCCCGCGACGAGCTCGGACTTTCCGTCACGATATAGGATCCCGCGCACCATGGCGTGGGCGGCGAGCCCTTCGAATACGTCGGCGCTTTTGCGCAAATCGACGTAGTCCGGATAGGAGGTCGTGAGATAGGGCATCTCCGCGGTCGGGCTGGAGTAGATCTCGACGAGCCTTTCGGGCTCGGAGATCGGTGTTTTCTTGAGCAGCACGGCGTTGACCACGCTGAAGATGGTGGTATTGAGCCCGATGCCGAGGGCGAGCGAGCAGACCGCCACCAGGGTGAAGCCCGGCTGGCGAAAGAGGGTGCGGAGCCCGTACCTGAGGTCGAACAGTAAGGCTTGCATGACCGTATGGTACGTCCACGCCCCGGCATATGTTCCGGGGCGGACTCTGCTGCAGTCAGGATGACGTCCGGTTTTCGAAAGGAAACGGGAAACGGCCCCTCCCCCGCCGCCTGTTCCCGTTGGCGGATGGAAATTGGTGCCTGTCCCTACTTCTTGAAGTGCGCGAGATGCGCGAGAGCAACGAGCTCGACGATGCCGTCTTTGATCGACGGATCGCTCTCGTGAACCAGTACGGGCGCTAGTTCGATACGGTAAACGCCGACATCATCCCGGCGTGGAGGTGCTCGGCGATGTGGCAGTGCATCATCCACTTCCCCGGGTTCGACATGTCGGCGAGGATGTCCATCGTCGAGCCTACCGGGACGATGGTCGTGTCCTTCCAGACCAGATCCTCGTTCGGAGCGCCATCGAGCGAGAGCACGAGAAAGCGCTGGCCGTGGAGATGGATGGGATGGTTCATGGGATGGATGGTCTTGGGGTCGTTGAAGATCCGGATCTTGACGACGTCACCCTTGTCGGAACGTCCAGTCGATGTCCATGTTCTCCTTGCCGGTGTCCGGGTCGCGGAGCTTCCAGTGGACCTGCTCGGCGCTCGAGAGCATGTTCATCATCGGCATCCCGTCGTTCCATTCGACAGGCGGGCTGTAGAGACCGGCCTCCCACTGCATCGCCTGGACGATGGGAGTCGGAAGCGACTCGATGTCGAGCTCGAGCTCGAGACGATGGTCCACGGGCTTGTCGAAGTACTTCCGGAAAGAATCGATGTCCTTGCGCACGTCCTCGTTCACTCGAAGCTCGCGAAACCGCTCGGCATGACTCTCCGCGACCGGTCGGTCCGACACCGTCACTTTCCCCAGGGGAATGACCTTGGGACGGAACTCGCCCATGAAGTCGTCGATGGCTTGAATGGAGTTGGTGATGGGAACCTCGCCCGGCTCGTCGAAGAGGACTTCGACGATGTAACGCTCGGCGGGGGCGATGACGATGCTGTCGACCCACCTCTCCCGCTCGTACTTGCTCACGTCCGATTCCGACGATCTTCATCCTGGCGCCGCCGAAGACGACGTTGAAGGTGCGGGCATTGGCCACGTTGGTCAGGAAGAAGCGGACGAGCTCGCCCTTCTGGACGGATAGCTCGTAGTCGGTGACCCCGTTCAGGAGCATGACGTTTCCGAACCGGCCCATGAGCGCGTGGGTCGAGGCCCGATCGCCCCAGGGGAACAGGCCGAGGTCGTCGACGAGGAGGTCGTCGAGGATGAGCGCCACCTCGCGGTTCGCCGGGTTGTAGTAGTCGGGCTCGGGCGGGGTGACGAGCATGTTTCCGTAGAGACCGAGGTCCTGCTGGATGTCTTCCCGTACGTGGGGGTGGTACCAGTAGACGCCGCTGTCGGGAAAGGTGAGCTCGTAGGTGAACTTCCCCTTGGGGAGGACGGGCGCCTGCGTGAGATCGGGGACGCCGTCGAAACGGTTGTCGAGCCGGACCCCGTGCCAGTGCACGGTCGTGGGCATCTCGATATCGTTCTCGAGCTCGACCGTCACCTTCGAGCCTCGTTCGACTTTGATGAGCGGCCCGGGGTACTGCCCGTTGTAGCCGTACATGAGAAACGTTTTTCCCTGGATCGTACGGCGCACGAGGCTCGCCCGGAGCTCCAGCTTGTCCCCGTCCTTCATCTCGACGATCCGCCCGGCTCCGCCTCGGGAACGCTCGCAACGTCCGCCACGTCCGCGCCGGGAAGAAACGGGCCCACGATGGGGACCGCCTTGTCCATCCCCGGAAGAGGCGGCATGGGAAAGTCGTGAGGCGCCATCCGCCAGGCTCTGGGATCGCCCCCGGCCATGTGATGGCCGTGGCGCATCTGGTGGTCTTCCTGCCCGGCCGCCTTCTCCGCTTTCTCCGAAGCGGATCCCGGACCCGGACCCGACAGGGCGAGAGTCGCGGTCGCGAGGAAGAGGAGCTTCGAGCTAACGGAATCCATACTTCGCGCAGGGCTCTTTCTCGAAGGGCCCGTGGCCCGCCATGGTGTGCATCATGCCGCTGCGCGACATGCCGCGGAGAACGATCGGGCCCTGCCAGCGGTCGCTGGGCTCCGCCGTCGGCTCGAGGGTGACGACGACGAGAAACCGGTTCCATTGGACCCGGCCGTCCACCCGAAACTCGTCGTCGAGAGCGCCGAGACGATCGATTTTGGACAGATTCGGACGTCGTGACCCACGCCGTCAAGACGCCGTTTCTCGGCGCCTTCAACCGCTCGAGCGAGAGCGAGAGATTGTAGACGTAGGTCCCGTCAGGCGTGACGGAAACTCCGAAGGGCGAGCGGGCGAACATGACTTTCCCGACGCCGACGGCATTTCCCGTCCCGGGAACCCGACGGGTCGGGACCATCTCGATGCCGTAGTAGGCGCCGTGGATCTCGGGAATGGCGGCGGCGCTGCAGGTCGCGCCCGAAAACCCGTAGCCCGTGCTCCATGGACTGGTCTCTTCGCCACTCGCCGCGGCGGCGACGAGCGCGACCGCGAGAACCGACGAGCCCGCGAAGAGGATCGCCCGCCCCGGCCTCAACGGCTGCCGCCTCCCGTCGTGACGCCAGTGGGGCCGTTGTCCCAGTCCTGCGCGCTCGAGATGATTGGGGACACCCCAATCCTTCCCGTCCCAGCCCTGGAAACCATCCATGCGGAACGCCCAGAATCCCGTCGTCATGTCGCTCACGACGATGAGGCCGTCGGCGTTCCGGATGTCGACGCCGAAGGCGCCGTTGAAGACGGGATACCGGTCCTCGTTCGGCGGCCCGGTGTAGGTGTCGTAGTAGGCGACGGTCGTGGGGTTCTTCGGATCCAGAAGGGAAAAGACCTGCAGTCCGTCGAGGTAGCCGGAGACGAAGACGAAAGGCCAGCGCACCTCGTGGTTGTGCACGAGGTTCCTCCAGTCCGCCGTCCACGCGGCGATGGGCTCGGAGATGTTCTCCACTTCCCCGTCGAGCCCGGGCTTCAAGTCGAAGATGCGAAGAGGTGCGTACTGGTACTCGGTCTCCGCGACCACGTAACGCCCGTCGGGCGTCGGAGTGAAGGTATGCCCCGCGCGCACCCCTCGAATTCCGGTGAGGGTGACGAGGAGCTTCGGCTGCTCGAGATCGGTGATGTTGTAGACGTAGTAGCCGCCCGTGCCGCCGCCGTAGAAGCGGTCTTCGGCGCTATCCGGTTGATAGCCGACGTAGAAATCGTGGTAGCCGCGGCGTTGGGCCTCGCTGTCGGGAAGAGGAACCTTCGCGACGAGGGCGTTCGCGACGTCTCCTTCGACGACGCGGCCGAGGTCGTAAACGGCGGTGAAGGGACCCGAAACGGTGGCGAAGAGGAGAACGGCTCCGTTGCTGTGCTTGTAGACGAAGATGTTGTGGAATCCTCCCGGAAGGTCGGCGGCCCGGATGCGGGCGACCTCCTTGACCTTGGCGGGATCGGGAAGGTCGGTCACATCGAGTACCACCGCTCCCAGATCGGGATCGGGTCCACCTTGCTGGAACTGGAGCGACTGCACGACGTAGTAGCGACCCTTCCACTTGAAGTTCTTCACGTCCATGCCGCCGGTTCCGAGGTGGAGGTCCTGATTCTCGATTCGCCAGGAGTAGATCTTCTTCGCGTTCGACGGGTCATGGAGATCGATGATGTCCATGCCCTTGTCACCCTCGGTCCCATAAACCATCCGCGACACGTAGGCATAGGGACGGCTCATCTCCTGCTCGAGGTCGATGTCGGCGACGCTGAGCCTCGGTCCGAGCGGGATGTGAGCGAGCACCTTGATGTTATCGCTCCCCGGCTTCTGGGCAGTCCACTGGGCCAGGGCGATTCCGGACCAGGCGAGAATCGCGGCTGAGGCCAGTACGAGTCGGATGGTTCGTCGGACGATCATGCTCCCCCTCTCTCGGGCGCGTCGGCGCCGGCACCGGCGGTATGGCCGGTGCATCATTATATATGCCGCCCCCCCTGGCGAACAGGCCGCGTTCACTCCTACCATGGCTCGGTGATCCACCGCCCGCGAGAAAATCTACCCCTCCGCGCCGACGTCGTCGTCGTGGGAGCGGGCTTCGGAGGACTCTCCGCCGCCCTGCGGCTCTCGGAGCTCGGGGCGCGGGTCGTCCTCCTCGAGACGCTAGCCTATCCCGGCGGCTGCGCGAGCACTTTCGAGCGCGATGGATATCGGTTCGAGGCGGGTGCCACCCTCTTCTCGGGGCTCGGCAAGGGGCAGCTCTTCCAGCGGTGGATCGACCGCCACGGGCTCGACGTTCAGGTCGAGTGGCTCGACCCCGTGGTGGAGCTCCGTTCGCCCACGCATCGGCTCAGCGTGGGGCGGCAGCGGAACGATCTCGTCCAGCACATGGCTCATCTGGCGGACGTCGAGGGAGTCCCTCGGGCGGCGGTCACGCGTTTTTTCGAGCGACAGGGCGAGGTCGCCGACATCCTGTGGGGATGGCTCGACGAGCCCGAGCTTCTCCCGCCCTTCCGTTGCCAGAGCCTCGGAAAGCACCTCTTGCGAGCTCTCGACTACGCTCGACTCGCGCCCTTCGTCGGAAAGAGCCTGGCCTCCGTGCTCGATCGATACGGGCTTTCGCGCTTCGAGCCTCTGCGTCTCCACCTGGACGCGCTCTGCCGGATTACCGTACAGTGCTCCCTTCAGGAGGCCGAGGCCCTCCTCGCTATGGGCGCGATGGACTACTACTTCCGCGGGACGGGACACGTCGGCGGCGGCATTGGCCGCCTCGCCTCGGGTCTCGTCGACGCCATCCGTCGATTGGGCGGCTCGGTCTCGATGCCGAACGCGGTGAGCTCGCTCGAGCGGACGTCGTCCGGCTGGCGCGTCGCAACCCGCAGGGGTGAGATTCTCGCTCCTCGGGTCGTGGCGAACCTTCTGCCGCAAACGCTCCAGACCCTCACGAATCGCGACCTCTCGTCTTTCGCCAGTGACCTGTCTCGTCGCGTCGAAGACGGCTTCGGGGCCGCCGTGCTCTACCGCATCGTGCGCGCTCCCGAGCCGTCTCGCGAGTCCCCGCAGCACCTCGCTCTCGTCGCCGACCCGAGCGCACCTCTCGTCGAAGGCAACCACGTCTTCTGCTCGTTCAGCGGCGCCTCGGAGACCGACCGCGCCCCCGCGGGATACCGCACCGGGACGTTCTCGACCCACGTGCTCGCGACCGGCGTCGAGGACCCCGCGGCTTATCTCCAAAGGGTCCACGAGCGCATGCGGGAGACTTTGCGCACGCTCGCGCCCGAATGGGAGACCGACGTCGCCCACGAGCTGACGGCCTCGCCGCGAACCTTCGAACGGTTCACCAACCGCTACCGCGGCTTCGTCGGAGGAGCTCCCAAGCGGGTGGGTCTTCACAACTACCGATACCTCGAGCCTCGTCCCGCCCTCGACGGTCTGTACCTCGTCGGTGACGCGATTTTCCCCGGACAGAGCACGCTCGCGGCCGCGATCGGTGGATGGAAGCTCGCCGGGCATCTCGCGGCATGAGGGCATGAGGAAGAGACAGCCCTTGTCGTCGCCGCGGGAGCGCATCTTCGTCACCGGCACGACCGGCTATATCGGGGGACGGCTGGTGCCTCGGCTTCTCCGCCGGGACGCGGACGTCATCGCGTTCGGACGGAGCATCGAGAAGCTCCGCGCTCGGTCCTGGGCATCTCATCCGAGCGTTCGCCTCGTCGCGGGCGACGTTTCCGACGAGCGTCGCCTCGTCGAAACGATGGAGGGCGCGACCGCGGCGTACTATCTCGTCCACTCGATGATGGCCGCGGGTCGTGACTACGCGGAAGTCGACCGTCGCCTCGCGCGGACTTTCGCCCGAGCCGCGGAACGAGCTTCCGTCTCCCGAATCCTCTATCTCGGCGGACTCGGCGAGACCGGCGCCGGCCTGAGCGAGCACCTTTCGTCGAGACGCGAGGTGGAATCGGCGCTCGCTTCCACCTCCGTTCCCGTCACCACTCTCCGCGCCGCGATGATCATCGGCGCGGGATCGGCCTCCTTCGAGATCCTCCGTTATCTCGTCGAGCGCCTCCCGGTCATGGTGACGCCGAAGTGGGTGCGTACCGAATGCCAGCCCGTCGCCGTCGAGGACGTGCTCGAGATGCTGGTCTCGGTTCTCGACCATCCGGAGACGATGGGTGACGCCTTCGACATCGGGGGCTCGGATGTCGCGACCTACCAGGAGATCATGCGAACGACCGCCGAGGTGCTCGGGCTGCCGCGGAGGCTCATCCTTCCCGTTCCCGTGCTGACGCCACGCTTGAGCTCTCTCTGGATCCACCTCGTCACTCCAGTGAGTCGCGAAATCGCCCGACCCCTTGCCGAGGGGCTCCGGAACCGCGTCGTTTGCCGGGACGATCGCCTGGCACGGCTCACCGGACATCGGTTCCTGGGAATTCGCGAAGCGATTGAGGCGGCGGTCCGCTCGGTGAGGGAGAAGCGTGTGGAGAGCGCCTGGTCGGATGCCGGCGTCATACCCGGCGATCCGGACTGGGCGGGAGGGACGACCTATCGCGACGTGCGGGAGATCGACCTCGACGCGGCGCCGAGCGTGGTATTCCGCGCGGTCTCGCGCATCGGAGGAGACCGCGGCTATTACGCCGCCGACTGGCTATGGTGGCTGCGCGGCGTGCTCGACCGTGTCGTCGGAGGACCGGGGCTTCGGAGAGGACGGCGGGATCCCGAGCATCTCGTCTACGGCGATGCCGTCGATTTCTGGAGGGTGACCCGGGTGATCGCGGATCGGGAGATCGAGCTCAGGGCGGAGATGAAGCTCCCGGGCGAGGCGCTCCTCCGATTCGAGGTGGTGCCGCTTGCGGACAACCGGACTCGCCTGACGCAAACGGCGCGGTTTCGACCGCGGGGCCTTCTCGGAATGCTGTACTGGTACTCTGTCCTTCCCCTTCACGCGATCGTGTTCGCGAGAATGCTCCGGGGAATCGGCGCGGCCGCCGAGGAGTCGGGCGCCGGGTCTTCCGGCCGCCTGACCCTCTTCGCATCGGATTCCGATCCTGTCGTAGGATCTCACGGCGGGTCGACCACAGGCGGTGGCGAATCCCGGGAGGACCGATTGCCCCGTTTCCTCGTCTCTCTCGTCTCCTTCGCCCTCGCCCTCGCCTGCGCCTGCTCCCGCGAAGCCCATGTTCCGCGATGAAGAACGGGTCGTTCACCTTCGAGCACGACGGGTACTCCGTCCACTACGAAATACACGGGTCGGGTCCGGTGCGTCATGACCGTTCCCAACTCCTGGGGCCTCACCCTCGAGGGACTTCGAAATCTGTACCGCCCGCTCGAGGACCACCTCACCTTCGTCTATTTCGATCCGCGCGGCATGGGCACCTCGGGACCGGTGAAAGAGGACCGAGACCTCGGGCCGGAAGCGGTGCGCGAAGACTTCGATGCCCTGCGCAAGCATCTCGCTCTCGACAAGGTAAGCGCCATCGGGTGGTCCAACGGCGCGGGAACCTGATCCCGCTCGCCGCCGAGCACCCCGACGCCATCGAGACGGCCATCTTCGTGCACGGCAATGCGAGCTTTCTCCCGGAAGACCAGAAGGCGATCGTGGAAGGCCGTCCCGAGCTGGTGCGCGCCTTCGCCGAGCACAATCGGGAGATGCAGAGCGGCGAGCTCACCGTCGAGGAGCAGAATGCCCGAACCAAAGCGTTCGATACCGAAGTGTGGTTCCCGTTGCTGTTTCACGATCCGGAGCGGGGCCGCAAGGAGCTCCCCCGGATCTTCGGCGACGCCGATTTCAGCTGGGCCCATGCTCAATACACCAGCAAGAGCTGGGGTGCGCCCGACCTCAGGCCCGAGCTTCCGAAGATTCGCGCGAGAAGCCTCGTTATTGCGGGCCGCTACGACGTGATGCCCCCCGAGAGGATTCGAGAGATTCGCGGACGGCATCCCGGGAGCCGAGTTCGTCGTGTTCGAAGAGAGCGGCCATTTCGCCCCCGTCGAGGAGCCGGAGACGTTCGCCGCGACCGTTCTCGAATTCCTGAAGGTCAAGGTGCCGCGAAATCCCTGAGCACGGCTTTCACGAGAATCAAGCGTCGCCGCGGGACTCCAGTGCATGGCGACTCACCTCGGAAACGGCGGTGAGCTTTTCGCGAAGGTCGCGGAACGGTTCCTCCCCCAGACCCGGTACGACCGCCTTCTGGGCCTCTTTCCAATAAGGCTCCGCCTCATCGACCGCTTGGCGTCCCGCACGGGTGAGGCGCAACAACCGCGTCCTTCGGTCCCGCCCCGCCTCCACCACGACGAGGCGCAAACGCTCCAGAACACGGACGTTTCGGGTCACCGTGGTCCGGTCCATCCCCATCGCCTCTCCGAGCGTGCTGATGGGCGCGGGCTCGACGCCACCGATGACCCGCAGCATCGAGTACTGCGTGCCCTTCAGCCCGGTGGGGCGCAGAATCTCGTCGAAAAGCTGCGTCACCGTCCTCGTCGCCCTCCTCAGGTTGAACAGAGCGCAGGGAATACGGGACGCAAACGTCTGCGCGACGTTCGGCTCTTTTCGGGTCATTTCGAAAGGAGCATATACACGTATATTGCTCCTCGTCAAGAAGACCGGGCGGAAGAGGCTCAGGCCGCTTTGCGGGTATTGATGCCGAAGGGCAGGTAGAGCGGGCAGCTCCCCATGAGGCTCGTCAGAACGAACACCAGGGAGAGCGCACCGAGCACGCCGGCAAGAACGCCTCCAATCTGGCCGGTGAAGTAGAGCATCGCGACGATGATGGCGATGAGAACCCGGACCGCCCGATCGATAGTACCCATGTTCTTGGTCATGTCTATCTCCTTTGGGCCTCGTACATAGGTTAGAGCCGATTGGGCGTCGGGTTCCACGGAACTTTGGCGGAGGGCAATCTCGTTACTGTATCCAGAGGTCGAGACATGTCTTCCCTATCGCGAGAGCTCCACTACCTGACGCGCAAGCTCGCTCGTTCCCCCATGTTTACCGTGATCTCGGTCGTTACCCTCGCGCTCGGAATCGGGGCGACCTCGGCGATCTTCAGCGTCGTCCACGGGGTCTTGTTGAAGCCTCTCCCCTTCGATGAGCCCGAAGAGCTCGTGGGAGTCTGGCACCGGGCGCCAGGACTCGGGATTCGAGCTCCTGAACCAGTCGCCCGCCCTCCATTTCACCTATCGCGACGAGAATCGCGTCTTCGACGATATCGGGATGTGGGCCAACCGCACGGCGACGATTACGGGAGTGGGCGAGCCGGAGCGAGTTTCCACGATGCTGGTGACCGATGGCACGCTGAGCTTGCTCCGGGTGAAGCCGGTACTGGGACGGCTCTTCACCGCCGAAGACGACGCTCCCGGAAGTCCCGAGACCACGGTGCTCGGCTACGGCTACTGGAAGCGGCGCTTCGGAGGGGATGCCGGTATCGTGGGCCGCACCGTCGACGTCGACGGGCAGCCGCACGAGATTATCGGCGTGCTCCCCGCCGATTTTCGATTTCTCCGCTGGGATCCCGCGCTGTTCCTTCCGTTCCAGTTCGACCGCTCGAAGCTCTTTATCGGAAACTTCAGCTATCAGGGGATCGCTCGCCTGAAGAAGGGCGTCAGCCTCGAGGAGGCGAACGCCGACCTCTCGCGGATGCTGCCGCTCGCGGTTGGAAAATTTCCGTTCCCGAGCGGCCTGAACGCGAACATGTTGAAGGAAGCGCGGTTCGGCCCCAACGTGCGTCCGCTCAAGGCCGACGTCGTCGGTGACGTAGGCGCCACCCTCTGGATTCTGCTGGGAACGGTAGGAGTGGTTCTCCTCATTGCCTGCGCCAACGTGGCCAATCTCTTCCTCGTGCGCGCGGAAGGTCGCCAGCGCGAGCTCGCCCTTCGTTCCGCCCTCGGCGCCGACCGCGTCCGGGTCGCGAAGGAGCTTCTCGGGGAAAGCGTCGGGCTCGGGCTGCTGGGGGGACTCGCCGGCCTCGGCGTCGCCTATGGCGCCATCCGGCTCCTCGTCGCGATGGCGCCGGAAACGCTTCCGAGGCTCAACGAGATCACGGTCGATGGAACCGTTCTCGCGTTCACGCTCTCGATCTCGCTCGGCGCCGGGATCTTGTTCGGGCTTCTTCCCGTGTTCAAGTACACCCGGCCGAACATGGCTGGGGCACTCAAGGAAGGCGGGCGCACGGCGAGCGACGGCCGGGAACGCCAGCGCGCTCGCGGCGCTCTCGTCGTGGCCCAGATCGCGCTCGCCCTCGTTCTCCTCGTGGGCTCCGGCCTCATGGTCCGCAGCTTCCAGGAGCTCCGGCAGGTCGACCCGGGGTTCGTCGACCCTTCCGACGTGCTCACCTTTCGCCTGTCGATCCCCGAGGCTCGGATCCGGACAACGACCAGGTGCCGCGGGCGCACGAGCAGATCCTGCGAAAAATCGAAGCGATTCCCGGCGTGACGTCGGCGGGGATAACGTCCTCGGTCACCATGGACGGAAACGACAGCAACGACCCCATCTTCGTCGAGGAGTTTCCGGTGGAAGGAGATCAGCTCCCTCCCATCCGGCGCTTCAAGTGGATCTCCCCCGGTTACTTCGAGACGATGGGCAATCCGATCGTCGCCGGCCGGTCGATCACGTGGGACGACGTTCGCCAGAAGGCTCCCGTCGTCGTCGTCACCGAGAACTTCGCGCGCGAGTTCTGGAAGAGTCCGGCCGACGCCCTCGGGAAACGCGTTCGGGTGAATCCCAAAGACAAGTGGCGGGAGATCGTCGGCGTCGTCGGCAACGTCCACGACGACGGCGTCGATCAGAAGGTCACGGTGGTGATGTACTGGCCGATGTCGGTGACCGACTTTTGGGGCGAGGCCGAGTTCGCCCTGAGAAACATGGCCTACGTCCTGCGCGGGCCCCGGGTGGGCGAGGCGGGCTTTCTGGAGCAAGTACGGCAAGCCGTTTGGTCGTTGAATCCCGATGTGCCGATCGCCAACGTGCAGACGCTGGATCAGATTCTGGACCAATCGATGAGCCGGACGTCGTTCACCCTGGTGATGCTCGTCATCGCCGCGGCGGTGGCGCTCCTCATCGGCGCGGTAGGGCTCTACGGCGTGATCTCGTATGGCGTGACCCAGAGAACGCGGGAGATCGGCGTCCGGGTGGCGCTCGGCGCCAGAACCGCGGACGTGAGCTGGATGTTTCTACGCCACGCGACGCTGCTGGCGGGCATCGGCATCGCCGTCGGCCTGGGCGCCGCCTTCGGCCTCACCCGGGCGATGAGCTCGCTTCTCTTCAACGTCAGCCCCGTCGATCCGTTGACCTACGCGCTCGTCTCCCTCGTCCTCGTGGGGATAGCGCTGCTCGCGAGCTACGTTCCCGCCCGACGCGCCGCGCATATCCACCCCACGGAAGCCCTCCACTGGGAGTAGCGTCACCGGTGGAGAATGGCGGGGCCGACGACACTCGAATCGTCCGCATAGGGCTCCTTCGAGGGTATCAGATGTGAGCGCGAAGCGCGAATAATCGTCCGCATCGGGCTCCTTCGAGGAGAATCAGATGTGAGCGCGGCCGAACTGTCAAGATCCTGAGATGTGAGCGCGCCACGCGCGCGAACAACTCGCGGTCGCGATGATGAGGCACATCGAGGGCGACAGAGTCACCGGTGGAGAATGGCGGGGCCGACGAGACTCGAATCGTCCGCATCGGGCTCCTTCGAGGAAATCAGATGTGAGCGCGCTACGCGCGCGAAACACTCGCGGTCGCGTTGATGAGGCACATCGAGGGCGACAGAGTTACCGGTGGAGAATGGCGGGGCCGACGAGACTCGAATCGTCCGCATCGGGCTCCTTCGAGGACATCAGATGTGAGCGCGCCACGCGCGCGAACAACTCGCGGTCGCGTTGATGAGGCACATCGAGGGCGACGGAGTTACCGGTGGATAATGGCGGGGCCGACGAGACTCGAATCGTCCGCATCGGGCTCCTTCGAGGGCATCAGATGTGAGCGCGCCACGCGCGCGAACAACTCGCGGTCGCGATGGTGAGGCACATCGAGGGCGACGGAGTCACCGGTGGATAATGGCGGGGCCGACGAGACTCGAACTCGCGACCTCCGGCGTGACAGGCCGGCGTTCTAACCAACTGAACTACGACCCCGCTAGGGCGTGAAGCAAACGAGTATAGCGAGGCCCGATTCGGGTTGTCAACGTCTTCAGGCGATCAATGCGTCGCGGCGGGAGTGTCGAGAGGAATGAACTCTCCCCCGTCGATTTCTCCGTGGCGCACGTGGTAGAGCGTCACGCCCGAGACCATCTCCATCCCGTAGTCCTCACCGGTTCCGCCGACCACCGCCGCCGTCTGGTTGAATCGGGTGGTAAATCGAGCGTCTCCGAGGACGAGCTCTTCCCGGGCATGGAGGTGCCCGGCGAGCGCGAGAGGATAGTTCCGCCCCTCGAAGCGCTTCAGCACGTCGGCGAAGTTCGAGACTACGTGCCGGAACTGAGCCTTTCCATTCACGACGATGACGCTCCCGGGAGCGTCGCCCTCGGGGTAATAGCCCCAGGCGCTCACCAGCGCGGAGAAGAAGGGAATGTGGTTGAAGGTGACGACGGGCGTTTCCGGGGAAACGTGCGAGAGATCCTCCGTGAGCCAGCGGAGCTGAGTCTCGTCCACGTGGCCATAGTACCAGCGGTCGGCGATATCGACGGTGTCGAGGCCGATGAAGTGGACTCCGCCGAAATCGAACGAATAGTAATTCGGGCCGAGATAGAGGCGGTACATCGACTTGCCGTAGCGAGGATGGTCCGGGGAGACGCCGGAAAGGTGCCGCTCGATGCCGAAGTTCTCGTGGTTGCCGGGGACGACCCATACCGGGACGGGAAACGCCTCTTTTTCCTTCCGGAAGAGCTCGAAACGCTCGCGGGCGGTGGCCTCGTCGACGCGGAGGGCGTCCCGAACGAGGTCTCCGGTCAAGAGCACGAAGGCCACGCCTCGCTCGACACAGAGTGCTCGCAGGCGCCGAAACCGGGGCAGGCTCTCCTCGTCGAGATGGGTATCGGAAGCGTGCAGGAAGGTGAAATCCGCGACTTCCCCGCTTTTTTCCAGGGGAAAACTCACCGGCGCCCCGGACGGCTCCTCGGGAACGCGGCGGAAAAAGCCATGTGCAGCCCGGAATCCGTTTGGCTGGCGGAGCCAGACCACCTGAAATCCGGGCTCGACGGGAACGTGATACCCGCCGCTGGCATCGGTCACGGCGCACCTCGAGCGACTACAGACGACGACGCCCGGGAGTCCCGCTTCGTCCGCCCCCCTCTCCCCATCCCGATTTGCGTCCTCGAAGACGACGCCTTCGAGCGTCCCCGACACTCGCGCCTGGGCTAACGTCGTGGCGGGGCCGGCCAAAACGAGAACCAACAAGCTAAATCGCACAAAAACCTCCAGTTCTCCTTGAGGTTTCGTCGAGCCGTGTGGTAGGCTTTTCTGTTGTGTTATGCGGCTGACGAAGAATCAGATCGAGTACATCTCTTATCGAATCACGAAAGAGCTCCATGACAAAGGATTCATCGACATCGACGATCCCCGGAGCATGATGCAGTCGCTCATCTCCATCATGACCGGCGAGCTCCAGGTGGAGGATAAGCTGAACGACGAAGTGCGGGAGATCCTTACCCAGCACTCCGAGGAGATGCGCCGCACCAACGTCGAGTATCGAGAAATGTTCAAGATGATCAAGAAGAAGCTCGCTCGAGAGCGGAAGATCATCTTGTAGGCACCTGTAAGCCACCTGTAAGCAAGGTCCTTGGGATGCGGCTATCGAGCGCGAAAATCAATCATCTCGCCAACCTGGTGATGGACTACCTGCGCACCGACGGCGGTATCGAGTTCTTCGTCGAGGAGCGCGAGATCCGCATGGACGTCGCCCGCGTCATTCAGGAAGAGCTGCGTGACGACGAGGTAATCGACCAGGCCGTTCGGTACAAGATCGAGAGCCAGACGCGCGATATCCCCGAAGGTAGCGAGGAGTGGGACATCCTCTACCGCCGCTACTACGACGAAGAGATGAGTAAGCGCCAGAAGGTCACCCCCAGCGCGCTCGCCACCCACCACCAATAGCTCAGCTCCCGAGCCACAGCTTCCCGCCCAGAATCGAGACGACGAGCAGAAGACCGAGAACGGTCCAATGCTCCCGGTTGGCACGCACTCGACTCCAGCAGAAGCCCGAGAGGCCCGAGCCCGATTGGGCCCGCGCCGGGGGCCGAGGCAGAAACAAAGGCACGACTGCCGCGTACTCGGCGTAGTCACCGGGAAACGCTTCCGCGAGCCGAGCGGCCTCGCCCCGCATTACTGGCAGGTAGACCGCGAGGAAAAGGACTGCGAGAACAGCGACCAGCACCGGCCGCCCGGTTGCCAAGCAGAAGCCGAATCCAACCAACAAGCTTCCCAGATACAGAGGGTTTCGGGTCCACGCGTAAGGACCATGGGTCGCGAGTCGCCGGTTCTTCTCGAGACAGCCCGAAGCCCAGAGCCGGAGGGCCTCTCCCAGAAGCGCCAGCACGACCCCGGCGAGAAGATAGCCTTGCGTCGGGCGCGCCACATAGAGAGCACCGAGCCCTAGAAGCCATCCCAAAGGTACGCGCCACCTCGCGAGCCCTCCAGACGTGACCATGGCCGGCAAGTCTAGCACAGCACAGACGTTGCAGAATATGCTTTGTTAATAGTCATATTTTTACGTCTGAATCTTAGTCTAATCAAAACAAATCAGTTGACAAGGATGTAGGGATGTACTACAGTAACACTTGTGAGATGGAAGCGATGCTTCCGTCGCCAGAGATTGAGTGGAACCAAGAAACCAGGAGGAATCCCATGAATCTAGTAGTTAGAGACCCTTTTTGGAAAGAGTTCAGCACCATCTCCAACCGCCTGAACCGCCTCATCGATAGGCCCCGTGAGGACGACGGGGACTACCTGGGAAATTGGAGCCCCGTCGTCGACATTTATGACAAAGGTGGCGAGGTCGTTATCCATGCCGAGCTTCCGGGAATGAAGAAAGAGGACATCGACATCCGCGTCGAGAACAACATTCTCACCCTTCGCGGCAAGAGAGAGCGGAAGGAAGAGGTCAAGGAAGAGGGCTACTTCCGGTCGGAGCGTGCTTATGGCACCTTCAGCCGCTCGTTCAGCCTGCCTACCAGCGTCGACGTGAAGAAGATCGTGGCCGAGTACAAGGACGGCGTCCTCTCGCTGACCCTGCCCAAGGCCGAAGAGGCCAAGCCCCGGCAGATCGACATCAAGATTTCCTGAGAATCAGCGCTACTGCGTGGAGGGTCTCCTTGAAAAGGGCGGCCCTCTTTTCTTTTTCCGCTACTCCCGGCGGAAGCGCTCGAGGACCGTGGCGATGAAATCGCGGGTGGAATGGTCCTTGGGATCTCCCACGATCCGGGTCTCGCCTCCGAGCCTTCGCATCACGTCACGCTCGGGCACCGTCTCCTCCGTGTAGTCCGTCCCCTTGCAGTGGACGTCCGGCCGGAGCCGCTCGAGAATCTCCGAGACGTCGTCGGCTTCGAACACGACGACGACGTCGACACCCTCGAGCGAAGCCACGAGCTCGGCTCTCTCCCGGGCAGGAAGGATGGGCCGGCCGGGACCCTTTCGCCGTTCCGTTCCCCGATCCCCGTTCACCGCCACCAGGAGAAAGTCTCCCTCTTCTCGCGCCGCCCGAAGGTAACGCACGTGACCGACGTGGATGAGGTCGAAGTGACCGTTGGCGAGAACGATCTTCTCTCCACGCTCTCGCGCCTCCTCGACGAGCGCTTCGGCCCCGTCGAGATCCACGATCCGTCCCCCCACGGCTTTCACCCCCGCTCGATCGCTCCCGAGAGCTCCTCGCAGGACACCGTCGCCGTCCCCCGCTTCATCACGACGATTCCGCCCGCGTAGTTGGCGAGAAGGGCCGCCTCGTAAAACGACGCGCCCGCGCCGAGAGCGAGCGCGTAGGCGGCGATGACCGTATCCCCCGCTCCGGTGACGTCGGCGACTTCGTCGCTTCCGAAGATCGGAATGTGACGAGTCGGCCGGCGCGATTCGAACAGCGCCATGCCGTCGCTTCCGCGGGTCACGAGAAGGGCGCTCGTCCGGAGCTTCGAAAGGAGATTCCTTCCGGACCGCTCGAGTGTCGCCTCGTCCCGGCCAATCCGCACGTCGAGCGCGCCCTCCACTTCGGGCTCGTTCGGCGTGGCCGACGAAAAACCGCGGTAGGAGGTGAGGCCCCGCCGGGAATCGAGCACCGACTTTTTCGAGTGCGCCTCGGCGTCGCGCGCCAGAGCGTTTCCGAAATCCGGCGTGATGAGGCCGTAGTCGTAGTCCGAGACCATGACCACGTCGGCTTTCGGAAGCAGCTCTCGCGCGGCCCGGGCGAGATGAGCGCGGAGCTCCGCGCCCACGGGAACGCGCGTCTTGCGATCGATCCGGACGACCTGCTGTTTCGCCGAGTGCACGCCTCCCGCGAGAATGCGGGTCTTGGTGGGCGTCCGGTACGAGCGGCTCCGCAGGACCGCGGAGACATCGGCCTTCGCCTTTCGAAGCTGCGACACGAGCTCGCGTCCCGCCGCGTCGTCGCCGACGAGTCCCACGGCCAGAGGACGCCCTCCGAGGGTCGCGATGTTGTGAACGGCGTTCGCGCCGCCCCCGGGTACGAGCCGGGTCTCGTCGTAGTCGAGGATCAGAACCGGCGCTTCCCGGCTGACCCGGGAGATCTGTCCGAAGACGTACTCGTCGGCCACGAGGTCGACGAACGCGAGGACCCGCACGCGACGAAACGAGTGGACGAGCTCGAGGAGACGATCGCGCGAAGGCTCGGCGGTCAAAGCGCACCCCACAAGATCGAGCAGACCGCCCGGTAGAGATCGGGGGCGACGAGGTCCGGCTGCCGGGGCCAATCCTTCACCTTGGCCCGGACGAGCCCCTCTCCGAAACCGGTACGAACGAGAGCACCCCGCGATCCAACGCTCCACGCGGCTTCGAGATCCGACAAGTTGTCCCCCACCATCCAAGAATGGCCAAGGTCGCAGCCGAGCTCTCGTTCCGCCCGGAGCAGCATGCCCGGTCTCGGCTTGCGGCACTCGCAACCGTCCTTGGGTCGATGAGGGCACACGTAGACGGCGTCGAGCTCCGTCCCCGCGCTCTCCAGGACCTGCCGCAAACCCGCGTGCAGCTCGTCGATCAGGTTCTCGTCGAAATAGCCGCGGCCCACTCCCGACTGGTTCGTCACCATTACCGCGAGGTAGCCGTTGTCGCGGATGGTGCGGATCGCCTCGACCGTCCACGGAAAGAGGCGAAACCGGCTCGGATGATTCACGTAACCGACGGACTCGTTGAGCGTGCCGTCACGGTCGAGGAAGATGGCGGGCTTTCGCTTTGCACTCACGAAGGCGTCGCCCCCGTCGCCCCCGTCGCCCCCGTAAGGGCCAGCTCCTCGGCGAGGAGCCCTCGCGCCTCCTCGACCACCCGGGCGACGGACACCCGTTCCATGCAGCGATGATCGATGGGGCAATCCCGGTACAGGCAGGGGCTGCAATCGACGATCTCGCGCACCACACGGGCCTTCGCCCGGAATGGCGCGGTCTCCGTCGGGTCGGTGGGCCCGAACACCGCGACCGTGGGAGTGCCGAGCGCCGCCGCGAGATGCATCGGACCGGAATCATTGCTCAGAAAAACCGAGAGCTCGGCAATCACGCCCATGAGCTGTCCCAGCGTCGTCCTGCCCTCGAGCCGGATGGGCGGTCGGTCGAGTCGGGAGGCGACCTCGTCCGCGAGCAGCCGGTCGCGCGGCCCCCCGAGCACCACCGCCCGGGCGCCGGTCGCGGCGGCGATCTCGCTCAGCGCCTCGGCGAAACGCGAAGGCATCCACATCTTCGATCGACTGTTGGTGGCGCCGGGATGAGCGCCCACGAGACTCGATCGCCCGTCCCAGCCCGCCGAGACGAGGAGCTCCCGGGCTGCCGAGCGCATCGACGCGGGAAGATGAAGCCGGAGGTCGGGCTCGCCCGTCTCGAAGCCGAGCCCGCTCATGAGCTCGAGATAGTAGTAGGCCTGGTGACGTCCGAAGGGACGCGGCGCCGGTGGAACCCTGCGGGTGAGCAGAAACCCGCGACTCTCGGTCGCGTAGCCCCAGCGCTCGGGAACACCCGCGAGCCGGGCGAAAGCGGCGGCGCGGAACGCGTTCGGAAGCAGGAGGCAGACGTCGAAACGCTCCGCCCGCGCGCGCGCCGTTGCCTGGACGAGGCTCCGGATGCCGCGCTCGGCGCCCCTCGGGTCATAGGACAGACGCGCGTCCACCTCCGACACCCCCTCGTAGAGCTCCGCGACCCAGGGCCGCGCCAGGACGGAGATGCGGGCGTCGGGACGAGCCTTTCTCAAGGCCCGAACGGCGCCGAGCGAAATGACGGCGTCTCCGATCCAGCTCGGCGCATAGACGAGGATGGATTCGCGGCTCATGCTCGCTGCCGCTTGGCCGGCGTCGCGCGGGGGGGCAGGAGCGCGCTCAAGGTAGAGCGGCCTCCTCGACTCGTTCCGCCGAAACGCCGACCGCGCGCGCGGCCGAGCGTTCCGTTTCCTCGGGAGGCCGTGTCCGCCAGCGGCGATGCATCCACAGCCAGCAGTCGGGGTGCTGGCGGATATAGCGTTCCTGGACCGCGGCCAGCTCCTGGGTGAGAGCGACGACGGCTTCGGCCGGCTCGACGTCGCGGTAGCGCTCGCAGTCGATCGCCCGCTCGTACACGGCGTGATAGCGGCCGTCGGGCAGCGGATAGCAGAACGCGGGAACGAGCGCGGCGCCGGTCTTGAGGGCGAACCAGCTCGCCACCGGAGTCGTCGCCGCTTTCCTTCCGAAGAAGTCGACGAAGACGGCATCCTCGAGGTGGACGTTCTGGTCGGTCACGAAGGCGATGGCCTCACCATCGCGCAGCAGTCGGCGCATCTGCCGGAGCGCACGTTGCTTGTAGACGATGTCGTTTCCCGAGATCTTCCGGATCTCCTCGAGCCACCGATTGAGGTAGAGGTTGTCCTGCTCGCGGGCGACGAGGTTGAGCTTTCCAACGAGATACCCGTGCGCGATCGCGTGGAGCTCCCAGTTCCCAAAATGGGCGGCGATGAGGATCGTCCCCTTGCCGCGGCGTTGCGCCGCGTCGACGTGCTCGACCCCCTCGAATTCGAAGAGCGGCTCGAGATCGCGCCGGCCGGGGCGTCCAATGGTCATCATCTCGAAGAGCATGGCGCCGAAGTGGCGGAAGGCACCTCGGGCGATGGCCCGCTTTTCCTCCGCCGTCTTCTCGTCGCCGAAAGCGAGATCGACGTTCTGCATGGTGATCTCGCGGTGGCGCCGGTCGAGGGTGAAGACGAGGCTTCCGAGCACCCGGCCGATGGCGAGCCGCGCCTTTCGCGGAAGCAGGCGTGCGAACGCGCTCGCGATCCGGGCAAACGCGTACTCGATTCGATGCTTCATCGGATCCTGCTCGCAACGTCACCCAAACGGGTAAGGATACACCGAAGCTCACTGCCGGAGAAATCGCTCAGGGCGGAGAGAGCCGGTCGAGAAGCGCGGTGAGAGCGGGCCGGTCCACGATTTCCGTCTCGATCCGGAGCGCGTAAAGAGGAATCGCGAGCCCGCCGCCCGACTCCCACCACCCGAGCATCTTCACCGCGTCTTTCCTCGTCGTGAGAAGGGCCTTCGCCCCTTTCCGTTTTGCCTGGCTCGGCGAGCGCCCTGACTTCGGAAGCCTCCCACCAGTGGTGATCGGGCCTGAGGGCGCGAAACACCACCGTCGGTGTGAGCGCTTCGAGCACTCTCTCGGGCCGCGCCACTCCGAGAAGGACTCCGACCGGCTCGTCTCCGAGCGCGTCGGCATCGAGCGACTCCGTGTGATCGGAGATCGAGAGCGGCGTCGACCCGCGTCAACCCTAACAGGCGGTGCCGGGTCCGGATCTCGACGAGGTCCCGTCCCGCGGCATCGGCGACGAGCGTCCGGAGCATTTCGGAGGGACGTCCCTCGCGCCACCGCGTCCAGACGAGGGCGTCGGCACGAGCGAGGCTGGAGGCGGGCTCCCGGAGCCGTCCCGCGGGAAGGAGCCGGAAAGACGACTCCGGCTCGTCGGCATCGAGGCAGACGAGGTCCACGTCGCGATGGAGGCGACGGTGCTGAAACCCGTCGTCGAGCAGCAGAACGTGAGGTCCGAGAGCGGCCAGAAGCCGTCGCCCGACGTCCACGCGGTCGGGCCCGACGGCGACGGCGAGCCCAGGTACGCTCGACGCGAGCTCGTACGGCTCGTCGCCCGCCTCTTCGGGCGCGGCGGCAATCCGCGCTCCGTCGGAAACAAGAACGAAGGAAGCGCGGGAGCGCCGTCCATAGCCTCGGGAAAGCGCGGCGACGGGGAGCCCTCGCGCGAGGAGCTCTCGCGCCAGAGACGCAACGAGCGGGGTCTTGCCGCTGCCGCCGGTCGTGAGATTCCCCACGCTCAGAACCGACGTCGGAAGCCTCCCGGCGAGCGATCGAATCTCGATCGTAGCGGCGGTTCCGATACGAGACCGCCGCCCCATAGACCCACGAGAGAGGCAGGAGCAGTCGACCCATTTCGCCGGCCGTCACCTGAGGAGCTCTTCCAACGACGCCACCGTTCGGTCGGCGGCTCCGCGATTGCGCTCGACGACCTGCCGAGCCCTCCGCGAGAGCTCGGTACGCTTCGCGGGGTCCTCGAATAGCTCGCGGAGCGCTCGTTCGAGGTCTTTCTCGTCCGCGACCTGTATGGCGGCATCGGCGTCGAGAAACAGCCGCGCGATGTCGGCGAAGTTCTGCATGTGAGGTCCGAAGAGCACCGGTTTTCCCTTCGAGGCCGGCTCGATGATGTTGTGCCCTCCCCAGGTCGCGAGGCTCCCTCCGACGAACACGGCCTCCGCTTCCGCATAGAGCGAGCCGAGCTCGCCGAGGGTGTCGAGGACGAGCACGTCGGCATCCGGCGGAGCGGCTTGCGGCTTCGAGCGGCGCGCGACGGAAAAGCCCCGCGCCGTCGCGAGCTCATAGACCTCCTCGAAACGAGCCGGGTGGCGGGGCGCGAGCACGAGGAAGAGCTCGGGCCACGACGTTCGGAGGCGCTCGAAGACCGACAGGAGGATTCCCTCCTCGGGGTCGAGCGTGCTCCCGGCGATGAGAACCCGTCGCCCCTCGGGAGTGACACGCGACGTTCAATCCACCGGGCCGTCGGAACCGGCATCGGCGTCGAACTTGAGGCTCCCCACGACTCGTATCGCGCCGGCCGAGGCCCCGAGCTCCTCGATGCGGCGGGCGTAGAGCTCGCTTTGCATCAGGAAACGATCGATCTCGGCGAGATAGCGTTTCAGAAAGTAGCGGATCCTCCGGTACCGGGGAAACGAGCGGTCGGAGATGCGCCCGTTCACGAGAAGAGTCGCCGCTCCCACCCGGTGCGCTTCCCGGAGAAGGTGCGGCCAAATCTCCGTCTCGACGACCACGACGGCGAGCGGTCTCACGCGCCGCATCGCTCCGCGCACGACGAGGGCCAGATCGAACGGGCAGCTGAACAGGTCATCGACGCCTTCGAGCCTCTCTTCGGCGACCCGGCGCCCCGTGGGCGTCGTCACCGAGAGCGCGATCCGCGCTCGGGGAAAGGCCCGCTTCAGACGGGCGACGAGCGGCCGCACGGCGATGACCTCTCCTACCGAGACGGCGTGGATCCCGAATCGACCGCTCCGCCTCGGGATTCACCCGGGCCCGTCCGAATCCGAACCGCTCGATGAAGCCCTTCCCGAAGCCCGGCTCTCGCAGGCTCCGCAGAAGGAAAAACGGAGCTCCGAGAACCAGGGCGCACCCGTAGAGGAAGCTATAAAGAAGATACATGCACGGTCGATCGCGGACTATAAGGTCCGCTCGAGGAGGTGTCAACGCATCCGAATCGGAATCGTTTGAAAACAAGCCGTTTAGAGTCGCCTTGACCCCCCGGAAGGCGAACCGTATACTCTTTGTCGCGGTCTTTGCCCGCAATCGATTCATCGCCCCGTTCCCGCATCGATTCAGCGAAAGGGGAGTTCCTGAATGGCAATCAAGGTTGGAATCAACGGCTTCGGCCGCATCGGACGGAACGTGTTCCGTGCCGCCCTTCACGAGGACGACATCGACATCGTCGCCTGCAACGACATCACCGACGCGGCGACGCTCGCGCATCTGTTGAAGTACGACTCGGTCCTCGGAAACCTCCCCGAAGAAGTGCACGCCGAAGGCGACACCATCGTCGCGGGCAAGGAGAAGTTCAAGGTCCTGAAGGAAAGGGATCCCGCGAGCCTGCCGTGGAAGAGCCTCGGCGTCGACATCGTCATCGAGTCGACGGGCCTCTTCACCAAGCGGGACGACGCCGCGAAGCATCTCGCCGCCGGCGCGAAGAAGGTCATCATCTCCGCGCCCGCCAAAGGCGAGGACCTCACGATCGTGATGGGGGTGAATCAAGAGAGCTACGACCCCGGCAAGCACCACGTTCTCTCGAACGCCTCGTGCACCACCAATTGCCTCGCCCCGTTGGCGAAGGTCCTGCACGAGGAGTTCGGCCTGGTGAAGGGGCTCATGACCACGATCCATTCCTACACCAACGATCAGAAGCTCCTCGATCTCCCGCATAAGGATCTCCGGCGGGCACGTGCCGCGGCCCTCTCCATGATCCCCACGACGACCGGCGCGGCCATCGCGGTCACCAAGGTCCTGCCCGCCCTCGAGGGACGCCTCGACGGAATCTCGGTACGGGTTCCCACTCCGAACGTGTCGTTGACCAATCTGACGGCGGTTCTCGGCAAAAAAGTCACCGCGGACGAGGTGAACGGCGCGCTCGAAAAAGCGGCGAGCACGAGCCTGAAGGGTATCCTCGCGGTCTCACACGAGGAGCTCGTGTCGATCGATTTCCGGGGTAACCCGCACTCCTCAATCGTCGATGCTCCATTCACGAAAGTCGTTTCCGGAGACGCGGTGAAAGTGCTCTCATGGTACGACAACGAATGGGGATTCTCCTGCCGGGTGATCGATCTCATCCACTACATTAGTGCCCAAGGCCTCTAGACCTCGCGTTTCGCCGGGGGTAGGCTTCGCGAGGACGGACGCGGCTCCTCAGGGCCCAGTCGCGATGGCCGAAGTAAAGGTTCTCTACATCGAAGACGATCCCGAGCAGCGGACGACCCTCGCCGCGAACCTGCGAGAGCGGGGGTTCATCGTTTTCGAAGGCGAGTCCGGAGAGCACGGGCTCGGTCTTCTCGGCAAGAAACCCGACGTCGTCCTGTGCGACCTCAACATGCCCGACATGAACGGGCTCCAGGTGCTCGATAAGGCCCACCGCCAGGACCCCGACGTTCCCTTCATCCTTCTCACCGCCCATCCGTCGATTCCGCTCGCGGTCCAGGCGATCGTGGAAGGAGCGCACCGGTTCCTCATCAAACCGGTGAGCGTCGACGAGCTCGAGATTGCCGTTCACCAAGCTCTGGAGTTCGCCCGCCTCCATCGCTGGCAGCGGGAGGCGGACGAGCAGCTCCTACGCCTCGTCGAGACCGTGCCCGTTCCTTACATCATCTCGCGGCTCGAGGACGGCAAGATCCTCTACGCCAACCGCCACCTGGCAAAGATCGTCGGCCTCGATCCCGAGGAGGTCCGCAACCGGCGCACGGTCGACTTCTACTACGACCCGGCGGAGCGGGCGGGTGTTCTCGAGCGGCTCCGCCGGGACGGATCGATCACCGATCTCGAGCTGCGGATCAAGCGCGCCGACGGGACGCCGATCTGGACGGTCTTCTCGCTCGCCTGCTCCGAGATGGCGGGAGAAGAGGTCGCCCTCGGCGGTTTCATCGACATCACCCGCCGCAAGGAGCTCGAGGAAAAGCTCCGCCTCTACCACGAGGTCTTCCGACACTCCATCGACGTCATCATGGTGATCGACGCCGAGGGGCGGATCCTGGAGAGGAATCCGGCGCACCGCGAGCGCACCGGATTCACCGACGAAGACGTCGCCCACATGACGGTTTACGATCTGCTCCCGCCGGAGAAGGCATCCGAAGTGCGGGAGTCCATCGCGCGGACCGGCCGGTACGAGGGAGAGCTCGAGGGCGTCAGGAAAGACGGTAAACGGATTCCCGTCCACGCGACCATTTTCCCCATTCATGACGAGCACGGGAACCTGGATCTGTTCGTCACCATGGGACGCGACATCACCGCGATCAAAAAAGCACTGAACGATCTCGCCGAAGCCAACCTCGAGCTCCGGCAGGCCCAGGCCTACCTCGTCCAGTCGGAAAAGATGGCGTCCCTGGGCGGCCTCGTCGCGGGAATCGCGCACGAGATCAATACCCCGGTCGGGGCGATGACCAGCATGCACGATACCCTGCTGCGGGCGATCGGCAAGCTGAAAGAGCACCTGAAGTCGAAAGACCCCGATATCCTCGACAACGACGACAAACTGAAGGCCCTCTTGACCGTGATCGATGACGCCAACCAGGTGATCCGCTCGGGTGCCTCGCGGGTGGGCGAGATCGTGAGACGGCTCAGAAGCTTCGCCCGGCTCGACGAAGCAGAGCTCAAGAAGGTCGACATTCACGAAGGGCTCGAGGATACGCTCACCCTCGTCCATCACGAGATCAAGCACAACATCCAAACGGTGCGCGAGTACGGAGAGCTCCCTCCCGTCGCCGTTTACCCCAGCCGCCTCAACCAGGTATTTCTCAACCTCATCAACAACGCCCGTCAGGCGATACGCGACAAGGGAATCATCCGTATCCGTACCGGGATCGAGGACGGGATGGTGTTCGTCTCCATCGCCGACGACGGGATCGGAATCCCTCCCGAGAACATCCCCCGGATCTTCGACCCCGGTTTCACCACCAAAGGCGTCGGGGTGGGAACCGGGCTCGGTCTGTCCATCTGCTATCAAATCATGCAGGACCATCGGGGACGGATCGACGTCGAGAGTGAGGTGGGCGTTGGCACGACGTTCACCGTTCGTATCCCGATGAACCTGGACCAGATCCTCGGCATTTCCTAGCGTGGGTGGAGTCCCACAGTTCTCATCGCTTGAGTGCGCCCTTTTGTTTCAATGCTCCGGGTCGAGTCGCTCCGTCTTCATATCGACATACGAGTTTGTGGTGCGAAGAGCTTTTCCCTCCCCGATCCATACCGTATAATGAACTGTCATCCCCCAATCGAATCGCACTTTTTGTATTTGCGAGGAGATTCATGTCTGCGAGTGAGAGGATCCCCTTCGAAGGAGTCTTGAACTGCTGGACCGGCGAGCACGATCTTCCCGATCTGCTCCTTGCCGTGAGCCGCTCCGGAAAAACCGGTAGACTCCTGTTCTCCAACGCCGAGGCGGACAAGACCCTCTACGTCAAAGAGGGCAAGATCGTATTCGCCGAATCCTCTTCGGACGACGACGGTCTGGGCCAGTACCTGCTCCGCATCGGAAAGATCTCGCTTCAGGACTTCACCCAGGTCTCGCAACTCGTCGAACCGGGCAAACGCCTCGGCGCTCTGCTCGTCGCCGAGGGCGTGCTCGGGCCGAAGGAGCTCGTGCCGGCGGTCGTGGGTCAAGTCCGCTCCATCATTCTCGGATTGTTCCGGCGAACGGAGACGTGGTACGGCTTCAAGGAAGAAGAGCTCTCGCGAAGAGAGTCGATCACGCTCGACATGCCGGTAGCGCAGCTGCTTCTCGACGGCGTTCAGTCCGTCGAGAGCTGGCGCCGGATCTCGAGGGGAGTGGGCGATCTCGACTCCGTCTACCGGGCGGTCGAGAGCTTCGAGGAGGAATGGCAGCGGCTCGAGCTCGCAGAGGATGTCGAAGAGCTGCTCTCGCTGCTGAAAGAGCCCGTGTCGGTGGCCGACATCTGCACCCGAGCGAGGATGCCCGATTTCAACGCGTGCCGGTACCTCTGGATCTTTCGCGCTCTCGGCTGGGTCGAGTCCGCGGAAGCAGATGCCGTGGTGGAGGTGGAGGAGCCCGCTTACTCGAGCGACGAGGCCGACGCCGAGCCCGATGTGGATCGGATTGCGGAGATCGCCGCGATTGCCGCGACCGAAGAGGACTTTCCGTCGATGCCGCCGACGGGAACGCCAGCTCGTGAACGTGAACCGGTGGCCGCCGCTCGGCCCGATTCTGAGCTCGACCGTGCTCGACGTCGCCTTGCCATCTCCGGTCGCTGCCCCCACGCCGACGGCGCCCGCCAAGCCTCCCGTTCCCCAGAATCTCGTTCAGACCCAGGTGACTGCCTCGACCAAAGCGCCGGCGGCTCCGAAGCCAAAAGCGCCTCGACGCCCGCCGGAGGAGCTCGCGCAGACGCAAATGGCGATCTCCTCGCCGTCGCCCCGCCCAGCCAAACCGGCGGTGGCGGACCCGTCGCAGAGCCAGGTCAAGACGATCCCATCGGTCGCCGCTCCGAAACCCATTCCCAACGATCTCCTCCATACCCAGATGTACGTCGCGCCTTCTTCGCGCGAGGAGCCAGCGAGGGAGCCGATCCAGAGTCGGAGTCGCAGTCGCAGTCGGCCACGCCCTCGACGGGCGAGACGGGCGAAATGATGGAGGCGATCCTCGACGACGGCGGCGAACGCTACGAGGGTTTCGACGCGGGCTCGGAGCCGACACCGCCGACGGGGTCGAACGCTTCCACTTCCACGCAGTTTTTCGCCGGCGCGAGCGCTCTCGAACTGCCGCCGTCCCCAGCGAGCTCGGTGGAGGAAAAAATCGCCGTCGATTCCTACGAAGACTTGTTCCCGAGCGACCTTTCGTCCAGCTTCGCCTCGTTGTCGCTCGACTACGCCGTGGAGTCCGCGACCACGGCGCCGACTACCATGCCCTCGGTCGCGCCTCCCGGCCCGCCGACTCCGAAAGGCATCGAGACCCGCGTCGCCTTCGACCCTCCCGTATTCCCCGAGACACCCGCGCCGATCGGTGCCGCGCCGGATTCGAATTCCGGCGACGAGGGGATCGGTTCGTTCCAGGATCTCGCGCTCTCCGAGAGTGCCATCTCCTTTGCAACGGACCCGGAGCCTCCATCGCCGGCAACGGAGCCCGCGCCGGCGGTGGTGGCCGTCGAGACGCACGAGGCCATGCCCGTCGTCGAGGGAGATCTCGTCACGCCCGAGCCGACGCCTCCCGCCCCGAGCGGGATGGAGCTCTTCGCGATGGGCGACCCGTTCGGAAACCCGGCGCCATCAACCGATCCGCCTCCGGTAATCGAGGCCGACGATCCCTTCGCGCCGACGGTCGCGGCATCGTTACCGAGACGGAAACGGACGGAGGACGCCGATCTCGACACGGAGGGCCTCGGCGAACTTTTGCGACGCAACGAGCGCTAACGAGTGCATCAGTGCCGTGGGGCCCGACCCACCACAGCGTCTTGTGTCGTCGGCCCATGCGGGCCGTGCTCGCTCCGCTCGCGCAGGGTGCAAATGAGTTTTTCAGCACCCTGCCGGCTTCACCGGCTTCACCGCTATCGGCAGGCCCGCGACCATCAGCACGACGCGCGCCGCCGCCTCCGCGAGAATCTGATTCGCCCGCCCCTGAACGTCGCGAAACTCACGAGCGACGGATGATTCGGGAACGATTCCCTCTCCCACCTCGTTCGTTACCGCGACCGCCTGGCGCTCGCCGAGCAATCCCGCGAGAGCTTTCACTTCCGCGAGAATCCGCTCCTCTCTCGACGGACGTTCGAGCTCCCGATCGCGGAACATGAGATTCGAGATCCACAACGTCACGCAATCGACGACAACGACGGCGTCTCTCGGCGCAGCGCTTCGAATCGTGGAGACGAGTTCGAGCGGCGCTTCGATCGTCGTCCAGTGAGCGGGCCGCTCGGCCTGGTGGCGGCGAACGCGCTCCATCATTTCGTCATCCTCGTCCGGAGCGGCGGTGGCGACGAATACCACGCGCGAGCTAGCGGTACAGAGAGTCTGTGCGAAACGGCTCTTTCCGCTCCTCGCGCCACCGATCACCAGGGTCAGCAAAGAAAGACTCCGTTCCGTTCCCGTTCGCGATCCCGTTCAGCGGAGCACCGCCGCGACGAGGGCGCTCGCCTCGGCGAGCTCCACGTTTGCTCCGAGAACGTCTCCCGTGATCCCGCCGAGACGACGCTTCGAGACCGACCCCGTCACGAGCGTCACGAGAAGGACCGCACCCCAAGAAACGAGGCCCGCCTTCGGAGCGAGGGCCCAGACGAGCGCTCCAGAGAGAATCGTCGCTCCCAGGAGCTCCACCACTCCCACGTGGTCGGTCACGGTGGAGCCGAGACCACCGCCTACCCGCGCGTACGTCCATACGAGACTCGCGGGGACGATCGCCCACCGCGCGAGCGCCGGCGCGATGCACGAGCACGAGCACGAGATCCTTCGGTGCGCCGAGCGCCCCGATGGCCGCGACCTTCGCCGCGAGAACGAGGACGACGGCCACGACGCCGAAAGAGCCCGCTCGTGGGTCGCGCATGATGGCGAGCGCATCTTCTCTCGTCGACCCGCCTCCGAGGCCGTCGGCGAAATCGACGAGACCGTCGAGATGAAGGCCCCGGGTGATCCAGGCGGAGACGGTGACGACGAGGACCGCGGTCACGAGCGCGGGAAGCCGCGGGGCGAGAAAGCGAAAAACACAGAGCTGCACCGCTCCGATTCCCGCTCCCACGAGAGGAAAGAAGAGCGCGGCCCGTCCCACGTCTCGACCCTGGAACCGCCGGGGCACCGGTATTCTCGTGAGGAAGGCGACGGCCCCGAGAAGACGGGTCACCTCAACACCCTCGAGACTCCTTCACGACGACGGGAGCGCTTTGGAGACGCCGGCGCTGACGAAGGTCGCCATCTCGTTGTGGGCGGCCACCGCCGCTCCGAGAATCGGCATGGCGAGAGCCGCGCCCGTCCCCTCCCCGAGACGGAGGTCGAGGTCGAGAAGCGGTTCTCCCGCGAGAGATTCGAGCAGAGCGCGATGCCCCGGCTCCGCCGAGAGGTGGGAGAAAAAGGCGTACTCCAGAACTTCCGGAGCCAGTCTCGCCGCGAGCGCGAACGCCGCGGTGACGATGAACCCGTCGACGACAATCGCGAGCCGGCGGGCGGCCGCCTCGAGCGAGAACCCCACGAGAGAAGCGATCTCGAGCCCGCCGATCGCGCGAAGCACGTGAAGCGGATCGTCCGCCGAGAGGGCATGGAGGTCGAGCGCTCTTCGAATCACGTCGACCTTGCGCCGCCGTCCCGCTTCGTCGAGACCGGTACCGGGTCCCGTGACCGCGTCGGGCGGCGACCCCGTGAGGACCGCGGTGATGGCGCTCGCCGAGGAGGTGTTTCCGATGCCCATCTCGCCCGGGCCGACGAGGGCGATTCCCTCTTCGGCCGCCGATCGCGCCTCGTTTCGTCCACTCTCGAGCGCGCGCCGGCACTCGTCCTCCGTCATCGCCCGCTCGCGAGCGAAGTTTCTCGTCCCCTGGCCGACACCCACGTCCACGACGCGCACGTCCGCCTGCGCCGCGCGCGCGAGCGCATTGATCGCGGCTCCGCCCGCGGCGAAGTTTCCGAGCATCTGTCGGGTCACCGCCGAAGGATAGGGGCTCACGCCCTCTTCGGTGACACCGTGGTCGGCGGCGAAGATGACGATGCGCCGCCCGAACGAGACGGGCGCGTCCTTCCGCTGGATGCCGGCGAGCCGAACCGCGATCGACTCGAGCTTGCCGAGGCTTCCCGGAGGCTTGGTGAGCTCCCGCTGACGAGACTCCGCTCGCTCCCGGAACGCCGGGTCCGGAGGCGCGATCTTCGGAATCTCCACGAGATGCCCCGCGCTACCAGGCGCGCGACCAGTTGGGCCCGCCCTTTTCGCCGTCTCGAAGACGGGCGTCGACTCCCGATTCCTTTTCCACGAAGCGGCCGAAGAGCCAGAGGAGATCGGAGAGCCGGTTCACGTAGGCGAGAACGAGGGGATCGACGGCCTCGCCCGCGTCCTGCAGGCGCACGATCGAGCGCTCGGCGCGTCGGCACACGGTGCGGGCGACGTCGTAGGCGGCGGACACGCTGTCCTCACCCGGAAGCGCCCAATCGCCCAGGATCCCCTCCATCGCCTCGATCTCTTCCACCTGCCGGGTGAGCGCCTCGACCATCTCCGCGGTCACGTGGCTCGACCTCTCCTTCACGCGATCGCTCGCGAGGCTCGCGCTCACCGTGAAGATCTCTTTCTGGATCGCCTTCGTCTCTTCGCGAATCTTCTCGATCGGGCAAATCGATCGGGCGAAGCCCATGACCGACGAGAGCTCGTCGAGCGTTCCGTAGGCTTCCACTCTGGGGTCGGCCTTCGAGACCCGCGTTCCTCCCACGAGAGCGGTCTTTCCGGCATCACCTGTCTTCGTCGAGATACTCATTTTCCAACTCCTCAAATCGCGGTATACCGGCTGCGCCGGCTCAAGAGCGCGAGAAAGAGCGGTCCTCCGGCGAGCGCGGTCACCGCACCCACCGGAAGCTCGCTCGCTCCCAGAATGGTGCGCGCCAGCGTGTCGGCAGCGACGAGAAACGCGGCACCGAGAAGCATCGAACAGGGAATCAGGATGCGCAAGTCCTCCCCGAGGAAGAGCCGCACCGCGTGGGGCACGATGAGCCCCACGAACCCGATCGGACCGGCGACGGCGACCGTCACCCCGACGACGAGAGACGAGGCCGCGTAGACCGTGCGCTCCACTTGCCGGACGTTCACACCCAGTGCGGCGGCAGCCTCGTCGTCCATGGCGATGAGATGAAGGTCTCGCGTCATCGCGAGAAGCAGGAGCATGCCGGGAACGAGAAACAAGAGCATGCGCCAGACGAGATCCAGCCCCACGACGTCGAGAGTCCCCACCATCCACCGCAGGATCTGGAGCGCGCGGGTGTAGTCGGTGACGAACTGGATCACGAGAACACCCGCACCGGCGATGAGGTTCAGAACGACCCCCGCGAGAAGGAGGGCTCCGGGAAGAAAATCGGGCCCGAGGAGGCGAGGCGATAGACGATGGCGACGAAGAGAGCCGAGCCCAGGAAGGCGGAGACGAACACCATGGGAACGCCCGCGACGCTCGCTCCGAAACCGAAGGCGATGGCCACGCTCGCGCCCAGAGCGCCGCCGCCCGAGACTCCGAGCGTGAACGGCTCGGCGAGCGGATTCCGGAAGAGCGCCTGGAGCGCCGCCCCCACGGCCGATAGCGACCCTCCAACGATCATCGCGAGGAGGATTCTCGGAAACCGAAGGCGGAACAAGATCGTGCGCGCCGTCGGATCGGACGAGAGATCGCTCCAGGAAATGTGCTGATAGCCGGTCGACAGCGCGAAGACATCGACGAGAACGAGCAGCACCAGGAGGGCGGCGAGGGCCCAGGCGAGACGCTTCGCGGGAAGGGCGGAAGCGAACGCCATGCCATTACCACTCCGACCAGACGAAGATGCGCCCGGCGATCTCGCCCGTTCGAACGCCGGGGTCGTCGTACGCCCGGGCGAGAACCTCTTCGCGGAGGACCTCTCGCGGCGTTCCCTCGGCGACGATTCGTCCCTCGCGCATGACGAAGAGCCGGTCGAAGCTGGACTCGAGGCTCTGGAGATTGTGGGTGACGACGAGGGCGGAGAGACCGCGCTCCTTGCGGAGGCGCAGGAGCGACCCGGCGAGCTTGGCGCGATGCTTGAGATCGAGCGCCGCCGCCGGCTCGTCGAGGAGCAGGAGCGACGCGTTCTGCGCGAGAGCCCGCGCCACCGAGACCATCTGCTGCTCGCCGCCCGAGAGCTGGGTGATGGGACGAGCCGCGAGGTGAGCGGCCCCGACATCCTCGAGGGCGCCGAGCGCGATCGCCCGGTCCTTCTCGCTCTCGAACCGGAACCGCGACGTGTACGGGGTTCTCCCCGTCAAGACGACCTCGAGCGCGGTGAAAGGAAAGACGCTCCGCTGCTGCTGGGGAACGTACCCGATCGAGGTCGCTCGCTCCCGCGGAGGAATCGAGGCGAGCGAGCGGCCCTGGAGCTCGATCCTCCCCTCGGACGGGGAGACAACGCCGGCGAGAACGCGAAGAAGCGTGGACTTTCCCGACCCGTTGGGCCCGATGAGCCCGCAGAAGCTCCCGGCGGGAAGCCTCAGATCGAGAGCTGCCGCAAAACGGCGGACGTACCGTACGAGAACGAGAGTCCCTCGGCTTCGAGAATGAAGTCGGTCGTCATTTTTTCTCGGTGAACGCTTCGGGATGGATGCGGGTCGCCATCTCGCGCGCGGTGCGAATCGCGAACTGAGACGGATGGACGAGGCGCTTGTCCGTCAGCGAATAGACGTGATGGTCCCTCACCGCCCGGATCCGTACCGTCTGCCAGACGGCGTTCGGGTCCTCGGCGAGCTCGCTCATTCCGGGAACGGCGACGGGAGCGTTGAGCGCCTGCACCATGTCGAAGACGACCTCCGGATCCATCGACACGAGCGCCTCGCTGCTGATGCGAACGTAATCGTGCGACGCTTCGGGGGTGATGGGCGTCCCTCCCGCGATCGTCACCAGGCTCGTCAGATAACTGTTGCCGGTCGCGACGTAGACGTCGCGAAGCGTTCCCGGAAGCCTGTCGACGACGACGAGAACGCTCGGCCGCGGGAGCCCCGCGGTCTTCTCCGACACGTCGTGAAGCTCGGCGTGCATCTCCTCGACGAGCGCCGCCGCCCGCGCGCTGTTCCCCACCGCCTTCCCGATGACCTCGACGGCGGCGAAGATGTCCTCGAGGGTCTGGCTCTGGACCGAAAGCGTATGGATCCCGATAGACCGAAGACGGTCTTCCACCAGCGGCGCCTGCGCGTCGGTGAGGATCACCAGATCGGGTTTGAGAGACAGCACCTGCTCCAGGTTGGTATTGGTCCACCCTCCCACTCGAGGAAGCTTCTCCACTTCCGGCGGATAGTCGCAGAACGTCGAGACCGCGACGACCCGATCGAAGGCGCCGATCCCGTAGAGGATCTCGGTCACGTTCGGAGACAAAGAGATGATGCGCTGCGGCGCCGGCGCCGGCTGGAGAACGGCGGCGAGGACCGCGGCCAGAAGAATCATGTGCACCTGCTCAGAACTCGAAAGAGGCGCCGATGAGCGCGTAGCGGCCGGGCGTCCGGTATCCGCTCGCGTGGATCACTTCGTCGAAGAGGTTCTCCACTTTGGCGGTGAAGCGCAGGCTCGTCGTCCCGAGCGGCAGTCGGTAGCTCGCGACGAGGTCGGCCTTGACGAAGCCGTCGAAGCGGTAGACGCGGCTCGCGAACGTCGAAAGGTCGATGACGGGGGCGAGATAGCTCGACGACGCATAGAGGTCGAAGCCGAGAGCGAGCCGCGAGCCGAAGCTTCGTGAGGTGACGAGCGAGAACTGGTGCCGGGGAATGGCGAAGGCCTGGCTCTGATCGGAAGACACGCCCCGCGGCGGCTCGGCGTCGTTGTAGGTATAGGAAGCCTTCACGTCGAGCCCGCGGACAGGCGTGAGCTCGCCGGCGAGCTCGAGCCCCTGGGTCAATCCCCCGTCCGTAGACAGATAGCCGCCAAACCGACCGAAGGGGTCGGCCGCGGGATCGATGGCTCCGGAGAAGTCGAAGACGATGATCTCGGAAAGACGCGTGCGGAAGTACGTCGCCTCCAGACGAAGACGCTCCGCGAAGAGGCTCTGGGACACTCCCGCGTCGAACGTGAGCGTGCGCTCCGGCGAAAGCCGTGGATCGCCGTAGACGGAGTAGCCGAAGGTCGAATAGGAGGCCCCGAACCGCTCGAAGAGCGAAGGCGCGCGGTATCCGCTTCCAAAGTGGGCGCGGAGCCTCGTGCCCATCCCGACGAAGGCGTAGGCCGCCGAGAGGTCGTAGGTGAGAGCGTCGTCGGGCGAGGCGAACGAGACGCCCTGATAAGGCGCTCCGTCGGCGGGCTCGAAACGCGGCTCGTCGAGGGAGAACAGCTGCGCGCGCGCCGAGGCCGCGATCGAGAGCGCGCCGTCGAGGAGTCTCGCCTGATCCTGAACGTAGAGAGTGTGGCTCGACTGCGACACGTCGGTGAGAGAGCCGGAGGCGGCGGGATCGCTGACGCTCCGGTCCCGGAACGATTCGCGCTCGAGCTCGTAACCCGCATAGAACGTCTGGTGTCGTCCCCAATCGTAGTCGGCCCGGGCGCCGAACGTCTGGATTCCGCCGTCGAAGAGATCGGAAGTCTGCGAGAGAGGCTCGTAGGGTGACGTGCCCTGCGGCCCCTCGATGAAGCTCCGGGAGGTGAAGAGGCCGTGGTAGCGGAGGCTGTAGGAGAAGTCGGCACTCGGCTTCTGCTCGAACATCACGAGCGTGGAGGTGAAGCTCGAGTCGCGCCGGTTGTCGGGATCGTTCGCGGAGGGAATGTAGTTCGCGTTTCCGATGTCGAGCTGGTCGACGGGCGTCCCGTTCTCGAACCGGCGGAGCTCGGAATCGGAGAGAGGAATCGCGTGGATCTGACCCGCGGGAAGCGTCCCGAGAGTCACCGGGCCCTCGTTCAGAGCGAGCCTGGCGTCCGCTCCGAAGACGCGAAGCGAGAGGCTCGCGCTCGGGGTGAGACGAAATAGAGCCCGGCCCTGGACGCTGGTGTCGCGCATCGCGTCATCACCGTCGACTCCGCGCGTCACGTGGACGTTTTGAACGCCGACGCTGTAGAGGAAGCGATCGCGATAGCCGCCGGAAGTCTCCGCGAGTCCGCGGAAGAGTCCGAGACCGCCGCCCTCGAAGAGAAGGCTTCCCCGCGGCTCTCCCCCGCCCGAAGCGGTCACGATGTTGACGACTCCTCCACCGGCGTTGCTTCCGTAGAGAGACGATCCCGAGCCGCGGAGGATCTCGACGCGATCGACGTCGGCGGTGATCAAGTTCTCGATGAACGAGGAGGCGTCGCCCTGCGGAGCCGCCGGGTCCCGAAGCCGAGCGCCGTCGACGAGGATGGCGGTGTCTTCGGTACGAAGTCCGCGGATCTTGATTGAGGTGAACGCGCCCGGCCCCCCGAGCTGTTCCACCCGCACCCCGGGCGTGGTTCGGATGGCTTCCGGAAGGAAGTACTCGTCACGAGACTTCATCTCGTCGGAATCGACGACGCTCACCGTCTTGGTAATCTCGGAGAGCTTTTCCGCGGTCTTGGAGCTCGTCACCACGACCGACTCCGAGACCGCGGCGATCTCGAGTCGTATCTCCTGCTCGGCGCTCTCGCCATCGCTCTTTTCGATTTCCACGGTGACGACGCGCGTGGCGAAGCCGGGAGCAGAGACCGAGACGAGGTAGCTCCCGGACGGGATCGATGCCAGCTGGCAAAGACCGCGATCGTCCGCGGCGGCTGCCGTCGCGAAGCCGAGGTCTTTTCTCGTGAGCTCCAGCCGGGCGCGGGGGATGCCGCCGCCTAGAGGATCGACGACGCGAAGGGTCAGGCTCCCCGCGAACGCGGGAACCGCGGCAATCGACAGAAGAAAGGAAAGGGTGAATGGAACCAAACGGCGCATGGAGGACCTCCCTCGCCATCGTGAAAGGACGGACGGAGCGTGAGGTCTCGGGGCGGGTTCCCTCGAAACCGGACTCTTCCCATCGAAGAGATCTCCGACTTCTCGACTCGGGCAGGTTTCCTGACTAACGGATCAAGCGCTTTTCGCCCGCCTTCCCTCCGGCTCCAGCCGGAAGTGGCCGCCAACGCTGGCTTTGGGCTAAAGCTCTCCGATCACAGTGGCGTGGGCCGTCGGGGTGTCACACCCCGTTCCCTTTTAACCCGCCGATCGGGCACCCGAGCCTGTCCTGACTCGGCCAGATTCTACCGGACGAGAGATCTGGTAGCAACCCTCTTCGACGGCACCATATCTGGCGTCGGGTTCCAGTGGTCCGGGCGCGTGGGCTATAATTCCACTCCCATCGAGGATCGAGGGCGGCACTTTCATGAAAAAGCTCAGCATCCAGGATTTGGACTTGAAGGGACGCCGGGTCTTCGTCCGCGTCGACTTCAACGTTCCCCTGGACCACGGTCAGGTGACGGACGACACTCGCATTCAGGCGACCCTTCCAACGATCCGCTACGCCCTGGATCAGGGCGCGAAGGTCATCCTCGCCTCCCACCTCGGCCGTCCCAAGGGCAAACCGAATCCCGAGCTGAGCCTCGCCCCCGTCGCGAAGCGGCTATCGGAGCTTCTCGGCGCACCGGTTCGCTTCGTCGGTCACGTCGTGGGTCCCGAAGTGGACGAGGCGGTGGCTGCTCTTCAAGAGGGCCATGCGCTCCTTCTCGAGAACCTCCGTTTCGAGCCAGGCGAAGAGAAGAACGACCCGGAGCTCGCCCGGAAGCTCGCCGCGGTGGCGGAGCTCTACGTCAACGACGCCTTCGGCGCCGCGCACCGGGCGCACGCGTCGACCGCGGGCATGGTGAAGTACTTTCCCAGGGCGGCGGCCGGGCTTCTGATGGAAAAGGAGCTCCACTATCTCGACATGGCTCTGTCCTCTCCGCCCCACCCTTTCGTCGGTCTTCTCGGAGGAGCCAAAGTCTCGGACAAGATCGACGTCGTCCGCTCGCTCCTCACGAAGGTCGATCGTCTCCTCATCGGCGGCGGGATGGCCTATACGTTTCTGCGCGCGAAAGGGATCGCGACGGGAAAGTCTCTCGTGGAAGAAGACAAGGTCGAGCTCGCGAAGGCGCTTCTCGCGGTGGCGGGCCTCAAGCTCCTGCTTCCGAGCGACCACATCGTCGCATCGAGCTTCGACGCGGCCGCGGAGACGAAGACCCTTCCCATCGACCAGATTCCCGACGGCTGGATGGGACTCGACATCGGTCCTCGGACGATCGAGGCGTACGGCAAAGAGATCCGAGCGGCGAAGCTCGTTCTCTGGAACGGACCGATGGGAGTCTTCGAGATGGAGCCCTTCGCGCGCGGAACCCTGAATCTCGCGAAAGTCGTCGCCGACAGCGACGCGACGAGCATCGTCGGTGGAGGCGACTCGGTGGCCGCGGTCCACAAGGCGGGCGTCGCCGACCGAATCACCCACATCTCGACCGGGGGCGGGGCCTCACTCGAGTTTCTCGCCGGGTCGAAGCTTCCCGGAGTCGAGGTACTAACCGATGCCGCGTAGACCTCTCATCGCCGCCAACTGGAAGATGCACACGAAGCTCGGAGAGGCGTCCGAGCTCGCCGCCGGCGTCGCCCGCAGTTGTCGCGAGCTCGCCGACGTCGACATGGTGCTCGCACCACCCTTCACCGCTCTGAGCACGGTAGCGTCCGCGGTCTCCGGAACGCGCGTCCAACTGGGTGCCCAGAACATGCACTGGGAAGAGAAAGGCGCCTTCACGGGCGAGATCTCCCCCATCATGCTGAAAGACGTCGGGTGCTCGTTCGTCATCATCGCGCATTCGGAGAGGCGCCAGTTCTTCGGTGAGACCGATCGGAGCGCCAACCGGAAGGTGCTCGCGGCGTTTGCCCATGGCCTCGCGCCGATCCTCTGCGTCGGAGAGTCCGAGGCGGAGCGGGACCGGGGCGTCACCTTCGTCGTCGTGGACCGGCAGGTGAAGGAAGGCCTCAAAGACGTGGCCGCGAGTCAGCTCGAGACGCTCGTCGTCGCCTACGAGCCCATCTGGGCGATCGGCACGGGGCGCACCGCCACGCCGGCGCAGGCGGAAGAGGTCCACCAGTCCATCCGAGGCCAGCTGGCCAAGCTCTTCGGCGCCGAGGCGGCGGAGAAAGTCCGCATCCTTTACGGCGGCAGCGTAAAACCGGATAATGTAGACGACCTCATGGTCGAGGCCGACATCGACGGAGCCCTGGTCGGAGGCGCGAGCCTCGACGTCGCGTCCTTCACCCGAATCTGCGGCTTCCAGCGGAGAAAGTAAGAAGCAATGACGATCCTGTTCACCATCCTGCATGTCATCGTGTGCCTGTTCCTGATCCTGGTCGTGCTCGCCCAACAGGGTAAGGGCCAGGACCTCGCGAGTGCCTTCGGCGGCGCCGGCTCGCAGACCGCCTTCGGCGCCCGAGGCACGGCGACCCTCCTTTCGAAGATCACGGCGGGAGCCGCCATCCTCTTTATGGTGACGTCGCTCATGCTGAGCTACCTCCGCCCCGTGACCGGGCCGCGAACGGTCGTCCCGGAAACGGCCCCGGCCTCGGCCCCGGCGACCCAGCCCGAGGGCGGAAGCACTCCGGCGACGCCACCGGCGGAAGAGTCGACGACTCCGTCCGCCGCAGCCGGAGTCCGAGGCCCCCGCCCCCGAGGGAACGGAAGCCGCTCCCGCCACGACCCCGGAGCCCGAAAAGCAGCCGCAGTCGACGACGAGCGCACCGTCCCAGCAGGAACCGAAGAAGTAGACCGATTCTCGTCTTGTCTTGCGGTTGGGCCGCGGCGTCTCTATAATGTCCGCTCCTTTGGGCCCGTCGGGTCCCGAAGCACCCACCCAAGTTGCCGAAGTGGTGGAATTGGTAGACACGCACGCTTGAGGGGCGTGTGGGGCGACCCGTGGGGGTTCGAATCCCCCCTTCGGCACCAAACTTCCTCTTGTCGTTTGGAATCAACAACAACTCAAAGGTCAAGGAAGAGATTGACCAGCGTCAAAATGGTTAGAATGGACCCAGAATGACGGCTCCCCGAGACACCGCCGCCGCGGCCCATCGTTTCCATATCGACTTGATGAGGCAGGCGCCCGGGTGGCGAAAGCTGCAGCTAGCGGACCAACTCCACCAGAGCCTGAGGGGGCTCGCGCTCGCGGGTCTTCGTGCGCGATATCCGGACGCCTCCGAGGAAGAGCTGCGGCGTCGACTCGCCGACATGCTCCTCGGCGCGGAGCTTGCCGAGCGAGCCTATGGACCATTGGCGAATCCTCGGTGAGCACGAAAGGGCCGACGGATGTCGTTCTACGGGTCGCGGGGATACTCGAGCATCTCGGCGTCAGATATGCCATCGGGAGAACGTGCCACACGAGAGCGAAGTCAAGGGATTACGTTTCGGCGGTAGGGGGACGCGTTTGAACCGATGCTTACGAACGTCAGGCCAACGAAGAGTCAGCGAGTCCGGTCGTTAGTGGCTTTTCTCTTGCCTACTTTCACTCCCCTTTGATCTCATCAGAGAATTTCCTCGATCACGTGAACCGGCCCCTCGGCGCGGATCTCGCCTGTGCCGACGGCGAGCAGCCGATTCAAGAAGGCGTACTTCGGCTCGGCGGTCTCGAAGTGCGGAAGCGTGCGAAAATACGGAGCTCCGGGCGCTCCGTCATCACGGATCCCCTCGAACGTCATGTAGATGAGTGCGCCGTCGTCGCTGGCCAGCGTGATTCGCAGGTCGAGCTCGAGGACGCCGTCTCCGCGGAGAAGCGTCCAATCGCCGCCCCCGGGCAGCACCTTGCCGCGCAGCCTGTCGCCTTCGAACGAGCCACCAGTGATCGGATAGGTGACGCGCGTGCCTCGGGGCCCGGCCCCCCCGTTCTGCGTGGGTGCCGTGGTCAGACGGAGCGTTATCAGGGGAAGCGTTCGCATTTCAGTTCTCCTGTCTGCGGGTGATTGAGCGAGAGCCGGGAGGGGACTCATGGGCGCGTCCCGCGAGGGTCGCGAACGCGGCGAGCTTGACCAAATTTCTTCGTCGCTCGTCCATGGAGGTCTCAGAGGATCTCGTCGATTGTATAGATGGGACCCTCGGGACGCCTGTCGCCGCTCGCGATGGCGAGAAGACGGTTCAGGAACTCGTACTTGGGGTGCCCGGTCTCGAAGCGCGGCGTCGTACGGAAGTAGTAGGTCGACGGGTCGACTTTCTCTCCGCGCCCGATCGCCGCGATCACATCCGGTGGTCCATGACGCAGTCCGAACGACCGCATATCGATGAGTGCGCCGTCGTCGGTCTCGAGCGTGAGCCGCAGGTCGAGCTCGAGGACGCCGTCTCCTCGGAGAAGCGTCCAATCGCCGCCCCCGGGCAGCACCTTGCCGCGCAGCCGGGGCCCATCGAAGTGGCCGCTCACGATCGGTGCGGTGACGCGCGTTCCGTGAGGCACATTGCCGATCTTCTGGGGCCTCTCGACCGTGACCTGCAAAGTCATCAAAAGGCGTGAATTCATGCGTTACCTCCCTCGCCTCGACACCCGGACAGGGACGGCGTTCCTCAGAAGGCGCCCATGCTCATGGACAGGTGGTCTCGGCTTTCTTGCACATCATAGCTTGCGCGAGCTGTACCGACGGGAGAGGGCACCCTCCGACACGGTTTAGGTCTCAGCCTAGCAAAGACCACATCGACAGAAGGACTTTTTGCGAATCGATTCTCGTGTGCTCGGAGTATCCTCTGGCCATCGCCCGACACCACGGGCGGGAGGAGGACTACAGTGAGTATCGCTGCGCTGGGGCTCGCCTTGCTGATAGGGGTCGTAGCTGGGTCGCGAACATTTATGGCGCCGGCGGCCGTGGCGTGGGCTGCGTTCCTAGGCGGGCTGGAAGCGAGCGGCGGCTGGCTGCTCTTGTTCGGTCATCCGTGGGCCCGCTGGATCTGGTCCGCGCTGTCGCTTTTCGAGCTCGTGGTGGACCAGCTGCCGTCCCTTCCCAGCCGAACCGTGCCGGTCCAGTTCGGCGGGCGCATCGTCTCGAGCGCGCTGTGCGGCGCGGCCGTTGGCGCATCGGCCGGGTCCGTCCTGCCGGGAGCGATCGCCGGGATCGGAGGTGCTGTGATCGGAACGCTCGGCGGGCAGGCCCTTCGAGGGAAGATGGCAGCCGCCTTCGGAAACGACCACCTGGCCGCGCTCGTCGAGGACGCGCTCGCGCTCGCGCTCGCGCTCGCTGCCGCTGTGGTGATCGGGATGCCATGAAGACCTTCGACGCCATGCTCTCGGCGACGCGCTGGACGGGGCGCTCCCAATAGAGGTTGTGAACTTGTTCTCGGGTGACGATCTCCATTTGTCACGGCAGTGGCAGGCCAACTCTGTCGCATCGCCTCGAGCTAGCCTGGCTTGCCGACGCTCTTTGAGCGCCGGGAGTCGAAGAGGTCCCGCCTCCCCTCCTTCTGGCTGTAGTTCGGGTTCTTGATTCTTGATCCACCTCGTGCTCGGCTTGTACGGCGCGGTCTCGCGCTTTGCGACGATGCCCTCGAGGTCCATCTCACAGACATTGCGGAAGAACTCGATCCCACGCTCCTCCACGTGCTCGGCGTAGAGGATCTGGGTGGTGGGCTCGGCCGAGAGGCGGGCTCTCAAGAGAGCCTTGCGCTCGAAGAGCGGAATGTCGCGAAGGTCAGCGCCATCCACCCAGAGGAGATCGAAGGCGTAGTAGACGGGCGGCTTGCGCCGGAACATGAGGTCGTAGAACTGAGAGCGTCCGCTCTCGTCGAGGCAGAGGAGTTCGCCATCGAGGATTGCGCTCTTGGCGCCGAAGTTGTCAGCCACCCAGCTGGCCAGCGCGGGCCAGTGGGGAAAGGTGTAGTCGTTCCTTCGATCGTCGGCAGTGCGAACGTCTCCGTTGGGACGCGGATCGGCAAGCGGATCTCCGGCCGTTATGCGCACCGCTGACAAGTCAACGGGTCGATCTCGTAGATGCGAAAAGGAGCTCCCCCATCGTCTTGCTCCAGGCGCGCCGAGGTGGCGGGGTCTGGTCGGCGTCAGCCCGACGCGTATAGGTAGTTTTGTCGGACGCGATGGGTGCAAGCGGCATCGGCTCCAGCCCGCGGGCGAGCCGAACCCGTGAACCTCTCGCGCGATGCCGCGCCTATAACCCCGTCCGCAGAGCGCAGAAGAGCGCAGAGGAGCGGACAATCGTAAGCGGCGAGTGCTTTTCAGATGAAGGCGTATACTGTAAGCGGAGTGTGGACAAACAGGTGTAGCGCCTGCGCCGGCACCGCGTGGACTCGAGGTCCTTGCACCACGTGCGGCTCCCAGGGGTCCTTCGTGCGGCGATGCCCCAAGTGCCACGGGTCCGGTCGGGAATCGTGTCCCGCGTGCTATGGGTGCGGCGTGACCGAGCGGCTTGCGTCGCTCAAGTTGGCATGGCTTGCGGGGCCCCTGTTCTTCATACTCGAGGAACACTGTCTCCGCTGTGCTGGCCAAGGCTTCACCGACGGGACGTGCGGTTCGTGTAATGGGAAAGGCGCTTCCCGGCAGACGTGTCCCGGGTGCCTGGGAACGGGTATTCACGAGCGCGTTTGTCTGGAATGCCTCGGGACCGGCCGGGAACGCATCGTGCCGGTACCGCGATTCCCCGTGCTCTGACTGGGACGGGAGTCCGCGGCATCTGAGACCGCACGCAGCGAAACGCTGGACCCCAGATATCAGGCGTCCAGGGCCAACGCGCGAAGAAGGGCATATTTCTCACGACGTCCGAGTTCAGCCGCGATGCTTGGGATTACCGTGTTGACCTGCCTGGTTTCTCGGGACCAGTGGTCATCGGAGAACGACGACCTCGGGCTATCAACTGACCCGCTCGGTTGAGTGATTTCGCCTCGAACTCGACGGGGGTCTGGTCGTCGAGGCTCATGTGTGGGCGTTCTTCGTTGTAGTGTCGGCGCCAGCGCTCGATGCTCACCTGAGCCTCGAGACGGTTACGAAACCATTCCAAGGTCAAACACTCGTTGCGAAACTTTCCGTTGAACGACTCGTCGGTTCTGCCAGGCTTCCCGGGATCAATGAACGCCTCTCGACGATAAGCTTCGCGACCTCACTTGTCCGAGATTGTTGCTCGAGAGCGCATCGACCGATCGCTTTGCGCAGACGAGCTCGAGATCGCGGCAACGACTGCATCGACGGGGAATCATCCGTGCGGTGTGACGAGGCGCCCCCGCGATCTCCCACTGCCCGCCCGCTCTTTGTCCGGGCGCCACTGGTATGACCGATGTGGTGCGGAACTTCACAGCGAGCAAGCCCCGAACACGATACGATTGCCTGCTCGAGCAGCAACCATGCGGCATGACTGGACACAGCCGGAGAGGTAAAGGGGGGCAAGAGCTCCATGGCCGATAGCTCAATCGTATCGAAGCCGGCGAATCGAGATTCCTTTCGTATCGACCCCTGGGACGAGCACAACCAGGAGACCGTGAGCAACGTTCATCCGAACGACTGGGTGAACCCCGAGCCTCGCGGCCGCTACAACCTCGTCGCGCTCGGAGCGGGCACGGCCGGGCTGGTCTCGGCGATCGGAGCTGCGGGGCTGGGCGCCAGGGTCGCGCTCGTGGAGAAGGGCCTCATGGGGGGCGACTGTCTCAACGTGGGCTGCGTTCCCTCGAAGGCGCTCATCAGCGCCTCGCGCGTCGCCCACCAGCTCCGGCGCGCGCGGGAGTTCGGCGTCGAGGTGCGGGGGGAGGTCGCTGTCGACTTTCCCGCGGTTATGGAGCGAATGCGAAGGCTCCGTGCGGAGATCAGCAAGAACGACTCCGCCCGGCGTTACCAGAGCGCCGGGGTCGACGTCTTCATCGGCGAGGGTAAGTTCACCGGTCCCGACAGGCTCCGGGTCGGTGGGAAGACGCTCGAGTTCTCCAAGGCCGTCATCACCACCGGAGCGCGCGCCACGGCTCCGCCGATCGAAGGCCTGGAAGAATCAAAGTACCTCACCAATGAGACCGTGTTCTCCTTGACGGAGCTTCCCCAGCGCCTTCTCGTGATCGGCGCCGGACCCATTGGCTGCGAGCTGTCGCAGGCCTTCGCCCGCTTCGGTGCCGAGGTCCACCTCCTGGAGGCGGCGAGCCAGATTCTGATACGGGAAGACCCCGACGCCGCGGCCCGGGTGGAAGCCGCGCTCCGCCGGGACGGGGTCCAGATCGTTTCGAGCTGCAACATCACTCGGGTCTCGAGACATGGGGAGGAAAAGCACGTCGAGCTCCAGTGCGGAGGCGCGGGCCGCGCTCTCGCCGTCGACGAGATCCTCGTGGGGGTCGGCCGGGCCCCGAACGTCGAAGGTATCGGGTTGGAAGCCGCGGGAGTGGAGTTCGACCCGAGGCGGGGTGTGAAGATCGACGACTACCTCCGGACGACCAACCCTCGCATCTACGCCGCCGGGGACTGCTGCTTCCCGTACAAGTTCACCCACACCGCGGACGCTCTCGCGCGTATCGTGATCCAGAACGCGCTCTTCGGCCTCCCCTTCATGAAGAAAAAAACGAGCGCGCTCACCATTCCCTGGTGCACCTACACCGATCCCGAGATCGCCCACGTGGGGATGTACGAGAAGGACGCGATCGAGAGGGGGATTCCCGTGCGCACGTTCGTCCAGGAGCTCGCGGACGTCGACCGCGCGATCCTGGACGGAGAAACCGATGGGTTCGTCAAGGTGCACGTCAAGGACAAGACGGACGAAATTCTCGGAGCCACCATCGTCGCCTCCCACGCGGGAGACATGCTGAGCGAGCTCACGCTGGCCATCCACGCACGAGCGGGTCTCGCGACGATCGCGAGCACGATCCACCCCTATCCCACGCAGGCGGAGGCCATCCGCAAGACGGGAGACCTCTTCAATCGCACGAAGCTGACGCCTTCGGTGAAGCGTTTCTTCGAGAGATGGCTTGCATGGTCGCGGTGAGGGCCGAACCGCGACCGGTTCGTCCTCTTCCATCGTCCACGCCTCGATGCTCTTGTACTCGTTGCTGCACCTCCGGAGTGCGGGCCGTGAACCCGAACTACGAGAGGCTCGGCGAGCTCTCGGTCCCGCTCGACGACATCCGGTGCTTCCGGCAGCTCGAAAGCCGCTGCTCCGGCCATCCGGAGTACCGGTGGACGTCGGGATGTGGAGACCAGGGAATCCGCGGCAATCTGATCCTGGGCGACGGACTCGCCCCCCGTACTCAGGAACTCCTCGGGCACGATTCCGGACACGCCTTTGTCGACGCCAGGACTGGACGTAGCCCAGGTCCAACAGAAGATACCTCGGAGCAGCGAGTTGACAAGTAAGTAAGCATTTACTTACTATAGAGGCGTGAGAACGAGAAAGCCCGGCTCGGAGCGGCGTCGCGAAATCGCGCTCGCGGTTCTGCGGATCATCGGAGAGCGGGGCCTCACGTCGTTGACGACGGCAACGCTCGCACAAGAGGTCGGGATCACCACCGGCGCCATCTTCCGTCACTTCGCCTCTCTCGACGAGGTCCTTCGCGAGACGGTCCGTCACGGCATCGCGAGGATGGAAGAGACCTTTCCCGACGGGTCACTGCCGCCGCTCGAGCGTTTGATGGGCCTCGCGAGAAACCGCATGGAGCTTCTGCGCTCCGACTCCGGGCTAGCCTGGCTCTTGCGCTCCGAGCAAGCGTACATGGCGCTCCCCGACGATTCGGTGGCATCGCTCAAGGCACTCGTCCGGCGGTCACGGCGGTACCTCCTGGATGCGATTCGAGAGGGTGCGTCTTCCGGGAGCATCCGCGACGATATCGCTCCCGAGGTACTTCTCGTTCCCATCATGGGAACGATCCACGCCCTCACCGGCATGAGAGGAGTCCACCATCTCGCGCCCAAGGCGGACCGAAGGGAGCTGGGGGCCGTGCTCTCGGCGCTGAAACTCATGATCGCCCCGGCCGGTACGAGCGGCAGGGGGGCTCGCGCACAAGCCCTGAATGATGAAAAGGAGAAATCGAAATGAGCATCACTCGGAACGAGTCCGTTGGTCGGATTGCGGCGGAGCAACCGCTGGCCACCCGGGTCTTTGCCCGCCATGGCATCGACTACTGTTGCGGGGGAGCGGTTTCCCTCGACAAGGCGTGCGAGCGGAAAGGGCTAGACCCAGACGTCATGCTCGGCGAGATCAGCAAGGAAGTCGATCGCGCGCAAACGCCGGAGCAGCGATGGGACGAAGCCCCGCTCGGTGATCTCGTCACCCATATTCTGGTGACCTATCACCAGCCGCTTCGAGAGGAGTTGTCGCAGCTGGAGGCGATGACCCGAAAGGTAGTCGAGGTCCATCGCGACAAAGCGCCGGAGATGCTCTCCAACGTGCTGGCCGTATTTCTCGCGCTGAAGGCAGACCTCGAGGAGCATATGGCGAAGGAAGAACAGATCCTCTTTCCGATGATCCAGGAGGGTCGAGGTGTCATGGCCGACGCTCCCGTTTTCGTGATGCGGGAGGAGCACGAGGCGGCGGCGGAGATGCTCCGGCGCCTACGGTCGTTGACCCACGACTTCGAGGTCCCGCAAGAGGCCTGCAACACCTGGCGAGCGCTCTGGCATCGCCTCCCGGCGCTCGAAGAGTCTCTACACCGGCACATCCATCTGGAGAACAACATCCTTTTCCCTCGCGCGCTCGCGAGTTGAGCTCGCGGCACGCTTCGAAATCACGCATCCGGTGGATCGACGGAGCGTCGCCCGGATCGAAAGGAAGAATTGATGCCTGCTCGCTACCAGCCTTTTGCCTTTGAGGCGGGTCGCCTCGAACCCTTCGACCTCACGTTGCTGGCGAAAGAGCTGATGAAAGACGAGGCGTTCCAGAAATCCGGCCGCGTTGCCCGAACGCTCGCGCGAGCAGACCAGTTGACCGCGGTTCTCACCGTAATCAGGAAGAACGCCGAAATCCACGACCATGCGAACGCCGGACCTGTCATGGTAACGGTGCTCTCCGGAAGCCTGAAGTTCGTTTTCGACGAGTCTCGCGACGAGCTCCCGTTGCGCGCGGGCTCCGCCGTGGTCTTATCGAAGAACGTTTCGCATCGCGTAAGGGCACTCGAAGACAGCGCCTTCGTGATTGTGGTTGGCGGACGCGACGAAGTCTGAAGGATCTGGCGATCCCTTCCAGGAATTCAGGAGGCCCGGCCGGTAAAAGCGACCGAGGAAGAGGTGCGCGGGGGCTGGCGCCGCGTGAAAAAGCAGGCCAAGACTCGATGCCGTTCGGTGCTGACGCCGCAGGTCTGTGTGAACCGGGTCCGCTCGATTATCTTGGCGTGTATCTCCGCCTCGCCACCCTTGCCGCGTCGTACTCTTTTTACAGGCGGTCAGTCGACCCGGCCAACTCCGAGCTATCCGGGTCTCTGCGATTTTCGTCGGACTTCCGTGGAGTCTGCTCTTGATCGAAGCGGTGTCGAGGCATCTCACTTCGCTCGAACCGTTATCGGGAGATCGTGACAACGGTAGAGGCACCTTCCGTCGACGTCCTCGCATACGTAGAGAGCTCATACGCGGGAATCGTGAGCGGTCCGGTGAAATCCGACGGAGTCTGGATCTCGAGCTCGACCCGACGAATCTCGTGGCTCACCGGCTCTCGCGGACCGGCGACGCGCTGAAGGTGCCGGTCGACACGAAATCCTTCGGGAGGGCTCGCCCAGAAGACGAGGTCCGCGACCTCGTTGTTCCAGTGGGCCTTCACCGACTCGTCCGGTCGAAGGAGCACGTGGACCCGCACCGCCTGGCCCGGGGCGACGACGTTCGGTACGACGACGGTCTCAACTCGAATGAGCGGCTTGTCATCCCGATAGATGCGGCCCTGCGGATTGGGCTCTTCGCCGTTGCCATCGACCGGTAGTTTCTCGAGAGGGGCCGCGAACTCGGCCCCGGCCGGCTCCACACGCAGGGAGGACGGTGTCTCTCCTCGAGCGAGGATGGCTTGCCGCGCCTCCGGGACCCAATCGTAGAAGGGATACGGCTTGTCGAGTCTCGGACCGTATTGCTGAATCCGGCGGCGAAAGATGTACTGGTTCGGATCGAGATTCGAGCGCCTTCACCCAGTGCTCGACCGCCTTCTGGAAGTCGTTCGCCTCCGGCGAGTCTGAGTCGTAGCGTCGGCGATAAGCGACTCCGAGCCGGAAATGGGCGCGGGCGTCGTCGGGGTGCTCCTGGACCCGCGCCTCGAGAAGACGAATGGCGCGGCCCACCGAAGCGTCGCCCTCCCACAGCAAGAGGTGCTCAGCGGAGCCGGACGCGGGAACGAGGTCCAAAGGCTCTCTCGTCGGCGTCGGCGGTCGTACTCCGTCGCGAGAAAAGTCGGAGATCCTCGTCGCTCGGTTTCTCGTAGCGGACGACACCCCGCTCGTCGATGAGATACGTGAGGGGCACGGCCTCGACGTCGAGGAGATTGAGGGAATCGTGAAGGAGCGGAAAGTCCATCTCCTTCCATTGCATGAACAGGCGCGTACGGTCGGGATGCTGCTCTTCGATGATTCCGACGACGCGCAGCTTTCCTTCACGCTCGAGCGCCTTCGTCTTCTCGTGCCACCCGGGCACGTGCTTGCGGCAGCCCGCTCACCAGGAGGCCCACACGTGGAGCATGAGCTTCTCGCCGCGAAAGTCGGCGAGAGAGAGCGGCCGTCCGTCGGCGATCGAGGGAAGCTGCAACCGGGGAACGGGATTCCCACTCGGAAAGGAGACGCTACCCCCGTCGTCGCGGTGGCGAGCGCAGCGAGCGCGGCGAGGTTCTTGAGATTGAAGCGTTTCATGACGACGCCAAGCTAACCCACCGGCCGTCGTGTCGCAATGGGATTCGCGCGCGCCTCCCGCGCGACCGGAACGCTCGAGCCCACTCGCGCCCAGGCAGCCGACTCGAAGGGCGCTTCCCTGATTTCTCTCCTCGAAGTGGGAAGATGTTCACACGCCACCATGACGTTGGTCGTGTTACCGTAGTCTTGCTCTGAGAAGATTTACTGAAAACGATTCTATACTTCTCATTGGGGACCGGGGACTTCTAGCTATTCGTCGCACGGACGCACGTTCCGGCCTTTCTCTTGCACCTTGGGTGGCACCACCATGAGCAAGGTTATCGGAATCGACCTGGGGACGACCAACTCCGTTGTCGTCGTCATGGAGGGCGGGACACCGCAAGTTGTTCCAAACCAAGAGGGCGCGCGTACCACACCTTCGGTGGTTGCCTTCACCAGCAACGGGGAAAGGCTCTTCGGGCAAATCGCGAAGCGGCAAGCATTAACCAATCCCAACAATACGATCTACAGCATCAAGCGTCTCGTGGGGCGACGATTCGACTCTGCTCCCGTAAAAGCCGCCATCCGGCTTTCTCCCTATAGAATCGTCGAAGCTGCCAACGGCGACGCCCACATTCAGATTGACGACAGAGTTTATAGTCCGCCCGAGATCGAGGCGGTCGTCCTTCACAAGTTGAGGTCTGCGGCCGAGGACTATCTCGGCGAGCCCGTGGAGGAGGCGATCGTCAGCGTGCCCGCGTACTTCAACGATTCGCAGCGGCAAGCGACGAAGGACGCAGGCACGATCGCCGGGCTCAAGGTCCAGCGGATCCTGAATGAGGCGACCGCCGCTTGCCTCGCCTACGCATGATCGAGAGGAAGTCGGGCAAGATCGCCATTTACGATCTCGGAGGCGGAACGTTCGATGTCTCCATTCTGGAGCTTCAAGACGGCATCTTCCAGGTCCTCGCCACAGCTGGCGACACCTATTTGGGCGGCCAGGACTTCGACGAGCTCATCATGACGTGGCTCGTGCGAAGAGTTCCAACAGGAGCACGGGATCGACCTCACGGGGACCCATGGCGCTTCAACGCCTGAAGGAGGCGGCTGAAAAGGCGAAGGTCGAGCTCTCGACCCAGCCCCAGGCGGAGATCCTGCTCCCCTTCATCTCCGCCGACCGGAGCGGCCCGATCATCTGAGCACGTGCTCGACCGCACGCGTTTCGAGAAAATGATTCAACCGATGCTCGAGCACGCCGCCAAGCTCTGTCGAGACGCGCTTCGTGACGCTGGTCTATAGGCGAAGGACATCGACAGCGTCGTGCCCGTCGGTGGGCAAACCCGCACGCCAGCAGTGAAGGATGCGATTCGCGAGGTCTTTGGAAAGGAGCCCAACCGCTCCGTCAATCCCGACGAAGTCGTGGCAATCGGCGCCGCCATTCAGGTGGGTATCCTCCAGGGCGAAGTGACCCACCTGGTGGTTCTCGACGTGCGCCTCACACGCTCGGGATCGAGACGAAGGAGGGAACGTCCACGCCGATCGTCGAGCGTAACACCAATATTCCAACGAAGCAGAGCCGGATCTTCACTACTGTTTGGACAATCAACCGGACGTGGACGTTCACGTCCTTCAGGGCGAGGGGCAACGGGCCGAAGAGAACACGTCTCTCGGACGGTTCCGGCTTGGACGGCTGGCTCCAGCTCCGGCCAAAGAGGCGAAGATTGAGGTCACGTTCGAGATTGACGTGAACGGCATTCTCCAGTCACAGGCTCTCGATCAGGCTACGGGACGCCAGCAGAACATCACTGTCCGGGCGGCGAGCGGGCTCACCCAGTCCGAGTTGGACAAGGCGCGCGCCGAGGCCGACAAGCGGGCCAAGCTCGAAAACGGTCTGCGCCAGCGAGAAAAGGCGACCCATCAGCTCCAGGGCCTCATCCAGAGCACCCGGAAAACCTACGAGCTGCTGCAGCCACGACTCACCGAGGAGGAAAGGAACCGGGTTACCGCGGCGCTCATTCGAGCGAAGAAGAGCTAGAGACGGCTCGCTCGCTGAGCTCCAGTCGGCCCTGGCCACTCTACAGGCGACCGCCGAGGCACTCGGACAGGCCATGCTACGTGGTTGACTCCCCTCCTTGGGTCGTGGCTCTTGCTGAAGCCGTGTTCAATTGGCACGCAACCGGCGCTCGGCGAGCGACCATCTTTTCGGCAGCGAGGAGGCGTATACTTTCTTTAATAGCAGCAGCCGTCCGCTGCCTAGCTCTTACGTTCTTGTTCAGCGTCGTCTTTGGTATTCCGTATTAGCGGATTCTGCGTCGAGCGGGATTGTCGCCGTACTACGCCTTGCTGGCGCTCGTGCCGCTACTTGGTTATCTAATTATTGAGCTAGTACTCGCCTTCTCCCAGTGGCGTCCGATACAGCCACCGCAGAAATCAGTGGGGACTAACAGATGAACGTCATCGGTGGACCCGAGCTCCTTATCCTCGCCACGATTCTGATTACGGGGGTGCTGCCCGCGTGGCTGGGTGCGGGTGTTGCCACAAAGCCGGGTTTTCTCGAGGGTGGGCACTGCTCCAGCTTTTCACGCCGCTACATCCCATCTTGCTCTGGGATCCTAGCGTTTGCTCCTTGGCCGGCCTTGAAATCGACTAAAAACAACGGAATGGGCGATGCTTGACACTGAAGCAGACGTGCGGCGCGATCGTCTTCTCTTTGGCAAACAGGCGTATACATCCATCACAGCAGCGGTCCGACGCCCAGCTTTTCGTTCGACGGGCATGCATAGTTGCTGAGCCAACCCACCATGCGCGCACGACAAGGTCTTGCAGTCGCGGCGCAGGTATGTGGTGAGTGCATCGCTTTCGGGCTGGCGCTGCTCGCGGTGTTCTGGTTGTTTCGTAACGCATCGGTTCCGACGTGGCTCAGCTTCGTCTCAATTGGCGTTGTGTACCTGATCGTGGGGGCCGTGCCCTGGTCGTCAGGACGCCGCCTTCTATTCATCGGCATCGCCGCGTTCTTGGTCACACTGTTCGTCGTTGGTTGGATCGACTGGCAGATCGAGTACTTCCTCTTCTTCGAGCATCTCGGCGCTTGGGAGAATCTGCCCCGAGTGATGCTCTCACCCGCGAACCTTGGGGGTTCCGCCACCCTCTCCCTCTGCGCGATTCTCGGGCAGATGCTTTTCCGGTACCTCAGCGCACGGTCAACCACCCAGTAGGAGTCAGGCTCAGCCGTCCCTGGTACAAGGACGAGTAGGGTTTTGGGAGGAAGGTGCCGTCGAACAGGTCGCTGAAGCAGACTGTCGGCGCGACCGTCTTTTCAGCAGCACACGGGCGCATACTTCCCCACCGTAATGGTATATGCCATTTGTCGATCTTGGGGGGACATGGTGCGCATCTGCGGATTAGCCTATTGCCTGGCGTCCCGGTTCGCCCGTACACAAAGGTCGCTAGTTCAGTCTTCTCATTCATTACCCCCTCACCCAGCGCTCAAGCAGTCGCCCGGCGCGGCCCACTTCTCCACGTAAAGACATATATACTTCGCTCACAGCCGCCCCCCCTGCTCAGCTACTCGACGGACGTCGGGGGGATTGGAGGGCCCGTTCATCCCATTGCGCTGTGCTTGGTCATTGCGGCCTCAGTGGCCGGCGGCGCCGAGTCTGTAGCCTGGGGCCTTGCGCCGTCGCTCTCGCGGCCTGGCAAGGAGTCGCGGGAAGATAGCCCATTCGCAGGCACATGGGTGGAGAACATCGCCAGCTCGAAACGACATCCGAACCACCAGTTCCAGAGTGCAACCCTCAAGTTCGCAGTTGACGGGAACACGGTCACCATAACCCACAGCCGTGTCAACGCGAGAGGCCAGAAGGAGTCGGGCACCTTCGTACTGGAGGCTGACGGGCAGGAGCATCCGGTGCCGGAGCAGCCTGGTATCGTGGTCGTCACGAGCTGGTCGGGTCCACGGGTACTTCACGCTGTGGAGGAGGAGGTCGGGGCCGAAGTCGGTGAGAGTGAGTACCAGGTATCGACCGACGGTAAAACGCTGACCGCTACCCTGTCGGGTACCGATCTGAGCGGCTCACCTTTCTACCAAGTTATCGTGTACGACCGGAAGCAGGAGTGAGCTCGGGAGGCTGCAAACCGCCGAGCTGGACGTGAATGAATTCTGCCTGGAGCAAGTCAGCTAGGCAGCTTTTTTGTAAATGAAGACATCCATTAAGGAACCTTCGATCCGACGTTCACGGATCTTCTGGTCGACGAGATAATCTGACGGGTTCACCGCTTGGGGGTGACCCGGGTCATCAACCCAAATCCTCTCGAGCATTTGCTTCCGAGGTTCAAAGAAGACCACCGCTCCATTCTCTTTCGAGACGCGCAAGGCTTCTCGGACGACGTCACTTCGGACATTTTCATCGATATGATGAAGAACACCAAAGAAGAAAACCGCGTCGAATGCTCCTGACTCGAAGGGCATTTTGCTCGCATCGAAGGCCTCGAAACGGATCTTATCCAGTAAACCTACTTTTCTTGCATTCAGGGCCCAGTCTCTACCAGCGTAACGCGACTCGTCCGTGCTCGGTTCGCCCGTTAGAACCTGATAGCCTTGCGAAGCAAGATAGATCGCGAAATTTCCGTTACCGGTGCCCACATCCAGAAGTGCCGCGTTCGAAGACAATCCAAGTTCCTTCAATACGATTGCGGCATCTATGGAGATAGCGTCAAACGTCGGGCCGAGAATCTTGCCTATTTCCTTGTTATGCATTTTCGAATATCCTCCTCAAGAAGAACGAGGCCGCCGCGATCGTAGATCTTCTGAGAAAGGCGCTCGCGAACGAAGAGTATGAGATGCGTTCGAGTGCGTCTGGAACGAACGCCGGGGAATGAGTGCAAACGCTTAGGAGGCAGACCATCCGGATGGATGGCAACAGACTCGCCGAGCTGATGACGGATCACAACGTCGGCGTCGCTCCGGAGGTGAGCACAGTAAGGGGTCGTCCCGGAAAAGGAGGTCGGCCTGGTGTCGATCGAGCTGACTCCGCCCAACCGGTCGATGGCCGTCCCCTTGGGACGGGTATGCGACGGGAATGCCTCGATGAGCCGAGTCCGGAGTCAGTGACCGTACTGCGCAGCGAAGCGTAGCGCGGCGTCCCAGACCGTATCGCCCAGGCCGTGTTTCTCTCGAAGCTCTCGCAGCTTGCCGGGGGTGATGCCGGATTTGCGCGCCAGGTTGTTCGCTTCGTCGAGCATCTTCCCGACGATGATCGCCTGGCGAGCGACCTGACGGATCTCGTCCTCGCAGACGTTGGTCGCGTTCACTCCGGTGCAGTTCTGCTGGTACCGCTGCGCGGCGCTGACGAGCCCGGTCGCCGACGATCGCATCGAGCTCAAACGGCTCTCGAGCCGGGCGATGGCGGCCTGCTTCTGGACATCCCGTTCGGCGTCCGCACGGTTCGCGGGAGACGAGGGCTCGGGAGACTCGGCAGAGGACGAGCTAGCTGATCGGCCCTTTCCCCCACTGCCGCTCAAGAGGGTCTTCAGCGGACTCGGCGCAGGAGTCTCCTTGCTCTCCGGGTCCCCGCTTTTCTCCGAGCCCTCCTCCTGTCGTCGTGCCTCTCCCGCTTCGGCCAGGGCTTCGTCGTCGATGACGCGAGCCTCGCCCTCGTTATTTTTTCTCCGCGCCTTCTCTTTCTTGGCGATCTCGCCGAGCGACTGACCGAAACCCACGTTTCCCAGCGAAACGAAACAGATGGCGATGCAGATCGACTTGTTCATGTCACCCCCCCAGCGAGATCTGTCGAAATAAGAATACAGGAACCCGACTCGAAAGGAAAACCGGCCTCGAGTAACGTTCGATCTCGGCACGGCCTTCGACCGCGTCCTGCGAGAGATGATTGCACTCGTACCCGGGGAGCAATTGGAAGGGCAAGTCTGAGAGACAGGCTCGACGGCGCTGAGCGGGACTTACGAGCGGTTCTATGCAGCGGTCGATTGGCTCTACCGCTCGGCGTACTTGGAGCTATGCGACCGTTGCTGATAGAATACCTCCTACGAATTTGGCGAGGGTTGTGTTGCGAACCGTTTTCCTTCTGTTTCTTGTCCTTATGGCTCCGCTCGTTGTCGCGGAGGACGAGGGCATTCCGGTTCGAAGTGAGCCCGTGCGGGCAGCCTGCGGTGCCTGTCATGCGAGTGACGACGCCGGGCGGATGTCACGGATTTCTTACGTGCGTAAAACGCCGGAGGGTTGGCAGCTCACGCTAAAGAGGATGATCCGCACGAACGGACTCGACCTGACACCGGATCAGGCAAGGCAGATCGTTCGGTACCTGTCCGACCATCACGGGTTGGCGCCGGAGGAAGCCCGCCCGTACTTCTACCAGGCGGAGGAGAGACCGCACCTCGAGTCCTTTCCGGACAACAAGGAGCTCGAAGAAACTTGCGTGCGTTGCCACACGGCCGCAAGGTTTCTCACCCAGCGCCGCACTGCCGAAGAATGGGATCTGCTGAACGGCATGCACGTCGGCTACTTCCCCGTCACCGAGTTCCTAGCGTTTCGCGGTCCCACTCCCACATCGGGAGATACCTCGAAATCGGAGTGGCGATCCGATCGCGTATTGAAAGAGCTTGCAAAGAGATATCCACTCGTAACGCCCGAGTGGAAGGCCTTTCAAGCAAAGGGGAGCGGGCGCGGCGTCGCCGGGCGTTGGCTCCTACAGACGCATCAGCCGGGGGAAGGGCCGGTGAGCGGCATCGTCACCATCTCGAAAGCCGGCGAGGACTACACCTACACGGCGGACACGCTTCTCCCCGATGGAAGCCGCCATACACGCGAAGGCAAAGGAGTTCTCTATGCGGGATACTCCTGGCGAGGCACCTCGAAGGGAACGGGTCTCGGTGAGCTCCGTGAGGTCCTGATGCTGTCCGACGATGGCTCGACCCTCACCGGACGCCTGTTTCACGGAACCTACGGTGAGCTCGGGCTCGATGCGACGCTGACGCGTCTCGGTGCCGATCCCCGCATCTCCGCGGTCTGGCCGCGCTCGGCGAAGGTCGGTGCCGCAGCCACGACCTTGACCGTCATGGGCGCGAACCTCTCGGAAGCGGGGGATCCGGACTTCGGGCAGGGGATTACGGTTGAGAGCATCGGGTCGCGTACGGCGACGAGCCTGTCGGTGACGATCCGTGTGGCCGATGACGCCCTATCTGGCTATCGAGATGTCGTGCTCGGGCCGACCCAGTCCGTGAACGCCTTCGCCGTTTACGACAATGTGGATTATGTCAAGGTGTTGCCAGAAGAAGGTCTCGCGCGCGTCGGCGGTGGAGCCGTGCCGAAACAGTTCGCGAAGTTCGAAGCGGTCGCGTTCCATCGTGGCCCTGACGGCCAGCCCCTCACCGAGGACGACGTCGACCTCGGGACGATTCATCCCAAGTGGAGCATCGAGGAATATCACTTCGGCCGTGATGATGACGCCGACGTCGAGTACGTGGGCACGATCGATCAAGAGGGTTTCTTTACCCCGGCACTCGACGGCCCCAACCCGAATCGCGAGCTGAACGCTGACAACATAGGTGATGTTTGGGTGGTGGCGAGCTATCAGCCTTCCAGCTCCTCGGAGATGCTCCGTGGGCGGTCGCGTCTTCTCGTCACCGTCCCCCTCTACGTGTACTGGGAGCTCTTCCCGTGAACGCAATGACCCTCGTACGCGCGTCGGAGCTCAAGCGATTCAGCGCCGGTACCCACGAGTACGCGTTTCTCATACCTTCCTCGATGGTGCTGGAGCTCGACGCCGAGGTGCAGACGATCTTGGATCGACTCGATGGCGGTCTGCGCCCGATTTCGGAGCTCACTACATCACCCGAGGCGGCGGAAGCTCTCCGGGAGCTCGCGCGGGTGGGTGCCGAGCCGAGCGACGGTGCGCCTGACGTGCCGATGACCCAGCTCGCAACCCCGCCGGCCCCGCTCCCTTTGAGCACGATCGTTCTCAACGTCACGAACAGCTGCAATCTGAGCTGTCGCTACTGCTACGAATACGGTGATGATTGGCTGGAAAAGGCAGCGGCGCCGCAGATCATGGACGTGGCGACGGCACGTCAAGCGGTCGATAGGCTGTTCGCGGAGTCGGGCAAAAACGGCAAATCGCAGATCACCTTTTTCGGCGGAGAGACACTTCTCAACTTTCAAGTCGTTCGGCCCGCCGTAGAATATGCTGCGCCAGAGCAAAGGCTCCGGGATGTCACGAAGCTCAGGTGAGTTATGGGGATCGGTTCCGCCCCAACCTCCACTACTGCGACTGGATTCGCGAATGGACGTACATGGGACTCGAGGCTTACGCAAAAATTCTGGATGGAAATCCAGCGTTTCTGGATCGCTTCGACGAAGGGAAAGTGCCATGAAGCACTTGAAGGCGTGCAATCGCAAGGCCGAAGCCGTGGTGGAGTTTCTCGAAGCCGAGGGTGGAAGCGCAAAGGCTCTCCAGGACGAGCGGCCGCCTCACTATCCTGCCGGCTGTACAACGATCTTCTCACCGGGTTGGGAAGTCGACAGCAGCGGGGGCACGGCGAACCTGTGCCAGCCCATGGAGAGGGATCTCTACGATTGCTACAAGACGTGCTTTTGGCCGGCACAGGTGCCCGACTATCTGAACAACAACCCAGACTGGAACGAGAGCTGCGCGAGCGCGACCCGGGACTGGCGCAAGATCGATCTGATTTTCCCGTAAGCCGGAAACCATGAAGCAACTCGCTCTGGCGCTTCTGTTGCTGGCTCCCTGCGTCTCGGCTCAGCAAGAACCGAATGCCTTGATGGCTGGCATCTGGCCCGATCGTATCGTTTTCTTCGACCAGACGACCGAGGAGTTCACTGACGGTCCGCGCCTACGCGGCGCCTCGACGAACGCGGGCTACACGCCCGACAGGAAGCTCTTTTTCTTCGTCACCGACCGTATGGAAGCCGTCCAAGTCGTGGATCCGGTACGACGCGAGGTCGTCGACACGATCAAACTCTCGACACCAGAAAAGCGGATCCGCTTCTCGAGTGTTTCTCCGAGCAACGACGGAAAGAAAGTCTATCTGCTCGTGAACGTCGTGGGTCTCGAAGTGGATCGTTTCATCCAGGATCGCGACGTGGATGTCATGGTCTATGACCGCGAGAAGCGCGAAGTGGTAGACGGCTTCAAATGGCCCAAGGGGATCAACGCCGGCCGCCGAACCGAAATTTATACGTCTCCGGATGGCAAGTCTTTATACGTTATTTCGGGGGATATCTACGAGCTCGACGCCGAGACTCGTGAGATCACGGACAAGACGGTTCTTTCGAAGCCGCTCCTCGCGGGGTACGGCGAGCTTCGAGGGTTGCGCCTGACTCAGAGCGAGCCAGGTGTCTTCTACGGCCTCTACAGTACCGAAGACCCCTTGATGAAAAAGCCGGTCTTCGGCGTCGCGAAGCTCGACCTCTACAACAAGAATGTCTCCACCTTCGAGCTCGGCCCAGAGCTGAATCTGGGTCAGTTTGCACTCTCCCCCGACAAGAAGCGTGGCTACGCAGGATTGAGCGATCTCGTCGTCATCGACATGGAGACGCAGAAGGTCGTTCTCAAGAAGGAGAGGTTCGAGCGCGGGCGCACCAACTACTCCATGATCGTCTCCCACGACGGGACGAAGCTCTACGTTTCGGGCGTGGGCGATACGGTCTGGATATACGACGCCGCGACTCTGCAACTTGTCAAAAAGGTCTTTGCGGGGGGCGACTTCACGTTAGCGCTGTACGAAATCCCGAGCCAGGCAGCGACGTCGCCCGCACGGTAGTGCTCGATCGGTGTCCCTCTATCGACGCGCTCTGCGTTTCGCGATTCCCTACTGGAAACGACTGGGCTTCGTCCTTCTCGTGTCGATGCTTGCAACCCTCCTCGGGCTCGCAGAACCCTACTTTCTGAAGATCCCTCATCGATGACACGTTTCTCGTAGGCGATTTTTCTCTACTTGTTCGTTTCTCCGTTCTCTTGTTTCTCATTTCGGTTGCGGCCGTCGTTCTCAATAGCCTTTCTGGCTACCGCTACATTCAGGTTTCCACCGACGTTCTCTTCGAACATTCGTCTGCGCGTCTTTCAGCATCTCCAGACGTTGTCGTCGCTTCTACGCGGAGACTCCGATGGGCATTCTCTCGAGCTCAACGACGTTTCCGAGATCCAGAGCATCGCGTCGGACCGGCGCTGTGCTCTTCTTCCAGCTCATGAGCCGACGCTACGAGCGTGCGTCCACCGTGCTTACGTCCAACAAAAGCTTCGAGGAGTGGGGCGAGATCATGGGCGACGACGTCATGGCGGCGGCGCTCATCGACCGAAAATGTGCAGGTTTCGGCCGACGTTGTACACCGGGTCGGGACTCTCACCCGCCGGAGATATGCAGCTCGCCAAAGGAAGCTTGTACTGACGCTGTCCCCCCAGCTTCACGACGCACGATAAGTCCATCTTATTCAATAGGTTAAGCAGGATCATCCACCTTGAGGTTTTTCACAATTGAATTTTTTCAATAAATAATCGATTATTTGGAGACAATCTGGTCTGTGGGGAGGGGTCTTGATGTATAAGAGGACCAACGCGGCCAGACGGGGTAACCCGTCCAGGAGACATGTAGCGAATCACTGGGATGGGACATCCAGGAGGCTGCTACACAAACCGTGGGAGTTGCTGGCAACCTTCGGCTGAGGTCAACGACGCGGGACGCCGTCACGATAACCGGTTGAGTTGGAGTGGTACTCATTGGGTGCGGATAGCCCGGAATCCTGGGAAAAGAACATGAAATTCAAATTATCTGCTTGTTTCTCGGTAGGTGTTCTTATTCTAGCCGCCTGTGCGCAGAGCCCGCTGGAGAAAACAGTCGCTGGCCTGGGTGGGAAGGAAGCTCTCCAGAGCATGACCGCTCTTGCCATTGAGGCGACCGGGACCCGTTGGCGAATCGACGAGTTCTATTCACCGGGTGACGTCGATCAAGACGGAACGCCATTCACGATGCAACTCCACTACGACATCGCTGGTGACAAGCTGAGGCTCGACTACACCCGCGATCGTAGCAGCGGCGAACAGGAGATGAGCCTAATCCTCGATGGCCAATTAGGTGTCGCCGAAGGACAGAACGCTCAATATGAACCGCCCGCGACAGAGGCGATCACCTCGGACCGTTGGGCCGCAGCGCGGAAGGAGCAGCGATTGCTGAATCCGCATCTCATCTTGCGTAAGGTGCTGGCAGATCCCACCAGGGCTACGGAGGGTGGCGAGCAGGTTCTGGACGGGATTAAACACCATGTGCTGGTGGTCGACGACGAGGTGGCTCCGATCAGGTTCTACGTCAACGCCAGTACCGGTTACATCTCGAAGGCGGAGACGGTCGAGAACGAGCCTCTCCGGCGTGATGTGCGAATAGAGGTAGTCTACGAGAACTGGGCGACCGTGAAAGGGGGTCTATCCTTCCCTAGTAGAGTGCGTCTTTCTCTCGATGGTGAACGTATCCATGAGGAGGTTCGATCTTCCATCGAGGTTAACCAGGCATTGGACCCCGCCCTTTTCGATTTCCCGGCTGAAGTCCAGCCCGAGTTCGACTCTGAACTCGCCGAATGGGGCGCTCGCAACCACCAGCTGTACCAGATGTGGGAGGCCACCGGCTTCCCGTACACCGGCCGAGGTACAACCATCGAGGCGAGGGAGATTGCGCCCCGCGTCCATTACGTGCGGGGCTCATCCCACCACTCTTTAGTCATTGAACAGGAAGAGGGGATCGTCGTTGCCGAGGCTCCCCTACACGAACACCGGAGCGAGGCGGTCATAAAATGGATTCGGGCCACCTTTCCAGGCAAACCCATCACTCATGTCATAGCTACCCATCACCACGGGGATCACTCCGCGGGGCTGCGGACGTACGTCGCGGAGGGAGTGCCGATCGTTGTCCACGAAGCAGCCAAGGCGTTCTATGAAAACATATTCCAAGCGCCCTCGACGATCGTACCTGACCCACTTGCGCTAAACCCGGTCGCGGCGACGATCGAGACCGTACCCGCGGACGGCCCATTCACCATCCCGGATGCGGCTGTTCCCGTGTATGTCTACCCGTTCGAGAACAGCCATGCGGAGGATCTGGTGTTCATTTATGTGCCAAACGGTGGCGTGGTCTTCGTTGCCGATGTGTACAACCCCAACCACGTGACAGCCGGCGAAGGGGTCAACGAGCTCGCGGATGCCATCGTCGCGAATAACCTTAACGTGTCGATGATAGTCGGTGTTCACGGCGAAACCATTGCTTACGACGATTTTCGCGCGCTGCTCGGCCGTTGAGGACCCGTTTGCCCTCGAAACCGACGTTCCCGAGCAAACAGTGCCAAAATCTGCGAACCAGCCGGTGCGTTTCATGCGGGCTTACCCGGGCCGGACTCGGCCGTGATGGTGACAAAGCTTAGCCTGGCCATCTCGTCCGCAGCCGTGGAGACGCCCCCGGCCTTACCGACTGCGCAACGTTCGAGCCACTCCGCTGTATCGGGTCCACGAGACCTACTGCGAAGATTCAAGAGCCGATCATCTTTTCTGTCCCTCAGATGACGCCGACTCTACTTGATTCCCCATGAAACTCGAAGATCTACAGACACCTTGTCTACTGCTCGACCGGCAGCGCATGGTCCGGAACATCGACCGTATGAAGGGACACCTGCATCAATTCGATGTCAGCTTCCGCCCCCATGTTAAAACCGCAAAGTGTCCCCAGGTTGTCCGCCTGATGTCGGATAAGACGGCAGGCCCTGTCACTGTATCCACACTGAAGGAGGCGGAGGAGTTCGCTGCCACCGGAGTCAGGGACATTCTCTATGCCGTCGGTATCGTGCCCTCGAAACTCCCACGGGTATTGGCTCTCCGGCGGGCCGGAGTTGACCTGTCGATCATTCTCGACAACCTGGATGCGGCAAAGGCCGTTGTCTCCGCCTGCCGTGACACTGGCGAGCACATACCCGTATTGATTGAGATTGATTCCGACGGCCACCGCGCCGGAATCAGGCCGGACGATCCTGCCCTGATTGAAACCGCCCGGATCTCTGCATGAAGGTGGCGCTAGATTGCGCGGTGTCATGACCCACGCCGGGGCTTCCTATGACCACCCCGGCATTGGGGCTCTTGTCGTTATGGCGGAGCAGGAACGCGACGCAGCCGTGACCAGTGCAGACCGGCTGCGCCACGAAGGACTTCCGTGCCCCGTTGTCAGCGTCGGCTCTACACCCACCGCCCAGAACACACGTAATCTGTCGGGGGTGACGGAGGTGAGGGCGGGCGTATTTGTGTTTCAGGATCTCGTCATGGCAGGTCTGGGTGTCTGCACGATAGATGATATCGCCATCAGTGTCCTGGCCACGGTGATAGGTCACCAGAAAGACAAGGGCTGGATCCTGGTGGATGCCGGCTGGATGGCGATGTCGCGTGACCGCGGTACGGCGAGGCAGTCAGTCGACCAAGGCTATGGCATCGTTTGTAATACATCGGGCAGACCTTACCCCGATATCATCATGGTCAATGCAAACCAGGAGCAAGGCATCCTTGCGGTAAGGCCCGATTCGGATATCCGCATACCGGATCTTCCCTTGGGCTCGATGGTGCGCCTCCTGCCCAACCACGCCTGTGCCACCGCTTCACAGTTTGGTTGTTACCATGTCTTGGATAACCACGATGGGTCTGTCTCGGAGGTATGGCAGCGCTTTTCCGGCTGGTGATGAATGATGTCTATAGATCAAGAGAATCGCAGTAGAACGAATCGTGAATGAATGTATTCAAAGAAAAGGTTGTCTTTATACGCGCGTCAAGGAATCAGGATTCGGTGGTTCCGACACCGCTGTTCCTCAACTTATGCGTATCGTTTGCCCCAATCCCCGCTTCCGAGCAAGACGCGTCGCCAGGTGTCCGGCGATGAGATCTTGAAAGGCCAGGCCGGTGGCATCGAACAGTGTGATTTCATCATCGCCGGAACGACCGGCTTTTTTCCCCGCCAGGATCTCTCCCAGGGTGGCGTTAATGTCATCGCGGCCGATGAGACCTTGCGCGACCGCGTGCTGGGTCTCACCGATCGTCGTCGACTGGTCCAAGTCATCGACGACAACCGTGACCCGCTGAAACAAGGCGGGCTCCACTTCGACCTTACCCACGGTGTCTGTGCCGAAGGCACTGATGTGCATGCCGGCTCCTACCCAGGCGGCCCGGAGAACCGGAGCGATCCCGGGGGTTGCGGTAATCACGACGTCCGCGCCGCTCACCGCCTGCTCCGCGTTTTGCATTGGCTGCACATCGATGCCTCGACCCTGGAGCTTCTTTGCAAACTTCTCGAGATTCTCTGCCTTCACGTCGTAGGCGTGGATTTCCGTGATGGCGCGAACGTGGCAGAGAGCCTCCGCCTGGGCCGTTCCCTGGGTGCCGCAACCAAGTACCGCCGCCGTCTTCGAATCCTCCCGGGAGAGACAACGCGCTGCCAGCGCTCCCACCGCGGCGGTGCGAATGGTGGTGATGTGGTTGCCGTCCATGAGAGCGGTTGGTTGGCCGGTCTTGGGGTCGAACATGAGAGTCGTCGACTGGTGAGCGGTCAACCCTCGGGAGGGATTGTCGAGCCAGAATCCCCCCGCCTTGAGTCCGACGACCTCTTCATCCATCAGGTAGCCCGACTTGATGCCGAAGATACCCCTGTGGTGAGGGATCGTCTCGCGAACGACCGGGTAGGCTTTGGTCCGCCCTTCCGAAAACGCAACGAAGGCCCTTTCGATCTCCGGAATCATCGTTTCGAGCGTGAGGAGCTCTTCGAGCTCGCCTCGGTTCAGAATGAGTATGTCGGCCATAGCGGATACTCTACCACTATTTTTTCCAAGGGATTTGCAAAGTGGGCGCACGCAAGTCAACAAACCCAGCGCACGGGCCGCTTCCATGGTGGCCTGATTACTGGAGATGACGGAGATGCCGAATCTCGCCTGAAGGGCGAGCGTCAGCATGGCCCGCCAGTTCGTGCAAGAAGAGAAAAGGCAATCGGCTTTCACTCCCGTCATCTGCGATTCGACGAACTGGATGATCTCCGTCGGCATCACCGTGCCGATTTCGCGTTTTTTTCGGGTCCCCATGCCTCCGCTTTGACGAGCTCGTCATCGGCCTCGGTTACACGCTCGGTGACACTGCGAGTCAGGTCCTTTTCATTAGGTGTGATCTGCACGAACACGCGTTCGACTTCCTGAAGGGTTGGCCACGCATCTCTTCTGCCACTCCATCGGCTTCTGCTATCCTCCACGAGGAAGTCGCGGGCACCTTCGCTCATCCACGCCGTAAGAATTGGGACGGGCACGTGGCCTCGGAGTCATGATTTTTCCTGTTCCTAGATACCTCATCGTGCTCTGCGCTTTGCTGTTCTGCCTGGTGCCCGGACAGGCGCATCCCGATGACTGGTTCCTAGAGTCCGAGGCGGGAACGGACGGTAACGGCATCCCGTTCTTCTCGCAGTATGCGTTCTGGCAGGATGGCGGACTGAACGGTTTCGGCCGCTACTTCTACGTCGAAGGCGTCAAGAACCGCGGGGAGTTCGGATTCGGGCCCCGGTTCGGCAGGCATGCTCTCAGGAACGTCCAGCTGCAGCTAGGCGGCACGACCGATCGCGACGTCATGCTCGCCGGAATAGTCATGGCGACTCCGCTCGGTCGCGGACTCATCTACATCGGCGACCTGAAGCTTTCCACGACCGAGCGGTCGAACACGCTGTATCAGAAGCTATTCTGGAACTTCAACAGCGTGAATTCCGACCGGACCGTGCAGATCCGATTCCGGATTGAAGACCTCGTCGTGGGAACCCAACATGCGTTCCTCCGCATCGGTGCCGAGACGGACATCCACTTCGACCACAAGCCGCCGTTCTTCCATTTGGCGCACGTGTTCGTGGCTCCATTCTACGATCCCATCATCCGGAAGCCGGGCATCCAGGCAGGGTTGAGGTTTCTTCCGTAGGCGGGATTTCGGAAACCGCCAACGTCCACCCTGGAGGATGGACGTTTCTCGTTTCATCTTCCAACGCGTCGTGACACAGACGCGTTCGACCCTCCGCGTATCGTCGTAGGTGTAGTGATTCTCGTGGGGCATGAGCGTCTTTGCTCACGGCACGATCACTGCCGACATAGCACCCGATGTGCAGATCCCGTGAAATGGGACCTCGATTCTCCTGACGACCTTCCTACGTGAGGACCGCTCCTTGCTCGCCGCCACTCACAGCTCACAAGCACGCCGCTCTGAGAAGAAGCTGGGCCCGACTCATTCGACCGCTCTATCTTACCGGCCCCTTGAAGTGGGAGTGCGGCGGCGAGCTCCGGTGTTTGCCGTCACCTCCGAGCGCAACACGACGAGAAGATCTGGCGAATTGGGAGGCAGGCGGCCACGGAGCCATGATTTTCCCTTCACGAAGCTTCACGCGCTCTGCGCCGTCGCTCCCGTGGGGCCGGCCCGCGATCACGAGGTGGATCACAACGAAGAGCTCGTCGGCCAACGGGAGACGGATCGGAGCAGGAAGAGGCTTTCCAGAACGAGCCCCTCGGAAGACGTCGCCGAGGATGCGCTCCTCGAGTGCTTCGACATAGACCGTAACGTCGGGAAGCTCGGGCACGTCCTCCGTATTGTGTCACGGAGGGCGAAGCGATAGGCTTAGCCGCACCAAAGGAGGTTGAAGCATGGCAACGAACCGATTCGAGGGGAAGATCGCGCTCGTCACCGGTGCCTCGAGCGGCATCGGCAGGGCCACGGCCCAGAGGTTGGCGACCGAGGGTGCGAAAGTCGCCGTGACGGCACGTCGCAAAGACAGGCTCTCCGATCTCGTCGAGTCCATCCAGAGCTCCGGGGGAACCGCCCAGGCGATTGGCGCCGATCTGACCAGCGCCGCCGATCGCGAGCGTCTCGTCAAGGAAGCGACCTCTCACTTCGGAGGACTGGATATTCTCGTCAATGCAGCCGGGATCATCGCCTTCGGAACGATCGAAGACACGTCCCTCGAGGATTGGGCAGCCATGTTCGAGATCAACGCGGTGGCGCCGTTTCACCTCATGCGGCTCACGGTTCCCGAGCTGCTCGCCCGCAAGGGCAACATCGTCAACGTCTCTAGCGTGAACGGCCTCCGCTCCTTTCCCGGGGTGCTCGCCTATTGCTCCAGCAAGTCGGCCCTCGATCAACTCACGCGCTGTGCGGCGCTCGAGCTCGCCCCGAAAGGCGTTCGCGTCAACGCCGTCAACCCCGGTGTCGTCGTCACCGAGCTCCATCGACAGGGCGGGCTGGACGGGGAGAAGTACGCCGCGTTTCTGGAACGGAGCAAAACGACCCACCCCATGGCGCGCGTGGGACAATCCGAGGACCTTTCCGCTTTAATCTGCTTTCTGGCATCAGACGAGGCGAGCTGGATCACTGGAGACACCGTCAGCATCGACGGCGGGAGGCATCTCACCTGCTTTCGTTAGACCAGTTTCTCGAGATCGGCATGGCCTGCTCGCAGCCGCAGGTGAAAACGCAGAATTGGTTCTTCGAGTCCGAAATCGACACGGAACCCGATCCGCTGGCCCGATCGGTACGGCGCAAGCTAGCCTGGTATCTCGGCGCTCTCGATCTGCTCGGTGTAGCGTTCCGCCTCCGTCGCCTCGCTCGAGCCCGGCGCGGCCTCAGAGGGCAGCGCCTCAGCGTCGTTCGGATGCGTGCGGAGCACGTGCTCGTAGGCATCGATAGCGTCGGGCGTCCGGTGACTCATGAAGTAGAGCGCGCCGAGGTTATTCAGGCGTCGTGGGCCGCAGGAGACGCGGGGTCGTACTCCATCTGGAACGCGTCCTCGTAGGTCTTGATAGCGTCCTCGAAGCGACTCATCATCACGTAGGTCGCTCCGCTGGACCCGTAGGTCGCACGAGTCGGGCGCGAGCTCCGTCACCTTCTGGAGCTCCTCCAGCACATCCTCTTCCCGTCCTATGCGGGCGTAAGTCAGCCGCCAGGTTCGCATGCCCCTCGACCGTCTGAGGGGCGAGGTCGACCGTCTTCTCGAACGCCTTGGCGGCCTCTTCGAAGTTCCCTTCGTCGAAAGCGGCAATCCCTCGACGAAAAGCCGCCATGGCAGGCGAGACCGCGGGGACGAGCCAGTACTCTCGATTGGTTTGAGTCCGATGCGGAGCTCCACCGTCTCCTGCCCTCTCGGTACTCTTCCTTCTCGGCGGTGACTTCGTACTTCCCCGGATCGACGGCGCGAAAGGTGAAGCGACCGTCTTCGTTCGTCTGGGTGTCGCGCTCGACCCGGCGGGAGAGCTCCACGATCCGGACCGTCGCTTCCCGAGGGGATTTCCCTCATGGTCAACGACACGCCCGAGGAAGCCGGCCATCCCCGGCTGCACGCCAGCCGAGGGGGGCGACGAGCGTCGGCATTTCCGATCGAGCTCAAGTAGAACTGAGACTAGAAAGCTTCAATTCCCTTCACCTCTATATCCGTCACCTCCACGGTGACCCTTACGCAATGGCGATGGAAAAATCAACGTCACGCGTCCATTGCCGCCCCAACGTCGACATCCAACGCGCTTCGTCCGCACGAGCGAGAACGCTCCACGCCAGCAGTATCGTGAACAAGGATTAGCCCCACATCACTTCTGCCGCTCAATGGGCTTGCGGGATTTTCCACGGTGAACTCCGAGACCCCTCGCTCATGCGCGCTGAAAGGATCGGGACGGGCAGGCACGTAACGTGGAGACGGCCCCGCGTCGAGATGCTTTCACTTGCGCTTCATCTGTAAGTTGCCAGTTGCCAGCCATCAGTTGGCGCCAACTTCAAACTGCCCGCTGCACACTCTCGCACCGTCAGTCCAATGTGGGCATGTTGAGTCCCGGCGTCGGTGTGTCCTGGTGCGGCCAGCGCGTGGTCACCACCTTCGTGCGGGTGTAGAACTTCACGCCCTCCACGCCGTGCACGTGGAGATCCCCGAATAGAGAATTTTTCCAGCCGCCGAAAGAGTGGAATGCGACCGGCACTGGGATCGGCACGTTGATGCCGACCATGCCGACCTGGATCTCGTTTTCGAAGCGCCGCGCCGCGCCTCCCGACTCGGTGAAGATCGCCGTCCCGTTGGCATACGGATTGCGATTGACGAGATCAATTGCGTGCTCGAGCTTCTCGCTCCGCAGCACGACGAGCACGGGGCCGAAGACTTCATCCTTATAGATCTTCATTTCGGGCCTGACGCTGTCGAAGAGCGTCGTGCCGAGGAAGAAGCCGTCCTCGTGCCCGGGGACCTTGAGACCGCGTCCGTCCAGCACGAGCCTCGCGCCCTCCTTCACACCCTGATCGATGTAGCCCGCAACCCTTTCGCGATGCTGGTGGGTTACGAGCGGCCCCATCTCCACACCCTCCTTGTCGCCGGGACCAACCTTGATCGCCGCCGCTTTCTTCTTGAGCAATGCAACCAGCGGGTCCGCCGCTGCGCCGACGGCAACGACCGCCGAGATCGACATGCAGCGTTCACCCGCAGAGCCGTAGGCAGCGCCGATCAAGGCATCCGTGGCAAATTCCAGGTCCGCATCGGGCAACACCACCGCGTGGTTCTTGGCGCCGCCGAGTGCCTGCACGCGCTTCCCGTTCTTCGCGCAGGTTTCGTAGATGTACTTCGCGATCGGGGTAGAGCCGACAAAGCTCACGGCGTGGATGCCAGGGTGGTTGAGAATCGCGTCCACCGCCTCTTTGTCGCCATGCACGACGTTGAACACGCCGTCGGGGAGCCCCGCCTCCTTGAGAAGCTCGGCCATCCGCATCGCAGCCGACGGAACCTTCTCGGACGGTTTGAATACAAAACTGTTGCCGCAGGCGATCGCGACCGGAAACATCCAGAGCGGCACCATCACCGGGAAGTTAAACGGCGTGATGCTGGCGCAGACGCCGACGGCTTGCCGCACCGTGTGGCAATCGACACCGGAGCCGACGTTCTCGGAGTATTCGCCTTTGAGCAGATGCGGGATCCCGCAGGCAAACTCCACCACCTCGATGCCGCGCTGAACTGAACCCATTGCGTCGGACAGCGTCTTTCCGTGTTCCTCGGTGACGAGATGCGCGAGATCCCGCTGGTTCGCCTGCAGCAGCTGCAGGAACTTTTGCATTACCCGTGCGCGCCGCACCGGAGGTGTGTCACGCCACCCCGGAAACGCCGCCGCCGCGGCCTTCACCGCCGCATCGATGTCGGCGGCGTTGCAGAACGGCACGCGGCGCATAACGGCTCCCGTTGCGGGATTGGTAACGTCACCGAAACGAGTAGCGGCTGCGTGCCGGCGCTTTCCTGCAACCCACATCTCGACGCCCCCGGCTCCGCCCGCTCCAACTGGTTTGTTCATTGTTGTCTCCTGTACAACTCACAGAAAGTTGCGCCCTGCGGCGCGGGCATGTCGCGGTCGGCGGTCCACTCGCCGGCCATGGGCAGATGATGAATGAGGCGGTCGCGCCCGCCCATCATGTCAAGTACCCTCGCGCCGAGCGATGTTGCGAGCGCGTAAGGCGCGCGACGCTGGACGACCTAGCGCCAAAGGCGGAAGACGCCAATCGTCGTTTCGTGGAGTCGCTGCCACCCTTTCACAGGTATAGTAAACGTTCGACTGGGTCCGATGTGTCAATGCGCTCTGAGCCCGAACGTCACGAGCGTTTGGCCCGAGATCACGGAGACGTACTGCCGGCCTTCCACTTCGAAGGTAATCGGCGCCATGACGATCGTGCCGCCAAGGCTTGCTTTCCAGAGCAGCTCTCCGGTCCTGGCGTCGAGAGCATAGAAATATCCCTCGCGACCGCCGGTGAAGAGCAGGTCTGATGCGGTGGTTAGGATGCCGCTGTCCGAGACATCGAACTGGTCGAACTTCCATTTGGGGGTCCCCGTCCGCGGGTCGATCGCCATCACGGCGCCGTGCCCGACCTCAGCGGTCCAGTCGTTGATCGGCGTAAAGCGCCTGGCCCCCATGATGGGCGCGCCAAGCGTTGGAGTCAGCACGGTGTAGTCGCCGCCGAGAAAAGCTTCGCCCGGTCTGTACTCCTCTTGTTCTCTTCGGTAGACGGTTGCATAGTCTTCCCACGTAGCAACATAGAAGAGGCCTGTCCGCGGGCTGTACGACGGCGGATACCAGTTCGTACCGCCTTGGTTGCCTGGCCGCGTGGGCTTTCCGGGCGGCTGAGGCGTCGCGATGGGGCGTCCCCGGTCGTCGAGTCCGCTCGACCAGTTGATTTTGACGAACGGTGTGCCTGATAGGAACTCGCCGGTGGTCCGGTCGAGAACATAGAAGTATCCATTCCGATTGGCCCACAGCATTAGTTTCCTGGGCGTGCCGTTCCACTCCATGTCGACGAGCACGGGTACTTGAACCGAGTCGTAGTCGTAGCCATCGTTCGGTGTGAACTGAAAGTGCCAGGCGAGCGCGCCGGTATCGCCGTTCAGCGCGACGACGGATTCGGTATAGAGATTGTCTCCGGGACGTTGGGCGGGGTTCCAGTCGGGGCCGGGGTTGCCGATGCCCCAATAGGTGAGGTTGAGCTTCGGATCATACGAACCCGTGACCCAGACCGAGCCGCCGCCGTGCTCCCAGTCGTCGCCGCTCCATGTTTCATGGCCGGGCTCACCCGGCCCCGGAACCGCGTAGAAGCGCCATGTTTCCTTCCCCGTCTTCGCTTCGTAGGCAGCGATAAAGCCGCGAATACCGTATTCACCACCGCCAACCCCAACAACGACTTTGTCGTTCACGACGAGCGGCGCCATGGTAATGGAGTACGCGAGATTGAGGTCGGCCACTTCGACGTTCCAGAGCGGGCGTCCATTGATCGCGTCGATGGCAACCAGATGGGCGTCGAGTGTTCCCATGAACAACGTGTCACCAAGGATCGCCAGCCCGCGATTGTTGGCACCACAGCAGACCTTCGCGTCTTTCGACGGCGTGTACCGATACAGCCAGAAGACCCGGCCCGTTTTGGCGTCGACTGCCATGACGTCGTTCGGACGCTCGGTCAAGTACATGACGCCATCGACAACGAGCGGATTCGACTGCCAGGTGCCGAACACTTGATCCTGGAGGACCCATTTCGATTCAAGGTTCGATACGTTTTCGGGCGTGATGTCGTTGAGCGCGCTGTAGCGCTGGCCCGAGTACGTACCGCTGTAGGTCAGCCAGTTGTGAGGTTCCTCGTCGGCCCGGAGGATCCGCTCGTACGACACCTGCGCGTGGAGATGATGGGACGTGAGCAACAAACCGACAGCGGCCACGAACATGGAGAGTTTCATTCCAGACCCCTCAGCGATAAAAGATATCCGAGCACATCGGCCAATTCATCGTCCGTGAGCGGCGCCTCCGGCATCAACGACGTACGGCCGACCTCGTACTCGGCCAAGTCCTTCTTGACGAGCGAGATGAGACGCCCCTGCGAGTCGATCATCTGCACCGTATAGGTGTCTTCGTTCAGGCGGCGGCCGCGAATCGTCCGGCCATCTCGCGTGACGATTTTGACCGGCCTGTTGATCGGCATCATCGCACCCGACGGGTCGAGCAGTTTACGCTGCAACGCCGCCGGCGTGCGGATTGCGCCGATGTTACTGAGGTCCGGGGCCGCCCGGGGCCCGCTTCCATTCACGCGGTGACAGCCCGCACACCCACCCTTGCCCTCGAACAGCACACGCCCCGTTCCTGGGTCGCCAACTCGTACGACAACTCCGCTGGGATCGAACCCTGCCCGGATAAAAGCAATGAGTCGGTCGAGCTCGGCCGGCTCTAACGGAAAGGCGGGCATCCCGGCGTCTGGATTACCCGACAGGATCACGAGCCTCAGATCTTCGTTCGACATGGTGCGCCGGAACTGCCCCACCCGGAGATCGACGCCCTCCACTCCGTCGCCACTCGACAGGTGGCATAGAGCGCAGTGAGTCGCGTACAACCTCGACCCCGAGAGGATGTCGTTCCTGCTGTACTGATGGTCCTGGACGCGAACCTGGGCGAGACCGTCCTCGCCGCCAATCGCGAACAGCAAGAGTGAGCAGAGAAACAGCGTCGCCAGCCGTCGATTAAGTTGTATCCGGTTCTTGTATCGGAAATTGACTATGCCTGTAAAGCCCGAAGGCGATCTGCAATACTTCATCTCCCCAACCCATTGGTGCCACGCACGCCTAATTGCCGTCGTTCTGGTTTGGCTTCTCACCCTTTTTCCTCTCGTACTGCTTCTTCAATTCGGGATTCATCGGATAGACGTCGCGGATGCGATAGCGTTTCTCCTTCAGCAGGTTTCGTTCATAGTCCTCGCGCTCCTGACGCGCGTGCGCGTCTCTTGTGACCTGTTCGAGAATCTCCGGTGGGAAGAACAAAATCGCTTCCTCATCGGCGACAACGATGTCACCCGGTAGCACCGTCGCTCCGCCAAAGCGAATGGGAACGTTGTATTCGGCGTCGACCCAATACGGTCCGATTGGATCGAAGAATCGGGCGAGGACCGGGAACCCGGCGAACGTATCTTCCGACAGCTCATTGAGATCCCGGGTGCCACCATCGATGACGACGCCGCGCGCTCCACGCATTTTGATCGCCAATGCCGTGATGTCGCCGAAGAAGATGTTACCTCTGTAACGTTCGGGTCCTCCTAGATCCACCACGACCACGTCTCCCGGCTTCGCCTCCTCTCCCGCGCGGACATAGAAACGTCGGTCCCAATCACCTTCTTTGGCCAGGGTGTCGAGAGCGCGTCTCAAATCGGGCCGCCCGGGTAGAGATCGAATCGTCAGAGCCCGTCCAATAATGCGCTCGCCGGGACGGGTACTTTTAAACCCGGTCACGTAGTTATATTTGTACTCGCCCATAACGGCCCAGATGTTCTCGGTCTGGAGATCTTCGAGCGCCGCCAGCTGCTCCAGACTGACCTCGGGACGCTCAGGCCTCAAAACGTCCATAATGGCGGAGTAGGACGTGCGATTGGCACGAAAACCCTCCGACGGAGCCGTGTCTGGAGGAAAAGTCTGATCCCACGGCTTCTGCGCTCCCAAGAACAGCGTACTGCTCAACACAATCGCAAACCAGGCCAGCTTTCTCGTCTTAGTCACCCTTCCTCCTTCTCGATTCTTGTGCCTTATCGACAGAAAGCGAAGGAAACATTCGTCAACGCTCCAAGTGCCTCTCGTTACCCGAGAGTGGTCGGCCCGCCAACACGCCGGTCGGGCTGCCATCCCTAAACGCGAACTGTCCATTGACGATCACGTGTACGGTTCCTTCGGAGTATTGGTGAGGATTCTCGTAGGTCGCCTTGTCACGGATTTTGGCCTCGTCGAAGACGGCCAGATCGGCAAAGAATCCTTCCTTGATAAGTCCGCGATTCTGAAATCCGAGGAAATCCGCGCCCAGTGACGTCATGCCTCGGATGGCGAACGGGAGACTGATCAAGTGCTTGTCGTGTACGAAGCTGGCTATCTTTTTCGTCAACGACCCGTAAGAACGTGGGTGCACGAGCCCCTTTCCGAACGGGGGCGTGAAGCCGTCCGTACAAGTCATCATCCACTCCTGCTTCGAAAGAGCTTCCGCATTCTTGATGTCATACAGATCGACGTTCATGACCTGGGCACCGCCTCCCAACAGAATGCGCACAACGGCGTCGGGCGCCGAAATACCCCACTTGCGCGCAGACTTCGGCCAGCGTGTTTCCATTGAGTTCGTCGTCCAGTTCGTTATAGCCCAATGTGAACATGAATTTCTCGGGTCCGCCTCGCATTTTGATTAGTGTTGCGATATCAGCTTTCAGACGCGGCAGGATTTTCGGGTCCTTCAAGCGGCGCATCCGTTCCCTCGGGACCGCCCTCGTCGGCCCATGGCGGCAATGTGTAGTACTGAAGGCCAGAATTGGTAGCCGTATATAGATGCTGCGCGGCCATGATATTCACGCCTCGCGCGCGGGCGCGGTTGATCAAGTCCGTCGCTTCTGGAACGAGTCCAAAGTTGGCAGGACCTTGCGCGTTGAAGTGGCTGAAAATCGCGGGCAGACCAGCCCTTTCTGCGATCTCGATTACTTCGCGGACGGAGTTCAGGTATCCGATACTCTTGAAGGTTACCCCCATATCTCGGTCGTGGGTGTCATACACTCCGCCAAGACGGGCAGCGACTTTTGAGACTTCAATCACTTCTTCTGTGGTCGCATAGATCCCGGGTGGAACGGCCAGCCCGGTCGACAGACCAACGGCCCCCTCCGTCATGGCTTTCGTGACGTAAGCCTTCATCACTTCCATTTCGGCAGGCGTCGGTGGACGATCAGCCCCGCCCATCGCGGCCATGCGGGCCCTTCTGAATCCGACGTATCGCACGGTGTTCACAGCGATTCCGTCCTTGCGGTCAGACTCGAATTGCTCCGCGACGTTGCTCTCGCCGCCACCATCGACTCCGATTACGACCGTTGTTATGCCTTGGTAGAGTTGATTCCGCGATTGACGACCCCATTCCGAAACCACGTCCGCGTGGCTGTGCATATCCCAGAAGCCTGGCGTTACCAAGAGACCGGAGACATCCACCGTTTCTCGAGCGCTGACTCGCTCGTGCCGAGCGTTACCAACAAAGACGATCTTGTCGCCCGTAATGCCGATATCCCGTTGAATCCACGGACTGCCCGTTCCATCGATCACGCGACCGTTCAGGAGCAGTAGATCTACGGTGGTGGTTTCGGATTGAGAGGCGGCGACGATTGCGCAAACACCAACGACGCCCAGGAGGCAGAAACCCAGCTGCTTCCCCATAATCCTAACCAGTTGCCACATCGGTGTCCTCCTTTGTCATATCTTGTTGAATTTTCAAGGAACCTTCATCAGAGCTTTGTCGGATGTTCTCATCGCGGTACGATGCAAACGGCCTTCGGTGTCCACGCGTCTCTCATTCACCTAGCATGTGTCATCCGAGCTGCGGCAACAAGATGTTCCGTGATGGTGGAGAGAACGGACCCTCAGCGAGTTGTAGTTCATACGATGCAAGCGTTACCGCTTTCGTTAGAAAAAGGAGCGTGGTATGAAGACACCAGCCACCTCCAACCTCCCATCCGCCCTCCAGCGCACGCTTCCAGAAACCTCTACTGCGACTTCTCGTTCCTCATGATCGTGTTGGCATCCGTGGGCGCCTTCTCCCACACGTATTGCCTGTTCCTTGCATATTTTTCGAACCAATCCAACTGGACATTCATTTTGAAGAGACGATGCCGCAATTTCACGAAACTATGGCCCTCGCCTGGAACAATGTAGAGGTGAGTCGGCACGCCGTTGCTCTTGAGCGCCCGGTACATTTCCAACGGCTGCTCCGGTGGGTTGGACGGATCCAGTTCGCCCACAAGAAAGATCGTGGGAGTCGTCACGTTGGCCACGTATTTGAGTGGAGACGCCTCCCAGTAGACATCGATTGGTGCGTTCTTCTGATACGGAGTGCCGCCAAACCACGGCCGCCACCAACGCGCTTCGCTCTGCGCATATAGAGAGATGTAGTTGGCGATTCCGGCGTAGACCGAGGCCGCCTTGAAGCGATCGGTAAAGGTAATGATCTTGCTCGTCATGGTCCCGCCGGCGCTGAACCCCATCTTAACCAACCGGTCTGGATCGGCGAACCCGGTCTCGATCAGATGATCGACCCCTGCCATCACGTCTAGATGCGAGTTGTTGAAGTAGTGCCCCATCATGTCCTGCATGAAGGCGTCCCCGTATCCCGCGCTGCCCCGATAATTTGGGAGTAGCAACCCATAGCCGAGTGCGGCGAGGACGTGAGGGTAATCCGGCCACTCGCCGAACCCGAAGCTGTCGGAGTTCTGCGGTCCGCCGTGGGTCCGCACCGCTAGCGGGTATCGCTGCCCAGGACGGTAATCCAGTGGATACCACAGGAGGCCTTCTACGGTGACACCATCGGCGCCCTTCCATTCGACCTTCTCCTGTCGGGCGAGCCGAAATTCACGGGCGAGGTAATCGAAGATGTGACTAACGCGCCGCGGCGCGGCATCGCCGTTCGCGGGTCTCACCCAGAGGTCGCCGGGATTGTGCGGCTCGCTAATTGTAAAGGCGTGCCAATCTCCGGCCGCCGTGGAGCTCAGTGACCCGATCGAGTGTTGCCCGTCGGTTAGCTGTCGAACCTTGGACGTCGCGACCTCGAGTTGGAACAGCTCGCGATGGACACCCATGTTCGCCACGAAGAAAACGAACCGCCCATCTTTGGACCAAAGAGCGGGTGGAATGACCTCATACGGTAGTTCGCTGCTGACGATGCGGGCCTCGCCACCGGTGGCCGGAACGAGGAAGATCTTGCTGCTAACGTCGAACGCCACTTGCGCCTCGGCGTTCTTGGCCCTCGCCAGAAACAGCACCTGTGAGCCGTCTGGGGAGAGCGTTGCACCACTCTCTGGCACGCGGTTGTGGGTGAGCTGTAACGCGTTCGTCCCAGCGAGATCCATGATCCACACTTCACCCTGGTCGAAATCGCCAATCAGTGGTGTAGGCGACCGCTGAAGAACAACCCGGCGCCCGTCCCGTGACAGCGAATAGTCGAGGACCGAATAGTCACCCTGCGTGACTTGCTCCTGGACGCTGTCGGCGACTCGAATTCTCCAAAGGTGTCGTTGCGCGTAGTCTTCTTCGAACGCCGGGACTTCACGGGGAATTTGCTCAGGAGAAGCCGCGCCCGCAGCGCCCCGCTCCGAGGCGATGAAGTAGATCGCACTCCCGTCAGGTGCCCATGAAATGTCAGCGATGCCTTCCGTGGAGCTCGAGACTCCGATTAGGGGTGCGGCCTCCCCTCCGTCGTTCGGTAGAAGATAGATCTGCGTGCCCTGATTAGTGTCCCGCCTCGCGAGAAACGCGATGGTCTTGCCATCCGGCGACCACCGCGGGCTGCTTGCGCCCGTTGCACCATGGGTCATCTGGAGAATGCCACTCCCATCGGTGTTGATTCGCCAGATTTGCCCGATCTGTCGATCCGCCTTCCAATCGGCGCGCGAGAAAACATACACAACCTGCCCACCATCTGGAGAGATCTGCGGATCGCTCACAGCCGGGATGTTCAGAGAGTCCACCAACGACATCGGCCGCTGAGCTGCGACCGCGCTTGACACTCCAGACAAGATCACACAAAGAACGGCAATCGTGACATCCCTTTTCACTTCGAGGTTCTGGATCGCCCGGATTGGCGGCTTTCTTGTCTTCCCCTGACGGGAACGGACTATGGCTGCCGGCAACAGCATCTTCAGCACGCTGCGTGATTCGTCCACCCTAAACACCCTCCCATCCTTATTAATAGGGCACTACCTGAATTCCGTTCCTTCGCTTGCCAACTTGACTCGTCTTCCAACATAAATAATCGATTATGCGCAGGGGCTAACCCTTTCTCATTTTTGAATGGGAATGCCGGAGAGTCGCGCCCCTGAAACGGAGTTGAGTTCGATGGCCCCTCTGGTTGTGAGCATCCAACGGACCAGTAAGCGCCATGACTTGCGTTGGCAAAGACACTTCGCTCGGGAGCGAGGGTTGCGCCTCGCAAAACTCGTCGAGCCGCAACCCCCAAGCCCACGCGATCGCCCTCGAGCCAGAGCCTCCGCCATCGCAACAAAAGATGAGCCGAGCCTGGAACGGCGCGATCAGAGCAGGCGGAAACGTGCGTGTCCCACCGTCCTCACTACCACCGAAACGCCATCGTTAGCTGGAACACCCGCGCACCCTGCTGGTTAAACCGTTCGAGGTAGCCTGGGCTGAAGACTCGGTTCGGACCGTTGTATCCGTACTGATAGAAGTTGCCGGCATTTAACAAATTGAAAATATTCCCGGCCACTTCGAGCTCGCCAGATTGGGTCAACCTGAAAGTCTTGCCGATCTTGAGCCCGACGACGTGAACTGTATTCAGCCTCGTCTGTCCCTCACCACGCGTAGGGTAGACGGATTGAACTCTGGTCGCCAGAGGGTTCGATTGGACTACGCCGGTCGACGACACGACCGTAGGCGGTCCGAAAACCGCCAACCCCGGGTCGTCAGCCGGCAACAGGTCGAGCACATGTCCGTTATATTCGCCCGCCTCAAGGGTATAGTTGCCGGCTAGGACGATTCCCCCCGGCGCGGAATAGGTTGCCGCCAAGCGAAACGTGTACGGTCGCCACATGGGAGAGTAGCTTATCGACGCCCCGGTCTCGGCCAGGCTGTTCTGGTCATTATTCCAAAAGGTTCCGAAGGGCAATGTACAATCTGGGAAGTGGTCCGGTTCGATGTAGAGTGCCGGGTCGCTCGGATTGTAGTTTCCGGCTATGCAGTTCCACTGGTAGTGGAACGCGGAGACGAGCTGCAGGTTGTTCAATAGGTTCTTCGTGGCGGTGATCTCAAGCGAAGTATAGTTTGTTGTGCTCCACGAGATGTTGGTCTGTTGATACAGAATTCCGCGGTTCGGATCGATGCGCCCGAAGCCTATGAAGGGCTGATAGGGTCCATCCGGATAGATCCCGTTGACGTCGACCAAGCCATACCCATCCTTAAAGACTCGGTGAATAGCCGAAACATCCACAGAGAACTCTCCTGGAAACTGCTTCCGGACGCCAACGATAAACTCGTCGACAAAGGGCTCGTGGAGGTTGGGATCGATCTGGTAGTCTGCGATGCTGGCCTGGACGGCTGGTGACTCGACGACAGACGATATCGTCTGGAACCCATCGGTCGAATACTCATCTCTCGTAGATACCCTACTGCTTGCTCCAAACAGGGTCACCCCGTCGTAACCAACCAACTGCTCATAATATCGGCCGAAGCTCCCTCGAAGCACGGTCGTGGCATCGTCGGTGAGCAAGAGCGAGAACCCGACACGGGGCGCCACGCCTACACTGTTCATCCGATCAATATTAAAGACGTCATCGTGGCGATTGACGAAGTCGGCCCGAACGCCCGCATTCACCGTCAGCCGGGACGTCGGTTTCCATGAGTCCTGGAGGTAGATTCCTATATCACGATCAACGCTCGCTATGCCCGTCACCGAGTCCGGGGTCTGATACTGCCGATGGAAGGGAATGGTGCCCAGGCTCGGGTTGTTCGGATCGATGGCGCGCTGTTCCTCTAGGGAAAAACCGCCGTTCGAATATTGGGTAATACGGTCAAAGCCGCCGCGCTCGACAAAGAATCCGGCGTCAATCGAGTGGGAGCCTTTGAACCACGTCAGATCGCCGCGAAACATGAGCAGCGAGGAAGGCTCCAGGTTGAGGGAAGGCACATTGCCTCCCTCCAGATCCTCCCCGTCCCGATGATTCGCCCAGCCTGTTCGAAGGCCCCTGGATGAATCACGATATTGGGTCCGCTGAAGTCCGAGCTGAGGACGTTAGCGCCACCCTTGTTGTTGTACGAAGCGACAAAATTTGTCGTGACGTCCGAGCCGAACGTGGATACGAGTTTCGCGCCGAACAAAGACCCTCCGAACTGCTCAAACCGGATCGGGTCATAGTGATACTGGAGATTCCTAGTCAATTTGGTCCGATCGTACTGATAGTCTCCCGTCAGGACGTGGTTGTCCCCGAGCTTTGCGGTGATCTTGGCAAACGGGTATTTAGCATTGCTGGTGTTATTGAACAGCGGCTTATCAGGAAAATAACTCTGCACGTTGTTCACCTGTTGTTCTGTGCGACTGATGCCTATCGCGTAATCCGCGTAGCGAAAGGCTCCGAAGAACCACACCTTGTCCCGAACGATTGGCCCGCCGAGCGAGAGATCAAGCTGGTTTATCTTCTGTATCGTCGGCGTTGCACCCTCGCCTGTGTTATCGCCATTCCATGCAAATGGCTGTAGAACGTAAGCCGCCGATCCCGAGAGGCTGTTGCCCCCACTCTTCGTGATGACGTTGAGGACCATGCTATTCGTCGTGGGTTCGGAGGCAGCGATACCACCTGACTTAACCTGTGTGTCAGCGATGAGGTCGTTCGGCATGGCGATCTTGGCGAGCTGCATGTCGTTGTAGCCTGCCGCTAGCATTCCGTCGAGTTCGGTTACGTGGGCATTGTGCATCGTGCCGTGGCTGTAATAGACCATTCGGCCGCTGCCGTCGTCGAACGGGACTTGCAAGACACCGGGGGTGACTTCGAGGAAATCGCTCCATAGACGCCGCCCTTGGAGGGGCAATTCGCGCTGAAAGTCCCCCTCAACGTTGAGCATGGTGGTCGGCGAGGCCACCTCGAGCATGGGCGATTCCGCCTTGACGGTAACAGTTTCCGAGACCCCGGCCACCTCCAGTGCGGCATTGACCTGAAAATTGACGCCGGCCCGCAGCAAGATCCCTTCACGCCGCGATGTGGCAAACCCCTGGAGCTCTGCAGTGATGGTATAAGTCCCGGGAGGAAGATTGATCACGCGATAGTATCCCTCCCCGTCGGTGACGGCGACCGCCGAGCCAATGAGCGCTGGGCTAGTCGCCGTGATTGTGACGCCCGGCAGCCTCCCCCCTTGCGAATCGCTGACGTAGCCGCTGAGGCTGCCGGACCCAGTCTGCGCGAGTGCTATCGTCGCCGTACTGGCGGCCAGGAAAACCGAGGCAACTAACCCCCAATTCATCTTTCTTTTCATGCTCATAGGAGTCTCCCTCACTATTTCACTTGTCGTTTCTCGTTCCAGTGCACCATTGGCAGTCCCGGCGCCGGTGCACGGAAAAAGGGGACACGCTTACCTTTCAAGGACCCGATGTATACGGTTTGTAGGTCGGGGCCGCCAAAGGTGACGCTCGCCATCCACGGAGCGATGCCCTGACCTGTCGCGAACAAAATATCTTCAGTCACGTGATTCTGGAAAAACGCTTCCTCGAGTCGAGCGACCTTCTCCGGATCGCCCTCGTCCAGCAAGATACGGAGATCACCTTTGGGCGTGAGAACGAACAGCTTGTCCGAGTAGACCATCGTTCCCCAGAGATTGCCGCAGCTGTCAAAGGCGATGCCATCAGGCCACGCGCCCGTTCCAAGGTTGCTCGGACCAAAAGTTGCTCGGTCCTTCACACTACCCTTTTCGTCGATCCTCAAGCGGGTGATGCAGCCTCCCGTGGTCTCCACCACATACAAAAACTCTTCGTTCGCATCGAAACGAATCTCATTGGTGAACCGGAAGCCATCAGCCACAATACGAATCGCGCCGTTCTCGTACCGGGCGAGATATCCATCGGCCAGGTCAGCTCTGAGCGCATGCATCCAGTTCTTGACCTGGGTCGAGACCGTAATCCAGATGCGATCCCGGGAGTCTCGCAGGACGAAATTCACCTTGCCGATTGGCTGACCGTCGATTTTGTCCACTAGAACCTTGGACGTACCGTCTCTCGACAAGAGTTCCAAGCAGTCCGTGCCAAAATTCGAGATCAAGAAGTCGCCGTCTCGCGTGAATGCCAGGCCGTTGGGCAACGTGCCGTTCAGATACCGCACGGCTTCGCTTCCCGCGCCCTTGAAATGATCCGATTGCCTTGGAGTGATGACCTCCTGCTCGCCATCGGGACGGATGCGCGCGACACCTCCGCGCGCATCCGCAACCCAGAGAATGCCATCTCGCTCGGCCAGAATGCATTCCGGCCGCTGCAGATCATGACCGACATAGCGGATGGAGCCTCTTTCGATTCCGAAGTCTAGAATCGGGTTCCGGTCGGTTTCTCTGAGCGTCTTCATTGAATCGTCCATCCGCCGTCGACCATCAACACGTGACCGACCACCATATCGGCCATGTGACTCGAAAGAAACAGGACGGCTCCGACGAGATCTTCGGGCTGATTCCAACGTCCGATCGGTAACATCTGCTCCGTCGCCCACTCCTTGTAACCCGGCCGATCCAGGATGACCTTCCGCGAGGCAGTTTCGGTGATGCAAGGGGCGACAACGTTTACTGTTACACCTTGTTTGGCCCACTCGAGAGAGAGCGCACGAGAGAGGTGGTGAACTCCCGCCTTTGCAGCGGCGTAGACCGAGCGACCTTTGAAGGCGATGACGCCAAAATTAGATCCAATGTTGATGATCTTGCCACCACCCTGGGGAATCATGACGCGAGCAGCCGCCTGGCACGCAAAGAACACGCTCTTGAGAGAAGCGGCCATCGTCCGATCGTATTCGTCCTCGGTCACATCGAGCGCTGGCGTCGTGTCCGTCCAGCCCGCATTGTTGACAAGAATATCTATTCGGCCGAACTTGCTTGTCGCTTTGTCGATCATCGCACGAATCTGCGCGACCTTTGAGACATCCGTTGGAATCACGATCGCTTGGCGCCCCATTCCCGCGATCTCAGCCTGGACCTCTTTGATTTCTTCCTGGCGACCCTCGGGATATTTTGCCAACACCAAGTGAGCGCCAGCCTGGGCCAGGCCAATTGCAATCGCCCGGCCGATCCCTTGAGAAGCACCGGTCACGATCGCGATCTTGTCGCTCAAGCCAAAGCTGGAATAGTCGACGCTCATACCTAGAACAACCCCCGTATGGTTCCGCCGATGTCGAGTGCCGCTCCGGTGATGAACTTCGCGAGGGGTGAGGCCAGAAACACGGCTGCATGCGCCACATCTTCCGGTTGTCCGATGCCCATTGGCATCTGCCGGTCTTCCAGGAAACGCTGCACCGAGGTTTCACGGTCGAGCCCATAGTGCTCAACCAGTTGGTCCACAATCCCGCCCGGGCGGGTCCACATCCGCGACCAGATCGGTCCGGGCAACACGACGTTCAAGCGGACCTTCGGAGCGTATTGTTTGGCTAGTGCTTTGGTCAGATACAGAAGACCAGCTTTGCAGGCTCCGTAATCGATGAAGCCGGGCTCCGGCTGCTTTGCCAAATCAGATCCCGTGTTCACGACGGATCCACCTCCGCGCGCGGCCATCTTCGGAATCAGCGCTCGACACGTACGAACAGTTCCCATCAGGTTAACGTCTATCGAACTCCGCCACTTTTCGTCGGAAATATCCTCGAAAGGAGTCGAGTCTCCGACACCGAGGTTATTGATCAAAATGTCGGGTGCTCTGCCAAACGTGTCGAGCGTGTGTGAAACAGCTCGCTCGACCCCCGCCGCGGTCGCAAGATTCGCGGTGACGATTCCGTGCCACTTGTTTGCCTTCTCGCGAAGAACCGTCTCGTCCTGGTCCGCGACGATGACAAGCGCACCTTCCTGTGTGAGTAGGTCTGCGATCGCTTCACCGATCCCGTGAGCACCGGCGCTGACGTATGCGAATTGGTCTTTAATCTTATAATCCACGGAATATCTCACTTCATCGCGCGCCATTCGTCCGAAAGCTTCTGTATCAACGCCGTTGGCGTCGTGCCATCGTGCACGACGACGCGGTAGCGAAGAGTCAGCGGCACGCCTTTTTGGATTGTGAACGGTCGCAATGCTGCAATATTTGGATTGAGCATCCAGAGGGAGCGTGAGTTGTGCCACGTAGTCGGTGGGTTCTCGGGGTGATCCATCACTACAGCTCCAACGGTCTTTCCACTGGCCAGCTTAATCACATAGCCATACCAAGGAGCGGGCGGCCAATTCAGTTCTGGAACCGAGTAGTGCGGATCGTGGAGCGTAACCCGTCCAGCGGCGTTGGTATAGTAAGATTCGCCATCCTTTCGCGCCTGGAAATTGAAGCCAGAGAATGCTTGCTTGGCCAGGTGATAATCGGCAGCGGTCACCAAAGTGAAGATCACATCAATCACGTAAACACCGTCGCGCTCCTCGACCGTAGCGAGAGTAGTTTCGTCGGCCATCTTGCGATCGCTCCACTGCGTGCGGACTCTCCACGCATTGTGGATCTCCAATTGAGCACGAGTGTGGTCGGCGCCGACTAGTTTCACCTCGACGTTTTGGATCTCTCGCCCGATACGCGGAGCGTACTCTCCCCAGCCCCAGAAGTCGGCCCTCGTAATTTGCCAGCCGAAGAGCGGACTGGTCGCGGTCCTCTTCGCCGGGTCCAGCGGCTCCCAAAACTCCGCGTCCTGCCACGCGACATACATGCCACGATGGTGCGGATGATCGTCAGGGGCAAGGGCAGTGACCCGCTCCCCAGAAGGCGTATTGACGGGATGGAAACAGGCCACGCTCGGAGACGTCAGCCCGACGTCTTCCGGCTTTTTCGTCATGTACTCGAACACCACTCGGCCATCCGGCGTCGTGAGTTGCATCCCGTATTCGACTGGTCTAAGAGAGAAGACGCCGGAGGGTGGAGATTGTCGGCCTTCCAGAGTTCCGGCGAAGGCAACGGACGCTATGCCAAGGACGAGTGCCGGCAACGACGCCTTCAGCACCTTGAATCCACGCCTTGTGCCATCACATTCCATAAGTCCTTCTTATTCAGAGGATTAAACTGTAAATCGAATCTGTCCTCTCTGTGTTAAGTAAAGCCAACGGCTTGCACCTTCCCGAGTCAATCGCTTCTATCATAAATAATCGATTATTGGAATCACAAAATTCTCCTTCCTTTCGTCCGCCTTTGAACAATCGGCCGTCCATCCTTTGGTCGATCGGGAGGCCAATGGCGTGCCCATTTTGTTGTAGTAATAAAGTCCAAAAGTGAGTGAGACCCGAAGACACGGGGAAGATAGAGTTGTGTATCAACTTCTTCATTCAGCGGTCCACAGCTTCTGTGTTGTGACTCGACGACGGTGTTCCTGACGCGGAGGGTGTTTCTCCAGAATTGGATTCTTGTTTCAGGAGCTCCCTTGACAGGGGCATAGAAAAACTGATAATCGATTATATCGGATCGACGGAGTCGAGAGTGGGTGCTCACGCTCGCAACCAGAGAGGGTAAATGAATCCTCGCAGCGATGACTCGGGAACAAGCCGACGCGACTGCCAAACTGGCGAGGGGCGTTAGACGGCTGGAGCCGACCGGGAGTGAGCATTCAGTGGTCAGACGGGAGCCCATGACCGACGTTGGGGAGTATATCCGTCGAAGTGGGTGCTAGATGATGTCCATCTTCAACACGCGAACGCAGTTGTTTTCGTTCATCATGGCCGTTGCGAGTCACCTTTGTATCTCGACCTACGCACATCCGTCGCCGCCTCAAGAAGACTACAAAACCTGGAGCGATTACGGCGGAGGACTGGATAGCTCGAAGTTTGTCGCGCTAGACCAAATCACCAAATCCAACGTTGGCGACCTGCAAGTCGCATGGACCTATTCCACTGGGGATGGCAACTCCTATCTTTTCAACCCGATCGTCGTCGACGACGTAATGTTCGTGCTTGCAAGGAACAATTCCCTTGTTGCCCTCGATGCCTCAAGTGGAAGGGAGATTTGGATTCACGCAAACTTACCGGGCATCGCACGCCGCGGCGTAACATATTGGGAGAGCGAAGACCGGACGGACCGACGAATTATCCTTCAGATCAACCACTCCATTCAGGAGATCGATGCAAGCACCGGCAGATCCATTCTCACGTTCGGAAACCAAGGTCTCGTAGATCTGCGGGAGGGGCTTGGCCGCGATCCGAAAACCGTAGCGCGGATCAAATCCGACACACCTGGGCGAGTGTTTGAGAACCTTATCCTCGTCGGGTCGGCGACCGGGGAAAACTTTCTGGCTCCGCCCGGCGATCTTCGCGCTTACGACGTGCGAACGGGCAAGCTTGTGTGGATTTTCCACACCGTTCCACATCCCGGGGAATATGGGTACGACACGTGGCCCAAGGATGCGTGGAGATACGCGGGCGGCACCAATACCTGGGGAGAGATTTCGGTCGATAGAAAACGAGCCATCGCGTACTTCCCCACCGGATCCTCTACCTACGACATGTACGGCGCCGATCGCATTGGGCAAAACCTATTCGCCGACTGCCTTGTTGCTCTCGACGCCCGAACCGGAAAGCGCCTGTGGCATTTCCAGTTGGTGCACCACGATTTGTGGGATTACGACGCTGCCGCCGCACCGCAGTTGATCACGCTGCACCGGAACGGCGACACCATTGACGCCGTGGCGCAAGCGACAAAGCAGGGCTTTCTGTTCGTTTTCAACCGGGTTACCGGCGAACCTATCTGGCCGATCGAAGAGCGGCCCGTGCCGAGCAGCGACGTCCCGGGTGAGCGAGCCTGGCCTACGCAGCCGTTCCCTACTGCGCCTCCGCCATTCGCCCGACAGAGGATGACGGTCGACGATCTCGATCCTTTCTTATTGACTCCAGACGAGCGAACGGAGTGGATAGGCAGGCTCACTAATTCGCGGAACGACGGGATGTTCACTCCTACCGCTTGGAAACGAGATACGGTTCAAATGCCCGGCGCGCGAGGAGGAGCCAACTGGGGCAATACCGCTTCCAATCCTGCTCGTGGCCTTGTTTACGTCTTGACCCAAGATTGGCCATCTATTACGAAGATCGAGGGAACGGATTTGGCGCCGCCCGTCTGGGCAAGAGACAACGGCGAAGGTCTTGCCAGCCCCGGTGAGTCCATCTACCGCCGCCAGTGTGAAGGATGCCACGGTCCCGACCGTATGGGAGTTGGCACAGCTCCGGCGATAGCCGACGTCGCTGCACACCTCAAGTTCGAGGATTTCCGCCAGGTTGTCGTTGCTGGACAGGGTGACATGCCGGCCGTCTCATTGGAAGAGTCTGCGCTGAATGAACTCTATGTGTATCTCTCAGGCACCCACAGCGGTGCGGCGGACGACGAACTCGGCCCGCTTTCGACACCTAACCCTTTGGTTGTAGCATCAGGAGGAGCGCCTGGCGGTTTGGAAGTCGGGCTCGACTCCGCCCAACTGCGCGCCCGATATGGCGGCGGCAGCAACTACAACTGGTTCGTCGGCCCGCCCTATCCAGAAGACGTCGAGGCTCCGAGCGTGCGTTACTATTCGCGGTACGGCCTCGATTACCCCTATATCATTGCTCCGCCATGGTCTTCGATCGTAGCCTACGACCTCAACAAGGGCACAATTACTTGGAAAGTGCCGCTGGGCGAGGATCGGCATGCTATCGCGGCAGGCGCCAAGAACACGGGCGTCCTGCAGGGTGGGGAACGTCGGGGCATCATCGTCACCTCCACGGGACTGTTGTTTGTGAACTGCAAGGACGACAAGGTACGGGCGTTCGACGCTGACACAGGTGAGGTGCTATGGACCGCGACGCTGCCGGCGGGGACGGAAGGACTACCCGCTATGTACCAAGTTGACGGACGTCAATATCTGGTGGTGTCTGCGTCGTCGGCCGTCTACCAAGGACGCCAGCCTCGCGGTAGCTCAGGAGGCCAGGCAGACGCCGGTGCACGGAAAACTCGCGGAAGCTATGTCGCATTCGCCCTTCCCCAGAAGTGAATCGAACGCCAAAATGCCAAGAAGTCCATTAATCGCTTCTCTAATCATTGCAATATCGTTTTCCACGCTCGTAGCCGAGGCGCGCGCTGATGGACCTTCCTTTCAGCCCGACGTGACATTCCAAGGATCCAGTCTGGCCGGATGGCACGTTATTGGTGACGCCGTTTGGGACGCGCACGACGGCGAGATTAGTGGTACGGCGAAAGAGGAGAGTGGCGGCTGGCTCGTTCTGGATCGATCGTACCAGGACGTCGGCTTCTACACCTCGTTCCAGTGTACTGGAGATTGCAAAACGGGTGTGCTGTTTCGTGCAGAGAAGACGGCCGACGGCATGAAAGGCGTCTTCGTATCTCTGGCAAAGGATGACATCGCTTCCTATGCCGTATGGATCGATGCCCAAGGACGGGAAATCAAGCGCGAACGGCTTTCACCAGCCGGCGGTGCGGTTCGCATCGCTCCGCCGCCTTCTCCAGGTGAGCCGCGTCGCGGATCTGAGGCCGTCCGTGGTGGGGCGCGTAGCGACGATCGTCGCGTAACTCTTCCTCTCATGCCTCCAGACACGACGATGCGCGAAGGTGACTGGAACGATATCGAGATCCTTCTGGACGCGAATATTGTTCGAGCGTTCCTCAACGACGGCCCCGAGATCGCCGCGGGAGTCGTGGAAGACAATGCCGGAGGATTTGGGCCCCTCGCCCTGTATGTCGGGCGTGCCGGCGAAGTGCGGTTCAGGAATGCCGCCTACAAAGACCTCGCACGGCGGACTCGCTCTGTGGAAGAAGTGTCGAGCCGCTTCCGCATGCAGCGTTTGAGCGATTTCTACTACGCATGGGGCGCGGCCGCGGCCGATTTCAACCAAGATGGTGTTCTCGACATCGTCGCGGGTCCGCACGTTTATTTCGGACCAGACTATACAGTGAGACGAGAGATTTACCTGGCACAGACGAGCAATCCCTCCGACACAATGACGAACCACTGCTGGATGCAATTTGCTTCCGACTTCACTGGCGATGGTTGGCCCGACGTGATCAACCCCAGCTTCTGGGGACCCGCCGGGGTGTGGTTGTACGTCAACCCGAAAGGTGAAGCGCGACGCTGGGACAAATATTTGGTTGTGCCCTCGTACAATTCCGAGATCGGCGTCTTGCGAGACGTCGACGGTGATGGGAGACCAGAGTTAGTCTATATGGCTCAAGACCACGTGCGTTATGCGAGGCCCGATCCAGCCAGTCCAACCGGGCCATGGATTGTACGTACCGTTTCGGACGCCGGTTACGCAACCTCTCATGGCATTGGTGTAGGCGACATAAACGGAGATGGCCGAATGGACATCGTGAACCCCTTCGGGTGGTGGGAGCAGCCAACTTCCCCTACCACCGACGGTTTCTGGGCGTACCATCCGGCCGCACTTGCCCGGTACGGCAGAAACCGGATGGGCGGCAGTGTGATGGCCGTGTACGACGTCAACGGTGACGACCGTAACGACGTGGTCACGGCCTTGAATGCGCACGGGTGGGGGCTCGCGTGGTACGAGAACACGATAGGCACCGACGGTAAGATCTCGTTCGTACAACATATGATCATGGATGATTTTTCGACGAAGAACGCGGGCGGTGTAACGTTCTCCCAACTACACGGAACGACCGCCGCCGACGTCGACGGGGACGGAATTCTCGACTTCATAGTAGGCAAGCGGTACTGGTCTCACAACGACGATTACTACGATCCCGACCCCTATGGGGATGCCGTTCTGTATTGGTATAGGACGGTCAGAAACCCAAGCGCGCCCGGGGGAGCGGAGTTCGTTCCGGAACTGATCCACAACCGCTCGGGCGCCGGTTCCGACGTCTTGGCGGTGGATCTCAACGGAGACGGTCGGATGGATATCACGACAGCGACCAAATACGGCACATTCATCTTTTGGGGGCAAGGAGTCGGGGCAGCAAGGTAACCCGACCATCGAAGGATACATCGTATGAAGCCCGCGAACACGATTCAGAACCTCCGCAGGGTTGTCCGGCCTCCCGGCGCAATCCGGGATTACCTTCTACGCCAGGGAGTTCTCAAGCTGCTAACCGTCAAGGATTCCGACATTCGCATTCTGACTCTCGAGCAATGTCGGGACGCGGTGGACAAGAGCCTGCATGCTGGGGGAGCGTTCTCGGCGACCATTCCGCTCGTGGCTTTGCACTACGGCGGATTTGTCGACTTCGACGTAGCCGATCCCACTAGGCGCGGTCAGGACCTCTTCGTTCTCAGCAAAGGACACGCGGTGGCGGCCCTTGCGTCAATCTATGCCGAACTCGGCTATTACGACCGCTCCGTTTTGCGCAACTCGCGATCATACGAGAGCCTTCTGAACGGTCACCCGGGTCCACTTCTGCCGGGGATACACGTCGCTACCGGTCCGATGGGTCAGGGCCTCTCCGTGGCCCAGGGCTTTGCGATCGCAGGGCGTCGTGCTCCGAGCTTCGACGTCTACTGCTTGTGTGGTGACGGAGAGATGCAGGAGGGACCGATCTGGGAAGCGGTGATGTACGCCGGCCAGAACCACGTAGACAACCTGTGTCTTCTCGTAGACCGGAACAACGGCCAACTGGATATGGCCAATCGCATGGTCTTTCCCATGCCAGCGTTGGAATCGGTGTTTGCCACGTTCAACTGGGACGTCCACAACGTCGATTCCACCCGGTACGAGAGCATCTATTCGGCGCTGGAGAAATTCCGGTACGGGATCCGCAATGGCAAGCCGACCGCCATCATTTGCAACAGTACAAAAGGGCACGGTGCGCTTTCAGATTTTCTTAACAAACACAAGGTCACCGTTCCAGATGAGTTGCTTGAGCAGGAATTGTCACTACAGTCAGCTCGGCGTTCGGACCGTGTAGACGAGTTCAGCCGGTTTCATCGACGTCTGGGCGATTACGAGGGGGGGAGCTCCATTCAGGATGCGCTTACAAATATAGCAAAGGGGATGCACCTCGATGTGGCACGAGGCCCATCGGGCGAAATCACGCTGCCTGCGGTGGTAGGTCCGGTCCAGACGAAGCGCGCTCCGAAACGAAACAAGAGAATCGAGTACGATGCATCCCTTCTACCGCGCATCGATCCGCACAAAAAATATGCGGCCAGCGAAATTGTCACAGGAGCGATGAAGCTGTTCGCGAGAGACAGAGCGGTCGTCTCGATAGACTCGGACCTTGCATCGACGAGCGGTCTCGAGGCCGGTGTGGCGGCAGTGGACCAGCGCCGCGCGCTGAACGTCGGCGTGGCGGAGGCGAACATGATGGGTATCGGTGAAGCATTCGCCGCGCTGGGGCATCAAACATGGGTCAGTACCTTCTGCCCTTTCTACGATTGGAAAGTGTTGCGCCGCATCGCTGTAGGCTATCAGGAACGGATGGAGGCGATGGAGGCGCCTGACGGATGGTTGAGCGAGGGACACGGACTCGACCTCACGATGCTGGCGACAGCGGCGAATCTCGAAACCCGTACGAACGGCGCTACCCACATGGGCAACGACGACTCCACGATCTTCGATGGCTTGGCACACGTGAAAATCATCGACGTGTCGTGCCCTCAACAGATGCTCGCCGTGATGAAGTGGATCATGGAAGGGAATCGGGGTCTTCTGTACGTGCGCGTGATGCGCAGCCCTTCGGGGGTTATCTACGATAGCGACTATTCGTTCCAGTTCGGCAAGGGCTATGTTCTCCGCGAAAGCTCCAAGGATGCCGCCATCATCGTTAGCAGCGGCCGCGGTGTCCACGAAGCCTTGACGGGCGCAGCCGAGTGTGAAGAACAGGGACTGAATGTGGGCGTAGTCGACATGCCGTCGATCGACGAAGACTTGCTGCTGCAGTTATATTCATCAGGCAAGTTGTTGTGCGTGGCGGAGCAGAATAATGGATACATCCTGCAAAACCTTCAGAAGATTCTGTTTCGCCGGTGTAAGAATGTTGGTGACAGCGCCGAAAGGGTCCTGGCCGTCAACACACTCGACGCCGAAGGTCGGCCCCGCTTCATTCATTCAGGAACATATGACGAACTGATCCACGCGTTCGGCCTGGCACCGTCCCAGTTGATGAACGCGATAAAGGATCGCCTCACAGGAAGGTCTCAATGAGCATACCCCTATTGCATGAGGCAGATGCCGAAGCGCTAGAACTACCGGGGCGAAATCTCCGATGGTTGGTTTCCGACGATGCTCTTCAAGCGTCCCACTGTTCCGCGTGCGTCATACGAGTCGCACCCGGAGAAAAAGTCAGACCCGCCCATTCCCATCCCAACGGGGAGGAAGTTATTTACATCATACGGGGTTCGGGGCGGGTGTTAGTTAACGGTGAGATACAGCCCGTCAAAGAAGGAACCGCAGTGCTGTTTCCTCAGGGAGCACCGCACATGCTCCAAAATACCGGTGATGAGGAGATGAAAGTTGTCTGCTTCTTTGCGCCCGCAACCAAGCTGGACAATTACGCGATCCACGAGGACGTGGATTTTCCGAAGTAGTCCTTCTACGCCAAGGAGTCCACAATGAAGGTCTCGCTTTGCGCCGTGCGGATTCTTCCCGGAATGAAGCGCCATTTTCTCGAGAAATCACGCGAGGTTATGCTCTTCGACGGGCATGCTAGAACCCACAACCTTCTCGGGATTGTCTGTTTGAGCTCACGGGAAGCAGGCCTGCTAGCGTTTGCGTTGGTGCTGGCTGCCTCCCTTGCATGTTCGACTGCTTCGCACCAGGCAGCGGCGCCACGCGAAATCGGCGGCACCGTCGAGAGTGCCAGTGGGCCCGAGGAGGGCGTTTGGGTGATCGCGGAGACCAACGATCTCCCCACCAGGTTCATCGAGACTGTCGTAACGGGTGACGGTGGTCGCTTCCTGATTCCCGATCTCCCAGATGCGAGCTACAAGGTCTGGGTGAGAGGGTATGGCCTCGCCGATTCCGCACCCGTCGATGTGAAGCCAGGTCACGACGTCGCACTCATGACCGCGGCGGCCGCGACGCCTCAGGAGGCGGCCAAGATTTACCCTGCCAACTACTGGTATTCGCTGATTAGGCCTCCCGCGGTGACCGAATTTCCGGGAACGGGCCCTGACGGGAACGGGATCAACGAAGACCTGGAAGTGCAAGGCCAGTGGATCGACATCCAGAAGCAAGGCTGTATGCTCTGCCACCAGTTGGGCGACCGGACTACGCGCGAGATCGACAACGTCAAGGATTTCGACTCGATGGTAGATGCCTGGGATCTTCGTGTGCAGATGGGACAGCGCGGTTCTCAGATGAGCGACGTCATGAGCAAGTTTGGCCGCCAGCGCGGACTGCAGATGTTCGCCGACTGGACGAACCGTATCGCCGCGGGTGAGGTTCCCCCAGCTCCGCCTCGACCCAAAGGCGTGGAGAGGAATCTCGTCACGACCATGTGGGAGTGGGGCACGGAGGTTGACTACATCCACGACGAGATCGCATCCGATAAACGAAACCCGACGGTGAACGCGAACGGACCGATCTATGGGACGGTCTTTTCCAACGATCTGTTGGCCATCCTTGATCCGCAGACGCATCAGGCCACCAACCTGAAGATCCCCGTCCGGGCCGATCCGACGACCATGCCGACCATGATCTCCCAATCTGTGCAGGTGCCGTCGAGATTCTACGGTGACGAGCTGATTTGGACGAATAGAGCGCACCCCCACAATCCCATGATGGATGGGAAGGGACGAGTCTGGATCACTACCGCGGTCCGAGGGCGCGATGATCCCGCGTGGTGCAAGGAAGGGTCGGATCACCCGTCGGCTCGCTACTTCCCAATGGAGGTCAATCGCCGGTCGGCGGGCTACTTCGATCCGGAGACGAAGAAGTTCGTGCTCATCGATACCTGTTACAGCACCCACCATCTGAAGTTCGCTGAAGACGACAATGACACCCTCTGGTTCAGTGGGGATCCCCGGGTGGTCGGCTGGCTGAATACCAAGATGTACGATCAGACGGGCGACGAACAGATTTCGCAGGGCTGGTGCCCGACCGTTCTCGACACGACTGGCGACGGCAAAATCACCAAGCCGTGGACGGAGCCTGGCGAGCCGATGGATCCGGGAAAAGATATGCGAGTCGCCGTCGGAAGCTTGGGAATCATCCCAAGCTCGGTCGATGGAGCGGTCTGGTTTGCGACCTGGGGCTTCCCCGGTGGTATCGCTCGGCTCGATCCAGGGGACAACCCTCCGGAGACTTGCGTAACCGAGCTCTATGAGGTTCCATCAGTGCTCGATCCGAAGATTGATCCGGGGGATACAGGCTTCGGGCCCAGAGGCATCGATATCGATCGAAACGGCGTGGTCTGGACGGCGTTGTCGGGGAGCAGCCATCTCGCGAGTTTTGACCGTCGGAAGTGCTCCGTGCTGAACGGACCAACGGCGACGGGTCGACACTGCTCGGAGGGGTGGACCCTGTATCCGACTCCGGGCCCGGTGATTCCCAACACGAATCCCCCGGTGAGAGCTGACTACCATTTTTACAATTGGGTCGACCAGTTCAACACGTTGGGGCTCGGGGAAAACATCCCTATCGCGACCGGATCCAACTCGGATTCGCTCCTCGCGCTGATGCCCGACACCGGCGACTGGATCGTCCTCCGAGTTCCGTACCCGCTGGTTTTCTTTAATCGCGGGTTGGATGGCAGGATCGATGACCCCAATGCCGGGTGGAAGGGGCGCGGTGTGTGGTCCAGCTATGAAGGCGCAGTGACGTGGCACATCGAAGGAGGCAAGGGCGTTAGACCCGGCGTCATTCATTTCCAACTGCGTCCGGATCCGCTTGCACACTAGTGTTTATGGGAGCGACAAGTCCGACGACGGGGGCTGGAACATCAAGAGCTTCGAAAAGGTCAGGGCTTGTCACCACCTGCTCTAGCCCTGCGGAGGCTTTCGGGTTGTCGGCGTGCTCCCAACTCTAGAACTGCCGGCCCGGTGCCAGCGTGGACGACGAGCAGCGGACCACGCTACGGCGGCGCACTCAAGCGCTGCGAGAAAGGAGGCTGCCGTATGGGGAAGAGAATGGGCTGTGCCGCAATCGTCGTCGCGATGCTCGAGCTTCTTTGGCTCGCCGGATGCACGCGCCGGACTGCGGAAACTGCAGCCGCGCCGCAGGCACCAGGGTTGTGGTGGCAGACGGAAGAGGGGACCATGCGCATGTTCCATTGGGGACTCCGGGACTGGCGACCAACTCAGGAGCCCTTCTTCCCGCCCGACGAGGCATACCCGCGATACGCTTTGCCGGCTGGCCAGCAGGCGTATGCTGATCTCGACGCGAGTCGCATCAAGGGGTATGTCCGAGAACTTGCAGGGATCGCCCTTCAAAGTCAGGCCGAGGGAAACCAGTATTGGGGACGGATAACAGGTACAGAATACGACCACCAGACGACCGATTGGGTTGCCGAGCAGTTCCGGCGGCTAGGCCTCGAAGAGGTCCGGCTACAGCGCTTCGACCTCCCAACACAGTGGTATCCGACCTCCTGGCGGGTCTCGGTCACGGGCGCCGGTACGACGATTCAACTCCAGACAGCCTATCCATGGTGGGGGTCGCGAAATATCGAAGGCACCCTACAGCTGGAACCGGTGTGGGTGGGCCTGGGTACGCCGGCGGACTTTCTCGGGCGTGATGTCCGCGGAAAGGCGGTTTTCGTGTACAGCTTTCCGACGCCGGGCGGGCTGAACAATTCGGCCGGCTGGAGCGGCGCAGTTGCGCGCGCGAGAGAGAGCGGTGCGACCGCGGTCTTCATGATCCTCGGTTTTCCCGGCAACGTCGCCTCCCATCCGACCGGGAAAGACCCCCAACCGTGGACCGACCTCACGTTCTCGCTAGGCATGGAAGACGGGATTGCCGTCCGCAACATGATCGAGAACGGACAGTCGCCGAAGGTGAGCGTGCAACTTCAAGTGGAGGCACGAGACAACCTATATACCCAGAGCGTCTGGGGAGTGCTGCCAGGTGCGACCGATGAGAACATTCTCGTGATGGCGCATACCGAGTCGTTCTTCCAAGGGGCGCTGGACAACGCGTCGGGCGTCGGTACCTTGCTCGAGCTCGCGCAGCATTATGCGAACGTCCCACGGGAAAAGCGCCGCCGGACCATCACCTTCCTCACAACGTCGGCTCATCATGCGCCTCTTCCCGACGGCGGCATTAATTGGGTGCGTGACCACATGGATGAGTATTTCGAGAGAACGGCGCTCATCGTAAATTGCGAGCACGTCGCGCAGTCGTCCACCTATTTCTTCGGCCCGAATCTGATAGGGTCGACAGCAGTCGCCGCTCGCGTGTGGTACATGCAGGGGAGCGACGAATTCAAAGCGATCGTCGGGAATGCATTCAAGATGTTCGGTGTGACGACCTACTCTCGGCCGGCGAGTGATTCCTGGGGTGAATTGGGGGCACTCCGTGGCAAGGCGCCCGGCTTCCACGTCCTCGCCCTCAACTTCTATCACACGGAACTGGACATTCCGGAGCTGGTTCCTGAAGCAGGTATCGAGTCCACAGTGCGCGCATATGCCAAGATCATCGACGACGTGAACGAGCTGGATTTGAGCAAATTGCGGCTCAACCTCTCAGCCGAGTAGCGATATTACCACCAGTCGAGTTCGGGGCAGGTACTCAGGGACGAGTCGAGGTTCGCATACGCTGTAGGAGAAGCTCGACATTCTCCTGCTTAGGGTCGAGTGCTAGGGACCGCTCAAGCAAGTCGCGAGCCTTTTCGACGTTTCCCAACTTCATGTGACACTCTGCCAAAGCGTTGAGCGACTTCGTATTCGGCCCACGCAGTCCCATTGCCGCTTCGAAGAGCTGGACAGCTCTCTCGTAGTTCGAAACACCCATGTAAGCATCGCCGAGAATCACCAGGAGCTCGTAGTGGTCCTTGTTTGCCTCGAGGGCGGGCTCGAGCAGCGCAATGGCATCTTCGGGCTCACCGCTGTCCAAGGCCGCGTGCGCGAGGAAGACTCGCGCGCTGGTCAAACTCGGGTTCTCCGCCAGCGATCGAGCAGACATCTCTCGAGCCTTGGCCAAGTCACCCAAGGCGGCATATTGCTTGGCCAGTGACAGGAGCACGGCGCCATCACCGGATGCGTGAATGCGATCGCTGACGATCCAGGGACGAAGCACTTTCGTGAGTGGGGTGATGCTGAAGTCGACGCTCCGGCGCTCCGCATCCTCACCCTTTCCTTTGGTCAAACCGACGAGGAGGCGGTAACGCCCTCCAGACAGGCCTTCCGTGCTCAAGGATTCCAACACCCGGGCTCCCTCGTAGTCTCCGAACCTTCTCGTCCTTGTAGCCGAGGTTTCTTTCTCTGCGACACCGTCAGGTACGGTGGGATCGTTGCTTTCGATCTGCAATGAAATCAGTTCGTCTGCGCTTGCATTTTCGATCGGCACGTAAACCGCTACCGGTTCACCAATGGCGTAGAGTCGCCGCGCGTTGGGGTCGAGATGGATCGAACCAATCTGGTAAGGGCGGTAGTCGTCTTCCGTTGATTCGGTGTCGGCGATTGCAGAAACGTCGTAGAGCAAAATGGGCTCACCGAGAACAGGGTCATCTCCAGCCTCTGTTACTCGAATCGGTGTTTCAAAGATCGTGTATTCGCTACGCGCGAGATTCTTGAGAACTACGCGGAAGGTGAACTCCCCTTCGACCAGCGGGAACATGCTCCGGTAGGCCAGTGGGCGAGTGTGCACCTTCCGAAATTCGTTTTCCGTAAGTTTTACGTAACGTGTTTTTGTAGCTTGAAAGATCGGGTGCCCATCTAGTGTAGTTACCTCTTCTGCAAGCTCCAAGGTTGTATAGTAGGAGTCACCGTCTTTGGCGAGCGTCACATATTGCGGTTCGATCTCGATACTGTAGTGCACGAAAGTTGCGCCGTTCGGCCCACGGACGACGTTGGCGGTGCCGGCGTTCGGGACGTAGTTGAAGAGATACTCGCTTCCCACAAGCCCGCGCGCGTGTTCCGCGGCGTCGACGTAAACAGTGTCCACGTGCCGATAGGGTGACATGAGGATTTCTCGGAGGACCTCCATCGAATCGAGACTGGAGAGTTGGGAATCGGACCCGCTGCCGTAGCCTCCGCGATCGGCACGTAACGTGACAGTAGCGTATGCAAGATCGGGGGAAACAGATAGAAGATAATTGTAAGCCTGGTCTTGGGACTCGAAGGAGAGAGCGGCTGCCGGCATGAGTGTTTCCGGACGGTCTGTGACGTGGTTGAAGAGCCGGTAAGGTCCGGCGTTCCCGGCCTGGAAGAAAAGCAGGCGGAGAGGTGGCAACGCCTTTTTCCTTGTTCGCAAGATAGAACCATAACTCGGCGGGATAGAGGCCCGGGACGCTCCGAAACGAGTCCTTCTCGTCGGGCTCTCCGAGGAGGATGTACATCTTCCCCCGGTCGCTCATCCAGCCCGGGACCGGCGAATCTCTTCCCAGCTCGCGATTTGCGTAATTGAGACGGCGATAGTGCTCCTCTTTAAACTCATTGAGCGGTGTCAAGGGATCCGGATCTCGCTGCCGCCAAAAGGCGCTGATGAAAGCTTCCCTTTCGGGAACGGACTGCAAGTCTAGAAAGGCATCCCGCTCCTTGTCGCTGATAATGTAAACGACCTCCTCCTCGAGCCAAGCGCGGAACTCCTTGGGCAGCCGCTCCAAACGAAGGTCCTCGGTCGTGACCGCCATGGTTCTCCCCTGAAAACCAACGACGAGCAGAAACGCGCCGATGAAAACTCTGGTCTTTATCGAGGACATCCGCTCAGCTCCTGGCGAAGTTCGGGTCATGCAGTCAAACAACATTCTATTTTTTCTCATGTTGGTGGGCAAGCGCGCCGTTACGCGCTCATATGTGCCCCGATGATTTCGATACGTCAGACCGTGACCATAGTGGGGGAAATGGGACTTCACGTCACCAAGAATGTCGCTCGACCGTTCAATACGTCCAAAGCAAGTCCTTTTTGAGGATGTGACCAATCTTCTTGCGCGTTTCTGCTGACTCCAATAGACTGTGCCAACCTGCTTAGGATAATGGGGTTTCCTGCCACCCAGGGAGAGAAAGATGAAACGCATGTGTTTGTCGTTGCTTCTCCTGACTACCGTCGTGTTGCTCGGGCGGCCCGCTTGGGCCCAGCGGGCGCTTGAGAAATTCGTCCCTGTGACGGATGCCATGCTCCAAAAGCCAGACCCGAGTGATTGGCTGATGTGGCGCCGTACCCTGGACAGCTGGGGGTACAGTCCTCTGGATCAAGTCAACGTCCACAACGTCAAAGATCTCAAAATGATCTGGTCGAGGCCGATGGGGATCCAGATCGAGTGGAACAAGATCACTGAGGGCATGAACGAGGCTACACCGCTCGTCTACGACGGAGTCATGTACATGGCGAACCCAGACGACGTGATCGAGGCTTTGGATGCCAGAACTGGCGATCCGATTTGGAAATACCGGCGCGAATGGCCGGAGGATTTGAGCACCTATCTTGCGAATCCCGGCCGCAGCCGAAACATAGCCATCTACGACAACCTAATCATAAATACGAGCGGGGATTCTTACGTTTTTGCACTCGATGCGCGATCCGGCGAATTAGTTTGGGAAACCCAGATCCTGGATTACAAGATTAATGCGGCACAGCGGAGCTCAGGGCCGATAATCGCCAAGGGGAAAATCATTTCGGGCCGGAACTGTTATTCGGAGGGGGGGCCCGAGGCCTGCGTCATCACCGCCCATGATGCCAAAACCGGTCGAGAACTGTGGCGCACCCATACCATTCCGAAGCCAGGCGAGCCGGGGGATGAGACATGGGAAGGCGTTCCCTACGAACGGCGGTGGCATGTCGGCACATGGATGGTTCCTAGCTACGATCCTGAGCTGCAGCTGATCTACATCGGAACGTCGGTGACGTCACCGGCTCCGAAATTCATGCTGGGTTCCAATGACGGTAAGTACCTGTATCACAATTCGACCCTGGCACTCGATGTCGATACAGGCAAGATTGTGTGGTACTACCAGCATCTCGTCGACCATTGGGATTTCGACCACACGTTCGAGCGCCTCTTGATTGACACCGTCGTCGCTCCCGACCCAGCAGAAGTACCCTGGATCAACCCCAACATATCACCGGGCGAAAGACGACGCGTGGTAACCGGTATCCCCGGCAAATCCGGTATCGTTTATACGCTGGATCGTGAGACTGGGGAATTCTTGTGGGCCCGCCCAACCGTAACTCAGAATGTCGTCGACAGCATTGACGGCGCGAGCGGAAATGTGACGGTGAATCCTGAAGTGATCTTTACGGCTCCAGGTCAGACGCGCCTGGTGTGTCCAGGCTGGAGCGGCGGGAAGAACTGGCCCCCAGGCGCCTACAGCCCGCTGAAGCACACGATGTACTTCCCGCTGCAGAATACCTGCATGAGCGCTACGTCCAACGAACTCGAACCGTCGTTTGACTTTCTGAAGGTCGGCGGCCGTCAGCAATCGAGATACGGAATCCAGCAGAAGCCACAGATCGCTCAGGGCACGGACAAGGTAGGAAGGATAGAGGCGGTCGCGGTCGATACGGGCAAGACCGTCTGGAAATACGAGCAAAGGGCGGGAATGCTCGCACTTTTGGCGACCGGCGGCGGACTTCTCTTCGCCGGAGACGCGGACGGCCACTTGCGGGCCTTGGACCAGTCTACGGGACAAGTTCTCTGGGATGTCAGTCTGGGTGCTCCCCTGGACGGCCCTTCGATCACCTTTGCAATCAATGGTAAGCAATACGTTGCCGTTAGTACGGGCACCTCTGCCGTGTCGTCGACGACGAACCGTCTGACACCCGAGCTGAAGCCAGGCTCGGGCAACACGATTTTTGTTTTCGCATTGCCCTGAGGCTCCGGTTCAAACACGAGGCGATCGAATGGGCTGATACAATCCTTGTTCCACGTTCGCTTTAATCGTGTAGTGCTCCTGAACCACGCGGGTTCTCGGGAGAGCCAGTCAAAATTGACTCCGGCCACCGTGGCGGGAGCGTGATGTTCCCGATAGTTGATCGCCCTCGTACTCCGCCGGCGGGACATCGCCGAGCGGGGTAAGTAGCCGAGGGTTGTTGAACCACTCGACCCACTCGGCCTTGGCGAACTCGACCGCTTCGACGTTGTGCCACGGGCCTCGCGGACGAATCTCTTCGGCCTTGTATAGGCCGATTTTCCTTCATGGCGGTGTTTCCTTCCGTAGGCCCTGTGGCCGTGTTTGACGGCGCGGAAGGTTACCCCGCCTTTACTTTATTTCCACACCCTTTGATGGTAGCTCGTGATGAAACACGGTAAGCAGTTCATTCACCAAATCGGCGTACTGCGGGACGTCTATGAGATTGATCGTTTGGACGGGATCATCTGCAAGATTGTAAAGTTCTACGGGTGTATCCTTTGCATCTAGCAATAACACCCAGTCCTCTTGACGAACAGCACGCCATCTCGTGTGGTCTACAGAACTGCTGACGGTGACGGTGTCGTCCCAATGGGCTGACTGCAACAGCATTTTATCCCGCACGGGTTGGTTTTCGGGTTGCCGTCCCAACAAAACAGACAGAATGCTTATGCTGTCCCTGGCCTGGCCATCGGGAATATTCTGATTTGTGAGATCGTACATCGTGGCCACCCAGTCGTGTACGCAGATCATTTGTGTGCTCACTGAACCGGGCGGGATCATGGAACCGGCGACCGTTCCATCACCCCATCTCGCGATAAACGGCACCCGCTGCCCGCCTTCGTACATAGTCGCCTTTTTGCCTCGAAACCCCCCCGTTCTGTCATGGCCGCTCACCGTACCCTCAGCCGGCCCGTTATCACTGGAAAAAATGATCAGTGTGTCCTGAAGCAGGCCTCGATCCTCAAGGGCCTGAATGATCGCACCCACCTCCAGGTCCAGCTCGTAGATCATGTCCGCCAGGTCACCTGCGCCAGTTGAGCCTTTGACAGGCGTGCTCTTAAATGTATCCGGCGGTGTAATTGGCACGTGGACGGTAGGCGTTGCATAGTAAATGAAGAAGGGCGTGTCCGTGCCATTATCAAGGTTCTGTTGATGGTGTTGTTTGATGAACGTGACAGCCTTTTCTGCAAGCGTGGGACCTACCTGGCGGCTATCCCAGACCTGGATCTGCATAACCGTTGAACAGCACAAACCCACCGTTGAACGGCCCTTTCATCACCGGAATCATATCCGGCATCCCAAGGTTGACGGGAACGTACAGATCGAACTCAAAATAAGCATACGGTTGACCCTGTATACCAATGGGCATAAGGAATGAATAATCAAAACCATGGTCGAGTGGTCCGTTTTTAAACGGCCGACCAAAATCAACATTCGCGGCATTTTCACCACGGTAAAAGTCGTTTGTACCTTTCTTATAGAAGTCTCCACCCAAGTGCCATTTGCCAAAAAACGCCGTGTGATACCCGGCGTCATGCATAACGTCCGCTACCGTACGCTGACCTTCCAGTATTTGTGATACTTCCTGGAACTTCCATACACCCCAGGGATCACGGCCACGGAAGGGATAGTTGCCCGTCATTAGCGAGTAACGTGATGGCGCACAGACTGACGATGCCGTGTGAGCATCAGTAAACATCATTCCCCGAGCCGCCAGGCTGTCGATATTCGGCGTTGGTATTGGCGATTTTTCGATCTTCTTCGGCCCTACATCACCAAACCCCACATCATCCGCAAGAATGAAAATGACGTTCGGCAATTTCGCTGCGCCTAAAGTTCTCGTGGAAAATATCAGACTAATAGCGCTCGCACAGACCACGCCGAACACGTGTGGTTTCATGACATTCCTCCACAAAACCGGAAAGTCGCCACGCAAATACGACTACCGCAACTTACGTCATTGTGTGACGTGCCATCGCAACGCAAAATAAGACAGAACTCCGGCATCGGGCGCGGAACCCGCCGACTTTGAACTGACGTTCGTCAGAGCAGACGGAAACTTGCGCGTCTCACAGTTCTCACTGCCAGCGAAACGTCAACGACAGCTGGAACCCCCGCGCAGCCTGCCGGCCTTCCAATTCGAGGTAGCCTGGGCTGAAGATTCGGTTCGGACCATTATAACTGTACCGATAGAAGCCGCCGGCATTCAACAAGTTGAAGATATTCCCGGCAACTTCGATCTCGCCAGATTCGCTCAACCTAAAGGTCTTGCCGATCTTGACCCCGACGATACTAATACCAGGCGCCTCCGTCTGTCCCTCACTCCGTGTTGGGAAGGCGAATCGAACTCTGGTCGCAAGAGGGTTCGGCTGACTCACGCCGGTCGACGAAACGACCGTAGGCGGTCCGAAAACCGCCAAGCCCGGGTCGTCAGCCGGCAACAGTTCGAGCACGTGTCCGTTATAAGGGCCCCCATTAAGGGTATAGCTAGCGGCTACGACGATTCCCCCCGGCGCGAACCAGTTTCCCGCCAAGCGAGCCGAGTACGGTCGCCACATGGGAGCGTAGCTTATCGACGCCCCGGTCTCGGCCAGGCTGTTGGAGTCATTGTTCCAAAAGGTTCCCCAGGGCCATTTGTTATTTGGGAACGCGTCCGGCTGGATGAAGCGTGCGGGGTCGGTTGGATTCCACGTGCCGCTCAGGTGCTGCCACTGGCGGTGGAACCCGGCGGCGAACTGCAGGTTGTTCGACAGGTTCTTCGTGGCGGTGACCTCGATCGAAGTATATTTTGTCTGAGCCCACGTATTGTTGGTCTCTTGACTCAGGATGCCGCGGTTCGAATCGATGCGCCCGAAGCCTATGAAGGGCTGATTGGGTCCATCCGGATAGATCCCGTTGACGTCGACCAAGCCAAACCCATTCCTAAAGACTCGGTGAACAGTCGAAACATCGACGGCGAACTCTCCTGGAAACTGCTTCCGGACACCGACGATAAACTCGTCGACAAAGGGCTCGCTGAGGTTGGGATCGATCTGGTAGTCTGCGATCTCGGCCTTGACGGCTGGTGACTCGACGACAGACGATACGGTCTGGAATCCATCGGTCGAATACTCATCTCTCGTAGATACCCTAGCGCTTGCTCCAAACAGGGTCACCCCGTCATAGCCAACCAATTGCTCATAAAATCGGCCGTAGCTTCCTCGAAGCACGGTCGTGGCGTCGTCGGTGAGCAAGAGCGAGAAGCCGAGACGCGGCGCCACACCTACGCTGTTCAACCGATCAATATTAAAGACGTCGTCGTGGCGATTGACAAAGTCGGCCCGAATGCCCGCGTTCACCGTCAGCCGGGACATCGGTTTCCATGAGTCCTGGAGGTAGATTCCAATATCACGATCAACGGACGCTATGCCCGTCACCGAGTCCGGGGTCACATACTGCCGATGGAAGGGAATGGTGCCCAGGCTCGGGTTGTTCGGATCGACCGCGTGCTGTTCCTCTAGGGCAAAACCACCGTTCGAATATTGGGAAATACGGTCAAAGCTGCCGCGCATGGTAAAGAATCCGGCGTCAATCGAGTGAGAGCCCTTGAACCACGTCAGATCGCCGCGAGCCATGAACAGCGAGGAAGGCTCCAGGTTGAGAGTATACACGTTGCCTCCCTCTAAGATCCTCCCCCGTCCCGAGGACTTTCCCAGCCTGTTCGAACGCCGCTGGATGAATCACGACATTGGGTCCGCTTCCCACGTCTCCAAAGGCGCCGTGGTCGGCGCCACCCTTGTTGTTGTACGAAGCGGCAAAATTTGTCGTGACGTCCGAGCCAAACGTGGATACGAGTTTCCCGCCCAACAAAGACCCTCCGAACTGCTCAAACCGGATCGGGTCATAGTGATACGAGAGCATCCTAGTCAATTTGGTCCGATCGTACTGATAGTCTCCCGTCAAGACGTGGTTGTTCCCGAGCTTTGCGGTGATCTTGGCAAACGGGTATTTAGCATTGCTGGTGTTATTGAACAGTGCCTTATCAGGGAAATAACTCTGCAGGTTGTTCACCTGTTGCTCTGTGCGACTGATACCGTACTCGTAATTCGCATAGCGAAAGGCGCCGAAGAACCAAACTCGATCCCGAACGATTGGCCCGCCGATCGAGAGATCAAGCTGATTTATCTTCGATATCGTCGGCGTTTCACCCTCGCCTGTGTTATCGCCGTTCCACGAAAATGGCTGTAGGTCGTAAGTCACCGATCCCGAGAGGCTGTTGCCTCCACTCTTCGTGATGATGTTCATGACCATGGCATTGGTGGTCGGATCGGAGGCGCCGACACCACCTGACTTAACCTGTGTGTCGGCGATCAGGTCGGACGGCATACCGATCTTGGCGAGCTGCATGTCGTTGTAGCCTGCCGCCATCATTCCATCGAGTTGGGTTACGTGGGCATTGTGCATCGTGCCGTGGCTGTAATAGGTCCTCCGGCCGCTGCCGTCGTCGAATTCCTTTGAGATGACACCAGGGGCGAGCTCGAGGAAATCGCTCCAGTACCGGCGTGACTGGAGGGGTAATTCGCGCTGAAAGTCCCCCTCAATATTGAGCACGTTGCTCGGCGAGGCCACCTCGAGCATGGGCGATTCCGCCTGCACGGTAACGGTTTCCGAGACCCCCGCCACGGCGAGTTCGGCATTGACCTGGAAATTGACGCCGGCCCGCAGCAGGATCCCCTCATGCCGCGATGTGGCAAACCCCTGGAGTTCGGCGGTGATGGTATAAGTCCCGGGAGGAAGATTGATCACGCGATAGTATCCCTCCCCATCGGTGACAGCGACTGCGGAGCCAATTAGCGCAGGACTAGTCGCCGTGACCGTGACGCCCGGTAGCCTCCCTCCCTGTGAGTCGGTGATGTAGCCGCTGAGGCTGCCGGACCCGGTCTGCCCGAGGGCTATTGCTGCCGTGCTCGCGGCCAGGAAAACCGAGGCGATGAGCACCCAAATCGTCCGTTTCTTAGTGTTCATAATCGTCTCCTTCACGATTACTTTCGTCGGCCCTTGTATTTCCCGAAGCGAATAGCGGATTGGTCGCGGTCCTCTTCGCCGGGTCCAAGAGCTCCCAAAACTCCGAACTCTGCCACGCGACGTACATTTCACGATGGTGCGGCTGATCGTCAGGCGCGAGTGCAGTGACCCGCTCCCCAGACGGCGTATTGACCGGATGGAAGCAGGCCACGCTCGGAGACGTCCGCCCCACGTTCTCCAGCTTCTTCGCCACATACTCGAACTCCATTCGGCCATCCGGCGTCGTGAGTGGCATCCCGTATTTGAGTGGTCTAAGGGAGAAGACGCCGGAGGGCGGAGATTGTCGGCCTTCGAGAGTCTCGGCGAAGGCAACGGACGCTATGCCAAGGACGAGTGCCGGCAACAGCGCCTTCAGCACCTCGAACCCACGCCTTCTGCCATCACATTCCATAAGTCCTTCTTATTCATAGGATTAAACTGTAGATTGAACCTTTCCTCTCCTGGGTTGAGTAACGCCAACGCTTTTGCACCTTCCCTAGTCAATCGCTTCTAACATAAATAATCGATTATTTGAATCACAAAATTCTTCTTCCTTTGGTCCGCCGTCCAGCCTTTGGTCGATCGGGGGCCAACGCGTGCTGAATTTGTTGCAGCTCAAAGCTTACGGAAGACGTGTGTCCTAACGCGGAGGGCGTTTCTCTAGCTGGGATTCCTTGTCTCAGCAGCTCGCTTGAAAGAGATTAGAAGAACCTGATAATCGATGAAGTCTGATATATTAAAGAGATGGGGCAAGTGCGCATTAGAATGTTGCTGAACCGCTCGCAACCAGAGAGGAGCCCAGGCGATCCCGATGCGCGAAGACATCAGCAAATCTAAACCTTTGGAACGCCGTGTCTTCCGCGAAGAGATTCGCGAAAAACTCATCGAGGACATTCTTAGTGGCCGCTTGCCGCCGGGGGCGCGAATTGTCGAAACGCGACTAGCTCAGCAACTTGGTGTCAGCCAGGGTCCAGTTAGGGAAGCGCTTCGGGATTTGCAGTTGTTTGGTTTCGTTGATTCAGCTCCATTTCGAGGCGCTCAGGTTCGAAGGGTCTCCTCCGAGGACCTCGTGGAGATCTATCCAATCCGTGCCGCCCTCGAAGGCGTGGCCGCCCGCGCCGCGGCAATCCGGATCGACGACGAGGAGCTCGCACACTTGGAAGAACTCATCGATTCCATGCGCGAAGCCGCAACTCGCGATGATGCGAGAGCGCATCTAAAGGCGGATATAGAGTTTCACCATATGATTGTCAAAGCATCGGGAAACCGGATGCTGGAGAAAGTATGGCAGACGATGCTTCTCGCGACCACGACGTTCGTGACACAATCTTTGGCGCAAATTACCCAGCGTTCGCTCCATGAGATCGGCGAGCGTCACGTTCCTGTCTTAGCGGCCATGAAAGCGCACGATCCCACAATGGCCGAAGTGGTGATGCGACGACACATCGAGGAACCCGGTGAATGGATCCTCGCAGCGATGGCTCGGGAACAAGCGGATTTGAATGATGAGATTAGTGAGGAGCGTTAGAGGGCTGGAGCCGACCGGGTTTGAGCATTTGGTGGTCAGACGGGGGCACTTGGGCCTACGCATCCATTGCCTAGCTCGCCTCCGCCATTGGCCGGCCAGAGGGTGACCCGTCGGCGATCTCAATCCTTTCTTATTGGACTCCAGACGAGAGAACGGAGTGGATAGACAGGATTACTAATTCGCGGAACGCTGACGCAGATCCCAGAGCCTCGCTTTCACTATTTTGGCGCCTATTCTTCGTAAGCGCACATCACTTCTGCCGCCCTATGGGCTCCCGCTATCCTCCATGAGGAAGTCAGGGGGACCTTCGCTCATGCACGCTGAAAGAATTGGGACGGGCACGCCCCGGAGCCATGATTTTTCCGATCCCGCCCCGTGTTGAGCATCCAGACGCAGTTGCAGCAGGTGGTCCGGTCCGCGCGCTCGATGCCGGCGTTTTCGCGCAGTCGCTCCCAGATGAATTCCTGCACGCGCAGGCCGGCCTCGGCCGGAAAGGCCTCACGGAGCGTACGTAGCCGCGGTGGTGGAAGTGCTCGATGTCGGCGCGGGTGAAGGGGCACTCGTTCACGGGAGCTCCGCGGAAGGGGTGCGACGTACGTCTGCGGAACTTGGGACGCGGCCCGTGTCGGCCGTGTTTCGGGAACGGCTCTGTCCAGCGACGTGGAGATCAGAAGACCCGGTAAGCAACCGCTTCGCAGCGTGCAGCGAGGTCCGGGTCGTCCACGTGCCGGAGAAGACCGTAATATCCGTACGGGTACTTGAGGACGTGACCGAGACTCCAGTCGCCGGAGCGTTCCTTCCAGTATTCGGCCTGCAGTGGCGACCGTGACGTCTGTTCGTGCTCGGGCCTCCCCTTGTCACTGTCCTGCGGGCCCGTTCTGATTCTGCGGATGTAGATTTCGAAGCCGCCCATTGCATCGTGGGCGGCTTCTTCGTGGCCGAGCTCGTGGAGGTCGAGGAGCGCCCGGGAGTAGGTGAGCAGGTGACCCGACCAGCCCTGGCCGCGCTCGATGAAGCGCTCGACGCAGGCGACGAACTCCTCGAGGGCGAATGCCGCGAACGGCGTCGCCTCGGCGGGATCCGGAATGACGAGGTCGGCGTCGGACTGCGGAACGTCGGAGACGGTGAAGGATTCGACCATTCGGCAGATGCCGTCGACGCGTGCCGAAGTGACGGCGCCTGGAACGTCGCGAAAGGCTTTGAGCGCGAGCGTGGGCAGGATGATGTTGTGGCCCACCTGGCGGAGACCGGCGCTGTTGGCGCGGATGGCCTCGACGATGCGGTCGGCAAGGGCGGGATCGGAGGGCTCGTCGGGAAAGGGCGCGCACAGAGGGGTCGACGCCCACTCGCGGTCGATGCCTTCAGCAATGAGGTCGGGAACGTCCGGTTCTACGGGTTCCTCGCAACACAGGTACGTACCGGAGATGATGGCGCCGCCGCGGTGGCCGTCGACGAAGTAATTGAGGTCGGCCGAGCGGGCAAGGGCATCGAGGCCGTGAATGAGATAGGATTCAGAGTTCATACCTGCCTTCCTTTGTCAGGATAGATCGGGTCAGGGTGAATTCTTGTCAAAGCCAAATCGGGTCGGGGCAATCCGGGCCGAGACGATTCGGGAGCTGATGGGAGAGGCTGTCGGTGACGACAATGCCGTCCCGGTCGTGGTCGCCGTTCCCCAGACCCTTCGAAGTGTTCTTCAGACACACCCACACCTGCATGCCCTTGCAACTCGCGGGGTCTGGGACCAGCACGGCCAGTGGCCTACCGGTACCTTATGCCGATACTATCGTTGCAGAAGAACTGTTCGCGCACAAGATTCTTCGCTTCCTCAAAAGCGACGGGATTCTGAATGACGAACGTATCGAGCTTCTCACCTGCTTTCCGGCATAGCGATTTCTCCGTCGACACATTACTGTCTGGCCCAAAGACACGCAAGGGCTCGAAAGGCTTCGCTGCTATCTGCTCTGCGACCCAGTGAGTCTGTCGCGCATTCACTGGACCGCGGGAGCCAAGACATTGTTCTACGTGTCGAAGTCCTCTCACGACGACCCCCTCTAATCACATCCGGAAGGAGAGACGCTCGACATCAGCAAGTTTTGCGGTGGGTCGCCCTTCGCGGGGAGCCCTGCAACATCTGATTCCCTCGAAGGAGCCGCGTGCTGGCACAGGTCCCAGAGCCTCGCAAGCATGGCTTTCACTATCTTGGCGCCTTTTTCTTCGAAAGTGCGACCTACCGAGCAAGGTGTTCGCCTTCATCACCGAGCGCAACACGATTAGAAAGATCTTGAGGCATTGGGAGGCGATGTGACCTGTCGGCTCTCGCGTGCCTCCCTTTCTGCACGAAGACGCGCTCGACTTCCTGGAGGATTGGCCGCACATGACTTCTGCCGCTCCATGCGGTTCTGGTATTCTCCACGAGGATGTCAGGGAAATCTTCGCTCATGCTCGCTGAAATAATTTGGACGGGCGGGGACGGGCACGCAGCCCCAGAGGCGCGATTTTTCCTATCCCTACCGTGATGGGACCGTTGTATCGACGCCGGATTTCGCTGACCATATCGTCCAGCGGTGCGATCGAGGGGATCCGTACCGCCCGGGTCTGGAGGTGTTCTGGATGTCCGCATCTGCTCGCGTGTTCGTTTCCGCCGCTCTCGCCGTTCTCCTCGACATCAGCACCGTGCCCGAAGCCGCAGCCACGACGCCTCTGGCAGCGGCCAATGGTGAGCCCTGGGATATTCAGGACACGTCCACCTGGGCCACCGATAGCGGCGCTATCGCCACTGGCGGAACTTCGCTTCCCTTCAACGGGTTCGGATATTTGAAAGTGCGGGTGCTGGATCCGCAGGGACAGGTGCGGGTACCCACGACCGTCCTCCGCGGCTTCGGCCTCGCCTACGACGGTGGCGAGCGGTTCGACAGCATCACTCCGGTCATGGCGGGACGCGTAGCCGTCGCCCGCTCGATCTACGCGGCGCGCACCGGCGATACGCTCCGCTACTTCGACACTTTCACCAGCTTCGAATCGGAGCCCGTCGTCGTCGAAGTGGCCTGGGGTGGGGCTTGCGGCGCTTACGAAGAGGGCGGCCTCGTGAGCGTGGCTGCCACCGGGAACGGAAACCGCGAGCTCGAGCTCGAGGACGCGTTCGTCACGGTGATGCAAAACGCCGAGTCGGTTGCGGATCCCGCGCAAGGACCCTCGGGTCACGGCCCGTCCGCACACGTCGTCGGGTCGCCTCCCTCCCACGCTCTGGTGGGATTCGGTGACATGTACACCGATCCTTTCGTGAACCGCTACCCCGGCTACGACCCGGCGCACATCGCCTACCTCTATCGTCTGCGCCTCGTCCCGGGCGAAACGCGCGCTCTGCTCACATTCGTCATCAAGGGGCGAACGGAGGGGTACGACCCGCGGGGCGGCTATCCGGTCCGACAAAAAGACGCGCTCGTCGCGCGGCACGTTCCGGAGCCCGTCGCGGATCCGAAGATCCTCCCGGCGGGATCGGAGATCGCCGAGGTTACCGAGACCGCGCGGGCTCTGGCTCGCTCGCCCGATCTCACCGGGCTAACGAAACGCCAGCGAGGAGTCGTCGCGAACTGGTCTCTCGGGCCCCCGCCGCCTGCCTTCTCGGTGAAAGAAAAGGATCTCACGAGCCTCGAGGCCGCGCTCGCCGGAGGTTCGCTCACTTCGGAAGATCTTGTGCGGGAGTATCTCGCCCGTATCGCCGCCTACGATCGCAGCGGGCCCCGGTTCCATTCCATCCTCGCTTTGAACCCTCGCGCCCTCGCCGAGGCTCGCGCGAGAGACGAGGAGCGAGCCCGAGGCGTCGTGCGTGGCTCGTTTCACGGCATCCCCCTGGCGTTCAAGGACAACATCGACGCGACCGATCTTCCCACGACGGGTGGGTCCCGCGCCCTCGCCGACCGCGTCCCGCGGATCGACGCCGCGATCGTCGCACGTCTTCGCGCCGCAGGTGCGATCGTTCTGGGAAAGACTAACCTGGACGAGTTTCCCTTTGGCGATTTCGGCGTGAGCACGCTCGGGGGCTACATCGGCAACGCCTACGATCCCACGCTCAGCACCGCGGGCTCGAGTGGAGGGAGCGCCGTCGCCACCTCCCTCAGCCTCGTTCCCCTGGCATTCGGCACCGATACCTGCAACTCACTTTCGAATCCGTCGGGCTTTGCCTCTCTTGCGACCATCCGCACCACTCGCGGATTCACGAGCCGGGCGGGAGTCATGCCTCTCAATCCCTGGAACGATGCCGTGGGGCCGATGGCCCGGAGCGTCCGCGACGTGGCGCGCGCCCTCGACGTGGTCACCGGGAGCGATCCCGCAAATCCAGCCACGAGCGAAGCGGACGCGCACAAGCCCTCGAGCTTCGTCGCCGCCCTGGAGGGAAAGCCGCTCCGCGGAGCGCGCGTGGGTCTGCTCCGTCAGGTCTTCATCGGCGTCACGGGCGAGCGCGAAGCCTCCGAACGGATGGACGCGGTTTCCGCGGAGATGAAAGCGGAAGGGGCGAGCGTGGTGGAAGTTGCGATCCCTGACCTCGACGCGATCTACGAGAAGAACACCTTCTGGAACCGCGTCGCCCTCTTCGACGCCTGGACATCCTATTTACACCGGGGCCTTCGGCCCGGCGAGAGCCCCATCCGGCTCGAGGACCTTCTCGCCTCGGGGAAGCTCGCGCCTCGCAGTGCGTCTCTCTTCGCCTCGATCATCGACGCGAAGAGGTCCACTCCCGGCGCCGCGGAGCTCCAGGTGCGATTCGTTGCCGGCCGCGTGGCGTTCCGCGACGTTTTCGTGCGGCTCATGGACGCCGAGCAACTCGATGCCCTCGTCTATCCCGCGAATCTCGCGCGTCCGTCGACCCACGAAGGGGGGCTCGGTCGCTTCGGTTCCGAGCCCGGCACCTGCGAAGAGAGCGCCGTGACCGGCCTTCCTCAGGTGACGGTTCCCGCGGGATTCATGGGCGGGCGGTATCCCGTGGGAGTCTCGTTGCTGGGGCGCCCGTGGCAGGACGCGGAAATCCTCGGCCTCGCCTATTCGTACGAGCAGGCCACTCATCATAGGAGGCCGTCTGCGCTCGCCCCCTGACGGGCGACGGACGGGCCCTAGTGGGCTGGATTGCATCTTCGTATGCGAAACGGGACGAATAGTGTCCCTTTTTGAATACCATTTGCGATAGGACCTTTCGAAGAGATACAATGGTCCTGCATTTGATAATCGAAAAGGGGCCGAAAAATGTCCCAATTCGCATACCAGTTGCAGACCGAGGGAGACAGACTCTCCGACCTGGTTGACTCCCTTCAGGCTACTGGCCAGTACGTACTGACGCGAGAGCAAGCGGGTTCTGCACTTGGCGTCTCGGAGGAGGCACTCAGGAAGGCAGTCCAACGCCTCGTTGCGAAACGCCGCCTCGCCGCTCCTCGGCGGGGTTTCTACGTCATCGTGCCCGTGGAATACCGGGAGGCAGAGGCTCCACCCCCGAGCTGGTTCATCGACGACCTCATGAAGTTCCTCGGCCAACCGTACTATGTCGGGCTCTTGAGTGCGGCAGCGCTTCACGGGCCGGCACACCAGCAGCCACAGGAGTTCCAGGTGGTGACGAACAAACAACTCCGAAGCATGAACGTTGGGCGTGCGCGTTTTCACTTCTTCCGGAAACTCCACCTCGAGCGTACGCCGACGATGGAAGTCCAGACGGAAACGGGCGCGATGCGAGTCTCCACACCGGAATCGACGGCACTCGACCTGGTTCGGTACATCGAGGGGGGCGGGACATCTCGGCAATGTGGCCACCGTGCTCGCCGAGCTAACTGAGAAGATCGATGCCGCGCTTCTCGCGCAGGTTGCGAGGAGTGAACAGAAACTCACAACCGCACAACGCCTGGGCCACGTCCTCGATCGTGTGGGCGGAGCTGAGGCGACGAACTACCTGGCGGCATGGATCGAGGAGCGCAGACCGAGATTCGTAGCCCTCCGGTCCGATCGTTCGGTGAAGCGCGCGCGAAAGAACGATCGCTGGCGCGTGTTGGTGAACGAGAGGGTCGAGGCCTAGACATGATCTCGCGCGCGCATATAACTTCCTGGCGATCGAAGGCACCGTGGGCGACGGATGCACGGGTGGAGCAGGATCTCCCGCGTGATTGTCGATTCTTTTCGGACAACTTTCTTGCGCGGGAAATTTCCTTCCGAGGCGGCACGGCCCTCCACAAGCTCTACTTCAACCTGCCACGCCGCTACTCCGAGGACATCGATCTCGTCCAGGTCAATGCTGGACCGATCGGACCGATCATGAACGCCGTGCGGACGAAGTTGGACGCTTGGCTCGGGAATCGAGAGTGGAAGCAAGGAAAGGGCCGCGCAACCATGTACTTCCGGTTCCAATCCGAAACCAAACCCATCACTCAACTGAAGCTCAAGGTGGAGACCAACACGTGAGAGCACTTCTTCGTACTCGGTCCGCGCAGGGTTCCCTTCGAGATGGCCACCAGATTGTTGTTGCTGCCCGTATGGAGCGCGACGAATTCCACGTCGCTCTTCACGAAGCGGCTGTTCTCGCTGTATTCCTGACCCAATGCGCCCTGGCGTTCCACCTTGATGGGATGCACGCCCTGGGTCGTGTCCACGGGCACTTCACGCTGTGGAGGAGGAGGTCGGGGCCGAAGTCGGTGAGAGTGAGTACCAGGTATCGACCGACGGTAAAACGCTGACTGCTACCCTGTCGGGTACCGATCTGAGCGGCTCACCTTTCTACCAAGTTATCGTGTACGACCGGAAGCAGGAGTGAGCTCGGGGAGGCTGCAAGCCGCCGAGCTGGACGTGAATGAATTCTGCCTGGAGCAAGTCAGCTAGGCAGCTTTTTTGTAAATGAAGACATCCATTGAGGAACCTTCAATCCGACGTTCACGGATCTTCTGGTCGAAGAGATAATCCGACGGGTTCACCGCTTGGGGGTGACCCGGGTCATCAACCCAAATCCTCTCGAGCATTTGCTTCCGAGGTTCAAAGAAGACCACCGCTCCATTCTCTTTCGAGACGCGCAAGGCCTCTCGGAAGACGTCACTTCGGACACTTTCATCGATATGATGAAGAACGCCAAAGAAGAAAACCGCGTCGAATGCTCCTGACTCGAAGGGCATTTTGCTAGCATCGAAGGCCTCGAAACGGATCCTATCCAGTACGCCTACTTTTCTTGCATTCAGGGCCCAGTCTCTACCAGCGTAACGCGACTCGTCCGTGCTCGGTTCGCCCGTTAGAACCTGATAGCCTTGCGAAGCAAGATAGATCGCGAAATTTCCGTTACCGGTGCCCACATCCAGAAGTGCCGCGTTAGAAGACAATCCAAGTTCCTTCAATACGATTGCGGCATCTATGGAGATAGCGTCAAACGTCGGGCCGAGAATCTTGCCTATTTCCTCGTTATCCATTTTTCGAATATCCTCACGGCGGCATATTGCATGCGCGCGCACGCATCCTGCCACCGAGGACGCGCTCGCGTCAAGAGGGAGTTTGACGTGAATAGTTTCCTGACGCTTTTCGATTTGATCGGCGTGCTTGCCCGCCGCCGGTATCAAGCCGCTGAACGATACTTTTCCGCCGTGGGGCTCAATCATACGGAAGCGCGGTTGCTGACGCTTCTTCGCCGAGAAGACGGTGTAGCCACTCAAGATGCGCTTTCAAATTTGCTTTTCGTCGACAGAAGCAACGCCGGGCGGGCTCTGAAATGCCTCGAGCAGGGAGGGTATATCGTCAGGCGCAAGGATGGCGCCGATAAAAGGACGAATCTCGTTCAGATGACGGCGAAAGGCCGTAAGGCTGTGGTCGAAATATCGAAACTACGGCAGAAGATGGCGCAGAGTTTTTTTGGCGATCTCGAGAAGAACGAAGCCGCCGCCATTGTAGATCTTCTGAGAAAGGCGCTCGCGAACGAAGAGTATGAGATGCGTTCGAGTGCGTCTGGAAGGACAGCGGGGGAATGAGTGCCAAACACATGGGAGGCAGACCATCCGGACGGATGGCAACAGACTCGCCGAGCTGATGACGGATCACGACGTCGGCGTCGCTCCGGAAGTGAGCACAGGAAGGGGTCGTCCCGGAAAAGGAGGTCGGCCTGGTGTCGATCGAGCTGACTCCGCCCAACCGGTCGATGGCCGTCCGCCTTGGGACGGGAATGCGACGGGAATGCCTCGCTGAGCCGAGTCCGGCGTCAGTGGCCGTACTGGGCAGCGAAGCGTAGCGCGGCGTCCCAGAGCGTATTGCCCAGGCCGTGTTTCTCTCGAAGCTCTCGCAGCTTGCCAGGGGTGATGCCGGATTTGCGCGCCAGGTTGTTCGCTTCGTCGAGCATCTTCCCGACGATGATCGCCTGGCGAGCGACCTGACGGATCTCGTCCTCGCAGACGTTGGTCGCGTTGACTCCGGTGCAGTTCTGCTGGTACCGCTGCGCGGCGCTGACGAGCCCGGTCGCCGACGATCGCATCGAGCTCAACAGGCTCTCGAGCCGGGCGATGGCGGCCTGCTTCTGGACATCCCGTTCGGCGTCCGCACGGTTCGCGGGAGACGAGGGCTCGGGAGACTCGGCAGAGGACGAGCTAGCTGATCGGCCCTTTCCCCCACTGCCGCTCAAGAGGGTCTTCAGCGGACTCGGCGCAGGAGTCTCCTCGCTCTCCGGATCCCCGCTTTTCTCCGATCCCTCCTCCTGCCGTCGTGCCTCTCCCGCTTCGGCCAGGGCTTCGTCGTCGATGACGCGAGCCTCGCCCTCGTTATTTTTTCTGCGCGCCTTCTCTTTCTTGGCGATCTCGCCGAGGGACTGACCGAAACCCACGTTTCCCAGCGAAACGAAACAGATGGCGATGCAGATCGACTTGTTCATGTCACCCCCCCAGCGAGACCTGTCGAAATAAGATACAGGAACCCGACCCGAAAGGAAAACCGGCCTGGTGTGACGTTCGATCTCGGCACGGCCTTCGACCGCGTCCTGCGAGAGATGATTGCACTCGTACCCCGGGGCCGCGGCGTGAGAGGTCGCGAGCACGATTTGACCCTCGCTTCATTCTTGCGAGTTCTGAGTCCCGATCCGGATTTCACCTGATGGTCGACTTTCTCTCCACATGCTATTTCACCTCCGACCGTGACTCTCAAAACTCATCGTCGAAGAATGAGAATCCCCGGACCTGTCGGTGAGTCCGTAAGCAGGATGGGTGGGCGCTTTGGCGGCGAGCAGTCGCGCCTCACGGAGGCTCCGTCCTCCGTTCTGTTCGCCAGCCACCTCGAGCTTCGACACTTTGAATTCAACAATGAGGAGACGGAATGAGAACCCATTCAGGAGACCGCATGGCAACCGACGAAGACTCTCGGCCGGGCGGGGTCGAGCAGCGGTTGAAAGAACTTCGCATCGAGCTCCCGCAGCCACCCGAGCCGTTCGGCACCTATGTGGAAGCGGTGCAGACGGGCAATCTGCTGTTCCTGAGCGGGATGCTCCCGACGGAGGGTCTCAGGGCGAAATTCATTGGGCGCGTGGGAGCGGAGCTCGATGTCGAAGCGGGGCGCGAGGCGGCACACCTCGCGGCGCTCAACGTCCTCGCGGTCGCGCGGCAGCACTTGGGATCGCTCGACAAAGTGACGCGGGTCGTCCGGCTTGGGGTGTCGGTGGCCACTTCGGGTGATGTTCGCGATCAGCCGAAAGTCGCTGACGCGGCTTCGGAGCTCCTCCAGGACGTCTTCGGAAAAGACAAGAGCCCTTGCCGGCTTGGTGTACGGCGTCGCCAAGCCTTCCGCTCGGCAGTCCGGTCGAGCTGGAGGCGATCTTGAGGTGTCCGCGTGATGCCTGCCTCCTGGAATCGGAACCGACTCACAACCGCACTCACCAGTCGTGCATTAGGAACCGGAACAACGCCGTCGTGAGGGAGATTTCCGTCGCAGGAAGAGGAGCGCATGTCAGGCACGAACACAGCAATCATCACGGGAGCTTCGCAGGGTATTGGCGCGGGTTTGGTCGAAGCCTTCCTGAATAGTGACTATGAAGTCGTCGCAACGTCTCGTGGCGCCACTCGCTCATTGACCGCGTCCGACAGGTTGGTTCTCGTCGATGGCGATATCGGAAAGCGGGAGACTGCGGCGAAGGTCGTCGACGCCGCGATCGAGCACTTCGGACGCATCGATGTTCTGGTGAATAACGCCGGAATCTTCTACACCAAACCGTTCACGGAGTTCACCACGGAGGAGTTCGACGCCTTGGCTTCAACCAATCTGCTGGGATTCATCTACATCACCCAACTCGCGGTGAAACAGATGTTGACGCAGAAATCCGGGAACGTCGTGACCATTTCCGCGTCCCTGGCCGATCAGCCGATCGCCGGCATCGATGCCTCGGTCTCGATGATTACGAAGGGAGGCCTGAACACCGCCATCCGGAGTCTTGCAATCGAGTACGCCAGAGATGGTATCCGCTTCAACGCCGTAGCCCCAGGCGTCGTCGACACATCACTCCACGAGGATGACTCCACGGACTTTCTCAAGACCTTGCAGCCAATGGGCAGGCTCGTGAGCGTAAAGGACGTCGTCGACGCCGTTCTCTACCTAGCACATGCAGGTCAAGTAACCGGAGAAGTACTCCACGTCGATGGTGGTGCTCACGCTGGCCGCTGGTAGCCGAACGGTGAAATTCACGTTTTCTCCTGCCCATCGTGTCGAATCCCACTCCTCGAGGTGAAGGATTTCTGAGGGAGCTATGAACTTCAACACAATCGCGAGGAACTGGGCGCTACTCCTTTTCATTCCGTTTGTCACTGGGCATGCCGAGGGTCGAGAAAGGATGAAGATGCCGACGTCGCAGCAGGTTTTTTATAGGACGATAGAGGTCGACGGACTTTCCATCTTCTACAGAGAAGCCGGGTCCAAAGATGCTCCCACCATTCTCCTACTGCATGGTCTTCCGTCGTCGTCACGAATGTTTCAGCCTCTGCTGACACGCCTTGCCGACAAGTATCATCTGATTGCGCCCGACTATCCTGGCTACGGACATAGCGATTGGCCCGACCCGAAGCAGTTCGATTACACCTTCGACCGCATCGCTTCCGTGATGGACGACTTCACGGAGGCGATGGGTTTGTCGCACTACACGCTCTATATGCAGGACTATGGCGGGCCGGTTGGCTTTCGCATGACGTTGGCGCACCCGCAGAGAGTCCAGGCTCTCATCGTCCAGGATGCGGTCGCCCACAATGAAGGCCTGGGGGCGAACTGGGCGACACGGCGGGCATTCTGGGCGGACCGGCCTGCTCACGAGGAAGCGTTGCGCAAGAACCTGCTCTCGCTCGAAACGACGAAGACGCGCCATCTGGGCGACGATCCGGAGATCGAGCGCTATGGCCGGATCTCTGGACCGATGAGTACGCGTTTCTGAACACGCCGGGGCAGGCCGAGATTCAAAGCGATCTCTTCTATGACTACCGCACGAACGTCGCCGCCTATCCGAAGTGGCAGGCATGGCTACAAAAGACGCGGCCAAAGCTCATGGTCCTCTGGGGCAAGCACGATCTTTCGTTCGATCTCGGCGAGCCGGAACGGTACCGGGAGGACGTACCGAGTGCGGAGGTCTACGTACTCGAGGCGGGACATTTCGCGCTGGATACCAAAGCAGATGAGATTGCAGCACTGGTGGAGAAGTTCATGGGGACGCAAAAGTAAGCAGCGCCGCTCTCGACACGCGTACCGGGGTGAAATTACGGAGCTGAACGTGTCGTTACGGCGCTTAGCTGTCCGCGAAAAGGCGTACTACTTGCTCGCCCCAGCCCGCGTTCCGGCGCGACTCCTTGACGTTCCCCGACATTTCGTTGTGCCGTAAACGCTCAGCTCGCTGGAGAACTCCCGGGGGCCGAGAGGGTACCCTGAAAGCCGCACGCTACGTTCTTCCGCTTCCGCTGCCGCACCCGCTGAGCGATGTTGGTGACCTCCGCTTCGCCCTCTTTCCCGGGGAGACGCCATCGTGTACGAGGGAACCTCCGACAACGGAGAATCACGGCTCTATATTCGTTCTCTTGTCGAAGACGAGGACCACGAGCTCCCGGGAACGAACGGGGCGAACACTCCCTTCTTTGCGGTGAACTCGATGCTCGAGAACTACTGCGTTTGCGCTGCCGTCCTCGCCTTTGCCACCATGTCCCGCACGTCCTGCAGCAGCTGTTGCGCGTCGAACACGACGCCGTTGCGGATCGTGTATTTCACGCACTTCTCGTTCGCGGCCTTGCGGTCCAGGCCGACCTTCGTGATCCCGGTGCCGTACAGGACCTTGAGGTTCGCGAGCGGGTTCTCGCTCACGAGCACCATGTCCGCCAGGTAGCCGGGCCGGATCAGCCCGAGCCGCGGGTTTTGTACCAGGCGTGCGCCGTTCTCGAGTGGCGGCGTGGATAGTCTCGAGCGGCGTGAACCCCGCCTCCTCGAGCATCTCCATCTCGCGGATCGTCCCGAAGCCCCACACGGTGAACAACGACCCGGCGTCCGATCCCACCGACACGATGCCGCCGTGGTTCTTGTAGTCGTTCACGAAGTCGAGCCAGATGCGGTACGCGCGCGCCCAGTCGGCCTCCTTGTTCGACGTCCAGTTGAAGAAGTACGACGCGTGGTGCGACGGATCCGGCCGGAACGAGTCCATCACGCTCGGCAGCGTGTAGTCCTCGTGCCATGGCAGGCTCGCGGCGCGCGCCACGTCGCGGTTCGCCTCGTAGACGACGAAGGTCGGCTCCATGATGAAGCCGCGCGTTCGCATCGCGTCGAGGAGCTCCTCGATCACGCTCGTGTGCAGATTCTCCACGTTCGCCTGCAGCCACGATCGCCCGGTCTCGAGGAACCGCTCCGCCTCGTTGTTGTAGTTGTAGTCCTCGGGCAGATGCTGGATCGTCCGATCGGTATACGACGCCTCCGGGTAGCCGTAGTGATGCTCGATCGAGGCGCCTTCCTTCGCCACCTCGACCGCATTCATCGGGTACACGCTGTCCTGCGCGATGTGGACGGCAATGCCCATCCCGTCTTTCCGGGTCTCCTCGCCGATCGCGTGGTAGACGTCGGGCCAAAGGCCCGGCTTGCCGACGATCTTGACGCCGTCGACGCCGAGCGCGTGCCACTCGTCCACGATCTGCTTCGCGCCGTCCGGGTTCGTGAATCGGGGATCGGTGCCGCGCCAGAACGGGTAGATGTACATCCGCGGTGCTACGATCTCGTTCGCCGCCGCCTTCTCGCGCTCGGCGACCATCGCCTTCGGGTCGTCGCGGCCGATGTTGAACACGCGGATCGTCGTGACGCCGTGGCTGAGGAACAGCTTGTAGATGTAGTCGGCCGGGACCGCGGGGTTCGAGCTGACGTGCACGTGGCCGTCCACGAGGCCGGGGATGACGTACATCCCGGTGCCGTCGATGACCCGATCGGCCTCGTCGGCCGTCCCGACGACGCCGCGGCCAGCATTATCGGATCGACCGGATCGACGCGACCGATCGTGCTGTCCTGGATCGTGATGTTGACCGGGCCGAACGCCGGCGCGCCCGAGCCGTCGATGACGGTGACGTTGCGGATGACGAGCGTGTGGTAAGGGCCGGCCTGCTCCGGCGCCGCTCCGCCCTGCGCTGCCCGCGTCTGAGCACCAGCGGTCAGCAGGGCGAGGGCGACCGCGGCCGCCGACAGACCTCTCGCGCGCAGGATCATGGGTGAACCTCCTGGCCGGAGATTACCCGCAGCCTCCCACCGCGCGCACCTCGACCGTGCTGTCGCTCGATCAACCTGGGCAACCTCGGTAGCGGATTGCCTTCGCGGCGCGCTTCGCCGAGGACCCTCCCTATGTCTCGACAGCCGCCTGGCGCGCGACTTCGCCGATACGATGCCAGCTCAGGAACGCGTCCATGTAGGTGTAGAAGACCGGCGTGAGGTAGAGCGTGACGAACTGCGCGAAGACGAGGCCGCCGACGACGCACAGACCGAGCGAGCGCCTGGCCGCGGCGTCGGCACCGAAGCCGATCGCGATCGGCAGCGTGCCCATGATCGTGCAGGCGCTCGTCATCATGATCGGGCGGAACCGGATCATGCAGCCCTGGTAGGCCGATTCGCTGGCGGTGTAGTTCCCGGTCCGCTCGAGCTCCAGTGCGAAGTCGACCATCATGATCGCGTTCTTCTTCACGATGCCGATGAGCATGATCAGCCCGACGAAACCGTAGATGTCGAGCTGCAGGTGGAACAGCGAGAGCGTGAACAGGCCCCCGAACGCCGCCGCCGGCAGGCCCGGTGAGGATCGTGATGGGGTGGATGTAGCTCTCGTAGAGGATGCCCAGGACGATGTAGATGACCAGCGACCGTCATGACCAGCAGGATGCCGAGGCCGGTGAGCGACTGCTGGAAGGCCTGGGCCGTGCCCTGGAACGCCGGTGGTGATGGAGATGGGCAGCATCGACGCCGCCAGGCCCTGCACGTCGCTCACCGCCTGGCCGAGCGCGACGCCGGGCGCCAGGTTGAACGAGATCGTCACCGAGGGCAGCTGGCCGGTGTGGTTCACGCGTGAGCGGGCCCACGCCGGTCACGAACCGCGAGACGGCGCCCAGTGGCACGAGCTGGCCCGGGGACGATCGGACGTACAGCTCCGAGAGCATGGCCGGGATCGCGCTGGAAGCGGTCCTGCACCTGGAGCACGACCCAGTACTCGTTGTTCGCGGTGTAGATGGGCGAGACCAGGCGCTGGCCGTAGGCGCTGTAGAGGGCGTTCTCGACCTCCTGCGGCGTGACGCCCAGGGCGGACGCCTTGTCCCGGTCGACCACGACGTTGGCCTGCGGGTTGTCGACCTGCAGGTCGCTGGTCACGTCGGCCAGGTCCGGCGACGTCCTCATCTTCGCCTCCAGCGCCTCTGCGCGTACTTGTAGAGCTGATCGATGTCCGGGCTCGACAGCGTGAACTGGTAAAGGCTCTTGCTGCCCCGGCCGCCGATGCGGATGGCGGGCGGATTCTGCAGGAACGCCCGCATGCCGGGAATCTGGTTCAGCTTCGGCTGCAGCTCCTCGCATCACGTCGTCGATGGTCATTGACGCTCGAAGAGCGGCCGAATGAACCGGACGCATCGGCGAGATGGCAACCCCGCCGTAGCGGGCAACCAGGCGATCGTACTTCGCGTTGTCGGTCCAGGGCGCTCGGCCGGATCCTTGAGGTGCAGGAACGCGCGGCCGTTGTTCAGGCCGCTGCTGTTCGAGCGCTCTGACGGTCGAGAAGAACTGCACGACGTTCGGATCGGCCTTGAGGATGCCGTTGACGGCCTCCTGATGCGCCTTCATCGCGTCGAACGAGATGCCCTGGTTGGCCTCGGTCGAGACCGCGATCTCGAGAGATCCTCTTCGGGCAGGAAGCCCTTCGGGATCGTCCAGAACTCCCAGGCGGTGCCCACCAGCACCAGCAGGCCGAACGCCATCACCATCACGCGATGCCGAGCGCCCAGCGCAGGGTCACGCCGTACCAGCGGAGCGCGCCATCGAGCACGTGCCCGAGCGCGTGATACATCCGGCCGTGCGGCGTGTCGTGCTCGGGGCGCAGGTAGCGCGCTGCTCAGCATCGGCGTGAGGGTGAGGGACACCAGGCCCGACACCAGGACGGCGGAGATGATGACGACGGCGAACTCGTGGAGCAGGCGCCCGAAGACGCCGGGCATGAAGAAGACCGGCAGGAAGACGACGGCGAGCGACAGCGTCATCGCGAGAATGGTGAAGCTGACCTCCTTCGAGCCGTCGAGCGCGGCGTCGAGCGCGCCCTTGCCCGTCTCCATGTGGCGCACGATGTTCTCGAGCATCACGATGGCGTCGTCCACGACGAAGCCGACCGACAGGGTCAGCGCCAGCAGCGAGAGCGTGTCGATCGTGTACCCGAGCAGGTACATCACCGCGAACGTTCCCATGATCGCCATCGGCAGCGCCAGGCTCGGCATGATGGTCGCGGACACGTTGCGCAGGAACAGGAAGATGACGAGGATGACCAGGAACACGGCGAGCAGCAGCGTGAACTGGACGTCGTTGACCGACCGGCGGATCGGCACGGAGCGGTCGTACTCGACCGACAGGTTGATCGACGGCGGCACCATCGAGTAGAAGCCGCGGAATCAGCTTGCGGATGCGTCTGACGATCTCGATGGTGTTCGTGCCCGGCTGCCGCTGCACCGACAGCATGATGCCGGGGACGCCGTTGACCCAGTTGGCGATGTACTGGTCCTGGACCCCGTCGCTGACCGATGCGATCTGATCGAGGCGCACCGGCGCCCCGTTGCGGTACGCGACGATGAACGGACGGTAGACGCTGGCGTCGGAGAGCTGGCCGTTGGACTGGATGTTGTAGGCCTTGTGCGCCCCGAAGAGCGTGCCCATCGGCAGGTTGACGTTCGCGCCCTGAATCGCCCGCTCGACCTCGTCGATGCCGATCTGGCGGCTGGCGAGCGCCGCCGGATCCAGCTGCACGCGCACGGCGTACTTCGCCCGGCCCGTTGACCGTGACCTGCGCGACGCCCGGGACCTCCGACATCTGCGTCGCGATGAGGTTCTCGGCGTACTTGTCGACCTCGTAGAGCGGCAGCGTCGGCGAGGTCACGGCCAGCGCGAAGATGGCCTGATCGGCCGGGTTCACCTTCCGGAACGTCGGCGGCGAGGGCAGGTTGGACGGCAGCTGGCGGGCGGCGGCCGAGATGGCCGTCTGGACGTCGAGCGCCGCCGAATCGATGTCGCGGTTGAGGTCGAACTGCAGGGTGATCTGCGTGTTCCCGAGCGAGCTGGTCGAGGTCATCGAGTCCAGGCCGGCGATCGTCGTGAACTGCTTCTCGAGCGGCGTCGCCACCGACGACGCCATCGTCTCCGGGCTGGCGCCGGGCAGACCGGCGGACACCTGAATCGTGGGGAAATCGACGTTCGGCAGATCGCTGACGGCCAGGGCACGATAGCCGAGGACGCCGAAGAGCAGGATCGCCAGCATCAGCAGGCTGGTCATGACCGGCCGGCGGATGAAGAGTTCAGAGAGATTCATGATCCGGCCTCGTCAGAGTCCCTTGGCGACGTAGACCCGGTGCCCGGGGACCAGGCGCACCTGCCCGTCGGTGACGACGGTCTCGCCGGCCGAGAGCCCTTCAGAATCTGCGGACTTGTCCGTCGACGCGTTTGTCCCACGCTCACCTGGCGGGCGTCGACGGTCATGTCCGGCTTCACCACGAAGACGTAGTCGCCCTGCTGGCCCGCCTGCACGGCCTGCGACGGGACGACCAGAACGTTCTGCTCTTCGTTCAGCCGCAGCAGGACGTCGGAGAACTGGCCCGGCCAGAGACGCTGGTCGGCGTTGGGAACGTAGCCATCAGCTTGACGTGCCGGTCGTGGGATCGACGGTGTTGTTGACGAACGTCAGCACGCCGTCCTCGGGAGCGCCGCCGCCCGGCGGGGTGGCCTGGACGGGCAGCGGGAGCGCGCCATGAATGTCCGGATCGCCTCCAGGTACTGCTGGGGCACGGAAAACCCGACGTAGATCGGCGATACCTGGTTGATCACCACCAGCACCGGCGCGTCGTTGGCCTTGACCGTAGCGCCCGGGATAGACGAGCTGGGCACCGGTGACCCCGCTGATCGGCGCGTAGACCGAGCAATAGGACAGATCGATACGGGCGGTCTGGATGGCGGCCTCGTCGGCGCGCACGGTGGCCTCGGCGGCGGTCGAGGCCGCCAGAGACTGTTCGTGCTGGTCCTTGGAGATGAGCCCTTCTTCGCGAGCTCGTCGTTGCGCTCGAGCTCCGCCTGACCGAGCTGGGCCTGCGCCTTGTCCCTCGCCAGAGCCGCTTCGGCCCGCGAGAGGGCGGCGTGAAACGGACGCTTGTCGAGCGTGACCAGCAGGTCGCCCTTGTGCACCAACTGTCCCTGCCGGTAGTGCACGTCCTGGACGATGCCCGCGACCTGCGACTCCACCGAGACGGTCTTGAAGGCCTGGCCCGTGCCGATGGCGCGCAGCTCGACGGGAATCGAGCTCCGCTCGACCTTGGCGACCACGACCGGCACGGCGTCCGGGTCCTGCGGTCGGTCGATCGCCCCGCTTCCGCTCGACGCCTGCCCGGACCCGTCCGCGCAGCCGGCCAGCACCAGCACCGGCAGCAGTGCCATTGACGCGAGTACCTTTGGAAGTCTGATCACGTTCCGCGATCCTCTATGGGGCGGGGAGGATCGTGGTGATTATCCTTTGAATCGCGACCTGTGGCAAAGGCGCAACGATTGCCGGAAGAGTTTTCCCGTTGGCGCGGGCCTACTCGAATCTCCCAGCGTCGCAGCGAAACGTATTTTCCCGGCCAGGAGGATCTGCACACATCCGTGCTTCCCTATTGATCGTGCCGATGCGCTTTCCGATTCTTTCGGGGAAGCGCTTGACGAGCAACTCGACCAAAGCGGGACGTCCTCCTTCCGATTTCGAAGGGGGGCATCTCGATGGAGATGTTCAGCCGTAGAAGGTCGGATCAGAAGGTTCCTGCTGTTACCGTGCAACACAGGTCCCGGTTTGTCGCCGCGATTACCCGTACGTCGGCGCGGAGCTTGCCGAACGAGGCCTATGGACCATTGGGGAGTCCTCGGCGACACGAAAGGGCCGACGGACGTTGTTCTACGGGTCGCGGGGATAATCGAGTGTCTCGGCGTGAGACATGCCGTCGGGGGACCGTTCGCGAGCTCCTTGCACGGTGTTTTTCGAGCCAGCGTCGACGCGGATCTCGCCGTCGATTTCCCGCTGGAACAATTGGGCAATCTTTTGCACGCGCGCTGGGGGAAGCCTTCGACTACGATGAAGTGCGATGCGGCGTGCCATCGAGCTCAGGCGGAGCTTCACGTGATCCATCGATCGACGTCGAAGATCCACGTCTTCATCCCCGAGAATCGGCCGTTCGACGTTGCTCGACTCGAGCGGCGCGCTTCCCATGTGATCGCGGATGGCAGTCGGTCCATTCGTTGTCGCCTAGCGTATATAAGGTCGGGGCTTTCAGCCGGTTAAATATATCGATCACGTCGTAGCCGATTGCCTGGTCGGTACACGGGCTGCTGCCATTCTTGGTATCGCTGGCGAACAGGGTGAAATCCATGTGACGATCATTCATCGACTCGATGCTCTGATCGATCGTGTCGTCTTTTGCGAGAGGATCGTCGCTGTAGAATTCGTCACCCCACAGCGCGACTTTCAGCACCTTTCGCTCGCGGTCGTGTCCATCATGCCTGTCTTTCTTGCCGCTTTTGGCCTGAACCGCCAAGGAACGCTCAAAGCGACGGCTAAGGCCAGCGCCGCCCTCCAGGTTGGATCCTGCATGGAATACCTCCATAGGTCGTTGGTTTTGAATCGGCGACACACTCACCGGGAATGCATGGGGACTGTAGATGGCGAGGATGACGGCGCGATTACGCGCTGGTGACGGAGGTGTAAAAATCGACCGAATATTCTTGCGGCTCCGTCCGGATTTCCTACTGTTTGAGCTGGCTCCGCAGCGAACGCGGCAACGCTTGTCGGGCAGAGACTGGATCGCTGCTCACTTCAAGATGTATACTATACAGCATCGAGGGAATTGGATGGCGACCGTTCGTTTGAATATCACGATGGACGAGGAATTGTACGCACGGCTCAAGGCCGAGCTTCCGCCGAAGCGCATCAGCGCTTTCATCAACGACGCCGTTCGGGCTCGTTTGTACCCCGACCGCAAGACCCTGGATGCGGCGTACCGGGACGCGAGCCGCGAAGCGTGGCGTCGTGGGGTGGCGGACGAGTGGCAGGCCACCGAGACCGAGGATTGGCCGCAGTAAAGTCGCCCCGCCGGGGAGACGTGTACTTGGTGGCGCTCGACCCGGCGTTGGGCACGGAAATCCGCAAGACGAGGCCGGCCATCGTCGTTTCCAATGATTCGTGCAACCGACACGGGTCGCGCGTGGTCGTGCTGCCCGTGACGAGCAACACGTCATCGCTCTACCCCGGTGAGGCGCTCGTCACCGTCCAGGGTAAGAAGGCTCGTGCCCTGGGCGATCAGCTCCGCTCAATCGACAAGAAGCGCCTCCGAAAACGCCTCGGACGGCTGAGCGCGGGTGAGCTGAGAGAGATCGACGAAGCGCTCCTCATCACGCTCTCCCTTCACACGCCTTGACCGACACCGCGGACTACCGCGCCTCGTCGAGGGTGAGCATCCAGATGTCGGCTTCCCTCCGAGCGACGAGGAAGTAAATCCGTCGGTCGTCGCTCGCCTTGAATCGAAGATCTCCCTTCGTCCCTCCTTCTGGCTGTAGTTCGGTTGCGGACCTTACGCGCCTCACCTCTTGGGACTCTCTGTTCGACCGGACCTGCCCGGCGTGACCACCTTCGTCCGCGCCAGTCGGCCATTTTCCACAGCACCGGGCTGTTGACAGAATATCGTTCGAATTTGGTCAGAGCCTTCGAAGGATATCTCGTCCACAGTTTCTCCGGTTAGCGTCGCCTCCGTATCACCGCACTCAATTCCTGTCTGTCGCGAGAGAAAAAGCATTACTAGATCCAGATCCTGCATCGTGATCGACATCTAAGAGATAGGAGACCCCGTGCCAGACCGACGCGCCGCTTGGACCGAATCGGACGGTTTGTTCATCGATGCTTTGGGCATCGAAGTCAGGAGTGGTTAGAACAGCAACAGGTATGAACCCGAACTTCGAGATCACCAGGTTCCTTTGGCTGAAGGGGCGGATGTCGACGTCGACCGCTTTGATGTCGGGAGCCGGAATTGGCGTCCCTGCCAGCGCGCTTGGGCGCGTATCGGGAGTCGGTATGGACTTCAGTATCTGTCCGATGCTCGGATCGATTTCAACGATGTTGTCCGTGATATTCGGATTCCCCGGCCAGGCATTCGGATTGACCGCGAAAAGCCTCGCACCGTCGAATCCTATACCCAAAGGCTCACCAGGAACGAAAAACGAATTGAGGATCGCACCCGTGGCAGCGTCCAACTCAAATATGTGAGGGGCGGTAACAGCACACGATCCCACAAAGAGCGTGTTCGTGGCAGTGTCCACATCTAAGGAGAGAGGACACTGAATAGATGGGTCAACCGCAAAGGAGCCAAGAATATCTCCGTTGCTCGGATCCACGAGGAAAATTGTGGATTCGCCCTCGGCCAATGCAAACAGTGTAGGACCAAAAGCGCTACGTCCAAACCCGAGGCTTCCCACGCTACCGGGACTCGCGAACGAGTTCCTGACATCGCCGGTATCCGGATTCGAGCTGGTCATCTCGGAGATGTAGAACTTCGTGTAAAAGAGACTCGTCCCCGAGAAGGCCAATGCGTCTGCGGGGGGGCTTGTCGGCACCGGGGTCGGTATCGTATTCAGAACCTCGCCGGTATCCGGATCAATCCGAGAGATCGAGCTCGACTCTCCATTGACCACGAATATATCGGCCGACGCCTCCGTCGCCACCAAAGTGAGGAACGAAACAAACGCCGCGCAATACATCGCCGAGAGCGTTTTGCGCCCTATCGCCACGAGCAACGCTTGGACAAATAGCATGAGCCACCTCTGGCAGGACGGTTTGTTTCAGCCTCTATCTCAAAGACGCAATCTCAGAGACTAAGATATGAATATCATAGGTATTCGAAATCGAATAGAAACGAGTTTCCTGACTCGTGGTGCGTCGAGCTCTGTCGCGAGCACCTCGCAATTGCAGAGGACCCGAACTCTGCGCGAGCAGCCAGGCGAGCCCTTGAGCAGAGACGTCCGGGTTGCCGCGCCCAATTTGCATTTCTGCATTTCGTCCTCTGGCTGCGTGCCGCTTCTCTTGATGTCCATATCGTCTTTCTTTCTTTCACTTCGGGCGAGGAGAGCGAACACCTGCGCGAGATCGTCCCGACGATTGCGGGACTGTTCCGCAATGCCGTGCCGCAGCTCGTCGAAGATATACTAAAGAAGGATCCGGTGCGCGAGGTGGACCGGGGAAGCCAGCAGCCTTGAAGAGACACGACCCGCTCGATGGCGCGTCCGCGGAGGCCGAACCCGAATACCGCTCCCGGCGTTTCTGCTCGGTAGCCGCCTTCTGGCTCGTGCTCCTGGCTGGCTCGGGAGTCGAGACCGCCGGCCATAGTCAGCCGCTCGCCTCCGACTCGACTCGATGGCGGGCCAATCACCACATGCACCTGGCCTCGGTCGACCTCTGCGCGCGCGTGGGTGAATGCCTGCCTTCCAATGACCCGCCGGCGGTCTTCGGCTCCGATGCGGTCCGCGTCCTCGACGAGGCCGGGGTGGGCAAAGGCGTCATCCTGTCTTGCGGATACCTCTACGGTCTCGCGTCGCTCGGCCTCACTCCTCAGGATGTCGCCCTCTGGACGCGGCGGGAGAACGAGTTCACGGCAGCCGAGGTCGCCAAGTATCCGGACCGGCTCGTCGGCTTCCTCTCGGTGAACCCGTTGCAGCCGTCTGCAATCGAGGGCTCCGTCATTGGCGCGGTAGTCCCGAGCTCGTTGGGCTCAAGCTGCACTTCACGGCATCCGCCGTCCACATGCGGAGCGCGACCGAGCGGGGCCTCGTCGCCAACGTGCTCCGCGAGGCGGCGAACGAAGGGCTGCCGATCGTCATTCATCTCGGAGGCGGCGACTTCGACGGCCCCGACGCCGAGCTGTTCATCAAGAAAGTCCTTCCGAGCGCGGGCCCATCCTGGGTCCAGATCGCGCACGCCGGCGGCGGCCTTCCGCTCGAGGCCGGCCACCACCTCCGGGTGCTTCGCGCCTTCGCCGACCACATCGCACAGGACGATCCGGTCACCCGGCGGGTGTTGTTCGACCTGTCCTATGTACCCGCCCCCGAGGAAACATCGGAGGAGATCCCGTCCATGGTCCGGGAGATGCGGAGGATCGGGATCCGGCGGTTTCTCTTCGGATCCGATTACAACGTCCTCACCCCCGCCGAGGAAATCTCGGCGCTCAGAAGACTGGGGTTGACGAAGGAGGAGGAACGGGTCGTGCGAGAGAACTGCGCGCCATGGGCTTGCTAGTGGGCTGTACCTTGATCCGCGGCGCATGCGGCGGGATTCGTGAGCGTGCTCGCTAGTTCACAATCGAGTCGATGCTGACGCGAGGCCGGTAGTCCACCATCTCCACCTGGAACCGCCGGTCGCGGACGCTCGCCTCGACGGGCAGATAGCGGTTCACCCGCCACACGACGAGCCGGATGTCGGGGCTCGCGGTGAACTCCCGAACCGTCGCGTACTGGGCCCAGGTCCTGACCCGGAAGCCGTCGAGCGCGACGACGATGTCGCCGGGCATGAGGCCGGCGCGACGGAGCGTGTCGCTATTGCCATTGATGAGGACGCCGTCGCGCGGCGGGGTGTCATTCTCGGAGTCGAGATAGTCCCGGAGCCCGCCCGGGAACAGCTCCTCGGCGGCGTCCGCGAGCTTCGTCTGGTATCGGGTGAGTCCCTGGACTCTCGCGAGGCGGAAATAAAACGCGACGAGGGGCCCGGCGGCGTGTTCGTAGCGTACTCGATTCCGTTGATAGAGCTCCTCCGCTTCCTCGAACTGGTCCAGATCCTCGAGAAGCCTCGCCAGGGTCGTCATCCCGAAGCTCGATCCCGTCCCCGCCCCGTCGCGGGCCACGGCGAGGGCATCTCGGTCATCCCCATGCTCGTGGTAATAGCGGACGAGCCACTCCATGTGGTTCGACACGTGGACCCGGTCGGTCGCTTCGTCGAACGCCTTGCGAAACGCGCGGACCGCGCCCGCCTCGTCGTCTCTCGCCGCCAGAAGCTCTCCGAGATGGACGCAGGAGGAGGGCTCGATGACGCACATCCTCTCCTCGAACGGCGCCTCGTCCTTGCCGGCGCGCTGGGCATGCAGCTGGGCCTGGCGAAGAGCCCTCAGATCGTACTCCGCGCGGACGCCTAGGAGGGCTTCGAGCTCTTCCCCCTGAATCGCTTCGTTGCCGGGGAGCGCGAGAAAGAGCTTCAGTGCCTCCACGTTCGACGGCGCGACGTTTCGGAGGGCTTCGAGATCGCCGGGAGAGCGGCTCAGGTCCAGTGCGCGGATGCGTCCCCGAACGTCGAACGACGTCTCGGTCGCGAGGAGAGGAGAGAGCCAGTCCGTCCCCCGCGGCATCCCCTGGCGCATCGCCATCTGTTTCGTCGTAAAGGCGCCGAAATACCAGTTGTCTGCGTTCACCCGTTCCGGGTTCCGTGCTGCCGTCCGTACGACATCGGCCATCGCGTCGATGCTCTCCACCTGAACGCCGCGGCGCGTCGTCCGCCTCATGCGGACGAAGGGATGGAGGATCATCCGGCCGAGCTCCCCGTCGCCGATCGAGCTGAACTCGTTGGCACGGTCGGCCATTCCGAGGGCGACGCGGTAGTAGGTGTCGGCCTTGAGCAAATGGTCGCACAGGCGCCGCTGATAGAACCCGGCCCAATAGCTCCAGCCCGCGACCCGAGGTCCCTCGCCTTCCGGATCGAAGAGGCCGCGCGGCGACTCGTTGAGCGCGAGATCGACGGCGAGAACGGAATCGCCGTAGCGCCGCCGGACGGAGCGGATCTCGTCAATCTCCCGGGTCAACAGCGTCTCGTCGAAGTAATAGCCGTCGGAGGGTCCCTCGAAGTTCTCGATGGCGATGTGGTACCAGTCGAGCCCCGGCTCCTCATCGGGAAACGCCTCCTGGTAGCGCGCCATCGCGGTCGCGGTGTCGATGGTCTTCGACATCGCGCGGAACCACTCGCGCTTCTCGAAAGGAGTCGCCTCGGTCGGATTGCGGAGCAAACGCCAGTCGTCGGTGAGCCGCATCTGGAGCGCACGACGCCAGCCGTCGTTCCGGACGGCGGCGACCGCGGCGGAGGCGTCCCTCTCGCGCCCGGCGAGGACGACGAGCACCGCCCGCGTCAGCGGGCCGAGCTCGGTTTCGGTGCCGGCTCCGGTCGAGCCCGAGAGCGCGGTGGCCATGGCGAGGTGAGCGGTCATGCGGTTGAGCGCGAGCCTCGGGTCGGAGAAGTCTCCCGACGATTCCCTCAGCGCGAGCGCCGCGAGAAGGAGCGCCGCTTCCTCGTGCGCGGACGGGCTCGCGGGCTCGACCGAGAGCCGGTCGCTCACCCGAAGGTCTTCGTCGACGAGGCTCGTCGTCTCCTCGACGAGGAGTCGGGCGGCCATCTCGCGGTCGGGAAGCTCGAGCGAAGCCGGCGGTCGAGGCAGGAGGTCCCGCACGAGATCGACGTAGGCCTCGGGGGTCCAGGGGTGCGGGAGAAGGGAGAGCGCCCGTTCGACCGGCTGCTCGCGCCCGGGAAGGCGGATGGCGAGCTGCCACCTCCCGGCTTGGGCGTCGCCATCAGGCTCGGCCTCGACCTGGACGCCCCCGAGGTCCGCGCCCTTCGCGCCCGAAGCGGCGAGAGCCATCTGCGACAAGATCGGAGACGATCGATTTCACAATCCATTCCTCTTCCGTGCGCGCGGAGCCGTGAAGCGCAGCGGGGGTGCCGCCCATCCGCACGCTCGTCTGGAGCCAGATGAGATAGCCGAGCGCTCCGGCGAGTCCCAGGAACAGAACCGTCCCGACACGACGTCTTGTCATCTTTGATTTCTTTCGGATTTATAGAGTATCGAGCACCGGGACCGCTCCTGGCAAGTCCCCGAAAGCCGGGCGGAGCGACTATCGGTCATTCGTTCGTGGGAGAAGAAAATAGGGAGAGGCACTATTTTCTTTTCCTTCCCCACCGCCAGAAATTGGTGCCTGTCCCTATTTTCAATCTGTCGACAATCACGTCTTGGGCGATATACCATCGCGCCGATGAGTTTCGGGTCTGGAGTCCACGTTCCGATTCGGACTCGGATTCGGATTCGGATTCGGATGCTGGAACTTGTCGTGTTCGCGTCCGCGCGGCTCCGACGGCTGCGGTCAGGCTCCGCGCCTGTTCTCCGCACCGCGCTCGTGTGGACCTGCGTCATCTCGTGCACGGCTCAGGCTCAGGCTCAGGCACAAGCACGAAACGGGGCGACGACCGTTCGCAAACGTCCCAACATCGTGCTGATGTTCCCGGACAATCTGGGTATCGGAGAGGTGAGCTCCTACGGTGGTGCAAGGGGCGTTCCCACACCGAGCATCGATCGCATCGCGCAAGAGGGCATCCGGCTCACCAACTTCAACGTGGAATACTCCTGTGTCGTTTCGCGCATCGCGCTGCTCACCGGTCGCTATGCGGTGCGGACGGGGGAGGGGTATCGCGGGGGCATGACGCTCTGGGAGGTGACGATCGCCGAGGCGCTTCGGACGATCGGCTACCGGACCGCGCTGTTCGGGAAGTGGCACGTCGGCGGTGACGATTGGGAAGGCCGGAGGGAACCTCTGGACCAGGGATTCGACGAATGGTGGGGAATCCCGGGACGAGCAACGTCGCGCAATTCAGCTCCTTCGAGGGCTTCGATCCGGCGAGGACCGAGCTTCCCTACATCTGGGAGGGAAGAGGAGACGGACCTTCTCGACGCGTCAAACCGTACGACCTCGAGACGCGGCGTACGATTCGATCGAGAAGCCGCCGAGCGCGGCATCGAGTTCATGGAAGGGAGCGTCGAAGCGGGCCGCCCGTTTTTCTTCTTCTATCCGATGACGCAGATTCACTTTCCCGCGCTCCCCCACCCGGACTTTGCCGGAAAGACGGGGGCCGGTGACATCGGCGATGCCATGGCCGACGTCGACCACAACGTAGGTCTGGTGTTGGCGGCGCTCGAGCGACTGGGCGTCGAGGACGACACGCTGGTCTTCTGGTGCGCCGACAACGGAGCCGAGATGAGACGCCCGTGGCGGGGAAATGCGGGCCCCTGGCGCGGCTACTACAACTCGGCGATGGAAGGGGGAATTCGAGCACCGTGCGTCATCCGTTGGCCCGGACGGATTCCGGCGGGCCGCGTGTCCAATGAGATCGTGCACGAGGTCGATCTCTTCCCGACGATCGCGGCCGCCGCCGGGGCGCCCGAGATAGTGCCGGACGACCGGATCATCGACGGCGTCAATCAGCTTTCCTTTCTCGAGGGAAAGGAGTCCCGCTCCAGGCGCGACAACGCCATGTTCCTTGCTCGAGAGGGGCACGTCATGGCGGTGAAATGGCACGACTGGAAGATGTGGTATCTCTTCCGGACCGAGCTTCAGCCCGATTCGGACGACCTCGTCCAACTCTTCGATCTCCGCGTCGATCCCCACGAGGAGATCGACGTCAAGGACTTCTATCCATGGGTCCTGAGCGTCATGGACGGGATCGTGGCGAAGTACGAGGCGTCGCTCGAGCTTCACCCCCGGGTGCCTGGTGGCATCGACGATCCCTACACGCCTCCGCCGCCCGGTTCGGGGAGCCCGGTCGCGACCTATTCGCGCGCGGACCGAATGCCTCTCGGCCCTCGCTCCGCGGCGCTTCCGAGCCCGAACTTCTCCGGTACCTGGTCCACGACGACCCTCAGCTCCGTGCCGCCCACGGGTCGAGCGGCGCCTCCTCCCGTTCCATCCCTCGGGAGCGGCTTCGGAGATTGGATTCTCGATCGTGCACACCGCGGAGCGCTTGGAGGTCGAGCGTGTGATGTTCACCCCGCGGGAAATCCAACCTCTCGTGCGGTACCGCTTCGCCTTGGACGGATCCGAGACGGAGAACGCGATTACCCTGGGTCGAACGGGTCCGCCCCCCGTGTCGACCGCGAAGTGGGACGGGGACCGGTTGGTGATCACGACCCGTTATCCGTTTCAAAATCCCGATGACGGTCGCTGGCTCACCAGTGAGATGACCCAAACCCTGTGGCTGCAGCCGGCGAGCGGGCCCCCGTTCGAGCCCGCGCTGGTCGTCGAGACCCTGAGAGCGGGAGCGTTGGGCGGACCCTCGTCGACGACGCGGACCGTTTACACGAGGGGGTATCGGTAAGCGCTCTCAACGGCTCACCAGTCGCCGTAAGTAGAATCCAAGGAGGACCGACCGTGAAGCACCGTCTTTCTTTCCCGCTGGCGTCGATGATGCTCATCGCGCTCCTGGCGCCCGCTGCCTTGGCCGGGACCTTCGACGTCGAGTTGCCACCTGGCGCCAATTTCGAGCGCGCCGCATTTCGGCTCTGGGCTCCTGATGATCGGCAGCCGATTCGGGCAGCGCTCGTGCTCGTTCCGGGGTCGAACGGGGACGGACGAGACCAGGTGGAGGATTCAGGCTGGCAGGAGCTCGCCCGGAAACACCGTCTCGCGCTCGTCGGAGTGTTCCTCACCGACAAAGAGCACGACGACATGTTCATCGAGCACTACATCGAGGTCGGCAAGGGAAGCGGTGACGCTTTCTTTCGGGCGCTCTCCGAGCTCGGCGAGAAGGCGGGCCGGCCGGAGCTCGCGTCGGCGCCTCTTCTTCTCTGGGGCATGTCCGCGGGGGGCGAGTTCAACTACGAGCTCGCCGTCTGGAAGCCGGAGCGCGTCATCGGCTTCGTCGTCAACAAGGGGGGCATCTATTACTCGGCGCTCGCGTCCAAAGCAACCCGAGAGGTTCCCGGCCTCTTCTTCATCGGCGGGACGGACCTGGCCTTTCGCAACGACATCATCCGCGGCATCTACTCCATGAACCGGAGAGCGAAGGCGCTCTGGGCGCTCGTGGAGGAGCCGGGCGTCGCGCACGAGGTCGCGCGCTCGCGGGAGATGGCGGTGCTGTTCTACGAAGACCTTCTCGCGCGGCGACTTCCCGCCAATGGGCAGTCGGGTTTGACTCCGCTCGATCGCGCGAGCGGGTTCGTTTGCGATCCGGTCTCGAATCGCTGCGAGCCGGAGGCCGGCGCGCCGGACCGCACGTACCCGACCGCCTGGCTTCCGAGCGAGACGCTCACGCGTGCCTGGCTCGCAGTGACGACGAGCAAGCCGTTCTGAAGGGGAACGAGCCGGTGCCCTCAGAGGGGGTCCGGTTTGGACATTCGCGAATTCCGCCCCGACGACGGCTCAGACCGGACGGGCCCCGCGAGAGCTGGTTTCGGCGAGCCCCGTCCCTGGGCCAGCGCTCTCCGGGAAATCGAACCAATGCTCCGTGCGGTTGCAGACCGTACATACCGAGAGCATGACCGGCACTTCGACGAGCACTCCGACGACCGTCGCGAGCGCGGCTCCGGATTCGGGACCGTACAGAGCGATGGCGGTCGCGACCGCGAGCTCGAAAAAGTTGCTCGCGCCGATCAGCGCCCCGGGAGCCGCGATGCTGTGCTCCACCCGGAAGAGCCTCATCAGACCGTAGACGAGCGAAGAGTTGAAATACACCTGGATCAGGATCGGGATCGCGATGAGAACGACGTGGAAGGATCTCCCCGTGATGTTGTCCGCCTGGAAGGCGAAGATGAGCGCGAGCGTCGCCAAAAGCGCGAGAATGGCGACGGGATGGAAGCGGGCGACGAATTCGTTCTCGAACCACTCCTCGCCCCGCTTGCGCACCCACCACACCCGGGTCAGATATCCCGCAGCCAGCGGAACGACGATGAACAAGACGACCGCCCACACGAGCACGTCGAAGGGAACGGTCAAATCCGAGGCTCCGGTTACCAGAACGGTCACGATCGGCGCGAAGAGCAGCAGCATGAGGAGATCGTTCACCGATACCTGCACCAACGTGTAGGCGGGATCTCCTTTCGTGAGATAGCTCCAGACGAACACCATCGCGGTGCAGGGGGCTGCGGCGAGAATGATCACTCCCGCGACGTACTGGTCGGCGAGCTCCGGCCCGATCCAGGGGAGGAATAGGTGTTTGAAGAAGAGCCAGCCGAGAAATGCCATGCTGAATGGCTTGACCAACCAATTGACGACTAAAGTAATAATGAGGCCTCGGGGTCGCTTCCGCATGCCCAGGACCGACGCGAAGTCAACCTTGAGCATCATGGGATAGATCATGAGCCAGATGAGGACCGCGATGGGAACGTTGATGTGGCTCCCTCCGAACTCCATATCGCGAAGGACGCCCGTCAGGCCGGGGAAGAGCTTCCCCAGCGCCACGCCCACGATCATGCAGATACCCACCCAAACGCTCAGATAGCGCTCGAAGAAGCTGAGTCGTCTCGTTTCGTCGCTCGATCTCGTTGCCATGTGCTATCCCACGAGCTGCGCGTCGGCCTTCGCTTTCGTCTGGATCACGTTTTCCACGCAGGAGAAAAAGTGAAGCACGCACGGGCAACGGAGTGAATAGAACACCTGAAGCCCACGTTTCTCACCCTCCACGATGCCCGCATTCGCGAGAACCGACAGGTGCCTCGAAACCGTGGAAACGTCCGCCCCGATCATCTCGGTCAGCTCATAGACGCACCGCTCGTTGCGCGACAGCTCGTCCACGATGAAGAGCCGCGTGGGATGCGCCATGGCCTTGACGATCCTGGCTCGATTTTCGTAAAAGACCCGCGTCGTCCGATCCATGAATCGCTCCCGGGCCGCTCGAACGAGCGGCGCTCCACTTATTGCTATTTTAGCCAAATAGCCAATCAAGTCAATCGCCGAGCGCTCCGGTTCTACGAGGCGTTTCCCGGCTACACTGCCGCGACGGAGCAGGTCGTGCGGGCGTCGTTGCAGCATCACGTTTTTCGCCGGGGCCCGAGGCGCCCGTTCGTCCTTCCTGGGCTCCCCTAATTAGCGGGAGTTAACCCGCCGCTTCCGGCCACGACGGCGATTTCGTTACGCCGGAGTCTCGTGGCCGCCGCCGTCGTCATTTCTTCAAACCCCGCCTGCCCGAGATCCACCGGCGAAAGAGGTGACCGCTTTCTTCATCCCCTCTGACACGTCTTCCTTTCCACGATTACGCGTCTAGTGGGCTGTAACAGCTAATTGGTGCGCAAATCGCGAGGTCATTTTGTGTGCTGGCAAGGCGCTTCTACCGGGCGGGGGCCGACATCACGTTGAGCATGGCCTCCGACGATCGCGCCTTCGACAACAAGATATTCAACGATACCCTCCTGTAGGTCGTGACTCCGAACAACGGGATCAACCCCCAGGACGACGCGGACTACGCGTTTTTCGTCGGTCGACCGGACCTCGGCGAGATGCGCGTGTACGAGGCGGCGAGCGGCCTCGGAAATACCGGCTCGATCGAGCTCTGGGGCCACATCGGCTCTCTCATCCCGACGGGGTTCCGAAACGCGACGGGTGGGGTCTTCCTCAATCCGTTCGCCGTTGTCCCCGAGGCGGGTACCATTGCCCTGCTCGCGGCAGGTCTTCTGAGCTTCGTGGCCGGACGTCACCGACGCCGGAGAGCTCAGTTTCAGCCGTAGGTCTCCAACGTTCGGTTCCGTCAGCGACCGCTCATCCGTGCGATATGTTCGGGAGACCGCGCCCCTTCTATGGTGATCTTTGACGCGGCATCGTCGATTTCACGTAGATGTCCGGTGTAAGGTCGATCGCAGCGGTTCCGAAACCGGTACTTCGAATCGACCCTTCCCTGCCAGAGCGCAGCCCAGGCACGTGCCGCGCGGCCTAGGGCCCTAGAAGCGCCTGTAGCGGCGGTGAACACTGACTCTCGGCCTTCTCGCGCGCCCCGGGCTCGGTCTGAATCTTCTTCAGAACGGACTCCATCGACGAGCTCGTGAGGAAGGCCTGCAGCTCTTCGTCGCTGCCTCCGGCACCGAGGAACGGCTGGCGCAGGTACAGGACCGCGAGGGTGAAGGCGGTGAGTCCGGTCACGGACGTCATCTTCGCGTCCGCGTCGTCCGCGAAGCTGGGATCCTGGAGCTGGATCATGAGGACCATGTTGCAGACTTGATATCGAGCCATCGCGTCGAGCGAAGGACGCTCGGACTCTGGAACGCCCAGATCGGGAAAGCGCGGCGCGCGCTCGACGGTTCCCTTTTCACCCCATGACTCGAGCCGCTCGCGGAGTTGGCTGACGAGCCGACGCGCTCCCGAGAGCCGGGTCTCGTCCGTTTTTCCCACTCCGATCTCGGCGACCCGAGTCGCGAGCTGGTGCGCCGCACCGTCTTCGACCTCGGGAGGAAGCCAGCTCGGCTGGGCCGCGGCGACCGCGGAAAGACAAATCCACACCAGAGCGGAAATCGACCTCGTCATACGTTACTCCTCGCAGGGAACTGGGGTAGACGTTTACTGTAGCAGAAACGGTCGCTCGGGACGCGATCTTCGAAGAGCCTTCGACGATTGCGATTGCGTGAAGACGCGTGCTGCTTGGCAGCTAGACCTCGTACCGCTCCCGTATCTCTTCATACTTGGCGCGGTAGCTCTCGGCCTCGCCGTAGTCCAGGAACGCCCGGTATTGTGAATGGACGGCTTTCGTCGGATGAGCGTGCCGGATGGGACACCAGTGCTTCTCCGTGCGGGCGAGGATCTCGCGCACGTAGGCAACGAGGCCGTTGGCGTAGCCGCAATAAGCGCAGTTCAGCTTCTCGAAATAGTTGAGGTATTCGAGCTTGTTGCGGTCGATGACGATGTAGTCGCTTCTCGTCACCCTCGGGATTCGATAATAGGAAAAGATGACACCCTGGAAGACGGACATGGCAACGTCCAGAATCATCAACGGAACAATCATCGAGTACATCAAGGGTCCCATCACCAGGACGCCCGCGATCCCCGAGTCGTAGAGGAAGAGATAGAGCTTTTTCGCGAGCTTTCGGTGTCTCTCGCGCGTTTCACGATCGAAGACGACCTTGCCCCGGTCGAGCTTGACTCTGAGCTCGTGCCGGCGGCGTTGGAGCTCTTCCGAGACGCGCTCTTCGAGCTCTCCGATCTCTTGATAGAGCGCCTCTAGTTTCTCACTCATTCGAACCTCGCTTGGGAACTCACTCGTCGACACGGTCGAGGTCTTCCCATCCCTCCCGGCCGGTGACATCTTGTCACGCCGCGGGCCGCCGCGGTTGCGTGAAATCTCGCTTCGGGGGTGGTGATCGCGCAAGCGTTCCCACCATCCATGGGGCGCGCCCTGTTTCTTCTCTCTCGGCTTTCTCCGGCCGGGACCGAACGTGGAGCTCGGCTCGAGACGGCGGGCGTTCGCGCCGGTCCAACACAGTCGTTCTCGGCGAGCGCGCGACGCATCTCCGAGCCTGTCCGTCACGGTTGCAGCGGTTCACGGCGGGCGACCCCGGCCTCGGGCCCGACCGCGCTCATGACCAGGGCGGCGATGATCACCAGTCCTCCGTACAGGACCATCGGCGGTACGGCCTCGCCAACGAGGACCCAAACCCAGAGAGGCGCCAGGATCTCCTCGAGAATCATTGTCAACGTGATGTCGGCCGCAGTGGCGAACCGCGTCGCAATCGTCAGGAGTATGTACTGAGCGCCGATCTGCACGGTGCCGAGCAGGAGCGAAATCGTCAGGTCCCCGGCAGTGATGGCCAGTCCGCCTATCATGGCTGACGACACCGCGCAGGCGACGACCCCGGACAGGCAGACGGCCGGCGTCATATCCCGCTCGTGACCCGCACGCAGTCCGACCATGGCTCCGGCGTAGCCGATGCACGCGAGGACGGAATATACGAGCCCCTGGCCGGCACCGGCCGCCATCCCGTGCCATGCGACGATCGCGACGCCCGCGAACGCCGCGCGACATGGCCAGCCATCCCCGCGCCGGTGGCCGCTCACCGAGCGCGAGCCACGCCAGGAGCGCCGCGACCATCGGCGCCACGCTGAGAACGGCGACGACGGTGGCGACGTTCGTTCGACTCAGGGCCAGCACGAACACGAGAAACGAGCCACCCAGACTTGCGGCGACGAACAGGCCCGTCGACCCGATTTCCCGGAACCGCGCCATCGTTTCGCCGCGGTGGCAGACGAGCACGAATGCCAGCACGGTGAGCGTAAACCCCAACGAGCGGTAGAAAAGAACGGTCCAGACGTCCGCGCTCTCGATGTGTCGCAGCAGCACGCCCGCACTGCTGGAGAAGACCGCCGCCAGCGCGGCGAGGGCGATACCCGTCAGTCGCCCGCGGTTCGAGTCGCTCGTGGACATCGTTTTTCCTAGATTCTATAATAGTGGAACTTCCATTATAGTGGAATCACGATGTTGAGATGCCTGACTATCCTCTAGACCTCGAAAAAGGGGCCCACGACGGCGGGGCCCCTTTGGGTCAGCGCGTCCGAGCGATGCGGAAGGCCGCAAGCCTGACGTTGGACGACCTCAGCGCGGCCGGCGGCATCTCGCGCGCCGCGCTTTCGAAGATCGAGCGGGGCGAGATGTCTCCGACGTACGAGAGTTTGTTGAAATTGGCGCGCGGACTCGGGATCGACCTCGCGACCCTGGTCTCCGGCCGCCGGCCTGCCGGCGGCGAATACGACGTGACGCGCGCCGGTGAGGGCGCGGAATACCGGACCGAGAAATTCGTGCATCGTCTGCTCGCGCCGGCATTGTCGGACCGGGCTCTTTTTGCCTTCATCACAGAGGTCCATGCCGTTCGTCTGGGCGAATACGACATCTGGGACACGCACGACAGCGAGGACTTCCTGTACGTTCTGGACGGGGCCGTCGCGGTCCATCTCTCGGAGCGTGGCGCCGTTCAGCTTCGCCGTGGAGACTCGATGCAGATGGACGGCCGCATCGCCCACGCGCTCGTCGCCCTGCCTTACGGCCGCAAGGAAACGGCTCGAAAGCCCGTCGCCCGGCTGCTGTGGGTCAGCGTTGCCTTCGCGTAGACTCACTCCGTTCGCAAGGCGCGGATCGCTTCCAACGCTGCCGCTCGGCGAGCGGGAACCAGCGTAGCCACGAGGGCGGCAAGGCTCAGAACGACGGTGGTAACGAGCAGGATTTCCGGGGAGTACGGCCGCACTCCAAACAACTGGGCCGTCATGGCGTACCCGGTCGCGATGGTTGCCGGAATGCCGAGAGCCAATCCCATTCCGATCTGAACGAACGCTCCGCGAAGAACGAGCTTCAAGACCTTCCAACGGTCTGCGCCGAGCGCCATGCGAATCCCGATTTCGCTGGTACGACGTTCTACCGAATAAGCGGTCACGCCGTAGAGCCCGACGGATGCCAGTACCAGCGCCAGGAGGCCGAAGAGCGACGTCAGTTTCGTGAGCATCGCCTGCTGGGCAAAATTCCCTTCCACCTGGTCGGCGAAGCTCGTGAAATCAATCATGGCCAGGTCCGGGTTGACGCGTCCGAGGGCCTGACGGACCTGCGGCTCCAACCCGGACACCGCGCCTCGCGTCCGGAGCACCACCGCGCGCAGGTAGTGGGACTCGTCTTCGAACGCCTTGGAGCGCGGCTCGTCGTATGTGACCCGCTGGGCTTCGGGCAGAAAGAACGTGGGCGGAATTTTCTTCGTGGCGCCCCGGTATTGCGTGTCCTCGGTTACGCCGACGATTTCGTAGTTTCCCGCGTACTTCTGGTCCAGATCTCCGAAGTGCTTTCCGATCGGATCGTCGTCCTTGAAGAACCTCTTCGCGAAGGCCTCGTTGACGACCGCGACGTTGCGCGAGGTGGCGGCGTCCTGTGCGGTGAACCCGCGGCCCTTCACAATCCGGGTGCCGAGGGTCTCGAAGTAGCCGTCACTCACCCGCAGCCAGGACGAGCCGTTCTCGTTGCTCCCCGGTTGAGGCGGCGCCTGCCCCTCGATGTAGACGGTCTCACCCCAGTTGTCGCCCTCCATGGGGCTGTAAAGAGTAAAGCTCACACGGTCCACCCCGGGAATCGCCACGAGATCGTCACGGAGCTGCCGGTAGAAAGCGGGAAGCTGCTCCGCGCCGTACCCGGCCATCTGGGGATCGATATGAAGGATGTAGCGGTTTTCGACCTCGAACCCGAAGTCCTGCTGTCGTATGTTTCGCAGGCTCTGGGTCAGCAATCCCGCGGCACACAAGAGGACCAGCGACAACGCCGCTTGCGCGACGACGAGCGATTTCTGTGTCCAGCCGCCCGAGTGGGTCGTGGAGCGGTGAGCGACGCGCAAGGCGTCGGCGGGATCGACCCGCGCCATCATCCACGCCGGCGCCACGCCGAAAAGGATTCCCGTGAGCAGGGAAACGGCAAGGGTGAACCCCAGCACCGGCAAGAGAGGGCATGGGGCTGATAGCCACCGGATTGTTCCGAAACGCGAGGCGCAGAATCAGATTGCGTTCCCCAAAACGCGAACGCGATACCCGCAATCCCCCCGAGAACGGCCAGGGTAGTGCTCTCCACCAGCACCTGGGCGATCTGCCGGGAGGGCGGCGCGCCGAGCGCGGTGCGAAGCGACGTCTGCTGTCCTCGGCTCGCCGCGCGCACGAGCATCAGGTTCGCCACGTTCGCGCAGGCGATCAACAAGACGAAGGCGGAGACCCACATCAGAAGATGCAATCCCGACTGATACTCGTCGCGCATCATCTGGACACCCGCTCCGCCGGGAGACAGATGCAGCGTCTGCTTCGCCACGAGCGCCTTCTCCCCTGCGTCGAGCTTCGCTACCGGGCTCAGGAGCCACTGTCGCAATTCCACCTGAAGATGGGCCTCGATGCTCTGCGGATCCGCCCCGGGGGCGATGCGGCCGATGAGGTCGAGCCAATCGGACGTGGGGAAATCCAGAAGGTCGGCCGTGCGAGTCCAGAAGAGGCTCGGTCGTGAGCGGAAGCCAGAACGCGGGCGTATCCTCCAGTCGGTCCCCGTAGAACGAGGGAGGCGTGACGCCCACCACGATAAAGGGTTGACCGTTGAAAGTGAAACTCGACCCGATGACCGACGGGTCGAGACCATATTTCTGCTGCCACGCTCGATAGCTCATGACCGCAGACGGCTCCGCCCCTTTGCGGTCGTCCTCGGGCGTGAATACCCGTCCCGCGTAGGCGCCGATGCCAAACATCGAGAAGTAGTTGCCGGAGACGTACTGGGTCCGTTGCGACTCGGCGGGCTGGTTGCTCCCGCTGCGGCGAACGCCCGCGAGACCGCGCCCGGCCTGAAACGCGGCCAGCTCGCTGAACCCCTCGGTCCCGTCGCGGAAGGTCTTGTACTTGTCGTAGGAGAAGAGAGACCAGTTATCCTGCAAACCACCGTTGACGCAGCAGTTCTCGATGTCGCCGATCCGATAGAGCTCGCTGGGTTTAGCGACCGGCAGCGACTTCAGCAACACGGCGTGTACCAGGGTGAAGATGGCCGTCGTCGCACCAATCCCGAGCGCGAGCGTCAAGACCGCGGTGACGGTGAACCCGGGAGCTTGCAGAAACTGCCGAAACGCGTAGCGGACATCTTCCAGAATTTGCATAGCACCTCGCCGATTTACTTGGACGGAAACGAGGCCCGAATCGTTTACCGGATTCGACGTGGCGGAACCTAAGGAGCGCTTGAGGTAGGTCAGATGCCGTCCAACGCGTGATGCCTCACGTCGCGCGCTTCCACGATGAAGATGACGTCTTCGGCAATGTTGGTGGCGTGGTCGCCGACTCGCTCGAGATGTCGCGAGATGAGGATCAGGTCGAGTCCTGGCTCGATGTTCGGGGGGTCACTACTCATGTAGGTCAACAGCTCTCGGAGAATCTGGATCTTCAAGGCGTCCAACAGGTCATCCTGGGTCAACACTCCCTGCGCCGCTCCGACGTCTCGGGTCACGAATGCGTTCAGCGCCTCGCGCAACATCTTCAGCGCGATCTCCTCCATGCGCGCCAGGTCGATCAAAGGTTTGACCGCCGGGTGCGAGAGGTAGCGCTTGGCGGCGCCAGCGATGTTGACGGCGAGATCGCCCACTCGTTCCAGATCGCTGTTGATCTTGACCGTCGAGACGATGACCCGCAGGTCAGCCGCCATGGGCTGATGCAAGGCCAGCAGTTTGAAGCACCGGTCGTCGATTTCCATGTGCAGTTTGTTGACCGCGTCATCACCGCCGATGACGTCGTCGATTCGAGCTCGATCCCGCTCGACGAGACCGCGGATCGCCGTCTGGAGCCGCTCCTGGGCGAGCGCACCCATGGTCAAGAGACGCGCCTTGAGCGCGTCGAGCTCCGCGCTGAAGTGAGGAGGACCTTTTTTGCTCATCGTGGTCATCTGCGGCTAGCCGAATCGGCCGGTGACATAGTCCTCGGTCAACTTGTCTTTCGGGTTGGTGAACATCTCGTCGGTACGGCCGAACTCGACCATCCGCCCCGCCATGAAGAAGGCCGTGACATCGGAGACGCGCGCCGCTTGCTGCATGTTGTGCGTCACGATGACGATGGTGTACCGCTTCTTGAGCTGGTAGATCAGCTCCTCGATGCGTTGAGTCGCGATGGGATCGAGCGCCGAGGCGGGCTCGTCCATGAGCAGGACGTCGGGCGCTACCGCGAGCGCTCGGGCGATGCACAGGCGTTGTTGTTGGCCGCCGGACAGGGCGAGCGCGGATTCGTGGAGTCGATCCTTGACCTCGTCCCACAACGCCGCTGCCTGAAGGCTCTTCTCCACGAGCTCGTGGAGCTCCGACCGGCTCCGGACCATGCGATTCAGGCGAGGTCCGTAGGCGACGTTGTCGAAAATGGACTTGGGGAAGGGATTCGACCTCTGGAACACCATGCCCACCTGGCGGCGCAGCGCGACGACATCGACGTCCCGACCGTAGACGTCCCGACCGTTGAGAAGGACCCGTCCTTCGACGCGTATGTTGGGAATGATGTCGTTCATGCGGTTCAGCGTTCGAAGAAACGTGCTCTTCCCGCAGCCCGACGGACCGATCAACGCGGTCACGATATTGGAACGAACCTGGAGGGTGATGTTCTCGAGCGCTCGCTTGGTGCCGTAATAGAAGGACAGCTCAGAGACTTCGATCTTGACCGGCTGGGTCTCGGGCACGGAGTCGGTGTGGACGGGGGAAAGCCTGGCGGCTAGCGGCTGGTCGGCATCGGTCATCGCGGTGGACTCCGAAAAGAGGTCTCGCTCAGAGGGAATCGACTCTCTCCTCGAGTTGGTCATCGTCCATGCATTCGTTGGAGTCGTCGCGTCGCCACTCTCGCGAGCACCGAGCACAGCGCAACCATTCCCACCAGCACGAGCGCGCCAGCCCAAGCCTGCCGGTGCCAGTCCTCGTAGGGAGCGATGGCATAGGTGAACACCATGACGGTCAAGGACGCAATCGGCTGCGTCAACTTCGTCGTGAAGAAGCGATTGTTGAACGAAGTGAACAGAAGCGGCGCGGTCTCTCCGGCGATTCGTGCCAGCGCGAGAACCACGCCGGTGATAATCCCGGGAAGTACCGCTGGCAACACGACGGTGAACACCGCGCGCGCGCGGGTTGCCCCCAGCGCCAGGGCGCCCTCGCGGGTGATTGTGGGAACGAGCAGGAGGAGCTCTTCCGTGCTGCGGGCAATGATGGGAATCATCATCACGCCGAGGGCCAGGCCGCCGGCGAGTGCGCTGAATTGCTTGAACGGAAGGACCGCGATGGTGTAGACGAAAACTCCAATTACAATCGAGGGAACACCATTGAGAGTGTCGGCCGCGAACCGCACCGCGGAAGCGAGACGGCTCCCCGCGAATTCCGACACGTAGACGCCGCTCATCACCCCGATCGGAATCGCCAGGAGCGAGCCGAGACCAGTAATGATCAGCGTCCCCACGATCGCATTGGCCATCCCTCCACCTTCCTCGCCGACCGGCTTGGGCATATGGGTGAAGAAATCGAGGTTGAGCGACGTCACGCCTTCGCGGATGACGTAGAAGAAGATGAGGGCCACCGGTAGCAGCGCGAGCAAAATCGAAATCGTGCAGAAGCCCACGAAGAGCTTCGACTTCGCCTTCCGCCAGGAGGTCGCGCTCACGCCGCGTCCTTCTCTTCGGCTAGCTCCGGTAACAACCGGACCTTCGTCGTTCGATTCATGCTCCAGATCAGGAGGCGCGAAAGAACGTTCACGACGAGAGTGATGATGAAGAGCACCAGTCCGATTTCCACGAGCGCGTTCAAGTACAGGTCGGTATCGGCCTCGGTAAACTCGTTGGCAAGGACAGCTGCCATGGTGTACTGCGGTTCGAAGAGGGAAACGGATATCCGCGCGGCGTTGCCAATAACCATGGTCACCGCCATGGTCTCGCCCAGGGCGCGGCCAAACCCGAGCATGACGGCGCCCACGATACCACTCCGGGCATAGAACAAGACGGCCCGAATGGCTTCGTACCGAGTGGCTCCGAGTGCGTAAGCCGCCTCGCGCTGGGCTAGTGGTACGGCCTTCAGGATCTCGCGACTCACCGACGAGGTGAACGGAACGATCATGATCGCGAGAATGATCGCGGCCGCCCCCATTCCCACTCCGACTGGCGGACCGCTGAACAACGGAAATTGCCGCAGCGGCTCGGGGACCCATGTCTCCAGGGTCCGCACCGCGGGAACGAGCACGAAAATGCCCCACAGGCCATAAACGATGGAGGGTATAGCCGCCAGCAGCTCCGTCAGGAACACCAGGGGTTGCTGCAGCCTGGCGGGACAGAGGTCCGCGAGGAAGACCGCGATCCCGAGGGCAACCGGCGTCGCCAGGATCAGCGCCAGAATCGACGAGTACAACGTCCCCCAGATGAAGGGAAGCGCCCCGAACTCGCCGGCAACCGGATCCCACGTCTGTGTGCGCCAGAAATCAAAGCCGAACTTCTCGATCGAGAGCATCGACTCGCGCGTGAGCACCACCCCGATCGCGGCGACGACGAGCAGCAACACGACGGCGAAGATACCGGTACCCAGCTGGAAGCTGAGGTCGGATTCGTAAAAGCGACGCTTCCTGATGCGGGTACCGGTGGCTTCGTCCATCAAGAGAAATTGATGTTCAGGCTTGGATCTTCGCCAGCGCCGCCAGCTCCAGCTTGACGACGCCGTCCGGAAGCGGCGCGTAGCCGAGACCGGGAGCGAACTTCTGACCGTCGGACAACGCCCACTTCATGAAATCGAGCATCACTTTCGCCTGGGCTTTGTCCTTGGGATTCTCGTAGAGCAAAAGCCAGGTGAACGACGAGATGGGGTACGCCCCGCTCCCCTCGGCATTGGTGATCGAGACCCGGAAGTCCGCGGGCATCGTCTGCGCCGCTCCCGCCGCCGCGGCGGTAACCGATTCGGTCGTCGCCTGGACGAACTCGCCGGCCATGTTCTGAACGGTGCCATAACTGATCTTGGTCTGCAGCGCGTAGATCAACTCGACGTATCCGATCGAGCCCGGGGTCTGGCTCACCAACCCGGCGACTCCCTCGTTGCCCTTGCCGCCAACTCCCGGCCGGCCAGTTGACCGATGTGGCGTTGCCGACCTTGCTCTTCCACTCCGGCGATACTTTAGCAAGGAAGTCGGTCCAGATGTAAGTCGTTCCCGACCCGTCGGAACGATGGACGACGGTGATCGCGCTGTCGGGCAGGTTGGCACCGGGATTGACCTTCGTGACGGCGGGATCGTTCCATTTCGTGACCTTGCCCATATAGATGTCCGCGAGCAAGGCGCCGGTGAACTTCAATTGCGTGCTGACGCCGGGAATATTGTAGACGGGGACGGCCGCACCCAGAACCGTGGGGAAGTGCAGGAGCTTGCCGGGAGCCGCCTGCAGCTGCTCGTTCGTCATCGGGCCGTCGCTTGCGCCGAAGAATACGGTCTCGTTGCTGACCTGGCGGATTCCGCCCCCCGATCCAATCGACTGGTAGTTGATCTGCATGTTCGGATGCAATTTGTTGTACTCGGAGAACCACTTCGAGTAGATGGGATACGGAAAGGTGGCACCCGCACCGTTGATCTGCATGGTCTGCTGAGCGCCCGCACTGGCGGCGAGCGCCAAGGCACAAATCGTACTTGTCAGGAGTTTTGCTTTCATCGATCCTCTCCTCCAAATGGAATCAGAAGTTAATCAAGGCATGCACCGCAAGGACCTTGACCGGCTCGACGCTGAAATGGTCGAAGATTTGATCGTCGTAGTCGAACAGGAGCGCCGCGGAGACGTTGCCTTCATGGGGAAACCAATACGCCAGGCCAACAATGAATCGCTTCTTCTTCTGAGAGTCGAAAGGGGTCGTGCCGTTCGGCGCCGTGGCAGAGGGAGCGAAGGCACCGTCGGTGTTGGGCGTCAGGTAGTCGTAGCGGAGCAGTGCTTCCCAGCCATGGGGGAATTTCGGCGTCGCCCAGATTGAATATCCCCTGCCCTGGACGTCCGGTGCCTGCGCCGAGATCTGATCGTGAGCATCGAGATACTCGTACCCGATGACCACGCGCTTGTGCTCGAACGTGGTCTGGAAGATGAGGCGCTTGCGCTCGGCGCTCGTCACGTAGTGGTCGTCGTCGTAGAAGAACGTGGCGCGCAGGCCTCGAAGCGCGGGTGAGCCCGCCGCGAAGGGTCGAAACGACGCCCGGAACATTTTCGCTTTCTGATTGTTGGTCTCGGCCTTGTGGTAGCCCTCACCGTTCCAGATGCCCGCGTGAAAGTCGCCGTAGTTCTTCGGAAGGTTGTAGTGGAAGGACACGCCGGCGTCGGACGAGTTGAAGTACCCGTTGCGCTCGACGAACGTCGTACCCTGGAACCGGTAGCGGTAGATTCCTTCCGTGTAGTCCAGGTAGGGCGTCTGATGCATGCCGAAGCGCGCCCAAGAGCCTTTCGTCATCCATTCGTCGAAGTTCGTCTGCAGATAGGCGTACTTGATGCGGAACTCGATGCTCCCGGTGAGCGAGCTCCCGCTGCCGCTCTCGAGGCTGGCGTCCGGGGTGATGCGAAAGGAGAGGAGGTGCGAGATGTTGCCGGTAATATTGATGTAACTCCGCGTGACGTCGAACGAGCTCCTATGCACCGAGTTTCCGTCGGAGTCCGTGAGCCTGGAGTTGGTCTGGTACGCGTAGTCCGTGTACAAGGTCACGCCCACTTTGATCGACGGGGTGTCGTCCGGTGGCGTGTGACTGGCAGCCGGTTGCACCTGGGCGAGGGTCGATGACGGTGTCAAGCTCCCCGCCTTAGAGCTGACCGCCGGCGAAATCCTGTCGCTCAGCGAGGGCGCCGCTGGAACGGCGTCAAGAGCCGTGGGCGAGGCATCGGTCGCGCTGTCGGAGCCCAGAATGAGGTCGACGCTGAGCTCTTTCCCCGCCGCCAATGAAACGTTGTTGCGCTCGCTCGCGGCGAGACCGGCGGCCGAGGCCTCGACGGTGTAGACCGAGGGCTCAAGATTGTCCACGCGGTATCGTCCGACGCTCGACGTCTCCGTCGTTGTTTTCCCGCCCGTCTCCTCGTTGCGCACGACGACGGCCGCGTGTGGAAGGACCATACCCGCGGGGTCGAGCACGGTTCCGTAGATTCTTCCGCTCCCATGAGCCTGGGCCTCGGGAGCCGCCACCAGCGCGAATGAGACACCGATTATCCCGAGAACCGCCAGCGGCAGCGGAGACCGAGCGCCTCTCGAGCGCTTTGTACCTGGGATCACGAGCAGCAGTTCTTGTAGGCCGAATAATAATGACCCCACTCCAATTCCTCCTTGTCACACCAAAGCCCCCGGGATTGTCGAGGGGACTCGCGAGACGGACGGAGTCTGCTCCGCACACGTGAATGGAATGTGAACGAAAGATGAAAACCTGATGAGCAGCTTCACGGGCTCTGCGCAAGGGCCGCAGATCACAACAAGGAGGTCTTTGACCTCCATGGAGGACACTCTCGGAGGTTTTCGGGTGAGGCCGAAAGGCTCGTGAGGGACGGTTTCGCTTCGACTGCTCCGCCTTCCGGTCAGAACCGGATGGCGGCGCCGAAGGTCAGCCTCAGGTTTCCGCCCCAGAAGCTATCCGAGGGGATCGCCTCGCCGTCGCGGTTGATCGCCGGGCCCGGGTACCGGAGCAGTAGATCGGATACGTCGATGCGGACGAGGCTTCGCTTCGTCGGGTAGAGCTCGATCCCGCCACCCAGATCCAGAGCCATGACGGTTTTGCCCTCGGCAAGGACGCAGTTCAGAGGCGGTGGATAAATGAGGATGCAGGCGACGGGTCCCGGAGCACTCGAAAAGCGCACGAAGCCGGGCCGCAGTTTTCCAAAGACGGAGAAACGGTCGAAACGGGGGCCGATCTTGACCCCGATTAGTCCTTCGAGCCGGGAACTGGAGATGGGGAGCTCGCCGGGCACGTCAGACGGATAGAAGCTCGCCTCGCCCTCGACCCCGAGGAGCCGAGTGGCCCGAAATCCGAGCCGACCGCCGAAGCCGAGATTGGTGGTATCGAGCTCGTGTCGAGACGTCGATGCCAGGTGGGCGCCGACCTCGATGCCGCGGTCCTGGGAACGAGCGATACCGCCAGCCGACAACAAGAACAGAGTCGTCATCGCGCCTTGCCAGCACACAAAATGACCTCGCGATTTGCGCACCACATAGCCGTTACAGCCCACTAGCCTCGACCGTCGATGTCGTCTAGCTCCACCAGCGCGCGGAACCGCTCCTCCTCACGCAGGCTTTCGAGGGCCGGTTCCACCCGGGCGCGAGCGGCGGTGAACCGGCGCCGTTCCGAGGCCGCTTTCTCGAGCGATAGCAGCGCCGATTCGACGTCGCCGCGGAGAGCGTAGGCGCAGGCGGCATAGTAGCGCGTGGATGAGTCATCGGCGCCGGTGCGCACGCGGCGCTCGAACGCCTCCGTCGCGAGCTCGAGCGCGGCTCGGCCGGAGGCTTCGTCGCCCAAGCGAATACGCGATTCGCCGATGCGCTGGTGGAGCTCGATGAAGATCCGGCCGCGGAGAGCGTGGTCCACCCGTTGGAGAAACTCCAGCTCGCGTCCGAATTGATGGAGGGCATCGGCGTGGCGACCCTGTAGAGCGAGCGCGTGTCCGAGACGCATGTAGGCGCCCACGATGAGCTGGCCTTCCCTTCCGGAGAGGAATTGCTCCTGCATGACGACGGCGCGCCACGCGGCGGCCTCGGCCCGCGTGGCGTCGCCCAGAATCGCGGTGCAATGCGAGAGCTGCAACGCCGCCCATCCGGCTTGAGGATTCAAAGCGAGAGCTTTCTCGTAACACTCGGCCGCTCGGGCGAACTCGGCGCAGCCGATGAAGTAGATGCGACCGAGGGTTTGATAGCTCGATGCCGAGCCAGGATCGAGAGCGAGTGACCGTTCGACCGAAGCGAGCGCCTCGCCCTCACGTCCAAGTGAAAGCAGGACCGTTCCGCGAGCCCGGTGCGCTTCGGCGAGGCCCGGTCCCAGGGCCAGCGCCCAATCGAGGCTCGCGAGCGCCCGGTCGTACAGCTCGGGCATGCTCGAGTACTCCGCTTTGAGCTCGTAGGCAATACCTCGATGCACGTGAGCATTGGCGTAGCCCGGATTGAGAGTGACAGCCCGTTCGAAGAACAAAATGGCACGGTCGAGTGCGTCCGAGCTTTCGGCGCGAAGATTGATGAGTCCTTTGGCGAAAGCCTCGTATGCCGCGACGGAGTGCGTCTCGTGGAGATTGAGCTCGTCGCCGCCGTCGTTTCTCCCCGTCGCCGGCAGGCGAAGGCGCAGGCCGGCGGACAGCTCGCCCAGGATACGGTCCTGCAGATCGAAGATCTCGGACAAACGTCCGTCGAGCTTCAGCGTCTGGGTCACCGCGCCCGATGCGAGATCGGTCACGCGCGCCGTCACCCGCACGGTCTGTTCCTGGCGCTGATAGCCGCCGCTGACCACGAGCTCGACTCCCAGCTCTCGCCCGAGGCGCATGGCGAGCGTCTCCTCGTCACCTTGGTGACCGCCGAGCTTTCGGAGGATCTCCACGACGCGTGCCCGCGACACCACGGTGAGCCCTTTGACGTTCGCGAGGCCCGCGGTGACGGTCTCCGCGATCCCGGTGCCCAGCCAGTCGTCCTCGCAGCGGCCGGTAATGTTGGTGAAGCTCATGACGGCGATTCTCGAAGCATCGGTGGCGCCCGGAGCCGGAGCGGCCGCGAGAGCCCGCCCCGAGACGAGCGCCAGAATGTCGGCGCAGACGGCGTTCATGTCGGGGTATCGTCGATCACGGTCCTTTTCCAGCATCCGGAGGACGACGCGCGTGAGCTCGTCCGCCAGAGGCCCTTCGTGACGCACGAGCGGCGGCGGAGCCTCGCGCAGAACGGAGTCGATGAGCTCGACGGCGTTTCGACCTTCGAAAGGGCGCCGTCCCTCCAGGAGCTCATAGAGCAGAACTCCGAGCGAGAAGACGTCGGTTCGCTCGTCCACGGCGCCGCCTCGAGCCTGTTCCGGCGACATGTACGCGAGCGTCCCCATCGTCGCGCCAGCCTCCTGGAGCAATCGATGCGGTCCGCTCCAGGTCGCCATCTCCGCTTCCATCGAGGGAGCGTAGATGGAGAGGCCGAAGTCGAGAACTTTGATGAGGCCGCGCTCGGTCATCATCACGTTGCCGGGCTTGACGTCGCGGTGGACGACGCCCCTCACGTGAGCCTCGCGAAGAGCCTCCGCGACCTGGCGCACGATATCGAGGATCTCGAGCACGTCGAGCTTTCTCTCCGAGGCGAGCTCGGCCAGGGTCTTGCCGGGAACGTACTCCATGGCGATGAAACCCCGCCGACTCCCGTCGCGCTGAACCTCACCGATTTCGTAGATGACGGCAATATTGGGATGGCTGAGAGACGAGGCTACCCGTGCTTCACGCACGAGGCGCGCGGCGGCGGCTTCGTCCTCCCTCGCGGAGTGGACGAGCATCTTGAGGGCGACGGGTCGGTGCAGCCGCAGGTCCTCGGCCAGATAGACCTCTCCCATGGCGCCCGCCCCGAGCTTTTCCGTCACCCGATAGTGCCCAACCGTCTCGCCGAGCATATCGGCCATATTACGGTGCCCTCCGGGGCTCCGTCCACGACAGGCACCGAGGCGGCGGTTGGATCGCGTCACCGCGCCTCGGATATGCTCTCCTTTCGCAGGAAACCCATGGCAGGTCGAACGAGCCCATCGAAATACCCTTCGGAAGCGAAGACGCGAACGCGAACGCGCCGGGTGCCGTCCGTCGTTCTCCCCGCTCCCGAGGCCGCGAGACCTGCTCCTGCCCAACCAGGTCGTTACCAGCCCGGAAACGAAGCTTCGCTACCGGACCGACCGCTTCCTCGGCGAGGGAGGTTTCGGCCAGGTCTATCTCGCTCAGCGGCTCGGACGATCGAGCGACGTTCCCGAGGTCGTGTGCGTCAAGGTGAGCGAGCACATCGACGGATGGCTTCGCGAGGCCTACTTCGGACAGCTCCTGCACGGACATCCGCGCGCGATCCGCATCTTCGACCGCTTCCCCCTGCTGCGAAATGACGAGAGCAAGCTCGGGCTCTCTACTGCCTCGCCCTCGAGTACGCGCCTCATGGCGATCTCAGCCGATTTCTCGCGCGCACGGGAAAGGGGTGGCCCGAGTCCATCGCGCGGCGCGAGATCGCGGGCATCCTCGAGGTGCTGGGAAAGCTCCACCGCGGCCAAATGCTCCACCGCGACCTCACTCCGTTGAACGTGTTCGTCTGCGACGGCCGGCGTCTCAAGCTCGGAGATTTCGGGATCGTCCGCCAGCAGAGCGACCGACGCGGAATCACGGCGCGCACCATGAACGTCCTCACCGCACCGAGCGACATTCTCGCCGGCGCGGCGCCCAAGTGGCAGGCGCGCGACGACGTCTACCAGGTAGGCCAGCTCATCGGGATGCTGGTAAAGGGCGACGCGCTCGAGCGCATACGAACGCCCGAGGTGCGCCGCCTCCCCTGCAGCGATCACCTGAAAGAGATCATCTACCGCTGCATCGGCGAACGGCGGAAGCGCTACGAGAGCGCCGACGAGTTGATCGAGGCCCTTCGCAATCCACCCGCGCGGCTGAAGGCGGGGGCGCTTCGGTCGCTACAGGGAGTGCATCTCGCTTTCACCGGGATCCTGACGAAGCGACGGAGTGAAGCGGCAGCGGCAGCGCGCCGGGCGGGGGCCATCGTCCACGGCATGCCCTCGGCGAAGACGTCCGTCGTCGTCCGCGGGCGCCCGAACCCGCTCCAGGCCGCGGGACGCGACGGCGGCCTGAAGCTCATGGAGATCAAGCGCCTCGGCGAGAAGGGCCACAAAATCAAGCTCCTCGGTGAAAAACAGTTCTGGCGCCTCGCCGGTCGCAGTCGCAAGACGACGGCACGGAAAGGGAAATAGAGCGATCGTGTCCCATCGAAACCTTGATTGCCGTTGCCACCGAATGGTAGTCTCGATTCCGTCATTCGAATGAACGTCCTGCTCCTGCGGCCGGTCCCGTCCAACGAAGGATTTGGTCTGGGTCCGTTCTTTCGCACCGAGCCGCTCGGCATGGAGTACATCGCGAGGGCGCTCGTCGATCGTGGACACGGCGTCGACGTGCTCGACCTCCGCTTCACCAGGCCGGTCGAGCACTTCCTCGCCAAGCGCCGCCCACGCCTCGTCGGAATCGCATGCATGCATGCCCTGGAGACGGAAGACGTCCTCGCTCTCGTCGCTCGCGTCCGACACAGCGATCCCGATACCTTCGTTCTCATCGGCGGGCATGCGGCGGCTGCCTATCCCGAACCTTTCGATGTCCCCGGAGTCGACGCCATCTGCACCGACGATGGGGAGCGCGCCGTGCCCTTGCTCGTCGACGCCCTCGAGCGCGGCGAGTCTCCGAGCTCGGTTCCGGGGCTCGTCGTCCGGCAGCATGACAACCTCGTCGACACGCCCACGCCGGATTCGACGTTCGACCTCGACGACGTCGCCCTTCCGTTGCGCGATTCGATCGAGCCCTGGCGGAGGCAGTACGTGTGCCTGCAGTACCGACCGATGTGGCTCGTCGAGACGGCGCGCGGCTGTCCCTTCCGCTGCTCCTTCTGTTCGGTGGCGACGATGTACGACCGCACCGTCCGCGAGCGATCCATCGACGCCGTATGTCGCGATTTCGAGACCGTCGGGCCGAACGTGTTCGTGGCAGACGACCTCTTCTGGCATCACAGTGCCCGTTCGCTCGAGCTGGCACGCGCGCTCGTTCGTCGCGGGGTCCGAAAACGGTTCCTCCTCGTCCAGAGCCGGGTCGACCTCGTCGCTACCCACGCGTCGCTTCTCGAGGCATGGCGTCCCCTCGCCGAACACTTCGACGTCTTCTTCGGCTTCGAAGCGGCAACGAACGAGGGTCTTCACTCGCTGGTAAAGGACGCGACCGTGGATTCGACGGAAGGGGCTTTGCGCGTCTGCCGCGGGCTCGATTTCGGGACGACGGGGAACTTCGTGATCGATCCGGACTGGGAGGAAAAGGATTTCGAGCGTCTCTGGGCCTTCGTCGACCGGCACGACATCAAGCGCGCGGGGTTCACCGTTCTGACGCCGCTTCCGGGTACGCCTTACTTCGACGAGATGCGGCAGGTCATCCGCGCCGAGAGCTGGTCGCAGTTCGACATGCACCACCTGCTCTGGGAGCCCAGGCTCGGTCCGCGCCGGTTCTTCGAGCTCTACTGTGAGACCTGGCAGCGGTCGGTTCTGAACTTGCGCGGCGACAAGAAATGGTGGGAGTGGATCTCGCAAACGAGGGCGAGAGACCTCTTGTTTCTGGCGAAAATCATGCGGCGAACGCAGCGCATGATGAGACCCGAAGCCTATCTCGCCGAGCATCGACTCGCCGACGCGCCGATGGGACTCACTGCCCCGGGCGATCCCCGGCGCCGCCGTCCCGCGTAAGTCGGGCCCGAGCGCGAAACCCGGACGAAGACCTCGCGGCACGGGTCGCGGGAGCAGTGCACGAAGAAAGTCCGCGAGCTAGAGAGACGGCGCGTGACGCATTAGGACGCGAGCGGGGGCACCTTCGCCGCCTTCAATCTTGAGCGGCAGGCACAAGAGCTGACAAATGCCGGGCTTGGCCTTCGAGAGGTCGAGGCTCTCGAGGATCCAGACACCCGCCTCGAGCAACGTGCGATGGACTTCGACCTGGTTGCTCCGGTATCCGGAGACGGAGAGATAGTCGATACCGACGAGCCTCACTTTCCGGCGCGCGAGCTCACGCGCCGCCTCCGTCGACAGGTGCACGAACTCCTCGTGAAACTCGCCGCCCTGCTTCCAGAGCGCGGAGTTTCGCGTCTTGAACAAGACCCTGGCTCCGGGATCGAGTCCGCTCGCCTCGATGGCCTCCGCGGTAATCACGTCTTCGATCGACTCGATCACCAACGCCGGCCCGACCATCACGTCGAGAGGCATCTCGGTGATGGTTTTGCCTCCCCGCACGAAATGAAGCGGAGCGTCTACGTGAGTTCCCGTATGAAGACCCATGGAAATGCGTGAGAACGTCGACTCGTCGCCGCGTTCCGAATCGAGGAGACGCTCGAGCTCGAGGGGCGGATCCCCGGGCCAGCGGACGAGTGCTTCCGCTCAACGGGACGGTGACGTCGATCCATTCGTGGGCGTTCATGACGCGACTCTCCCCCTCTCGACTGGAATTCCGTGTAATTCTCACACATCGGAGCCAATCCCGATCTTCCGGGCTCTGGTTGCTTTGAGCCACACCTGGTGATTTCCCGTCTCCCGGTGGTGGGTTTTCGCCGCTCCCAGCTTCGGAAGGGCATTGCGACTGGCTCGTTCGATTGGCACGAGCCTTGCTGTTCTTCCTTTCAGCCGCTCTGTGGAGCGGCGGGAGGAAAGGTATGAGAGAACGAAATACGATTCTATCTTTGTCGTTGGCGGCGGCGCTCAGCGCGCTCGTCGTTGGGTTTTTGCAAACGACGGCGTCCGCGAACGAGGCGGACCGCGTGACGGCGAGGATTCCGTTCGCGTTCACCGCGGCAGAACAGCTCTACCCTGCCGGTGACTACACGTTTCTCGCGAACGATCCGCTGAATCCGCACGTCGTCACCATCGAATCCAGCAATGGTCGCAAAACGGGGCTGGCACTCACCGAGTCATCGGGTAGCACCGCCATTCCCGTCAGCCGCGTCCGAAGTCGTCTTCGACCGATTCGGCAATCGCTACTTTCTATCCAAGGTCCTCGTCTCCGGAAACGACGCCGCACTGGAGATTCCCAAGAGCGAGATCCAGATCGAGATGGAGCGAAACGGCCAGCGAAGCGAACAGCGTACGAGTCCCGGCGATGAAGGGTAAAAATTACCGCATCGCTTCGGAGCCGCGCGACTAGTCGAACCAACCGATTCTGAGCGCCGCCTCCCGCGGCCGTCGCCGCTCGAAGGGCACATCGACGCGATCCCGGCTCACGGGCCTCGTGGAGGCGAGCGAGAGAAGATACCGGAATCCGTAAAGCCCTCCCGGGAAGGGGTCTCGAATTGACGAAGAGGACTTCGAGTCCCGCCTGATGAAGGCTCGTGACGGTCGCGGACAACGCGGGCGAGCCGGGAGGCGCTTCCAGAAGGAGAACGAGATGAACGGCCTCGTCCGCCTCCCGCACATCCTCGGGGCGCGCGATGACCCAGAAGCTCGTGGCGTTGCGGGAGTCTTCCTGAATGGAGCGGTCCAACACTTCGAGACCGTACAGACGCGCCGCGGCCGAGCTCGCCACCGCCGCGAGACCGCCATCTGCCTCCGCGACGCGCTCTGCCGCGGCGGCGGTCGACGAGGTCTCCTCTCGGGCTACGCCGGGATAGTGGGAATCGAGGTACGACTTCGACTCCCCGAGCGCGTTCGGGTGAGAGAGGATGTCGCGGACGTGCGTCACGCGACGTTCCCGGCTTGACGAGCAGATGGAGCTCGACGGGTACGACGACCTCGGCGACGATACGGAAGCCGGGATCGGGCTCGCCGAGAAACAGGCGCGACGACTCCTCCGGGAAGCCGGCGACCGTCGAGGCGACGGGAAGGATTCCCCGTGAGATTCGCTCCGCTCCGAGCGCTTCGACGACGGCGGTCATCGTCTCGAAAGGAACCGCCTCGCCCACCTCGGGCGCGTTCCGACGAAAGGTATCCGCCGCCTCTTCGCTGAAGGTGCCACGCGGCCCGAGAAATCCGAGCTGGGCGCTCGACGGGGGCGGCGAGCAGAAGAAGACTCAACGCCGCACCGCGTGAGATTCCATGGCTCCCGTCTTCTCACGAATTTCGAAGGCACGGACCTGTACCTGTACCTGTACCGTCTGTACCTGCATCGACCCTCCGGAAGTGCTACGATCGGCTCACTCGACGGAGCATCATAATTCGCGGAGACCGAACATGGCCAAATTCCATTTGAAAGTGAACGGCCGGGAACACGACGTCGACGTACCCGAGGACATGCCACTGCTCTGGGCGATTCGAGACGTCATCGGCCTCACGGGGACGAAATACGGATGCGGCATCGCCGAGTGCGGTGCCTGCACCGTCCATCTCGACGGCGAGCCGACCCGCTCCTGCGTCACGCCGGTCTCCGCCGTGGGTACGGCGGAGGTGACGACGATCGAGGGCCTCTCCTCGACGCGAGCCATCCTCTCCAGAAAGCCTGGATCGCGGAGGAGGTGCCGCAGTGCGGCTACTGCCAGCCGGGCCAGATCATGTCGGCGGCTGCCCCTCTTGAAGAAGGGCTCGGCGGTCACCGACGAAGACATCAACCGGGCGATGGAGGGAAACCTCTGCCGATGCGGGACCTACGATCGCATCCGGCGGGCAATCCGCCGCGCGGTGATGGAGGGCTGAGGCCATGACGGAAATCACCAAGCTCGCCACTCTGGATCGTCGAAATTTCCTGAAGCTCGGTACCCTCGCGGGAGGAGGCCTCGTCCTCGGTGTCTACGTGCACCGCGAAAAACCCTGGGCGGAGGCGGCGACGTCGTTCCTCCCAACGTATGGCTCCAGGTCGGTCGCGACAACAAGACCACGATCTGGGTGGGAAGGTCGGAGATGGGCCAGGGGGTCTATACCTCCCTTCCGAAGATCGTCGCCGACGAGCTCGATGCGGATTGGAACGGGGTCGAGATCGTCCAGGCCGACGGCCACCCGTCCAAGTACGGCAACCAGATGACGGTCGGGAGTGGCAGCGTGAGGCGCGGCGGCTGGGTTCCACTGCGCAAGGCCGGGGCCTCGGCCCGCTCCATGCTGGTAATGGCCGCGGCGGCGCGCCTGCGAGTCGACGCGAAGACGTTGCGCACGGAGGCAAGCCGCGTCATTCACGACGCCTCCGGCAGGAGCCTGACCTACGGCGAGCTCGCGGAAGAGGCGGCGGAGCTCCCCGTTCCCGAGAACCCGAAGCTCAAGGATCCGTCCGAGTTCCGACTCATCGGTAAGCGCACCCCGCGGCTCGACACGCCCCTGAAAGTCGCAGGAACAGCGGGCTATGGCATCGACGTCCGCATTCCCAACATGCTCTTCGCCACTGTCGTCCACAGTCCCGTCTTCGGCGGCTCGGTGAAGAGCTTCGATGCGACGCGCGCCCGCAAGGTCTCGGGCGTGAAGGACGTCGTCCAGATCACCGGCGGCATCGTCGTCGCCGCCGAGCACACCTGGGGCGCTTTCGAAGGCGCTCGCTCCCTCGACGTCGCCTGGGATCCCGGCACGTTCTCGATGGGAAGCGAGCAAATTTCCGAGAGCTTCCGAAAACGCATCGAGAGACAGGGTCTCGTCGCCCGGAACGACGGAAACGTGGACACCGCGATCGCCAGCGCGGCGAAGCGGGTCGAGGCGACGTACGAAGTTCCCTACCTCGCCCACGCCACGATGGAGCCCATGAACTGTACCGCCGACGTGCGAAAAGACCGATGCGAGATCTGGGGACCCACTCAGAACCCCCAGGGCGCGCAGAAAACTGCGGCGCGGATCACCGGGCTTCCCCTCGACGCCGTCACGGTGCACGTGACGTACCTCGGTTGCGGCCTCGGTCGCCGCGGGCGAACGGACTACGTGGACGACGCCGTCGAGGCGTCGATGAAGCTCGGCCGCCCCGTCCAGGTCCTCTGGACGCGGGAAGAGGACATGCAGCACGACTGGTACCGGCCGGCGGCGTTCCACCATTTCGAGGGGGCGCTCGACGCTCAGGGAACACCGACGGCGTGGAAGCTCCGGGTGGTAGCGCCTCCGATCGGAGGCGGTGGCCCCGAGGAGATGGACCGCGCGGCGGTCGCCGGTGCCGCCGACATGGCGTACGCCGTTCCCAACGTCCACGTCACGTACTGCGGCTCCGACGTTCCCGTACCCGTCGGCTACTGGCGATCCGTCGGACCGTCCCAGAACACCTTCATCACCGAGAGCCTCTTCGACGAGATGGCCCACGCGGCGGGCCGCGATCCCTTCGAGCTCCGGAGAGAGCTCCTGAAGAACAGCCCGCGTCTGCGCAACGTCCTCGAGACCGCCGCCGAGAAATCCGGATGGGGAAAACCCCTTTCGAGCGGCCGGGCCCGCGGAATCGGCGTCGTCGAGGACACGGGAAGCTACGTCGCCCAGGTCGCCGAGGTCTCCCTGCGAGGCTCGACGGTCGTCGTCCATCGGGTGACCTGCGCCGTGGATTGCGGGCAGGTGATCGACCCCGACGTCGTCAAAGCGCAGTCGGCGGGCTCCATCGTCTACGGGCTTTCCGCCGTTCTCTACGGGGAGATCACGATCGAGAAGGGACGCGCGGTGCAGAGCAATTTCGATGGGTACCCGCTCGTCCGGCTCCCCGAGACGCCCGTGATCGACGTGCACCTGGTCGAAAGCCGCGAGGAGCCGGGCGGGGTCGGAGAGCCCGCCGTTCCCCCGATCGCCCCCGCGGTGACCAATGCCCTGTTCGTTCTCACCGGAAAGCGCATTCGGAGGCTTCCGCTCTCGAAGTTCGACTTCAAGACCGCGACCGACGCAGCCCTGTAGGAGAAGAAACGCAAAATTAGGGACAGGCACCAATTTTTCCAAAATCGTAAAATTAGTGCCTGTCCCTAATTTTTTCTATTCGTTCGTGGCGGCCGCTTGCTTGGCCTGCTGGACGTAGTCCTGGACGTCCTGGAGGAGCTGCTGGGCGTCGAAGACGATCCCCCGCTTGATCGTCCACTTCACGCCGCCGGTCTTTTTCGGCTTGCCGTCGGCGCCGTAATCCTGAATCCCGGTGCCGTACATGACTTTGAAGTTCGCGAGCGGGTTGCCATCGACGATGGCGAGGTCGGCGGTGTAGCCGATGCGCACCCCGGCGAGCTTGTCTCCGAGCCCGAGCGTCCTCGTAGCGTTCCATGTCGCGATCTGGATTATGTCGATAGGATCGATCCCCGCCTGCTGCATGAGCTCCAGCTCCCGGATGGTGGAAAATCCGTAGAGCCCGTAGAGCGAGCCCGCGTCGGAGCCTACGGTCAGGGTGCCGCCGCGGTCGAAGAACTCCTTCACGTAGTGCATCCAGATGGAGAAGTTCTCCTTCCAGGCGATCTCGTCCGCCGTCGTCCAGTGCGCGTGGTACGAAGCGTGGTGGCTCGGGTTCGGGCTCCAGAAGTCCATGAGCTTCGGATGGGTGAACCGCTCCTGCCAGGGAAGGCTCTTCGCGCGCGCCAGGTCGAGATTCGCTTCGTACACGACGAACGTCGGATCCCAGACGGTCCCGTTCTCGATCATGCGATCGATCACCGCCTCGATACGCTCCGGGTGCTCGTTCGCCTCTTTCCAGAGGTGGCCCGCCCAGCGGAACCGGTCCTCCTCGTTCCAGTAGTTGTAGTCGCCGGGGAAACGCTGGGAGCCGGGGATCGCCGCGTCGGGGACCCCATACCAGTGCTCGATGCTGGTGACGCCCGCGTTCGAGGCGACGAGCGCGTCGGTCTCGCTCACCTTCAGGTCGACGGCGACGCCGTTCATGCCGAGCACTTTCACCTCGTCACATATGGCCTGGATGACGTCGGGGAAATGACCTGGTCCCTTGCTCACCTTGATGCCATCGGCCCCCATCTCCTTGAACTTCCTCACGAGTGCCCGCGCTTCGTCGGGAGTGTGGCCCTTCTCCTTCTGGCGGGAGACGTTGGGCCAGCGCTGATAGAGGACGAGGCGGGGGATGGCGGCGTTCGTGTCCTCCGCGAGCCGGCGGTGCTCGCGCAGATGCTCGATCCCGGAATCGTCTCCCGGATCGCGCAGGGTGGTGACGCCGTGCCCCAGCCACAGCTTGTAGCCGTACGCGTAGCCGTGCTCGCCGGCGCGACCGCCGTCGCCCGGAATATGGGCGTGCATGTCCACGAGACCGGGAAGCACGTACATTCCGGTGGCGTCGATGACGCGATCGCCTTCGGGGCGTTTCCAGTTCGGCCCGTAGCTCGCGAGAGAGACGCCGTCGACGGGAATCATGTCGGTGATCATCCCGTGCTCGACGACGATGTCCATCGGTCCTTCGGCCGGGGTGCCCCGCCCGTTGACGACGATGCCGTTGCGAATCACGAGCGTCCGATACAGCTCTCCCTGGGACCATTCGGAAGCCGGTTGCGCCAGAGCAGTGGCGCCGGCTGCCAGAATCGTAGTGATGGCAGTGACAAGGATTTGACGTTTCATCGGAGCGCCTCAGCTCAGGTACTTCTTGAAGAAGTCGAGCGTCCGCTGCCAGGCGAGCTTCGCCGCCTTCTCGTCGTAGCGCGGTGTCGTGTCGTTGTGAAACCCGTGGTTCACACCTTCGTAGACGTACGCGGTGTAGCGGACTCCGTTCGCCTTCAACGCCTCTTCGTAGGCGGGCCAGCCGGCGTTCACCCTCTCGTCGAGGCCCGCGTAATGAAGCAGCAGCGGAGCCTTGATTTTCGCGACGTCCTCCGTCTTCGGCTGTCCGCCGTAGAAAGGAACGGCGCAGGCGAGATCGGAAACGCGCACCGCCAGCATGTTGGAGACACCGCCCCCATAGCAGAATCCGACGCAGCCGACCCGGCCGGTGCAATCCGGATGTTTCTGGAGGAAGCGGCACGGCGGCGACGAAGTCTTCGAGCAGCTTGTCGCGGTCGAGCTTTGCCTGCATCTCCCGGCCTTCGTCGTCGTTCCCCGGATAGCCTCCGAGTGACGTGAGTCCATCCGGGGCCAGCGCGAGGTAGCCCGCGAGAGCGGTGCGGCGGGCGACGTCCTCGATGTAAGGGTTCAAGCCGCGGTTCTCGTGGATGACGACGACCCCGGGCAGCTTCCCGCTCGCTTTCGCCGGGCGGGCAAAGTACGCCTTGACCTTTCCGTAGCCTTGCGGGGATTCGTAGGTCAGATACTCGGTCGCGAGGCGAGGATCGTCCTTCGGGACCTGCTGGGCCTGGGCGTATTTCGGGCTCAGACTCTCTAGGAGCGCCGCGGCCGTCACTCCTCCCACGGCGAATCGCTTCGCGCGCTCGAGAAACTCGCGTCGGTCGACTCCTCCATGGACGTAGCTGTCGAACAAGTCCAGGAGCCCCTGATCGAAATCGCTCGCTTTCTTTCGTTCCATCCTGCTTCCCCTCTCTCGAGACGTTTCTCAACCGGAGTGAACGGGGCGATTGTAAAGGCAAGGAAGCGGAAATTCGAGTGGGCGGACGACGAGTCTCAGTACACCGGGGTCACACGGTCGGGGACGATGTCGCGCACGACTTCCGCGACCTCGTCGAGAAGAGCCCGGTGGGAAAAACCAGGGCGATGGACGAGCCGGACAATCCGCTCCGGGCCGGCCCGCGGTCGAGGGTCGAGGGTCGCGAGCCGGTCCGGAAACTCGATGGCGAAGGCCTCGCCGCCGGCTTACCATGTCGCGCGAGAGAGCCTCATGCCGACGTGGAGTCCCGCTCAGTATCTTCGGTTCGGAAACGAGCGGACCCGCCCCGCGCTCGATCTCCTCGCGCGCGTTTCCCTCGACTCGCCGGGAATCGTCTACGATCTGGGTTGCGGCCCGGGGAACCTGACCGTTCTTCTGAAAGCGAGATGGCCCGACGCGCGGATCATCGGTCTCGACTCCTCGCCCGCGATGCTGGAGAAAGCGCGGACGCTGGACTCCGAGATCGAGTGGCGCGAGGCCGACATCGAGGGCTTCTCGCCCGGCGAGCCCTGCGACCTCCTTTTCTCGAACGCCGCGCTCCACTGGGCGGATCATCACGAGACGTTGTTCCCCCGGCTCGCGGGCTTTCTCGCTCCCGGGGGGGTCCTTGCGGTACAGATGCCTTTCAACTTCGCCGCAGCGAGCCATACATCCATCATCGAGTCCGTCCGCAGCGGTCCCTGGCGCGAGCGCGTCGAGCCCCACCTTCCCGCTTGGCCGGTGCTCGAGCCGCGGCGCTACTACGAGGTGCTTCGCGCGGCGGCGCGGAGCATGGACATCTGGGAGACCACGTACCTGCACGTGCTCGAGGGCGAAGACCCGGTGGTCGAATGGTTCAAGGGGAGCGCCCTCCGTCCCATTCTCGATCGGCTGAGCGACGCCGAGGCGAAGCGCTTCCTCGAAGAGTACTGCCGTCGCACTCGAGCCGCCTACCCACCGGAGAGAGACGGAAAGACGCTCCTTCCCTTCCGAAGGCTCTTCCTCGTCGCCGCGCGATGAAATTAGGGACAGGCACTCATTTTTCCTTTTCCGTAAAATGGGTGCCTGTCCCTAATTTTGGGGCGTTGCTGGGGCGGGCGGGACAGACTACGCTTGGCGGCGAGGAATGACATGACCGACGTTACCGGGCGCGAGCGGGTTCGCGCGGCACAAGTCGTCTTGCCCTGCGCGGAGCTCGATCCGACGCTCGACTTCTTCACCGACCGTCTCGGTTTTCGTGTGGACGCCATCTATCCCGCCGACGACCCTTCGGTCGCGGTCGTCTCGGGACACGGCGTTCGTCTTCAGCTCGAACGTGGCGCCCACGGCGATCCGGGCACCCTCCGATTGCTCTGCAGCGATCCGGAAGGCGCGCGGGTCTTGACCGCGCCGAACGGCACGCGCATCGAGCTCGTCGACGCCGACCCCCCGCTGGTGGTGCCGCGGGTCGAGCCCTCTTTCGTCGTGAGCGAGAAGGGGGACGCCTCGACGTGGGGAACGGGCCGGGCGGGCATGCGCTATCGCGACCTCATTCCCGGCCGCCTGGGTGGAAGCTTCATCGCTTCCCACATCCGGATCCCCGACGGCGGTCCGGTACCCGACTACGTGCACTTCCACAAGATCCGCTTCCAGATGATCTATCGCTAAAGGGCTGGGTTCGCGTCGTCTACGAGGATCAAGGGCCGCCTTCGTGCTCGAAGCCGGCGACTGCGTGCTCCAGCCGCCCCGCATCCGACACCGCGTGCTCGAATGCTCCCCGGGGATGGAAGTGATCGAGATCGGCTGCCCGGCCGAATCACGAGACCTTCGCCGACCACGAGCTCGACCTTCCGACCTCGACCCGCGAAATCCCGAGCGCGACTTCGGCGGCCAGCGCTTCGTCCGGCACCAGGCGGCCGCCGCGAAATGGGCGCCCTTCCGTCTGGACGGCTTCGAGTGCCGTGACATCGGCATCGCCGCGGCGACCGGCGGCCTCGCGGGCGTGCGGGTGGCTCGTCCTCTTTCCGCCCCGTCATCGAAACGATGGCGGCACGACGCGGAGTTTCTGTTCTCGTTCGTCCTCGAGGGATCGCTCACGCTCGAAAGCGACGGACGCGACCCGCGCCGGCTGGACGCGGGGAGCGCCTTCGTCCTTCCGGCGGGCATGAGCGTGTCGCTCGCCGGGTGCAGCACCGACCTGGAGCTTCTCGAAGTCGTGCTACCGGCGAAGTTCAATACGATTCCCGGATAGCGTTAGAAGCGACTCGTTAGACGCGAACCTTGGACCGCTCCCTCACTCGAAGAAGCTCCGCAGCCACCGTCGAGTCCGGTGTTGCGTGACCACGGCAATTGACCTGGAGATGGAGGTTCGCTAGCATGTCAATTTGAATTTTCGCAGTGATGTCAGGCCGAACCCTCTCCCACTCGCGTATTCTGGCGAAGATTGGTGCGGGAGCATGGGAGAGGCTTGCGGCCGAGGCAATCGGCCCCTTTCCTCAGAACAACCCTTCGGCGAGTGGTTCGTCGAACCTCGATTGGGGGCCGTAAGTGAGATTCGTACCGGCTTTGTGCTTGTGCAGCGCGCTCGCTCTCCCTCAGGAAGATGACGGCAGAATCGAAGGACGCATCACGCGCGAAGACGGCGAGCCCGTTCCGTACACGGAGGTGGTCCTCGTCGAGCTCGAAAAGAGGACGCTCACCGACCCTCAGGGTCGCTTCGTCTTCTCCGGCGTGCCGCCGGGCACGTACCACGTCGAGTTCTCGTCGGGGCCACGACGCGCCACCGAGTCGGTCCGGGTCGACTCCGGTTCGACCACCGAAGTCCAGAAGGTGGTGGACTGGGACGTTTTCTTCGAGAACGTCACGGTCGTATCGGCATCGCGAACCCGCGAGAGTCTCGCGGAGGCGCCCGCCGCGATCACTTCCGTAGGCGCTCAGGAGATTTCCCGTCATATTGGCGTGAGCGGAGTGCCGGAGCTCATGGAGTTCACGCCCGGGGTGGAGCTGACCCAGCAGGACATCAACAGCTTCAACTTCAACACCCGCGGGTTCAACAATACGCTCACCCGGCGGGTGGCGGTGTTCATCGATGGACGAAACGTTGCGAGCCCGTTCCTCGGGTCTATCAACTGGGCGACGCTTCCGTTTCCACTCGAGGACTACGAGACGGTCGAGCTCGTGCGCGGGCCGAGCGCCGCTCTCTATGGCGCCAACGCATCGAGCGGCGTCTTGAATATGACCACGAAAGCGCTGCGGGACAGCCTCGGCATGAGCGTTCGCCTGACGGCGGGGGAGCGCGAAACGGTCACCACCGACGCGCGTTACGCGACCGAGCTCGGAAGCGGCTGGTTCATGAAACTGACAGGAACGGCGGGACGCTGGGCGCCCTTCGCGGTCGGTCGTCGCGAGACGGTCGAGTACTCCTTCCCCTGTCCCCCGAACGAGTTCGGCGACTGCCTCCCGCTCGACAATTTCGACTTGAAGCCGGGAAACACCACTTCCCATTACTCCGGGGGGGTGCGTCTCGACAAGTACTTCGCAGAGGAGGTGCGTCTCACGCTCGAAGGCGCCCTATCCCGCGGTCTGTGCTGTGAGGTCGCGGCCACGGGCGTAGGGCGGTTCCTCCTCCAGGGTCCGGGTGGACTTTCGTTCGCCCGCGTGAACCTCGACTGGGGTCGCTACAACCTTTTGGCCTATTTCAACGACAGCGGCGGGCCGGCGTCCGGCGGCGGCGGCGGAGTCGATCGCCTCAAGGAGCAACAGGCGCACTTGGAAGCTCAGGGAAATTGGGAGCTCGATTCCGGCCGCTGGAAGCTCGTCGCTGGAGGTTTTTACGAGAAAGCCCACCTCGACGGGTTCACGCCGCGACCTATCGACGCCAACCGCCAGGCGATCTATGCCCAGGCGGATCGTGAGCTTCGTCCCAGCTTGAACGTCGTCGTCGCGGGGCGCTTCGAGGACGCCTCGATCCACGATTCTCCAGTTCTCGCCCCGTGCTTCTCTCGTATGGGGCATTCGGCCGGACCATACGCTCCGGTTTACCTACAACCAGGCCTTCCAGGCGCCCGCGCTGTCCGAGGTGTTCCTCGAGACCCCCGCCGCTCCGCCCGCGGATCTGAGCGGGCTCGATGGGCTTTGTCTCGCGAACGGGTTTTCCTGCGGTCTCGGGGCGACTCCCGTTCTCGCCGTGGGAAATCCCATCCTCGGTGTCGAAACGGTCCACTCGTTCGAGATCGGCTACCGGGGACTCATCGGACGACGAACCTATGTGACTTTCGACACCTACGTGAGCCGCAACGAGAACTTCATCACGAACCTGCTCCCGCAAGTGGGGACACCGTTCGGCCGCCTCAACCCCGACTTCGGTCCATGGGTCGGCCCTCCGGAAGCGGAGTCCACACCGATCGCCTTCCCCGGCTGCCCGGAATCCGTGACGGTCGCCGATTGCATCCGCGCGCTCGCGCCGCCCATCCTGTCCAACGCCGCGGATGGCGTGAGCGTCCTCGCGGCGCTCTCTTTCACGAATTTCGGAACGGTCGACACCCAGGGAATCGAGCTAGGGGTGAGCCACGCCCTGACTCGCGCCTTTCGTCTCGACGGCGCCGCCACGTGGTTCCACTACGATCTGAAAGAGCAGGCCCCCGCGTTCCCCGACCTCCTTCTCCCCAACGCGCCGGAGCTCCAGCTCGCCGCCGGGATCAGCTACGCCGAGGGTCCGTGGTTCGCGAGCCTCCGCGCGCGGTTCGTCGACGCGTTTCGCTGGTCCACAGGCATCTTCATCGGAGACGTGCCTTCTTATACGAACACGGATTTCGACGCGAGCTACCAGATGGCACCCGAATGGAAGTTGGGGCTCACGGTGTCGAACCTCTTCGATGACACGCACTACGAGTTCTTCGGCGCTCCAATCCTTCACCGGCGCGCGTTGGTGCACGTGACGTTCAGTCGCTAAAACAGCATCGAGCGCGCGAGCTCCCGATGGCGCGGCATGCCGATATCTTCGTAAATCGGGAGAGCCTCCTCGAGGAGCTGTCTCGCTTGTCGGCGATCTCCGTCGCGATCGCGCATCCTCAGCATGTGTGCATACCAGCGCCGGACCTCCGCCTGCTCGACGCGATAGGGAATCCCCTGCGCCTGACGGAGCGCGGTCTCGAAGTGTCGCTCGGCCTCTTCCCAGCGCCGTCCGGCGGCGGCGGCGATGCCGGAGCACTTTTGGAGAAGGGCGAACCCCCAGCCAATCATCACCAGTCGCTCGGCGATCTCGGCGGCCTGGGGATACATCGACGCGGCGGCCTCCCGTTCACCCACGACCGCGAGCCCCTCGATGGCACGCGCCATGAAGACCCAGCGGCCGCTCGAATTGACTCGGCGCGCGACGGGAACGAAGCTGCGGTTTTGCTCGAAGAAGGAGCGGACGTCACCCTCCCCCGCGTACGCACCGACGAGCAGAAACGTACCCTGCGGAGCTCCATCGCCCCACATTTCGACGCCGACACGCGTCGCGATTCGGGCCGTCTCCACGGCGTCTCCCCAGTCGCCCTTCCAGAACTGGGCCAGCGCTACGTGGGTCTGGCCGAGCGCATAGTTGGGAGTGAGGGCGCGATCGTGCTCGAGGTTTCGGTCGCAGAAAGTGGCGAACTCCTCGATTCGCCCGGTGCGCATCCACCGGGCGTGGAACCGACTCCGCGCGATCATTCCGAGCGCACCAACGTGACCCACTCTTTCTGCGGCGGTCTGCGCTTCCTCTCCGAGAACGTGGGCTTCCTCGAGATCGCCTTTCATGATCCGGACGAGCTGAAGCATCGCGAGGACGTAGGCGAGATTCCAGAGGTCGGGGCTCCCACGCAGAATGTCCACGGCCCGTCGCGCTCGATCTTCCAGTTCGGGCTCACAGGCATAAACGGACGCGGCGATGCGATAACCCAGGATCTGGGACTCGATCACGGAATTCCCGAGCTTCGTCGCGATCGCCTCCGCCTTACCGAAGGCCGCGTTCGCGCCATCGAAATCGACCAGGCCTGCCGCGACCATGCCTTGTTGGCACAGGACGCGACACCGCTCGCTCGTCGGAGCCTCGCCAATGATTCGTTCGGCACGCCGAGAAAGCCGGAGGAGCTCGTCGTGCCGCGCCGTCCACTGAAGGACGACGCTCATCCCGTCGAGGAGCTTCGCGAGAGCGATCCCGTCCTCGAGCGCTTCGAACAAGGGGAACGCCTGGCGCCAGTCTTCGAGCGCTTCCGCCCATCGCCGCAGCGCCCACTTCGCGACGCCGCGGTGATGCAGCAAGCGGGCCCGGTTCTCGTCCGTAAGCCCTGGAAGCGCGAGCGCTCGCTCCGCGTGCTCGAGAGCCTCCTCGGAAGCGACGCGCGACATCGCCTGTTCCGAAGCTCGTGCCAGATAATCCGCGAGCTTGGCGCCATCGCACAGGGTTCCCGCCTCGTACAGGTGATGCGCGATCTCGGAGTCGAGCTCGCTTCCGTCGAACCGCTCGAGCGTCTCGGCCACCTTCAGGTGCCACCGCTGGCGCCGCGGCACCGAGAGCTCGCTCAGGATGGCCTGGCGGAGGAGCTCGTGCTCGAACGAGAAGAGCGCTTCGCGTCCGTTCGGACTGGGACGAACGATCCGCGCCCGCTCGGCCTTCTCGAGAGCCTCGAACGCGTCCCTCGCCCCCATCGTCTCGAGCAGTTCCACCGAGAAGTCACGTCCGAGGACGGCCGCCCCCCGCAGCACCTCGACGCTCTGCCTGCCGAGACGCTTCAGGCGCTCGCCCAGGACGAGGCGGACGTTCTCCGGAAGAGCGCCGTCCCCTCCCGACATCAGGTGCTGGACCATCTCCTCGACGAAGAAAGGGTTGCCGCCCGTGGAGATCGAAGACGCGCTCGACGAGCTCGGTCGAAGGGATCGTGTCGACCCGGCGGACGAGCTCGGCGACGTCCTCGCGGGCGAGCCGCCCGAGCGGCATTCGCTCCGCGAGCCGCCTCGACAAAACCGTTTCGAGAAGACGCCCGAAGTGCGGGTTGTCGTCGACCTCGGTGTCACGGTAAGTCCCCACGACGAGCACGGGCATCGTCTCCACCTGCGCCGCGAGATGCTCCACCAGGGCGAGGGTCGCCGCGTCCCCGCTATGAAGGTCCTCGAGGAGAAGGACGAGCGGAGCGAGCCCTCGCATGAAACCGACGATGCCTTTGAACAGATAAAGCTGCCGCGCCTCGGGTGGAAGCCCGGCGGGTGGTGGAAGGTCCTTGATCTTCGCGCAAATCTCCGGGACGAGCGTGGAGAGCTCGGGACCCGCCGGGCCGAGAACCTCTCGCAGTCGCGAAGGCTCGAGACCTCGAGAGGCGCGCTCGATCGCCTCGACGACGGAGACGAAGGGCGGGGTCGCGTCGGACTCGTAGCAGCGCCCGAAGGTTGTCTGTAAGCCAACCCTCGACGCCGCGGCGAGCGCCTCCTCCGCCAGTCGCGACTTGCCAATCCCGGGCTCGCCGGAGATGAGAAGGAGCTTCCCCGCGCCGCGCCGGAGCTCGCCGAAGAGCTCGTGGAACCTCGCGAGCTCGCCGCGTCGTGCCACGAAAGGATTCCGAGAGCGGGCCGCGATCCGAACCGACTCGACCGGAGCGATGAATCGGTAGCCGCGATTGCGAAGGGTCTCGATGAATCGGGGCTTCGACGAAACGTCGTCCAACGTCCGCCGGAGCCGCTTGACGCCAACGTTCAGGTTCTCGTCGGTGCGGTAGGCAGGCCCATCGGGCCAGAGCATCGACTTCAGGCGCTCGCGCTCGACGAGCTCGCCGGGCGCAGCCGTAAGGGCATCGAGGATTCGAAAAGGCTGCTCCTGGATTCGAACGCGCACGCCCCGTTTTCGGAGCTCGCCCGTGCCCAGGTCGAGCTCGAAGACCCCGAAGCGGCGCACCGACAACGCCATGCCCTTCACTTTAACTCGTCATGGCTCAGAGGCATAGCCCGCCACATCGGGGTCAGATACTCGTCCCGCGGCACCGGCCTGTTCGGAGCGTAACGTGTCGGGGCAAGGAGGTTTCCATGAGAACGAGAACGAGTATCGCCTTGTTCCTGTGTTTTCTCGCGACGCCGCTCTACGCGCGGATCGTTCGCATCGAGATCGATGCGGTCATTCCCGAGCTCGACGGCTACGACCGCATCGTCGGCGTGGCCTACGGCGAGGTAGACCCGATGGACCGTAGAAACGCCATCATCCAGGACATCGAGCTCGCGCCCAGGAACGCCCGGGGCGCGGTCGAGTACGCGATGAACTTCACCATCCTGAGACCGCCCGGAGGAGGCAACGGTCTCCTCTACCACGAAGCCGTCAACATCGGCTTCGCGTTGACGGAGCTCCCGCCGTTTCTGGGCGGGATCGGCCAGCTGGCGCGCGAGCGCGGCTATACGCTCGTCTTCAGCGGATGGCAGGGAGATATCGTTCCCATCGACGTCCCGGGCCTTCCGCAGAGACACTTCATCCAGCTGCCCGAGGCGACGCTCGACGGTCAAGACGTGACCGGCCGCATTCGGGTCGACTACGTGGTGACCGCGCCCGCACCGAGCCTCCCGCTCGGGGGGCTTTCCTCCGGATTTCCCAACGTCAGCTACTTCCCCGTCGACCTGTCCGGAGACGGCTCGGTGCTGACTCGACGAATCCATCGCACGGACCAGCCCGTCGTCGTTCCGAGCTCGGAATGGGCCTTCTCGGACTGCAGCCAGACTCCCTTTCCGGGGGACGCGAGCCGGGTGTCCATTTGTCTCGCAGGCGGCTTCGAACCGGCGTCGATCTACGAGCTCTCCTACGTCGCCCAAAAGCCGCTCGTGCTCGGTCTCGGCTTTGCGGCCACTCGCGACTTCATCGCGTTCCTGCGTCATGCTCCGGCCGACGACGGGGGAACGCCCAATCCCATCGCCGGAGCGACGAGAGCCGCCGTTCTCTTCGGCACCTCTCAGAGCGGCGTCTACGCCAGACAATTCATCCACCTCGGATTCAACGAGGACGAGCAAGGACGTCGGGTGTTCGAGGGCGTACATCCCGACCTCGCCGCTAACCGGCATCCTCTGAACATTCGATTCCGGCCTCAGGGCGCTCCACGACAGCACGCGAACTTTCGTCCCTCGATGGAAACGCCGACGACATACCGCCCGATGTTCGATCCTCTCTCGCGCCGCGTGGGCTGGATTTTCGAGCGATGTGCGAGAACCCGAACCTGCCCGAAAATCGTCCAGACCTACAGCTCGGCCGAGTATTGGAACGATCGCGCCTCGCTCACGACGACGGACCCACTAGGCTGGCATGACATCCGGGAGTCCAAACGCGTACGGATGTATCTCCTTTCCGGCACCGAGCACACGACCGCCGCACCCCAGGCGTGCCAGCAACCTACGAATCCCAACGACAAGGTTCGGACCTTGCGGGCCCTTACGGTCGCTCTCGAGAAGTGGGTGCTCGCAGGGGAGGCGCCGCCCGATACCCGCATCCCGCGCCTTCGCGACCGATCGCTCGTTCGCCCGGAAGAGCTTTCCTGGCCCACGATACCGGGCGTGACCTATTCGGGAGTCGTCAACGACCTTCCCCTCGTCGACTACGGACCCGGTTTCGACGCCGAGGACGTGAGCGGCGTCCTCGGCGAGCGCAAGGTCCACCCCTGGAAGCGATATCGGGTGCTCGTCCCCGAGGTCGATGGCGACGGCAACGAGATCGCCGGCATCCGCAACGCGACGATTCAGGCACCGGTTGGAACGTACACCGGTTGGAATCTCCGCAAGCCCGGCTTCGGCGAAGGCGACCTGTGTGACGCCGAGGGGAGCTTCATTCCCTTCGCGGAAACGATGGCCGAGCGCGAGGCCGTGGGAGATCCGCGTCTGTCGCTCCAAGAGCGCTACGGGAGCCACGAGGGCTACGTCGAGGCCGTGCGTGACGCCGCGGAGCGTCTCGTCGCCGAGCGCTTCCTTCTCCCCGAGGACGCCGAGGCCGTCATCGCCGAGGCCGAGGCGAGCGACGTGCTGCGCTAGCTCCTATCCCCGAGCCTCAGGGGCATCCTGCTGCACGCGGACGAGCTCGGCGCGGATCCTCGCGTGCTCGGTCGCGTCGAGTCCGTACCCGCGGAGCAGCAGGATGCCGCAGGCGAAGGCCGCAACGGGAAGCCCGGCGACCATCATTCGAATCGTCACGTTCGCCATCGGCGCCAACTCTTGCCCGGCGACGAAGCCGGAGAGGTTAAGGATAGGAGAAATCAACGGTCTCGGATGAGCGATTGGGGCCGGAAGGGGTGTTTCGATGGGACAAGGAGCTCGTCGGCGAACGTCGGCAGGCGCGGAAAGGGGCTCGAGAAGGGTACGCACAGCTCATCAGGTTGCACTTGACCCAGTTCGACGGGATGCTGTTGGGCCATCGTTTCCTGCACGCGCTGGCCTTGCGTTGCCAACTCAACACCGTCCGTTCGTCTAAACAGAAGGCCGCCACGATGGCGGCCACCGGACAGTCAAAGGCCAGCAAAGTGACTACCAGGACGGCCACCCAGATCGGGTAGTGCAGACCGAAAAAGGCGGTAGCTTGGGTTTCGGCGAAGGTGCGACCACAGTCGGTCGGTTGGTGCGTAGGCAACGGGCATCAAGCAGCTGAATATCCTACGATCGACCGGAGGTTCGTTCAATACTGTTCAACTCCACGCCATTCTGGGGTGCTACCGGACGGTGAAGACATAGGCAAAACCTCCCGAACAGGGTATCTGAGTATTGGTTTATTTTCTGTTTTCAATGAGTTACGATCCGCTATTCGGCGAAGCGCGAGAACACGGTCGTTGAAAATCAACGAATTACAACGAGAAGTCAACATCGCGTACAAAAAGATGAGTCTATAGCCGGACTCTATGTTGGCCCCCATGCTGCCTTTCGGGAAAGAGGGACGATATGAGAAACAAAATAGCGGTCCATAGCGGTGGATATGCCGTATCGAGCATGTGGATAGCGTTGGTCGCAATGATGCTGGTTGCCGCGCAGGTTGAGGGAGCCAGCGTCTACTGGAACGTGTTCAATGAAGAAGGGGAGTCCAGCGCTTCGGCAGTCATCGTGACCTACGGCAGCCTGAGTGACATGCTGACGGATGCGAACCGGACGGGGTTCGGCGTGCCCAATCCGGTCGGTTTCGGCCGCAACATCGTCGGCAGCGGGTCCGATGGTTCGACCTACTGGAACGTGTTCAATGAAGAAGGGGAGTCCAGCGCTTCGGCAGTCATCGTGACCTACGGCAGCCTGAGTGACATGCTGACGGATGCGAACCGGACGGGGTTCGGCGTGCCCAATCCGGTCGGTTTCGGCCGCAACATCGTCGGCAGCGGGTCCGATGGTTCGGCCTACTGGAACGTGTTCAATGAAGAAGGGGAGTCCAGCGCTTCGGCAGTCATCGTGACCTACGGCAGCCTGAGTGACATGCTGACGGATGCGAACCGGACGGGGTTCGGCGTGCCCAATCCGGTCGGTTTCGGCCGCAATATCGTCGGCAGCGGGTCCGATGGTTCGACCTACTGGAACGTGTTCAATGAAGAAGGGGAGTCCAGCGCTTCGGCAGTCATCGTGACCTACGGCAGCCTGAGTGACATGCTGACGGATGCGAACCGGACGGGGTTCGGCGTGCCCAATCCGGTCGGTTTCGGCCGCAATATCATCGGCAGCGGGGCCGGAATCCTCGACCTGGCCGCCCCCGTCCCCGAGCCGTCGTCTCTGCTGCTCTTCGGTACCGGTCTTCTCGGCTTGATCGGCATCGGCCGTCGCCGACGCCGAGCCGCTTGAGTCCGAGCCGCAGCACGGGCAGAAATAACCCGCGGCTGACCGAGGCGCGGGTCGATGATGGCTATGCAAGCATTGGTCTCATCCCCTCCATTGCCGATGTCCTCTCAGAAGGGCTACTTCAACTTTGGGCATGAAGACAAGGAATGAATCTATCTATAGGATTAAAAGAAAGAGGAGTTGCGAATTAATCATCGTAACTCCTTGTTTTAATAGATTGATATGAAGATATCTATGGATTCCGGGGAGTTTTCTTGAAGGGAGGGTCATGAAGGCGTATTCTTAGTTTGGCCTGTCGCTCTCCCTTCTCCCCACGGGGGTTTCCGATGCTCAATATCCAGCATCTCATTGACGACGCCAAATGCTTTGAGACGGTGCGCGAATTACGCTGGGGCGATGGCATCTTCTGCCCCTACTGTCATTCCGACTTGATTGTCAAACGGGGGTTTGATGACAGCCAACCCCACTGACAACGGTATCGTTGCCAGGGATGTAACCGTTGCTTTGACGATCTGACCGGCACGGTGTTCGCCGGTCATCACCAGCCGTTACGTACCTGGATTCTGTGCCTGTATTTCATGGGACCCAATCTCTCCAATCAGCAGATTGGCCGCGAGTTAGATCTCAACAAAGACGATGTCCAGGAGATGACCACTCAGTTGCGTGAAGGAATCGTCCGTCTGCAGGAACCCGCTTCTCTGCAGGACGACGTCGAGTGTGATGAAGTCTATCTGGTGGCCGGTCATAAAGGCCATCCTAACGCGGTGAAAAAAAAGGACGAACGGGACGCCGCCACCGACTCAAGGGACGGCGCGGACGAGGCACCTTAGCCCAGGAGAAACCGCCCATCTTCGGCATGATCCAACGCGGCGGCGAAGTGTCGATTCGGATGCTGGAGAATGTCCAGCAGAAAACGATCGAACCCATTATTCGGGAGACCATTGCTCCCCACACCCGCATCTACACCGATGGAAGAATGGGGCTATGAGCATCACGTGGTGTGTCACGGAAAAGGCGAATACGCGCGCGACGACGATCCACGGACGACAAATCGACGTCTAAGAACATCGTATAGGAGCATGTGTCCTCACCGAAGTCGGCGTCGTCGAGCTCCGCTCCGCAAAACAGTACTCCCATGAGGCTCGCTCCGACGAGACTCGCGGCGGTCAGATTTGCGCCACTTAGATCCGCGTTGACCAATTCGGCTTTACCTAGGTCGGACTCGCGTAGATTTGCACTTCTGAGTTCGGCTTCCCGGAGCTCGGCGCTCCTCATATCGGCCTGAAACAGGTTTGCCTTGCCAAGGGAAGCTCCATTCAACTTGGCCCCACGCAGGTCCGGCGTGACGTTGGGGTTCTCATCACGCCAGCGATTCCACGCCTTTACATCCTTCCTGAGCTTCGCGAGATGCTCCGGATTAGGCACCGCTAGTCTCCCGCCTCGTCCTTCTTCAACGCGTCTAGGAGCTTCGCAAAAGCGGCCTCGAAGCTGTCATGGTTCTTCCAGTTCGAGAAGTCGGGGATGAAGTACTCGCGGATCTCTCTCGCCAAATCTTTCCCGGCGTCGGCGTCGAAGGCTTTCCATCGTCTTATGGCTTCGTAGTCAACGAGTCGGATCGGAAAGAGCACGCGCTTACCGGTGCCAGCCTCTTTCTCGCGAGCATTCGCGATCTCCGTCTTTACCCACTCACTCGCTATGCTGTTCTCGGAAACGACGATGAGTAGCTTGTCGTAGATACGGATAGCCTGATCGATCTCTTCGTGTATCTTTCTCCCCGCCTTGAGCTCCTCCGGCGCATACCATACGCGGAGACGCTCCTCACGCATTCGAGAGTAGAGCTGTTTTGCGAACTCCTCGTCGTTGGTGCTGTAGCTTATGAAGCAGGAGTTGTAGCGTGTCGGCGTAACGACTTCTATGATAGAGGGCAGAAGATCAACGAGGGCATCAGGAACACCACATCCGCGTAGAAACACGACAGGAACCTTCCCTCGCGTTAGATAGATTGTGTCAATTCCAATGGTGGAAGGCCCTTCATGCTGAACCGACTCTAATCCGATGACGCCGGAGAGGTCTATCTCGGCGAAGATCGTACCGCCGCACTGCGCGTTACTAAGGTTTGCCCTGCCTAGTGTGGTTCCACTCAAGTTGGCTCCGACCAACCTCGCTCCTCTCAGATCTGCATCTAGCAGGGAGGCCCGACGCAAGTTTGTCCCGCGAAGGTTAGCCCCCAAGAGTATTGACTGACTCAGATCCGCTCCGGCAAGCGTCGCGCCGCCAAGTTGCGCGGCGGCGAGTGTGCTCCCCGCGACGTCCGACTTCATTAGGTTCGCCATGGTGAGATCTGCGTCAGTCAGATTCGCATTAGTAAGATTGGCACCAAGAAGTCTGGCCGCAACGAGATTCGCGTTGGACAGGTCGGTCCCTGAAAGGTCGGCACCTCTGAGGTCCGGCTCATCTCTCGAATCCGTTCGCCACGCATTCCACTCATCTACACTCTTTCGAAGAAGTGCGACATGCTCCGGATTCGCCATTGGGAAGGCTACCTTTCCGCCGGAAAATACATTGTCCGATACGCGGCGTCCAGCGCCTGCCGGGCCACGCGGATCCGGCCCCCCTTGGCTTCACCTTAGGGGGCGAAATCGCCCGTTCTTGTGCTGAGACTTTGGTGAGCGCCCAGGTCGAGCGGTTCGTATATTCCTCGCATTTGGGGAGGACAGTCATGAGTCTATGCGCGCCGCGGAGGAACACGAGCCGCTGACTTCGGATCTCGAGGAGACCCAGTGCTACATGCACCTCAGTCCGGCGGTAAAAGAAGAGGTGATTCGACTCTTGGAGCGGCGAAGAAATGCCTCTGGTTTTGGATACATCTTGGAGACGGGGATCGGCGGCGAAGCTAAGCCGCTCTAGTCGAATGGCTGTTAGCTGAAGTTGGTGCCGAAGGGGGGATTCGTTCGGACCACTTTTTCAACAAATTGATGGCGCACGACTTTCGTCGGCAAGTGGTTCAGCGATAACGCCCTCGGTCGCCAATTGAGTCCTCTCCAGTCCTCTCGAGTTCGCAGGAGTCCTCCGCGGTTTTGGAGACGTTTTGGAGACGCGCTCGATGAGACCGTATGCTCGCTAGCCCGACCAGGGGGTCGGGCACGCACGTCGGTGCGTGCTTCGCCGGCCCTCTCTTGGGCCACACGAACTGCGACAACCCAGATTTGCAGCGCGTATGCGATACGGGACGACAAGCGTCCCTTATGGAATCTCGTTGGGCCCCTGTACTTGACTCCCGTTCGCAATATTGCGAATATGAGGTGATCGTGGGAGCCACGGAAGTTGTCTTCTATCGAGAAGAAGACGGCGGCGTCCCCCTTCTGGACTGGCTTCAGGGGCTCCCACGAAAGGCAAGGGAGAAATGCCTGGCGCGGCTCGCACGACTCGAGGAGATGGGACACGAGCTCCGGCGCCCGGAAGCCGATTTCTTACGCGATGGTATCTACGAGATCCGCGCCGCCTATCAAGGGTCCGATACCGCATGTTGTACTTCTTTAGCGGCAAAGCCTTCGCTGTGATTTCTCATGGCTTGGTAAAGGGGAAGGCAGTACGCCGAAGGATATCGATCGCGCATTGGACCGAAAAACGAAGTTCGAATCGGATCCGATCTCCCACGCGTACCGAGGGGAGGAATGAGAAATGCCCACCAGAAAGAAGGCCAGGAAGTTTCGTTCGAGGGCGCTCCAGCATGCCTACGATCGCTACGTCGGCGAAAATAGCGAGCGCATCGAATCCTTCGAGGATGAGCTTCTGCACGCTCGCATTGCGAGCCAGATCTACGACCTCCGCACCAAGGCCGGCCTCACTCAGAGCGAGCTGGCGGAGCGTGTAGGAACGACGGCGTCCGTCATTTGTCGGCTCGAGGGCGCGGACTACGAAGGCCATTCCTTGTCGATGCTGCGCCGCATCGCCGAGGCCGTGGATAAACAGATCGAGATCCGCTTCGTCCCGAAGAAGGGGGCCGGTGGTCGACGAGAATTGCGGACGTGAAAAGGATCCGCGGTCCCGTGCAGGGGCGCCGATAACGTCGGCTCGGCATTGCCTCGCGGACCGGGGACACGTCCTTCGCATCGCAAGTGCTGGCCGGGTCCATAGAAGAACAGCAGCGTGCCCTCCGTGCTCTCCTTCGACATCCAACAACGAGACGGACGGTGGGCCATCATCGATCTAATCGGAAAAAAAGGGGGCATCCGCACCGTCCCCATGCCCGGCTGGGCCCAGGTCGCCGTCGACACCTGGCGGAAGTCCCTCGCGCGCGGCTAAGGGAAGTCGGGGCTCGGCGACGCTCCTGGGGGAGGCCGGATTGCCCGGGCCGTCAACAAAGCGGGGAACGTGGCCTCCCAAACCCTCACGGCGCGGGCAATTTTTCAGATGGTGCGGGACTACGGAACTGCGATCGGAGTTCTTATCGGGCCGCATGATCTGAGGCGGACATTTGGGAAGCTCGCGCACAAGGGAAATGCCGCCCTCGAGCAGATCCAGCTCTCCCTCGGCCACGCCTCCGTCATCACCGAGCGCTACCTGGGCGTCCGCCAAAACCTGAACGACGCCCCCTGCGACCACTTGGGACTCGACGTGGACGGCGACGGCGCTTCGCAACAGCAGAGACCCGCCAAAATTGATAAGCTTACGGAGAGGCAGTCCCGATGAGCGTTTCGCTTTCTCGTCGGCCGTTCACGGTCGATGAGTTCCATAAAATGATCGAGACGGGAGTCCTGAGTGAGGACGACCGTGTCGAGTTGGTGGACGGGGAGATTGTGCAGATGGCCGCCATCGGACGTCGTCATGCCGCCTGCGTGAGGAAGCTCCTCCGCGCCTTCCAAGCAGCAGGGGACCAGGTGGTCTTGGACATACAGAATCCCTTGACCATTTCCGGACAGGACGAACTCTACCCCGACGTCGTGTTGTTGAAGCCTCGGGAGGACCTCTACGAGCGCAGCCTTCCTACCGGTTCGGACACGCTGCTCGTCGTGGAAGTCTCCGACACCACCCTCGACTACGACTACCGAATGAAGCTCCCTCGCTATGCGGACGCAGGGGTACCCGAAGTCTGGATTGTCGACCTGAACGGCGCGCTCGTGTCGGTTCATCGAAAGCCCGGACAAGGAAGGTACCAGGAGACAGTCGAAATACGGGAAGGTGGCTTCCTCGAGTCCCCACAGCTTCCCGGCCTCCGTATCCGTTTGAGGGACATCCTGGCGTCCTCGTAGCCCGACGAAGAAGAGCACTCCCGCGACTAGCCTCGAAATCCCTCGAAGGTGAGGTGACGGGGCACGATCGGCTGAGGCCGCTCGAAGAAGATGTCGTAAGCGTCGGGACGATTGCCGCGCCCGATGCGGTAGACGTCCCGTGTCCCCCGGGTGACCACGAGCGCCGTCGCCGCGCCCTTGCGCTCGATGACGGTGTTGATGGCGATGGTCGAGCCGTGCACGAAGCTCGCGACTCGTGCCAGAGAAACGCCGCTCTTTTCGAGACACCGCCGGATGCCGAGCGAGAGGTCCTAGGGCGTCGTCGGTGTCTTGGCGCCGAAGAGCCGACCCGCCTCGGCGTCGTAGCCGATGAGGTCGGTGAACGTACCGCCGATGTCGACGGCGAGCTCGAGCGCCATGCGTCCCTACCTCTCGACCTTGCCCGGTTGCGTGAATCGACCCGTGTGGAGCTCGCCCTGACGGCGCACCGCGTGCAATCTACCATTGCGTGCACGAAGCCGCCAAACCGCGGGGTCTCCTCCGTCAACTGGGAGAACGTCCTCACCGGGGCAGGCGATCCTCAGCCGGTCTCCTCGGCTACGAGCCCGAGGGCTTGCTCACCTTCGAGCTCACCCACGTCGAGAGCCGACATCCCACGAGTCTCGACCAGCACGATTCGTCGACGAGCTCCTCCCCCGCCTCACGAGCGTCCCGGGAGTGCAATCCGCCGCGGCCGTACACCTACGGCCGCTCGAGACCGGTGCCGTGGGGATGGACTCCAGCTTCATCGCCGAGGGGCAGCCGTTCGCGCCCGAATCCGCGGAGTCGAACCCGCTCGTGAACTGGGAAGCCGTGACACCGGGTTACTTTCGAACGATGGTCATCGAGCTCCGCGCGGGCCGGGACTTTGCCGCGACCGACGGGCCCGATGCGCCCGCTGTCGCGATCGTGGGCGACAGCCTCGCCCGGAGGACGTGGCCTTCCGAAAGCGCCCTGGGCAAGCGACTCTGGGCGGCGGGGGACCTCGATCCCGAAGGCGAGCCGGTGTGGCGGACCGTCGTCGGTGTCGTGGAGGACGCGCGGTACCGCGGGCTCGCCGACACCCGCCTCGACCTGTACGTGCCGCACCTTCAATCGCGAACGAACGTCAGCGACGTCGTGCTCTTCACGTCGGGAGATCCACTCTCGCTCGCCGCCTCGGTGCGCGCCGAGGTTGCCGCGCTCGACCCCAACCAGCCGGTCGACGGCGTCACGACGGTGAACGCTCTCGTCGATCGCGCCGCGTCCGCCTGGAGGCTCACGACGGCAGTGCTCGGCGTGTTCGCCGCGCTCACGCTGGTGCTCGCCCTCACCGGTCTCGCGTTCGTCCTCGCGTTCTCCGTCAGCCGGAGGACCCAGGAGATTGGAGTGCGACTCGCACTGGGGGCGACGGCGCGGCAAGTGGGAGCGCTCGTCCTGAGGCAAGGCCTCGTCTTCGTGGCGCTGGGAACGTGCCTCGGTCTTCCGCTCGGATTCGGGCTCGCCCGCTCGCTATCGGAGCTCCTTCACGACGTCGAGCCCTTCGACTTCGGTTTCTATGCCGCGACCTCGGCGCTCGTCTGGCTCGCCTTCCTCGCGGCGAGCCTCGCCCCCGCCTCCCGGGCGGCGCGCGTGGATCCGATCACGGCGCTGCGTCACGAGTAGCTCCTTGAAACGCGACGGGAGCAACGTCGCCGTTGCCGTCGAGGCCAACCCTGTGCCAGGCTCATTGGGGGAGCTTCATCCGCCGCAGTAGCTCCTGGAATCGAGGCTCGCTCCGCAGGCTCACGAATTTGGGTTCGACGCCCAGCCACGGCATCCCAAAAGACCGTTCCTCGTACGCAGCCTCCAGCGCGGATAGGGCAGCATCCCCGTCTTCGAGGCCGACATACACCTGCGCAAGCAGGAACGGATTGACGGACTCCGCCTCAGGCCGACTCTTCAGCTCCGAGAGGATCTTCTGAGCCTCGTCCCTGCGGCCCGAGACCGCATGCAGATACGAGAGCTCGGCCAGGCTTTGCGTCGAGGTCGGATCCGGCGACCTCCGGAGACACGCGATCCCGTCTTCGTAGAGACCTCGTTGACCGAACGCCTTGCCGATCACCAGGTACTCCGACGGACAGCTTCGGCCGAAGAGCTCGAGATTCTGACGAGCCCGACTCTCCGCCTCATCGTAGAGACCGGCCCAGTAGTAGGTGAATCCGGCATTGCAGCTCACATAGTGCGACAAAGGGTCCAACTCCAGGCTCTTTCTTCTTGCCGCAACCGCCTCCTTAACGCGCCCCAGAACGAGCAGGAGGTTTGCGTACTGGTCGTAACCCGCGGCCGAGCTCGGATTGATCCGAAGAGCCCGCTCTAGCTCCCTTTCGGCGAAATCCCAGTTCCAGTCCTGGTGAAACGCAAGAAGGGCCGAAAGGCGGTGCGCTTCGTCCGACGTTTGGTCGAGCGCGAGAGCCCGAGCGATGGACGCCTTCACCAGCTCCGCGTGCTCGTGAGGGGCCACTTCGTACGCGCCGCCGGCAATGTACGCTTCGGCCAGTCCGACGTACGCCGGCGCGAAGTCGGGGTCCAGGTCGAGCGCTCGCTGGAAGTACTCGATACTCTTCTTCAGATCCTCGACCCGATAGCCGCTCCACTGATAGCGCCCTTTGAGGTACAGCTCGTAGACTTCGGTGTTGACGGTTCGAGCATGGGCGAGACGAGCCTCTTCCGCCGGTGCCAACGCCATGTGAGCCTCTCGCGCGACGGACCGCGCGATCCGCCGTTGGAGCTCGATCACGTCTTCCAGACGTCCTTCATAGGTCTCCGCCCAGATGTGGGACTCGGGGACGGCACGGATCAGTTGCGCGGTGACCCGCACTCTCGCGCCCGCTCGCAGGATGGTCCCTTCGACGAGCGCATCCACGTCGAGATCTCGCGCAATATCCGAGAGGGGCGCATCGGTACGCTTGTATCGAAGAATGGACTGCCTCGAGATGACTCGCAATCCATCGATCCTGCCGAGCTCGATGATGATTGCCTCGGTCATCCCGTCGGCGAAATACTCCTCCTCGGGGTTCCCGGAAAGATTCTCGAGAGGCAGAACCGCGACCGACTCGATGGGCCGCGCGTCGGCGTTCCCGATCAACCGATCCGGATGGTTCGTCCCCAGCCGTTGGAGCCCAAACGCAAGGATGATGGCCAGGATTGCCGCTGCGGCGAGGACAAAGCGCAATCGTGATGGTCCTTTAGCGGCGGACAGCCCCTCGCGACTTTCGAGGTTGGGTCCGCGCTCCACCCACCAACGATTGAGCTCATCGGAGTAAGCCCAGACCGTTCCCTTCTTCTCGTGGTGGTGGCGATGCACCGGGAGCCCCTCCTGGCGCTCCCAGCGCTGGACCGAGCTGACGCTATGGTTGAGGTGCTCTGCGATCTCTTTCCAGGAGTGCAGTCGTCCGTCCGCCATGGCGTAGATCCCCCCAGGAGCGCCGCCAGCGCCCTTAACTCCCTCAATAGAGAGTGCGGCCCATGGTAAGCGAGATGAGACAGGCTGGCAATGACGACCGGGACTCAGCCGACGACGTCGTCAGGAGACGCCAAATGACGTCATCAGCCCCGTGACGCGACTTGAAGCTTGTCGATCCTGCCTCGGAGTGGCAAACAGAACCTGACGATGGTGTCGACTTGCGCAAGGAGAGGACATGGTCCGAAGTAAAGCAGCGCTGTTCATTCTCACCTCGCTCTCACTACTCGCGAGTGCCGAAATCACGCCAGGCTTTGCAGGGGTCCCGGTCATCACGAGTGTGAGCGCAAATCTCGAGGACGGAATTCTGTTCCTGGAAGGGAGCAATTTTGGGTCACATCCCAAGGTTTTCATGGGGACGTTCGGGGGGTCGTTCGACGAGCTCATGATCCTGTCGTCGAACGACGAGACGCACATTGAAGCGCAACTCACGACGACGGAACCGGGGACGTACCGGATCGTCGTCCAGCGCGGGATTCTCTTCGGCTTCCTGGATGTGACCCTGGGCGCCTCGGGACCGCCGGGGCCGACCGGAGAGCCCGGACCGAAAGGCGACAGAGGCGATCCGGGCCCCCCGGGTCAAAACGGTAACGACGGTGCGGACGGCGAGCCGGGACCACGAGGTCCGAAGGGGCTGAATTGGAAAGGAGAGTGGGTCGCGGGAACGGATTACGTCGTCGACGACGCCGTCCACTATGACGGCTCGTCCTGGATTGCGAAGCGAGACAACATCGATGTGGACCCGACTGAGAACGACGACTGGGCCCTCGTCGCGGCGAAGGGCGCGCCGGGAAACGCAGGAGAGCCGGGTGAACGAGGGGACATCGGCCCGCCGGGAGCCGAAGGCCCGCCGGGAATGAACGGCGCCGACGGCGCGTCCGGAGTGAGCTGCTGGGATCTGAACCAAGACTTCGCATGCGATTTGGGATCCGAGGACACCGACGGCAGCGGCACGTGTACGCCTCTCGACTGTGCCGGCCCGCCGGGCGGGGTGACGGCCGCCCAGTTTGCCGAGCTCGTGGCCCGACTCGACGCTCTCGAGAATGAAGGTCCAAGATTGCCCCTTTGGGCCCGGCGTTTCGGTGGTTTCGATGATGACGGAGGAAATGCGGTGGCGGTGGACGCCAACGGTGACGTCACTGTCGCCGGCTACTTCCAGGGCACCGCGGATTTCGGCGGCGGAGCTCTCACGAGCGCAGGGGGTTTGGACATATTCGTGGCGAAGTACTCCGGCGCCGATGGGTCTCATCTCTGGTCGCACCGCTTCGGTAGTTTGTCAATCGACGGAGGGGAGGCAGTAGCGGTGGACGCGAAGGGTGACCTCACCGTCGTGGGAGGCGTCGACGGCGCCGCGGATTTCGGCGGCGTAGGCGTCGACCTATTCGTGGCGAAGTACTCCGGCGCCGATGGGTCGCATCTCCGGTCGCGGACCTTCGGAGGTTTGGGCCTTATCCAGGCGTTCTCGATGTCGCTAGACGCGAGCGGCGACGTCACCGTTGCGGGGTTCTTCCAGGGCACCGCGGATTTCGGCGGCGGAGCTCTCACGAGCGCAGGAGATTGGGACATATTCGTGGCGAAGTACTCCGGTGCCGACGGGTCTCATCTCTGGTCGCAACGCTTCGGTGGTTTGAGCCGTGACGTAGCGGAGTCAGTGGCGGTGTACACGAACGGCGACGTCGCGGTCACGGGTCGTTTCAACGGCACCGCGGATTTCGGGGGGGACATTCTTTCAAGCGTTGGCTCCAACGATGTCTTCCTTCTGAAGCTACAACGCTGACAAGTCCCTTCAGGGGCGGATTGGTTCGAGAACGCCGATCCGCCCGTATCTGCCGGGTTCCGCCAAGAGAGGCACAAGGGCAGCTCAATGAAGGGAACGTCCCCTGTCGTTCGAGCCTGCATCTGCAAGCACCTGCGGAGCCGCCTGTATCTTGATGGAGCGTCTGACTACTGCGCTTGACGCCAGGCGTGTCACATCGAACGGGATGGAGGAGGCCAACGGCATCCAACTTTTCGTGCTCGAGCTCATCGACGGCGAGGCCCTCGCCGAGCGTTTGCGCCGCGGTTTCATTCGGGTCGAGGAGTGCCTTCGCATCGGGGTCGAGATTGCGGAAGCCCTGGAAGCGGCGCACGAGAAGGGCGTCCTCCACCTGGATCTCAAAGCCGGCGGACATAAAGATCACGCCCGGCGCCACGGTCGCGGATCTCGACTACGAGTCCGAGGGCTTGCACCTTCGAGCTCGCGCACGTCGAGAGCCGGCATCCCACGAGTCTCGACCAGCACCGAGTCTTCGTGGGGCTGGGAACGTGCCTCGGTCTTCTCCTCGGATTCGGGCTCGCCCGCTCGCTATCGGAGCTCCTTCACGACGTCGAGCCCTTCGACTTCGGTTTCTATGCCGCGACCTCGGCACTCGTCTGGCTCGCCTTCCTCGCGGCAAGCCTCGCTCCCGCCTCCCGGGCGGCGCGAGTGGATCCGATTGCGGCGCTGCGTCACGAGTAGGCGTCACTGCCAGCTCGTTCCGCCCCGCGTCACTTCCCGAGCGCCGCGCGGAGCGCGGCTCTGAGAGCGACGTCCCGCGGGTCTCCGGTCAGTGCCGTCCCCATCTGGCTCGTGACGTAGGCGTAGCCGACGCCCGTCTCCGGGTCGGCAAACCCGAGGGACCCGCCGCTGCCGGGCGCCCCAAAGGAGCTGGGGCTCCCGAACGACCACACCGGGCTCGGCTTCATGAAGCCGAGCGAGAACTGCACCTCTCCCTTCATGCACTCGTCGTAGAACCCTCGCGTCGGGGGGACCGCCGGCGCGGCGAGCAGATCCAGGGTCTCTCGTCGCAGCCCCAACTCCTCTCCTCCGGTGGCGAAGACGCCGTAGGCGTGCGCGATGGCGCGAGCGGTGCCCACGACTCCTCCGGACGGCACTTCGAGGTCGCGGGCGTAGACGCGGTCCGTGTCGTGCGGGAGGTCGGAGCCTCTGAGCGCCCGGACGATCTTCGAGCGTGGGTTCATAGCTTCCAACGTGAGACGCAGCGGGAAGCCGAGCAGCATATCGATGGGTCGGGGCCGTGAGAGCGTCGCGAGGCGTGCGTTCGGGATGTGAGCCGGCAGCCGGATATACGCGTCCAGTCCCAGCGGCGATGCGATCTCGTCCTGGAAGAACCGCCCCAGGCTACGATGCTGCGGATCGATGCGACGCAGCAGCTCGCCCTGGAAGAACCCGAGGGTGATGGCGTGGTAGGCCTGCCGCGTTCCCGGCTCCCACGCCGGCTTCTGACGCGCGAGCACGGCGGCCAGCCGATCCAGATCGGCGACCAGGCGCCGGTCCAGCGGCTCGTCGAGGGCGAACAGGCCCGCCTGGTGGGCGAGGAGCTGACGCACCGTGATCTTCTCTTTGCCGGCCTGCGCGAACTCTGGCCAATAGCCGGAAACCCTTGCTTCGTAATCGAGCCAGCCGCGGGAGTGGGCCATCGCGAGCGTCATGGCGGCCAGGCCCTTGGAGGCCGAGTAGACGAGCACCATGGTGTCCCGCTCCCAGGGCTCGCCCGTCTGCTCGTTGCGGATGCCGCCCCAGAGGTCGACCACCTTCTCGCCTCGGAGATAGACACAGCAGGCGCCGCCCAGCTCTCCGCGGCGAGCGAAGTTGTCGGAGAAGGCATCGCGCACGGCCTCGAAGCCGCGGCTTGCGTGCCCTTCGACGGTCACACGATCCAGCTTGGTTAGAGACATGGCCATCGCCTCCATCTGCAGCTGCCGAGGTCTTCGACAGTACCAATGGATGCGTGCAACGAGCGTGCCCGCTCGACCCGGTTCCTCCTCCCCTCGAGTCGGAACCCTCCCTCATCACCAAGGGCCACGAGCCAAAGGAGTTGCCCACCGACCCGGCGCGGCGGCGTCCCGGTGACGCGGCGACCCAGACCGGGGTTTCTCTCAGGCGACGGCGGGATTCTCGCGCAGTCGAAGTCGAGACGTCGCTGGGAGCGCCGAGTCCCGGGTACGGTGGCGACTCGCTCGCTTCACCGAGAAGAAGACGGAAGACTCCATGCTCCCGCGGCCGTCGCGATCGATTCTCTGCAACGCGACTCCATGCCTGCTCGGCGGGAGGGCACACACGAACCATGGACTGGGTCAGGTCGCGATGGCCGCGGAGCGCGCCTAGCGGGTCACGTGCGCTTCGTCATTTGAACTTCCAACCGGGGCCGTGGACCTCGAGGTCTTCGGAGCCGAGGTGAAGGATAGGAGAAGGATAGGAGAAATCAACGGTCTCGGATGAGCGGTTGGGGCCGGAAGGGGTGTTTCGATGGGACAAGGAGCTCGTCGGCGAACGTCGGCAGGCGCGGAAAGGGGCTCGAGAAGGGTCAAGCGTCCGGAGTACCGGCGTGAGGGGTGGCGCAAGCGGACGTCGATTGCGGCATCGAGTCGGGCGACTGTCTGAGCTCGAGCTAGGAAGGTTGAGAGGAGTCGTTTCGAGGAGGAGCGCGCGAGGTTTTGTTCTGGAGATGATGGAGGATCTTCCGAATCAGTTTCTGGTCGCTGATGAAGGAAATGATCCGGAATTTCCCGCCGCACTCACAGAGGAGGGGGTCGGTTTGGAAAACCCTTTTGATGAGATGGGCCCATCGTCGTCTGAGGGCGGCGCGATGGCGGGGCGTGAGGTTGGGCTCGGCGGCTGAGGTAGGCTTCTGTGGGTCGGCGACGGAGGGCTCGAGTTTCAGGCCCTGTCGTTTTCGCCGAGCTCGTGCTCTCGAAGAATAGGCCCCGAAATAATGCATTCCGTGACGCCGAGGCTCTGGGATCTGGGTGAGGACGCGGGCGAGAATCGTCCGCATTCGGGCTGCTTCGAAGGAATCAGATGTTGCGGGGCTGCCCGCGAAGGACCACCCACCGCGAAAACTCGAAGATGTCGAGGGTCTCCCCCTTGGGGTCTGAGGCGAACGGGTCGTGGTGGGAAGACTTGCCCTCATAGAAGAGAGTGCGGGCGCCTTGGGTCCAGTGGATGCGGGAGAGAGAAAGAGGGCACCGCAGCAAGTAGCGTGCGAGTCTCTCGATGCCTTCGGAATCTTGGGGCCAGAGGGTGGGAGAGTCGTCGACGGAGAACCCGCTATTTCGAAAGGAATTCAAGAGCTCGATGCGCTCGTCGCTCAATAAGCCTCTTCGTTTCAGCAAACGGAGGGCCTTGTGTCGGAACAGCGTTTCGGCGGCGGCGGTATCGACGTAGGGAACAGCAAGCCATCGTCCGTGGGCGTCCCAGACTCCTCTGGAAGAAAGGCAATGGACATGGGGGTGTGGGTTGATGAGACTTCCAAAGGTCTGAGGCACTGCGACGAGCCCGGGCCGAGCGTTCGGGTCGTCGACCGCCTCCGCCATCAACTCCTGAATGGTCTCATAGGCGAGCCGAGCGAGATCGGAGAGAAGCTCCCGGTGGCGCATGAAATACGGCCGGAGCATCTTGGGGAGAGTAAAGGTGAAGAGTTTGTGTCGCTCCCGGAGGCATTGGCGGAAAGGCCGAAATGTTGGCGGGTCTCGAGCCGGCAGCCGACACCAACTACAAAACCTCCGACTACAAGATCGTCATGCTCGGCGATGATGTCGTCGTCATGGCACATAACGCCGGAAGTGGAGATTCCGCGCATCGGAGCCTCCACGTGTGGGCAAAGCGCGGTGGGCGCTGGCAGGTTGTCGCGAACGCGTCGAATCCGGCCAGGTAACCGGTACCAGCCTCATCATCCGCGCGTCCGGGGGGGTCGCGAAGACTCGCCCCCCATCGCGAAATCCTCTACAGGCTCATCCCGTCTCCGAGCTCCCCACTTCATCTGGCACAACCGCACTTTCCGCGCCCGAAATCTAGACGGCGACCCCTTGCCGGCGTCTTCCCGGGTCGATAACATGCCCGGCGGAAGTGAGGCTGCCATGAAGATCATCCTTTCTCTGCTCACGTTGTTCTCGGTCGCGTCGCCGGCACTCGCCGAGGTTTATCTACTCGCGCCCGCGCGAGTGTTCGATGGCGAGACGCTGCACAGCGGATGGGTGGTCGTCGTCCGGGACGACCGCATCGAGGCCACGGGACCCGAGACGGCGGTGAGCGTGCCCGGCGATGCACGGCGGATTCGAGCTCCCGGGCAGGACTCTCCTCCCCGGTCTCATCGAGGCGCATTCCCACGTGCTCCTTCATCCTTACAACGAAGCGACGTGGAACGATCAGGTCCTGAAAGAGCCGCGCTCGCTCCGGGTGGCGCGCGCCACCAATCATTTGCGCTCGACGCTGCTCGCCGGGTTCACCACCATTCGCGATCTGGGGACGGAAGGCGCGGCGTACGACGACGTCGGACTGAAGGAGGCCGTCGAAGAGGGAATCCTCGACGGTCCGCGGATGCTGGTCGCGACCCGGGCCATCGTCGCCACCGGGAGCTACGGACCCAAGGGCTTCTCTCCCGACTGGGACCCTCCTCTCGGTGCCGAGCCCGCCGACGGAGTCGACGACCTGGTGCGCGTGGTGCGAGAGCAGATTGGCAAGGGCGCCGACTGGATCAAGATTTACGCCGACTATCGCTGGGGAGCGAAGGGGGAGTCTCGGCCCACGTTCTCCATCGACGAGATCACTCTCATCGTGGCGACGGCGAAGTCGAGCGGACGTCCCGTCGTCGCCCATGCGGGGACGGCGGAAGGAATGCGGCGCGCCGTTCTCGGTGGCGTCGAGACCGTCGAGCACGGCTACGGTGGAACTCCCGAGGTCTTCCGGTTGATGGTGGAGCATGGCGTCGCCCTCTGTCCCACTCTCGCCGCGACGGACGCCACCGCCCAATATGCCGGCTGGAAAAAGGGGGTCGAGCCCGACCCGCCTTCGGTTCGCGCCGCCCGGGCTTCGTTTCGAGCCGCGCTCGACGCCGGAGTCACCATCATCAGCGGGAGCGACGTCGGTGTTTTTTCGCACGGAGACAACGCCCGTGAGATTCGAGCTCATGGTCGACTACGGAATGGCGCCCATCGATGCCCTGAAGGCCGCGACCTCTGTCTCCGCCCGCGTTCTTCATCTGGGTGACCAAGTGGGGCGTGTCCACGAGGGGCTGCTCGCCGACCTCGTGGCGGTCGACGGCGACCCGACGACGGACATCTCCGCGCTCCGGCGGGTGGGCTTCGTGATGAAGGGGGGGAAAGTCTACCGCCGGCCGTAAGAGCGGGAGCTCGTTAGGATCGCCGATGACCCGTGGTTGCCCGCGATTGACCATCGTCGTAACATCGCTGAGTGGTGTCGCTCCAACCCGGCTACAAACTCGCCCACTACGAGATTCTCGAGCTCATCGGCAAAGGTGGCATGGGAGAGGTGTACCGCGCCCGCGACGCCAAACTCGGACGTGACATCGCCGTCAAAATCCTTCCCAAGGAGTTCTCCCGGGACAAGGATTGTCTCGACCGGTTCGAGCGTGAGGCACGACTCCTGGCCCAGCTGAATCACTCGAACATCGCCACCCTGCATGGGCTCGAAGAGCACGATGGGCGGCAGTTCCTCGTCATGGAGCTCGTGGAAGGCGAGACGCTTGCCGAACGGATTGCGAGAGGTCCCATCCCGGTCGACGAGGCCGTCCCGCTGTTCATCCAGATTGCCGAAGGCCTCGAAGCCGCACATGCGAAGGGAATCATCCACCGAGATTCTGAAGCCCGCCAACATCAAGCTCGGCCGGTCGAGCAACGTCAAACTGCTGGATTTCGGCCTCGCCAAAGCATTCCAGGTGGAGACGACGGTCGAAGTCTCGTCGCAATCGCCGACCGTCATCCGTGAGGGTACCGATGCTCGTGCCGTCCTGGGAACGGTGCCCTATATGAGCCCGGAGCAGGCGGGCGGCGAAGCGGTGGACCAGAGGACGGATGTCTGGGCGTTCGGTTGTTGTTTGTATGAAGCACTGACTGGCCGCAACCCCTTTTTCGCAGACAGCAAGACGGCAACCGTTGCGAGGATTCTTGAGTGAAGAGCCCGACTGGGATGGTTTGCCTCCCTCTGCGCCGGCGTCGCTTCGGAAGCTCCTTCGCCGCTGCCTGGCGAAGAACGCGAGCAATCGCTTTCACCACATCGCCGACGCCCGCCTCGAGCTGCAAGAGCTGACCCAGGAAGTGTCGGATGCGCGGCCGCCCGATGTCGAGGCGGCTCCCGGAAAACGAGCGCTCTGGATAGCCCCCTGGGTCCTTGCGTTGGGGGCCCTGGCGGTTGCGGTGATGGTACATGTCCGCGGCCCCGGCTCGCCGGACCGTGCGACCGAGCGGCTCACACTTACGACCGACCCGCTTGTCCTCGGTGACCACCCGGAGAGCTCGATTGTCGCCATCTCGCCCGATGGCTCCAAGCTCGTCTACGTCGGCGAGCGCCAGCATGGCCGGCATTTGTTTCTCCGCGAGCTCGGCTCCTACGAGGCCTCTATCGTTCCTGGCACCGAGAACGGGCATGCTCCGTTCTTCTCTCCCGACGGCGAGTGGCTGGGGTTCGTGGCCGACGGCAAGCTCATGAAAACGTCCCTTAGGGGCGGGCCGGCCCTGACTCTCTGCGAGGCGACGGACCTCCATGGTGCTTCGTGGAGCGAGGACGACCGGATTGTCTTTGGCCTGGGCGACCACAAAGGGCTGTCATCGGTTCCGGCGGGCGGAGGCGCCGCCGGGCCGTTGACGAATATCGACGCGAGCCGGGGGCGGGAGGAAACCTGGCACGTCTACCCGGAGTTTCTGCCGGGGGGCAAGGCGCTCCTGTTCACCACCGTCGACGACGGGGGCCTGGTTCCGCGCATCTGGGCGTACTCGCTTACGACGGGCCAACGCCGGATGCTCCTTCCGGGTGGCAACGCACACTACCTTCGAACGGGTCATCTGATCTATCCGCTGGCGGGGGCGCTCTGGGCGGTGCGGTTCGATCCAGAAAGATTGGAGCTACAGGGAGAGCCCACCGTCGTCGTCGAAGGTTTGATGATGGGATTCTCGAGGGAACCTTCGATCGGACACTATGACATCGCCGAGAACGGAACCCTCGTTTATCTTGGAGGCGAGCTCGAAGGTGGTCGGAACATTCTCGTTTCGGTGAGTCGGGACGGCGATATCGACGCACTGACCGAAGCGAAGCGGTCGTATGAGGGGCCGCGCGTTTCTCCTGACGGGCAGCGGATCGCCGTTCGGATGAGCGACGCCCGAGGTCAAATGCAAGTCTGGATCTACGACCGTTCTCGCGACGCCTTCTCGCAGCTCACGACGGGTGGCGGCTACTGGCCGGTCTGGACTCCCGACGGAACGAGAATCGTCTATCCGTCGATTTCCTCTGGAAGAACGACGGTCGACCTTCGCGCCATCCCCGCCGACGGCTCGGCTCCTTCCGAAAAGCTGACGACCGGTGGTGACTCGGATCAGCCCTATTCGACGTGGCGGGATTGGCTGTTCTTCGAGCGCAGTCGTGAAAAATACGGAGTATGGATGCTCTCTCTCTCCGGCGAGGGCGAGCGCTCACTGCTCGACTCGAAAGCCAACGTATTTCATCCGTCCGTCTCCCCCGACGGCCGCTGGCTTGCCTACACCTCCGACGAGAAGGCAGGCGAGCTCGACACCGAGGTCTACGTGACGGCTTTTCCCGGGCCCGGGCCCAAATGGCAGATTTCCGACGGCGGCGGTCGAGCGCCAGTCTGGTCCCGTGATGGCGACGAGATCTTTTTCGAGGGCGGGACCGCCGCTGCCTCGTACGAAGAGGGGCCTGTCGAGATGATGGTCGTCGACTGGATCACCGAGCCCGAGGTCCGGCCCGGGAAACCCAGGCTACTCTTCCGCGGCGATTTTCGTTCTAGCTTCGAGTACGGACGGAACTACGACCTCCTGCCGGACGGTAGGTTCTTGATGCTGAAGGCGGACCGTGAATCACCGCGGCCCGTCGAGCTCCACGTGGTTCGTAATTGGTTCGAGGAGCTGAACCGCCTCGTCCCCGTGAACCCGTAGATCCGCCGCCCGCCGCGCGCGGATCGTGCGAGAGATGTTCATCGTGGGCGGTGCCAGCCTGCGGAGAGCGGTGGCCCTCAGTCTCGCGGGATCCTCCATTCGAATCGAGACGACGCTGTCGGGATGAAGAGCGGCGAGTCTCCGGCGCAGCCAGTCTTCGAGCCCGCTCGCCGTGACCTGCGCGTCCACTTCGATCACGACCATGGGGCGGGTGGGAAGCTCGTGGAAACGCCAACCATGTAATTTTTCGCGGGACGCGCTAGCGGTCTCGATGGCGACTTTGAGATATCCCTTCCGCTCGTTCTTTTCGGCGAACGAGGTGCGCTCCACCGAGCCCGGGTAGAGAACGGGAGCCGCGAGCCCGCGTCCCTCGAGATCGGTCGTGAGCGCCTGCGCGCGATGGATGTGGCCCGAGAGTACGCAGGCGAGCTTCGAAGGGATGTCTCGAGCGCGCACGACGTCGGCCCAAGGATAGGAGAAATCAACGGTCTCGGATGAGCGGTTGGGGCCGGAAGGGGTGTTTCGATGGGACAAGGAGCTCGTCGGCGAACGTCGGCAGGCGCGGAAAGGGGCTCGAGAAGGGTCAAGCGTCCGGAGTACCGGCGTGAGGGGTGGCGCAAGCGGACGTCGATTGCGGCATCGAGTCGGGCGACTGTCTGAGCTCGAGCTAGGAAGGTTGAGAGGAGTCGTTTCGAGGAGGAGCGCGCGAGGTTTTGTTCTGGAGATGATGGAGGATCTTCCGAATCAGTTTCTGGTCGCTGATGAAGGAAATGATCCGGAATTTCCCGCCGCACTCACAGAGGAGGGGGTCGGTTTGGAAAACCCTTTTGATGAGATGGGCCCATCGTCGTCTGAGGGCGGCGCGATGGCGGGGCGTGAGGTTGGGCTCGGCGGCTGAGGTAGGCTTCTGTGGGTCGGCGACGGAGGGCTCGAGTTTCAGGCCCTGTCGTTTTCGCCGAGCTCGTGCTCTCGAAGAATAGGCCCCGAAATAATGCATTCCGTGGCGCCGAGGCTCTGGGATCTGGGTGAGGACGCGGGCGAGAAATCGTCCGCATTCGGGCTGCTTCGAAGGAATCAGATGTTGCGGGGCTGCCCGCGAAGGACGACCCACCGCGAAAACTCGAAGATGTCGAGGGTCTCCCCCTTGGGGTCTGAGGCAAAGGGGTCGTGGTGGGAAGACTTGCCCTCATAGAAGAGAGTGCGGGCGCCTTGGGTCCAGTGGATGCGGGAGAGAGAAAGAGGGCACCGCAGCAAGTAGCGTGCGAGTCTCTCGATGCCTTCGGAATCTTGGGGCCAGAGGGTGGGAGAGTCGTCGACGGAGAACCCGCTATTTCGAAAGGAATTCAAGAGCTCGATGCGCTCGTCGCTCAATAAGCCTCTTCGTTTCAGCAAACGGAGGGCCTTGTGTCGGAACAGCGTTTCGGCGGCGGCGGTATCGACGTAGGGAACAGCAAGCCACCGTCCGTGGGCGTCCCAGACTCCTCTGGAAGAAAGGCAATGGACATGGGGGTGTGGGTTGATGAGACTTCCAAAGGTCTGAGGCACGGCGACGAGCCCGGGCCGAGCGTTCGGGTCGTCGACCGCCTCCGCCATCAACTCCTGAATGGTCTCATAGGCGAGCCGAGCGAGATCGGAGAGAAGCTCCCGGTGGCGCATGAAATACGGCCGGAGCATCTTGGGGAGAGTAAAGGTGAAGAGTTTGTGTCCGACGTTTTCGAGCAACTCGTCTTTGAGGAAAGCGGCGAAGGCGGCGGCGCGTTTGGCGTCGCAGGACGGGCAGATGCCACGCTGTTTGCAGCTCAGCGTCAACAACCGTTCCGCACCACAGGTATCGCACCGGAGCCGGGCGAAGCCTGCTTCCTCGACGCCACAATCTAGGTAACGAGCCACGACGGTGTCCACGAAGCCCCGCCAGAAACCATATTTTTTCTCGAAGCGGTCTTCCCACAGGGCCTTCACCTCGTCGTAGTATCTTTCGAGGAGTTGATACAGGGCAGTGGCTCGGACGTTTCTGGGACGATAGAAAGCCGGCGGTTCGAAGGCGTGCGAGGAAGCCGCCAGGCCCATTGGGTCTTGGGGTCGGCAAACGACATGCCCAAAGAGGCTCGGCTATCGCCGCGAGTCGCAAGAGCCATGGCAGGACAGGGTTGAGACGAACAGGGATCGAAGGCGGAGCCCGAAGGGGGCCTAGCGGATCGTCAACCGATGTTGACAGCGGGTTTGCGCCCTTGTGGCATAAATCTCTCGAACTCGCAGAAGGCACGCTGTTGGCGCACCTCCGCGTGGATGTCAACCGGGGTTGTCATCAGAGTGCCCGACCGGACACTCCGGCGGCCCATCCGGCGTACGCGAGCGCGGGAGCCGAAACGTTCCACCAAGACAACCCAACGGTTTTTCTCGGAACTCGGAAGGATTCTTGCTCTCCATCTTGAAACACCTAGGAAGTCCTATCCGGTGCCTTGAGTCCGATTGTGACCTCCGCCACACGCCTCCGCTCTCGCGCAGGCAATCTGAGCGCGCCCGTGCCGGGAGTGTGCCGGTCACTCCGCCCGCATCGCCGTCAACGGGTCGACACGCATCGCCCGACGCGCGGGGGCGTAGCAGGCGACGAGGGCGACGCCGAGAAGCGCCAGGGACAACGTTACGAAAGTCACCGCATCGGTGGGCGTAACGCCATAGAGGAACCGGGCCATGGCGTGCGACGCGAAGAGCGCGACGCCCGTACCCAGGACGATGCCGAGCCCGGTCAACCGCACGCACTCTCCCATCACCAGCGAGAGCACGCGGTGCTTCGAAGCTCCCAGGGCGAGGCGGATGCCGAGCTCCTGAGCGCGGCTTTCGACGGAATAGGAGACGGCGCCGTTGTCGTCGACGAGATTGACGCGGCGAGCTGCCCGAGGCGACGCTCGACGGTCAAGACGCGACCGGCCGCATTCGCGTCGACTACGTGGTGACCGCGCCCACACCGAGCCTCCCGCTCGGGGGGCTTTCCTCTGGATTTCCCAACGTCAGCTACGTCCCCGTCGACCTGTCCGGAGACGGCTCGGTGCTGACTCGACGAATCCATCGCACGGACCAGCCCGTCGTCGTTCCGAGCTCGGAATGACCAACACGCGGATATCAGGTTGATTCACCGTCGTTTGAAGCTGCTCCTGCCCTGACCAGATGAGTGCGGGAGGTCGGATGAAGTAAAGAAGTTCGAGCTTGGGCTTGAGGTCTCAATACATATCAGGCTGTTGTATCTCGCGACTTGAACGTGCGGGATGATGAATTTCGCCTTTTGTGCCGCTGTGTAGGGATGGCTGACTCGGGGAGTTTGTGAGCTGGGCGCTTTTGGTAGAGTCCGAGTCTGGTGGGACGTTCAGTTTTGGCGTCGAGGCAGACGGGTGGCGTCGATTGAAGTGGTTGGGGGAGTTAGACGAAGCTCTCGAGGGGAGGAGCCCTGGGCGCAGCGGCGGTACGCTCAGGGTCGCGGTGGTCGAGGATTTTTCTAAAGACTTTCTGTTCAGTGATGAAAGTCTTGGGCATGTGGAGTATCGTCGCTCTCGCTCAGGACGGCGGCGGAAAGCTCGAAGGTCGCCTGACGCTCGAGGACGGACAGCCGGTGCGTTACGCCGCGGTGGTCATCCCCGAGCTCGACGAGGGCACGCTCACGGACGCGATCGGAGACCTTGCGTTCGATGACCTCCCGGCGGGCGCGTATTGAGTGGAGTTTTCGAATGGGAACCAACACGGCGTTCGAGATGCACAGGCGGACCGGCTCATCGCCGCCACCGTGCGCGTGCACGACCTGACGCTCGTCACCTCCCATCGGCCCATGCGCCGGAGCCGTGTCGTGCGCACGCTCTGGTAATCGGTCGCGGAATCCGACAGTTACGGTGTCTTGCGCGCTCGTTGACCGATCCGAGGGAAAGCTTCGACTGGCGTGCCCACTCCGCGTGGCGGGGCATGCCAATCGTCTCGTAGCGCTCGAGCGCCTCCGAGAGCAGGCGATCGGCTTTGGCTCCATCGTGTCCGCGATCGCGGCGGGTCAAGAACCACGCGTACCAGCGTCGCACCTCGGGCTGCTCGATGCGGACGGGAATCTCGTCCGCGTGGCGCAGCGCGGCTTCGAAATGCTCTTCGGCTTCCTCCCATCGCTCACCCGCAGCGGCGGCGATGCCGGCGACCTTCTGGACGAGGGTTTCCCCGAAGAACAAAAGCGCCGCGCCTCGCGCGGCGAGCTCACGGGCGGTGGGATACAGGCGCGAGGCCTCGTCGAGCTCACCGAGAACGGCCAGGGCTTCCACGACCCGAACGAACATCTCCCATACGCCCGTGCGTGCGGGAACCCCGGGCACGGGAAACGCGAGCGGTGAGCCTCGTAGCCTTTCATGGCGCTTGTGTCGCCCGATAGGCGGCGACGAGCAATCGCGCTCCGACGGCGCTTCCGAACCAGAGGTCGTCCTTCTCCAGCGCGAGCGAGCGCTCCATCGTTCGCGCGGCGCCATCCCAGTCCCTCGCCAGAATTCGATGAGGCCGAGCTTCACGTACGGCTGGTTCATTCCGAACGCGCCGTATTCTTGGATGAGCTTCACGTTCTTGCGATGGTAGGCCTCTTGTCGTCGAGATCCCCGGTCGACATCCATCGACGGAACGTGAGAGCGCGTTCGGCAAACATGAGCGCACTACGGTGACCGATGCGGCGGGCGAGCGCTTCGACTTCCTCGGCGAGCGCGGCGACGACGTCGAGTCTCCCGAGGCTGAGGTTCACGGTCTGGACGGAACGTGAGCGTCGGAACGTAGTCGACGAAATTGCGCGTCGGCCGGAGGAGCGATGCTGCCCTATCCCCATTTCCGCCGCGATACGATGCTCTTCGTAATGCATCCCGAGCACCGTCCTCGTCATCAGCACGATGCCCTCGAGTTCTGGGGAGCGCAGCGATCGGGACATGAGCTCCGCCTCGTCGAGCAGGCCCACGGCGCCTCGGTAGTCGGCGGCCGCGCCGAGCGCCCAGACGAGCGCGCGTGTGCACAAGAGGCGACATCGACGGTCCGACTCGTCGGTGCCGATGATTCTTTCCGCTCGCGTGAGGAGTGCTCCCATCTCCTCGAAGCGGCCCATCCAGCCCAGCGAGACGTGCATCGCGCGCGAAACGGCGGAGATGCGCTCCGCGTTCCCGAGCGTCTCGAAGAGCGCGAAGGCGCGCATCCACTCGTGGTGTGCGTCCTCCCACCGCTCGAGCGCCCACAGAGCCTTCCCGCGTGCATCGAGGAGCCTCGCGTCGAGTGAAAGCGGAGAAGGCTCATCGATCTCGTGAGCGCCAGGCCTTCGTCCGCGAAACGCAAGGCATCCTCGATCGCGGTGGCATCGACGGCTTGCTCGGCGGCTCTTGTGAGGCTCTCGGCGAGCTCGTCGGGTGAAGCAAGGCTCCCGGCGTGCCGAAGATGGTGCGCCCTCTCGGCATGCGCCTCCGGAGCTACCGTTCTGAGCGCGGCCGCCGCCCGCGCGTGAAGGCGCTGACGCCTCGGGACTGCCATGTCATCGAGGAGGGTTCGGCGACGGGCCGTGCTCGAAGAGATACCGCGCCTCGCGGCCGTTGGAGTCGAAGCGAATCAAGCGGGCACGCTCGGCCTCTTCGAGGGACTCGAGGACGCGCTCGAGCTCGAGAGCGCTCAGGAGCTCGAAGCTGAAATCGCGTCCTATGGTGGCGGCGGCCTGAAGCAGAGCGACGCACTCGGGGCTCGACCGAGCGAGCCGGTGCGAGGTGACGAGGCGACGCTCTCGGGACGCCACCCCGTCGTGTTGGCCTTCGGCCCTAGCACCTCGGTACCGAGGGTGCGCAGGACCTCCTCGACATAGAACGGGTTTCCGTCGGTGAAGCGAAGGACGTGCTCCGTCGTGGATTCGGATGGCAGCCTGCTCGTCCGCGACCGGATCATCTCGCGAACGTCGGCCTTGTCGAAGCGTTTCAGCGCGACGATGTCCATGAGCCCCTTCCGAGCGCCATCCTCGAGCACACGGGCGAAGCGCGGGTGCGAGGGGAGCTCGTTGTCGCGATACGTCCCCATCAGAAGAACCGGCATGGATGGAACGTGGTCGGCGAGGTGGTCGAGGAGATCCAGCGTCCCAGGATCGGCTGCGTGCAGATCGTCGAGGAGCAGGACGAGCGGCTGCCATCGCGACCATCGGTTCAGGAACTCGAGAAACCCGTTGAAGACGTTCCGGCGCTGCTGCTCGGGTGGAAGCTCGGGGAGCGACGGCGTACCCGGGACGAGGCGTCCGAGCTCCGGGACGAGCCGGCAGACTTCGGGGGCGCGATCGCCCAGAAGGGCGCCGAGCCTCTCCGGCTCGATGCGCCGGGCGCTTCTCTGACGATTGCCGATGAAACCGATGAAGGGAGGCTTGGCCGCCGTCTCGTAGCAGCGGCCGAACGAAGCGTGCGTGCCCGCCCGGGCCGCCATCTGCAGGACGTGCTCCGCGAGCCGCGTCTTTCCGACCCCGGGCTCACCACCGATGTGAACGACGCTCCCGCGGCCGGCGCACGCCCTCGCGATGGCATCCTCGAAGTAGAGGATTTCATTGCGTCTCCCGACGAGCGGTGCCTCCGCCGCGTACGCGGCCATGAGCCGAACCGGTTCCTCGCCGCCCGGCGGGCGGTCGAGCGGTGCGATGAAGCGATAGCCGCGGCCGCGGATCGCCTCGATGAAACGCGGATTGTCGAACGAGTCGCCGAGGTCTGCCGCAACCGCGTGACGGCGCGGTTCAAGTTGTCGTCGGTGCGATAGACGGCGTCGTGAGGCCAGAGCCTCGTCATGAGCTCCTCCCGGCTCACGACCTCGCCCGGCTCGTTTAGGAGCGCAACGAGGATGCGCAGCGGCTGCTCCTGCAACCTGACCCGCACCCCGCGCTTGCGGAGCTCCCCGTTCTCGGAGTCGAGCTCGAAGACCCCGAATCGCCGTACGCGCGACCAAGCGGTTCGGCTCATGGTGGGGCAGTGTAACGCATTCCGGTCTCTCGCGGCCGTAACCGGTCCGACCAGAGTCGCTTGAAGAGAGAAGGGAGCTGCGCTTGCGTAACCGGCGCCCCGCGGAGTCAGCCGTCACTCCAATCCTTTCAACGAGTGTCGTTTGAGAGGGAAGGCAGGCGCCTGGATCGAGCCGCTTCGGAGTTCCTTACACTCGTGGCTCCAGTACGAAGTGGAGGTCGGTCATGAAGCGTATCATCATGCTAGTCGCGTTGTTTCTCGGCTCGTTGGGGTCGGCGAAGCGCGCATCACGCGTCTCGAGATCGCGCAGATCTTTTCCGAGCCGGACGGCTACGACCGCATCGTAGGTAGAGCCTACGGAGAGGTCGACCCGGAGCATCCTCGTAATCGCATCATTCAAGACATCCCACTCGGCCCCCGGAACGATCGGGGTTTCGTCAAGTACTCGATGGACTTCACCCTGTTGAGACCCCCGGAAGGCGGGAACGGTCTCCTTTTCCGAAGCGCCGAACCGGGGATTCGCCTTCACCGAGCTTCCGGGGCTCTTCGATTCGATTGGCGCGCTTGCGAGGGCAAGGGGATACACGATTGCTTACAGCGGCGTTCAAGACAACTTGATTCCCTTCGCGCCCATCCAGCACACGTTGGAGGTCCCCATCGCGACGAAACATGGCGGAACTATTGCGGGCCACGCGCGCGTCCAGTTCCGGCCCCTCGAGATGACGTCGACGCTCCCGATAAGCGGCACCGAGATCGTGCCCGAGGCGGGCTACGAACCCGCGGACCTGGCCGAGGAGAAAGCCGTGCTCCTTCGCCGAGAGAGCCGGGACGGTCCCGCCGCGAGATTCCGCGAGAGGACTGGGCTTTCGCCGCCTGCAGCGATGCGGTCCCGTTCCCGGGGACCCCCAGCACGGAGCTCGTTTGCTTGCGCGGGGGTTTCGACCCGACGTTCATCTACGAGCTCGTCTACACGGCCAAGAACCCGCGAATCTCCGGGCTCGGCTTCGCCGCGACACGTGACTTCGTGGACTTCTTGCGGAACGCCGGCCCGGACGAGAACCCCGTCGCCGGCACGACCCGGGCCGCGGTGATGTTCGGCGTCTCGCGCTCCGCGGACTACGCACGCCAGTTCCTCCATCTCGGCTTCAACGAGAGCGAAGAAGGCCGCGTGGTGTTCGACGGTGTGAACCCGCACGTCCTTCCCGCCCGCTCCGCCGTCAACGTACGGTTCTGGACGCCGATGCCTCCGTTCCAAGATGCGCCCCATCGCCCCGGGAGCGACTTTCCCTTCACCTATCGAACGCTTTTCGACTCCGTGTCGGGAGACGTGGGAGGCCTCTTCGGGCGCTGCACGAAGTCGAGAAGCTGTCCCAAGGTCATCGAGACCTTCTCGTCGGCCGAGTACTGGCAGTCGCGCGCGTCGCTCACCACGACCGACCCGCGGGGAAAGAGGGACGTCGGCCTACCGGAGAACGTCCGCTTCTATCTCTTCTCCAGCTCCCAGCACATCCCCGCGGCGCCCTTTCAGCCACCGGGGATTTGTCAGCACCCGCTCAACACGAACGACTATCGGCCCGGCCTGCGCGCATTGGTCGTGGCGCTCGAGGAGTGGGTCCTCGAGGGGGCGTCCACCGAAGAGCGTCGTCCCGCTGCTCCGCGACGACACCCTGGTGAGACCCGAGCGGCTTCGATGGCCCGACGTACCTGGCATCACGTACGATGGAATCTTTAACGCGCTGCCACTCGTCGATTTCGGCCGCCGATACGACGCGGAGGACGTTACGGGCGTGCTGAGCCGCTTTCCTCGGGTTCGAGATCGGCGCTATGCAGTTCGGGTGCCGCAGGTCGATCGAGACGGAAACGAGATCGCGGGGATCGCATGCCCGCAATCCAGGCTCCGCTCGGCACCTATACCGGCTGGAATCTGAAGCTCGCGAGCTTCGGTGAGGGGCGGCTTTGCGACCTGGATGGAAGCTTCGTCCCGTTTGCCGAAACGCGAACGGAGCGGCTCGCCGCAAGGGATCCGCGCCCGTCGCTCGAAGAGCGCTACGGCGACCACGAAGGCTATGTGGAGGCCGTGCGCCGGGCGGCGGAGCGGCTGTCGCTCGACGACTCCTGCTTTCCGAGGATGCCGCGGCGATCGTCGAGGCCGCTATGGCGAGCGATGTGCTGCTTCCGTGATGTTGAGCGAAAACGGGTGGGCGCGCGTCCGGACGAAAGCCGCGCCCACCCGGAGGCCATGAATGGGCGCCGGGTCCCGAGGTATCGCAATGAGCCATGCCCGGCACCATGAAGAGCCGTACGAACGGGTCTCGATGTCCCCGCCTGTGCCTCGAAAAATCTTTGAAACGATCGATCGATCCCTCCGGAGGCAGCGCGGGATCGATCCACCCGTGGTAGAGAATCCATTTGCCCCCGTGTCTCTTGAAGGCCGTGAGATCGGCTCCCGGCACGTCGAGATCGTTCAGTATCAAATCCGCGCGGCGTAGCCGGGAGACACCGTACCGGTGACGGAATGAATCGAACCGGATCCTCGAGCCGGTTGAGCGGCGCGAAGGTCGTGGTTTATGGATTTGCCCGCCGCCGTGCTATCCGTACCGACCGCGCGTCGGTTGCTTTTCTCAGAATCCGAGAATATGCCGTTACCATGCCGACGCCGCCCAGCGCCGAGATCGCTCTGACGCTCACGCTTCTTCAGCTTCATGAACGATCCGGATCAATGCCAAAGCACCCGGACGGCCTCGCCCCGGAAAGGGACTCAGCCCAAGCGCCCGCCCCGCGCCTGAAAAGCGAGTGCCTTCGCCCAGGTCTGGTTGTCATGATGTAAGCTTGGCCGACTCCGCTCCAGCACGCTTCGAGAGCAACGAGCCGGGCGTCGACGGGAGGCGCGATGAACGTGACGCAATCCGAATCGAATGCCTCAGCGCGTCTCAACGTTTCAACGGTCCTCGCTTACGGATTGCCCGCGGGGATGGCGTCATCCACCTACCTTCTCATCCAGTTCTACTTCTTGAACTTTGGAACGGACGTGCTCGCCATCACGCCGGCCTTGATGGGAGGACTTCTCGCGATCTCCAGGGTGTGGGACGCCGTATCAGATCCCTGATGGGCTCGCTTTCGGACGGCACCCGCTCGCGCTTCGGCCGCCGTCGCCCGTGGATGTTCCTGTCCGTGCCGCTCTATGCCGCCTCGTTTGTTCTTCTTTGGTCGCCCCCGGAGACGATGTCCGGCGAACCTCTTCGAATCTGGATTCTCGTCATGCTGCTTCTCTGCACGACGGGCTTCACCGGCTGGATCATCCCGCACCTCGCGCTGGGTGTCGAGCTCAGCAAGACCGACGAGTTGAGGCACGCATATACGTATTGCGGCCAGCCGGGGCCCAGCACCACCGGCATGGCGCCGGCCGGCGCATTCCACCGCCTCGAGGTTGACCAGCGCCTGGCGTACGGCCTCGCGCGCGTAGCCAAGGCCTGCTCTCCCTCGATGAAGAAGGCGATCTGTGTCCCGCCCGCCTGCTTGTGGCGGCCATTCTGCTCGACGATGACGTTGAGACGTTGGAAGTGGATCAGCGGACGCACATATTGGCTGGGTGAGTGTGCCGTCCGCTGACCGCGACCATGATCACCTCGTGCACGCACGGCGAGACTCACCCGCTTCTCCCTGACGCGCGGGTCCGCGCTGTGCCCGGCATCCACCCGCCCGCAGCAAGGCGCGGCCACCCTCGCCACTCCGCCGACATCCCGTCGAGCGGATCGATCGCCGGATAGAGGATATTCCCCTCGCCCCGGCGCCAGGCCTGCAACCTCCGGCCTCCCCCGCCCGGCGATCGCGCGCGCCGCCGGCGAGGCCTCCAGCAGGTCCGGCATCATTATCTCGTCCGAATAGGCCAAGCCGTCTTGTCGCCGCTGATCGCCCGGACCCCGGCGCCCTGTTCGATGCTGTGGGTGCCTTCCTTGACGATGCCGTCCTCGAGCAGCCACGACTCGTAGCGGGTCGACTGGAAATAGATATCGCCACTGTCGACCGCATGCCCGAGCACTTGCCGAACACCCGGTCGAGCGCCTGTTCGTCCGCCGGCGGGGGCCAGCAGGCGCTGGCGGGCAATGTCGAGATTCGTCGTGGCTAAGTTTGTCATGGCGCTGTACTCACAGGGCATCCCAGACGGCGATGCAGGATGCTGGGGTGACCCCGCCCCCAGGCGCTCGGGTCGATGTTCGCGCACACCACCCCGGGCCCGCGGGTGACGGCCGTCGAACACCGTTCCCCAGGGATTGATGATCATGCTGTGGCCATGCGTCTCGCGCCCGCTCAGATGGTCACAGCCCCGCGCAGCCGCGGCGACATAGAGAGGTTCTCGATAGCCTGTGCCAGCCAGCATTTCCCAGTGCGCGCGGCCGGTGGTGATTGCCGTAAAGGCGGCGGGCAGCGCCAGCAGTTCCACGCCCTCCAAGCTGTTCGCCCTGAACAGTTCCTGGAAGCGCAGGTCATAGCAGACCGCCAGCCCCGTGGCCGAACGGCGTGTCGACCACTGATGAGCCTTGGTCATCGGCGGTTCGTTATGCTTTCGGATTCGGGTGCATCCTGCTCTATCGCTGTCGATCTCGGTATCAAAAAAGGTGAATCTTGTCATAGCGGTGACCGCGCCATGGCCCTCGGCCAGATCGAACGAAAGGGCAGGCGGCACGCACCTTCCCTACGCTGTGCGCGGGAAGCGGATGTTCCGCCGACGTTGACGTGCGGCTCGCTGTGCGGCCCGCGTGGGGACAGAAGGTCTGCATCTCGGACTGCTCGCCGATTCCTCGGCTTCCGCACGCCGCCACCTTGTCGAGTTCCGCAATATGCCGCAGCCCAGGCAATTTTCGCGCAAATCACCAGCTTCGCCTTGTGGTGGACGGCCTGTTCGATCCAAGCGCTCGGCCTCCAGCAGATTGGCCACCTTGATGATTTGGGCCCGCAGGCCATCTGGCATACAGGTATTACCGTCATTGAATCGTTTGTCCTGGTCTGGTGCATGTATTCCAGTAAGTACTCGTATTCATAAACACCGTTTTCACCTGTAGAGACGCAAAGAACGTATAGTAAATGCTGAATGCTCTAAACGAAAAACAATCAAATACTTTGCGTTTTCTGCGTCTCTGCGGTGAGTTTAATTCTTTCCGGATGGACACTGAACGGTATGAACCATCGTCGTGCTGTCTACTGAAAAGCATACCACCGCACCCGGGCCATTATAACCTGGCTCGAACCAGGGCTTTATTCACTCATCCTTCGCAGGGGTTTTATTGGCCGGTTCCGCGACGGTAGTTCGACCTTGGCGGAAATGGATCGGACCAGGGGCCGGTGATGGGTGGCGCGAAAACCGTGACACCTGCTCAAGTTGATCACCCAGCAGGCTTGCCACCAGCAGGGCGGCCCCATATGGGGCTGTGGTGAGGGCACCAGCCAGCGGAATGCGGGACGTCACTTGGGCATCATCATTAATCACGAGTTCGTCGTGTTCGCGGTCTGGTGCTCCCCACCGAGGAGATCTCTATCTCTGCCCGCCGGCCCGTTGATCACCAGGTCATTGGTGTAGGCGTTCCCGTGCTGCTGTTCGAGCGCGCGTATTTCCCTCGGATGCGGTCGAAGGCAAAGCCTTTCTTGAACAGGTCGCTGGAAAATCCAGCGACAGCCGGCGCTGCACACTTTACAGAATCCTAGGACCCGGGCGTGCTGGGCCTCGCATCCAGCAGCTCGTTGACTTCGACGAACAGGTAGCTTGTGGTCTTCGCACGCGCGCCCGGCCATGTCCAGGAGAGCTTTTGACTTGGCGCGGCTCATAATCCTTGAAATCGTAGGCATCGAGCATACTTGGTGAATGGATTTTCTTCTTATTTCATGTCGAACTGCGAAAAGTAGGTTCTGTCTTGGTCTGTCTGCCAGTCACCCGTTGCCTGCAGGTTGCAGCTTGTTCGACGCAAGCAGCAGCCGCTCACTGTTCCCCTGTGCGTACCGCCTGCAGCTGCAGCTCGCCGTAGTTCACCTCGTCGTACTTGAACTTGCGGTAATCACTGCAATTCAGGAAAAGCAATACGTACAGAATCTAACGAGTAGGTAGCAAATGGCCTCCGCCGCCAGCAGTCGCATAACGTATTGCTTG